>CAWDVV010000001.1:0-3747612 GCA_963805905.1 uncultured Microthrixaceae bacterium
TGTCGACGGGGAACTCACCGGCGAGCGCCCGGGAGGCCTGATCAGGGGCACCCGGTCCGTATCCTGAGCGGTTCCGCCCGTCTGTCTGGTGCCCTCCGAGCGGCCGTCGCGTACCTCGTTGCGCCTCGGTCAGGGCATTCCGGTGTCTGATTGACGCCGCGGCCTCTAGCATCAGGGGATGGAAGGAACCGATACCACGGGCGGACAGCCACGGGCTGATCGAGGTATGGGCCGTAACGTGTCGAGGCCCACGATCGTGTCGGTGACGCTCATCACGTTGGGTGTGCTCGCAATGGTGCTCCCGGGGCTGTTCCGCGACGGAATCTGTGGGTTGATCGAATGTGCCGATGTCACCCCCGAGGTGGCGGTGGGGCGCGTATCGGGTGATGAACTGGCGGTGGTCATACCGAAGGACGCCGCCCCCGACCTGCGTTCCCTGCGGCTGTTCCCGATCACGGAGAACTCGGCTCAGGCCACCGCAGGATCATGGATCGTGTATCGCGACGATCCCGATGCAGCACCGAGGACCGTCGTGCTCGGATCCGAACCGGATGGCTTCAGCACCCGCATCGAGCTGGCGGAGAAGCCCCAGAAGGGCCTCTGGGTGTTGGATGCGTCGTTCGGCTGCGCATCGACTCTCGTACGCTTCGCACCCGAGGAACTCGAGGCCGGGTTCGCCACCACTGGGGATGCCCCGATGCCCATCGGTGAATTCGAGGACCAGGCGCGCACCACATTGCGATGCGCCACGGACTCACCGGCGTACCAACGCTGGCTGTTCATGGCCGGTGCACTCTCGGCATCGCTGGGCGCGGTGCTCGGGATATGGGTCCTGATGCGGCGCCCGGTGCGTGACGACCCCGAGTGGTACGCCCCCGACGACTCGTTCTGAGCGCTGTGGCGGTGGACAGGTCACCGCCACAGCGCTCAGAACGAGGGGTCGCTGACCAGGGGAACGAACGCGACTGCGCCCAGGTCACTGGTGCGTAGATCCTCCCCGTCGCGTTCGACGCACTTCAGTCGCTGGACGCCGTGCTGCAGCCCGACAGGGATCACCAGGTGGCCACCCTGTCCGAGTTGGCTGACCAGTGCCGGGGGAATCTCCGGGGCGGCAGCCGTGACCACGATTGCGTCGTACGGGCCGGCCTCGGCCCAACCACCGGTTCCATCACCCGCGTGGACCGACACGTTGGTGTACCCCTCCAGTTTCGCTCTTGCCGAATCCACGAGTTCGGGGATCCGCTCGACGGTATGGACCTCGGCAGCGATCCGAGAGAGCACAGCGGCGCCGTACCCTGATCCGGTTCCGATTTCGAGCACCCTGTCCTCGGGACCGAGGTGAGCTGCTTCGGCCATGAGCGCCACGATGTAGGGCTGGGAGATCGTCTGACCTGCCCCGATCGGTAGTGGGTGGTCCTCGTATGCGTTGTCTCGTCGCCGTTGTGCCACGAAGTCCTCCCGGGGCACCGATCTCATCGCAGAGAGCACGCGCTCGTCGCTTATCCCGCGCGCTGCGATATCACGGTCGACCATTCTGCTGCGTCGTTCGGCATCGTCCACTGACCCACCGTATCCCTGCAGGTTCTCGGAGGGTGGAGAAGCTCGGGATGTTCCGGCGCACCGGGCGAACTCACACGGAGTATCAGGAAACGACCATTCCACCGTCGCAGGTGATCACCTCGCCCACCGTGAACGCACCCGCCCGAGAAGCCAGAAATATGGCCAGGCCTGCGATGTCCTCGGGGGTGCCGATGCGTCCACGGCCCAACGTCCTGCCGAGCGCGTCCCAGTCGGTCCCTTCCACATCGCCGCCGGTTCCGACACCGGTGCTCAACATCCAGGTGGGGAAGGGTCCCGGCGCGATCGCGTTCACCAGGATGTTCCGCTCCACGAGCTTGCTCGCGAGCTGCCTGGTCAGAGCATGGACCGCGGCCTTGGATGGACCGTATGAGACCGTGTCGAACGTCGGTGTCTTGATCCCGTCGATCGAGCCGATGTTGATGACCCGCGAGGGATCATCGTTCGTGGCGTTCGCCTCGAGCAATGGAAGCAATCGCTGGGTGAGGAAGAACATGCCCTTCACATTGGTATCCATCACCTTGTCCCAACCGATCTCGGGGAACTCGTCGAGCGGAGCACCCCAGGACACACCCGCGTTGTTGATGAGCACATCGAGATGGGACTCGCGCTCGGTCAGCTGGGCGACAAGTGCTTCGATCCCGTCGATCTCGGCGACATCGGCAGGGATCGAGTGGCATTCGCCGTCGTACTCAGCCGCGAGCCGTTCTGCGGTCGCGTTGCAAGCCTCGGCCTTCCGCGAACTGATGTAGACCCTTGCTCCGTTCGCGACGAATCCCGCGGCCATCATCTCACCGATGCCCCGCGACCCGCCTGTGATGAGTGCGACCTTGCCGCGGACGGAGAACAAGGTTTCGGAGGTGAGTGTCGTCATGAGATCGGTCGCCCTTCGTATAGCTGTGAACAGGCGGAAACTTAGCTCTCATCCACCAGGACGGTGCGACGCAACACGAATGTGCCCACGGCGGGATTCGAAATTGCGGCACACGGTTTGGGAATGCGACCGGAGCCGTGTGTCTGGTGCTGTGGAGTGGCGGGAAGCCTTGTTCGATAAGGCTCCTGGGATTCGACGTCGTCAACCGTGACGGGGAGTGCAGAGGGTTTCATTGGACAGATCATGGGACAACTCCGGTGCCGGTACCGGAGGCGGCTCTGGGTGGCTCGACCGCCGTGTGATGTTTGTCGGTCAGGCGTTCTGATCGGTCGAGCCGCGGTCGTGCCCCCAGAGGTGAGAACATGGACCTTCGACGACGCGCCCGGTACGTAGCGGCCCATCACCTTCGTTCGTCGGACCCCCGTACACTGGTCTCATGTCCGGCACGAGTGTCGAAGCGGACGCGGACGAGCGAGTCACGGTGCGCGGCCGGTCGAACCTGCTCTTGATCATCCCAATGCTGTTCGTACTGGCTGTCGTCATCTCGATCCCGACCAGGGCCACCGCTCCCAGGATCGTCTGGGTGATGGCGTGTGTGGCTGCATGTGGCATCGCCACGTGGCGAATCGTGCGGATGGGTGTCACGGCGACAAGGGCGGGCATCGTCGTGCGGAACCTTGGCCGGGACTACCACGTACCGTGGAACTCGATCGCCGACATCACAGCGGGACGCAGCGACAACATCTCGGGCGGGGTCACGACGATCGTGATCTCGCGGTCCGACGGGTCACAACTTGTCGGACGAGGAGCCTCTGCCTACTCCGCCGCCGCCGTTCAGCGGTGGCGCGATCGGCTGGTGGACGTTCGCCCAAGCGAGACGCACAACGACGCCTAATGCCGGCTAGAGACAGTGCCGGCCGTACCGCCCTGAGGAGCACCTGCTCAAGCCCGGCGATGTGGGACACCCGGCCAAACCGATGAGCGACGGTGAGTGCGGCCGGCTTACATGCCAGGTAGGGACGCCACGAACGACTGCCGCCCTTGTAGGGCATGCGGGTCCTCAGCCGGTTGTTGTCGGTACCGAATACCGGGGTAGGTGTGGGCGGTGCCGGCTCGGGTGTGTTGCCGGTGCGACCGAGGAACGTGAATGTGATGAGCAGGGCCGGGATCAGGATCGCGAGCGATCCGGCGACGACGCCGGCGGTCGCGGGCGACGTTGAAAGGCCGGCTGAGCGGAGCCGACCGCGTGCTCGGAGGCCGAGGAGGATGGCTGTGATCCCCATCGGAATCGAGAACAGTCCCAGAAGCGGGAGTGGAACTAACACGAGTGCGAGAATCCCGAACGTCAGTGCCAGCCGTCCGGTGGGAACTGTGTCCGGTTGGACGATTTGGTCTGGGAGACTCGCAGCGACGATGTCAGCTGGCGTGCCGAGCGCGTCGAGCATGTTGCGGAGGTCGGCTTCCGACTCGGACTCAGTGGTGCCGGCGTCGACATGTGCTGTCAGATCGGCGAGCAGTTCCTGCCGACGGTCGTGTGGCAAGCGCTCAGCGGCTCGCTCCAGCTCGGCAAGGTACTCGTCGACCACTGGAGGTCGCGGTTGGTTCGTCATCACGTGGCTCCTGTCTTGACGATTGAATCGACTGCGTCGCTGAAGCGGCGCCACTCGTCGCGGAACGTCTCCAATGCGACCCTGCCCGGGTTGGCGATCGCGTAGTACTTCCGAGGCGGCCCCTCTTCGGACTCTCTCCATCTGGTAGTCACTTGGCCCTCCTTCTTGAGGCGCGCGAGTAGCGGGTAGATCGTCCCCTCGCTCGTGACCAGTCCGTCGGTGTCGCCGAGGGTACGCACGAGCTGAAACCCGTACATCTCTTCTTGCGTGAGCATGGCCAGCACGCAGTACTCGAGAACCCCTTTTCGTAGCTGCTCACCGAGCGCTCGCTCGCCACTCATGTATTACAAGGTACCATGTTAGACAGCAATTACAAGGTCTCGACACGCGCAGGTGGATCAAAGAAGGGCGTTCTGGCGGGCAACGGCCATTCAGATCGCGGGCCAGCTCTGGCTGTGAGAACTGCCGCATGATCCGGTGACATGTTCGGTGTGGGTCAGGTTGCCTGAACAGCAGCAGCTCAACGTGAAGGAGGGTCGAACAGCGCCAACTCCGCAGCATCAGGAGCCTCGAAGATGCCCACCTACTCGTCGAGGTCGCGCGACTGATTGGTTTGTTGTCCCAGAGTGGCGCTGAGTTCCGTACCTCGATGCGCCGCCAGAGCTCCTCGGCAGGCACTTCGAGGTAGTGCAGCTCGACGCTGACCCCAAGCCCACGAGCCACCGTTCGCATCTCGTCACGTTCGACCCGCGCCCAGAGCCCGAAGTCGAGGACGACGCTCAGGCCGAGGCTCAGGATCTCTTGGGCCAAGCGCCAGAGTTCTGTTCGAGCTTCTCGCCGGTGGGTCTGTGCCATGGACTGGAGCCAAGGGCCCACAGCCATTCATCCTTCGTGAGACGCACGGCGCTCCGCTCCGCTGCGAGCTGGTGGCTGAGAGCCTCGATGCTGGAGAGGAGACGATCCGTTGGCATCTCGAGTGACGCCAGGGTGTGACGGTGTCGGTCTCCGCGATCCGTCGCCGGGTCCATGACGCCGGATTGATCACCCCGCAACCAACGTCGTTCTACTCATCGACAACCCCACATCAGGATCATCGCCACCCAAACCGGCGAATTCCTCCGCCACCTCACCCCTTGACCCAACCCGCGGCCACCAACCCCAAGAATGGCCAGGACCGGACCCGCAACGCAGGTTCGGTCCTGGCCGATGTCTCGCGACATCACAAACGTGCCCACGGCAGGATTCGAACCTGCGACACACGGTTTAGGAAACCGATGCTCTATCCCCTGAGCTACGTGGGCGGGGCCGGCGCGAAAGCTGGGAGAAAACCCTCGTCAGTTTGTTGCCGGATTCGCATCGAATGGTACTGGGTGCCCCGGTTGGGACGCGAGGGCAGGAAACTTCGTTTGCCTGGCCGGTTCGGGCCTGTTGGGGGATATCGAGCGGGTGTGGGCGCGCGGCAAGAACGCTCGTGTTTCGAATTACGGGACTCAGGCGGCCTGAGTGAGGGGTGGTGGGTCGCTCCGAGGTGGTCGGGGAGCCGGTAGGTGTTGTACCAGCGGTAGAACGAGGCGCGCCATCGCAGAGGACAGGGTCACGAACGCCAGAAGCTATCGCCTCGGCCGAAGCCCCAAGCATCCAGATTGCACGGCGGACGAGTATTCGGCACCCTCAGGCAGGGCTGCCATTACCGCGACCGGTCGTGGCTACTTGCAGACCCACGCGGTGGCCTCTGCAAGCCTCCGGGTGGCATTGTGGACCTATCCGGTCAGGAAGCGGCGACCTGCTCGAGGAACGGCAGGAGAGCGTCGAGGAACTCGTTGTCCGGTGCGGCTCCGGCGGGGTCGTTGTGTGCGTAGGTGTCGGCACTGGCAATCAGCGTCAAGTTGCTTTCGGGGATGCCGGATTGCTCAGCCAGTGCCTGGGCGCTGGCGGTGACCTGCTCGCCACCGAGGCTGGCGCCGAACGCGTAGATGTACAGGTCCTCGGGAAGCTGATCACCGAGGGTCGATCGGACTCCCAGCACCTCCTGGGCCGGGTTCTCGTTGCCGTTGGCGATGACTCCGGTGTCGTTGGTGAGGCGCTGCGGGAAGTACCACTCCGTGCCGTCGGAGTCGTCTATCCCGGCTCCGGAGAACATCGTCGCGTAGCGCTCGATGGGGGTGATGGCACCCGTGCTGTCCCAACCGCCGTCGTCGGTGATGCCCGCGCCCAGGTGTGCCTGCGCGGCGGCGAGGTTCTCGGGTGAGGTGCCGACATCGAGGGCGTAGCCGAACTGGCCCACATTGGTCGAGGGCACCGGTGGAACGATCTCCTCGGGGAGCAGTCCCGAGGCAGGTCCCAACGATGGGGCATCGGGGTCGAGTAGCGCGGCCGAGGAGCCAGTGGCCATGAACAGTCCGGCAAAGGGCGCCGCGATGCCACCGAAGGACAGCCATGGCGAAGCCTGCGGTGAGTCGAGTTCATCCAGAGCGGTGGTTGCCTCCTCCACAGTGACCGCTGTCGCCCGGCTGCCGCCGTCGATGTAGACGAGGCCGTCGAGCTGTTCCGCACCGGGGCTTCCGTCGAAGTCCCAGGTGGCGAAGGCGGTGGTGACAGACCCACCGAGTGAGTGGCCCCCGAGCACGACCTTGCCGCCCTTGTCGGCAGCGGCGTCGATGACGATCCGGGCGTCCTCCACGGCCACTTCCAGACCCCATTGCTTCGCGAACTCGACGGTGTCGTCAGGGATGTTCTCGTAGTGGTCGGTGATGGTGGGGTCGTTCAGGTAGCCGAGGTAGTAGTCGAAGAGTTCCTGATTGTCGATCTCGCCCGCATCGAAGCTGTCGAGTTTCGAGTGGTCCTCGAGCAGGTTCTGTCGTCGTTCGATGGCCCAGACCTGCCAGTCGGGCATCGCATCGACGATGTCCTGGGCCAGCGGCACGAAGTACGCGGCACTCGAGGAAGTACCCGGTTCCAGGACCAGCACATTCGGTGCCTGGGTGTCACCCACCGCGAGGACCCCGACCTTGTTGTACTCCTCGGGGGTGCCCTCGGCGTCGAATCCTTCCATCCACTGAACGCTGAGCTCGGCATCCCCTGGCCCAGTGGATGAGGATGCCTCCGTGGTCGTGGGTGTCCCGTCTTGTTCACCAGAGCCGTCCGAGTCATTCGAGGAACAGCCGGAGGCGAGAAGCGAAACGCAACACGCGGTCACCAGCGCCAGACGCCATCGACGGTCCCCGTTCAGTGCAATCTCGGTCATGTCCGCGAACCCCCGGGTGGCATGTGCCCAGACGATCGTATTGCCGGAGAGCGTTGTGGATTCGAGGATGGATCTGTCGGTGGGATCCGCGTCAAGGTCGCTTCTGAGCGCCACGAGCCAGGCGCCGGCTACCCGCGGATCCCTTCGCGATCGACTAGGAAGACGGGGTGACCCAATCCGATCGGCCGCTTCCCGCAGACGACCGACCGGTCGATCCCACGCCGGTGCACACCGAGGACCTGCCACCGACCCCCACCAGGGATCGCAACATCCCAGCCACCGCATGGCTGGAGGCGCCGGAGAACCTCCTCGCGCTCGGCGAGGACATCGCGGAGCCAGAAGCCATGTTCAAGCGTCGAATCGGGTCCTGGCTTCTCTGGCGCGCAGGTCCTTCACGTGGGCCAGCGCGGTACCTGGCGCTGGACGAGAACGATCTCTCGGTCGCCCACGCCTTCGACCTGAAGGTCAACGGTCGAACCGGCGGTCGCGGGCCCGACGGGGAGGACCATGACTCATTCAGGTCCTGGAAGCAGGCGCTACTCGCCCACTGAGCCGAAGCGACACGAGGTCTGCATCGCGCGCCCGTGACCTGTGAATCGCGACCGGCAGCTGGAGTTGAACCAGCGCACGTGTTCCGAGGTGGCATCCGGCAACACGTTCGTGGTGAAGAAGCTCCGGAATGATGGGTTGCGCCGTTCACGACCGAATCGACGAGGCCGAGCGTAGATATTTGCTACCGCAAGTACCTCTCGAATCAGAATAGGATGTGCCCAGCGACAGAAAGCTCCGAGGAGGCACACATGCGACAGGGAATTCGCGTATTCGGTCCGGTCGTGGCGGCGGGGGCCGCGATCATACTGCTGGGTGGTTGCGTGCCACCCCCGGCGCCTCCGACACCGCCTGTGGTCGACAGTTTCACGATTGCAGGGGCGCCCTTCACAGACCCGGCACTCGTACCCTTCGCTTGGGCGGTGCGGGACATCAACGGCGACGACCTCACCTGCCGTATCGACGGCGACGGCGACGGAAACTGGGAGGTGACGATGTCGCCCTGCCAGCCTACCGGCAGCCGAAATATTCCCGCCGGCGAAGGCGACCATGAAGCCACTCTCGAGGTCTTTGATGCGACACATCCGCCGGTGACTGCCACGGCTTCCTACTCGGTTGCCGCAGGTCCGACCGAGCCCTACGACATCGAGGTGGTCCAGACGACATCGTTCGACTGGAGGGTCGAGGAAGCCATTGACGAGGCGGTCGCCCTCTGGGAGTCGGTGTTGGCCACGGGGGTCCCAGATATGTCGGTGCTGAGCGACGCCGGTTCCTGCGGTAGCGAATCGCCCGAGTTCGACGACGTAGTCGACGACATTGCCATCTTCGTCCAGGTCGAACCGGACGTCGGAGCGTTCGGCATGGCGTACCCCTGCGTCACCGGCCCGGACCTGCTGGCGAGACTCGCGTTGATACAACTGAACGAACCGTCGATCGCCTGGTTTCACGCGAATGGTCACCTCACTGACCTGGTCGCTCACGAGATAGGCCACACGCTCGGTTTTGCGGGCTTCACATGGAACACCCTGGTGCCCAATCCCGGAACCGACGCTCCCTACTTCACGGGTCCCAGGGCCATCGCGGAGTACTCGGCCCTAGGCGGCGCAGGTCCCGTGCCGGTCGAGCCTGGAAGCGGAGCCGGCCACTGGGACGAGCGGTTGTTCCAACCCGAGTTGATGACCTGCTACCTGGAAGCGAACGTCGGCACCCACCCCCTCTCGGCGCTGACCGTGGCGGCCCTGGCAGATGTCGGCCACCACGTCGACATGTCCGCTGCGGAGCCCTACACACTCCCGCCGAGCCTCGGCAACTCGTGGTGCTGAGACCAGTTTCGGGCGTTGACTGCTCTCCTGAGCGCGGAGCCGCCGCGGCCACGATTCGGTGACCTCGCCGACGCGCCTCACCACCGACGACCATGAATCTCGAGCGACCCGTCAGCCCAACCGGTCGAGGATCGTACGGGTGAAGCGCTCGATACGCGCGTCGCTCGTAGCAAGTGCAGCGGCCCATTCGGTGCAGCCGGAGGTGACGGTGCGATCTTCGCTCCAGGACAACTGGCCGACTGTGCTGCGGTCAACGGCCGTTCGCCGAGACGTGCTGGTAGTCCTTGGAGTTCGACCATCTGCCACCCCAGCCCCAACCGAGGAACTCGAACACCCGTACCGGTGCAGACCCCGCCACGAGCGTGCCCGGGCGCACCCGGGCACGCTCGAGGTACGCCGCACCTGCTCGGGGAAGTATGACCTGGCCGGCCACGTACGGGTTCTGCACGGGGTTGATGTCGATCGCACGACCGTAGGAATGCTGTGACAACCGGGCGCTCCCAGCGATGCGGCGACAGTTGAACGCAGAGGTGTTGTTCGCGTCCATCGAGGCTTCGTTGATGCCGCCGAAGTCATCGACCAGTCGCATCGAGGCGATCGGGAAGGACTCGTCCCAGAGGTATTCGAACGCTGCCAGCACTGTCGCGACCGAGTCGGAGTGCACGACGAGTTCGCCGGTGCGCTCACTGTCGGCGAAATCCATGTGGCTCACCCGTACGTGCCGCAGATCCCGGAGCGGCACGGGGCATCCAGGTCTCCAGGAGGTCGGAGTCATGCGCGCGACCAGAGCGCCGTCGATCGGTTCCACGGTCGCGGTGAACCGGTTGCTTCGTGACACCTCTGCCCAGAACCGTGTCGCTCCGGCAGCGGCCTCGCTCAGTTCGGGTTCGGTCATAGGTGCGTTGCCGCGGCCTGTCCACCATCGTTGGAACTGCTCGGGGGTGCACCCGGTGCCGACTACCAGAACCGGAGGATCAAACCCGCAGCGCACCAGCCACAGCGCCGAGCGCGAGCAGCGGGAAAGGGTAGGCGATCCATGCCGAGCATTCTCGCACTGCTCGATCAGCACTTCGGCCAGAACCGGCGCGTGGTCGACCATGGCGACTCCGAAGGCTGTGGCTCCCGGGACGGAGTCTGGAGGTCACATCCGTTGGATGACTATTGCGGGTGCCATTCCCCCGCCGGTGCACATGGTGGCGAGGCCGACCTGCGCGTCACGGCGTTCCAGTTCGTCGAGAAGCGTTCCGATGAGGATCGCGCCGGTCGCCCCGATCGGGTGGCCAAGTGCCATGGCGCCGCCGTTCACGTTGACCTTCTCGCGGTCCAGCTCCAGGTCCCGCATGAACTTCTCGGAGACCACGGCGAAGGCCTCGTTGACCTCGAACAGGTCTACGTCGTCGATCGACATGCCAGCACGATCGAGCACCTTGCGTGCCGCCGGGACCGGTGCATTCAACATCAGCGTTGGGTCGTCTCCCAAAGTCGCGGTGGCGACAACCCGGGCTCGCGGGGTGAGTCCGTTCGCCCTTGCGAACTCGCCGCTGGCCATCAGGATCGCAGCCGCGCCGTCCACCACGCCCGATGAGTTGCCGGCATGGTGTACGTGGTTGATCTCGACGTCCGGGAACTTCCGGGCGACGAGCTCCCGGTAGGTCGGGTTGTCCTCGTGGCGGTAGTCCGCAACCAGCTCGAAACTGGGCGGCAACGATGAGAGCGACTCGGCGGTCGTGCCCGGCCGCGGGAACTCCTCGTGGTCGAGCGCCACGGTGCCGTCCGGGTTCAGTACGGGGACGAGGCTTCGTTCGAAGCGGCCCTCCTCTATTGCGACGGCTGCTCTGGCCTGTGACTCGGCGGCGTGTTCGTCGAGTGCCCGGCGTGTGATCCCCTCGATCGTGGCGATGGTGTCTGCGCACACTCCTTGGTGAGGTTGTGGGTGCAGGTCCTGCAGGTGTTCGTTGTTGGCGCCGATGGGCAACATCCCCTTGTGGGGCATTGACATCATCTCGGTGCCGCCGGCCACTACGAGGTCCTCCATTCCTGCCATCACCCCGTTGGCGGCGAAGTTGGCGGCCGTGATCCCGGATCCGCAGAAGCGGTCGAGCGTGACGCCGCTCGCCCTCACGTCCCAGCCCGCATCGAGTGCGGCCATCCGCCCCAGGTCGCCGCCTTGTTCTCCTACCTGGGCACTGGTGCCCCAGACGATGTCGTCGACGTCTGCTGTGTCGATGCCGTTGCGTTCGGCGAGTGCCCGCAGCACCGTCGCTCCCAGGTGTTGGGGGTGCAGGTGGGCGAGCGAGCCCTTCCCGCGCTTTCCGATTCCCCTCGGTGTGCGGCAGGCGTCGATGATGAAGGCATCCGTCATAGTTTTGAGTGTAGACTCAAAACTTGTTCAGGGGGATATCCGCGACACGTGGACCGTTCGCAGGTGGAACGCGGTCGGTCGAACAAGAAGGAGCGCGACATGAGCGCAACAAGCCACGCGATCACCGACTTCAACGCCGACCGGCTCTTCACCGCGTCCCGAAACTTCACCGACATGAACACCTGGCACAGCGAGGCAGCGCAGTTGCGTCGCGAGGGGGCCGTACACAAGTTCTCCGACCAGTACTACGGCGACTTCTGGGCCGTGGTCCAACATCCGGCCCTCCTCGAGGTGAGCCGCCAGCCGGAGGTCTTCCCCAACACCGAGGACGCCGCGTTCCTCGGTAGAGGACGCGGCGCCTACAGCGAGATGCAGGAGGACCTGCCCTTCGAGATCAAGACCCTGTTGTCCATGGACGGCGAGGAGCACGCCAAGTACCGCAAGGTGGTCGTGGACTGGTTCAAACCGTCCGCCATCCGGCGCCTCCAGATCGCAGTGGACGCTCTGGTCTCCGAAGCCATGGCCGAGCTGAAGGCAGGCGGTGGCGAAATGGACTTCGCCACCGATATCGCCTTGCCACTGCCACTGCGGGTGATCATGGAAATGCTCGGGGTGCCACGCGCAGATGAACCACTCATGCTCAAGCTCACCCAGGAGATGTTCAGTGCCGCAGACCCCGAGCTGGGATCGGGCACCCCCTTCGAGGCACTGGCCGAGATGGCTGCCTATTTCACCGATCTCATCGCTGATCGCCAGGCCAACCCGACCGACGACCTCACGTCCGCGATAGCGAATGCCACTGTCGACGACCAGCCGCTCGACATGCTCGCGATGATGGGGCTTTTCGCTGTGCTGGCCTCAGCGGGCCATGACACGACCTCCTTTGCGATGTCCGGCGGTGTCGAGGCCCTCAGCCGATCGCCGGAAGAGTTCCAGCGTCTGCGGGACGATCCCGGTCTCGCCGAGAACGCTGCGCACGAAGTGGTCCGCTTCACGAGTCCGGTCAGGCACTTCACGCGACTCACCCAGCGCGAGGTCGAGGTTTCGGGCCACCGGTTCAACCCGGGCGACCGCGTCCTGCTCTCGTATCCGAGTGCCAACCGCGACGAGTCGGTGTTCACGGATCCGGATCGACTCGATGTCGGAAGACCCAACGCGCCCCACCAGGTCGGGTGGGGCCATGGACCGCACTATTGCCTGGGTGCCCGGTTGGCCCAGATGGAGATCACCTCGGTGCTGGCCGGCCTGGCCGGCACCGTCGAATCCATCGAGCCGGCGAGGCAGGCGACCTGGACCGCGGGCCACTTCGTGAGCGGGGTCAAGCATGCCCCGATTCTTTGCCGACTGGCCTGAGGGAATCAGCCTGTGTCTTCGGCTGGGCTCCAATCGAGGTGAAGCAGGGATCGAGTCAGGTCGCGCATGGTCGCGCTGAACGCTGCAACCAGGCTCGGATCCCTCGGATTGTATTCACCCGACCCAGCCAGAACGGGAGGACCAACGAAGTAGAAGGACACGGCGCCCACGATGATGTTCGCAACCATCACCGGGTCGATGCCGTGGTCCTTGGACCGGGACGCGAACGCTTCCATGAACCCGGTTGTATTGGCTGCCGCTCTGGCTTCGATGATCTCGCGTGCACCGCCGCTGGCGGAAGCGGTCTCGCGTAGCAGTAGGCGGGGTGCGTTGGGGTGCTCCGCGGCATAGGCCACGATCGCCTCTACCGCTGCTTCGAGACCGGCATCGACGTCGCCGGCCGAGTCGAGCAGTTTGCTCGTCTCTGCCAGAAGTGGGGTGAAGATCCGGTCGAGCGTCGCTTCGTAGAGAACTCGCTTGGAGGAGAAGTGGTAGAGGATCGCCGTGCCCTGGATCCCCGCCTTCTCACCGATGGCATCGAGGGAGGCACCGTCGAAACCCAGCTCCGAGAAGAGATCCTCCGCCGCGTCGAGGATCGCCGCACGGGTGCGGTCAGACTTGGTTGGCCTGCGCTCATCGGACACTTGTCACCTCGTTCGCTGATCTCAATCGGGTTCGGTGTTTCTATCAAGGGTGTTGCCCGAGATCAGTTTTGAGCATACGCTCAAATCTCTGATAACGCCTCACCGCGAGGTGACGATTGCCGGGGGGCAAGATGGACCGAACGACCGCACCAGACCTACCGGCCCCCCGTGAGCGATCCGCACGGAGATTTCGGGACGGAGCGGTCCTGGTCCTCGCAGGTCTCGCGCTTGCGGCAGGCCTGACCGCGTGTTCCTCGGAGGACGGCGGAGGCGACTCCGGATCCGGCTCTGCTGGGGGAGACCCGGGCGACTCGACGCCAATCGACCTGTCAGTGCTGGGTGAACCGGATCCGGCTTCCGGCGAGCCGGTGGTGATCGGATTCGGCGCCGGGTTCGATGCTGAGGGCCAGGCATCCGGCGCCCAGGAGTTGCTTGACGGAGCGGAACTGGCCGTCAAGTACCAGAACGAGTACCGGCGGGGGCTGGGAGGCAGGCCGATCGAGCTCGTCACCTGCGATATGGGGGCGCTGCCCGAAACAGCCATCGACTGCGCAAACCAGTTCGTGGAGCAGGAGGTGACCGCGGCTCTGCTCCCTGTCACCTCCAACGGAGGGTCAGCCGTACCGATCATCACCGGAGCGGGAATCCCCTACGTGTCCTTCGCAGCCACATCGTTCGAGGAGCTCGCCACCGACGGAGCGTTCTCGATCGCCGGTGGCGGGATCGCCGCTCTGGGTTCGGTCGCGATGGATGCGAAAGAGCGCGGCTACGGCACCGTGTCGCACGTACTGATCGACGTCCCGCAGATCACCGGAGTGGCAGCCGCTGTCGGGGATCCGCTGTTCGGGGCCGTAGGAATCAAACAGCAGATCATCCCCGCACCGCTCGGCGTGCCGGACCTCACCGCACAGCTGTCGACCGCCACGGGCGACGCAATCCTGATCAGCGGCGACAGTGCGATCTGTGCGTCCGCCCTCCAGGCCTACCGGACTCTCGGACTCGACACCCCCCTCTATGTTCAGACCACCTGCATAACCGACGACATCGCCCAGTCGATCCCCGACATCTATGACGGCATGTACGTGGCGACGTCATTGACCAATGGAGGCGACGACGCCGAGCTGTTCGCTGCGATGCTGGAGACCTATTCGCCCGACAGTTCTGTGTCTCACCAACCGGTGGAGGCGGGACAGTTCGCCGTGGGCACCTCGGCACTGATGTCGATGGCCGGAGCACTGTCAGGGATCGGTGAACCGACCGCTGACGCCATTGCGGCCGGACTCGAGTCAGCGGGCGTCCAGCCACTGTTCCTCGGTGAGCCCACCACCTTCGACTGCGGTGAGCCGATCCTCGCGCTTGCGAGTTCTCTTTGCTCGGTGCAGGGACACATCGTCCGACTCGACGCGAGCGGCAAAGTCACGGAGTCGCAATTCTTCGACCCCACCGACCTGTTCGAGACGGCGCTGGCGGGTTGAGCCGCCGGTCGTGAGCGAGCATGTCAACTTCCTCCTTCTCGGTCTCGGGAACGGGGCGGTGTACGCGGCGCTCGCAGTGGCGATCGTCGTCGTCTACCGCAGCTCGGGAGTTCTGAACTTCGCCACCGGCGCGATGGCGCTTCAGGCGGCCGAGACCTATGTGTTCCTCCGGCAGGGCGCGTTCCTCGTGCTGTTGCCGCTGCTACCGAACACATTCGAGGTGGGAGGACCCTGGGGATTCTGGCCCGCCCTGGGCCTCACCATGGTTCTCTCGTCGGCCCTGGGGCTGGTTCTCTACTTCGTGGTCTTCCGACCGTTGCGCAGGCGCAGCGGACTCGCGAAGACAGTCGCGTCACTAGGGGTCATGATCCTGCTCAGTGGGCTGGTGATAGAGCGCGCTGTCGGGGGCCCCGCGCTCGGTGGCCCGATCTTCCCGAGTGGCCGGATAGAGGCCGCCGGAAGCTTCGTCACCACCGATCGGCTCTACCTCGCGCTGACCGTTCTCGGCATGGCACTGCTGCTCACCGGGATTGACCGCTATACGTCGTTCGGACTCCGCACCCGTGCGACGTGGGAGACCGAGGTCGGAGCGCTTGTCAGCGGTCTCTCCCCGACCCGCGTCAGCGCTGCCAACTGGGCGCTGAGCGGTGCCATCGTGGCGGTGGCGGGGGTTCTGATATCGCCGCTGACACCGCTCACCGCGAGCACCTACACGCTCTTCGTCGTACCGGCCATGGCGGCTGCGGTGATAGGTCGATTCACTCGCATGATCCCTGCGGTTCTGGCGGGCCTTGCGATCGGAATGCTCCAGTCCGAGATCGTGTACCTACAGAGCACCTATGACTGGATGCCCGACAGCGGGGCCGGCGAGCTGGTGCCGTTGGTGTTGGTTCTTGTCTTCCTCGTGGCTCGCAGCCCCCGGATACCCGAGCGAGGTGCACTTCGCAGCGCCTTCGTCGATTCCAACCGTGCGCCCAGGTCGATCGTGGTGCCGACTCTCGTGCTGGTGCCCTTGGCGCTCGCTGCGGTTTTCGTACTCGAGGGGAGCTACCGCTCGGCGTTGTTCGCCACATTCATCATGGCGATGTTCGGGCTGTCGCTCGTGGTGGTCACGGGATACCTGGGACAGATCTCGCTCGCCCAGCTCTCCATCGGTGGGGTCGCCGGCTTCCTCCTCTCCACGTTCACCACCGACTGGGGAATCCCCTTTCCCTTCGCGCCGCTTCTCGCCGCGCTCTGTGCCACCGCAGTCGGAGTCGCGATCGGTCTGCCCGCACTCCGGGTGCGAGGCATGTTCGTCGCGGTCGTGACCCTGATGCTGGCCGTGGCCCTCGAGGGGGTGTGGTTCCGCAACCCGCAGTTCGCCGGAGGGGCGGACGGCAAGACGGTGGAGCCACCCAACGCTGTTCGGGCTGAACCTGGGGATCGGCAGCGGCGCCGAATTCCCCCGGCCCGCCTTCGGTGTGTTGTGCCTCGTGGTGCTCGTTGCGATCGCAGTCTCGGTCGCGCGCCTACGCACCAGCCGGCTGGGCCACAACCTGCTGGCGGTGCGTACCAATGAGAGATCAGCTGCGGCTGCAGGTGTGGACGTAGTACGCACGAAGCTCGCAGGATTCGCGATCGGGGCGTTCATCGCCGGGCTGGCCGGCGCGCTGCTGGCGTACAAGAACACCCGGGTGTCCTTCGAGTCCTACAACGTGCTCAGCGGCCTGCTGCTGTTCGCGACCGCCTATGTGTCGGGTATCGCGTCGATCGCGGGCGGACTCATCACGGGGCTGCTCGCAACAGGGGGCCTGCTCTACGTGTTGGTCGACAGATCCGTGGCGCTCGGCAGTTGGTACAGCGTTGTGACCGCCGTGGTACTCATCCTCGTGGTGATCCTGCAACCCCAGGGAATCGCGGGAGCACTCCGCGGCGCCTGGGCCCGGATACGGGGACGACGAGCCCCCCGATCGAACCGGTCGAGCGGTCCGATCCGGGCCGAGTCGGAGGATCTCCCAACACCGGAACCTGGTGTTCGCCCGGTCCGCACGGGCGCCGGGAACGAGGTGCTGCTGGACGTGTCGCACCTCGGGGTCCGCTACTCGGGCATCGCAGCGCTGTCCGATGTGGACCTGCAAGTACGACGCGGCTCCATCACCGGGCTGATCGGCCCCAACGGAGCGGGCAAGACCACGCTGCTCGACGCGCTGGGAGGCCTCACGCCTTCGACGGGGAGGGTGCTCTTCGAGGACACCCCGCTCATCGGTGCACCCCATACGCGCGCACGTATGGGGATTGCCCGCACCTTCCAGGGTCTGGACCTCTATGACCAGTTGACTGTCGCCGAGAACACGCTGGTCGGTGCGAACATCACCCGCGACCATCACGATGAGGGCCAGCGGGTCGAGGGACTGCTGTCAGATCTCGGCCTCACCTCCTTGGCAGAGACGCTGGTCGGCGACCTCAGCCAGGGACAGCGACAGCTGGTTTCGATCGCTCGCGCCCTTGCGGGCGATCCCGGGTTGCTCCTCCTGGATGAACCCGCTGCCGGTCTCGCCACGAGCGAGAGCGTTTGGCTCGGGCGCCGCCTCGAGGCCGTCAGTCGACGCGGCACGACGATCCTGCTCGTCGAGCACGACGTGGCACTGGTCACCTCCGTCTGCGACGAGGTTTACGTACTCGACTTCGGACAGGTGATCTCGCACGGGACACCCTCGGACATCCGATCGTCACCCGAGGTCGTCGCAGCGTATCTGGGGACTCCCAAGACGAAGTCGCTGCAAGGCACTGGGACATCACGCAGTGTGGAGACCTCGCCGTGAGTCCGCTGCTGGAAGCCCGACTCACCGTGGGTCACGGGCGGTTGGTGGTGGCTAGGGACATCGAGGTCTCCGTGAGGGAATCGGAGATCTGTGCCGTCGTCGGACCCAACGGTGCGGGCAAGACCACCTTGCTGGCCACGATCGCCGGATTGCTTCCAGCGATCTCCGGCTCGGTATCCATCGCCGGCGAGACGTTGGCCACAGGCTCCGCCCGCAGGATGAGCCGCGCCGGGGTGACGCTGGTGCCGGACAGCCGGGCACTCTTCACCACCCTCTCGACCCTGGACAACCTGCGAGTCGCCGACCGCACCGGCGGTCAGGCGATCGAGGAGGTTTTCGAGCTCTTTCCCGGCCTTCGAGCCAAGCGGAAGCTCGAGGCCGGAAGGCTGTCCGGCGGCGAACAACAGATGCTCGCACTGGGCCGGGCGCTCGTGCAGCAACCCAGAGTGCTCCTCATCGACGAGATGAGCATGGGACTGGCGCCTTTGGTGGTCCAGTCGCTGGTGAGCACGATCCGTGACCTCGCCTCGAACACCGGAATGGCTGTCGTACTGGTGGAACAGCACGTGAACGTGGCCCTGGATGCAGCAGACCAGGCCATCGTGCTCGTGCACGGCGACGTCGTGATGCAAGGCGGTGCCGACGAAGTCGCCGCAAACCCCGATCTCGACTCCGCCTATCTCGGGTCGGTGCCAACCGCACACGCCCCCATTGCCGGGAGCTGACAATGGCCAACGAACACCCACCACCCCTCGACGGCGAGGTCGCCCTGGTGACCGGCGCCAACAGCGGTATCGGCCTCGGCATGGCACGTGGCCTCGCGCTCGCCGGGGCATCGGTCTGCATCTGGGGCCGGCGCCAGGAGCGCAACGAGGCAGCAGTCGAGTCACTGTCCGGATTGGGTGGCACGGTCGGCGCTGTGCGGTGTGATGTCGGGTCGCCCCAGGAGGTTCGCGCAGCCTTCGCGGAAACCGTCGAACGGTTCGGTCGCGTCGACTCCTGCTTCGCCAACGCCGGAATCGCGCCGGGCTTCGTCCCGTTCGTGGATCTCGACCTCGACACATGGCGTCGGTCGATGGCGGTCAACCTGGATGGGGTCATGGTCACGTTCCAGGAGGCGGCGCGGCACATGGTGCAGCGCGGCGACGGCGGATCGCTGGTCGCCGTGTCCTCGACCTCGGCACTTCAGGGTGCGCCGATGAACCAGTCCTACTCGGTCGCAAAGACCGGGCTGGTCGCCCTGACCCGCGGATTGGCGGTCGAACTGGCCCGTCACGGCATCCGGGTCAACGCACTGCTGCCGGGGTGGGTCGACACCGACATGTTGGCAGCGGGTCGCGAGAACGCGAAGTTCCGCGACAACACGATCTCGCGGACGCCTGTGCGACGTTGGGCCGACCCGGCGGAGTTCGGTGACGTCGCCGCATACCTGGCGAGGCGGGACCTGACATTCCACACCGGCGACGAGCTCGTCGTGGACGGGGGCTACACGAAGTTCTGAGCTAGTCGAGCCGGAGCCGGGCGTTGTCCCAGCTGACCTGTGGCCCGGCTGCATCGAGACGGATCACCCGCTGTGAGCTGTAGTGCTTCGTGCTGGCCGAAGGCAGCTTCTTGGCCGAGGTACGGAAGGACGCGTACTTCTCGGCAAAGAGCCGCAGCGCACGTTTCATCTCCTCTGTGTCCAGCTCCGGGTCCAGCACTCGCGCCAGAACCGGTAGGTGTACCGCCGCCAGTTCGGCCCATCGGCTTCCTTGCTCGACCAGGAAGCTCGCGCGTTCGTCATTGGCGATCCGCTTCAACTTCGTCGTCTGACCCGGGGTTCCGATGTAGATGCTGCGATCCGAGACTACGAACCAGACCGGCAGGGCCACGGGCCAGCCATCTCGGCGAAGGGTCGTGAGGATCCCCGTGTGTCCGCCCTCGATGAAGTTCCACGCCTCCTCGTCGGTCATGGAGATGCCCATCAGTCACCGCCTTCGAAGTCCGGGATGCTGTCCAGGTCGACCGACCACTCAGGCGGCCGACGCTCCAGGAAGGCCGTCACACCTTCTGCCGCATCGGGCTGGCCGGCAGCCCAGAAGAAACGCTGCTCCTCGAGCTGCTGCATCGTTGCCACGCCGGTGCCCAGCCCTTGCCACAACAATGACTTGGACATCGCGACCGCGGCAGGCGAAGCGTTGTCCGCTATGTCGTGTGCAACTGCGAGCGCCGCAGGCAGGACCTCGTCCGCCGGGAGCGCGCGTGAGGCGAGGCCCAACTCGGCGGCCTCGGTGCCGAGGAAGATCCGGCCGGTCAGCAAGAGGTCGGCGGCGTTGGACAGGCCGACCACGGCCGGCAGGATCGAGTGCGAACCCAGCTCGGGAATCAGACCGCGTCGCACGAACACGAAACCCAGCTTCGCTTTCTCGGCCACCAGGCGGACGTCGCACATCATCGGATAGGTGAGCCCACCCCCGATTGCGTGGCCGTTGATAGCTGCGATCACCGGCTTGCGGCACTGCCATGGGTGCATCTGATCGGGCCCAACCGTGATGGCTGCGTCACCCGAACCGAAGGTCTTCTCCCCGCCACCCATGTCTGCGCCGGCACAGAAGGTGTCGCCGGCTCCCGTCAGCACCACCGCACCCACGGCTCCGTCGCCGTCGGCCAACCGCAAGGCATCGCTGAGCTCGCGCAGCATGCGCCACGAAATGGCATTCATGCGCTCGGGACGATTGAGCGTGATTGTCGCGACACCGCCGTCGGCCACGTAGTGGATGGTCTCGAAATCCACAACACCTCCGATCAGATTTGAGTCTAGGCTCAAAACTGATCCCGGCTCGACGGTTCGTGCTGTTGGAGTAGGAGACAGATCAATGCTCACGCCCTTCGATGACTACCCCATCCACCCCTCAGCAGATCCGATCGGACATACGGCCAGCGGTGATCCGAACCACTACGACCGCTACTTCTTCAACGGTCATGATCGTGATGGTCGCTTCTACATCGGTGCGGCCATGGGTCACTACCCCAATCGCGGTGTGATCGACGGTGCGTTCTGCCTGGCGGTCGACGGCATGCAGCACTCGCTGTTCGCATCGGGACGCATGCCGCTGGATCGTTCGACGAGCATCGGGCCCATGAGGATCGAGGTCCTCGAGCCCATGCAGCGCATCCGCCTCGTCGTCGAACCGAACGAGCACGACATCGAAGCCGACCTCGTCTTCGATGCCCGCACGGTTGCGGTCGAGGAACCGAGGCAGCACAAGGTCCTCCCCGACGGACGCCTGTTCACCGATCACACGCGGATGACCCAATGGGGCGCATGGGAGGGCGTGGTTCGGGTCGACGACGAGGAGACAGTTGTCGAACGCCAGCGGGTCCCGGGCACCAAGGACAGGTCATGGGGCGTTCGGCCCGTGGGGGAGTCCACGCCGAACAACTTCACGTCGAGTCTGCCGATACTCCAGGCGTTCTGGTTGTGGGCGCCGCTGCACTTCGAGGATGGCTGCACGCACCTCGCGCTCCACGAGCACACCGACGGCTCACGCTGGCTGGAGACTGCCTTGATGGTGGAGCCGCGACCCGCGGGAACCGAACCATGGGAACAGGCCGGGCTGATCGAGTGCCGGGACATCGGATACGAGATCGAGTGGCAACCCGGGCGCCGCGAGATCGACCACGCATCACTGTCGTTCCTGCACCCCGAAGAAGGCGAGAAGACGATCGATCTGCGCCGTCACTTCACCTTCCACATGCGTGGGCTCGGGTACCTGCACCCCGAGTGGGGCCATGGCCGCGCCCACGGAGAACTGGAGGTGGCGCGGGAGTCGATATCTGTCACAGAGCTGGACCAGACCGAGCCGGCGAACCTGCACGTGCAGACCGTCGTCGAGGCCCGGATGGGCGAGCGAACCGGCATCGGCGTACTGGAGCAGCTCGCGATCGGACCCCATGAGCCGACCGGACTGACGGGCCTGCTCGACGGCTACCGACGATGACCGATGGCCTCGCCGACTTCATCGATCGCGACTGGGTTGCCGCTGCGCTGGACCAGAGCGGCGTGGCAGGCGGCGCGACCCTCGTCGAGATCGAATTCGCGGGTTGGATCGGCACCGGGCAGATGGCCCGCAACGGACGGATCGACCTGCGTTGGGACCACCCCGAGGATCGGCCCACCTCCGCGGTGGTCAAGGTTCCATCTGCGGACCCGGACGTCGCCGCGTTCGCGTTCGCAACCGGCGGCTACCTCACGGAGCTGCAGTTCTACAGCGACATCGCCCCCACGGTCGGTTGCCGGGTACCGGCCTGTTACCGAACCGAATACAGGCCCGATGATCTCGAGTTCGCACTCCTCATGGAGGACATCGTCGGAGCGGAGCCGGGCGACCAGTTCGCCGGTCTCCAGACCAGTCACCTGGAGGAGGCTATCGCTCAGGCCGCCCGACTCCACGCCCCGAACTACGGTGACCCGACACTCGCCGCGAGAGCGCCGGGCCGCGATGCGGCGGCGGGTCAGGACTTCGCCGAATTCGCCCAGATCGCCTACTCAGCCGCTGTGGAGCTGATGATCGATCGCCTGGGTCACGGACTGGACGACGATGTCATCGAGGTCTTCGAGGCGGTAGCCCCACACGTGGCGAAGTGGGCGCGCGGGAACGGAACCCCGGAGACGCTCATCCACGGGGACCTGCGAGGCGACAACCTGCTCTTTCGCGGGGACGCGGCATCACCAGAGGTAGTCGTGGTCGACTGGCAGACCGTCCGGCCGGGACCGGCCGGCGCGGATGTCGCCTACCTGATCTCCGACAGCATTGCCGATCCAACCGAGCGTGCCGAACACGAGGAGGACCTCCTCGCCGGCTACCTCGCGGCGATGGCGGCGGCCGGGGTTGAAATAGATCGCCATACGTTCTGGGACGAGTACCGACTCGGTTCCATCTGGGGACTGTTGATAACGGCGGTGGCGACGATGCAGGCGGCACGAACCGAAAGGGGCGACGAGCTATTCACGCTCATGGCCCAGCGCCATGGCGCACAGGCCTCGCAACTCGATCCCCTCGCGCTGCTGCGATGAGAGAAGCAGTGTTCGAAAAGAAATAGTACAGGCGTGCAATTAGGCTGGTACGGTTGCCTCCACGTCGTTTGCACCACCGACAAAAGCCGATCGGAGCCCGTTGATGAAGACCTCCCCGATGCCGATGTTCGACGCCGACAACCACTACTACGAGCCGCACGACGCGTTCAGCCGCCACGTACCCGAGGCCATGCAGCGCCGCGGTGTGCAATGGGTGACCCTCGACAACGGCCACAAGCGCCACATGGTGCGCGGCAAGGTCGACTTCCAGGTCCCGAATCCGACCTTCGACCCGATTTCCAAGCCCGGGGTGCTGCGCGAGTACTACAAGGGCAACCCCGACGGGAAGACGTTCATGGAGCTGATGCGCTCCAATCTCGAGCCTCTCCCGGCTGCCTACCGGGACCGCGACGCCAGGATCGCCCTCATGGACGAACAGGGCGTCGACGCGTGCTGGATGTTCCCGACCGCCGCGGTGCACTACGAGAAGCCCCTCCGCCACGACATCGAAGCGGTCACCGCCATACACCAGGGCTTCAACCGATGGCTCGAAGAGGACTGGGGGTTCGCCTACAAGGACCGGATATTTGCTGCCCCGTACATGACGCTCGCCGATCCTGACTGGGCCTGCGCCGAGCTCGAATGGGCCATCGACAAGGGCGCCCGCAACGTTGTCACCCTTCCGGCGCCGGTGCTCACTCGAGAAGGACCCAGGTCCCCCGGCGACAAGATGTTCGACCCGTTCTGGTCGCGGGTATCCGAGGCTGGGATCGTGGTCATCGCACACGTGGGTAACTCGGGCTACACCGCCAACGGTTATCCCGACGGCGGGTCGGTGGAGACCCTCGGTGGCGGCAGCCGGCCGACACAGGCTGTCTGGAAGTTGGAGCGCGCGATCTGTGACTGGCTCACAGCTCTGTGCTTCGACCGCGTCTTCGAACGGTTCCCCGAAGTGCGGGTCGCCTCGGTGGAGAACGGTGCGGCCTACCTCCACGACGTCTTCCGCATGCTCGCCTCGTCGAAGGACCGCTACAAGAACTGGTTCCAGGAAGATCCGATCGAGACGTTCAAGCAGCACGTCTGGATCAACCCGTTCTGGGAGGACGACATCGACGAGGTCATAGATCACATGGGTGTGGACCGTGTGTTGTTCGGCTCCGACTTCCCACACATAGAAGGTCTCGAGGCCCCCTCGGACATCTTCGCGGAGGTCGGACACCTCCCCGAGGCCGACCAGCGCCGGATCGTGTTCGAAAACGCGGCCGAGCTCACCGGCGTGCGCAGCGCCGTCACGGTCTGAGCCAGTTCGATCCCGTCATGACCAACGGCACGAATCCTCATGGTTCCGAGCAGTGTTCCGTCAAGCCCTGTGCCTTCTGCACCGGGCCCCTCGCCCGAGGTTCAGCTCTCGATGTGGGACACGCCGGCGATGATCAGGTCGATCAGCTGCTCGAGGGAATCATCGAGGGACTCACCCGGTTGTGGAGGCGCGATCCCGAGTCGCGACGAGAAGCCCACGAATGTGAACGGGCTGAACGCGGCGCCGAAGACGAAGATGCCGAGCACGCGGACGTCGACGTCAGAGGGGATCTCGTCGCTCACCTGCACGTACTCGAAGAGGGCGGCGGCGATCGGTTCGAGGACATCGTCGTAGATCTGGTCGAAACGTGGTCCGCCTCGCAGTGCCTCGGCGAAGAAGAGGCGAAACGCGTCGGGGTTCGCGACAGCTTCGGACATGAGCAGCTCCACCGCAGCGCGAAGTGTCGGACGCAGCGGCCGAGCCTCGCGGAGGTCGAACATCTCCGCGATTCGTGCGGCGGCCGGCTCCAGTCCGTACCCCACCGCTGCCCGCCACAGATCCTCCTTCGATCCGAAGTAGTGGCGCACGAGGTTGTGGCCGACGCCTGCCGCAGCAGCGACCTCCCGGATCGACGCCCCATCGAAACCGCGCTCCCCGAACGCCTGCAGCGCAGCCTCGAGCAGCGCCGCCTTGGTCTTGTCTCTGTCGGCACCGGGCGGTCGCCCGATTCGAGCGGGACTCGAGTTATTGGACATTTGTACAGTTTGGCCCGGAAACCACACAACGACGACGCATAGCGTCGAGGAGTCTTCCATGAGCACCATCGACAAGACCACGACCCACGCGGATCCTGGCCCGCTCTTCACCGACGGCGCCACCTTCGTCGACCTCGAATCGTGGCATCGCTCCATCGATGAACTGCGTGACGAGGGGCCATTCATACCGTTCGAACACAACACCCACGGAACGGTGTGGGCCACTGTCGAGCTCGAAGTACTGCTGGAGGTGTCAAGGCGCCCTGGCGAATTCGCCAACACCACCGCTCCACTGATCCCGCCGGAGCTGAACGACGGAGCCGCGGACCTGACCGAGGTCGGCGAACAGCTGAAGATGCTCATCAACCAGGACGGTGCCGACCACCAGGCACACCGCAAGGTGGTGGTCGATTGGTTCAAGAACTCGACGTTGCGAGTGCTGAAGCCCGCGGTGGACGAGCTCGTCGACGAGTCGATGACCCGACTCCGAGAAGCCGGGGGTGAGTGCGACTTCTCCTCCGAGGTGGCGCTCCCACTGCCGCTGAGGGTCATCATGTCGATGCTGGGCGTTCCCCGGGCCGATGAGCCGGTCCTGCTCAAGTTGACCCAGGAGATGTTCAGCTCCGAGGACGACGAGCTCGGAGAAGGCGATCCGTTCGCAGCACTGATGGAGGTGGCCGGGTACTTCACTGCTCTGATGCAGGATCGGCAGGCCAACCCCACCGACGATCTGTCATCCGCGATCGCCAACGGCACGGTCGACGGAACGCCGCTGGAGACGATGACCGCCATCGGCCTGTACGTCATCATCGCCACCGCCGGCCACGACACCACCTCTTTCGCCATGGCGGGCGGCGTCGATTCCCTCGCCCGGTCCCCGGAGCAGTTCGATCGCCTGCGCTCCGAACCGGACCTGGTCGAGAACGCCGCATACGAGGTGGTCCGGCTCACCTCACCGGTACGGCACTTCCTGCGACATGCACAGACCGAGGCGGTGGTCGCCGGTCACCGATTCGCCCCGGGCGACACCATCCTGCTGTCCTACCCGGGCGCCAACCGCGACCCGGCAATGTTCGATGACCCGCACTCGCTCGATGTCGGCCGACCCAATGCCAGCCGTCAGGTCGGTTGGGGCCATGGGGCCCACTTCTGTCTCGGATCGCGACTCGCGCACATGGAGGTCTCCGCTGTAATCGACGGTCTTCGCCGCGACTTCACATCCATCGAGGCGACCGGTCCGACCCAGTGGACCAGCTCACACTTCGTCGGCGGTGCCAAGCACGTCCCGGTCCGGTTCGGAAGCTGAGCTCCACCGCAGTTGACTCTCCGCAGACCAGACGCCTCGAATGAAGCACGCGAAGACCTAAGAGGCGGAGGTCCGGATTCTGTAACGGATCGGCAGGTGCTTCAGCCCGACCACGAACGACGACTGGATCTGTTCGGGTTCGCCGACGAGCTCCGCTGATTCGAGACGGTTCGCCAGTTCCAGCAGAAGCGCCCGTTGGGAGCGTCGAGCCAGGTTCGCGCCGAGACAGAAATGCTCGCCGATTCCGAAACCCAGATGGCGATTCGGATCTCGGTCCACTCGAAAGCTGAACGGGTCCTCGAACACCTCTTCGTCTCGGTTGGCCGAGGCGTAGAACATCACGACGCTGTCACCCTCCGCGATCTCTTGGCCGTGGACCACGGTGTCCCGGGTGGCGGTGCGCTTCATGTAGTTGACCGGCGAGGTCCATCTCACGATCTCCTCGACGGCCTTCTCCACTCGTTCGGGATGGGCACGGACCTTCGCCAACTCATCCGGGTTCTCGATCAAGGCACGCATTCCGCCGACGAGGGCGTTCTTGGTCGTGTCGTGTCCGGCGGTGAACACGATCAGGAAGTAGCCGACGGTCTCGAGCATTCCCATCGGCTCGCCGCCGACCGTGCCGTTGGCGAGAATGCTGGCCAGATCGTCGCGGGGACACGACCGTCGATCCTGGATGATTCCGTCGAACTGTTGGTACAGCTCCTGGCCTAGTTCCATCGTCGCCTGGGTCCGGTCCTCGCCCTCACGCCGGAGCTCCGGATCCTGGTTG
The DNA here is from genome assembly GCA_963805905.1 of uncultured Microthrixaceae bacterium. Taxonomy (GTDB): domain Bacteria; phylum Actinomycetota; class Acidimicrobiia; order Acidimicrobiales; family Microtrichaceae; genus JAMLGJ01. Next base: position 27,005 of record CAWDVV010000001.1, read on the forward strand.
GCGAACAGCTGGTTGGTCAGTCGCAGTATGTCGGGCTCCTGATCGCGTGGCACCCCCAACATCGTGGACAGGATCCGCAGGGGATGCGCTGCAGCCACGTCGTTCGCGAAGTCACACTCGCCTTCGCCACCGTCTTCGGCCAGCCTGTCGACCACCTCGCGTGCGCTGCGCTCGATCGCCTCGTCCATCGCGCGGATCGCACGCGGGGTGAACACGTGGCTCGAGACCTTGCGGACCTCCCGGTGTTCCGGCGGGTCGATGTTGATGATCACCCGCATCATGGTGAATGCGCTTGTGGCGAACGCCTTCTCCTGTGCGCGGTTGAGCACGACTATCCCTGGCCCTGAACAGAACAACTCGGGCTGGGTCGATATCTCGACGATGTCGGCGTGCTTGGTCACGGCCCAGAAGGGCTCATAGGTCGGCGACTCGCAGCGGTGTACGGGCGACTCGTTTCGCAGCATCGTCCAGATGTCGTGCGGCGGTCCGTTGCGTGCGTAGTGCGCGTCGTCGATCAGCTCCTCGCCATCGGTGATCGTCATGTTCCTCCTGTCCTGCCCACCTGGAGGCTCAACGCTCCAGGCCGAAGTAGGTCGCCTTCGAGGTGGCCACGACCGCGCCGCGCTCATCCACGAGTTCCTGGTCGAGAACCCACTTCGACTTGCCACGTTGGCCGAGCTCGGTGGCGACCCGTTCGATCTCGGCCTCGCTCATCCGTGCATCGACCAGGACCGACGTCGTCGCCGGTTTCAGGAAGCGCAGGCCGAGGTCACCGACGATGGGGTAGTAGCGGGACAGGTCGAACGCGGAAATGAACAGCTGCCCACCCGGTGCCTCGGCCAGGGTGCACAGCGCTCCGGCGTACATGGTGCCTACGTGGTTGACGTTGGGTTCGAGCGGCAGGCGGATCACCGTTCGTCCGCGCTCGGAGAGCAACAACTCCATGCCGAGTCGTTCCACGAACTCGAACACCTTGATCTGTCGGCCACCCACTGAGGGGGGAAAGTCACGAACCAGGGCTGCGCGGTCCAAGCCGCTGTCGGGCGCGGATTCCGCGATCTCTTGTCCTTGCACGATTTTTGAGTATAGGCTCAGTTTTTCGTGATCGCCAGCACGTGGATTCGCCAGCCACGTCGATTCGCCAGCAAGGACGCCTATCGGAATGGACTTCGACGACACCGCCGAGGATGCCGAGTGGAGGATCGAGTGCGACGCGTGGCTCGGCGAGAACCTTCCCCGACTCGATGACATCGACGACCCGATCGATCGGACCAAGGCCTGGCAGGCCATGAAGTTCGATGCCGGGCTGGCGAAGATCACATGGAGCCCGAGCGAGGGCGGCTGCAACGGAACCGCCGTGCAGCAGGTCATCTTCGACCAGGAGCACGCCAAGCGACGCACGCCACCCGATGTGCTGAAGATCGGACTCGACTTCGTGGCACCGACCATCCGGGCGCACGGCACCGACGAACAGCGAGACACCCACCTGCACGCAGCCCTGCGCGGCGAGAACATCTGGTGCCAGATGTTCAGCGAGCCCGGGGCCGGATCCGACGTCGCAGCGCTGGGAACCTCCGCTGTCCGCGACGGCGACGAGTGGGTTCTCAACGGCCAGAAGGTATGGACCTCCTATGCCCACCTGGCCGACTTCGGGGAGATCCTGTGCCGCACGAATCCCGACGCCCCCAAGCATCGCGGCATCACGGCCTTCATCCTCGACCTCGACACGCCGGGGGTGACAGTCCTGCCCCTCAGGCAGATGACCGGTACCGCCGAGTTCAGCGAGATCTTTCTCGACGATGTGAGGGTCCCGCATGAGAACGTGATCGGGGAGGTCGACGATGGGTGGCACGTGGCGGTGACGACGCTGATGAACGAACGGCGCTCCATCGGATCGGGCGGCAGCAACCGGGTCAGCAGGCTCCCGCAGCGCCTCGCGGAACTTGCCCGCCGGCAGGGGACACTCGATGCCATCACCCGACAGCAGATCGTGGATGTCCACATCCAGTGCGAGATCACCCGCTTCCTCGGCCTGCGAACGCTCACCTCCGCGCTGCACGGCCGACGACCGGGTCCCGAGGGATCGGTGGGAAAGCTCGCCTCCGGCAAGATGAACGTCGCAGCAGCCAACCTCGGGATGAACCTCCTCGGAGCCTCCGGCATGGCCGCCGAGACCGACGATCAGCGCTGGCTCCTACGGTTCCTGTGGGCCCCCGGACATCGCCTTGGCGGCGGCACCGACGAGGTGAACCGAAACATCGTCGCGGAGCGGGTGCTGGGGCTTCCCGGTGAACCGCACCAGGACGAAGCGACGAGCTGGCGCGACATCCCCCGAGGCGTTGCATGAAGCTTGGTCTGGCGATCGGCTACTCGGGGGCCGAGATGAGTGTGGTGGTGACCGGAAGTCGACAAGATGCGAGGACCAGATGACCAGGACCGACCCTACGGCCGACAATGAGATGTCAACGGATACGGAGCGTCCCGAGGACCTGCTCCGAAAGAACGGTGACCGAGCCGCAGTGGTGATGGCGGCCTCGGGCCGCACGCTCAGCTATGCCGAGCTCGATGACCGGTCGAGCCGCCTCGCCCGCGTGTTCGACGGGGCCGGACTCCAGCCGGGTGATCATGTTGCGCTGATGCTGGGCAACCAGCCCGAGTTCTTCGAGGTCGTGTGGGCGGCGTTGCGGGCGGGGCTGTACCTGACGCCGATCAACTGGCACCTCGGGCCGGTCGAGGCCGGCTACATCATCGCGGACTGCGATGCGAAGGCGTTCGTGACCTCGGCGGACCTGTCGGAGGTAGCGGCCGGGCTCGGCGAGTACTCCTCCGGGGTCACCATCCGATTGATGGTCGGTGGTTCCGCGGACGGCTACCGGAACTACGACGAAGCTCTCGGCTCCGTTTCCGGCGAACCGCGCACCGAGGAACGAGCGGGCGCGTTCATGCTCTACTCCTCTGGCACGACCGGTCAGCCGAAAGGCATCCTCCCCGAGTTGCCGACGTCGCGCTTCGGTGACGGAATGGACACCATCACGCTGTTGATGGCGGGCCTCTACGGAGCCGACGCCTCCTCGGTGTACCTGAGCCCTGCGCCGCTGTACCACGCGGCACCGTTGGGCTTCTGTGCTGCCATCCACCGGCTCGGCGGAACGGTGGTGCTCATGGAACGCTTCGACGCCGCCGCAGCACTGGAGGCGGTCGAGCGCCACGGGGTCACCCATGCCCAGTTCGTTCCCACCCATTTCATCCGCATGCTGCGACTCCCGGAATCTGTCCGCAGCGCCCATGACCTCTCGAGCCTCCAGAAGGTGCTCCACGCGGCGGCACCATGTCCGGTGCCGGTCAAGCACCAGATGATCGAGTGGGTCGGCCCCATCGTGGATGAGTACTACGCAGGATCCGAGGCCTTCGGTGTTTGCCTGATCTCCTCGGAGGAATGGCTCGAGCACCCCGGCTCGGTCGGGCGCCCGGCCTTCGGAGCCGTTCACATCGTCGACGCAGTGGGCAACGACGTCCCGACCGGAGAAACCGGCCAGGTGTGGTTCGAGGCCACAACGCGGTTCGAATACAACAACGACCCCGAGAAGACCGCCAGCGTGCACGACGACCGCGGCTGGGCCACCTACGGCGACGTCGGCCGGGTCGACGAGGACGGCTACGTGTACCTGACCGACAGGGCCTCGAACATGATCATCTCCGGTGGAGTGAACATCTATCCGCAGGAAGCGGAGAACGTGCTGAGCACACATCCGGCGGTCCATGACGTTGCTGTGGTCGGCGTGCCCGACGACGAGATGGGCGAGCGGGTCAAGGCCTTCGTCGAGCTCGGCGATTCGGCCGCCGACACCGAAGCGGTTCGTGCCGAGTTGTTGGAGTTCTGCCGGAGCCAGCTGGCCCACTACAAGTGTCCCCGTGAGCTCGACTTCGTCGAGCAGCTTCCTCGCATGGAGACCGGGAAACTGATCAAGCGCAAACTCTTCGAGTAGGCGAAGCCCCCGCTACGCAACCGCCCTTGCGGGCGCGCCGGACTCAGGGACTGCCGGGCAGGCGGCCATCCGGTTCCGCCACGCTTGCCGTACCATCACCGAAAGGCTCGTCGCGACGACGCAGCACCTCCTTCAGGCCGACATCGCGGACAGTACGGCCGAATCCGCGCACGGCGTCGGATCGGTGTGCGCGTGCATCGTTCTCGGCCGCGAGGCGCTGGAGCACCTGGGCTCCCATCATTTCCATGCCCAGGTTGGTGATGCGCTTGTTTGCCGCCAGCAGATCGGTGTCGATGAGCGCCAGGCGGTCGGCGATCCCCTCCACCTCGTCCTCGAGTTGGTCGGCCGGCACCGACTTGAGGGCGAGCCCGATTCTCGCTGCGTCCCGGCCGGACACGCAGTCCCCGGTGAGTTGGAGACGCTTGGCCCACTGTGGTCCACAGTTGTAGAGCCACAGGTTGTTGGGCAACGCACCCATGCTGCGCGCAGCCGGGAAGCCCATTCGGACGTCATCGGCCACGACCACCATGTCGCAGACCATGGCGAGGTCCGTGCCGCCGGCAAGGCAGTTGCCGTGCACCTGGGCGATCGTCGGCTTGTGCATCTCCCACAGCGCCCGGATACGCCGGTTGTTGCGTTCGATCAGCCAGATGTCGTCGTCGAAGCTGCGCCCCGACCGCTGTCCCTCGGTTGGTTCGCGACCCAGCGCAGTGAGGTCGTATCCCGAGCAGAAAGATGGACCCTCGCCCCGCAGGATGAGGCAGTGCACCGCTGTGTCGTCGTCCGCGCGCCAGGCCGCGTCCTCTAGTTCGCTGAGCAGGCGGTCGGTGATGGCGTTGTGAGTATCGCCCAGCGCGAGCGTGACGCGTGCCCGGCCGTCCTCAACCTCGTAGCGGATGGCCTCGTAGCCCTCCGTAGTGTCCCGGCTCACAGCGGCCGTCGCTCGTTGAGGGCAGCGGCGTTGTCATGCAACACCAGCTGCTGGTCGGCCTCGGACACACCCTCGAGCTCGTCGAAGATGTCGCGGGGATGTTCCATGCCCTCCATGTGGGGCCAGTCGGAGCCGTAGGTGACGTGCGCCGCGCCCATCAGTTCGACGATCTCGACCAGGTCGTCCTCCCAGAAGGGGTTGATCCACACATGTTGGCGAAAGGACTCGACCGGATCGTCGCGGTAGTGCGCGGGAGTGCGCTTCTTTGATTTCTCCAGAGCGCGCAGCAGACCAGGCAGGAATTCGGAGCCGTTCTCGACCGAGACGATCCGCAGGTTCGGGAATCGCTCGAAGAGGAGGTCGAAAACCAGACTGGCCAGGAAGTCGTTGATGTTCCGGGAGCGGTGGAAGTTGGCGATGGTGGGACGATTCCCGAGGCTCAGCACGTCGTGGCTTCGCCGGTCGTAGCCGTTGCTGTCGTGCTTGGTGGCCCCGATGTGGACTGCGACGGTGATACCGGCCTCGTTCACCCGAGCCCAGAACTGGTCGAAAACCGGATCACCCGGGTTTCTCGGGCCGGCCTTGGTGAACACTGCGCTGGGTCGCATGACGATCAGCCGGGCGTCCTTTTCGAGAACTCTGTCGAGCTGTTCGCAGGCCCAGTCGACATCTGCGAGCGAGATGTAGGGGGCCGCGAAGATCCGGTCCTCGAAGTTGTAGCCCCAGTCCTCGGCGAGCCACCGGTTGAAGGCGTCGAACGCGACACATGCAGCATTCACGTCGTGCTTGATCGGCTCCTCCAGGAGCACGGCCTGGGTCGGGAACAGCCAGGCGCCGTCAAGTCCCTGTTCGTCCATGACAGCGAGTCGCGCATCGCGGTCCATGTACTCTGCACGCAGGGGTTCGAGTGACGAACGGATCAGCTCCATGCCGGTCTTGCCCTCGGGGTTGCCCTGGAACAGTTCGCGCAGCACACCCGGCCTCGAGATGGGATCGAAGGTCGGGTTGCCGTTCGTACCATCGGCATCGAGTCGACCACCGATCAGCTGATACTGCCGGCCGTTGCGTTCGAGGGTGATCCACTGGACGCACCGTGCCTGCATCTCCTTGGGCACGTGGCGCGTGAAGGCATCGTGGGCCTCGTAGAAGTGGTTGTCGGCATCGAAGATCGGGCCTTCGTAGGCCATCGCGTTTCCTCCCGCTGCAACGAGCGCGACCCGGTCGCGTTTGGGCTTCAGAACAGTTTTGAGCGTACACTAAATTTTCTGCGTCCGTCGAGCTGTGTTGCCCGTCGAGCACTCCCATCACAGGAGGATCCCAATGGACAGGGTTCGTGAGTTGGAGGCTCTGGGGCAGTGGGCAAGGGCATACGTCGGCGATGCCGGATCCGACGACGTCCGCCGGCTGTTCGACACCGAAATGGGTCGCCGGCTGGCGAAGGGCGCCATGGGCGTCGAAGACATCCGGGACCTGGACGAAGGGTCCGCGTTCGGCCAGGTCTTCACACCCGAGGAGGTAGCGGACGCGGTCCGCTTCCTCGTGAGCGAACAGGCCGCGTACCTCACGGCGCAGCGCGTTGGGGTCGATGGGGGCGCGTTCTGATGCAAGGCATCGTCATGGGGTGGACGGGTCGACGAGCAAGGCCGACAAGGAGTGAACACGATGGAAGATGAGACACTCGACGACTCGCTGCTTGCGGCAGCCTCCGACGGGGTGTTCGAGGTGTCACTCAACCGCCCCGAGCGCCGCAACGCCCTGACGATCGAGATGGTCCGTTCACTCACCTCACTTCTGGAGGACGCCGCCAACGACGATTCCGTGCGGTCGATCCTGCTGACAGCCGAAGGGGACCACTTCTGCTCGGGCTTCGACCTCGACTCCCAACCGCGGCCCGACATACCGCCGCGAGCGGATGCCACACAGAGACTCCTGGGCCCGACTGTCAACCGGCTCATACCAACGATGCTGGAAATCCACACGCCGGTCGTCGTGGCTGCGCGGGGATGGGCGGCCGGACTAGGTCTCTCGCTGTTGCTAGCTGCCGACTTCGCAGTTGTCGCGACCGATTGCCGACTGTGGACGCCGTTCACGGGACTCGGGTTCTCCGCGGACAGCGGCACCTCGTGGCTTGTGCCTCGCTTGATGGGCGTCGCTCGGGCAAAGGAGATGCTCATGCTCAGCCGAGAGGTGAGCGGTGCCGACGGCGCCGAATGGGGAGCTGTCCATCGTGCCGTGCCCGCTGACCGGGTGGACAGCGAGGCCCGGGCACTTGCAGAGGAGTTGGCTGCATCGGCAACCGTCGCCGTTGGTCTCACGAAAGCCCTGATCAACCGAGCGTCCACCACCTCTGTCGAACAGCAGCTGGCAGACGAAGCCATGGGAGTGGACCTGAGCTCGCGTTCGAAGGACTTCGCCGCAGCAGCGAGAGCCCGTCGCGACGGCACAGAGGTTCGATTCGAAGGCCGCTGAATCGTTGGTCGTGCTGCGCTGCAGCTGTGAATGAAGCAAGATGGGCAACAACAGAGGAGACACGTTTGTGAGTGAAGAAGAATCCAATCCTCTCGAATTCCTTGACCGAGACCTCCCCTCGCCAGAGATCGAGATGGCAGAGCTCGGCGCCGGGGTGGGCAGCGCCGCTGATCTTGCCCTCGAGGACATCAACCCAGCTAACCCACACCTGTTCAAGAACGACCGCTGGCATGATCATTTCGCTCGTCTGCGCGCAGAAGACCCTGTGCACCTCAACGAACTCGAGTCCTCTGGCCGTTACTGGTCCCTCACGAAGTACGACGACGTACGGGCCACCGACGGCGACTGGGAGACGTTCTCATCTGCCGGTGGTATCACCTTGGGACTACGGCCCGGCCCCGAGAACGACGAGCTGTTGGACCGCCTGCGCACCTTCATTGCGATGGACCCGCCGAAGCACACCGAGCAGCGAAAGACGGTCCGAGGGGTTTCGTCGCCGGGCAATCTGCGCAACCTCGAACCAATGATTCGCGAGCGCACAGTGAACGTCCTGGAGTCGCTACCCGAGGGCCAGACATTCGATTGGGTCGACGCCGTTTCCATCGAGCTGACGACGCTGATGCTGGCCACGCTGTTCGATTTTCCGATGGAGGATCGGCGCATGCTCACCCGCTGGTCGGACATCGTGTTCGCCGTCCCCGAACCCGGCGGTGTCGTCGAGAGCCAGCAACAGAAGTTCGAAGAGATCGTGGGATGTCTGCACTACTTCGAGGGATTGTGGGAACAGCGACGTGGCGCTCCCGGGTCCGACCTTGTCACGCTGCTCGCCAATGGCGAGGCCACCAAGGACATGGCAGCGGTGGATCACCTGGGCAACCTGCTGTTGCTGATAGTCGGCGGCAACGACACGACCCGGAACACCATGTCCGCGAGTGTCTATGGCCTGAACAAGTACCCCGATCAGTACGACAAACTGCTTGCGGACCCCGGCCTCATCTCGAACCTGGTACCGGAGATCATTCGTTGGCAGACGCCTTTGCCGTACATGCGCCGCACCGCCACACGCGACTGCGAGATCCGCGACAAGAAGATCCTCGAGGGCGACCAGATCCTGATGTGGTACCTGTCTGCCAACCGTGACGAGGATGTCTTCGAAGATGCGGAGGCGATCGACCTCGAGCGCCACAATGCCGACCGCCACCTCTCGTTCGGTTACGGCATCCACTACTGCATGGGAAGCCGGCTCGCCGAGCTGCAGCTCCGCGTGCTGTGGGAGGAGATCCTCCAGCGGTTCGAACGCATCGAGGTCAAGGACGAGCCGGAGCGCACCTTCTCGTCCTTCGTCCACGGGTACACGAGCCTGCCCGTCACCGTGAGACGTCGCTGAGGGCCCATCGCCTGCGCCCAGTCCAACAGCGGAACCGACCAGCGGCGGGACACCGTGGGGTCCGCCCCGACGGTACAGGGTGACGTGATCACCTCGATGCAGTGGGCCGACCCCTACGGTTGCGCAACGAGCGACCCCCGCACGGCAGCTGTGAACATCCCCTGCCGGACCTACTGCACGGTCGATTGAATCAAAGGACGGCGTCGGAGGTCCAGGATCGCCGACTTCTCCGAACCAGACCGACCGACCGCGCCGGTGCCCCCGAGAACCAAGAAGCCGCTGCTCATCGCCGGGCGACCATGTGGTCGGTATCGTGATCGTCGCCTTCCCACGCGTCGCGACCCTCCTTCACAGCGAACGCGGCGATGGCGACCGCGGCGACCGGGTCGGCCCACCACCACCCGAACGAAGCGTTCAGCGCGAGGCCGCCGAGCAGGGCAGCCGACAGCCAGGCACACAGGAAGGTCTCCTGGGCGTCGGCCCGCAGCGTCGGCGACTCCAACTGGTCGGCAATGCGCCGCTTCGCCCAGGCCAGGGTCGGCATGACCGCAAGGGACAACGCTGCGAGGACGATTCCGACCGTGGACGTGCTGGCCTCGGGGCCACTGAAGAACAGGTCGCGTGTCGATTCGAACACCACGTAGGCGGCGAGCACGAAGAACGTGATGGCGATGAGTCGTAGCGCGACCCGCTCCCGTTCTGGGTCGTGTCCGCCGCGTAGCTCTGCGCGGAACTGCCACACGACGACGAAGGCGGAGAGGACCTCGATGATCGAGTCGAACCCGAACACCACGAGTGCCAGCGACTGCGCCGCGATGCCTGCGGCGACTGCGACGATGGCTTCGATGACGTTCCATGCGATCGTCAGTCCGGCGAGCCACAGCCCTCGCCCAACGAGGCGATCGCGCCTCCGGCCCGTGATGCTCATGACGAGGCCGTCACCCGGGCCCTTGGAACGGATCGGCCGGTTGTTGCGCAGTACTCCGCGTATAGCCGCTGGTGACAAGGTCGGTGCGCTGGGATATCCGTACAGCTATCACAGCAACTGGCTTGTGGCCAGGGTGACCCCCACCCAGGGAACTCGACCCGAACGGCACTGTTGAGTCAGGTGTGCGCCGCTCGGTTCAACGTAGGGTCTGGTACGGAGGTGTCCATGTATGCCGTAGCAACCTTTGTGATCGTCGCTGCGATCTCGATGATCTTCACCCGTTTCGCCACCGGAGCACTCATCGCCACCGGGCTGCCGCCGGAGGTGGCGAGCTTCCAGGCACGATCGGCGTTCACCGGAGCCGGCTTCACGACGGTCGAGTCCGAGAACGTGGTGAACCAGCCGGTGCGCCGTCGCGTCGTGGCCACCACGATGCTGGTGGGCAACCTCGGTACCCCGACGCTGATCGTCACGGTTATCATCGCACTGGTGGGGCCGGGTCCTGGCGACACCCCCGAGCGTCTGCTGGCCACCGTGGCAGGCCTCTTCGTGGTGCTGGTGTTGTTGAGCATCCCGCCGGTGACCCGCGCGCTCACGAGGGTGGGTGCCGCCTACGCCCGGCACCGGTTGCTTCCGGCCGTGGGTGGTGATCCCGTCGAGTTGCTCGATCTGGGCGGAGGGTACTCGGTCGCCGAGGTTTCGGTCACTGCTGCTCCGGAGCTGGGTCCCAGGAGTCTTCGCGGACTCGATGCTGCGCTTGTGGGTCTGAAGCTGCTGGGGGTGCGTCGGATCTCCCAGGACGGCGTCCTACTGGTGGAGCCGCCGGCGGACCTGGACCTGGCTGTGGGGGATTCGCTGGTGGTGTTCGGGCCAAGAAAGGAGGTCGACGTCCTCGCATTTTCGTAGCCTGTGTTGCTCGTAGGTCAGCACGTCACCGCACGAATTCTCGAAGCCTCTTCGTGTCGAGGCCCGTCGCTCGGCGCGACTGCACGCCGGGGCCGGCAGCGCGACCTTCGCCTCGATCTCGGCGACATCCACGTGGAGCGGATCCTGCGCCGGTGAGGTTGTCGGACGTGGCCTGGACCGACCTTCACAACATCAGTTCTTCAGTGACGCGCCCGACCCGACGATGAATGGTGTGTGGAGGCACAACACCAGCGCATTGAACAAGCCCTGCTCGACGCCACGCTGGCCTTGTCACCCAGTGCGGCCTTCGTCACCGATGTCGATGGCCGTTGTGATGCCGTGAACGCCCGCTGGTGCGAACTGATGGGAGCCCCCAGCGAAGCGGCGCTCGGCGACGGCTGGATGTCACTGGTGCATCCGGAGGACCGGGCCGGGTTCGTGGGTTCCTGGTGGGCTGCACTGCAAGGAACCGACAACTGGGACTGCCGTTGTCGCGTGCAGCGCCCGGATGGCACCGAGGCGGTCGTGCGCAGCATCGCAGTACCGGTACTCGACGCGTCCGGTGCGACCGTCGCCTGGATCGGCCAGGTGGGCCTCGACGCGGACGGGGACGAGGCCTGGGTGGCGGCACGTTCCATGCGCGGCCACAGCCGGTTCGAGCAGGCCTTCGATCGCAGTCCGATCGGCATGGCCCTGACGACACTCGACGGTGAGTACGTGAGGGTCAACCAGGCGATGTGCGACCTCCTCGGACGTACGTCCGATGAGATGCTCAATACCGCGGTCCTGGACACGACGCATCCCGATGACCTCGACGAGACCGTTGCGGCCGCGGTCGAGCTGCTCGATGGCACCACACCGAGCTTCTCGCTGGAGAAGCGGTTCGTTTCGAGCAGTGGCCTTCCCGTGTGGACCCGTGCCACGACCACGTTGCTGCGCGACCACGACGGCGTCCCCCGCCACTTCCTCACCCAGGTGGAGGACATCGAGGAGAGGCGCCAGCTGATGGCGCAGCTCCACCAGGCGGCGATACACGACCCACTGACGCAGCTCGCGAACCGTGCCGGCCTCGACGAGTACGCCGGCACGCTCGAGCCGGCCACGACGATCGGAGTCATCGCGATCGACCTCGACCGCTTCAAGGCCGTCAACGACACTGAGGGTCACACCGCTGGTGACGAGGTTCTGCGCACAGTCGCCGACCGCATCGTCGCCACCGTGAGGAGCTCGGACCACGCAGCCCGCACCGGTGGTGACGAGTTCACCGTCGTCTGCGCGGACCCCGGTTCGCAACAGACGCTGGTTGCCATGGCCAACAGGCTGGTGGGGTCGATCAGCGAACCCATCGAACTCGGTACGACCGAGGTGACAGTCGGTGCGAGTGTCGGCATTGCGATCGGGCCAGCACACGAGCTCACCCAACTGAGGATCCACGCCGATGAGGCCAGCTATCGGGCCAAGCGTGGTGGTGGGGCCTTCGTCGAGGTGGCTGCCACCCACGCGTGACACACGTCGACGATGCCCGGATCCGAAGCGGGCCGCCTCGGCTCCGCGAGACCCGTTCGTGTTCCGACGCGGTTGATGTTCTTCGTGGTGTCCCGGCTACTCGGTGAGCAGTCGACGGAGCTGTCGTCGGTTCCAGAGGGTGGTGCGATCGAAGATTCGTGGCGCGCCGGGCGAGCTCAGCTCGGCATGGCGTCGTGGTGAGCTCCGACCAACACCACGACCATTTGGCACGGTTCGTCGTACGGGTTTCGCCATGCGTGACGAGTCCCGTTCTGAATTACCGTGTCGCCCGGGCCCAACTCGAGAGTCGCTCCGTTGTCGAGTTCGAGGACGACGTGTCCGGCAACCACGAACTCGTAGTCGACGGTCGCCGTGGTGTGCATCCCGGGGTTCTCTGGCTCCATGTGGGCAGCCATGCCGGGCAGCTTCTCCTCCAGCTCTGAGAGCGCAGCCTCGAAGTCTATGTCCCCGAGTTGAGCCTCGCTGTCGGGCGGCACCGTGAACAGCCCGAATCGGAACCCTCCCAGTGGCGGGAAGTACTGCACTGCCTGAGGCTGCGACCCGGTGTCCGGGAATCGGCAGGTTTCGTCGCTGCCCCACAGGCGCAAGAATTCGAATCCCGGCACGATCCCGCTTGTGATCGGCTCGATCACCTCGTCGCTGGCGAACACGGCCTGGCCCTCACTGTCGTGGCCAGTAACCACTCGTCGGATCCCCACAACAAACCTCCGTCAGCGCCGTTCGCTGGGACTCTAGCTGCGTGGACGGTTCACGTGGGTTGTTCGACGAGTAGCGCGTCGGCCCAGAGCTGCCAGACCAGCGCCACGGTACCCGGGTATTCGGACACGATGGTCAGGGTGCCGGTTTCGAGGTCCTTCTCGAGCGAGGTGACGGTCATTTCACATCTCCTTGAGGCAGTTCGGCGAGGGTCTGACCGAAGCGGTCGAGGCGTTCGCGCCACTGCCACTCGAGGGCAGCGTGCGGCAGAGCCATGCCGATCGCGACCTCATTGGCGGTGATCCGGTGCCGAGGAAAGTTCCTCGAGCATGGCGAAAGAAAGGGCGTTCGCCTTTCCGTCGTCCATCACGACGGTCGCCACGCCGTCGACCAGCTCGCAGGTGGTCAGTGTTGTCATCTGTCAACGGTACCCGGAGGTCGGTGGCCGGCGACCGGGTGAACAGACCGATGCCCAGCGCTCGCACCAACGAGATCATTCGACGGTCGCCGCCGCGCTGGGTGAAGCTGCTCACAGGTTGGGCCTACATGGCTGGGTGCCGAGGGCGTGAAGTCCTGCCAGGTCGCCTGTTCCCCAGTCGAGTACGGGTTGGGTGCCGGTTTCGCTGTACATGAGCTGTGCCGGGTCCGCGACGTGGCCCAGCCCGATGAGGTGCCCGAGTTCGTGTTGGATGATCGCCCGGGCCTCAGCATTCCTGCCTGCCGCTACGAGTTCGCCGATCTGGTCGCGATCGAGCGCCACCGAACCTGTGGCCGAAGCCCTGGTGCTGTCACTGTCGGAGACCATCTGAGGTCCGCCGAGGCCCGCGACGTACCCGGCAAGTCCGGGAAGCTCTTGTTCGTTGGCCCACACGATCAACACCGGAGCCCACTTCTCGCCGTACTTGTCGGGCCGGTAGGGCTCGCGTTGTTTCGACCAAACCTCGTCGGTGACCCCAGCTGATTCGAACTGCAGTCCAGTAGCGGATGACGTTCGTTTGATTGCATCCGCGAGCAGCGCATCGGCACCGGTGGGTGCACCCGTGGGGTTCACCACGTAGCGGATCGGTCTGCACGGATCCCACGCAACCGGGTCATTGCTGTCGGGCTGGTTCGCCAAGAACTCGAAAGCCCCCGGGTTCTGTGGCACAGGTGGCGGTGTCCCGAGCGGTTCGGTGGACGCGGACTCGTCGATTGGTGGGTAGCTGTCGGGACGGGGAGGCTGGGTGATGCGTGTGCTGTCTGCGACTCCGTCGAGTGTGCTCAGGCCGCCCAGGTTCCCGGTGGTGTATGCCCACGCGAGGCCGCCGATGATCCCGAGGACAACCATGCCCGGAATGAGACGGCGCACAGATGTGACCCTTGCCTGCCGACTGGTTCGACGATCCCGCTTCTGCTGTTCGCGTTGGAGTGCCTGTTCCTCGGCGAGGCGAGCTGCGAGCGCTGCCTCTCTCGCGCGACGTGCCTCGGTTCTGGCTCGAGCGTCGGCGGCGCGTTCCTGCGCGCTCTGCTCTTTCGGCCCGGGCGCTTTGTGGAACCTCGGGTCCAGGAGTCTGTCGAATGGATCCTCCGAGGATCCTCGGGTCATGCCGGTCTCCTTCCCCGAAACGGCAGGCAAGTGTCGCGCACATCAACTCCGGCAGCCACCCGGATCGGCACCCTCGTTGCGAACCCTCGGAGTCATCCAAGGGCCCTGCGCAATGACCTGTGCCCGAGTTCAGTGGCATCGACGGTTTCGGCTGCCCCGCGCGTCGCGGGATCTTGGCCTCCGCACAGCCCTACCAGGTGGGCCGGGTGTTCGCGGTGCGGTTGAATCCGTCGCAGTTGTGGGTTGCGATGGCCACGGGCCTTCTGATCCTTCGCCGCCACGCCGGCGGCGCTGCGAAACCAAGGTCCACTATCCTGCCGGAACGGTCGGTCGTGGCCGACGTCGAAGCCCGCTGGTCGGCATCCACCCGGCCCGACACCTATCCATGTGACCCCAACACAGCGCCAATGGAGATCGACACCGGCCAAGGAGAGACCAGTATCGACAACATGGTCACCCGCGCCCTGCAACGCCGTGCTCTCGTCCGCGGCTACGTCTTGCGAACGACACGTCACGACACCGGGGATCGCCACGTCACCTTCACAACCAGTGACGGGGTCAGCAGTGCCTTCACCGACTGGGAAGGCAACGATCCCTTCACGGTCGATGCGACCGAAGGCACGCTCCGTGTCGACGTTGTCGCTGACGACGTGTTCCGAATCCGCTACGCACCCGGCCCACTGCCGGACCGGTCTTCGAACATGATCGTGGGTGTACTCCCCGCCCCCTCCGCGGTCGAGGTTTCCGAGACCGACTCAGCCGTGGCCATCTCCACCGGAAGTGCTGTCCTCGAGGTCGACCGGGAGCCCCTGACCATCACGATCCGGGATCTCGACGGGATCGAGATCTGCCGGCTCGGCGGCGGCGAGAAGAACATGTGGGCCCTGTGGGACACCCAACCGACGGGCGTCTCGACGACCTCCGACGGTCATCGCCTGGCCACTGAGACCTACGCACTGCGTCCGGGTGAGGCCGTCTACGGCTTCGGCGAACAGTTCGGCCGCCTGGAGAAGTCCGGCCAGACCGTCGACCTCAACATGGTCGAAGCCACCGGCACGACCACACCTCGCGCGTACAAGAATGTCCCGTTCTTCTGGACCTCCCACGGTTACGGGGTTTTCTGGCATACCACCGCCCGCGCTACCGCCTGGGTAGGGAGCCGCGGCGCTGCTGACCTGCAGGTCGCCATCGAGGACGACCATCTCGACCAGTACGTCTTCGTCGGGGATCCCAGGACGATCCTCGACCGCTATACCACCCTCACCGGGAAGGCCCACGTGCCGCCCCGGTGGTCCTTCGGCTGGTGGCAGTCGAAGATCAGCTACAGCTCCGCCGTGGAAGCGATCGACGTCGTGGACCGCTACCGAAAGAGCGGTCTACCGGTCGACGTTGTTCATCTCGACACGCACTGGTTCGCCGAGGACTGGCGCTGCGACCTCGAGTTCGACGCACAACGGTTCCCCGACCCCGGTGCCTTCCTCCGCCAGATGGCTGAACTGGGCGTGAAGGTCTCGCTCTGGCAGCTTCCCTACATCCCGGAAGGGTCCGCTCTGTTCGGCGAGCTAGAGGCGGTGGGAGGGTTCGTCGGGCATCCGGACGGCGGCCTGTACGACATCGGCCTCTGCTACACCCCTGGTTTCGAAGGGCGTGTCGGCTGCATCGACTTCACCAACCCCGACGGAGTCGCCGTGTACCAACGTCACATTCGCCGCCTGCATGACCTCGGCGCGGCCGCCATCAAGGCCGACTTCGGTGAGGAAGCCCCCATCGACGGGGTGTACCACGACGGCACACCCGGCCACCTCGCCCACAACGAGTACCCGCTGCTCTACAACCGGGCGGTGGCCGAAGCCACCCATGACGCCACGGGGGAGTGGATCATCTGGGCGCGATCCGCCTGGGCCGGAAGCCAGCGCTACCCCCTCCACTGGGGTG
This sequence comes from uncultured Microthrixaceae bacterium, assembly GCA_963805905.1. Lineage (GTDB taxonomy): Bacteria > Actinomycetota > Acidimicrobiia > Acidimicrobiales > Microtrichaceae > JAMLGJ01. Next base: position 43,355 of record CAWDVV010000001.1, read on the forward strand.
GGGACTCCAGCGCCAACTGGGACAACCTGGGCCCCCAGTTCGCCGCAGGTCTGTCCATCGGTGCATGCGGGTTCACCTTCTGGAGCCAGGACATCGGCGGCTTCCTCAGCTTCGACCAGGTCGGTGGCGACCTGCTCGTGCGCTGGGTCCAGGCCGGACTCCTGGTCTCCCACAGCCGCATCCATGGCATGGGTGCGCGCGAACTCGACACGCTGCCGGCCGACACGCTGGACGCCATCCGTCCCGCGCTCGAGCTCCGCTACCAGCTCCTGCCGTATCTGACCGGCGAGGCCCACCGCAGCGCGGATGCCGGACTGCCCATGGCCCGGCCACTCGTCATCGAGTTCCCCGACGACCCAACCACGTGGCACATCGACGACCAGTGGTTGCTCGGCGAACACCTCCTCGTCGCCCCCCACTTCAACCCCTCCGGTCGACGCCGCGTCTACCTGCCCGAGGGTCGATGGCTCGACTGGTGGACCGACGACATCGTCGACGGCAACCGATGGATCACCGTCGAGAGCCCGATCGAGCAGATACCCCTGTGGATCCGGGACGGGGGCGTGATCGCGCTCGGAGCGGCCATGGACCACGTCGACCAACGGCCGACCGACCGCCTCACCCTCAGGGGACTGGCTCCTGAACCGGGACGAACTTCGAGTGGTCGCATCGGGCTCCCCGACCGGACCGAGGCGTGGCACTGGGACCGCGCCCTTCGGGTCGATCTCGGCGACATCCGCGTCGACCGACTCCTCCGCCCGTGAATTTGTCCGACGCGGTCTACATATGCAACCCAAGGCAGACGTGACCACAGCGCCGGACCCAACGGCGGCGGAACCCAACAGCAGCGACTGAACTCACACCGTTCGACCGGCCACCAGATACCGCGTTCGCAGATCGGCGAAATCCGTTCCCAGCATCTCCCAGATCCCAGTCCAGAAGGGCTTGCTACCGGCGCGACGAGGGCGGGCGGGCGCGAAGGCCACGACCTGGTGGTGTCCCACCCGGTTCGACGACGGATAGTGATGACCCTGATGCTGGCAGGCAACGCCGGCTTCGGTGCGTGATCTCGGCGGTGCTTCGCCGCACCACCGACATCGAGCTCCGCGACTGCGCACAGATCCTCCACATCGCGGGCGAGTACGTGATCGACGAGATGCTCGTGCAGGAGTCCGATTGGATGTGCGGGCGGACGTTTCACTGATCCTGAATACTGGAGTGACCTGCTATCCACCCCCGGCCGGGGGTGTCACCCGGAGGTGGCCATGTCAGCGTTCGACGTCCAATACGAACCGAGCCCGTGGGAGCCGATCGCTTCCGAGGTGGAACTCTACGAGCGCACCAACGGCCGTGAGCCGAGCGAGCTGGTGGGTGACGAGTGGATCATCCTGTGGACCCTCGGTGCCCGTTCCGGAAAGGTCCGCAAGACACCCCTCGTGCGTGTCGCGGACGGTGATGGCAACTATGCGGTGGTTGGCTCCGCTGGCGGTTCTCCGACCGACCCGCAGTGGGTGCACAACCTGCGCGCGGCCGGTGTCGCGCGTGTGCAGGACGGTGAATCGGTACTCGATCTGAACGTGCGCGAGGCCGACGGTGGCGAGAAGGCCACCTGGTGGGCGCGGGCGACCAAGGTGTGGCCGGACTACGACAGCTACCAGGCGGCCACAGACCGTGCGATCCCACTGTTCGTGCTGGAACCTGCGTGACCCCCTTGCTACCCGGGGCTGCTGACCGAGTACCCCGACGCCCGCAGCCCCGCGCTGTCTCCGAGCCGCGACCCGCACCCCGCCGGGGAGACCCGTCGGCCTCCCACACGGTCGCCCGAGTCTGTCCGGCTGATGCGCAAGTGCCCACGAACCGCGTCGCTCCGTTCCCCCGCGTACACCATCGGCACCACCGACGCGTTCGCGGCGTTCGCAACCTGGTGGCATGCTTGGCCTGACCTGCGACCAGAAAGTGCCGGACACGACATGACCTCCAAGTTCCACGACGAGGGTCCGCGCAAGTGGATCGGCACCCCCTACCCGCTGGGCGCCACCTACGACGGCACAGGCACCAACTTCTCGGTTTTCACGAGCATCGCCGACGGCGTGGAGCTGTGCCTGCTCGGCGACGAGGGGTCCGAGGGCGACGAGGTGCGAATCGAGCTCGATGAGGTCGACGGGCACTGCTGGCACGCCTACCTGCCCGGTCTGCGTCCCGGCGGACGCTACGGCTTCAGGGTGCACGGGCCATGGGAGCCGTCCGCTGGTCACTGGTGCAACGAGCACAAGCTGCTGCTGGACCCCTACGCGAAGGTCGTCGACGGACGGATCGACTGGAGCGAGGCCTGCTTCGGCTACGTCTTCGACGATCCCGACATGAAGAACTGTGAGGACAGCGCCCCGCACGTGCCCAAAGGTGTCGTCCACGATCCCTACTTCGACTGGGGACACGATCGTCCCCCGGCCACGCCGCTGCACGAGACCATCATCTACGAGACCCACGTCAAGGGCCTCACCCTCACGCATCCCGAGGTGCCGCAGCAGCTCCGCGGTACCTACCAGGGTCTCGCCCACCCGGCGGTGGTCGAACACCTCATAGCGCTCGGGGTGACCGCGGTGGAGCTGATGCCCGTTCACCAGTTCCTCCAGGATCACCACCTCGAGCAGAAGGACCTGCGGAACTACTGGGGATACAACACCCTGTCCTACCTCTCGCCGCACAGCGAGTACGCCTCCACGGGGTTCCTGGGTGCGGTGCAGGAGTTCAAGAGCATGGTCAAGACGCTCCACGAGGCAGGAATCGAGGTGATCCTGGACGTCGTGTACAACCACACCTCGGAGGGCAACCACCTTGGACCGACTCTGTCCCTGCGGGGTTTCGACAACCACGCCTACTACCGCCTGATGGAGGATGATCTCCGCCTGTACCGCGACTTCACGGGCACGGGAAACAGCCTGAACGTTCGACACCCCCACGTGCTGCAACTGATCATGGATTCGCTGCGTTACTGGGTGAACCAGATGCACGTCGACGGGTTCCGCTTCGACCTGGCCTCCACCCTCGCCCGCGAGCTGCTCGAGGTCGACCGTCTGTCCGCGTTCTTCGACCTGATCCAGCAGGACCCGGTCGTGTCGCAGGTGAAGCTGATCGCCGAGCCATGGGACATAGGTGAGGGCGGGTACCAGGTGGGGAACTTCCCGCCTCTGTGGTCGGAGTGGAACGGCCGCTACCGCGACACGGTGCGTGATTTCTGGCGTTCGGAACCGGCGACCCTGGGCGAATTCGCATCGCGGTTCACCGGCAGCTCGGACCTCTACGAGGGCGACACACGTCGGCCCACGGCGTCGATCAACTTCGTCACCTGCCACGACGGTTTCACGCTCGCCGACCTCGTCTCCTACAACGAGAAGCACAACGAGGCCAACGGGGAGGCGGGACGCGACGGTGAGTCCCACAACCGTTCGTGGAACTGCGGTGTGGAAGGGCCGACCGGCGACGAGTCCGTGATCGAGCTCCGGGAGCGCCAGCGTCGCAACCTCATGGTCACACTGTTGTTGTCCCAGGGAGTTCCGATGATCCTCGGGGGCGATGAGCTCGGTCGCAGCCAGGGGGGGAACAACAACGCCTATTGTCAGGACAACGAGATCTCCTGGTACGACTGGTCTTTCATCGACCAGGACTTCCTGGAGTTCTGCTGCGACCTGGTCCGATTCAGGCAGGAGCACCCGGTGCTGCGCCGGCGGCGGTGGTTTCAGGGACGCCCCATCCGGGGTATTGATGACATGGCCTGGTTCCGCAGGGATGGAGTCGAGATGTCGGAGGAGGACTGGACGGACGTGCCCACGCTTTCAGTAGGGGTGTTTCTGAACGGCCAGGCCCTCGCGCAGCCCGACCGCTTCGGGCGCACCACGAGCGACGACACCTTCCTCATGCTCTTCAACGGAAGCGACGAGGACCTAAACTGGAAGCTGCCGTCGCGGCGTTGGGGATCCAGCTGGGTCAACGAGATCGATACCGCCGCGACGGGCGGGCGCCAACGGGTCCTGGCAGCCGGTCGGGTGACCGAGCGACCGGCCCACAGCGTTGCGGTGCTGCGTCGGCGAGTCGCGCCCCGGCGGAGATGAAGTGAGCGATGACGCACAGACGCGGAGGCAGATACCATCAGCGCCCAGGCCAACCCTTTCCGAGCACACCGTACGGGAGAGGTTGAGACGGTGACCGGATCGATGCCGGAGGGTCCTGTGCCCGCGCGGTGGTGGAGCTCCGTTCGCCAGTCGTCGATTGCGGCGCGTTTGCCGCGAAGGCGAGCATCGGAGCGCCGACCAGGGTCGTGGCCGATGTGTTCGGCGACGGCCACGACTTGGTGGCAGCGGCGCTGCACTACCGGCACGAGGACGACTCCGCATCGTTCGAGACGCCGATGGAGACGCTTGGCAACGACGCCCATGTCGGCTCGTTCCTGCCCGATCGTCCCGGCTACTGGAGCTTCGAGGTGTCCGGCTGGGTGGATCACTTCAGCACCGCGCTGCACGGCATCCGCAAGAAGGTCGATGCAGGCGTGGACGTGGCGCTCGAACTGATGGCCATGCGCAGGACGCTCTCGGAGATGCACGCCGTCGCCGACGGGGACGACGCAGTCCTGCTGGCCCAACTCGCGTCCAGTTGCGCACGGGGCGAGCCCGACGAGCTCCTCGCCCTTCCCGGGCTCACAGAGGTGGCGTTCCGTACCCAACCCCGCCGACCGGTTTCGACCTCCGAGACCGTCGCAGTGTTCGTCGACCGTGAGCGGGCCCGATTCAGCGCTTGGTACGAGCTGTTCCCTCGTTCTCTCGGGGGGCCGGACCGCCACGGCACACTGCGCGACGTCGAGGACCAGCTGGATCGGGTGGCCTCGATGGGCTTCGACGTCCTCTACCTACCCCCGATCCATCCGATTGGCACGACCGCACGCAAGGGCCCCGACAACAGCTCCGAGTGCGGTCCTGGCGATCCGGGCAGCCCGTGGGCAATCGGCGCTGCGGAGGGAGGGCATTGTGCGGTGCACCCGCAGCTCGGCACCCCTGCCGATGTCGAACGACTCGGTGCCGCCTGTGCCGGGCGCGGCATCGACCTGGCACTGGACCTGGCGTTCCAGTGCTCGCCGGACCACCCATGGGTGAGCGAGCATCCCGAGTGGTTCGCCCGGCGGGCCGACGGCTCGATCCAGTACGCGGAGAACCCGCCCAAGAAGTACCAGGACATCTATCCGCTCGACTTCGGGACCGATGCGTGGGAATCGCTGTGGGAGGCGTTGCACGGCGTCGTGAGGTTCTGGGCGGACCGGGGGGTCCGGGTGTTCCGCGTGGACAACCCGCACACCAAGTCCTTCGGGTTCTGGCAGTGGCTGCTCGAGACGTATCGGCGCAGCGATCCGGACCTGATCTTCCTCTCCGAGGCGTTCACCCGTCCCAGGGTGATGGAGAGGCTCGCCAAGATCGGCTTCCAGCAGTCCTACACATACTTCACCTGGCGCACCGAGCCCCACGAGATCCGTGAGTACTTCACCGACCTGACTCTGCGCACGGGCACGATGCTGCGTCCCAACGTGTGGCCCAACACCCCCGACATCCTGCACGAACAGCTGCAGACCGGTGGTCGTGCGGCCTTCGTGGTGCGGGCGGTGCTCGCGTCGATGCTGTCGGCGAACTGGGGTGTGTACGGACCCCCGTTCGAGCTCCAGGAGCACGAGGCCCTTCGGGAGGGCTCCGAGGAGTACGCGGCATCCGAGAAGTACCAGCTGCGCGATTGGGACCTGGGGCGCTCGGACAGCCTCGAGCCGCTGCTGAAGAGACTCAATGCGATCCGCCGTGCCCAGCCTGCGATGCAACACGACTCCACCCTGCGGTTCCACAACTGCGACGACCCGGCGATGCTCGCCTGGTCCAAGACCGATCCGAACGGCCACGGTGCCCCGGTGCTGGTGGTGGCGGCGGCGGACCCCGGGCGCGACGCGGTCGGCGAGGTGGACATCGACTGGGCGCAGCTCGGACTCGCCTACGACGCCGACTACGAGCTCACCGACCACCTCGGGGGCGGCTCGTACCGCTGGCACGGTGCACGCAACTACGTGGAGCTGTCGCCGCAGGGGCTGGCCGCCCACGTGTTCACCGTCGAAGGCCCCCGTGCGGTCGACCGCGGGACCCCACCACAGGTGCTGCCGTCGTGAGCCCGGAGGAGGAGGCGGTACCTGATTGGTACCGCGACGCGGTCATCTACGAGTTGCACGTACGTGCGTTCGCGGACGCCGACGGCGACGGCGTCGGAGACTTCAAGGGGCTCATAGGCAAGCTCGACTACCTCACCGATCTCGGTGTCACGGCACTTTGGTTGTTGCCGTTCTATCCGTCCCCGATGCGCGACGAGGGCTACGACATCGCCGACTACCGGCGCATCAACCCCACCTACGGAGACCTGCGCACCTTCAAGCGGTTCATCTCAGCGGCGCACGAACGCGACCTGCGTGTCATCACCGAACTCGTGATCAACCACACCTCGGATGCACATCCGTGGTTCCAGCGTGCGCGCCGGGCTGCTCCCGGGTCGGTCGAACGTGACTTCTACGTGTGGAGCGACGACGACCGCCGCTATGGCGACGCACGGGTCATCTTCGGCGACTACGAGGCATCCAACTGGACCTGGGACCCGCTGGCCGGTGCGTACTACTGGCATCGGTTCTACCACCACCAACCGGACCTCAACTTCGACAACCCGGCGGTCGAGGAGGCGGTGCTCGACGTACTCGAGTACTGGTTGGAGATGGGCGTCGACGGACTGAGGCTCGACGCGGTGCCCTACCTGTACGAGCGCGAGGGCACCAACTGCGAGAACCTTCCCGAGACCCACGCGTACCTGCGGAGACTCCGCAGCCATCTCGACTCACGCTTCAGCGACAAGATGCTCCTGGCCGAGGCCAACCAGTGGCCCGAGGATGCGGCGGAGTACTTCGGCGACGGCGACGAGTGCCACATGAACTTCCATTTCCCGTTGATGCCGCGGCTGTTCATGGCCGTTCAACGGGAGAGCAGCACTCCGATCGTGGACATCCTCGAGCAGACCCCGGAGATCCCCGAGGGCGCTCAGTGGGCCACCTTCCTGCGAAACCACGACGAGCTGACCCTGGAGATGGTCACCGACGAAGAACGCGACTACATGGTGCACGCGTATGCCGAGGATCCCCGGATGCGCGTGCACCTGGGAATCCGCAGGCGGCTGGCCCCGTTGCTGCAGCGCGACCGCCGCCGCATCGAGCTGATGAATGCGCTGCTGTTCTCGCTGCCGGGTACGCCGGTGCTCTACTACGGCGACGAGATCGGCATGGGCGACAACGTGTATCTCGGAGATCGCGACGCAGTGCGCACCCCGATGCAGTGGAGCCCCGATCGCAACGCCGGCTTTTCGGTGGCCAATCCGCACCGGCTGTACCTGCCGGTCATCACTGAACCGGGTGCGCACTTCGAGAACGTGAACGTGGAGGCCCAGCAGCACCAGTCGAACTCGTTGCTCAGCTGGATGCGCCAGATGATCACACTGCGTCGCCGGATGACCGTGATGGGCCGCGGCGAAATCGAGTTCCTGGATCCGGAGAACCCCCATGTGCTGGCGTTCGTGCGCTCGATGGAGGGCGAGACCCCGGTACTCGTGGTGGCGAACCTCTCGCGGCATGGCCCAGGCCGTCGAGCTCGACCTCGGCGCGTACGTGAACCACACGCCCGTTGAGGTGTTCGGTCGGACGCGCTTCGCCCCGATCGGTGAGCTGCCCTACTACCTGACGCTCGCGCCGTACGGGTTCTTCTGGTTCGAGCTCGGTGCACCGGTGTCGTCGGACGCCGAGGGCGTGCCCCACCTCCGTGGCAGCTGGCCCGAGGTCCTGAGGAGCCGCGGCCTGAACCGGGCGCTGCGTCGCTGGCTGCCCGGTCGCCGATGGTTCTCCGCCAAGGGCGAACCGATCACCGCCGTTCACGTCGAGGACGCGATGCTGATCCCCGACGCCGAGGTCGGGGTGTTGGTGGTGCGGCTGTCGTTCTCACACACCGCGGACCAGCGTTACCTGGTGCCACTCGGGCGTGTGCGCCACGATCGTGGAGCCTCCGCCTACCGGCTGCGTGGCGAGACGGTCGTGGCGACCATCGAGGGCGATCGCGGCGAGGATGAACACGATTTCCTGATCGACGCGATGGCCGACGAGGAGAGCGCGCTCGCGCTTGTCGGAATGATGGGTTCCAGGCGGCGTAGCAAGGGCCGGACGCTGTCGTTGCAGGGTCGCCCGAACGGGCGCGCGATCCGAACCGCCGTTGATCATGTCAGCAGTGGTGACGGTCATGGGGTGACGATGCTCGACGTCGAGCAGTCGAACTCCTCGGTGATAGTCGACGGCGAGGTGATCGCGAAGCTGGTGCGCAGGCTGGAGCCCGGCCCCAGTCGCGATGCCACGCTGCCGGCTGCGCTGCGCTCCGTCGGATTCGACCACGTTCCGGAGGTGCTGGGCGAGCTCGCGGTGGACATCGGCTCCAGTGACGGCGAGGCGGTCGGGATGGTGGCGCACCGCCTTGTGTCCAACGACAGCGACATGTGGCAGTGGACCCAGGACGAACTGGCACGGCTGGTCGACTTCGTGATCGAGTCAGGTGTCACCGGATCGGACGAAGCGATGCTGCAGTCGCTGACGATGGCCGAGCTGCTCGGACGGAGAACCGCAGAGATGCACCTGGCACTGGCCGAGGTCACCGAGGAGCCCGTCCGCTACACGCTCCTTCACCAGCGAGGGTTGCGTCAGGCGGTGCGTTCAGAGCTCAGCGAGACCCAGAGGATGCTTCGACGTCACGCGCGCCGCGACGAGGCCCAGGACGCCTCGAAAGACGGTCTTGACGCCCAGGCCCTGCTCGCCAGGGTCGAGCCGCTCCGGCACCGCAAGCTCGACGCGACGCGGATCCACCTGCACGGGGACCTGCACCTCGGTCAGGTGCTCTGGACTGGGATCGACGTGGCTTTCATCGACTTCGAGGGCGAGCCCACCAGGACGCTGTCGGAACGTTCGATCCTGCGGAATCCACTGGTCGATGTGGCGGGAATGGTGCGATCCTTCGACTACGCGGCGCGGGTCGCCACCTTCACCGCAGCCGAACGCAGTGTTGTGCCGGCCAGCGAACAGGCGGCGGTCGAGGCATCGAGCCGCAACTGGGCAGCTGCGGTCACCGACCGCTTCTGGCACACCTACCGGGATCTCGTTGCCGGAGCGGAACTGATACCCGAACAGGACGAGGATTGCGAGCTGCTGCTCGACACCTTCATGATCTCCAAGGCCCTCTACGAGGTGCGCTACGAGCTGTCCAACCGCCCCGCATGGGTTTCCTGGCCACTGACGGCTCTGTCGGCCATGGCTGGTTCTGCGGGTCAGCCGTGATGTGCCCGGTACCGGCTCCGCTGGCCCGTCGTGCTTCGTCGTTGGGTGTCGCCACCGCGTACGTGGACGCCGGTGGTGCTCAGCGCTGTGTGCCCGCGACGACGGTGGAAGCGATTTGTGAACTGCTGGGGCACCGTGACGGTGCCGGCCGGGGGTCGGATGCGCCACTCGACGAGGTCGTCGTGGTCAGAGGTGGGCGGATCGTGAGTGGTGAACGCGGTGGCCCCGGAAACCTGCACCTGCAGGTGACCCTCGAGGACGGGTCGCGCGCTACCGGCGGTCACAACGGGACCCGGTCGCACCAGCACCGGCGAGGCGACACCGCTCGGTGAGCTGCCGCTCGGCCTGCACACGCTTCATTGGTCCGCCGACCACGGCCCCGAGCAGGAGTCGACCGTCGTGGTGGCCCCGCAGCGGTTCCCACCTCTTGGTGGCGACCGGCGCCTGTCCGCCGTGTTCCTGCCCCCGTACGCTGCCTGGAGCCGCAGCACCCCCGGACCTGCCTTCGAGCTACTGGGTGCCGTGGCCGATGAAGTCTCGTCCTTCGGCGTCGACTGCCTGGCGACACTTCCGTTGTTCGCACCCGGCCTGGGCCGGTCCTTCGATCCCAGTCCTTACTCGCCGGTCAGCCGCTTCCATCTGAACGAGCTCCTGGCTGCGCCGGGTGAGTCCCCGGTCGCCGCGCCACCGGAGACGGATGGGAACCCGACGCGTCGACTGGCCAACGGTGCTGCGCGAGGGAGTCGCCCGGCTCGGCGCCATGGCCGGAGCGCTAGACAACGCGACGGAAGCCGAATTGGCGGGCTTTCTTGCCTCGCGACCGGATGTGTCCTCCTACGCCGCGCTCTGCGCAACCGAGGAGGTCCCCCCACGCGTCTACGAGCTGGGCCAGTGGCTGGCCGAGTGCTCGCTCGCGCGTTTGACCAACCGCTTGCATGCCGCCGGGATGCGCCTGGCGCTCGATCTGCCGGTGGGTTCGCGCCCCGGCGGCTGGGAGCAGCTGCGCTGGCCTGCGTCGTTCACCGGCGGTGCGACGATCGGTGCACCGCCGGACGCCTTCTTCGAGGCCGGCCAGGACTGGGGTCTTCCACCGCCGGACCCCATCGCCGCCCGTCGGGATGGCCATCGCATGTGGCACGACCTGCTCTCGAACGCCGCCAGGCACGCGGACGTGTTGCGCATCGACCACGTCATGCAGGTCCTGCGCCTCTGGTGGGTGCCCGACGGCGAGTCGGCTACCCACGGAACCTACGTGAGCTATCCGGCCGAAGAGCTCCTTGCGGTGGCCGCGCTCGTTGCTCATCGGAGCGGCACCGTGATGGTGGGGGAGGATCTGGGCACGGTGCCACCCGAGATGGTGTCTCTCATGGCCGACTGGGGCCTGCCCGGGATGCACGAGGAGCTTTTCGCCCTGCACGACCTCTCTGCGGCCTCCGAGGGAGTGGACGAGTCGCCTGTCTCGCTGCCCGATGTGCCTCGGGGATGCTGGGCAGGTCTACGCACCCATGACATGGCTCCCGTCGCTGCCGTGGCGGCGGATGTCGACAGCGGCCCCTACCGGCGCGCTCTCGGAGCCAGCATCGGTCGGCCGGTCGGACCCGTTCGCGACGAGCTCGTTCGGGCGATGCTCGAGCGGCTGTGCCGCTCGGATGCCGGAGCAGTGGTGGTCGATCTCGATGACGCGCTCGGGCTCGACGCACGCGCACAACGTCCCGGGCACCGTTGGCGCCGAGAACTGGTCGCATCGCCTGCCCACTCCCGTCGAGGAGCTCGGCGCGCAACCCGAACTGCGAAGCGCGCTTGCCGTGCTCGAACCGACAGGCGACGCGGGAGGCAAACCATGAACCCACAGAACGGCGCCGGAGCCGACCCGATGGCCAATGACGAATCTGGAAGGTCCGCTGACGGGTGTCCCGTGGGTGAGCTCGATCTGCACCTGCTGTTCGAGGGAACCCACACCCGACTGCACGAGTCGATGGGTGCGCAGCCCCGCGCGGGTGGCTGCTGGTTCTCCGTGTGGGCCCCCAACGCAGTGGCCGTGCGGGTGCTGTGCGAACACGACGCTTGGGCGGAGGACCATTGGATGGAGCCACGCGGCGACTCGGGTGTGTGGAGCACATACCTGGAGGGGCCCGAAGCGGGCGATGCTTACCACTACCGGGTCACCTCTGCACAGGGTTCCCAGCTCGACAAGGCCGACCCCTATGCAGCAGCGACGAGCCTCCCGCCCGCGACCACCTCGAGGATCGCGGACCTACGACACGACTGGGCCGACGAGGAGTGGATGGAAATGCGTGGCGCGAGGATCGCGCTCGACGCACCGGTGTCGATCTACGAGGTGCACCTCGGGTCGTGGGGGCGCACGCTACCCGGGGAGGGTCGGTTCCCCACCTACGTTGAGTTGGCGGCTCCACTCGCCGATCACGTGCTGGCACACGGCTTCACCCATGTGGAACTCATGCCTCCCACCGAGCATCCATTCTACGGATCGTGGGGTTACCAGACGACCGGCTACTTCGCTCCCACCGCACGCCATGGCAGTCCGAAGGAGCTCATGGAGATGATCGACCGTCTGCACCAACGGGGTGTGGGAGTGATCGTGGACTGGGTGCCTTCGCACTTCCCGTTCGATCCGCACGGGCTGGCGGACTTCGACGGGACGGCCCTCTACGAGCACGCCGACCCGAAACAGGGCTACCACCCGGACTGGAACTCGGCGGTGTTCAACTACGGGCGCAACGAGGTGAGGGCGTTCCTGCGTTCGAGTGCGATGTGCTGGCTCGAGCGGTACCACGTCGACGCACTCAGGGTCGACGCCGTGGCCTCCATGCTGTACCTCGACTACTCGCGCGGACCAGGAGAGTGGATCCCCAATGAGTTCGGGGGCCGCGAGAACCTCGAGGCGATCGCCTTCCTCCGAGGACTCAACGAGATGGTCTACGCGGAACACCCCGACGTGGCGACCTTCGCAGAGGAATCGACTTCCTGGCCGATGGTGAGCAGGCCCACCTACGTGGGCGGCCTCGGTTTCGGGTTCAAGTGGGACATGGGCTGGATGCACGACACGCTCCAGTACATGCATCGTGACACCGCGCATCGCGGGTACCACCACGGTGAGATCACCTTCCGCAGCGTCTACGCCTTCAGCGAGAACTTCACGCTTCCCCTCTCCCACGACGAAGTGGTGCACGGCAAGGGATCGATCCTGGCGAAGATGCCGGGAGACCGCTGGCAGCAGTTCGCCAACGTACGCCTCCTCTACGGCATTCAGTGGGGGCAGCCCGGAAAGAAGCTGTTGTTCATGGGCCAGGAGTTGGCCACGCCGACGGAGTGGAACCACGAATCAGTGCTCGATTGGGGCCTTCACGACGCTCCGGGCCACGAGGGCGTGCGCCTGTGGGTGGCGGAGCTGAACCGGGTGTACCGCGACGAACCTGCGATGCACCAACTCGATTCGAACCCCGAGGGTTTCGCGTGGCTCGTCGGCGACGACAGCGGGCACTCGGTGTTCGTGTGGGCACGCTACGCGGTCGAGGGCCGTCCGGTTGTCGTGCTCGCCAACGCCACTCCCGGTGTTCACCACAACTACCGAATCGGCGTGCCGCGGGCGGGTCGTTGGCGCGAGCTCGCGAACTCCGACGACGCCCGTTTCGGAGGCAGTGGCGTGTCCTGCGCCGGGCCCGACGGTATCGTCACCGTACCGGTGGACAGCCACGGCCAGTACCAGTCCATCGTGGTCACCGTTCCGCCCCTGGCGGCGGTGATGTTGGCACCCGAGCAGGACTGAGCGGTGACCGAGCCACGGTTCGGCCCCGGTCCCGGTTTCGGCGTCGATGGGGTTTTCGACCCCACGTGCGCCGCAGCGGCCCGGGGCCACGGTGGTGCCCGGTGGTGTGCGCTTCGAGGTCTGGGCACCCCGAGCGGCGGCGGTCTCGGTGGTCCTGGACCCGCAAGGACGCCGGATTGTCCACGCGATGCAGTGCCCTGCACCGGGGGACCCGGCGTGCACGTGGTCGGTGTTCGTGGCGGATGCCGGCCACGGGGATCGCTACCGGTACCGCCTGCTCGGCGAGGGCGGCGGTCACGAGGAGCTCGCAGACCCAGCGTCCCGCCACCAGCCCGATGGCGTGTCGGGTCCCTCCGCCGTGGTCGACACCAGCCGCTACTCCTCCCCTGGGGGATCCTGGAGAGGCGTGGAGCTCTCGGACGCGGTGATCTACGAGATGCACGTCGGGACCTTCACCGGGGAAGGCACCCTGGATTCTGCTTCCGCAGAGCTGCCCAGGCTGGCCGCACTGGGAGTGACGCTGGTGGAGTTGATGCCATTGGCGCAGTTCTCGGGCCGGCGGGGTTGGGGCTACGACGGAGTGTTCACCTCCGCGGTCCAGCACTCCTACGGCGGCCCTGACGCTCTGGCCCGCTTCGTCGATACCGCTCACCGGGAGGGCATCGGTGTTCTCGTCGACGTGGTGTACAACCATTTCGGGCCCGAGGGCAACGTCACCGGGCACTTCGGCGACTACGTGACCGACAGCTACCACACGCCCTGGGGCGGCGCCGTGAACTTCTCGGGCGAGGGTAGCGACCAGGTTCGCCGCTTGTTCCTCGACAACGTGCGGCTGTGGGTAGATGACTTCGGAGTGGACGGGCTGCGTCTGGACGCGGTGCATGCGATCGTCGATCCGAGCGCCCGCCCCTTCATCGAGGAGGTCAACGCGGCCGCTCACCGGATCGGGGAACGTGCCGGCCGCAGTGTGCTGGTGTTCCTCGAATCCTCCGACAACGATCCCTCCACGGTGATGGCCCCACCGTCGGGTGTCGGAGGGGACGCCGTGTGGAACGACGAGTACCACCACGCGATCCGGGTGTCGCTCACGGGCGACCGCTCCGGCTACTACGAGGACTTCACAGGATCTGCGGACGTCTCCGAGGTGCTGGAACACCGCTGGGCCTACAGGGGCCGGTACTCGGCGGTCCGTGGCCGCCGCCACGGCCGCGAACCGCGCAGAGAGGACGGCTCACTCCTGGAGGCGAACCGTTTCGTGGTGTTCGACCAGAACCACGACCAGGTGGGCAACCGCCGCGACGGGGAGCGCCTCGACGTCCTCGTCGACCTCGAACGACGCAAGGTCGCTCTCGCAGCGGTGCTGCTCTCCCCGTTCACCCCGCTGCTGTTCATGGGAGAGGAGTACGGGGAGACGGCTCCGTTCCCGTACTTCGTGGACCACCAGGATCCTGGTCTCCTCGAGGCGGTCCGCAGAGGCCGCGCCCGGCGAGTTCTCCGGGTTCGGCTGGCAGGGGGAGCCCCCCGATCCCGGCAGCACCGACACCTTCACCTCTGCTGTGCTGCGCCCCGGACTGGCTGCGGAGGAGCCCCACCGGAGCCTGCTCGCGCTGACCACGGAGTTGCTGGCGCTACGCCGCACCAATGCAGTCGTGCGCGACCCGCGGGCTGTCACATCCGTACAGCAGGATGGCGACACCGTGGTGCTGCGGCGCCGGCTCGATGGTGCGTCCATGACTCTGGCCTTGCGCCTTGCGGAGGAGGCTGCGGAAGCAGACCTCGGCGGCGACACCGCCGTGCTGCTCACCGCTGGGTCGCGCTGGGGCGGCCCGTCACCCGACCTTCACAGGCGGGCTGATTCTGCAGGTGGCCGCGCGTTGTTGCCGGGCTACTGCGCGCTGTTCGCCCTCGGCGGTTGAACCCGGGATCCGCTCAACCGCGCCCGGCCACCAGCACCGCCGCGGGGTGATCACCGAGCAGGTCGGCCAGCGTGACGTCCCCAACGTGTGAGCGCCCGTCGCTCAGCACGTCCTCCCAAGAACCGGCCGGGAGCCTCAGCGCCGTGTCCTGCCACCCGTCGCGCGCCGAAGGGAACCGTGAGGTCACCGTGACGACGGCCTCGGAGCTGTCGGAGGGTGCGGTCCTCGCGAATGCGACGACATGGTCGGCATACTCGCCTGTCGCGGCCATCGGCTCGTAGCCGGCGCCTGCACCGAAGCACGCCGGTGCTCCGGCGCGCGCGCCGAGAACCCTGCGGATGAGCGCCGCCTTCGGGGCGGGTCCTTCCCACGGGCCGCCGGTCGCGGACATCCGCACGGCCGAGCGCAGCGTGTCCACTGCCAGGGTTCCGCGGTTGTCCGGGTCGACGAGTGTGTGCAGCCATCCTTCCGAACCCTGGTAGAGGTCGGGCACTCCGGGAGCGGTCAGCCGGAGCGCCAGCTGCGCGAGGGAGATCGATCGTGCTGCGGGCTCCAGCACCTCCAGCAGACGCAACACCCGTGGCTCGAAGTCCGAAGAGGTGAGTGTCCCGGCCAGGGAGCGCAAGCCTTCTTCGTGGCGCGGGTCCGGATCGGTCCACGAGCTCTGCAGGTGGGCCTCACGAGCGGCCTTCACCAGGTAGTCGCCGAGTCTCGCCGGGTCGATCGGCCAGGCTGCCAACACGGTCTGCAGTGCGATGGTCGTATCGGGTTCGCCCAGCGCGCCCAACGGAGCCCCCAGGCGTCGGAGCTCCGCGGTCCATTGCGCGTGGGTCGTCGTCCACAGCTCCGGCATTCCGGCAAGTGCCAGCAACCGGGACCGGGTGTCCTCGGAGCGCTTGGTGTCATGCGTGGTGCCCGCGAGGAGCGTGTGGGGTGTGGTTGCACAGATCGACGCGTTGTGCTCGTGGAAGGTGCGCAGCGACATGCTCCAGGTGCCCGGGTCGCCGCCTACCTCGTTGTGTGCACCGAGGCGCATCCATCGGTACAGCGCTCGGTCCTCGCCACCCTTCGCCAACGCAGGACCGCTCAACTGCTGCCAGCGCCGGGTCACCTCCGAGCTGTCCAGGATGACCTCCGCCAGGTTCTCGAGGGCCTTGCGCCCGGCCGGATCGAGATGGTGGCGCGCACGCCGTACCGCGCCATCGAGCACCGCCAACTCGTCGGGCCGGTTCGGATCCGTCTGCAGGCCCAGGTCGGTCGACAGATAGGTGCGGTAGCGGCCGAGCTGGGCGGTCAGCTCGACGAGAGGATCTATCAGATCGTCGGGTTCCACGGCCGCGAGGCCGCGATCATGGAGTTCTCGACAGGCAGTGCGGGCGACACGTTCCAGGTCGGGTGCGAGCTCGCCCCGCAGCACTTCACGTACCGCCGAGCGTTCTGTCTCGTGGTAGGGCTCGTCGGTGGCAGGGCCTGTCGCGAGCTGCGTGAAGGCTGCCTCGCCGGCCGGGTCGGTGAAGAGGTGATCTACCACTCGGATCCACTCGTAGCCGGTCGTGCCCTCGACGGGCCAGGTTGGTGGAAGTGCCTCGTTGCCGACGAGGATCTTCTCCACCAGCAGCCACGTCTCGGTGCCGAGGTGTCGGCGGAGGCCTTCGAGGTACGCCCCTGGCTCGGCCAGCCCGTCGACGTGGTCCACACGTACGCCCTCCAGGAGCCCCTCGGTGGCGAGCTGTTCCGCCGTCGACGCGATCGCATCGGCCACCTCGTCGATCTCGGGACGCACAGCTGCGAGGTCGTCGATCGTGAAGAACCTCCTGAAGTTGCGTCGCGGCTCTCTCCAGTACGTGAGCTCGTAGGGCTGTGCCCGCAGGACGCGACGCACATCCGCCGCGTCGGTCGGCACCGTTCCGAGAGATTCCGTGAGCGGGAATGACTTGTCGTGGTAGCGCAGCCGGTCACGCTCGATCCGCAGCTCGCCACGCTCGATCACTTCCGCGAGCGGGCGGCCCAGTGTGGGCACCAGCAGCCGCCCCTCGCCGTGGTCCCAGTCGACGTCGAAATACCCGGCGACGGCCGATGTGGCGCCGTTACCGAGCAGCGCCCACCACCAGGGGTTGCGCTCGGGTTCGGTGGTCGCCACGTGGTTCGGTACCACGTCGAGGATCAGTCCCATATGCGCCTCGTGCGCCGTTCGGGCGAGCTCGAGCAGTCCGTCGCGGCCGCCGAGCTCCGAGCGCACCTCCCAGGGGCACACGACGTCGTATCCGTGATTGCTGCCCCGTACCGCCTCAGCGACCGGCGAGAGATAGAGATGGCTGACCCCGAGTGCTGCCAGATCCGCGACTGCCTCTGCTGCGGCCCGGAAGCCGAACTCGGGAGTCAGCTGGATCCTGTAGGTGGCGACTCGCGCGGCTGTCATCAGTACCCGGGTC
Organism: uncultured Microthrixaceae bacterium; assembly: GCA_963805905.1. Taxonomy (GTDB): domain Bacteria; phylum Actinomycetota; class Acidimicrobiia; order Acidimicrobiales; family Microtrichaceae; genus JAMLGJ01. The sequence continues at coordinate 60,914 of CAWDVV010000001.1, forward strand.
TACCCGACCCGCGGGAACTCCAAGCCATCCGGCGGTCAGTCGAGCCACTCGAAGCGCATCCCGGCGTGCGCCTCCAGTCGCTCGAGGAGGCTGTCACCCAGCGCCGAGGCGGGTGTCCAGAAGCCGCCGCCGCGTTCGTGGCGGGGCAGGTCCACCAGGGCGACCGCGGTCTCACCGAGCATGCGTGCTGTCGCTCCGTAGCCGGGGTCGCGGTCCCCGGTGACCCGGGTACGCGCCCGCTTGCCCGATGCCGTCGTGCCCGAGAAGCGGAGATCGAAGAAGCCCGCTCGCTGGGCCTCGGGGCCGGGGCCGTCACCGGGCTTGGGCAGCGCGCGCTTCGCGAGGTTGCGCGTGGGTCCGAGGGCCAGCGCGCCCATGCCTGCGCCGAGGCCCGCAACCAGTCCTGCCGCCTTGGCCGCACCGAGGGGACCGGGTCCCATGTCCATCGCCTCGTCGTAGCGGAACTCCGGTCCCCAGGGCCGGCCCAGAAGGGCGTGGGTGCGCTGCACCACACGGGTGTTGACCGCAGCCATCACGAACGGGGCGAGCCAGCGACCCGTGTCGGGGTCACGGGTGGGTCTCAACGTGTCCGGCTGACGCGGGCCGGTCCTGAGGTCGGGTGGGTTGAGGGCGTAGGGGTCGGCCAACAGTCGTCGCAGGGCCGGGTCCTTGGCCGCCTCCTCCACGACGTTGAGCATCGATGCAATGGTGCCTCCACTGGCGCCGCCCTTGGTTGCGTGCACGCGCATCGAGACCCGTTCGCATGGCTCACCCAGGTGTTCCAGGGCTCGCTGCTGAGTGAACCACACGCCCAGGTCGGAGGGGATCGAGTCGAATCCGCACGCATGGATCACCCTGGCGCCCGAGCCCTCGGCCTCCGATTGGTGGGCATCGATCATCCGGCGGATCCACTGGGTCTCGCCGGTCAGGTCGCAGTAGTCGGTGCCTGCGGTACTGACCGCAGCAACCAGCGGCGAGCCGTAGAGGGCATACGGGCCGACGGTGGAGATGACCACGCGGGCCGAGGCAGCCATCTCGGTCAGCGCCGCCTCGTCCGCGGCATCGAGGACGATCTGTTCGACCTGCGCCCCCGTGGAACGGGCCACCTCGTCCAGCTTGGCTGCTGATCTACCTGCGATCGCCCACCGCAGCGGACCCTCGGTGCCGTGTCGCTCCACCAGGTGGCGGCAAGTGATCTGCCCCACGAAGCTGGTGGCTCCGAAGAGCACCAGGTCGAATCGTCGCTCGCGGTTGCTCACGCGCGGCAGGCTAACGGATCGCCACAGTGTCCCGGGCGCCGGCTCCCGGCGCCGCGGTTTTCTGGTCCGTGGACGCACCGGTAGCCCCGCTTCGGGTTCTTCGTGGCGAGCCGCAACGTCGGTCGGCAGAACCGCATCCCCGGAGCACGCAACCGATAGGTTCGCGAGCCGAAGAGGAGTGATACGTGGATGATCCCTGTGTAGTGACGGACGTGGCACTCCACGTGCGGGCCAAACATGCCGAGGGCCCGCGGTGGGACGCTGTCACGGGTCGGCTCTGGTGGGTGGACATCATCGGGCAGCGGATCCACTGCTTCGACCCCGCATCTGGTGGCGACTGCTCATGGCCGACGTCTGGCCAACCCGGCGGTTTGGTGCTGGATACCGAGGGAGGGCCCGTCGTCGCCACGCCGGAGGGCTTGGCGACGCTGGACCTGGAAACCGGCACCACCGAGCTCCGTGTCCCGATCGAGGCCGACCGTCCCGGGAACCGGGCCAACGATGTCACGGTGGACGGTGGAGGTCGGGTCTGGGTGGGAACGATGGCCTTCGACATCCGGCCAGAGGCTGCGGCCCTGTACCGAGTCGACGGCGACCGCGTCGACCGCGTGGTCGACGGTTTGACGATCTCGAACGGCCCTGCTTTCGACGAGGCGGGTGGCCGCATGTATCTGGCCGACACGCCGCTCGGGGTGGTGGACGTGCCCGACGTCGCTGACTTTCGGCGGCGGCGACGGCGGCGACCTGTACATAACCACCTCCTGGTACGACCTGGGGCCTGCGGAGAGGGCCAGTCAGGAGATGGCTGGAGCGATCTACCGGTGCCGCCCCGGGGTCACCGGCCCACCATCGCCGCGGTGGCGTCGCACCGAGGGTCGAAGCTAGGGGACCCGAAAACTACCGGACCTGTGCCGCGGTGCTCGACACCGAGGGTCATGCGGCGGGCGACCAGGTACTCAGGACAGTTGCTGATCGCTTCATCGGTTCGGCCAGACGTTCGGACCACGCAGCCCGCACCGGCGGAGACGAGTTCGTGGTGCTCTGTTCCGCCCCGAACTCCGAGGAGGACCTGAAGATGATGGCGAGCTGGCTGGTCGATTCGGTCCACCGGCGTGCGGCATCGGCTACCCGAAACCGATGGCATTGTGGACCTATCCGGTCAGGAAGCGGCGACCTGCTCGAGGAACGGCAGGAGAGCGTCGAGGAACTCGTTGTCCGGTGCGGCTCCGGCGGGGTCGTTGTGTGCGTAGGTGTCGGCACTGGCAATCAGCGTCAAGTTGCTTTCGGGGATGCCGGATTGCTCAGCCAGTGCCTGGGCGCTGGCGGTGACCTGCTCGCCACCGAGGCTGGCGCCGAACGCGTAGATGTACAGGTCCTCGGGAAGCTGATCACCGAGGGTCGATCGGACTCCCAGCACCTCCTGGGCCGGGTTCTCGTTGCCGTTGGCGATGACTCCGGTGTCGTTGGTGAGGCGCTGCGGGAAGTACCACTCCGTGCCGTCGGAGTCGTCTATCCCGGCTCCGGAGAACATCGTCGCGTAGCGCTCGATGGGGGTGATGGCACCCGTGCTGTCCCAACCGCCGTCGTCGGTGATGCCCGCGCCCAGGTGTGCCTGCGCGGCGGCGAGGTTCTCGGGTGAGGTGCCGACATCGAGGGCGTAGCCGAACTGGCCCACATTGGTCGAGGGCACCGGTGGAACGATCTCCTCGGGGAGCAGTCCCGAGGCAGGTCCCAACGATGGGGCATCGGGGTCGAGTAGCGCGGCCGAGGAGCCAGTGGCCATGAACAGTCCGGCAAAGGGCGCCGCGATGCCACCGAAGGACAGCCATGGCGAAGCCTGCGGTGAGTCGAGTTCATCCAGAGCGGTGGTTGCCTCCTCCACAGTGACCGCTGTCGCCCGGCTGCCGCCGTCGATGTAGACGAGGCCGTCGAGCTGTTCCGCACCGGGGCTTCCGTCGAAGTCCCAGGTGGCGAAGGCGGTGGTGACAGACCCACCGAGTGAGTGGCCCCCGAGCACGACCTTGCCGCCCTTGTCGGCAGCGGCGTCGATGACGATCCGGGCGTCCTCCACGGCCACTTCCAGACCCCATTGCTTCGCGAACTCGACGGTGTCGTCAGGGATGTTCTCGTAGTGGTCGGTGATGGTGGGGTCGTTCAGGTAGCCGAGGTAGTAGTCGAAGAGTTCCTGATTGTCGATCTCGCCCGCATCGAAGCTGTCGAGTTTCGAGTGGTCCTCGAGCAGGTTCTGTCGTCGTTCGATGGCCCAGACCTGCCAGTCGGGCATCGCATCGACGATGTCCTGGGCCAGCGGCACGAAGTACGCAGCACTCGAGGAAGTACCCGGTTCCAGGACCAGCACATTCGGTGCCTGGGTGTCGCCCACCGCGAGGACGCCGACCTTGTTGTACTCCTCGGGGGTGCCCTCGGCGTCGAATCCTTCCATCCACTGAACGCTGAGCTCGGCATCCCCTGGCCCAGTGGATGAGGATGCCTCCGTGGTCGTGGGTGTCCCGTCTTGTTCACCAGAGCCGTCCGAGTCATTCGAGGAACAGCCGGAGGCGAGAAGCGAAACGCAACACGCGGTCACCAGCGCCAGACGCCATCGACGGTCCCCGTTCAGTGCAATCTCGGTCATGTCCGCGAACCCCCGGGTCGTCTCGTACGTGGATTGTATTTCCGGAGATCGGGCGGTGTGTCGGCCCGACCCCGATGCCGCGCGGCGGAACGTTGCGCCCACGGGGGATTCCGCTCGCCGATCAGGCGAACGCGGATCCGGGTGCACGGTCGCTAGCGTTTCGTACATGGCACTTCGCGTCGGTGTACAGCTTCATCCGCAGGCGACCACGGTCGCCGACCTCCGGACCGCTTGGAGGGCGGCCGATCAGATGGGGGCGGACTCGATCTGGGTGTGGGATCACTTCTACCCGCTCTACGGTGACCCGGACGCCGCGCACTTCGAGGCTTGGACGCTGCTGGCGGCCATGGCCGCCGACACCGAGAACGCGCGGCTGGGCACTCTGGTGACCGGCAACAGCTACCGGAACCCTGAGCTGCTGGCCGACATGGCTCGTACCGCGGACCACGTGTCAGGCGGTCGCCTCTACCTGGGTGTCGGCTCCGGTTGGTTCGAGCGGGACTACGAGGAGTACGGCTATGACTTCGGCACCGCGCTCGGACGCCTTCGACAGTTGGAGTCCGACCTGCCGCGCATGAGACAGCGCCTGTCGAAGCTCAACCCACCGCCCATCGGCGATCTGCCGTTGCTGGTCGGAGGATCCGGTGAGAAGGTCACGCTCCGCCTGGTCGCCGAGTACGCCGATGCCTGGAACACCTTCGGCCCGCCCGAGAGCTTCGCAGCCAAGAACGCTGTGCTCGACGAGTGGTGCGCCAGAACGGGCAGAGACCCCGCCGAGATCGAACGCACGGTGGCAGTCAACTCCGACGACGTCAATGACGTCGGCCGGTATGTCGACTCGGGCGCGGACCACGTCATCGTGATGGTCGGCCCGAGCTTCGACCTCGACCCGCTTGCCACGCTGATAGAACAGCGTTCCCAGTTCGACTGATCGAGCGGGACCCGTTCCTGCCGCTCGCATTGAGTTCTGCACGCACACCCTCATGACCCCCTCTTCAACCCGGGGCCGCATCGCCACGGCGTGCCACGCGTGCTCCTGGCCGCTGTCGGTCCGCTGATGACCAGCGTCGCTCTCGAATTGAGCGGCGGATGCGTGTTCGGCACCTTCAATGTCTGGGCGTTCGTAGCTTTCATGAGACGTGCGTGGTCTTCATGGGACATGTGAGACTGGGAAGGTGAACCCAGCAGCGGCAAGTGATGGCTATACCCAGCGCGGGTCTTCCGAGGAGTTCCTCGTGCGGGCCTGCAAGCGGCTGGGGTATGACGAGACGCTGATCACTCTCATGCTGCTTGCTGCGCGAGAGATACGGGCCGAGATACCGCTGGTGTGTGATGACGGCTCGCTGGCCGTCTACTCGGCCTATCGGGTTCAGCATCATGATGCCAGAGGGCCCTACAAGGGCGGACTGCGGTTTCATCCGAGCGTCGATGTGCAGGAGATCAGGAGCCTCGCCGCCCTGATGACGCTGAAAACGGCACTGGTGGACATCCCCTTCGGTGGGGCGAAAGGGGGCATCGATTGCGACCCGGCTGACTTGTCCGACAGAGAGCTCGAGCAGTTGACCCGGCGATTCACCGAGAAGTTCCACCGCCACATCGGTCCGCACCGGGACATTCCCGCTCCCGACGTCGGTACCGACGAGCGGATCATGGGCTGGATACAGGATGAGTACTCCAAGATCTACGGTCACGAGCCCGGTGTTGTCACCGGCAAACCGGTGGCGGTCGGAGGGTCCCGGGGCCGGTCCGAGGCAACCGGGCGCGGAATCGGGACCGTGTTGCGCACCTACCTGGACACACGTCAGGAGACTGCCAACGGGAGGCAAGTCGCCATTCAGGGTTTCGGAAACGTAGGCCGACAGGCGGCTTTCGCTCTCCGGGACCAGGGATGCTCCATCGTTGCGGCAAGCGATGCCAGCGGGGCGCTGCACGACTCCGACGGCCTCGATCTGGAGCGGCTGGCCTCACACGTGGACTCTGGTGGCGATCTGAGCGACTTCGAATGGGCCGATCACATCACCAACGCAGACCTGTTGACGTTGCAGTGCGACATTCTCGTGCCGGCTGCTCTGGGAGGAGTCATCACGCGTGTCAACGCATCGGACGTGCAGGCTGGGCTGGTCGTGGAGGGAGCGAACGGCCCGATCGACCCGGATGCAGACGAGATCCTTGCATCCAAGGGAGTCGTGGTGGTCCCGGACGTGCTTGCGAACTCCGGCGGGGTCTTGGTCAGCTTCTTCGAGTGGGTCCAGAACATGCAGCACTTCGCCTGGGACCTGAACAAGGTTCGAACCCGCGCCGAGGATCGTCTTGTCGCGGCCACCACGGAGGTTGTCGAGCGGGCTGGGTCCCGACAGTGCTCACTGCGTGATGCCGCATATGACATCGCCGTCTCGAGAGTCAAGGATGCTCTCCTGGCATCAGGCATCTGAGCTGGCACAGAACCTCGCATCGTTGGCAACCGTTGTTTGAGCCGACCGCGGTCAACGGACTCCAGCGTCGATGGGTACGCGCAGCTACCCGAGACGGCCGGGCGGCCTGCCCTCCTTCGCCGCTTCGCTCGATTCGCCCGAGCGTTGCATGTAGAACCATTCGCCGCCGCCCACCACCGTCGCGAACACGGCGAAGGCACCGACAACCAGCGCGTCGGTCGACACCCGGTAGGCGAGGAACCCGACCAGCAAGACTGCATCCAGAGCCACCGCGCCCAGCAGGGGAACCGGTCGGGCCCCCGTGTCGCAGCGCAGATGGCGGAAGTGGCCCCAGTGGATGACCATGTCGAGCGACAGATAGGCGAATACCCCCAGCGACGCGATCCTGGTCAGATCGAACGTTACGGTCAGCGCGATCGCCGCCACGGTGGTCAGCACCAGAGGCGGGGTGCCGAAGGGCAGGCGGGCACCCAGGGTCACCTCCGGCACCTCGCCCATGTCGCTCATCATGCCCAGCATGCGCGACGTCGAGTACATCGATGCCATCACGCTGGTAACTGTGGCGATCACGGCCAGGCCCGCCACCAGCTTGAACCCGAGGGACCCGAACACCGGTTCGGCGGCTGCCGCCAGGGAGTAGTCGCGTGCATCCACGATCTGGGGGATCGTGAGGTTGCCGCGCACCGCAAGAGCGACGGCCAGGTACACCACGGTGACCACTGCGATCGAGATGACGATGGCGCGCCCGACGTTGTGGTGCGGGTCGTCTATCTCTGCACCGCTGTTGGTGATGGTGGTGAACCCCTTATAGGCCAGCAGCGAGATCCCCACTGCTCCGATCAGGGACAGGGCCATGGGATCCGGCGCCGAACCGTCCCCGGATGAGGGGACGTCGGCGACCCACAGGCACGCGCCGGCGAAGACGATGAGCCCGCCGATCTTGAGCACTGCCATGACGCTCTCGGTGACGTTCACTGCCCGGTTGCCGGCTGAATTGATCGCGAATGACCCGATCAGCAGCACCACCCCGAGCCCAGCCACCCACACGGTGGCAGTGCTCATGCCCACGAGCCGCGTGAAATAGGTGCCGAAGGTACGTGCGACGAGGCTCTCGTTGAGCACCATCGACGCCCACATCGCCATGGTGAAAGTGGCTGCCACCGGACCCACGTCGTATGACTCGGTCAGGAACCTCCCGATGCCGCCAGCAGACGGGAAGGTGTTCGATAGGTACACGTAGGAATAGGCCGTCGTGCCCGCCACGATGGCGGCGACAACGAACGCTGCCGGGAACCAATCGCCCGCCGCCTGAGCGACCTGCCCCATCAGGGCGAACACACCGGCGCCGATCATCACCCCGGTTCCCATCGATACTGCGCCGGTCAGCGTGATGCGTCCGCTGGCTGTTCCCGACCCGCCCGTTCGGCCCGAATCGGTGTTCTGGCCCATGGTCCTCCTCCTGGCCAATTGCGACCTAGGCCGGGCTACCCGTTGAGTGGAGCCACCAAACGTGGATGGTTCCGATCGGCGAGCTGGGCGGGTACACGGCACGGTGTCGGGTAGGGAACGGAACGTCGAAGCGTCATTCGAAGACAGCGCTGCAATACTCGATCCGTGGACATCACCGAATGCGGCAAGGAGGTCATCAGGACCGTCGACCTCACGAAGGTCTACCCCGGCGACATCATTGCCGTTGACGGCCTCGACCTCCCTCAATCGGCAGTTACTTGGTGATGCCGAACCGTTGCAGGCCGTAGGCGTCAATCGCGTTGCCCCGCATCACCTTGTAGCACTCCTCGGCGTCCATGCCGACGGCTGCGAACATGGAGTGCGCGACCTTCCGAGAGTGCGGGAAGGTGCCGTCGGAATGCGGATAGTCGGTCTCGAAGAGGATCTGGCCGATCCCCACCTCGTTGCGCTGGCGCAGTCCGACGAGGTCGTCGAAGATGCATCCGTAGATTCGTCCACTCGCGATCTCGCTGGGCAACGGACCGGAGCCACCGACTCCACCGCGGCCTTCGCGAAAGACCGAGTCCATGCGTTCCATCTGGAACGGCATCCAGCCGACCTGGCTCTCCGCGTAGGCGATCTTGATCTTCGGGAAGCGCTGCAGTGTGCCGGAGAACACCCAGTCGACGAACGAACCCTCGGCGTTCTGGGCGTACAGAGACATCGAGGTGGCCAGGGGCGCGTCGTCAGAGGTGGTGGGCATCGACGATGACGATCCGATGTGCATGGAGACGGTGACGTCGGCCTCCTCGCACGCCTGCCAGAGCACGTCCCACTCGCCGCTGTACATGGTGGCGCAGCCGAGCTTTGAGGGGTTCTCGGAGAAAGCGATGGCGTAGCTGCCCTTGTCCGCGCACCGTCGCACCTCCTCGGCTGCCAGGGCCGGGTCCCACAGCGGCACGAGTGTCAGCGGTATCAGCCGACCCTTTCCGGTTCCACCGCCCCAGTCGTCGATGATCCAGTCGTTGTAGATCTTCAGGCACTCGAGCGCGAGTTCCTTGTCGTCACGTTCCAGGAATCCCTGTCCGCAGAACCGGGGGAAGATGTTCGGGTAGTTGATGGCCGCCTCAACGTGGTTGAGGTCCATGTCGGAGAGCCGGTCGACCTGGTTGTAGGTGCCGGGGCGAAGGTCTTCGTAGACCGCGGCGACGTTGCGCTGCTCGTCGCGCGGGACACCTGCGGGTCCGTGGAGGAATCCGGTGGGCACGACACTGTCCTCGAACAGCCAAACATCGCACATCTGGCCGTCGGGATCGTTGCGTTCGAAGCCGTAGTGGCCGCCCTCGAACTTCAGCCTGACCTTCTCCTGGACCACTCGCGGGCCCTTCGCGCGCATCGATGGCGGCAACTGTTCCTGCCAGAGGTTCTTGGGTTCCATCACGTGATCATCGACAGAGATGATCAACGGGAGGTCCTCCTCGGCAGGTGTCTTGAGGTCTGCCGGGTCATTCATTGGTGCTCCTGCGGGTTGGATGTCGCCGAGGCCTGCTCTGGGAAGCCCCGGCTCGACTCACCACTCACTCTAGTTGCATGAGTTGCTTGCACGTCTCCGGGGGACGCTGACCCGGTGCACGAAATCTTCGACCAGCTGCCCTCACCATCGGTTGCTTGGGACCTCCATCGCAAATGGCTCGGCCCGCGAAAGGGTGCGGGCTGAGTTACCCGATGCCGCTCACCGGAACGGGTGTGCAACAAGTTGGTCGTGCCGTTGCCCAGTTCGCCGTTGTTGTTCGCGCCCCGAGCAGCGCGGGAAGGATTTGTCGAGGTGCGATCAACTGCCATTGCTGCCTGTTCGGACCATCGAGCTCATCGAGGCCACGGTTCGATCAGCACAATGTGCCGTGTTGTTGGTGCGGATATGGCGTCTCGCGACGGGTGACACGTGGTCGGCGCCGTGGACCGCTCAGCGGCCGAGGACCCGGTTGACCCGTGCCCTCGGCGGGAGGATGCTGGGTAAGGGAATCCGCCCCCGTTCCAGGGGTGGAGAAGGAGGAGTCGGATGAAACGAATAGCGCTCTTGACGGCCTCGGTCGCACTTGTCGCCGTCGCCTGTGCACCATCCCGCCACCGCCACCGCCACTGCCGCCAGCCGGCTGCTACCAGGTTTCCGTACCCGGCGGTCTTGGCGGGAGTGTCTACTTCACCGGTGTGGCGCCGACCCCTTGGACGCCGAACTTCACTGAATACCAGGGGGACCCGGATTGCAGTCCGTCCGCAGTTTCCGGCGAGTTCAGCGCTGTGGGTGCCGGGTCCGAACCGGAAGCCTTGGTCGCATGTCTGAGTCAGACCGGCAAGTTGACGTTGGACTCAGTGCCCGTTTCGACATTTTTCGGTTTGTTTGGCTTTGAAAACGTCTGGATCTGCTTCCCATGGCCATGACCTGGGTCTAGGAGCCACAGAACAGAGGCGTGAGAAGGGCCAGGATCTGCTTGTTGACGTCTGGCGGGATGGGCCAGGGCGGGTGGATCCTGGCGACTCCGGCCGACATGAACAGCAGCGCCCGCAGTCGCGCGGCGTCGGGGTCGTGGCCAAGGTCACCGAACGCGGATTCGAGGAACGTCAACATGCGGTGGTCGGCGGCGCGCACGGCGTCCCTGGCGCTGGCGCTGCTCTCGGCCCAGGTCCGCATCGCCGCGTACAGGGTGGTCATGTCCTCATCCCGATTGCGACGGACGAGGTCCGAGAGTCTGATCAGCGGATCCGGGTCGTCGACCGCGGCCAGTGAGGTCTCGATCTGGTCGGCGCCGAAGAACCGGGCAAGGTCCTCGAGGAACGCATCGACGTTTGCGAAGTGGTGGTAGAAGCTGCCCGTCGTCAGCCCCGTTTCGGCTGTCAGCGTCTCGAGTTTGACCGTGGCAATGCCTCCGCTGCGCAGAAGCGCCTGGCCTGCCAGCAGCCAACGCTCGCGACCGCTCACGCCATGTCCGTTGGCCGAAGGGGTTGGCCGAGCGCGACCCGACCCGCGAGTTCGGTGGTGCGGTCCCAGTCGAAGATGGCGTGGCCCTTGAGCGTTTCGACGTCGCGCTGCAGACGCTGATACGGGTGGCTGCTCGCGTACACGCTGGCCCCGGCGCCTTCGCCGATCGCCCCGAGTATCTGACGGCTCGATCGAACCGCCGCGGCAGCCGCCATTCTGCATTCGACACGGGCCAGGTCCGAAGGCGCCTCGACTGAGGAGCTCCGTTCGATCTCTGCAATAGCGGCGTCCCACGCGGACCGCATCGTGGTTACGTCGCTCATGATCCAGGCGAGCCGCGATTGGGCGACCGGCTGTTCCGCTGCCCGGTCGCCGAGGCTGTAGGCGAGCACACGGTCGGTGAGTCGCTCACGGTACAGATCGAGTCCGGTTTCTGCGGCGCCGACGGCCGGTGCCGAAGCGGTCAGCGCGAGAACCGACGCCAACGGCAACAGCTGGAGTTGGTCGTCCTCGACGCCCGCGCCCGACTGCTGGATGTCGGTACCGGTACAGGTGCGGGACCCGGGAACGAACACGTCGTCCAGCACGACGGTGTTGCTGCCCGTCGCTCGCATACCCGAGGTGAACCAGACGTCCTCGATGGTCACGTCCTCGATCGGCAGCGCTGCGAACCGTGTACCGAACTCAACGGTCTCGTCGAACCCATGGACGATGACCCAGTTGGAGTGCGCTATCGATGTCGCCCATTCCCATCGGCCTGTCACCCGATATCCCCCTGTGGTGCCGGTGAGTCGGCCCGTCGGCGCCAGTGGTGCGGCTGCGCGCGGGAGCTGGCCTCCGGCGAAGAACTCGTCGCGCCCTTCGGGGGGAAAGCGGGTCATCATCCAGGCGTGCAGCATCAGGAACGACATCGCCCAGGCGCTGGCGGGACAACCCCGGCCGAGTTCCCGCGTGCCCTGGCACAGTGTGTTCAGGCCGAGTCCGTGACCACCCAGGGACCGCGGCACCACCGCAGCCAGGAGATCCGCGTCGAGGACCGCCTCGTACACCTGGTCGGGGACCCTTCGGATCGATTCACCCTGGTCCGCACAGCCAGCGAGAACCGGGGCGATGTCCCGGCACCGCGACAGGAAGGTCTGTTCGTCCACGGAGTCACCATAAGCTAAGTTATGTCCCAGGGCAACGCGACCGGCTGGGTCCGAACGGCGACAGGGGGGTTCATCGGTGGGTCGATCAAATGGTGTTCGCAACCGATCGGGCTCCGAGCGGGTGGTCACGCCAAGATGACCTCGCTTCTGTGGGTCGAGGGTTCCCCGAAGGCCGACCGTTCTCTGTCGTCCGCTTGCGCACGCGCGTTCCTCGATGAGCTGCGGGTGGCCGAACCTGACATCGAGATCACCCACCGCGACGTCTGGGCCGACGATCTCGTCGAGTTCGGTCGGGAAGCGGCGCTGGCCAAGTTCGGTCCGCTATTCGGCGAGCCGCACACGCCCGACCAGGAGCGCATCTGGGAAGAGGTCATGGGTGAGATCGACCTCGTCCGCACGCATGACCATCTCGTCGTGTCGTCGCCCATGTGGAACTGGAGCGTGCCGCACGCACTCAAACGGTGGATCGATGTCATCGTGCAACCGCTCTACTCGTTCACCCTCGACGGGGACGGTCGTCATGTGGGTGTTCTCGGAGTCGGCAAGGTGGCGCACTTCATCCTCACCCGGAGCAGCGCGTACGACGGTCGGCATCCGGAGCTCGAGGACCATCAAGAGGCCTATCTGAGATACCTGTTCGACATGCTCGGATTCGCGGTGGATGCCCCACTCATCATCGAGCCGACCACCGCATGGACGCCCGAGGAGCGCGAAGCGATCGCGGATGTCGCCCTCGAGCGGGCAGCACAGGACGGTCGCCGTTTCGCCGCGACGCATCTGGGCGGACCTACCTGAACCGAACGCGCGACAAAGCCCACCACCCGACCGCGACGTGCCGATGTCGCTCGAGGGGAAGGTCCAATAGTCGAAGGATGTGGGGCCCCCGACAGGCACCCATGAGATTGTCGAGCGATACTTGGCCGGTGGGAGACACCGAAGACAGTGCGGTCATTGCATGGTTGCTCGAGGGCGACCCGGCGATTCGATGGCAGGTCATTCGCGATCTCGCGCCGTCGCGTGTCGAGGCCGTCGCGCATGAGCGTGCGAGGGTCGCGACCCACGGGTGGGGCCGGCGGCTGTTGGACTGCCAGGATCCCAGCGGCAGGTGGGCGGGCGGCCTCTACTCGCCGAAGTGGACTTCGACCACCTACACGCTGGATCTGCTTCGCCGCTTCGGAATCCCCTCCGGAGCCGAACCGGCACGCCGAGGGGCGCAGGTTCTCCTCGACGAGGGCGACTGGGTTGATGGAGGGGTCATTTTCTGGACCTCCACGAAAGTGGTCGACCTCGCGGTTGTCGGCTTGGTGTTGTCGATCGCAGCGTACTTCGACCTGGAGGACGATCGTGTCGACGCGATGGTTCATCTGCTCGAGCGACAACAGTCCGGCGATGGGAGCTGGAAAGACGATGTTGATGACGTCGCTCATCGCGAGTTCCACGTGGCGATCGCTGTGCTCGAAGGTCTCACGGAGTACCAGCAGCAGCGGCAGACGCCAGATCCATCGGTGGAACGAATGATCGACGCCGGCCATGAGTTCCTGTTGCGCCACCGGATCTTCAAGACCCTCGACGCGACCGAGACCCTCGATCCCAGGTGGACAGGGTTCTCGTTTCCACCGCGTTGGCACTATGACGTACTGCGAGCGTTGGATCACTTCCAGGCGGCCGGCGTCGCCCACGACGTACGCATGAGCGATGCCTTGGACCTCGTGGAACGTCGACGTCAACCAGACGGGACCTGGAAGCTCCAGAACCAGCATCGCGGAAGAACCTGGTTCGAACTTGAGACACCGGGCCAACCCAGCCGATGGAACACGCTTCGAGCACTACGGGTCTTGCACGCCTACCGGCCGCGCTGACCACGCCAGCCGACTCGCACCGGCCGGCGCCACGCCTGGACGATGACGCCTGCGGTTGGCTTGCCGGTTCGCTCGGCGATCGCCGTCTGCAACGCTAGGTCGGGATCATCGACTCGAGCTGGAAGCTGCCGGTCTCCTCGTATGTCACCCCACCGATCAGTGAGCTGCTGTGCACGGTGATGTTCCGTTCGTTCCGCAGCGGCAGGCCGGTTTCGGCATCGAACCACAGATTGATGTCCTCGGTGCCTGTCTGGCCTCCGGTCAGGTTCCGGACTCGGTGGTAGTGCAGGGCCGGCACCTTCGTGCCGCCGATGTCGAGGTCCTGCGGGCCGACGAAGGTGTAGGGGCCGGAGGAGACAACCTCGCCCTCTGTCCCCGTCGAGGTGCCGCGGCACTCCTGTGTCCATTGGTCGCCCGCCTCCTGTGTTGCCCTGATGGCGTCGACCGGTGGGTCGCACGTGTATGACGAGGAGGTGTCGATGGTGGTAACGACCAGATCCAGTTGCTGGAAGAACTCCCCGGCAGTCTCTGTGAGCGTCGTACCGGTCGGGCAGTAGTCCCAGCTCTGCCAGTGTTTCGTGCTGTAGTCGACCCTGAGACTCCAGCACTGCCCTTCGAGGTGGGTCACGGTGCCGGGGATCTCGGGTCCCTGGGTCTGGGTCAGCGGGGGCGTGTCGAGGTGCTCGGTTCCCTCGCCGCGGTACCGGTAGATCCCCGCCGCGGGGCGCAACGCCACGGCGTCGGCGGACGGCTCGGTGTCCGCTCCGGCAGCGTCGGCGCGGTTGCGGGCTTCCTCGATCGACACCGGGTCGCTGGAGGTTCGGTTCCACAGCACGAAGAGGGTTGCTCCAGCTGCGACTAGGGCGATCGCCCCGATGGCCCCGATGATCCAGACCCAGTGGCGACGACGTCCGGAGTCCGGTGGAACGCCCTCGGAGTCGCTCGGCTCAGTCAAGGCCCGGGAGGCTCCCGACCTCTAGGCCGGCCAGCTCGGAGGTGCCCTCGAACACAACCCGGCCGCGTTCGCGCACCACGCAATGGAGTCGGCCCGCCAGGTGCTCGAAGTCGGTGTCCACGTTGCGTCGCTCCGCGGGCAGGGGAACGGGCAGCACGTGGGGTTCGATCCCTGTGCCGTCCCCCTCGAGGTCGATCTGGTGGTGCAGTGACCGTGCCCGGATGACCCAACGGTCAGCCGTCACCTCGGAGTGGACCGGCGCCGGCGGCGTGATGCGGATCACGCGGTCGCCGAGACGGACGACCACGCCGCACACCGGTCGGGCGATCGGCCCGAGGCTCAGCACGCCACCGGAGAAGGCGACCGACACGTCGGCGCCGTCGAAGTCGTGGGCCTGGCCCCACCACCAGCGATCGGGGAACCCGGCGCCCCAGTTCCGCTCGCAGTAGACCGTGGCGTTGTCGAATGACCAGTGGTCGTCACCGCAGGTGATGTCACCCGAAGCGGCGCCGCCGAGGTGGTACGGCTGCCAGTACTGGTTGAGGAACGGCACCGCCGAGAAGATCCCACCACCACCGAACGCTCTGGGCCAGTCGAAGAAGTCGACGAATCCAAGGTCGAGGTGGACGTCGTCGAGGTCGACTCGAAGCCGTTCCCCCGTGGCCTCGATGCTCGCCTCCGGCGACGTGCCGGCGGCAAGGGCGAAACGGTCACGGTCGGCCCGGGCTTCATCGAGCGCGGCCGAGCGCACGATGTTCCCGGGGTGCAGCGCAACGGCGACGGTTGCCCAGTCGCCGTCCGGATGCCGGTTCACTCCGCACAGGAATACGGCCACGCGGCCCGATGCTCGATCGGTGACCCGCCAGAACCAGCCCTCCATCTCCACTCCGTGCGACGGCACCGGGTCGCCGAAGGGCACGTCCGCGCCGGTGCGCCGGTACGCGGCGACCAGTGCCCTTCCAACTCCGGTCGCCCCTTCGCCCACTCGGGCCGACACGCTCATCGGATCACATCACCCACGGCCGGGCGACAGAACGCGACGTGACACAGCTGTTGGCCCTGCTGCTGAGGCTTCCCGGCGCCAAGGAGTTGTTGTGAAGGAGTTGTTGTGAAGGTGTTGTTGTGAAGGCGTTGTTGCGACGACCACATCGTCCGGAACCTACCGCGGCAGCCAGCCTTCGCGTCGACCGGATCCGGTTGTCGATGACCCCTCAAGGTGATCCGCCGAACCACCCATCCCATCGAACCCCCAGCACGGGAACGCGTCCCTCGGTCATGGAGGTGAGCTTGTCGGCCATCGCCGTCTCGACCCTCCGGGCAACGGCTGAGGCATCTTCGCCCGGCGCGGGCACGACGGGGTCCAGCACGGCGGCGCGCATCTTCGCCGGCAGGGGAAGATAGGGCAGGATCATCCCGGCGGTTCCGATACCGAGACCCCACGGGAGGGAGATACTGACCGGAAGGGTCCTCATGCGCAGCAACGAGGAGAGGTGCAGGTGTTTCGCCAGGTTCTGCCCGTCGGAGAGCACCAGCAGTGTGTCGCCCGCGCCCGACACCACGATCGGCACGATCGGTACTCCTGCGTCGATGGCCAGCCGCGCGTAGCCGGTGCGGCCGGCGAACACGATCTGGTTGCGATGTCCGAAGGACTTGCTGGCCTCCATGTCGCCGCCGGGCATGACCAACACGTACTCGCCGGCAGCCAGGCCAGCCATCGCGGCCTCGCGGCCGGCCGGCCGGAAACCGGCGGGTTCGAGCAGTTGACCGACCCCCACGGTCCACAGCAGGTCATGGGTCAGGATCTTGATCGGCACCCCGCCGTGAAGGCCGAGTCGATCGGCGATCGTCGCGACCGCGAACACGTTGGGGTCGAAGATCCCGCCGAATCCATGATTGGCGACCAGGAGCGCCGGAGGCGGCACCGGCTCGTCGGGTCCCTCGTAGTCGAGGCGGGTCCAGCGGGCCAGCGCTTTCCCAACGGTCTGAAAGACCTGTTGGATGATCCGCCCCTCGGTCGAGAGACGACCGGGTTCATCACTCATGGTCGGGCTGCTGCTTCCTCGAGCGACATGTGAACGATGCTACGGGCGGTACCGGGGCGTGACGACCGGTGGCCGCACGGGGTTCGACAGAACGACAGTCAAACGTAAGCTGACTTATGTTAGCGTCGGGGTGGGTCGAAGCGTGTTCCAAGCGCGGCCACCGATAAGGAGTACTCCCATGACCGAGCGGACCGGAATCGAACTCGAGGGGGTGAGTCACCTCGCTCTGGTGTGCAGTGACATGGAGCGAACCGTGGAGTTCTACACACAGGTGCTCGGCATGCCGCTGATCAAGACCGTGGAGCTCCCGGCGGGGATGGGACAGCACTTCTTCTTCGACATGGGCAACGGTGACTCGCTGGCGTTCTTCTGGTTCCCCGAGGCCCCGCCCGCTGCTCCCGGCATCGCCGCTCCCGTGGCGCGGCCCGACAACGGAGACCTCAGCTCGGCGGTGGGATCGATGAACCACATCGCGCTGCAGGTGTCCCCCGAGCGGATCGAGGAGTACCGCGAGATCCTCGTCGCCCGCGGTGTCGACTGCTCTGAAGTCGTGAACCACGACGACAGCGAATGGACCGTGAGTGAGGAGATGCACCCGGGTGTGTTCGTGCGGTCGGTCTATTTCCAGGATCCCGACGGGATCCTGTTGGAGCTGGCGGCATGGACGAAGGTGTTCGATGACAGCGACGTCCGCCACGTAGCGAAATCTGCATCGACGCTCATGTCCGCCGCCGCCGACCCGGGAGGAATCTGATGCCGAGGTTGCGACAGGTCGCCCGTTCGGAGACCGACGACCCGATCGTCAACGGAATGTACGACCTGCTGTTCGGAAAGGGTGTCGACCCGCTCGCGGAGCAGGAGGCGGGCACGGCAACCGGCAGCGAGGGCGACTGGTGGACCACCTATGCCCTGTCCCCCGACATCATGGAACACGCGGTGGCCGGATTCGTTCTGTACCGCAGCCCGGATCGCGAGCTCGACGGTGTGCTGCGCGAACTGGCGCAGTCCCGCATCGGTTGGGCGGTCGGCAGCAAGTTCGTGTTCTCCCAGCACATACAGGCGCTGCGGGGACTGCACGCGGACGACGCGAAGATCGACGACATCACGGCGTGGCAGACCTCCGATGCCTACACCCGAACCGAGCGCGCGGTGCTCGCGTACGCCGATGCCATCGCGTATGACGGCGGCCGGGTCAGCGACGACCAGTTCGCGGTCCTGCGCGAGGAGTTGTCCGACGAGGAGATCTTCGAGCTCACCTACATCAGCGCGATGTATCTCCAACACGCGGTGGTGACCCGGGCGTTGCGACTGGAGTGGGACGACAGGCCCGAACCGGTCGAGGCGGTCGAACCTCCCGAGGAGTTCGATGCCGAGCACTACGTTTCGGTCGGCTCGTCCCGCGACGCGAAGCAGCAGCTCCGCGACGCGCGCAAGTGATCCGTCGGATCCGCGTCGCCGACGGCGGGGACCCTGCGGCCCGGGTGCCGTCCGGCACTTCCAGATCGCCCGGGAAAGTCATTGATGCTCCTTGGTCGAAAGGCCACGGTTCCGCCATCGAATCACGTGGGGCCACAACCGGCGCACGAACCGCCGCCGGCTGTTCATCGACGAGGCCGAGTTGTCGGACCGGATGCGATTCCGGAGATGTCGAGCATCAGGTTTCGGCCCGAGACCCCGACGCTGGGTTGGCACTCGCGTAGTCGTCGGGTCGGGCCGCGGTGGCAGGCCTCCGGGGCGCTGCATCATGATGGGGCGGTGAATCTGACCGGAGTCGTCGTTGGTGCCGGAGATCGTGGGTATGACTCGTACGCGACGTTGCTGCTCGACGAGCCCGACCTGGGCCGCATCGTCGCGGTAGCAGACCCCGACCCGGGGCGACGCTCCCGGTTCGCGGAGCGCTACTCGCTGGGTGCCGGGGATCTGTACTCCGGCTGGGACGAGCTGTTCGAACAGCCGAAGCTGGCCGACTACGCCATCATCGCGACCGGCGATGCCCACCACGTGGAACCAACACTGCTCGCGTTGGCGGCCGGCTACCATGTGCTGCTCGAGAAGCCGATGGCACTCCATGAGGCCGACTGTGTCCGCATCGTCGAGGCGGCCCGCAAGGCCGAACGCATCGTGGCGGTGTGTCACGTGTACCGCTTCTCGCACGTGTTCGCGGCCCTGCACCGTGTGATCAGCTCGGGGGCGCTCGGCGACGTCGTGTCGATCCAGCTCTCGGAGAACGTCGCCTACTGGCACTATGCGCACTCCTACGTCCGCGGCCACACGCGCAACGCCAGCGTGCCGTGGCTTTTGCAGAAGTCATGTCACGACATGGATCTCCTCGCCTGGTTGGCCGGTTCGCGGGCCGCGCAGGTGTCGAGTTTTCTGCGCCCCACGGAGCTGACCGAGGCGAATGTTCCGGACGGTGCACCCGAGTACTGCATCGAGGGTTGTCCCCACGCGCAGAGGTGTCCCTATGACGCGGTGGCCACCTACCGCGAGCTGACGCCGATGTTGTCGGACCTGGCGATGACCGAACGGCCCGTCGGGTTGGGCCCCGGCGCGAAGGCGCTCAAAGTCGTCCTGCCCAAACTCCGCGAGGCCGATATCGCCGACAGCGGGCGGCGTCTGCAGTGGTGGCGCTGGCCGGTGGGCGCGGTGACCGACGACCACACCCCCGAGGGGCTCGATCACGCACTGCGCACCACACGCTGGGGGCGTTGTGCGTACCGGGTGGAGGACAATGACCAGCCCTCCGCCCAGACCGTGTCGATCCGCTTCGCCAACGGTGTGCTCGCCAACTTCACGCTGCAGTCAACCTCCCACCGCACCATGCGGGCGGTGCGGGTCAACGGCACCCGGGGATCGGCCTGGGGAGAGCTTCGTGCGCTCGACGGATGGCTGAAGGTCGCCGATCACGTGAGCGGCAAGGTGCGAAGCGAGCGCATCCCGACGGCCTATGACGGCCACGGTGGCGGTGAGATGCCACTGTTCAGGGACTTCCTGCAGGCGTTGCGCACGGGCACCCATCCGTTGGTCTCAGCAACCGACAGCGTCGAGAGTCACCGGATCGCCTTCGCTGCCATGGAGTCGGCAACCGGTGCCGGCGTGGTGGATCTGGAGCCCCTCGAACTGAGTGAATGATCCCGGTTCATAGCGGGCCCGACCGCGAGGCGGGTAGTTTCCGGTGCAGCGCTGGGACACGACGGAGGTTCCCGGGCGGGGCGAAGGGATGCAGATGAGGACCACCCGACGACAGATGCTCACGGCTTCGGCGGTAGCGGCAGCGGCCGCAGCGGTAGCGGCTTCATGCACACCGGCACCGACACCGGGACCGTTCCCCACGTGCGCGGCTCCGCCGACGGGCCCGGTGCTGCCACCGGCGTTGCCCGGTTCGCCCGGTCTGATCGACGAGGCCGTCTTCCAGGCGTCGGTCAACGACTACCTGGGTTTCGCTACCCAGTCGCTCAGTCCCGGAAACGCGACGAGCGTCGTGGCGCACCTGGTCCGTTCCGAGCGCGATCCTGGGTTCGTCTGGGATCCCTCCCTGGTCGACAACGACGCGTTCGCGGCTCTGTGGGTGAAGCTCGATGACTGGAAGGACACCGGCGACTTCGACCTCATGTACCTCCACTGGATGCTCGCGCTCGGTCGCGGGATCCTCGACCCGGCGGTGATCGAGGCCACCGAGCAGCGCATGGCGGAGTTCCGCTACCGCTGGGACGACCCCCTGCCGGCGGACAGACTGGACAACAAGTGGTTCTGGTCCGAGAACCACCGGGTCATCGTCGCCGTCGACGAGTACCTCGCCGGGCTCGCCCTGCCCGACCGGGTCTTCACCGTCACCGGCCTCACCGGTGCCCGGCATGCCGAGCGTGCTCGCCCGACCGTCCTCGAGTGGGTCGATGAGCGCGCACGTTTCGGGTTCAGCGAGTGGCACAGCAACGTCTACATGCTCAAGAACATCACTCCGCTGGTCACGATCATCGAGCTGAGCGACGACGAGGAGCTGATCCGCCTCGGTACCGCAGCACTCGACCTGTGCCTGGCGGACCTGGCGATGCACCTGCAACGCGGCTCCTACGGTGCCACGAGGGGCCGCACGTACAAAAAGGACAAGATGTCCGCGCTGGACGAGGCAACCTTCGGCACCGCGAAGCTGCTGTTCGGCGATACCGATCAGGGCTGGACCAGCCCGACCGATACCGGAGTCACCTACCTGTGTGGGGCCAAGCGTTACCGGGTGCCCGAGGTGCTCCGCCAGATCGCTCTCAGCGACGCCGTGACGACCTCGAAGGAACGCCATGGCGTGCCCATCAATCCACACGAGGACCTGTCGTTCTCGCCACAACCGGCATACGGGATCGACTACAACGACCCGGCGAATCTGCCGTTCTGGTGGTCCCAGGGTGCGCTCACGGCGTGGCAGATGGTGCCCGCCACACTCAACGCCGCGGAGAAGTACAGGCTCTGGGAGACGGATCTCTTCGCGGAGTACGACGCCATTCGTGAGGTCGCGTCGGCTGGCCCGGCAGCGGCACAGATCGCTGCGCGGGAGCTCGCGTCGATGGCAGCGTTCGGCCTGCTGAGTGAGGCGAACACCTACACGTGGCGCAGTCCGGATGTGATGCTCAGCTCTGTGGTGCAGCACCGCGCCGGTGACGCCCGTGACCAGGTGCACGCCTGGCAGGCGACAATCGACCACGATGCGCTGGTGTTCACCACCCATCCGCAGCGGCCCACACCGCAATCGCTGGACTGGCGCGAGGACTCGGGCTACTGGACCGGTTCCGCTTCCATGCCGAGCAGTGTGCAACAGGACAACGTCGCGGTGCACGTGTATGCACCGGCGTACGCGTCACCGACCGACGAGCTGTTGGGCCCGGTGTTCGGCTACGAGCACGAGACCCATGCGTACTTCCCACAGGATCACTTCGACGAGGTCGTCCAGGTGGCCGGTTGGACCTTTGGTCGGCGCGGAGACGGCTACATAGCGCTGTGGTCGTCCCGCCCGACCGAATGGCGCGCGTATGACCCGGCCGTCGTGGCGACCAACGGCATGGTCCAACCCTTCGATCTGGTTGCTCCAGGCGGTGCGGACAATGTCTGGATCGTCGAGGTCGGTCGTCGCGCGGACCACGGCGAGTTCGCCGACTTCGTCGGCGCGATCAGCGCGGCCGAGGTCGAGGTGACCCGCCCGGTGGGCAACCAGCAGCGGGCCCGCTACGTCTCACCCAGCCAGGGAGAACTCGAGCTACTCGCGACCGGAGGGGCTCGTGGTGAACGGAGCACCCGTGGCCGTGGGAGACCATCCCCGTCTCGAGAGCCCCTGGGGTGAGGTGTGCCACCTCGGCAAGTTCCTGGCGCTCAACGAAGGCGGTCACTCCCTCACGATCGACTTCGAAAAGGGCGTGCGCGAAGTCACCTGAGTGCCGGTTATCGGGAGTCGCGGTGGACTACGTGCTGGAACCGCCGTGTTTGTGGCGGCGGGTGTGGCATTGGGGGCAGCGGCGGGTGAGTTCGTCGGTGTGGGTGCGTTTGGTGATCTCGTAGTCGGGGTCGTGGTCGTATTGGAGGAGTTCGGTGCCGCCGCAGTCGACACAGCGGGGGTCGCGTTCGTCGACGACGCGTTTCTGGCGGGGTGTGGGGTGGCGCCGCCGAGTGGAGGCGTTGACGGGTCGGTTCTCGGCGTCGTGGATGAGCACCCGGATGAACGCGGTGTCGATGAGTTCTGCGATGACCGAGTCCGCGAGTGGGGTGCCGTCGTGCAGTGAAACTCCGTCACCGCGGACGTGCACGATCACTTCGGTCGCGACCCGGGGACTCCCTGTCGGGCCGGGCTGACCGGCGGTGACCGGGCCGGGCCCGCCTGTGGTGACGAGATCGACCAGGGCGAGTGCGCGCTGGCGTCCGAGTGACGGCCTCGGGTCATCGGGGTTTGTGCGGGTGGATTGCATGACGAGAGCGTCGATGGCTGCTTGGACACGTCCGAGTTCTATTGCTGGTAGCCGTGCGTGGATGACACCCATCCCGTCGGGTTCGATCCGCAAGCTGAGGTGGGTGTTGCGTCGTTCGCGTTCGTCGTGTTGGTCTTCGCTGTCGTGTCCGAGTGCCCAACGCGCCAGGTCACGGCCGAGTTGTCCGGGTCGGGACCGTTCTGCGAGCGCGACGAGTTCGTCCTGATGTTCGTGATGGTCGACTGCGACGCGGGTGAGGGTCCGCACCGCACAGTAGGAGAGACGCCGGTCGGCCATCGCTGCGGCCACGGCCGGTAGTGCTTCGAGTGCGTGACCGACCCGTAACCATTCGCGTGCGGTGGACACTGCGACCCCGAGACGTTCGGCTGCCCAGTGCGCACAGGTGACCGCTCCGGTGAACACCCAGTGCCCTGCGCTGTCGTAGGCCGCGAGGGCGGTGATCAACCGGTACCGCGAAGCGTGCAACATGGCGCCCGCTTCGACCACGGCACGTTCCAACACGACAGGATCTACTTCGACCGAACCGGAGGTGTCGGTCACTGTGGGTGACAGCGACGCGTCCACGGACGCGTGAGCGTCACGCAAAGTGGTATCTGAGCCGGCTCCGGATGTCCGGGTGGTGGTCGGGATGGTCGCAGCTGGTGGTGGTGGTTGTGGTGAGCGACATCGTCATGTCTTTCATGAGCGGGATCTTCCTCGGTCAGGTCCCCCGGAAAGCGAGCACGGTTGCGGATTGCTGCGCAACGGGTGACCTCGCTACCGGGAGCGTGAGGGAAGGACAGACCAACGTGACCGGAACACTCACCGACGTGGATCCTTCCGAAACCCTCACCAGCAAACCGAACCACCAGAACACGCCACCGAAGAACCCAACACTGGGCGCTTCGAACGGAGCCTCTTCCTGGCAACGATCCTCGAACATGTGCCAGTCGCGCTCCGCGCGACCAAGCCTAAATCAGCGGTGTGACATCGAAACCAAGGCAAAGAATCGCGCCCAGAGTGGTCCCCACGCGTCGGCGGACGTGTCCCCACCACACTGAGTGGGATTCTTCTACCGGCGAAGCCGGCAGAAGAATCCCTGAGACGGGGCCCTTCGAATCAGAGTCACTGTCGGATCTGATAGCTGTCACTGTCGGATCCGATCGCTGGGTTCACCGGACTTCTGCCTGCCTCCGGCGAGAGGCGCCGCAGACAGCGGCCCGCCGTTGGCAGCACGTCTGCTCGCCGAACCATACGGGAGCACCGGTGTGCGGGTGGCGATCAACCGCTTCGAGAACATGCGCGGGCTCGCCACGGACTCCGTCAACGTCTATGCACTCGACGCCAGCGGCAACATCACGGTGGTACCGCTGGCGTCGATAGACATGACTCCCGGCGGCAGTGTCACGGTGTCCGGAACCATGCACACCGTCGGCTGGGGGGTCGACGGGGCACCACCCATGCCGAACCTGTCCAAGCTGAGCCTCAGCTACAGCGCCGGGTGCCTGTTCATCACCAACGACTCCAACACGCTCGGAGAGATCCGCCTGTACTGCATCGACGTGAACGACTTCACGGTGACCGAGCTCGCGGTCCCCGGCGACAAGCCGCTCCCGGTGGGCAACTACTACGTGATGTCCGACCCGGACAACTTCGCCGTGGACGAGCACGGAATCGCCACCGACGGGACCTACCTGTACCGGATCCAGTGGCGGGACTACAACCCCAACACCAAGGCGTGGCGGCTGGCGGACGGAGCGGTCGGCGAGCCCGTCTATGCCGGCAACTACACGATGCCCTTCGACAACATGCACTTCCTGTCGCACAACCACGCGGCGAACTACTACCTGGTCGGCTACTGGGACAACTTCCAATTCTTCATCACCACCGCAGCTGATCCCGGGCCCGGCCCGGGCAATGCGCTCGTTCCCGAGTTCGGCTCGGCGACCATCGACGGCTCCGGGCTGCTCGCGGCTACCGGTCTGGCAGCGAGTGCGTCGTCCACCGCGACGGTGAGCACGACCCGCAGCGGCTTCCCCGATGGCTCGGGTGACATAGACGGCGTGTCCTCCGACGCACCGCCGACCACCGTGCCGTCGACCACGCCGGTTTCGCACCCGGCACCTCGGTCGACGTGTGGCTGTTCTCCAACCCCCGCTACCTGGGCCGAATCATGGTGGGCACCGACGGCGCGTTCGAGGGCGAGGTTCCTATCCCCTCCGACGTCGAGCTCGGTCGACACACCCTGCAGGCCAACGGGACGACCGCCGATGGTGCGCAGCGATCGGTCTCACTCGGTGTGGTCCTCGAGGCGGCTGCCCCGGCTGCCCCGGCCGCGCCAGCCACGCCAGCCGCGCCAGCCGCGCCAGCCGCGCCAGCCACGCTCGCGTTCACCGGCGCCGAGATCCCGGGACTCACCGCGGTCGGACTGCTGTGCCTGCTGGCGGGTCTGGGGCTCGTGTTCGAGCGACGGCGGGACCGTCGCTCAGTGGCCACCTGACCCGTTCGGGACCATGATGTGGTGATGAACGTCGCCACGTATCCCACGAAGTTCGACAGTGTGCTCGATCTCGCCCGCCTGCCCTGGTTCGCGGTGGAAGGCGGAAATCGGCTGATCCTGGCTGAGGGTGCGGCCGACGAGATCGGCCCGGTGGTCGACTCGCACACACATCTCGCGATGGGGTTCATCCGGCGTCTGGCCATCGACCTTCACCACGAGACGCCGACGACCGCGTACTACCTGCCGGTCACCCTCCCGGTCGACCTCGATCTTTACAGCAACAGGAATCTGGATGCCGCGTCCATGTTCGCCATGAAGGCTGACGTCTCGGTGCTGGGGCTCACAGGCAAGGGCATGCGGACCACCCACACGGCGCCCAACCTGGTGCGGGACATGGACGCCCTCGGGATCGTGCGCTCGATGGTCCTGCCCTTCGACCTCCCTATCGGGGCCCGCAACGCCGACGCCGTGCTCGAGGCCACCCGTCGGTACCCCGAACTGGTCCCGCTCGGGTCGGTCCACCCGCTCGACCGTGACCTCGAGCGGCGGGTGACCGCGCAACGTGCCGCCGGGGCACACGGCATCAAGCTCCATCCCAATGGTCAGTTCATCGCCCCCGACCACCCCCGCACCGTGCACCTGTGCGGACGGTGCGGTGCCCACGGTCTGCCGGTGCTCTTTCACTGCGGGCCGGTCGGGATCGAACCGAAAGCGGCGCGCCGACGCAGCCAGGTGGAACGGTACGAACAGGCGATCGCCGAGAATCCTGGAACGACCTTCGTGCTCGGCCATTCGGGTGCGCTGCAACACGAGACCGCGATCGGGTTCGCCGACCGCTACCCCAATACCTACTTCGAGTTGTCATGTCTCGGTCTGGGCGCACTCCGGGAGGTGCTCGACGCGGTGCCCGCCGACCGGGTGCTCTACGGCACCGACTGGCCCTTCTACCACCAGGCTTTGACCCTGGCCCGGGTCCTGATCGCCACCGAGGGCGACGCACCACTGCGTCGGGCAGTCCTGCACGACAACGCGGTTCGCCTGTTCGGTCTCGAGGTCTGAGTCGAACAGAGTCGGAGGGCACTGACGGGCGGCGGTCTCGGATCCCGTCGGCCGGCTTCGTTGGAGGACATCGCTCGCGGATCGACATCGGCGCGCATGACACCCATGCCGTTGCGTCGAGAGCACTAGCGTCCGGGCGATGATGACTGGCGTAGCGACGTGATCGAGCCTCAACGGACCGTGCCCATCATCGACGGGTTCCAGGTCATCGAGCGGACCTACAGCACACAAGACGGGTTCCCGACCGTCGGGCTGGCGAACATCCACGCAGTGGTACCTGGCATCGAGGCCAACAAGGCCAAGATCATCGCAGCCACCCGGGTGTTCGCAGAGCTCGGTGTGAACGTCGCGATCTTCCCTGAGTTCGCACTCTCGGGCTACTTCTGGGATGACGTGCCGGAGTGCCGGGCCTACATGGACCAGGCCCTCACGGAACGGCACCTGGACTGGATCGACCACGAACTACGGCCCCTGTGTTCGAGCGACCTGGCGGCCATCGTGTTGAACAACCTGACCAGCGGACCCGATGGTCGGTATCGCAATCGCACGATGATCATCTCGGAGTTGGTGGACGATCCGCTCGAGCCCGACAGTTCCTATGACAAGGTCTACCTGCCGGGTATCGAGAAGCTCTACACGACCAGCGGCACCGAGGATCGCCTCGTGCTCCGCGGCAGTCGGACCCCGGCAACCTTCGGATTCACAACGTGTTACGACTACCTCTTCATCGAGGAACTACGTCAGTACACGTTCGAGGACAAGGTCGACGGAATAATCCAGGTTGCGAGTTGGCGTGCTGAGTCGAACCGGGAGTATCCGCTGATGAACGTGCGCCGCGATCGGTACTACGGGCATCTGTGGGACATGACCATGGCGGCCTCTTCGGCACAGAACCAGGTGTGGACCTTCGCTGCGAATGCGGTTGGCCGCCACGGCATCACCGGTGAGATCCTCTGGGGCGGGTCCGGAGTGTGGGCACCCTCGGGCATCTGTCTGGCACAGGCATCTCACTACAACGACGAGCTGCTGGTCGTGCACAACATCGATGTGGTCGGTGCCCGTCAGTTCGAACTCGATGACTTCAACTACGAATTCGACTTCCGCGAGGTCCACCGTCCGATGCCCGAAGCTGTCTCCGAGGTTGAACCCCTCGACTGAACCTGCCATCCATGACGACTCCGCCGGGCGGTGCCCGATCGATCAGGGTTCCGACGTGAGCGGGGTCCTCGAAGGACCGAGACCCTTGGTGCCCATCGTCTGGTTGGAGCCAGAAGGGTGATCACCCGCGCTGGTCTGCGAAACTCACGGTCGCGAAGCGGTGACGGACATGATCGACGGCGACAACATCGCGGCGGCGGCCACGATCGCAAACAACGGCATACACCCGACCAGCGGTGAGCAGGTGGTCGCTCCCGCTGTTGCCCGGGACATGATGACCGTTGCGCTCACCTGCGGCATGTACGACTACGCAGGTGAGTGGGCGTTCACGGTCGGCATTCCGGCCAAGAGCGGAGTGGGAGGTGGGATCCTCGGAATGCTTCCCGGAGTTGGCGGTATCGCAACGTTTTCTCCCCGCCTCGACCGCCACGGCAACAGCGTTCGTGGGCTCCGCGTGTTCGAGGCCCTGGCGAGGGAGTTCGACGTTCACCTGTTCGACCCGGACCGCCCCTGGACCCGCAGTTGACGGCTCCCGGCCGGCCGGTTGCAACAATATCTCCAGTCGTCGCGAACACCTGACGATGAGATGTCGTGGATGCAGATTGCCCAATCGGTGGGAGAGCAGTACTGGAGGCCGTCTTGACGCGGTCTCCCGAAGCGTTGTTCATCACCGACGCCGATGGTCGTTGCGAGACCGTGAACGCAAGATGGTGTGAACTGACCGGTGCGTCCGCTGAGTCGGCCCTGGGTGACGGCTGGATGGCTCTCGTGCATCCGGACGACCGTGCGGAGTTCGTCGGGGCGTGGTGGCAGGCGGTTCAGTATGGCAGCGAATTCGACCGTCTGGTGCGGGTCGCCCGACCCGATGGCACCGAGAGGGTGATGCGCTCCACAGCGGAGCCGGTGGTCGATTCACTCGGCACGGTCGTGGCATGGATGGGCCGGGTGCAACTCGACGAGGACGCGGACGCTACGTGGGTCGCGGCTCGCAACCCCAACGGGCACAGCCGTTTCGAGCAGGCCTTCGAGCGCAGCCCCATCGGAATGGCCCTGACCACCCTCGATGGGGAATACGTGCGGGTGAACGAGGCGATGTGTGACCTCCTCGGTAGGACTCACGAGGATCTGCTCCACACCGCGGTGCTCGACACGACCCACCCGGACGACTTCGACCAGACAGTTGATGCCGCGGTGGAGCTTCTCGATGGCATCACACCCAGCTTCTCGCTCGAGAAGCGGTTCGTGTCGGGAACCGGGCAATCGGTATGGACCCGCGCGACCACCACACTGTTGCGCGACGAAGACGGTGTGCCACGTCACTTCCTCACCCAGGTGGAGAACATCGAGGAGCGGCGCCAGTTGATGGAACAACTGCACCAGGCCGCGATCCACGATCCACTCACGGGGCTCGCCAACCGTGCCGGTCTGGAGGAGTACATCGATACTCTCGAACCGGGCACGACGGTCGGAGTGATCGCCATCGACCTGGATCGCTTCAAGTCCGTGAACGACAACGCCGGCCATGCAGCCGGCGACGAAGTACTCAGGACGGTCGCCGGTCGCATCGTCGGGTCGGCCAGACGCACTGACCACGCAGCGCGCACCGGCGGAGACGAGTTCGTGGTGCTCTGTTCGGCACCCACGTCCGAGGCGGACCTGACGGCGATGGCGAACAGGCTCGTCGATTCGATCAGTCACCCCATCTGGGTCGAGGGAGCCGATGTGTCTGTGGGCGCCAGCGTGGGTGTGGCGATCGGGCTCGCCAGCGAGGTGCGCGATCTGCGACTTCGTGCAGATGAGGCCAGTTACCGTGCGAAGCGCGACGGCGGTGCAATCGTCTCGGTCGCAGCCGGGCACTGAGCCCCCGGTCGGGTTGCCAGCCGTCAGCAGTCGATCGTTTCCTCGTCGATCCGGAGTGAGAGGTCGTCAGGCTCTGATGGCACTGTGTCGGTACTCACGACCGTGGTCCACCCTGTCACCTCCTGGGTGGTGGAACAGCCCTCGCCGGGGATCTCCCGGGTGCCCTCCACGACCAGTCGGCCGTCCTCGGTGGTGACGTGGGAAACCCGTACGGGGTGATCCTCGGCCCACAACAGCACCAGCGATCGATCGGTGCCCAATCCGTCGATAGTCGGCATCTTCGCGCCGAGTGGCTTCCAGTTCGGCCACTCCGTGTCCAACTCGGCTTCCGATACGAGCACCGTCGCGTGGACGCCATCGAACTCCTCGCCTCCGGGTGCCTCGGCGAGCCGTCCCGTGGTGAGGACTTCGAATGAGTTCTGTTCCTGTGAGCCCGAGTCGGCTGGACCCGTGCCGGCTGGTCCCGTGCCGGTATCGGTCTGATCACCGCATCCGACCAGCACCGCCAGCACCGCCAGGGCGAGCCAGGCGATTGCCACCGAGTGGCGCACTGCTCTACGGCGTGCCTGCCGCGTCGGTTGGTCCGGGGGCACAGTCTCAGCTTACGTGGATCCGGTCGATGAGCACGACGCTGTCATAGATGGCATCGCCGACGTCCTCGATGGTGAAACGGAACGCACCGGAACCGTCCAGATCGGCCTTCGGCACGTCGATCGACACGAACTTCCAACCGGACTGTCCCACCGTTGAGTCGCCGCCCGGGAAGTCGAGCCCGGAGATCGGGGTCCACTCGGTGGTGTTGACCTCCTCTGTGGCCACCTCGAGTTCGTCGCCCCCGACGGTCTCCACCACCGAATTGAACACGTCGTTGTAGACGGATCCGACGTACTCGGGGTATTCCTCGGTCAGGTAGTTGTACCTGAAGGAGATCGTCACGTCGTCCCCCGACACAAGATCGGGGTCGACCCGGATGACCTTGCTGAGGCTGGCCCCGGTGGACGCCGCGTCCGGGCCTGTGCCGAGCAGCGCCATGCGCTCTCCCTCCACCGGCTCAACGGAGCCCAGACGACGCACCGAGCGGGCATCCCCCTCGTGATCCCATCCCCAGAGCACCGATGATTCGAACCCGCCATTGAACACGGCCTGCCACAGGTCGACCCGACGCCCGATGTCCTCGTCCCCGATATCCTCCGCCGTGGACGTCAGCCGATCCCGCACGAGCTCGGTGAACATGCCCGGGTCATCTGCGATGACGAGTGCAGCGGCACCCGCCACCACCGGCGTCGCCATGGACGTACCGGAGAGGCTCGCGTAGTCGTCGTCGAGATAGGTCGAGAACACGTCACTGCCCGGTGCGGCGATGTCGACGGTGGGCCCGAAGTTGGAGAAGTCCGAGCGGTTGTCCGAGCGATCGGTCGACCCCACCGAGATCACGTCGGTCACATATGTCCTCGGGAATGTCCCGAACCACGAGGTGAACCGTTCGCTGCGTCCGTATCCGGACGGGTAGTGCGGATCGTCGGTGCTGTCGTTGCCGGCCGCCGCAACCACGACGACATTGTCGAGCCACGCCTCCTCGAGCTCACGCACGATGTCCTCGCTCCTGTCGTCGCCGCCCAGGGAGAGGTTTATGACCTGGGCCCCGTGGTCGACGGCCCAGCTGATGCCGGCGGCTATGTCGCTGTGTGAGGCCCTGCGGTCGACCCCGTCGGGGAACACCTTCACGGGCATGAGCCGGGCGCCCCAGGAGACTCCGGCCACACCCCGGCCGTTGTTGGACCGGGCGGCAATGATGCCGGCGACGTGGGTGCCGTGGCCATCGGTGTCCTGCGGGTTCGCGTCATCCTCGCCGGTGTCGGTCCCGTTGACGATCGCGTCCTCGAGGTCCGGATGGTCGAGGTCGATACCGGAGTCGACGACGGCAACCGTGACCGCGCGATTGTCTCCTCGCTCGAAGGTCCATGTCTCGGGAGCATCGATGCGGTCCAGCCACCATTGCTGAGCGAACTCCGGGTCGTCGGGTTCGACCTCGTCCTTCGCCACGAGCGCATCGAGGTCGACCCCGATGACGTGCGGCTGAGAGGAGAGCGTGTTCGCGAGCCCCTGCCAGTCGCCCACGGCGCCGAGTGGCGCGATGGCCACCTGCCAGACCCCCGCGGACAATCTGCCGACCAGTGTCCCACCCACTGCCGCTGCAGCTGCGGTGGCGTCCGAGGTGGATGCGGTGGTGTCCATGCGGAGGATCACCCGATCGGCACGGTATTCGCTGCCGTTGCCGGGATCGACGATCGTCGGACCATCGGGATGTGCTGTCGGGCTGGTCGGAATGCCGGCGGGAAGCACCTCGACCCCGGCGAGCCCGATGACCTGGTTGCCGCCGATGGTCGCTGACGCCTGCACGGACAGGTCCTCCATCGCCGTCACGGGGACCGTGGTGGAGAACACTCCGTCACCGGCGGTGACGTCGCCGCTCGATCCGTCATCGAACATCGGGCTGTTCGTGCTGACGCCGTCAGCGACGATGGTCGCTGAGATCGCATCGGGAGCAGCCGCCGGACGAGCGATCACAAGCAGTGGCGTCGGCGTTCCTGCGTTGACCGCGTCGGGTGCCACGCTCACCGGCAGTTGGGGTCGCGGCGCAGGGTTCGCCACGACTGTGACGTCGGTGGTGGTGCTTGCGGACACCGGTGTGCCGGCGGTCGTCGTACCGTCTGCTGCCACGGTGATCTCGAGTGAGTCGGGGGTGGACCCGTCGGTGGCTACCGAGCCTGCATTGTCGAAGGTCACCTGGCTGCCGCTCGGCAATGATCCCGCATCGATTTCGTTGACGATCTGTGCGCCGGCCCGGATGGTGAGCCGGTAACTCTGCACGTCAGGTGCCGCTGCCGAGGTGATGTCCGACCGCGCGATGGCCACCCCGTCGTCAGTGGTTACTGCCACCACCATCTCCGCTCCTGTGGCGGCCAGCGCTGCTGCATCGGCGGCGTCCAACTGCGGGAAGAAGGAGAACGGAAGGGTGAGCGACTCACCTTGGGCGACCATGCCGTCGCGACCGGCCGGGTAATTGACGTTGCCGTAGGTCACTTGAGAGCTGACCGAGCAGCCTGTCAGGACCGCGCCGGGGCAGACCGAGGGAGCCGCGGTGCCCTCACTGGTGAGGCCACTGCTGGAGGGCCACACAGTTGTTCCCGAGCGGAGCCAAACCGCCACGTCCGAGATCACCGAGCCGCCCGTTCCGCCGGTCAGCTCGACCGCGCCGGAAAGGACGACGCCGGTAGGGGTGTCCGAACATGCGCCGGTCGGCTCGTTGCGCACGTCGGCGGTCACTGTCGCGGCGCTGCCCTCCACCACCGTGGGCGGGACCGCGTCGGCGACAACGGACAGCTGCGCTCCGCAGGGGTCCACCTGCACCGAGGCCGTCGGTGCCGCAGACACTGCGGTCGTCGTAGTTCCCCCGGGCCCCGTCGGAGGTGTGCAGGCGCCGGCCAGCAGAATCACCGCCAGCCCTATCGCCATCAGCGAGCCGACCATGCCAGCCCGTGTAGTACCGATCCTGCGCCGTGATCGCATGCAATCTCCCCTTCGCCCTTGTCTCCGAGCCGCAGTCTCAACGACGTGCCTCGGTTGGTAAATGGGGATGAATCCCCGAGTTCGCAGAGTGGCCGGTGAAGCCTTGCAATGGTGTCCCACCGCATTGATAGCTGTGAGACTTCCGGCAAGGCCGCGGTGACCGCACGAACACGGCGGACCATCGACTCCGGTATGCGGGAGGTGTGACGATGTCTTGAGCCTGGCGGGATCACCTCCGATCGAGTTCTGCCGCAACTCCGGTGGCTCGTGGTCCTCGGTGGGTACGTTCTCCTATCCGGCCGGGTATCAGTTCCGTGCCATGAGCGATGACTGGTTGGTGCTGGCGGAGATCCCGATCGGTCCGGGGTCGGCTTCCCAGGTCGTTGCGTATCCCCTCGACACGTCAGGTTCCTGTGTTGTTGTGGGTGCGAGCCAGATCGTTCCCGCAGATCCGGGTCATGCAGCGGTGACGGTCGGCACGGTGCAGGTCTTCCGTCACGGCACGACGTGGCAGCGTGAAAAGGAAATCCGTCCGTTCACGGATCCCGCACCCGGGATGTCAGTTCCCGTGCTTCCGGTTCGGGTCGGAGGCCTGGTCACTCGACCGCACCAACTGAGTGACGAAGTGGTTCAAGTTGGTGCGTCGCTCCTACTCGGTGTCCAGTGCCGTGTTCACCAGCGACGACTACCACATCGATCACGGAGTGGTCGATCTGGCGCGCTGTGAGAACCTCGAGGACATCGAGACCTACGCCGGCTCTGGTCTGCTCTGCGAGGTGAGCGGCTCGGCTCATGGGGGAGTGGCTTCGGTCGTGTCGGGTCCGGATGCGTGCAGTCGTTCTATTGCCCCGAGTAGTTCTTCGGCCGACGACGTCCAGCGTTGGGCGCCGAGATGTGCCGCATGGGAGGCGCCTGTGATGGCTGCACCGCCGATGAGTACGGGGCACCCGACGCGCGCGGTTACCTGCGCGATGGAGTTGCGCAGTTCGAGGGTCGAGGGTTCGTCGAGTTCGCTGGTCGCGCAGTATCCGACTGCGAGTAGCCGGTCGATGTCGATGGCTGTCTGCCACATCTGATCTGCGGGAACGTCAGCGCCCAGATCGATGACCTTGTACCCGTTGCTTCTGAGGACCTCGCTCGCCATGGCGGTCGGGAGACCGTGACGGTCGCCGGGGGCCGCGGCGAGGATCACGGTGCCCTTGCGACGGCCGCGACGCCGACCTTGTGCACCGAGACGTCCAATGAGTCGCATCGCGACCACGCTTGCCTGGTGTTCCTCGCCGATCGAAGTCTTCCCGGATTCCCAGCGGTTGCCGATTTCTGTCATGGCGTCTGCGAGGAATGACACCCAGCGTGCACCAGGCTTGTTCGTTGCGACGGCAAAGTCCTCGAGGATCTGCCAGGCGCCTCCCTCATCGCCCTGCTCGAGACGGTCAGCCAGCGCGGTTGGAGCCTTCTTGGGTGGCTGTTTCGGAGTCTGATCTCGGGAACCGTTCGTGGGTGCGGCCCTTTTGGTTTGGACTTCTTGGCCAGGAACTGATCCAGGTCCTTGGCGTCGACCGCCCATCGACCGCCCACCTGGCGAGCGGGCAGGCGACCCGTGCGGACATACCTGTAAGCGCTCATGTAGTGCACTCCGAGCCGCTCGGCAGCCTGCTCGAGAGTCATTTCGGTGCTGTTCAATTTCTCGGGCTGGTCAGGCACTTGGGCTCCGTACGCAGGGTTGTGAAGGTCCAGCATACCGAAAACCCTGGTCTTAGTGATAAATAACTTGCCATTGGAATCATTTATCACTAAATTGATCCCATCGACCTTCGGTCCTCGATGGTCGACCAGTCCCCCAAACAAAAAGGAAATCAACAATGAACAAGACGATGGCAAAGTTCCTGGCTCCCGTGGCACTCATAGCGGTCCCCCTTGTTGGATGCAGCGACAACGGCTCCGACGAGGCAGATGACACCGCAACGACCGCCGTGGCCGCAGACGATTCACCGAGCACCACGATCGATGACTCCGCAACCGATGACGCAGAATCAGCAGACATCGTGGATACCGCGGTGGCAGCGGGTGACTTCACGACCCTGGTGGCAGCCGTTCAAGCCGCAGGACTCGAAGAGACCCTGCGCGGTGAAGGTCCCTTCACTGTGTTCGCTCCCACCGACGACGCGTTCGCAGCCCTTCCCGCTGGGACAGTGGACACGCTGTTGGAAGATCCCACCGGTGATCTCAAGGACATCCTCACCTACCACGTGATCTCCGGGAAAGTCATGGCCGAGACTGTCGCAGGTATGGATGGACAGCAGGTCGAGACCGTCAACGGAGCGAAGATCACGGTGAACGTCTCCGATTCCGGGGACGTGTCCCTCACCGACGCTGCGGGCAATACAGTCAACGTCACCACGACCGACATCGAAACCTCCAACGGCGTCATCCACGTCATCGACGGAGTACTGATGCCCGGCTGAGAAATCATCTCACCATCACATCTCGATCCGTGCCGCCGCAGCCAGACTGCGGCGGCACGGTCGCGTCTTCAGATAGACGGGCCGAACTGCATGAGACTTGGGATTCACCGACGAGCCCGAGCTGTTGCCCGGAGGATGCTGCATCGAGCCGGGCGTATCCCACCAGTGCGAACGCTGCAAGCACCGCTGGCTGGCCGATGGGTTCGGGCTCCCGGGCGCTGATCTGACAGCGGGTTCCGACAGTGGCGGTGATGGACCCCTGTGGGTTGTCGGAGATCTCCATGGCGACAGGGTCCTCCTCCACCCGCAGCACATACGTGCAAGGCTGCTCATTCGCCGTTCACCTGGAAGGCATCCATGAAACGCTTAGCTCTCGTAGGTGCCTGTGCGCTCCTGATCGCAGTGTCATGCACCTCGGAGGCCGACGAGGCCGGATCCGACTCCACTGCCACTTCGGAGTCGACGACCACCGCGAGCACCACCACCTCGCTACCAGCACCGCTGGAGGATCAGAGTGCTCCGCCGTCGATCAACGGGCTCGTCGTCGACGGCAACACGATCTGGGCAGCGAGCGTCGCAGGCGACGTGGTCATCCAGATCGATCCGTCCACCGGTGCCATCCTCCAGCGCGTGCCCACCAATGGAGCCGGTCCTGACGATGTCGAGATAGGACCCGACGGCAACATCTATTACACCGGATTCGGAAGCGGCGACGTCGGCGTGATCGAGGACGGGGTCGCCCGGGTGATCACACAGGTCGAACCGGGAGCCAACCCACTGGGATTCACATCCGACGGGACCCTGTACGTAGGTGTCGCTGTGAAGGGCGACGCGCTCTACCGGGTTCCACTCGACGGGAGCGAACCGGAGAAGATCGCGAGCGACCTCGGCAACATGAATGCCTTCGTGGTCACCGAGGACGACATGATCCTCGGTCCTGCCTCGGCTGACGGTGGCGGAGTGGTGCTCAGAGTGGATCCCGCTGACTGGGACCTTCGAACCGGTCGCTACCGGCTTGCCGCCGATCTTCGCCAGTGCCATGGACGCCGACGGCAACTACTTCGTGCTCGCGAGCGCGACGGGTGAGGTCATCAAGGTCGACGTCGATGCAGGGACGTTCGAAACCGTCACCACAGTGGCGAATCCGCCCTTCGACAACCTGGCGTTCGGCGATGACGACACGTTGTACGTGTCCCACTTCACGACTCCGCAGATAACGGCCATCGATCCCGACGGCAACGCACGGGTCATCGACGTGGGGTCAGCCGGCTGACCGCCGGCGTTGGCGTCCTGGTGGCGGGTCGGCGCATCGGATTGAACGGTATTGCCCGCCGATGGGCAGGTGTCGCGATCGGTACTAAGGACGGCGGAACGGCGCCATGTAACCGACGCCGGCAACCACGTAGGGATGAGGTAGTTGAACCCGATCCACACGACGGTCGTGGCTGTCACCCGGCCGGCCGCTCGGTCGCCTGACGATCAGCCCGAAACTGCCGGAGAATCATGTGGCTGGAGAGATCGGCTCTTTCGCGGCCAGGGCACCGAGCCGGGTCAGGTCCTCGCGTAGTGCCTGGGAGCGGTCCGCGTGTTCTGGCAGCATTTTGGCGAGCACCCATTCCGCTGCTTTGGGCATGTGGTCGATCTGGAAGGATTGTGCCACGTGGCAGCCGTCAGCGGTCGGTTCGAGAGTGAACGTCCACCGGGTGGGCCCGCCCATGAAGTCCACGTTCGTCTCGTAGACGAAACGATGCGCAGGTTCCATGTCGGTGATGGTGCACTTCTTGCTCCACCGATTGAAGCGGACCTTGTTCGAGCCGCGGAATCGGGCACCCACCGCCGCCTGATCGTTGCCGTCCAGCCACTGCGCCGTTCGGCACTCGTGTGACCACTCCCCGATCCGTGTGACATCTGTGAGCACCGCCCACACCTGGTCTGGAGTTGCCGGAACGTCGACATCCACCTGTCCTGATCGGTCAACCTTGCTACCCATGTTGCGGTCCCTCTTGTCTGCAGTGACGACGAAGCGATTGGTTCATCCGTTCATCGCTGAAGCGTCATCGTAGACGTGTCCGGCGCTTACCCAATTGGAAAAACGTCGGTCATTCGGTCGCGTCCTCGTCGCTCCGGACTCTTGGTGGACACGAGCGCCAGCGTGTGGAACGTCGGTTGGTCATCCCCGGCAGGCAGCGTCATGGTGACCGATTCGTTCTCGAAGGCGAACGCGAGCGAGGCCTTGAGCTGCGGCGGTGCTGTCGAGGGTCCGGTCGCCAGGCCGAACACGCGGTAGTAGGTGTTGACCAGCAACAGTGGCTGGCCGTCGAGCCTGCACACGTCGTCGCGGGCCAGCAGTTCGGCCAGCCGGGCGGGTTCGACGACTTCGACGGTCTCGTCGGATCCGCCGACATAGCGGATCGCAACGTGCGCGTCGTCGACCTCGACGAGTGTGGCGGGCCGTGCCTGCTCCCTGCCCTCATTGCCGAAGGCGAGCTTCACCTGGATCCAGTGGAGGCGCTCAGGTGGTGGGCCGGCGGGGGTGTTCTCGGATGACTGGCTTTCGTTTGCCATTTTGACGCTCCTCATCAAATCCGGTCGGGGCACCTTCCCCTTGCGGGGGGTTGCCAGGCCGTCGTGGAGCCGGAACTCTCGGGCCTTCTGGATGAAGTAGTCACCACGCTACCGCGGGGGTGCGACACGCAGTCTCAGCTGTCCACCAACTGCTCGAAGATGAACTCGTGTCGGAGGTAGCTGACCTCGCGTTCGGCTCCGGGAATCGGCGCCTGCAGTTGTGAGGCCTGGATGAGCCGCCACCCGTCACGCAACGCGTCCACGCCGTTGGTATAGGGCGCCTTCGCCTTGTCCTCCGACGGCGGGGTCGGTCCGACGCTCGTTCCGTCGTAGCGGGCCCAGGCGATCACAGCCGAATCGAGCGCACTGGTGGCCAGCCACAGGAACAGCACGTTCTGCCGCACGCTCACAGGTCCGCCGCTTCGGGCGCCGCTGTCTCGTCTGGCGCACACTGTCTCGTCTGCCACGACTGTCTCATCTGACGCACCTGTGGCCTCTCGGACCACGACGCGGTCGATGTCGGCGCGTCGCTCGGTGCGGGTCAGGTACCAGTCGCTGTCGAAGGCATCGTCACCGGTGAGGTAGCGCCACAGCCTCGAACGCTTGGCGGTCTCCAGACGCCCGGCGGCCGCCTCGAACCAGGGTTCCGCTGCTCGGAAGCCTCCCGCTGCGGTGTCGGAGTCGTAGTTGGCGAATATGTGGTCGTGTGGCTGGCCCTGGACCTCCGCGAAGTCGGTGAGGTCCCAGTTGCGTACCTGTGGTTCGGTGGGGTTGAGGCGGATCTTGTAGGCCCAGCGATTCTCGGTACCGCGGTTCGCCCGGCCGCGGTGCCACATGCCCTGGTGGAACACGATGATCGAACCGGCGGGGCACGTGACGTCACGCTGGCCGACCACGTTCTGGTAGCGGGCGATGTCCATCTCGTTGACGACCCGTAGGTGTGATCCCGGCACGAATCCGGTGCCGCCACCACCCGGTGAAATGGCGTGCGGGAACCAGAAGATCTGGATGTCGAACGCCAGCGTGGTGTCGATGATGGCGTCCTGGTGCAGGTGCTGGTCGACCACGTCGCCACCGGAGCGCACGTGCACCCAGTCATGATCGAAGTTGGGGTTCGACCCGACCAGGCTGGCGATGATCCCCTTCACCCGAGGCAGACGAAGCATCGCCCCGATCGGCGACGGGTCGGGGTAGATCTCCGAGAACGGCGTGCCACTGTCGGGCTTGTCGCGCAACATGTCGACCATGCCGTGTTCGGCGAAGTGCTCGAGCGCAGCCTCGTTGGTATCCGCCGGCACCACGGAGTCGAACGCCAGGAAACCCTTGGCCACGAACTGTGCCACCT
Organism: uncultured Microthrixaceae bacterium; assembly: GCA_963805905.1. Classification (GTDB taxonomy): domain Bacteria; phylum Actinomycetota; class Acidimicrobiia; order Acidimicrobiales; family Microtrichaceae; genus JAMLGJ01. The sequence goes on from CAWDVV010000001.1 coordinate 100,137, forward strand.
GGCGCGTCGTGAGGAGTTCGACATCGCCGGCGTCGGTTCCGGTGGACGTTCGGGCGGTTGCGTCCGGGTCCACGATCACGGCAAGACACAGTAGTGATTGCCCGAGAGGTCCGTCCCTGAAAGCCGCGACCGCTCGTGGGCCTCGTGTTCGCATTGGATGGCTCACATGCTGGCAGGACGTCTCCGGGTCCGAGATGGGATGTCACAGGCCCATGAGACACTCGGTACATGGGTGAGACGGTGGATCGGACAATCACAGAATCCGAAGAGGTGAGTGCCGACGGCACACACGTACTGCAATGGATGGGAACAACGGAGGCACACTCGCTGGCGCGGCGACAGTTGCAACGTTGCGGGTTCGGTGACCATGACAACCTGGTGGCAGACGTGATCGCGGATGCGCAGGTCGGGGTTCTCAAACGGATGCGCTCGGCAACTCCGTTCCCAGCGGTCAACCCTGCGGCCTACGGCACGAGGGTGATCCAGAACGTAGTGAAGCACCTCGTGCGCGGCGGCGTGGCCTACCTGGAGGACATCGACGAGTACGCAGCGCCTGCGATGCCCCAGGTGGACAGTGGCGTCGCCGACAATCTCCGGGTGTTGTTGGAGAACGCCGATGCACCCGTGTGGTTGACCTCCGCGGCGCTGGCGTATGTGGTCCTGACCATGTTTCCCGACGCGGTTCCACCAGCAGCGCCTGCTCCGGCCGCCGGTTCGCTGCCCGGAGCAGGCGCTGGTATGGCCTGCTCTGTGGTTCGCTGGTGAGCGGGACCTGTTCCCGGTCGGCGGCACTGATCCCGCCAAACGCAGACGTGCTCGACGGATACGCAAGGTGCAGGCTCATGTGACCGATGCCGTGGTTCGGGGCAGCTCCGGCGGAGAGGTCTCCGGCGGAGAGGTCGACGATGTCTGATCCGATCTATCGACAGCCAGGACTGGTCGTTACCGACCGAGATCGACTCGTTGTGCTGGGACCGCCCGCAGGTCCCGCTGGTTCATCGATCGTGGACCTGCCCGACGGCAGTTCATGGCAGGTCGACCATGCCGAGCCGTCTGTGCCGGTCCTGATCGAAGTCGATGCTCGCAACGCAGGTCGGTCACCGCTTCTCACCACAGCGTTCGGTGGTGACGAAGCCCTGTTCCTCGTCGAAGACGCAGTTCCGCTTGCTGCAGATGGGCCCGACGGTGACTTCCTCGAAGGTCGTCGGCCCGGGCGTCCGCGACGAGGAGCAGCATCGCGGAGGTTGGGCCGGGAGTGGGCGGGGGAAGTGGGGGAGATGGTATTGCTCGGTGACCTTGCGTCGGATCGACTGGCGCATCCCCTTGCCCGTGTTGCAGCGGCGCTCGAGTTCAACCTCTCGGTGAATCACAGCATCGCCGGCCAGGTACTGGCCCCGCTCGTCCTTCCGATGATTGATTCGGCGGAGGTCATGGCCGCCGACGTCGACGATGACGAGCTGGGCGATGCTCGATGATCAGGTCCTGGGTGCGCTCGGCAGCCTGTGCCGCCGGACGCAGAAGACCACGACACGGGTACCGCCGGTGATGCGCGATCTCGTCGGCCGGATCGACCGGATCAGCCGTTCAGCACCTCAGATTGCTGACTTCGAGGTGGCCGCGATGCGAATGCCTGTCGGCGATTTCGGCGCGGATATCGGCGACGAAGAACTGCTCCTGGCGGCCCCACCTCCACAACCCGCACCTCCGCCGGACGGGGCACCCCGAGGCGCACCTGAGAGCCCGGTGCTCCGTCGTATCGGCGACGCGGTCGGTGAGCGCCACGGTGCCGCGGTCCGACACGCAACGTTGGGCGCGGATACTGAACCGCCGTGGGATGGTCCTGCTGGGTGAGGCACCGTTGCGTCGGGATGGACTTGTCGATGTGGCCGAGGTGGTTGTGCCGGCCGATGTGCCCGATGAGGACCTCGAGGTTCAGGTGACAGGTGCCGCTGACACACGGGCACTCGTCGGCCGACCCATCGAGTTGATCCGGGTCGCAGTTGCAGCAGGACGTGAGGCGGCGCGCGCCGATCGGCTCGACAACGCCGCTCTGGCGCGAATCCGTTGGGAACGCTGTGCGGAGCTGTGGATCCGAGCCGGCGACCCGCAGCGGTCTGATCAGGCATACGAACTAGCCGCAGACTCAGGCCGGACAAACAGCCCACGACCATTCATCTCGGATGCGATCGCAGAGGCACTCGTGTCTGTCTTCTGAGTCTCCTTGCCACCATCCCGCCAGTGGTGCACCTGTACGTGCTGCTCGTCCGGAGATCCTGCGCTCGGCCGCCCGGGTCGACCTTGGTAGCCGCGTCTATCGAGTGGTTTCGATACAATTCGACCATGTTCATCGGGCGGGAGGCTGAGCGCGGTCGCTTGCGCGCGGCAGTGGACGAGCGGCGGATGGTGGTGGTTTGCGGCGGTGTGGGTATGGGCAAGTCCGCGCTCGTGGAACTGGCCGACCCCGGACCGGGCCGATTCCTCATCGGACAGGCCCTGCCGTCGACGTCGCAGCGCACATTCCACCCGGTCCTTCACGCACTCGGGTGGCCGCCCAGCGCTCTGGAGCCGCCTGCGATGACAGCGCGTGTCCTGAACACCCTCGACCCTGCGGATCGGCTCCTGCTCGAAGACCTGCAGTGGGCGGACGAGGGCACGCTCGAGATGCTGGTGGGTCTCTCCGGACACTGCTCGGTGATCGCCACCGTGGAGGTGGGTACCAACATCGGACGCCAGGTCCTTCGCCTGGCGCAGTCACTCGGCGCGGAGATCATCGAACTGTGCCCGCTCTCGACCGGGGAGATTGCGCAACTGGTCGGTCGGCTTCGGCCCGATCTGTTGTCGGGTGAGCGTGAACGCATAGCGGATGCAGCTGCGGGTAATCCCATGGTTGCGACCCTGTTGACCAACTCCTTCGATCACGCATTCGAACCGACGGGAGACGGACGTGCTCTGCTGGGCGCAGTCGTGGGTCGGCGATCGAGTGGTGCGCGGTCCGCCCTTGCTCTCCTGGCGCTGGCCCCGGGTCCGATACACATGGATCGATGCGCCGAGGTGGACGAACTCGAGGGCGCCGACCTCGTTACGGTGTCGCCCGACGGGCTCGTGTCCCTGCGGCATCGGATCTTTGCTGACTCTGCGCTCGCGGAACTCGACCCGGCGGAGCGTCGGAACGTCGCTCTGACGCTCGCAGGAATGACCGAGTTGGATCCGAGGCAACGGGCGGACTACCTGCTGCAGGCTGATCGGCCCGCGGAGGCACTCGATATGGCCTTGGAATGCCTGGAAGAGCCCAGCGGGCGAGCCGAGCAGGCCGCGGTGCTCCTTGTTGCAGCGCGCGCCTCCCAGCAGCTCGATCCTGCCCGGCCGGCCAGCCGAGGCGAACCTGCGGGCAGGCGAGATGGGCATGACGAGCTGCTGTTGCGGGCAACAGCAGCACTCAACGACACCGGTCGCCATATAGAGGCCATGGAGTTGTTGGGTGACCCATGTGCGTTCGGGCCGGAGCATCGTCCCGAGGCGGCGGTCGAGGCATTGCGTTCCGCGATCGGCCGTGGTGACCGGGGTGCTGCCAGAGCGATCGCCGATGTCGTCGCTCCGCTCGTGGACGATGTCGAGGGCGCCAACGCAGCACGTGCGCGCTCGATCAACGCCATGGTCATGGGCTGGTCCGAGGACCGCCGCGTAGGAGGCGGGGAGAGCGGCAGTACCGGGTTGCTGAGGACGCTCGCTCGCGAGCAGCTCGCGGTTGCGCGGGGCGGGGCGGCTCGCTCCCATGCCTCCCTGCTCGTCGGGCTGGCGACGTTCAGCGACGACGTAAGCGACGCCAGCGCGTGGTTCCGGGTGGCAAAGGAGGAGGCGCACCGGTGCGGAGAGTTGGCTTCGGAGCTCGAAGCTGCCCGCAATCTCGTGATGGTCCACATCGGTCTCGGGCATCACGCAGAGGGCCGACGACTGGCGCTCGCCGAGCGTGGAGCAGGCCCGGGCCGAGGGCGAACCCACTTGGGAGATCGAGTTCCGCACCCTCGATGTGCTGAGCCGGTTCTACGACGGAGCAGATCATGACGAGGCGATGTCCTGGCTCTCGTTCGTACGCACCGCTCCCGTTCGCCTCGAGACGCGCGCGATTTCGACCGCGGTGCTCGCCACCCTTCTCGCTGATCGGGGTGAGGCGGAGCGCAGCCGGTCTGATCCTGTGCAACTGGATCGCTCCGGAATCGCTCGAGGGGTTCGAACCGATGACCCAGGCCGTGCTTCTCTGGGGAGCCACCCAGAGTGCCTGGATCATCGGCGACACCGCCGAGGCCATCCGACTCGCCAGTTGGGCGACCGACCTCGTGCCACCCGGCTACCCGACGCTCGCGGGTACCCAGGTCGTCTGGCGATGGGCACAGTACGAATCAGGACTGGAGCTGACCGCTCCGGAGCCGACCGGCGGATTGCTGGACTGTGCCCAACTCGAGGCCGATGCGATCAGCCGACTCGCAGCCGGTGACCCGAGCGGTGCCGCCGAGGGCTTCGAAGCTGCTGCCGATTCCTGGAGGCCGATCCTGTGGCGCTGTGCCCTGCGGTCGAAATGGGGTGCGGGCAGAGCCTGGACAGAAGCCGGAGAACCGAACCGTGCAGTGGCGCTGCTAGAACACGTGATGGCTGAGTTGGACACCGCCGGATGCAACGCTCTCAAGCCGCGCGTGATGGCCGCTCTCCGGGCTGCTGACGGTCGGGGTAACGCCGGTGATCGAAGGTCGCGGTCCGGGGGTGTGGTCACCCACCAGGAAAGAGCGGTCATGGCATTGGTGGCCGATGGTCTCCGCACCTCGGAGATCGCACGACGCCTCGGCATCACCCCGGCGACCGTACAGTCACACGTCAGATCCGTGATGGGCAAGCTGGGTGTCAGGAGTCGGATCGAGGCGGCGGGTCTGCTGGTGACCGGATCGATTGGACCCGACACTGCCCCGGAGGTGTGACGGATCCGGCGTTACAGATCCTCACCGGTCACGTGGCGTGCTGTACCCGCAATTCGCAGATCCTCGAGCGCACCCGGGTCGCTGCTGCGGCAGTCGTGGCGGTGTCAAGAGCGGATCTGGCCGCGGCGAGCCGGCGGGCTGCGGTCCTCGAGCTGAGGTTCACCGAGCGGGCCGCCGTCTCGACGTCCATGCCCTCGGAAATTCCCAGCAACAGGGCCACCTGCACATCGTCCAGGTCGTCAGCGAACGGTCGCTGTTCAGCGTCGTACCACTCGGCCACCGCGACTCGGCGACCTTCGTCCCAGATCCGTGCCGCCTGATCCGTATCCGGTACGCACACAGCGACAGACGCGCCTCGGATCAGCAGGTCCATCGCGTCGTCGCCCTCGATATCACCGGACGCCACATACACCAGCGAGGAATCGATGGCCCACGGATGTTCCGGCACGTCGAAGCCGTTGTGCACCGTGCGACCTGCGGCCCTGAACTCGACGATCACGGCCCCGAGAGCAGCCTCATCAGCACAAACGACCATTCTGGGTGACTGTGCCGACTCAGAGCGTGGTGGTTCGCTCGTGATCCGGGATTCAGCGGCCAATTTGGGTCCCCTCGAGAATGAATTGGCAGTAATTGAGGATGTTACCGCCGCGGCCTTCTGTGAACATCCTCGGCAGGTCAGTGCAGGACCTACGGCTGAGGCCTACACATGAGCTGGTGCGCCGGCGGTGGCTGGGGATAGCGGGAGGGAACACTATGAGGGTGCTTCGGATGGCAGTACCGCTGTTGGCGGTGGCTCTTGTGGCCGTGTTTGTGCCGGTGGTGGAGGTCGGAGCGCAACCTGGCGCTCCGACCCTCACCGGCTATCCACAGGGGACGATCGGCAGCGACAACGCCGCGTTCACCTTCTTCGAGCCGGGGGCCGACAGCTACCAGTGTCGCGTCTTCGACACCGGCACCGCCGAGGGCGCCCGGCCCGCATGGGCCAACTGCACCGGGGCCACGACCGGCTACCACCAGGCCACCTCCCAACCCGAAGGTGCCCGCACCTTCGAGGTGCGCGCCGTGGAGGGCGGAACGCCGGGACCGTCGGTCGAACACGACTGGGTGGTCACATCCGATCCGGTGGTGCAGTGGGTTTCCGAGCCCACGGGCACCTTCGACTCGCGCTATGTCTCTGCCACGTTCGCCGCGCCCGGTGCGACGTCGTTCCAGTGCCGGCTCAACGGACTGCCCGCCGGATGGCAGACCTGCTCGGGCAGTTCCGGGCAGCAGGGTATGTGGGAATCGGCCGGGCTGGTCGACGACGACTACACCCTCGAAGTGCGTGCCGTGGACGCGGGCGGCCCCGGCCCTGTGGCCACCGCGACATTCACTGTGGCTAAGGATCTGGCGATCGACTGGATCTCGAAGCCCGAGGGCACCTACTCCATGCGCTACGTGACCGCGACGTTCACCGCGCCAGGGGCCACATATTTCGATTGTCGGATCGACGCACTCGAATCTGACCCTTGGTACCAATGCTCCAACAGCTCGGGTCTGCAAGGTGCGTGGACATCGAACCGGTTGACCGATGGACCCCACACCCTCGAGGTGCGAGCCAAGGACTCCAAGGGGAATGGTCCAGTGGCCACCGCGGACTTCACGGTCGGCGGTGCGCTCGGTGTGAGTTGGGTGTCGAAGCCGACCGGAAACCACGACTCGCGCTACGTGACGGCCTCGTTCACCGCCGAGGGAGCAACCGACTTCCAGTGCCGCCTCGATGTGGTGGACCCTGCTCCCTGGTACAACTGTTCCGGCAGTTCCGGACAGCAGGGCATGTGGACATCGCCACAGCTCGCCCCGGGTAGTCACACCCTCGAGGTCGCGCGCCAAGGACTTGGTGACGACCGGGCCCGTGGCCAGCACCACGTTCACGGTCCAACGTCCACTAGCCGTGGAGTGGATCGCCCGTCCACAGGGCAACATCGACGGCACGGCTGCGTCGGCCACGTTCACGGCGCCCGGCGCGACCGGCTTCAAGTGCAAGGTCGACAACGGCACGTATACGTCCTGCGGGTCCGGAATCCAGGGCACCTGGGCGGGCACGCCCGGCACCGGCGCGCACACCCTGTACGTGAAGGCGGTGGACGGCACCGTGGAGGGTCCGGAGTCGTCCACCCCGTTCACGATCGCGCCGTCCACCGGCGCCTCGCTCGATGTGTCCGTCACCTCAGGTCCCGCAGCGGGCTCGACGATCGTGTCGTCGTGGGCTGCGTTGTCGTGGTCGGCTCCGGGTGCGGCGTGTTACCGCGTGGAGCTCGACGGGAGCGCCGAATCACTCGCCGACCGCTCCTGCTACGCCCCCAACAGTCCGAGTAACGCGCTCTACAGTTCGTGGACCAACCTCACCGACGGTACCCACACGCTGCGTGTGCAGGCGCAGTCCACCGGCGGCGCGCCCGGACCGGTCCTCGAACACACCTTCACCGTGGAGACCGACCCGATCCTCACCGTCACCCCCGCGTCGGGTCCTGCGGCAGGGTCGACGATCGCCACGTCGTGGGCTGCGCTGTCGTGGTCGGCGCCCGGTGCCGACTGCTACCGTGTGGAGCTCGACGGGACCACCGAATCACTCGCTGACCGCCCCTGTTACCGCCCCAACAGTCCGAGTTACTCGCTCTACGGTTCGTGGACCAACCTCACCGACGGTACCCACACGCTGCGTGTGCAGGCGGAATCCACCGGCGGTACCACAGGCCCGATCCTCCAACACGCATTCACTGTAGAAAGCGACCCGCTGCTCACCGTCACCCCCGCGTCGGGTCCTGCGGCAGGGTCGACGATCGCGTCGTCGTGGGCTGCGCTGTCGTGGTCGGCGCCGGGTGCGGCCTGTTACCGTGTGGAGCTCGACGGGACCGCTGAATCACTCGCTGACCGCTCCTGTTACTACCCCAACAGTCCGAGTTACTCGCTCTACGGTTCGTGGACCAACCTCACCGACGGCACCCACACCCTGCGCGTGCAGGCGCAGTCCACCGGCGGTACCACAGGCCCGATCCTCCAACACGCATTCACTGTAGAAAGCGACCCGCTGCTCACCGTCACCCCCGCGTCGGGTCCTGCGGCAGGGTCGACGATCGCGTCGTCGTGGGCTGCGCTGTCGTGGTCGGCGCCGGGTGCGGCCTGTTACCGCGTGGAGCTCGACGGGACCGCCGAATCACTCGCTGACCGCTCCTGTTACTACCCCAACAGTCCGAGTTACTCGCTCTACGGTTCCTGGACCAACCTCACCGACGGCACCCACACCCTGCGCGTGCAGGCGGAATCCACCGGCGGCGTGCCCGGACCGTTGATGGAGCACACGTTCACCGTACAGAGCGGGCCGTCCGTGAGCTTCTGGTCGAGGCCGCGCTCCGTACTGCCGACGGGCACCGCTGCGCTGTCGTGGTCGGCGCCGGGTGCGGCCTGTTACCGCGTGGAGCTCGACGGGACCGCCGAATCACTCGCCGACCGCTCCTGTTACTACCCCAACAGTCCGAGTTACTCGCTCTACGGTTCTTGGACCAACCTCACCGACGGCCCCCACACGCTGCGTGTGCAGGCCGAGGCAACGGGTGGCGCAACGGGTCCGGTGGGCCAGGTCACCTTCACCGTGGAAGCAAAGGATCCGCAGACCACGATCGCCACCAGGCCTCCGTCACTGTCGAACAGCGATGCGGCTGCCTTCGAGTTCGCCGCGGACGAGCCGGCAACCTTCGAGTGCCGTATCGATGGTGCGGACTGGGAGACCTGTGAATCGCCGCTGAGCCTCGCGGATCTAACCGATGGTGACCACGACTTCGAGGTGCGGGCGACCGACGACTTCGGCAATGTGGACGCCACCCCGGAAACATGGTCGTGGAAGGTCGACACAGTCGCACCGGTGATCATCGACCTCGACGGTCCGCCTCCGGCGACCATCGATCCCGATGCCGTGCTCACCTTCGACGCGAACGAACCTGCGACCTTCGAGTGCCAACTCAACGACAGCGCCTGGACGGACTGCAACTCGAGAACGGTCACCTACGCGGGGCTGCCCGATGATTCGTACACGTTCAATGTGCGCGCCACGGACCTCGCCGGCAACCTCAGCGAGATCGCGTCACGCAGTTGGGTGCTCGGTACCGATCCGCCCGAGACCGTCATCGATTCCGGCCCGGACGCGCTGGTCAACACCTCCGACGCAACCGTCTCGTTCTCCTCACCGGATGCGGGCGTCACCTACGAGTGCCGTCTCGGTACCGGGGCCTTCGCCCCGTGCACCAGCCCGCGGGCGTTCAACGGCCTCGGCGACGACTCCTACACGTTTGACGTACGGGCGGTCAACGCCGGTGGGTTGGCCGACCCGACACCGGCGTCGGTCACCTGGACCGTCGACACGACCGCACCCACCGTGGCGATCGACAGCGGACCGTCGGGAACGGTGGGCGTCGGTCCGGCCACCTTCACGTTCTCCCCGAGCGAGGCAGCGGCCCTGTTCTGCTCACTCGACGGCGGCGAGTTCGCAGCGTGCACCTCGCCGCGCTACCTGGGCATCCTCACCGGCACGTCCCACACCTTCAGCGTGTACGCCACCGACCCTGCGGGGAACACCGGTCCGACCGTGTCACAGACGTGGACGGTCGATGAGGTGGCACCCGTTGTCACCATCACCTCGCAGCCGCCGGACTACAGCGCCTCCGAGGACGCCACTGTGACCTTCACCGTCGACGACCCGACCGCCTCCGTGCTGTGCAGTATCGACGGTCAGGCCTTCGAGAACTGCGGACCGACACCGGGCACGATCACGCTCACCGGCCTCACCGACGGCCCCCACACGGTGTCGGTGCAGGCCACCGATCCTGTGGGGAACAAGAGCACCCCGCCGGTAGTCGCGACCTGGCGGGTCGACACGACCGATCCGGTGGTGACGATCACCGGTGGCACACCGGAGCTGACGAATTCCACCACCGGTGAGGTCAGCTTCACCGTCGAGGACGCCTCACCCACCACCACCGCTTGCCGGATCGACGGCGCAGGCGCTGATCCATGGACGGCGTGCGGCTCGGGTGACACGTTCGCGGGACTCGGCGAGGGACCGCACACAATCGAGGTACGGGCCACCGACGCGGCCGGAAACGTGGGCCCGGCCGCGAACCGTCAGTTCACCGTCGACACGACAGACCCGGTGGTCATCATCACCGACGGCCCCACCGGCACGGTGAGCGACTCCGACGCCGAGATCTCCTTCGAGGTCGTCGATGCGAACGCAACCACCACGAGGTGCAGCCTCGACGGCGGCGCCTTCACCGACTGCACCTCACCCAAGGCCTACTCCGGACTCGGCAACAACACCCACACCGTCACGGTGCGCGCAGAGGACGCGGCAGGCAACCAGGGTGAGGCGAGCACCACCTGGACCGTCGAGACACTTGAGCCCGACACGTTCGTGGACGGTGCTCCACCCGCGCTGTCGCCTTCGGCGGACAACACGATCACCTTCTCCTCGGACGTCCCGGGGGCCACCTTCGAATGCTCGCTCGATGAGGGAGACACCTGGACCGACTGCGCCTCACCGCTGGAACTCACGGGCCAGCCAGACGCGGACTACGAGGTGCAGGTGCGGGCAACCGCCGGTGGCCTCACCGACCCGACCCCGGCGAGTGCCACCTGGACCGTCGACACCACCGCCCCGGTGCTGGAGCTCACCAGCGCGCCGAGCGGCACCACCACACCCGGGGACAGCATCTTCGAGTTCACGGTCGACGACGCCGATGCCACTACAACCTGCCGCCTGGACAGCGACGACGACAACGACTGGCTGCCTTGTGAGAGTGGTTTCGTGCCGACCGTCGCAAACGGCGGGCACACGCTCGAGATCAGGGCCGTGGATGCGGCCGGGAACGTCTCGAACATCGAGACCACCACATGGACCGTCGATGCGACCCATCCGGTGGTGGTCATCACCTCGGGGCCCTCGGGCGACATCGCTGTGCGTGACGTTGAGTACAGCTTCACCGCGGAGGACAACGTGGCCGTGGTCGGCGTACGGTGTCGGCTCCAGTCGTTGAGCACCGCATCGATCACGTTGATCGAGGACTGCACCTCACCGGTCGGCTTCGAGGATCTCGAGGACGGCAGCTACAGCTTCGACGTGGTCGCCACCGACGATGCAGGCCTCGAAGGTAGCGCCAGTCGGGAGTTCTCCGTGGACGGCACCGGACCCACCGTCGAGATCACCGAAGGGCCGTCGGGCAGCACCACCTCGACCGATGCCACGATCCGCTTCACGGTGGACGACCCGGATGCCACCCTGCAGTGTCTGTTCGACTCGGTACCACGGGCGACCTGTACGCCGGGTGAGGATGTGGTCCTCTCGGCGCTCACCGATGGAACCCACACATTCAAGGTGGTCGCCACCGACGCCCTGGGCAACTCGAGCACCGACCAGCTCACCTGGGCCGTGGACACCATCGCCCCGACGGTCAGCATCACCTCCGGGCCCGATGGTGAGATCAACACCGACGCCGCCGCATTCGAGTTCACTGCGGACGAGCCCGCGACCTTCGAGTGCCGGATCGACAGCACGGCACCGATGGCACCTGGGAGCCGTGCGGTGACGCTCGCCCGTCGGGCGTCGAGTACCCCGACCTGGCGGTCGACGACTACGTCTTCCGGGTGCGTGCAACCGATGCCGCTGGACTCAGCGGCGAGACCTCGCGTGCGTTCTCCGTGCGGATCCTCGGTGACCCGGCCGTGTCGGTAGGTGTCACAGGCGTGACGCCCCTCGGCCTCCCGTTGGCAACCACGGGTCTCGGTGACGACTTCGCCTACCGGGTGACCCTCACCAACAACGGTGCCGCGACCGCCCAGGACCTGAGCGTGGAGATCCCCCTCAGCGGTGATGTCAACCTGCTGGGTGCACTGCCCGCGGGTTGTACCTCTCCCGACAGCGACGGTCCGGTGACCTGCACCCGCGCAATCGCTCGCGGTGGGCGCGACCGTCATCATCGACGTGCCGGTCGAGGCGATCTTCGACTGCGACGTGTGGGGCGACTCGGCGAACAACACCCTGAACGGCACCACCAGCGGCGAGAAGATCTGCGGCGGTGGTGGCAGCGACGTTGTCCAGGGTCGGGGCGGCAATGACGTGGTGTTCGGCTACGGACCCCGCTCGATCGGCGGCACGACTGTCGAGGTGAGGACCTCGGCAGCGGTGTTCTACGGCCCCGGTGACCGCTCCGGTGACAGCGCGGCCGATGCGGTTGTGACGATCGCCGGCACCGACGGAGCCGACAACATCACCACGGCCACCGGTAACGACCGTATCGAGGGCGAAGAAGGTTCAGACGTCGTGGTGGCCGGAGGAGGTAGGGACACGATCTCCGGCGGCGACGGCGACGACGTGATCCAGACCGGATCGGGTGGCGGCACGGTCGACGCAGGTCCCGGGAACGACACCGTCACCGGTGGTTCCGGACGGGACGTCGTACAGGGAGGCTCCGGCAATGACCGGTTGCTCGGCGACTCGGACAACGACCGACTCTACGGCGACACAGGTGCCGACATCCTCGACGGCGGAACCGGGAACGACAGGCTCTCGGGCGGAGAGGACAACGACACACTCCTCGGACAGGCCGGAGATGACCGGCTCCTCGGAGATGCCGGGAACGACCGCGCTGACGGCGGTGACGGAGCCGACTCAGTGTTCGGTGGTGATGGCGACGACACCGTTCGCGGTGGAACCGGGGCAGATCCAGTGGTGAACGGCCAGGGGGGCCGTGACTATGTCTTCGGCGATGACGGCGACGATGCGGTTGTTGCCGGCGGCGACGGGGACGACTGGCTCGTCGACGGTGGCAACGGCAATGACAGGGTGTTCGGGAACAACGGCAACGACACCAATGTGGAGGGTGGTTTCGGTAACGACGAGGTCCACGGCGGCAATGGCGACGACATCGTGCACGGTGGTTGGGACAATGACCGGGTGGATGGCGACGGTGGCAATGACCGGGTCTACGGCGATTGGGGTACCGACGTCCTCTACGGTGACAACGGCAATGACTACCTCAACGGTGGTTTTGACAACGACGTCATCAATGGCGGTGGCGGGAACGATGAGCTCTACGGCGAATTCGGCGACGACATCCTCAACGGCGGCGGCGGTGGCGATCGCCTCTTCGGATATTGGGGCAATGACGTTCTCAATGGCGGTGGCGGGAACGATGAGCTCTACGGCGAATTCGGCGACGATGACCTCGACGGCGGAAGCGGTAGTGACCGACTGCAAGGTGACTGGGGCAACGACATCCTGTTGGGCCAGGGTGGCAATGACCGGCTCCTGGGTGGCTACGACCACGACTACCTCGCCGGAGGCGACGGCAGGGACTACCTCAACGGCCAGGAGGGCCGCGACGTGCTGCGCGGCGGCGCGGGTAACGACGAGCTCGATGGTGGACCGGCATGGGGACCGGCATGGATCGATGCGTATGACCACTGGAACCGCGTCTATGGCGACGGCGGCGGCAAGGATGTCTGCCGGTTCGGTCCCGGCCTCGGCCCCGACATGACCAACTACCGCGACGCGAGCTGCGAGTTGCGCACTCCGAGCACCGGGCCGAAGGGTCAGGGCTGGTTGAACGGGTGGGGGGCCCGCTTCGACCGGGGTGTGAACAACCCGGCCAAGTACCCGGGATGACTGATCTTTCTCTCTCTTTCATTTTTTCTCTTTCTCTCTCTCGTTGGCCGGAACGACTCGAGCCGTCGTGCTTCAGCCCCGTGATCCGACCGCGCCCGTGATCGGGCCGCGATGGCACAGCTCCCCGGGGTAGGTTCCCGGGCATGAAGATCGACGCAGGAATCGGATTCAACCTCGCACGCGCCGCCGAGGAGGCGAAGGCCGCCGAAGCAATGGGTTATGACGGCCTGTGGGTACCCGAGACGTCGCGGGACCCGTTCCTCCCTCTGACCCTCGCGTGCGAGCACACCGGTACGATCGACGTCGGCACCTCGATAGCGGTGGCATTCGCCCGATCACCGATGACGCTGGCGAGCACTGCGTACGACCTCAACCAGTTCTCCAAGGGTCGCTTCATCCTCGGCCTGGGAAGTCAGATCAAGCCCCACATAGAGAAGCGGTTCTCGATGGAGTGGTCGAAGCCGGCCGCGCGCATGCGTGAGTTCATCCTCGCAATGCGTGCCATATGGGATACCTGGATGAACGACACGAAACTCGACTTCCGTGGAGAGTTCTACAACCACACACTGATGACCCCCTTCTTCAATCCGGGACCCCACGCGCACGGCCTTCCCCGGGTGTTCCTGGCCGCGGTGGGCCCACTGATGACGCGGGTGGCGGGGGAGACCTGCGATGGGTACTTCTGCCACGGGTTCACCACCGAGCGCTACCTGCGTGAGGTGACCATCCCAGCGCTCGAGGAGGGTCGGGCCGAAGCCGGACTCACCATGGAGGGATTCGAGATCTGTGGGCCGAGTTTCGTGGTGACCGGCAACAGTGCGCAGGAGATCGAAGCGGCGAAGGTGGGAACCCGTCAACAGATCGCGTTCTACGGATCCACTCCTGCCTACCGACCGGTGCTCGACCTGCACGGTTGGGGCGATCTGCAGCCCGAGCTGAACGCGCTCTCCAAGCAGGGCGAGTGGCAACGGATGGGCGAGCTCATCAGCGACGAGATACTGGAGACCTTCGCCGTGGTGGGTGAGCCCGAAGAAATAGGCCCGGAACTGAAGTCGCGTTTCGGTGACGTGATCTCGCGGATCAGTTTCTATGCCCCGTATGAGTCTGATCCCCAGCGTTGGAAGAAGGTGATCGCTGATCTGCGCAACTGAGTGGTGCCTGCGGCCGGGTTAGCCGGTGTCGCAGTTGGCTGGCAATCTATAGGGCATGCCACGTCGCCCGATATCTGCCGTGCTGCTTGCTTTTGTGTTGGCAGCGGCCTCATGCGCAGGGACGTCCAACGCCGATGTGGCCACCCCCGCCAAGGGAGGGGAATCAGGCGGTGATTCCGGTTCCACCGGTACGACCGAGACCACGGTCGCGGACCACAACGACCACCACCACGACGATTCCCGAGCGTCCACCGGCCGACACGCTCACGATGGAGAAATTCAAGCGCATCACCGGCGAGATCACCCCGAAGTCCGTGGTCGCATCCGGCACCGGCCTCGTGAGCGCGCAGAACATGATGTACTCCCACACCGTCACCGAGTACGACGCCGACGGAAATCTGATAGCGACGATTCCCGACACGGTGACGCTCTCGGACTTCGGGATCGACAAACAGGGTGAGTTCAAGGGTGCCCCGGTCGAAGCGGCCTTCATGCCCGACGGCAAGGCCGAGTACGTATCCAACTACTCGATGTACGGGCCGGGCTTCCGCGAGGGATCCGACAAGTGCACCCCCGCCTCCAACACTCCGCCCAGCTACCTGTACCGGATCGACACCGAGACGTGGAAGATCGATCAGGTCATAGAGGCCGGCGCCGTGCCGAAGTACGTGGCGGTCACCCCGGACGGTTCCAAGGTGCTCGCCACCAACTGGTGCACGTGGGACATGACGATCGCAGACACCGAGACCGGCGAGGTGATCCGGACCGTTCCGATCGGCCGTTACCCCCGTGGCATCGCCATCAGTCCAGACGGCGCAATGGCCTATGTGGCGGTGATGGGCGGGACCGAGGTGTTGGGGATCGACATCGAGTCGGGTGAACAGCAGAGAACGATTTCTGTCGGTGCCGGACCGAGGCATCTCGTGATGAGCCCCGAAGGCCAGTTCCTCTATGTCACGCTCAACAAGGAAGGCAAGGTCGCAAAGGTCGACCTGCTGACCGGCGAGGTCGTTTCCAAGGTTGCAACCGGCTCGCAGCCGAGGTCGATGGACATCTCCACCGACGGCACCGCCCTGTACGTGGTGAATTACGAGAGTGACGATGTCTCGAAGCTGAAAGCCGAGGACATGTCGATCCTCCAGACCGTGCCCGCAGGTCATCATCCGATCGGAATCGCCTACGACGACTCCACCGGGCGGATCTGGGTGGCGAACTATTCGGGGAGCATCGACGTGTGGAACGACGTCGAGACGCCCACGCAATGACACCCACGCAATAGGGTCGACGTACTCAGGCAATACGGTCGAGACGCCCGCGCAAGTGGCGCGAAACCAGCGGGTGAACAATGAGAGGCGACTCGGATCAGCGATGATCCCGAAGGGGAAGATATGAGCAACACAGGCCAGGAATCAGAACTGAAGCACTGGGGTGAGGTTGACGGCGTTTCGATCGACTTCCCGATGGTGGTGGAGGACATGAACTCCGCCACCCTCACCTGGACGGTCCCGATCGAACCCGCCCGCGCTCTCCTACCGGGCACCGCGTTCGAGGTGGCCGACATGGGCGACGGAACAGCGATGTTGATCGTGGCGCTCGTCGACTACGTCGACAATCCCTGGGGCGACTACGACGAGGCGAACTTCGGACTTCTCGTGCATCCCACCGGCCGCCCCGATGAGGTGGGTGCGTTCCAGTGGCGTATGCCTGTCAACCAGACGATGACGTGTCACGCCGGCAACCAGGTCATGGGCCTGCCCAAGACCGTGGAGGAGATTGCCTTCGGGTATTCCGACGATACGGTGCGCGTCGACCTCGCCATGGATGGCGCGCCTGCGCTGTCGGTGACATTGCCCAGGGCCGAGCCCACGGTCGAGCGCGCGCAGGAACCCACGTTCACCTACTCCTACCTCGACGGGATCGCTATGGCGATACCGTTGACCATCCAACTGTCGCCCGGTGTGGTCGACCCGGCCGACGTCACGCTCGAGTTGGGCACGGCTCCCGTGGCAGACGAACTGCGGTCTCTCGGCCTGCCGCGGGCACCTGATCTCGCGATGTGGGGTGAGGGCCTGTCAGGAACGTTCGGTTGGCCTGAGCCGCTGCACCCGTTCTGATTGTCGTCGCGCCCACCACTTGAGACCAACCCCTGACGTCACGGCGCGAGGACAATCAGAACGGGTCGGTACGTGCCCGAGCGTGGTCAGCAATCCGGGTCTTCCCAGGCCCGGTCCTGGTTGCACACGCCATTGGAAGGGTCAGAGTTGTAGCTGTCGACCGTGTCGTTGATGGTCGTCGATGCACCCCACAACAGCAGGTAGGCCGCGATGATCATGAGCAGGCCCACGAACCCGGTGATGATTCCCGCGAGTGCCATGCCGGCCCCATTGCCGCCCATCTCCTTGTTGGCCTTGGAGCGTCCAACGAATCCGAGGACGATCGCGGCGATCCCGAAAAGCCCGCCGATCCCGCAGGCGAACGCGAGCGGGATGCTGAGGATCCCCAGGATGAGAGCGGCGACAGCGAGACCGTTCGTCTGTTGGCCCTGCGCCACTGGAGCGCCGTAGGGCATGCCGGGGGGCGGCGTACCGGGAACCGGTGGTTGACCCCACTGCTCGGGTGGAGCTCCTGGAGGCGGAGGTGTTCCACCTGGAGGTTGCGGCGCGCCCGGTGCGGCCGGTTGACCCCACTGTCCGGGTGGAGGTCCGGGTGGTGGGGGTGTTCCTCCTGGAGGTGGCGTGCCGGGGGGCGGAGGCGTTCCTGGCGGCGGAGGCGTTCCCGGTGGGGGAGGTGATCCGCCAGGCGGGGTCGGGGGCATGCCTCCGGGCGGGTTGTCGCCGGGAGGCCCTGGGGGTGGTGGGATGTCTGACATTTGGCTCTCCGGTATTGGGTCGGTGTGGTCGATGTATCGGCTCAGCCGGTGAGGTTCTTGAAATTCATGCCCACGTTGATCGTGCCCATGGCAGATGGCGAGCAGTCGGATGCCGAACAACAGTGCAATGACTCCGATCGTGACACCGGGCCAGACGATGGCCGCGATTCCGATGATGACCGTCACGACTCCGAAGACGAGGAGCGCACTCCAGCTGCGGAGCTCGTCGCGGCCGGCGATGGCGACCGCTCCCTGAACCAGGCCGAGGATGATCAACACGATTCCGATCACGGTGGCCAACGCCTTGAGCCCACTACCCGGCTGCAGGATCACGATGACGCCGCCGACGATGAAGAGCGCGCCCAGCAGGTAACCGATCGCGGGCTTGTCCCTGTCGGATGCCCAGGCGAGTTCCGACAGGCCGTTCAGGAACAGTCCGAGCGCCAGGAGGAAGGCGATGACTCCGGGTGAGAAGTTGGTGCCGATGATCGCGCTCACGATCAACCAGATACCGAGGATTCCGGTGAGTACTCCGAGAATCACGAGAGCGAGCCATGGATTGGGCCCCCGCATCTCGACGTTGACTGGGTCCGACGCGTAACTCATGTCGCGCAGGTTACCTGCACCACCTGCCGCCTTGGCGGACTTGCAACAGTGAGCTCATGTAGCGGCTCACTCCGTCAACTCGTATGACCACATCGCTGTGCAATGTCCGACAGAGGACCGGAACTGTCGGTACTGTGCGCAGATGGACCTGTTGCGCACCCCTGACGAGTGTTTCGAGAACCTTCCCGACTACTCATTCGAACCCCACTACGTGGAGGTGTCCGACGGCGACGGTGGGAATCTACGTATCCACTACCTCGATGAAGGCCTGCGTTCCGGTGAGGTCGTGCTGTTGATGCACGGGGAGCCGAGCTGGTCGTACCTCTACCGCGAGATGATCCCGGTGATCGCCGAGACCGGCAAGCGCGTGATCGTGCCCGATCTCGTCGGTTTCGGTCGATCGGACAAGCCGACCGAAACCTCTGACTACACCTATGCCCGCCACGTCGAGTGGATCCGCGAGGCCTTGTTCGATCATCTCAACCTGGAGTCGATAACGATGTTCTGCCAGGACTGGGGTGGGCTGATCGGCTTGCGTCTGGTGGCCGAACATCCGGCGCGTTTCGCCCGAGTCTGCGTCGCCAATACCGGCCTTCCGATCGGTTTCGGCGCCAGCGAGGCGTTCACGGCGTGGAGGGATTTCTCCCAGAACGCGGATGTGCTGCCGGTCGGCAAGATCGTGGCGGGCGGCACCGTCGGGGGTCTGTCCGCGCAGGAGGAAGCTGCCTATGACGCTCCATTTCCCGATGAGTCCTACAAGGCGGGTGCCCGGATCTTCCCCGCGTTGGTTCCGATGGAGCCTGACAACCCCGCTGTCGACGACAACAAGGCGGCATGGGAATCACTCGAACGATTCGAGCGGCCGTTCCTGGTGACCTTCAGCGACAGCGACCCGATCACCGGGGGCGGCGACAAGGTATTTCTCGACCGCGTACCCGGCACACGCGGGCAACCTCACGGAACCATCGAAGGTGCAGGGCACTTCCTGCAGGAGGACAAGGGCCCGTTCATAGCGGAGATGCTCCTCGACTGGATCGGCGACTCCTGAGCACAAACGGATGCGGTATGTTCCAGCCCCAGTTGATCCGAGAGGAAACATCGATGAACGCGATGAACCCATGAAAAGGCCGGGAGAAATCGTCTGATGTCCGAGACGCACGTCAGAACCGATCAGCACCAGCTCGCTCCGCCCATGTCGATGTATGAGCGGAACAGGGTGTCGCAGTTCGGGATGTTCGTGTTCCTCGCCTCGGACCTGATGTTGTTCTCGGCGTTCTTCGCTGCGTACTTCCTGCTGCGGTCCAGCAACCAGCCCTGGCCCCCGGCGGGCACCAATCTCGATACCCTTCGACCGCTGATAGGTACGTTGGTGCTCATCGCGTCGTCGGCCACCGTCATCGCTGCCGAGCGTCGTGCCCACAAGGATGACGGCGCCGGATTCAGGCGCTGGCTGCTTGCGACGATCGTGCTCGGAATCGTGTTCCTCGTGCTTCAGATCATCGACTACGCAACGGTTTCGTTCTCTATCTCCAGTGATGTGTACGGGTCGACCTTCTGGGGGCTCACCGGCTTGCACACGGCTCACGTGATAGCGGGTGTCTGCGCTCTCGGGCTGCTGTACCTGCGTTCGATGCGGGCCGGTCCGCCATCGGCATCAGCGTCGTGGACCTCCACGATTGCGCCGTTCTGGCACCTGGTCGACATTGTGTGGGTTGCGGTGTTCACCACGATCTGGGTCATCCGGTGAGGTCGGTTTCTCCATCACCGCCCCGATGGGGTCGGCGTGCCCGGTGGATCCGCTGGATGCTCGTTCCTGCCGGGGGGCTGTGCATCTGGTTGCTGGTGATGGGATCGAGTGCCGTCAGGGCCGACGAGAAGCTCCCCAGCATCGATGACAACACTGATGAAACGAATCCGGTTCCCCGGGATGAACTGGCTGCGCAAGGCCAGGACGTCTTCCACATCCACTGTTCGGCGTGCCACGCCAAGGATGGCTCAGGGGTCGAGGGCAAGGGTCCCGACATCCGTGAAGAGGGTGCGGCCGCAGCGGACTTCGTCCTGAGAACGGGACGGATGCCGATGGCGGATCCGGGACACCAGGCGCAACGCGGTCCGGTACTCCTCTCCGAGTCCGACATCGATTCGCTCGTTGCCTATGTGGGTGCCATGGGTGAGGGGCCCGCGATACCCGACGTGTCGATCAAGCGGGCCGACGTGGCCAACGGAGGCAAGCTGTTCAGGTTGAACTGCGCTGCGTGCCACATCGCCTCTGGATCGGGTGCGATCATCGGCGGGGGTTATCGCGCCCCGAACCTCATGGAGGCGACGCCCACCCAGGTGGGTGAGGCGATCATCGTGGGCCCGGGAGCCATGCCGGTCTTCAGTGATCTCACCGCGGAGGAGGTCAACGACATAGCCGGCTACATCGACGACCTCCAACGACAAGGCACCACCGACGTGGAATCGCTGGGGGGCATCGGCCCCGTCGCCGAGGGCCTGACCGCGTGGTTGATAGGCATGGTGATCCTGGTAGGTCTTGACGCGTTGGATGGGCTCATCGCACAGGGCCCGGCGTCATGGCAAGGAGGTCACGTGACCCACGACGATGATCTCGGAGACCTTTCAACGTCTGATCGCGGCGCCGATACCGAAGCGCCTCTCACGAGCGGGTTCCATGGCAGTGACAGGGCTGACATGGCAACGCCCATAGCGCTCGTGGTGGGCATTTCAGGGAGTGTCCTGGCGATAACGGCATGGGTGGCCGACTGGCCCCACATGTGGTTCGGGCTCGGCCTGGCCACCGCGATCGGAGGGTTGGGTGTCGGCATGGTCACCTGGTCCAAGTCGCTGCCGATAGACCACGAGGCCGTCCAGCAACGTGAACCGCTCTGCATCACGGATGAGGAATTGGCACTCCTGGACGAGGAGTTCGAGCTCACCCGGGAGACCGTTACACGCCGTCCTGTGCTGGTGTGGCTCGTGGGAGGCACCATCGGCGCTCTTCTGGCGGGGATACTCACGCCATTGCTGGAGCTCGGTTCGGCTCCGAGCGGGTCCCGCTCACGCACCTCGTGGACGGCCGGACGTCGTGTGGTCACCTCGGACGGGACGGCCGATCAAGGTGGGCGAAGGTCGCCTGGACCAACTGAGCACGGTCTTTCCCGATGGTCACACCGACTCCGACGACTCCCAGGCGGTTCTGTTGCGGGTGTCGCCCGAACTGTTGAGCAAGGAAACCGTCGAAGCCGGTGCTCTGGATGGTTGGGTGGCATACTCGAAGATCTGTACCCACCTGGGTTGCTCGGTGGGACTCTTCGGGATCGACACCCGACCCCCGGACGTGGTCCGTCAGCTCGTCTGCCCCTGC
The DNA here is from genome assembly GCA_963805905.1 of uncultured Microthrixaceae bacterium. Lineage (GTDB taxonomy): Bacteria > Actinomycetota > Acidimicrobiia > Acidimicrobiales > Microtrichaceae > JAMLGJ01. The sequence continues at coordinate 121,792 of CAWDVV010000001.1, forward strand.
CACCAGTCGGTGTTCGACCCGATGAACTCGGCCGAGGCCATTGGAGGGCCGGCTCCTCGGGCGCTGCCACAGTTGCCCCTCGGAGTGGATGCCGATGGCTACCTGATCGCCACGTCCGATTTCCCCGAAATCGTCGGGCCTCTCACGTGGGATGAAGCGGAATGAAACCGCTGACTGAACACCGACCTCTCACGGAACGATATGTCGAGAGCCTGATCAGTCGCTTCGGAGCCGGTCACGCGGTCTCCAGGTCGTTGCGCAAGGTGTTCCCTTCGCACTTCTCGTTCCTGTGGGGTGAACTGGCGCTCTACAGCTTCATCGTGATCTTGATCACCGGGATCTACCTGACGTTCTTCTTCAAGGGTTCCCAGGATGTGGTCACCTACACGGGTTCGTACGTTCCGATGCACGGCGAGCAGGTCTCTGCCGCCTACAACTCGGTGTTGAGGACCAGCTTCGACACCCGGGGTGGGCTGATCATCCGCCAGACCCATCACTGGGCGGCGTTGGTGTTCGTGGCTGCGATCCTGTTGCACCTCGGGCGGATCCTGTTCACCGGAGCGTTCCGCAAGCCCCGTGAGGTGAACTGGTTGGTCGGCTGCACATTGCTGGTACTCGCACTTGCGGCCGGCTTCACCGGGTACTCGCTACCGGACGACCTCCTCTCGGGTACCGGCCTGCGGATCATGGACGGCATCCTGTTGGCGATTCCGGTCATCGGCGAGAAGTTGTCGTACATGGTCTTCGGAGGAGAGTGGCCCGGCGAGGGGATCATCGGCCGCCTCTATCCCGTCCACATCATGATCATTCCGGGACTCATCATCTTGTTGATCGGTGCCCATCTGGCGATGGTGTGGCGTCAGAAGCACACGCAGTTCGACGGCCCCGGTCGTACCGAGGGGAACGTGGTCGGCCAGGCCGTCTGGCCCGGATTCGCCCTCAAGTCGATCGGCCTGTTGTTCCTGACGGCCTCGGTGATAGTCGCTCTGGCGTCGGTCTTCACGATCAACGCAGTCTGGCTCTACGGGCCGTATGCACCCGCGGCGGCAACGTCGTTCGCCCAGCCCGACTGGTACATAGGTTTCCTGGAGGGGGCCGTGCGCCTGTTCCCGGACTGGCAACCCCACATAGGCCGCTACATGTTGCCGAACCCGTTCTACCCGGGTGTCATAGTTCCAACGATCGTCTTCGGGGCGTTGTTCGCCACGCCGTTCCTCGAACGCAAGTTGACCGGTGATGATTCCGAACACCACCTGTTGCACCGCCCCCGCGATGCCCCCGTTCGCACGGGGATCGGTGTGGCCGGGTTCACCTTCGTCGCCTTCCTCTTCGTCGGCGGAGCCCAGGACATCGTGGCTGAGACCATCGGGGTCGATGTCGGACACGTCACGACGGCTCTGCAGATCTCCATACTGGTCTTTCCCCTCATAGCAGGATGGCTCACCTACAGGATCTGCGTGGTGCTACGCGATCGTCCTGAACCCGAGTCGACCGAACGTGCCGAGGCGATCGTGCGTGATGAATCGGGCGGATACAGCCAAGTGGGTGATGCAAAGTGATTCCCCAGGGGCCGTCGGTCAACCTGACTCAGGAGGCCGAGAAGATCTCGAGTGTGTGGAACGTCTTCATGTGGATCGCGATCGGGGTACTCGCCCTCGTCGTGGTGCTCGTGATCTATGTGGTCGTCCGTTTCAAGCGGCGCGACACGCTGCTCGCCAAACAGACCCACTACCGACCGATCATCGAGATCACCTACGTGATCATTCCCCTGATCCTGGTCATCGCGTTGTTCTTCCTCACACTGTCGGGTCTCCATGAGGTCGGCGCCACTGATGCCAGACCCGACGAGGTGATCGATGTGATCGGGTTCCAGTGGGACTGGCAGTTCGATTATCCCGATGAAGGCGTGACGGTCACGGGAGACACCGCGGGAGATCCGCCCGAACTAGTACTGCCGGCGAACTCGAAGGTGCGGTTCAACCTCACTTCGAGAGACGTGATCCATTCGTTCTGGATCCCGGAGTTCCACTTCAAACGAGACCTGATCCCCGGATCGCCCACCAGCTTCGATGTGACCGTGGGCGATGCTGTAGGGAGTTACCCGAGCGGGGCCTGTGCCGAATTCTGTGGCCTCAACCACACCAGCATGATCTTCAATGTGCGCGTGGTCGACCGAGCGGACTTCGATCGCTGGGTGAAAGAGCGCAAAGCGGAGGAATCATGACCGACATTCTGGAACGGCCCGATGTCGAGCTACGTCCGGATGTGGCGACAGCGGACCTCGTGCATGTCGAGGACATCATCGAAGCGCCGGATCCATCCGAGACCGGCCTCCCACGCACCTTCAACGCCTGGCTCTCGACCACCAACCACAAGGCGATCGGGGTGGCCTACGGAGTGACCGCTCTCATCTTCATGGGAGCAGGCGGCACCCTCGCCGGGCTGATGCGGGCCGAGTTGGCCACGCCGGGCATGAGCGTGGTGGATGAGTCCACCTACAACAGCCTCTTCACGATGCATGGCAGCGCCATGATGTACCTCTTCGCGATCCCGTTCGGGTTCGCTCTGGCCAACTACCTGGTGCCGCTGATGATCGGGGCACCGGACATGGCGTTCCCCCGTCTGAACGCGCTCTCGTACTGGTTGTACCTCTTCGGCGGCCTGATCATGTTCTCCGGGTTCCTGACCACCGGTGGCGCCGCTGCCTTCGGATGGTTCGCATACGCCCCCTTGTCCGGGCCCGGCCTGTCGACCAACCTCGGAGCCGACCTCTGGGTGGTGGCTGTGATCCTCACCGGCACGTCCGGCACGCTCTCGGCGATCAACGTGATCACGACGACGATCTCCATGCGCATGCCGGGGATGACGATGTTCAGGCTCCCGATCATGGTGTGGAACCTGTTGCTGACGAGCGTGTTGGTGCTGATGACATTCCCGGTCCTGAGCGGCGCACTGATGTTGCTCATGCTCGACCGACGCTTCGGCGCACACTTCTATGACCCGACCCAGGGCGGCTCGCCGATCCTGTGGCAGCACCTGTTCTGGTTCTTCGGACACCCCGAGGTGTACATCGCCGCGTTGCCGTTCTGGGGGGTGGTCACAGAGATATTTCCGGTGTTCTCCAGACGTCCGGTGTTCGGCTACAAGGGGCTGGTCTTCGCTTCTCTGACGATCACGGTCCTGTCCGCATCGGTGTGGGCCCACCACATGTTCGTGACCGGCGAGGTGGCTCTGCCGTTCTTCGCCGCGACGTCATTCCTGATCGGGGTTCCCACGGGTGTGAAGATCTTCAACTGGATCGGCACGATGTGGGGAGGGTCGCTCGAGTTCAAGGCGCCGATGATCTTCGCGGTCGGGTTCCTCGTCGTGTTCGTGGCCGGGGGTGTCACAGGGATCATCCTCGCCTCAGCCGTTCTCGACTTCGGTGTGTCGGACACCTACTTCGTGGTGGCCCACTTCCACTACGTGCTCGGGGGGACGGTCGTCTTCGCGGTGTTCGCGGCCCTCTATTTCTGGTGGCCCAAGGTCACCGGGAGGTTCCTCTCGGAGACGCTTGCAAGGATCCAGTTCGTGATGCTGTTCATCGGGTTCAACATGACGTTCCTGTTCATGCACATCCTCGGGCTGATGGGGATGCCCCGCAGGGTCGCCGACTACCGTCCGGATCCCACACTCGAGCGCTGGAACCTCGTCGCCAGCATCGGCTACCTGTTGATCGCCGCGTCGTTCATTCCGTTCCTCATCGCGGTCTACAAGGGTCTGCGGGGACCGCGTACCGCGGGTCCTGATCCGTGGGACGGGCACACGCTGGAATGGTGCACCTCATCACCACCACCGGAGCACAACTTCGATTGGCTTCCCCCGGTCCGTTCCGAACGTCCGGTGTTCGATCTACGGTGGATCCGCTACCCGGGAGTCACCTCTCCCGGGGAGTTGAAGGCATGGAACGCACGCGAGGGCAGCGATCCTCGGTGGTTCCCTCTCGGTACTTCCGACACCATGGTCCTCGAAGCACAGGAAGTCGATCAACCGGATGGCGATTCCTCTGACGCCGCGGCGCGCGACGTGTCCGGTGCCTCGGAATCCGAACAGGAGGATGGTTCGACGTGAAACACTCCGCGATCCTGTGGACCCTCCTCGTGGTGTACTTCGTGATCCTTGCGGCGATCTACCGCGTGGTGAGCGGCGAACCCGGTGGCTCGGTGCTGCTGTTGTTCTCAGGCGCGTTCGGTGGGTTGATCGCGGGTTGGTTGTGGCGCTCCAACAAGGTCTTTTCCAATCCTCCCGAGGACAACCCCGTGGCAGACATTGCGGATGCGACCGGGGTGGTGGGGGTGTTCACCTCGGAGAGCATCCGGCCCATCGGGATCGGCGTCGGTATCAGTGCCATGTTCCTCGGCGTCGCGGTGGGTTTGTGGATGAGTGTTGCCGGTGCGGCCATACTCGCATCACAGCTGGCGCTTGCCACCTGGGACACCGACCGGTGACATGATGACCGAACCGCTCCTCGGTGCACCCGGTCTGCTCATTGCGCATGCAGGTCACGAGGGCGTCGAGGTGACCGCGGGATCGGTGACGTGGAGTCTCCTGCTCGGGGTCGGCGCAGCGTCGGGTTCGCTGGTCGCCTACTGGTGGTTCTGGCGCAAACGTCCCGACGTGAACCGGTTCGGCCTCCTGTGGTTCGCACTCGGCATGATCACGCTGATTGTCGTGATGCTTCCCTCGGTCGACGGATGGGTGGACGAGTCCTTCGCGGCGCACATGGTGCAACACCTGCTGCTGTGGGTTCCCGCGCCGCTGTTCATCATCGCGGCCCACCCGGTCCGCACCGCGATGGCGGGCGGGCTCGACCTCGATGGTGGGTGGTTCGTGCGGGTCGTGCACTCACACCAACCCCAACGGCTGATGTTCGCGTGGACGGGAATCGTCGTGGCGATGTACGGCACGCACCTGACCGGCATGTATGACCTGGCCCTGCGGAACCAGTGGGTGCATGACCTCGAACACGTGCTGTATCTGCTCACTGCCCTGCTCTTCTGGTCGGCACTGTTGGGATTCGGTCGTTCCCAGGCCGGGGGACGTGCGGTCCTGGCGCTCGCAGTAGCGGCTCCGATGGTGTTTCTCGGAATGATCCTCACCACCACCGAGTCGGTGCTGTATCCGACGTACCTTCAGGAATCCGGGTTCGCCGGTGCTCTGACCGACCAGCGCAACGGCGGCGCTGTCATGTGGTTGGGTTCGATGGCAGCCGTGGCTCCCACGCTGTTGTGGTTGGTGTGGCGCTGGGCCTCGAACGAACACCGGCGCCAACTCCTCATGGAGGAAGGCCAGTAGCAATTATTCGGGTGAGCGGCGCCGAAGTGAATGTATCGTGTCGGCGTGACCACGGGAGTCAACGCAGATACCCACTTCGGGTTCGCGGCAGGGCGGCAGGCGGCTCCCGTGCCTGTGTGGGCACCCACGGAGACCGACGGGGTTCCAGGCTCCGGTGTTCTCGGGCGGGACGGTGCCGGCAACGCTCGACGCGGTGCAGTGGTCGGCGAGCCGGATCTTCCCCACGGCGGTCAACGTATGTCCAAGCGGCCGCGGAGTGGACTTCTGATGGCTCTCTTCGCGTTCTACTGCCTGCAGTTGGCGGCCGCGTTCGTGGCCTGGTGGCAGGCACCCATCCGCACCGAGGCGCTGACCGCCCCCATGGTCGCCTACGGGACCTGTGCCGTGCTCATGGTTCCGGCCCTGTTGCTGCGAGGTCGGTGGCGCGTGATCCCGACCCTGGCTGCGACCGCGCTCGGAACGATCGCCCCGCTGTGGCTCGCCCGGGACCTGATCGAGATCGTCGGTCCACGAGACGTCTGGGTGGGCCAATCGCTCACGCTGCAGGTCTGTTTCCCGCTGGTGGTGGGCCTCGGCGCCATCGTCGCCCTGTTCACCGCATCCCGGCCGGTGGCCGCGCATCTGAGCTCCTGAGCGCCCAGTGGTTCTTGACCGGGTGGTCAAGTTTCGGCCAATCTGTTGTGCCTGCGGCCTCAAGGTGCCGCGGTGGCGACGGGGGTGGGTGTGGGAACTGATCAGTCCGACGACGGGTACTTTCCGAGGGGCGAATCGGTCCTCCGGATGGTCATGGACGAGCGCCTCGTGGGGATGCTCTATGGATCCCGAGCGCTGGTTGTCGGCGCGTTGGAACCGATGGCCTTCACCGGCACCTACCTGCGCAGTCGTGCCACGCGCACGGGTGACTACTACGGCCGACTCCTCGACACCCAGGCAGCGTTCGAGGACGTGTTCTTCAAATCGCGGGCCGAGGCGGACCGCACACTGCGCCGCGTGGCGCGCATGCACTCGAAGGTCCGCGGCACGGTGAACGAGGGGATCGGTCCGGATTACCCGGCTGGATCGACCTATGACGCATCCGACCCGTGGCTGGCGTTGTGGACCATGGGTGTTCTGTGCGAATCGGCCCATGCCATCTATTCGGCGTACGTGCGGGACCTGAGCGACCGTGAAAAGGAGCGCTACTGGGAGGACTGGAAGCTGTTCGGCGAGCTGTTCGGGATGCCGGCGGATGCCGCACCGGATAGCTGGAGCGGGTTCCGTGAGCTCTATTTCGGCTACATACACTCGGATCGGCCCCACGTTCTGCAGATGGCCAACAGATCGGCAATTGCGGTGGTGGACCCACCTGCGAGCCTGCCTGCCAACCCCGGTCATCGGATCATGTACCTGCTGATGGCGGGCACGCTGCCCGACCGGGTGAGGCGCATGCACGGATTGCCCTGGGGCATTGCGGAACAGATGGCGTGGTTGCCGCTGCGTGAGGCCGTTCGATTGGGATCGGTCGTCATACCGGCCCCACTGCGGCGGGGACCTGTCAACGCCCGAGCCCGACAGGTTCTGGACCCATTGCGAGACCGCGAGGTGGGGATCATCCGTGACCTGCAGTCGCGCCTTCCCATGCCGAGCTGATCGGCATGATCTGCAGTACGTTCAGACCCGGTTGGTAGGGCACCTGAGCACGACCGAGATCCTGCGGAGAGAGTCCTCCGGGGACGATGCCTCTGAAAGTGAAGGACAACATGACGTCGAACAGCTATGAAGTTGTCGGGTTGGAAACTCCCCGCGGGGATGTGCGAGGCCTGGTTGGTGATGGCGTACGCCGGTTCGCCGGCATCAGGTTCGCGGAACCGCCGACAGGCGAACGGCGCTTCGCGCCGCCGGTGCCCACCGGTGCTCACGAAGGAGTGTTGGACGCAACGGCGTTCAAGTCGATCTCACCACAGAATCCCTCGATGATGGACGCCATGTTCGGAACCGAGCCGGAGGCATGGGACGAAGACTGCCTCCACCTGAACGTATGGACGCCGACAGCCACCCCTGACGAACCTCTACCGGTGATGGTGTGGATCCACGGGGGAGGGTTCGAGATGGGTTCGGGTTCGTCACCCATCTACAACGGTGGCTCCTTCGCCCGCAGTGGTGTCGTCTATGTGAGTCTCAACTACCGCTTGGGAAGCCTCGGCTTCCTGGAGCTGGGACACCTGGACCCGGACATGCGGGGTTCGGCCAACGTTGGTCTTCTCGATCAGGTGGAGGCGCTCCGATGGGTTTCCGAGAACATCGCGTCGTTCGGCGGAGACCCGGACAACGTCACGATCTTCGGTGAATCAGCTGGTGCGATGAGCGTTTCCGCATTGCTCACCATGCCTTCTGCCCAGGGATTGTTCCACAAGGCAATCGCACAATCCGGTGCACTGGGGGCGGTGAACGACATGGCGCATGCAGCCATGACCGCCGACGAGTTCATCGGTTTCACAGGCGTCGATTCGATAGACGAACTGCGAGAAGCGCCGATCGAGGACCTTCTGGCTGCGCACGCCAAGATGTCTGCCGGTCGAATCGCCGACCCCGAGGAAGTGATAAAGGTCCACGGGAGTCCGCTCGCCTTCCTTCCGTTCAGACCGGTTGCCGATGGCACTCACATTCCGACAGATCCGTTGGCGGAATTGAAGGCCGGCAGGGCAGCGAAGGTGCCGTTGCTGACCGGGACGAACCTCGAGGAATGGAAGCTGTTCTCGCTGATGATGCCGCAGTCCGCCGACCGCGACGCGCTGGCGGCGCGGATAAGCCTGCTGGGGGCAGACCCCGATGCGGTCATCGACGCCTACGAATCGGATCACCCGAATTCCTCGATAGCAGAGATGGAGTCGGCAATTCTGACCGATGCGGTCTTCCGTGTCGCGGCCGGCGAGTTGGTGGATGCCCACATCGATCAGGCCCCGGTGTGGCAGTACCGCTTCGACTGGCGCACGCCGGCCATGGGTGGGGCACTCGGGGCGTGTCACGCGCTCGAAATCCCCTTCGTTTTCGACATCGTGACAGACAAACGCCTCGAGATGATGGTCGGACCTGTTGCGCCCGAGAGGCTCGCTCGGGACATGCACGAATCGTGGGTATCGTTCGCACGGCACGGTTCACCGCGGTCCGGATCCTACGAGTGGCCTGCTGTGGAGGGGGAGCGGCGACCCGTGCTGTGTTTCGGGGACGAGACCGTCCTGCACGAGGATCCCCTGGCTAGGTCCCGCAAGGTCTGGTCGGTTTCGTAGAACTCCCGTTCCGCGCTCTGTGACGGTGGACAGGTCACCGCCACAGAGCGCGGAACGACTCAGGAGAGTGCTGCAAGCAGGTCGGCGGGGTCACCGTCGGGAGCCGGCGTGGCGACGACGTGTCTGAGCCCCGATGGCTCCTCGGTCAGAGCGAACAGAGTCGGTTCGAAGCCACCGGTGATGGTCGCCGCGAGGACGCGGTCAGTCGAGCCGGAATCCGGACCGGACCCGCCGAAGGGTCCGGCCGCTCGATCGGGGTTCCAGGGCGCAACCTCCACCGATGCGGTGTTCGCCTCTGCTCGTGCGGCCACGTCCGCGACGAGTGGTCCGCGAGCGAGTGGCTCGCTGCCCCACTCCATGAGGCCGCCCTTGGTGAGCATCCCCGAGACGGTGGTGACGGTCGCCGAGTCCGCCTCGCCCGTGGTCAGGAGTCCGAAGAGCTCGGCGGTTGCCAGGTATGTGAAGTGGTTGAACGGACCGCCGGCGAATGCCATCCCACCCGTCACGGTCGGGGTGCCTCCGCGCGGTAGTCCGAGAGCGCGCTGTTGCACCCGGACCGCAGCGGGGAAACACGAGTACAACTCGATGAGGTCGGTTTGGTCCACCGGTGTGCCTGAGTGCTCCGCTGCCAGTTGGCCCATGAGCTCCATCATCGGCCAGCGGTGGAGTTGGGCACGACGCGAGAGGCTGAGTCCCCATGAGGAGTGGAGCGCCACGTGGGGATGCAGCATTGATCCGGTCGGAATTCCCGCTGCCACCGCCAGGTCTTCGGCGCAGATCAACAGGGCGGTTGCGTGGTCCATCGCCCATTGCGTCGAGTGCCACTTGTTGTAGGGGAAAGCGAGGAGTCGGTTCTCGGCGGTGGTTTCGGACAAGGAGGCGGCGCTGTGGGGTGGCCCGGCGAACTGGGCATGTGGGTTGTGGTTGGCGACCTCATCGAAGCGCGCCCAGAGTTCGGAGACCTCACTGCGGAGCTGGACCGGTGAAAGTCCATCGGCTCTGGCCAGGGCGGAGTCGATCAGCGCGTACTGGGTCACCGGATCCCACATCATCGCGGCCACCTCTGCCTCGGTTATGAACTCTCCATGGGGAACGAGGTGCCGCTCCGCTCCGGGTCCCTGTGGAACCGAAGGCGCTTCCAGCCCCTCTCTGCGGGCTCTCGATGCGGATCCCTTGGCTTCGCCTCCCAACAGCAGCACGGCGTCGGCATCTCCGTTCTGCACCGCCAGGATCGCCTCTGAGACAAGCCGTTGCTGGGGAACACCGATCGCGGCCACCATCGTTGTGACCCCTGACATCCCGAGCGCCTCCGCCGCTGCCCCGGCCGGGTCCGGGGAGTCGTCGGATCCGACGGTGGCGCACACGAGCCCGATCCGGTCGCGCAGGTTGCCGGTGGGCCCCTCCAGCAGGTCCGATGTTGCCTCGGCCATGAGCGACACTGCATCGGTGAGGGCTGCCGCGGGTTCGTTGCGGGCCTCACCCACCCCCGCCAGGACTGCTCGTCGAATGGCTGGATCAGGAGTGGTCGAGTGCTCGTAGGACATGTGTCCTGACCGTAGGTGACAGAAGTTCGCGCCGCTCGTTTCACATACAGGGGCACCTCATGTGGCACGATCTTGCGATGAGTAACGAAAACACCCCGAGTCGAGAGAAGCTCTCCAAAGATGTGGTCCGCAAGTGGGCGGCGCAACACCATCCGTGGGCGGTGGGGATGGGCGACGATCGAATTCTGAGGGAGTTCCGCTTCAAGAGCTTCGGTGACGCAATGTCGTTCATGGCGAAGGTGGCCCCGACCATCGATGAGCTCGACCATCACCCGGTGTGGGAGAACGTCTACAACCGGGTCTCCGTCGAGCTCACGACCCATGATGTCGATGGCGTGACCGAACTGGATCTGCGACTCGGCGAAGCCATGAACGAAGCTGCCCACAAGGTGGGCACGAAGAGCTGAGGTGGTGGCTGCGCCACGAGTCCTCAGGTGAAGCGGGTCACCCAGCCCAGTCGCCTGAACCTTTTCAACTGCCGGTCGACGAACCAGATCGCGAGTGCGAGCGCCACCGACGTTTCGAACGTTGCGACGCCGAGTTGGCCCCACGCCACCGTGCCGGATTCCAAGCCTTCCTGAACCGCAGCGAACACCCTGGTCAGCGGAATCATCTGGGCTATCGGCTGGAGCACCGGCGGCAGGGAAGCAACCGGGTAGAACACACCCGACAACGGAAGTAACAATACGAGGATGCCCCAGGAGAACACCTCCGCGCTGTCGCCGTACTGCAGGGTCATTCCGACCACGAACAGGGTGATCGCCCAGCCGAACACCAACAAGATGGCTGCTGCAGGCGCCAGCACCCAGCCGGCACTGTCAGGCGCCACCGCATAGAAGACTGCTCCGACCGCGGCTATCACGCTCACCGAGACGATCGTGCGCAACAGGCCCACGATCCCCAGTGCCCCGAGGAACTCGCGCTCGGTGAGGGGTGTGGCGATCAGGTTCATGAGGTTTCGGGACCAGACCTCCTCGAGCAGACCGAGCGACCCTGCGAGGGTGACCTGCCATATGAGGTGGAACAACATGATCCCGGTCACGAGTAGGCGTACCGGTGCTTCCCCCTCATCGATGGAGACCCCGATGGAACCGAACAGGAGCACGTCGACCAGGGGCAGGACCAACAGCAGGAACCAGTGGCCCGGGTTGCGTGTCTGGACCAGCATGTTGCGCTTGGACATCGCCCAAACACGTCGTGTGGATGCGCTGGTCTTCATCATCTGCCGCTTCTCATGTCCAGGTCCCGTTCATACGGCCGTGCTCCGCAGCCGGGTCGCCTCGGCCAGGAACATTGTCTCGAGGTCCGGGTAGCCGGCTTCTTTCACGACGCTCGCAGCGGGACCGTTGGCAATCACGGTCCCGCTGCGGAGGAAGATCACGCGCGTGGTGAGCCGCTCGACCTCACGCATGTCGTGGCTGGTGAGCAACAAGGTGGTGTGGTGGTCGCGGTTCATCGCCTCGAGGCGATCCCTGACGCGCATGGCCACGTCCGGATCGAGCGAAGCCGTGGGCTCATCCAACACCACGAGCCGGGGTTGGTGGATGACGGCCTTGGCGAAACCCACGAGAGTTCCCTGTCCCGAGGAGAGTGATTCGCAGCGCTGATCCTCCAGATGGGAGATGCCGAGTTCTTCCAGTACCGCCCTGGCTGCGCCCGCCGGATCATCAACTGCATACAGCGTGCCGAACAACCGCAGGGTCTCCAGCACGGTCATTCGTTCGGGAAGCGGGATGTACCCGGCAGCGAAGCCGATCTCCTCCATGGCGGGTCCGCGACCCCCGGGCAGACGCTGCCCCACGAGTTCAACCGACCCCTCGTCGGGATCAATGGCACCCATGAGCATCAGCAACGTGGTTGTCTTGCCCGCGCCGTTGGGACCGACGATTCCCACCCGTTCTCCGGGATGGATCTCGATGTCCACACCGTTGACTGCGTGGGTGTCGCCGAAGGTCTTCCTGAGGCCTCTTGCGGTGAGCACGGGCTGGTCCATCGGGCCATTCTTCCAAAAGGCCGGTTGATCGGGCATCTGAATTCTCCAACTGATCCACCAACGTCCCGTCGGAAACACAGACCCTGCGAGCGTGCTGAACCGGGACGGGACGGGTTGGGGACACCCAGGCACCGTGAAGTGGGTGCGCGAGGGTCTGTACAGTCGCTGTAACGAGAGCCGTGCAGGTGCGGGGCCTAGATGAACCAGGGGAATCACATGCCAGATACGCCATTTCCGGCCAAGGGACGACCGAGCGGCGAGCTCCTCGATGAGATGCGAGCCGAACGTAGGGGCGATCTCGACTGGCGGGGTGGCAAGGCGTTCAGCCTCGTCTACAACACCGACGACCCCGAGCTGGAGGCCCTGCAGGCGGCAGTCGCAGAGATGTTCCTGCACGAGAACGCCCTCAATCCGTTCCGGTACGCAACGCTGTTGCGGATGGAGGCCGAGGTCATCGGGATGACCCGTTCCCTCTTCGGTGCCGGCGCCGGGTCGCTCAGTTCAGGAGGCACGGAGTCGATCTTCCTGGCGGTACAGACCGCCCGCGACCATGCCCGTGCCAAGGGCATCATGAATCCCGAGTTGGTGTGTGCCCGGACCGCGCACCCCGCTTTCGCCAAGGCCTGCAAGTACCTCGACGTGACTCAGCGCTTCACCGAGGTGACCGAAGATGGCCGTGCTGATCCCGATGCCATCGCCACTGCGATCAATGCCAACACCGCAGTTCTGGTGGCGTCCGCTCCGGGCTATCCGTTCGGCGTGATCGACCCGGTCGTCGATATCGCCGCCATTGCTTCCGAACGCGACCTGTTGTGCCATGTGGATGCCTGTCTGGGGGGCTGGTTGTTGCCGTTCTGGGAGCGCCTCGGCGAGGACGTTCCTCCGTGGGACTTCCGGGTCGAAGGCGTCACGTCGCTCTCGGCCGACATCCACAAGTACGGCTATTGCTTCAAGGGGATATCAACGATCACCTACCGGGATCGGGATCTCTACCAACGTCAGGTGTTCATGTACGACGAGTGGCCCGGAGGCCTGTACGCATCGGCCTCCTCGGCCGGTACACGCCCGGCACCGCCCATTGCCGGGGCGTGGGCGACGATCGCCCACCTGGGTGAGGAGGGTTACATGCGCCTCGCGTCGAGGGTGCTCGAGGCGACCCGAGGCTTCCGGGCCGGGGTGGATGCGGTCGACGGCGTACGTGCAGCGCCGGTACCTGACATGTCGGTGTTCCAGATCGCCTCGGATCCGGACTCGGAAGTCGCGGTCGACATGGAGGCTGTGGGCGATCGGATGGACGAACGCGGATGGAACATGGACCGCCAACAGGGTGGATTGCACGTCATGCTGTCCCCGGGCCACGACAAGGTCGCGGATATGTTCGGCAAGGACCTGGCAGCATCGGTGGCCGACCAGGGGAGCGCGGCGGGAGTCGAACACACCTACGGCGGAGTGGTCGACAGCTGAGCCGATGGCCGACGCCGCTACTGCCGGGAAGTGGTCCTTCGAGGGACCGACTGCTCCTTTCTTCGACGGCCGGGGTGGGGAACCAGCTCGTTTCGTGCTGCGCCAGGTAGGTGACGACAGTTTCGAAGTGGCCGAACCCTTCACCTACGACGACGGCACCATCACCGTGCACGTCCCCTACCGGCCAGGCGCAACCACCGATCTGGCGTCCATCCCGTTCTTCATGGCGTGGTTCGTGCCGGTCAACGGACGTCACACCCCCGCAGCGCTCGTCCACGACACGCTGCTCGGCGACATCTTCGCGAGGGTCCGTTCGCGGGCGATCTCCGTCTCGGAGGCCGGCGACCTGCGGGCGGATGCCGATGACGTGTTCCTCACCGCCATGGCGGCCACCGGTGTCCCCTTGGTGAGACGCACGCTGATGTACGCAGCGGTCACCATGGCCACGAGGTGGAAGCGATCATGGTCGGCACGCTCCGCGATGGTGTTGTGGACCATCGCGTCCGTTCTGGGAAGCATCGCGCTGGTCGCCGGTGTGGTCCTCGGCAGCTGGTGGTTGGCGGCTCTGGCGGCCCTCGCCCCGATTCCCGCAGCGTTGTTGTGGGGTCCGCGACACTGGCGTTGCGGAGTCATCGCGGGATACGGGTCCTGGATGATCGGACTACCCGCACTTGGCACTGCGATCGGGTACGGCTCGTACTGGTTGGTCGAACAAGCGGTACGGCCCCTCGTTGCCAGAGGCGCGGCCACCAACGTGTCGGAGACATCGCCACCAGCTCCCTACCGCTGAACCGATTGGGCTCGACCGAGTACGTTCGGGCCATGACCAAGCCTTTCCGATTCGCAGCACAACTGAATGGTCCGCTGGAGGGCCGTACCTGGGCTGACAGCTGCCGACTGCTCGAGGACCTCGGCTACTCCACCATGTTCGTGCCGGATCATCTCGATGAGGGGATCGGTCCGATTGCGGCCATGGCAACAGCCGCCACGGCCACAACCCACCTCCGGGTCGGATCGTTGGTGCTCGACTGCGACTTCCGCCACCCGGCCGTGCTGGTGCGCGAACTCGCGACGATCGACCAGATGTCCGGCGGGCGTCTCGAGGTGGGCATCGGTGCAGGATGGAAACGTACCGACTACGAACGGTCCGGGATCGCCATGGACCGTCCCGGAACACGCGTCTCGCGCATGATCGAACATGCCCGGATCCTGCGCGGCTTCCTCTCTGGCGAGACCGTGGACCTGGATGGCGAGCACTACGACATCACAGACCTTCCGGCTGACATCTCCGCACACAATCCTGGCGGGCCACCCTTCCTCATCGGTGGGGGTGCTCCCCGCCTGTTGCGCTTCGCCGGAGGCTTCGCCGATATCGTAGGTGTGAACCCGTCCATCCGATCCGGCGAGATCGACGCGGAAGCGGCACGTGACGGCATGCCCGAACGCATAGACGAGAAGTTCTCGTGGGTTGCAGAGGGCGCCGCCGAGCGCGGTGAAGGTTCCGGAGTGGACGACATCGAGTTCAACGCGTGGCTGGCCGCAGCGGAGATCAGCGACGACCGCGAAGGGCTCGCGCTCCTGCTGGGCGAGATGTTCGGGGTTGAACCCGGAACAGGGCTCGAATCCCCCATGGTGCTCGTCGGTACCGAGTCCCAGGTCATCGAGGACCTCGTGTCCCGCCGCGACCGCTGGGGCTACAGCTACACCGTCATACCGGGCGACAAGGCGGAGGACTTCGCCCCTGTGGTCGCCACCCTCACCGGTACGTGAATCGCGAACCTCGCCGGCGAGCGAGGAGCGGATTCAGCGCTGGATCACCACCATCCGTTCTTCGGTCATCATCTCTCGCGCTGACCACAACGGGCCTTCTTTGGTGTTGCCCGAGTCCCGTATGCCCCCGTAGGGCATCTGATCGGTGCGGTAGGTGGGGCTCTCGTTCACACACACCCCTCCGAAGTCGAGTCGATGTGCGGCTTCGATGCCGAGGCTGAGGTCGTTCGTGAAGATCCCGGCCTGGAGCCCGTAGCGGGTGTCGTTCGCTGCCTCGAACGCGTCGTTGATGTCGGTGTAGGTCCGGATGCCGACCACCGGGCCGAACACTTCGTCGTGGGAAACCGACATGTCGCGCGTGATCCGGTTCAGAACGGTCGGCCGCAGGATGTCACCATCGGTGCGATCGCCACCGGTGACCACCTCGGCGCCCCCTTCGGTGGCTTCGGTTATCCACGACTCCACACGTGTGGTGTCGTCGGGGGTGATCAGGGCACTCACGTCGGTCGCGTCATCAGCCGGATCACCCACCGACAGTGCCTCGACCTCCACCTTGAGGCGCCCGAGGAAGTCGTCGGAGACATCGGCATGCACGTACACCCTCTGTACGGCGATGCAGGTCTGACCCGAGTACGAGTATCCGCCCATGGTCGCCTTCCGTGCCGCCACTTCGAGATCGGCATCGCGGTGCACGATCAGCGGAGCGTTGTTCCCCAGTTCCAGGCCCACCCGCTTGTGGGGTGCCCGCTGGCGTATACCCCAACCAACCGGCGGAGAACCGGTGAAGCTGATCGCTGCCACGTCGGGGTGATCAACCAGACGGTTCGCAATCGTGCCCGACACGGTCACCACGTTCACCCAGCCCGCAGGCAGCCCGGCATCCTCTTCGAGAACCCGGGCGAGCAGGAGTGCGGTGAGCGGTGTGGCCGATGCAGGCTTGAGCACGACGGGACATCCGGTGGCGATCGCCGGTGCAACCTTGTGGGCCACCAGGTTGAGTGGGAAGTTGAACGGGCTGATGGCACCGAGAACCCCGACCGGAACCCGCAGGGTGAATCCCAACTTGCCGTGGCCGGCGCTGGACGCCTCCATCGGAACCATCGAGCCGGTGAGCGACCGGGCGGTTGCGGCGGCGAAGCGGAAGGTGTCCACGCAACGAGCGGCCTCGGTTCGTGCGGCACTGATCGGCTTGCCGGCCTCGTCACTGATGGAGCGGGCGAACTGTTCGTGGCGTTCCGAGACCGCTACTGCTGCCCGATCGAGGATTTCTGCGCGTTCGCTGGCGTGCAGGGCGCCGGCGCGGTGGCGGGCGATGGCAACTGCGACCGCGTCGTCGATGTGGGTCTCGGAGCCGACGGGCACAGAGCCCAGTTCCCGCCCGTCGAACGGAGACCGCACCACTCTGGTCTCTTCGGTGGTGACGGGTTCTCCGGCGATCCGCATCGGTGTGGTTCCAGCCATCGGGTGCTCCGTGTTCAGTTGTCGGTCGGACACACCTTCCCACTCCCGAAGTCCAAATGTGGATCATGACTCGAGGGCAGCGACCTCACTGTCGTGGTCGGTTGTGCCCATACGTTTCGAGAACTGATCGATCCCCACCACGACTGCCAGGCCGACGACTGCCAGGAGAACAGAGATCCCCACGGATTCGTCGGGGGCGCCGAGGACGGTGCTGTCGACGCCCGAGGGCCAGGGCCACAACACCCGCAAGGAACCGAACATGAGCCCGATCAATGCTGCCATCACGGAGTCGTAGTGGTGTTCGAGTGCCCAGTGAAGTACCTGGGAAAACAACCCGAGGCCCACCATCGCACCCGCAGCGACGAGCGCGACGAGTCCGACTTCACGGTCGGTGACCGCAGCCAACACCGGGCCGTACATGCCGAGCATCACCAGGATGAACGAACCGGAGATGCCGGGCAGGATCATGGCGCATATGGCGACCGCTCCGGATGCGAAGTAGGCCCAGAGCGCTGGGTTGACCGCTTCGCCCACGGCTTCCTCGGTCGTTCCGGTGCGCAGGCCCAACAGGACGAACACCACTACACCGATCGCCAGGCCGATCAGCAACCGCTTGAGGTCACGATTCTCGAGGAGGCCCCATGCCACCACGACAGAACCGAGCACCAAACCCATGAAGAGGCCCGCCATCGGCTCGGGATGATTGTGCAGCAGGTCCCTGATCACGCCGGCAAGGGTGACCAGGGCGATCCCGATCCCGGCCAGGAGTGGGATCAGGAAGGTCCACTCGATCTCGCCGAAGGCCTCCCTTGCCCCGGCAACATCGCCCTTCAGCAGTCGCCCGATGGTGGAGGATCCGTCGCGGATGGAGGTGATGAACCGGCGGTAGATGCCGAGCACCAGCGCGATCGTTCCACCGGAAACCCCGGGAACGATATCGGCGGCTCCCATACAGAAGCCCTTGATGATCGTGAAAGGTATCTCGCGCACCGTGGAACGCTAGTCCGGCGACCTCACCTGAGACAGCGCCCCGATCGATGGTTCTGGTCTCGAAAGGTTCCGGCCCCGAAAGTCACTGGGGATGTATCCCCGTTGCGGGGTCCACGATTTTCGTGTTTGATCGACGGAGGAGAGGACGGTGTTCGCACTGGGTTGGGTGGAGCCGAGGGACACGTCCCGGTGAAACATGACCCCGGTATCAGAGATCCGGGGTCATGTTTCATCCCTTCTGCTGCGGTTCAACCGGCCGGTGCGGTTATGACGGTGTCCACGATGTGGACGACGCCGTTGGACGCGGGAACGTCGGGAGCGGTGATCGTGGCATCGCCGACCGTGATCGTGTCTCCGTCCACGGACACCGCGAGCTTTCCGCCCTGAACGGTCTCAACGGTCGAACCGTCGAGTGAGATCAGATCCTCGCTGGTGTACTCGCCGGGGAGCACGTGCAGCGTGAGTAGGTCGGTCAGCTGTGCCGGGTCGGCCAGGATGGCATTGAGTGTGTCGACGGGAACCGCGGCGAAAGCTTCGTTCGTCGGAGCGAACACCGTGAAGGGGCCACCATCGCGCAGTGTGGCGAGTAGCCCGCCCTTGATGACGGAGCGGGTGAGGGTGGAGAGCTCAGCGGTGCCGGCGGCGATCTGGGTGATGTTCAGCGCAGCAGTGTCACCGGTGGGAGGGGTTCCCAGGGCGTCGCCCGCGTTGGTGATCGATGCGGCTTCATCGACCCCGGCGCTCGCCGCTGCTGTCGGGTCTTCGGTGACGGAACTCTCAGGAGCGGTCGACGTTGCGGAGGTATCGTCCTCGGCGGCGGAGTCGCCGTCGCTGCACGCCCCGGCCAACAACACCAGTGGCAACAACGACGAAAGGATCAAATGTTTCGTGGGCATCCGGACTCCTGGTCACAGCGCTCTCGCAGGGCGCAGTCGGTTCTGGTTGGAGAGACGCTAGTCCGACTGGTTGCATCGACAAAGAAGGCCTGAAGCTGCGTGAGACGGAGCGACGCCGCGATTTCATCGTTGGAGCTCTCGGGTGTCCGCCAGGCGGGACCCCGATCCTGCGAGCCCAGAATCTGAAGCTGTGTCCCATGACGATTACTCCGACGACGGTGCCGAGTCCCGCGGTGCCGCCCAGCAGAACACCCGCTCCGGCAGCAAGCAGATCCATCACCACACGAACGGGAGCGGCTTCGCGGTGCAGTACCGAGGCCAGGCCGAGCATCACGGCATCGGTTGCCGAAGCCCCGAAGGAGGCCGAGACGATCAGGGCTCCACCGAGCATCAGCAGGTTGATGGCGACCAGGAGGACCAAGGCACGGAGGATCAGCATGGACACCGACGATCCGTTCATTGCAGGTGCCAGAGGTGCGAGCAGTTCGACCGAGAGTCCGAACAACACCGGCACCGCGAACGTGCCCGGCCCCACCGGAGCCCGCATGATCGCGGCAACGACCAACAGGAACATACCCACGGCAGCACTCACCATTCCGAACGGCAGGTTCGTGGTGTGCGCGATGCCTTCCTCGAACACGAAGAAGGGGGCGCTGCCGAGTGTCGTCGCGGACACCAGCAGGTACATGTAGGCAGATAGGAGCACGCCACCCACGAATGTGGTGACGCGCACGGGAGTCGTACGCATAATGCACTCCAGGAGGAGGTGGATATTGAGTGTCCTCCTGGGTGCACGCCCTGTCGTGAGAACAGAGCGAAATATCTCACCTTTCGAGCGCAGTTACAAGCTGGTTTCTGAGAGCATTCACTACCCGTCCACGAAGGGTTTCGGCGCCGTGCTCAGCGTTGGCGACGGGGCACCTTGGTGCCGACATGGCCCACGGCGAGCGCCACGACGGTGACCAGGAACACCTGTCCCAGAACTGCTTCGAGCATTGCGAATGACCGGCCCGCGTCGGTCGCCGGGATCAGGTTTCCGTATCCCACGGTGGTGAGGGTTATGAAACTGAAGAACTGGTAGTCCATCAGCGTTGCATGGGACACCGACGTGAAGAACTCGGTCGGTCCAATGAGGGCCAGAAGGGCGTACAGGCTCGCAAAGAACATCCCGATCTGTATGTACGCAGCCAGGGCCCCCGCGACCGTATCGAGGGTCACCTTTGGTCTCTGCGAGAGACGGACCACCACCACCCCCGGTGTGATCAACAACAGCAGGCACAACAGCGCCGTTCCGATGGTGGTCAGGGTGTTCTCGGATGGTCCCAGCTCGCGTGACAGAAGGCTCACGGCGGTGAGGACCAACACGGTCAGCTCGCCGGAGTGCAACAACACAGGCCGCGCGCCGCTTCGGCGCAAAGCGATCACTGCTGTTCCGCCCACGAGCAGGGTCGTGGAGCCTCTTCCCAGGGTCGTGTGATAGGCGAGTGGAGAGAACACCATGACAGCGACCGACAACCACAACACGGGCGCCATGGTCTTGCCGGGCCGTTCGTCCGCAGTGGCAGGTTCCTGATCGGTGTCGGTCACCTCCAGATGTTGCTGTGTGGAGGCGCCCAGATGGCGGATAGCACCCGGCACGCATCCTGACGGGTTTTGCACAGGTGCTGGATACGCTGCGATGCATGACCAAAACGGCCATATCGGCGTTGCATCGCCCGCACCGCCTGTTGGTCGCGCTCGGACTGGTGGGACTGGGCGCCATGGCGACCGGGGCCGCTCTCGCGGTGAACGAGAATCGTTCCGAACACGAAGCCAGGGCCCGTTCGGAACGCGTGGCCGCTAGCACCGCAGCAGCCATGAGCGCAGATTTCGAACGGACCGAAGAGATCGCGTCCGCGCTCGCTGGCTTCGTGACGAGTTCCGAGAGCGTTGAGGGTCCGGAATTCGATCGCTTCGTGGGCAGGTTTCTCGAGGATCGTCCCGAGATCCGCTCCATGGAGCTGCTCGACTTCCTGACTGATGACGAACGTCCCGACCTAGAGACCCGGATGGCGAATTCGGGCGTGTCCACTATCACGGTGAGAGGCGAGGACGGATCGCTGATCGAAGCCCCACCCAGTGACGAATACCTCGTCACCTGGTTCGAATCATCAAAGGATCCGGGAGTTCCGGCCCGGGGGCTGAACGTCCTCGGCGCGACCGGTGATGCACATCTCATCGACGAGATGGTGGCCGGGGGATCCAAGGGTGTGGCCGTGGCGCAGCTGGACGGGCCCTCGGGGACCGACGACGGCACCCTGACCATCCTCACGCCGGTGTTCGACACCGACCTTCCACTCACCACCGCGCAGGACCGTGCGGATGCCCTCGTGGGAGCAGCGTCGGTGACGGTCTCCTACGCAGAGCTGTTCGAGGAAACGACCCGGCCGGCTGCAGCCACGACGAATCTCGTGTTGGGGACTTCCGGTAGCGGCGCCGACAGCCTCGCAAGCCGGGTGCATGGCGAGATCGGGTCAGGGCCCACCTCGGACGACCTGGACTCTGCCGTGCCGGGGTCGACCGCATCGGAGCCGGTGACCGTCGCCAATCGGGAACTGGTCCTCTCGGCGGCGCCGCGACAGTCATTGCCCGGGATGCTGGCTGCCCCGACGCGCCGGTCGATTCTGATAGTTGGTGCGTTGTTCACCTGCCTCATGGTGGGCGGCTACCTCTGGTGGTCGAGGGTCCGGCGCCTGGAGCGCCTCGCACGTGCTCTCGAGGAAGCCAATGCCCGTCTCGAATCCAACGCCGCCAAGATGCAACACCTGGCCGAATTCGACCAGCTGACCGGGCTTCCCAACCGTCAGTCGATGCATCGCCGGCTCGAAGAGCTGATCGGCGACGCCGCGGTCGCGGAGTTGTCGGTGATCCTCGTGGATCTCGACCGGTTCAAGGAGATCAACGACAGCATCGGCCACCATCGGGGAGACGAGCTCCTTCGACTCGTGGCTGAACGCCTCGCCGGTTGCGTCCGCTCCGGAACCCTGGGCCGTCGAGACGGCGACGAGTTCTGTGTGTTGTTGGCGGGGGTGGCCCCCGACGGTGCTTCAGCTGTAGCCGATCGCCTGGTGGCAACACTGCACCGACCCTTCCGTGTGGGCGATCGCTCGGTCTCGTTGACCGCCACCCTTGCCATCTGTTCGAGCCCGGCGCACGCTTCGAGCGCGGTGGGCGTCATGGAGAGAGCCGACGTCGCCCTCCACTCACAGAAGGCGAGGTCGAGGGACACCTGGGTGGCATATGACGAATCGATGGCCGCGGCGCAGGAACGTCGTTCGTCGATTGCAACGGAGTTGCGCTACGCCCTCGAGGGCAACGGGATGCCGGTCCTCACCTACTTCCAACCGAAGGTGGATCTCGCTACAGGGCGGATCGTGTCCGCCGAGAGCCTGGCACGGTGGAGACACCCCCAATTCGGTGAGGTCTCTCCGAGCGAGTTCATCGACGTCGCCTCCGAAACCGGTCTCATCGTGGCTCTGGACGAAGAACGGATAGTTCGCACCATCGACATGCTGAGGCGATGTGACCAGCGGAACATCGATGTCGAATCGATCTCGGTGAACGTCTCGGCCCAACAGTTCTCCGACGAACGGTTCGTACAGCGTCTCAGGGGGCATCTGCGCGATGCGGAGGTCGCTGCCGCGTCCCTTGTTCTCGAGATCACCGAGAGCGAGGCCATGGAACAGGCCGACTACGGAGCGATCATGGAGCGCATGTCCGAACTCGCCGCGATGGGCGTCGGCTTGTCGATCGATGATTTCGGTACCGGGTACTCATCGATGTCGAGGATCGGTCGACTACCTGTGCACGAGGTGAAGGTCGATCAGTCCTTCGTCGAAGGACTTCCCGACAGCCGTGTGGCCGTCGGCATCATCCGGGCCGTCATCTCCATGGCACACACCCTGGGAATGAGGGTGGTGGCCGAGGGCGTGGAAACGTCGCGCCAGCGCGACTGGCTCATCACCGAAGGTTGTGACCAGGCTCAGGGTTGGCTGTATGCGCGAGCGTTGGATCCGGAGGGCTTTCTGGATGCCATCGCGTCCCAACAGGTCGATGGGCCACTGCCCATGTCGGAAATCACGACGAACTGAGGTCGCGGCCGCCCACCATCCACGGGTTCCGCACACGCCAGAGCTACTCGCCCGGTGGCCGGGGTTCACGCCACATGAGCCACATCCGCGGCCCCTTGCCCCTGGCCACATCGTGGGTTCTGATCACCTCGAATCCATGCCTGGAGTAGAAAGCGAGATTCTGTTCCTTGGAGGACTCCAGGAAGCACCCGGTCCCTTCTTCGTCGGCTCGGCGCAGCGTGGGCTGCATGGTCGCCGAAGCGAAGCCCTTGCCCTGATGTTCGGGCCGGGTGCCCAGAGCTGCGAGGTAGTAGTGAGGTTCTGGCGGGTGGAGCCGCTCCATCTCGGACATCGATACGAGCCGGGCGGTACCCCTGATCCCGAGGGCGCTGATCAATGCCGGTACGGATCCCACGATCGATCGCACGGGTACCTTGAACCGTTTGGGTGCTGCCCATATGGCAACCGCCTCGGCGTTGGGTGTGATTGCCGAGAGCCCGTCATCGAGGTGTCCAACGGCGAAGAACCGGTACATGGCGCCAATGCGTTGGACGTTGCTGCGGCTCTCACCCACGATCCAGCGTGCGACCGGGTCGTCTTCGAAAGCGGCTCCATGAGCGGACTCGATCGCGTCCAGATCGCCCCGGTCGGCTGTTCGCGCGCGCTGGTTCACGGGAGGACACGCTACCTGTGAGGTCGACACACCTGAGGAATCGCCGGTGCCTCGCGGGCAATGGTGATAGACCCGGGTCATGGAGCATCGCTACCTCGGCAACAGTGGACTCAAGGTCAGTGCAATTGCCTATGGCAACTGGGTCACCCACGGAAACCAGGTGGAAGATGACATTGCCATCGCCTGTATCAACGCAGCATTGGATGCCGGCATAACCACCTTCGACACCGCTGACGCGTACGCGCTCGGGGCGCGCCGAGGATGTGATGGGTCGGGCGCTGGAGGGGGTTCGACGCGAATCATACGAACTGTGTTCCAAGGTGTACTGGCCCGCTGGCGAAGGCGTGAACGAACGAGGTCTCTCCCGCAAGCACATCATCGAAGGTGCCGAGAATTCTCTGAAGCGTCTGAGGACCGATCACCTCGATCTCTACCAGGCGCACCGCTACGACACCGAGACTCCACTCGAGGAGACGATGGTCGCCTTCGCGGATCTCGTCCATTCCGGCAAGGTGCACTACATGGGCGTCTCGGAGTGGACCGCCGAGCAGATTCGCGAGGGCGCCGCCCTCGCCCGCGAACTCCGCATCCCGTTCGTGTCCAACCAACCGCAGTACTCACTGATGTGGCGTGTCATAGAGGCGGAGGTCGTTCCCACGTGCGAAGAGCTGGGTATGTCCCAGATCGTATGGTCGCCACTCGCCCAGGGGATTCTCACGGGTAAGTACCTGCCAGGTGAGCCGCCGCCGGCAGGGACACGGGCCGAGGGTGATACACCTGAGGCGAAGATGATGGCGATGATGATGAATGATGAGTTGCTGGGTCAGGTCCAGGAACTGGTCGGAGTCGCCGAGGAGTTCGGTTGCACTCCCGCCCAGCTCGCACTGGCCTGGGTGTTGAAGAACGACAATGTGGCCGCGGCGATCATCGGAGCCAGCCGTCCGGAACAGATCGTCGACAACGTGGGTGCTCTCGAGGTGGACCTGGGCGACGAGATCGTGGACCGGATTGAAGCGATCATGGCTTCGTCCTCGTTGACCGATCCAACCCTCACTGCACGGATGGCTCCGAAGACGCGCCCGAAGCGCGCCCGCTTCCGTTCTGATTGTCGTGGGCGCTGCGCCAGTGCAGCGCCCACGACAATCAGAACGAGGTTTCGGGAGGGTCAATGGGTGGTTGCGGTGAGGAGTGTCATCAGGGCGTCATCGTCGCCCAAGACCTCGACCCCGCTACCGGCAACCGACAGACGCGAGTTGAGCACCAACATGATCTCGGTGGCCGGCCCGCGCACAGCGGTGTCGCCCTTGCCGTGACCGTGCACATGGGTCACGGTGCCGTCCGACATGGTGACCATCCATTCACCGAGTTCGCCGAGGAGTGAGTCCTGGCCCGGAGCCGGGTCCTCGCTCGCGTTGCCGCGGTGGTCACGCGTGTTCGTCGTGTGCAGGTGCACGGTGCTGTTGGAGGTCGGTGGGGTGGCACCGGGCCAGGTGAGCCGGGCTGCGGTGTTGTCGAGCAGCTCGCAGACGCCGTCGGCCGCAACGAGTGGGTCGATCTCGAAACCCTCCCCGAGCGCCAGCGCAAGGTCGGCATTGTGGACCGCCGTCTCGTGGAGCATCCGACGGTTCCACCAGCGCGCGTGGTGGTCGGCTCCCCATGTCCACACCGGTTCATCCGGATCGGTCGCAGCCGCGACTTCCGACAGCCCTTCTGCCCCAACCGCCAACCACGCTGCCCATTCGCCGTCCGCGGGAGCGTTGACCTCGATACCCCTGCGGCTGATTCTCTCCTGTGGAAGTTGCTCGAGGATCGTGGTGACCCAACGGTGAATCGTGCCCAGGTGCAGGAACAACGCGGCTGCATCCCAATCCGGACATGTCGCAATCGGCTGGTCGGCTGCGATCCTCCCGGCGAGTTCAACTGTGCGGTCCAACTCTCCCCGCAATGCGTCGATGGTGCGTGAGTTCTCGAGTAGACCCGGTGCATCAGTCATCCCCCGATCCTTCCACGCCTTTGCCGTTCTGAGCGCTGTGGCGGTGAACCCCCCACCGCCACAGCGCTCAGAACGGCTTCTAGGTTCAGTGGATGATGGCTGCCATGAGGGCGAAGTGGCACGCCCCGGCAGCGATGGTCATGCCGTGCCACACCTCGTGGTAGCCGAATGTGCGCGGTGCGATGTCGGGCCACCGACGCGCCAGTCCGATGGCTCCGATGGTGTAGATGACCCCGCCGATCGCCATCAGGGCGACCTGACCGGCGGTGAGCGAGGTGACGAGTGCCGGGAGGGCTATCACCGCAGCCCAGCCGATCACGATGTACAACCACGAGCCTCCGGCGGGACCGCTCGCGGTCACCTTGAGCATCTTCACCGTGATCCCCGCGAGTGCGGTGACCCAGACCACCACCAGCAGTGGGATTCCCCACTTGGGGGGCAGAGCGACCAGGCACAGCGGTGTGTACGACCCGGCGATCAGGACGAAGATCATCGAATGGTCAGCCCGACGGAACCACTTCACGGCAGCCTCGGTGTGGGCCAGTCGGTGATAGGAGGCACTCACTGCGAAGAGTGCGACCAGGCTCAGTGCGTAGATGGCTGCCGCCACCCTATTTTCTGCACCGTTTGCTGCAAGAACCAACGCCAGGCCCGCAGGGGCCGCGATGATCGCGGCGATGAGGTGGAGCCTGCCACGCCAGAATGGACGATCTCCGTAGGCGTCGATCGTCTCGATCGCCTCGCTGATGCTCGACGCGGCCTTGGCCAGCGGCCCATCGGAGGACGTGCGCCTGCCATCAGACGGCGCGTGTGTGGGTGAATTCGTCTGCAACTTCTCGCCTTTGTGCCCGCTCATGTGTGATTGCCCGTCCGCTCAGCGCCACCCACACAGCTCGGGTGGGCCATCACTCGAGAGTACAGCTGGATCGATGAACCCACCAGAGATGTTTTGCTACTGTGCGCCGTTGGCCCCGCTCAATCCGGGACCGGCAGATCTGTTTCGCTCTGGAGACCGGGCTTTGCAAGCCATTCCGGGCGAGGACGCTTGAGGTCCCACACCACGTGGACCTTCTCGAGTCCGCACAGGATCCAGTAGCTGAAGTCAACTTCCCACCAGTACAGGCCCTGACGTGCCAGGTGTGCGTACCGGTGATGGTTGTTGTGCCAGCCCTCACCCATGGTGAGCACCGCGAGGGCGAAGTTGTTGCGGGACGTGTCGGTGGTCTCGAAGCGTCGGCTACCCCACACGTGGGCAAGCGAGTTGATCAGGAACGTCGAGTGCCACAGCAGGACGGTGGATCCCACGAAGCCGACGATCAGACCGGCCCATCCTCCGACGATGAAGGACAGCACGCGCGAGTGACCAGGGTGCGACCCAGTCGTGGCGGTTGATCCACTGGATCTCCGGGCACGTCGTCATATTCCTTCATCGTTCCTTCGGGAATCGACGATGTCTCATCGCTGAGGATCCAACCGACGTGGCTCCACCAGAATCCCTTGCGAGGCGTGTGGGGGTCCACGGGAGTGTCGGAGAAGCGGTGGTGCATGCGGTGGTGACCGGCCCACCACAACGGACCCTTCTGGGCGGACGCACATCCACCGAACGCGAGGATCGCCTGGAACACCCGCCCGGTCTTGTAGGCCCGATGCGCAAAGTAGCGGTGGTAACCGGCGGTGATGAAGAACATCCGTCCCCAGTAGAGGACGGCGAATATCCACACGGAGGTCCAGGTGATCCCGGTGAAGATCGCGAGCAGGGGAACGAGATTCAACAAGAAGAACGGGATGGAGGTCTTGGGGTTGATCCTGGGGTGGGAGAAATCCTCGGACGGGCGCTCGGGCGACTCCTCCACGCGAGCGTCGGAACCCGTCATTGCGCTATCGCCATGTATCTCGGGAGGGCTCTGTGCTTGGGGAGGGCTCTGTGCTTCTCCAGAGCGCTGTGTTTCTTTGCTGTCGACGTCAGTACGTCCGGCGGCTGAGGGGGCTTCGATGGCGATCGCACACCTACCAAGGTTGGTTTGCCGATCGTCAGGGGGTCGGCTCGGGGACCACCACAAACTATTGCTTCCAGCCGGTCCTGACACAATTCACTGGCAGGAATCTCAGAACGGGACTTCGGCCGACTCGTGAGGCTGTGACGAAGGTCTCCTTGCGTGTGCAACGTATTCAGGGCATTATTTCGGTCACGCACCAGAAATATGGG
Organism: uncultured Microthrixaceae bacterium; assembly: GCA_963805905.1. GTDB lineage: Bacteria > Actinomycetota > Acidimicrobiia > Acidimicrobiales > Microtrichaceae > JAMLGJ01. The sequence continues at coordinate 149,491 of CAWDVV010000001.1, forward strand.
CGACAAGGCCGTGGACCATGGTGCAGAAGGAGTATCCGATGTCGGACGAAGCAACACCTGCCAAGGGTTCGAACGGGGGTGTCTTCACCTGGTTCCTGGCTACGGCCGTGCTGGCGGTACTTGCACTCATCGTGGGTGTGATCGCGCTGTTCTCACCCGCCAATGGCGAGGGTCCTCTGCTTCGGGCGGGGGAGGCGCGGAGACCATCGAAGTGACACTGGGAGAGATGTACATCGATACCTCTGTCTCGGAGGTGCCGTCCGGAACCACGATCACGTTCAACGTGACCAATGCCGGAACCATGGACCACGACTTCAGGGTCAACGGCAAGACCGGCACCGACATGATCGCGCCCGGGGGAGACGGCGAGCTTCGACTATGGACCGGTGGATGCATCCATCGATGCATGGTGCACGGTTCCCGGACACAAGGAAGCCGGAATGGAGACGACCATCTCCATCGTGGGCGGGTCCGACGGAAGTGTCACGAATCCCCAGCAGGCCGCCGCTTCCGGTGAAGGCGACTTCGCGGAGATCGACCCGAATGCCGAACCCGCAGCTGACTGGGAAGCACGTGACCCCGAACCTGTCACCGCTGCTGCCCGGCGATGTCCATGAGATCACCTTCAACATGACGAACAAGGTCATGGAGGTCGCGCCCGGTGTGACACAGGAACTCTGGACCTTCGAGGACACGGTCCCCGGCCCCATTCTGCACGGCAAGCTGGGCGACACCTTCAAGGTCACGATCGTCAACAAGACCGAGATGGATCACTCGATCGACTTCCACGCATCCAAGACGGCCTGGAACGACCAGATGCGTAGCATCGGCCCCGGCGAATCGCTCACCTACACGTTCACCGCCGACTACGCCGGCGTGTGGATGTACCACTGCGGAACTGATCCGACCCTGCATCACATCGGTAACGGCATGTACGGAGCGGTTGTGATCGACCCGCCGGACCTGGCGCCGGTGGATCACGAGTTCCTGGTGGTCCAGTCGGAGTTCTATCTCGGACCCGACGGCCAGCCGGGCGACCTCACCAAGATGCAGAACAACGACTTCGACGCGGTGGTCTTCAACGGCTTCTTCAAGCAGTACCTGTTCGCTCCGATCGAGGTCGGTGTCAACGACCGGATACGCGTGTGGGTCATCGACGACGGACCGAACGAGAACTCCTCGTTCCACATCGTGGGCACGATCTTCGACACCGTGTTCAAGGAGGGCGCCTATCTACTCCGACCGGACGCGACCCACGGTGGGTCCCAGGCACTGGATCTGCAGCCTGCTCAGGGAGGATTCGTGGAGTTCGACACTCGAACGAGGAGGGCTACTACGTGATGGTCACCCACAAGTTCTCCAACGTGGGCAAGGGTGCAATCGGACTCTTCAAGGCAGGCAACCCAGCGCCACTGGGCAGCTGAGAGTGTGCGCGAGACCCTGATGGATCGATACGGCGGTTCTCGGCTCCGGGGGGTAGCTGGGGGCCGCCGTCTCGTATTGGCGGGTGCACTCGCGGACCCGACCAGGCTCAGGCTGTATGAGATGCTCGAGGATGCAGCCCAGCCGGGCGGCGAAGCGTCGTATCTGGACGTGGCGACACTGACAGAGCGAGCCGGCATGCATCACAGCACGGTGCGTTCCCATCTTGCAAAGCTGCGCGACGCCGGTCTGATCAAGGAGTGGGTCGCACCGCCGAGTGGCCGAGGCCGTCCGAAGCTCCTCTACCAATGGGTCGATCCAGTCTCGTTGAGCGAGTGAGCTCCTGATCCAGCGATTCGGGGTTGCCCGCGCTGATGATCGCACCCGGGGTCGAAACGCTCCCGATTCTGTCCTGCGAGGTTCACCGAACCAGGTGAACCTCGCAGGACGGATCCGCGTCCGGGGACCTCCGTGCGAGCCGATTAACGCACCTGCTCGCGAATGTTAAACGTGTCACACTTGCATGTCTTTTGTTACAAAGCATGAGCAGTTCTGTAATAATGACCTGGAAGTCGTGACATGGCTGTGTCACGCGAAACCCCCCCAATCCCCGTGGCTGGTGTGCCGCGCGGGCCAACACATGAGGAGGAGCAAAGATGCGCTCCACGAAGCAAGACCAATCCAACTCACCAAGTCCCAAGGCGCCGGTACGTAGGCGCCGCATTGCCGGCCTCCTGGCCGGAACAGCGCTGATCGCAGTTCTCGCATCAGCATGCAACATCCCCGTCGAGAAGTGGGTTCCCGACTTCAACGGCGATGGAACGATCTCCCAGAACGAGATCGTGTGGCAGCGCCACACCATTGCCCAGAACCTCATGAACTCCGTTGAGCAGCAGCGCAGCTCGGTACACAACAACTCCGTGCTGGCATGTATCCGTCGCCACGAGTCCGATCGCGCGGGCGGCTACTCGGCCGACAACCCACGCAGTAGCGCCTCGGGTGCCTACCAGTTCATCGACAGCACATGGCGCACTGCGTCCCGCCGTGCCGGCCACCCCGGCTACTCACGTGCCAAGTACGCCCCGGCGTACGTCCAGGACGCGGTTGCCCTCTACACCATCAACCATGGTGGACGTGGGCACTGGCGGGGGACCGGCTGCTGACGCGGCGGGAACCACCCGAGTGGTTCCCATGGTGAACCCCGACCGAACGAGAATCTGAAAGCCGGCGAGGCCCCCTGCGACGATGCCGGGGGCCTCGCCGATGTCCGGACCCGCGGCTGTATGCGCCGGTGATCCCGGCCATCGGAGTGTCATGCCGTGGCCTGTGGGATCATCAGTATCCGCAACACATGAGGTGGGACATCTCGGACGCACGACGGGTCCTGCCATGGAGTGGTCGGGATTCCTCCGAGTCCCCGGCTCGGAGATGAGATCGTGGACGAACACCAGAACCTGACCTCAGCAACGGAGCCGAGAACAGCGTTCGTGCTGGGTGGTGGCGGGCGTCTCGGAGCGGTCGAGGTGGGAATGCTCCAGGCATTGTCCGCTTCGGGGATACGAGCTGATCTCGTGTTGGGCACTTCCATCGGTGCGGTGAACGGGGCCGCCTACTGTGCGGACCCCACCGAATCGGGACTGCGTGGCCTGGAGGAGATCTGGGTGGAGGTCGAACGTACGGGAGTATTCGGGGGAGGGCTCGTCGAGCGGGTGCGCCACATGGCCCGCAGTCGCACGAGCCTGACCTCCGCGGATTCACTGCGTGAACTCCTGGAGGCTTCACTGCCTGCGAGCTTCGACCATCTGCACACGCCCTTCGAATGCGTTGCGGCGTGCATCGAGACCGCACACGAACGTTGGTTCACCGAGGGTGCACTGGTACCCGCGGTGCTCGCGTCCAGCGCCGTACCCGGTCTGCTGCCGGCGGTCGAGTTGGACAACGAACACTTCATCGACGGGGGGATCGTGGATTCGATTCCGGTGCGCCGTGCCCTCGCTGGCGGCGCCGAGCGGATCTACGTCCTGCAGGTCGGACGTATCGAGGAGCCGCTCGAAGCTCCCCGCTGGCCCCACGAGGTGGCCATTGTGGCGTTCGAGATCGCACGTCGCCACAGCTTTGCGTCAGCGCTGGCGTCGCTACCAGAGGACGTGGAACTCCACGTTCTGCCCACGGGTTCTGCTCCGCCCAGACCTACCGACCTGCGACAACTCCGCTACGGCGATCTCTCCGATGTGTCCGCTGGCATCGAGCGGGCGCGGGAGGCCTCGAACGCGTACCTCAGAATGCACTCGCAAGGAACCCACTCGTCGGCTGAGCCATCCGAAGAGCCCCGAGCGGGGAGCTGATGGGGGCGGTCAGCGTGCCGCCGGTGTGGGTGCGCCGAGTGGTCCTCGCCCCCGCGATTTTCGCGCTGGCGGTGCTCGCCCTCGTGTTCTTCCCCTTGTTGCTCCTCGTTGCAGCCTTCGCGGTGCGTTGGATACCGGGGCGCTGGCGGGCGTTGCGGCTCCTGTGGATGATGCTGGTCTACCTGGTTCGGGAGGCGACCGGCCTCGTGGCGTTGTTCGTCCTGTGGGCACTCTCGGGCTTCGGGTGGAAACTGCACACCCCCCGCTTCGATCGGGCCCATGTGGTGGTGGCTGGTTGGTTCGTGGGCGGTCTCATCGATTCGGCACGTCGAGTGTTGGGGCTGACCATCGTGGAAGATCGCGACTCCGTCGTGCCAGCTCATCCGCCGGAACGCCCGGAGAGGCCCATGCTGGTGTTCAGTCGCCACGCAGGTGCCGGCGATTCATTCCTGCTGGTGAACTCCCTCATCAACACCTACGGGCGCCGGCCCCTCATCGTGCTGAAGGAACAGCTCCGTTGGGATCCGTGTATCGACGTTGCCCTGGGGAGGCTCCCGTCACGCTTCATCCCTGCGAATCCACCAGCGGGATCGGGAGCGGTGGAGTCCATCTCCCAGTTGGCCACCGAGATGCAACCGGATGACGCGTTGATCCTGTTCCCCGAGGGTGGCAACTTCACCGATCGCCGTCGTAGACGTGCGATCAGTCGTCTGGGTGAGGATGGGCTCGACAATCTGGTGGAGCGTGCAGAGGCCCTCACCCAGGTGTTGCCACCGCGCCCAGGGGGAGCGTTCGCCGCGATCGATGCCGCGCCTGATGCAGACATCGTGTTCGTGGCCCACACGGGACTTGAGCAGTTGAGCTCGCCGCGTCAGGTCTGGGACGGCCTCCCGATGCGTTCCGGGGTACAGATCATGTGGTGGTTGGTGCCTGCCGGCGACGTGCCGGTGGGGTACGAGGCGCGGATCAGCTGGCTCTATGAGTGGTGGGAGGTGATCGACACCTGGATCGATGAGCACCTACCGCCGGACACACCAGCAGGACCCATCTCCGAGCGGGTGAGTACGGATTGACGTGGTTCGTTCCGCACGATGATCGGGGGGACCCGGTACCTTGGCGGCGGTGAACGAGCACCCGCCGAGTTCGTCGACCCCCGGAGTGGTGACCGGGGCGCCTTCCACCGCGTCCGGCGGGCTCACCCCGGCCGAGGTGGCCGAGCGGGTCGCACAGGGCCGGGTGAACCACGTTCCCTCCGCTCCGACGCGCACGGTCGGGGAGATCCTCCGTGCCAACGTGTTCACGCCGGTCAACGCCGTGATCGGCGTGTTGTTCGTTGCGATCCTGATCGCACGCGGTGGACCGAGCGCGGACATGGCGTTCGCCGGTGTGATCGTTGCCAACTCCGTCATAGGAACGATCCAGGAACTGCGGGCACGGGCGGCACTCGACCGACTGGCGGTGTTGCAGGAACCTGTCGCATTCGTGCAGCGCGACGGTGCCGAGTTGGAGTTGGATATCGAGGCGGTGGTGCAGGACGACGTACTGGTGTTGCGTACGGGTTCACAGGTGGTCGTCGACGGCGAGGTCATCTCCGGGACGGGCCTCACCATTGACGAAGCGCTCCTGACCGGCGAGGCCGAACCGGTTCCCAAAGGGGTCGGCGACGAAGTTCTCTCGGGGAGCTTCGTGGTCTCCGGCAGCGGGTTCTTCCGCGCAACGCGTGTGGGGGCGGACTCCTACGCCGCCTCCCTGGCCGACGAGGCCAAGCGGTTCAGCCTCGTCGACTCGGAGTTGCGCAGCGGTGTCAACACCATCCTCAAGGTCCTCATGTGGCTCATCCCGCCGGTTGCGGCGCTCTTGTTCTGGCGTCTCCTGGCCGTGTCGGCCACCTGGGAGGAGGCCCTGGCCGGTGTCGTGGCCAGCGCCGTCGCGATGGTGCCAGACGGCCTCGTGCTGCTCACGAGCCTTGCGTTCATGGCGGGAGTCATCAAACTCTCCCGCCAACACGCACTGTTGCGGGAACTGGCATCGGTGGAACTCCTCGCCAGGGTCGACACGCTCTGTCTCGACAAGACCGGCACCATCACCACGGGTGAGATCACCATGGTGGAGCTCGAGGTGCTCCCGGTTGGCGCCCCATCGAACACCTCAGACGCGGAGCCACCGCTCGATGCACAGGCGGTGGCGGAGTGTCTGGGTGCACTGGCGGCGGCAAGTGACGATCCCAATGCCACGCTCGTAGCGATCGGCCAGCAGTGCCCCGCGCCGTCGGGATGGACTGCGATCGACCTGATTCCATTCTCCTCGGCCCGCAAATGGTCCGCCGGAGTCTTCGACACGGAGGAAGGTACCCGGGCAGTGTTCCTCGGGGCTCCGGAGTACCTGGCACCCGACAACGCCGCGGTCGCCGCTGCGGTCGACGAGCGTGCCAGCTCCGGGCAGCGCGTGGTGCTGGTGGCAGCAGGTGCAGAACTGTGCGGCGAGGAGCTACCCGAGGACCTGGTGCCGGTGGGGCTCGTGGCGCTGGAGGACCAGGTGCGTCCCGATGCGTCCGAGATCCTCGGGTACTTCCATGCGCAGGGGGTACGCCTGAAGGTCATTTCCGGCGACCACCCGGACACCGTTGCCGCAGTTGCGAGACGGGCCGGCGTGCCGGGTGTCTCCGTGGGCGTGGATGCACGATCGTTGCCCGAGGCCCCGGAGGAGCTGGGCGAGGCACTCGAGGACATCGTCGTGATGGGTCGGGTCACGCCGCAACAGAAGCAGGCGATGGTCACCGCCCAACAGGCCCGCGGTCATGTGGTTGCCATGACCGGCGACGGGGTGAACGACGTACTCGCACTCAAGGATGCCGACATGGGTATCGCCATGGGAGCGGGTTCAGCCGCGACACGAGCGGTTGCGCAGCTCGTTTTGTTGGACAACCGGTTCTCGGTTCTGCCCGTGGCCCTCGCTGAGGGACGCCGTGTGATCAACAGCGTCGAACGTGCTGCCAACCTGTTCGTATACGGAACCGTGTACTCGGTGTTGATCTCGTTGGTCATAGCGGCGGTGGGCACGGACTATCCGTTCCTGCCCCGCCACCTGACCCTCGTGCGGGCGCTCAGTGTGGGGGTCCCGGGCTTCTTTCTGGCATTGGCTCCCGATCCTCGACGGGCCCGTCCCGGTTTTCTCGGGCGCGTGGTCCGGTTCTCGATCCCAGCGGGCGCCATTGCCGCAGTTGCATCCCTGGCGGTGTACCTGACCGGACGTATGGCAGCCGGGACGACCCTCATCGAGGCCCGCAGTGCGGCAACGATCACCCTGTTGGGTGTGGGGCTCGCAATCCTGCTTCGCCTGACACGTTCGTTGCCCCCCTGGCGGTGGGCGTTGGTCAGCGCCATGGTGGCATCGGTGTTGGGAGTGATGTTGATCCCACCGTTGAGCAGCCTTTTCGAGTTGGACCTGCCACCGCTGTCGACCTGGATCGCGATCCTCGCAGTGGTCGCAGTGGCAGCGTTCGTGCTCCACTTCGTACCGGTGACGGCGGACGGCGGTGAGGTGCCCCCCGAGTAGTCCCCTCGGTGCACAGGGTGACGCATCGACGCGGGCACGACCCCCCGACGATTGGACTACGGTCAATGTGGGTAAACCATGATCCGACCGGAACGCCCGGTTCATTCACCTTATGGAAAGGACCTGTCGATGGCTGCTTTCGAACTGCCCTCACTTCCCTACGCGCAGGACGCGCTCGCGCCGCATATCTCGGCGGAGACGCTGGAGTACCACTACGGCAAACATCACCAGGCGTATGTGAACAACCTGAACAAACTCACCGACGACAACGCAGACGGAAAGTCACTCGAAGATGTCATCACCTCGGCTGAGGGTGGCCTGTTCAACAACGCTGCACAGGTCTGGAACCACACCTTCTACTGGAAGTCGATGAGCCCCAATGGTGGGGGAGCCCCGACCGGAGCGGTGTCCGATGCGATCAACTCGGCGTTCGGTTCCTACGACGATTTCAAGACCGAGTTCTCACAGGCGGCCGCAACCCAGTTCGGTTCGGGTTGGGCATGGCTGGTCGACACCGGGTCAGGGCTCGAGGTCATGCAGACAGCCAATGCCGACCTACCTCTCAAGCACGGCGTAAAGGCCCTGTTGACCATCGATGTGTGGGAACACGCCTACTACATCGACTTCCGCAACGCCCGGCCGAACTACATCTCCACCTACCTCGATTCACTCGTCAACTGGGACTTCGCAAACCAGAACATGGACTGAATCGATTGGATCCAGAACTCACACTCCGGCAAAGGAAGTGACCATGGACGACAGCGAACGTCGCGGGGCCGCCGTCAAGCGAATCAAGGCTCGCCGGGAGTTCGGCGGTCACATCGCCGCGTACGTCATTGTCAACGCGATGTTGGTCGCTATCTGGGCGTTGTCCGGAGGTGGCTACTTCTGGCCGATCTGGACAATTCTCGGCTGGGGTGTGGGTCTGGCGTTCCATGCCTGGAACACCTTCTACGAACGACCGATCACCGACGAACAGATCCGAAAGGAAATGGAGAAGGGCTCCTGAGCTTCAGACGCCTGCTGCGGCAGATCGCCTGGTGACCCGGTTGAGGTGTCGGTAGAGCTTGTCGAAAACCTCGACGGTGTCCTTCGCCCGGTAGCCGAGGTCCTGGATGGGCGCTCGGAGCCCCACCGCCTCGTTCAGCACAGTTCGTTGGGGAACGAACGGCTTCCACACCGCTCGCGCTCCCATGTGGCGGGCGAGTTCACCTGCCTGGTGTTCTGCCTCGGTGGAGTTGGAAGGGGCGCGGTTCACCACCACGCCGAAGAGGTCCAGCGTTGGGTTCAGTCCTGCGCCGACGTGCTCGACGGCGTCCATCACGGCATCGGCCCCTCGCACCGACAGTGCCGAGAGTTCGACGACCAGCAGGAGGCCGTCAGCGGCGGCGAGGGCCGAGTTCGTCGTGGGGCCGAGAGAAGGAGCGCAGTCGATCAGGACGTGTCGGTACTCGTCGGTCAGGCCAACGAGTGCCCGTCGCAGCCGCAACGCCGCCTCATCGGTGCGAACGTCGGCCTCGCGGTCTATGAGTGAACCGCTCGACGGGATGACGTCCACTCCCTCGCCCCAACCCGAGGTGACTCTGGCCGCTCGGGCGACGTCGGGGCTTCCGGAGCGCAGAGCATCACCGACAGCCAGATGGTCGTCATCGGCTTCCACCCCCATGGCCCAGCCCGCGCTCCCCTGGGGATCGAGGTCGATGAGCAGTACCGGATCGCCCACGCGCTGGGCAGCTGCGGCGAGTCCGAGCGCGATCGTGGTCTTGCCGACTCCGCCCTTCTGGTTGAGCACTGCTGTGACCGATCCCATCTCGTCATCCTCGCGCGCCGGGGCCCGGAGTTCCGCAGCGATCCTGAGGTAGTTCCCGGGCCCCGGGGATGGCACAGTGGACCGATGTCGAGAGATGCCGCTGCTTCCCCGGATTCCGCCGACGAGGGTGGGTCTCAGGCTGTGCCCTCGCCCGGCGGACGCGCAGGTTCTGCGTATCTGGTGAGCCCCGAATCAGGACCCGGCCCGGGTGTACTGGTATTGCACTCCTGGTGGGGTCTGAACCGGGCTACGAAGGAAATCGTGGAGCACCTCGCTGACTCGGGGTTCACGGCACTGGCACCGGATCTTTTCGCCGGACGGACCCTTTCTGATCCCGTCGACCCGCTCGAGGCGGCCGAACGCCTGGGCGCGGCCGATCCCGACAAGACGGCGGGTCTGATACTGGCGAGCATCGTGGCGCTCCGTGCCCACAGCGCTGACCCGGAGGCTCCTGTGGGCATCGTCGGGTTCTCGATGGGTGCCTCGTGGGCGTTGTGGGCTGCAACCCGCCAACCCGACTCCGTCGGCGCGGTCGTCGCCTACTACGGCCATCAGGACATGGACTTCGAAGGCCTGCGAGCACCGGTGCTGTGTCATTTCGCCGCCATGGATCCACTCGTGAGCGGCAACGAAGCAACAGAGATGCAGGCCCACCTCCACCTCGCTGGCGTGGCTGTGGAAGCCGTCAGGCACCCCGGTACCCGGCATTTCTTCGCGGAGGCGGGTGTCCCGGTGGTCGACTCCGACGGCGCGGCCGGCGAGCGCGGGCTGACAGAAGAAGCTGCCGCGGTCACTGCATGGAACCAGACGGTTGCGTTCCTGAGTGATCACCTCGGTGGTGATGGAGGCGCCTGAGCGGCCTACCAGAGCTGGTCCGTGTAGGTGTCGGTGCCGGGGATCGTGGGAATGAACGGGGCAGCGAGGCGCACCGTTGCGAGACCCGAGGAATTGATGGTGTCGCACAGTTCCTCGATGCGGTGCCAGTCGCGGTCGGCGTTCCACCCACCTTGTGGGGCCCGCCCGCAGAAGAGCATCTGGAGGCTGCGCTGACGTGTCCCGGGGCCTGTGCCGAGTTTCATGGGCGCATTCCCTTCGGAACCCTTCGGGATGATCGGACGCCAGTCCAGTACCTGGTCGATGGGGGACCCTTCGCTGAACAGCGCAGGTGCGACCTCGGCACCGAACCATTCGGAGTATGCCTCGTGTCGGACGCCCTCCGGTCGATCGAGGTGGATGCTCACGAGCCCTGCGTACGGATGGTCCAGCGCCATGTGGGCGGGAACCGGGGAGTCTCCCCGATGATCGCCGACCGCGAAGTACAGCGCCGTGTGGGCATGCACGCGTCCTTCGTAGCCCCTGTCGTTCGCATACAGCTCGAACACCTGCTTGTTCGCCCAGTCGAAATGCTCGGCTTCGTGGCCCCCGTGGATGAAGTACGTCGCCAGGTAGCTACCCGAATCCACCGGATCCGCAATCGCGTCGGCGCTCGGTGTGTCGAGCGGGACCCTGAGGTCCTTGAGGTCACGGGTGGCTACCCAGCGCCGTCCGGCGAACAACCACGGACCCACCATGCAGCCCCCGTAGAAGTGATCTGATTCGTACCACCTGTTGTAGGCAACCTCCTGACCCCGTACCGGGTCCACCAACGTGAAGAGCATTGCTCCTGCTGTAACTGCTTCGTCGCGTCCGTAAGGTTCCATGGGCCTCAACCTACGGCTCAGCGCGGGTAGTCTGCACGAATCAGTAACGGGGGAAGCTGTACCCTCGGAGTCATGGATGACCCGCCGGCTCCGGGAACCGATCCACATATCGCGGATCCGCATTCCGAACTCGAACCGACGGTTGCCCAGGTGACGCTCGTCAGTCTCGGAGAGCGCGAAGTGCGCGTGCGCATGGCCGATGGCCGCACCGGGGTGATCGAGCGAGCCGACTTCGACGATGCGGGTCTTGGTCCTCTCGTGGAGGGGGCTCCACTGGCCGCAGCAGTGCTCCAACGCGAACATCCCGACGGCAGGGTGCCCATGAGCGCCAAGTGGGCTGCCCGAACCCTCGGGTGGGCGCGGGTCACCCAGGCACTCGAATCAGGAGACGTGCTGGTCGGCAAGGTGGAGCGCTCGATCAAAGGCGGTTTCGTCGTCAACGTGGGCCTGTCCGCGTTCATGCCTCAATCGCTCGTGGGTGAGGTGGATGGATCGCCCAAGGACCTCGTCGGCAACGAGGTCGAGGTGATCGTCAAGGAGGTGGATCGCTTCGCTGACCGGGTGGTGGTTTCACGCAAGGATCCGCAGCGGCGCGCTCGCCGGGCGGCCGAACGCGCGACAGTACGCGGCGCTCGCGGCCGGTCAGCGTCTCAGCGGCGAGGTCGTAGAGGTGCGTGATGTGGGGGCTCTGGTGCGTGTCGGAGACCTGGTCGGACTGGTCCATCGGAGTGAACTCTCCTGGGCGCACGTCGGTCATCCCCGGGAGGTCGTCAGCGTTGGTGACACAGTGGATGTGGAGGTGCTCGAGGTCGTCCGGTCGAAACGCCGGATAGCGCTGTCGATCAGGCGCACGATGTCGCATCCGTTCGAAGCTGTGACTGTGGGCGAGACATATCCGGCGGTGATCAAGAAGGTGCTCGACTATGGAGCAATAGCCGAGATAACCGGTACCGCCGCGGTCGGGTTGATCCACATGAGCGAACTGTCGAGTGTGCCCGGTCAGCGTCCCGACCAATTGGTGATTCCGGGGGAACAGATCCACGTCAAGGTGCTCTCGGTCGATCCCGAGCGCGACCGCATGTCGCTCTCGGCGCTTCAGGCGACGTATCTGTGAACCACCGATGGCACCTAGGCTGATGCCGGTACCTGGAGGTGCACCTTGAGCGATGAACAAGACCCACCCAAGGGTCGAAATGCCGCTGGACCCGACAGTGCTGACGGATCAGACAGCGCGGAGAGCGGCCCAAGTGGTTCACGCGCCTGGATTTCCGTAGGCGTGCTCGCAGCTGTCGTCATTGCTCTCGGAGTGTGGTTCCTGGTCTCGAATGGGGACGACCCGGGAGACGTCACAGCCAGCTCCAAGGACACGACCTCGACGAGCGTGCCCGCCACCGATGACGGCAGCTCGACCACCAGCGCCTCAACCGGGGATTCGGCTCAGACGGACGATTCAGTACCCCAGAGCACACTTCCCGACGAGGCTGCAGAAGGAATCACCGATGTCCCCGGTGCTGCGATCACCCCGGTGAGTGTTCCACGGCCCGCGGATGCGGAACAGGCAACGATCACCTCTGTGCGCACGGCCCGACACGAGGGTTTCGACCGGGTCGTGTTCGAGTTCGACGGACCTGTGCCGGGTTACGAGGTCAAGTACGCCGATCGGCCCATCAAGGGTGATGCATCGGATGAGGAGGTCGAAGTGGACGGCGCTTCTGTCGTTACCGTTCGCATGACGCCCGCGAGTTCCGCCGTGCTCGACGCGGATGGCTACCACGAGTCGAGGGATGTGCCCGATCGCATCCCGGGAGCAGGGTCCACCGTCAGAGAAGTCGTCGAGGTGGGTGACTTCGAAGGGCAGGCCACATGGGCCGTCGGCCTTGCCGACCCGGTTGCCTTCGCGGTGAGTACCCTCCAGAGCCCTTCTCGGCTGGTAATCGACTTCGTCAACCACTGACCGGTCACCGTCGGGCCCTAGAATCGGCTGGCTGTGTCCGCACGATCCCGCCCTTCCAGCCAAAGTGGCCGCACCACCCGGAGTGCTCCGACGGTGGGACGTCCGACGCGTCTACGACTGCGTCCCTGGCAGTCCCAGGCGTTGGGGAAGCTGGATGCTGCCACGGGTCGCGACTTCCTGGCGGTGGCCACGCCCGGGGCGGGGAAGACCACGTTCGCGCTGGCGGCGGTGGTGCAGTACCTGGTCGAGAATCCCGGGACGAGGGTCGTGGTCGTCGCCCCCACCCAGCACCTGAAGTCCCAGTGGGTGTCAGCGGCTTCTGTCATGGGTCTGCATCTGGACCACATGTGGAGTCCCGGCGACGGCCCCCTCCCCGAAGACATGCACGGGATCGTGACCACCTACGCGCAGGTGGCGCAATCCGCGGCACTCCTGTCGAGGATCGCCGGCGGATCGTTCGTCGTGCTCGACGAGATCCACCACGCGGGTGATGATCGGAGTTGGGGCAGTGCGGTCGTGGAGGCATTCGACGGCGCTGCGTTCAGGTTGAGTCTGTCGGGTACCCCGTTCCGTTCCGACAACGCCGAGATCCCTTTCGTTGACTACCATCTCGACGAGGCCCGTCCTGATTTCGAGTACGGCTACGGGGATGCCCTGGGCGACCGTGGAGTCGTGCGTCCGGTCTACTTCCCCCGCACCGGCGGGTTCATGGAATGGGTTGCTCCCGACGGTGAGGCGTTCGCGGCAACATTTGCCGATCCCCTGAACCATGAACGTGCCAACCAGCGTCTGCGTACGGCACTCTCGCTCGAAGGTCAGTGGTTGACGACCGTGCTCGGCGATGCGGATACCCGCCTGGGTGAGCTACGCCGCGACCATCCGGAAGCAGCGGGCCTTGTCATCGCCGGCGATGTCGAACACGCCCGAGGGATAGCGGCCCGACTCGAACGCCACCACCCCGGCGACGTCGTCGTCGCCACCTCTGATGATCCTGACGCCTCGGCGAGGATCGCGTCCTTCGCCCGGGGAACCCAACGGTGGATCGTGGCGGTGCGCATGGTGTCCGAAGGCGTGGACATCCCACGGCTGAGGGTCGCGGTGTACGCCACGACCACAACCACCGAGTTGTTCTTCCGCCAGGCGGTCGGACGTGTCGTTCGCTGGATCCGCGGTGCGGGCCGTCAGCCCGCCTATGTGTTCCTGCCCAATGATGAGCGCCTGGTGCGACATGCCGACTCCATAGCCCAGTCGCGGCGCCACAGCCTCAAGCGCCGGGCCGAACGAGAGGTGGTTCGGGGCGAACTCGATGAACCCGGCGACGAGGATGACTCCGAGCAGCTATCCATGTTCTCGGTGATCGGATCGGTTGCCACGGATTCGAGCGGCGACGACGCCGGAACCGATGCGGGCGTGTTCGGAAGTGACCCCGACGGGATCGGATCGGCTGCCTCCGACAGCGACAGCGAACCGGCGGGAGTGGATCTGTTGTTGTTGCCGCCGCCACTTCCCTCGGGACGATCCGCCATGGGTTCCGGACTCAACGGGGATGCTTCCGGAATTGGGATGGGTTCGGAGTCGTCGGGAGCCCCCGGTATCCCGTTGCGTGAACGCAAGGCCCGGATGAGGGCGGCGAATGCGGACCTGTCGATGGAACTGGTCCGCGCGACCGGTTGGGGTCATGCCCAGGTGAATCGTGAACTCAACCGGCTCGCCGGAATCGATCGGATCGGGGAAGCCACCCTCGTTCAGTTGGAGGCCCGCCACGCGGCTGGACGAAAGTGGTTGGGCACCTTCTCGGGTAGGTCACGATGACCCGGCCCTGAGCCGCCGATCAACGTCAGGTCCCGGAGGTCCAGGGTTCGGCCGGCCAACGGTGTTTCGGATAGCGGCCGCGCATCTCGGAACGAACCTGCGCATATGAGCCCCGCCAGAATCCCGGGAGATCGACCGTTCGTTGCAGCACCCGCCTCGCAGGTGACAACAGCGCCACCGTTATGGGGTTTCCGCGACCCACGCTCGGATGCTCGTCCACGCCGAGCAGGTCCTGCAGGCGAATCGACAACAGGACCGATGCCGGATCTCCATCGACTGCTCCGTAGGCGAGCGTGAACCTGCGACCGTCGGGGTGGGTCCAACGCGCGCGGGGCCTCGCGATCCAGAACCTGGCGCTGTTCGTAGGTGAGACCTGACAGCAGTGCTGTCTCGAGTGATGTGGCATCGGGATCGAATCCCCGTAGCTCGCCCGTGGAGGACCTACCGCGGCGGCCGGTATTCCCGGGCTTCGTCAAGGCCACGAGCGTCGGAACCCATTGGTCGGCCGTCGCGGCGACCGCCTCATCGGAGAGGTCGGGTAGCGAGTCATCCGAGCCCGTTGCCCTGAGATACCCCAGCCGACTCCGCAGGCTCGAGAGCTCCTCCCAACCCCGCAGAACTGAAGGCCCTTCGGCCGCGATCCGCTCCGTCACCACAGCCGTGAGCGCATCCGGGGTGATCGTGCGCCACCTGGTTTCCTCGAGCATGATGGCGCCGAGACGACGTGTCCTGGTCGTGGAGGTCGTGCCGTCGTGCGGATTCCAGGCGAAGGTCGTGGTCGAGTCGATCTCCGCTGATGCGTCAGCACGTGAGATCAGTTCGCCCAACAGCTGTTCGTTCACTGCTACCGCACTGTGGATCCTGCCCGCACCGACGGAGTCACTGCGCGCATCGAGGTCGATGACCAGCAGCCAGTCGGAGTCGCCGAGAGTTCGTTCGGCCCCGGGCAGCTCGACTTCGCCGCCGTGACGGAGCAGGTAGATCCCGTCGCGGTCCTGACGCCTGCGAGCCAACCGGTCGGCGTATCCCGCGAGCGCGATGTCGGCAACCATGTCGTCGATGTCCCAGGGGCGATTCGACTGGTCCGTCGCGTCAACTCCCAGAACCCTGCGTGTCCTCGTGACCGAGTCGATCCTCCGGCGCCAACGACGGACCTCGTGTCGGGTCGGCCCACGGGAGATGCCCGAGTCAATGGCGCGCACTTCTTCGGCAAGATCAACCCGGGTGTTCTGGCGCTGGTCCACGGCCGCCAGTACCTGCGCGCCCAACTCCGTCGCGCCAATGTGCGCGGCCCGCAACGCCATTGCAGCAGTTCGCGGGTGGAATCCGAACGCGGCCAGGGATCGTCCGAGCGATGTCAGGCGGCCCGATTCGTCCAGTGCGCCAAGATCCCTCAGGAGCTCCTCGGCCCGGGTCACCGCAGGTAGGGGCGGTGGATCCACCCAGGACAACTCGCGGGGCGATGAGGCACCCCAGCTACGGGTCGCCAGGAGGAGGGATGAGAGCTCGGCACGGGTGATCTCAGCCGGATCGTGGCGGCGTCTCAACTCCTCGTCGCTCTTGCTCCAGAGCCGGAAGCTCACTCCGGGTGCTTCACGCGCGGCGCGCCCGCTCCTCTGTTCCGCGCCCGACAGCGACACCGATCCCGTGCGCAATGAGGGAATGCCGGTGGAGGGATTGACCTCCTGGTAGCGGCGCAGGCCCGAATCGACAACTGCTCGCACGCCGGGCACCGTGATGGAGGTCTCAGCTATCGCAGTCGACAGGATGACACGCCTGGGTCCGGCGGGTGCTCTGTTGAGGATTTCATCCTGGGCCTTCGGATCCAACGAACCGTGCAACTCCACTACGACGGTTCCGCTGCCCATCCTCCCCGAGAGCGCCCTGCGTGTCGCAGAGATCTCACCCCTGCCGGGCAGGAACACGAGGACATCGCCGCCCGCGCCATCGTGGGCGCTCTCATTGAGTGCTTCACGGACCACTTCGGCGACCCGGTCGCTGATCCGGTGCTGGACGTTCCCCGGTCGCCAGTGGGTTGTCAAGGGATACAACGGTGATTCGACCTCTATGACCGGAACCTGCCGATCTCCGGTTGAACTTCCGAGGAGTTCTGAGACCGCTCGGATGTCCAACGTGGCCGACATCGCGAGCAGACGGAGGTCTGGGCGCAGCGCAGCGCGGGTGTCGAGGAGAAGAGCCAACAGGAGGTCCTGGTCCACTGACCGTTCGTGGAACTCGTCGAGCACCACGGTCGCCGTCGTCGTCAGTTCGGGGTCTGCCTGGATTCTGCGAAGCAGTAGGCCGGGGGTCACAACCTCCACCACCGTTCGGTCACTGACCGAACGGTCATCACGTACCGAGTAGCCGAAGCGATCGCCGACGCTCTCCCCGGCACTTGTCGCCATCCGCCCGGCCGCGGCGCGCGCTGCCATGCGCCGAGGGACCACAACGACGATCCGGTGCTGGGCGTCATGGACCAGTTCGGGTGAGTGGCGGATCAGAGCGGGTGGGATTCCCGTTGTCTTGCCCGTGCCGGGTGGCGCAACGAGCACGGCGCTGCCATGGCGCGCAAGGGCCACTGCCAGGTCATCGAGCGCCTCGAGGACCGGGAGGTCAACTGAGTTGTCTGTGTGATGCGCCATGAGCCTGGCTCGCTTGGATCGTGTCGTTGGCGTTGAGGAATGTGTAGGGGGTGTCTCGAACTGGGTCGGAGCCTTGGTTAGCCTCCCACGGTGGCTTGGCGCGGCAACAAGAGACCTCGGAGTGAGCGCCGGGGCGCCGGGAGCAGTGATACGCCCTCGTACCTGCGCTTCCGCTTCGTGTTCGGCGTTGTCGTGGTGGCGGTGCTGATCGGGTTCGTGCTCTTCCGTGTGGGTGGGGGGAATCGGTCGACGGTGTCGAACTCCGATGATGGAGCACGCGTCGCCGTCGACGTAGATGACGATGTGGCTCCACAGTCCACGGATCCACAGGACTGCCCTGAACCAGGTCCTGCGGTCTCCATGGATGCGGCCCAATTGTTGGCGGTCTTCGAGGCTGCCGTCGCTGATCCGAGCCTCGGCACGCCGCCTGCGAGTGAGGCAGTGGAGAAACAACTGGAGGCCACCTCACCGCTGCCCACGCTCACCCGTATGACGAGGATTCGGGGATTCTCGGGCGGCGACGGGAGCTGGGCGACATGTGTGATGTCGTACTGGATGGGCCCCGATGGTCCCATGCAGAGCCTCGATGTGGTCACCTTGGAGGTGGTCGATGGCGCCGATCGCAGCGATGCGGGTGGCGATGACGGATCCGGCGCATCAGACACCGGAGATGAGTCGGGGAGCTCCAGCGGGTCCAACAGTTCCCGAAACAGGTCCCGCGACCTGGCGGATCGTTGGGAAGTGACCAAGTGGTTGCGTGGACAGCCTCAACCGGTACCCCGGACGAGGGTCGCGGCACTCAGCTTCTTCGATGGTTCCGGCTGCTCGAAACCCGATCGCCAGGTATCGGTCGGGATCAACGACGGTTCGCCCGACGAGAGGCTGCGATCAGCTCTGGAGGAACTGATATCCGGTCCGTCAGGACGCTCACCCAACGTGTCGTCTTCGGTGCCGGTGGACCTGCAGGTGGTCGATGTGACGGTCGACGGTTCGTCGGTCCTGGTGACCCTCAGCCCGACATCGGACAGGAGCCTCACGCGCTGCGAGGGTACTGCCGGGTATGCCCAGGTGGTCGGTACAGCCAAAGCGATAGCGCGCGAGTCGCTACCCCCCGACGATGGCGGCGACCCAGCCGATGTGGATGTCGAGGTGTTGGTTGAGGGCAAGACCGTCGACACCCTCCGCCCCTGAATCAGTCTCTGCGCAAGAGTGCGGCCCGCCGAGTCGCCCACCTGACGAAGCGCCGGCTGCACTGGAATACCCGTGAGAGCGATCAGTAGGCCATCTCGCTCGCGACGCGGTTGATGGCACCGCCAGCGATGACGTTGTCGAGTTCCCGTTCGGAGAGGTCATGGATGAACTCGATCCGGGTGCCGTCGGCGAGCGTCGCCACGACCTCGGGCCCAGCACGCAACTGCTCGGTTAGGTCGTCGAAGGTCACCACCTCGTCACGCCTCATGGCGCCGGCATCGTCGGGCTCCTTCAACTGCAGGGGCACTACTCCGAAATTGGGCAGGTTCTGGCGGTGGATCCGCGAGATCGACGCCGCCATCACCACCCGCAGCCCGAGGAATCTCGGAGCCAACGCGGCGTGTTCACGGCTGGAACCCTGTCCGTAGTTGGAACCTGCGACCACGGCGTGACCGTCGCCGGAATCCCGGACCTCCAGCGCCCGATCCGGATAGGTGGGATCGAGCGGGCGGAAGACGAACCTCGATATCTCGGGGATGTTGGATCGGTAGGGCAGCACCTTTGCCCCCGCGGGCATGATCTCGTCGGTCGATACGTCGTCGCCGAGGTTCAGCAACACCGGAAGGGCCAGATGGTCGGGCAGCGCATCGAAGTGCGGTAGCGACACGATGTTGGGTCCCTTCACGAGTTCAACCGAAGCGGCCTCATCCGCAGGTGGTGGTTCCATGAGCATCCCGGCGTTGATGATCGGATGTTCCGGTTCGTGGACCTGCGGGTACGGGCCGGAAAGGGTGCGTGGATCGGTGATCACCCCCTTCAGCGCGGATGCGGCTGCAGTCTCGGGGCTCACCAGGTAGACCTTGTCTTCCTTCGTGCCGCTGCGTCCGGGGAAGTTGCGGGGCACTGTGCGCAGGCTGATCCGGTCGGTCGCCGGTGCCTGACCCATGCCGATGCAACCGTTGCATCCCGCTTGGTGCAGGCGCGCTCCGGCGTGGATCAGCTTCGCCAGCTCACCTTCGGCCATCAGGTTCTCGAGGACCTGACGAGACGTGGGGTTGATGTCGAACGAGACCCCGTCGTGTGCCTGTTGGCCATCGACGATCTCGGCGGCTATTGCGAAGTCGCGGTAGCCGGGGTTGGCCGATGACCCTATATAGGTCTGGTAGACATCTGCACCGGCCTCCTCTTCGACGGTCACGACGTCGCCGGGGCTGCTCGGGCGAGCGATCAGTGGCACGACTTCTGTGAGGTCGATGCGTTCGGTCACGTCGTAGGTGGCGTCCTCATCGGCGATCAACTCGCGGAAGGCTTCAGGCCGCTGTTGGGACTCGAGGAACTCCCGCACCGTCCGGTCCGCGGGGAACACCGTGGTCGTGGCCCCCAGTTCAGCGCCCATGTTGGCGATCACGTGCCGGTCCATGGCGCTCAGGTGCTCCAGACCCGGTCCGTGGTACTCGATGATGCGGCCCATCCCGCCCCTGACCCCGTGGCGGCGGAGCATCTCGAGGATCACGTCCTTTGCGCTGACCCAGTCGGGTAGTTGACCCACAAGTTCAACACCCCAGACCTCGGGCATCGGCATGTGGAACGTCTCGCCCGCCATTGCGAGAGCCACTTCGAGACCACCCGCGCCGATCGCCAGCATCCCGAGCGACCCTGCAGCAGGTGTGTGACTGTCGGAACCGAGCATGGTCGCCCCGGGACATCCGAAACGCTCCATGTGCAGCGGGTGACTCACGCCGTTGCCGGGACGGGAGAACCACACTCCGAAACGCCTGCAGGCGCTCTCCAGGAACAGATGATCGTCCGGGTTGCGGGAGTCTTCCTGGACGAGGTTGTGGTCCACGTATTGCGCCGAGAGCTCGGTATGCACCCGATCCAGGCCCATCGCTTCGAGTTCCAACATCACGAGCGTTCCGGTCGCGTCCTGGGTGAGAGTCTGGTCGATACGGATGCCCACTTCGGAGCCCGGCTCCATGTTTCCCGACTCGAGGTGCTCCGAGATCAGTTTCTGGGTTACGTTCGCCATGAGTGCCCCTGCGTGTTGTCGTCGTGGTCTCCCGCGTGGCCTACCCCGAAAGCCGGCTGCCTACACTCCGGTCAGCCATCCAACCAACTCTCGCTTTGTGTTCCAGAGGCGCGCTATGTGCGACTGTCCGTTCTCGGGGCACGCAACCCAAGACTCCGTTGTCCGTGTGGCAGAGGCGCCCTACGGAATTATGCGTCCCAGCAGCACTTCGCTCGTGAACCAGATCGTCGCCGGAACGCAGACCACGGATATGGCAACCTGGCGACTCCGGGTGCTGCCCCACTGGGCGAGTGCGATCGAAAACGGCGCCGCAACCACGCAGTAACGCCCGATCGAGTCCATGTTGTTGCCGCCGACGGCCACGATCCAGGTCACAGCCATGAAGGCGAGCCAGGACAGACGCTGGCGGTTGCGAACGCCAACGACGAACAACGCCGCGAACGCGAGTGCAAACGCGACGTTGTAGACATCGTGGAGATGACCGCCGGCGAAATCAATGCCGGCCTGCACCAGTCGGGTGGCCGGATCACGGAAACCGTCTCGCAGCTGTCGCTGGATCAGGTAGGCCTCGAAGACATCGCCGGTGCGTCGGGACACGATCCACATTGCTCCCGCCAGTCCCAGGACAGGAGCCACGACAGCTGTCGCCCACAGCGCCATACGGCGCCGGAGGTGCTCGTCGGTGGCCCCTCGTGTTCCGCGGTACCACTGCCACGCTTCGATGAGTGCGGGCAGTGAGAGGAGCACCCCGGCAGGGCGCAGCAACCCCGCAGCGAGCCCGCTGAGCGCGGCCCAACCGGGTCGACCACGCAGGAGTGCCAGCAACATGGCGGTGGCGAGGAGAAGCATGAGGGACTCGCTGTAGGCGAAGACCATGACGTTCGCCGCCGGGATGATCCCGACCATCCAAGCGGCCCGATCGGCGGTCAGCGTCTTCACCCTCGTGGAGCTGGCGATACCCGTCCCGGCGGCGCCTTCGATCGCCAGATGCCATACGAGAACCGCTGCCGCCAGGGCAGCCGCGTTGGCGATGACGATCAGGGCCAGGTCCGTGTTGCCGAAGAACAGGACCTCACCGATGCGGCCGATCCCGGGATATCCGGGGAAGAACCGCACCGCTTCGGCGGGTACCTCGGTCCCGCCGTACCACCCGCGGGTGATGACCCTGTAGAAGGTGCCGTCCCAGGTCATCAGCCCCTGGTTCAGATGCAGCCGCCCGTCCGGCATCGACAGGGTCCCCGACAACCCGTGAGCGAGCAGGAACCCGAGTGTGACCGCCACCCGTGCCACCAGCCAACCGAGCAGCGCCGGGCGCAGCGCGTCGGACCAGCGCACCTCGGTGCGTGGGGGCCTCAACTCGTCGGTCGACGTACCCACAACGACATGCCCTCGAAGAAGTTGTCAGCATCGGCCTCGACCAGGTTCTCAACAGAGGAACCATCGGCTCCCATAGCTGCGAGAACGCCCTCACACTTGCCTTCGAGGGTGATGTAGGTGGTGTTGATCACCGCATAGACGGGGGTATCGGGGTCGGTGTCAGACAGCGTGTCTTCCACGAATGCGGCGGGGTCTGCAGCGGCGTTTCGCTCTGAGTAGTCGACCCAGTCCACGAATCGCGGATCACCGCCGGGAAATGGGACCACGCGGGCATCGATCCCCCGGTTCTCCAGTGCCCGCAGGGTTGCGGGGGCGAGCTGATCGGGGCAGGCGATCACGATCGGCACCTCGGTGCTGCCGGTCGTCGCCACGTCGGCTCCGATCGCATCGGCTGTGACTCCGGCCTGGGTACGATCCGAAACGACCTCTGCGCATACTCCGACGACCAGGGCGGTACATACCAGCGCGGTTACGACGGTGGTGGCCCGACGGGATCGAACCATGGCCAGACCAGCAGCACAACACAGAACGAACAGAGGGGCGACGATAGCGGCGTAACGGCTCGCGTATGTCGATGAGCTGACCACCGATGCGGCCCAGCCGATACCCATCGCCAACAACAGTACGGACAGTTCGGCTCCGATTCGCACGCTGGGGGTCGATGAGAACTCCACGACCTGCTGGCCGGATCGGGTACGCAGGATCCCGAAGACGGCGACCGTCACTGCGACCACGAGCACGTAGGACATGATCTGCAGTTCGCCGAAACCGCCGCCCACGAAGTCGGTGATAGTGACCACCAGAATCGTTGCCGGCCGGAAGACCTCCCCCCAGGGAGTCCCCGTGTGGCTCGACTGGTAGAGCATCGTGGGCAACCAGGGTATGAACAGCACCAACCCGAGGGCCATCGCCCCGAGCGTCTTCCAAGCCCCTCTCGCGCGGTCGGCATCCACGCTCCGCCAACCGATCACCATCACCACGATGGCGGTGGCCGCCCCCAACCACAGGGTCCAGTAGTGCGTATAGAGGAGGGTCGCGGTGACCAGGACCACCCCGAGCGTGGCAAGACGGGTCCGGGGAGGAGTCATCTCGAGTTCATTGGGTTGTCCGATGAGTGAGTCGATCAACAGGTAACCCGCGAGCACCAGGGCGGAGACCAACGAGTACATGCGGGTCTCGCTCCCGTAGCGGACCGCAAACGGGAGAACGGCCCACAGGGAGAGGGTGATCAATCCGGTTCGTCGGGCACCCAGGCCCGCCGCGGCACGGCGATGGCCGAGACGCCTTCCCGCCAGATATGCCAGCGGCATGCCGGCAAGAGAGATGACACCAGAGAGTGCGCGGACCCACCAGTCAGATGATCCGAGCATCAACCAGAAATGCAACAGCAGGTAGTACAGCGGTGGGTGACCGTCGTGTTTCAGTGCGCCGGGTATGTCACCGAGTGGAAGAGATGCGATGTTCACCGAGAGGGCCTCGTCCAGCCAGAGGCCCCTACGGGGCCAGAATCGCACCGCGATTCCAATCACGACGAAGACGGTGGTCACCACCACCAGCGACCGGTCCGCGAGCGGTGCCCGGACTCCGCTGCGGTCGAGACCGGGATTGTCGGAAACATGGGAGGTGTGGGTGAGGTCGCTCATGGGTTGGTTCTGGTGGGTTCGATCACTGGAGGTGGCGCCCGCGCCGCGCTGCCGGGCACCGGTGGTTCCTGCGATGCCAGTTCGGCAAGGGACGTGGCCATGATCTGAGCCGCTGATGTCCAGGTCGGTGGGACGTAGGAGGCCGCAGCGTCCGCCAGCATAGAGTGATGAGCGGGGTCCAGCAGGTGCCGCTCGATGCTCACGCACAACGCATCGACGTCTTCGGGGTCTATCGTCTCCACGTGGTCGCCACCGGCTTCGGCCAGTGCCCCGCCAGTGGATGCGAGCGTGGGGCTGCCATGGCTGAGTGCCTCCATCACCGGTACTCCCAGCCCCTCATAGAGAGACGGAGCGATGGTCAGGAAGGCGTTCTCGTAGAGCCAAGCCAACTCGCCGTCGGTGACTGAATCAGGCCACAGGAGCCTGGTACCCGCATACCGGTGGGTCCGTATCGCCGCTGCCAGATCGTCGACCATCCAGCCCTGACGCCCGACGATGATGAGACCCAGGTCGTCGTGGCGTGATGCCAGTCGCTCGAATGCCTCCAGTACGAGTTGTTGGTTCTTGCGTGGCTCCAGCGTTCCCACCACGAGCAGGTAGCGGCCGATGCCCGTGGGAACTGCAACCGGCTGGGATTCACCGGCGGGCAACTCGGCTCCCAGGGGTACCACGACACAGTTGAGTTCGCGCTCGATGCCCGCGTGACCTCGGCCACCTCGCGCAGGTCGTTCTCGGTGTTGTGCGAGATGCAGAGGAACAACTCACTGTGTTCCAGATGGGCAGAGAGCCAGTTTCCGAAGAGCCGCACCTGGCCGTCATCGAACCATTGTGGGTACAGCTCCGGCATCACGTCTGCCACCATCACCGCGCTGTGGACACCTTCGGCGCCCAGCCGTGTCAACAAGGTGCTCCGGTCTGCGGGATCGTTCCACGCCGGTTCGAGGTCCAACCACACGGACCCGTACCCGGGTATGCCGATGTCGAGGCCTCTCAGGGCAGGCGATGTTGTCAGCCGGCGTCGCTGGTTGGCAATCGATGCGCGGGCACGGCCGATCATCGGAACCGAAGCAACGCGCCTCACCGTAGGCGCGAGCGGCCCGAAACGATCGGCTCGTCGGTGGTTCGACCCTCCCGCGGGGTGTACGGAGAGGAGTTCCCTTTCAACATCGGTCAGGCGTCTGTGTTGGTCACGATGAGCGGCAACCACCGGAACCAACTCGATGGGCGCATCATCGAGACGATCGGTTTCCGATATCAGGCAGCGCACCATCCGCTCGTAGCCGGCGGTGAACCTTGCTGCGAGCGTGGTCGTCACCTCCACATGTACCACTGGCACTCCGGCATGGTCCCCCGGCGCATGGTCCCCCGGCGCATGGTCCCCCGGGCGGCTGTCGTTCACGAGTTGTCCTCCAGGGATTCGCCATCCTCGACACAGATGGCTGAAGCAACGCGAGTGGCGAACAACTCGGAGATGACACCCCAGTCGTAGTCGGCCTCGACCAGTGCCCGGGCTGCTTCTACACGGGCTCCGATCTTCGCTCGTCCCGTTTCCGAGCCGCACTCAGAGATCACCGAACGGATCGACTCCTCGAAGTGGTCGATCGTTGCGACCTCGGCAACACGTCGGGGGTCCGGTATTCCCCGCACTCCGGTCGGTGTGGAGATCACGGGAACTCCGGCTGCGAAGTAGTTGAGCACCTTCAGGTTCGAGCCACCCCCGGAGCGCATCGGGTTGAGAGCGATGTCGGTTGCGGCCAGGAGTCGGCGCAGGTGCGTGTCCGAGACGGCACCGAGGCAACGCGTGTTCGCAGGGTTGGTGTGCGAGTCGACCTTCTCCGAGTGTTCCCCGGCGAGGACGAACAGAACCTCGCGGCAGTCGTGGCGCCATGGCAATCAGCTCTCGAGCGGCATCGATGTTGGGCTCGTGGGCGGAACCCACGAAGAGTGCGATGGTGGAAACCTCGGTGGGGAGCGGCGAACTCGTTGATGAGTTGGTCATGAGCTGCCCGGTGTTCCTCTTCGGAGGCAGGCGTCACCGCACCGGTGTCGACTCCATTGGGCACCACCAGCACGGACCCCGGAACGAGCCCGTGATCGTGCTCCAGTGCGCGTGCGTCACTCCGTGTGGTGGCCATGACCAGCTCTGCATCGCGCGCACCCAGACCTTCTGCTTCGGTGACGCGCTCGAGCATCCACCGTCCCGCTTCGTCATCGGGGAGCATCTGTGTCTTGAGCGTCCGTTCGTGGTTGTGGTCATCGAACACGAGCGGCACGTCAGGAGCGAGTTCCCTCGCCATCGGGACCAGGTACGGCTGCACCGCCACAACTGCACCGGCTCCTTGCAGAGCATGGTTGACGGCTCTCACGAGTTCGGGGCTGGACGGCCACAGAACCGACGCAGTGATGTCGCTCACCGCCACGTTCGTAGTGAGCCGGCGCAGTGCCTGGTCGGCCCGGATGTGACGCCGGGAGAGAGGAACGCGGACCTCGGTGAACCCCTCCGCCACCTGGGTGAAGAGTGGGGTGTCATCGGGTGAGATCGCAACCAACTCGACCTCCCAGCCCCGCGCCGCGAGCGCTCCGAGGAGGTTCCGTGCCCGCTCGGGACCTCCTCCCGGCCAGTCCACGACCGGGTAGGTGCTGAGCGCCGCGATGCGACCCTTGCGGCCCGGTGCCAGGGGTCTCGGGCGTGGGTCCGCGAGTATCTCGGCGGCAACCTCATGCCACGAGTGTGAGGCGGCGGTGTCCCGGCCGTATTCGCCGAGCCGCTGCGCCAACGAGTCGTCGCGATCCAGTTCTGCAATGGACGCTGCGATGGCGTCCGGCTCGGGTGCCACGACGAGAGCGTCGAGTCGGTCGGTGACGAGTTCCGCCGGGCCTCCCGAGTCGGTGGTGGTGATGACTGGCCGACCGGCTTGCAGTGCCTCGATGGTCACGTAGCCGAAGTCCTCTTCGGCCGGCGTGACCAGGACCGCCCGGGCCCGCCGGTACGCGGCTTCGAGATCGTTGTCAGTGATGTGTCCCGCGAAGGTGACCCGAGGGTCCTCGACGGCGGCCTGTTCGAGACGCGAGCGGTCCGGACCGTCGCCGACGATCACCAACCGGGCGTCCCGTTCGGTGAAGCGGGCGAAACCTGCGATCGTGAGATCCATCCGCTTGGGCCGGTCCAGACGGCCGACCGCGAGGTACTCGCGAGGTCCGGCGTGGAGAGGAGGCGCGGCCTTCGATGGTGGCTTTGCCGGGGACCTCGCTGGGGACGGGGTCCGGTAGGCACGATGGGGGCAGGACCACCTCGGGGACGACACCCCGGGGGAAGTAGTCGGACCGCCGGGCCACAACCTCGGAGATCGTGAGGTGGCGGCGGATCCGCCGGCGATCCAGAGCCCATCGGTCGAGGAAATGCACGACGCGGCGCGCCAGTGGTCCCGGAAGGGCGAGGGGGCCACCGGGTTCGACACAACCGGGGCCGAGTCGATCGAGCGCCTCACGGACCGCGTCGATCAGGTCCAGGGGCGTGGTGATGTCGGTCCCGGGTGCGAGGAGGTCATCGATGGTGGCGAGGTTGCCCGCCGAGGAAGGTCCGTCACCCTCATGTGCCGCGGGGCGGTAGGTGTCATACAGGCCGCGCAGTGGGTGCAACATCCACACGACGTGGTTCGGGTGCTGAACCATCCAGGCCGGGTACTTGCCCGAGATGACCAGATCTACATGGGAGAGGTCTAGACACAGGAAGGCTTCGTAGGCCTCGAGAAGGTCCGGAAGCGTGTATTCACGCACGGGTAGCTTCACGAGGTCGGTGGCAATGCCGGCCTGCTCGAGGGCGTGCCGCAGCCCGTTCCAGTGGCGTTCCGCCCCTCCGATGCGCAGCGGTACCGGGCTCGGAGCGACGATGATCGCGGTGGACACCTCCCGTGGTGGGGACGTGTGGACCGAGCCCCCGGACGTTGTCATGGCCGGCCCTCGACGGTGTCGGGTCGGGCGAGCTCGATCTGCGTTGCAGTGCCGATCTGCGTTGCAGTGTTCCGGCGCCGTTGTGCCAGTTCCCGGCTCCCGATCGACAGCCCCGAACCGCGCTGGGTGGACACGGCATCTACCACGATCCGGTCCATCTCCGCGGTCACCGATCCGGAGCGCAACCTCGCGCTGGAACGCTTGGTCCACCGCATGGCGCGGCGGGCGAATCTGGGAAGCGCCGTATCGCCCGAAGCGAGCCAGTGACGCAGCGTCGAGCGGTTCACGGTCGTGCCCGGTTCAATGCAGGTCCTCGGAGTTGTCCCCGGTGAATGGACGCGCCTCGTTCATGGGGGCCAATCGTAGGGGTTCGACGCGGCAGGGCCGTCGTCGGGTCCTAGCGGGTCAGCAGGACCGAGCTGCCGTGTCCGAAGAGCCCCTGGTTGGCGGTTATGCCGACATTGGGGGCAACTCCCGTGTCGGGATGGATGGCCTGGCGGTCCCCGCACTGACCGCGGAGCTGCCAGGTGATCTCACACACCTGTGCGAGTGCCTGGGCCGGCACGGCCTCCCCGAAACAGGCGAGTCCGCCGGATGGGTTGACCGGCAGGCGCCCGCCGAGCGTCGTGACCCCTTCGCGTAGAAGGGCTTCGGCCTGGCCCGGTTCGCAGAATCCGAGGTCCTCGTACCAATCGAGTTCGAGCGCGGTGGACAGGTCGTAGACCTCTGCCACCTGGACATCGGCCGGAGAGACGCCGGCCTGTTCGTATGCGGCATCGCCGATCGCCTGTTTGAAGGTGCGTTCGGGAGCTTCGATCCCGGCTGCGGAATCGGTGGCGAACTCGGGCATCTCGATCACTGTGTTGGGGAATGTCGGTGTGACCGTCGAGATGGCTGCCACATTCACCTTCGGTGCCCCACCGAGCTTCGAGCGGGCGTAGTCGGCCGAGGTGAGCACGACTGCCGCCCCACCGTCGGAGGTGGCGCAGATGTCGAGGAGTCGCAGCGGGCTGGCGACCAGTGGCGATGCATCCACATCGGCAGCGGTGACCTCCTTGCGATAGCGCGCGTTCGGGTTGGAGAGGCCGTGGGAGGCGTTCTTCACCTTCACGGCGGTGAAGTCCTCCTGGGTGGCTCCGAACAGTTCCATGCGGCGGCGTGCGTAGAGCGCGAAGTAGGTGGGGTTCGTGGCGCCGAGCAGGTGGAAGCGGAGCCAGTCCGGATCATCGTTGCGCTCTCCCGCGTTGGGTTTGAGGAAGCCCTTGGGTGTCGTGTCGGCCCCCACCACCAGAGCCACGTCGCAGAGCCCGGCGAGGATCCGCTGACGCGCGGCCTCGAGGGCCATCGCACCCGAGGCACATGCCCCGTAGGCGCTGGTGACCGGTATCCCCGTCCACCCGAGCGCCTGGGCAAAGGTGGCACCGGCCACATATCCGGGGTAGCCGTTGCGCATGGTGTCGGCACCGGCGACGAATCCCACATCGGCCCAATCGATGCCTGCATCGGTCAGAGCCGCACGCGCGGCTGCGACGCCGTAGGTGACGAAGTTGTCACCCCATTTGCCCCACGGGTGCATCCCGACACCGGCCACTGTCACCTGTTCCACGGCCATCAGTTCGCCCCTGTCTCGTTGCGTGCAGCCTCGCCGTTGTTGATGGGCGCCCATTTCCAGACCATCACCTCGACGTCTTCACCGGTCTCCTCGTCGTGTTCGATCCGCAGGGGATCGATCACGAGCTCCATCTCCATCCCGAGTTCCAGGTCGTCCACGGAGACTCCCGCAGGAACCTGGCCGAGCACCACCATCTTCTCCTCGGCGAGTTCAACGGCTGCGATGCAGAACGGAACGTGTGGGTCGGTCACCGGGACATACGGGGGCGGTGGCTGGTACTGGGCATCCGTCCAGCTCCACAGCCGACCCCGGTTCGAGAGCTCCACCTCGACGAGTTCGGAGTCAGCGAAACCCGGAGCCCGCGACATGACCCGTTCAGGTGGGAAGAAGTAGGTCCCGCTGTCGGTGCAACGCGTGCCCACGAGATGCGGACTCTCACCGGAACCGGCCTCGGGCATCGTGAACCAGCCTTCGATGGCCGCTCGGCGCCGAGCAGCCATATCGCTGGGTCTACCAGTCGGCGTACCGCCGGGTGTTGTGGTCATTGGCGCGTTGTCCCCTCGGTCCGACGACTTCTGACGATCCGTCAGATTACCGCGCCGGATGTCCGGAGGGACCATCGGGTCCGGATCCGCGATGCAGTCATTGACTGCGGCGGCCCCGTGGGAGAGACAACCACTAGCCTCCCGAGCATGCAGAACCCCAACATCGACATCGGCGCATACGGCATCTGGACCTCGGCACTGGACATGGTTCCATCCGCCGTGGCACGCGACCATCGCGGCGCGAATCGAGGAGCTCGGATTCGGCGCGTTGTGGCTGCCCGAAACCGTGTTCAGGGACGTGTTCATCGAAGCCGCGTTCCTGCTCGAGGCATCCGCCGAGATGAAGGTGGCCACGGGGATCGCCAACCGGTACGCGCGGGACGCGGTCACCACCAACGCTGCGATGCAGACGCTGAACGAGGCGCATCCGGGTCGTTTCCTGCTCGGTCTCGGTGCCAGCCACGGCAACCTCGTCGAAGGTATCCGCAGGCACTCCTACGAGCGACCCTACTCAGCAATGGTCGAGTACCTCGATGCGATGGACAGCGCATTGTTCATGGCGCCCCTGGGTGAACCACCCGCGCAGATGGTGCTCGCGGCGCTCGGCCCCAGGATGTTGAAACTCGCTGCCGAGCGGACTGCAGGGGCGCATTCGTACTTCGTACCTCCCGAGCACACGGTGATGGCCCGAGACCTGATCGGTCCTGAACCGTTGCTGGCGGTCGAACAGATGGTGGTGTTCGACGAGAACCCGGTGACTGCCCGCGCCACGGCCCGGGCACACATGTCGATCTATCTGGGGCTGCCGAACTACACGAACAACCTCATGCGGTTGGGCTTCAGCGAGGAGGAGCTCACCACCGGTGGTGGCGACGATCGGGTGGTCGACGCGATCGTCGCCTGGGGTGACGAGGCCACGATTCTCCAGAGGGTGCGGGAACAACGCGACGCGGGCGCTGACCACGTGTGTATCCAGGTGCTCGAGGCCGACCAGGCAGCAGTGCCCGTCGAAGGTTGGACGCGCCTCGCCGCCGCTCTCGAGCTGTAGCGCCCGCTTGCAGGAAACCCTCAGGGACGGTTCGTCCAGCGGCGTGGTTCGCTGTTGTCGGACCCGGTGACATCGATGGTGTCGATCTCGGCGGGCCTGAACCGACGCCACACGAGACCCAATGCCACCGCCGCCACCGCAGCGACCAGAAGAGCACCGATGAACGTGACCAGCGGGCCCTGGGACCTGGTCGTGGAGAGGTTCACCTGGACCTTCACCGGTGCCGGTTTCGAATCGGTGCCGGTGTCGCTCGCCAGCGGCCCGGGCTCGACCTGGTCTGGATCCACCTCGAGTGATACCTCGACCGACTCGGCGTCACCCTGACGGCGCAGAGCATTGATGAAGCCGTCGAGGGATGTGCCCGGAAGGGCGAACTCGATCGTGGCCTCATCATCGGATTCCGAGGTCTCGGCGATCCTGGTGGCCTGCCAGGATGAAGTCGCCGCAGAGGTGATCTGTTCCCGCGCGGCATCGACCGTCGTGGAGTCGTTCAGAGCGATGTCCACGGTGGCATCGGCGTTGTTGGTCAGCGAGCCGCCCTTTGAAACGAGAGCCAGCACAACGACCAGACCCGCGACGGCAATGAAGATCTTGGTGGCGATGGACACGATCCTACGGATCGCAGACCCACGATCGGGTGACCCGGGTCGTGAACCCTCGCAGCTCCCGGTGGTGTGGCCGCTGCGCCAGGTTTGCTAGCCGTCCTCCACTGCGGCCAGGAACGCCGGGCGTTCGCCGCCACCGTGGAGCCATACCGCGGTGCCGCTCACATAGCTCGCGAGCGGTGAGGTCAGCCATCTACAGGCCTGGGCCAGGTCTTCAGGGGTTCCCATGCGCCCGGCGGGAACGGTTGCCGCGACGCGGGCGACGGACTCGCGCGTCCCCGTAGTGCAGTTCCGCCTGTTCGGTCTCGATCAGACCGGCCACGACTGCCACGACCCGAACCTTGGGTGCCCATTCCACCGCCAGCGATGACGTGAGGTTCAGAAGCCCTGCCTTGGCCGCGCCGTACGCCGCGGTACCGGGCGACGGGCGTGTGCCCGAGACCGAGGATATGTTCACGATCACGCCTCCGTCGCCGCGTTGCATGTGATGGTTGGCGCGTTGGGCGACGTGTAGCGGCGCCAACAGGTTGAGCCGCACGATCGATTCACTGAACCGCGGAGATGCACTCGCCGCATCTGCAGCCGGCGCACCGCCGGCGTTGTTGATCACGGCATCGATGCGTCCGAATCGTTCCACCGTTGCATCCACGAGCAGCGAGGCCTGTTCGGGGTCCCGTACGTCTGCAGCCATGAAGGCGGCGCTGCGTCCGCCGCTCTCGGGCAGTTCGTCGGGTTCGCTGCGACCACAGGTCATCACCTCGGCCCCCCAACCGAGGAAGCGCCGGACCAGCACAGCGCCGATTCCCTTGGTTCCCCCGGTCACGAGCACCACCCGCCCGTTGTGGTCGAAGTCGTCACTTGTGCCGGCCGTTCCCAGATCGTGTTGACTCATGGGCGCGCAGGTTATCGACAAGACACGGGTCGATGACAAGACATGGGTGGCCATAGAGCACGGGTCACCAACGAGCACGGGTCACCAAAGAGCACGGGTCACCAAAGAGCATGGGTCACCAAAGAGGGAGACAACGATGGGATTCACGATTTCCGCCTCCGATGGCATCACCGAGGTCGTCATGGAGCATCCTCCGGTCAACGCGCTGACCGTTGCCGGCTGGTTCGAGCTGGCCGAGCTCCTCACCGAAGCCGGCCGCGATCGGTCATGTGGTGCGGTCTTGCTGCGAGCGGAGGGCAAGGGATTCAATGCCGGAGTGGACATCAAGGAGATGCAGGCCACCGGCGGGTTCGATGCGCTCGTGGGAGCCAACCGTGGCTGCTACGAGGCATTCAAGGCCGTGTACGAGTGCGAGGTGCCGGTGGTCGCAGCGGTCCACGACTTCTGCCTCGGAGGCGGAATCGGGCTGGTCGGCAACGCGGACGTGATCGTTGCCGCCGAGGGCGCGACCTTCGGCCTACCAGAGGTCAATCAGGGCGCATTGGGTGCGGCAACCCACCTCTCCCGCCTGGTTCCCCAACACAAGATGCGTGAGATGGTCTACACGGCGGAGCCTGTCACCGCCGAGGTCATGGCCCAATGGGGATCCATCTCGGCGGTGGTGCCCCGCGAGGAACTACGCGACACGGCCATGGGCATCGCAGCGAAGATCGCAGCCAAGAGCCGCACTGTCATACGTGCGGCCAAGGCCTCGCTCAACGGGATCGATCCGGTGGATGTGAATCGCAGCTATCGCTACGAACAGGGGTTCACGTTCGAACTGAACCTGACCGGGGTGTCGGACGAGGCCAGAGACGCGTTCGTCGAGAAACGTGAGGCGGATTTCGGGAACGCCTGAGACCGGCGCCCGGAGGCTCAGTTCCCCGAGGTACCACCTTCGGGTGTCGAGCCACTCTCAGTGCCTGAGGCACCGGGGATGGTCGAGGTGCCGGGTATCTCGCAGTTCGCGAACTCAGTGGTGGCATATGAGTTCATGGCCGCGTCGAGCTTGTCGGCGTCCTTGATGTCGGGCCCGGTGCCGGACAGATCCATCTTCTCGGGGTCGTAGTCGACCTTCTTGGCGAACGCCTCGAATTCGGTCGCTCCGGTGCGAAGGATCTCGGCGTTGGCCGCGTCACTCGAAGTGTCCGCCATCTTGTTGAGCATCGCCACGTAGAAGTCCACGGCTTTGCGGGTCTGGTCCTTGGTCTCGGGATTGCCCACGGTCGACAGCGCTGAAACGGCGACGTAGAGCTCACAAGAGTCCTTGGCACCGTCGATCGCCTTCTGAGCGGCGGCCACCGTTTCGGAGAAGTCCGGGGAGGCTCCGGGAGCTTCTGTGGAGTCGGCGGTCGTCGAAGAGGTGTCCTTCTTCGGGGCCGTATCTCCCCCATCGGAGTCCTTGCTGCAAGCACCTGCGACCAACACAAGGGCCGAGAGGACCGCCATCAGAAGGGCGAGGGATCGCTTGGTTCGACTAGGCACGTGTGTACTCCAATGTTGAATCGGGGGATTGCGCCGGTTCCGGACCGGAGCCATTTCAGTGTAAGCGGCGAGCGGATTGTTCCTGTGCATGCATCCAGTCGACCCGTGCGAGTGTGAGTCGGCACTCAGAATGGATGGTCGGGGTGTTCTGGGACGTTCTGGGGCGGTTGGCAGCTGTATGTCGGATTCGCCGCGCTCGGCGGAGCGCAACTACCTTGGAGAATCTGACGGGTCATCAGATCTGCTTTTCAGGCCCCGTACCATGCATTGCCGGTACCGGTGCTGCTCCGCCAATCCGTGTGCCCGCCAATCCGAGCCATCGCAGAGGAGAACCAGTGGCTGGACCTGACAAGTTGCTCACCGAGACCGACGCGGTCGGCGAACTGCGCTCGGGCATGACGATTGGATTCGGTGGGTGGGGGAGTCGCCGCAAACCGATGTCGATCGTGCGCGAGATCCTGCGATCCGATCTGACGGACCTCACGGTCGTGGCCTACGGAGGACCTGACGTGGGTCTGTTGTGTCGGGCCGGCAAGGTCGCAAAGGTGATCTCTGGATTCGTCTCCCTCGACTCGATACCGCTCGAACCCAACTACCGGATCGCCCGTCAGAGCGGAACGATCGCGGCCGCCGAATGGGACGAGGGAATGTTGCTGCTGGGGCTCCAGGCCGCCGGATGGCGGGTTCCCTTCCTGCCTACCCGGGCAGGTCTCGGCTCCGATATTCCTGTTGTCATGGGCGACCTTGCCACCGTTCGGTCCCCCTACCCGGAACCGATCTCGGGAGAACACGAGGAACTGCTGGCCGTGCCGGCACTGGAACTGGATGCGGCGTTCGTCCACCAGCACCGCGCCGACCGATCCGGCAACGCACTCTGGCTGGGTGAGGATCCGTTCATGGATGACCTGTTCGTGCGCGCTGCCGAGCGCGCTTTCGTGAGTGCGAGCAGGTTGTCCCCACCGGAGATCTCGCCGGTCTGGCCGAGGTGACCCACCTTCGCATCTCCCGCTTGGACGTCGACCGGGGTCATCGAGGCGCCGGGTGGCGCACACTTCACCGAGTGCCCCCCGGACTACGGCCGCGACGAAGCGTTCCAGAAGTTGTATGCGACCGCATCCAAGGATGATGAGACCTGGGCGGAGTTCGAGCGTGCTACCTCGCCGTCGACGAAGCCACATACAAGGCCCACGTGGATGAGTTCCGGACGGCGCAAGCCGATGGAGGGAACCGATGAACGCCGAAGCAGCACCCCGCGAGCTGACGTGTGCGCGGTGGCCATAGCCGACTGTTTCGTCGGTGATGGCGAGTCGCTGTGCAATCCGATCGGCAACCTGCCGTTGATCGGTGGACGCCTTGCCGCGTCGACCACCGAACCCCACCTGGCGATCACCGATGGCTTCTACACACTCCTCGACAACGTCCCTCCGGTCGGCCTCGCCGAACCCGAACGTGTCGCGCAGCGCACGATCGCACACTGGAACCCGTACCGGGAGATGTTCTCGCTGCTGTGGCACGGTCGTCGCCACGTGATGATGGGCCCGGTACAGATCGACCGCTACGGCAACGCCAATATCGCGGCCATCGGTGACTGGGCACGCCCCAAGTCACAGGTGCTCGGGTTCCGTGGGGCTCCCGGCAACACGATCAACCACACGACCAGCTACTGGGTTCCGCGCCATGGTCCGCGGGCGTTCGTGGAGTCCGTGGACGTCGTCTGTGGCGTGGGGTACGACCGCGCTGCATCGCTCGGTCCCGTGGCATCGCGTTTCCATGAGATCCGTCGGGTCGTGTCGGACCTCGGTGTGTTCGACTTCGAGGCCACCGATGATGCCG
Organism: uncultured Microthrixaceae bacterium; assembly: GCA_963805905.1. Taxonomy (GTDB): domain Bacteria; phylum Actinomycetota; class Acidimicrobiia; order Acidimicrobiales; family Microtrichaceae; genus JAMLGJ01. Next base: position 184,981 of record CAWDVV010000001.1, read on the forward strand.
GGATTCCCACCATGCGCCTGCGTTCGGTACATCCGGGTGTGACCGTTGAAGAGGTACTCGAAGCGACCGCTTGTGCACTGTTCGTACCCGACGACGTGCCCGAGACCCGGGTCCGTCATCCGGAGGAGTCGGAGCTGTTGGAACACCTGGATCCCCAAGGTCTGCGGTTCCGCGAGGTCACCGGGTCGTGAGCGAGGAACCTGGCCTCGAGGGCCATGGCGCCCTGAACACCGCCGCAACCGAACTCTTCGGAGTGCGTTATCCGATCGTGCAGACCGGGATGGGTTGGGTCTCGGGGGCACGCCTCACCGCCGCCACTGCCGTCGCCGGGGGGCTGGGCATCCTGGCTTCGGCCACGATGCGCCTGGAGGAACTCGACGAGGCGATCACGAAGGTCACCGATCGGACCGACGAACCCTTCGGGGTGAACCTCCTGCCGAGTCAACCGGATGCCATCGAACGCATCGACCTGCTCATTTCCAGGGGGATCAGGGTCGCGAGTTTCGCCGCGGCTCCACGCCGCGAACAGGTGGCCCGACTCCGCGACGCCGGCATCGTCACCATGGTCACCGTCGGTGCTCCCCGCCATGCCCAGAAGGTGGTCGGAGATGGGAGTCGACGCGGTCATCGCCCAGGGCGGCGAGGGCGGCGGTCACACCGGCACGATTCCCACATCACTGCTGGTTCCGGGAGTGGTGGAGGCGACCCGGGATCGGGCCTCGTGGTGTTGGCGGCAGGTGGGATGCATGACGGTTCCTCGCTGGCTGCAGCGCTCGCATGGGGTGCGCACGGAATCGCCATGGGTACGCGGTTCCTGCTCACTGCGGAGAGCCATGTTCCCGACCACGTCAAGGAGATCTACCTCGCGAGCGGGTCTCAATGCGACTGTTGTGACGACCGCGATCGACGGTGCCCCCCAACGGGTGATCCGCACCGAGGTGATCGATGCGTTGGAGTCATCCCGCGGGCCGATGCGCTTCGCCCGGGCCGCGGGCAACGCACTCGGCTTCGCCCGTCATTCAGGGACATCACCGCTGGATCTCCTGCGTACCGCCCGAACGATGAAGGCAGATGGGGAACTCACCTGGTCACAGGTCGCGTTGGCTGCGAACGCCCCCATGATGACCCGGGCCTCGGTTGTGGACGGTGACCTCGACGTCGGGATCCTCCCGACCGGTCAGGTGGTGGGCAGCATCGATGATCTCCCCACCGTCGGGGAACTGATCACCGAGATCGTGAGCGATGCTTCGGCAGCACTCGAGCGGGTATGTGGCGAGGGTGGCTCCGAACCGGGTCGGCAAAAGTCGAGGGAGGAATCCTGATGGACCTGACCTGGAGTGACGACGAAGAGGCCTTCCGCTCGCAGTGTCGTGAATGGCTGAGCGGGGAACGTCCCACGGGGATTGCCCTCGGGCGACACCCGCGACGGGTTCGCCGCCCACCTCGAGTGGGAAAAGGCGCTGTTCGAGAACCGTTGGGCCGTTGTGTCGTGGCCCGAGGCCTACGGTGGCCGCGACGCGACGCTGTGGCAGTGGTTGATCTTCGAAGAGGAGTACTACGCAGCGGGTGCGCCTCAACGGATAACCCAGAACGGGATCTTCCTGCTGGCACCCACGATCTTCGAGTTCGGCACTCGCGCCCAACAGGACCACTACCTACCGCGCATGGCCGCAGCCGAGGACCTCTGGTGTCAGGGGTGGTCCGAACCCAACGCCGGGTCCGACCTGGCCGGTATCTCCTCGCGTGCGGTACGCGACGACGCGGCGGGGGGTTGGCATTTGAGTGGTCAGAAGACGTGGACCACCCGCGGTGCGTTCTGCACGCACCTCTTCGGGCTGTTCCGTACCGATCCCGAGGCGCAGCGACACAAGGGCCTGTCATACTTCCTCGTCCCGCTCGACATCGAAGGGGTCACCGTGCGGGGTTTCGGACGCCTCGATGGAGACGAGGGGTTCGCCGAGGTGTTCTTCGACGATGCATTCGTCCCCGACAGCGCTTCTACCGCAATCGAGTCCACAGGCGGACCCAGCCCGACACCGGCGGCGCTCGACCGGGGCGGGGTCCTTGGCGAGCTCCACAATGGCTGGGGTGTGGCAATGGCCACGACCGGTTCAGAAAGAGGTCTGACGCTTCGTTCCCCGGGGCGTTTCCGCGCCGCTGCCGCTCGACTGGTCGAACTCGCCGTTGAGCGATCAGCGAGCGGTGCAGCCTCCCAGCGGGCCCTCGACGCGGTCACCGACGCGTGGATCGATGCCGAGGCATACGCACTCGCCACCCTCAGCGATGTCACAGGCATCACCGAAGGCCGCAGTCCCGGGGCACGGTCTTCATACAACAAGGTGTTCTGGTCGGAGATGGATCTACGACTGCATCGTGTGGCCCTGGACCTGCTCGGCCCCGCCGCTGAACTCGAAGGACCCTGGATGAAGGGCTACGAGTTCGCCCTGTCGGGACCCATCTACGCGGGAACCAACGAGATCCAACGCAACATCATCGCTGAACGAGTACTGGGTCTGCCCCGGAAGTGATCCGGCCCACCTGCAAGAAATCAGGAGACACAAGTGCGATTCGCCCCAACTGAGGACCAGACCGAGTTCGCCGCCGCAGTGCGCGGGTTGCTGTCAGATACGTGCACTCCTTCGGATGTCGCCGCGTCCTGGGGTGGTGCGACCGGTCGCCATACCGGGCTCGGAGATGGCAATGGCCGGGTGTCTGCGGCTTGGAGCGCTCTCGTCGACATGGGAGTGCTCGCACTGGGCGTCCCGGAATCCAACGGCGGGTTGGGAATGGGCTTCGATGACCTGGTCGGTATTCTCATCGAATGCGGTCGGGCCGGTCTGCCCGACCCGGTGGCGGACACCGTGGCGGTTGCCACCCAGGTGCTCGCCGGTGACTCCGGGCCCCTCGTTCCCGGCTGGTTGGAACGCATCGCAGGAGGTGCGACGGTGGTGACCGGATTCGGTCCCCTCCCGCTCGTACCCTCAGCGTCGAGCGCCGACGCGGTCTTGTTGTTCAGCTCAGATCCGGCCGGAATCGGTCCGACGGGGTCCGCAGCCGGTGTTGCTGACGCCCAGGTGCGTTTTCTGGAGATGGGAGACGTTCAACTCGACCCAGCGGAGTCCGTCGACGGCGCGAGGGCACTCTCCAGAGTGACCCACGATCCGGAAGCGGGAACGCTCCTGGCATCCGGGCAGGATGCCATTGCCTTGGCCGAAACGGCGTTCAATCGAGCAGCGTTGGCAGACTCCGCGATCATTCTGGGTCTGTGCCGGACGATGTTGGACCTGACAGTCGAGTACGTCTCGGAACGAAAGCAGTTCGGCGTACCCGTGGGTAGCTTCCAGGCGATCAAGCACCATGTTGCAGATGCTGGTTCAGCCGTCGAGTTCGTTGGGCCCCTGGTGGCTCATGGAGCACATCTGCTCGGCGGGGGAACCAGCGCGATGGCGACCTCAGGAGGTCGCCCGGTCGATGCGTCGGTGGCTGTATCGATGGCCAAGGCACGCGCCTCTACCGCAGCCCAGGTCGTCTCGGAGACGGCGCTGCAGTGCCATGGCGCAATCGGCTATACGGTCGAAGCCGATCTGCAACTGTTCATGAAACGCGCGTGGGCGCTTTCCCGCAGCCACGGTGATGCCGATTTCCACCGCAGTCGAGTCCGGGAGCACCTGGTCGCGTCGGCCTGAGCCGTGGGAGCGGTGCCGCGGTCGGTCGCCCGGTAGTTTTGCGCCCATGGAAATCAGTGGTTCAAGGATTCTGTTGACCGGTGCGAGTGGGGGATTGGGGGGAGCGATCGCCCGCGACCTGGCCGCTCGGGGGGCACGACTCGTGCTCACGGCCCGCTCAGGTGATGTCCTTGAACAGCTGGCCACCCAGACCGGCTCCGAGGTTCATGTCGCGGATCTCGCAGACCGCTCGGATCTGGATGAACTGTGTGACACCCTCGGCGAGTTCGATGTGCTGATTGCGAACGCCGGCACCGGAGGAGATGGACCGATCGGGCAGACCTCGGTTGATGACATCGACCGGGCGATCGATGTCAACCTGCGCGCTCCCATGGTGCTCGCAACCCGTTTCGCGCAGAGCCACATCGAGAAGGCTCGGCCCGCCCAGATCGTGATGATCGGTTCCCTGTCCGGTGTGGTCGCCACGTCCAACACGGCCCTCTACAACGGCACGAAGTTCGGGTTGCGTGGTTATGCCCTCGCCATCCGTCAGGACCTGGCTCAACACGACATCGGGGTCACCCTCGTCGCCCCGGGATTCATCGACACAGCCGGGATGTTCGCTGAGAACAACATCGAGCTCCCGAAGTTCGTGCGTACCCGATCCCCGGGTGATGTGGCCGATGGGGTCCGCAGGGCGATCGTGGACAACCCGCCCGAGGTATATGTATCGCCCCCGGAGCTGCGTCTGTCGGCAACTCTCGGTGGCTTGGCGCCCGGTTTGAGCGAGGCCATTCAACGACGCCTCGGAGTTGCCGATATGACTGATGAACGGTGATCGACTCTAGCGACTCGCCCGACATGGCACCCCACGTGTGAGATCAGGAAAGGTGAGGAAGTGACCTCCACCTCCAACACATCCTCAACTTCCAACACATCCTCAACTTCCAACACTCCTTCGTCGCCCGAGCGTTCCACCGAGGAGGGCGTTGCCACGCCGGGGGATGAAAGCCAGTCTGCGAGTCGCCTGCCCTGGTGGCTGACATGGACGACCGTCCGCGGCCTGGCGCTCATGGCTGCCGGAGCGATCGTGATGGTGGGCCCACGCGAGAAGGCTCTGGTCATAACGTTGTTGGGCGCGATCTTCGTGGGGTGGGCGGCGGCGGAACTGTGGTTCGTGTTCATACGGCGTCGCCAAGCCCGGACGCGGGTCCCCGCTGCCTCCGCCAGCGGTATTTCCACGGCCCACGCACCCGGTACTCGGGTGCTGGGAGGTGCTCCCGACGGGCACGGTCTGGGTCATGCCGAGCGCATCGTGATGGTCCTGGTCCTCGTCGCAGCCGCGGTGTTGTTGTTCACCGACCGCCTTGCCTTCTCGGTGGTGGCGGGTGCGGTTCTCGTAGCCCGCGGCCTTCTGATGGCCACCTCCACCGTGCGGTCGCGTCTAGGCGGTGCCCGCCCCGACGGTCTGTTGTCGGCTCTCATGGCAGTGATCCTCGGAACGGTCGTGATCCTGGTTCCCGACACCGCGGTTCTTGCACTTCGAGCGGGTCTGGGGATCGGGTCGATGGCCCTGGGCGGGATCGTGTTGAGCATGGGACTGCGACGTGACTCCTCGGGGAGTCCGACATCGGTGCGGTTCGATCATCGAACGGCCCCCACCCTGCTCAACGAATGGCTGCTCCGTCGCCACCTGAAACCCCAGCTGCAGGAAGAGCTCGTCGACAGCCTGTTCTTCGAACCACCCAACAAGGTGCCGAAGCTCGCGTCGTTCTGGGTGATGATGGTCCTCGCCACAGGTATTGCCACGTTCGCGGTGATCCAGGATTCAACTGCGGTGGTGATCGGCGCGATGCTCGTGGCACCTCTGATGACACCGATCATGGGCGTCTCGGCAGCGGCTGTGAATGGCTGGCCGCGCCGGCTCGCCCGATCCCTGCTCCTGGTTGTCGTTGCGGCTTCCGCGGCGGTTGTCGTCGCCTGGTTGATAGCGAGTTGGCTTCCGTCGGTGGGAGACCTCGCCAACAACAGCCAGATCACATCGCGCATCGAGCCGTCGTTGTTGGACTTCTGCATCGCGGTATTCGCGGGATCAGCCGGTGCCTACGCCACGGTGGATCCCCGCGTATCGAGTTCATTGTCCGGGGTTGCCATTGCCGTGGCACTGGTGCCGCCGCTGTCGGTTGTGGGCATCACCGTGCAACAGGGCGACTGGGCCTACGCCCGAGGTGCCACGCTGTTGTTCCTGACCAACGTGGTGTCGATCGTGCTCGCTGCTGTGACCGTGTTCGTGCTGATGGGATTTGCAGCTCTGCCTCCCGACCAGGATCAGCGGGCCCATCTGCGTAGGGTCATCAGCGTGTTCGGAGTCGGTGCAATGGTGATCCTGTTGCCACTCAGCTTCACCTCCGAGGATCTGTGGACCGAAGCATCTGACGAGGGTGTGGCACACCAGGTGCTCGATCAGTGGCTGCCGGCCAATGGGTCTGTCACCTATGAGGACGTCAACGCCGAGGGCGAGACGATTCACTTCACGTTGACCGGTCCCGCCGTTCCGAAGAACACCGACGAACTTGTGGACGAACTCGCCGGTCGGCTCGGTTACCGTCCGGACCTGTCGATTCGTCTCGTCCCGTCGACGGTGACCGAGGTGAACTGATGGGCGGTACACCCGCGGTGGTCCTGCTCAGTGGTGGACTCGATTCGGCAACTGTGCTGGCTCACGCCGAGAGCCGGGGTTTTGCATGTCATGCGCTCAGCTTCCGCTACGGCCAGCGCCACTCCGTCGAGCTGGATGCAGCCGGGCGCGTCGCGAAGCAACTGGGGGCCGCGCGGCACCTTGTCGTGGATCTGGACCTTGCGACCATCGGAGGTTCCGCTCTCACAGCGGACATCGATGTTCCCAAACATGACGGCGTCGACGAGCTGGACTCCGGTGTACCGGTCACCTACGTGCCGGCGCGCAACACGGTGTTCCTGTCAGTGGCCCTGGGCCTTGCCGAGGTACTCGGCTCGAGCGACATCTTCATCGGGGTGAACGCGGTTGACTACTCGGGATATCCGGACTGTCGCCCCGAGTTCATAGCGGCGTTCGAACAGCTCGCCAATGTCGCAACGGCCGCATCGCTCGAGGAGGAACGCGCCTGTTGGTCCACGCACCCCTGATGGATCACTCGAAGGCCGAGATCATCGAGATGGGGATGTCGCTGGGGGTGGACTACTCACTCACGTCGAGTTGCTATGACCCGGACGAAGCGGGGCGCGCGTGTGGGCACTGCGACTCATGTCTGCTGCGGCGTCAGGGATTCATCGAGGCGGGGGTTCCGGATCCGACGAGCTACGCAGCGCCCCCTGACCGCGACCCTGGTCACAACTGATGGCGTACCGGATCAAGGAGTTGTTCCACACGCTCCAGGGCGAGGGTATGAACGTCGGGCGTGCTGCGGTGTTCTGTCGGTTCAGCGGATGCAACCTCTGGAGCGGCCGGGAACGCCACCGCTCGACGGCTGTCTGCCAGTTCTGCGATACCGACTTCGTGGGCACCGACGGTCCGGGAGGCGGCGTGTTCAGAGTCGCCGGTGACCTGGCTGACGCAGCCGGGCGGACATGGACCCGAGCCACCGGTTCGTCGCCGGTGGCGGACCCGACCACCGGTCGCTCGGGGCCGGGGCGCGCTCTGATCGTGTGTACCGGAGGGGAACCGTTGCTGCAGCTGGACGAGACCCTCGTGGATGCGTTCCACCGGGTGGGTTTCGATGTGGCTGTGGAGACCAACGGCACTATTCCGGTGCCGGATGGGATCGACTGGGTCTGCGTGTCGCCCAAGGCCGGATCCGAGGTCGTCGTGCGGTCCGGCGATGAACTCAAGCTCGTGTACCCGCAGGTCGGTGCAGAACCAGAGCTGTTCGGCGGTTCGGAGTGGGATTTCGACCATTTCATACTGCAGCCGATGGATGGTCCGGCCGTCGAGGCCAACACGGTCGCGGCAGCTCAGTACTGCCGGAGCCACCCGAGCTGGCGTCTCGGGATCCAGACCCACAAGGTGCTCGGCATTCCGTGACTTCGGGATCCCCGCGAGCGACCTCACTCCGAGACTGTGCACGTGGGTAGCCTCGGCGGGTGATGGAGATCTACAAGGAGTTCGGGTTCGAATCGGCGCACCGGTTGCCCAATGTGGCAGACGACCACAAGTGTTCCCGTCTGCACGGCCATTCGTTCAGGGTGTCGGTCCATGTCGAGGGCCCGGTGGGTGAGACTTCCGGTTGGGTCGTGGACTTCGCCGAGGTGTCCTCGGCCTGCGCTCCTCTGCGCGAGGAACTTGATCATCGGTACCTGAACGATATCGAGGGTCTCGAGAACCCCACCAGCGAGGTCCTGGCGATGTGGATCTGGGATCGACTTCTCGACGACCTACCCAACCTGGCGATGGTGGAGGTGCGTGAAACATGTACCTCCGGCTGCCGCTACCGGGGTGGATGAAGGCCCCCTTCTGTGGGGGCTGGTGTAGCGCTCATTGCGCATTCGGCGCTTCCAGAACGCGGAAGAGCCCGGGCGTTGCGCCCGGGCTCTCGCAGTTCGTATGTCTCTCAGGTTGCTCAGGCAACACCTGTGAGGAAGTTGTAGGTGTGCTGACCGTCGGCCCCTGTGAAGGTCTGGTTGAAGCTCTTGCCGCCGGTCATGGTGAACATGCCGCCACCCTGGATGTCCGGTGGGAGCTTGTTGTCGCCCAGCAGGGTCGTGTTCGGGATGGACACACTTCCGAGGACGGCGTTGATGGCCGATCCGAGCGCTCCCGTGGCACCGAGACCGATGTAGACAGCGCCACCGAGGACGTCGTCGCCGAGGCCCAACAGCGGGATGTTGGCCAGCAGGAGGCTGAAGGCGTTGCCGACGTTGTTGAACAACAGGTCGATGATCATGTCGACCAGGGCCTGCTCATCGGTGGGGAGAGTGCCCGCTGCGATGGTGGAGTTGAGTGCATCCTCGAAGATGTTTGCCACAGAATCCGCGGATCCGTCAACGTGCACGGTGTCGCTCTCCATGGCCCAGGTGTACACACCCACGATGTCCATCTTGTTGGCCGGGTTGAGCGCATCGAGGAGGTCGAGGGGTTGCACGTCTGTGAAGGTCGCCCTTGCACGTTCCGCACCGACCAGCACGTGGGACTCGCCCGCGCCCAGGTCGTTGTACTCGTTGTTGTGGCTACCCACTCGCCATGCGTGAGCGGACCCTGGTTCACCGATGGTGGCCTTGAACGCCACCTGGAGGAGGTAGGGCTCGTCGTGGGTGTTGACGCAGACGATGATGCAGGTCTCGTCCTGGGAATTGTTGACGGTGACCTGGTTGCCCTCGAACATCCAGTTGATCGCCGCCGGACCCGGGGGACTCCCGGGAGGAGCTGCCGGTGCACAGGCTGCTGCCACCAATCCGAATGACGCGACGATCGCTATTGCGGCCACGCGGACCGTTCTGGTTCTCAACATCTGGTTCCCTCCGGGACTACTCATCGGTTGCTGAAGGTCGCCCTGACGTCCAGCGTGATACGTGTCACTTGTCAAGGTAACACAGGACTGTGGGTATTCACAGAACAATCTGACTCTGGTTCAACAATTGAAACAGGTTCTTGTTTCACTACCCGACTGCCGTTCCACGACGCGTCCGAGGTGCAGCTGGAAGGTCACGACCCGGGGGTGCAGACCGCGGGATACTGCTGTCATGGAGCTGGTGGAATGGCTGACGGCCACCATGATCGACGCCGGGCCCGGGACGCGCGGCCAAGCCGAGGTAGCCGAGGTTCTCGACCGTCTCGCTGAGGTGAATGGCCTTCTCTCGGGTATGCCCGGACTGGTACAGCACCTCGTCGGGGCCGGACAGGGTGCCCCCCTCGTGCTCGCCAACTCGGTCGTACAGGCCCTCAACGCGTGTGAGGGCCTTGCCGTGGCCACTGCACGGGTGGACGAGAAGGAAACCTCCTGGGCCATGTTCCGGGGCCGCGCGCTCGACGCCTACGTGGCGCACACGCTGCTCAGCGGGCCGGTGGCCGATCCGGTGGGGGACCTGTGCTCGATGTGGACCGCGACCGAGGATCACGAAGCCCTCGAATTGTTGGAGACCTTCGCAGCGGATGCTCACAACACAGCCGATCTCACCCGGCTCGCCGATGCGGCATCGTTCTTCGGGGGTGGTGATCGCTGGGTCCCACGCGCGGAGGTGACGATGGGTTCCTACTTCGTTCCGGCCTTCTCGATGCGGGGTCGGGTCGACGTGGTCTTCGGAGGACCGGGTACCGGGATGCCGACGGTGCTCGTTGAGGTCAAGTCCTCTCGATTGCGTGATTCGCACTACGCGCAGATACGCCACTACGTGATGCTCGCCGGCCTGCGTCATGGCGAACTACCGGCGGCGGCCGCGCTGTGGTCACCCGATACCGGCCTGGTGCCGATTCCGGTGCCTGGTTCTGCGCGGAGTGCGACTGAGCGCGTGGCGGTGGCGGCCCGGAGGCTGGGCGAGCTCCGATCCGGGCGAGAGCCGGAGCTCTCGCCCGGGGTCCACTGCCGGTTCTGCCCCGTCGCGGGCAGCTGCCCACGGGCACCCGATTCCAATGCACCCTGGGATACCCACGAGGCCTCGGACCACGGGTGGCACGGGGATCCGGTATGACTTCGGACGATCCGTAGTGAAGCGCGCCGAGGTGATGCGTCAATGGAGGACGCGGCTCGAGAATGCGCTCGGAGGTGATGCCCGGTTCGACCGCGCCGGGGAGGGGGCTGATACGAACGGGCGACGAGGTGCTCCGCGGGAGAGCGAACTCGACGTACCACCGCCGGTGGACCGTCTGTCACTCCACCATGCAGCTGCGGCATGTCCGGCGAGCGCCATGGCCCCCGATCCGGACCGGTTCGACGATGATGGTCGATTCATCGAAGCCACCTTCACAGCCACCCGCGAGGTGGCACTCGTCGCGTTGCGCTCCGGTGTCCCGGCGGCCGGACCGGTCGGGATGGTCGAGTCGACCCTTGCGACACCGGAGGACCTCCGGTGGGGGGTCGTCAAATGGATCGAGGAGGCCGATCGTGGCGCGTTGGCAACCCTGCGCAACGCAGCGGTGTCCTGGGTGACCGATGCAATCGCGTTGGCCGCGCGGCATGGTGCGCCGGAGTGGCACGTGCCGGCGGCCATGCGGTTCGATCCGCGTGGTCCGGGTGTTCAACTGACTGCGAGCGTCGACGCGGTGCGGGAGACCGGGTCCGGCACACACCTGTTCCTGATGCGTTCGCGTGCGGGGACCACCGATGCCAGGATCGCCGGTCGGATCGCCCTCCTGCGGGTCCTGGAGCGAGGACAGGTTGCAACATCGGTGGTGCTGGGGTTCCGCGATTCCCTCGAGCGGGGGACATACCCGGTCACCGATGAGATGCTCCACGACGCGGTCCATGGTGCGGTCGACGACATCTTTCATGCCCGACGACCATCGTCGGCTCCGAGGATCCCGGGTCCCCAGTGTCGCTACTGCGTGCTGTTGTCGCGGTGTCCCGAGGGCGTCGAACACGTCGGGGTGACGCGGGGCCTCATCGGTTAGTGGTGTCCGATCCGACTATGTAGATCAGGTGCCCGGTGGCCACCACCACCGACGACGCAGTCATCACCTCCACGTCGCAGAACACCACTCGCTTGCCGCGACGGGTCACCCATCCCTCGGCCACCAGGTCCTCTTTGCGTACCGGACCCAGATAGCGCACCGACATCTCGATCGTCGAGAATTGCCTTTCGGAGCTGTATGCACTGCCGATGGCGGGTACGACGACGGTATCGATCAGAGTGGCGATCGCCCCGGCGTGCATCAGGCCCTGCGGTTGGTTCAGCTCCGCCCTCCACGGTAGGCGCATCCTCGCATAGTCACGTCGCAGTTCTTCGACCGATATGCCCAACAACAGGGGGAAGTAGGTGTGATCACCGGGCTCGAGGAAGCCCTCCCACTGGGCAAGCACCGAAGCGGGTAGGAGATCGAAGCGTTGGGCCCTGGCGGTCATGGCGCCATTGTTGTCGAACCGCTCGTTCTGTGCCCCGATTCCGGTGTGTGACACCTGTTTCGGTGCCCACAACGAGCGGTTGTGGTCGCGGCCGGGACGTGTGGGCCGGGTGGGTGGATGGAGGGCACGGGCGGTAGCGTGAGGCGCAGTACGGCCCACCTGCCGGTGGGCGATCGAGGAGGATCCCAAGTGGCCGAGGCATACATAATCGACGCAGTGCGCAGCCCTGTGGGTCGCAGGGGCGGAGGACTCTCCGGGGTGCACCCCGCTGATCTGGGTGCGCATTCGATCGAGGCCCTCGTCGATCGCACCGGAATCGATCCGGGTGCCGTGGAGGATGTGGTGTTCGGGTGTGTCGACACGATCGGCCCCCAGGCCGGCGACATCGCCCGTTCGGCCTGGTTGGCCGCAGGAATGCCCGAACATGTTCCGGGTACCACGATCGACCGCCAGTGCGGGTCCTCCCAGCAGGCAGTGCACTTCGCGGCCCAGGGGGTGATGTCGGGCACCCAGGACCTCGTCGTGGCCGGTGGAGTGCAGAACATGTCTGCCATTCCGATCTCCGCATCGATGCTCGCCGGCGAGGCCTACGGCTTCGACGATCCGTTCTCCGGGTCTCAGGGCTGGCAGAAGCGCTACGGCACCCAGGAGGTGAACCAGTTCCGCGGGGCGGAGATGATCGCCGAGAACTGGGACATCACCCGCGAGCAGATGGAGGAGTTCGCTGTCACCAGCCACAACCGTGCGATAGCCGCTCGCGCCGAAGGTCGTTTCGAGGCCGAGATCGCTCCGTTTCCCGAACTGGACCATGACGAAGGCCCACGTGAACCGGATCTCGAGAAGATCCGGAGTCTGAAGCCGCTCGTCGAGGGCGGCCGGCTCACGGCAGCATTGGCCTCACAGATATCCGACGCTTCGGCTGCGATCCTGGTGGCGTCCGAGCAGGCGGTGAAAGATCACCATCTCGAGCCCAGGGCGCGGATCCACCACATCTCGGTGCGAGGTGAGGACCCCATCCGGATGCTCTCGGCGCCGATACCCGCTACTCGCTATGCGCTGGAGCGTTCGGGCATGTCCATGGACGATATCGACCTGGTGGAAATCAACGAGGCGTTCGCATCGGTGGTCATGGCATGGGAGAAGGAACTCGATGTCGATCACGCCAAGGTGAACGTGAACGGTGGAGCCATTGCGCTGGGTCATCCGCTCGGGGCCACGGGAGCCCGATTGATGACCACGTTGCTCAACGAGCTTGAGCGTCGAGGAGGACGGTACGGCCTGCAGACGATGTGTGAAGGTGGAGGCCAGGCCAACGTGACGATCATCGAGCGCCTCTGATCAACTCCGGGATCCCCCGGGTGTCGAGCTAGGCCCGGCGATCTCGTGTGTGACGAGTGACGCCCGATCAAAGGTTCACCAGCGGGTCTGTTGTGTCGATGGATGAGAAGCGGCCCGTAGCCGCACGAAACCATGGCGGAACACCTCAACCCTCGAAACCCACCCGCGCTCGACGCACAGGCCTCGACGCGTGGGGCAACCTCTGAACCGGCGACCGGAAGCGGACCCCTCCCCGCGTTCGGTTGTCCACTCGCCTTCGTGGTCGAGGAATCGGATCCACGTGCAGCGAAAGCGTTCTGCGACGCCGTTATCGCAGCGGTGCCACCCGGGGTGGTCATCGAGTTCCTGGTACTCGATGACCACACGAACCCGGAGCGACGTGAGCTGGTTCGTGAAGTGGATACGCGTGGTGATTCGGCACGCCTGGTGCCTCGACCCGAGGAACGGACCGCTGAACTGGATGCCGTGAGCCTGTCGGCGTCCAGCGAGTTCATAGTCATCTCGAGTGGCTGTTCCGCGCCATGGGACGCAGTGCCGCGCGCGTTGGAGGAGCTGTGGGCCGATGGTTCAGATGTCGTGATCGTGGCTGAGGTGAGCGACGGAGCGATCCATTCCGACGATGCCTCGCGGGCGTACCACGAGTTGGCCCGGTACCTCGGACTTCCCGGAGAGTCGATGCGGGAGGTGGAGGACCCCCGCACCGGCGTCGCTACGGCAGGTTCCCCAACGATTGAACCTGCCTGGTTCGTGGTGGTGCGGCGTTGGGTTGCACGCTGGCTGTTCAGTGAACCTGTATCTGCGCCCGACGTCCAACACGAGATAGCGGCCCGGGCAGGGTTGTTGGGACTGCAGATGCTCGTACTCGACTCCCGTGGAGGGCCGATCGGGCCGGTCTGACGAATCCGATTGGAACGTGTTCCACCTTCTGCGCCTACGATCCCAAGGTGGATTTCGAGGACTCTGCCGAACTCGCTGCGTTCCGTGATGAGGCACGCGCGTTCCTTGCCCAACACGCCGAGCTCCGCCGGGGCGACGAGAGTGACTGGTCCCGCAACGCCGCATCGACCGATCCGGTTGTGGCTGAAGACTTCCGTCGCCGGTGCAGTGCATGGCAACGGGTGCTCTACGACGAGGGCTGGGCCGGGCTGACCTGGCCTGAGTCATTCGGTGGGCGTGGGTTGAGCCCGGCACACCAGATCGTGTTCAACCAGGAACTGGCGCGTTTCGATGCGGCCGCCGGCTTCATCACCGCTGCCCAGGCGCTCGTCGGACCCACCCTGATGAAGCACGGCTCGGTGGACCAGCAACGGCGGTACCTCGGTCCGCTGCTCTCGGGTGAGGAGCAGTGGTGCCAGCTCTTCAGCGAACCGGGTTCAGGATCGGATCTGGCCTCGCTGTCCACCCGCGCCGTTCGCGACGGCGACGAGTGGATACATCGACGGACAGAAGGTCTGGACCTCGAACGCCCAACACGCAGACTTCGGAATTCTGATCGCCCGCACCAACCCGGACGCTCCCAAGCACAAGGGGGTCACGTTCTTCATAATCGACATGAACACCCCCGGCGTCGAGGTCCGACCACTGGTACAGGCCCAGGGTGTGGCCCACTTCAACGAGGTGTTCCTGTCCGCCGCACGTGTTCCGGCAGAGAATGTCGTGGGCGACGTGGGCGAGGGTTGGACCGTCGCACGTACCACGCTGCGCTCCGAGAGCCAGATGATCTCCGGGGCCAGCCAGTCGACGGGGTTCGAAGCCGTTCTGTTCACCGCCCGTCGCACGGGCACCGCTGCAGATCCACGAACCCGCCAGGAACTGGCTCGCGTCTACAGCAACGAGTCCATCCTCCGCTGGATGGGTTGGCGTAGCCAGACCGCCGTGATGACGGGCAGATACGACCTGGCGCTGCACGGATCGTTGCTCAAGAACTTCTTCACCCGTGCGCTGAGCCACAGGGTCGAACTGGCTCTCGACATCGAAGGTGCCGAGGGGATGCTTTCCGAGGAGGCTGAGGGCGAAGGGTTCTGGCAGTACCAGTGCCTCAACCAGTTTGCTTCGCGGATTGGTGGGGGGACCGAGGAGGTCCATCGCAACAATCTCGGCGAACAGGCTCTCGGTCTTCCCCGTGAACCCAGCGAGGACCGGGACAAACCCTGGAATCAAACGAAGCGTTCGTGATATGCCGCGGTTGTACAACAGCGAGGTTGCCGGGACCGGCGACTATTCGAAACCCGGTGGAGATCCGTTGATGGATGGGAATCCACCGATGAAGGAGCCTGACCATGCCTGATACACCGAACAGGGTCGGTGAGCCCTCCGAAGCCGCGCGTGCTCCGGTCAACGGAGAGATGCTCTCTGGTCGTACTGCGCTCGTCACGGGGGTGGGCCCGGGGATGGGTCGGGACATCGCCCTCGGTCTGGCCGCGCAGGGAGCCGATGTGGCGTTGCTCGCACGATCGGATCGGAGCGTTCCCGAGGTCGCCGTGGAGATCGAGGCGCTGGGTCGACGTGCGGTGCCCCTGCAGGGGAGCATCACCTCTCCCGAAGACTGCGCCCGGGTGGCCGGAGAAGTGGCCGAAGTGTTCGACGGTCGGCTCGACATCCTGGTGAACTCGGCCTTCCATGGCGGCGACAGCGTGCGTTTCGAGGACGCGGACCTGTCGCGCTGGGAACGTCCGATCAAGGTCAACTACTTCGGCACGTTGCAGCTCACGCAGGCGATGCTTCCGGTGCTCAGGACTGCCGCGTCGGCGAACGGGGATGCGCGGATCGTGATGGTCAACACGATGTCGACCCAGCGCCTCGAGGTCGGTGCCGGCTCGTACGCGGCATCGAAGGCCGCCCTCGGTGCAGTCACCAAGACCCTGGCTCTGGAGCTCGGCGACTACGGGATCCGTGTCAACGCCGTCCACCCGGGGTACATATGGGGCGACAGCGTGAAGATCTATTTCGAATGGCAGGCCGAGGACCGGGGTCCCGGCACCGAATGGGAGGACATCTACCGCGAACGCGTGGCAGAAACGGCGCTGGGCTACCTGCCGCACTCGTCCGAGATCGCCGGGTCGGTGGTCTTCCTGGCGTCACCCCTTGCCAGCTGCGTAACCGGCGTGGCGATCCCGGTGAACGCCGGCCACTGGATGCCGCCATCGGCCTAACGCTTGTACTTCGCTTTGGCTCTGCGGCTCCCGAACATCATGCCGACACCGAATCCCAGCAGTGCTGTCACTGCGAGAGCCAGCCACAGCGGAATGTCTGCAGAAAAGAAGATGAGCGACACGTTGGTGGTCTGATTGTTGACCGCGATGAACACGAGCAACACCAGCGCGATGACCCCACCGAAGATGTGTCGGGGGGTGAGCCTGAATCCATCGGTTGGTTCGTCGGGCTCACCCGCAAGGTGATCCGAGCTACTCATGTTGCGCATTGCCTCACCTCTGGCTCAGGGGTCCCGACCACGGGTTCGTGTTCATCTCATCGCAGCGATTGCACGAGTGCGGCCTGGTCGTCAAGGGTAGTCAGCACCTCGGCAGGCGGGGCTGATTCGACGCGGAAAACGCACTCGTCCACGCCGATCGATTCGAAGTGGGCGATCTTCTCCGGATCCGGGTGCGATCCGATCGGGATCACACGTACCGAATCTGGGTCGCGACCGGCGACCTGCAGTTGCTCGTGGTACCGGGGTATGCCCTCGGTCAGCCCCCCGCCTCCGATCGGCAGCCAGCCATCGGCGTACTCGACGAGCTGCTCCATGAGCTTCGGACCGCCGCTCCCACCCAGGAGAACGGGTATGGGTACCTCGGGCTTCGGCCACGACCATGTCGGTTCGAATTCGACGAACTCGCCGTGGAAACTCGCCTCGTCCTCGGTCCAAAGTGCTTTCATAGCGAGGACGTGCTCGCGTGTTACAGCGCGGCGGAGACCGAAATCGACTCCGTGCTGTTCTATCTCGTCTCGGTTCCAACCGAACCCGATTCCCAGTTCGAGGCGTCCACCCGAGAGGTTCTGCAACGTCGCGAGGGCCTTTGCAGTCACTATCGGTTCACGCTGGGCCGGAAGCAACACGCTCGTGCCCAGATGGACCGTGGAGGTGATGGTCGCTGCGGCAGCAAGTGCCACGAGCGGGTCCACCGAACGGCGATACTCCTCGGGCAGTTCGTCCTCGCCCGTGGGTGGTGGGGTGAACCTGGAGATCGGGATATTGGTGTGTTCGGGGATCCACACGGAGTCGAATCCGCGTTGCTCGGCCGCAAGAGCCAACTCCGGAACACCGATCGATCTGTCGGTGGCGAACATGGTTATCCCGAAACGCATCGACGTCTCCTCCGTCTGAGCCGGTCGGTTGGGGTCTCGTCGATGATGGTCGATCGAGGATGTTCGATCGGGCCCGCCGGCGGTTGCCAGAGGGTACCGGGTTTGCCCATGACCTGACGGAGTGTCAGATTCTTGGCATGGGAATCTGCGACGGACGTTCGGTGATCGTGACAGGTGCTGGCAGGGGGCTGGGTCGCGCCCATGCCCTTGCACTCGCCGGTGCGGGAGCTTCGGTGGTGGTGAATGACCTCGGCGTTGCCCAGGACGGTAGCGACCCCTCGGACACACCGGCCCAACAGGTGGTCGATGAGATCACCACCGCAGGAGGGTCGGCTATCGCCTCCAGCCACGATGTCGCCGATTGGGACTCCGCGGGTGAGATGGTGCAGCTGGCTATCGACTCCTTCGGCGGTCTCCACGCAGTCGTGAACAACGCGGGGATCGTGCGTGACCGCATGTTCGTGAACTCTGAATACGCGGAATGGGAGGCGGTCCTGCGGGTTCACGTGATCGGACACGCCGCACCCTCTCGACACGCCGCCGCCTATTGGCGTGGACGCTCGAAGGCGGGCGGGACGAATGATGCAAGGATCATCAACACCTCATCGGGAGCAGGCTTGATGGGTTCCATAGCGCAGGCTGCCTACAGCGCGGCCAAGGGGGCGATTGCATCCATGACCCTGGTCCAGGCGGCCGAACTGGGCCGGATCGGGGTCACGGCCAACGCACTTGCACCCGCAGCGCGCACCCGGATGACAGAGGAGGCGTTCGCAGACATGATGGCCGACGTCGACGAGGACGCCTTCGACGCGATGGACCCGGCGAACGTCTCCCCGCTGGTTGTGTGGCTGGCCTCGCCGGAATCAGCTGGCGTGACCGGCCGGGTCTTCGAGGTCGAGGGCGGGATCGTCGGCCTGGCCGAGGGTTACAACCATGGTCCGCGTATCGACAAGGGAGCCCGCTGGGAGCCCGAGGAGCTCACGGCCGTCGTGGAAGGTCTGCTCGACGAAGCGGCCGATCCGACGCCGGTCTACGGCGCGAGTTGAACGCTCCGGCTGCCGCTGCCTGCCAAACTTGGTGCGCTGGCCGACTCAACCGTGAAACTTGGTGCGCTGGCCGACTCAACCGTGAAACTTGGTGCGCTGGCCGACTCAACCGTGAAACTTGGAGTTCTCAGCACGCTGAGCGTGGTCTGTCCTCCAAGTTTGGGGCTTTAGTCACGTGGAACTGCTGAACGATGCTGCCAGAGGTGACGAGGCCGCCGCGCTGCGTCTCGCCCCGCCGGTGGCCGTCGAGCAGTTGGTGTTCAACCCCAACAACTCCGCCACGGTCACCGTCGAGCGGCTCACGCTCGAAGACGGCTCCACGGTCGTGCGCAAGGTCCTCGCGCGCGACGCTCCGGTCACCGTCGACCACTGGGCGGCCGGCGCCAACCCGGCGCATTGGAACTACTGGCGTCGAGAGGCTGATGCGTACGGTTCGAGAGCCGTCGGTGCGTTCGAGCCCTTCTTGAGGGCGCCCGCGCTGGTAGGACACGTGGTCCCGACCGACGGCATCGAGGTGCTCTACCTGGAGGACATTCCAGAACCGTCCGGTGACGCGCCGACGATCGAGGATCTGGGTGCCGCGGCATACCAACTCGGTCGTGCTCAGGCGGCGTGTGGTGGATCTCCTGCACTCGAAGAGGCTGGCGAACCCCGTGGCTTCACATCCGGTTCGCGTGAATGGCTCTGGTCCTACGCCTCCAGTCGACCGCCGGGACCGGGCGGCTATCTCGACGCGACCGTTCTGAGTGGGCCAGCGGGCCCGGATGCGGCAGTCTGGAACCATCCGGTGGTCATCGAGGGCTTCGGCGACGCGCGGGATGAGCTCCGGCGACGCTACGGAGGGTTGCTCTGCGAGTTGCCCCGGTGGCGTCGTGTGCTGGCGGCATGCCCACGGACGTTCTGCCACCTGGACGTCGGACCCCGGAACGTGATCATGGCCCATCCATCCGGTGCGGGTCCGTCGGGCTCGGATCGACCTTCGGACCCGGGCAATCGGTGGGGTGCGATGGCACCGCCCACGCCGGTACTCCTGGACTGGTCCTTTGCCGGCCTCGGCGCAGTGGGCGAGGATCCCGGCCAACTGGTCGCCGAGTCGATGCTCGAACACTACTTCGCCGCCGAGTCCTACGGGGAGCTCGATAGCGAGGTCTGGGAGGCCTACGCGTCCGGCCTGGAGGCTTCAGGCTGGTCCCACGACCTGCGCTGGGCGCGGCTGGCGATGTGTGTCGCCGCGTTGCGCTTCGTGTGGATGCCGGCCGCGATGGTTGCCTCGGTTTCACGCAGTGGTCCCACCGGCTACGCGGGACGCGAGGGCCTGGATCTCGTCGAGGTGTTCTCGAGACGTGCCGCGGTGTTCCAGCACGTTCTGGAGCGCGTTGACGAGGCCCGATCCGTGGCCGGGGAACTCGGACTCGCCTGAACAGAACACCCAGAAGAGTGTGGGTTCAGTGAGAGTGTGGGTTCAGTTGAGGATGCCCGGATCATCGAGGTGGCGGGGCATCATCGGACCGGGGCGTTCGGCACCCGTGCCGGTGATGCGGTTGGCGTCGTCGACGAACACGACCTTGGGGACATGGGTCTCGGCTTCTTCGGTATCCATCTCGCCGAAGGTGGCCATGATGACCATGTCGCCCGGGTTCATCAGATGTGCGGCAGCGCCGTTGATGCATACGACGCCCGATCCGCGGGGACCCTCGAACGCGTAGGTTGCCAGACGGTTGCCGTTGGTGATGTTCCAGATCTGGACTTCTTCGTGCGCGAGGATTCCTGCGGCGTCGAGAAGGTCCTTGTCGATCGTCACCGACCCCTCGTACTCCAGGTCGGCCTGGGTGACGGTGGCACGGTGGATCTTGCCGAGGAACATGCGACGACGCACGATGGTCTCCTTGGGTCGGTCGCGTCCCTGCGGGTACGCGCTATGCAGAAACGATACCAGCGACGCCGAACGCACAAAAGCCGTCCCTGTGAGAGGGACGGCTCCTGTGGGTTCCGTACTGCGGGCCAGGAAGCTGAGGCGCGGGCCCGGTCGGGTGGATCAGTTCAGGCGTTCGACGACCATGGCCATGCCCTGGCCGCCGCCGACGCACATGGTCTCGAGGCCGAAGGTGGCGTCGGACTCCGTGAGGTTGTGGATCAGCGTGGTCATGATGCGGGCACCGGTCATGCCGAATGGATGCCCCAGAGCGATCGAGCCGCCGCGGGTGTTGAGCTTGTCCCACTCCACGCCGAGCTGCGCGGCCGACGGGATCACCTGGGCAGCGAATGCCTCGTTGATCTCCACGCAGGTCGATGTCGTCGATCGACATGTCGGCGCGGACGAGAGCCTTACGGCTCGCCTCGACGGGCCCCATGCCCATGATCTCGGGGTTGAGGGCCGTTGCGGCCGACGACACGATGCGGGCCAGTGGGGTGAGGCCGAGCGCCTTGGCCTTGGTGTCGCTCATGACGATCACAGCGGCGGCACCGTCGTTGAGCGGGCAGGCGTTGCCGGCGGTCACGGTGCCGTCGGGACGGAACACCGGGGAGAGGCTGCTGACCTTCTCGAGGGTGGTTCCGGGGCGGATTCCGTCGTCCTTGGTCACGGTGCCGTCAGGGGTGTCGACCGGAGTGATCTCGTGTTCCCAGTAGCCCGAGTTCAGGCTCTCTTCGGCCCGGTTCTGGCTCAAGACGGCGAACTCGTCCTGACGCTCGCGGCTCACGTTCTCGTACTGGGCGACGTTCTCGGCGGTCTGGCCCATGGCGATGTAGATGTCAGGCAGGCCGGCAGGTGCTTCCCAGGTGGGTGCACCACCTTCGGCACGCTTGGCGGTGCGGGCCTCGGCATCCGCGAACAGCGGGTTCTTCGGGCCGTCGGCGAGCTGGCCGACGGCCATGTTGCGGCTGATGGTCTCGACTCCACCTGCGATGAACACGTCGCCGTCGCCTGCCTTGATGGCATGGGCGGCCATGCGGATCGTCATGAGTGACGAGGAGCAGTAGCGGTTGACGGTCACGCCGGGGACACCGTGCAGTCCGGCGAGCAGCCCCGCAACACGGCCGATGTTGTGGCCCGACTCGCCGGCCGGCTGGCCGCAACCCCACAGCACGTCCTCGATGTCTGCCTCGTCGAGGCCCGGGGCCTGAGCCGAGGACAGCCTTGATGGCGATGGCCGACAGGTCGTCGGGCCGGATGTCCTTGAGCGAGCCCTTTCCGGCCCGTCCGATCGGGGTGCGGGCGGTGGCAACGATGACTGCTTCAGGCATGGGGATTCCCTCTTGGTCGGTACGAGATCAACCGGGTCCGACCGTGGTGCCGGCCCGGTGACCCCAGAGGTTACCGATGGGTATCCTCCGGGGCCATCTCGGACCTCAGATGGGTAGGCAGGTCATCCAGCCCCGCTGTTCCGGAACCCACGCGGCTCCGGCGTGATACCCGGTCGTGGTCCCGGGCTGATTGAGGACGTCGCAGTAGTCCTGCACTTCCTGTTCGGTGGTGGTGAAGTTTGGCGTGTAGATGAGACTGAACGGGCCGTTCACAGGGGTGGTCGTGCAGGATCCGTCCGCATAGACCCAGTAGCGCGTTCCTTCGACCTTGTGGCGAATGAGAGTGCCCGGGAGGATGTCGACCTCGAAGCACCCGGGCGTCGGTGTGTTGCCACCACCTCCACCGCCGGGAGGACTCGTACAGCCGGCCACTGCCATCGACCCAAGGGCAATAGTCGCAATGAACGCAATTTTCACAGTGTTTCGCATGGTTCCTCCAGGTTGCCCGTATTGGCCTTGCAACTCGACCGCTACCACGTGTTTACCGGCGCGGCTGGCAGGTCATCAATGGGGATCATTCCCCGAGAACCCGACCGCGATCGGGCTGCCGCCCGTGTCCTCAGGGCAGGAAGCGGCTGACGGTGTCGGCCACGCAGGCCGGCTTGTCGGAGCCATCGACCTCGACGGTCACCCGCACCACGACCTGGACCCCGCCCTTGATCTCTTCGGCGGAGACGCACCTCGCCCCGTGCCCGCACCGTCGACCCGGCGGGTACCGGTGCTCGGGAAGCGCACCTGTCGAGACCCACGTTGAGCCCCGCGGAGAACTCCTCGACCGTCGACGAGTTCGGGCAGGAACAGGTTGACCAGCGACAGCGTCAGGTAGCCATGGGCGATCGGCCCGCCGAAGGGTGATTCGGCGGTGGCCCGCTCGACGTCGGTGTGGATCCACTGGTGATCGCCGGTGGCATCGGCGAAGAGACCGATGCGCTCCTGGGTGAGCGTTGTCCAGTCGGTGGGTCCGAGGTGCGTACCGACGAGATCCAAGAGGTCGCCGGGGTTGGCAACGGTGGTGGTCTGTGGTCCTGTCATGGGTGTTGGCTCGACACGGCCAGCACCTCACCGGTCATGTAGCTCGAGAGGTCGCTCGCCAGGAAGACCATCACGTTGGCGACCTCCCATGGTTCGGCCGCCCGTCCGAATGCCTCGGCAGCTTCCAGTTCGGCGAGCAGCCCGGGAGGCGTGACCTTGGCCAGGTTGGGGTGCATGGCGAGGCTCGGCGACACCGCATTCACCCGGACGTCGTGCTCGGCCGCCTCGACAGCAGCGGTGCGGGTGAGTGCCATGACCCCCGCCTTGGCCGCGGCGTAGTGGCCCTGGCGTTCCTGGGCACGCCAACCGAACACCGAGGCATTGTTGACCACCGCACCGGAGCGCTGTTCGTAGAGGTGGGGCAGCGCCGCCCGCAGGCACCGGAACGTTCCGTTGAGCGTGACGTCGATCACCTTGGCCCACTGGTCGTCGGTGAGTTCGGTGAGCAGTCCGTTGCCGCCGAGGCCGGCGTTGTTCATCCAGACGTCGTACCCACCCATGGAATCGATGGCACCCGCAACGAGCGCCTGCACCGAGTCTTCGTCGGTCACATCGCAGGTGAAGGTGGCAGGCCGCGAACCGAACTCGGCTTCCAGGGCGTCAGCCGTTTCGCCGAGGCGGCGCTCATGTGCATCGGAGATCGTGAGCTGAGCGCCTTCGATCATGGCAGCGTCGAGCGAGCGCGCCGCCGATTCCCGAACCCGCGGCCGCCGTGATCACCACGCGGCGGCCCGCGAGGAGCTCGCGCCCCGGTGGTTCCGTGGGCGTGGGTTGGCGGGTCACCGGTGGCGGATCGTCCGTTTCTGGATCGCGGGGCTGGTCGCTCATGTCGTCCTCTGGGTCATGGTGGGTTCACACTCGTCTACGGGAGTGTCATCTGGGGTTCGCGGGGTAGTCCGAGTGCCCGTTCGCCGATCACGTTGCGTTGGATCTCGTTGCTTCCGCCGTAGAGGGTGTCCGAACGGCTGAAGAAGAACAGCTTGTGGTCGGGCGACATCTCATCGTCGCCGGCGTCGCCCTTCATCTGCTGCCGAATAGCGGGTGAGCATCGCTGCAGCTGCCGAGCGCATCCATGGCCACCTCTCCCATGTCGCGATGGAGGCTCGCCCAGTAGAGCTTGTTGATCATGGCTTCACGCGGGAGTTGCGCAGCCGCATCCGTGCGTAGTGCCCGGGTCGCGTTCCAGCGCATGATCCGCACCCTCGCAACAAGTTCCACGATGCGGTCACGCAGCACCGGATCATCCCAACGGCCGGTCGATTTGGCGCTGGCAATGATGTGGTCCAGTTCGCGTTGGAACGCCATCTGTTGGCCCAGCGTCAGGACCCCACGCTCGAATGCGAGGGTTCCCATCGCCACCTTCCAACCCTCACCCGGTTCGCCCACGATGAGGTCGGCCGGCGTTCGGGCGCCATCGAAGAAGACCTCGTTGAACTCGGCGGTTCCGGTGATCTGGCGGATCGGACGCACTTCGATGCCCGGTTGGTCCATGGGCACCAGGAGGTATGAGAGCCCGTGGTGGCGCACCGAACCCTCCTCGGTGCGGGCCACCACGAAACACCAGTCCGACCACTGTGCGAGTGAGGTCCAGACCTTCTGGCCATCGATGACCCATTCGTCGCCCACGAGGCGGGCCCTGGTGGACACATTCGCGAGGTCAGATCCAGCGTTCGGCTCCGAGTATCCCTGGCACCAGAACTCATTGCCCGTCCGAATGCCAGGCAGGAACCGCTGTTGTAGGGGCTCGGCCGCGAAGTGGATGAGCGTGGGGCCCAGGAGACCCTCACCGATCAGCCCGGCACGGCCGGGGCCACCGGCGCGCGCGTACTCCTCGTGGAAGGCCACTTCGAGGTGCAGCGGCAGCCCGCGGCCCCCGTGCTCGGTGGGCCACCCGACAGCGGTCCATCCGCCGGTGGCGAGCTCTCGCTCCCAGGCCATGCGTTCGGGCACGAAGGCATGTTCGTCGCCGGGTCCCCCCGGTGACGCAGTACCGCGAAGTCGCCCCGCAGGTGTTCGGTCATCCATTCGCGGACTTCGGTGCGGAATTCAGTCTCTGATGGTCCGGCCAGTGGATCCGGGGAGCTTCGCGGTGTTGCCACGGCGTGCGA
Organism: uncultured Microthrixaceae bacterium; assembly: GCA_963805905.1. GTDB lineage: Bacteria > Actinomycetota > Acidimicrobiia > Acidimicrobiales > Microtrichaceae > JAMLGJ01. The sequence goes on from CAWDVV010000001.1 coordinate 209,811, forward strand.
GGATACTGCTTTCTGACGACCCGTCAGAAAAGCTCCGGATCCGGGAAGTGTGCAAAAGCGATTCGGGGACACCGCTCGAATGCGGTGCCCCCGAATACTGCAGTTCGTTCCTGGTCCCGCCAGATCAGCCTGTGACGCTCATCTTGACGGCGGTGTTGGCCTGGACGTCGGTAGGTACGGTCGTTTCTGACGCCACCGTTGCCGACGTCAATGTCACGACGCCCTGTGAACAGAGTTCCTGTATCTGTGCAGGCGTCGGATCCTCGCCGGGTTCGATCTCGTTGACTTCTGGTGGCTTCTGGAACACCAGATCGATCAGAGCCGTTGCGAAGTTGAGATCGATCAGAGCGGTCGGGTTCTCACCGAGCACCTTGAAGAACAGCGAGATCGAAGCAACCCATTCCGGGGAGAAGACCGGTTGTGAGTTGACCTGCCCCTGGAGGTACTTGAGGTAGGTGGCAGCGTCACCATCGATCGGTCCGGCCGGAGGCGGCAGATCGGGAACGCCGTCGGCCCCGGGAATCGGGGTCTTGGTACTCTCGCCGCCACCTTCGCCGCCGTCAGCTCCACCACCGAGGAGGCCGGTGAGGCCTTCCTTGATCGACAGTGGAAGGAACGCATACACGTCGGGGGTGGTGATGTTGCCCACTGCCCGGTTGGCCAGAGCGCCCTTGAACTTCACCGTATAGGGGGTGTACTGCAGGTCTCCGAAGAGGCCGTTGAGAACGTTCTGCTGGTAGGCATCGAATCCCTCGAACGGTGGCTTTTCCACGTGGGTGATCGCCCCCTGGGTGACCTCCACGTTGCCCGGGCCGATCGACGGCACCGATTCCAGTGCCGTTTGGACCATGGCCGCTGTGGGGTAGTCGAACCGTGAGAAGATCGCGTAGTTGTTCACGTTGTCGGCCCACGGCTGAGGCACGGGCCCCGTCTCCCACTGGCCGGTGATTATGTTGCGCGCGGTCCACAGGGGTTGGCCGACCGTTTCGGCCGTCGGCGCATCGCCTTCGGCTGCGGCGTTTCCGCCCGCAGGATCGGCGGCGGCGTCGGTTGCCGCCGCCTCGGTTGCCGCTCCGTCTCCGGTGGCTTCGGGGGGTGCCGCACCCTCAGGTGGCAGTGGCGCAGGAGCGGTGAAACCGAACTGAACCGCCATCATGCGTTTCCCACCCTGATTCACCGGGTCGAAGAAGATCTTGATCTCCTGGGTCTCGCTGCTTCCCGGGTCTGCCGCCGCGATCTCGGCGGTCCCCGCGCAGACTCCGAAAGTGATGTCAGCGGACTGACCTGCCGGCGGGGCCGTGGCGACGAGCTTGCCGTCGACCACCTGCGCATCGCCCTCGATGACCTTGAGGCTCGAGGCATCGACAGGACGCTCGACTCCGTCCTTCGTCGTTCCGTTTGTGACGTAGTCGCCCAGCACATCAACGGTCGTGGACTGGCCGGCAACAGTGGGGATCTCGATCGGCTGGACGATGTCGGGTGACCCGGCGATCTTCACCGGGATCGAAGCCAGAGTCGCTCCGGTGCTGCACGTGAGGTTGATGGGCCCACCCGCGACGCTGGCCAGAGCAGCGGACACGCCCTTGAGCTGGATGGTGAAGGTCAGCGTGGTGGACTTGAGCTTGATCACGCCGCCATTGCCGATGTCGTTGAGGGTGCCGCTGACCGGAGGGAATGAAGAACTGATCGGCTTGTTGGCCACCAGCGGGAAACTCTGCGGCGGGAACGCGACCGGGAGGCTGCCCGCGCTGGATGTTGGACCATCAATGGCAATTGCGGTCTTCACGTTGGATACGTCAACGCTCTTGGCCACACCTGCCGCGGTGGTGGCCAACTGGGCATCCAGGTTGAGTGACCACTTCACGGTGAACCCGACGTCGGTCTGTCCGGGCTCCACGAAAGATGGTGCATCGGTGACCGAGGTGATCGGAGCGACGAGCGTGCCGCTGCCGATCAGGCCCAGCAACTTGGCCGATCCGGCGTCGGCTCCCTTGCAGGAGGCGTTGAAGGTCTTGGTCGTTGCGGCGCCGGAAGACTGCGCGCCGACGACCATCACCGCCGAGAGCAGAGCGGCAGCCGCGAAGGCCCATCGAATGCGGCGTCCACGGGAGTGACGCTCGGGCGCCTCCCCTTTAGATCCAAGCGATGCCATGTCTTACCCCTGTCCGAATCGGCGACGGAAGTGTCCCGCCGCGCCCTCTCCTGAACGCACGTAGCTATGCTCCCGCCAACGCCCTGGACGGGTATCCCACCTGAAGGCAGGTTTTGGAACCATACTCAATGACACACGACACAAACCAGTAGAAGTTGGCGCGCTGGGTTCTTTTGCCCACTGTCCGCGGCAATTCGGTGTGTCCGGCGATTGCTTCCCGTGGTGTGCAGCACGCGACGGTCCGAACCCGTTCGGACCGTCGGATCCCGTGCTCGTGTGCCATCGGGCCGCTCGGGATTGAGTAAGGTCACGTCGTGAAGGAGTACCGAATGCTGGGGGCATCGGGCGTGCGTAGTTCGCGTGGTGCCGGGATGCCATGGGTGACTCCATTTCCGACTGTGCCCGAGCATGCGCCGGATGGCGACAGCACCGACGAGGAGAGTCAACGCTCCGGGTCCACACCGACTGACGGGGCACCGGTGCCCGGTACGACCACTTCGATTCGGGAGACCCCTGTCGTGGATCGCCGGGGTGCATCCGGCCCGACGGGGTCAAATGGGCCGGGTCCCGGTCGCAACGGTTCGGTTTCGGGTGCTCCGGGATCCCGCACCGCTCGGCCCGACGCCGCCGGGCGCTCGGATCGCGGGCGTACGTCGACACCGCCCTGGTTGCAGGGCCCTGATGATCCGACGCTCACTCGGGCCGCTAGGAGCGCCCGGTCGCTCATCATGGTGCCGGCCACCCTGGCTGCCGGCCTTCCGTTGCTGGGCGCGTTGGTGGCGCTCGGCATCGTGATCAGTGATGAGTCGTTGTTGTTGTTCGCACTGCTGGCGGTGATCGTCGGGCTGGGAGGCGGCGTGTGGGGTGCAACGGTTACCTTGCGCCGGCTCCGTAGCGACATCGACGAGCCCGTGGTCGAGTTGCGAGAGGTCGCATTGAGACTCGCTGCCGGAGAACCGGCGGACCGCGTGTCAGCTCCAACAGTCGGACCGCTCGTTCCTGTGGCAGTGGCGCTCGAGACCGCTGGCACGAATGTGTCGGCCACCACCGATCGGCTCGTGAGTGAGGCGCGATGGGGATCCGAGAGTCGTCAGATCCTCGATGCGTTGGACCTGGCCCGGACAGAGCGAGAGGTGTACCAGGTTGTCTCGCGTGCGCTGGAGCTCGTTGATGACGAGCACCCGAGCGAACTTCTCATGGCCCCTGCGAACTCGTCGCACGAACTCGCCGAGGTGGCTGTCAACGCAGCCGCGGGCTCACCCGGATGTTCGGTCGCACAGAGCGACGACTGTTTGTCGATCAGGCGGGGTCAGGTCGTCATCACCGACAGTTCGGAGGCGATCAACGCGTGCCCTCACCTCCGGGGTCGGCCCGGAGGCCCGTGTTCTGCAGTGTGCGTTCCAGTCGCAGTGGAAGGTCACAGTGCGGGGGTCATCCACGCGTCCGGTCAGGACCGCTATCCGCCCGGGCCCCAGGTGGTGGATCGACTCTCGGACCTTTCCCGCCAGGTCGGTGCACGGCTCGGAGCGTTGCGCGCACTCGAGTCATCACGCGCCGAGGCTTCGACCGACGGCCTCACCGGGCTGGCCAATCGCCGGTCGCTCGAGACCGCGCTCGACAAGATGCTCGAGGGTGGCAGGAGCTTCGTCGCGGTCCTCGGCGACCTCGACAAGTTCAAGTCTCTCAACGACAGCTTCGGTCATGAGGCGGGCGACCGGGCGCTCCAACTCTTCGCCCGGGTGATGCAGGAGAACGTGCGAGGCCACGACATGGTGGCGCGGGTGGGGGGCGAGGAGTTCGTGGTCGTGTACCCCGACATGTCCGTACAGGGCTCGATCGAGGCGATCGAGAGGCTCCGCACGGCGCTCGCGTCTGCGGTGGCGGTGGCGTCCGTGCAGCCGTTCACGTGCTCGTTCGGGGTCACCCACTCATCAGTGGGCCACAGTGTCGCCGAGATCCTCCGTGTTGCAGATGCGGGGCTCCTACGAGCAAAGGAACTCGGCGGCGACAAGGTGGTCTATGCCGATCAGGCACTCGCTGCGGAGATGTTCGACCCGGGCGATGGTGGGGGCCCGGTCCCACCGCGGTAGCGCCTGGGATCCAGCTGGATCAGCGCCCGTTGGTGGACCAGTGCCAGGGTTCCGAGGGCAGGTTCTGGAATCCGAACCGTCCTGCGTTGGCTCTCATCCACTGGAATCCGGAGCTGCCTCTCGTGAGGGTGCGCCCGCCCTGGGTGAAGTCGATGGCGAGGCCCTGTTCGTGCATGGATGTGCCGGGCCGGGCGGTCGGCGGCCTGCATGAGGATGCAGACATCTGGTAGATCGCGTAGTTGGAGGTGCCGCAGTTGTTCTTGCGCACCGCGATCTGCCCCGACGGGTCCCGGTAGCCGCCGCCCGAGAGGTGTATGCCGTCGGCCGCCGCAGCACTCAACAGCGACGCCAGATTGCCGGCGATCGACTGATGAACCCGAATACCACTCACGCTGACGATGCTGCCTGACCCAGTGATCTTCGGTGGTGTGAAGTTGCCCCCACCGCCGGAGCTGTTCGAGCCGGCGCTGGAACTCGACCCACTCGATCCGGTGGCTCCGCCGGCAGCTTTCTGTGAAGCTGCGAGCTTCGCAGCCCGCGCTTCCTGTGCTGCTCGCTGGGCGGCCTGTGCCTTGGCGATCGCCGCCTGTTTGGAGGTGATCTGCTGGCTCAGTCCCGCATCGAGGTTTGCCAACGCCGCAGCTTCTGACAGCGCGGCATCGAGGCGGGCGTCCACCTCGTCGGAGAACTTCTGTTGCTTGGCGTACGAGGCGTCGAGCTCCGCTTTGTGATCCTTCACGGCCTTGCGTTGGGTGGTCGCTCGCTCCTCTGCCTCGGCCTTCGCCTGGCGTTGCAGCTCGAGGTCTTCCTGGGTCGCGCGGAACTTCTCGACGAGGTCCTGGCTGCGCGTGGCTCGAGAATCCAGGAGCACCCGCTTGTTGACCGCCTCGTTCATGTCGGCGGATGCGGCGGATGCAGTGGGATCGGCGCTACCGATGTTGACGTAGGCCTCGACCGCCGAGGCCTTGATGTCGTTGCGCAACTGATCGAGTTGAGCCTGAGCCTGTGCCTGAGCGGCCTCGGCGGCGGCGCGGTCCTCTTCGGCCTTGCCCAGGACGCGTTCGGCTTCTTCGACCTTGTCCTGTTGGGCCGACACCTGCGCAGAGAGGGCATTGAGTGCCCCGGCGACCTCGGCATCGGTGGCCTTGAGTGCATTCACCTTGGATGCCTTCGCCGCCTTGCTCGAGCGGACCTCGCTGCGGCGGGCCTGGAGCTCGGAGAGGCTCGATCCGTCGTCGGACCGGGCTGCGGAGGCGCTCGGTGCCACGACGACCAGAAGGCTCGCTGAGGCGATAATTGCAAACGCTGTATGACGGTATGACATGGGCGGCGTTGTCATTCCTAGCGGTTCACGCCGGTGCGGTGCCGGGCGTAGAACCTGTCGGTGGACATTCTGGGAGGGCGAGAGGAGAAGGGGGTGTTCGTAACGCGATTGCAAACTATCACAGTGGGGTACCGGTCGCGCAAGACCCTCACAGGATTTTGCGGGATAATTGTGACGGTTCTCGTCACGTCTGGCAGACCTGGCACCACGTCGTGCCACGACCGTCCAGAACTGTGCGCGACAAGGGCCGTCCACAGCGCATGCACGGCAGTCCTGCTCGGCCGTAGCAGAGCAAGCGCTTCTGGTGGGAGCCCTCTGACCCGCCGGCGTCTCGGTAGTCGCGCAGGGTGGTTCCACCATCGCTGACAGCGTGTTGCAGCACTTCGACGATGGCGGTGTGCAGTGCCCTTGAGCGCTGGTTTCCCAGCCGACGGGTGCCGGGTCGAATGCGGGAGAGCCACAGTGCTTCATCGGCGTAGATGTTTCCCACACCGGCGACGGCACGCTGGTCCATCAACGCCGTCTTCAGCGCCTTGCGCCCACTCAGTGCGCTTCGAAGGCTCTGCGGGGTGAAATCCTCGGAGAAGGGTTCGGGTCCTAGGTGAGCGAGGGTCGGCAATTCGGCGTAATCCCCGTCGTTGACGACGGTCGCCCGCCCGAAACGGCGGGGATCCCACAACCCGAGATAGGTTCCGTCCTCGAGTGCCCACCATGCCCGCAGGTGGGCACTCGAGGTTCCCGCGGGAGTGGAGTCGCCTGCGCACACGGCCAGGCGTCCCGTCATGCCGAGGTGAACCACCAGCTGTTGGGTGGTGAACGTCTGTGAGGGTGCGACGGTCCTGTCCAGATCAGCGATCAGGTATTTGCCCCTGCGGTCGAGAGCCACGATGCGGGCACCGGTAGCTGCCACCGAGCGAGAGAACTTCGGCGAGTCGAAACCCCAGGCATCGGTGATCTTCCTACCGACGATTGCCGGTTCGAGCTGTCTACGGATGGTTTCCACCTCGGGCAGCTCAGGCACCGGGGAATTGTTGCAGAACGTGCGCCGAATGACCTGTCACCACCCGGCTCACCCATGAGGGCCCGGGGAGACGTGCCGGGCATCTATCGTCGAGGGTTCGTTGCACCGCTGTTGATTGTGCACGCCGCAACCCTGGAGTCGACGTGGCTACGAATGGAAGTACCAAAGCGGTCGTTGCCGCTCTGTTGGCCAACGGTGCGATCGCGATCGCGAAATTCGTCGGGTTCCTCATAACCGGTGCTTCGTCGATGCTCTCCGAGGCGATCCACTCGGTTGCCGACACCGGGAATCAGGCATTGCTGTTGCTGGGTGGTCACAATGCCCGACGCGGTGCGGACGAGGACCATCCCTTCGGTTACGGACGCGAGCGCTACTTCTGGTCCTTCGTCGTCGCGGTGGTGCTGTTCGCGTTGGGTTCCCTCTTCGCCATCTACGAGGGAATCCACAAGATCCAGCATCCCGAGGCCATCAAGTCGCCCGCAGTCGCCCTGTCGATACTGGGTCTCGCAGTCGTGCTCGAAGGTGCGTCGTTGCGCACCGCGGTCAAGGAGTCCTCGACACTTCGAGGGTCCTCTTCGTGGTGGCACTTCCTACGCACCTCGAAGGTGCCGGAGCTACCCGTGGTCCTCCTCGAGGACACCGGAGCCGTGCTCGGCCTTGTCGTGGCCACGGGCGCCATCACGGTCTCGATCATCACCGGTAACGGAGTGTGGGACGGAATCGGCTCCATCTTCATCGGAGTCGTACTGGGCGTCATCGCGGTGTTCCTGTGCATCGAGATGAAGAGCCTCCTGATCGGTGAGGGTGTGTCCCGAGGTGACGAGGGCGACCATTCGCGAAGCAGCGGAGGATGATCACACGGTGGTTCGCCTCATCCACGACCGCACCCAGTACCTCGGTCCCGAGGAGGTCCTGGTGGCACTCAAGGTCGAGTTCGCGACACGATCTGGACGTGCCGGGGATCGCCGCCGCAGTTGATTCCCTCGAGACCCGGGTGCGCGCTGCGGTGCCCCAGGTCGGCCCGATGTACGTGGAGCCGGATCTGTACCGTTACGGCGACGATGACGCCGGGTCGACGTGAGCATCGGTTCATGGCTTTGGTCGACCAACTAGCGTCTGTGCCATGAGCGTCACCGCAGTGGTCAACCAGAAGGGTGGGGTCGGCAAGACGACCATCGCCCTGGGACTCGCCTCCGCTCTCGGTTCAATGGGAAGGTCTGTCCTCCTGGTGGACCTGGATCCGCAGGCCAACGCAACCACCGGCCTGGGAATATGGGATGCCCGGCTCACCATCGATCGGGTGCTGGCCGAGGACCGGACCTCGTCGGCAGAGCCCGCCGTCGTGCCTGCGGGATGGGATGCGGGTTCGCTCGCGGAGGTTCCCTGCGTTGTCCCCGGGTCGCCGGCGCTGGCTCAGGTCGAACACCAACTCGTGAGTGATGTGATCGGAGCCCAGGATCGGCTCGCCACCGCGCTCGTCGGACTCCCGGAGCGTTTCGATGAGGTGATCATCGACTGCCCGCCGTCGCTCGGCATTCTCACGGTGAACGCGCTCTTCGCCTCCGACCGGGTGGTGGTGGTCACAGAGCCGGCGGCGTGGAGCTCCGATGGTGTGGAACAGATCCTGCGGAACTGTGAACGCATAGCGGCTCGTCGCGGCGGGTCCCCGGAAGTGGCCGGTATCGTGGTGAACCGCGTGGGCCGTACCCGCGACGCCACCTACTGGGCGGAACAGCTCGAGGAGTCACACCCCGACCTGATGTTGCATCCCCATGTGAAGTCGCGGGCTGCAGTTGCCGAGGCATCGGCACAGGCCGTGCCCCTGCATGCTCTGACACGCTCCGGTGCGACCGAGGCGATTGCGGAGTTCGACGCGCTGGTCGAGGAGGTGTTCGCCTCGCCGGCGATCACTGTGCCCGAGCCTGACTTGCCGGACCCGACCGTCGAGACCCCAGATCGCTCAGAACCGATCATCGCCGACGTCTCGTCTCCGGGAGACCTGCCGGAGGCTCCGACCGTCGAGAACAGCCGGGAGCGTTCGGAAACATCAGGTCGAGCCGTCCATCTCGCTGTGGCACTTCCCGGGTTGTACTGATGGCTGCTTATGATCCCAAGCGGCCGAAGCCCGCGCTGGACGGCGACGAACCTGCGCCTGTGGAGGCGTTGATCGATCTCGCTGACCAGGCTGACCCTGCCCCGACGGGTGATTCACCACCTTCCGATGCTGGTCCACTCAGCGATTCGGAGCCAGATCAGAAAGCTGATCCCTCCCCGCGGGCGCCCTCCGCTCCAGAGCGGGTTTCCCCGATGGGCGCAGCATCGCCCGCCGGCGGGGCCGCCCCGACGAACTCGACCCGTATGGCGGTGGCCGCAGCGATTGTCATCGGGATCGTCGTTGCCGTTCTCGTGATCAGTCGCCGACGCCGTTAGCAGCTGCCGACGGCTGCCGAACTTCTTCGGGGTGTGCCATGGGCCACGCCGGATTCGAGGTTCCTGGATTGGATTTGTGACAGATCCATGACAAACTGCGCGTCGATCGTCACAACGATGTGATTCGCCCAGCTGTCAGGGCGTTCGGACAGCGGGCTCGACAGGAACGCCGGGTAGATGCCGAGATCCATCACAACCAGTCGAGTAGCCCGGGACAGCACGGTCGTGGCAGCTGCGGGCAACACTCCAGAATCAGTGTCCCGCAGGAATCGGTCCGCAGTGACGCGTGCGGGGGTCGCTCTCGTGGCATGTCTCGCGCTGTTCCTCGCTGCACCCGGTGGCGCTTCGGGTTCCACCTCCAGCAAGTCTGATGGAGCGCGACCCTCGGTGGAATCCGCAGAGGCGAAGTTGGCTGATGCGGTTGCTGCACGTTCGGTGGCGGATTCACGCCTGACCGAGGCACGGGCCCGACAGGAAACGATCCGCAGCGAGATCGACAAGTTGTCTGCGGACGCCCGCAGCATCACCAATGATCTCGCCAAGGCCCGATCCGATGTCCGTGAGTACGCGGTAGCTGCCTACATCGATGGTGGCCAGGGCGCACTCGTCTCTTCGAGTCTCGACCCCAACTCGAGAGCCGAGGTGGCATGGCACACGCAACTCGTCGGATCCAGCGCTGCGGACGCGGCTGATGCGGTGGACCGCTTCAATGCATTGAAGGCCGTCAATGATCCTTCGCGCGTCGAGGCAGCGCGTCGGCTCGACCTCGCCAACGCAGAGGCCGAAGCAGCCTTCGATGACGTCGTTCAGGCAGAGGCCTTCGAACGCGATGCAGAGGCCGGTTTGGCCACTGCCAGAGCCGCTGAGGCGGCGAAGCAGGCCGAAGCGACACGACTCGCGCAGCAGGCTTCGGTGACCAGCGCCGAGGCGACTGGAGCGACGGCCACCAAGGTCCCGTCGCAGGCCCTGTCGCCAGGATCTTCAGCAACAGGTTCAGCCTCCCCTTCTGTTGACCCTCCTCGATCTTCGGGTGGGGCATCCACGGGCCTCGGTTCCCCCACCGCTTCGGAGTCAGCCACCCTTGCGAAGATCCGTCATTGCGAGAGTCGTGGCAACTACGGCATCGTCAGCGCCAGCGGTCGCTACCGGGGTGCCTACCAATTCGATGTTCGTACCTGGGGCGCAATGGGCGGTTCGGGTGATCCCGCGGCCGCTTCGCCCGGCGAACAGAACTACAGGGCTCTGCTGTTGTTGCGTCAACGCGGAACGCGTCCCTGGCCCAACTGCGGCTGAACCGGATCACCCCGTGATCTCGGGGGGCCGGCTCGGAGGGGCCTGCCTTCAGAGGTGGGCTTCGCCGTGGCGGTCGACACCCGTTTCCGGATAACTGCGCCGAGTGGTTTTCGGCGAGTGTGCACAAGGGGGTAGGGTCGCATCCGGATATGACCGCTCTTATCCAGTCCGGATCCCGCTCCAGTACCTGGACGGGTACGTCAGACACAAGAGGACACACGTGATCGCCCGACTCCGTCTTCCAGCACTGCTCACAACCGTGGCCCTTGTTGCCCTGGCTTGTGTAAAGACCGAGCCACCGACGCCGGTGTTCACGGGGGACCTCGAGAAGGGCAACCCGACAGCAGCCCAGGAGACCGAGGGCGACGTTTCGGCAACTCCACCCGATGAACGGGCCCTCACGGGCGTCGAGTCACAACAACTCGACGCGGCATTGGATGGCTCGCCAGCGGGCTGCAACATGATCGACACCGCCAGTTGCCTGTTGCCGTTCCCGAGCGACTTCAACACCGTCCCCGACACGTCCTCCGCAACCGGGCGCAGGGTCAACTTCCCCGCGGGTCAGCTGCCCAACGCAGATGGTGAGCCATGGGACCCCACCGCCGATGGATCCCTCGATGGTTGGAACTCCCTTGACGGCTTCTCACCCTCCACCCCGATCATCGTCGTGGTTCCCGGTCTCGACCCTGAACGCACCGTCCTACCGACCGAGCGCAACATCGGAGTGTCCGTCACGCCCGAATCGGCGACGGCGCTGGTCGACCTGGACTCCGGCCAACTCGTGCCCCACTGGGCCGAAGTGGACCAACGGGCACAGGACTCCGCAAACCAGTCACTGATCATCAGGCCCGCCGTTTCGCTCACCGAGACCCATCGTTTCGCGGTGGTGCTACGCAACATCAACGGCGAGGGCGGTCCCGCGATGGAGCCTCCGATCGCGATTCAAGGCGATCCGCGACAACATCAGGACCGACAAGCCTCAGCTCGAGGCCCTGCGCAGTGAGTACGAGACGGTGTTCACGTCGCTCGCCGCAGATGGTGTGAATCGGGCCGACCTCTACCTGACCTGGTGGTTCACCGGTGGGATCGCCCGAGAGCATCGCGGGCAATGTGCTCTCGATGCGCGATGACGCCATGGGCATGCTCAACGGTGGTGCACCCGAGTACACCATCGACGATGTCCAGACCTCCTCGAACGACGACGTGACCCTTCGCAAGGGGATCGCAAAGATCGTTTCCGGCACCTACCAGGTTCCGCTGTACCTGAACGGGACCGAGCCCGGGTCGACGATGGACTTCGATGCCGGTGGTGATCCGGCGGCGGATGGAACATTCGAGGCCAGGTTCATCTGTACCGTGCCGGAATCGGCGATCAAGAAAGGTGAGGCCACGCCAGTTGTCTACGGTCACGGCCTCCTCGGCGGAGCGGAGGAAGTCACGCAGCTCACACGTCCAGGAGACGGCAGTGCAGATCAACGCCGTCTACTGCGGAACCGACGCAATCGGTCTGGCTGACGGCGACACCGGATACGCAGCCCAGGTGGCTGGCAACATGAACGGGTTCCCGGCGATGGCAGATCGCCTGCAGCAGGCGATCCTCAACTACCTGTACCTCGGGCGCCTCCTCGTGAATGTGAACGGGTTCCCGTACTGATAAGGAGTTCGCCACCACCGAGGGCGGCATCGCCCTCAACAACGACCAGGCCTACTGGGACGGAAACTCACAGGGTGCGATCCTCGGTGGCGCAGTTACCGCGGTTGCGCAGGACTGGACCCATGCCGTGCTCGGTGTCGCCGGGATGAACTACTCGCTGCTGCTGCAACGCAGCGTGGATTTCGACCCGTTCTTCGAATTCCTCAAGGCTTCCTATCCAGATGAGCTCGAGCGTCAGATCTGGTTCGGGATCGCACAGATGCTCTGGGATCGTGGTGAAACGAGTGGGTATGTACAACATCTCACCGACCGCACCTACGAGCGCACGCCACCGCACCAGATCATCATGGACGTGGCATGGGGGGACCATCAGGTTGCCACGGTCACCGCGGACAACATCGCCCGCACTCTCAAGATTCCGATCTACGAGCCCGTCCTACCCGAGGGTGTCCTCAAGCCGCTCACCCCTCAGGGTGTGGCCATTCCCGCCTCGGACCGAACCGCTGCCGAGATTGGTGAAACAGAGCCGGACTTCTTCTACGGCCTTGATCCGATAACCAAGTTCCCCCACGCGGGATCGGCGTTGTTCTACTGGTACTCCGGCACGCTCGCGCCACCTCAGGGCAACATCACCGTCGAGATGGGTTCCGGAGTGGATCGACCAGTGTGCTGGCAAGTCCGACGATGATGTCGACCTGCCGCCGTGTGGCGATCCCCATGAGGATCCGCGTCGCCAGCCGGCGGTGATGAAACAGAAGGAAGCATTCTTCGCTCCCGACGGTAAGGTCATAAACGTCTGTCACTTCGAGCCTTGTGTAGCCACGCCCCGCGACGAACTCGACTACTGATCAGGTCTCGACCACCGATCAGGTACAGGGCGCGCAACAACTGACGCTGTTGAACGGATCTGATGATGGGCCCTGGGGTGGACCGGGTGGTCGCCCGGGTCAGGACCTGTTGTCCGCCCAACCGCCTGTGAGCCCACGCAAGCGCTTGGTCAGGTCCCGGTCCAGTGTTGCCCGGGTGATTGCGAACGCCTTGGGATCAAGACGGGATGCAAGCTCACTGGCAGTTTCAACTGCCGTCCCAGTGACCTCGTCGGTACCGACAACCCGGTCGAGGAACCCCGCGTCGACCGCTTCAGTCGGGCTGTATATGCGTGCGAGCGCTACTGCATGATGAAACTGCCGAGGGTCCAGTCGTCCTCTGATCAGTTCGTTCGCGAACTCCGGCATGGGCAGGCCGATGCCCACTTCGTTGAATCCGATTTTGAAGTCGCCCACAGCGCCGATGCGCACGTCTGCACAACCGAGGAGCACAGCCCCCATGGCGAGGGCATGGCCCGTGACCGCCATGACACGCGGTTTGGGCCATTCGTGGAGCCGTAGCGCTACTTTGGCACCCTTCTCCATGAGTTCAGAGGCCGCATCGACGCCCTGTTGTACGACTGAGAGGTCGAATCCGGCGCTGAATCGGCCCGGGCGACCGGCGATCGCCAACGCCGACGAGTCGGCGGCCTGATCGAGACATTCGTTCAACTGATCGAGCACCGTGTGTGACAGGGCATTTGCCTTGCCGTCGTCGATGACGATCAAAGCGACGCCCTCGCGGTCGGTCAACGTGACTGCATTCGTGGTCTGGTTGTCGTTCACGGCGCGAATCTAACCGAGGCGGACCACCCGGATCGCAGTACGTGCTGGAGAGCACATCCGGATCGATCCCACCACCGATCAATGGCAGCGCGTGATCGCCCGTGATCATCCGCGCCGCGTGCGCCTCCCTTGGCAGTAGGTTGAGACGGCAGGATCCAGGTGGAGCGAACGGGGTGGGTTCCCACCCTGGCGACACGACAGACAGAACGAGAAGGGACTGACCATGGGCTTTCTGGACAAGGCGAAGGCTGCGGCCAACGACCTCGGCGGCAAAAGCAGATTCGGCGCTCAACAACACTGAGACCTCACTTGCCGGCGGTGTGAATCCGAAGGAGGCGGAGCCGTTGCTTCGTGACCTCGGCACTATCGCGTACCTCGAGGCGACTGGTCGCTCGATGCCCGACGCCGAGGCGCAACGCGAGCGTTGCGTGACCGCCATCCAGGCAATCGAGCCCCAGTCGAACCTGAACCTTCAATTGGTCTCGGTGCCGCCGCCCGCGCCCGGCACGGCAGGAGCGCCCCCCGCAGCAGCCGCAGCGCCTCCACCCCCGGCCGCCAGCGCACCACCGCCGCCGCCCGGAGCCGCTGGGGCCCCGCAGCCTGCACCCAGCGCGGAGCCGGCCCCGCCACCTCCTGCACCCAGCGCGGAGCCGGCCCCGCCACCTCCAGAGCCGCACGCGCGGAACCGGCCCCGCCACCTCCCGGCGCCGGTCGCGCCGCCCCCTCCACCCGCGGGCTGACAGCTGGTCTCTGGGTAACACCCGCGTCCGCGCCCGGATGGGCGAACCTTCCCGTTGGTGTCCGTAGTTTCGGTAGAGCGCCCCGAGTCGTGCGAATATTGAACCTACTTGTAGGCAGGGCGAAGGAAGTTGGGGAATTCCATGGGAGCAACACCTCGTTTCTCGAGGCGTCTTCGCGTTGTGTCAGCTGTGGGGTCGCTGCGCCGCGCTGGCACTGTTTGCCGGCGCGTGTGCTCAGGTGGCAAACATCGCGGACACCGAGGCGACCACCGAGAGCCGCGCAGGGCGCGGGCCCTGCGTGTTCAGAACTGGCAGTGCGATCGTGTGCACTTCCGTTTCCGAATGACGAATTCACCGTTGCCGATTCAACCTCGGCGACCGGTAGACGTCTGGATGTCCCCGAGGGTCTGATCCCGAAGGACGTTCGTGATGCGCTGGGGCCCGGTGCCCGACTATCCGACGCCTTTGACGGGGCCGATGGGTTCTCTGCGCTCTCGCCGGTCATCTTCGAGTTGGATCGTGCTGTGCAACCAGAGTCCCTGGCTCCCGATGGAGGCGACCAGTTCTTCGTGATTGATGTCGCGTCCGGCGAACGTCAGGCGATCCGAGCAGAGGTCTCGACCGAGGCCGCGCTCCGCGGCGCACCTGGCACCATCGTGATGGCCTGGCCGGTCACTACCTGGGAGTACGGTCACACCTACGTGGCGGGGGTCGCAGGGTTGCGCGGATACGCCGGTGATCCCCTCGCACCTCCTGCGCTCCGGGATCCGGATGCCGCGACCGCCGACATCGTCGACACCCTGGAATCAGCTGGCGCAAGACACGGCGGAGGGTTCCAGTCGGTCACCAGGTTCACCGTGGGTTCGCATGCATCGGTCACGGCTCCGATGAAGTCGATGGCGGCGAGTGCCCGCGCAGAGGACCATCCCGTGCGGAACCTCGTAGCTCGTCCACCGTTGTTCTTCGAGCACGGAGCGGCCATCATCACCGGTGAGGTGCGCCTCACAGACTTCCGCGACTCCAACGGCGTGGTGCAGGCAGATGGTCCGACCGGCCACGAGTGGGCTTCATTCGTGCTCGCGGTCCCCGAACACGCCGATCACACTCCGGCCCCGGTCGCCGTGTACGGCCACGGCTTGTTGATAAACAAGGAATCGATGTTCGTCGTCGCATCACAGAATGCGGCCCACGGCGTTGCCACCATCGGCATCGATGTTCCCAACCACGGCGGTCGTGAGGCAGGCCAGGGCGGTTACATACTCGATCTCACCAGGCCCGAGAGCCTCGGCCGGTTGGTCGGCCTGCCCTTGCAGGGGATCGTCGACCATGTGTCGCTGGTCGGCGCGATCACCGAACACCTGGCCCGAACCGATCTCTCCCCTTGGAATCCACTCGGTGCATCCGGCGATGGTGTGGCGGATCTGGATACCTCGTTGTTGCTCTATGAGGGAACCTCGATGGGCGGGTCCTGGGGGTCGGTGAATTCGCCCTGATCCCGAACTCGATGCCGCCTATCTGCAGGTTCCCGGTGCGGGCATCCTCGACATCATCAGCCACTCGCTGCTCTGGCGGGCGTTCGCCACCATCATCCCGCCCGAGGCTTCCGCGGGTGATTCTGCGGCGCTGTTGGGGGCGGCGTCGATGTTGCTCGACCCGGCGGATCCGACACACTTCCTCGGAGAGTTGAACGCATCGGATCGGGCCGTCGTGGCCCAGAGTGGCGTGGGCGACGGGGTCGTGCCGAAAGCTGACACCGAGCGTCTCGTGGCGATGCTCGACCTGCCCCGGATCGGACCGGCCCTCACCGATATCCCGGCGTCGCCGGGCCTCGATGGACTCGGCCCCGACGGCCGTGGGTTCCAGGAGATCTGGCCGCTGAACTCGTCACCGTTCACACAACCGTTGATGGCCCACCTGGCGTTCAGCGAACCTGCGGCCCAACCGCTGTTGAACAGCTGGCTCGACCAACGGATGACGCCTAAGGGGAGGTAATTCCGGAACCGACCGAACCCCCGTCGCTGGTGGTACGGCGCTGTGCTGGCCAGTATGGATGGGTGAACAGCCGCCTCCCGAGAACTGCATTGAACGATGATCCTCATTGACGCCAAGGGTTTGACGGCCACACGGCCGGGTCGAGCGTTGTTCAGCGATCTGGACCTGACGATCAGTGACGGCGACAGGCTCGCGGTGGTAGGGATAAACGGCACCGGAAAGTCGACCCTGTTGGGTGCGTTGGCGGGGACCACGGAACCCGAGGCGGGGGAGGTTCGGAGGGGTCGTGGGGTGGAGGTGTCGTTTCTCACGCAGGACCCAGCGCTCACGGGTGAGACGCTGGGCGACGCCCTACGTGACGGTCTGGGTGAGCGGTACTGGGAGGTCGAGTCGGTCGCTGACCGACTGGGGCTGGGAGGTGAGTTCGATACCCCCACTTCGGCGCTGTCCGGTGGCCAGCGCAAACGGGCCGCGCTCGCGCGGGTGCTGGTGTCCGATGCCGGAGTGCTCGTGCTGGACGAACCGACCAACCATCTGGACATCGACGCGATCGATTGGCTCGAGGAGCGTCTGGCGGCGCACTCCGGCGCACTCCTGATGGTCACCCATGACCGTCACTTCCTGGATCGGGTCTGCACGAGGATCCTCGAACTGGATCGCGGCGAGGCCCACACCCACGAGGGTGGCTATGCCTCGTATCTCGAAGATCGCGCACAACGGGCGGTGGCTGCTGAGGCCACCGAGGCACGGCGCGCAAACCTCGCGCGGCGCGAACTCGCATGGCTGCGGAGGGGCGCTCCTGCGCGGACATCCAAGGCGAAGGCGCGGGTCGACTCCGCCACCGAGGTCGTCAACCATCGCGTCGAGGCCGACGTGAGATCCGACGCGTTGCCCCTGCATTCGGCAACCCCGCGTCTCGGGAGATCGCGTCATCGAGCTCCACGGTGTGGGTCACTCCTTCGACGAGAGGCGCCTCTTCAGTGATGTCGAGTTGCTCCTCGATCCGCGCGAACGCCTCGGAGTGGTGGGCCCGAATGGCTCTGGCAAGTCGACTCTGTTGGAGATCATGGCCGGTCGGCTGCGTCCTGCAACGGGCACGGTTCAACGGGGCTCGACAGTGCAGGTGGGTGTGTATGACCAGCAGGGCCGCGCCCTCGATGATTCCACGAGGGTGCGGGAGGCCGTCGCGGGGCCGGACGTTGAACCCGACTGGACACACAAGGCGCTCATGGATGCGTTCTGGTTCGACTCCGATGCCCAGTGGGCAAAGGTCGGCAGCC
This sequence comes from uncultured Microthrixaceae bacterium, assembly GCA_963805905.1. GTDB lineage: Bacteria > Actinomycetota > Acidimicrobiia > Acidimicrobiales > Microtrichaceae > JAMLGJ01. Next base: position 227,439 of record CAWDVV010000001.1, read on the forward strand.
TCTCGGGAGGGGAGCGACGGCGCTTGCAACTACTCGTGACCCTGGCGGAGAAACCAAACGTGCTGCTGCTCGATGAGCCCACGAACGACCTCGACACCGAGACCCTGCGCCAATTGGAGGACTACCTGGAGAACTTCCCCGGGGCCGTTGTGGTCGTGAGCCACGATCGGGCATTTCTCGAAAGGGTGGTGACCGACGTCGTGGTATTGGGTGACCGAAAGGTGGCTCGACGTCCCGGTGGATACGCGGGTTATGAGGCCGAGCGACGCACCAGACGTGCAGCAGGCAAAGCTCACGAGGCCATTGATCGGGAGAAGCGGTCACGCTCGGGAGGGTCTTCCGGGTCGGGAGGGTCGGTTTCACAGACGAAGGGCCCCAGTCCATCCACGCTGCGTCATCGTCTGCGAACCACCGAGCGAGCCGTCGCCGATGCCAGGACCCGCTGCGAGGAACTCAGGGACGCTCTCGGCGTCAACTCGGACCACGCAGAACTGGCTCAACTCGGCCAAAGTCTGGCCGAAGCGGAATCCGATCTGCTCGAGGCCGAAGAGTCCTGGCTGGCTGTCGCCGATGAAATCGAATCCAGGGGCCTCGAAGTCTGAGTGTTCCTGGTTGTCGGGTCCCACGCTGTGACCGTCGTCGCATCTGGGCCGGCCGTAGTGAACTCGATAATTTCTACTACTACGATGGTGTAAATTCCGATTGACCCTGTTTGGCGTGGTGGATCGGTAGTCGACCGGAAGCAACAATGACTCTTGAAACACCGTTCACAGACGAAGTCCGTTCAGAGGAACCTCTGGCGGTCTCTGACGCGGCACTGGCGTCCGTTCTCGAGATCCAGGGCCAGGAGGACGACGCCGACCAACTCCTGTTGAGGGTTGCCATCACGGGTACCAGCGGCCGGGAGTACGTCTATGACCTGTCATTCGCCACCGACGATGAAGTGACTGAGGGACATCTCGTCTACAACGTCGGTGACCTCCGAGTGGCGATCGAGTCCGGGTTCTGCCGAGAACCTCCAGGGCGCCGAGTTGGACCTACCGAGCAACGCGGGTCAGGGCGGCCTCGTGATCCGCAACCCGAACGCTCCGGATCCGTTCGAGGGTCTGGATATCGACATGGACGGCGAGCTGCCCGAGAAGATCACGGTGTTGCTCGACAAGCGGGTGAATCCGATGCTCGCCACCCATGGAGGGTTCGCCCAGCTCGTAGGCGTGGACGAAGAGACCAACGTCTATGTGAACATGGGCGGTGGCTGTCAGGGTTGTGCCGCGTCGGCACTCACGCTTCGGGCAGGGATCCGCAAGTCGATCATGGACGCCTTCCCCGAGGTGACCGAAGTGATTGACGCCACCGAGCACGACCTCGGCGAGAACCCTTACTACAGCAGCGACGGATCCTGACAGAACTCAGGTCTTGTTGCCGGTGGACGAGCGCATGAAGGCCCGCACCTCGTCGGCCACTCCATCAGCGTCGAGTCCCAGACGCCCGAGTATCGCGTCCGCGTTGCCCTGTGCGAGGAACACCGACGGCACACCCAGCACCCGCATTTCAGGTCCACCGATGGGTGCGAGCTTCGAAAGGGCGTCTGTGATCGATGATCCGGCACCGCCGTCGCGTAGGCCGTCCTCGATCGTGACCACGAGGCGGTGATCGGCAGCGTCGGTGAGCATCTCGGGATCGAGTGGCTTGATGAGGCGAGGGTCCCACACGGTCACGTCGTGACCGTCGGCTGCCAACAGTTCTGCCGCTGATTCCGCTGCACCGAGCATCTTGCCCACCCCGATGATGCAGATCTCCGAACCTGAGCGAACCTTGCGGGCGGAGAATCCCGAACCTGTCTCCTCGCGGTGCACAGGCGGCATCGTCTTGGGGAAACGGATGGCCGCGGGACCGTTGGTGCACAGGTCGAGCGCGTCCCCCAACATCTGTGCCACCTCACCGTGACTGGAGGGGGCGAACACTGTCATGTCGGGCACCTTGGAGAGCAGCACCATGTCCAACAGGCCATGGTGTGAAGGGCCGTCATCGCCCGTTATCCCGGCCCGATCGAGTACGAAGACCACGGGTTGGGAATGGAGTCCGACATCCAGGTTCACCTGGTCGAATGCTCGCGACAGGAAGGTGGAGTAGATCGCCACCACCGGTCGCAATCCCCCCATGGCCATGCCCGCGGCGGAGGTGACGGCGTGAGCTTCGGCAATTCCCACGTCGAAGAAGCGATCCGGGAACTCGGCCTTGAATGCCAACAACCCGGTCGAGTCGGGCATCGCCGCAGTGATCGCGACGAGTTCCGGTCGGTGGCGCGCCTCACGGACGATCGCGTGCTTGAACGCATCGGTGTACGAACCCGGTTTCAGCTCCGAGGTGTCGTGCATCTGCTTGATCTCGTCGGCCTCCGCCGGCGGGTAGCCGTTGCCCTTGTGCGTGCGGCAATGGACGACGACGGGACCTTCCAGTTCGGCTGCCGCGGCGAAGGCCGATTCCAGCGATGCGATGTCGTGTCCGTCATAGGGGCCGAGGTAGTTGACGCCGAGTTGCTCGAAGAACGCCGGTGGTTCGAGCACCTCGCGGATGGCGGCGGCAGCCCCGTCCACGCCGCGTTCGAGATAGGGGCCCAGCTTGGGTACCTCGGCGAGGACCTTCTCGAGGCGCTCGCGATTTCGCTGGTAGGTCGGCGATGCCCTGAAGCGCGACACCGACTCGCCCAGCCGAGAAGCGGTGGGGGCGTATGAGCGGCCGTTGTCGTTGAGGACGATGATGGCCTTGGTATTGGTGTTACCGAGGTTGTTCAGGCCTTCATAGGCCATGCCACCGGTGAGGGCTCCGTCGCCGAGCACGGCGACCACGTGGCGATGGGTCTCGCCCCGCAGGTGAGCGGCCGTCGACATTCCGTGGGCGTAGGACACGATCGTGGATGCGTGGCTGTTCTCCACCCAGTCGTGGGGACTTTCGCTGCGTGACGGATAGCCCGACAGCCCGCCTTCCTCACGCAGGTGTTCGAAGTCTTTGCGGCGCCCGGTCACCAACTTGTGGACGTACGCCTGGTGGCCGGTATCCCACAGGATGATGTCGTTGGGTGAGTCGAAGACGCGATGTAGTGCCAGGGTGATTTCGATCACCCCGAGGTTCGAGCCCAGGTGTCCACCATGGCTGGTGACCGCGTCCACGATGAAGTCGCGGATCTCCACGACGAGTTCGTCGAGTTGGGCCGAATCGAGGCGCCGCAGGTCGGCAGGTGTTGAGATCGTCTCCAGAAGCATGACGTTTCCACGCTACCGCAGCGGAACCGCTGGGACCGGTGCGGGCCACATCCGCTGGGTGTTCTGTGGGGCGTGCGTGGCGCCTAGCGCCACACACGCCCCACAGAACACCATCAACGACCCTCGGCGCGCAGCGAGACGGTCTGACCGGAGAAACCACCGCGCAGGAAACTCGGTGCACCTGCGAGGCTCGAAACCACGAACACCACGTAAACGAGCAGACCCAGGGCGATCGCGTCCGCATTGGACACACCGATGGCCGAGAAGAAGTAGACGAAGGCGGCTTCGCGTATCCCGAGCCCACCGAGTGCCAGAGGCAGGTTCTGCAGGATTGCCGTGGGCGGAAAGAACGTGAGCGCTGCGAGGAAGCCGATCTGCGATATCCCCAGCGCCCGGGCACATGCGACGACGGTGAGGACCTGCATCAACTGGAATGCGATCCCGGCCACGAGCACCTTGACGGCTTGTCCCGGGCGATGCCTGAAGGCGACCACACCGAGGTGGACAGCCGCCAGGTAGCGCCGCCATCCCTTGTCACCCACGAGGCGACCCGCCCCGCGAGGATGACCGGCCAGCACGAGAATCGTGCTCAGGGCCAAGACGGCGGTACCCCCGACGATCACCACCACCAGACTCTCGGTGCCCAACGAGCGGTACTCGGCGCTGAGCGCCAACCCTGTGAAGGACAGGAGTGGGAGTACCAACCAGCCGGTCAGCCGTTCGAGGCTGACCGAGGCGAACGCATCCGCATAGTCGCCGGCGTCGTTCCCTTGCCGGATCACCCTCACGATGTCACCTCCGAACGAGGTGGGCAGGGCATTTGATACGAATTCGCCTGCCAACAGGTGCGAGAACAAGCGCCTGAATCGCAGATGTATCGCCAAGGTGTCCGACACCTCCGCCCAGCGGAGCGTCTGCAGGCTGAATGCCAGCGTGTGCAGGGCGATGGCGGCTGTTACCCAGGCGAACGCCGCGGCGGTTGGTTCGGGAACCAGATCGGCCGGTGATACGCCGGGCAGCTTCCAGATCAGCAGCGCCAGGAATCCGAAGCTGAATACAAGGCGGATCGCGATCTTGCGCGGGTCGTTGCCACGGACCCGTGCGGCGAGTGTCTCCTCGTCGATCTCCGAGATGGCTTCGGCCAGATCTGCATCCACCCCATCACCAGGGAGGTCTCGACCAGAACCCATTGTCGGGACCCTACAGCCAGAAGTTCGCGGAATGAATCAGGGGGAGCGTTCGCGGGTGACTGCTGAGCATCCTCGTAGGTGGTTGACTCGCATCGGGACGCGAAGGGTGGCCGTTCCCGTAGCGGGAACGGCCACCCTTGTGCTATCGGTTCAGCGCTGCACTCAGTTGCAGGCGACTCCGACGTTTGCCCCGGGTTCCGCTATGAGCAGATCGCATCCACCGCCGATCGGGATGCGACACGCTCCGGCAAGAATTGGTAGCGCCATCACAACGCCAACGAACGCAATCTTTGCACGCTTGGTCATATCTGATTCCCCCTGTGGTCACCCGTGCCCGTGTGTTGGATCACGGCGAAGCCTTCGCCTCAGCGGGGAGCCTAGTCGTGCCTGCCAGAGGGTGACGCAGAATTGACATGTACCGATTCCGCCATGTTGACGGGTTGCTGATCTCGTTCGGCCGCGGGCCGTTGTGCGTCAGCGTGCTTTCTTGAGGAATTGTTCGCGGTCGACGGTGACCCGCGTGACCTTTCCGGCGGCCACCAGGCCCCGGTCGTCATGAACGCTGACGTTGAACATGAGGCGGTGGCCTTCGACCTTCTCCAGGCAGGCTTCGGCCCGGACGGTCCTGCCGACGGCCGTCGGCGAGACGTGTTCGAGCTGAACCCGCACGCCGACCGACGTGCGCCCTTCTGCCAGCTCGCCCGCGACAGCCGCGACAGCGCACTGTTCGACCAATGCGATGATGCGGGGGGTGCTGAGGACCGGCACGTCGCCCGAGTGGGCGGCGATGGCGGTATCGGCATCGGTTGTTTCGAGTTCGACCGTTGCTGACAGTCCGGTGCGTACAGCCATCACGGGTACCCTAAGCATTCGGTGAGCCGCGAACCACAATGGCGACATGCGCCACAGTTGGAGGAAACAGTGATTGACCAGTCGACGATCGAAACGGTTCTTTCCGCGGGGCTCGCCAGCGGAGCCGATTTTGCCGAGGTATTCGCAGAGGATCGGCGTTCCACCTCGGCCTTGTTCGACGATGGACGCGTGGAGGACCTGACCTCCGGGCGCGACCGTGGCGTGGGTATCCGTGTGGTGGTCGGTGAGACCACCGGCTTCGCCCACACGGCGGATCTGAGTGAGGGCTCGCTGGTCGCGGCAGCGCGCACCGCCGCCGCAGGAGCGGCGAGTTCGGGAGAGCCGGGTCGGGTGGTCGACCTGGGACGTGTGGATGCGGTCAACCCGTCCCGCGTGGAGGTGCTTCCAGAAGATGTCGACAAGGCAACCAAGGTTGGCCTCCTGGGTCGTGCCGAGGAGGCCGGCCCGCGCTGAGGGCGGAGCGATCACCCAGGTATCTGCGCGCTACGCCGATTCCCGTCGCCGGATCCTGGTGGCCAACAGCGATGGTGTGTTCGCAGAGGACGACCAGGTGCGTTCGATGTTCTCGGTGTCGACCGTTGCGAGTGGTGACACCGGGATGCAGACCGGGCGCGAATCGGTGGGCCACACGATCGGGTTCGAGTTGTTCGACGAGATCGATGTGGCCGAGTTGGCACGTACTGCAGCTCGCCGGGCGCTCACGAAACTCGCAGCCCGCCCGGCTCCCTCCGGGGAGATGACCGTCGTGATAGGTCCCGGTGGTGGTGGGGTGATGTTCCACGAGGCCTGTGGGCATGGACTCGAGGCCGACCTCGTGGCCAAGGGCGCGTCGGTGTTCGCCGGTCGGATCGGCGAACAGGTGGCCTCCCCGCTGGTGACCCTCGTCGACGACGGCACCATGGGTGGTGAGTGGGGAGCTGCCGGCATCGACGACGAGGGTCGGCCGCGTCAGTCGAACACATTGATCCGCGATGGCGTGTTGGTGGACTACATGTGGGACGAGCTGCGTGCCCGAGCGGATGGTCGCAAGTCGTCGGGCAACGGCCGTCGCCAGTCGTATGCCCACTTGCCGATGGTGCGTATGACCAACACCTATCTGTTGGCCGGCGATTCCGATCCCGACGAGATCGTGGCTGACACCCCCAACGGGGTCTACATCGCCCACCTCGGAGGCGGGCAGGTGAACACCGCGACCGGCGATTTCGTGTTCGGCATGACGGAGGCCTACCTGATCGAGGGCGGCCGTATCACCGAACCGATCCGTGAGGGCAACCTCATCGGCAACGGTCCAACCGTGCTCGCCAACATCGACGCGGTGGGCAATGACTTCGCAATGGGTCCTCCCGGTACGTGCGGGAAGGACGGCCAGGGAGTGCCGGTGGGCGACGGCGTACCGACACTTCGGGCACACGGCCTGACGATCGGCGGCACCGCCGCCTGAGTGCAGCGACCTTGTCCCGTTCTGAGCGCTGTGGCGGTGGAGCCTCCACCACCACAGCGCTCAGAACGGCATGGATGTCGGGGGGCGGGTCTGCCGTCTCGCCCGGGTGGCTAGGTTCTGGGCGTGACCAAACATGGCGGGCTGGAGCCCAGGCTGAAACCGTTGCTGGCGCTGGCCGCGCTGGACCGGAGTGCGGGTGTGGGTACGCCCATGGTCACCCGACGGACCCAGTCGGCGCGTCGATCGGAACGTCTGGGTGCCCTCGGCATGCTCCCGGGCCCCGACCCTGCGACAACCTGGGATGAACTCGTTCCGGTCGACGGTGGACGAATCCCCGTTCGCCTGTACCGTCCCGACCGACCGGGAACGCTACCTCTGTACGTCTTCATCCACGGTGGTGGCTGGTGTGCCGGAACGATCGACGAGCGTGATCCGCGCTGCCGCACGATTGCGACAGAAGCCGGTTGTCTCGTCGCGTCGATCAACTATCGACTCGCTCCGGAGAATCAGTATCCCACTGCTCCCGAGGACTGCTATTCGACATTGCGTTGGCTCGGCGACAATGCCACACGGCTCCGGATCGACCCTCGGCGCATCGCCATCGGAGGAGAATCGGCAGGCGCAAACCTGGCGGCAGCGGTGTGTCTCATGGCCCGGGACCGTTCCGGGCCATCGATCTGTCACCAGTGGCTGGATGTTCCGGCAACCGACGCAACCATGAGCCAGTCAGGCTTCCGCGAGGTCGCAGATGGCTACCTGCTCGATGCTGCAGTGATCGAAGACTATCTAGATCACTATCTCTTCGATCCCGCTCAGGTGACCGAGCCGTATTGCTCACCCCTGTTTGCCGCCGACCATTCCGAGCTCCCTCCCGCGTGGATCATCGAGCGCGGAGTTCGACAAGCTTCGCGGCGATGCTGTCGCCTACGCGGAGGCACTTGAAGCGGCAGGGGTTCCGGTCACCCACACCCGCCTGAACGGCCACATCCATGCATCCTTTGCACTGACGCGCTTCCTGCCCAGTGCCCGTCGCTATGAGCGGCTGGCGATTGCGGCGCTGTCGAAGGCCTTTGACTAGCGGCACCAGGGTCGAGGCCGTTCGGCCGAGGCACCGTCTTCGCCGGCGGTGCCCAGGCATCGTTGACGGGAACGTCGATGTCACGGGCGCGTCTGTAGCGTCTCCTTGGTGGGTCTGGATGGGCCAGATCCCCACGGACGACCAATGTTCCACGGGAGATCGGACTCCCTGGGAACGGCGGTGGTCCGGAGAGGTGTCCTGTGAAGATCATCCACACGAGCGATTGGCATCTAGGACGGCAGTTCGGGCCTGCCTCGCTCGAATCCGACCAGCAGGACTTCACCGACTGGTTCGTGACCCTGGTGGTCGAAGAGATGGCGGACCTGGTGGTCATAGCGGGAGATCTCTACGACCGCGCAATTGCACCCACCTCGGCGATCGAGTTGTTCGAGGACACCGTCCGACGCCTGCTCGATGCCGGAGTGGTCGTGGCCGCGATCACCGGCAACCACGATGGAGCGAACCGCGTGGCGCCCTATGACGACCTCATGGACCGTTCCGGGTTCTACCTGCGCGGCGGCTACCAGGGTGTCGGCGAGGTGATTCGTCACGAGTTCCCCGATGGCCCGCTGGATCTGGTCCTGATCCCGTTCCTCGATCCCCAGGCGGCGCCGGATGACTTCGGGGTGAGCGCGGTCGAGGGTGCCGGGCATGACGGCCGGGCCGATCATGAGGAGCTTCTGGAACGGCGCCGGCGCCGGACCCATCAGTCTGTGCTCGAGGATGCAGTCAACACCGCCCGACCCCAGCTCTCCTCAAGCCGTTCACTGGTGGTGGCCCACGCGTTCGTGACCGGTGGTGAGTCCAGCGATTCGGAACGACAGTTGGTCGTCGGGGGCACCGGCGAAGTGGCGGTCTCCACCTTCGAGGGATTCTCCTATGTCGCCCTCGGTCACCTGCACCGTCCACAGAGCGCCGCAGGAGAACACGTTCGCTACTCCGGCACGCCGCTTGCGTATTCCTTCTCCGAAGACCACGTGAAATCCGTGGTGGTGATCGATATGGATGCCTCCGGAGCAGTCAGTACGTCGGCGGTGCCTGTCGGTGTGGGCCGCGGAGTTCGCACGATCACCGGCATGCTGGACGAGTTGCTGGTTCCCGGGTCCGATTCGCATGCGGCGGAGTGTTTCGTGCGTGCAATCGTCACCGATCGCGAGACCGTCCTCGACGCCAAGGCCAAACTCCAGACGGTCTACCCACACGTGGTGGAAGTGAGGCTCCAACAGGTCGATGAGGAGACCCACCCGGTGGATCCCGGCGACGACATATCCGAACTGTCGCCGCTCGAGGTCACGAATGAGTTCTGGGCTGCCGCTGAAGGCGGGGATCCATCCCCGGAGATCCTCGAATTGCTGGCTGAGGCGATCACCCTCGCCCAGACAGTCGAAGCGGGTGCCTGATGAAACCGATCAGGCTCGATCTCCAGGCATTCGGCTCCTTTCCCGGCATCGAGAAGATCGATTTCGAGGCCCTCAGCCCTCGTGGGTTGTTCGTCGTCGGTGGCGACACCGGCACGGGCAAGACCACGATTTTCGACGCCATGTGCTGGGCACTGTATGGACAGATGCCACTCAAGGAATCCGGTGGTGTGCGGTCAGACCATGCCGATACGAGCACCGACACCTATGTCGAGTTCACCTTCGAGTCCGACGGCAAGCGCTATCTGGTTCGTCGTACTCCGGAACATCTTCGCCCTGCGAAACGGGGCAGTGGGTTGGTCAGGGAAGCTGCTTCAGCCCGTCTCGACCTGCTGACCTCCGACGGCTCACGGTCACTCACCACCAAGGCGAATGACACCTCGGAACGGTGTGCCGAGGTGGTCGGCCTCGACGCCAGCCAGTTCCAACGTGTCGTGTTGCTGCCCCAGGGTGAGTTCGCCAGGTTCCTCCTCGCTGCAACCACCGAGCGGGAGAAACTCCTCGGGAAACTCTTCGGTGGCCAGGTGTTCGACGACATGGTTGAACACCTGAAGTCCTATCGCGGTGAACTGAGCTCGGCAGTGGTCGTCGCTGAGAATGACATCAGGGCCCAACTCGACAACGCCGCGGGTGCAGCTCGCCCATGGCCATGTAGCCCTTGGGATCGGTGTGCCCGAGTCGCTCCGCCGGGTTGGTGGCCTGGATGAAGCTGTTGTTGAAGGTCCTGCCGGGGATCGCGAGACCGCCGGCGGCGCTGCGGAGGGTCGTGACCGAGATGGGGACGATCCCGAATCCGGTGGTTCCGATGGTGAAGGCCTGGCGGACCGCAGCGTGGTCGGCCGACTCCGCGACGATCTGTCGGAACCGCTCGGGAAGCTCCGAGACACGGTCGAAGAACTGAAACTCGAAGCCGACGCTGCGACGAGAGCTCACAACGCAGCGGAAAGTTCTGCCGCTCGATTCGACCAGACGCTCGGACACCTCCAGATCCTCGAGGGGCTCGATACCGATCACGCCGAGGTGGCTCAGGGCGAGGCGGCTGCGGAGGCTTCAAAGGCTGCGCGTCCTGTCGTGACGTCAGTCGGGGAGCACGACGATGCCCGGAAGCAGCAAGCCGCTGCGACGAGGGCCCGTGATGTTGGGGTGGGTGCGATAGCCGAGGCGTTCGCGGAGCTCGGACTGGAGGTGGACCCCTCCTCCGCCGCCGTTGTCGCCACGACCCTCGGTCACGAACAGGTCCGCCACAAGAGGGACAGCGAGCTACTCGCAGCCCGGACCCGGGCGGCCACCGTTCTCGAGACGGTGCAGGATGCCACAGACGAGGCGGTCAACGAGCTCAGGGCCAAGGTTCAAGAACGCGACGTCGTAGCCGCCCGTGCGACGAACATCGAAGAAACAGAGCTGCCGCAACTCCTCGAAGGCTTCACTGATCCGGAGGCCATCAGCGTGGACCTCGGAGCCACGACCGCGAGTATCGAGGGTCACGGCACACTCGCGAAGCTTGCGGGCTCGCTGACCGCGGCCCGTGAGGCGCAGACGTCCGCGACGGCCGACTATGACCGGATCTTCGAGGCTTTCGTAGCTACTGAGGCGCCGCGGTTGGCGGAGAGCCTGACCGAGAGCGAGCCATGCCCCGTTTGTGGATCGGTGACCCATCCATCGCCGGCCAGGATCGGCAGGGGTCCGCGCGCGAGCTCCGAGGACGTGCAGGTGGCAGCCGAGGCCCTGCAACGGACCAACGTGCCCGTGGATGAACTCGTCGCTCAGGTGGCACAGGCCCGGGCCGGCCTGGGTGCGGATGTGGACGTGTCCGTCGACCAACTCAAGGCTCGGGAGACCCGGCTGCGCAAGCAACTCGAGACCGCGAGCGCGACGGCAAAGCGGATCGCGATTCTGCGAACGGAGCTGGATGAATCCCGAAACCGTGTCGTCGGACTCGAGAAGGTGATTGCCGGACTCCAGGTGGCCGCAACGAACGCTCAGGCCCAGCTCAGCGAGGCCGCCCAGCTGTTGTCCGAGGCCCGGGGGGCTGCCGAAGGAATCGACGTATCCGAGGTGAACGAACGAGAGGCCTTGCTGGGGCGTATCGAGACAGCGGCCGAGGGTCTGGACTCGCTGTTCACCGCGGTTGCCACCGCGGGTACCTCGGTGACCGAATCCGAGAAGCGTCTCTCGTCCGCACTGGCGCAGAGTCGCTTCGAAAGCGTAGAAGATGCGGACTGCTGCGCTTCTCGACCCTGACGTCGAGTCACAGCTGCTCGAGGCGGCTCAGGAGCACAGGTCCCGACGGTCGACGACCGAGTCAGCTCTGAAGGTGCTGCACGAACAAGGCGTTCCTGGCGAACGCCCGGACCTGGATGCCACCGGCAACGCCGCCCTGACCGCGAGCGCCATTCATGGCGATCGTTCCGCGGCTTTCACCACCGCGACGAATGCCTGCGCCTACTGCGACGATGCGCTTGAGACAGCACGACAGGATCGATTCGGAATCAGCGTCTCTTCGCTCCCGCTACGAACAAGCTGATCGGGCCTACCTTGTCTGTCGCAATGGTGGAGCAGTGGAGATGTCGCTCAAAAGGTGGGTTCTCACCCGGGAGCTGGATCGGGTCACTGCCGCCGCGAACGTACATCTGAGGCAGATGACGGCGCATCGCTATTCGCTTCACCGGCGCAGCGAGGTGACCGACAGGCGCAAGAACTCGGGGCTCGACCTCGAGGTTCTGGATGCGACGACCGGTCGGGCCCGCTCGACCACCTCGCTCTCCGGGGGCGAACAGTTCCAGGCCTCACTCGCCCTGGCGCTCGGTCTGGCAGACGTGGTTTCCCATGGAGGCTCCTCCAGTGGCAAGCGCTTCGAGGCACTGTTCGTGGATGAAGGCTTCGGATCACTCGATCCCCGTTCCCTCGAAGATGCGATCGAAGCCCTCCACCAACTCCATGCCATCAGGGAGGATGGTCGGAGCGATCACCCACGTGGAGGCGATGAAACAACAACTCCACGTCGGCATCGAGGTGACCCGTCTGCCAGAAGGCGGCGGTTCCACACTGACGGTCCATCCGTAGGGTCCTCTCTCCGGCGGGTGCGTCGCACCTGCCGGGAAGTCGTCGCGGATGGGCGGATCAGTGGTGACGGTGGCCTGTGGCAGGCTTACCCGAGTGACTCCCGAACAAGCTCTCGACGTGGTTGACCGCTTGGTCGTCCGCGTGCCCTCCCCGGTGAACAGCTCGAAGCAGTGTGCGGGTTCGCCGAGTCCACCGAGGTGCGCGCCCATGGTGGCCAGGTGGAGCACTTCGTTTCGGCGTCTGAGACGGGGGTAGGCGTGCGGATCATCGACGCGGGGCGTACGGGCCTGTCCTGGACGGGCGTGCTCGATGAGGACGTGCTCGCCGCGTGTGTCCAGGAGGCGCGCGACAACGCTCGGTTCTCCAGCCCCGATCCCCAGGCAGGCCTCGCCGAACCCGATGGGGAGCCGTTTGCGGTCCTCGACACCGTCGATCCCCGCCTCGCCGAGGTCGATCCCGCGGACAAGGTTCGGTTCGCCAGGGAACTCGATACTCGCATCGGACAGGCGGATCCCCGGATCGTCGGTCATGAAGGTGCGGACTATGCAGATGCGACAACGGTCGCAGCGGTGGCCAGCACCACCGGAGTCAGGGCGGTTGAGACCGAGACCACAGCTGACGCGGGCGTGTACGCGCTCGCTTCCGACGGCGATGAGGTAACGACCGGTTTCGGGCTCACTTGCGGCAGGGGTTTCGGTTCGCTCGACGCGGACGAGGTCATAGACGAGGCGGTTATGAGAGCCACCGCGATGCTGGGCGCGCGCAAAGCCGATTCAGCCCGGCTCACGGTTGTGTTCGATCCATACGTCACCTCACAGTTCCTCGGAGCGGTCGCCACCATGTTCTGCGGCGATTCGGTGGTGAGGGGCCGGACGCCGTTCGCTGATCGAATGGGCGAGCTGATTGCGTCACCGTTGTTGGAACTCCGGGACGACCCACACGATCCTGAATCGGTCACCGCCGCTTCGGTTGATGCCGAAGGCCTCGCTACCCGGCGGGTGACACTCATCGAATCAGGGCGCCTCAGCGGATTCCTCCACAATGCCTACACGGCACGCAGCCTGGGAACCCGGAGCACCGGTTCTGCAGCTCGCGCGGGACACCGCAGCGTCCCAGGGGTCGGTACCCTCCAACTCACCCCCACTCCCGGCCCACTCGATCCCGAAGAGCTCATCGGGGGGATCCAAAATGGCCTTCTGGTCAGGGAGATCTCAGGGTTGCACTCGGGCATGAACCCGATCTCCGGAGATGTGTCGGTGGGGGCGGAAGGTCTCCTCATCCGCAACGGTGAGTTGGGACAACCCGTGCGCGAGGTCACGATCGGTTCCACCGTTCAGCGGATGCTCGGAGATGTCGTCGCTGTTGGATCCGACCTGCGACGCTTCCCATGGGATTCAGCGGGAGTGACACTGGCGATCGCTGACGTGACCATGTCAGGCAGTTGAACTGTGTCAGGCAGTTGAACCGTGTCGACCCGCAACCTAGAAGTCTGGAGTGACGTGCAAGGATCTGATGCCGAACTGAGAGCCGCCAACAACGTCGGAGCGCTCGATGAGTTGTTGGAACTGGGCGACGCGCTGGTCGGGAGGACCGAACGGGGCGAGGCGATCGAGGTCGCTGTGGCCCGTGGTTCATCCACGACAGTGAAGGTCCACGCCGCGGAGGTGGAGGCGCTCACCTCTGCTGGTTCGGCCGCCGCAGGGATCAGAGTCGTGCGCGATGGTCGGGTGGGTTTCGCCAGTTGTGGAAGCCATGACATGGACGTCGTGTCCGAGACTCTTGCCGAAGCACGCGACAACTGTCGCTTCGCCGAACCCGACGAACACAACGGTCTCGCAGAACCGGACCACGTAGAAGCCCGCTTCCACGACACGTGGAACGATGCGGTGATCGCCACCGACACGCAGCGCCGGATCGAACTGGCTCTCGAACTCGAGAGCCGCGTCATCGGCGCAGATGATCGGGTCACAAGTGCACGCACCACCACCTATGGCGACGGGTGGGGCCAATCAGCGATCGTCACCAGCGCCGGCATTCGCCTCGCAGCGGAGGACACGAGTTGTTCGGTAGCGTCCCAGCCCCTGGCCCGCAACGGCTCCGAAACGCAGATCGGCTGGGGCTATGACACGGCCCGGGACCCAGAGGATCTGGATCTGGCCAGAGTTGCTGCAGAGGCACTCGATCGAGCGACCAAGCTACTGGGTGCTACCCAACCCCAGAGTGCCCGCATGACAATTCTGTTGGAGCCACGCCTGTCGATGACGTTGTTGTCGATGGTGGCCGGAATGCTCTCGGGGGATTCGGTGGCAAAGGGTCGCACGCCGTTCGCCGACCGCTTGGGTGAACCGATCGCATCGCCGCTGGTCGATCTCACCGATGATCCGACGCGGACTGAATCGATCGGTGTGGAGCCCTTCGACGGTGAGGGTTTGGCATGCAGGCCGAATCCCCTGATCGAGGACGGTGTACTGGGAACCTTCCTCCACGACTCGACGAGCGCCCGACGGGCAGGGGTCATCTCGACTGCGTCCGCAGTTCGTTCGGTACGGGGAATCCCGTCCCCGGGTGCCCAGTTGCTCGTCATGAGACGAGGTGGCACCCCTGCCCGTGACCTCCTGAGCGGCATAGAACTCGGGCTCGCAGTCGAGTCGTTCTCGGGACTGCACTCCGGGGTGAACCCCGTCTCGGGGGACTTCTCGGTGGGGGCCAACGGGTTGATGATTCGCAACGGCCAACTGGCAGAACCAGTCCAGGAGTTGACCGTCGCATCGACATTGCAGCGTCTGTTGATGGACGTGACGGCTGTCGGCGACGATTTCGAATGGCTGCCATCGGGGCCCGGCGCCGCCTCGCTCAGGATTGATGGCGTCTCGATATCCGGGAGCTGATCGCCGGACCACCGCGATGTGGGTTCAGCTCGCGGATCAGTATCAGCCATGGATGTGCGAGGGTGCGGAGGATCGCCTCAGGACGAATGCATCAGGGTGAACGCCGCACGACGACCACCCGACCGTCGAGTGCAGCGCCGGCCACGGATTCGAGGTCGCTGTCTGTCACCGCGACCTCCACGGTCGGGTCCGATTCTCCGGGAGGCCGCAGAACCACCGCATCGCGGCTGATCACCTCGACCGTGGTCTTCCATTGTGGACTCCCGTGCATCTGCGACCCGGTTGGGAGATCGGGGACTTCCGACAGGGTTGCGTCGGTTTCGCCAGGTCCGAGGATGTCGATCATGTCACCCGGAGTGAGTTCGGGCGCGGTCACGGCGAGGTCGAGTCGGATCGCCGTGGTTCCCCGAGGAGCGATTCCATCCGGGCCATCGGCGAGGCGTCCGGAGACCAACACATCGCCTTCGAGGATCGGTGAGGTTGCAGTCGCTTCATCAGGTAGTTCGCGAATGGCCTCCCGGGGTACGAGCGCGGCTGGACGCATCTCCGTTCCCACTGATGACCGGCTCACCGTTTGCCCGGACGCGATGTCGCTCCCGCGCCACCAGTACCTCTACATCCGATCCCCATTCGGCACGCAGGCCGGAAGCCTGGGTCAACGATCGACTGACCGACAGGGCGAACACTGCACAGGCCAGGGCGACAGCCACGCGCACCATGAGAGCCCGACGCGTTGCCCTGGAGTGGGCAACGATGGCCACCCAGCTCCGTGCAATCGTGGAGTATCGTCGTAACAGGTCGCGCGCTGGTGAACCTCGGGTCGCGTCGGACCCGGAGCCAGTTGGTCGTAGGGCGCCAAGAGCGCGCATGGAGTTCTCGAACAAACCGACCTCCGCAGGCGGATGGGTCCCGTACGGGGACACTTCTTCGGGGGAAGTCAGCTGTAGCTGAAACGAGCAGGACCCCCGAGGGGGAACCGCAACGCTGCAGATCAGGTCGTGGTGGTGAGCCCGTCGAGAACCATCTGGTCGGCGGGGAGTCCGTCGGCAGGCACCGTGAGTATCTCCGAGCCGGTCGATGTGACCACGAGGGTGTGTTCGAACTGCGCCGAGCGTTGTAGATCGCGTGTTGCGACGGTCCATCCGTCGTTCCACATTTCCAGGCGGTTCGAGCCCACGTTGATCATGGGTTCGATCGTGAAGGTCATTCCTTCGACGAGTTCGGTGTCGTGGCGGGGGTCGTAGTAGTGGGGAATCTGCAGGCTGGTATGGAACTGATCCCCGATGCCGTGACCGATGAACTCGCGAACCACCGAGAAGCCGGCAGGCTCGGCGACTTCCTGGATCGCCCGCCCGATGTCATAGATCCGTGATCCGGGCTTCACCGTGGCGATCCCGGCGTGCATGGCCTCGCGGGCGGTGGCGACCAGCTGTACGGAACGTTCGTCGACATCACCCACGAGGAACGTGGCCGACGTGTCGCCGTGGACACCGTCTATGTACGCGGTGACGTCGACATTCACGATGTCGCCGTCACAGAGCGGTCGGGAATCGGGAATCCCATGGCAGATGATCTCATTGATCGAGGTGCACAGTGACTTCGGGTAACCGCGGTAGTTGAGTGTTGAAGGATAGGAGCCGGCGTCAACCATGGCCTCGTGGCCCAGGCGGTCGAGTTCGTCCGTTGTGATACCCGGCGCGACGTGGCGCCCGACCTCCACCAGGGCCTCCGCTGCCACTCGGCCTGCGACGCGCATCGCTTCGAGTTCCGCTGCAGTGCGAACTGCCCGGGTGGCGCGGCTCGAGGGTTGACCGGTTGCGGCATACTCCGGGCGTTCGATGCTGGCAGGGACGGTGCGTATGGGACTCACAAGGGCCGGCTTCACCGGCGGCGATGGAGGTGGATCCAACTTTGCCCGACGTTTCCGTTTCGACATTTCACCGATGGTAGGCCTTTGGGGCCCTGGAGCCCTCGCGGTGCTACCGGGTCGATCGACCCGCATTCAGCGCGTGGCCGACCGTGAGTGGTTCAGTCGTTCGCAGAGCTGGACTTGGACTTCTTGGAGCCCTGGCCAGAAGATGACTTGGACCCCGAACTTCCGGAGGAATCCGAACCCGAGGAGCTGCCCTTGCCCTTGTCCTTGGACGAACTGTCGCCACCGCCTGAGTCATTGCTGCCCGAGCCCTCGCCCTTGGAGCCACTACTCCCGGAGTCGTTGCCGTCGGAGGATCCGCCCGACGAAGACGATCCGGAGCCGCCTCCACCGTCGGAACGGGCATCGTTCTTGTAGAACCCGGACCCCTTGAAGGCGATTCCCACGGGATGGAACACCTTGCGGAGATCACCCCCACATTCGGGGCATACGGTCAGGGGATCATCGGACATCGACTGCTGGACCTCGAAGTCGTGCCCGCAGGTGCGGCACTTGTATTCGTATATCGGCATCGGTTCTCCGCTATTGCACGCCCCGGGCACCTTTGGCACTCAGGTGGTAAGACTGCCAATCGTACAATCCGCCACCAGGTCGGACCAGTCGGCATCCACCCATCGCATTCGGGGAGTTCCCGGGTAGGGTCATTGTGATGGCGCGAGGGTTGTCGTGATGAACGGAGGGTCAGCGGAATGGGCAGAGTAACCAAGGTCGTGATTCCTGCTGCAGGTCTTGGCACACGCTTTCTTCCCGCTACCAAGGCGCAGCCCAAGGAGATGCTCCCGGTTGTGGACCGCCCGGCCATTCAATACGTGGTTGAGGAGGCAGTTCGGGCCGGGTTGGATGACATCCTGATCATCACAGGACGGTCGAAACGTACCCTCGAGGACCATTTCGATCGCAACTTCGAGCTGGAGTACCACCTGCGTTCCAAGGGCAAGGATGCCGAACTGGCGGGAGTGGTCGAGCTGGCCGACATGGCCGACATCCACTACGTCCGTCAGGGCGAACCCCTGGGTCTCGGACATGCCGTCGCAGTGGCTCGCAAACATATCGGCGACGAGCCCTTCGTGGTGATGCTCGGGGACGACATCATGGTCGACAACTCCACTGTGTTGAGTGGGATGATCGATGCGTACCACGAACACGGGTCATCGGTCATCGGGCTCATGGAAGTGGCCCACGAGGACATTTCCTCCTACGGGTGCGCCGGCGTTGAACAGGACGAGGGTCAGCTGCGGCGCATCACGGAGATCGTCGAGAAGCCCGATCCGGAGGATGCCCCGTCGAATCTGGCGGTCATCGGTCGCTACCTCTTCACTCCGACGATCTTCGATCGGCTCGAGAAGCTGGAGCCCGGCGTGGGTGGTGAATTGCAGCTCACCGATGCGATCGCGGGTCTGCTCAAGGATGAGTCGGTGTACGGATATGTGTTCACCGACGGGCGTTTCGACATCGGCAAGAAGATCGACTACCTGCGAGCCACCGTGGAACTCGCGCTGCAGCGTGAGGATCTTCGCGAGGACTTCCTGGAAGTGCTTCGAGATGTGGCAACCCGCGAGGACCTCTCCTAGCCGTACGCTCGGCCCATGGCACTGGTTCCGTATCCTGATGCACTCCAACGAGTGCTCTCCCGAATCGACGCCCTGGGGCCGACCGGTCTGGTTGACGTGCCGTTGGCTGATGCGCTGGGGCTGGTTGCCGCGGTGGACGTGCTGGCACCTGAACCGGTTCCGCCGTTCGACAACACCGCAGTGGATGGGTTCGCGGTCCGGTCCGGCGATGTCGCCGTCGTGCCCACCACGCTGAGGGTCATCGCCACGATTCCTGCCGGTGCGGCGCCCGGAGTGACCATCGGCGAAGGAGAGTGCGCGCGCATCATGACCGGCGCTGTCATCCCTGACGGAGCCGATGCGGTGGTGATGGTGGAGGACACGTCGCGTGTCGAGGTCGCCGGCAGCACCGAGCATGCGGGCAGCACCGAGCATGCGGGCAGCACCGAGCATGCGGGCAGCACGGAGCACGTCGAGATCCGGGCCGCGGTCGGCGCGGGTGAACATGTGCGCCCTACCGGTGACGACCTCACATCTGGTGCCGTGGCAGTGTCGGAGCTGACGCCGATCTCGCCGGCTCACGTAGGGCTGCTGGCCACCGTCGGGTGCACCGAGGTCAGGGTGTACCGCCGACCGCGGGTCGGTGTCGTGTCCACCGGCGACGAACTGGTCGGTCCGGGTGTGGACCTGCGACCCGGACAGATCCGCGATTCCAACAGGCACATGTTGTTGGCGCTGTGTGAGCAGTCCGGGTTCGATGCGGTCGACCTGGGCCTCATCGGTGATGACGAGGTCGCTATCGAGGCCGCTCTGACCTCTGCGGTAGAGCGCTGCGACGGCGTGATCACGAGCGGGGGCGTGTCGATGGGCGACTTCGACTATGTCAAGGCGGTGCTCGCCCGCATCGGCGAGATGGAATGGATGCAGGTTGCCATCAAACCCGCCAAGCCCTTTGCCTTCGGCACGATCGACGACACCCCGATCTTCGGTTTGCCCGGCAATCCTGTGTCTTCGCTCGTCAGCTTCGAGTTGTTCGCCCGACCCGGGCTGCGTGCGATGGCCGGATATCCCGAACCCAGCAGGCGGCGTGTCCCGGCAGTTGCCGGTGAGGCCCTCACTCGTCGATCTGATGGCAAAACCCACTTCATGCGCGTGAACCTGCACTCCGCGGACGGCCGGTTGTCGGTCACCCGAACCGGCGGACAGGGTTCGCATCAACTCGGGTCCTCCGCTGGAGCAGACGCTCTCGCGATCGTGCCTGACGGGAACGGTCCTGCGGCCGGCGAACCAGTCGAGGTGTTGCTTCTCGGCTGACTCGCTCAGGATCATGCGGGTGTCGCCTGTACGCTCGCGCAATGGAGCAGCTGGTCGACACCTTCGGTCGGGTCCACAGAGACCTGAGAATCTCGGTGACCGACCGCTGCAACTTCCGGTGTACCTACTGCATGCCGGCAGAGGGCATGGAGTGGCTTCCCCGCAGCGAGGTCCTTTCCTTCGAGGAGATCGAACGAGTCGCTTCGGTCATGGTGAGTCGTTTCGGGATCGACTCGATCCGCCTCACCGGTGGTGAACCCACGATGAGGGCCCATCTACCGGTGCTGATTGCCAAGTTGGTCGCCTTGTCGACTCCGGAGCGGCCGATCGACCTGTCGATGACCACCAACGGTTCCACCCTCGTCTCCTCCGCCGGTGACCTACGGTCCGCCGGTCTCGGGCGTGTCAACATCTCGCTCGACTCACTCAGGCCGAAACGTTTCGAGCAGCTCACGAGGCGTGACGATCTGCCACGGGTGCTTGCCGGGATCGATGCTGCCATCGACTCCGGGTTCGATCCCGTCAAGGTGAACGTGGTGGCCATGCGCGGGGTCAACGAGGACGAGATCGTGGACTTCGCCACCTTCGGGCGCGATCGCGGAGTCACGGTGCGGTTCATAGAGTTCATGCCCCTCGACGCGGAGCAGCGGTGGACGCCCCAGGCCGTGTTGTCCCAGGCGGAGATCGTCGCCGCCATAGACGCCGTATACCCATTGGACCCGATTGCACGGGGCAGCGAACCCGCCGAGCGTTTCACCTATCGGGACGGAGGAGGGGAAGGTGCCGGTGGCGAGGTTGGTGTGATCCCCAGCGTGACCCGCCCCTTCTGTGCGTCCTGCGATCGTGTGCGGCTCACTTCGGAAGGTGGCCTGCGGAACTGCCTCTTCGCCACCCATGAGGTGGACCTGCGGTCGATCCTGCGCGGCAGAGGTAGCTCTCTGGCCGGATCCGAGAGTGCGATAGATGATCTGTTGGCCGCGGCGATCAACTCGGAGGTACTCGCAAAGGCAGTGGGCCATGCAATCGGTAAGACCACGTTCATCCGGCCCCGCAAGTCCATGAGTCAGATCGGCGGCTGAGACAGCGATGCCCGGATCTCGTAGTGCAGGGTCTTCTCGGAGCGGTCAACCGATCGCCGAGCATTCAATCCAGGGAGGTTCCATGGCACGTTCGTTCGAAGTGGATACGGCGATCTACGGATTGTCGGATGCGGCACAGCGCGCGCAGGAGCTCGAATCGCTCGGGTTCGATGGCGTGTTCGCCTTCGAGGGACCACATGACGTCTTCCTGCCCCTCGTTCTCGCTGCGCAGGCCACTGACCTACGTGTCTGGTCGAACGTCGCCATCGGTTTCCCGCGCAATCCGATGCACCTCGCACACACGGCGCGGGACCTGCAGGAGCTGGCAGACGGCCGCTTCGTGTTGGGGTTGGGAACTCAGATCAGGGCACACATCGAACGCCGTTTCGGCACCGAGTTCGATCATCCGGTTCAAAGGATGTCCGATCTCATCGGAGCGCTCCGGGCGATCTTCGACATCTGGCAGTCCGGTGAACCCCTTCGGTACGAAGGCCCGTACTACCGGCACACCCTCATGACTCCCATGTTCGATCCAGGTCCCAGCGAGTGGGGGGCTCCGCCCATCCACGTAGGTGCTCTCGGGCCGCGGCTGACCGAGATGGTTGCTGCCAGAGCCGATGGGATCCTCCTCATGCCCTTCACGACCGCGCCCTACTTCGAAGAGACCACGCTGGCCTCGATCGCTGCGGGCACCGAGCGGCGAGATCCGTTGCTCAAACCGCTCGAGGTCGTGCCGGAGCTGATCCTGTGTGTGGGTCGCAACGAATCAGAACTGGACGCGGCCGACGCCGGTTGCCGAGCGTTGCTCGGGTTCTACGGTTCGACTCCCGCCTACCGACCTGTGCTCGAGTCGGTCGGGCGCGGCGAGTTGCAGCCACGGTTGCGGGACATCTCGCGATCGGGTCATTGGGATGAGATGGCTGCCCAGATAGATGATGAGCTCCTGGGTGAGATAGCCCTGCGCGGCACACCGACCGAGGTCGCTGCACAGATTGTCCACCGCTACGGCGACCATGCCAGTCGGGTAGCTGTGTACTTTCCCTACGCAGCTTCGGAGGAGCTGCTCGGCGAAGTCGTCGATGCACTGCATGCGCTGTAGCTCGCTCACGCGGTAGTTCGCAGCCTGGGCTGTAGTTCGCAGCCGGGGCTGTAGTTCGCAGCGGGTGCTGTAGTTCGCAGCGGGTGCTGTGACCCCGGCCGACGTGGAAGCATCGCAGCCGGGTGCCGAACGCTCTACGATTGGCGCCATGACCGATAGCGGGCTGACTCACCTCGATCCTCTGGGCAGAGCCCGCATGGTGGATGTGACTCCGAAGGAACAGACCCACCGGCGGGCGATAGCCCGTGGCCGGGTCCACATGAACACGGAAACCACTTCCCTGGTTGCCAGGGGTGCGATCAACAAAGGCGATGTGCTCTCGGTCGCCCGTGTCGCGGGCATCCAGGCTGCCAAACGCGCGTCCGAATTGATTCCGCTGTGCCATCCCGTGATGGTCGGTGCAGTGCTCGTCAACTTCCGTATCGATGACACGTTCATCGAGGTCGAGGCGCAGGTCGAGACCGTCGACCGTACTGGCGTCGAGATGGAGGCGCTCACCGCGGTGAGCGTCGCCTGTCTGACGATCTACGACATGTGCAAGTCGGTGGATCGGGGCATGGTCATCGGAGAAGTTGCACTGTGGGAGAAGACCGGCGGCCGGTCCGGGGTCTACCGCCGCCCGGGTGCAGATTCGGACGCCTCGGTGGAGCCTTCGTTCGGTTCCCTGGACGGCGCAGACGGCTTCTGAGGGATGGCCTCCGGCAGGTGGTTCACCTTCGCGGATGCGGTGCGCGCTTATAATTACACGGGTGTGATTCCGTCAACTACTTGTAACACTCGTCGCATGATTGTTAGATTGTGTTCGCCCGAGAGGGGCCTGCTGTCCAACGCAACAGGTAATTCATCCCCCGAAAGACGACCACCGATGCACTTGGATTCTCAAAGTGGCGATACCGGCTCAGAGGCCGACTCCACCGGATCCGCGATGACCGTGTCGCTGGAGGTTAAGTGATTTCCATACTCGTGATCCTGGGACTCGTGCTGGTCTGGGCAGTCGTACTTCTACCCGACCTGGCTTCGAAGGTCTCCAGCGTCCGGCGCAGCGACCCGATTCGTTCGTTCAATTCCCAGTTGTCATCCCTCGGGCGCTCGGCTCCGGTGCACCGCGACGACAACGTGATCGACCTCCGGAGCCGCAAGCAGGGGACCTTGAAGCCTCGGATCTCGGTTGTCGCCGATTCTTCCCTCAGCAGTTCGTCACCTCTCGGGTCCAACCCGCCCGCAGGACCCCGCCCCGTGTCCGCAGCAATGCGCAAACGACGTCAGGATGTGCTCCTGTCGCTGGGTGCAGCAGTTCTCCTGACGTTGTTGGCCACCGTGGCATTCGGCGGTGCCTTCCTGTACCTCAACCTCGTGGCCGACGTTCTGCTGGCCGCGTATCTCGTGGCTCTGCAGCGGGTCGGCAATACCCAGGGTGCTCACGCGCCATCGCGGACATCCGCCGACGCTCTTGGGCAGCAGGGTCTTGGGCAGCAGGGTCTTGGGCAGCAGGGTCTTGGGCAGAGGGTTGGCGGCAGCAGGGTCTTGGGCAGCAGGGTCTTGGGCAGCAGGGTCTTGGGCAGCAGGGTCTTGGGCAGCAGGGCGCCGTGGCTCGCGGCGCCAGCGGGCGGGTACTCGGGTCCCAACCCTTCGAGCCGCAGCGCATCGCCAACTGAACGCCTCACCCACTTACCTCTCCGCACGGCTACACGTCTAGAATGTTCACTCCGTTGGGGGCGTAGCTCAGCTGGCTAGAGCGCCTCGGTCGCATCGAGGAGGTCGTGGGTTCGACTCCCATCGCCTCCACCAACGACGAAGGCCCATCCATTGTGGATGGGCCTTCTGTGCGCCTGAGCTCATTCCGCGTCTGAACACCGTTGGCCGGCCACGTCTGGTGGCCCGGTATGACATGGAGCGGCTAGGTCCTCGTCAGGAGTTCGGTCTGCGGCTGCAATTCGGGGGGCAACGGAGGCGGACCGGGAAGTGCCGACTGATCCACCGCGCCGGTTCCACTCATGTGAGGGGTACCGTGGCGGGACACTGTTGCCCCCGAACGGTTGATGATCGCCGCGTCGGTGCCGAGGTAGGCGGCAACAACCGCGGGATGGTCGAGTACCTCGTCAGGTTTGCCCGACACGATCACCTGCCCCAGTTCCATGGCGACCAACCGATCACAGATACCGGCAAGCAGCGGCATGTCGTGTTCGATGACCAACATTGCTGCACCGGTGTGTTCGCAGACTTGTCGCAGAAGCGGGCCGAGCGCCTCGGTCTCGCGCTGTGCCACTCCCGCCGAGGGCTCGTCCAGGCACATCAATACCGGCTCTTCCGCCAACAGACATGCCAGTTCCACGATGCGCCGCGTGCCCGTCGACAGTGCGGCCACCGCAGTGTTGCTGTAGGGCCCGAGGCCCAGCATGTCGATGAGCGTTGCCACTTTGGCGGCTGTCGCAGCTTCGGCGACATAGGAGGCCGGTTGCCTTGTGGCGTCAGCCACGAGGGATCGATTGGCAACGGTGCGCTCGCATGCGACCGAGACCGATTCGGTGACCGTGAGCGAGGGGAAGAGCCTGGCCTCCTGGAAGGAACGCCCCAATCGGCCGCGGGCACGTTCGCTCGGTTTCCAGTCGGACACGTCGGTATTGCGGAACTCGATCCGACCGGTGTCGATGGAATGGAAACCCGAGATGCAGTCCATGAGCGTGGTCTTGCCTGCGCCGTTCTGGCCGATCAGTCCCACGATCTCGCCTGGACGCACCGAGAGATCGACATGGCTCAACGCCTGGACTCCACCGAAGCGTTTCGTGATGTCGGTGCACACGAGGATCGGTTCGCGCTCCTCCAGTGGTTGGTCGTGGAGTTGTGCCGGCTCGAGCTCTCCGAGGTCGATCGATTCGATGGTGTGTACGGCGTCGTCGGTTCCGCTCGGGTCGTCGGTGCCTTCGGAACCCGTGGGTCCGCCAGCGCCCTCGAGGAATACCGAGCGCAGGAGGTCTGGGCGTTCCAACAACTCGCGGGTGGCGCCTTCGAAGCGGACCGTACCCTTCTCCATGAACACGGCTCGTTCGGCGAGCGTCAGTGCGACGTTGATCGACTGTTCCACCACCACGATCGTGATCCCGTTGCGCTGTAGCAGGCGCACCACGTCACACAGCGCTGCGACGATCATCGGGGAGAGCCCGAGTGAGAGTTCGTCGATCATCAGAACCTTCGGTCGCAGCATGAGGGTCATCGCCATAGCGAGTTGTTGCTGCTCCCCGCCGGACAGGTCTCCGGCGAGCTGTCCACCTCGTTCGAGCAAGACCGGGAACAGCTCATGCACATCTGCGATCGAGTCCCTGGTCCTCCTGGTGTCCTTGCGGAAGGTCCAGGTAGCGAGCCGCAGGTGGTCGTCAACGGTCATCGTCGGGAAGATCGCCTTGCCGCCCGGCATGAGCGCCACACCATGGCGGACTATCTGTTCCGCGGTTCTTCCCGATATGTCGATTCCGTCGACGACCACCTTGCCGTTGTGGGGTGCCAGGCCACAGATCGCCTTGAGCAATGTCGACTTGCCGGCACCATTGGTGCCCAACAGGGCCACGACCTCGTTGTCGGCCACTTCCAGATCCACATCGAAGAGGATCTGTAGTTGGCCGTAGGAGACGTCCATGCCTGTGGCCGCAAGCAGTGCCGGCTGAGTCGGAGGAGGCGCCACAGTGACAGCGGATCCGTGGACCGGCTCGAGTTGGGTTGTGGGCGGTTGTGGTCCCCGGAGGTCGATCATCGACGGATCGTGTTGGAATTCCTTGGCGTCCGTGGGCGCCGGGCCGAGCGGTCGACCCTCGAGGTCGATGCCCCGCCGGGCCGCCAGGGGTCTCACCAGGATGTCCCGGATGCGCGCCGCAATACCTGCGAGTCCCGACGGCACCAACCACAACACGAGCAGCACCCCGAGGCCTGAGGCCGTCAGACGCAGGATGTCGCTCGCATCCTGCAGGCCGCGTCCCGCTCCGGCACCGAGCACTGCGCCCGGGATCGATCCCAGGCCACCGATGGTGGTGAGGGAGAACACGTCCATCGACATTGCAGGAGCGTACGAACCGCCACGGGCTCCGTTGTTCACCAACATGTGCAAGCCACCGGCCAGTCCGGCGATCGATCCGGCGAAGATGAAGCCGCTGAGTCGGATCCACACCGACGGGACCGAAGCCGCCTCGGCCGCCTTCAGGTTGTCGCGACTGGCGAGGAGCAGGCGGCCGGAGCGGGATCGTCGGACGCCTGCGGTGAAGGTGATCACGAGAGCCAACATCGCCAGGCACGCATAGAGCATGGTGCGTTCCGAAGAGAGGTCGATGCGCCCCCAGAGCATCGGTCGACCGACGGTGTCCGGGATCAGGCCGGGGAACACGGTCGGGTTGAGAACGAAGCTGTCGATCACGACTGCGAAAGCGAGCGTTACCACAGCCAGGAACGGTCCCGATATCCGCAGGGCAGGGACGCCCAACAACAGGGCGACGAGGGCACCGGTCGCCATCGCCGCCGCGAGCATCACGAACAGGTCGACGTTCCAGTGGGCTATCAGGTTGCCGCCCACGATCGATGCAGCACCGACGATCCCGAATTGTCCGAGGCTGATCTGTCCACCCCAGCCGGTGAGAACAACGAGGGACACTCCGACAATCGCCCAGATGACCATGATCGACCCGGTGAACGCTGCGCCGGGGTTCAGGATGAGTGGGATCAGGATCGCTGCTGCTGCCAGGATGACGGCGATTGCGACCTTGGCCGCCTTCACCGTGCCGATCGATGCGACGGCTGGGTGCAACCGGGCGATCAGGTCGGTGTCCTTCCAACCACCGTCGGAGTCATAGGCCCGCGAGGCGCCACGGCGCTGCGCGAGCAGTGCCAGGAGGATGATCACCAATGTCATGACGCTCAGGAGTGAGGGCGTGTCGGTGTTCCATCGCAAGGTCTGTTCGATGACGCCGATGACCATCGCAGCGCCGAACGCGACCGGCATCGACTCCATCCGGGCGACGATCGCAGCGGCCAGTGCAGGCAACAACAGCGAAGGGCCCAGTGACACCGAGGGGGCCATACCCAGACTCGGTGCCCGCAGGACCAACGTCAGGGCGGCGAGAAGCCCAGCCAGTGCCCAGACAAGGGTGGTCAGGCGACGTACCGGTATGCCCAACAGGCGTGCGCGATCGGTGTTCTCCGCTGCGGCGCGGATGCCCTGACCGGCGAGGCTGCGCTGCATGAACCACGCAAGTAGACCGACCACCACGGGTACGACGGCGAGAGGCAGGAGGTCATTTCCATCGAGTATCACCGGCCCGATCGTCACCGTGATCGAAGAGAGCGGGGTCTTGAACGGGGCAACGATGAGGGGGACATCACCGAAGATCCGCTCGGAAACCAACAACTCGAGTCCGCCCAGCAACTGGGCGAGGCCGATGGTTGCCACGGTCAGCACCAGTCGGGGGGCATTCGCGAAGCGACGGATGATGGTGAGCTCGACCAGCGCGCCGACCGCCAAGCCGAACATCGGCGCCAGCAGGAGCGTCAGCCAATAGGGGATACCCCATTGGAGAAAGCTCCGAACGGCCGCAGCCCCGGCGAGTCCGGCAATCGCCAGGTTTGCGAAGTTGATGACCCGGTTGGCGCGCCAGATGAGGATCAACCCCACCGAGGTGAGGCCGGTGGTCGCTCCGAAGACGAGACCCAACAGGACCACACCTGCCGGCATGCCCTTGGGCAGGATCGTGGCCAACGCGGGCCACAGGACCAAGAGGGCGGCGACGACGCCGAGCGTTCTGGCTCCCCTGGACGCGGACCATCTGGAGCTCGCCGGCCCGGATGGGCCGGGACCCACCGGCCCGGCCGCGTCCTTCGAGTCGGAAGAAGTGTCCCCGGGAGCAGAGCCGTCTACAGGACCGGAGCCGTTTGCGGGAGTAGAGCCGTTCACGTCATCGGGTGGTATGTCACCGGGCCCGATGATGCCGGTCGAGCTCACCTGCCCACGGCCCGTGGTTGCCCACCGGGCCACTTGCCGATCGGGAACCGTTTGCCGCCGTTCGGGTCCTGGTAGGCCCCCGGGGAGTTGTTCTGACGAGAGCCTGCCTGGGGGTTCCAGAACACTTCACGCGCGTCGTCGGAAGTGCTGTAGTCGTTGGGTCCGAATCCCCATGTTCCGTACGGACCTGACCGGCGGGGGTAGTCGAACATGCCTTTTTCGAAGCTCGCAGGGGTGAGGTTGGGCCCTGCCATCTGGATCCCGATCGCAAGCATGTACAACTGGTTGTAGATGATGTCGGCCATGATCGACGGTTCGTCGGGACGCACGGACTTGTAGGCCTTGTAGGCGATGCTGGCATTTATCGGCTGAGTGGGTCCCGCATACGAGATACCGAATGCGTTGGCCCACACGTTCTGTTGCATCAGCTGACCCACCAGGTCGGTGTCGACCAGGGCCACACCGGCCACGACCATCTCCGGGTAGTACTTCTGGCCGTTCATGGCAGTGGTCAGGAAGTTCAGGAAAACCGGATCACAGCCACACATGACCGTGGTGATCCCATCGTTGCGCAACTTCGGCAGGATGCTGTTCACCCAGGATCCGGGGTTGGTGCTGATCGTGTACTTGTGCCTCGCTGCGACGTCGCCGCCGGCACCCATCTTGTTGAGCAGGTTGACCCCGGCGTTCACGCAGCTCTGGTACTCGGCATTGTCGGGTGCGATCACGGCCAGGCGGCGAGGCTTGTCCTTCAGCGCTCCCGCGGCGTTCTTGGCCGGCTGCTTTGCCATCTTGATGGCGTAGTACGAAGCAGCGCTCTCGACCACCGTGGAGCAGTCCGTGAGTGGAGTCCATGAGTACGGCCGGCGTGAGGCGAGCCATTCACGTGGCACATAGGGCGCCCCGATGTTGATCACTCCTGCAGATGCGAGGTTCGCCGCATACGGGGCGGTCACCGCGGAGATGTCGGCGAACGCCTTGTATTCCTTCGCAACCTTGAGCGCATCGGCCTTGGCGCCTTCCTGGCCCTGGCCGATGATCTCCGAGAGCGGGTCTCCCTTGCCGTCGTAGATCACCAGGTTGAGCTGGCGTCCATAGAACTGGAATCGCTTGTTGAAGTAGTCAACGAGTCCACGAATCGTGCGGTCGACCTTGTCGCGTGATTCGCTGGGAATCTTGCCCGCCGCTCCGAGGCTCTTGGTGACCGCGTCCACGAGGCCACTGTCGAAACCGTCTATCCGGACCGCAAGGGTGATCTTGTCGCCGGTCACGCCTCTCGATGTAGCACCGCCGTTGCTGCCGGCGAACTGGATGCACGGAGGTGAATACGGATCTCCCGGTACCTGGGCGGCTCCGCAGCCGGCGATCCTGGTCGGGCCCTTGTTGGTGGCAGCTCCTGCGTTTCCAGCCCCGGCATTGCCTCCCGCCCGGCCGCCGGCACCTGCGCCGCCTGACGATGCTCCTGCACCGCCGGATGTGCCGCCAGCAGACCCAAGGTCAGCGTCGCCTCCGGCACCGACCGGATCGTCGACCGCGGCCTCGATGATCTCTCCCGTTTCGGGGTCCACCAGGTTCCCCTCATCATCGAGAACGTAGCCACTGTCGTCGCCTGCGTTCTTGCCGAGGAGATCAGACACGCCTGTCGCCTCTCCGGCGGCTTGTGCATTTGAATCGGGGACCTTCGACGGCACCAGCAGAACGACTGCCAGGAACAGGGCCGTGAACCCGATCAGTGGGCCATAACCCCTGAAGAGCCGGTCTTTCATGAGATCCTCCGGCGGGCTCGCAGACCCATGATCCTGTCCCCCATGGAGAGCGCGAGTGCTCCGAGCAGAGCCGCCACTCCGACGACCACGGCGGCTGTGTTACTGCCGCCTTCGTTGCCCTTGGAACCGGCCGCAATCTCCATTGTGTCCTCGAGACCCGCGTCGGGTGCGCCACGGTCGCTCGTGGCCCCGGCGACTTCGGCAACCGGCTGTTCGTCGCCCAGACCGCCCAGGTCGGTCGTCCCGAGGTCGCCCAGGTCGGAATTGAAGCCGGTGTCCAGCTCGGATCCGAAATCGGAGCTGAGGTCGGTACCGAAGTCCTCCGTCGTGTAGTCGAGGCCAGTGTCGGTCAGGTCGCCCGTATAACCGGCGGACCCCGGATCGCCCGGCACGGATGGGGCCGCGGTGTTCGATGGCCCATCGGTGGTCGTTTGCTCTCCGAAGGGCTTGGACGAATAGTCGGTGTCGTCGGTCGTAGCAGTTGCGCCACCTACGGACATCTCGATCGCTCCCGAGCCGCCGAGCGCCCTCTCGAGCGCGTCGACGATGGTCCAGAACGTTTCGCGCCGGCAGTCCTCGTCCACTGATTCGACGCGGTAGTTCTGGAGCAGCTCCGTGTTGAGCAAGGGGATCAGCAGGTCGCTGCCGATCGGGGCATTCGACATCTTGAATGTGAGCGGTGAGATCTCCACGCCCTCAGCGGCGAACGGCTTGCGCGTTTCGGGGAACTGCATGTCGAGGCCCAACGGTGAGAGCAGGCCTTCGATGAGGCTCTCGAAAAAGGCGAGGTCGCGCTTCAGGTTGGCTCCGGTGACGAAGTTTCCGAACACCATGGCGGCGTCAAAGGTGAAACTCGACTGGGATCCACTGTCAGATCCAGACCACGCCCTGGCCGTCCAACGGGGACCGTAGAACTCGACCTGTCCGCCGAACACCACGATGCGCTTGGCCGACGTCTCCGCCTCCGCAAGGCGGATCCCGTCCTTGAACGATGTCGTGGCCGACGACTCCGCACCTTCGACGCTGAAGAAGCCGAAATCCTGGTTCAGTGTCCTGGTGCCGCTGGAGGAGGACGGTTCCCTGGTCGCGCTCGACCACTGGGTTCCGACCTCGCGATCGGCGGTTTTGTCGTCCGCGAGTTTCGGATATGACACCGATGCAGTTGCCTTCTGCTCGGATCCCGCGGTGGTGGAGTCCGAGATGGTCCGCGGGGGGAGCGAGTCCATGTCGAGCGCGGGTGGAATCTGACCTCCACACTGTGGTTGACCGAGCAGGGCTTCGAGCGCTCCGAGATCGACTGCCTTGCCTTCGGAGGTGGCGGTTATGTCACGGTACGCAGCAGTGGATCGCCCGAAGGTCCACCCGAGACTTGCACCGGCGTTGACGATGTTGAAGGCCAACGAGTCGGCGGAGGCGTTCGCTCCTCCGCGCACGACATCGGAGTCGCTGGCCCCAGCCGTGAGCTGGCTCCCCAGCGAGCTGACGCTCAACAGGGTGACAGCGGCAATGCTCAGGCGGGCAAGTCGCCGTGAGTGCCGCTTCAGCGGGGCGCGACGCTTTGCGGAACCAGGATCGCAGGAGTGATCGCGAGCACCGCGTGCCCGGCCCTCAACGGTCATCCACCGCCACCCTTCTTGCCCCGTTCGAATCATTCCAGCCGGAAGTGAGGCCCAGCCGATTGCCCCCTCAGGGTAAATTCTACGCGCAGTAGGGATTGTGACGAAAGTCAAATACCTGGGTACATGCTCCCGGGCCTCCGGGTGAGGTGAATCTCTGTTGTACCTTCGGCTCAGCTCAACAGGCGCTCGCTCATCCAGATCGCAACCAGCGCGCCCAACGCGAGTGGAGGACCGAAGGCGAAGTGCTTGCCCCGCTGGCGCAGGATCGAGATGAGTCCGACCACGACGCCCGCAATGCTCCCGAGCATGAACGCCCAGAGCACGAGTAGTGGGCTCATGAACCCGGCGTACATCCCGATCGGCAGCGCCAGGCGTACATCGCCGAATCCGAGGCGCCCCGGCGCCAGGAGAAACAGGACGAAGAACACCGCGAATGCCCCGGCACCTGATGCCGCGGCCCAACCGATCCGTTCCGGTTCGCCGATATCGAGGGCAGCCACCGAGAGCAGGATCGCGCCCACAGCGGTGCCGACCCACGGCATCCACCAGGGGATCAGCCAGATCCGGGCATCGACGACTGCCACGGCGGCGGCCAGCACGCAGAAGGAGTAGTAGGCCACGACGAGGCTCGGTGTATCGAAGCGGATGCCGGTCAGGACCATTGCGACGGGGAGGCCGATCTGCAGCACGACGACCAGCGCGGGCACCCGATGTCCGCTCCGAGGGCTCACGGCGAACCAGGACCATCCCGGGATCACATCCAGCGGCCCCGCGTCCGTGGTCGTGCGGGGATAGCGCGCATGGCCGAGTACCGCGCGAATGGCGATCCCCTCTTCGTCTCCGACATCGCGGTGCGAGAGCGGCCTGAACTCCTTGTACCGGAACAACGGGATCGTGATCAGCCAAGCGAGGAGGATTCCAGTGACAGCTGCGATCACGATCGGCGCAGGCCCAGCCGCTGCGAGGAGGTATGTGGGCGCACCGGGGCTCATGTCACTACATCGGCGCACAACCGGCGACGATCGAGCTTTCCACCAGCTGTGAGCGGCAACGAGCTGCGGATCACCACCACCTCTGGGAGTTTGTGGCGCGAGAGAACCCGACGCGTGGATGCGCAACTCCTCGAGCGAGGGTGGTTCGGCCCCCTCTGCCGGAACGACCACTGCTACTCCGATATGGCCCATCACATCATCGGGCCGGGGCACCACGGCAACATCGGAGACCGCGCGATGGGTGCCGAGAACGGCCTCGACCTCCTGGGGATGGACGTTGTAGCCACCGCGGATGTACATGTCGTTGCCGCGACCTGCGAGGACGAAGTTGCCGTCCGGCCGTATCAGAGCCAGGTCACCGGTGCGCAGCCAGCCGTCGGGAGTGAAGGCGTCCCCGGTGGCCAGCGGGTCGCCCAGGTAGCGGTCCATCAAGGCAGCAGAGCGCACCTGTAGCTCAGCGATCTGACCAGCGGGGGTCACCTCGCCGGTCTCGTCGGCCACACGTGCTTCGACACCGGGCCGCGGCCGTCCGATCGTTCCGATTGCTTCGGGGTGATCAGCATCGACTGTTGCTGCCAGGCCCACACCGCCGGACTCCGTCGAGGACCAACGGATCGAATAGCTGACCCCGAGGACCCGCCGGGCTTCGTCGATGAGTGCTTCCGGAGACGCGGCCCCGCCTGCGATCACCGTGTGGAGGCAGGACAGGTCGGCGCCTTCGAGCGCATCGGAACGCAGGATCAGGGCCAGCTGTGGGGCAACCACGCCGAGCACGCCCATGCGGTGTTCGGCGACCAGCCCGATCGCTCCGCTGGCGCTCCACCTCTCCATCACGTGCATGGTGGATCCCAGCAGCGCATGGCCCGGGAGCTTCAGAAGGAACCCGACATGGGCGAACTGGGTCGATGAAACCATGTGGCCGCCGGAGCCCAGAACCGGGTGCTCTCCGAGGTCTATTCGCAGGACCGCACGAGCCGCCTCCTCGGAGAAGAGTGCCGCCTTCGGTGTACCCGAGGTTCCGGAGGTGAAGCACACCGCGTAGGGCGCCGTGGGTGAGTCTGAGCGTTCGTCGTGGTGGAAGTCAGCCTCTCCATCGGGCAGGGCTGGATCGTCGACACCGAAGAGGCCGGTGGTGCTGAACTCGACTACATCGGTGCGCAACGGGATCCCGTCGATCAGGTCCGCGTCTGCCAGCACCAGGGCGGGTTTGACCGCCGAGATCATTGCAGCGCGTTCGGTGGGTGGGACCACAGGCGAGATTCCTGCGATCGTTGCTCCGATCCGGTTGACCGCGGTGGCCGCCACGACCCAGGAAGGACCTGAGTGCATCGACAAGGCCACGATGTCCCCGTGGGCGACCTTCCGCTCCATCAACGTGCGGGCCAGGTTACCCGCTGCCCGGTCGAGTGCGGCCCAGGTGATATCGCCGGCGGGCCCCGCCACGGCCAGCCTGTCCCCATGGTGTAGGGCAGCGGTTCGGACTGACTCGGCGAGGAACCCGCTCGGGGTCTGTTCGGAGGGAAGATCCTGCTGTTGAACCATCGTGGGCCGAGCGTACCGATCCCGGTGGTGTCGGAGGCTCTTCGGGGCCGCTCGATGCAGGTCAGCCGGTCTGCTCGTCGGGTCTCCGTTCGTTGCGCGGCGGGCTCGCAGCACCCGTTGCGCGGACACCTGGGAACCGCTTCTCGAAGGGCACTCACGGTCGCTTCCCGGTAGGTCTGTGGCCCCGATCGTTCGATCAACGTGGATTATCCCCTCCGCAACGATCTGTACTAGACAGTGCCAACCATTCGGGTCATCGGGATCCAGATCACGTGCATCCCCGACCAGACGACACCCCTGCAAAGCCTCCCGACAAGGAGACCCAGTGAGCGACGCCACCGACCCCACCAACGATGTCGAATCGGCTGATGAAGCCGGAGCCCCAGCCTCCCGTGGAGGCAATCCGTATGCCATGTTGTTGGCAATTCTCGGCGGTGGTGTGGCCATCGCGCTTGTGATCCTCGCCATCGGCCTGGTGACCAACAACAGCGGTGGCGATGGCAATGGAGGCGAAGCCGCCGTCGCCGGCGAGTCGGTGCCGGTCGTGCTCTCGGAGTTCGCGATCGACGGCAACCTGGATGTGCCGCCGGGCACCGGGTTGGACGTGGAGAACGCTGGCACGCAGGTGCACAACCTGTACGTGGAGGGTGGGCCGAACACGGCGGATCTGGCGGGCGGCGAGAGTGAGCCTCTCTCTACAGCTGACCTGGCAGTTGGTGACTACGTCGTCTACTGCGCGATTCCAGGCCACCGCGAGGCCGGCATGGAGGCAACTCTCACTGTCGATGAAGGCGCCGACATCTCCACCCAGGATCCACACGCAGGAGCCAACCCCGACTACGCGGCCCAGGACGAGCAGATGATCAACTCGTTCCAGCCGTTCGTCGACCAGGTAACGAGTGGCGAGCGGAACACCGAAGGACAGGGCGCAGGCGAGATAGAACCGGTCATCGACCCCGATGGGTACAAGCGCTTCGACCTGGTCGCTGAGATCGGCGAGTGGGAGGTGTCCCCGGGACAGACCGTGGAGGCCTGGACCTACAACGGCACCGCGCCCGGACCGACGATCAGGGTGAATGTCGGCGACAAGGTGCGCATCCGCTTCATCAACAAGCTTCCATTGGGTTCAGACATCCACCTGCATGGCATCAACAAGGAGAACCAGTTCGATGGGGTGGCGCCGCTGACCCAGGACCTCACTCTTCCGGGCGAGACGTTCGACTACGACTTCACTGCTGTTCAGCCCGCGGTGGGTATGTACCACCCCCATGCCCACGGCTACCTTGCGATCCCGAACGGCATGTGGGGAGCGATCCTGGTTTCCAGTGACACGTTGATCCCTCGTGGGGACACCGTCGGAGGAGTCGAGATCCCGGCGGACGTAGCCCCCGTGATGGAGGACGTGATGGTGCTGAACGATGCGGGCACGATCGGCCTCAGCCTCAACGGCAAGAGCTTTCCCGGCACGATGCCCTATGAGCTGAACGTGGGTGATTGGGCCGCGATCCACTACTACAACGAGGGTCTCCAGGTGCATCCGATGCACCTCCATCAGTTCCCGCAACTCGTGTACGCGAAGGATGGTTTCCCGCTCGACCAGCCCTATTGGGCCGATACGGTCAACATCGCGCCCGGTGAGCGCTACTCGGTGCTGTTCAGGGCCGCACGACCGGGAGTATGGGTGTGGCACTGCCACATCCTCAACCACGCAGAGCGCGAGGACGGCATGTTCGGCATGGTGACTGCGCTCGTTGTGTCATAGATCGCCTCATGTAGCTGAGGCGGACTGCATCGCTGCGTTGGGCGAGTGTCCCTGATCTGCCCAGATGGGCCGTTCGGCCCACTCAAGTGGTTCGGGTATCGAGTCGATGACTCGGACAAGGCGCCGATTGCTCGGCGCTCGAAGATGCGGCGCCGATTGCTCGGCGCTCGAAGATGCGGCGCCGCGGTGGCGTCGCCTCGAGGGCACCGTTGCGGTGTCTCCAACGAACCTGGGGTCAGAATGCCTTCGCTCTCTACGACGAACACGCTCTCTACGACGAACAGGGTTCGTGTGATAGCGGCACTGGCAGCATTCGCCTTGGCTGCTGTCAGTTGCGTCGCATCCACCGGAACCAATCAGGGAAGTGCCAACCCGGCGACCGCGCGCCACGCAGGTTCGGCGTTCGCAAATGGATCGCAGGGCACATCCGGTTCCGGAGGTGGCGGCACTGCGACGACCACGCCGGTGACCACCCTGCCGTCGAGTTGGCAGGGCCAGGGCACACCGGGGAAGTTCCAGGGCTGTGAGATTCTCGATCGGTCGAGCGTGTTCCGCTCCAGCGTGGTGGGTCTACCGGTCGACCCACGTTCTGACGCCTATCTGGACCACGCCGGCGGCAACGGCTCGGTTGGCATGGTGATCACGAATTCGGTGTGGGCGGGCTCGCGCCCCGGTATACCGATCAACGTCGTGAACTCGACGTCGATGCAATGGACAGAGGTGGATTACGACCACCAGTACCCGGGAGACCACTTTCCCAGTCCGATACCGCTGCCCGATCCTCCGAAGGTGGAGGGTGCGCCCTCCATGGCATGGGATCGCCATGTGATCGTCTTCGACTCGGATACCTGCGAAACTTGGGAGCTCATCTCCTACAACCCGATATGGCAGGTGCTCACCGGGAAGCCGTGGGCCGCGGCGGGAGCGCACTTCAACCCCAGCGGCGGGATCAAGCCGGCGAAGAGCACCACGGTCGCGGGGAACCCGATACTCGCCACGATGATCCGCCTGGACGAGGTCCAGGCGGGACGTATAGACCACGTGATCGGGGCCGGGAGTGGCACGACCTCGAGTGTGGAGAAGTTCGTGTGGCCTGCGTTCAACGGCGACGGACAGGACCCACATCCCGGAGCGCTGCCGATGGGCTCGAGGTTGCGGTTGAAGGCGACCACGCCGACCTCTCAACTCACTGGTCAGGCGAAAGTCATCGCAGACGCGCTGAAGGAACACGGGTTGATGATCGTGGATTCGGGATCCCCGGGCGGGGGTATCGGATTCAGCGCCGAGAACGTCGAGTCGGGTTGGGACAACACGAGCCTGGCGTCCCTGAACCCGCTGCTCGCACTCGAGAACTTCGAGGTGGTCGATCAGTCCCCGATGATGATCTCGCCTGATTCCTGGGCTGTGCGCTGACGGAACGCCGACAGGCGCAGCCTCTCCTGGAGTCCTCCCGCTACGGTGGGTCCCGATGCCCACGCCGGCCGATGTACGACTCGATGGAATGCGCGCCCTGGTCACCGGTGCTGCCCGTGGGATCGGCCGCGCGACTGCGGAAGCTCTCGGTGAGTTCGGCGCTGACGTTGCCATGTGTGACCGACTCGGAGGTGAACTCGACGCAGTCGCGAGCGGAGTGCGTGACCGGGGGGTTGAAGTGATCACCGATGTCCTGGATGTGAGGGACCCCGATGCGGTTGAACGCTTCACCAATGAGGTGGCGAACGAGTGGGGGAGCCTGCAGATTCTCGTGAACAACGCGGGCGGGGGGTTCGTTGCCGACACGCTCGATGTGACACCGAAGGGCCGAGCTGCGCTGGTGGCGGAGAACTTCACTCAGGTTCTCGATGTGACAGCACGGTGCGTGCCCTTCATGGGTCACGACCCGCAGAAGTCCACCAGCGCGTCGATCGTCAACATCACCTCCATCGAGGCACACCGCGCAGGACCCGGTTTCGGTATCTACTCCGCGATGAAGGCCGGCGTCGAGAATCTCACACGGACCCTTGCCCTGGAACTGGCGGATCAACGGATCCGCGTGAATGCGATTGCCCCGGACATGATCCCGACCCCCGGGGACGCCGGACTGGCCGCCGACGCGGGTGCGACCGGGAGTGCCGATGAATGGGCCATGACGCCATGGCCTGACATCGGGCGACCAGAGGATGTGGCTGGTGCGGTGGTGTTCCTGTGTTCGCCCTTGAGTGCGTTCATGACGGGCACCACGCTGCATGTCGATGGAGGTACCAGCGCCGCCAGTGGTTGGCGCCGGCGCCATGGCGAGCGCACCTGGTTGTTGTAGCCCGGTTTCACCGGTGGATCCTGGTGGGCAGGCTCAGGTACCTGCGAGTCGGTCGGGATCCCTGGGTGCTGCGTCGGACCCGGCTTCGTGGCCTGGCCCCGGCGACGGGTCCTTGAGGGCGGCATCCTTGGGATCTATGTCGCGGTCCCTCATGACACGTTGGATGAAGCGGTTCTCCAGGTCCGACGGCGGGAGCATCGAGATCACCGTGTCCCCTGGTCGCAGGGCGAGCCGTTGACCTGCGTCGTGGAGGGCGACGGTACCACGGCGCATGGCGCCCAGGACCATGGCCGCGGGGTGTTCGCGGAAGTAGTCCTTGGCCCCGAACTCATCGGTGAGTTTCGTGGTGGCGAGTTCCCAGCCGGCATCCATGCGGCTCTCGAGTTTCGCTATGTTGGCCCCGGGGGCGAACAGCGGTCGTCCGTATGCGGTGGTGGAAGTGGTGAATCCCCGTTGTCCGGTTCTGCTCTCGGGTACCAGTTGGAACACGTTGCGACGACCGATGAGCTGCGCGGCGCGGCGTGTCGCCAGCGCGTTGACCTCATCCTGGCTGCTCATGGCCAGGAACAATCGCGCCTGCTCCACCTCCGCCTCTTCCCAGGTCTCGTCGCTGATGACTGATCCGTAGTGGGTGACCAGCCCGTCCATGCGGGCATTGTTGAGGTTCTTCTGGTCCATGCCCACGAGGGAGACTTCGCTGCCGAGGTCCTCGATCGTGTGTGCGAGCCCTCGCGCCACACGGTTCGATCCCAACACGACGGTACGGAACTTGTTGTCGTCGATGAGGCCCAACCGCCGCGCCAGGGGCCGCGAATCAAGGCCCGACAACAGAACCGTCCCTGCGATCACGGTGAAGCTGGCGGCAACGAGTATCTGTGCACCTGCGACGTCCTCCTCCACCAGACGCAGCGAGAACACCGACGCGATCGCAGCTGCCACGATCCCGCGGGGTGCCGTCAGGGCTATGAATGTGCGCTCCTGCCATGACAGCCCGGAGCGGATGGTCGAAACGAACGCGGACAGCGGACGCACCACGAGTATGCCGACGACGAGAAACAGCACGTTCTGCCAACCCAGACTCGACAGCGTCTCCGGGGCGATCCTGGCTCCCAGGAGAATGAACAGACCTCCGATGAACAGGATTCTCAGGGTCTCGTTGAACTCCAGGACGTGTTCGACGCTCACCCTGCCTTGCGAGGCGAGGACCACCCCCATGATCGTCACCGCCACGAGGCCGGCTTCGGGCTGGAACGTGTCGGCCACGGCGAACACCACTACCACGGTCGCGAGGGTCATCACGTTGTGGAGTTCGTCGGGGACCCAGTAGCGGCTGAGGGTCACCACGATGAGTGCTGCTCCGAGTCCACCCGCGATCGCTCCGATCGAAATCGTCGCGAAGAGCTCGAGCGGCCACGGTCCGGTGGCCTCGGTCTCGAAGAATCCCTCGAAGAACAACACGGCGAGGATCGCACCCATCGGGTCGATCAGGGTGCCTTCTGCCTCGAGTATCTTGGCGACTCTTCCCCGCAGGCCGATCGCACGGACCAGCGGTCCCACGACAGTGGGTCCGGTCACGACCAACACGCCAGCCAACAACCATGCGAGTGGGAATTCGATGTCGAATATGTCAGCGCGCACTCAGGGCTGTGCATGCGAGGGTTATCCCGGCTCCTACGGTGAGCAACATCCACACCGTGGACCCGGCGTCGCGGATACCGCGGCCGCCGAGCCCCAGCGCCCCTTCGAAGAGGATCACCGCGACCGCCATCGATACGGTCGGAAACAGGAGGTCCCCGAGGATGGCGTCGGGTTCGAGCAATCCCGTAACCGGTCCCACGAACAGTCCGGCCGCCAACAGGAACACGATCGAAGGGACACGCGCTCTCCAACCCAGCCAATGGGCGCCAACCCCGATGGCGAGGATCATCGCGACGCCGAGGATCACTTCGTCCTGCATCAGTCCAGTCTGTCCGCGGATGACGATTGATGGCGCCATCTCGGCAGACCAACCGACGGGTGCAACTGAGGGGGGACCGAACCGGCGGTCGAGATGGCCAAATGGAGGCCCCGCGTGGTTCCTCGACCTGTCATCTGCGACGGCGGCGCCACTGGGGTACCCCGGTCACCTGAACCTCACGGGCACCGTCGAGATCGAAACTGAACCCCGACTCCCCGTGTCCCAGCCTCGCTATGGGTACGCCTGCGACCGCACGGTCGGTGACGAGCACGACTTGTTCACCGTTGTTGCGGGCCCGTTGCACGATCGCCGCCACCCAGCCGTCGGTGCCATTGGTGGTTCCGGCGGGTGCGCACACGACCGAGCGTTCCACGATCGCCTCCTCGAATGCGTCCTGTTCGTCATCGTCGAGTGCCCATTTGATGGATGGATCGGCCACTACTGCCACCTTCACACCCGGATGCTGGTTGATCAGATCCAGGGTTGCCCGTTTGAGCTGCGCCAGCGAGGGCTTCGTGCGACGCCAACCTGCAACGGTGTCGGCGTCGAGCAGCACCAACGTGGGCCGTCGGCTCTCCATGTCATTCGTCATTCAGTGACCGGAGGCCGCTGCGGGCTCGAAGCTTTCGGTGTTGGACCGTGCCGGCGTCCGCTGGTCATGGGCGCTGTGTGGCGCCTCTGCTCCCGCGGGCTGACCCAGACCCATCTCGTCGCGTCGTTCGTAGGCCCAGCCGGGTCCACGGAAAACGAACCCCAACCTGTCCGCCCATGTGCGGGACCTCGTCACGTCGGCCGCTATGTCCACGTACTCGTGGC
Organism: uncultured Microthrixaceae bacterium; assembly: GCA_963805905.1. Classification (GTDB taxonomy): domain Bacteria; phylum Actinomycetota; class Acidimicrobiia; order Acidimicrobiales; family Microtrichaceae; genus JAMLGJ01. The sequence continues at coordinate 268,355 of CAWDVV010000001.1, forward strand.
TCGCCACCTCGAGTGGGTTGAATGTGAATATGTTCTTTGTGAGCCCGTAGCGCACCGGCTCGTCCTCGGGTTCGAATGTGCCGAACAGCCTGTCCCAGATGATGAGGATGCTGCCGTGATTGCGGTCGAGGTACTGACGGTTGGAGCCGTGGTGCACCCGGTGATGTGACGGCGTATTGAACACTGCTTCGGCGGGGCCGAGCGAACGGATCACCTCGGTGTGGATCCAGTACTGGTACAAGAGGTTGACCCCCCGTGCCTGTTCGACGAGCGCAGGGCGGAATCCCAACAGCGACATGAGCCCGTACGGCACGAACACTCCGAGAGCATCGGAGACCGGTTGGCGCAGGGCCGTCGACAGGTTGTAGCGCTCGCTCGAATGGTGCACGACGTGGATCGCCCACAGGAAACGGGACTCATGTTGGATGCGGTGGTTCCAGTAGTAGATCGCATCCCATGCGAATATCGCTGCGACAGCGGCCAGTGGCCCCTCGCCCCAATCGGGGAGAACGCGCCGGCGCCATAATTTCGTTGAGGCAGTGCGGTTGGCCCACGTGCCGGCGACGACGACGCCGGCGCTGGCGATTGCGGTGACTGCAGCGGATCCACCCACCCGTTTGGCGACCTCGCGGATCCGCGCGCGACGTTGCCTGCGGGATCCTGGTTCGGGATTTCGGGAGTGCCGGTCTCGCGCTGCCCCGACGCCGTCGGCTGTGTCATCGACGTCTTCCCGGGTGACCGATGCATCGGCCTCCGAGGGTCGCGTCATTCCGGGAATGATGCCGGCGGGGGTTTCCCGGGAGCGGGCGATCGCATCGGTGGCCACGACAGTGACTGCCGCCGCTGCACCCAGGGCCAGCGCAGGCCGGACCAATTGCCCCTTCGGCAAGTCGAATCGCTTCATGAGCGGCCTCGACACCAGAGGAACCACGAGGCTTCCGACCCCCATGGCAAGGCTCGTGAGTGTGTCGTCCCGTTCGTAGGCGCCGGGCGAGTCGATGCCCGCAGCCTTGCGCTTGCGGTGCCAGGCGGCTTCGAGTCCCATTGTGGCGAAGAAGCCGGGAATGGCGACCACTGTGAGGTCAACCATTGTTCTGTCCCCTTCTATCGGGTGCACCGGTGTCGTGACCTCCGGTACCGTCAGCAGACGGCGCGGAGGCCGCGGCGGAAACGAGCTTGCTGAACTCCAACGACTCGCGGGCCCGCGCGTTCCGCACGGCGTCTAGTCGCGCTGCATTGATGAGATTCTTGGTGGAGACCAGTGAGCGCAAAGGTTGGGCTGCGACAGTGCAAGCGAGGGCCTCGGTCTCGGCGACGAGTTGGGCGGAGGCGACGCTGCGCAGAGCCAACCCATCGGCGACCGCCGTCTCGGCATCGATCCACGGCTCGGTGTAGATGATTTCCGCGGCACGTTGGGCGCCCACCGTCGCCGGGAAGGAGCACGCTGGCCGCGGCTTCGGTGGTCACGCCCAGGCTCATGAATGGCACCTTCAGCCGGGCATCGTCGGCGATCAGAACCATGTCGCAGTGCAGGAGGATCGTGAGGCCGATTCCGACGCCGAGGCCGTTCACTGCCGCGATGAGCGGCTTGGGGAAAGTCTCCAGTGTCGGCATCAGGTGTTCGTAGCCCGGCTCGGAATCTTCGAAGATGGACGGGTCGGCCATCTCTCCGAGGTCCTGGCCGGCGCTGAACGCCCTACCCGCGCCGGTGAGCACGACACAATGGACATCGTCGTCGTCAGCGGCTGACACGAGCGACGTCCGAGAGTCCGTACCAGAGCTCCTGGTTGAAGGCGTTGAGTGACTCGGGGCGGTTGAATGTGAGGGTACGTACAGCGCCGAGGTCGGATGTGAGCAACGCGTCTGGCATCGCGTAACACTATGAGCCACAGACACCCGGTGGACAACAGTGCGAAACTCGACGATGACGACCGGGCGCCGATTACTGCGAGAGCCCGCCGATCGCCAGTGAACCGACACGCCCGTGGACCCACGGGCATGCGAGCCGACAAGGGAGCGATGATGCGAACCAACGCCGAATCCACAGCCGCCGACCGTGCACACGTGTTCCACTCCTGGTCCGCGCAGGAGTTGATAAGCCCCATGCCGGTCGCCGGTGGTTCCGGAGCCCGATTCTGGGACAACGAGGGCAACGAGTTCATAGATTTCTCTTCGCAGCTCATCAACTTGAACCTCGGACACCAGCATCCCCGCATGATCGAGGCGATAAAGGTCCAGGCGGACAAGCTCTGCACGATCGCACCGGCATTTGCGAACGACACCCGTTCCGCGGCGGCTCGTCTGATCACCGAACGCGCTCCCGAGGGGCTCGAGTCGGTCTTCTTCACCAATGGCGGCGCCGAAGCGGTGGAGAACGCGATCCGCATGGCGAAACTGCACACAGGTCGCAACAAGGTGCTGTCCGCCTATCGCAGTTACCACGGTGCGACGGCGGCGGCGATCGCAGCGACCGGTGAACCGCGGCGTTGGGCGACCGAACCGACCGTGGTCGGTTCGGTCCATTTCTTCGGACCGTACCTGTACCGGTCCGCGTTCGGCGCCGAGACCACCGACGAAGAGGAGTCCCAACGGGCTCTTGATCACCTCGAAGCGTTGATACTCTGGAGGGGCCGGGCACGATTGCGGCGCTCATCCTGGAGACGGTCATCGGAACCAACGGTGTGCTGGTGCCACCGCCCGGCTACCTGCAGGGTGTGCGCGAGCTGTGTACGCGCCTCGGGATAATGATGATCTCCGACGAGGTGATGGTGGGGTTCGGCCGGATCGGCGAGTGGTTCGGAGTGGACCACTGGGATGTCGTTCCCGATCTCATCACTTTCGCCAAGGGCGTGAATTCGGGTTACGTGCCGCTCGGGGGTGTCATCATCTCCGAGCGAGATCGCGGCGAGTTTCGCTCGAGAGATGTACTCCGGAGGACTCACCTACAGCGGTCACCCGCTTGCATGTGCGGCTGCGGTCGAGTCGATCAACGATCTTCACCGAGGAGGATCTCTCGGCCGGGCGAGCCCGACTGGGCAAGGAGGTGTTGGGCCTCGCCTCGCAGAGATCGCCGAGGGCCACCCGAGCGTGGGCGAGGTGCGAGGTCTGGGATGCTTCTTCGCACTCGAGCTGGTGCGCGATCCCGAAACCCGCGAACCGCTGGTGCCGTTCAATGCTTCGGGTCTCAAGCGGCGCCGATGAACGAGGTCTGGCGGCGGTTCACGAGACAGGGCGTGTGGCCGTTCGCCCAGACAACCGCCTCCACATCGCTCCGCCGCTGGTGATCAGCGAGGCCGACCTGGCCGCGGGACTCGACGGCCTCGATGATGCGCTGGATCCTCGCCGATCGCTTCGTGGATGGCTGATCTGAGCCTCGGAAATGTTGCCCGGTTGGTACAGCGGCTCGAATAGCTGGACTTCTGGATCGCGATGCGCTCGCGGGTAGGTTCGCCCTGTGACGCTTCCGCAGTGGTGGTACGACGAACTTCGTAGCGTCGCCGTGCGATCGCGACAGGTGGTGTTGCTGTCGGCGCTGACCGGGGCGGTGACCGGTCTTGCGGTGGCGCTCTACGAGTGGCTGGTGGTCGGAGGTGCTGATCGGAGTCGGTTCTCGCGGCGCCTGTCTGGGCTCAGGCGCTGATCCCGGTGGCGGGACTCGCCCTGGCGGCGGTTGATCCTGCGCTACGTCGGGCCGAACGCCACGCCGGCAACTTCGGACGAGTACTTCAAGAGCCTTCCACGATCCTGGCTACAGGATGCCCATCCGGCGAGGCATAGCACGGGTGATCGCCTCGATCGCCACCCTCGGGTTCCGGCGGAGCGATGGGGCTCGAGGGTCCGTCGATCTACATGGGTGCGACCATCGGTTCGCTCATCCACGAGCGGCTTGCCACCGAAGCTCCGCGGGATCGAAGCGCATGCTGCTGGTGGCGGGCGGCGCGGCGGGCATTGCCGCGATCTTCAAGGCGCCGGCCACCGGTGCGATCTATCGCGCTCGAATCGCCGTTCCGCGACGATCTGGGTCGTCGATCACTCCTTCCGGCTCTGGTGGCGGCGGTCGTCGGGCTATCTGGTGTTCGTGACCATCGGGGACACGACTCCGCTACTGGCCATCGAAGGCGTGCGCGGCTTCGAGGGCAAGAACCTGGTCGCGGCCGCGGCCGTCGGGGTGCTCGCGGGACTGGGTGCACGTGGCTTCTCTGCTTCGATCCGTTGGGCGAAGCGGTATTCGTCAGAGACGAACCCGATCGTACGGGTGCTCGTGGCCGGCTCGCTGATAGTCGGATCCTTCATCATCGTGCGGCCGCTGACCGGTGAGAGCCTCACCCTCGAGAGTGGTCTCGGGGTCATTCGCTGGGCGCTGGACCCGACCCTCGGGGTGTGGCTGTTGCTGGCGGTGTTCGGACTACGTCTCGTGGCCACTACCGCATCTGTTGCGGGCGGTGGTGCAGGTGGTCTGTTCATTCCCCTGGTCGTGGCCGGCGCGCTGCTCGGACGGGCGGTGGGTGGTCTGGTCAACTCGCCCGAGGAATCGTTGTACGTGGTCGTGGGCATAGCTGCGTTCCTTTCTGCCGGCTACCGGGTGCCGCTCGCGGCGATCATGTTCGTAGCGGAAACCACAGGTCGGCCATCCTTCGTGGTGCCGGGCGTGATCGCCGCCGTCGCAGCGGAGCTGGCCGCGGGGAAGAGTTCTGTCACCGCCTACCAGCGCGCACCGGACTACCTGGGCACCAACGCCGAAAATCTGGGTCCGGAACCCGACAGCTGACCGACACCTGATCCGAGTCCGTCGATGCCGGGCCGCACTGCGTGCGTGAGTTGAACGGTTCGTAGACTCCCCAACCATGACCAACGCCGACAGTTCGAACGGGGACCCGACCCAGGTATCTGAGATCTTCGATCCGACTGCCTGGACTACGGTCGAAGGCTTCGAGTTCCACGACATCACATACCACCGGGCCGTGGATTGCGGTGTGGTTCGTGTGGCCTTCGATCGTCCCGAGGTGCGAAATGCGTTTCGTCCCGCAACCGTAGATGAGCTCTACCGCGTGCTCGATCACGCCCGACAGACCTCGGATGTGGGTTGCGTACTACTGACGGGCAACGGACCCTCACCGCGCGATGGTGGCTGGGCCTTCTGCTCCGGCGGTGACCAACGAATCCGGGGCCGTGACGGATATCGATACACGGGCAGCGATCCATCGGGACGACCCGATGATGACGCGGCTGCGATCGACCCTGCCCGGACTGGACGGCTCCACATCCTCGAGGTGCAGCGCCTGATCCGAACCATGCCGAAGGTCGTGATAGCTGTCGTTCCCGGTTGGGCCGCAGGTGGTGGTCACAGCCTGCACGTCGTGGCTGACATGACCATTGCCAGCGCGGAACACGGCCGGTTCAAACAGACAGATGCCGACGTGGCGAGTTTCGACGGCGGATTCGGATCCGCCTACCTGGCCCGTCAGGTCGGACAGAAGTTCGCTCGCGAGATCTTCTTTCTGGGTGAGGAGTACTCCGCGGCTGACGCGCACCGGATGGGTATGGTCAACGCGGTCGTCGCCCATGAGAGCCTCGAGACCGTCGCCCTCGATTGGGGCAGGCGGGTGATGGGAAAGAGCCCTACCGCGCAGCGCATGCTCAAGTTCGCCTTCAACCTCATAGATGACGGACTGGTGGGCCAGCAGGTGTTCGCGGGCGAAGCGACGCGCCTCGCCTACATGACCGACGAGGCTGCTGAGGGGAGAGACTCGTTCCTCGAGAAGCGCGACCCAGACTGGTCGGCCTTCCCCTGGCACTTCTGAGAGCCGGGACGCCAGCTCAGGTCATGCTTCGATAGACCTGACATGGCGACGGGCCTTGACGATCCGTCGATGTACCGGGAAGCCCCAAACGAGAGTGGCAGTGGCCCACTTGCGGGGCTTCGGTAGGTGGGCGCGCTTGGCCATGAAGTACGCCGCGATGGCCTCGACCACATGAAGGCCGATGGTCGCCCCGGTGGCCTTGCGGACGACGTCGCGATCGACTGCGCCGCCGGTGGCATCATCGAAGGCCTCCCAGGCGTTGTCCTCGACGCTGACGGCGATCATGGTGCCCATGCCTCCGAGGACGAACAGGCGCCAGAGAATGTTGGGTCTCGGTGATAGCGGATCTCTCATGGGTGAGTGTGACCTCCGGTAGGGAATTTCAGTTGTACCCGAAGCGGCCAGACTACCCGTCAGATCCACGGTGTTGACGCGATCATTCAATCCGTTCTGAGCGCTGTGGCGGTTGCTACGCAACCGCCACAGCGCTCAGAACGGCGAGTAAGGAGGATCCTTGACTCCATCAGTGATCTGAATAGTCTGAAGGGGGTTCGTTCCAGCGATGCGAACGAGCCGGTACGCGGCCAGCGCGTACCGCGCGACACGGTGTCACACCGTGTCGCGGGCGAAACAGGGGAGAATCCAGATGCCGAAGCACCTGCGGGCTGCGCCCGTTCTACTCATAGCGATCGTCACGTTCGCTGCGGCTTGTACGCCGCCACCCACTTCGCCGGGACCGACCACCACAACGACGAGTACATCCACCACCACCACGACCGCAGCGCCGGTCGACTCCGATGGCGACGGCTACGTGGAGGGGATCGACTGCGATGATTCCGATCCGACCATCTACCCCGGTGCTCCTGACCCCCTCGACCAGGACAACATCGACTCCAACTGTGACGGTGTAGATGGCGTCGCAACAGACATCATCTTCGTCAAGGACAACGGTGGCGCCGACAGTTCCACCTGCGGCGAGGTCAATGAACCGTGCGACTCGATCACCCAGGGCCAGGCCCGGGCAGTTACCGAGGGCCGTTCGACAGTGGCAGTGGCCGGTGGCAACTACGGCAAGTTCTCGGTGACCGAGGGGCTCGAGGTCCGTGGCGGCTTCGGTCAGAACTTCAAGCGAGGGCTTGATGCGCAGGGAAGCACCACGGCGACCGTGGGCGCGACCTTCGAGGGTTCCGTCGGTGGACCTGTGGCGATAATCGCTGACGGGATCAATTCCGCCACGAAAGTGGCCGACCTGACGGTGGTCGGCGCTGCAGGTGGAGTGGGACAGAACAGCTACGGCGTGGTCGTTCGCAACTCCAGCAGCGCGCTGGTGCTCGATTCGTTGAACATCAACGGTGGCACCGGCGGTACCGGTGTTGCCGGAACGCCCGGAAGCGGCGGTTGGGGTTCGCCGGCAGCTGCCGGCAACAACGGAGGCGATGGTTTCGAGCCAGGAGGATGTAACACCACTGCGGCTGGCGCCGGTGGTAATGGCGCCAGTGGTCCCAACAACGGTGGCAACGGAGGCAAGGGTGGGGCGATCGACCACAACTGCTTCCTGGGCATCTGTACGAGCTGTGACGCCTATCCGGGCAATCCAGGCGCGGCCGGCAGTGGTCCCGGCGGGGGTACCGGTGGAACCGGCGGTTATGCCGGCACCAGTGGGCTCCCGGGTATCTGCAACCTCCAGGGCAACACCGCGACCAACGGTGTCGACGGTGGTGCCGGTGCCAACGGTGCTGCGGGCGGTCCCGGTAGCGGTGGTGCTGCAGGTGGTGCCGGCGGTGTCGGCAGTCTGGGTAACGATGGTTCCGGCGGTGGCGGTGGCGGCGGCGGCGGCGGCGCCGATTGCGGCGTCGACGATGCCGGTGCTGGTGGCGGTGGCGGTGGTGCCGGCGGTGCACGCGCAGCGGCTGGTGGCCAGGGTGGTCAGCCCGGTGCAATGTCGATCGGCCTGTCTCTCGAGAACTCCGATCCGACGCTCACCGCGATCCAGATCACACTCGGCACCGGTGGTACCGGCGGCAATGGTGGTGTGGGTGCTCCGGGTCAGCCCGGTGGTGCCGGTGGCCTCGGTGGCGCTGCCAAGGACCGTGGTGGTGCCGGTGGTAACGGTGGCGTAGGTGGCGTCGGTGGTACCTCTGGAACCGGCGGTGGCGGCGGTGGTGGCGCTGCAGTGGGCATGTCCCACGATGCAGCCAGCACACCGGTCGGTGCTCCCACCTACTCAGGTGGTGCCGGTGGAGCGGGTGGTACCGGCGGCAACACCGGAGCGACCGGTCATGTCGTGAACGTGCTGGCCGTCTGAGCCTTTCTGCGGATTGTTCGTCCGCACCACCAGTGACTGCAAAACGATGGCGGGGCCCGAACGGGTCCCGCCATCGTTTTGCCGCAGGTGAATCAGTTCGACCCGTTCGCCGCGTTTGATCCCCGCAGGGCTGAGAGACTGCTGTGGTGCTCATCGTGGTCATGGGGGTTTCCGGGTCCGGCAAGTCGACCGTCTCACGTGCCCTCGCTTCCCAACTCGACATGGCGCTCCTGGACGCGGACGACCTTCACACACCCGAGGCGCGTGCCCAGATGGCCCGGGGAGTGCCGCTGACCACCGCGCAACGCGACGAATGGATGCAGCGGGTCCTTGGCCGGGTGCGCGGGGCCCGGTCGGTGGTCCTCGCCTGCAGTGCGCTTCGCAAACGTCACCGCGACCAGTTGCAGTCGGTAGGGGACACCCACTTGTTCCTGCTCGACGTTCCCCGCCACGAGTTGGAGCACCGCTTGAGCAACCGAACCGGTCACTTCTTCGACCCGAACCTGCTGGAAGATCAGCTGGTCAGCTTCGAGCCCCCCGGTACCGATGAGGCCGTCACCGTGCTCGACGGCACCCGCTCACCCCGCGACGTGGTGGGGTCGATCGTCGAAGCTCTCGGCGGAACGGGAGCAGGTCGCGCCGTCGACGTGTGAGGTCGTCCGCGGTTCCGGTGGAGGGGATGCCCGGCCTCGGGGTGACGCTGTTCGTATCGGCGAAGCGCGGGAGTACGGCCGGGTTCGCAGGTCATCCCACGAGGGGCTGTCCGAGCGTGGTGTGCTACCAGGCGGCTCGGAGCTTCCACTGCAACAGGATCGTGAATGCCATGGTCACAGAAGCCCAGATCCGGCGGGTGCGAGTCGTGCGCAGGGATTCTGTGGCGATCAGGACCCATGGCACCGCGGGCAACCAGATCCTCTCGACCTCCCCCTTTGACATCCCGGAGATGTCGGCCAACGCGATCGCCCCGAGGGCAGAGCCGGTGAGGACCCACAGGCGGCGGTCCCGCAGAGTGGAGAGACCCGCTACCGCAGCAGGACCTATCGCAACGGAGAACGCAGCCAGGTTGGAATACGCGAAGTACCACTGGGGGCGCTCGCTCGCCACTCCGTCGTAATACTGGAACCGCACCGCGTGGTATCCGTCGATCCAGTTGAACCCCATCGCCACCAGGGCGAGCGGGGCGAGTGTGGCTCCCAGGACCAGCAGGGCCGTGTCAACGAATCGGCGCTTCAACACCAGCCACACACTGATTGCTCCCAACGGCGCCAGCAGTATCAGCGACCCGTAGCTGAGGGTGAGTGCAACTCCGGCTGCGACGCCCGATATGAACGTCAGCAAGCGGGCGCTCGTTCCGTCAGCGGCAAGTCCGATCACCGCAGCGGCTACGGCCCACGCGACCACCGCCATCAGGAGCGCGTCGGCCGATGTGCCGATCCACACCACTGCCGGCATCAATCCAGCGAACACGGCGACCCGACGAGCTGCGCTCTCGTCCCTGAGCGCCCGAACGGCCAGCAACGTCGCAGGGGCGGCCGTCGCGGCGATCGCCAGCAGGGCGAGTGCGAAGCCCGTGTTGTTCGGGAACAACTTGTCGAGACCCCAGAACGACAACACCGCTCCCGGGGGGTGACCGCGGACATGGGTCGGGTAACTCGAGAGGTGTTGCAGGAACCCCGACACGAACTGTGTCGGACTCGTGATTTCGCGGGAGAAGACCAGGTACTCGTGGTGGGTGTTCAGCAGCGGCCGCGCGTAGTCGACCGGTGCGCTGGTCCCACCCACGGCCAGAGTCCATGCGAGCGAGAACAACCACGATCCGACCAGTACCCACCTGAACTCGAGCCGAACGGTCGCCTTGACCCACCAGAGCGGAACGAGGAAAGCGAGGGCGATCGCCGCCAGGAGGGCCGGAGTCCACAGAGATGGCCACTCGAATGTGAACAATCCGGTGCGCCATGTGCCCTTGAAGGGTGGGGCGTCGAGGTAGAGCGGGATGCCTGCAACGTTCAGTCGGGCACCCCAGTGGCCGATGAGCCATACGTAGACAGACACGCACGCGACCGCTCCCGTACGCAGGAGTTGTGATCGGTGTTCCGAGCCGGGCACTGCCCAGGGCGTCGATCCGGACACCGGTTCCGCGATAGGGATCTCGTCTCGGGATGTGTGTCGCTTCACTTGTCCGGCCCGCTCCGTCCGGGGGGATCGCGCAACTCCGCCGAGGCGAACCCGGCAAGGCCATCGACCGGTGGTATCCGGGCGCTGAAGCCGAGTACCTGTTCCGCGAGCATCGGGTCCGCGGTGACATGTCGGACGTCACCGGCGCGGTATCCGCCCACGATCTCAGGTTCCAGGCGGATACCCGTTCGTGCGACGTTTGCCTCGGAGAGGATCGTTGCAGCCTCCAACAACGTGCAGGGATGTCCCGATGCGACGTTGAGTGGGCCCTGGTGGGGATCAGGGAGGGTGAGTGCCATCACGTTGGCCCGCGCGACATCGCTCACATGGACGAAGTCCCTGCGTTGTCGACCGTCCTCGAAGACCTGGGGTCGCCTGTTCCCGGCAAGGGAACTCGCGAAGATCGACATCACTCCCGCATAGGGAGTGTCGCGGGGCATCCGTGGCCCGTACACGTTGTGGTAGCGCAGCGACGTCACGGCGGATCCACTCTCGCGTGCGCCCACGCGTTCGCCAGGTGTTCCTGGTGGATCTTGGTAGCTGCGTATACGTTCCGGGGATCGATCGGGGCATCCTCACCCACGAGCGCCGGGGACAGTTCGGAACCGCAGATCGGACAACATGGTTCGAAGCGCCGCGCGTCGAGGTCCGCGATCGTCCGGGCTCCAGGACGGACATCGCCGTGGGTCTCGCACCGGTAGCGACCCTCGCCGTACACGACCATCGAGGAGGCGAGCACGATCCGACCCGAGAAGCCCGCTTCGAACATCCCCGCCAGCATCCGGGCGGTACCCAGGTCGTTGTTGGCGACGTACTCGGGGGCGTCGCCAAAGTCGACGCCGAGGCCCACCTTGGCGGCCTGGTGGCAGACTGCGTCGACGCCCGGGAGGATGTCCCGCCACAACTCGGGCTCGCGGACGTCTCGCCACTGCCACTCGACGGTTTCGTCGAGCCAGCGCGGAGCGCTCCGGTGCGCCGATGGATCAAGTGAGTCCACAGCGATGACTTCGTGGCCGGCAGCGTGCAACTGGTCGACGATATGGGAGCCGATGAAGCCGGCGGCACCCGTCACCACGATTCGCATCTGTTCACCATCCACGTTGATCGGTGCCGTGTAGCCAGCTGTCACCCGTTGTCGGCGGTTGCCCACAGCTGCGGCGGTTGCCAGCTTTGCATCTTCGTCGACCGATCCGGGTGAGCGCGGGGAGACCTGCCGGTGGGTGAACGGACCGACCTCCTGCGGCCCGATCCGGGTGCGGCACATAGCGACCCATCCGCGCGTGTTGCGGGAGTGCGATCATGGAGGTGTGTCCACCCCCTCTGTCGTAGATGTGATCCTGCCCGCGCTCGATGAGGTCGAGGCGATGCCCATCGTGCTGGCGGCGATACCTCATGGATATCGACCGATCGTGGTTGACAACGGGTCGACGGATGGAACATCGACAGTTGCTGCGGAGATGGGGGCGGTAGTCGTCGTGGAACCCCGCCGGGGATTCGGAGCCGCGTGCTATGCCGGGTTGAGTGCCTGCACCTCGGAGATCGTGTGTTTCATGGACGCTGACGCCAGTTTCGATCCGGCCCAACTACCCCTCGTCGTGGATCCGCTCACGAGCGGGCGTGCTGATCTGGTGCTCGGAGCGAGGCGGGCAGTGGGAGGGTCGTGGCCGTGGCACCTGCGTGTTGCCAACCATCTCGTGGCGTCGGAGGTGCGAAGGCGTGCGGGTGTGGCGATCACCGACCTCGGCCCGATGCGTGCGGCGCCTCGCGAAGCCCTGCTCGGACTCCATCTGCGTGATCGACGATCAGGATGGCCCCTGGAGATGATCCTGCGGGCAGCGGAATCAGGTTGGCGTATCGAAGAGGTGTCGGTGCGCTACCACCCCCGTGTCGGGCGATCCAAGGTGACGGGCACGATCCGGGGCACCGCCCGGGCGGTGAACGACATGGGACGACTCCTAGCCGCGGGAGGCCAGGCTGGCGGGGGAGAGGGTCCCCTGGAACCTGAGCGCGGGAACGTGGGTGGTCGAGTCGTTACTCTGCGGTCGTGAACGACGGCGATACTGCGGGCGTCAGAGCGCCAACCGTGATGGTCATAGCGAAGGCTCCTCAACCAGGTCGGGTGAAGACCCGCTTGTGCCCTCCGTGTACCGCGGATCAGGCTGCGGCCATCGCTGCGGCAGCGCTGGGGGATACGTTCGCGGCCGTTGGGTCGACGGTGGGTGTGCGGCGTGTGGTGGTTCTCGACGGTGAACCGGGTCCATGGATCCCCGAGGGGTTCGAGGTGATCGAGCAGGTCTCGGGTGGGCTGGGCCGACGACTCGAAGCGGCCTTCAACTGGTCGGTCGACGGACCTGCGACGGATTCACCGCGGTCAGGCGGGGTATCGATTGTCATCGGCATGGACACACCCCAGGTGGGTACCGCGTCGATCGCCAATGCGCTGCAGACCCTGGCCGCCGACGACGTTGATGCAGTGATAGGCCCGGCGCTCGACGGCGGATACTGGACCATAGGGTTCACCGATGAAACCGTTGCGAGGTGTCGGGGATTGTTCGAAGGCGTTCCGATGAGCACTGGCGAAACCTACGAGGCCCAGGTGGGCCGTCTGGAGGCTCTCGGGATCACCTACCGGGTTCTCGGTCCGTTACGGGATGTCGACTCTTTCGACGATGCTGTTGCGGTTTCGGTGGAGTTTCCCGAGCTGGCGACTTCGGCGGTGGTGGCAGAGGTGATGACAGGCCTGCGTGTCGGAACCAGCGACAATTCGACCCCATGAACGACTCGAGCTCAGCAGCAACGCACGCGATCCGTGCTGACTGGATCCTGCCCATGGGCAGGCCCTCCCCGGGAACCGGTGCCACAGTTCCGACCGACGACATCCTGGGCGATGCAACTGTTGTGTGGAAGGGCGCCCAGATCATCGATGTGGGTCCGGCTGGCGAGATTGCCGAACGTCACCCCGATGTCGAGGTGATCCGTCTCCGCGGGCACGCTCTGATTCCCGGACTCGTGAACGCACATACGCACCTTGCGATGACGATGTTCCGGGGTATCGCCGACGACGTGAGCCTCGAGGATTTCCTTGGAACCGTATTGCCACTGGAATCACGGGTGTTGAGCAGCGAAACGGTTCATCAGGGTGCGCTGGCAGCGATGGTCGAGTCACATCTCGCAGGCGTCACGACGGCGCTCGACATGTACTTCTTCGCGGACGAGGTGATGGCTGCCGCCGGTCGTTCGGGGTTCCGTGCCCTCTCGGGTCCCGTGGTGCTCGATGGACCCGGCCCGGACTCTTTGGGCACGACAGCTGAGCAACGCTTCGGGAGCGCCCGCAAGTGGTTGGAGAAGCACCCCGGTCGAACCGATTGGCGCCCCGCTGTCGGTCCGCACTCGACCTATCTGGCTTCTCCCGAGACGCTCGATGCGGCAGGGACGCTGGCACGCGGTGCGAGCGCGATCTTCCATATCCATGCAGCTGAGACAGCAGATGAGGTTGCCCTGGTTGCCGGCACGCGGGGTTCTAGACCGGTGGAGCTCCTCGGGGAAATGGGTCTGTTGGATGAGAGAACCGTGTTGGCCCACGGTGTCCATCTCACGAATGCCGAGATGGAAGCAGTGGGCGATTGCGGCGCATCGGTGGTGCATTGTCCGGCCAGCAACCTCAAACTCGCATCAGGGGTTGCGGATGTCCCACGGCTGATCGAGCGGGGGGTGAACGTCGCCCTGGGCACCGACGGGGCGGCGTCGTCGAACGATCTGGATCTCCTGGGCGTGGTTCGCCTCGCTGCTCTCCTCCACAAGGGTGCTGGCCGCTCGGCCCCCGATGCGACCGTGGTCTCTGCTCACGAAGCACTTCGGATGGCCACGCTGAATGGAGCCCGGGCACTGGGACTCGACGGTGCGTTGGGTTTCCTCGGGCCCGGAGCCCAGGCCGACATGGTGGCAATCGATCTCGACCGTGCGCATACCCAACCGGTGTACGACGTGTTCTCCGCGATCGTGTATGCCGCCGGGCGTGGTGACGTGACCGATGTGTGGAGCCGCGGGGTGCACGTAGTGGCTGGACCGGTCCCACACGCTCGTGGACGAACGCGAGGCTGCGCGGACCCTGAGGGAGCTCGGTCGGGAGATCGGGTGAAGTGAGTCAGTGGGTGGGTGGATTCACTCAACCCGGCTTTCAATCCGAGGTGCCTCACAGAAATGTGAGCTTGTAGTTGGTGGTGGTGCCTCACGTGTTGTGAGTGTGTGTCGGCTTGCGTTTCTTTGTGGTCAATCGGTTGATTGATGGTTGTAACGATTCCAGATCGAGGGGCTGCCCGGCGGCGATTGCTTCGGTTTTCGCTTGTGCGATCGCTGTCAGTCTTGTCTGGACCGCGTTGATCTGGCGTGTCAGGTCGGCGGGGTTGACGCCGTGGATGCGGGCTTCAACGGCGGCGATCTGATCGTCGGTGAGGATGTCTGCGTCTTTGACACGTTGCCAAGGTGTGGCCGGTGTGTCATAGATCCGTCGACGGCGACCGTTGGCCATTGTGATGTAGTCGACCGGCTTGCGGGTCGGGGTGAAGAAGTTCAGTCGCATCGACACCAGAGGCCAAAGCTGGTTCAACAGCTCCAGTTCGGTCGGGGTGTCATATCGCCAGTAGAAGGCGTGTTTGCGCACAACGTGGTTGTTCTTGGACTCCACGGTCGCTTGGTCGTTCTTGCGGTAAGGCCGCGATCTGGTCTGTTCGATGTCACGTTCTTGGAGCCAGTCGGCGACGTCGTGGTTGATGAACTCGGAGCCGTTGTCTGAATCGAAACTGTTCAGCGGGAACGGGAACGATTCCTGGAGTTTCTCAACGGACTCGGTGATCCACTTCGAAGCGTTGTTGCGAATTGAACGATTCTCGGTCCACCCGCTGGGCATGTCAGTCATCGTCAATGTGCGCACGAACTCGCCTTTGAGAGTCGACCCGCAATGCGCGACGGTGTCGCCCTCGATCGCCCCGGGGCATTCATCGCGTTCATCGGCAACGGTGCGAATCTTGATCGAGTTACGCAACAGTCTGGCTGGCTTCGTCGCTGAGATGCCTTTGAGTTGCATGCTGTCACGAACCGGTTTCAGATACCGGTCGACCGTCGCCGCGCTCATAGCGCCCAGCTCAGCCATGGTCGCCTCACTCGCATAGGCTTTGTCCAGATCACCGGCCTCAGCAAGCAAAGGAAGCCACAGATCGACCATCACCACGAAGTATTTCCCGCACGGCATTCCCATCAGCATCCACACGTGCTCGAGTAGCAATCGGGCATCGTCGCTGTAGGCGCGGGCCTTGACGCTGCGCTTGTCGATCTGGTTCCTGGGGTTGTCGAGTTTCGGGCCGCTCAACATCCTCCGGGCCGTGGAGCGACCCATCCCAGTCGTCTCCACGACCCTGTCCAAGATCTGACCTTTCTCAACCTTGGAACCCTTGCAATATGCGTCGCGCAGTTTGTTCGTCACTTGCCGTCGAGCAGCCATATCGATCTTGCCTTCCATACAGGCAAGCCTTCCCCGAACCCCGGGACCATGCGCTCAAAGTATGTGAGGCACCACCAAAACCCACACGCTCAAACAACGTGAGGCACGTCGCAATCTTGACGGGGGGCCTCCTGACACCCAGACTTGTGTCTTGTGCGGGAGGCGAACCTGCGCGAGTCCAGGAGGGACCATGTCGAGATTCACCATGCGAAGCCGCGGTGTTGTCGCGCTGGCGGCCACTGCCGCGCTCGCGAGCGTGCTCGTTCCCGGGGCGAGTGCCCAGAAGGTCATTGAGGCCGGTCCGTTCGTGATCAACCCCACCGCGGGAAGCATGTCGCTCGGCGCCACCGAATTCGATCTGTCCCCACGCGACCTTCCACAGTGCTCGGATGGCTTCGACAATGACGCTGACAACCAGATCGATGCGGCAGACAACGGTTGCGCGACCGGTCCCAACGGTGAACCCAAGTCCTCCGATGACAGCGAAGCGGCCGGCGGGTTCCAGCCCAAGCAGGAAGTGGAACTCAGCGGCAGCATCGATACCGACGGCCACATAACCGTTCCCACTTCGGGTGTGCAGTTCCCGACGATCTACATTCCGATCGACATCGCCGGTTACAAGACCACGGCTCGGGCCGACGTTGTCGCCACGCATCCGGCCGTGGGCACCTTGGATCCGATAACGGGAGCTGCGGATCTCCGGGTTCGTCTGAAGGTCAACGTTTCAGCGTCCATACAGGGCGTGTCCACCGGGTACTACTGCTCGATCGGGACTGGTGCGAATCCGATCGACATCAACCTGACCACCGGTATGAGTACCGCGCCGAATGGTTCCAAGATCTACGGCGCTCCCTATCGGCTGCCTCAGGGATCACTGACGGTGGTCAGCAACAACTTCTCGGTTCCCGGCGCGTCCACATGCGGCGATGCGCCGTTCTACTTCCTGAATGACATAATCAACTCCCAGATCGGAATCCCCTCCGCCAAGGGCAACAGCAAGGTCATCCTGTCCGGCACCGTGAACCCGGCGCCTCAACCCGCCGTGGTGGCATCGGCGACCGCGACGCCTCCTTCAGGTCCCGCGCCACACGAAGTGACCCTCGATGCCTCGGCCTCGACCGTTGCGGCACAGCCGGCGACCTACGAATGGACCTTCCCTGACGGATCCGTCGAGTCCGGCGCCGTGGTCAACCACACCTTCGCGGATCAGGGCACCAAGGTCGTGAAGCTCCGGGTCTCCGATGCCGATGGTGATTCGGATTCACGTCTCCTTCTGATCGAGGTCGGTGCCGGAAGCGCTACCACGACGACCACGACGACGACGCAGCCGACCACGACTACGACGACGACGCAGCCGACCACGACTACGACGACGACGCAGCCGACCACGACTACGACGACGACGCAGCCGACCACGACCACGACGACGACGCAGCCGACCACGACCACGACGACGACGCAGCCGACCACGACCACGACGACGACGCAGCCGACCACGACCACGACGACGACGCAGCCGACACGACCACGACGACGACGCAGCCGACCACGACCACGACGACGAAGCCGACCACGACTACGACCACGACGAAGCCGACCACGACCACGACCACGACGAAGCCGCAGTCAACCGTGGACCATCTCGAAGTGAAGGTGGCGGCAGGCTCCAACTATGAAGCTTCCGGCGACCTCACCTCCGGCGACTTCAGCGTGAGGCGGGACGGTGGAACCATCAAGTCGATTCGGGGAGCCGGTTCGGTCGAAGGTCCTACAGGCGGTTCCGCAAGAGTTGGAGTCGACATCTCCAAGCTGGGCTTCCTGCCCCTGTGGATCGGCAAGGTCTCAGTTGCGGACCGGGCTGCAGGCGTGAACCAGGTCGTTCCGTTCATCGGTTCACCGTCCAGCATCCCCGACGGTGCGGCCGGAACGGCACGCGGCATTCAATGGGTGGGTCCGCCACGCTGGATCATCGGTGTCTCCGTCGGCTTCTCGCTACGCGACCTTGGCTGAGTTCGTTCCAGGTCAGCTCAGGGGCGGCCCGCGAGGGTCTTGTACAGCAGCTCGGGATTCGTATGGACAGCGGTGAATCACACAGCATCAGGGATCGGTTGAATCGCCGCGATGTTCTGAGGTTGGGAGCCGGCAGTTCGCTTGCCATGGCTGCGGCGGGGCTGGCTACCGCGTGCGCACCTGAACCTGGCGCTACACCGCCCGAGCGTGTGTTCGCCCAGGGCATCGCATCGGGGCTCCACAGTCCCACTGAAGTGGTTCTGTGGTCCCGCGTCGCCCCCGAACTGGCTGGAACCGATCTTGATCTGCGATGGGAGGTTGCGACGGATGATTCGTTCGCCGACGTCGTAGCGAGCGGCATGACAGCGGGCGACCCGGATGCCGACCACACGGCGAAGGTGCTTGTTGGCGGCTTGCAACCCGACCGTTCCTACTGGTACCGATTTCGTCACGCCGCGGAGGATTCGCCCACGGGGCGTGCCCGCACCTTGCCAGCCGCGGGTGCCTCGGTATCGTCAATGCGATTCGCCTTCGCCAGTTGCCAGGCATACAACAGCGGCTACTACGCGGCATGGCGTGATGTCGCAAACCGTGATGTCGATGCCGTGTTGTTCCTCGGCGACTACATATATGAGTCCCTTTCGATCGCCTTGTTGGGGGCAGCCGCGGCGGCGACCTGCCCAATGAGGCCACCACGCTCGCCGACTACCGATCCAAGTACAGGATCTACAAGAACGACCCCGATCTCCGCGCCATGCATGAGGCGCACCCCTTCGTTCCGGTATGGGACGACCACGAGATCTTCAATGACTACGACCGACGTGTGTTCACCGAGGACCCCGCTCGGGCCTCCGGGGCGTATCAGGCCTGGTTCGAATACCAACCGATCTGGCCGATATCTGGCACCCGGATCTATCGGGACCTCAACTGGGGGAACCTCGGGCACATCTTCATGCTCGATGGGCGCCAGTACCGTGACCCACATCGCAGCGGAAACCTGCCGATCCTCGCTCTTCCGATCACGGATTATGAAACCCGGGTCGGTAGGACTCTCCTGGGGGAACAGCAACGCCAGTGGCTGTTGGATGGACTGACTGCCGCGTCCAGCTCGAGTGTCTGGAAGGTAATCGGGAACCCGGTGATGATCGCTCCGCTGCGTGTCCTCGACCTCGACACGCCCGAGGCACGCGCGCTTTCTCCGAACCTTCCCGACCACGCCGGGCTCTACACGAACAGTGGCTTCGATTCCTGGGACGGGTACACCTGGGAGCGCGAGGTGGTTCTGAGCCATCTGTTGGATTCCCACATCGACAACACGGTCTTTGTGACAGGCGACTACCACAGTTTCTGGCAGTCCGGGCTCACGCCGGACTTCGATGACCCGGACTCGCCGATGGTCTCGAACGAGTTTGCGGCTGGTGCGATCTCCTCGGGCGCCGGTGCGGTGAACGAGAACGCGCTCTATGGAAATGCCGCGGACGGCCCATATACCCCGGGTTTCAATTTCGTCGATGGCATCAGCAATGGATTCGGCCTGCTCGAGGCCACTCCCGACGAGATGACAGTGACGTACCTGGCCAACAACGCCATGTACGCACACCAGATGCCGCAGCACGACCGCCCGCTTCACCCTCGAAGCAGGCAATCCGCAGGTGGCCACTGAGCGTCTATAGGTTCCCGGACCGGATTGCTCTCAGATCATCAGGCCGAGACCGCTCGATGATGGCCTGGCCGGTGAGATCCATTGATTTCCTTTCGCGGAATGGTTCCCGGTCAGAAGGAACAGCAGACATGGGTGGTCAGCGGACCGCCGTTCCATTCGATAGCGTCGCTGAACGCCGCCAGGACGTCGAACGTTCCGTGGCCGGGGACGACCACCTCGGGGTCGAACTCAGCGATCCAGGCGAGAGCGTGGAGCGCTCCCAGCACCGAACCGGCCATCACCAGTGGGGTGAGGCCGTGGAAGATCTCCTCGCCGGTGAACAGGACACGTTGCTCGGGTAGCCAGGCCACCAGGTCGCCAGTGGTGTGGGCTGCGTACCCCGGGTGGTGTAACTCGACGCGCCGGTCTCCCACGTACAGGTCCAACCGATCGTGCACTGCGACATCGGGCACCCGTTTCGTCACCGTGCCCCAGTCTGGCACGGGCTCCCACAGCGGTGTGCAGCCGTCGATGAGCGGGTCGGCGAGCAACCCGGCGCGCATGTTGGAATGGCCGATGAGTGCGGCCGCGGCCGGTAGGAGGCAGTTGCCGTAGGTGTGGTCGCCGTGCTCGTGGGTATTGACTGCCAGGCGGATCGGCGCTGGGTAGGTCGCGGTCGTGACGGCATCGAGGAAGCGGAGGGTACGTGCCTCAGTGGCGCAGGTGTCGATGATGAGAGTGCCGTCCGAGCCAGCGACCGCCCCGCCATTGTTGATCCACCATGATCCGTCAGGCTGCACCCAGGCGAAGATGCCGTCTGCGATCTCGTGCAACCGGGCCGCGTCGATGCTGACGTCTCGTTCGTGGGAGTGCTGTGCGCTCATCACTCGCGAAGCCGGCCTCCGTCCGCCCATGTGGTCCCGGACAAGGCCCCTTTTGATCAGGTCGTGTAGTCGGCGTTGATCCTCACGTAGCCGTCGGAGAGGTCACAGCCGTACACGGTCCAACCGGCATCGGAGATTCCCAGATCGACACCGATGTGCACCTCCTCGCCGCGGAGGTACTCCTCGAGCGCCGCCAGATCAGTGCCCGCCCCAGCTGGGTCGGCGCCGGGAAACACCTCGACGCCACCGAACGAGATCCGCGTATGTCGCTGATCGATATCCGTGTCGTCGCTGCACTTGCCCACTGCCATTGCCACCCGCCCCCAGTTCGGGTCGGCACCGTGAACCGCGGTCTTCACCAGCGGCGAGTTGACGATCGACTTCGCGACGCGCCGTGCCTGGTCGTCATCGCGGGCGCCGGTGACCTCGACGACCAGCAGCTTCGTTGCGCCCTCCCCGTCGGCTGCGAGTTGGCGGGTCAGTTCCATGCACACTCCACGCAGGGCCATCTCGAAGTCTCGGGTCTCTACTGGTCCTACCTTCCCGCTGGCAAGGAGTGCCGCAGTGTCCGACGTCGATGTATCGGTGTCGATCGACAGGCTGTTGAATGACCGCTGCACCACCTTGTCGAAGGCCCGACGCAGGTCCATCAGGGGAACTTCTGCATCAGTGAGCACGAATGCCAACATCGTGGCCATGTCGGGTTCAATCATGCCGACACCCTTGGCGATCCCGACGATGTTCGCGGTCTTGCCGTCGATGGTCTGCACCTTCGCGGTGGCCACCTTCGGGTGGGTGTCAGTTGTCATGAGGGCTTCGGCGACAACGATGGCATCCTGTTCGTCCAACGGGCGTTCGAGACGTGCAAGGTGGTTCCTGATGCGCTCCATCGGATAGGGCCTCCCGATGACTCCGGTGGAGGCGACCAGCACATCATCGGGTGCACAGCGGAGTGCGCGCCCGACGCGCTCAGCGAGTTCACGGGCATCTGCTTCTCCCACCTCCCCGTTGGCGACGTTCGCGTTCTTGGAGACGACCACGATCGCCTGCAACACCCCGTCGGCCACGTGCTCTCGGGACAGGGTGACGCTCGGCCCGCTGAACCGGGACCGGGTGAAGACGGCGGCGGCGCTGCAGGGCTCGTCAGCGGCGATGACGGTGAAATCGAGCGACGAATCCTTGATGCCCACGTTCGCGGCGTGGGCACTGAATCCACCTGGGAGAGGTACCGAACTCATGGCCGCAGTCTTCCAGACCTGCAGGGGCCGCTGTGATGCGACATGATCAACACCATGACGCCATCAAATGAGAACAGTTCCGAGTCTCCAATGCCGCTGGGTGCCGCCAAGGTGCTCATCACCGGGTCCGCTCAGGGCGTGGGTGCGACGACCGCAGAAGCGGTCATCGAAGCCGGTGGCACTGTGGTGTTGGCCGACATCAATGAGGACAAGGTGATGGCAACCGCACAACGGCTCGGGGAAAGAGCTTCGGCGTGTGTGCTCGATGTCGCCGATGCCGAGTCGTGGGGTGCAGCAGTGCCCCGCGCTGCAGAAGCCATGGATGGACTTACCGCGCTGGTGAACAACGCTGCGATCCTCCATCTCGGACCGCTCGAGACGATGGATCCCTCGCATCTGGAGAAGCTGCTTTCGATCAACCTGCTGGGCCCGACCCTCGGGGTGCGGGCTGTGACCCCGTTCCTGCGTGAAGCGGGAGGAGGTTCGATCGTCAACATCTCGTCCGTTGCGGGCCTCGAGGGACGCACCTCGACGGTTGCGTACACGGCGTCGAAGTGGGGTGTACGTGGACTCACCAAGGCCGCCGCAGTGGAACTGGGACGGTTCGGGATCCGGGTGAACGCGGTCTGTCCTTCCATGGGCAACCCCGACATGTTCAAGCCGTTCATCGACCAGTTCGATTACGACCAGTTCCTGCGTACCAATCCGCAGCCGGCTCTGGTCATCGATGGCAATCCCCGGGAACCTGACATGAACGATGTGGCCGCGATGGTGTCATGGTTGTTGAGTCCGGCCGCGCAGGTGTGCACCGGAGCAGACTTCGTGGTCGATGGGGGATGGACGGCCGGGGCATACGTTGCAGGAATGCCCGGCTGGGAGATCGAGCGCGACTGGCAGGCGGAGCGCAAGGCCCCCTGAGGCCGAGTCCTTTTCTCTCGTTCTGAGCGCTGTGACGGTGACCTGTCAACCGCCACAGCGCTCAGAACGGCGTTCACTCGGTGGCGGCCACCTCGTTCACGTGCTCCTCGGCGCGCATCCGGTCGAGTTCTTCGGCCATGGTGTCGTCCTCGGCCATGAGTTCCTCGACGTCGCTGTCGGCGAACCCCATGACACCCATGTCGGTGAATGCGGCGCGGACCTTCGGGCCGAAGAGGCCGATGTCGCGCAACACCGGAACGATGCGTTGGAAGAGCATCGAACGGAACATGATCTGGGTGGCACTGTTGCGGACGTGCTCCAGTGTCTGGTCCGCGGGCAGGTCCAGTGTTTCCCACACCTCCTCGGCGAGGAATCTGTCGCGCATCCGATAGCAGGCCTCCACGACGAACTCCTCACGTTCATCGCGTTCAGCCTGGGTCAGTTCAGGGTAGTAGTCCCGCAGGGCCAGGCGACCGAACATCACGTGGCGCGCTTCGTCCTGCATCACGTAGGTGTTCGACGGCCTCGCGCCAGCGGGTCGCTTGCGAGCGTACGGATCTGACCGAACGCCGCCAATGCCAATCCCTCGATCAGCACCTGCATGGCCAGATAGGTGAAATCCCAACGACTGTCGCTCAGGCCCTGGTCCAGGAGCACCTTGAGATTGGGATTGATCGGATAGGTGAGCTTCACCTTCTCGTGCAGGAACCGGCTGTAGATCTCCACATGGCGGGCTTCGTCGATCACCTGGGTGGCGGCATAGAACTTGGAATCGATGTTCGGCACCGTGTTGACGATCTTGGCAGTGCACACCAATGCTCCCTGTTCGCCGTGCATGAACTGGCTGAACTGCCACGCGACCATGTGCTGGCGCACTTCGCTCTGTTCTGCCTCGGAGAGCTTCGCCCATATGGGAGACTCCACTATCGGGATCACGTCGTCGGGCACGCCGATCGGGTTCGTGGGGTCGAGTTCGTGGTCCCAGTCGATACGGTCACTGGCGACCCACTGCTTGCGGGTGCCCTTGTCGTAGAGACGGAGCAACTGCTCGCGGCCCTTCGTGTATTCCCAGTCGAACACGGTCGTGGTCGGCGTCGGCACCGACCAACTGGCGGAACTGTCGGTGAGAGCCTCGGTCGTCGGGTCCCCGGTAGGAGTGTCCTGAATGGTCATGGCGTGCCTCCGCGTCTTGTTTCCCGAGTATCGCGCTCCACGACCCTGGTGTGTCGCCGGATTGGGTCGAGATCGTGTCGCTCGTCGCGGCGCCGAAGCGGCGGGGACTCACACACACCGCGGGAATAGGCGGCGTCGGGTCAGGATCCTGTGCGAAGCTGACTCGATGGAGGCAGCCTCAAATCCGGTAAGGTCCGACTCTTCCACCTCGGCGGGTTCGGTGCCGAAGCGGTTCGTCCTCCTGAGGGTCGCGGCGATGCTCGGCGTGCTCACCCTGGTGAGCGCCTCGTGTACCGACAACAGCGACAACTCGCAGGGCGGTGAATCGACCGACGGTTCGTCCATCGAGGTCGGACCCAAGGGGTACGGAGCCGTGGTCACGCGCACCGCTGACGGTGTTCCCCACATCCACGCGGCGGACCTGTCTGGAGTGACGTTCGGTCAGGGCTGGGCCTCAGCCGAGGATCATCCGTGCGATCTCGTCGACCAGATCATCAAGGTCACTTCCCAACGTTCCGCCACGTTCGGTCCCGGTGAGGATGACGAGAACATCACGAGCGATTTCGGATGGGCCGCCATCGGTATCACCGACGTGGCGAGTGAGGACTGGAAGTCGGTGAAGGGTGACGAACGCGAACTCTTCGTCGGGTTCGTGGACGGCTGGAACGCATCGTTCGACGAGCAGGGTACCGACGGGATCAAGGACTGGTGTACCGGAGCCGACTGGATGCGCAATGTGACCGCGGAAGAGGTCTACACATACCGCGTTCGATAAACCTGCTCGCGTCGGGAGCGCGGCTCATCGACTACATCGCCGGGGCGCAACCACCGGGGGCGACGGCGGGCGCCGACGGATCCGGAGGATCGGACGAGAGCGCTTCGGGGTCGCTGGGCGGGCCGGGTTCCATCATGGCGGACACGTCATCGCTCGCATCGAATGCCTGGGCGATAGGCTCCGATCGCGCGGCCGACGGAAAGAGCCTGTTGCTGGGCAACCCACACTTCCCGTGGGAGGGAGAACTGCGATTCTCCGAGGTCCAACTGACCACCGACGACGGCATCAACATCTATGGAGCGATGCTGCTGGGGCTCCCGGGGGTGGGCATCGGCTTCACCGAGGGCGTTGCATGGAGTCACACGGTCTCGGCCGGCAATCGCTTCACCGCCTACCAGATGACCCTCGACCCTGCGGATCCCACCAGCTACATGATCGATGGCGAGTCCAAGAAGATGACCTCGAAGGACATCAGGATCGAGGTACTCGGTGACGATGGTAAGACCACCGAAGAGTCCCGCACCTACTACCAGACAGAGTTCGGACCGGTGCTCGATTTCCCCGGAGTCGGCTGGAGCGACACAGAAACCGTTTCATACCGGGACGCGAACCTCCACAACGACAGGCTGTTGGCGCAGTACCTCGCCATGGACCGCGCAGAGTCCCTGGAGGACCTCAAGGATGCACACGAGCAGTACCAGGGGATACCACTGTTCAACACGATCGCAGTCGGTGCGGATGGAACGGCCTGGTACGCCGACACCTCTGCAACTCCCAATCTTTCGGCAACAGCTCAGAAGGATTACGAGGAACAGCTGAAGGCCGGTGGCCTCACCGCGCTCGCCAAGGAGGCAGGAGCGGTGCTGCTCAAGGGCGACACCTCCGAGAATGCCTGGGTTGATGCACCCGGTGCTCCCTGGCCGGGCGTGCTGCCCTACGAGGACATGCCCATGATCGACCGGACCGACTACGCCCTCAATGCCAATGACAGCTACTGGGTGCCGAATGTGGACAAGACGATCGACGGCAACTTCTCGATCCTCCAAGGTGCCAAGGACACCGAGCGCAGCGTGCGGACGCTCGAGAACCTCGCGGTTGTCTCCGACACCTCCCCCGACGGTCCGTCCGGGGAAGACGGCTTGTTCGACCTCGACGAGCTGACGTCAGCGGCATTGTTGGACCAGGCGTACACCGAACGCGAGTGGCGTGAGAGTGTGGTCGCGCGGTGCCGCGCCGCGACCGCTCCGGTCGCCTATCCGCCGATCATGACCGATGCCGGAGATGAGTTCGTTCCCGCCGGGCAGCGTTGACCTCGCCCAGGCATGCGATGTGCTCGAGACTGGGACGGTCGATACGACATCGACAGTGAGGGGGCCGTGTTGTGGCGGGAGTTCACCGGCCAGGGTCGATTACGACCCCCTCTGGGAGAAATCCTTCGACGCGGCCGAGCCGGAACCACCCCGGCCGGTCTGGCATCTGCTCCCGACAGTGCGCCGGATCCGGTACTCGTGGGGTTGGCCGGTGCAGTGGCGCTCCTCAACAAGGCAGACGTACCACTCGATGTGCCGCTGGGTGACATGCAGTACGACGGGCGCGTTCCCGACCAGCGGCTTCCGGTTCCCGGAGGACTCGGATCGACGGGCAACACCAACGTCGTGGTGGGTCAGAAAACGGGCAGTGTCAGCCACACCTGAAGAGAAGCTGCCGGAGATCCCGGAAAATCTCGTCGAGGACTCGACCCTCACCGCGGACGGATATCCGATCAACTACGGCAGCAGCTTCATCATGGCGGTGGCCTACGGTGCCGATGGGCCGCGAGGCGCGGACGATCCTCACCTATGGGCAGGTCGGTGATCCCGACCTGCCTGGGTTCACTGCGGGTGTGAAGGAGTTCGCAGCGAAGGAGTGGAAGACGATTGAGTTCGACCCCGATGCTCTGGCCGAAGGATCCCGAGGCAAAGTCGACGAACGTAAGCGGGTGACGACCATCCCGGTCTGACTGTTCCGCAGTCGTTCTGTCATGCTTTGGCGATGTCAGAGCTACGCATAGGCCCGGTCGCGGTCGACCCGCCGGTGGTGCTCGCGCCCATGGCGGGGGTGACCGACGCCGCGTTCCGTGTGCTGTGCGGATCGTTCGGTGGCGGGCTCTTCGTGAACCAGATGGTCACTGCCCGGGCGTTGGTCGAGGGCCATCAGGGTTCACTGGGAACTCACCCGGTTTCCATCCCGTCCGAGAAGATCCGGTCGCTACAGCTCTATGGCACCGATGCCCACTACACCGCAGAGGCGGTGCCGCCAACTCGTGGGCAGGGGAATGGTCGATCATCTGGACATGAACTTCGGTTGCCCTGCCCCGAAGGTCACCCGCAATGGAGGCGGTGCGGCTCTGCCCTACAAGCGGCAACTGCTGGCCCGGGTGATCCGTGCCGCTGTCCGTTCCGCGGATGCGGAATCGGCTGGCAGCGTGCCGGTGTCGGTGAAGTTCCGCATGGGTATCGATGACGATCACCTGACCTACCTGGACACCGGTCGGATCGCGGAATCCGAGGGAGCCGCCGCGGTCGCCCTTCACGCGCGTACCGCACTCGATCACTATGGACCTCCGGCACGTCCCGGGGCGATCAGCGACCTGAAGTCGGCAGTGCGCAGTATCCCGGTGCTCGGCAACGGCGACATAGCGACAGCCGGGGATGCTCTGGCGATGATGGCCGAGACCGGGTGCGATGGAGTCGTCATCGGGCGGGGTTGCCTGGGCGACCTTGGCTGTTCGCGGAACTGCAGGCGGCCTTGCGCGGGGAGGCTCCACCATCGCCTCCGAACCTCGGTGAGGTGGCGCAGGTGATCAGGCGTCACGTGGCGTTGTTGGTGGAGTGCAGCGACCGAGGTCCCAACTTGCGCCTGAATCCGTTTCGCAAGCATCTGGCCTGGTACCTCAAGGGATACCCAGTGGGCTCTCACGTCCGTCAGGCGATGGCGCGGATCAGCACACCTGGCGACGTGGAGGACCTGCTCGCCGCGGCTGGATCCCGAAGCGCCTGCTCCCGATGGTGCTGCCGGGTTCAACCGGAGTCACTCGAACCCGCTCAAGCGGGTTGCGCTGCCCGACGGTTGGCTGGACGATCCCGAAGAACTCCCAGCGCTGTCCTCACCGGCCACTGTTCTCTCCGGCGGTTGATCCTCTTACCTGGCCTTCTGATTGTCCTCGCGCTGGTTGGTCTCAAGTGGTGGTCGCGAGGACAGATCAGAACTAAGGCGAGGGTCGCTACGCGGTCCTGCCAACGGATGACTGATTCCATCTGCGACGCGAGGCGGATCAGGAGCGCCTCCGAGAAGGGTGGCGCTGCGATCTGCACTCCAACCGGTAGGCCGGACGCTGAAACATGGACGGGGAGGCTGATCGCTGGTTGACCTGTGACGTTGTAGAGAGCCGTGTAGGCGGCCATTGGCGTGGCGTTGGTCATCGGTGCGCTCCGGTCATTCTCGGATCCTTCCCAGATCCAGCCGACCGGGGGTGGCTCGATGGCCATGGTCGGGCTCAACAACACGTCGAAGTCGACTCCGAACGCCGCAGTGAAGAGTCGCGATTCACGTTGCAGGTCCATCACCGCTTCACTGAACGTGATGGCGTCGATAGCTCGAGCTGTCTCACGGTTGGCCTGGTTGTGTGGTTCCAGAAGGCTCTCATCGAGGGCGAACCCGGACGTGGCCGTGGACCACACGGTCAGGAAACCACTGAGGAAGGTCCCGGGGTCGGGCCAACTCACAGGTGTGCGATCGATGGTGTGGCCTGCGGCACCGAGGATGTCAGCGGCCGCCTCGACGGCAGCGACACACTCAGGGGAAGGTTCCAAGCCCATGGCGTTGGCGGTGGCGACCCTCACCCGCAACTTGCCTGGGCTCTCGCCCACCTCGGCGGCCAGTGGTCTCGCGAACGGAGGGGCGATCGACCACGCTCCCGGGTCGGACTCCGCCATCACGTCGACTATCCCTGCGGTGTCGGCAACCGTCCGCGTCACCACACCCTGGGTGGATGCACCGGCCATCTTCGAGGTCGCAGTGGTGATTCGGTTCCTCGAGCACTTGAGACCCACCAGGCCGTTGCAACTCGCGGGGATGCGGATCGAACCTCCGCCATCAGAGGAGTGCGAGGCAGGGAGCATGCCCGAGGCAACCGCAGCGCCCGCACCGCCCGATGACCCGCCGGGGGTGTGCTCGGTGTTCCATGGGTTCCGGGTGGGGCCGAACAGTTCCGATTCAGTAACCGAGATGCTGCCGAACTCCGGCGTCGTGGTCTTGCCACTCAGCACGAAACCGGCGTCGCGTAGGCGGGCGACGGCCAGGTCGTCCTGGGTTGCCGGTTCGTCGCTGGTTGCGCGTGACCCCATGGTCGTGGGCCAACCCTTCGCGTCGTTGAGGTCCTTGATGAGCATCGGGTACACCGGCGAAGGGACCCAACCCGTCTGCACGGCCGGCCGCTACTTCGGCGTCGATCTCGACAGCCCTGGCCCGTGCGCCGTCGTCGTCGCGCAGGCACACCGCGTTGAGGGCCGGATTGAGACGGTCCATCTCGCTCAGATGCTCTTCGAGTACCTCGCAAGCCGTGGCTTTGCCGGAACGGATGGCCTCGGCGATTTCGATGGCGCTGTCGTGGATTCCCATCTCGTGAAGGTACACGCTTGTCTGAAACGGTGCGGCGGAGCTCTGCCATCAGATCTCCCGCGTTGCCTCGAGGGTTCCGAGGTCCTACGATTGGTTCTGATGACGAACCGTGCATACGCCCTTCTGCTGCTGACTTAGGCGAGTCCGCGCCCGCGCACTCGCCGAACCTCCTGCCCAGCGCAGGAGGTTCTTCAGTTTTCGGCCCCACCACGGTCCCCATCGGACAGGACACCAGTCCACAACGAGAAACACCCGACACACCGGAGTTACCAATGGCCCCCGTAACCGCAATCAAGAAGATGCCGTTCGAGAAGTACCGGCCCTTCCTGCCGTTGCGCGATGACGCCGAAGGAGCTCCGAATGGTGGACTAGCGACGCGCAGTTGGCCCAACAAGGTGCTCACCGAAGCACCCATCTGGTGCTCGGTGGACCTCCGCGACGGCAACCAGGCCCTCATCGATCCGATGGACCCGGTTCGCAAACGACGCATGTTCGAGACACTCGTGAAGATGGGCTTCAAGGAGATCGAGGTCGGATTCCCATCTGCCTCCCAGACCGATTACGACTTCCTGCGCGAGCTCATCGAGGAGGACCTCATCCCCGATGACGTGACGATCCAGGTGTTGGTCCAGTGCCGCCGGGACCTCATCGAACGAACGTATGAGGCATTGCGGGGCGCGCCTGCTGCCATCGTGCACTTCTACAACTCCACTTCGGAGCTCCAGCGTCGTGTGGTGTTCGATGCCGATCGTGACGGCATCACGCGCCTCGCGGTGGACGCTGCGAGGTTGTGCCGTGAACTCGAGGGACATGCGGGTGACACCCGCATCCGCTACGAGTACTCGCCCGAATCATTCACCGGTACGGAACCGGACTTCGCCATCGAGATCTCGGCCGCGGTGATCGACGCTCTGGACCTCGGCATGGATCGCGACGGCAATCCCGAGAAGGTCATCATCAACGTCCCCGCAACGGTCGAGATGTACGGCCCGAACATCTACGCGGATGTGGTCGAGTACGTGGACCGCAACATGCCCGAACGTGACCGGGTCATCCTCTCGGTGCATCCGCACAACGACCGCGGTACCGCGGTGGCCGCGGCCGAGATGGCCTTGCTCGCAGGTGCCGAACGCGTCGAGGGCACTCTGTTCGGCAACGGGGAGCGAACCGGCAACGTCGACGTCGTGACGATGGCGCTGAACATGTTCACCCAGGGCGTGGATCCACACATGGACGTGTCCGACATCGATGCGATCCGTCGCACCGCCGAGTACTGCAATCGCCTCCAGGTCCATGAACGCCATCCCTACGTGGGGGACCTCGTGTACACGGCATTCTCCGGTTCACACCAGGACGCGATTCGCAAGGGCCTCAATGCCATCGGAGCCAAGGACACCGCGGGGCGCTCGGACGATGAGGCATACGAGTCATGGGAGGTGCCCTACCTGCCCATAGATCCGGCTCATCTCGGGCGTAGCTACGAGGCGGTCATCCGTGTGAACAGTCAGTCGGGCAAGGGTGGCGTGGCCTACATCATGAAGGCCGAATACGGTCTGGATCTTCCCCGTCGGTTGCAGATCGAATTCTCCAAGACCATCCAGGGCATCGCGGAGGACACCGGGACAGAGATCTCTCCTTCCGCCATGTGGGATGCATTCTCAGGTGAGTACCTGACGAGCGTGGATGGCGGATCTGACGGCGCCGCCGGGTCGGGCATCGTGTTTCGTTCGGCCGAGGTCACCACGACCGCAGACGGGGCGCAAGCAACGGTTCAACTGGTGATCGATGGTGAACCAACCACGGTCAACGGGACCGGCGGTGGCCCCATCTCGGCATTCATGGCAGGGCTGTCCGATACGCTCGGCATGGACCTCGAGGTTCTCGACTATTCAGAGCACGCCGTTTCTGCCGGGACAGATGCGACTGCGGCTGCGTTCGTCGAGGTGCAGGGACCCGATGGTTCAATTCGTTGGGGCGTGGGCATGCACGAGTCGATTCTCCTCGCTTCGATGCGCGCGGTCGTCTCGGCTGTCAACCGCTTCCGGGACTGATCCGGGCAGCTGCTCGTCGGATCAGCGGCCCGAGGCTATGTAGTCGTGGAGCGCTTCAGACTCGGCCTCGAGTTCGTTCACCCGGTGTTTCACGACATCACCGATCGAGATGATGCCCCTCAACTCGGCGTTCACGACCACCGGTAGGTGACGCATCCGGTGTTCGGTCATCACGCGCATCAGGTCGTCGCAGGTGTCGGAGAGCTGGCATGTGCGCACGGGCGAGGTCATAGCATCGGAAACCAGCTCTTCCAGAGCCTGGGCACCGCGTTCGGCCAGACGGCGGACCACATCGCGTTCGGAGATGATGCCCTCGATCGACTGACCGTCGGTAGAAACCACCAGAGCGCCTACTCCGCGTAGGCGCAGTTCGCCTGCCGCCTCGGCGAGCGAGGTGGTTCCACTGATGGTGGCAACCGTTGATCCCTTGTTCTCGAGAATCGTCGCGACCCTCATGACATACCCCCCGGTTGGTCAAGTTGTCCCTAGCGTAGGTCAGCGGCGCCGCCTTGAATAGGGCATACCCGCGGGATCGATGCCGGTGAGCGGGACGCGTGCAGGCCGCGTCGGTCAGTTGGGGTCGTTGATCCCGCTGTCAGAAGGGCCTTGGCCGCCGGTCTGATCCCCGGAAGTATCAGTCTGACCGTCTGCTGTGGTGCCCGGATCCGCTTCACCGGCTTGGTTCCCGTCTCCGGTGCTTTCCGCGCTGGATGCCTCGAACGCACTGATCGCATCGAAGCACTCGCCTTCTATGCCCTTCATGGCGAGAACGCGGCGCACGGATCCTTCGATCTGTTCAGTGGGAATGTCGCCGTCCTCGATGGCTGTCTGAAGTTGGTCGTGGGCATCGTTGATGACGTCGGTTCCCGAGAGCAGGGCGATATCGGCACCGGCGGTTATCGCCTGTACTGCCGCGTCGGCCTGGGTCATCTTGTTCACGATCGCCCCCATGCCCAGGGAATCGGTGATCACGACCCCCTTGAACCCCTCTCTGCCCCGCAGTTCTCCCGTGATGGCATTTCTGGACAAGGACGCCGGCTCACCGGCATCGGTGAGGCCCGGAACCTCTGCATGGGCCACCATAACTGCGCTCGAACCATCTGCCAGCGTGGGCGCGAACGCCTTCAGGTCCGACGATTCCAACTGGTCCAGTGGAGCCAACACCGGCAGGGATTCGTGTGGGTCGGAATCGGCGCCTCCGATGCCGGGCCAGTGTTTGACCACAGGGACGACACCACCTTCCGCGTTGCCCTTGGCAACCGCGGCTGCGTACTTTCCGACGGTGTCGGGGTCATCGGAGAAGGTCCGCCCTTCGAGTACTGCGTCATTCTGCAGGTCGGCCACGGGAGCGAAGTTCATGGTGACTCCGATCTCCGCCATCCGTTTCGCATGTTCGGCACTCAGTGAGGTGACCTTCGCAATGCTCATGTCGCCCATTTCCTGGGCCGAGGGGAGGCGGCCCGCCGAGTAGCGGAGCCGCTGTACGGAACCGCCCTCCTCGTCAACGGCGACCGTCGCCGCGATGGGAACGTCGGCGGTTGCCTCGGTGATGGCGTCCGAGACATCGCTGCGTTGTTCTCCCTTGAGTCCGAACCCGCCCACGAGCCCGTCCGTCAGGGGTTGTTTCGCATTGCTCGGATCGGGCACCATGACCATCAACAACTGTGATGCCTGCGCGGTGGACGGAAGCGTGGATGCGCAGTCGGGTGGAGTTGTCGTGGAGCTGGTCCTGGCAGCCGTGGTGGTCGTCTCCGCAGGGCCCGAGACCTGTTGGGTCGACGTGCCGGCACACGACGGAGCCACGAGCACCGATGCCCCCAACAGGAGCATCGTCGTCGACCTCGCCAGCGATGAGGGTCGTGCTCGCCGCTGGACGAGGCGGGCCCGGCGCGCCCGGGTGATCGAGGTGGCCCGCATCTGGACGAACCTACCGGCCTCGGCCGGGGGTCGGGAAGTCACCGGGCATCTCACGTTGCGCGCGAGCGTTCGGCAGTGGTTGGTGGGATCGGCTAGGAACGGGCCATGGATACACGACAGTCGCCCATCGATCGGCTCAGGGATCCCCTGGCGGACCCCGTGTACGACCGCCGTCGACTACGCATGGCGGCGATGTTCCTGGTCACCGGGGTCCTGCACTTCGTGGTGCCCGGACCGTTCAGGCGGATCGTGCCCCGCTGGTTCCCCTGGGGGTCACAGGCGGTCGCGTGTTCGGGCGTCGCCGAACTCGGCTCCGCACTTCTGCTCGGCCTACCCAGGACGAAGCGCCTGGGTGGAATGCTGGCCGCTGCAACCCTCGTGGCGGTGTTTCCGGCGAATGTCCAGATGGCACTGGACGCCTCTCGGAGCGGATCCTCGTCGAGCGTCCGGCGGCTCCTGGTCTGGGGGCGTCTGCCGCTTCAGGTCCCGTTGATCATCGAAGCGGCACGACTGGCGCGGGAAGGTTGATCCGCGAACGTCCCGGTGGGCCGTTCGGACTGATGTGGTGCTGAGTCTGCCGGAGCGCACAACTCCTCCGTACACTTGATGGCACCCCCGGGGAGAGCCTGTGTACGAACAAGAGCAAGATGTCGATACCGCGCAGGGCACAGGCGGTGCGCGGCCTACGAGGGGTGCGACTGCAGGGCCGGAGCGACCTGAGGACGGGCGCTCGCTGGACCGATTCGCCTCGGTGTTGGAGGCCACTGATGATCTGGTGGTTTTCACCGACCCCCAAGGGGGGATGATCTACGCCAATCGTGCCACCCGGGATTTCCTGGGTGAGGACCTGGGGCACCTGGGGGACCGGCCGGAACTCGCCGAAGCGGTGGTCTTCGTAAGAGAGGCGCTGGCCGTGGACGGGCCTCGGCGCTGGGTGGGTGACATCAACCTGACCGGCGTTGCCGGCGAAGCGCGGCCGATGTCATTGGAGGTACTGGCGCACCGCGATGACGAGGGCGTACTCGCGTTCCTCTCGGCCAGGGCTCGCGACATCACGGAGAGGGTTGCCCTACAGGAACAGTTGCGACGCCAGGCCACTCACGATCCGCTCACCGGTCTGCCGAACCGGACGATGCTCATCGACAGGATCCGCCGGGCTTCGGCCGAGGTGGGTACCAATCCTGACAACCACATGGCCCTGCTGTTCGTCGACCTCGACCGTTTCAAATCCATCAACGACAACCTCGGGCATGCGGTGGGGGACCAACTCCTGTGCGCGATCTCGCGCCGTGTGAGGACTGCAGTGCGTCCGGGCGATCTGATAGGTCGCTTCGGCGGCGACGAGTTCGTGGTGCTCTGCGAGGACGTGGAGTCTCCGGAATCGGCGACCCGGGTGGCTGCCAGGATTGCAACAGTTCTGGAAGCGCCTTTCAGGGTGGGTGGTCACGACATCGATGTGGGCGTCTCCATCGGCATCGCCTACGCGGACGGGGCCGGTGATGCCGAGGAGATCCTCCGCGATGCAGATGCCGCGATGTACCGAGCGAAGTCGGGTGGTCGCGGCCGATGGGTCATGTTCGACGAGGAGTTGCGGCGCAACGCCATGGCGCGTCAGGACCTGGAGACCGACCTGCGGGAAGCGCTCGAGAACGAGAGTCTGGAGCTTCACTATCAGCCGATAGTCGACTGCGAGACCATGGCCGTCTCCGGGTTGGAGGCCCTGTTGCGGTGGAACCGTGATGGCGAGGTGGTGTCCCCAGAGGTATTCATGACCGTTGCCGAAGAGACCGGCCTGATAGCCAAGATCGGTGAATGGGCCCTGAGGGGAGCATGCTCACAGATCCAGAAGTGGGCGGGCCGATCTGGCTGGAAGGACCTCACCGTTTCGGTGAATGTGTCACCTCGCCAGATCCAGCGCCCCGGTTTCGTGGCGATCGTAGAGGCAGCCATGGAATTCTCCCGAGTGGCTCCTGGGTCGCTGTCGATCGAGATAACCGAAACGATGCTCGTCGATGACGAGAACCGGGCGGGGAGCGTTCTGGGTGAGCTGAGGTCCAAGGGAGTTGGTGTTGCGATCGACGACTTCGGCACGGGGTACTCCTCGTTCACCTACCTGCACAGCCTGCCGGTGGATACCGTCAAGGTGGATCGGTCGTTCGTCGCGGGGATCCCGGGCGACGTGAAGAAACGGTCAATCGTCGAGGCCGTCATCAACCTGAGCGAGATCCTCGGACTCAGGTGCGTGGTCGAGGGGATCGAACTACCCGAGGAGCTGGAGGTGCTCCGGGACCTCAATTGTGCATACGTCCAGGGGAACCTGTTGCTGGCGGCCCAACCGCTGCACTCGTTGGAGGACGCGCTTACGCTCAGGGGCGAACAGCTGTACCTCAGCGCACCCTCGTAGGCCCCGGGCGGATCTTCGGGACCGTGAGCTCGTTCTCACTGGGCGTGGAGGTCCGAGTTCGTGATCGCCGTGTCGAGCTCACCAACCTCGATGGAGAACACCGAGGTTGAGAAGAGGCCATCGAGGCGATGCCACGGTCCGCCATCGACGCGGTACCGCCCTGCCCACTCGAGTGCCACGTACCCGAGCCAGGCGTTGCGTCGCGGTGGGCCCGTGGCCCACTCGAAGCTCAACACGCAGGCTTGTGGTGAGGATGCCTGGACCCCCACGGACTCTTCGGAGGCGGGATCGTAGTGGGATCCGAAACCGATGCAACGTTCGACCCGGTGCGTTGGTTCGGGCTCACCCCCGAACACCTCCATGTGCTCGGGGGTCGCCTCCACCTCGACCGTTCGCCCACTGAACGGAACCGAATCGGTGACAGGTCCGGGTGGGTCCACCGCGAAGAACACGGGTTCGCCCACGAGGGTGGAGGTGATGACACCGGCCGGCCCGAGCCTCGGGGGCGGTGACATCACCACGACAGGGGGTGGCAAGCGGGTCGAGTGACGGAGAAAATCGCCGGCGATGGCTGATGCACCCAGGTCTTCGGTCGCCACCGTTCGGGGCCTGACACTCATCGTGTCCGCCACACCGTCGCAGATGCGGACGGTCAACTCCCAGTACGTGACGTTGGGATCGGTCACCACGGGCAGCGTTGTCGGAGGAAGGGTTGTTCGCGGGATCACAGGCGAAGCGGTCGCCGTTGATCCAGGGGCAGTCCCGGTCGTGCCGGGCCCGTTGGTCGTCGCTGCTGTCGTGGTGGGCGCGGTCGGGGGTGCGGTGGTCTGCGTGGCGGTGACGGTGGCGTTCGTGTACTCGTCGATGGCGTCGATGAACGATGCCGTGAGCAGCTCGGGCATGTTCGCCGTGACGTGCAACAAGAAGATGATCTGTCGGTCGGTCAGAACACGGGTTCGACACACCGGCGCTGTGCCGCCGTTGCCGCCGGTTGTCGCAGCGGGGGTCCGCAGGGATGCAGCGAGGATGGATGTGATGATCTCGTCCCCGTTGCCGGTCGCTCCGGCGCCACCGGTGGCTGCTCCAGCGGTTCCGGTGACACCGAGCGCAAGCAGTGCGGTGAACAGCACACCCAGTACCACGAGCCCGGCCGGGTACCCTTTCACCGTCCACCACCCGTTGTCGGGGACCCCTCGCCCTCGAGCAGCCCCGGGCAGGGGTCGGCCTCGCCTGGTTCCAGGATGTATGTCTCGTCGTCCCAGAGCTCGCTGATGATCGATTCACCATCGGGTCCGGCGATCGCTCGGCCCCGTCCCCGGGTCGATGTGCGGTTGTCATCGCGGACTTCGCCACTCACCAGGTCAACTGCCACGCCCGGCGCATATCCACAGTTGGTCCACGTCAGGGATCCGTCGGCTTCGCGGGTCACCTTGATCGCTACATCGGTGAAACTGATGCCTTGTGGGTCGGGAACGATTCGTATGGAGTCGTCCCTGCCGGCCGCGAGGATCTCGCCGCGCACCTCGCGGTCGAGTTGCGAACCTCCGAGTACCACCGCCAGCCAATCAACCGAGAGTGGGTGGTTGTCATCACCCGCTGCCAGAGGGTCCGAGTAGAGGGCGGAGATCGCGGAATCGAAGCGTGCCAACAACCCGGCTACCTCCACCCTGTCCGGATCCTCTCCGGATTGCCCGCTGTCGGCCCGGTTGCCACCGGCAGGCACACGCGGAGAATGATCGTCGGTTGTCGGGCCGGGGATTCGGGTTGCACCGGCTTGCGACGTCCGGGGGTCAGAGGTGTGCAACGGGGTCACAGCATCTCTGCCGGCACGTCCGCTACAGGCAGCGATGAGGCACGCTGCGAGTGTGGTCGCGATGACAGTGGTGACGCGTGCGCAGCTCGAAGGTGGCCGTTCCAGCCCCAGCATCCGATGTCCTCTCCCTGAACGAAATGATGCGAAAGGGAGTCTTGCTCAACTACGTTCCGGATTGCAAGGGTCTTGATCCATTCCTGGACTCGAAACCATCTCCAACTCGAACACCGGGTCGGACCGGACCTTTGAGGCTCACCAGCCCTTGAACTCAGGTTGACGTCGCTCGCGGAATGCAGCGATCCCCTCGTGGAAGTCCTCACTGGCGGTCAGCCAGTCCTGTGCAGCGGCTTCCTCGTCGAAGGCGGATTGGCGCGCGGATTCGAGGCTGCGGTTGATGAGGCCCTTGGTCAGAGCGAGTGCCTTGGTGGGCGACCGGGCCAGCCTGCCGGCCAGCTCGTCGGTTGCTTCGCCGAGCTCGTCGGCAGGCACGACACGGTTGGCGATGCCGAGCTCAACGCACCGCTGCGCGGGTACGTCATCCGCGAGGAACATGAGTTCCTTCGCCACATGAGTACCCACGATCCTGGGTAGCAGGTAGGCGCCACCGGCATCGGGGATGATCCCGCGTCGCACGAACACCTCGACCAGTTTCGCTGATTCCGCCATCACGACGAGGTCTGCTGCGAGTACGAGTTGTGCACCTCCGCCGGCGGCGGTTCCGTTCACCGACGCGATCACCGGCTTCTCGCAGTCGAGGATCGAGGCAACGAGCCTCTGCCACCCGCGCCGTACGAGACGTGCGGCATCGCCCATCGCCCTCTGCGGAGCGCCCTCGGGCCGATCGGGGCCGGGTGCCGGAGGTCCGGCGAGATTGGCGCCGGTGCAGAAGTGACGTTCGCCCGCGCCGGTCAGCACCACACAGCGGACGGCCAGGTCCGCAGAGGCCCATTCCATCAGTTCCGGAATCCGGTCACGCATCGCAGCGGTGAGAGAGTTGCCTGTGGCCGGCGAATTGAGAGTGATGCGAGCCACGCCATCGACCAACTCGTAGGTGACGAGTTCTTCTGGTGTCGGGGCGTCCGATACGCGATCTTGGGGCATGTCATGGGTCCTGTTCGTCGGGTACGGGCTCGGAGGATGCCCGTTCGGGGGAGGTCTCGTCAGGTGCGCCCGCACCTGACAGGGTCGGCTCGGGCATCGTAGGTGACTCGGTGATGATCCGACTCGCCCTGTCGTAGCTGAAGTAGTTCCAGGCCCAGTTCACCAGCACATTCAACCGGTTGCGGAATCCGAGCAGCATCACCAGGTGGAGCCCGAGCCACGCGAACCATCCGATGGATCCCGAGAGCTTCACCCCGCCCGGTAGTTGAGCAACGGCGCTGTGGCGGCCGATCGTCGCCATGGATCCCTTGTCCACATATGAGAACTCGCCCATCGACTCGCCGCGCAATCGCCTGTCGATCTTCTCAGCTACATATTCGGCCGACTGCATGGCGACGGGAGCGACCTGGGGGAGCAACGCTCCTGTGCGATCCCTGCCGGCCGCCATGTCTCCCACGACATGGACGTTGCGGTGCCCCGGTATCGAGAAGTCCGGCTCCACGACGACGCGCGATGCCCGGGTCAATTCCACTCCCAGGGCATCGGCCAGTGGGCTCGCTCGGACACCTGCGGTCCAGACCATCGTCCGTGTCGGAATCGACGTCGTGAGTGGCCGTCCGGCCTCGGGCTCCCCGGCTCTGGCGGGGGTTCCCGTCGGACCCTTCAGCGTCACATCGTGGTCGGTCACGCTCTCGACGCTCGTGTTCAACATCACCTCTACTCCCATGGCGCGGAGGGTGTTCAGGGCCTTGGATCCCAGGCGTGGCTCGAACCCCGCGAGCAGGCGATCGCCTGCTTCGACGAGCAACACCCGGGCATTGCGGAAATCCAGACCGGGGTGGTCCTTGCGCAGGACGAGTGAGAACAGTTCCATCAGGCCACCTGCCAGTTCCACACCCGTGGGTCCACCACCCGCGATCACGAACGTGAGCGTGCCGTCGACGGTGTGAGCCCGGTGGGCATCGGCACGTTCGAAGCACATGAGCACATGTGAACGCACCGCCAGCGCATCACCTAGGGACTTCAGTCCGAAGGCGTCCTCCTCCACTCCGGCGATTCCATAGGAGTTGGTCACGGCGCCGGCTGCCAGAATCAGGTCGTCGAACCGGATCCGGTCATCCCCGTCGAGAGTGATCGTGTCGCCATCGAGGTCGACGTCGGTCACCGTTCCCATCCGGACGCGCACATTGGTGCGGTTCGAGAAGATTCCGCGGACCGGGAAGCAGATGTCGTCGCCATCCAGGCCTGCGGTCGCAACCTGGTACAGGAGTGGCTGGAAGGTGTGGTGGTTGCGGGAATCGATCACGGTGATGTCCACCGGGGCGTTCTTCAAACCGCGGACCGCAGCGAGACCCCCGAACCCTGCTCCGACGACGATCACGTGATGACGATGGTCCACACGCCGAACCTAACGCGATGCCCACCTGAACCGGCGGTGTGAAACGCGGATTTGGCATTCGGCGTGTTGCCCGTAGGGCCTGTCCGTTTACCCTCGGTCAGGAGCTACTGGTGTGTGCAGACAGCATCGTCGAGGGACGAAGGAGACACCAGGGCTGCGCCGGGTCGCCGTATCGAAGCGCTCCGCGACACCGTTTCCCAGGTGCTGTAATCGGCATGCTCTTGAACCCAGTGTTCTGAGGCCACGATGGATGCCCCCGAATCCTCGCGTGAGATCCGGTGGACGTCCCTGCAATCAGGTGCCCACAGAACGGGGCCTCCGGCTTCGTAGCTGGCCCAGGCACCCTCGGTCTCGACGGTGTAGAGGTGGTTCCCATCGGTGTCGGCGAGGTGCACCACGGTGCCGACGTCGGCGATCGGGGGTGCCTTCGGCGTACCCAGTGCCACCAGCAGGAAATTGGCCGCGGCGATCACCACGGCGACGCGCAGGATGCCCTGAGAGCGAGCCGAGAGATGCTCGCCGATGGCCGCGGCGCCCAATGCCACCGCCGGTAACAGAGGTGCATTCCAATACTCGTGGATCGTGGCTCCCTGACGGAAGACCAGCGAGTAGGCCAGGATCGAAGCGACCACGACGATCCCGATCGGCCGCCGTTGCGTGTCTCGCAGGATCAGGAGTGTCATCCCGCACACGAGAGCGACCAACCCGATGAACCCGAACAGCGACAGTCCGTTGCTCGCCTGTGCGCCTGCGAACCTCAGCCATCCCACCCCGTCGGAGGAGCGAACCTCGGCGATCCGCCACAGGTCGGACGTTCCGCCCGTCACCCAGACCACCCAGGCCAGGAAACCAGCTGCACCCGCTGCCGCTGCAGCCAGCATCGTCCGGTCGAGTGCCTGTGTGGGTCGGTGCCCACGCCGAGCGGTGACCATGCCGACAAGTCCCAGTCCCGCCGCCAGGAGGATGCCTTGGTGAGCGGCAAGCGACCCGATCACGGCGAGGACCCCACAGATTGCCAGGAGCCGACGAGGTACGACGTCGTAGCTGCGGGCATGGCACCACGCCCACAGCAGTGCGAACCCGAATGGCATCCACACGACCTCCATGTTGAGCATCACTGCATAGGCGGCGCCGAGGCTTGTCCCCGACGCGACCAGTAGACCGAGGGATCTGGGCCCGGGAGAGAAGTCGAGTGCCCCCAGCCATCCCCAACAGCACCAGATGGCGGCGATAGTCGAAACGAGAGCGGCCAGGCGGAATGCCCAACGGTGGTCTCCCAGCGTTGCACCAGCTACCGAAGCCTCTATCTGCGCTAGCGGCGGATGATGCGCATAGGAGGTGTCACCTCGGCGTCCTCCGAGACGCGAATCCATCCATCCCTGTTTCTGCACAGCCATGGACCCCGTGGCCCAGACCGCCGCATTGAACCCTTCGAAACTCGGGCTGAAGGAGACGTCGAGGCGTTGGATCCCGAACAGGCCGACCACCAGTGACACTGCCAGTGGCACGAGTACCCAGGTACGTGCCCGGCGCACGGCGGGGTCGCATTCGGGCGCTGTGCTGCCAGGTTCAGGCGTCGGTGTCGGTGTCGGAAGGAAGACACTGGCAGGCACATGCTCAGGCTACGGACCTGTTAGCCGGGTTCCACCGGGATGGTCGGGCGCGCGTGCGACAGGGTTCACGCGTTGTCTTCGACACGCTCCTGGTCGAGGTGGCGTTCGATGCGTTGATCGGGTACGAGCCAGAGGAGCGCGGGAGCCACGAAACACGCAAGGGCGATGCTGACGCCCACGGTCTCGTTGGCCCCGCCGATCAGAGCGCTGCTCAGAATTCCTGCCAGGTACAGCGCGAGTGAAGCACGTCCCTTGAGATTCCGACCGACGAGTTGCTCGAGGGGTGAGTGCTCACCCTGGTCAGCGATGATGCGGCGCTGCAGGAGCGTGAATGCGAGCGCGGCTGCCAACAGGTTGAGTCCATAGACCAGGACCGGAGTGCCGGCCAGGTGGCTGTCATCCATCCAGGTGGTGGTGAACGGCAGGAGGGACAGCCAGAACAGGAGATGGAGGTTTGCCCAGAGGACTGCGCCGTTGACCCGGTCTGTGACCTGGAAGAGGTGATGGTGGTTGTTCCAGTAGATCCCCACGTAGACGAAGCTCAGGATGTAGGTGAGCATCGCCAGCCCGGTCGTGTGCCACAACGCGGCGAGATCGGATCCCTCGGGTGGCCTGAGCTCGAGGACCATGATCGTGATGATGATGGCCAGGACGCCATCGCTGAAGGCTTCGAGCCTGTTGGTGGTCATGGCGGGCTCCCTGCGGGTCGTCGCGTTCAGCTCGTGCCCGCGTCGCCATGGGAGTCCTCGATCCCCTCGAAGATGTCCAGGCCGGCCATGCGGCCCTGTGGGTCGGCAACCTCCTGTACGGGGTCATCGACGTCGTCGTACTCGGTCCGCAGGGCCTTGGACATGGTGGCATGCATCTCGTAGGTCATGACTATGTAGGTGAGCTCCAGGATCTCCTCGTCATCGAGGTGTTCCTGCAGCGCCGCGAAGATCCCGTCGGCAACCCGGCCACCCATGACCACCAGGGCATCGGTGTATGCGAGTACGGCTCTCTGCGGAGCATCGAAACAGTCAGCCACCTGCCAATGGGGGATGGCGGCGACCTGCTCATCTGTCAGCCCCACGTCCCGGGACGCCTTGGAGTGCTGTGAGAACACGAATGTCGAACCGCGTGCCCAGCCCGTGCGGGTCTGGCCCAACTCGCGCAGCTTGGGGTCGAGCTTGCGTTTGGGATCCCGGTAGTACTGGAACCCGCCGCAACAGTGATCGAAACAGTCGGGTGAGTTGGCGAACACCGGCCACCAGTCCCCGGACGTACCCGATGGTGTCCCGGGATCGTCGATCGGATCACGATCACCGAAAAGGATCCCGTACATCACCTCCCCGAACGGATGCAGTTCAGATCGTGGGACCATTCGCAGTCGGGGCATCTGTTCGTCTCCTGGGTATCGATGAGGGTGCCGCTCGGCCGTGCAACGTTGGCAGATTCCGCCGGACCCTGCATGCCATCGTGGATGTGTTGTCGACCCCGGTGGACCATGCATGGGTCCGCACTGCTGCTTCCGGGCCGTATCGTGGGATGAATGTTCGCAGACGCAGGCCCACAGGATCGATGAAGTCACGCACGGGAGGCCGTCGTACCGCAGCGGTCGCATTCGCGATACTGGCGCTGGCCGCGGCTGGAGTTGCGCTGTTCGTTTCTCCGATCACGGGCAGCGGCCAACAATCCGCCGATGTCGCGAACATTGATACATACACCGTCGACATGACCCTGGATCGCAGTGGCCAACTGAACGCCAAGGAAACGCTCGTGGTGACTTTCCCGATCTCCAAGCACGGGATCTTCCGGATCTTCGACACTGCAGATCCTCGGCGGGACCTCGACCATCCCATCGAGAACCTGCAGGTCACCCGCGACGGGTTGAGTGAGCACTTCGAGTGGATCGACTCGGCAGTGGGCACTGCGACCGCGCGGATCGGTCGGGCTGAAACGACCCTGCCACCGGGCACCTACACCTATGTTCTCACCTGGTCCACCAGCGATGTGTTGGAGCCGAGCGTGATCAACGGGGTGAAGGACCCCGACACCACGCTGTGGTGGTGGGATGTCATCGGCTCCGGGTGGTCGATGCCGATCGGGGCATCCGACATCACGGTGACGCTTCCGGCCGACCCCACCTCGGTCGAGTGCGTGATGGGTGAACAGAGCCCGTGCAAGCCGACCACAGATGGCAGGACTCTGAAGCTCGCCACCGGAAGTCTGGCTCCGTACACCCCGGTGACTCTCCGGGTCGGTATGCCCTCGAGTGAAGTGCCACCCAACGATGCCCCGGGCCAGAACCTCGTACTTGCGATCCTGGCGGGCATTGTCGGGGCGGGCCTGGGATTGTTCGGACTGCGCCTCACACGTGAACGTCGGCCCGGTTTCCCGGTGCTCTACGAACCCCCTGCGGGAGTCCAACCCGCGGTCGGTGTCCGGGTGCTCGATGAGAAGCCCTCGGACGATGAGCTCCAGGCAACGCTGTTCGACCTCGGCGAACGGGGTGTTCTCCAGATCTCACCCAGCGGGGACGAGTGGCAGATCTCCATCGTCGGGGATCCCGGCGCGGCCCAACTCGAGTACTGGGAGCTCTCGATGCTCAACAGGCTCGGGTTGAGCGCGGTGGGCGACACATTCGTCGTGTCGAAGACGAAGAGTGCGGGCAAGATGATCCACAGCGCCAAGGAGGCGCTCGAGGCCGGCGCAAACGGCGCGGCTCGCCAGTACCTGGCGCCCAGTGGTGCCGGGATGTTGATGAGGGTACTGGGGTGGTTGGCGTTGGCGGGCACTGTGGCGATGGCAGGGTTCACGCTTTTCGGGGGCATCGAGTTCCCGTTGTGGATGATCGTGGGCGTGGCCGCGTTCGCGGTGTTCGGGTCGTTCAATGCAACCGACGTGGGTGCTTCGACGAAGCGAACGCCCGAGGGTCGTGATGTCTGGTCGCGCATGGGCGGATTCACACGCTTCTTGTCCACTGACTCGTCGGAGTCCCGCTTCGACGCAGCAGCAAACCTCGACTGGTTTCCCCGGTACCTCCCCTGGGCTGTTGCACTCGGGGTCTCCGAAGAATGGGCGCAGCGCTATCAGGCCCAGGGGGTCAACCCGCCGGAGGTCACGTATCTGTACGGGTGGGGCGTGGGATACGGCTATGGATACGGGTTCAGGGACTTCAACAACAGCTTCAACAGTGCCATCTCCTCTGCCAGCGCGGCGTACGCCGCGTCGCAGGCATCCAGCGGTGGAGGCGGAGGATTCTCCGGCGGTTCGGGCGGCGGTGGCGGTGGCGGCGGATCTTGGTGAGTTCGACGGTGG
This sequence comes from uncultured Microthrixaceae bacterium, assembly GCA_963805905.1. Classification (GTDB taxonomy): domain Bacteria; phylum Actinomycetota; class Acidimicrobiia; order Acidimicrobiales; family Microtrichaceae; genus JAMLGJ01. Next base: position 313,030 of record CAWDVV010000001.1, read on the forward strand.
TGTTGTGTGGGTCGGTGTTGTGTGGATCTGTGTTTGTGGTGGTGATGCGTGTGTCCCGGGTCGGATCGCCCGGGGATGGTCCGCTCTGGGCCAGACTGATGGCTGAACCAGGGAGGTTCTGATGTTGTGGATCGTGATAATCGTCGTGGTGCTGGTCTTGGTGATCGGCTTGTTCGTGGTCACAGGGCTGAACCGGCTCCGTGGACAACAGGTGTCGGTCGAGGAAGCAGAGGCCGGGATCGACGTGCAGCTGACGCGCCGGGCGGAGTTGATTCCGAACCTGGTGGAAACCGTCAAGGGCTACATGAGCCACGAGGCTTCGACGCTTGAAGCCGTGACCGCGGCACGGGCATCTGCCAAGTCTGCCGGTTCAGTCGGAGAAAAGGCTGCGGCGGATGCCCAGATGACCCAGGCGCTCGCAAATCTCTTCGCAGTAGCCGAGGCCTATCCCGACCTCAAGGCGTCGACGAACTTCCAACAGCTCCAGGGTGAACTCACCCGCACAGAGGATCAACTCGCGTTCTCGCGCCAGTACTACAACGACGCAGCGGCGACGCTCAACCGCACGATGGTCACCATTCCCTGGTCGTTCTTCGTGGGTGCCTCAGGTGTGCACAAGGCCGAGTTCTATGACGCACCAACCGCCAATGAGGCTCCACCCCAGGTCGACTTCGGCTCCTGATGGAACCTGCCGACACCAGAAGGTGCCGGCAGGTCCAATGGGTTCCTCTCCCACGTGTGCCGGGGAGTTGGAGGGCCATGCCCCGGGCACATGGGTACTCTCGCGTGGCACGGCGCCGATGTCAGCGGGTCGCGCGACCCGCCGGGGTCACAGGTGCACGGTCCGTGGCCCGCTCAGATGTTGAACAGCGCGGAGATTGCAGCGGAACCCGCATCACCCGCCCGGAATCGAAGGCAGTCAGCATTGCGTGAGGTGCCTGCCGCGCAGACCTGCCCGGAGCGCTCAGGAGGTAAGAGGAAGTACGGGACCCAGACGGCCCATCTCCTCGATGGCCTCTGACTCACCCACGACGTCTGCATACTTGGCGTTGAGGTCGAACGGGTTCGCCCCGTGTGGTCCCATCGAGCACCAACTGATTGTCGTGGCGCTGACCCGTCGATGCGCGAGGACGATCAGAACGCGATGGGTGGTGCGCGTTCCGGCTCGCACGGGCAGGTGTGGGGAGCCAACATAGAGTGGTTCGACTCCCCCGAGGCGAGAACCATGAATGCAACCGATCAGCCCGTATCCAGCCGTACCGATGACCGGTTCTCACGCGGGCGGGTCGGTGATGACACCAAGGCCGTCACGATCGTCGAGGTGGCTGCTCGCGACGGACTCCAGTCGGACCCCACGATGCTCTCCACCGAGGCGAAGGTTGCGCTCATAGGCCGGGCGGTGGATGCCGGTATCAAACGAATCGAGACGGTGAGCTTCGTGAACCCGAAGAGGGTTCCCCAGATGGCCGATGCGGATGAGGTCATGGCGGCACTACCCAGGGACACAGGTGCTTCCTACATCGGCCTGGTACTGAACCGTCGTGGCTTCGAGCGGGCCGTGGCAGCAGGGGTCGACGAGATCAACGTCGTGGTCGTCGCAACCGACACGTTCGCCCAGAAGAACCAGGGTTCCGACACCAACGGCCTGATAGATGTCTGGGCCGACATCGCCGCGTCAGCCAGTGGGGCAGGTCTCGGTACGTCGGTGACAGTCGCCGCGAGCTTCGGGTGCCCCTACGAGGGCGAGGTACCTGTCGAGCGCCTGGTCGACGTGGTGGGACGCATCGCCGAACACGGCCCCGATGAGATCGCGCTGGCGGATTCGATAGGCGTCGCCACCCCCTTCGACGTACACGAACGCATCGAAGCCGTGAGGCCGGCGCTGGGTGGCGCCAGGTTGAGGTGTCATTTCCACAACACACGCAACACCGGCATCGCCAACGCAGCTGCGGCCGTGGAGGCCGGTGTCAGGGTTCTGGATTCATCGCTCGCCGGGATCGGGGGATGTCCGTTCGCTCCCAATGCGACCGGGAACATCCCGACCGAGGACCTCGTTTACATGCTCGAACGAATGGGGTACGACACCGGCATCGACCTCGATTCGCTGATCGGAACCGTGCCGTGGATCGAGGAGGTCCTCGGCCATCCGACACCGGGGCTGGTTGCCAAGGCGGGCAATTTCCCCGCGGTGGCTAACGTGTCGCCGGGTTGACCCTCACAGCGAGGATGCCGCCGAGCCACCTGCTACAGGCAGGGGATAGGCGATGAGGAACCCGTCGGTTCCGCCGGCATTGGGTTGGTCTCCCAGAGCGCCGGTGGTCCTGCCGGACACGACGACGAGACCATCTCCGGTGATCGTCAGCCCGGTCACGTCCTCGTCACCGGTGGATCCGAACTGGGTAATCCACAGCAGCCTGCCCGACTGCAGGTCCAGTGCGGCGAGGAAACCGTCGCGCCCGCCCGCATTCGGAGCACCGGTTGTGTCCAGAGTGCCCGAAGTGGTTCCGGCGACGAGGACGTTCGAACCATCGACTCCCACTCCAACTGCCTCGTCCTGACCTGTGGATCCGATCTGGGCGTTCCAACGGCTCTCTCCTCCCGGATCCATCGCCACCACCATTGCGTCGGTCTTCCCGGCGTTCGAGGGTGCCGGTTCGCCACCGTCGGCCCGGGGAAGTTCCGTGGGGTCGGTCACGTCGCCTCCGAGCGCAGGAGCGAGCGCCCCGTCGGTGCTGCCGACGGTGACGAAGGTCTCGGTTCCCCGTGCTGCCTCACCTCCGGCGGCCACACCCATCGGTGAGTCGGCTCCGGATGTTCCGAACTGGCGTACGAACCGGGGGAGCCCCTCGCGGTCGAACCGGGCGATGAACCCGTCGGTGCCACCGTTGGACTGCCCCGCCATGTTGCCCTGGGTGTAGCCCACCAGGAGACCGTCGCCATCAGCGGTGCTTGCAACGGCCTGGCCCGAGTCAGTCGTGGCAGTGCCGAACTGACGTATCCACCGGGGAGTTCCATCCGGATTGATCTGCCACATGAGGGCATCCCCGCCGCCGAGTGTTCCCGCCGAGCTATCCGAGGCACCGGGGAACAGTCCGAGCGTGTACCCACCGGCGTACCCCAGGTCTCCTTCGGGTGATACTGCAGTGCTCTGCAATCGGTCGTCCTCGGTGCCGCCCTGTTGGACGATCCTTGCCGGAGATCCATCGGGACCAAGTGATGTACACCAGGCATCGGCCACCCCGGCGTTTGGTCCACCCAGGTTGCTCTCGGTGTATCCACATCCGACGGTGGTGTCACCACCCGATCCGACGCCGGTGGCGGCATCGTCGAGCGTGTCGCCGAACTGCTTGACCGAACGAATCTCGGAGTCGGTCCCGACGACTGCCACCAGTGCATCATTGCCACCGGCGACAGCTCCGTCCATGTCACTGGCTGTGGCGCCGGTGGCCACGACCTCGTCGTTGCGTGCAGCTACCGCGTCAAGCGTGTCGTCGTCGGCTCCACCCACCTGCACGATCCACTCCGAGGTCGGTGGCTCGTCGGTGGCCCCCGACTCAGGCGCGAGTTGCGGGATGGTCGTGGTCGGATCCGGTGTCGTTGACGTCGTGGTGGTCGGGGCCGCTGATTCGCCTCCGGAACACGCTGCCGCGAGGAGGCAGGCCGTAGCAACTACGGCGACGAGGGTGCCCTTGCGTGTGTTGATCCGGCCGCGCTTCGTAGCGTTCGATCTGATCATCGGTTCCTTTTCGGCAGCAGCATCTGTGGGGGTCATGTATGTCGGGTGGGCTCTAACCGTGCAGTCTGTCCATCGTCGCGGTCCCGTTTCCCGATGGTCCGCGACCGCTGGCGGGCACCAGCGTACGTCCATGGGGTGTTCTTCCCCACGCGCCCGCCCGTTTCCTGAGAGCGATCCGGTGTCACGTGGCCGTACACGTATTGTTGATCCGATGTTGTTGAACGGATGTCAGGACCCCGACGAGTCGCCCGTGGTGATTCTGCCGTGTGGTGGGGCGATCCGATCGGAGACCGTGTGAAGCACCGGGGATCCATGTTCGGCTTGGCGGTGAGCATTGCTTGCGTGGCGCTGTTCACCTCATCGTGTTCACTCTTCGGCGTTGATCTTGGGATCGACGGGGTGGATGCCCACTCCGTGAAGGTCGACAACCAGAACGGTCGCACGGCCCTGCTCGTCGAGTCCTCGGATCGCCTCCCGAGTGACGATCCGAGTCCCGCAGTGTTGATCCTGCACGGGCTCGGGGAGGATGCCGAAGGAATGGCGCGGCTGGCGACCTGGCCCGAAGCTGCCAGGGACGACGGATTTCTCGCGGTGTTCCCCCAAGGAGTTGATGACTCCTGGAACGCAGGACGGTGTTGCGGAGACGCTGCGGAGCAGGGGGTCGACGACATGGCGTTCCTCGACGCGCTGACAGCCCAGCTGGTCGCCGAGGAGAACGTGGATCCCGACCAGATCTATCTGACCGGGTTCTCCAACGGAGCCATGATGACGTACCTGTACGCATGTCGCCGACCCGATGCCCTGGTGGGTGCCGCGTCGGTGGCCGGCACCAACTTCTCGGACTGCAACCCGGAGGCACCCATGGAGTTCATCCAGATTTCGGGTTCGGAGGATCCCGTGGTTCCCGTGTTGGGAGGCAAGTCCAGTCTGCCTGGTCTTCCGAAGGTCCCGTCGGTGGAGCAATCGATCCTCGCCTTCGCCGGGGCATCGGGTTGTTCGGGGAAGCCGACCGGCTTCGAGCTCGACGGTGTGGCGAGCTTCCAGGGCGAAGGTTGTGACAAGGACAAGCAGGTTCGCTACGACGTGGTGGGTGGTCTCGGGCACAAGTACCCGAATCTCGTCAACTCACCCAACTACGTGGCGGTTGACAAGATCCTGGAGTTCTGGGGCCTACCGCTGGACAAGTAGAGAGATCTGGCATTTGCGGCTCCTATCGCGGCCCCGGGTGTGGCAGGATCGCGAACCATGACCGATCTCCCGCCTCTTGACCAGCCCCAGTCCTACGTCGTCGTCGGACCCGACGACCAGCGTGGCCCGTACACGCTCGAACTGCTCGTAGAAGAAGTTGTCGCGGGCAGGCTGAATGACAACACACCTGTCTGGTGGCCCGGGCTGGCAGATTGGACGACGATGTCCGCACACCCGGGCGTGGCTGCTGAGATCGCCCGGCGCCGGGGTGCGCCGGACCCATCCGCCCAGGTTCCTTTCGCTGCACCTGCCCCGGCACCGGTTGCGCAGGCACCAGCCGCCCCGGCACCGGTCGCACCCGCCGAGCCTGGCTATCCGGCCGGGCAACCTGCAGCCGGTGACCCGGTCGGTCAGGCTCAAGCTCAGGATCCCTTCAGCGTCGGTGATCAGGGATCCCACGTGGCACCGGGGTCCACCGCGGGCGCTGAGGGCGTGATCGCCGGTCCGGACGACCGGGGCACCTTCGGGGTTCCTGAGGGTTCCACGTCCGGCGAGGCCATTGAGGTGCCTGCGGTCGACATAACCAACGCGGACTTCAATGCGGTAGATGACCCGGTCGTCAACGACGGTTTCCGCGCGTCGGGTCCCGGCGAAGGGATCGACCCCATCCACGCGGAGGCGTTCTCCGATCTGATTCGTCGGAGTCGGGCCCGCGCCGATGCGGCCTCGATAGTCGCTGATGTCGATTCGAAGTTCGTGGCCGCGGTGGCAGGTGCTGCAGCTGCCGAAGGTTTCTCCGCCCGATCGGGCGATCCATCGTCGGAGGGCGATGGCCGGGATTCCCATGATCTGTCCTACGCGTCGCCCGACGGGCGCACTCTGACGGTGCACCTGGGTAGGGTCCACGGCCACGACCTCGCTCTGGGCGATGCCGCCGTTCCGTTCGAGGTGGCGTTGTCATCCACCTCCTACGTGGGAGAGCTCCAGGTCGGCACCGGCGAGCACGGTGAAGTTGTCGTGAGCGCCGCGGAGGGGGAGGTGGGAGCGTCTGCGGAAGTGGATCTGACTCTCGGGTTGGGCGACTACCTCGATGGCGACTACGAAGTCGACTCCGATGCACTTCAGCGAGATGTTCGTGCCGTCGTGCTGACCCTCATTCATCGACTCGGGGGCTGAACCACACAGCTCGCGAGGTCGCTGGCACACACCGAACCGCCGGGACACGGCCAGGTCCACCCGAAGCCCATACGCTTGGTCGCTGCTATGTCCAGTCAGATCTGGCCGCGACCGCGCTCTGTCACAGCCTTGCGTTTCTCGTCGAGGTCACCGGCATCGTGGGCGGCCAGCCACTCGGCGCTGCGGGCGGTCTCCATCGCCAGCAGTTCGTCATGCCGGGCGGCCGATTGGGCCCGGTATGTGCCCAGGACATACGCAACGCCGTCGGCTTCATTGCCCGCTATGTCGGCAGCAAGAGCGCGTGAGAACGAGAGCAGTTCGCGGTGTCCCACCACGTGGTTCACGAGGCCCCAGTCGTAGGCAGTGCGTGCGTCCAGGAAGTTCCCCGTGGCGGACAACTCCCGGGCACGGCGCAGACCGACCGCCTCCGGAAGCTGAACGGTCAGACCCCAACCGGGCATGATCCCTACTCTGGCGTGGGTGTCCGCGAATCGGGCTTGTTCCGAGGCGACGAGAAAGTCACATGCGAGAGCGAGCTCGAAGCCGCCTGTGATGGCGACGCCGTTTATTGCGCCTATCAACGGCGTCGAGATCTCCGGTATGGGCCGACGCAGCTCTCCGGCCGCGGAGAACCCGCCACCGAGTGCCTCGGGGGCCGAAGCGAGTTCCTTGAGATCCAACCCTGCGCAGAATGCGGGGTCGGTGCCGGTGAGGATGATGGCGCGTACCGTCTCGTCGGTGTCGAGCTCGCCGATCGTCCGGTAGAGCGCCTTGCGCAGCGAAGCACTGAGCGCGTTTCGGGCGCTCGGGCGGTTGAGCGTCACAACCGCGATCCCTTCGGCAACCTTGACCACGAGCTCGTCATCCATACGACGAAACCTACTCCGGCAATTCCTCACAGGTCGGGCGGTCAGGTGTCAGGCCGGCACATACGGTGTCGCGGATCTTGCGTCGCCACAACATGCCGCATCTGGTCGAGTGTGACCCGCTCACCGGTGAAGTCATTCGATCATCCAAGGCCACCGCGGTGCGCTACGAAAGCGACCAGCCAGGCGAGCTGGTTCACATGGACGTCAAGAAGATCGGTCGTATCCCCGACGGTGGTGGTTGGCGTGCACACGGACGATGGATGGGCTCCACAGCATCGAAGAAGAAGACACGGATCGGTTATGACTACGTGCACTCAGTCGTTGATGACCACTCCCGCTACGCGTACTCCGAAGTCCTTCCCGACGAGAAAGGAGCTACTTGTACGACATTCTTAGAATGGGCTCTCGAGCGGTTCGGTTCCGTCGGGATCCGCCTCGAGGCCTACAACACTCATCGACGCCACTGGAACCGCGACAGCACCGGAAGCGACGGCGGTGACCCCCGATGACCACCCGCCCCGGGTGGGGTGGCACCACGGCGCGTGTGTCGGCGACCCGGTTCTCACCGACTGGCGCTCACCCAACCGACTGAGGCCAGGCCTTGCGGTTCGCTGCGTTCAGATTCCTGCGGATGTGCAGGCCCACACATAGCGAAGGGCCGGCCCGAAGTTGGTTTCAAAGGCGGTGACCACAGGATTCACGAACTGGACCCCGCATTTGTCGACGGCGGCTGGTTCGGTAGCGGCGATCACGAAATAGAAGCTGCCCGCAGAACCACCACTCGTCCCTGCGCACAACTCGGGGCCCGTCACCGGGTGGACGTTGTACTTGCCCAAGGAGTAGCCCGTGTTGATGACCTGAACGTCATCAACGCCTGGAACCGTTGCGCGGTAGCAGCCGACGAGGCCAGCCACTGTTGGCAGCACTGGCGCGCTTGGGGGAGGAACGCAGGCAGCGGCGAACAGCGCCACCACCGCAGCTATCGCAACTCGGACAGTTCGCAAACGCATAGTGCACCCCCATGCAAGAACCAATTGGCCCGAGACGCTATGAGGAATCACGACAGTTGTCAATGCTTCCACGTCTTGCTTCCGGTCAGCCGCCTGTCACCAACGTCCTGACCGAGCACATCTAGTTGCCGGGTTCGGTGGGTTCGAGATACTCGAGCTCCAGATCACCGAGTTTCACCAGGGTGGAGGAGATCCAACCACCCACTGCACCGAAATGGTCATCGAGAATCGACCCGTCGGCCAAGGCTGCTTCGTCGAGTTCGTAACTACCTTCGTAGGAGACCTCGAATGCATGCTGGCTCTGGGTCATGTCCGGGGAGTGGACCGTCTCGACGGTCGGACCGCTTCGGTGCAGGCGCTCGCCACTCACTTCAGGGCTGTCGATCGGTAGTGCTGCCAACACAGTCGTGGGTTCGGGCGGACTGACCAGCCGCTGGACCCGGAGAACCACCTCGATGTCGATCCTCGGCAACTCGGTGAGTTCCTCATCGATGTACCACGAGCGGTAGGCAGCCTGGGACCAGGTCGACCATTCGAGGGTCAGGTCGGCGCGCACCCGTGGGGGCGTACCCTCGCCGGGGAGGCCGTAGCTCGTCTCCCAGGTCAGGTCACCCAGAAGGACGTCCGCCTGCAGACGCTCCTCGAAAGCCTGACGTTCCAACAGCGCTCGTTCGAGAGCGTCGCGTAGGGCGCCTATGGCATCGGTGAACACGTGGTCGAGCACGATGGCAACCTACTTCCCGGTCGTGGCATCGGAGCGCCGTCGCCCGTTGGCCGGTCGCGCGGGGTTCAAGGGCGACGTGGCCTCGGTGTCATGAGGATGCGAGCGACTCCTGGTCGATCTCATAGAGGATGTCGTGGCCGCCGGTGACAGCGGGGCCCAGCGAACGGACCCGGGGCAGGGTCTGTTCGCAGAAGAACCTCGCGGTGGTCACCTTGGCTTCCAGGAAGTCCTTGCCGTCTTTGGCTCCGTCGGCGATCTCGGCACGGGCGGCAAGAGCCTGGCGCGCCATCAGCCAACCGCCGGCGGTGAGCCCCAACAGCTCCAGGTACGGAGTTGCGCCAGCCAGTGCGTCCTTGGGATCCGCGAGGCCGTTCTCCATCAACCACCGGGTGGCAGTATCCAGCTCGTCGAAGGCCTCCGACAGAGCGCGGGACATCGCCTGGAACTCGTCGATTCCCGCAAGGTCAGAGATGACTCGCTTCATCTCGGTGAGGAGATCCCCGAACGCTGCGCCGCCGCGAATCGGTAGCTTGCGCCCGACCAGGTCCATGGCCTGGATGCCGTTGGTTCCTTCGTAGATCGGCGTGATGCGCTGGTCACGGAAGTGCTGGGACGCACCCGATTCCACTATGTAGCCCATTCCGCCGAACACCTGCAGCGCCGTGGATGTGGCGGTCACTCCCATGTCGGTGCACCAGGCCTTGGCCACCGGAGTCAGTACCTCGACTCGTTCGTCCCAACCCCGCGAGTGATCGCCCTCGGTGACCTGTGCCATGTCGAGACAGGCCGCCAGGTGGGTTGTCAGGTTGCGGGTGGCTTCGATGGAGGAGCGCATCTCTAGGAGCATCCTGCGTACATCGGGGTGCACGATGATCGGAACCGGCCCCTTGGAGTCCCCTCCGACCTCGCGACCCTGAACCCTCTCCTGGGCGTAGTCAACGGCCTTCTGGTATGCGGCTTCGGCGATACCCGTGGCCTGAACTCCGACCGCGAGCCGAGCGGCGTTCATCATCGTGAACATCGCGGTGAGGCCCTGGTTCTCCTCGCCCACGAGCCAGCCGACGGCTCCGTCATCGTCGCCGTAGCTGAGCACACAGGTCGGAGACGAGTGGATCCCCATCTTGTGTTCGATCGACACACAGTGCACGTCGTTGTGCTCCCCCAGGGAACCGTCCTCGTTCACAGGAACTTCGGCACGAGGAACAACGAGATACCCCGTGTACCCGCAGGCGCATCCGGGGTGCGTGCCAGTACGAGGTGAATGATGTTCTCGGTGAGGTCCTGCTCGCCGAATGAGATGAAGATCTTGGTGCCGGTGATCCGGTAGCTGCCGTCGTCCTGGGGTACCGCCCGCGTGGTGGACAACCCCACGTCGGATCCTGCCTGGGGTTCGGTGAGGTTCATCGTGCCGGACCATTCACCGGAGATCATCTTGGGCAGGTAGCGCTCCTTCTGCTCCTCGGTACCCCAGTGGGTCAGGAGTTCTGCCGCACCGGTGGTGAGCCCGGGGAGCATTGCGAGCGCCGCATTGGAACCTGTGACGACCTCGGCTCCCAGCGCGTAGACGACCTGGGGAAAGCCCATGCCTCCATAGTCCGGGTCTAGGTTGAAGCCCTGCCAACCCGCTTCGACGTACTTGTTCCAGGCGTCCTTGAATACCTCCGGGGTGGTGACCCCGTCTTCGGACCACTTCAAGCCCTCGGAATCGCCAACCGTGTCCGTGGGCGCCCACACCTCGGTGAAGAAACTGCCGTGTTCGGCAAAGATGCCCTCCACGGTTGCGTAGTCGGCCTGGGAATACAGGTCGTGTGATGCGATGTCATCGATCATCCCCATCGTGCGGAGTGCGAAGAGGATGTCCTTTGTCGGTGCGCGGTACTCAGGCATGCACTCCATGTTACCGGCCGGTAACCAAGACTGCATTCGGGATCCTGGATCGTTGGAGCCGACCGGCGGGCATCCTCAGCCGACGGGGTGCGGGCTCATGACCGCCAGCGGTAGCGACACGCCGACGCGATCGCCGCGGATCCCTGCGATACGTCGACCGGGCTGCACCGCGTCCTTGGGCCTCCCCGCCAGTTCGCCCAGCTGCGTATCGTTGCAGAGGTACGACACCGTTGCGTCGAGATCCCGGGAGACGAGTGCCAGGCCGAACACTCTTGTCAGGACATCGCTGGTGGGCTCGTCGATGTCCGGGTCCGACGACCTCGAGGATCACATCGCCCAACCAGTAGAAGGACTGACGCATCGGGGAGCCGTAGCTGCTCGGTGGACCGGCCGCCTCGGCAGTCGAGCCCAGCGGATGCGAGGGCCGCTCAGTACGATCAATATCCCCCGTGTTGACCACCACATGGTCGATCGAGTTGATCCCGTTGGGGTGCGGGCGGGTTGAGGCCCGGCGCTGTCGTCCGCTCGGAGCGACACTCGCCAGGCCATCGATCGGACGGCCAGACCGTCAATGCCCATCCAGGAATCCCCCGCCCTCAGAGGTCAACACCATCGTCGTGTTGCCCAGCGTGACATCGTGCCCCGCCGGAATTTGCTTCCTGACCGGGGATCTCCTGCGGTCGTCGGGTCTGGCAACAACCGTGAAGCCCAGGGCCGACCATGCCTCCGGATCGTCACCGAGCGCGAGGTGCGGAGTTGGTGCGAGGGCGTGGCCATCACCGAAACCTACCCGCAGCGATCTAAGCGGCCGGATAGCGCCGGAGCATGCGTCTTGGCGGCGCGTCGGTTGAACCATACGTGCCGGATCAGAAGATGATCAGGAGTTGCGTCCCATGTTGGGCTTGCGGCCGTGGTTGGCCTTCTTGCGCCGCGCGTTGTTCTTCTTCTTCTGTGTGCGCTTCGACATAAGGATGCCAAGGTACAACAGTCGGGCCGCTTGCGGCTAGTCGGCGCCGGGCCCCGGAATCCCTCTGGACCCGATCCCAGCGTTCTGTGTTGCGTGCGTGGCGCTATGCGCGACGCACGCAACACAGAACTGATCCCTCGACGCGGAGGCAACGGTCACCGGGGCCTATCCTCGGCGCCGATGGAACGCTTCGGATTCGTAGGCCTGCCCAACGCGGGCAAGTCCTCCCTGTACAACGCCCTCGCCGGCGGCGGCGCACTGGCGGCGCCGTACGCGTTCGCCACGGTGGATCCCAACGTGGGGGTGGCGAAGGTGCCCGACGATCGGGTCGGCTCGCCTGGCGGAGATGTCCTCCAGCGCGCAGGAGATCCAGGCCACCGTCCAGTTCGTGGACATCGCCGGCCTGGTGAAGGGCGCGGCCCAGGGGGAGGGTCTGGGCAACCGCTTCCTGTCGCACATCCGCGAGGTGGATGCACTGGTGTTCGTGCTCAGGGCGTTCCGTGACGATGACGTAACCGGCAGCCATGATCCGCTCGAACAGCTCGAGACCCTCGAGGTGGAGCTGGTCTACGCGGATCTCGAGTCGCTCGAGAAGCAGGTCGAGAAGCGGCGCAAGGCCGCAAAGGGCGACAAGTCGCTGCTGGTCGAGGTGGCCGCGCTGGACGCCGCCATCGAGGCGCTCGGGCAGGGGAACTCCGCTGTATCGCGTCGGAGCTGGAGCCGGAACAGTTCGCGGCTCTCTGCGGGCTACAACCTGCTCACCGCCAAGCCGGCCATGGCACTGGTGAATCTCGACGAGGCACAACTCGAGGACCCGAGCCGGTGCTGGCCCCGGTGCGCGAAGCATTCGGCGAGCCGCGGTGAGACCGCCGTGATCGGACTCTGCATCCAGCTCGAGGCCGAAGCGGCGATGCTCGACGCAGGAATCCCGGGCCGAGATGCTCGAGGCGCTCGGGCTGGGATCGGGTGCACTCGGACGCGTTCCTGCAGGCTGCCTACGAGATGCTCGGTCTGCGCACGTTCCTGACCACCGGCGAGAAGGAGACCCGGGCCTGGACCTTCCGTGCAGGATCGCTGGCCCCCCAGGCGGCGGGGTGATCCACACGGACTTCGAGCGGGGATTCATCCGTGCCCAGGTGATCCAGGCCGAGGAGCTCCTGGCTGCCGGCGGCTGGGCCGCCGCCCGCGACGTGGGCAAGGTCCGCACCGAGGGCAAGGACTACGAGGTGGCCGACGGCGATGTCGTGGAGTTCCTGTTCAACGTCTGAGCCAGGCGGTCGCGACCCGGGTGCATCGGGGCGGGTACTTTGGCGTGTGGCCTGGTTGGTGCGAGATGACGAAGTGTTGGCCTCGGTGGAGCTCGCCGACGGGCGTGCGGCGCGGCGCCGGGGTCTGCTGGGCCGGGACGACTTCGATGGAGTGCTGCGACTCAAGGCGCGTTCGGTGCACACGATCGGGATGCAGTTCGGGATCGACGCGGCGATCTGTGACCCCGACGGCACCGTGCGCCGGGTGGTGACCATGAAGCGGTGGCGCGTGTCCCGACCCGGAGTTCTCCTCGACGATCGTGTTCGAGGCCCGGCGCGGGCACGTTCAGGGAATGGAACCTGCGTCCGGGTGATGTGCTGGAGGTGCGGTGATGGCGACTGGTTCGGGGAGCACTGGTTCGGGGAGCAGTGGCACGGGGAGGATCGTGTTGATGGGAACCCCGATCGGCAACCTGGGCGACCTCTCCACCGTGCTGCCGAGAACCTCGGATCCGCCGACCGCATCGCATGCGAGGACACCCGTCGGACCGGCAGGCTGCTGGAGCACCTGGGCATCGGGCTCCGCGGTTGGTGCGCATGGACGAACACACCGAAGGGGCGGTCGCCGGCTCACTCGTCGAGGCAGCCTCGCGCGGGGAGCGGATCGCGGTGGTGACCGATGCAGGAATGCCCGGGTTGTCGGATCCGGGCGCGCAGGTGGTCGCAGCCGCTCTCGCCGCCGGGCTGGATCCCTGGAGGTGGTGCCCGGTCCGTTCGCGGGTGCAGCCGCCGCGGTGCTGAGCGGCCTTATCGACGGCGGCGGCCGCTTCACCTTCGAGGGGTTCCTGCCCCGCAAGGGTCGGGCCCGGGCGGATCGGCTCGAGCGAGGTCGCCACTCGAGGGCAAGCCGTGGCGATCTACGAGTCGCCGCATCGGGTCGCCGCCACCTCGAGGACCTCGCAGGCCGTGTGTGGACCCGAACGACGGGTGGCGATTGCCGTGAGCTCACGAAGCTCCACGAGGAGACCTGGCGCGGCACCTTGGCCGAAGGCCGGGCAGCACATGGCAGACCAACCGCCCCAGGGGCGAGTACGTGATCGTGGTCGAGCGCAGCTCCTCTGCCCACCGAAGCGACCGACGCCGAGGTCGCCGCGGCGCTGCGGGCCCGATGGAGGCCGGGGCAATCCGCCGCGATGCAGCATGCGGCGGTTGCAGCGAGCTCGGGGTCTCCCCCAACCGTGTGAAGCGGCTCGCAAACACCTGATTCCGTTCGTGTGGCGTCCGTGGCGCACTGCGCACGCGGACGCCCCACAGAACAGACGCCCCACAGAACCGACTCCGCAGCGGGACGGGAATGGCCGCTCAGCGGATGCGTTCGGCGATGAGTGGAGTATGTCGGGGCCATCTCACCGATGTCCAGACTCCATCGATCCTCCAGTGCTGCAGGGAACCGGCCGGGTCCTCGGCATGCAACTCGAACAGCACCTCGCCCGGCTCCACCCGGTCTCCGGGCCGCCGGAACCATCGCACCCCGCCGAGGCCGACACGGGGTCTTCCTTGCGGGCCCGGCCGGCTCCGAGGACGCCACGAGGCCTCGCCGACGGCCCTGGCATCAGGCGTGGTCACGTACACCCGACCTCTCCGCCGTGACCGTCTCGACATGCGGTGCCACGGGGAGCTGGGCGTCCGGGTCGCCGCCCTGGGCCGCGACCATCGAGCGCCAGCTGTCCATCGCCGCCCCCGACGCCAGCACGCGCGGCGGGATCCGCGTCGATGCCGGCGAGCTCACACATCACCTCGGCGAGCGTGATCGTGAGCTCCACCACATCGGGAGGGCCGCCGCCGGCGAGCACCTCGACCGATTCGGTGACCTCGAGCGCGTTGCCTGCGCTGTGCGCCAAGGGGGTGTGCATGTCGGTGAGCAGCGCAGCCGTTCGCACGCCATCGGCCTCACCGAGCTCCACCATCGTCTCGGGCCAACTCGCGGGCCGGTCGCAGTCTCGGCCATGAACGCGCCGGCGCCGAACTTCACATCCAGCACCAGGGCGCCGGCGCCCTCAGCGATCTTCTTGCGACATGATCGAACTGGCGATCAGCGGGATCGACTCCACGGTGGCGGTGACGTCGCGCAGCGCGTACATCCGCCGGTCGGCGGGCGCGAGCTGTCGTGCCCGCTGCGCAGATCACGGCGCCCACTTCGCGCGAGTTGCTTCGAGGTAGTGGTCCGGCGTGAGGTCGGGCGCTCCAACCGGGGATCGCCTCCATCTTGTCGAGCGTGCCACCGGTGTGACCCAGGCCGCGGCCTGCCATCTGTGGCACCGCTGCGCCGCACGCGGCAACCAGGGGACAGAGTGGCAGCGAGATCTTGTCGCCGACGCCACCGGTGGAGTGCTTGTCGACCGTCGGTCGGTCGAGCGTCGACAGGTCCATGCGCGTTGCCGGAGTCGATCATCGCTGTGGTCCAGGTGCCGAGCTCCCGCCGGCTCATCCCGCGCCACACGATGGCCATCAGCAGGGCCGAGGCCTGCTCGTCGGCGATCGAGCCGAGTCGGTGAAGTTCTCGATGAACCAGCGGATCTGTTCATCGCTCAGTTCGCCGCCGTCACGCTTGGTGCGCGAGGACGTCGAGGATCGTGACCTTCGACATGTGTCCTCCGGTGCGGGGTCAGTCCGCTCGGGCCGACGACGTCGTCCGGACCGAAGGCGTGGGGAAGCAGTTCGCCGAGGGTCACGACACCCTCGGTCGGTGGCGACGAGCAACTCCGTCGCCGCCGAACTCGTAGAGGAACTGGCGGCAACGTCCGCAGGGGATGATCGGCTCGAGCCGTCCCCGGCGACGACCGCCAGCGCCACGAGACGTCCACCGCCGCTGCGCCACGAGCTGCCCGCCAGGTTCACCTCGGCGCAGATGCCGATGCCGGTCGACGCGTTCTCCACGTTGCAGCCGCTCGACGATCCGGCCGTCTTCGGCCAGCGCCGCCGCTCCGACCCGCACCCGTGAGTATGGGGCGTACGCACGCTCCACCATGCCCACGAGCGCGTTCGCCAACCGGGCCCCCACCTCGTCGTCGATCGGTGCGGCCCGGGGTCGGTCAGGTCGACCATGTCAGTTGGTCTCGTAGGGCACGCCGTCCGCTGCCGGCGGCCGTGCCCGACCGCCGAAGCCGGCGACCACGAACAGGGTCACCACATAGGGTGCCATCAGCAGGAACTCCGAGGGGATGGGTGTGCCGAGGATCGCCAGCTTCGAGTTGAGCGACTCGGCGAATCCGAACAGCAGTGCAGCGCCGAGGGCACCCATCGGATTCCAGCGACCGAAGATCATCACCGCCAGGGCGATGAACCCGCGGCCCGCGGTCATGTCCTCCTGGAACGAGCCCACCGGACCCGAGCGGAAGGAACGAACCGGCGAGGCCCGCAGCCATGCCGCCGAGAACCACCGAGTGGTACCGGGTGCGCAGCACGCTGATGCCGACGGTGTCGGCCGCGCGGGGGTGTTCTCCCACAGAACGGACCCGCAGGCCCCAGCGACTGCGGAACAGCATCCAGGTGACGAACGGCAGGAGCAGGTACATCAGGTACACGTAGATGTTGTTGTCGAAGAGGAACTCCCCACGAACGGGATGTCGCCGAGCACCGGGATGCTTCCAGTTGGCGAACGTGCCCGAGCGGTTCAGGTCCGGACTGCTGGTCAGTACCGACGCGGCCAGGTATGCGGTGATACCCGTGGCGAAGAAGTTGATGGCCGTGCCCGAGATGATCTGGTCGACCTTGTAGGTGACCGACAGCCCGGCGTGGCCCCAGGCGAGCAGGGCCCCGCCCGAAGACCCACGGCCATGCCGACCCAGAGGCTCCCGTCGCGCTGGCCGCGAAGGCGGCCATGAACGCGGAGAACAGCATCATGCCCTCGATGGCGATGTTGACCACGCCCGAACGCTCGCAGAGCACTCCCGCGAGAGCGCCGAGCGCCAGCGGTGTGGCCCGGGTTACCGTGGACTGGAGCATGCCGACCAGCGAGAACGACTGGTCCCGCGTCGCCCAGGTGAGGAACGCCAGCACCGCGAACAACACGACCACCAGCATCGGAGATCGCCCGCTCCTCCGGGGATGCGGCATGGCGATCTGCACCACCCCCAGCGCGACGATCAGACCACCGAGGATCCACGAGGTGGCGGCCGACGGGACGGTGAGGGTGAGGTCGGTCGTGGTCGACAGGTCGACAGGTCGACTCGACACCGCGGAGACGCCGAGCGCGAAGAGCCAGATGACCGCCAAGCCCGGTGAGGACCCAGATCACGACCCCGCCGGGTGGCCTTGCGGCGAGCTTCCGATGCCAGGGCAGCGTCGGCCGCGGCGTTCTCGCCGGTTCCTGCAACATCGGGGCGGCTGGTTCCGGATGCTCTCGGCCCCGGAGATCCGGTCATCCCGATCCCCACGAGGAGGTGAACAAGCGGAGCGTCGGATTCTCCGGTGCGGACCCGGTAGATCGCCCGGACCAGGCCGGGTGCTGCGACGAACAGGATGATCAGTGCCTGGATCACGATCACGATGTCGACCGGGATCTGCGTCTCGGCCTGCATCCGGCACCGCTCCGGCGTTGAGCGCTCCGAAGAGCAGCCCGGCGCCGAGCACCCCCCACGGGTTGGACCGTGCCGAGCAGCGCCACCGCGATGGCATCGAAGCCGAGGTCGCCGATGATCCCGGCGGTCAGCGCGCCGCTTGGACCGATGCGGAAGCGTGGCTCCGCCGATCCCGGCGAGGCCCGCCGCGATGGCCATCGTGAGCGCGGTGATGGTCGCCACCTTCATTCCGGCGTAGCGGGCTGCGTGCGGGTTCAGGCCGACCGCCTTCACCTGGAAGCCGAACGTGGAGCGTTCGAGGATCCACCAGATCAGCGACAACCGCGCCGACTGCGACGAAGATCCCCAGGTCGACCCGTTCGCCCGCTCATGAACCGGGGTAGACGGGCCTGGGCGAGTATCGGCTTCGACACGGGATTGGCCTGCCCGGCGGGCAGGAACACGTCGGTGGTGAGCGCGTAGGCCAGCAGCAAGAGCGGCGATGAAGTTCAACATGATCGTGGTGATCACCTCATGCGCACCGGTGGTGGCCTTCATGACGCCTGCGATTCCACCCCACACCGCACCGCCCGAGGATCCCCGCCAGCAGGGCGAGGAAGATCACGAGCGGTCCCGGAACATCGATGCTGAACCCGACCCAGGCGGCGACCATCGCTCCGATGATCATCTGGCCGTTGGCCCCGATGTTGAACAGGGCAGCCTTGAACGCGAAGGCCACCGCCAACCCGGCGAGGATCAATGGTGTGGCACGCAGCAGCGACTCCGAGATTGCCGCAGGCGATCCCACCGCGCCGGCGAACAGTGCCGAGTAGGCGTCCCAGACGGCGGCGCCCGAACGCGACAGCGCGCGGACCGGGTCATTGAAGAAGCTCGCCCATGCCCACAGCACGTCATCGTCGGTGAACATGATGAGCAGTCCACCGATGACCAGCAGCGGAGAAGACTGCGAGGACCGGCACCTTCATGATCTCGACGGTCAGCGAACCCAGCGGATTGCGGGCGATCCGCAGGTTCGACGGAACCGGCGGTGCTCGTTGCCTGCCTCACTCACCGGAGGATCAATGGGACCGTCATCGTCACCGCCATTGGTACCGTTACGTTCGCTCATTGGGTCATCTCAGTCCCGAGCCGGAATCGGAAGCGTCGACGATTTCACCGGCATCGTGTTCAACTGCGTCGTGGCCCGCCATGAGCTGTCCGATGCGATTGCGGTCGATCTCGTCACCTTCGAGAATGCCTACGAATCGACCCTCGTACATGACAGCCACACGGTCGGCCAGTGCCAGGACCTCGTCGAGTTCGGCTGAGACGACGAGCACCGCCGCTCCGGCATCGCGGTTGGCCACGATGCGACCGTGGATGTACTGGATCGAACCGACGTCGAGGCCCCGCGTCGGTTGCGCGGCGACGAGGAGCCGTTGGGAATGGGTGAACTCACGTGCCACGATCACCTTCTGCTGGTTGCCCCCTGAGAGGGTGCCTGCCGGAGTGTCGATGGAGGGGGTACGAACATCGAACTCCCCGGTCAGGATCTCTGCTCGGGCGCGCACCGCGGCCCGGTCACGTACCGGCCCGGTTGGCGAACTCGGGCCAGTTGTAGGTATTGAGCACCATGTTGTCGGCCACCGAGAACGGACCCACCAAACCGTCGGTCTGACGGTCTTCGGGAATGTGACCGACCCCGAGCCGGAAAAGTTCAGCCGGTGGGGTGCCGGTGACGTCGGTTCCGTCGATGCTCACCGTGCCGGTGAGCGGCCTGCTCAGTCCACAGATGGATGCAACCAACTCGGTCTGGCCGTTGCCCTGGACCCCGGCGACAGCGAGGATCTCACCGCTTCGGACTTCGAATGACAAGGACTCCACAGCGACTGCCCCATGGTCGTCGGTCACCGAGAGGTCCCTCACCGAGAGCACTGTCTCGCCGGTCCTCGGTGGTTCCTTGTCGACCACGAGCTTTACCGCTCGGCCGACCATCATCTCGGCCAGGGACGCCTCGTCGGCTTCGGCGGGAGTTGTCTCGCCGACCACCCGGCCTCGACGCAACACCACGATCCGGTCAGCCACGCGCATGACTTCGCCGAGTTTGTGGGTGATGAAGATGATGGCCTTGCCGGCTTCGGCGAGAGAGGAGATGATCTGTTCGAGTTCGGAGATCTCGGACGGGGTGAGAACAGCGGTGGGTTCATCGAGTATCAACAGATCCGCGTCGCGGTAGAGCGCCTTGAGTATCTCGGCCCGTTGCTGCACCCCGACGGGCAGGTCCCCGACGACAGCACCCGGGTCCACCGCGAGGTTGTAGCGACGCGAGAGTTCGCTGATCCGGTCGCGTGCGGCGCCGAAGTCGAGTCCGGCGAGCGGGCCATGGGTCACCTCGTTGCCGAGCATCAGGTTCTCGGCAACGGTGAACACGGGCACCAGCATGAAATGCTGGTGCACCATTCCGATGCCCGCGTCGAGCGCATCGCCGGGGGAGCCGAATGTGACCGGCTGTCCATCGATGAGGATCTCTCCCTCCTCGGCGTGGTACAGCCCGTAGAGGACGTTCATCAAGGTGGATTTGCCGGCACCGTTCTCGCCCAACAAGGCGAGGACCTCGCCGCTCGAAACGGAGAGGTCCACCTCCTCGTTCGCAATGACGTCGGGGAAGCGCTTGGTGATTCCCCTCAGCTCGACCTTCACAGGGCCGAGGCTATGACATCAGTTGGCATGTTCGGGTCGGTGCGCGCGGTCGCTGTGAGGCCGCGTTCAGCTGGGCTCGACGGACTGGGTGCCGTCGATGATCGCCTGCTGGTACTCGTCTACCTTGTTGGCGAGTTCCGTGGGTATGTCGGAACCCATCTCGGGGATGCCTACGCCCTCGTTCTTGAGGGTTCCTACATAGAGGCCACCCTTGAAGTCGTCGTTGACGACCGACTTGATGCTGTCGAAGACCGCCACGTCCATTCTCTTCATGACCGAGGTCAGGAAGACGTCGCACGCGTCCGGCACCGAGATGCAACCGTCGGTGTCGACCCACACCACCTTTGCACCGTCGGCCTCCTTGGCGGCTTCGATCGAACCGAGCCCGACCGGACCCGCGACCGGCATGATCACGTCAGCGCCCTCGTCGATGAGCGACTTGGTGGTCTGCTTGCCCTTGTCCTGGTCCTCGAAGTCGCCGGTGAACAGGCCGGTCTCCCCGTCCCAGCCGAGAACCTGGACGTCCTTGCCGCTGTCGGAGTTGTACTGCTGTACCCCTGCGAGGAATCCGTTCATGAAGATCGTCACCGTCGGGATGTTGATGCCGCCGAAGGTTCCGACTTTGCCGGACTGTGATGTTCCGGCCGCGAGGTATCCCGGCGAGGAATGACGCCTGGTCGGTTGCGAAGGTGAGTTCCTCGACGTTGTCGAAGCTGAGGTCCTCACCTCCACTGCACGAGATGTTGCAGTCGACGATCGCGAACTTCTGGTCCGGCTTGGCTTTCGCTGCATCCTGGGTGGGCTGGTCGAGCAGGTAGCCGACCGGAATGATCAGAGCGCAGTCGTCGTCCAGAAACGCCTTCATGTTCGGCTCGAAATCGGCTTCGCTCTTCGATTCCAGGACCTTGCCGTTGACGCCGAGCTCGGCCTCGGCCTGCACGAGGCCCTCGTTCGCGGTCTGGTTGAACGATTTGTCATCAACGCCGCCGGTGTCGGTGACCTGACAGATGTTGATGTTGCTGTTCGCGCCACCGGCATTTTCGGAAGTGTCACTACCGGAACCGGTGTCGTCGGAGGCGCAGGCTCCCGCTACAAGCAGTGCCGCAGCCATCAGGCCGATCAGGCGGACGGACTGTTTACTCACGGCAGTACCTCCGTTCGTGGGCCCGTTGGTCGCTTACGGTCACCCGTTCGTGGGGGACCTCCGGTGGGGTCCGCCGCGGGTCCGGCGACGGTCTCCGCACCGTAGTCGGCACGGATGGAACGATGGGCAAAGCCACCTTCGATTGTGAGAATCGGAGCCGCTTCTTTACCCTCGACAACGTGAAAGCACCAGTGGATCCGACCGCATCCGAGTTCGACGTCGTTGGCATGGGCAACGCGCTCGTCGACGTACTCAGCCATGAGGACGATGACACGGTGAACTCGCTCGGGGTTGCCAAGGGCTCGATGACTCTCGTCGACGAACAACGCTCCGCCGAGATCTACGCCATGACCGGACCCGCTGTGGAGATATCCGGTGGGTCCGCGGCCAACACAGTTGTCGGGGTGGCGGCCATGGGAGGTAGGGCCGAGTACCTCGGGAAGGTGCGTGCAGACCAACTCGGCGATGTCTTCGCCCATGACATCCGCGCTACCGGGGTCACCTACGACGTCGCCCAGGCGCCCGACGGTCCGGCCACCGGGTGTTGCCTCATCCTGGTCACACCCGATGCTCAGCGCACCATGAACACGTACCTGGGTGCGTCGGTTCACCTGGGACCGGCCGACGTGGACCGGTCACGGATCGAGCGCGCTTCGATTCTCTACCTCGAGGGATACCTGTTCGACCCCCCGGCGGCCCAGGAGGCGTTCCGGGTTGCGGCCGGGTACGCGCACGAAGCCGGCCGGTTCGTGTCAGCCACACTCTCAGACAGCTTCTGTGTGGAGCGCCACCACGAAGCCTTTCTGGACCTGGTCCGGAATCACGTGGATCTCATCTTCGCCAACGAACACGAAATCCTCGCTCTCTACGAGACCGATGAATTCGATGTGGCCCTGGCCCGAGTCCGCGAGGACGTCGGCTACGCGGCGCTAACACGTTCCGCTGCGGGTTCTGTCGTGGTGACTCCAGACGAGGTCATCGAGGTCGCTGCAGAACCCGTCGACCAACTGGTTGATACCACGGGCGCCGGCGATCTCTACGCCTCGGGTTTCCTCTACGGGTTCAGCCAGGGCTTGGAACCCGCTCTGTGTGGCAAGTTGGGTTCGCTGGCCGCAGCCGAGGTGATATCCCACCTCGGAGCCCGTCCCGAGGCAGACCTGGCCGTCATGGCAGAACGCGTCGTGGCCGGAGGCTGACCGAGCCCGCTCCCGACGGGGCTGTGTTGTTGCAGCGGGGCTGTGTTGTTGCAGCGGGGCTGTGTTGTTGCAGCGGGGCTGTGTTGTTGCAGCGGGGCTGTGTTGTTGCAGCGGGGCTGTGTTGTTGCAGCGGGGCTGTGTTGTTGCAGCGGGGCTGTGTTGTTGCAGCGGGGCTGTGTCCAGGGATGCGATAGTGGCGGTCATGTCCGAGCACGCACGCGCAGTGAACGTCGTCGATCATCCACTCGTTGCGCACAAGCTCTCGATCCTGCGCGATCGAGATACGCCCCATGGGGACTTCCGTCGGTTGGCCCGCGAGATCACCCTGTTGTGCGCCTACGAGGCGACCGCGGACCTGCCGACGGAAGCCGTGTCGGTGACCACCCCGTTGACAGTCGCCCGATGTGAGCGTCTCAGGCGTCCGGCTCCGGCGGTGGTGGGCATCCTGCGCGCCGGGTTGGTGATGGTCGACGCCGTGCTCGAGTTGATCCCACACGCAGCGGTCGGGCATCTGGGCATGTACCGCGACCCGGTGACCCACCAGCCGGTTGACTACTACCAGAAGCTTCCTGAGCGCCTCGATGAGCGCGCCGTCCTGGTAGTCGATCCGATGTTGGCCACCGGTGGCAGTGCAGTGCACGCGCTCAGTCAGCTCCGCTCGGCGGGGGCGCTCGACATGCGGCTCCTGTGCATCGTGAGCTGTCCCGAGGGCGTCGAAACAGTCCGAGCGCAACATCCCGACGTTGAGATCTTCACAGCATCCATGGATGACCACCTCGACGAGAACCGCTACATCGTGCCCGGCCTGGGCGACGCCGGTGACCGACTCTTCGGAACCCAGTAGCGCTGGGCGACATCCAGACCTCAGTCGAGCAGGGCGGAGAGATCGGCGAGCTTGGAGACCACGGGAACCGGATCGGATCCTTCTGGTGCGTGCTCGAGCGCCCAAGTGACCTCATAGGGCACGTGAACGGCCTGGGCCCCCAGTTCCAGTACCGGCAACACGTCGGACCGCACAGAGTTTCCTGCCATCAGGAAGTTCCGCGGAGCGATGCCGTGTGCACTGAGGATGCCGGCATAGGTGGAAGGGTTCTTCTCACTGACGATGTGGACATCTGCGAAGTGGTCGGCGATACCGGATCTGGCGACCTTCGACTCCTGGTGGAGGAGGTCACCCTTGGTGATCAGCAGGAGCGTGTGTCGTTCAGCGAGGTGGGCAACTGCGTCCGAGACACCGTCGATCAGTTCCACGGGATGATCGAGCAGGTCCTTCGACCATTCCAGGATCTGTCCTATCTCTCCGGCGGTGACTCTCGTGCCGGACACTTCGATGGCGGTCTCGATCATCGACAACGTGAATGCCTTGACCCCGTATCCGAATCGGGCGAGGTTTCGGCGTTCGACCTCGATCAGATGTTCCTCAGCCGCGCTGGAACCGTCCGTGTAGCCGGCGAGCAGCTCGCTGAGTCGTTCGGTGGTGGTTATGAAATGTGTCTCGCTGTGCCAGAGGGTGTCGTCGCCGTCGAGTCCTACGACAGTCCGATCGCTGTCGCCGTCGAGTCCTACGACAGTCCGATCGCTGTCGCCGTCGAGTCCTACGACAGTCCGATCGCTGTCGCCGTCGAGTCCTACGACAGTCGCCCGGGCGTCTCCTCTTGTCCCGCCGGTGTGTGTAGCCACCCCGGTGAGGGTACCGGCGGTACGGTGGGTCCGTGGATCGCAATGAACCCAAGGAGCCGGCAGATGCCCTAGCGCTGAACGAAGAACTGGTCGTGACCGCACCGAAGGTGCTCCTGCACGACCACCTCGATGGCGGATTGCGACCGGAGACGATCGTCGAGTTGGCCCGGGAATACGGCTACGCGGACCTGCCGAGCCACGATGCTCAGGAGCTGGCGGAATTGTTGCGGATCGGAGCCAATCACCGGGATCTGGAACTCTATCTTCAGACCTTCGCCCACACGGTGGGAGTACTGCAGCACGTAGAGGCGATTCGGCGCGTGAGTTTCGAATGCGTGGAGGACCTCGCCGCCGATGGTGTGGTGTACGCGGAGGTGCGTATGGCCCCGGAGCTGTGCACCGAGCGCGGCCTCGGTCTCGATGAGGTGACCGAGGCAATTCTCGCGGGCTTTGTCGATGGTGAACGTGCGGCGTTCGACGCAGGAAGGCCGATCGTCGTGAGGTTGCTCGTGACCGCCATGAGGACCGCCGCCAGGTCGTCGGAGATTGCAGAATTGGCACTTCGCCACCGCCATGATGGTGTGGTCGGATTCGACATCGCAGGGGCCGAAGCCGGCTACCCGCCGAGTCGTCACATGGACGCCTTCGACCGGATCCGAAGGGCCCACTTCCATTCCACGATCCATGCCGGTGAGGCGTTCGGACTGCCATCCATATCGGAAGCCCTGGGTTGGTGTGGAGCCGAGCGACTGGGTCACGGTGTTCGGATAGTCGACGACATCGAGATGACCGATGCGGGCCCGGTCCTGGGCACACTCGCGAACTACGTGCGGGATCGACGGGTCCCACTCGAGATGTGTCCCTCGTCGAACGTCCATACCGGAGCAGCACCATCGATCGCCGAGCACCCAGTCGGATTGCTCATGAACCTGCGGTTCAGAGTCACGATCAACACCGACAACCGGCTGATGAGCGGGGTGTCGCTATCCGATGAGTTCCTCCTGCTGGCAGAGCACCACGGCGTGGACCTGGAGCGCATGCGCTGGTTCACCGTCAACGCGATGAAGTCGGCGTTCATCCACTTCGACGAGCGCCTGGCACTCATCGAAGACGTCATCAAACCGGCCTACCGGGCGTTGGGTCTGACGTGAACCTCTCCCGAAGGAACCTGTCGCAGATGAACCTGTCCCGAGCGAATCGGACCCGACGGATGGTCGCAGATGGCTGAATCCTCGGAGTCCCAGATGAGTCGATCTGATTTGGCTGCGTGCATCGACCACACGATCCTTACTCCCCAAGCCGGTCGTAGAGTAGTTGGCGACGCGGTAGGGACAGCGGTGTCCAATCGGTGCGCATCGGTGTGCGTCCAACCCGGGATGGTCGGCATGGCCGTCGAGGTGGCCGGCCCCCGGATCCCCGTGTGCGCGGTCACCGGCTTCCCCCATGGAGCCAACCTCAGTGAGGTGAAGGCCCACGAGGCGGCCGCTGTCATCGCGCAGGGCGCGACCGAGGTGGACATGGTGGCTGACCTCTCAGCGATGATGGATCGTGACTTCGAGGCCGTCCGCGCTGATGTGGCCCTGGTCCGCGCTGCAGCGCCCCATGCGTTGTTGAAGGTGATTCTGGAATCGGCGTTGTGGTCACCAGCGGACCTGCGGGCGGGATGCGAGGCAGCGGTCAACGGAGGGGCCGACTACGTCAAGACCTCCACCGGATTCCACCCCGCGGGGGGAGCTTCCGTCGAGGCGGTGCAGATCATGGTCGCCGCAGTAGGAGGCAGGGCCCGGGTGAAGGCCTCCGGTGGCATCAGAGATCTTGCGACAGCGATGTCGATGATCGATGCCGGCGCTGATCGCCTCGGGCTGTCGGGTACCGAAGCAATCCTCGCCGAGTTGCCCTGAGCCGGGCTGTTCGACCTGCAGGTACGGGCTGGCCGGCTCAGCCGGGATTCTTGGAGGTGATGCTGCGTGCAGCGGGCTCAGGTCTCCGAGAAACCTGCTTCAGTCGTGACGAACCCGTCCTCATTGGTGGGATGGTCACCCCAGTCGGTCGAGGAGGTCCCTGGTCACCGCATCGAGGCGGATGCGTGCCCGTGCTCGGGCGTCATCGGGGTGTTCACCATCGGCTACCCCCTCGATCGCTTCGCAGTAGTACTTGAACTTGGCTTCGGTTCCCGAGGGACGCAGGACAACCCTCGTGTCGTCCTCCAACCAGAGGCGCAGGACATCGTCGGCAGGACGCTCAGCGGCAGCGACCCGGAAGCCTCCCACGACTGTCGGCGGCTCATCGTCCAATTCGGCGGTGATGGCTTCGAGGTGAGCGCGGGCATCGGGGCCCTCCGAGCGGACCGAACCGTTGGATGTCACATGGGCACCGTGGCGACGCGCCAGGTCATCGAGCACGTCCCACACCGAGCGGGAATCCCGGGCCAGCGAACACGCCATGTCGGCCGCCACGAGTGCCGCGGTTATGCCGTCCTTGTCGCGGGTCTCGGGGCCTATCGCGTAGCCGAGAGCCTCTTCGTAGAGGAGTACCTGGTGCCAGTCGGGATTCGCCATGGCGGGTCTGCACAACCACTTGAAACCGGTGAGCGTCTCGGCGAAGTGGACTCCTGATTCGTCGGCCATCGCCGCCAGGAGCCGGGAGGACACGACGGTGGTCGCGAGAAGTCGGTCGGGGATACCCGCGGTCTGCTCCAGGAGGTGCGAGGCGAACAAGGCTCCGGTCTCGTCACCCGAAAGCGATCGCCAGGCACCGTTGCGGGCGGGGGCCGCGAGAGCCACCCGGTCGGCATCGGGATCGTTCGCGAGTGCCAGATCCGCATCGCACTGTTCGGCCAGCGCCATGACTTCGTCCATCGCTCCAGGGTCTTCGGGGTTCGGGAACGGCACCGTCGGGAAGTCCGGATCAGGGTCGCGCTGTGAGGTGACCCAGTTGACCTCCACGTGGCCGAACGTCGTGAGTGTGATTCCCAGCAGCTCCGCTCCGACCCCGTGCATCGAGGAAACTGCGAGCCGCCTCGGGTCATCCACCGGCCCGTGGACCAGCTCGGCTGCCGATTCCAGGTAGGCGGTGACGAGAGGGGTACCGGCGCGGACCGTTCCCAGGTCGTGGATCGTCCCCATGGGTGTGCTGCCGGGCGGTGTGACGCCATTGCGTGCTGCCTCATCGATCGCTTCCGCTATCAGCGCATCGATGGGTGCGACGATCTGCGCACCGTCGGCCCAGTAGACCTTGATCCCGTTGTCGGCCGCTGGATTGTGGCTCGCTGTCACGACGATCGCCGCTGCGGCGCGAAGGTGCCCCACCGCGAACGCCGCCAACGGTGTGGGGGCGGGGCCGTCGATGAGATGTACATCGAACCCGTGCGTGGTGAAGACCGCGGCCATCTCCCGGGTGAACGCAGCAGATCCATGACGAGCGTCCCGCCCGAATACCACGCCCCTGCCCCGGGCGTCGGCTACCTCTGTTCCCAGCACCCGGGCCACACCGGCCGCCGTCTGTGCGCACAGGAGTCGGTTCATGTGGTTGGGGCCGGTCCCGAGGCTCCCGCGGATACCCGCGGTCCCGAAGGTCAGACGACCCTCGAAGGCGGCACGCAGTTCATGAGTTGGAGCGTCCAGCAAACCGCTGGCCGCAGCGCGCGTCGCAGGGTCAGGATCGTGCTCGATCCACTTCCGCGCCGCGGCGAGCAGATCCTCGCGGGACGCTCGGCCGTTGCCGTTGCCGTTGCCGTTGCCGTTGCCGTTGCTGTTGCCGTTGCTGTTGCTGTTCTGCTGTCGCTGTCGCTGTCGCTGTCGCTGTTGTTGTTGTCAGGCCTCATCTGATCACTTCAGGTCTGTGCACCACGTGCCCCGCTCAGCAGGCGGCGATCGCGGCGTCGAGCACTCCGGCCAATCGCTCCACCGAGGCGTCACCGGCTGCCAGGACTTCACGGTGATCGAGTGACTCCTGGAGCCCCGCCGCAAGATTGGTCACGAGGCTGACCCCGAAACACCTCGCTCCCAGGTGGCGGGCCGCGATCGCTTCGAGCACGGTGGACATGCCGACCACATCGGCTCCGAGTGACCCCAGCATCCGCACCTCTGCGGGGGTCTCGAAGGCACCGCCGAGCAGGCCGGCGTACACCCCTTCGGCGCAGTGCGGATCAGCCGCCATGACAGCTGAGCGCAGATCCGGGTCGTACAACCCGGTCATGTCGACGAAGCGACTCCCGAGGTGGTCAGGGGGAGGTGGTCCGGCCAGCGGACTCGTGCCTGTGAGGTTGAGTTGGTCCGTGAGCAACACGGGTGTCCCGATGCCTGCACCCGCGCGCAACGACCCCGCGGCGTTCGTCAACATCATCGTGGAGCAGCCCGACAGCACCGCTGTTCGAACTGCGTGGGCGACGGTGTGGGCGCTGTGGCCCTCGTACAGATGGACCCGTCCAGCCATCACGAACACTCGTTTCGGACCGACTTCGACCGCTGTGATCGTGCCGCCGTGGCCCTGCACCGACGGAGCGGGAACGCCCGCCAGGTCGGTCATCTGCATCTGGTCTACCTCGGTGCCCAACTCCGTCGCCACCCGGGCCCAACCGGATCCGAGCACGACGGTGGCGTCGGCCCGCCCCAGGCGTTCTCGAAGTGTCTCCGCGTCGGCTTCCGCGACGTCCCATGGATTAGCGTCCTGTAGCACGGCAACAGTCTGCCAGTAACTGGCGCCGTTGAGACCTGGCAGGTACTCGTGGACAATCCCTGCTCATGAAACCTGGGGACAAGAGGACGGCTGCGTGCCAAAGTGGAACTTGAGAGCAGTGGAGCGGCCCGCCTGATGACCACTCGCGCGCCCGCTGGGAGAAGTCTGCAGACACTCGGGTCCGCCGGAGAGCAGCCGGCGGGAGACTCCGGGAACCATTCGCCCAGCGGACTCTCGATGCTGTTGGTCGGCATTGCTGTCGTGGCCGGATCGGCGGCCGCGGTGTATTCACGCGTCGGAGTCGTCGCGGTGATCGTTCTGGCCGTCATTGCGGCGTCAGTGCTGTTCACACTCCGGCGCGGGTTCACGTTCGTCGAGGTCGTGGCGTTCCTCATCCACTTCGACGGTCTGGGGCGTGGCCAGATCAGTCTCGGGCGGTTGGTATCGGGCGTCGCCATCGTCGTACTGCTCTACAAACTCCTGATCGAGCGGTGGCGCCCTCCGGCGATCCCGGTGCGCCATTGGTTGCCCGCCTTGGCACTGTTGATGTGGGCGGTCGCTTCGGGGATCTGGTCGCCCCAGATCGGCGCCTGGTTCATCGGCATGGGGACCATCGGCCTGGCGCTCGCCTACTACTCGGTGGCCGGATTCATGGTCGATTCCCACCGCAAGGTCGAAGAGTTCTTGCGTGCCTACTGGTATGGCGGCATATTCGGGGCGACAGCGGGTGTGTGGGGACTCGTCCTGGGCGTGCGCTCCTACGGTCTGAACGGTGATGCGAACCTGTTCGGAGTCTTTGCCGCCTCGATGATTCCTCTGACCATCTACTACCGGCGACACAGCCCCACGATGCGTCACAAGGTGATCTACACCCTCGTGTTGCTTCTCGTGATCGGCGGTGCAGCGGGCGCCGGTAGCCGCTCCGGAGTGATCGGCGCGGCAGCAGTCCTCTTCGCGACCCTGATCTATCGCCCAGGCGAATCCATCGGTCGGCGTATCGGTGTGGTGATCCCTGCCGGCGTTCTCACCGTGGTGGTTGCCGGTCTGTTGTTGATCGTCAATCCCAACACTCTCGAACGTGGAACCAGCAGTTCGGGACGCCTTGACTTCTGGAAGGTGACGATCGAACTCATCAAGGAGAGTCCAGTGGTCGGTCACGGGATGAACCAGACCAGGGAGTTGATCCCGCCGAGGCTGGCCACCACCCCCGGGTCAACCCTGGTCTATGAGCGAAGGACGGAGGTAAGTGCCCACAATACATGGTTGGAGATCGCATCCGACCTGGGCTTCATAGGCGTTCTCATCTGGACCGCTGCGGTCATCGTGACTGTCATCTCCCTGCTCAGACCGCGTTGGAAACAGACCAAGGAGCTTTCGGGGTTCATTCTCCTGATGTTCGTTCCGGTCATGGCCGGGTCCATGTTCCTGCCGCTGCTGAACAACAAACTGGCGTGGTCGATATTCGGTCTCGCGGGCGCGCTCCAGGTGCCCTCGTGGGGTAACCGCTACAGGGGCTATTTCGCAGCACCGTTGCGAGCTCCCACCACCGGAGGAATGGAAAGGCAACTTGCTCCGTCGGGCGTTGGACAGTTGGCACCGCCCGGATGGAGCCATTCCCCTGCAGGATCTTCCATGCCCGGTGTCGCTACCAGGCCTGATCCGCACGGGGAGGATTTCGAGGCATCCCGACTCGCCCGTTGGGATCTCAAGATTTCCCAACGCTTCAGGAAGTGGATCATCGTCGGTGGTCTCGTCGGAGCGATCGCGGGGGGAGCGGTCGCGGGAGCGTTGCCCACGACACATTCAGTGTCGATGTCGATGATCGTGCTGAAGATGGACCTGCCGCCCGACTACCCGTTGGTCCCCGTCGATCGCTCCCGCATCCAGGCCCTGCAGACCCTGATCCTGTCGCGGGCCTACTCGGTCGAACTGTCCAAGGCATCCGGTGTCGAGCTGAGCCCCGACGAGTTGGCCTCCGGAGTGACTGTGAACCGGCCACACTTCGGGCCCTACCTCGAGATCAAGTTCACGAGCGACGATGCTGCCAAGGCGGAGGCCGTTGGGCCCTACCTGCTCGATGCTCTCGACGAACTGATCGCACAGAACCGTGAGGCGACGGTGCCGACTCTGGAAGACGAACTGCGACCATTGGAGCCCGGTCAGCAGCGTTGGTACACCGGGCCGATGTACACGCCGCTGATGACCGAACCCCAACCCGGTGGTGAGGCACCGAGGCAGACGTGGCTCATTTTGGTCGGCGGGACCACCGGTGCGATGCTCGCCATGGGGTACAGCCTGCTCAAGCAGCGCACGCCCCGCGTGAACAACGACGATGACCTCCAGGCAGCCCTCGGACTGTCCCTGTGGAGCCATGTGGGTCGGCCCGGCCGCAGACGCAACGCCGCCACCGCCGACCAGTACGCACAGATCGCGATGAGGGCACTTGACGCCGGAACGGGGTCGGAATACCCGAGGCGTATCGTGATCGCCACACCGGTGCACGACCGAAGCGCACGGCACCTGGCAATCGGGATAGCGGCCAGCATCGCGGCCAGCGGAGCACGGGTCGTCCTGATCGACGGCCAACCGGAACGCCGGTTGGTGTCGTTGCGTCTGGGAGGGGCGTTCAGGGCAGGAATGAATGATCTCAGCCACGGTAGGGCCCGGCTGTCGGACGTCATCCACCGGGTGCGCAGGTGGCGACTCCCCAGGGCATCGCGACGTGCCTTTTCGCGTGGTCGGACCTTCGGTGGTGATTCCGCACGACCGAGCGCGGAGAGCCTGCGTTTCGTACCTGCGGGTCGACCCCGGCGTCGCGAGGAACCGCTGGTGGATGTGCGCTGGCTCTCCGATCTCGATTCGTCGGTGGTCGTGGTGATGCTCGCTCCGCCACTGTTGGGGACCGTTCCGGTATCGGGCGTTCTCGAGTGGTCAGATGTGGTCTTCT
Organism: uncultured Microthrixaceae bacterium; assembly: GCA_963805905.1. Lineage (GTDB taxonomy): Bacteria > Actinomycetota > Acidimicrobiia > Acidimicrobiales > Microtrichaceae > JAMLGJ01. The sequence continues at coordinate 344,737 of CAWDVV010000001.1, forward strand.
ATGACCTCGAGGAGGGTGCGACGGTGACCTTCGACGCAGAAGACGGGGCACTGCAGATAGCTACGTTCGCCGCAGGTCCCTCAGGGGTGGTGCTCTCTGATGTCTGAGCAGGCAGCCCAACCGAAGTGGATCGACAACCACTGTCATTTCGATCCGCAGGACGATGTCGAGGCCCTCACAGCCGAGGCACTGGCTGCCGGCGTGGTCGGGCTCATCTGTGTGGGAACCGACATGGACACGTCACGGCGCTGCCTGGAGACCGCGAACGCACACCGCGGGATATGGGCCACAGCAGGTGTCCACCCACACGAGGCGGCATCTGGTATCGATGGGCTTGCCGCCCTGGTGGAACGGGGAATGCCCCACGGTCTGGTGGCAGTCGGGGAGTGCGGACTCGATTTCTTCTATGACCATTCCCCGAGGGATGTGCAAGCGGGTGTGTTCGGTGAGCAGATCGACCTTGCCAACGAGTACGACCTACCGTTGGTGATCCATACCCGGGAAGCATGGGATGAGACCTTCGGGGTTCTCGACCATCACGGGATCCCCACACGGACCGTCTTCCACTGTTTCACCGGCGGTCCCGATGAAGCCCGTGAATGCGTGGAGCGCGGGGCCCGGTTGTCGATCAGTGGGATCGTGACGTTCAACTCGGCGGAGAACATCCGAGAGGCGGTCGAAGCGGTGGGACCCACACCGCTGATGGTGGAGACCGACAGCCCGTTCCTCAGTCCGGTGCCACATCGCGGAAAGCGCAACACCCCCGGCCGGGTGGCCGTGGTGGGCGAAGCCTGCGCCGAGGTTCTCGGTATCGACGTGCTCGACTTCGCCGAGGCAGTCATGGAGACGACACGGACGTTCTACGCGCTACCCGAGGTCACCCTCACGGCTGTGACGACTGAAGATCCGGTCTGAGCGTGGCTCTGGGCGCCAGCGAGACCGAGCTGTTGCTGAGTTCTGCGGGCCTCTCCCCAAGTCGGGCGCTCGGACAGAACTTCGTGGTGGATCCGGGGATCATCGGGCGCATCGTCGAACGCGCAGGTGTGAACGGTTCATCCCGGGTCCTCGAGATCGGGCCCGGAATCGGAGCGCTCACGGTGCAGCTCGCCGAAGCCGGTGCGCACGTTGTTGCGGTCGAGAAGGACAGGGGCCTCGCCGCGTACTCGCAGGAGTGCTGGATCGCGCTGGGTGCTCGGCAAGAGTGGATGTCATCATCGCTGATGCACTCGGGGTCGACTGGCAGGTGCTCCTGGGGGAAGGTGATGCCTGGAAGCTGGTCGCGAACCTTCCCTACAACGTGGCGGTCCCGATCCTGTTGGGTCTGCTCGCAGGAGCGCCGATGGTCGATTCGATGTTCGTGATGACCCAGCTCGAAGTAGCGGAACGGTTGTGTGCGGATCCCGGAGGAAGGACGATCGGCGTACCAACGATAAAGGCGGGCTGGTATGCCTCGGCGAGGATCATCGTGCGCGTTCCACCCGAGGTCTTCCTTCCCCAGCCCAGGGTGGAATCGGCGGTCGTCGAGTTCACGCGCCGGCCTCCACCACGTGGCGACGTGGATCCCGACGATGTATTCCGTCTGGTGGAGACCGCCTACCGGAAGCGACGCAAGATGCTGCGATCCTCGCTCGCCGGGTCGGTGGACGCGAGTGCTTTCACCGTGGCGGGGGTGGACCCGCAGGCACGTCCCGAGACCCTCGACGTGGCCGACTGGGCCGACCTGACTGTCGCTTCCCAGGGCGTCGGCCGATGATCGTTCTCGATGCTCCCGCGAAACTCACCATCACCCTCTCGATCGAAGGTACGAGGGCAGACGGCTACCACCTCATCGATGCGGAGATGGTCACCCTGGATTTCGGTGACACGTTGACCCTGGAGACTCACGTTGCTCCGGAGTCTCCAGCTGGTGCTGGGTCGCGCGTGGTGATGGTCAGCGCGTCGGGGCGCGAGGCCGCCGGACCGGACAACCTCGTGGTTCGCGCACTTGATCTGGTCGGTCGTAGCCCAGCTGTGGACGTGCTCAAAGTTGTCCCCGCGGGCGCCGGCCTCGGTGGTGGAAGCGCCGACGCCGCAGCGATTCTCAGATGGGCCGGGTTCACCGATCTCGATGCCGCGGCCGGCCTCGGAGCAGATGTTCCGTTCTGCGTTGTGGGCGGCAGGGCTCGCGTGAGCGGGGTGGGTGAGGTGGTAGATCCCCTTCCGTTCCTGGAGCGGACCCTTACCCTTCTGACCCCACCGGTGCACTGTTCGACCCCGGAGGTCTACCGGGCATGGGATGACATGGGCAGCCCGAGGGGGCAGAACGGCAACGACCTCGAGCCGGCAGCACTGGCGGTTGCGCCGTCGTTGGCGAGCTACCGGGACGAACTGGCAGCAGTATCGGGCTTGGTGCCGCGACTGGCCGGGAGTGGGTCCACCTGGTGGGTACCCGGTGCGTTTCCCGGCGACGGGCGCGTGGTCGCCAGGACAGTGCCGGCCGGGGTGACCTCCGGCGGCGAGCCACAGGCGGGGTGACCTCGAGATATCAGGGAGGTTCGAAGGCCTGTGACTCCGGGAGCAGGGCTTTCGGACAGGTCAGCGTGTCGCTGCATGCTCACCCCCCGCGAGCGTTACTTGCCGCGGGCACGCCTCTGGTGGCGCGTCTTGCGCAGGAGTTTCTTGTGCTTCTTCTTGCGCATCCGTTTGCGGCGCTTCTTGACTAGCGATCCCATGAGGAGGAGAACTCTACGTGTGCAGGTCCCGGATGGTGAAATCGAGGCCTGTGCGGTCATGACTAAGTCTGCTCTGTACACTCGGTGGCTACGTTGGGGGTCTGCCGCCCGGTGGCAGCCCCGCCCGACCCGGGTCCACCCCTGGCGGACCCGCCACATCGAGAGCAGATGACCGTGCAGAGCATGACCCCGCACCAAGCGACGGCGCCGATGCCCTATGAGGGCATCCCTGATGGCGTCCCCGCGGATGGTCAGGAACGCCGCTCGCTGCGCTTGACCCGCTTCCAGACGATCGTTGTGGTCGTGTCGATGCTCGTCACCGGGGTCGTGGCGGTGGTGTTGGCTTCGCTGAGTCCTCCCATCTACCAGACCACCCGTTCGATCCTGGTCTATTCCGGTGCGAATGCGAATGAGAACGACGTGATCTCCGCTGCCATCGAGGACATCGTGAAGTCAAAGGGCATGGCGGCCGAGGTGAAGCGGCGCGGAGGCTTCTCCGAGTCGATAGACCAGATCGACGCTGCGATCTCGACCAGTCGAAAACCGCTCTCGCCATATGTCGACCTGATCGCTTCGAGCCCCGACAAGGACTTCTCCGAAGCGGTTAGCGCCCAGTTGGTGCCATCGCTCAAAGCGGTGTTCGAGGCGAATCAGCGTGAGCTTCCCGTGGAGCAACGGATAGCGGGCCCGATCTTCCAGGAGGTCTTCGAATTCCCGCTGCAGTCCACCACCACCTTCCCGGTCTGGTTCGCGGCACTGTTCGGCATGCTCCTCGGTGGCCTCGTTCCGTATCTCATCTTCCTGGCACGAAACATGCGCAAGCCCGTTGTTGCAACGGCCCAGGACGTCACGCAGGCGATCGACCTACCCGTGCTGGTGAAGGTGCCTGCACTCTCGGGTCGCTCGGGCAATCCCCGCGATGCGGTGGCAGGAGTCATCGCAGCGGTCGAACGGCTGAGCCTCGACGAGCCCATTCACCGGCTGGTGCTCGTGGGTCCGGATTCTGCAACCGATCGTGCCCTCCTGTCACTGGCGCTCGCCAACGTGGTGGCGCGTAGTTTCGGCCAACCCGTCGCGCTGATCGATGCTGATCTCCAACACGGGGAACTCACCGACCTCGTGGGTGCGGGGGACATGGCGGGGTTGAGTGAGTGCCTCTCGGGCCAACTTCCGGCAGACACCGCACTCCTCGAGTTGCCTGACTCCCGGATGCCGCGTGAACTGGATGGCATGACCGCCCCCGAGGGGATGGTTCGTTTCATCGGAGCAGGTATCGATCGCAGCCGCAACATCCTGCGTATGAGGTCGTCGCTCGACCGGGTCCTCGAAGGAATGGCCGGGCGCTATGTGGTGATCATAAACGGGCCCCAGGTTCCGGGCCCCGTGCCGACCTCCCAGATGCTCGCGCTCGCTGATACCACGCTGATGGTGGTCACCGAGGGCAAGACGCGCCTCACCGATGCGCGCCTTGCCGGTGATGCGTTGCGCTCGTTCGCCTCGGGACCTGCCGGCGTCGTCGTCCTGCGCGGCTGACGGCGAAGACAGACCTTGATCGGCTCACGTTGACCAGCGATATCGAACCGGGTGGGGACCAACCGGAGAACCCCGACGACCCGGTGGATACGGCCAACCTGGGCACAACTGCCACGCGTGGATACCTGTGGGCGAATCTCGGGATCCTCAGCCGCTTCGGTGCTGCGCTGGTGCTGGCAGCGGTGCTCGCCAGGGAGCTGACTCCGGTCGAGTACTCGGTGATGGTGGCGCTCACCGTGGTGATGCTCTACGCCGATACGGCCCTGGACCTGGGCATGGGGGCATCGCTCATCTACGAGCAGGGCACGGGCCACGACCGCCGGGTGCACATCGCGTTCACTGCGAACGTCGGATTCTCGATCGTCCTGGCCGTGTTGGCAGTCGCGCTCTCACCCGCATTGGCTGCGCTGTTCAAACTGAGCGAGTACGTGACGGTCTTCATGGTCATGGGGCCACTGGTGGTCATCACCGGTCTCAACACGGTGCCGTGGGCTCTGTTCACCCGCGATCTGACGTTCAAGCCCCGCGCGTATACGGAGTTGGCCCGCGACGGTTCCCGGCTGGCGGTGACGCTGGTGTTGGTGATCGGTTTCGGGCTGGGTATCTGGGGGGTCGTCTGGGGATTCCTGGTGTCGCGCGTCATTTGGACTGCCTGCACCTGGGTTCTGACCAGATTCCGGCCCAGGATCGCCTGGGAGACCTCTGTGGTGAAGGAACTGTTCGCGTACGCCTGGCGGATGGCCGGCAACAGGTTCCTCGGGATCCTGGCGGTCAACGGCGACTACCTGGTGGTCGGAAACCGTACGTCGTCACTTGACCTGTACTACCAGGCGTTCCGTCTGCCCGAGATCATCATGGGCGGTCAGCTCAACGCGATGTCGGCGGTCCTGTTCCCGATGTACAGCAGGATACGCAACGACGGCCGGGAGGCCCTCCGTGATGCGATGTACCAGGCGCTGCGGATCGTCGCTCTCTTCTCGATCCCGGTCGGGGTGGGCCTCGCGTTGATCTCGCGGGATGCGATCACCGTCATGTTCGCAACCGGCAACACTGCAGCGGTACCGACGATGGAGATCATCTCGATCACGGGATGTGTGACAGGTCTGGGTTTCGCGACCGGGGATCTGCTCTACGCAATCAACCGACCCGGGCTCCTGATGAAGATCAACCTCGTGATGGTTCCGACGATGCTGATCGCGATGTGGTTCGCGGCACCTCACGGCATCGCGTGGGTGGCCTTCACCCACCTGGTCACGCAGGTCGTGTTCGTCGGTATCCGACAGTTGTTCGTGAACCACCTGGTGGGGGCCTCGATGCTGCAGGTCGTGGTCTCCTGCTGGCCCGGGGTGGCGGTTTCGCTCGGCGTCGCGGCGTTCGCACTTCCGGTGAGGCTGGTCACGGATGCCGGCTTCCTCTCGGGCCTGGCGATCACGGCAGCAGGAAGTCTCGGCGCTCTGGTGGTGCTCGGACTCTCGGCGAGCACGAGGGACGTGCTCACGGGTGTCATCTCCAAGCTACGGGGCGGATGAGTCAGAACTCCCCCGAGCGGTGATCCGTGCAGTCATGTCAGCCACAGAAGGCGCGGCTCTCTGCCACAGGTTCAACACCTGCGCGGACGGACCACCCCGGGGACCGAAACCCCGCCTCGCCCGCCGAACCTCTCGGGACGAGTCGCTCCAATCATCCTTGTAGCCGTCATCTCCACGGAGCAGGTCGAACTCGGCCATCGACTCCGAAATGGCCCAGCGCAGCACCGCTGCCTTGAGCACCGATCCACTTCCCCGGTAATCGTGGTCGGTCAGGCGTCCGGCTTGGTAGAACGCAACCCTCCGTCCACAGACCAGCTCGAGTTCGGATGCGATCACCTCGGTGCCGTTCGTGAGTTCGTGGATCACCGCCTCACCACACCGGAGACCGGCCAGGAGCGTGCGTCTGAGCGTTTCGCTCGTGTGACCCCAGGCTGATTCGTCCTCCCAACGACTTGCGTGGAGTTCGAACAGCGTGTCCAGGGCGGTCTCGAACGGATCGGTCCGCATCGCGCCGAGTGCATCCGTCGCGTCTGATCCGGCACGTTCGGACTGATCTGTGGTGGCGGTCACGCGCACCACCTCGAAGCCGCTGCGGGCGAGGCGCTTGGCCGATCGCTTGATCGTGCTCCGCAACCGTCCGGGCAGTTCGGCCACGGGGTCCGAGGTACCCAGGGTCAGGAATGGAGCCGGTTCCCTTGCGATCACGGGGGCGCCGAGGAGCCAGGGGAGTTCACAGGTTGCGTTCAGACCGTCCAGGTCCATCACCCAGTCGCCTGTGCGGAGCCAGGTGCCCACTGCACGCAGTACGGCGGTGCGCTCTCCTTCGGCGCTCAGTACGTCGATGTGGTCCGGAGCGAGCGGCCCCTGACCGACAACTCGCAGGCGCGCCACGCGCGCCGGCCCGATCCTCACGGTGTCCATCTCGAGCGCGATCCCGCCCACGAGCGTCCCGTTGTCGTCGGTGCACACCAGGATCGTCGGCGCGCCGGTTGAAGCGTTGTCCACCCACCATGAACGCATGAACGGCGATGGGAGCCGGGCCCGCTCGACGAGGGCATCCCAGTCCTCGCGGAACCCACCCAGAGATGAAACTGGGTGAACTCGCAGGTTGTGCGACGTTGCACCGTCTTGGTGGGAAACCGCTTCGGAACGCATCCACGCAAGTGTGAATGGCCCGAACCGCTACATCCAACTCGGTTCCCGAAGGCCTACCGGTTGTGGGAAAACTACCCGAATCGGCTTTCGCCCTTGACGGTGCCGGTAGTCACACGTTTACATGGTGATGGCGGATCTGGCTGGATCGGCATTGTGACTAGGGGCGTGATGTTGAAGATTTCCGAGGCGGATGCGCTCATTGGCGGGGGCCATCGAGGCAATGGTCTTGTCATTGATCTCACAGAAAACAGCGCGGCTGGGTCTGATGTGGCCGTCCCTGATGGCCCCGTCCTCGCCCAACCCGTTCGCACCATCTCCCCGAGCGACCGACGAGCGGTCGGCCGGTTCGTCGCCTACATCGGGCATCTCCTGGACGCAATTGCGGTCGGCATCCCGTTCCTGTTGTCCAGCTTCGTCAGCGGAGGCATGGTTTCGCGGTCGGTCGTTGCGCTTTTCGTTGTAGTCGTCACGGTTCTGCTGTGGCCCACGCACCGCCGTGATCGCCACGTGATCGCCCCGAGCGAAGGGCTTCTCTCACTAGCGGGTCGTGTCGCGATCGCTCCGGTGTTCACCTGGGCGATCCTGGCTCTGGTGCGCTTCCAGGGTGGCCTCGGTGGCACCCGCATGCTCGACACGGTTGCGATCATGCAGATCGTCGTCGTCACGTTCCCGTTGATTCTCGTGGGACGCATCATCAGCTACCACCTCTGGACCAGGGCACGCCAACACGGCTACGACCTCGAGGACACACTGATCCTCGGTTCCGGACCGACAGGTGTGGAGGTGGCCGAGGCACTGCAGGGCAATCCCCATGTGGGCCTGGTGCCCTGCGGCTTCGTCGATCGCTTCGAGACCAACGCCGGCGACCTGCCCCTGGTGGGTCATCCACATGACCTACCGGCGATCCTGAACGCCACCGGTGTCCAGAACGTCGTGATTGCGTTCGGTGGTGTCCCGGAATCCGAGCTGGTCGGGATCGTGCGTCGGTGCCGAGGCCTCGAGGTGCAGTTCTACATGGTCCCGCGCCTGTTCGAGCTCGGTGTTTCGGCGGGTGATCTGGGCCATGAGGTCGACGGTCTGCCGTTGGTGAAGGTGACCACGCCCCATCAGCGCGAGATGCGGGCCAAGCGCATGTTCGATCTGGTGCTCTCAGTCGTGCTCTGTGTGCTGACCGCTCCACTGATGATCGCCTGCGCACTGGCAGTCAGGCTCAATTCCCGCGGTCCGGTGTTCTTCCGCCAGGTCCGGGTCGGGATCGACGGGGGTCCGTTCGAGATCCTCAAGTTCCGCTCCATGAAGGTCAACGACGACTCGAGCACCCAGTGGTCGGTGGACGACGACGATCGAGTCACGCTCGTTGGCAAGTTCCTGCGACCCACCCACCTCGATGAGTTGCCACAGCTGTTCAATGTCCTGCGGGGTGACATGTCGCTCGTGGGTCCACGACCCGAACGCCCACATTTCGTGGAGCAGTTCTCGGCTGAGGTGGACGGCTACGAGGAACGCCACCGTGTACCCGTGGGCATCACCGGTTGGGCACAGGTGAATGGCTACTGGGGCGACTCGAGCATCGAGCGTCGCGTGCGGCTGGACAACCGCTACATCGAGAACTGGTCGATGTGGCGTGACCTCGTGATCGCGCTGCGTACGTTCCCCACGTTGTTCGGTAAGCGTCGCTGACAAGTCGCCCGCACAACTGGTGCAACCGCACAAACGTTGCTAGCAAGTCGCCTGTGTATCTGGTGCCGTCGTATCCCAGCTCCGACCCGTTTGCCGTTTGGGCTTCGGGGTCCCCGTGGGCAGCGGAGCTGTAGTGAAGCTCGTCGCCGTCACGTCGCGATTCCCGTATCCGATCGAACGCGGGGACAAACTCCGCGCCTATCACCAGTTGCGTTCACTGGTGCCACATCACGAGGTGGAACTGATCGCCCTCTCCGAAGGCCCAGTGGACCCCGCGCACCGGGCAGTGGTCGAAGATGCCGGTATCACCACGCATGTGGTTTCCCGCAGCCGGGCCGCCACGGTCGGATCCACGGGCCGGGGTGTGTTGCGTGGTGTGCCGATACAGGTTGGCTACTTCATGGCTCCCGGTACCCTCCGCCAGGTTCGCCGCATCATCGAGTCCGTTGCCCCGGATCACATCTACTGTCAGTTGTTGCGCACCGCCTGGGCAATTGACGGCGTCGGCATTCCAGCGACGATCGACTACCAGGATGCATTCGCCGCTGCCATGCGTCGTCGGGGGGAACAGCACAAGGCCCTGATGCGAAGGGCGTTCATGTTCGAGGCCGATCGGATCGGCAGGGCCGAGGCCGAAGCATTCGAACGCTTCGGGCGTCGGGTCGTGATATCGGACCAGGACCGTCTGGCCCTGGAGGTACCCGATCCCGACGGAGTACAGATCCTGGCCAATGGTGTGGACACCTCGTTCTTCGAACGCTGTGAGAAGTCGAGATCGACAGATTTCGATGTCGCGTTCGTGGGCAACATGGGCTATCCGCCCAACGTGCGGGCGGCACACATGTTGATCGAGGAGATCATGCCGCGGGTGTGGGCCCGAAGGCCATCAGCGCGGGTGCTGCTCGCAGGCGCCCGACCGACGCGTTCGGTGAAGGCGCTGGCGGGCGAACGGGTCGAGGTGAGCGGATGGCTCGACGACATCCGTGATGCCTACCGCCGCAGCGCATTGATGGTGGCCCCCCTGTTCATCGGAGCCGGACAGCAGAACAAGGTGCTGGAATCGATGGCCATGGGGGTTCCGTGTATAACCACGGAACTGGTCAACAACGCGATCGGTGCAACCCCGGGTGAGCACCTGTTGGTTGCAGGCACCGCCGGGGAGTTCGCGGCAGGCATCATCGACCTGCTCGACGCGCCCGGGCGTCGCGAGCAGGTGGCAGACGCGGCTGTGGCGCTCGTGGAACGTCGCTTCGCCTGGAGCGCGGTGGGCGAACGCCTGTCAGCCATAGTTGGGCAACCGTGAGGAGTCTCGGAATGGAACGCAAGATCCAGCACCTACTACAGCGATTGCTCGGTTTCCGCCGCTACCTGTACGTGTTCTCGCGTTTCAAGGCGGCCACACTGCGCTTCGATCACAACGAAGGCGACGTACTGACCTTCGTCGCCCTGATGCCCCGGGACGCAGTGGTCCTCGACATCGGAGCAAACATCGGCATCATGACCGTGCACCTGGCCCGCCGCGTGGACCGGGGCCAGGTTCATGCCTTCGAACCCGTCGCCGACAATCTCGTCGTCCTGCGCAAAGTTGTGGAACATGGTGGCTTCAGCAATGTGACGGTTCATCCGGTGGCACTGGGCGCCGAGGAAGGCACCGTCGAGATGGTCATGCCGCTCGAGGACTCCGTACGGATGCAGGGACTCTCGAGGGTGGTGACCGGTGGGCCGTCGGATCCGAGCAGTGGAGAGCACTACGAGGTTCCACAGCGTCGGTTGGATGACATCGAGGAACTCGAGTCGCTCGACGTCGCGGGAATCAAAATAGATGTCGAGGACTTCGAGCAATACGTGTTTGCCGGCGGCAGGTCCCTGATCGAACGTTGCCGGCCGATCATCTACACCGAACTCGGCCTCGGGGAGAATCGTGGGGCGTGTCTGAGCTTCTTCGAGTCCGTCGGGTACTCGCTCGGAGTGCTTGTGGGAGGGCGCGTCGTCGAATGGGATCCGTCAACTCACGACAAGCACAATTTCTTCGTGTGCCCGAACGAACGCCTCCCGTGGACCCGGATCCGCGTGGAAGGGTCGCGCTGACCCCACCCGGGCTCGCGGGCCGGTCTGCTCGTCTCCCTCGCATTCCAAGGGATCTGACCCCGTCCCACCGTGGGTTCGTGGAGTACCTTTGATAGAACGAGAGCCAACTGGAGACCCACATTCTCGGGTAGTTCAATAGGCAGAACGCCTGACTTTGGATCAGGAGGTTGCAGGTTCGATCCCTGCCCCGAGAGCATGACCGAACCATCAGCCACCGTCGCCGATAGCGGTCCGTTGACCGCAGTTCTTCTCGCGGCCGGACAGGGCAGTCGCATGCGCTCCGAGCGCCCCAAGCCGCTGCACCGGCTGTGTGGGTCACCGATGCTCAGCTACGTACTGGATTCGCTCTCGACCGTCGGGGTCCAACGCGCGGTGATCGTGGTGGGTCACAAGGGCGAGTGGGTGACCAAGAAGATGCAGGAACACCTCGGTGATGTCCAGCTCGACTTCGTGGAACAGCGAGGTCCAGCGAGGCACCGGCGACGCTGCCCGCATCGGGCTTGTGGGTCTACCCGAAGATGACGAGGGTGACGTGCTCATCCTCCCCGGCGACACCCCCCTGTTGACCGCGTGGACGATCGAGGCGCTTGTGGAAGCGCACCGGTCCAGTGGCGACGCGGGGACTCTCCTCACATCCGTGGTTGCACGATCCGACCGGCTACGGCCGGGTGATACGTGATTCCCAGGGTGCCGTCGCCGCAGTGGTGGAGGAACGCGATGCGACCGACGAACAACGGGCCGTCGAACGAGATCAACACCTCCATCTACTGTTTCCGTCGGTCTCTTCTCGCGCCCGCGTTGCGGCGGGTCGAACCCGACAACGCCCAGGGCGAGTACTACCTGACCGACGTGGTTTCGGTGCTGGCCGACTGCAGGCCACACGGTCGGGGCGTTCCCCGCCCCCGAGGTCGAGACCTCGGGTGTCAACGATCGGGTCCAACTGGCCGAGGCCGAAGCCGAACTCCGCCGGCGCACGAACGAGGCGCTGTTGGCCGCCGGAGTGACGATGGTCGATCCCGCTGCCACCTACGTGGACACCACTGTGAAGCTCGGTCGCGACGTCTCGCTCGTTCCCCGGGGTGATCCTCCAGGGCGAGACCGTGATCGGTGACGGCACCGAGGTCGGTCCGGGCTGTCGACTGGTCGATTCGACCGTCGGGTCCGAGTGTGTGCTCACCCACGTGGTGTCGGACCGGGCGACCATCGGTGACGGCGCACGGTGGGTCCATTCGCCCATCTTGCTCCGGGATCGAAACTCGGGTCTGACACGGCGACAGGAGCGTTCTACACTTGCGAACCAGAGGCCATTGAGCCCTGACGGGTGGCTCAAGGGCTGACGCGTGGCCCCCACGGGTTGAGATACCCGGACAGCGATCGCCGCAGGCCGGGAAAGAGATTGGGGATTCGGAGGCGTGCAAGTGGAACTGGTGACCAAGAAGCGACTCGTGTTGGTCGCAGGCCGAGCCAACCATGGTTTGGCCGAGGAGGTTGCCGATGCACTCGATACCCGCCTCGACCCCGTGTCGATAGCGCGAGTTCGCGAACGGGGAACTCCACTGCCGTTTCGGTGATTCGATCCGTGGCGCCGACGTGTTCATCTTCGGCAGCCACTGCTCCACGGCGGAACTCTCGGTCAACGACGCCATCATGGAGCAGTTGATCATGGTGGATGCAGCCAAGCGGGCGAGCGCCAAGCGCATCAGCGTGGTTGCGCCGTTCTACGGATATGGACGTCAGGATCGCAAGGCCGAGGGTCGCGAGCCGATCACGGCCAAGTTGGTCGCCGACATGTTCGAGACCGCCGGGGCGAAGCGCATCATCTCGGTCGACCTGCACTCCGGCCAGATCCAGGGTTTCTTCGACGGTCCGGTCGATCACCTCACCGCCATGCCGGTGCTGGTCGACTGGATGTCGACCAACCTCGGTGACGACCTGGTGGTCGTATCGCCCGATGCCGGCCGGGTGAAGGTTGCGGAGCGCTATGCGAACCAGCTCGGTGCAGACCTCGCGATCGTCCACAAGCGCCACGTCAAGGGCTCCAAGAACTCGGTGGAGGCCAAGGACGTGGTGGGCGACGTCGAGGGTCGGCCCTGTGTTCTGATCGACGACATGATCGATACCGCGGGCACGATCGTCGCCGCGGCCGACCAACTGATCGAACACGGGGCCTCATCGGTGTGCTGCGCCGCAACCCACGGCGTCTTCTCCGGTCCGGCGATCGACCGGCTGAAGAACTCCCGCATCGACCGCGTGGTGGTCACCAACACCTTGCCCCTGCCACCGGAAAAGCGCATTGACAAGATCGAGGTGCTCTCGGCCGCGTGGGTCATCGCTGACGCCATCGACGCCGTGTTCGAGGACACTTCGGTCTCCCAGATCTTCGACGGTAACAATCTGAGCTGACGGGTGGAGGACGCCCCGGCTTCCTCGTTGGGGTGTCCATTCGTTACAATCGCACACCGGCCCCGGACCTGGATACCGAAGCAGCTGATCCCGGTGCCGGGTCATTACAAGATCGTTGGAGCCCTGCCATGTCCGAACTCTCAATCACTCTCACAACCGGTCGATCGACCGGCTCGCGCGCATCACGTCGCCTGCGCGGCGAGACGTCGATCCCGGGCGTCGTGTACGGACTGGGTTCAGAACCCTTGTCCGTCTCGGTTGATGGCGCGGTTCTGCGCCGAGCCCTCACGACCGATGCCGGGCTGAACGCACTGTTGAGCCTCGATGTCGACGGCCGCCATGAGATGGCTGTCGTCAAGGACCTGCAGCGACACCCTGTGCGCCGCGACGTGATACACATCGACTTCCTGCGCGTTGATCCCGATGCCCGCATCGATGTGGAGGTGCCGATCCACACCGAGGGCGATCCAGAGAAGGTCCACCAGGAGGACGGCATCGCGGTCCTGCGCCTCAACTCGCTGCTGGTCAGCGTCAAGCCGACCGACATTCCCGATCTCATCGTCGTGAACATCTCCGAGATGACGATGGACACCACGATCACCGTCGATGATATCGACCTTCCGTCCACCGTCGACGTCGTGACGCCCGGAGACGAGGTCGTTGTCAGCGCCGAGATGACACGTGCCGCGCTCGTCGAGGAAGAGCCTGTCGAAGGCGAAGAGGGCGAAGAAGGTGAAGGCGCCGAGGACTCCGAAGATGGAGACGCCGCCGACTCCGATGGGTCTTCCGACGCGGAGTGACCGCGGCCCTGTCCCCGGTCCGGATCGATTCGTTGGCAGCGGTGATGCCGCACCATCAGGTTCTGGCACCGATTCGGCCGTGACGCCGGGTGGTGCCCGGACTCATGGGTGACCTCCTGGTGGTTGGCCTGGGCAACCCGGGTACCCGCTATTCCGACACGCGCCACAACGTCGGTGCCGATACGGTCGGCGAGCTCGCATCGAGGGCATCCGATCACTTGCGGGCCGACACCAAGGTGTCGGCCCAGACGGCGACCGTGCGCTTGGACGGCTGCCGAGTCGTGCTTGCCGTTCCCATCACCTACATGAACGACTCAGGCCGGGCGCTGTCGCAACTGGTACGGCGTCACAAGCCGGAGGAATTTGCCGACGTGGTGATCATCCACGATGAGCTGGACCTGGCGCCGGGAGTGGTCAAGGTCAAAGCGGGCGGTGGCCTGGCGGGTCACAACGGCCTGCGGAGCATCGCTGAACACCTGGGGTCCAACGACTTCACACGCGTGCGCATCGGCGTGGGAAAGCCACCCGGAGGATCTGACAAGGGCGTCGACTGGGTTCTCTCGAAGGTGACGGGCGAGGCCCGTACGCTCCTCGACGAATCAGTCCTCCGAGCTGCAGACGCGGTGGAGGCGATCCTCGCCTCGGGAGTCGAAGCCGCAATGGCTGAATTCAACGCCCGCCGCTGATTCCGTACGACACGGGCGACCGGTTCTACTGGACCAGACCGTTCTCAGTGTGCTCACGTCTCCGAGTTCGACGGTTCGCCTTGGGAATCACCGCTACAGCGCGATCAACACGACGGCGGCGGCCGCGAGTCCGAGCCCGAACAACTGATGGCGTTGCAGGCGTTCGTGCAGCACCACCCGTGCGAGCACGACCGTGGATGCCGGGTACAGCGCGATGATCATTCCGACGAGCGTGAGCAGCCCTCTTCGTCCAGCTTCGAGCATCAGGACGTTCGAGGTAGCGTCAAGGATGCCTGCTGCAAGGGCCAGGCCGATGCCGGGGCCTGGCCCGAGCTGGTGGATCAGCCCCAACGCCGTCACTGATGCGAGGAGCACCAGTGAGGCGACCGAGCGTGATGCGACCAGCGGCCACAGGCCCGACTCGGCACTGGTCCTCGTGATCAGCACCACGAAGGTGCCGAAGCCCACGCCGGCGACGAGCCCGGCCAGCGCTCCGGCCCGATTGGAGGATGCTGTCGCCCTTTCCACGGCTGGTCGGGGCTCAGACCCGCTGTGGTCGGATGTGCCCTCACGGGAGATGAGAACCACGGCGGGGAGCGCTATCGAGATTCCAGCCCAGTCGGCCGGGCCGAGTGCGTCGCCGAGAGCGATCCCGGTGACTATGGGCACCACCGCCATTTCGCCAGCATCCCACGCCTCGTCCTCCCGTCCTGTCGTTCTCCCGTTCTGAGCGCTGTGGCGGTGGCCCCGCCACCGCCACAGCGCTCAGAACGGGTCGGGGTGGGCGCGAGTTCCAACTCGGGTGGGGCGGTACTACCGTCGGGCAGTGCCCGAAAGCGATCTCCCACCTGTCGATCCCACGTCGGGAGAACCACCGAGGCCTGCAACGAGCGGGCCCCGGTCGGGCAATGGTTCCGTGAGCGTTCCGCCGCTGAGTCCGCTTTTGCCCATCCTGCGGGACCTCCCCGGTCTGAGCGATGCAGTTGCCGCGCGTGAGTCGTCGTTGGTGGTCCCGACTGCCGCGCAAGCCGCCACGATTGCCGCGGCGGTGGACATGAGAAATGGTCGACCGATCGTGGTCGCGGTACCTCTGGCAACAGAGGCCGAGCGCCTCGCGGGCGACCTGGCGCAGTTCCTTCCCCCCGACTCCGTGAGGTTGTTCCCGGCATGGGAGACCCTGCCCTTCGAGCGGGTTTCGCCCGGGGTCGAGACCATGGGTGCCCGGGTCGAGGTGTTGTGGCGCCTGCGCACCGGTGACCCGACCCTACGGGTGGTGGTGGCTCCGGCGAGAGCTCTGGTTCAGCGACTCGGGCCCCACGTGGAGGACACCCGGCCCATCGACATCGAGCCGGGTTCGATCGTGTACTCGGAGGACCTCGTTGCGGACCTGGTATCAGCCGGTTATCGGCGTGAGTACCAGGTGGAACACCGTGGTGAGGTGGCGGTAAGGGGTTCGATCGTCGACGTGTTCCCCGCGACCGCAGACCAACCGGTGCGCATCGACCTCTGGGGTGATGAGGTGGACCGCCTCACGAACTTCTCCACCTCAGACCAGCGCGCAACCGATGCCCTCGACGCCGTACGGATCTTTCCGGCGCGGGAGCTGAGGGGCACCGAAGAAGTGCGTACACGGGCCGAGAAGCTGGTGAGCGCCGAACCGTGGGGTGCCGAACAATGGCAACGCATTGCGGACGGCGAGACGTTCGACGGGATGGAGGCGTGGACCGCCTGGCTCTCCGACAGCGAACACGTCCTCTACGACCTGGTTGCACCCGACAGCCTCATCGTGTCCGTCGACCCGCGACGCATCCGCGATCGTGCGGGCGACATTGCAGACGAAGAGGCCAGTCTCGGCGAATCGCTCGCGCGCACCTGGGGTCTGGCTCCTACCTCGGCACTGCCGCGGATCCACCTGTCATTCGAAAGGCTTCTTGCGCACACCGAGGCCCACCACCTGTCAGTGGTCTCGGTAGCGGATTCACCGAACTCACCCGCAGTCGAGGCCCGGAGCTGGCCGAGCGCGGTCGGCGACGCAGAGCGCGGTTCTGGCAGATGTAGCCAACCTCATCAGCGCTGGGTCCAGGGTGGTGGTTGCGGCGCAGGGCAAGGGTGCGGCGGAGCGCATGAAGCGTGTCCTCGCAGAACGTGGACTCAACTTCGCCGTCGCCGATCCTGGTTCAACCATGATGAGGGACCCGGGTGGGTGGATCGTCGAGTCGAACCTGGATTCGGGATGTGTCCTGGGAGCGGTCGACCTGGCACTTCTGGCGGAGGCCGACCTGACCGGTCGTCGCAGGACGCATCGCCCCAAGCGGACACGTACGGCGCGATGCCCAGCAGTTCTTCGAAGACCTGACCGTCGGGGGCTACGTGGTGCACGAACATCACGGAGTCGCTCGATTCGCGGGGATGGTCACGCGCTCGATGGGTGGCGCGGAACGCGACTATCTGCTTCTCGAGTACAAGGGTGACGACAAGCTCTACGTGCCTTCCGAGCAGATCGAATCGGTGCGGCTCTATTCGGGTGGTGATGCACCGGCACTCAACAAGATGGGTGGATCGGATTTTGCCCGCTCCAAGTCGAAGGTGCGCTCGGCGGTCTCGGAGATCGCCCAGGAACTGGTGGTGCTCTATCAGCAGCGACACAACGCCACCGGCCACGCGTTCGATCCCGATACGCCCTGGCAGAACGAGATGGAGGCAGCGTTCCCGTTCCAGGAGACACCGGATCAGCTCACCGCGACTGCGGACGTCAAGGCGGACATGGAGGCGGACACTCCAATGGATCGCCTCGTCTGTGGAGATGTCGGGTTCGGCAAGACCGAGGTTGCCGTGCGGGCCGCTTTCAAGGCCATCCAGTCCGGCAAGCAGGTCGCGGTGCTGGTGCCGACGACCCTGTTGGCCCAGCAGCACTTCAGCACGTTCGGGGAACGCTTCGAGAGCTACCCGCTGCGCGTCGAGGTGCTCAGTCGCTTTCTCACCGATGCCCAGGCCCGCAAGGTCGTCGATGGGCTGGCTGACGGTTCGGTGGACCTGGTGATCGGTACCCACCGACTGTTGTCGGCTGACATCGTCTTCAAGAACCTAGGCCTGCTGATCGTTGACGAGGAACAGCGATTCGGGGTGTCGCACAAGGAGGCCATCAAGGCGCTCCGGGCGGACGTTGACGTTCTCACACTCACCGCCACACCCATCCCGCGGACCTTGGAGATGAGTCTCACCGGCATCCGTGATCTGTCGATGTTGGACACCGCCCCTGCGGCACGCCGTCCGATACTCACCTACGTGGGTGAGTTCGATGAACGTCCGGTGGCCGAGGCGATAAGGCGCGAACTGCTCCGCGAGGGGCAGGTGTTCTACGTGCACAACCGGGTGCGCGACATCGAACACCGTGCAGAACGGATCCGTGAGTTGGTTCCCGAAGCACGCGTGGCAGTCGCCCACGGGCAGATGGATGAAGGAACCCTCGAACGAGTCGTGGTCGACTTCTGGGAGGGCGAGTACGACGTGTTGGTCTGCACGACGATCATCGAGTCGGGGATCGACATCCCGACCGTCAACACACTGGTGGTGGAACGGGCCGACATGTTGGGACTCGGTCAGTTGCACCAGCTCCGTGGCAGGGTCGGACGTTCGGGCCAGCGTGCCTATGCGTACCTGTTCTATCCGCCTGACCGTCAACTCTCCGAGGTCGCCTACGAACGACTCAAGACCATCGGAGAGACAACCGAGTTGGGTTCGGGTTTCAGGATCGCCATGCGTGATCTGGAGATTCGCGGAGCGGGAAACCTGTTGGGCACCGGCCAGAGCGGTCACGTCGCCGCGGTTGGGTACGACCTCTATGTCCAGATGGTCAACGAAGCCATTTCGGAACTCAACGGCGGGCTGCCCGGCGAAAGCGGCGACGAGGAGGCGGATACCCCCGAGGTGACCGTCGAGATTCCCGTCGGTGCCCATCTGCCACCGGAGTACGTTCAGCGCGACGATCTGCGTCTCGACTCATACCGGCGCCTGGCCTCGGTTCGTGCGGTCGAGGAGGTTGACGAGATCGAAGCCGGTTGGATCGACCGGTTCGGGCCGGTTCCCGAACCAGCAGCAAACCTGTTGGCGGTAGCCCGGGTTCGAGCAGAGTGCATGCAGCGAGGCATAACCGAGGTGGTTGTCTCCAAGCGAGGTGCCCTCTCGGGCGGCGGCATGATGGCAAAGATCTCACCGATACGCCTGGCACAGTCCAAGCAGATGCGTCTGGAGAGGTTGTACCGCGGGTCGCTCTACAAGGAGATCGGAGGGGAAGGCCAGGGGGGCGAACTCCAGCTGACCCTCGACGGCAAGGCTCCGCCGACACAGCAGATCATCGAAGCACTCGAGCAGCTCGTGCCCCAACCTGTCACCGACTCCCGTGTTCCCGCGGCCAAGACCTAGCATCACTGAAATGATCGCGAAGTTCCGTTTCGTCCTTGCCGCCGCCCTCGGTGCGGTCGCCCTCGTGGCGGGCTCATGTGGGGTGGCTGCCCCGAATGCCGCTGCCAGCCTCGACGGCCATGACATACCGGCCAGCACGGTCGATGCACTGGCGACCGATGAGGCGTTCACTGCGTTGGTGGGTCTGCAGGCCTCCGATAGCGAAGCGGTCGTGCCCGGCGACACCGCGCGTCCCGTATTGGACTTCTTGTTGCAGGAAGAAGCTCTCTGGCAGTTCGCGAAGGGCAAGGGTCTGGACCTCAAACCGGACGAGTCGCTGCTCGCCGACACGATCGAGGGTTTGAAGCAACAGGGCTACCAGTTCGCGATGTCGGATCTGAGTCCTGAAGCGCGAGACGTCCTGTCGCGGGCCGTAGTGGCTGACCGGGCGATTTCCGGCTCGGGCGGGAGCGTGGACTTCGGAGACCCCACGGATGCGGATCTGCGGTTCACCTATGACTCTCTGAAGGACTCCGGGCGATGGGAGAAGACGTGCGTGACGATGGTCGCCGCGCCTCCGGAACTGGGCAAGGACATTGTCGCCGCTGTGGAGGGGGGTACCGAACTCGCGAAGGTGCCTGATCAGGTCGAGGGTTCCCAGCTCGCAGTGGACGCCGAAAGCCAGTGTGCCTCCGGTGCTGACCTGGCCACTCTGCCGCCGGAACTCGCCGCAGCCGTGACCGACGCCGCGGTCGATGAGCTCGTGGGCCCGTTGGAGGTTTCGGGAGCGAGTCAACCGCTGTCGGTCGTCTTCGAGGTGTCGGGCCGTGAGACGGACAGCTTCGAAGATGCCAACGCCGAGCTCACGGCCCTTGTGGGACCGTCGCTTCTGGCGGTCCGAACCGCACGTGATGCGGAGGTCAACCCGCGGTACGGCGGTCCGGTGGAGCTGGCTGTGGTGACCGGTCAGACGGCCGCCAACGGTCAGGCTGCGCCTCCATCGCTGGCTGCCCGTGTGTCGCGCCCCCAAGCGCCTGAACAGGACTCTGGAGTATCCAGCGGAAGCTGACGTGTCGTCCTGGTTCCCGGGTCATCTACCCTGAGCAATAGTCTGCAAGCATGGCAGAACCCCTCGACATCGCTCCAGCAACCGGACGCCTCGGTATCCTCACTCCCGGAATGGGTGCGGTGGCCTCCACCGCCTACGCGGGTGTCATCGCAGTGCGGAAGGGGCTGGCGGCACCGATCGGTTCGCTGACCCAGATGGCCCACATCCGCCTCGGCGCCCGTGAGGAGGGCCGTAATCCGATGATACGGGAGTTCGTGCCGTTGGCCGGCCTCGATGACATCGTCTTCGGTGGCTGGGACCCGATCTCCCCCAACGCGCTCGAGGCCGCCGAAACTGCCGGAGTGCTCGAGGACCGCGACCTGGCGCCGATCTCAGCGGAGCTGGAGAGTGTGGTGGCAATGCCCGCGGTGTTCGACCAGCGTTGGGTGAAGCGCCTCGACGGGGTCAGGGTGAAGACCGGAGAGACATACTTCGATCTCGCTGAGCAGCTGATCGCCGATATCGAGATGTTCCGCACCGAGAACGGCTGTGATCGTCTGGTCATGGTGTGGTGTGGGTCCACCGAGGCCTACCAGGAACCGTCCGAGGTACACGAGACCGTGGAGTCCTTCGAAGCGGGGATGCGGGCCAACGACGAGAACATCGCTCCCAGCGAGCTCTATACATACGCCGCGCTGGTGAGTGGAGTGCCCTTTGCCAACGGTGCCCCCAACCTCGCAGCCGACCTTCCATGTATGGCCGAGTTGGCGCAGCGCAATGGCGTTCCCTACACGGGCAAGGACTTCAAGACCGGCCAGACCCTCATCAAGACGATTCTCGCTCCGGGTTTCAAGGCCAGGATGTTGGGCGTGCGCGGTTGGTACTCGACCAACATCCTGGGCAACCGCGACGGCGAGGTGCTCGATGACCCCGAGAACTTCAAGACCAAGGAGGTCTCCAAGCTGGGTGTGCTCGACGCGATCCTCCAACCCCATGTCTATCCGGAGCTCTACGGCAACCTCGATCATGTGGTGAGGATCAACTACTACCCGCCCCGCGGCGACAACAAGGAAGGGTGGGACAACATCGACATCTTCGGATGGATGGGCTACCCGATGCAGATCAAAGTGGATTTCCTGTGCCGGGACTCGATTCTTGCCGCACCGATCGTCCTCGACCTTGCGCTGTTCCTGGATCTCGCCCACCGTGCCGGCCAGTCAGGAAACCAGGAATGGCTCAGCTTCTATTGGAAGTCGCCCCATCACAGCGGATCCGAAGTACCGGAGCACGACATCTTCATCCAGCAGACGAAGTTGAAGAACACCCTGCGTGAGTGGATGGGCGAGGAACCGGTCACACACTCCGAAGCCGGTTGAATCCAGCGTCCGCGGATCTGACGCGGGCTTCACCCGCGGTCCCCGGAATCTGATCGCGGGGTACCCCAACCTCAGAGGTTCATTGACAAGAATGGGCCAGTGGTAATGACCCCCGAGCGCACGAGCACCAAGCTCGGCTACCAGCCGTCTCTGGACGGTTTGCGCGTGATCGCGGTCACTGCCGTGTTGTTGTACCACATGGAACTGTCCTGGATCCCGGGAGGGTTCCTCGGTGTCGAGGTGTTCTTCGTGGTATCGGGATTCCTGATCACGGCGCTCCTGGTCGAAGAACGTCACCACACCGGTGAGGTGTCGCTGAGGGGATTCTGGACCCGTCGTGCCCGACGCCTGTTGCCAGCGGTCTACGCCCTGTTGATAATCGTGCCGGCCGTAACGCTGTTGTTCTACCGCGATGCAGCAGGTCGCCTGGGTGGAGATGTCATCGCGGCGTTCTTCTACATGAGCAACTGGTGGCAGATCTTCCTCAACGAGTCGTACTTTGCCCAGGCCGGACGCCCGCCGGTGTTGCGCCACCTGTGGTCACTCGCTGTGGAGGAGCAGTTCTACATCATCTTCCCGGCACTGTTCCTGTTGTTGATCTCGAGAACCGGGCGCAACACGACCCGAAACGTGTTGGTCGGCGTTGCAGTTGCATCAGCGGTGTGGATGGCGATTCTGTACGACCCGGGAACTGACCCCTCGAGGGTGTACTACGGCACCGACACCCGCCTTTCAGGGCTGCTCCTGGGAGCGGCTCTGGCGGTTGTGTGGACCCCGTGGCGGTCGCGTCGTGAAGCGGCGCGTGCCGCGGGGCCGGTGCTGAACAGCGTCGGGCTGGGTGCGGCACTGATTCTCGCTTGGTTCTTCTGGCGGGTGAACGAGTTCGACCCGTTCATCTACCGCGGCGGGTTCTTCCTGCTCGATCTGGTGTGCTCGTGCTGATAGCGGTGCTGGTTCACCCCTCGGCACAGTTGTCGAAGGCTCTTTCGTGGGCACCGCTGGTCTGGATCGGGATTCGCTCGTACTCGATCTACCTGTGGCACTGGCCGATCTTCATGTTCACCCGCCCCGAAATGGACGTGGGGCTCACGGGTTGGCCATTGTTCATCGCTGCGGATAGGGCTCACGCTGATCGCTGCCGAATTGTCGTTCCGCTACATCGAGGAACCGATTCGCCACGGTGCCATCGGCCGCCTGAAGGAGCGTTGGGTGGCGGCGGGAGCCGAGCGGCGCGCCAAAATGCAGAAGGCCATGCTCGTCCGCGGTGGAGCGTTGGGTCTGGTCGTGTTGCTGGTCGGATTCGGCCTACTCGGAGCGGCAAAGGATCCCAATCGTGCCCGCCTGCAACTCGAGGCCGCGGGTGCGATCGGGGTTGACGAGATGGATCCGGCCGGTGTGATCGATACCACAACCACGACGCAACCGGTCACCACGACGGCCGATCCATCCGCTCCCGTCACCGCGATCACCACAACCACGACAACCACGACCGCCCCGGCTGACTCCGCCGTGACGCCGACGGACGCCGTTGCGGTTGGTGACTCGGTGATGCTCGGAGCGTCCGGTGCCTTGCAGAAGGTGATGCCGGGCATCCGGGTCGACGCAAAGGTGGCGCGCCAGTTCGACGACCTCTCGGCTGCAGCAACCTGGTACGCGACCTCGGGGAACATGCCCGGGCCGGCCGATCGTTCAGGCCGGCAACAACGGTGTTGCGAGCGAGGCTGCCATCGAGAAGATGGTGGAATCGCTCGGCGACCGTCGAGTGGTGCTCGTCAACGCGAAGGTGGAACGGCCGTGGGAGTCGATCATGAACGATCGCACGGCCAGGGTCGCGAAGCGCCACGACAACGTGGCGCTCGTCGATTGGTATGCGACTCGCGAGTTCGCATCCCGACTGGTTCGTTGCCGACGGTACCCATCTGCCGATCCCGCCGGCCAACTCGCCTATGCCCAGGCGATTGCGGATGCGCTGTGAGCGGGGATGGCTCTCCGACTACCTTTGCAACCTGAAGGACAATATCACGAAGAACCGGAACCGACGGCACGATAGAGGAGCCAGCAGTGAGCATCATCGAGGAGATCATCGGCCGCGAGATCCTGGATTCGACGGGGTAACCCGACCGTCGAGGTCGAGGTGGTGCTCGATTCGGGTGTCGATCGGTCGCGCAGCGGTTCCCTCGGGGGCCTCGACGGGTGCGTTCGAGGCGGTGGAGCTGCGCGACGGTGACGAATCGCGCTATCGGGGCAAGGGTGTCTCTCGGGCGGTGGGCCAACGTGAACGAGCACATCGCCGATGCACTCGGTCGGTCTCGACGCGGTCGACCAGCGGGGCCTCGATGCGGATCTGCTGAGATCGACGGCACCGACAACCTGGGCAATCTGGGCGCCAATGCTGCGCTCGGGTGTCTCGCTGGCCGCAGCCAAGGCGGCTGCCGCGGAGCTGGACCTCCCACTGTTTCGTTACGTGGGTGGCACCAACGCCAGCGACGCTGCCGGTGCCGATGATGAACGTCATCAACGGTGGCGAGCACGCCGACAACAACGTCGACCTCCAGGAGTTCATGTTGATGCCGGTGGGTGCAGCCTCGTTCTCCGAGGCGTTGCGTTGGGGAGCGGAGTGCTACCACACCCTCGCCGGGGTGCTGCAGGACCGCGGTCTCGTCGACCGCGATCGGCGACGAGGGAGGGTTCGCCCCCGACCTCGCGTCCAACGAGGACGCGGTGCGGCTGTTGGTCGAGGCGATCGAGAAGCGCCGGTCGTGTACCCGGTGAGGAGATCGCGATCGCCATGGACCCTGCGTCGACGGAGTTCTTCGTCGACGGCAACTATGTGCTGGCGGGTGAGGGACGACGCTCGGTGCCGGCGGAGTTCGCCGCCTACCTCGCGGATCTGTGCGATCGGTATCCGATCGTGTCGGTGGAGGACGGCATGGCCGAGGAGGACTGGGACGGATGGGCAGAGCTCACCGCTCTCATCGGCGATCAGGGTGCAGTTGGTGGGTGACGACCTGTTCGTGACCAACACCGAGCGACTCGCGAGGGGCATCGACGATGGGGGTGGCCAACTCGATCCTCATCAAGGTGAACCAGATCGGCACGCTCACCCAGACCTTCGACGCGGTCCAGCTGGCGCAAACAACGCCTACACCGCGGTGATGTCGCACCGCTCGGGCGAGACCGAGGACGTCGACGATCGCGGACCTGGCCGTGGCGACGAACTGCGGCCAGATCAAGACCGGCGCGCCTGCCCGTTCTGATCGGTGTCGCCAAGTACAACCAGTTGCTGCGCATCGAGGAGGCACTCGGCGAACTGCCGTGTTCCCCGGCGCGCTCCGCTCTCGCCCCCAGGGTGCGTGGAGCGTGAGCAGTCTGCGTGAAGGCTGCTCCCGGTAGTGCCAGGTCTGGGGCAGGCGGGTCACGCTGGCTGGGCGCCCTGGCGGCGATCGTCGTTGCGATCCTCGCCCTGCGGTCAGCGAGTGGTGGTCCCAGCGGGCCGAGATCCGGGTCAGCGCAGGACGAACCTCGCCCTCATCGAGGCCGACAACGCGAGCTGCAGCGACCGATGGAGCAGATCGAGGACCCGGCAACCCTCGAAGATGATCGCCAGTCGCGACCTCGGACTGGTGCGCGAGGGCGAGGAGTCATACATGGTGCTGCCGCCGTCCACCGCCGGTGTGGTGATGCCGGACTCATGGCCGTTCAACCGGATCGCCTCGTCGATGGTCAAGGGTCGATAGAGGCCCCGGACCTCATGTCGCGGCGCTCCGGCTACTGAAGGCCCCTGAACGCTCCTCCGTCGACGTGCAGTCCCACACCGGTGACGAAGCGTGCATGTTCGGAGCACAGGAATGCGCCCACGGCGCCGAAGTCGTCGGCCTCGCCGAAAATGCCGGCAGGAATGTCGTCGAGCAGCGTAGCGGCCTCTGGTCGCCCGCGAGGTTCGTGACCCGGCCGGTCGGTGGAGTCCGGGTTGGAGGTTGTTGACGGTCAGCCGCTCGGAGCGAGTTCGCCCGAAAGCATCTTGAGGTACGCGGTCAGGCGCCGCCGCGTGCGACCGTGGAGGCAGCGAGGAAGCCGATCGGCTGGCGTGCCCCGATCGAGGTGATCCCCAGGATCCGTCCCCACCGCGCCTCTCGCATGTGGGGGCAGCGCTGCACACATGGCGATCGAAGCCAGGCAGTTGGATTCGAGTGCTCGCGGTAGGCGTCCAGGATGGTCGACTGGTCTGCCCGGTGGGGGGCCGCCCCCGTTGCAAACGAGGATGTCGACGGCAGTCCACCGAGCCGCTCGGCTGCATCTTCGACGAACCGCGGCACCGTCGGTGCTCGGACACGTCGGCGACGACTGGCCCTCAGGCGCGGTTGCCCGGTGGAATGTGCTCCGATCGAGTCCAGCGCAGCCGTCGAGTCGGTCGGCGTCCCGCCCGCATATGCGACCAGAACTCCTGCTGCAGCCGGTGAGCTCGGCGACGCGAGGCCGAGCCCGGCAGTGCCCGCCGCCACCGCTGCACGGCGTCCGGCGATCCCAAGATCCATGGACCGAGACTAGAACGATGCGGTTCGCGGGCGAGGACATCAGCGAAGCGGTCGATCGCTCCTCGGCTCCTGCCACCACGATCAGGTCGTCCGCGCCGAGCACCGTATGGCCTCTGGTCACCTCGAACGCTCCGCCATCGGGCTTGTGGCATACCACGGAGACCCCGTAGGTCTCGCGCAGTGGGCATCCATCACTGTGGAGCCTATGAGGAGATCAGGCACGGTCAACTCGGCCAGCACGAATCCCGAGTCGAGCTCGAGGTACTCCTTGACCTGGGAGCTGATCCGGTGTGCAACCCGACGCCCTGCGTCGCCTTCGGGGAACACGATGTGGTCGGCCCCGATGCGTTCGAGGATCATTCGGTGTTGGTCGTTGAGCGCCTTCGCCCAGATCTCGGGAACGCCCAGCTCGGCCAGGTTGGCCGTTGCAAGGATGCTGGCCTGAAGCGAGTCGCCAATCGCCACCACGGCACGTTGTATGTCCCCGATACCGAGTTGGCGGAGGGTGTCGATGTTGGTCGCATCACAGACCTCCGCGAAGGTGAGGAACTCCGCGCTGGTCTGGACCAGGGCGTCATCGCTGTCGATGCCCATGACCTCGTGGCCTTCGCTGTAGAGCTCCTCGGCGAGGGCGCTGCCGAAGCGGCCCAGGCCGATCACGACCACTGTTGCTGTGCGCGCGTGCCTAGCCAATGAGCGGAGCCTCCTCGGGAACTCTCGACACCGTAGGCCGTCTGCGCAGCACGAGCGCTGCTCCGAGGGTGATCGGCCCTACCCGCCCGATGAGCATGAGTGCCATCAGGATGAGGTCATCCCATGGGTCGAGCGTGGAGGTGATGCCGGTGGACAACCCGACCGTGCCGAATGCCGAAACTACTTCGAAGAGGGCGTCACCGAGGTCCAGGTTGCGTGACGCGAGGAGTCCGATCGTGCCGCCGACGACGAGCGCGACCGGCCAGCAGCGCCACGGTTGTCGCCTGGCGCTGGGTGGCGGCGGGGATCCGTCGGCGGAAACCGGTGGGTTCGCGTTCGCCTCGGACCTCCGACCAGATCACCATGGCCAGAATCGAGAATGTGCCGACCTTGATGCCGCCGCTCGTACCCGCCGAGCCGGCCCCGATGAACATCAGGCCCGTGGTGACCAGCAGGGATGCCGGATGCATCTGGCTGACCGGGATCGTATTGAACCCGGCGGTCCGCGGAGTCACTGACGCGAACACCGAATTGAGTATCTTGTCCAGCACGCTCATGGGGCCGAATGTGGCGGCGTTGGTCCATTCGAGGACGCCCAGCATCACGGCTCCGCCGATCAGCAGCACCGAGGTTGTGGTGAGGGTCACCTTGGAGTGCAGTGTGAGGGCATCCCACCGCTGCGTGATCCTCTGGCGGCGACTGGTGCCGGTGCGCAGAATGCGTTGGTCGATGTCGGCGAGCACGGGAAAGCCCAGCCCACCGATGATGATCGCCAACATGATCGCGATCATCACTCCGGGATCAGATCTGACCCTCGTGAGTGAATCCGTATAGAGCGAGAACCCCGCGTTGTTGAAGGCCGAGATCGAATGGAACAAGCCCGACCAGATGGCGCGTCCCGCTGGTTCTTCGTAGGTGGCCCACAAACGGATCGCCAACCAGGTCGCCACAGTTCCCTGGACCGTGGCGGTGATGACCGCCAGGCGCACGAGCACCCGCCGTACATCGCCGAGGGCGAGTGTGCCTCGCTCGGTCTTGGTGACCATCGTCTGGCGGAGTCCGAGTTTGCCGCGACACCGCCAAGAGGATGAGCGAGGCGATCGTCATGAACCCGATCCCGCCCAGCTCGATGAGGGCGAGGATCACCGCCTGACCGAATCCGCTCCAATGGGTGCCCGTGTCCACGACCGCGAGGCCGGTCACACAAACCGCCGAGGTTGCAGTGAACGCGGCGTCGAGCAGACTCGTGGACCCGCCTGCGACAGTCGATGTGGGAAGTGCCAGCAGCAGGGTGCCGATCGCTATTGCGACGACGAACACCATGACGACGAACCGCGCGGGGTGATCGGTCAGCGGACGCGCCATCAGAGGTTGCCGGAAACCCCGGCGAGTGCTGTGGGTGGGGCGCGCCGAGCGGTGCGTTGCATTCGGGCAAGGCTACGCATGAAAGGAGCGCCAACGGTTCATCGCCCGACAGGTATGGGTCCATCGGCGTCTCTCGTGGGCTGTTCACAGTGTTCGTCGTTGGAGTGTCGTTCCGTTGCCACCTAGGATCTGACGACCCGTCAGTTGAGCGGGTGCCCTGGCATCGGTGTCGGGGTCAGCGGGTTCTGACTAGGAGATCCAATGGGCATGCTCGACGGCAAGGTTGCAATCGTCACGGGAGCCGGGCACGGCATAGGCCGTGGACACGCGCTGGAACTGGCGCGCCACGGTGCGACGGTAGTGGTCAACGATCTCGGCGGGTCGGTGACCGGTGAGGGAACCGGACGTGACGCAGACCTGACCGTGGACATCATCAAGAGCCGAGGGGGAAACGCGGTTTCGAACTACGCGGATGTGTCCGACCCCGATGCCTCCGAGGCGATGGTTGCCCAGGCCACGGGCGACCTCGGTCGCCTCGACATCGTCGTGAACAACGCGGGCATTGTGCGCGATGGATCGATCTTCAACATGTCCGTCGAGGACTTCGACGCGGTCCTGAAGGTGCATCTGCGGGGCACCTGGCTGCCGTGCAAGTTCGCGGGATTGCACTGGCGGCAGCTCAACAAGTCCACCGGTGAACAGGTCCGTGGGCGGATCATCAACACCGTTTCGGGTGCCGGATTGACCGGCAACTTCGGGCAGTCCAACTACGCACCGGCAAAGGCCGCGATAGCGAGCCTCACCCAGACGTTGAGCCTCGAGATGTACAAGATGGGCGTCACTGTCAACGCGGTCGGCCCAGCTGCGGCTACACGCATCACCGGGACGATGCCGGGTGCACCCGAGGTCATCGAAGCCGATGACGTTCCCGATGATGAGTGGAACCGCATGGATCCCTCGGTCTCGTCGCCGTTGGTGGCATGGCTCGCATCAGATGAGGCACAGCACGTCACCGGCCAGGTGATCCGTGCAGTGGCCGAGAACATCATCCTGATGCACGGCTGGGAGGATGGCCCCACCATCAACAACGGCGAGAAGCGCTGGGATGCCACGAAGCTGGGTCAGCAACTCGCCACCGACGTGTTCAAGACGCGGGCACCGGGGTTGCGCTACTAGGGCACAGCGCGACTGGCGCTGCGAGGG
Source organism: uncultured Microthrixaceae bacterium (assembly GCA_963805905.1). Classification (GTDB taxonomy): domain Bacteria; phylum Actinomycetota; class Acidimicrobiia; order Acidimicrobiales; family Microtrichaceae; genus JAMLGJ01. The sequence continues at coordinate 373,943 of CAWDVV010000001.1, forward strand.
CACAGCGCGACTGGCGCTGCGAGGGCACAGCGCGACGCTTGCAGCCGCGTCGGGTCGGCAAGACTCTTGTGATGTCGGACGGCGAAGGTGTTGTGGAGCACGTGGATCTGGGGGTCATCGTGGCCCATCCGGTCGAACGCGACTCCCCGGACCGCGGAGAGCCGGCGGTGGCACGTTCCCGTGTGGTCTCGGTGTCACGCCTTCGTGGTGGAACGACGCAGGTCTTCTCCAACCTGGTTGACGCACACCGCGGACCCAAGGTCAACAGTCGCCCGGTGCCGGGTTGGGTCCGCAGCTTGGCGTGGTTCCTGGATGAATCGATACCGGTCGGCGGTCAACGTCGGGTGGGAGTGGATGGCGTTGTGAGTGTCATCCCCGGAATCGGTGATGCCGCCGGTCTTGTGGCTTCCATGGTGGTCGTGCTCGCAGGTGTGGGAGTCGGAGTGTCCCTGCCCACACTCACATTGATGTTGGTCCATGTCGGCATCGACACGATCGTGGGCACGGTTCCGTTTCTCGGAGCATTCTTCGACCTCGGGTACAAGGCGAATACCCGCAACCTGCGTCTCATCGAGCGCGATCTTGCGGATCGTGCCGCAACGAGGCGATCCGTTCTGCGGGTGTTCCTGCTCTCTGTGGTGGCGATGATGGTCGGTTTCCTGCTGTTCCTGATCGCTCTGATCGGTTCGGTCTACCTCTTCGCCCGTCTGCTGGCTGGGCTGTTCTGAGCACCCGGTACGCTGGAAATGTGACAGATAGTCAGATGGATGAGGAGCAGACGCGGGCCATCGATGGACGCGTACCCGGCCACCGTGGTCTTGCCACCCGGCAGAAGCTCCTCGCCCAGGTCGCGACGATGCTGACCGACACCACCTACCGCGATCTCAAGGTGGTGGACGTTGCACGCGGTGCAGGGACTTCCCCCGCGACCTTCTACCAGTACTTCGCAGATGCCGAAGCGGCTCTGTTGGCCCTGGCCGAGGAAGTCGTGGCCGAGGGGCGCGAGCGGCTAACGACTCCGGTTCTGGTCGGCGACTGGACTGTGAACGGGGCATATGAGACCTGTGAGAACATCGCTGCGGCCTTCCTCGGGTTCTGGGACGATCACGGTTCGCTCATGGCTGTGATCGATCTGGCCGCACTCGAGGGTGACGAACGTTTCAGGGGTGCGCGCATCGATCTGCTGAATCCCTTCACCGAGGCGATCGGTGATGTGGCGCGGGACCAACAGGCGTTGGGTGCCCTGCCCGTGGACGTCGATCCCCGCGCGACTGCGGCCGTGCTCGTCGCGATGCTCGCCCATGTCTCTGGCCACCGCTACGGCATCGAGGCCTACGGCACCAAGACAGACGCGATCCGCAGTGCGATGGCGAGGCTTCTTTTCACCGGGGTCACCGGGGCGCGTCCACCCGACTGAGGCAGTTCCGCGGACGTCATCCAGGAGGCCCTCCGTGCGAATCTCGGTGTCGAGGCCGTGGGTGACAGATCCTCCACGGTAGGCGGCTGTCCGCGGCCTGGATGGGCCTGGCGCATGCGACCGGCCTACAATCTGACGACCCGTCAGATATGCGGTGTGGCACACGTTCGTGGAGATGGTGACGATGGACTTTGAGTTCTCAGAAGATCAGCTGGCTTTCAAGGCCGAGGTGGAAGCCTTCATAGCCGAGAACGACGACATCGACGTGTTCGATGTGACACGCGAGAACATGGCGCAGATCGTCGACACTCCCAAGCGTCGGGCGTTCATGAAGAAGCTCGGCCACAAGGGTTGGCTGGGGCTCACCTGGCCTGAACAGTACGGGGGATCCGATTCGGAGGGTGTCTACGAGTACATCCTCAACGAGGCCCTCGCAGGAAAGGGCGGCCCCCAGATCGGCAAGGGCGTAGGCATCATCGGCAAGACGCTGATCGCCCACGGTTCGGACTTCCTCAAGGAGAAGTTCCTGCCGATGATCCTAGAGAACGACGTCGAGTTCGCGGTCGGCTACTCCGAGCCCAACGCCGGGTCCGACGCCGCGTCGATGCGTCTTCGGGCCGAGCCCCATACCACCGAGGATGGCCGTACCGGTTGGTTACTCAACGGTCAGAAGACCTGGACCACCTCAGCTCACTTCGCGGAGTGGTACTGGTTGGGCACGCGGACCGATCCCGCCAACAAGCACTTGGGCATCTCGCTCATGTTGGTTCCCCTCGACCAGGAAGGTGTCGAGATAAACGGCATCTGGACCATGGGCGATGAACGTACCAACGAGGTGTTCATCGACAACGTGTTCGTCCCCGACGAGTACGTCGTGGGGGAGGTGAACCACGGGTTCCGTTACATCTCCCAGGCACTCGATCTCGAGCGCTTCACCATGTTCACCTACAGCCCGATCCGTCAGCGCCTCGATCTGTTGACCGACTATGTGAAGGAAACCGAGCGCGATGGTGAGCCTCTGCGTGACGATCCAGTGGTGCGCACGAAGATGGCGAACCTCCACACTGAGGCAGAGGTCGCCCGGGTGATGGGACTCAAGTTCGTGACCGAAGCAGTCAAGGTGGAACACGCCGCCAAGGCGGGCAAGGACTTCCAGCCGCCGACCGTCCCGGCGTCGGAGTACAAGTTGTTCGCAACCGAATACTCTGTGCGTCTGGCGAACGCCTCGATGGACATCGGCGGGCCGGGCACTCAGATGAGGGTCCGCACCCCCGATGCTCCGATGGAGGGCAGAGCGGAGTCGACCTATCGCTACACGGTGATCGACACGATCGGCGGTGGAGCGTCCGAGATCCAGCGCAACATCATCGCCCGCCGCGGCCTCGGCCTGCCGAAGAACTTCTGAGGCTCCGTTGATGACCCTCCGAGCAGGCTCTCGCCGCGGTGTCGGCGCGGGCCCCGGCCCCACCGCCGACCTGCCTACAGCCGTTCTGAGCGCTGTGGCGGTGCACTGGTCACCGCCACAGCGCTCAGAACGGGTGGGGGCGTGAGCATGAGCGTCGATGTCGGCGCGCTGGAGGGTGTCCGGGTGCTCGATCTGGCGACGGTCGGTCCCGGTGCGCGGGCCTCGCGCATTCTGGCTGACTACGGCGCCTCGGTGACCAAGGTCGGCGCGGTCCCCAGAGCCGGGGGAGTGCAGATCACGCCGCCCTACTATGCGTACTCGGGCAACCGGGGCATGACGCGGGCTCTGTTCGACCTCAAAGCCGGGGCCGGTCGCGAGGCGTTCCTGAGACTGGTCGCAGGCGTCGACGTCGTGATCGAGAGCTTCCGTCCCGGTGTGGTCGACCGCCTCGGCATCGGCTACGAGGCGCTGCGCAAGGTGAACCCGGGGATCATTCTTTGTTCCACGACAGGGTACGGACAGACCGGACCGCGGCGAGACTGGGCAGGACATGACATCAACTATCTGGCCAACTCCGGATTCCTCGACTGCTCAGGTCGTCAGGCCGATGGCCGCCCTGCACTGCCCGGCGCAACGGTGGCCGACATAGCGGCGGGCGGCATGCAGGCGGCGATGGCGATCATGGCCGCCCTCCTGCGTCGCGATCGCGAGACCACCCAAGAAGGCCCGTCGGGCGAACACACCCGCCAGGGCGAACACACCCGCCAGGGCGAACACACCCGCCAGGGCGAACACACCCGCCAGGGCGAACACATTGACGTGTCGATAGCGGACGGTGCGGTGACGATGATGTCGCTGTTCGTCGATGAGTACCTCGCGACGGGTACCGAGCCTGGTCCGGGTCACTACATCCTCACAGGCCGGTACGCGTGTTACGACACGTACCGTTGCTCCGACGACAGGTACATCTCGGTCGGTGCGATCGAACCGCGCTTCTGGGCGAACCTGTGCGAACTGCTCGGGCTGTCGCAGTACACGGATTCCCAGACCGACGACGCCGCGCAGGACGAGATCCGCTCAGCGCTCTCGGAGGTCTTCGGCACCGAGGTGCGCGACCACTGGGTCGCCCTGTTGGGCCCGGCGGACACCTGTGTGGCACCGGTCAACACGGTCTCCGAAGCCGTCGAGGATCCTCACACGGTTGCCCGCAACCTGGTGGTGGATGCCGTGTCGGCCACAGCTGGGCTGTTCCGCCAATCGGCTCCCGGCTGGGCAGGCACTGTTGAGAGCGATGGCCCATATGAAGTCCGGGATCCGGCGGTCACAGACACGGCCAACCTGCTCGTGGCGGCGGGACTCGAGGTCGCGAAGGTGAACGAACTCGTAGAACAAGGAGTGGTCGCGTGAGCACGCAAGACGATGCCCACAGCGGTGGGTCAGTGGATGGCAGCGCCGCGGTGGACGATGGAGTACCCGACGACATAGCTGCGCTAATCGGTGAACCGCAGTATCCCCAGACGGCGAACTTCGTCGTGGAGCAGGCCTTCACCGACAACACCCTCGCGGCCACCCAGAACGCCAACCCCCTCTACTGGGATGATGCGACCGCGAACGAGCTGACCCACGGCAGGACTGCGCTGCCGACGACGCTCTCGCTCTGGATGCGCCCGCACTACTGGGAACCCGGGGCCGATGGTGAACAGGTCGCCCTCAAGGCGCACTTCGATCTGAAGGAACGTTTCGGTCTACCCGAGGCCGTGATGACCGACAACACCCTCACTTTCCACGAACCGGTACGACCCGGTGATGTGATCAGCCAGGCGCAGGTGTTGCGTTCGGTATCGGGTCCCAAGACCACCAAGCTGGGTAGCGGGCGTTTCTGGGTGATCGACGTGGAGTACCGCAATCAGGACGACGTTCTGGTGGGCATCGAGTCCTATACCGGTTTCGGCTACCGACGGGAGGGTGACAAGTGAGTCCGACATCAGAGGGCCCTGACCTGCGCTTCGCTGCTGTGGCGGTCGGCGATCAGCTGCCCGAGTTGGCCGTTGAGGTGACCCCGACACTCGTTGTCCTGGGTGCGCTGGCGAGTCGTGACTGGCGTCCGATGCATCACGACTACAAGTTCGCGACCGTACGCAATGGCGTGCGTGACATCTTCCTGAACACGCCCAACCAGGCGGCCTGGATCGAGCGCTACATCACCGATTGGACCGGTCCACGGGGCCGGCTCGGGCAGATGAAGTTCCGGATGCGCGATTCGGTGTTCCCCGGCGATGAGATGACCTTCAGCGGGCGTGTGACCGACAGATCCACCGATGAGGTCGGATGTGCATGGGCGAGTCTGGAGATAACCCTCACGGCGGTAGCCGGTGTTGACGCAGCGGTTTCGGATGAGACCGTTCCGGGTGACCCTCGGGTGGCCACCACCTGCACCGCCCGGGTGGCCGTGCCCAAAGATGACAACGACAATCCCTGGTCCCGCCGGGGTGACAACTGGAAACCTTCCGCGGAGGCGAACAACTGATGTTGAACCTTGAATTCACCGAAGAACAGGACATGCTGCGAGAGATGGTGCGTGGCTTGTGCGAACAGCACGCGTCCAAGGACACCGTCCGCGAAATCGAGGATGACGAGCGCGGCTACCCGACGGAGTTGTGGACCCAGCTCGGCGAGTTGGGACTGATCGGACTCATGTTGCCCGAAGCATATGGTGGCGCCGGATCCTCGATGCTCGACGGCGTGGTGCTCTTCGAGGAGTTGGGCCGAGCGGTCGCACCCACCCCTTTGCTGGAGTCGGCGGTGATGTCGGCCGGAGCGATCCTGCGTGCAGGGTCCGATACCCAGCGCGACGAGCTCTTGGGTGGCATCGCCTCGGGTGAGACGATCGTGGCGCCGGCGTGGCTGGAACCCGACAATTCCTATGGGCCCCGAGGTGTGCAGATGCGTGCATCGGCGGGTTCCGACCGTGGATTCGTGCTAACGGGGACCAAGATCCTCGTTCGTTTCGCGGCCGCGGCCGACAAGCTTGTGGTGCTCGCGCGCACCGGCGATGGTGAAACCGATGTGGACCTGTTCCTCGTGGATCCCGGTGCATCGGGCGTGAGCATCGACCAGCGTCACTCGATCTCCTCGGACGCCCAGTTCCGCGTGGAGTTCGACAACGTGGCCGTGGCGGAGTCGGATCGCATCGGAGAAGTCGGCAGCGGTTGGGCCACCTGGTCGGCGATGATGGTCGATGCCATGACACTCGCGGCCGCGTATGCCGCCGGTGGAGCCCAGTATGCCTTGGACATCACCGTCCAGTACTCCAAGGACCGTGAACAGTTCGACAAGCCTCTCGGTGCGTTCCAGGCGCTGGCACACGACATGGCCAACGCTCGTACAGCGACTGATGGCGCCAAGTTGATCACCTATGAGGCAGCGTGGGCGATCGACAACGACAAGGACGATGCGGAGAAGCTCGCAGCGATGGCGAAGCTGTTCGTGTGCAACACATACCGTGACAGCACCGCCATGGCCCAGCAGATCTTCGGCGGCGTGGGATTCACCCTCGAGTACGAGATCCAGCTCTATTTCCGTCGGGCCAAGGCGCTGCAGTTGTCCTACAACGACACCAGGCGTTGCGAGGCCATCGTTGCCGCGGCCGTCCTCGACTGACGAACGAACAAAGACTCCTTGGGTCCGACCAGGCCAAGCGGTTGAGAGTGTATCTACAGGTCGTCAACATGCATGAGGCCGAGGCACATCTGCTGGGACACTTCCACTTGACCATCGCATTCTGATTGTCCTGATGCACGTTCGTGCGCCAGGACAATCAGTTCGCTGTATCGTCGTCGTCATGGTCGAGGAAACAATGGTTCAGGTAACGGAAACTGCGCGGCGCCACGATGGGGTGCCTCCGCGCAGGAGGCGTCGTCGGATCACTCGCACTGCCGCGCTGGCGTCGCTCGCAGGGGCATTCGTCATGCTGTCGGCGAGCTGTCTCGGGCCGGTCACGAAGTTGAAGTCTGTCGACGCCGTGAGATTCCCCGAGACGTCAGATCCTTCGGTTGTCCGGGCCGGCAGTACCTATTACATCTACGGCTCGAACAGCCATCTGCGAGCGCCGGTGTTCGTGACCGACAACATCGATCGCGCCTACTCGCTCAGCGACAAGAACCGCCACACCCATGAGGGGATGCCCAACAAGCCGCCGTGGGCCGCTTCGTCCACCCAACTCTGGGCGCCCACTGTGGGCAAGTTCGGCAATCGCTGGGTCATGTTCTTCTCGGCCGATCGTCGCAACCCGCCCCAACGCAACAACCCTCAGTGCATCGGTCGGGCTTGGGCCAACTCGCCCGCTGGACCCTTCGTTGCCGAAGCAGGGCCCTGGAACTGTGGCATCGGTGGGGTCGGGGGCGCCCTCGACCCGGAGCTGTTCACGGATGCATCGGGACATCGATATCTGCTTGTGGCATTCGGCGATACAGAGAGCCCCATCCACACGATCCCGCTCGATGGCAGAGCGAATGCGGCGGGTGGTGCGGTGGCGCTGTTGAAGCGTCAGCACCCCTGGGAGTACCACTTCATCGAACAACCCGCGATGCTGTTCGACCCGGTGAGGAAGAACTACGTGCTGACCTACTCGGCAGGTCGCTGGTTCGAGGGTCGGTACTCGACGGGTATCGCTCGTTGCGCCACGCCGACCGGCCCGTGCTTTTCGGATCCGTCGGGTCCGTGGGTGGCATCCTCGCACGGTCGTAGCGGCCCCGGGGCGATGAGTTTCTTCACCGATACCGATGGGCTTCCCCGGGCGATCTTCGCTTCGTTCGCAGCGGGCCATGAGTCGACCAATGGTGGACGTTCGGCCTCGGTGTACTTCGTCAAGTTCGACCCGTCGATGGCCTTGACCGTGGTGAAATAGTCGTGTGAGTTCCAGCTCGTCAGACCGCACAGGGCTTTGCTGTGTTGTCGGCGTGGTCGTCTGGGTGGCTGCGGCCGCTCTGGTCTCGACCGGATGTGGAGCCAGGGGCCCTGTTTCAGCTGATTCCGGCGAAGAGCCGGGGTCGGTTGGTTCCACTGCTTCTGCACCTAACTCGACCACACCAGCCGCGGACCAGGCAACCACGACCTCGGTTCCGGCCCAGGGGTCCGTCGGCGAGGTGCATTGGATCCCCAGACCCGATGACATAGCCGAACCCCTGGTGCCGGATGACCCTTCCGATCCGAAATCGGTTCTCAGCGCCGCCGCGCTCACGATGCTGCTGAGTTCCTGGACAGCGGACGTCCAACTTGCAGCGGATCCTGAAAGAGAGGAGCCATGGTCGCCCCCGAAAGGATCCGGCAGCGGTCGCGTCGTCCACCGTCCGATCGGTCGCGTCGATTTCCTCTGGGATGACGGGACAAGTGAGCTCTGGCGGGACTCATGGATGATGCCGGCCGAGAGGTATCACAACGTCGACCCGGTCACCGGGTTGCTCCACATTCTGGCCAATGAGTATGAAGTGACGGTCCGTGGTTCTCGCTACGAACTACTCGGCCACAACTGGTGCAACACGCGGCAACTGCAGAATCCTGTGGAGTCGGACTACATGCCCGCTATCTGCGGACCGGTATCTGCTGAGGTTGGCGATGGCAGGATCGTCGCATTGTCTGCAGAGTTCCCAGATGGTTCACCGGGGCTCACGCTGAGGATGCTCGACGATTCTGTAGCGCCCGAAAGGCCGGTCAGCCGCGATGCCGCATGTATCACGTCCGTCGAGATTCCGAATTCGATCGACGATGGTGCCACCTCGGACTACGTTTCCATCCTCAAAAGGAGATTCTCTCGTCAGAGCGCTTCAATCGGATGGGCACAGGTGACCCCCGCGGTGCCAACGACGATCTCAACGACGGACCTTGAACTACCGCATTCCATCAATTACACCGACTGCGTCCCGACCGTCTATGCGCCCGATGGCTGGGTCCTGAAACGAACGGACGGCACTGCACCGAACTGACCGACCTCAGGCGATCACTCCGTCATCGCGGAGTGAATCGAGGTCTTGTTCGTCGAGGTCCAGTTCTTCTCGAAGAACCTCGGCGGTGTGTTCGCCCACCCATGGTACGCGGGTCTCGGGTCCTTCGGCGACATCCGAGAGTTTGACCGGATTTCCCGGGATGAGTACCGGGTCGCCGTCGCCGTTGGGCCGATCCATCTCCACGAGCATGTTGCGGCGCTCGACGTGGTCGTCCTCGATCACCTCGGGGGCGGTGAAACATGGCCCTGTGGGGATATTCGCCGCGCCGAGTGCGTCGCAGACCTCGATGCGGGTTCGCGTCGCTGCCCAGCGTTCGATTGCCGGTCGGAACACGTCCTCGGTGTGGCTGGCCCAACCAACGCGGGTCTCAAAGCGCTCGTCGGTGGTCCACCCGGGTTCACCTATCAGTTCGGCCAACGCCGAGAACTGGTGCTCGCGGGCGACCTGCATGACGAACCAGCCGTCGCTTGCCCGGAACGATCCCAGGAGAGCCTTGGGAGGTGATTCGCGCTGACCGAGCGACCAGAAGTTGGTGACGATGTCGCTCATCGCGAGCATTGAATCCAGCATGGCGATGTCGACGAGTTGACCCCTGCCCGTTCGCTCACGGTGGCGCAGAGCGGCCTGTATGCCGATGACGGCGAACAGCGCGGAGGAGATGTCACCCAGGGCTCCGGCGGGTATCACGCGCGGAGGCTCCTCTCCGACCCGGGAGTACTCGTAGAGCCCGGACATGGCTTCGGGCACCATCGCATAGGCGGGCCAGCTCCGGTAGGGGGAGTCGCCCAGGTTGCCGAACCCCGAGACCGAAACGTAGATCAACTGCGGCCACTTCTGGGCCAGGTCCTCGTAGCCGAGTCCGAGCCGATCCATGGTGCCCGCCTTGAAGTTCTCGCCCACGACGTCGACCTTGCCGGCGAGTGCGGTGAAGAGTTCCCTACCCCGGGGAGACTTCAGGTCCAGACCCACGGAGCGCTTGTTGAGGTTGTTGCGCAGGAACGTCGCTCCCATCGCCCGGCCGTACGGGTCGGTGATCGAAGGCGATGCCCCGCGGCCCGACTCGCCCTGGACCGGGTGTTCGACCTTGATCACCTCGGCGCCCAGACGAGCCAGTAGCTGGGTGGCGAACGGCAACGCCTGCATCTGTTCCGCTGCCAACACCCGGATCCCGTCGAGTGGCTTCCCGTTCGCCGCTGCTGATTCGTTGGCTGTGTCACCTAGCTGCATCCGGTCATGTTCCCACGACCTCGTGGCTTTGTGGGGCCTGCATTCCGTTCAGCGCGATGCAGGCCCCACAAAGCAGTGCAATTATGGGCCGGGCGGTCAGGGCCTGAGGGACGAGCGAGACTCGGGGTCACGTTGGTCGGCGAAAGCCATTGCTCCCGCCATGAATTCGTCGATGTGGGCGGTCTTGTATTCGGAGATCGAACCCATGTCGGGCAGGTAGCGTTCGAACGAGTCGCCCTCGATTGCAGCGATGATGCCAGCGGCCACGGTGTCGACGGGCTCGAGTTCGCCGTCGTAGAGCGGATCGTCGTTGCCGGGTTGCTCCCAGATCTCGGTGTCGATGGCACCCGGTTGGATGAGGCGCACCGCCACGCCCGTGTGCCACAGGTCGAGCGCCATCGCCTCGCTCCAACCGCTCAGGGCGAACTTGGAGGCGCAGTAGGCGGCTTCACCCTTGACGCCAACGCGACCTGCGAAGCTCGCCACGTTGACGATAACTCCCGCGTCGCGGGCCAACATCCGCGGCAGTAGCGAGAGCGTCATGCGCACAGGGGACTCGAAGTTGAGGGTCATCGTTGCGCTGATCTCGGCTGGAGTGATGTGTTGGACAGATCGTCGCATCGGTGCCGCCGCGTTGTTGACGAGCACGTCGACACAACCCAGCTCGTCCCATGCGTTGAGTGCAAGTTCCGCTGCAGCATCAGGATCGGAGAGATCGGCTGCCCACATGGTGCAGTCGGGTACATGGACACGACACCTCTCGAGCACCTGGCCGAGTCGATCCTCACGGCGGGCGACCATGCCCACTCGAACGCCGCGCTCGGCCAGTGCCACGGCGGTGGCCGCGCCTATGCCTGAGGATCCACCCGTGACAAGAGCTGTGGTGCGGTCATCGAGTGCGAAACTGGCCGTATCAACACGTTCGGCTCGTGCCGGATCGGGTTGCATCGTTTCACCCTCCTGCGTACGCGGCGCTCGGCTACGCTCAATCTAACTTCTCCGTCAACTATCGGCGTGGGGTTTCGAGAGCTGGGGGATCGGGTCCTCTCGTTGCAGGAGAGCGATTCGTGGGACACAAGGGCGCAAGGAATCGAGGACTACAAGTGGCACGGGTTACCGGGCGGTGCGTTGCGAGCTTGATTGCGTTGGTTCTGGTTGCTGCGAGTTGCGGCAACGCAAAGACTTCCTCCGACGATGCCACTCCCACGAGCGGCGGCGCCGATCAGGGTTCGTCCGAGACGATCACCGGCGTCCCGGGAGTCACCGACGATGAGATCTCCTACACTGTCGTCGGCACCAAGGAGAACAACCCCCTCGGGACCTGCATCCTGGATTGCTACGAACAGGGGATCGACGCCTACTTCGCGTACCGCAATTCCGATGGCGGAATCTATGGCCGCAAGCTCGTTGTCGGAGAGACGATCGACGATCAGCTGGGACAGAACCAGAAGGTCGCCCTGGGGCTCGTCTCCGACAACTCGGTCTTCGGCACCTTCGAGGCCTCGCTGCTCCCACAGGGATGGGGCGATCTGAACGACGCGGGCATACCCACGTACACCTGGGGGATTGACGCGGCGGCTGCTGCGAACCGCGATGCGGTGTTCCCGAGCACGGTCATCAGGTGTCTCGACTGCACCCGGCAGAAACTTCCGTATGTCGCCCAGCAGGTAGGGGCGACGAAAGCCGGTGTGCTGGGTTACAGCGCGTCCCAGAGTTCCAAGGTCTGTGCGGATTCCGCTGCCGCCTCGTTGGAGATGTACGAAGGCGATACCGGTGTCGGGATGGCTTACCTCAAGGACAACCTCCCGTACGGCCTTCCCAATGGACTCGGTCCGGAGGTCACGGAGATGAAGAACAAGGGTGTCGATTTCATCGCGACTTGCTTCGACCTGAACGCCATGAAGTCCCTCGCCCAGGAGCTCCAACGTCAAGACATGTCCGACGTGGTGCTGTACCACCCCAACTCCTATGACCAGGCAGCGGTTGCGAGCGCAGGTGACCTCTTCGATGGCGACGTGGTGGAGGTCCAGTTCCGCCCGATCGAGGCAGATCCGGGTGACTCCGCGATGAACGACTTCAAGAAGTGGATGAAGAATGAGGGCTACGAGCCGACGGAACTCGCCATGGTCGGGTGGATCAACGCCTCGCTTGCATATGAAGGACTGAAGGCGGCTGGTCCGGATTTCGATCGGGCCAAGGTGATCAAGGCGACCAACGAGATCACCGATTTCACCGCCGACGGTCTGCTCAGTTCCATCGACTGGGGCAACGCGCACACCCCGTACACGCAGGCCACCCGCAAGGGCGTCGCAGACGAAGACTGCTCGGCGCTGGTGAAGGTCGACAAGGGCAAGTTCAAGGTCTTCGACTCGAAGACCAAACCCTGGTTGTGCTGGGATGGCGAGGATATGGCTTGGTCCGAACCCGAAGCGACCGACTTCGAGTGAGCTTCGGCGGGCCCATTCCGTGATCGTCGCCACTTCATTCGGATCGGATTTCCTGCGGGCGATCCTTCAGGGCACCCCTCCCGGGACCGTGTACGCGCTGCTTGCGTTCGGTCTGGTCCTCACCTACAAGACCTCCGGAGTCTTCAATCTGGCTCTGGGCGCTCAGGCGTACGTTTCGGCTGCGTTGTACTTTCAGGCGCGCATCAACTGGGGATGGTCCACACTTCCGGCGGTCGTGCTCTCGGTGTTCATCGTTGCTCCAGCGCTGGGCCTGGTGTTGTACCGGTTGGTGTTCCGTCAGCTGCGCACCGCCTCGCCGGCAGCCAAGCTGGTGGTGACCATCGGTCTGGCGGTCGCGCTTCCTTCGCTGTTCGACCTCCTCGTTCGATTCGAAGCAGTTGCCGGCCAGACCCCGGTGGGTATCGTTCCGGGTGGCGCCACGGTGTTCTATGACCCCTTCGGGGTCTATGCACTGAGCCGCGACGAACTCACCGCGATCCTGGTCGCACTCCTCGCTATGGCGGCACTGTCAGCCATGTTCCGCCACACCGCGATCGGGCTGCGGATGCGCTCGGTGGTGGAGAGCCCGCGTATGGCCGAACTGAACGGAGTGCGTGCAGACCGCGTGTCAGCATTCTCCTGGGCGCTCTCGGGGCTTTTCTGCCGGTCTCGCCGGAGTGCTCATCGCCCCCCGTTTCAACACTCTGAGCGCCACAGATTTCTTCAACCTGGTTGTGATCGCGACTGCCGCGGCAGCGATCGGCCGCCTGGTCGACCTCCCAAGAGCGCTCCTGGGTGGGCTCGGTCTTGGATGGCTGATCGCTGTCCTGCAGACCTTCCTTCCGCGCTGGTCGGGGACGCTCCCGTGGCTCAATACCATTCAGGAGAACGTCGCTCCGGCCATCCCGTTCGTGGTGCTCTTCGCGGTGCTGGTTCTCTGGCCGGCGATCAGAAGGACTCATGCCGCCGAGGACCCACTATCGGGAGTCGACCCGCCTCCACCCGCGCTGACAGCGTTGAGCAGAAGTCCGCAACTGACCACCATGACGAGGGCGTTCTGGACGGTGTTCTTCATCCTCGTTGGCCTCGTCGTGTTCCTGCGAGCCGATGACTTCTGGATGTTCCTCGTGACCCAAGCCGTGGTCATGTCTGTCATCTTCTTGTCGATCACCGTCATCACGGGTTTCGCAGGTGACATCTCGCTATGCCAGGGAACCTTCGCCGCGATCGGCGGATTTACGGTGTTTCAACTCTCCAGCCAACTCGGGATCTCGGTATTGCCAGCGATGATTCTCGGCGGCGTGATCGCAGCCGCGGTTGGAGCGCTGTTGGCACTGCCGGTATTGCGTCTCGGAGGCATCTGGCTCTCGATAGCGACCCTGGCTTTCGCGTACTTCTTCGATTCGATCATGGTGAAGTTCTCATGGGTGGGCGGGGGCGCCACCGCTTTGGCTGAGGGGACCCGGGTCCCCCGGCCGACTGTCGGCCCCCTCGACTTCACCGACAACCGTTTGTTCCTGGCGCTGGCGTTGGTCGTGCTGGGAATCACCGCAATGGCGGTGGTCCGAATACGTGCAGGCACAGTGGGTCAGAGCCTGCGGGCTCTGAGGGGTAGCAGCCTGGGCGCCCAATCCATCGGCATCTCGCCAGGACGGGCGCGGATCACTGCATTCGCCGTCTCGGCGTTCATCGCCGGAGTCGGGGGCGCACTGTTGTCGATCCAGCAACAGAACGTGAACTACTCGTCCAACTTCAGTCCCTTCGCGAGCCTCTTCTGGCTGGTGCTGGTGGTGACGCTCGGAGCGCGCACTGTCGAAGGCGCGATGCAGGCCGGGGTGGCTTTCGGGCTCCTCGACGCAGTGGTGTTGAGTGGAGCGTTCCTCGGTTGGGTCCTCCGAAGTCCCGACCGCATTCCATCGTTCTTCCCGATCTCGGGCGCGTGGGTGTTCGTGTTGTTCGGCCTCGGTGCCATGCAGTTCGCCCGTCATCCCGAAGGACTTGTGGAGAACGCCAAGCGAAAGGCCACCCAACGAGTTGATCGATGGCTCTCTGCGCGTCGGGCGGATTCGACAGGCCAGGTCGTTGTTACGGAACATCCCGTCGACCAGAACGTGGCGCCATGAGTTCGTCGACAACCACAGCGACGACTTCGGACGTCCCAGCCGTGGCAGCAAGCGGAATGTCGCATTCCTTCGACGGGATCTACGCGCTGATCGACGTCGACCTGGAAGTGGGTCCGGGTGAACGGGTCGGCCTCATCGGACCCAACGGAGCCGGAAAGACGACGCTGTTCAACTGTCTCCTGGGCGTGATCTCAGCTGATCGCGGTCGCGTGGAAGTCGACGGTCGCGATGTCACCGACCTCCCTCTGTACCAACGAGCCCGCCTGGGCATGGGGCGTACCTTCCAACGTATCGAGCTGTTCGCCGAGGCGACAGTGCGTGAACACCTGCTGGTTGCAGAACGTTACCGACGCGGTGACGGTCGCCTGTGGAAGGACCTCTTGGGTAGAGGCAAACCCACCGCTGATGAGATTGCCAACTGCGATCGCATGCTCGAGATGCTGGGGCTCGAGGATCTGGCCGACGAGCCGAGTGAACACCTGAGCCTCGGCAGGGGTCGATTGCTCGAAGTCGCCCGGGCTCTGGTCACGCAGCCTCGTGTCCTGCTGTTGGACGAACCGTCCTCCGGACTGGATCAGGCCGAGACCGAGGATCTGGCTCGGAGCCTGCGGGAGGTGCAGTCCGAGGAGGGCTTTGCGGTGTTGTTGGTGGAACACGACGTCGACTTCGTGAAGGAGTTCACGAGCCGCTGCTACGCCATGGATTCCGGTGCTCTCATAGGGCAGGGGCTGACCGCTGAGGTGATCGAGAGCGACGAGGTGCGCGTTGCCTACCTCGGATCTTCGGCGGCCCGATCATGATACGAGAACCGGCATGAGTGTGCTGGAATTGCGCTCGGTGTCTGCTTCCTATGGTCCGTTCAAGGCTCTGTTCGACGTGTCGCTTTTCATCGAGCCCGGTGGCGCAGTGGCGTTGCTGGGCTCCAATGGCAGCGGCAAGACCACCGTCGCCCGGGTTGCGAGTGGCCTCGTGAAGCCGACGCAGGGATCGGTCTGGGTGCAGGGTGACCCCTACACGGGGCGCGCGGTGTACCAGTTCGCATGGGCAGGAATAGCGCATGCGCCCGAAGGGCGTTCGGTGTTCGCGACGCTTTCGGTGGCTGACAACCTGGCACTCTCGTTTCGCATCTCGCGGGGCGTCGTGGCGTTGCGGCGGCTCTGGACGAGGCCTACACGCTGTTTCCGGTGTTGGGCGACCGCCGCAATCAGATCGCAGGAACACTCTCGGGCGGCCAACAGCGAATGCTGTCGATGGCGCGGCGTGCTCGTGGAGCGCCCGAAGTTGCTCATTGCCGACGAGTTGTCGCTCGGACTGGCGCCGCTCGTCATCGATGGCGTCTACGAGAACCTGAAGTCGTTGCGCGCTACCGGGACCGCTCTGTTGATTGTCGAACAGCACATCACGCACGCTCTGGAGCTCTGTGACACCGCGGTGTTGATGCGGCACGGGACTGTTCGTTGGCAGGGCTCCACCGCCGACGCGGCCACCGAGATCGCCGAGCGGGGAGTTGCAGGCTGAGCCGTCGAGAGCGCCATACAGCTGCAGTGATTCTCGCCCCACAAGACGGTGTCAGTCGCAGTGATCGGGTTCAGGCGGTACATCCAGCGCCGGATTTTCGGTGAAGAACCCCCAGGGGCTCAGTCTGAATCCGCATACTTCCACAGGCATGACCGGCCAGTCCTCGGGCCGGACCAGATGAGTGACTCCGAACGTGTGCCACACCACGATCTGAGTGTCGGTCAGGGGCCGGTCCGCCCGGGTCCACCTGGGCAGGCCGTCGCCACCGGGATGCTGGTTCGGATAGTTGCCCGCCGCCCTGCGTTCATCGGCGCTCGTGGGAGTGACCCACAGGTTGTGGCGCGCAAAGCCGGCACGTTGGGACACGCTTGCTCCGGGCGACGCGAGCAATGTGGGAGTTGGTCCTGTCGAGAGTCGGTAGGCGACCGGCTCGCCCACTGAATTGGAGACGTTGGGATTCACGATCGCCCACGTTCGGCTGTGGGCGGTGTCCACGTCGCGGATCGCTGCCAGCTCATGGTCGAGGCGTGTGGAGACCGAGCGGAAAGCATGATCGCGTGGCGCAGCGCCTTCGCGACTCTCCACCTGCCCCACGGACAATGCCTGGTCTTCGTGCTCAGCGATCACGTCGAGTTCGTGAACCTCGTTGACCGGTCCGTCCACCGATACGTCCAGGCGTGCGCAGAAAAGGTGTTGGTGAATCGGTGCGGCGAGTCCCGGTGCAACGGTCGTTGCGTACGGATCGCGCGTCCCCCGCTCGATGGCTTTGGTCGAGAGAATGCCCGTCAGTTTCACCTCCAACTGGATTGACCCGTCGAGATAGAAGTACCAGTAGAAGCCGTATTCGTAGTTTCCGATGGTTGCGATCGATGAGACCACCAGGCGACGTGAGCGACGCACCTCCGCCCGTCCGGTGAACAGGTCGACGTGCTTCCACAGGATCCCGAAGTCTTCTTCGTGGATGCAGATCACGTTGTGCATGGTGTACGGCCTGCCGGATTCGTCGGCCACGACGGCATCCATGTACCGGATCTCGCCGAGACAGTCGCATCCCAGCGTGAGCGAATTCGCCAAACGGCCCAGACCCCACTCACCGACGTCGAATGCGTTCTTCCATCCATGGTTGGGATCGGGGTCTCCGTATGGGACGACCATTTCACTGATGGCAGGCGCGCCGCAGGATCGGACGGGTCCGTCCGCCGTCCTCATAGCCGACATCGTGCAGGACGAGTCCTTCGAGCGGATCGAGTGAAGCGTGCAGCGACCAGCGGTCCCAACGGATCACATGTCCGTCGACGGTGAACCCTGGTCCGTCCGGTTGGGTGATGTCGAGACGCGCGAGTCGAGGTCGCAGTGGCTGGTTGTCCTCGGGCAGATAGCTGCCGTGCTCCTCGGGGACGGGCACAACTCCGAGGTCGATTACCTCCAGCACCTCTCCTCGGGCCATGTCGACCAGAGCCTGGAGACCCTCGATAGGTCGCGCGTAGCCGTTGTCGGCAGGCGCGGCGCGGTAGAAGCTGACGCAACGGGCGATCCGACGATCTTCCTCGATCGGGTTGGAGAAGTTCCCGGTTGGCCACGGATCAACCTGGACCCGCTCCAGGTCGGTGATGCCACGGCGTGCCAGAGCGGCTCGGTAGTCGTCGTTCTCGTGGAGTGCTGCGATGGCGATCAGCGACTCGCCCATACCGACCGCCGGCCTGGCTTCCTCGATACGTTCCCATCCGAGGATCGTTTCGATCGTACCCAGATCCACGATGGCTTCGATGAGCGACGCGTCGGGGCGGTCGACCATGACCAGTCGGGCTCGTCTGTCGGCGTGTTCGGGACCGCTCCCGGGTGGGTCCTCGAGCGTGACCATCGAGAACCAGGGTCCTTCGGCGAACCGGGGATCTGCCCGCACTGCCTCGACGGCACGACGAATCTCATCGGCGTCGAGAGCATCGTGGAGCCGGTGGGAGGTGATCTCTGGGTCGGTCATGAACTTGTACCCCGGGGATCGATGGCGACCTTCACAGCGCCGCTTGTCGCCTGGTCGGCGAGGGCTGTGAAAGCTGAGCGCCAGTCGTCCAGCGGGAAGGTGTGGGTGAGCATCGTGCTGAGATCGACGTCGCCTCGTTCCGCGAGGTCCAGGTAGTGGGCGATAGCGTGACGGCGGACGCCGGCCACCTCCTCGATACCGAACGCGTTGGACCCGACCATCGCTACTTCCTTGAAGTACTGGGGACTTGATTCCCAGCGTGTCGGCGCGTGCACCCCACTGATCGACCAAGGTGCCCCGCGCCCGCCAGAACGCGAACCTCCACCTCGAAGGTCTCACCTTTGCCGATCGTGTCGTAGGCGACGTCGATTCCTCCGGGTAGACACATCGGAAGACCGTCGAGTCCGTCCATGGTGGCTTTGAGGACTCCGCCCGACCATCGGGCCAGGTTCTCGACGAGCTCGACCTGTGAGCCGGGACGCACGATGTGGTCCGCTCCCATCGCTTCTGCGAGAGCGGCCTGGGCATCGAATCGGGCGACCACTGCGATCTGCAGGTCGCGGTACAGGGCCCGCAGGATCGCCAACGCGCATAGTCCCAGGGAACCTGCTCCCCAGATGAGCACCCGAGAACCGGATGGCGGTGGGTGGCGTGTGATGCTGTGCAGAGACACCGAGAACGGATCGGCCATCACTGCTTGAGCGTCACTGATCACGTCGGGCACTGCGAAGAGCATCGACGGGTGAGCGGGCATGAGCTCGGCGTAGCCACCGGATGCGTCACGTGATGTTCCGGTATGTATTCCGGCGCTGATCGAACCGGTTGTGAAGCTCCAGCAGAGACTGAGATCGCCCGCTGCACACGCAGGGCACACCGGGCTGATCCCTCGGGGGACACAGCTCAGCCAGGGGTTGAGCACAACCCGTTGCCCGACCTCGACCCCTTTCGCCGCCGACCCCAGTTCGACCACTTCGGCAACCACCTCGTGGCCCATGACCTGTGGGAAAGAGCACATACCGCTCAACGCATTGTCGGCATCACCCTCGCCGAAGTCGCCGAGGATCTGTTTTGAGTCCGAACCGCAGATCCCCGTGAGCAGCGGACGTGTGACGACCCAGTCGTCGCGAAGGGGCCGTGGGTCGGCAACATCACGCAGGGCGACCGGGGCGTTGGCCAAATCGAGCACTGACTGTGTGGCTCCGGGTGGCGGGGTCCACGGATCAGGTGCGACGCCGAACACCAGCGCTCTCATCGGTGGGCCACCTGGGCGGACATGAGGCAGAACGTACCATCGCAGCACATAGGCTGACGCCCGTGTCAGAAACGTCGAATGGTGCTGTGGAAGTGACCGACGGGACAGTGACGGTGGGTATCGACATCGGCACATCGTCGGTGAAGGCTGTGGCAGCGGACTCTGCCGGCACCGTGCTCGCGACTGCGAGGGTGGCCCACCGGTTGATCACCTCGCCCGAAGGCACTTTCGAGCACGATCCCGACCAGGCGTGGCGTTCAGATGTGCTCGAAGCCTTCCACTTGGTTGCCGAGGCACTGGGCCAGTCCAATGGCGAGGAAGTGACCTGCGACGATGTCGAAGCCGTGTGTGTCGGTGCGATGGTTCCTTCCATGGCGGCAGTGGACGAATCGGGCATGGCGCTGGGGCCGGGTCTGTTGTACGGCGACTTCCGCGGGGTCGACGAGACGTCGGATCCCTTGTTCCCGGGCAACGGCGACGAACTGGTGGCGTTCCTCAAATGGCACTCCGCCCATGCTCCCGGCGCTGCGGGCTACTGGCCCGCTCAGGCCGTCGCCAACCAGACGCTCTGCGGTGAGGGATTCATAGACGAAGCGACCGCGATGAGCTCCTACCCGCTCTTCGATCTCGTCTCCTGGGATGAGGGCCTTGTCTCAGGCGCTGGCGCTTCGGTCCACCAGATGCCGAGGGTGGTGGCCTCCAACGAGGTCGCTGGTCGGGTGGCCCCGGGATTGCCCTGTGAGGGTGCGGTGCTGGCTGCCGGAACGATTGATGGCTTGGCAGAGCAGCTCGTAGCCGGTGCTGATGAGCCCGGCGATGTGCTGGTGATCTGTGGGACGACCCTGATCACATGGGCTGTCACTGCAGAACCTCTGAGCGCTCCTGGTCTCTGGACGGTGCCCCACCCCGTTGCGGGTCGGAACATGATCGGCGGACCCAGCAACGCGGGTGGGCTGTTCATCGACCGCGTCATGCATCTCACCGGAGTTGGCGCCTTGGCTGACAGGAGCATGGGCGGCAGGGCAGCCGGTGACGGAAACATCGGTGACATGGATGTGGGTGCGTTGGAGCTGAATGACCCACAGACCTTCGTTGATGCCACTGTGGTTCCGGTGTGGTTGCCATACGTGAGAGGTGAGCGGACGCCTTTGCATCGCCGTGACCTGCGGGCCTCACTCCATGATGCCGGCCTGGATCACGGACCCTCGCAGGTTCGTCGAGCGGCACACGAAGCTGCAGCCTTCGTCGTGCGTCACCACATCGACCTGGCATGCGAAGCCGGGTTCGTGCCGAGGCGGATTGTTGCGACGGGCGGTGGTACGCGATCCAGCAGTCTGATGTGCGCCCTAGCTGACGTCACCGGGTTACCCGTCGATGTGTCGGCGATCCCCGAAGGTGCAGCATTGGGCGCGGCGTACCTGGCGCGTTGTGCGGCCGGACTCGCCGATCGCACGCACGGTGCCGCCGCTTGGGCGCGCATCGGTTCACGGGTCGAGCCTCGCGATGCATGGCTTGAACCGTGCGGAGAGCGCTACCGGAAGTTCCTGGCCCTCACCTCTGAAGCACTCGCCCACCCGAGAACTCCCTAGACGTCGCTTGCCCAAGGGACCGTGGCCGGTTCTGCCGATGCCTTGATGGCGGCAGAAGGACGAGGTTCGACGCCGCCCCGCGGCCAGCCGGGTCCTGGAACGCAGGTTCCGGTTTCGAGGCCGTGGCCACTTCCTCGTTGACGGTGGATCCCAACTCAGGTCAGGTTCGCTGAGGACAAAGAAGCATCGATGCGTGTCGGCATGTGGGATCCTGAGCGGATGCCGGATGTACCCGATGAACTTGATCTCAGCGCTCCACAGGCACGGGTGCTCGGATGCCTGATCGAAAAGCGGGCGACCACGCCGCTCAGCTATCCGATGACGCTCAAGGCCCTGACGACGGCATGCAATCAGAATTCGAACCGGTATCCGGTCGTCGAATACGAGGGGACACTTGTTGAAGCGACAGTGCACGCACTCAAGGGCAAGGGCCTCGCGAGGGTCGTCCATCCTGCCCACGGTGAACGAGCCACTAAGTATCGCCACATCGCGGACGAGGCGCTCGGCCTGGATCCAGCCGAGCTGGCTGTCATCTCAGTCCTTCTGCTTCGTGGCGCACAGACCGCCTCCGAGCTACGGACCCGGACCGACCGCAGTCATCATTTCGGCTCGACCGCCGAAGTCGAGACTGTCCTCACCCGGCTCTCCGGGGGCGATGATTCGGTGCCCGGCCGCGACATTTCGCTCGTCGTCCCGGTGGACCGTCAACCCGGCCAGAAGGAACAGCGCTGGATCCAACTGCTGGAGTCCGACCCCGAGGCGAGGGCACTCGCCGCACCCGCGCCCAACTCTGTGGCTGCGCGAGGATCTGGACATGACTCCCAGCTCCTCGAAGACCTGACGGAACGAGTCGACGTTCTCGAACAGAAGCTGTCGATGCTCATCGAGGCTCTGAGTGATCTGGTTTCGATACAGGACCCTTCCGAGCGTTCCTGATCACCCGGCCAGGAGGGTTGCTGCTCGGTGGGCGAGGGCCGCGAGCGTGAGGGTGGGGTTGTAGCCCGAGGACGTCACGAAGACCGACGCGTCGCACACCAACACGTTCTCGAGATCCCACAGGCGTTGGTCCGGTGACACCACCGAGGTCTCCGGGCTGTTCCCCATGCGGGCGGTACCCATCACGTGCTTGCTCGCAGGAGCGAACCCGATCGGATTCACGCGGGCGTGCAGGTCGATGTCCTCCTGTGGTGGAGAGGTGGCGGTGAAAGCGACTTCTGCTCCAGCATCCATGAGTACCTGTTCGTGAAGTGTGGCCATGTACTCCGAAGCGACGAGTTCGTGGCGGTGGGGGGAGTAGGTCACACGCCCCGAGGGCATCCCCCAGGCATCATGCACCGATGGGTCGAGGTCGATCCGGTTCGTTGCCTGCGCGACGTCCTCGCCCTGGACGGTCAACACCCAGAGCCGTCGTCGGAGGCTGCTGTCGACCATCGATGCGGTCGTGGCGCGCTCCGGGCGCGTACATGATGGCTTCAGCGACCGGGCCGGACGCGGAACCGTGCTCGGTCACGCCACCACGTACCCATGGAAGGTGGGCCTCCTTTGCGACAGCGCGCAACTCTGGCGTGTCGATCATCAGGTCGTCGTGCAGGTGGGTCACGTCGCGGCCCCGCTCGCCGCCGGTGTCACGGGGAAACATCCCGACCGTGAAGGTCTGGAAATGATATGTGAGGTACCTTCCGACGAGGTCGCCACCGATCCCGTTGCGTAGCAGCAATCTCGGGGTCTCGAACGCACCTCCGGCGATGATGATCGCCCGGGCTGCGGTGAGTTCCACCAGAGGTGGATCCGGGTAGCCGGTGAGATCCAGGTAGCGCACGCCGGTGGCCCGCTTGTTGGCGCGGTCACGGACGATCTCTGTTACGTACGCCTCGGACCGGAGTTGTGCCCGGCCGGTGCGCAACATCCGCTGAAGCGAGGCGATCGGGTCGCCTTTGGCGTGCACCGGACAGCCGTACTGCCCGCAGAACCCACAATCCACACAGGCTGCACGGCCGTCATAGGGCACGCTGTTGGCACCTGTCGGCGCGCGGTACGGATGCAGTCCAGCCCGTTCAGCGGCAGCGCCGCTTACGAGCGCCATCTCCATGTCGCGCCCCGGCGCCATTGGATAGTCGGTGCTGCGCCATGCCGCGAACGGATTGGCGAACCGGTCGCCGGCCACACCGATGATGCGCTCGACGGCTGCGTAGTGGGGTTCCAGGTCGTCGTAGTTGATCGGCCAGTCCCGCACATCGGCACCTTCCATGGAACCACGGGTGGAACGGAGCGTGAAGTCCTCCTCCCTGAAGCGGGGGAGCTTGGCATCGGCGTGGTACCCGCCCCCGCCGACGGTCGAAGGCAGGTTGTTCACCGCGCCTGTGAACATGCGCTCGCCGTCGCTCGTGGCGCGACGGTATGTGCGTGGTTCCAGCAGCGGGTCGGGTCCGAGCATGTGGCGCTGCACGAGAGCGATCTCATCGTTCGTGAAGTGTTCGAGGGGATCGTTGGGGGCCTCGGTCGAAATGAGGTGGTTCCGGCCCTTTTCCAACATGATCACCGACCAACCGGCTGCGGTCAGGACGTCGGCCGCAGTGGCGGCGCCCGGACCGCTACCGACGACGATTGCGTCGCAATCCGCACCGCTCATGAACCTGGTGGGCGCTCTGGTGCAGGGACCATCGAAATGTGGGGGTCACGAGAAGGGGGGAACATGGGCTCGGGGAAACTGATTCGCTCCCAACCGAGACCGTCACGATTGCCCCCGTAGGACGGATCGCCATAGGTGGCCTCACACGCGTGGTGATGCACCACCTCCAGGTCCTGCTCTCTCGGGTCACCGGCGATGACCCGCCGGTAGACCTCCTTGTACCCCTCGATCCGTCGGGTCCACGCGTGGCGTTCCCAAGGGCCGATCTCGTGCCACCGCCGCGTGCCCGATGCAGGTGCCGCCCAGAGGTGGGGCGGATCGTGATCCAATGCAGTCAGGAGCCCTTCGACGTACTCGACCGCTCCCAAACCCGAAGCGCCCGGCACGCACTCGTCGAGCGCCACGGCGACCAGCACCCGGTCGTCGTCGTTGAAGTACGCGGTTGCGCTCACGGGTTGTCCCGCACGTACCGGTAGACGCCGGCCATGTCGCGGTTGACCTTGTCGGGCAACGGGTGGATCGTGGCACCCATCGCCCTCGCGCCCCACACGATCTCGGCGGTCCGCTCAACCAGCGCCGCCAGGTGTAGCGCCTTCGCCGGAGTGGCCGCAGCGGTGACCAACCCGT
Source organism: uncultured Microthrixaceae bacterium (assembly GCA_963805905.1). Taxonomy (GTDB): domain Bacteria; phylum Actinomycetota; class Acidimicrobiia; order Acidimicrobiales; family Microtrichaceae; genus JAMLGJ01. The sequence continues at coordinate 398,160 of CAWDVV010000001.1, forward strand.
GGTTCGCCAGCAGCGCCGCTCCGCGGTCCGCCAGGTGCGCTGCGACCTCTTCTCCGAGTTCTACCGTGCCCGTCCCTCTGTAGTCGCAGCACAGGACATCACCACCCACGTACACCACCACTTCCTCAATCACCGCCGGAATGGGCTCGTGCGCGAGCGCGAACATGGTTGCGTGAACCGCATGGGTGTGGATCACACACCCGAGTTCGGGGTAGCGCGCAGGGTTCCCAGGTGGAGATCCTTCTCGGTGGTGGGAGATCTCGCTCCAGAGACGACCGTTCCATCGAGTGACACGGTCACCAGGTCATCGAGGGTCATCGTGTCATAGGGCACCGACGACGGACTCACGCAGATCGTGCCATCAGCAAGGCGCCCGGAGATGTTTCCCGAGGTTCCCTCCACCAGGCCGTCGGCGAGCATCGTACGGGCGGTCGCGAGGATAACCTCGGGGGTCGTCGAGGGTGCGCCCGGTGCCGGAGGCGAGTCGGAAGCTGAGGATGAGCCGGGTGAAGCTGTCATGTTGTCAGATCAGCCATGTTGGAGTACCTCCGGGTTGACGAGGTTGGGTGGGGCATCTCCACGGCTCAACGCGAGCAGGCCGTCGGCCATGGCCGTTGTGTGGTTGGCCTCGGTGTCATAGGTTGCGCCCCCGATGTGGGGGGTCAACACGACGTTGTCCATTTCGAGCAGTGGATGGCCCGATGGAAGTTGTTCGCCCTCGAAATGATCGAGTGCCGCGGCTGATAGATGTCCCGACTGGAGCACTGCGGTGAGTGCATCGAGGTCGTGCAATCCGGCTCGGGCAGAGTTCACGTACACCGCCCCTTCTTTCATGGATTCGAGACGATCGCGTGACATGAGACCCAGCGAATCAGGGGTGACCGCTGCGTGCATCGAGACGATGTCGGCCTCCGCCAGTAGCTGATCGAGGCCGTGGGTTGCATCCGACGCGAAGGGATCGGCGCTGATCACGTTCATACCAAGACCTTCGAAGCGCCATTTCGTTGCCCGGCCGACCGCCCCCAGCCCCACGATGCCGAATGTGCGTCCGGCCAACTGCCAACCGCGGAAGCGTTGGTAGGGGATCGTTCCATCGGCGAATACCCGGCCGGTTCTGACGTCGCGGTCTAGACACGATCAGATGGCGGGTGACTGCGAGAGTCAGCGCAACTGTCAGCTCCGCGACTCCATCAGCGTTGCGTCCAGGTGCCCGCAGCACCGGGATGCCCGGCTGCCGTTGCTCCGGATACATCGACATTCGTCGGGTCACCGCGGGTCGAACCGATCGCGGCCAGTGGAAGCGCCAGGAGTTCTCCCGTGCACTGGTCTGCCTCGCAGATAACCACGTCAGCGCCCACCTCGGTCACACGCTGCGCGAGTTGAGCCTCGTTGTAGATGCGCAGCGGCAGCTGGTCTATCCACGGGTCCGAAATGACCGTCGAGAAGGACTCCATGGATCTGAGACCCGGGCCGCGCAGCGGGGCGGTAGCGAGGATGACCGGTCGCTGCGGAAAGGGTCGCGGTTCAACTGGTCGTGCGTCGGTCATGGGTCCACCTCGAGTAGCCGTTTCAGGAGCTTGCCCGATGGTGACCTCGGTAGGTTCGCCACGAACCTGACCTCGCGGGGACACTTGAACTTCGAGAGCCGCTCCCGGCAGTATTCCAGCAGATTGTCCCCGAGACCCGAGGCTTCGGCCGGGGTCGAGTTCGCGGGCGCTCTGGACGACCGCAACAACCCGTTCGCCAAGGTCTGCATCCGTCATGCCGATGACTGCTACGTCGGCGACTCCCGGGTGCATGATCAACACGTCCTCGGCCTCGCGGGGGTAGATGTTGACTCCACCGGAGATGATCATGTTCGAAGCTCGGTCGGTCAGGTAGAGGAAGCCGTCCTCGTCGATGCGGCCGATGTCGCCGATCGTCGACCAACCGCGGTCGTCGAAAGCCTCGGCGGTCTTGGCCGGGTCGCCGTGGTAGGTGAACTTTCGGGGAGACTCGAAGTAGATCTGACCTTCCTCGCCCACGGGAAGTTCCTCGCCGTCGACGCCGACTATATGGACCGCGCCCAACAACGAAACACCGACGGACCCGGGATGGTCCAGCCAGTCCTGGGAATTGATAGCGCAGAAGCCGTTGCCCTCGCTGCCCGCGTAGTACTCGTGCACGATCGGTCCGAGCCATTCGATCGCCGCGTCGCTTGACGTCCGCCGGGCACGGCGCAGCAGCGTGAACCACGACCTCGAGGCTCGAGAGGTCGTACGGACTGTCGTGTCTCTTCAGGGAGCTTGAGGAGTCGCACCAGATGCGTCGGCACCACCTGCAGATGGGTGACCCGGTGCTTCTCGATTGCCGCCAGTAATTCAATCGGATCGAAACTCTCCATCACCACTATCGAACAGCCGAGGCGTTGCGCCGCGCTGGTCCAACCGGCAGGAGCGGCGTGGTAGAGCGGAGCCGGGCTGAGATATACCGAGTTCTCGGTGAATCCGAACAGTGCCGTGAGCAACATCGGAAAACTTCTGCGGTGAACCCAGGGGTTCACCCACCGGGCCGGGGACGATGCCCTTGGGGCGACCCGAGGTGCCCGACGAGTAGAACATCCAGGTTCCCTCGCACTCATCGGGAACATCGCCGGGTTCCTGACCGGCGAGAGCTTCCTCGTACGAAGCGAAGTCGCACAGGCCTCCGTTGTCGCCACCTACGGCGAGGTGCACACGCAGATCTGCCAGGGGGGTGTTGAGCTCACGGGCGACCTGCGTGAGCGAGGCCTCGGTTACCAGAGCTGACGCCTCGCAATCGTCCACGATGAAAGCTGCCTCGGCGGGGGTGAGGTGCCAGTTGACCGGGGTCACGTACAATCCACTGCGCAAGCCGGCCCAGATGGCCTCGAAGAACTCGGGACGGTTCTTCAACAGGACAGCCAGGTGGTCACCGGGGCGAAGACCTCGGCTCGCGCAGCACGAGGGCCAAGTCGCCTTGAGGCTTCGTCGAGTTGGCCGTAGGTGCGGGTCTCACCGCTGCCGACCATCGTGATGGCCGGGCGTTCGGGATCTCGAGCTGCAACCCCAGCTGGATGCTCACCAGCGGGATCCATCAGCGGGTTCCCTCCACCAGCACACGGTGGGCGGAGGCGCCGAGGAACTCGGCCATCGCGGCGTCATCGAGGTCGAGGGTGCGGGCAGCATCAAGGGCCCGCTGGACCGGCAGTATCGGGTGGTCCGACGCGAACCACACGCGACCCCGGCCTCGCGACGATCCCATGAACGAAACCATCGCCGGGTCCATGTACTTCGCCAGGAACGCTGAGGTCATCAGATACAGCTGGGGCCACTTGAGCATGTAGGTGATGAGGAGCGACTCGTATGGGTGGCCCATGTGGGCGCCGACCACGGTGAGGGTCGGGAAGTCGATCAGTACGTCTTCGAGAAGCGTCGGGTCCTGACATCCGCGACCGGACCTGGGGGCCGGGGATGCCGATGTTGATCGACACCGGCAGGCCGAGCTCCTCACACAGCGCGTACACCGGGTAGTAGAGCCGGTGGTTGAGATCGTAGCTGTTCGACCAGCGGTGTGACCCGGACCATGGCAACCGCCTGGTGCTGGGCGAGCTCGCGGATGCGCCGGCAGTTGTCCAACGGTCTCGCCGCCCGCTCGATCGTGGGCGCGACCAGGAACCGTCCGGGATGCTCGTCGGCCACGTCCAGGAAGTCCTCCGGTGCGAATCCTCCGTGGCGGCGGGCGCTCTCGGCAGGACGCAGTCCGCAGGTCAGCACTCCGATGTCGACCCCGGCGGAATCCATGGCGGTGATCATGCCGACGAAGGGGAGCGGGTCGGTGACCTCATCGCCGAAGAGCTCATGGACACCCGCGTTCTCGGAACGTGACGAGAAGCGTTTGGCGAACGATTCCGGAAACACGTTCACCCATGAGTCGAGGATCATGTCGCCAACATACCTGACGCAAACGTCAGAAAGCGGGTGTAATCTGCGCCCATGACCGAGCTCGACTTCGTTCCGTTCGATGCCGACAACCACTACTACGAGGCCACAGACGCCTTCACCCGCCACATCGATCCAAAGATGGCCAAACGTTGTATGCAGTGGGCCGATATCGACGGCAAGACCCGCCTCCTCGTCGGTGGACGGGTCAACAAGTTCATCCCGAACCCGTTGTTCGATCCGATCGCCCGCCCCGGCAGCCTCGAGGATTACTTCCGCGGGCGCAACACCGAGGGACTCGACCTCAAGACGATGTTCGGCGACCTGGATCCGCTCTCGGATCATCCCGGATACCGCGACCGGGATGCCCGCGTCGGGTCTTCTCGATGAACAGGGACTGCAGGGGGCGCTCCTGTTCCCGACGCTCGGTGTCGGCATGCAGGAAGCGTTGCGCCATGACCCCGAAGCGATGCATGCGGCGTTCGAAGCGTTCAACCGTTGGCTCGATGACGACTGGGGTTTCGATCGCGGCGACGGTCGTCTCTATGGCGCTCCGATGATCACGTTCGCCGATCCCGCTCTGGCGGCAGCTGAGGTGGAACGGGTTCTGACCGCGGGCGCACGGATCATGGTGATGGTGCCGGGTCCTATCCCCGACGGCAACGGGTACGTTTCGCCGGGACATCCCAAATTCGATCCCGTCTGGTCGCTGTTCAACGATTCCGGTGTTCCTCTGGCACTCCATGCGGGACTGAGCGGGGTGAACGCATACGGAAAGCTGTGGGCAACCGGAGCGAAGGGAGCTTCGGCCGGGTTCGAGGGCTTCAAACACGCTGCCTTCCCGCTCGTCACGTTCGCCGACCGTTCGATTTCGGACACGCTCTCAGCGATCCTCTGCCACGGTGTGTTCGATCGGTACCCCAACGTCCGGATCGCTTCCATCGAGAACGGTGCCATGTGGGTGCCCGACCTGTTGCGAAATCTGCGAGCTGGCCACGGCAAGATGCCTTTTGCCTTTGGGACCGACCCCGTCGAACGGCTCCGGTCGAATGTGTGGGTGGCGCCATACTACGAGGACGACATGGATCTCTTGCGCGAGGAGATCGGCATCGACCGACTGCTGTTCGGATCCGACTTCCCCCATGCCGAAGGCCTGGTGGATCCATTGTTCTATGTGAAGGACATCCCGACCTTCGATGCCGAGGCGACGCGCAAAGTCATGCGCGACAACGTGCTCGAGCTGATCGCGCCCCGTCCACCTGAATCGACCACCGCCCGCTACTCCAGTACACGAGGTGATCGTCAGACATGGATCCGAAGCGCCGTGGATCAGGAAGTCTCGCCATTGGTGAGGAACACCTGGCTCTCGCCCGGGCCGTCGAGCGCTTTGTCGGAGATGCCTGTCCGTCCAGTCGGGTCAGGGAGGCACTCGACGTCCGACGACACGGGCGCCCCTGAGTTCCATGACTCCCTCGGCGGGCCTGGGTTGGATGGGTCTGCATCTGCCGGCAGGCCGACGGTGGTGAAGGTTTCGGGTTGAGCGAGGCCGCACTCATCGTTGAGGAGCTCGGTCGCGCTGTGGCCCCGGGTCCTCTGCTGGCGACCTTCTGGGCAGGATCGATTCTGGCCCATACTCTCGCCTCGGGTGAAGCCGGGGGTGCCAGGGATGTCAACAACGCTTGCGAAGCGGCCGGCTCCCGGGTGAAAGGGCTCGCCGACGGGTCGCTCAGTGCATCAGTGGTTCTCGGCCGTCCACTCATGGGTGAACAGGGCGCAGACGGATCTGTGATTCTGAGCGGAACGACGGAACCGGTGCTCAGTGGTTTCGAGGCCGACTTCGTTGTCGTTCCGGTGGAACTCGACGGGGCTGAGAGTTGGTGGGTTGCACCCAGAAGCACGTTCGGGTCGACGGCACTCGAACCATTGGACCCGACACGCTCCATGGCGTCGCTCGTATTCGAGGGGACTGCGCTGGCAGCTGATGCGTGTCTCGCAGGCGTCGACCGTCGAGCCGTGGATGGCATCGTGGCGGTCCTCGCAGCAGCTGAGGGCGCAGGGATCGCATCCTGGTGTGTCGACACCGCAGCGGCATACGCTGCAGAACGTCGCCAGTTCGGGCGACCCATCGGCCAGTTCCAGGCAGTGAAGCATCGGTGCGCCGACATGTTGGTTGCGACCGAGGCAGCCCGTGCTGTCACCTGGGATGCTGCCAACGCAATCGATGCGGCCCGTAAGGAACCACCTGAACTGGAGGCCGCGCTGTTGGCGGCCACGGATCGCTGCAGCGGTGACCCTGGATGCCACGGTGCGGGTAGCCGAGGATGCGATACAGGTGCTCGGAGGTATCGGGTTCACATGGGAACACGACGCCCATCTGCATCTGCGACGGGCCGTTTCATTGCGCCAGATCCTCGGGGGATCGGGACGTCACCGTCAGGCTGTGGCGAGCGCAGCGCTGACCGGGGTGCGCCGTCACCTCCGGGTTGACCTTCCGTCCGAGGCGGAACCCCTCCGTGCCGAGGTCCGCGTGAGGCTGTCGAGAAAGTGGCTGCCCTCGAAGGCGAAGCACGCCGGGAGCGTCTGGTTGAATCGGGACTGCTCGTCCCGCACTGGCCGGAGCCATGGGGCCGCAACGCCGGTGCCGTAGAACAACTCCTGATCGACGAGGAACTCGCGCGGGCACGAGTGCGTCGGCCCCACCTCCAGGTTGGGGCCTGGGCGGCACCTACGATCGTTGCCCACGGAACCCTCGAACAACAGGAGCGTTGGGTTCTTCCAACTCTTCTGGGCACCACCACCTGGTGTCAGCTCTTCAGTGAGCCCGAAGCCGGATCGGACCTGGCGGGCCTGCGCACCACCGCCACACGAACCGACGGTGGCTGGCTCATCGACGGTCAGAAGGTATGGACCACCATGGCGACCGAGGCCGAGTGGGGGATCTGTCTCGTACGCACGAACCCCGACGCTCCCAAACACCTCGGGATCACCTACGTGATCGTGGACATGGGCTCCGATGGCATCGACGTGCGTCCACTGAGGGAGATGACCGGGTCTCGAGATGTTCAACGAGGTGTTCTTCAACAGCGTATTCGTGCCCGACGACTGCGTCATCGGTGATGTCGACGGTGGCTGGCCCCTGGCGCGCACCACGTTGGGCAACGAACGGGTCGCGATGGGAAGCGGATCGTCATTCGGTGTAGGCATCGAGGCTCTGTTGGACTCAGTTGGCGCTCGCAGGGAACGCGGTGAACTCGGCCCCGATTCCGTGGTCGATGATCGCTTGGGTTGCCTTGTTGCCGAGGCACATGCTGTGGCGGCCCTGGGTACCCGGGCCACATTGCGTTCGGTCGCCGGAGCTCCTCCAGGTCCGGAGGCCAGCATTCGCAAACTGCTCGGAGTCGAACACGACCAACGTACCCAGGAGACCGGGTTGGACCTACTCGGACCGCTGGGCGCAACCGCCACCGGTGAGGGTGCGCGGTGGACCTTCGGGTTTCTCGCCAACCGGTGTCTCACGATTGCGGGAGGTACGAGCGAGATCCAACGCAACGTGATCGGTGAACGACTATTGGGCCTGCCTCGCGATCTGGAGAGTGAAACGTGAGTGACTTGCCCACTGATGAATTGCTGACGGATCAGCTCCGCCTCATGGCCGATGCTCTGGGCAATGAGGTGGCTGCAACCGACCTCGGCATGGCTGGAGAGTCGGCCGTCGATCTCACCTTTGCCGAGTGGGAGAGCCACTCCAACCGACTGGCCCGCTGGTTGGTTTCGCGCGGTGTGCAACCGGGCGACCGGGTGGCTCTGCACCTGCCTCCATCGGAGGCGCTGTCATTTCTCGTCGCCTACGCGGCGGTTCACAAGGCGGCTGCCGTGGCCGTTCCCACGAGTACCCGGCTGGTCGCACGCGAACTCCGACAGGTACTCGATCACGCCGGGGCCCGTATAGCGATGAGCGGTATCTCCAGCACGCCCATTTTGCTTGACGCCGAGGTGTCGTCGCTGGAAGCGATCGTGTCGACTGATTCCAGCGCAACGGACACGGTCCCGTGGTTGAAAGCCACCGACCAGGATGACAGCACCTTCCAGGTCCCCGTGGGCCCCGATGAGGTTGCGGACATCATGTACACCTCGGGCACGACCGGACGACCCAAGGGCGTCGTGGTGAGGCATCGCAGCGCTTCGTTGTTGCCCAACGGGGTTCCGCAATGGACCGGCGCGGGTTGGATGCACTCGTCACCGATGTTCACATTTGCCGGGATCGCCTCGATCTACAACCCGATGAAGCTCGGCATGCGTCTGGTGTACCTGCCGCAGTTCGACGCCGATCGCTGGCTCCGGATAGTTGAGGATCGACGTCCCGAAGCGGTGTTCCTCGTACCCGCGATGGTCGAGTTGTTGTTGACTGCGCCCGGTCTTGATGACGCTGATTTGACGAGCATCACGATGTGTTCTGTCGGCAGCGCTCCGATCAGCCCTGCGACGTTGCAACGCCTCCGCGACCGACTACCGGATGCGTCGGTGTCCAATGCGTGGGGTATGACCGAGGCAGGTCCTGCCTACTGCTATCTGCCCAAGGAAGAGCAGGCTGCCCGGGCAGGTTCGGTCGGCAAGCCGCTTCCACCGACCGAGTTCCGGGTCGTCGGCGACGCGGGGGACACTCTCCCTGCCGGAGGGGTGGGCGAGCTGCTGATCCGCAACCCCGGGACGCGAGCGCGAGTACTGGCGGGATCCGGAAGCAACTTCGGCCACCTGGAGTGATGGCTGGCTGCATTCAGGCGACGACGCGTGGCTGGACGATGACGGCTATCTGTACATAGTCGGGCGTCGCAAGGACGTGATCATCCGAGGCGGCAACAACGTGCATGCCGGAGACGTCGAGGCCGTGCTCTATGAGCATCCCGATGTCGTACAGGCGGCGGTTGCGGCCGTACCCCACGACGTTCTGGGCGAGGACATCGGCGCATGGGTGGTTCTGCGGACCGGATCGGCTCTGGACGCGGAGGCCCTAACCGCTTTCTGCTCCGAGCGACTCTCGGACTACAAGGTGCCCCGGCGCTACACGTTCGTCGATGACCTGCCGCGCAACGCAACCGGCAAGGTCCTCAAACGCGAGTTGCGATAATCGGTTCAGCCGGAGTCTCCAGATGGGAGGAGACGAAGTTGTCCAGGGCTCCACGTCACCGACCACTGGGTCTCGTGTCGTTGACCTCGTTCCAATGAGCTCCACAGAAATCCGGAGTCAGCTCCGGGTCTCCAGAGGTGGAGTCGACTGGTGGCTGGTGATGGCCAGTCGGTTCCACACGTTGATGGCTGCGACCGCCATCACGATGTCGGCCAGTTCGGAATCCCCGAAGTGTGTACGGGCCGCGTTCCAGACCTCATCTGTCACGCCATCCTCGCCGAGGCGGGTCACTGCATCTGTCAGATCCAGCACGGAGCGCTCGGCGCTGGTGAAGAACGCTGACTCCCTCCACGTCGAAAGAGCGACTATCCGTCGGACGTCCTCACCCGCAGCGAGAGCATCAGTCGTGTGCATGTCAACGCAGAAGGCGCACCCGTTGATCATCGACGCCCGGGTCTTGATCAACTCGAACAGCGTCGGATCGACGTTGGTCCTGGCGTACTTCTCGAGTGCAAGAATCGCGTCGTAGGCCTCAGGTGCCAGTTCTGACATGTCCAGGCGTTGTTCCATCTGCTTCTCCGTTTCGATTGATCGGATCGGGGTTTCGTGGCCAAGGTCAGTCTGCACCCGCGAACATCCGCACGCAGATCGCCGTCGCATTCGCCTTGATTGAAGTCCCGTCTCGTGGCAGGTATCCCAGACACCTCGGTGTGACTATCGTCTCGGGTTGGTGATCATTGCGATCAGCTTCGCAGCGCAGACGACCAAGGGGTAGGTGACCACAGGTGACGACAACCGGTACCGAGAACAGCACACATCAATCGGATCCGGAACTGGACCGGGACGTTGTCTCACGATTCCAGTTCCACGGCCAGGATGTGCCGTGGCTGGTCGACCAACGTGCCGCCAACCGGGGTGACCACACCTTCTTGATCTGGGAACCGAAGGAAGGTGAGAAGCGGAGCTGGACCTATGCCGAGTTCGCGGCCGAGACGCGTGAGGTGGCGGCAGGACTCTCGGCACGTGGGATCGGTGAGGGCGACACGGTTCTGATCCACGCGACCAACTGCCCCGAGGCCGTGATCACCTGGTATGCCGTGGCCCGCCTCGGCGGCATATCGGTGACCACGAACACCCGCAGTGTCGCCGCGGAGATCAGGTACTTCGTCGAGGCCTCAGGAGCGGTCGCTGCGGTCACACAACCGCAGTTCGCCTCGGTGGTGGCCGAGGCAGGTGGGGATCTGCGTTGGATCGCGCTCACGGAGGACAACTCCGGTGAGGCGGCCACGCCCGACCAGCCCACCGCAACACCCGAGAGTGACTTCGTCCGATTCGATGACCTCCGTGGGGACCCTGAATCACTTCCGGTCGTAGAACCGGACGCGCTGCGTCCGGTGGGGATCATGTTCACCTCCGGGACGACCTCCAAGCCGAAGGCGGTCGTCCACACCCACGGCAACGTGTTGTGGGCCGCGAAGGTGAATCCGGTCAACATCGACTTCAATCCGGACGACACCTACCTGTGCTATCTGCCGTTCTTCCACGTGAACACCCAGGGTTGGGCGATGTGGACGGTGTTGGGCGCCGGAGGCACCGTCGTTCTACAACCGAAGTTCTCGGCTTCTCGTTTCTGGGATGTGATAGCGGCACATCAGGTGTCCCACATCTCGCTGATCCCGTTCGTGTTCAAGGCAGTCGGTGCCGAGCCGATTCCGGAACACACGGTGCGGGTCGGCGTGTTCGGGCTCATCATGCCGGTACTCGAAGACTGGTTGGGAATGCGTGTCATGGCGGCCTACGGGATGACGGAGCTGGTAGGGCACTGCATCAGGTCCGTTCCGAACGAGAGCTATCCGGACATGGCAATGGGACGGGTCGCTCCGGGCTACGAGTGGATCGTGATCAATCACGAAACCGGCCGGCCGGCCGAGGTCGGGGAGATGGGTGAACTCTGGATCCGCGGAGTCCGCGGGATCTCGGTGTTCCTCGAGTACCTCGGGAATCCGGAGGCCAACGCCAAGATGTTCACCGAGGACGGCTGGTGCCGCACCGGCGATGTGGTCCGGATCGAGGAGGGTGGCCACATCTTCTACTGCGACCGCGACAAGGATGCGCTCAAGGTCGGCGGTGAGAACGTCTCGGCCCGTGAGGTCGAGGATGCCTGTCGGGCCGTCGCCGGTATCGAGGAGATTGCGGTGGTCGCCAAGTCCCACGACATGCTCGACATGGTTCCTGTCGTGTTCGTGATCAGAAATGCCATGGCCGAGCCCGAGGAGCAGATGGCAGAAGCGATCATCGAAGCCTGTCGGGAGACCTTGTCCGATTTCAAGGTTCCGCGGGCGGTCTACTTCGTCGATGAGTTCCCCACCGCGGAGCTCGGCAAGGTCTCGAAGAAGGACCTTCGTGAGCTGGCGGACACCTTCGAGCCTGTGTAGGTGGCTCAGAGCGACTGGCGATAGCCGAAGAACTCGTGGTCCTCGTTGTCGCCACCTCACCGACACCGCGTTCGGCAGGTACTTCGTCCTTCCCGGCGAAGGGGTATGTCAGGGGTTGAGCACGATGTTGCCGAAGTGTTTGCCCGCAATCAGATGGCCGATCGCACTTCTTGCATCCGACAACGGCAGTGTCTCGTAGATGGCGGGGCGCACTCCTGTTGTTTCGCAGAACCGGCAGAGCCGTTCGAGTTCCCGGCGTGTACCCATGGTGGAGCCCACGATGCGGAGCTGGAGGAAGAACACCCTGTTCAGATCCGCCGGCGGGTTCGGACCCGACGTGGCACCACACACGACGATCGTTCCGCCCGGTCGGGTCGAGCGCAGGGAATGGTCCCACGTGGCCTCGCCCACGGTTTCCATGACGGCATCGACCTTCTCCGGGAGCCGCTCCCCGGTTTCGAAGACTGCAGAGGCGCCTGTCTCGAGTGCCTGTTCGTGGTTGGAATCTTCCCGCGTGGTTGCCCACATGCGGAACCCCGCTGCCCGGCCCAATGCCAACAGAGCGGTTGCCACGCCCCCGGAAGCGCCCTGGACCAGGATCGTGCCCCCGGGTGCGACTCCGGAGTTGGTGAACAACATCCGGTAGGCGGTCAACCAGGCAGTGGGCAGACAGGCAGCCTCTTCGAAGCTGAGCGCAGCCGGCTTGGGAACCAGGTTTCGTCGTGGGACGCAGACCCGTTCTGCCAGCGTCCCATCGTGGCGTTCCGAGAGCAGGGTTCGGCGCGGATCGAGTGTCTCGTCACCGGTCCAATCGGGTGAGGACACCACGGAGTGCACGATCACCTCGTTGTCCTCGTCATCGATCCCAGCTGCGTCACATCCCAACACGATCGGAAGTCGTTCTTCGGAGATGCCCACGCCACGGAGGGTCCAGATGTCGTGGTGATTGAGGGACGCGGCCCTCACCTGCACGGTCGTCCAGCCATCGGGTGGAGTCGGGTCGGCGTGCTCTCCGACGGTCAGTCCGTTGAGCGGGTTGTCCCTGTCGATGGCGGTGGCGATTGCGGCGAGCATGTGGGGAACCTCGATCCTGGGTCGGTGATCGAGACTACGCGTCCTCGGTGCCCAGGGCGCCGGGGACTCACGGCTCCATGACCACCCAGCCTCGCGATTGGAGCTCGGCGGCCAGGGTTTCGCTCGGTATGCGGCTCAAGGCAGAAGATGATCGGGCCCTGCTCGCGGCGGAAGTGGCGTGCGGGCAGAGCGTGGCCCGGGCGGCTCATCGGGTTCGACGTGGGTGTCCTCGATTGCCGGAACACCTTCGAGCTCGCCCGAACCGGCCTCGGTGGTTCCCTCGAGCTCCATCCGGAGCGATGCGATGAGAGCATCGGCCTCGTCCCGCGTGAACTTCCCGCCGGCCTGACGTTGGGTGAGTCCGAGGGGACCGCGGGCATCGCGGAAGTCGACGTGGCCCGCCTCGAGGATCAATTCGTTGAGTTCTTCCATCTGGCTACGTGTAGCCGGGTAACCGGGGGACTGTCCGAATGCCATGGCTCAATCATTCCACGGCGGTGGGACGCTCACGGGCCCGGGCGGGCCGAGACCTTCAGTGTGCTCTCGAGCGGGTCATGCGGGAGTGTCGAGGATCGCGAGGATCTCGCGATCCACCATGTCTTCGTAGGCGGGATGGCGGTCGATGTAGCCGGCTATGAAACTGCACAGGGGGACCACCTTCGCTCCCTTGGCCCGTACATCGTCGAGGACACCGCTGGCGAGGGCCGAACCGACGCCCTGGCCGGCGAACGCGTCGTCCACCTCGGTGTGTACGAAGATGTAGCGCCCGCCGCGCACGTGATAGATGGCAGATCCTGCTTTGGTTCCGTCCACATCGATCACGTAGCGGTCGTTGTCCGGATCGTCATATACCTTCATGGTCATGTCCCTGGGTAGCTGTTGTGTCGGGGTCCGCTTCACATCATGTCCCCGGTGTGCACACTATGTGAACGTCAAATTCACGCCGAAAGGTCCTCCACGATGAGCCCAACCACGCGGGAGCACGATCGGTACAGGCTCCGTGGCGGCGATTCCTGGCGATCGCCATGGGATGACTACCGGTGGCTGCGCGACAACGATCCGGTGCATCGGAGTGAGCATCCGGATTACGGCGAGTACTTCGTGCTGACCCGCTACGCCGACGTGTTCGATGCGGTGCGTGACACCGAGACCTATTCCTCGGCGCTCGGCCTCACCCTCGATCCAGAGGTCATGAAGATGTTCGAGGGTCGAGCGGCGCCGATCGTGATGATGGACCCGCCCGAGCACACATCCATGCGTCGCCTGGTGAGCCGACCCATGACGCCATCGCGGGTGGCCCCCTTCGAGCCCGAGATGGCCGCGTTCGTGGATGAACGTCTGGATGCGCTTGGCGACCGTCTCGACGACGAGGTCGACATCGTCGAGGTGCTCCTCAAGGCTTTCCCCAGCTTCCTCGTTGCCCACTACCTGGGTGTGCCCGATGCCGATCGACCACGTTTCGACTCGTGGACCAACGCGATCGTGGCGGCGAACGCAACGGGCGAGTTCGCAGGCGCAACTGATGCGTTCACCGATCTCTTCGCCTACGGCAACGAGCTCATCGAACACCGACGTTCGACCCCCGGCGACGACCTCGTCTCCCAACTGGTTGCCGTCGACGGAAACTCCGTCGACGCACAATGGATCGTCGGGTTCGTGTTCACCATGGTGACCGGCGGCAACGACACCACGACCGGCCTGTTGGGCGGGTCGTTGGAGCTGCTCACCGGAGACCAGGACCAGCGGAGCCTGCTCGTGGATGAACCGGACCTCATCCCCGACGCGATCGAGGAGTTCCTGCGCCTCACCTCCCCGGTGCAGAACCTGGCCCGCACCACCACCCGCGACGTCGAGATCCACGGAGTCACCATTCCGGCAGGGCGCAAGGTCATGCTCGTCTACGGGTCGGCAAATCGCGATGAGCGCGAGTTCGGTCCTGATGCAGGTGAACTCGACGTTCGGCGCTCGCCCGAACGGATCGTCTCGTTCGCCTATGGAGCACACCACTGCCTGGGAGCGGCGGTTGCCCGCCTGGGTTCTGCAGTAGCGCTGGGACGGCTCCTGGCGAGGTATCCCGATTTCACGGTCGATGTCGAACGCGGTCGCTTCGCTCCCGGACCATTCGTGCGGCGATACGAATCGCTGCCGTTCCGAACCAACAGCTGATGGGGCCGGGCTGTTCCGGTACGTGGCCCCGGAAACGAACTCTTGATCCGCAGGTTCCGCGTTCGAGTCCCGGGGGGCGTACAACGAGAAGGCCGGGATTCCCTAGGGGTCCCGGCCTCTTCGCTACTGCAGACCCAAGGCCCGCCAGCGGGTTCGGATCAACGGCCGTGGATCGGGTCGGCCTCGCTCAGCCGGTGAGCGAGAGGGCAGCAGCCGACTGCGTGGACCGGTTGACAGACGAATCGAGGACGTCGACCGGTGCGGTCGTCGTGACGATCGTCGTACTCGACTCCACGTCGACCGGCACTGTCGTGGAGGTGGTCGTTGCCTCGGTGGTCGTCGTCGTCTCCTCGACACAGTCGAACGTCAGCTTGAGGCCACCGCTGCTGACGTTGTCCTGTCCGAACGTGAGCTCCACGACGATCTCGTCGCCCAGAACCAGCTGACCCTCGGCCGTAGTGGTCTGAAATGCCTCGGACTCGACATTGTCGAAAGTGGCCGCGTCATCTCCGGACCTGACAGTCAGGTTGTTTCCCTCGTGAACGGAGTCGTTGTTCGCCGCGATGAGCGTGACGACACACGACCGCCCAACTAGGTCTTCCGGGACGTCCTCTCTTGCGACCTCCTTCGGGTTCGGCGGGGGCCGTTCCACGGTGTAGTCGATGTCGACGGTCAGGTCGGGCTCGCTGTCGCTCTGGGCTGCAGCGGGAGCCACCGTGCCGAGCAGAAAAGCGGATGCCGCCGCCGCAGTGATGAGAACAGTTCCCTTCAGCATTCTGTGATCTCCGTTGGTGGGCGTTACAAGCTGCGACGAAGTCGACGTAGCCCGGGACGCGTAGCGGATCAGAGGAGCGTGCGGCGACCGGCTCCGGGGATCGCAGTGAGCCGGGATGATGCGAGCAAGTTGAACCACCCTACCATGAGGGTGTTCGCCGAGTCCGTGCCGGCGAACACCATGTGGAATGCGACGAGAGGCCAAATCCCGAACGACAGCATGTGGATTGGCTTCCACACCTTGCGGGGCATCTTCTTCATCGCCAAGTTGGTCGACTGGGCGTTCACCAGTAGCCAAGAGGCAACACCCCCAAGCGCCACCGGCACCGACTTCCACTCCGACCTACCAGGCAGCGCTCAATTCCGCCAACCGCCCCCACGATTCGTCCCACAAACCAGCCCGACGCCGCCCTACAGACCCGACTTGCGCCGACACACGAGATGCCGAATACCAACGGATTCCGGCACGAGTCGAGCGACGCGATGCCGATCTCCGTTCTCCCAATCCGCAGGTTTGGCCTATACGAGGTGACCCAAGATGCTCTGGTCTTCGCGTTGCTCCGGATTGGCGTGGCAGAGCCGTGTTCTGAATCTTGTCGGGTACACAGGTTCTATGCTCCGGGCTGGTCGACCGTGTGTCGACCGGTCCAGTTCTCCTGGAACGGTCCATGGAGAAACTTCCGTATACAAGGAGTCATAGATGGCACTCGTGCCCGACGACACCCTCATCACCGCCACGCCCGAGGAGGGCCGTGAACTCGCGATCATGCTGGCCCGCAGGACGATGGGTTCGATCCGGCCGAACGGTGATGTGAAAGCCACATGATGCAGTTCAACCGGGGGATACACCCATGAAGTTCACACTTGCACTCGCCATGATGCCGGCTGAGGAGATCCTGCCCCTGGCACGGGCCGCTGAACGGGCGGGATGGGATTCCGTCGCATTGCCGGACTCGGTGTTCTACCCGGAAACCGTCTCGGCGAAGTATCCGTTCACTCCTGACGGCGAACGATTCTGGGCCGACGACGCTCCATTCATCGACCCTCTGGTGGGTCTTCCTGCCATTGGGGCGACCACCGAACGGATCGGGCTCTACACGAACGTGATGAAGACCCCGCTGAGGGAGCCACTCCTGGTGGCGAAGGCAGTGGGTTCGATCGCAGCACTGTTTCCCGGACGTGTTGCTCTGGGGGTCGGATTGAGCTGGATTCCCGAGGAGTTCACCTGGCTGAGTCAGGACATGCGCACCCGAGGGAAGCGTCTCGACGAACAGATCGCGATCATCCGTTCGGTCATGGCCGGCGGATATGTCGAATACCACGGTGAGTACTACGACTTCGACCGGCTGCGCATGGACCCTCCGGCACCTTCGGATCAACCGGTTCCGATCTATGTGGGTGGTCACAGCGATGCGGGCATACGCCGGGCCGCCACCGTTGGCAACGGTTGGATCGGCGCCCAGGTTTCCGCCGATGAGGTGGAGGAGCTGGCCGGACGTCTGCGCCGCGCCCTCGACGCAGCGGGCAGGACCGGGGAACCGTTCGAGGTCAAGGCCACACCGATGGTTCCCGCCACTCCGGATGCCATGGCCCATCTGGCAGACCTCGGGCTCACCGACGTGATCACGATGCCCTGGTACTTCTCCGGAGGTGACCCGCACGACCCCGAACACAGGTTGGAATCCATCGACTGGTTTGCCGAGACCGTGATCGAACCGCTCCGGTCGATGGACCTCGATGATGTGGAGACGTGACCAGTGACCACCTACATGGAACCTCCGGTACCTGACGACGACGACCTTTCCGCACGCGCCGCGTCGTTGCGGTCGCGCCTCGCTGTACACGCCGGTGACCGCTCCGCCTGGCTGTCCCTGTTCGCTGACAATGCCGTTGTGGCAGACCCAGTTGGGCCGTCACTGCTCGATGAAACGGGGGAGGGGCACCGGGGTAAGGAAGCGATCGGAGCGTTCTGGGACAACGTGATCGGCCAGAACCCGGTCCGAATGGACATCCGCGGATCCCGGGCGGGCGGCGATGAGGTCGCGAACGAGCTTACGATCAGCACCACGTTTCCAGATGGCTCGATGGCTGTGGTCGACGTGGTTGCGATCTATCTGGTGGATCCGAGCGGTCAGATCCTCAGCCTCCAGCGCGTTCTGGGAGTTCGATCAACTGCGCATGGTTCCCGGGGGCAACCAAGCACATGAGGATCAGCAGGTGGCCGATCCGACATCCGCACCAGAGGAAGGGGGGAACGCCTGACCACCTGGTGCGTGATCCTCCTCGGCCCCGATCCGGGGCCGGCACGCGCCCGCGGACCTCGCCGATGCACCTATGGTCGATCATGTGAGTGACACCAGCCCCACCCGCACTGCCGACTCCGCCACAGGTGCTTCCCCGGACACGGCGGTTGAACCCGGGGCACCACAGGACCGGTCCCTGTTCGATCTCGGCCACGCATACTTGACCGAATTCCCCGAGCTGTGTCTCGAATGGAAAGCGGATCCGGCACCTTCTCCGGCTCCGGCGTTGATCAATACGGCTCTCGCAGATGAACTCGGTCTTGACGGAAACCGTCTCAACAGCCCAGAAGGTGTGGAGGTGTTGTCGGGCAACCGCGTGCCCGATGGCGCCGTACCCGTTGCCCTCGCCTACGCGGGCCACCAGTTCGGCGGCTACTCACCACGACTGGGTGACGGCCGGGCGTTGTTGCTGGGTGAACTGACGACTGCCGATGGGAAGCTCCTGGACATCCACCTCAAGGGTTCGGGTCGCACGCCCTTCGCCCGTGGCGGTGACGGCAAGGCGACGGTCGGTCCGATGCTGCGCGAATACGTGATCTCGGAGGCCCTCCACACACTCGGAGTGCCGACCACACGCAGCCTGGGTGTTGTGACCACCGGCGAAGAGGTGTGGCGCGACCGGCTCGAGCCGGGTGCGGTGCTGACACGTGTCGCCGCCAGCCACGTTCGGGTCGGGACGTTCGAGTACGCGGTGCGTCACGAGGAAAGCGAACTCGTGCGTCGGCTTGCCGACCATGTGATCGATCGGCATCACCCCGAGGCCAGGAACGCTCCGAATCCCTATCGGGAACTACTCCGCACAGTCATCGACGTGCAGGCCCGCCTGGTAGCCAGGTGGATGTCGTTGGGATTCATACACGGCGTGATGAACACCGACAACATGACTCTCTCGGGCGAGGGGATCGACTACGGGCCGTGCGCGTTCATGGATCGGTATGATCCCGCGACCGTGTTCAGCTCGATCGACCACGCGGGCCGCTATGCCTACGCCAACCAGGGCCCGATCGCCGCCTGGAACCTGGCCCGCCTGGCGGAGACCCTGCTGGGCCTCATGGCCGAGGATGCGGAGGAGGCTGTTGCCGATGCCACTGAGTTGGTCAACGGATTCCGGGACCGTTTCGATGCGCACAGGCGTTCGGAGATGGCAGCCAAGCTCGGGTTCGCCGGTATCGACAGCCCACCGGTGATGCCCGACGCCTCGGGCGAGGACGGGTTGTTCGATCAACTCCTGAAGGTCATGCAGGCCGACCGGCTCGACTGGACACTCACCTTCAGGCGCTTGGCCGATGAGTTGCGTGGCGCCCCCGGAACAGAACCGGGGTCGGCTATCGAGGTCCGTTCCGCTGCGTACGTCGCATGGGTCACCAGATGGCGCGCCGCACTTGACCTCGAGGGTCGCGATCCGCATGCCACGGCTGAGGCCATGGATGCTGTGAATCCGGTCTACATTCCGCGCAATCATCTCGTTGATGAGGCGCTGGAGGCCGCCACGGCAGGCGATCTGGAGCCTGTCCGGGAGTTGATGGACGTACTGGCGGACCCATTTGTCAGGCGCCCGGGCAAGGAGCGCTTCGCCCAGCCGGCGCCCGATGAGTTCAGTGAGGGGTTTCGGACCTTCTGCGGAACCTGAGAGCGGGGCCCCGAAACGAATGGCCGGGATCCCAACGACGGTGATGCCCAGCCCCTACCGCCGGGGTTTGGAGGCGACAACCGCTCAGGGCCGGAGGATCGTCTTTCCTATGTTCGTGCCGGTGAACAGCGCATTGAGTGCGTCGACCGAGTTCTCCAGGCCCTCGAACACATGGCTCCGGTACTTCAGGGAGCCGGCGGCGCTCAAACGCCTCAGCTCGCCGAAAGCCTCGTCATAACGGTCCCACCGGTCGAGGGTGTTGAAGCCCTCCATCCGGGCACTCCTGGCGAGTAGCTGCACATAGTTGGCTGGTCCCGGATGGTCGCCGGTGAGGTAACTGGAGATGACCCCACAGAGAGCAATACGTCCATACATGGCGATCCGCCCCAGCACGGCGTCGAGTATCGGCCCACCGACGTTGTCGAAGTACACGTCCACCCGCTTCGGGCAGTGCTCCTTCAGAGCCGCGGTCAGATCGGCGGTCCGGTAGTTGATGCAGGCATCGAAACCCAGCTCGTTCACCACGACGTCGCACTTCTCGTCACTCCCGGCGATGCCGACCACCCTGGCTCCCGCTGCCTTGGCGATCTGGCCGGCGATCGAACCGGTGGCACCGGCCGCGGCGCTGATCACGACGGTCTCCCCGGCGGTTGGCCTGCCGATGTCGTGCATCCCGAAGTAGGCGGTCGCGCCGGTGGAGCCGAACACGGCCAACAGCTCTTCGCGGTCGAGGTCGGCGGTACCCGAGGCAACGTTGCCTACCGCGGTCGTGAATAGGTCATCACACGCGCTATCGAATAGTCGGCGAATCCCCCGAGCGTTGTCACGACGTCACCGATCTCGTAGGCATCGCAGCGGGTTTGTACCACTTCGCCCACGGTCGCCGCACGCACCACCTCACCCAGCTGTACTGGCGGCAGGTAGCCCGGTTTGTCCTCCAGCCATGTACGCACCGCCGGATCCATGCCCACGTGACTCGTGCGGACCAGGGCTTCGCCGTCCTCGGGAACAGGGATGTCGATCTCGACGATCTCCACGTCGGCGGCCGTGAGCATGCCCACGGGTCTGGAACGAAGGACCACCTGACGGTTGCGTGTCGTCATGTCTGCGGAGTGTAGCGAGCCTGTCAGTGGTCGTTTACCCGGTTCGTTTCCGCAAGGAACGCTGGTTCCACGGGACGTTGCCGTGTAGCAGCCAGGAAGAAGGAGGCCGCGAAATCCGGCAGCCGAGGGAATAGTTGATACGTCATGGATGTTCTACAACTTGATACATCAACTAAAGGATGGACCGTATGAGAGCCATCCTCCATCAGGAGAAAAGATGTCAGATACAGCAACAGTCTCAGGTAACGAAACAGTCACCGGCCACTACAACATCGATCAACTGCACAGCAGGATCGGCTTCGTGGCCCGCCATGCCATGGTCACCAAGGTCCGGGGTTCGTTCAATGATTTCGAGGGCAGTGGCTTCTTCGATGTCGAGAACCCGGCAAACTCACATCTCGAGCTGACGATCCAGGCTGCGAGCGTGGATACCCGCAACGGAGACAGGGACAACCACCTGCGCAGCAACGACTTCTTCGACATGGAGACCTATCCAGTGATCGAGTTCCGCTCGACGGTGGTCGAACAGACCGGTGATGCCGAGTACAGGGTCACGGGCGATCTGACGATCAAGGGTGTGACCCGGAGTGTGGATGTGGACTTCACCTTCGGTGGTGCCGCGACGGATCCCATGGGCAACCGGCGCATCGGATTCGAGGGAACCACCCAGGTCAACCGCAGGGACTGGGGCGTGGAGTTCAACGCTCCGATGGAGAGCGGAGGCGTGCTCGTGGGTGAGAACGTGACCCTCGAATTCGACGTGTCAGCCATAGCTGCGGGCTAGGGCGACAGCTATGTGAGGATGTGCGTCCTTCACGCTCCCCCGGGCTTGAAGCGGGCTCCCGTTCCATCAGGAACAGGAGCCCGCTTTCGGTTCGTTGTGTTCAGCCGTTCGTACGCCCGTTGTGGTCGTGCGCCGTCACCGAGGGTCGGTCACGGCGCGTCAGCGAAGCGCAGGTATGGCTTCAGTTCCTCCACGTTGGAGAACTTCGTCTGCGCATCCTCGGTCGATACGGTCGTCGGCACGATGATGCGATCGCCGGGCTTCCAGTCAACCGGGGTGGCCACCGAATAGCGGTCAGTCTCCTGGAGCGCATCGAGGGCCCGCACGATCTCGTCGAAGTTGCGTCCAACCGACTTGGGATACGTGAGGGTGAGCCGGATTTTGTGAGCGGGATCGATTATGAACACCGAACGCACCGTGGATGTGTCGCCTTCACCCGGGTGGATCATGTCGTATGCCTCGGAGACCTTGTGGCTCGTGTCCTCGATGATCGGGAAGTTGAGATCCGTGCCACCGATCTCGCCGATATCCGGTGCCCACTTGTCGTGGTCCTCGACGGAGTCGACCGAGATGGCGATCGCCTTGGCGTTGCGCTTGGCGAATTCGCCGCCGAGTGCTGCGGTGCGACCGAGTTCGGTGGTGCACACCGGTGTGAAGTCAGCTGGGTGGCTGAAGAAGACGACCCAGGAGTCGCCCTGCCAGTCGTGGAAGGAAATGTCTCCCTCCGTGGTGGACGCTTTGAAATCCGGGGCTGTGTCGCCGAGGTGAAGGCTCATGTCGAGTCCTTTCGGGTTGGGGGTGCCTGTATGAGGACTCACTATACCCGACCAGATTGGTCGGGTATAAGTGCGATCCGGATTTCCCACCGGAGTCCGGTCCGGGCCATTCTCGGCGCGACATGACAACGGTCGATTGGGAGCAGTACGTCTCCACTTTTCACACACGGCGTGCGGGTACAACCGAGTCTCTGTTGAGTGCGTGCGTCGACACAACGGGCATGAATCCGTACCGATGGGTGGCTCAGGGATTGGGGTCCGGTCGGGTGATCGACCTGGGATGTGGTAGCTCGCCGACTGCCGACATGGTGGGAGAGGCCGGATCGTGGATCGGCCTCGATCGCTCGCACTCAGAGCTGACACGGGCGGTCGCCCACGGTCGTGGGCCGGTCATCCAGGGGGATGCCCATTCGTTGCCGCTCGCGGGCACATCGATGGATGTCGTGTTGGCGAGCATGTCCATGATGGTGTTGAGAGATCCCGCGGCCGCGATGGCCGAGTCGGCCCGGGTGCTCCGCGGTGGAGGTACGATCCGCATGTTGGTGCCCACGGATGGACCACTCTCCACACGCGACAGGGTGCGCTACACGCTTTTGCTGGCCGCTCTGGGACGAACTGCCATGCCGTTCCCCCACCCTGAGGTGGTGTCGGACCCCGTGGAGGTGCTCCGGGGATGCGGGTTCGAAGTGCTCGCCGATGAGAGACGGTGCTTCCGGCTCACTTTTGATGGCGCCGACGACCCGGCACTGTTCATGGACAGCCTGTACGTTCCCGGCGTGAGTCGGCGACGCATCGCAGTGGCATCTGCGATCGTAGGGCGCTGGGCCGGATCGCGCTCTGATCGGAGTATTGGCCTACCGGTTCGGCGTATCACCGCGCGGGTCCGGGTTCCATGACCATCCGGGGACAGTGGTCAGGTCGAGGAGCCGCTACGGCCCATGAGCGGGCCGGGTTGTTCGAGAGGCGAACACCCTCAAACGAGAACCAGGTCGCCGGTCAGCGCAACCTACCCGCGCTGATCACCGGGACAATCGTCGGTGGGTGGGAGAGAACCATCGAGGGCGCCGTTGAGAAATCTCGCCACCTCGGTGGTCGCCATGGGGATGATCGTGCCGTGGTCTGCGCCCCGGAACCTCTGGAACTCAGTGGTCTGGCCGGCCCTGCAGAGCTTGTCGAAGAACTTCTCGACGCGCTGTGGCAGGACGGTTGTGTCGGCAGTCCCGAGCGCCAGGAATACAGGGACACCTTCAACCGCCCGGTCGCCGACCTGGTTGGCCTCGAGGATGGATTTTGCTGGCCCGGTGCTCCAGGGGTCCACCTTGAAGGGCCCTGCGGAGACCACCGGGGTGAGTTGGGCGACGATCTCGTTGACGCAGCCGGTGGCGAACACCTCGGCCCCGGTGACGGCGTCGGGAGTGAAGTAGTCGCCCACCTCGATTTCCTCGTGTTCAGTGGCTCCGCCATAGACCTCCATCATCGTGAGGACTGTGGTCAGGAGGTCGTCGGTTCCACCATAGGACTCGTTGATGCCAACTCCGGGCGCCAGGGCGACCGTGGCCGCGAGCGACAGGTCGGGCGCTCTCTTCGCCGCCAGTTCGTGAGCTGCAAGGGCCGCGTGGCCTCCCTGGGAGTGTCCGATGGCCACCCAGCGGCTACCGGCTCCGGAGGCGGGAACCTGGCCCGCAGCAGTCACGATGTCGATGACCGCATTGCCCTCGGAGAACTTCGAGAGGTATGGATGGATTTCTCCGACGGGGCCCAGACCGACGTAGTCGGTTGCGGCCGATACTCCCTGGACACCCCAATCGGGTGCGGGCTGTCCGTCTCGGCTGAGAGCGCAACTCGGCGCGAGTCCGGCGGTGCCGTGAGCATAGGAGACAACCGGCCAACCGTCCTCGGGTGCATCCTCGCCCTCGGGGTAGGTGACGATCCCGGTGGTTGCCCGGTCGGTGCCGGAGGCGTCGTTGGAGTGGTACATGACCCGTACGGTGTTGACCGAACGGGTCGAACCAGTTGACCCGTCAACGGCCGGCAGCTCGGTGGTCCCGAGGTCCTGGTATCGGATCAGATCGCCCGGGTTGCCGGACGGTAGCGGGTCGGGGACCACATAGAAGTCATCTTCGGACCCCTCGAATCGCTCTGGCAGAGCGACCGTCGCCGATGCTGCTGTCGCTCCATCGTCGCCCGGTGAGCTCGTCGGGACACCCGTACCCGGTTCGCCTCCGGAGGAGTCGCGGCCTGTGGAACCGGAACCACCACCGCAACCGGTCGCGACCAACGCGCAGATCGCGACCGCCGACAGCAGTGTCCGCGAGGAGTATCGGGCCGTGCATGGCACGGTCATCGCGGTGGAGCACGGGGTCTTCCTCATCAACCACATTCTGCCTGTCGCATCACGGGCGTGGTCGTCGCGCTCCGGGCATGCCCCGATCTTTGCAGGTTAACGTTGGGCCATGGCACTTCAAGGTGAGTACGAGCCGAGCCCGTGGGAACCCATCGCCGATCAGGTCGCTCTCTATGAGAGCACCGATGGCAAGGAAGGTGCCGAGCTGGAAGGTGTCGAGTGCATCATCCTCACGACCGTGGGCGCGAAGTCCGGAAAACTGCGCAAGACGCCACTCATCGCGCGTCACCGAGGGCAGCGATTACGTGGTGGTCGGGTCGATGGGCGGAGCACCCACGAATCCGAACTGGGTGCACAACCTGAGGGCACATCCCACTGCGGAACTCCGTGACGGAGCAGATGTGCGGGAGTATTCGGTGCGCGAACTCGCAGGTGAGGAGAAGACAACTTGGTGGGCGAAAGCCGCCGAGGTGTGGCCTGACTATGACAACTACCAGGCCAGCACAGAGCGCGTGATCCCGGTGTTCCTGCTCGAGCCCAAGTGAGCGGCGAGCCATCCGGTGACACCGACGCGGTTGTGATCGATCGCAGCACCGAAGGCATCGCGGTGGTCACCCTCAACCGTCCCCGTCAGCTCAACGCGATGAACCACGACCTGCTCGCGGGCCTGCACCATGCCCTGGACTCACTACACGACGACCGTGACCTGCGGGTGATCATTCTCACCGGAGCCGGCCGGGGGTTCTGCGCCGGGCTGGACCTGAAAGAACCGCCGCAGGTATCGGGAACCGAGGGTCTCGACCGGACCCGTTCGGGCTTTGCGGTGCAGCAGTACATAGCGTCGCTCGTGCCGAAGATGCGCTCGATGCCCCAACCGATCATCTCGGCAGTCAACGGTGCGGCGTCGGGCGGCGGGTTCGCGCTCGCGCTTGCGAGCGACATCCGCATTGCTTCGACCGCCGCCCGATTCAACGTTGCGTTCGTGCGCCTCGGACTCTCGGGATGCGACATCGGCGTGTCATGGATACTGCCCCGCCTCATCGGGGCCTCACGCGCCTACGAACTCATGCTCACCGGCAGGCTCGTCGATGCGCCAGAGGCCGATCGAATGGGACTGTTGACCATGGTCGTGGAGCCCGAAGACCTGCTCGATGCTGCCCTTGCGGAAGCGGAACTCATCCGTGCAAACAGCCCGTTCGGCATCCAGATGACCAAGGAGGTCATGTGGTCCCAACTCGAGGTTGGTTCCATGGCCGGGGGAATCGACCTCGAGAACCGTACGCAGATCCTCACCACCACCACCGACGTGATGGGCGAAGCCGTGGCTGCGTTCCTGGAGAAACGTCCGCCCAGGTTCGATTGATCCGTGTTGGAGCGACCGCAGTGTGGACCGTCGCTCAGTTCCCGGACGACTCAGCGTGGTCGCAACTCAGAACTCCGGATCCGGGGGAGCGTTCACCAGCGAGTTCGGATAGACCTCCGCGAACGTCGTCGAGAATCGCATCGAGGGGTAGGTCCTCGTAGCTGCCACGTCGGCGTACGTACTCCATGTGCCGGTGGCCCGCCTCGTCGAACGGATGCATGAGGGCGTCCGTGGTTCCGTCGAACTCGAGCACCTTCACACCGAATCGTTCGCACAACTCGATGTTGAACGCCGTGCTGACCTTCAGCCACCGTCCGTCGAGGTACAGCTCCGTGTAGCCGTGCCAGGTGAACAGGTCTGTCCCCATCGCCTCGGAGAGTTTCTCGCTCGTCAGATGGTTGCGGACATCTGCGAAGGCGAGCCGCGCCGGGATCCCGACGTGGCGAAGCGCGGCGGTATAGAGCACAGCCTTGGGAACACACCAATTGGACTCGGATTCACAGATCGCACTGGCGCGGAATGCACCGGGATCGATCGAGATGTCGTAGGGGTCGTAGCGGATGCCGTCGCGTACAGCAGTGAACAGCGCAACGGACAATGCGCGGTCGTCATCCCGGTCCATCCCGGCGACCACACGTTCGGTCCAATGAGTGACCTCCCTGCTGTCGGAGTCCACGAACCACGTCGGTTCGGTGTCGGCCGGTTGTGGGTCGACCTCAGGACCTTCTGTCGTGTCGGGGCCGGACGTCATTGCGCCTCCGGTGGTCGGCCGGGGATTGCGAAACTTGCCATTGAGAGTGATCCCATCGCGTACCCACTGGTCAGTACCTCGGTCGTCTGCCCGACTGCGCGGGCCATGCCGGCCAGGTAGTAGAGAGGCAGGAGGTGCTCCGGCGTCGGTGCAGCGAGGTTGTACGCGGGATGATCGCCGAGCGATGCAATGGAGCCGGGATGCCCGGTCATGAGTTCACGGGCAGACTCGTCGAAGCTCATGGTCCAATCGGTGGCGCCGTCGGGGTCGTCCCACTGCGCCAATCGTAGGTTGTGCACGACATTGCCGCTGCAGATCACCAGGACCCCGTTGTCCGCCAGGGGCGACAAAGCTGCGCCACGCTCCACGTGGTCCTGTGGGGCCAGTGTCGCATCGATGGAGAGCTGCACCACCGGCACATCTGCATCGGGAAACATATGGACGAGCACCGACCAGGTGCCATGGTCGAGGCCCCACCCGAGGCTTTCATCGACGACGTCGGGGGAGAGCAACCCGACTACCTCTGCAGCCAGTTCAGGATCACCGGAGGCGGGATATTCGACTGCTTGGAGGTTCTCGGGAAAGCCGGCGAAGTCATGGATCGTCGGAGGCCGATCCATGGAGGTCACGGCGGTACCGTTGGTGTACCAATGAGCAGATATGGCCAGGATCGCCCGAGGCGTCGGTAGTGATCTGGCAAAACTGGCCCAGGCGTCGGTGTACACGTTGTGTCCCAGCGCGTTCATGGGACTGCCGTGCCCGATGAATGCTGCGGGCATGTGACGAGGACCATGTGCTTCCTGTTCCGGGGAGCGTTCATCTGTTGTCATCACCCTGGATGAACGTTCCTGCGGGTTGAACGATTCCCGACGCAACGGGTTTGCGGTCGACGAACGTCCCGTAGGGTTCAGGGCGTGGACGGAGTGCTCTTCGAGTTCAGGGATGTCACAGTCGCGAACGCTGATGGTTCCTCTCGCGTCTGCGGGCTGACAGCGGTCATACCCGACCACGGGGTGACCGTGATCGCAGGACCGTCCGGGGCCGGCAAGTCGACCGCCCTGAGGCTGTGCAACGCCCTGGAGGTGCCTGATTCCGGGTCTCTGTCATACCGCGGCGAACCGATCGGCTCGATGGACCCGCTCCTGTTGCGCCGCCGGGTGGCGATGGTGTTCCAACGTGCAACGGCGCTGCCCGGCTCGGTGGCGGACAACCTGCGCGTCGGAGCACGCAACGTGACACCGGGGCAGATCTCGACCGTGCTCGACAGGGTTGGTCTGGAAGGTACCGAGGAGCGCGACGCCCGAGAACTCTCGGGTGGTGAGACCCAGCGCATGGCGATGGCACGGTCGCTCATAACAGAACCTGAGTACCTGCTCTTCGATGAGGCAACCACGTCGCTCGACCCAGCGGCCACCTCCAAGATAGAGGCCCTGGCATTGGGGCTTGCCGAAGAAGGGATTTCGAGCGCGTGGGTCACCCACGACCTCGACCAGATGCGGCGCCTGGCACACCACCTGATCATCCTCGTCGATGGAGCGCTTGCGCAACAGGGTGACCTCGATGACGTGTTGTCGGACCCCGAACCGCGGGTGGAGGACTTCCTGGAGGGGCGTTTCGCGGAACCTGAACGCACCGCGGGCAGCGACCCGACAGGCAGTGATCAAAGAGGCAGTGACCCAACAGATGAAGGACGTGATCGGTGATGCAAGTGGATGTTGGTTTCACGGCCGTGGCAGCGTCGTCGGTGCTGATCGCAGCTGCGGTCCTGCTCTCGCGCATGGAGGGACTCGGTCTCGAGTGGTCGATCATCTGGGCCGCAACCCGGGCGTTCGTCCAGATGGTCGTGATAGGTGCCGGATTGGGGTTGGTGTTCGCGAACGACACACCGATCGTGTGGTCGTGGCTGTGGGTCGTGGCGATGGTCGTCATCGGCGCCGTGACGGTGGCATCGCGGGTCAGGGAGCTGCCCGGAACGATCTTCACTGCCCTTGTTGCGCTCGGAGTTGCAGAGGCAGCAAGCATCGCGGTGGTGTTCGGCTTCGGCATCTTCACGTTGCAGCCCCGGACGTTGGTCCCGGTTGCCGGAATGCTCATGGGTAACACGGTCGGTGCAACGGTGCTCGCTGCACGGAGGACCCTCGCCGAGATCGACACGCACCGCGACGAGGTGGAGGTGAGGCTCTCGCTCGGGATTCCCGTCCGCGAGGCGGTACGCCCCCATTTGGCCGAGGCGCTGCGTACCGCTGTGACCCCTCAGATCGAACGTACCAAGATCGTCGGTCTGATCTCCCTTCCGGGGACGATGACCGGCTTGCTGCTTGCGGGGGTGGACCCACTCGACGCGGTCCTGACCCAGACGATGGTGATGTTCCTCATCCTCGGTTCAGTGGCGGTCACCTCGGTGTTGGTGGGTCGGGGCAGCGCACGGCGCCTCACGACGCCCGACCAGAGACTGGCGCTACCTAGACGATGAGTGCCCAAATGGTACGGACCGAGTTCCGCCCTCCTTGTCGTAGACATGCGGCACGACTTCGCCCACCCGTCCGGATCGCCGGACGTGGATGGTGGCGATGCGCCATCGGAGGCATCAACACCGAGATTGCCGGGGCACGCCATGGGGGAGCGACGGTCGTGGGACCTGCCGCCGGCGTGGCAGTGATCCATATGGGAGACCGGACATGATCGATGCTGATCCACCGGTCCAACCGACCCGGACCGGAGACGCCATGCAGCAACCAGCACGAAGTGCACCGGGTGGATGGCACCGTTCGATGCTGTTCACCGATCTGTACCAGTTGGTCATGGTCCAGATGTACTGGGCGGAGGGCGTGGCCGGGCGGAAAGCGCAGTTCGACTACTTCTATCGAAGCAATCCGGACTACGGAAGCCACCAGGCCGGGTTCTGTGTCTTCGCGGGGCTGCAGCCACTGCTCGAGTGGATGACGACGGTCCGGATCACCGATGATGACCTGGAAGCGCTCGCAGCACAGCGGAATCCGATCGGCAACCCAAGGTTCGAGCCGGCGTTCCTCGACTGGTTGGCCGAGCACGGCAACTTCGACGCGCTGGAACTGGACGCGGTCGCCGAGGGCCGGGTGGTGCATCCCCGCGAGCCGATCATCACGGTGACCGGACCGCTGGCGATGGCCCAGTTGTTGGAAACGGCCTTGTTGAACATGTGCAACTATCCGACGCTCATCGCAACCAAGGCTGCCCGGATAACCCACAGTGCACGCGGCGGCAGTGTTCTCGAGTTCGGCATGCGCAGGGGGCCCGCCGGTGGGGTGGACGAGGCGATTCGTGCAGCCCTGATCGGCGGTTGTTCCTCCACGTCGAACGTGCAGGCGGCCATTGCGGCGGGCAAGGACCCCAAGGGCACCCATGCGCATTCGATGGTGCAGGCCTACCTGGCGATGGGCGAGGGTGAACTGGGAGCATTCCGCGCCTTCGCCCGCCAATATCCAGACGAGTGCATCCTGTTGGTGGACACGATCGACACCCTCCGTTCAGGAGTGCCGAATGCGATCACCGTGTTCTCCGAGTTGCGCGAAGCCGGACACGCACCCGGCGGCATCCGACTGGACTCGGGCGACCTCGCCCACCTGGCGGTGCGATCGGCCGCGATGCTCGATGAAGCCGGTTTCACCCAGACGAAGATCGTCGTGTCGGGTGACCTCGACGAGCTCACGATCTGGCAGGTGCTGACCCAGATCACCGAGGAGGCCACGGCGGCGGGCCTCGATGCAGACGCGATCCGCGATCGGCTCGTCTACGGGGTGGGTACCCGGCTGATCACGTCCGAAGGTGCCAGCTCATTGGGCGGCGTCTACAAGCTCACCGCGCTGGAGGAGGAGGACGGCCGGTGGGCACCCGCGGTGAAGCTTTCCGAGAACCGGGCGAAGATCCCCATCGTGGGACCGAAGGAGTGTTTCAGGCTCTACGACCGGAGCAACACCGCGACGCTGGATCTCCTGATGCTGCCCGGTGAGGAACCCTTCGGTGGCCCCAACCCGACCGGTGGCGCTGGTTCGTCCGGAGAGCCACCGCGAGTCGCAGGGGTCGAGGCGAACGGTCCTCGCACTGCAGCGCCACCCGCTGTGATGATCGTGCACCACCCGACCGAGGACGGAGTGTTCCGCACCATCAGCCGTTCGGACATCTCACGCATAGAACGCCTGGTGACCCCGGTGCTGCGCGATGGGAAACGGACCGATCAGCGGGCAGATATCGATGAGATGTCGCGGCGTCGTGGCGCTGACATGGCGGCTCTCGATCCCGGCGTCCGGCGATTGGTGAACCCCCACCGCTATCACGTGTCGCTCAGCGAGGGGCTGGAGCACCGTCAGTTGGAAACCGTGGCCGGTATGCGCGAACTGACGCGCGACGTGGATGGCGCGTGAGCAGGCACCTCGCCGGGACGCGGGTCTCCATCAGCTCAGACGGCGGCCGTATGGCGACGGCCCAGGATCCAGCGCACAAGTAGCACGAGGGCGGCCACCGGCACCAGGAACGGCAGGATGAATCCGAGTGCGGTGAGCGCTATTGCTCCGGCACCCACGACGAAGTCCCAGCCGGCCTCGAGACCGCCCAGGAACGTCGGTAGAGTGCGGGTGTCGTCCACGGGCGCAGCCACTGTGGGGCTGGTGAAGGACACGGTGATGGTGGACAGGTCGACCTGATCGGCGAGCGATCGGCGTTGGGCCTCGGTGGATTCGAGTTCTGCTTCGCGTCGCGTGAGTTCACCCTCGAGCGACGCGATCTGATTGGCGTCAGTGGCTTCGCCGAGGAATCCCTGGAGGCGGGCGATACTGGTTCGCAGGGTTGTGACTCTGCCTTCGAGGTCTGCGTACTGGGACGTGACATCCTGCGCGTCGACCTGCTGGGTCTTGAGCGTTCCGACCTTGGCCAGCGCATCGAGGGTCGCCCGGAACTGCTCAGCTGGGACCCGGTAGGTGATCGTGGCAGTTGACCGCCTGCCCAGGTCGACGTCCTCGTTGGCAGCGAAGCCCCCGAGTGCCTTCACGGCAGCGCCGGCATCCGCAACGGAGTCCTTCAATACCTCCGCCTCGATGTCCAGCGCGGCTGTGAACACCTGGTCACGTGCAGCAGCTGTGGTTGCTGCCGCGACGGTTCCCGTGTCAAGTAGATCGGTGTTGACATCGGTGGTGTCGCCGCTCGATGGATCAACCGCCGCGCGGTCGCCCACCGCTGCATCCGGTGTCATCGATTCCTGGGCCATATCGGTGGACCCACGGCCGTCTCCGCCTGACGCGGACTGATCTGAACCATTCGTAGAACTGCATCCGGCAACGATCAGAAGCATCAGGGCCGTCGCGGCGGCCGCGCTCTTCTGACGGATTCGTGGTCCGCCCGTCGTGGCGAACGGAATACCTGAGATGGTCATCTGGGGTCGTGGTCCCATGGTTCGGTCGTCTCCCTTGTAGGGCGAGCCTGTCGAAGCCCGCCGGGTCCATTGGATTGCGACTACTTGGACGAACCGGATCGCCGATCAGTTCCCGGAATGCTCGAGATTTCGAAGTACTCGCGGGTCGGGCTGGATGAATGAAACATCAACCAACGAGGTACGCTCAGCCACATGACCGAACCGCGGTGGCTGGACGAGCGCGAGACCCGGGCCTGGCGTGGCTACCAGGGCATGCAGATGCTGCTCTCGGCGGAGTTGGCCAGGCGCCTGGCCAATGAGTCCTCGATGTCTGCCCAGGACTACGCGGTGCTGGTGATTCTGACCGACCGGCCGGATGGGCGCGCCCGACTCTACGAATTGGCTGACGTACTCGGGTGGGAGAAGAGCAGGGTTTCCCATCATCTGAACCGCATGCTCACGCGTGGGCTGGTCACCAAGGAGCCCTGCGAAGAGGACCGCCGCGGTGCCTATGTCGTGATCACCCCGAAGGGCCGATCAGAGATCGTTGCAGCTGCCCCGAGCCACCTCGAGGACGTTCGCGAGTTGTTCATCGATGTGCTCACGCCTTCGCAGCTCGAAGTGCTGGGCGACATTGCCGATGCTGTTCTCGAACGTCTGGAGGCGCTCGGTGTACCGGGTGCACGAGGCGAGGGGTCGCACTGAGCCGACCCAGCCGATTCAGCTGGCCAGCCGGGGCGTCGGCGTGAACTTCACAGGTAGCGACTTGAGGCCGCCCACGAGCGGGATGCCCATGGCGTCGAGTGGCACTGCATCGCCGACGACCTCGATGTCACCCAGGCGTGTGAACAGGCGCCGAAACGCAACGGTGAGCTCTCGGCGGGCAAGGTGCGCGCCCAGACAGAAGTGGGGCCCGGGACCTCCGAACCCCACGTGCGGGTTGGGATCACGTCGCACATCGAATACCTCGGGGTCACTGAACACGCGCGGGTCGCGGTTGGCTGCACCGTAGAACATCACGACCTTGTCCCCCTCGGTGAAGTCGTGGCCCGACAGCGACACGTTGCCAGTGGCCGTGCGACGCATCATCGTCACCGGGGCGGCAACCCGCACGATTTCCTCAACTGCGGTCGGGGTGACACCGTCGGGATCGTCCTGCCAGATACGTCGTTGTCCGGGGTTCTTCGAGAGCAGGTTCATGCCATGGGTGATGGCCGTTCGCGTGGTGTCGTTGCCGGCGACCGCAAGCAGGATGAAGAAAGGCCCGACCTCGCTCGGATCGAGCATTTCCTCACCGAGGTCATTGTGGACCAACTTCGAGGTCAGGTCGTCGGTGGGGTTCTTGCGACGATCTTCTGCGATCTCGTTCATCACGCCGGTGAGCTCCATCCCTGCGTTGAAAAGTGCCACGAGCGGATCGCCATCACCCATGAACTCGGGATCGCCGCCACCGAGGATCACGTTCGTGGCCTTCAACACGGTGTCGAACTCGCTGCGGGGGATTCCCATCATGTCGCAGATCATCAGGAGGGGGAACGGCTCCGACATGACCTTGACCAGGTCGGCCTCGCCTTGCTCGCAGAAGCCGTCGATGACCTCGTCACAGACCGTCTCGACCATGTCCAGGACTCCCTGGAGCTGTCTCGGGGTGAATGAACGAGCGACGATTCCGCGCTGGCGCGCATGGCGTGGATCATCCATGTTGATGAACGAGCCGAAGAAGTCGAGTGCCTCGGTAGGCATGTCGGGGATCGACACGGCCCCCTTGCCCGAACAGAAATCCCCCGCACGGCGCGAGATCTCGAGCACCTCCTCCATGCGGGTGACAGCGAAGAAGGTCTCGGTCTCCCCGGTGAGAGGGTTGTCGAAGCTCACAGGGACGAAGGGGTCGATTTCGCGGATCTCCGCGAAATCGAGCATCCGGTCCTCGAGAGTCTGCTTCCAGAACTCGGGTGTGATCAGTCTCTCTACAGCGTCGTTGCTCAACGATCCCCCTGGGGCCTTGGTTGTGTAGCGCATGATAGTGAGCAAGCACTTACCCTGAGCAGTCCTGAGCAGTCCTGAGCAGTCCTGAGCGGTCCTGAGCAGTCCTTGGCGGCACTGACCGGAGCTGCGAGAGTCGAATCACGGGAAATGGATGAGGAGCAGCAATGGCGAGCATCACACTGTTGGGAACCGGAAGCCCGCTGCCCAGTGCGACACGGGCAGGGCCGGCGACGCTCGTGACCGCGGGCGATGACCACTACCTGGTGGACGCAGGCCGGGGCGTGCTCATGAGGTTGGCTGCCGTTGGACTGGGTGCCTCGAACATCTCGGCACTTCTGGTCACACACCTGCACAGTGATCACATCACCGATCTCGGCGACGTGATCACCACTCGCTGGGTGACCACGTTCGAGCCGACGCCGCTGCTCGTCGTGGGGCCGGTCGGAACAAGGGAAGTGGTGAACCACCTCCTCGAATCCCTCGAAGCCGACATCTCGTATCGCATCACGCACCACGGGGACCTGAAATACGCGCCACCCGTGGATGTCATCGAGGCGTCCGAGGGCGACCTCGGGCTCCCGGGTGTGGCCGACATCGGGTGTGCCGCTACCGATCATCGTCCCGTGGAGCCATCCATCGGGTTCCGGATCGACCACGATGGATCCTCCGTGGTCCTGGCGGGGGACACGGTCCCATGCGAAGGTCTCGATCGGTTGTGCAGTGGCGCCGACGCGCTGGTGCACTCCGCGATCCGCAAGGACATCATCTCGTCACTGCCCATTCAGCGTCTGGTCGACACGTTGGACTACCACTCCTCGCCCGAGGAGGCTGCTGCGACGGCTCAGCGTGCCGGTGTAGGCACTCTCGTGCTCACGCACTACGTGCCCGAGATCGCGCCAGGTGGCGAACAGGCGTGGATCGACCTCGCATCGCAGAACTTCGACGGCCGGATCGAGGTGGGCGACGATCTCCTGCGGGTCGAGGTAGGGCCGGCCGGACGGTAGGTTCTCAACCGGGTATCCGGACGCCGGTTCCCGCTTTCGAACCAGTTTCCAGAGCCCCGCTACTCCGTGAAGGTGCAGCGACCCCGGTCAACCACGATCGCATCGTCAGAGTCGGTGGTGCGGAATGATGCAGCTCCACCCTCGGCGTCGAGCCAGATGTGGATCGTGAGCGTATCGCCGGGCATCACCGGTTTGGAGAAGCGGCCGTACATCGATGAGAAGCGTGCCGGGTCACCATCGCAGAGGCCGTGCAGCAATGCCCTCCCGGTGAACCCGTACGTGCACAGCCCATGCAGGATCGGCCGGTCGAATCCGCCCATTGCCGCGAATGAGGGGTCCGAGTGGAGGGGATTGCGGTCTCCGCAGAGCCGGTAGAAAAGAGCCTGGTTGGGCAGCGTCGAGCAAGTCACCCGATGGTCGGGATTGCGATCGGGGATCCCGGGGTTCTCGTTCACCTTGTTGGAGGACCCACCATCATCTCCGCTCGAGAACCCACCCTCACCTCGTATGAACAGCCCCGCACTCGTGGTGAACGCGAGCTCTCCGGAGTCGGAATCGACGCATTCGGTCTCGGTGAGCACCAACGCTCCGCTCCGCTTGTCCTGGATGTCGACGAGGCGGGTGGTGGCCGATATCGAACCAGCTGGTTTCAGTGGTGTGTGAACCACGATGCCCTGGTCCGCATGCACCAGCATCGCCGGATTGAACTGACCCATTGACATGAGACCCGAGCCGCCGGGAGCACCCTTGATCACCCCGAACGTGGGTAGTACGTGCTGGGGTTGGTCGGCAGTGTTCTCAGTGGTGAATTGAAGTTCC
The DNA here is from genome assembly GCA_963805905.1 of uncultured Microthrixaceae bacterium. Lineage (GTDB taxonomy): Bacteria > Actinomycetota > Acidimicrobiia > Acidimicrobiales > Microtrichaceae > JAMLGJ01. Next base: position 433,918 of record CAWDVV010000001.1, read on the forward strand.
TGGAGTGGGTCGGGGTATCCCGCGCCTACGGCGAGCGCGTACAGCAGCGTGTCATCGGGCGCCCATGAACGCTCCTGGGGTTCGCCCACGGCTCCGATGGCATCCAGATTCATTGGCATAAGCGTGATCTCCTTCGGTGGTTCCCAACAGCTTGCCCCAACCGGGTAGGTGGTCGCTGTCGATCCGGGATCCCGGATCCGCTCAGGGCTCTGCTGACGGCTCGGACCGGTGGGTCGGCCGGGGTCCTTCAGCTCTCGACGTATCCGTCAAGAGCCGTTGAAACCGCAGTTCCCCCCGGAAGTCGATCCGCTCCGATGGCGATGTCGATTGCACGCTGGAAGTGGTGGATGAGCCGTTCATGCCATCCGATCTGCAACGGTCGGGCACCCCGGGACTCCATCGACTTCTGGATGGCCGCCATGTTGGAGGTGTCCTGGCCCATCACTGTCTCGAACAGCGACATGCGCATGGTGTTCTCCGCGGGAGTATCACCTTCTCCCCAATCGGGGGCGAACCACTGCAGCTCAAGTTCGGTGTTGCGATGATCGATGGGCCACATGCACAACATCGGGAACGCCCCCGTGTCGGGGGTGGCAACGACGTTCGGAAAGATTCCGAAGGAGGTGCTCGTCTCCCGCCAGAGCTGACCGACGCTGGGGTTGTCGGCTGCAGGGGAGGGGTCCATGATTCCCATCATCTCCGGCCGAACAGCGACGCTCAATCGGCTGTGTCCGTTGGGCAGCATTGCAACTGTGACGGTTGAGTCGTCATAGAGCAGCGCAGCATTGTCCTGGTGGACGGTACGTATGTGGTACACCTCCAGGAAGGCGTCGACCATCGCCTTCCAGTTGGCCGCTACCTGGTGAGTCTGGTTCCCGATATGGCGCAGCGAAGGACCGTCTACCTCCGCCATCTGTTCACAGAGCGGACCGAGGTACTCGAGTAGTGGGATGGCGTCGGGGTCCTCGTTGACGAAGATCCAGCCCTCCCAGGTTTCACAACGCACGGGCACGAGCCCGAGCGCTCCCTTGTCCAGCTCAGCAAAGCTGCGCTCGTCAGGGACGGCTTTCAGATCACCTTCGAGCGAGTAGGACCAGGAGTGGTATCCGCAGGTCAGTCGCTTGGCGGTACCGCAGGCGTCGCGCACCACCGGCCCACCACGATGTCGGCAGCTGTTGTAGAACGCTCTCACCTCACCATCGTTGCCGCGTACCAGGACGATCGGAGCGCCGGTTCGTTCGAAGATCTGGTAGTCACCGTTGTGTGTCAGGTCCGACACGTGCCCTGCGAACAACCAGCTCCGTTGCCAGAGGTGTTCTCGTTCAGCTTCGAAGAACTCGGCCGCTGAGTACCGCTCGACCGGGATGGGGGGAACCGGAATCGCATCCTCGGGTGGTGCGGTTCGCACGCGGTTGAACTCCAGTTGCTCGCGGATCTGTGCCTCGAGTGCTGGTTCCATCTGGTCTCCAAGTGGTCCGTGGTAAGCCGGAGGGGTTGCAGTCAACGAGTTCGGGTCCTGTCCGACCCCGTTGGTGCAGGGTACTGCCCGGGTGCGGATGGTCGAGTCAGACGCCCGGGTGACCCGTGGCGTCGTAGATCCATTCCAGATCGGCGGAGAACAAGCGTTCCTGCCACTCGGCCGGGGCGGCGTCGAGCAGCGTGTTGTAGTCCCAGTAGTCCTTCCACATCGTGATCATGCCGTCGGTGACGTGTTGCACCGACACGAAGGGAAGTGTGGCGGACTCCCCGGCCGGCCAGTGCCAGATCTCGGTGTGTTCTGTCATGACCACCGGTGGGTCACTTATCACAACACTGTTCGGAGCGTGGTCGTGGCCCGAGACCGTGTCGAGTCCGAGCCGGAGCCGGGCCACGATGTCGGCGGGGCCTCGCGCTGCTGTGGAAGGGCCGGTGGGGACATCGAAATAGATCGAGTCCTCACCGAAGAAGCTCGCAACGTCTTCCCAGTCGTGTGAGTAGAGAGCATCCCAGAACTGTGACGTGACCGCGGTGGGTGTGAGGTCCGAACGGTCGACTGCGGGTGTGTCGGGATCAGTCATCGTGCGTGGCGCAGGAGCGCTCCGGGGCGGGCATCGGTGGCCTCGCCATGGTCGAATGTGACCGATCCGTTCTTGATCGTTGCGAGGTAGCCATCCGATCGCTGGATCAGCCGCCCCGCGCCGGCCGGCAGGTCACAGGCCCATTCGGGGCGGCGCAGCGCCAGTGCATCGAAGTCGATGATGTTCACGTCCCCGACCTTTCCCACCTCGAGGGTGCCCCGGTCACCCAAGCCGTACAGCTCGGAGGTGGCACCGGTCATCTTGTGCACTGCTCCGGGTATCGACAGCTTGGCTCCGTCGCGGTCGCGCGCCCAGTGGGTGAGCATGAAGGTCGTCGTGGAGGCGTCGCATGTCTGGCCGGCATGGGCCCCACCGTCACCGAGACCGAAAACACTGTTGGCATCGGTGAGCATTTCGTATGTTGCGTCGAGGTTGCCGTTGCTGTAGTTGAGCACCGGAGCGTTCAACAACTCCGTGCCGCCGTCGGTCAGGAGAGCATCGAGAAGCACCTCCCACTTGGAGCGTCCCTCACGCTCGGCGATCGTGGCGATGCAGCGTTCCTGACCCGGTTCGTACTCAGGCGGGTCGCCCAACAGGTAGGTGTTCGCCGGGTTCATGAAGCCCATGACCACGGGGTCGTCCTCCAGCGCAACCAGCTCTGCCAGGAGACGTTCGCGGACTGCAGGCTCACCCATGGTGCGGGCCTGTTCGTCGTGTTCCATGAGACCGAGTCCGAGCTCGGCCCATCCCTGGGTGAACTGCGCGGGATGGAATGTGGCGAGGCCCAGGAGCAGCGAGACGGTGCGGCCGTGGACCTGCGGTTGAACGTTCGCTCCGGCGCGGTCGGCCTCATCGACCAGATCGAGCAGCTTGCGCCACTGGTTGGGATCGGCATTGTTCTGGGTGAGAGCGAAGCTGACCGGGCGTCCGATCGCATGCGAGAGGCGAACCATCCAGTCGACCTCGCGCTCAGGCGCAGCCAGGTCCTCACCCAGGGCGCCGGCCGCGGCCAACTCGAACACGCCGGTGTTCAACTCACCGAGCACCGCTCCTATGCCGAACAGTTCGTCCTCCGCAGCGAAGGTTCCCGGAACCGGTTCACCGTCGATTGCGCGATGGGCGAGTGTCCGGCTGGTGGTGAAGCCGAGTGCGCCGGCTCGCATGCCACCTCGCACGATCTCGGCCATGGCCTCGATGTCCTCGGGGGTCGCTGGTTCGTTCGCAGCCCCGCGTTCGCCCATCACGTATGCACGCACGGCACCGTGGGGGACCTGGGTGCCGATGTCCATGACCCGACGGGTGCGTTCGAGCGCGTCGAGGTACTGATCGAAGCTCTCCCAACTCCATTCGATCCCCGCCGACAGCGCAGCACCGGGAATGTCCTCGACGCCCTCCATGAGGCCGATCAACCATTCGTGACGGCTCGGCTCGACCGGAGCGAAGCCGACCCCGCAGTTGCCCATGACCACGGTGGTCACTCCGTGCCAGCACGAGGGAGTGAGTAGTTCGTCCCAGGTCGCCTGTCCATCGTAGTGGGTGTGTATGTCGACGAAGCCAGGGGTGACCAAAGCGCCGTCGGCGTCGATCGTCTGTCGTGCCGCACCGAGACCGGACCCGATTTCGGTGATGGTTCCGTCCGTGATGCCGACGTCCGAGTTCACTGCGTCTGCGCCGGTGCCATCGACAACCGAACCGTTCTTGATGACCAGATCGAACATTTCTACCCCTTGTCGTTGTCAGGGGGAGTCTTCCACACTGCCTGGCTCGTTCGCAGCGGCGAGAAGTTCGAGTGAACGCAAGCGGCCGTCGACCGTTCGTGACGCCGGAACAACCATCAACTCGTCCGCATCTGCGTGATCGCGGAAGGAGTGGAGGTACTTGACCACCCCCTCGGATGTACCGGCTCCGGTGTAGGTCATCATCGAAGCCACCTGCTGACCGGCCCGCGATTCCACGAGGTCATCAAGTTGTTCCTCGGTCATCTCGGCCGACTCCCCGGGGTTCAGCTGTCGGCGCTGACCGAGGAACATGGCGACCCTCGCTCGTGTGACCTGTCTCAGCTCTTCGTCGGCTTCGGCGTCGCTCCTGGCGACCAGGACGTTCACCCCGGCCACCACATATGGCTCGGAGAGCTGTTCGGAGGGTCGGAACTCGCGGCGGTACAAGGCCACTGCTTCGAGTAGCGCATCGGGGGCGAAGTGCGATGCGAACCCGTAGGGCAGGCCCAGGAGGGCTGCGAGCTTCGCCCCGAACAGCGATGATCCGAGGATGTAGAGCGGCACCTTGGTGCCGGCTCCCGGGGTGGCTGCAACCCCGCTCACCCGGCTCTCGCCGGCGAGGTATGCCTGCAGTTCGAGGACGTCCTCGGGAAATGTCTCCGCGGCCGAGGGGTCACGTCGCAGTGCGCGGACTGTCGCCTGGTCGGTACCCGGAGCACGGCCGAGCCCGAGGTCGATCCGGTCGGGATGAAGTGTCGCTATGGTCCCGAACTGTTCGGCGATGACGAGGGGAGAGTGATTCGGCAACATGACGCCACCGGAACCCAGCCGGATGGACGAAGTGTTGGCGGCGATGTGGGCAATCAGCACACTCGTGGCGGAAGAGGCGATGGAAGCCATGTTGTGGTGCTCCGCATACCAGACCCGGTGGTAGCCGAGGCGCTCAGCAAGTTGTGCCATGGCAACGCTGCCCTCCAGCGCATCGCGGACGGAACCACCGCGGTTGACGATTGCCAGGTCGAGTACTGACAGCACGAGGGCTTCGTTGGGGGTCACGTCTGGTTGATCGATGTTCACATCGAAGGACAACAGCCGGGGTGTGTTGCATATTTCGGGCACCGACCTGCCCCGGAGGTGGGACGCTAGCGTGACCAGATGATCGGTCTTCGCTGTCGCTCTGGTTGGCCCCTAACCACAACATGACCGCCGACTTCGACGTCCTTGACGTGCACCACCACGTGGGTAACGCATTTCGGGCTCTCGGCGGCGCTGTCGACTCGGCACCTGAGCTCGACGAAGCGGAGTACGAACGGATCGAGCTCGAGTCGCGACTCGAGATCATGGACAGGTCGGACGTCCAGCAGGCAATCGTGATTCCGGGACACGGTTATCACCGGGCGAATGGAATCGCAGATACCCGGATCGAAAACGACGCGATCGCCGCGTACCGCGATCGCACACCCGGCCGGTTTCCCGGAGCGGTCGGCATCGTCGAGCCCCGAGATGCCGATGCCAGTTTTGCCGAACTGGATCGCTGCAAGCACGAACTCGGGCTCGTGGGGATGAGCTTCCATACGAGGTTCCAGGGTATTTCCCTCGACAGCCAATGGGTTCTGGCCTACTGCTCCTACATGGCCGAGCTGGGCCTTGTGCCCGTCATCCACGCCATGAACGAAACACCGGAGGAAGCACTCTGGAAGCTGGCCGTCGTCGCTCGCAGCATCCCGGACACTTTGGTGCTCGCACTCGATGCCTTCGGTTCCTACGAGGCAACCCGCGAGTGCTTCTTCATCGCCGAGGTGGCTCCCAACATCATCTTCGACACGAGTTTGAGCTACAACTTCGATTTTGCCGAAGAGTTCGCGGTTCGTTTCGGTTCGGACCGCGTGGTGTTCGGAACCGACCTGTACTCGTATCCGGTCGGTCGGCGCATCAGTCACCTACTCGGTCAGATCCGCGAGTCGGCACTGAGCGACGACGACAAGGCGCTCATCCTTTCGGGGAACGCCCGACGCTTGTTCGGTCTGGATTGAGTCGTGGTGACAAAGCTGTGCCTCAGTGAATCGATGTACGAGCGGATCGGAGCGACTGTCGCTTCGATCGATCCGGAGCTGGACATCGTGCGTCTCCAATCCGATGGCTCGTACATCGGCGATTCGTCCGAGATCAACATCTTCTGCTTCTCGGTTGACCTCGCGGAGAACCGGGAATCGCTCGCGGAAGCCGCGAACATCCTCATGGCGGACACCCTCGAATGGGTCCAGGCGCCCGGTGCCGGGGTTGAACACGAGATCTGGACCCAGCTGCTCGATCGGGGCGTTCGCCTGACGAACGCAGCAGGTGTCCATGCCGAACCCATTGCCCAGTACGTGTTCACATATGTTCTCAACGATCTGCGCAACGTCGACCGGCACCGCGAGATGCAGGCCGAACGGACCTGGGAGCACATCGTGTCGGATGATCTGACCGCCAAGACGATCGGGATCGTCGGCATGGGCGGAATCGGATGCGCCGTGGCCCGGATCGCGAAAGCACTGGGCATGCGGGTAGTAGGACTGCGGCGCGGTGAGATCGACGACCCGAACGTCGACGAGCGCCTGGGTCCGGATGGACTACACCAGTTGTTGGAACAGAGCGACTACGTGGTGCTCGCGGTTCCCCTGACCGATGCCACCTCCGGCCTGATCGGCTCTTCCGCGCTGGATGCCATGCGGGAGTCCGGAGTGCTCATCAACGTGGCCAGAGGCGAGGTCGTCGATGAGCCGGCTCTGATCGCGGCACTCGAGTCCCGATCGATTCGTGCGGCGGTTCTCGATGTCACATCTGTCGAACCGCTGGAGGACGATTCTCCGCTCTGGGATCTCGACAACTGCATCATCACACCACACGATGCCGGTTACTCACCCCGAGCCGGGGAACGCCTGGGTGAACTGTTCGCGCGGAACCTCGTTCTATATGGTTCCGGCGAACCACTCTGCAACGAGATCCTGTAGCGGATCCGATTGCGACAGAAGCTCGCAAACCCGGGCCGGTTAACGGCTCCTCTAGGGTCTATGTCGCGCCGAACCCGACCGGATACCCGATCGGCTCCTGAGACGAAGGTCATCGACCGTGCCGCACATGTTCGTCAATCGACCGAGAGAGCTTGCCCTCGTCACCCGTCACCCGAGTGCGCGCGACAACTTCAGGTGGGAGACGGTGAACACGGGCGTCTATCTCATCGGAGGGGTGATGTTCATCTGGGGCAGTGTGCTGTTCTTCCCCGCGCTGGAGGGCCGGTCCGACCGTGGGGCATGGGTCTTCTTCGTCGCATCGCTCATGTACGTGGCGGTGACGGGACACGACTCGCTCGAGGTGATCAGACACAGGGCCACGCTCCGTCGACAACTTGTCATATGGGACCGGTTCGAGGCATGGGCCGCACTCAGTTACCTGCTGGGCAGCGTGTTGTTCGCCGTGGGGAGCATCTTCTTCCTGTCGGCGGTGGGGTGGTTCGCTGCAGGTTCCTGGTGTTTCGTCATCGGCAGTCTGCTGTTCGTCGGCGGGGCGGTCGTCAACGTGCTGCAGATCGTCCGGGCCCCGGACCGACACACCCTCCAGTTCATGAATCTCACGGCCATCACCTTCGTGACGGGATCGATGCTGTTCATGGTCGCCTCCATCCCGTACCTGTTCAACCTGCAGAGCGCCTCGGACCAGCGGACCGTCGATGCATTCCTGGCGAGCCAGTACGTAGTCGGAAGTGTCCTGTTCCTGCTCGGTGGTTGGTTCAACTACCGGCGTGCCCGCATCGTCGCCCACGCCCGTGACGACGGGCAATCGGCGGACCTGCCCGCCGACGGTGCCGTCGATCATCCAACGAGTTGACCACCGACCCATCTGCGGGTGGCGGGCCGGCGCGTCGTCATCACTTGGCGGGGTTCTCCCCGGGTCGTATGTGCCGCCATTCGCGATGGATCTCGTCCGTGTCGCATGTTCGGCACAGGTAGACGTTGTTCATGCCGACGATCGACAACTGGCTCCCTCTGGACTTGTCGATCACCGGTCGCTTCTCGACGAAAAGGTCATCGTCTCCGCAGGTCGGGCAGCGCCGCGTCAGTGGACGATCCCAGGTCGCCCCGCAATTGTCACACCGGATGTGGATGACCTCGCTCTCACGTGTTCCGCGCAGGTGGTCATCGGTGCCGCAGTTGTCACACATCAGGTCGTCCATGGCACTCCCCGTACCGCCATCATATGGGCGAAGCCGTCGGGTCTATCGTAGAAGCCTCCACCGCTGCGGACACCTCGAACGGTTCGAAAGGGTGCCCCCATTTTCGCCGGAGTCGCCAACGAACCCAGTTCCCCGAGGAGCAAGCCCATGAGCACAATCGTCGTCACAGGATCAGCGGGTGGGATCGGCAGCGAGATCCGCCGACAACTCGAATCCGAGGGCGCGACAGTGCTCGGCGTCGATCTCCATGACGCCGAGATAATCGCAGATCTCGGCACCGTTGCCGGACGCGGTGCGATGGCGGAACAAGTCGAGCTGAGATCCGGTGGGGTGATCGACGGGCTGGTCGCAGGTGCCGGAGTGCAGGCCGCCGATGCGCCCACGATCATTTCGGTCAACTACTTCGGTGCGGTCGCGACCCTCGAACCGCTGCGACCCATGCTGGCGAAGGGCACCTCGCCGAGCGTGGTGGCGATCAGCTCCAACAGCACCACGACCCAGCCCGGCTACCCCGCGGAGGTCGCCGACATCTGTCTCGCCGGTGATGAGGAGGCGGCACGTGCGGCGATCGGCGACGATGCCCTCGCTGCCTACCCCGTGTCGAAGCTCGCGCTTGCTCGCTGGGTCCGACGCCGGGCGACCACCCCGGAGTGGATCGGCGCGGGTATTCGTCTGAACGCCGTGGCTCCCGGTTTCACGGATACTCCGATGACCGAGGGCGGTTGGGACTTCGTGGCCGCGCTGGGCGATGTGTACCCGATCCCGATCGGGCGTCCGGGTCGACCTGAGGAGATCGCCGGACTGATCTCCTACCTGCTCGGACCCACGTCGGGGTTCTTCTGCGGTTCGGTCCTCATGGTCGACGGCGGAACCGACGCGGCGCTTCGGGCCGACGATTGGCCATATGCGCGCCCGGTCTGAGGAGTGGATGAATCTCTCCTGGTCTCGGTCGACTCGTGTCGTCTGTATGTCGCGGCCAGCAATTGGCCCCCGATCAATGGCGGTCTTCCCCTTCCTCGACGGCATACCCTCGAAGTCGTGGCAACGCACGAGGAGTCGACGACGCTCGAGATCCGCGTGATTCCCCGAGCCAAGCGCAATGAGATCGGGGGCGAGCGAGCCGGCCGGCTCCTGGTTCGCACGACAGCGCCGCCTGTGGACGATGCTGCGAACAAGGCAGTACGTCGGCTTGTTGCGTCTCATCTCGGCGTCCCGGTGAGAGACGTGGAGATCGAGGCCGGCCATCATGGCCGCGACAAGCGCCTGCGGATCCACCGCAGGAGCTGAATCCACCGGGCGATCCATTTGCTTCGGGTCAGCCGCCGGAGAGTGCCTGCATGAGGGTCACTTCCACCAGTTCCGGAACGGGCGTATCGAGGTCGCGCTTCGACTCGTCCCCGATGAAGACCTTCATGTGTGGGCGCAACCGGCCCTGTTCGTCCACGACCCGGAACCGGAGTCCGGGGTACCGGCGGTCCAGGTCGACCAGGAGCTCAGCGGGTGTCGACCCGGCCGCGTCGACGAGCCGGACACCTCCGGTGTAGCTGCGGAGCACCGAGGGGATGCGGACGGTCCGTGTGGTTCTCCCGGGCACATGGTCGATGGAACGTGGGGTGAGGCGGTCGCTCACAGCGCCGAGACCTCGACCGAGTAGATCTCAGGAAGGTGTGCCGCCAACTGGTTCCACGACGCACCTTCATCGGTGCTGCCCCAGACCTCGCCACTGGTGGTCCCGAAGTACACACCCACGGGGTCACCCACGTCGGTGGTCATAGCCTGACGCTTCACGGTGAACCAGGCACGTTCGGGCAGCCCCTGATCGCACCGTTGCCAACTCTCGCCGGCATCACGGGTCACGTAGGTGGCCGGCCGTCCGTCGGGGCTGGTGCGTGGCCACACCTCGGTGCCGTCCATGGGGAACACCCACGCCGTGTCGGGATCGCGCGGATGCAGCTCCATGGGAAACCCGATGTCGCCGATGGCGGTCGGCATGTTCTCACCCACCCTCACCCATCGTCCATCAGGCCGATCCATCCTGTATATGCCGCAGTGGTTCTGCTGCCACAGCCGTTCTGGGCGCAGCGGGTGGAGTCGCACGCAGTGGGGATCATGGCCGAACTCGGGGTAGGGGTCGGGGAAGAAATCGGCCCGACAGCCCGCGTTGAGAGGCGCCCAGTCGTCACCGCCGTCGCGTGTCTCGAACACGCCTCCGCCCGACAGACCGAGGTACATGTGGTCGGGGTCACCTGGATCGACGTTGATGGAATGCAGCATGGATCCATCGGGCGTGTTCTGCTCGGGCCACTCGGCCCATGTCTCCCACATCTCGTGGTCGCACCATCCATCGACGGGGTCCCATGTGTCCCCGCCGTCTTCGGATACGAACAGTCCCTGCGGTGACCCACCCAGGTACCATCTCCCGGAATCCCGGGGATGTCCCGGCGCGAGCCAGAAGGCCTTGTCCAGGGTTCTGCCGAGGCGATCGTCCGCGTGGAACGCCGCGGGGCGTGATGCCTCGCCCCAGGTCCGCCCCGCATCGGTCGAACGGAACATGGACGGTCCGAGGTGGCCCGTTCGAGTCGCCACGAGCAGCGTTTCGCCGTTGCGTGGATCGACCATGGCGTGCTGGATCACATGCCCCAGATGGTCGGGTCCCCCCAGTGTCCACCTGCTCCGGTGCTCGTTCCCGTCGATGGTGAACAGGCCCTTGCGGGTCCCGATCAGCAGCTTTGTCACGGCCATGGTCCGCTCCTTGTCGTACTGCCTCCGGTGTAACTGAGTCGTAGCGTACGCCTGTGCCACGCCGGTGTCCCGGGGTTTCAACCGAACATCGGTTTCGATTCTCGGGCAGCGAATTTGTAGCTTCTGTGGCGTAGCTCTTCGCTCGAGGTCCGACCCGGCCCCTCCTTCTGAGATCCTCCACCAAGGACGTCACATGACCAAGACCAACCCCGGCAACTTCTTCGAGGACTTCGAGTTGGGACAGGTGATCAACCACGCCACTCCACGTACCGTCACCGATGGCGACCGTGCTGTCTACGGGGCGATCTACCCGACCAGATTCGCCATCCCCTCGTCTGCTGAGTTCGCGGCCACCTGTGGTCTCACCCCTGCACCGGTGGAAGACCTCATCGGATTCCACATCGCCTTCGGCAAGACCGTGCCGGACGTCTCGCTGAACGCGGTGGCCAACCTCGGCTATGCCGAGTGTCGTTTTCACCGCCCCGTACATACCGGCGACACGATCTCGACGAGTTCGGAGGTGATCGGGCTCAAGGAGAACTCGAACGGACGCACCGGGATCGTCTGGGTGCGGTCCACCGCCACGAATCAGGCCGGCCGCGTGGTGATCGACTGGACCCGCTGGGTGATGGTCCACAAGCGGGATTCCGATGCTCCCGCGCCCGGTGCCGCGGTGCCGGAACTGGTCGATGTGGTCCCTGCGCAGGACCTGTTGGTTCCCGATGGACTCGACTTCTCGGAGTACGACTTCGAGGCTGCAGGTGAGCCGCACCGCTTCAGTGACTATGAGGTGGGCGAGAAGATAGATCACGTCGATGGCGTGACTCTCAGCGAAGCAGAGCACATGATGGCGACCCGGCTGTGGCAGAACACCGCCAAGGTCCATTTCAACACCGAAGCACGCCCGGATGGCGAGCGTCTGGTCTACGGCGGGCACATCATCTCGCTCGCGCGGGCGCTGTCGTTCAACGGGTTGGCCAACGCGGCGATGATGGTCGCCATCAACGCCGGGTCGCACGCGGCACCCGCATTCGCGGGTGACACGGTCTATGCGTGGTCCGAGGTTCTCGATCGCGCGGAGACCACGACTTCCGGAGTCGGGGCCCTGCGGTTGAGGCTGGTGGCGACCAAGGGACGTGACGAGTCGATGACCCTGCGGGGCGATGATGGCAAGTATGCACCCGGGGTGTTGTTGGATCTGGATATCTGGACGCTGATACCTGTGTAATGATCCGCGGATGAGCACCGCTGCGGAGATGACCTCCGCTGTCTCGAATCCCGATGCCGACCGATACCGGCAGGCCGCAACAATCCTGCACCGCGTGGCCAAGCCGATGCGCGTCCTTTCACACCTCAGATGGCCGGCGTCGATACGTGAAGAGTTCCTGGCTTCCGGTGGCGACAGCATGCCGCGGGAGCCCGAGTACCCGAAGGTGGATCCGACTCCCGTGCTGGCCGGGGTGGCCGAAGCTCGTCGCCTGATCGATCCGGGGGGTGTCGTGGACGACTGGTTGGAGGACCAGTGCCGGGCGGTGCAGGCGACCGCGCTCATGTTGTCCTCAACCGGCTCGACCGCCTTCCATGCCTACAGCCGCGAACTCTACGGCGTACCCACCGAACCGATCCGATTCGATCCTACGACACCCCTGGAGCTCGCCCGACGGACCCACGAGGAACTTGCTGAATTGAGCGCGGTCAACCTGTTGCGCCCGTCGGTCAGGGACCTCAGTGGTGACGAGGTCGCCGACACGCTGCGACCTGCCGTTGCGGCACATTTCGGCGATGATGCCCCCGAAGTGCTCGTCGTGGAGGAGTTGTCTGCGAACGCCTTGGCCACGGCCACGAAGATCAAGGTCCGTCGTGACGCCCGGTTCACCCACCGAGATACTGCACAACTGCTCAACCATGAGGCATTCATCCATGTGGGTACCGCCCTGAACGGCAAGGCCCAGATCGACCTGCCGATCCTCGAGGTGGGTCACCCCGGGACCACCCGCACCCAGGAGGGCCTCGCGGTGTTCTCCGAGTTCGTCTCGGGCACACTCGAACTGGATCGGCTCCGGCGCCTTGCGGATCGCACGCTCGCGGTTCAGATGGTCATCGATGGAGCGGACTTCATCGAGTTGTACCGCTGGTTCGAAGAACGCAGTCCGTCGCCGGAGCAGGCATTCGAGTCGACCCGTCGGATCTTCCGGGGCGGTCCACTGGGCGGGGGAGCCCCGTTCACCAAGGATGGCGTCTACGTGTCGGGACTCCTGGCTGTGATGGCCTTCGTCAAGGCAGCCTTCAAGGCGGACCGGGCGGACACGCTGGGCCTGCTGTTCTCGGGCAAGTTGGATCTTGGGGCGATCCCGGCCTTGGCGGAACTACGCTCGATGGGTCTTTGTCGGCCCGCGAGCAACCTTCCACCCTGGGCCAGTGACCCGGGCTGGGTCCTCACCTGGCTCACATTGTCGAACTTCACATCGCGGATCGATCTGGACACGGTGGGCGCCTCGATCGGCAGGATGCTCGATCGGTGTCCACGCGTTGAGATCGAGCTACCGGCCTAGGCGTTGCTGCGCAGGAGACGTCCCGCGAGTGCGCCTGTCGGTTCCCCAGCCTCCATGAACGGCTCACCATTGACGATGGTGTGTTGGATTCCGTTGGCGCGTTGGATGAACCTGCGTACTCCGCCGGGGAAGTCGTGCACGATCTCGGGAAGTGGGAGCGACAACGAGTCGTAGTCGATCACGTTGATGTCGGCGAAGGATCCCTCGGTGAGTCGACCGCGGTCGGTGTATCCCACGAAGTCCGCAGTGTCGGCAGTGATGGCGTGGACCCCCTCTTCGAGGGAGATGAGCCCCTCGTCGCGCACCCAGTGCGACAGAAAGTAGGTGGGTTGTGAAGCGTCCATTATCTGGGTGGCATGGGCTCCGGTGTCAGCCAGGCCCATGATCGTGACCGGGGATGTGATGAGCTCTTCGATGGCCTTTTCGTCCTGGTTCATCACGGGCCAGTTGACGATCGCCAAGCCGTCGGACTCAACCATCGCGTCGATGTAGGCCTCGACCGGGGAGACACCCCGGTGCTCGGCGATGGCCGCGATCGAGTCGGCCGCTCCGTAGGTGTAGCTGGCCGGTTGACCCGCAGGCATCAGGAACATCCGCGTGAATGGCTCGACAGCCTTGGAAGCGCCTTCGTCCACGAGCCGGGCGCGCGTCTCGGGGTCCCGCAGAGCTGCGAGGCGTTCGTCGAGGGAGGCCCCGGACAGCGGAATGAACGACGGTAGGTCATCGATGAGGGTGTTGCCGTCGAGGCTGAACAACACGCCGACGCTGCGGGGTGTGATCTGCGGTCGGAGTTGTGCTCCGGTGGCAGATGCCTCATCGGCCAGGCGCATCACCTCGCGGTAGTGGTCCCCCAGCGAGGAGATCTGTTGGAGGTTGAAACTGAACGGTCGCCCTGTCCGGCGGCTCAGCTCGGCCATCCAGGCAACCTCTTCGGGGACCCGGGACTCACCGGTATCCTCGACGTTGTAACGCGGAGCACACTCGATGACACCGCGGCCGAGTTCACCCAGTGGGGCGGCGATGGCGAAGAACTCCTCGGGATTGCTCCACGTACCGGGCACGTTGCGGCCGTCCGGGACACGGTGGAACAGGCTCCGCGAGATCGAATAGCCGAGCGCTCCGGCATCCATCGCCTCACGGACACAGTCGGCCATTGCGTCGAGTTGCTCGGGTGTGGCCACGAAATCCGCTTCACAGGCAGCATCCCCGGCAACGTACATGCGGATGGCAACGTCCCCCACGAAGCCGCCGGCATTGATTCCCTTCGGCATCCCATCGATCGCGTCGAGGTAGCCGCCATAGCTCTCCCAGTTCCACGGGAGACCATCGATGATGCACGAGGCGGGGATGTCCTCCACCGATTCCATGGCAGTGGCCAAGACCTCGGCCTGACCCTGATGAACCGGGGCGAAGGTCATGCCGCAGTTGCCCATGACCACCGAGGTGACTCCGTGCCAACACGATGATGACATCTGGGGGTCCCAACCGATCTGCGCGTCCAGGTGTGCATGCATGTCGACGAAACCCGGAGTGACGAGCGCTCCATCGGCATCTATGACCCGTTTGGCCCCTGACGCATCAACGCTTCCGATGGCGGTGACCCTGTCACCATCCACAGCTATGTCTGCTCCACGTGCCGGGGCCTTGGTCCCGTCGACGACGGTCCCGCCCTTGATCACCAGATCGTGTCCCATCTCGTCCCCGTCCGTTCTCCTGCGGTTCGCGGCGCGCAGGGCGCTCGGCTCCTGGTCGCCGACTCTTCACCGATGGTATCTACCCACAGGTTGGTGCGCGCTGGTTCGTGGCTCAGGTGCCTGTGATTCCCGATGGTCGCTCCGTTGCCGGTGTGTTGCCCGCACCGAACCTGGTGACGAGGGCCCGTCGGAACTCCACTGCGATGAGTGTCAGGAAGAAGCCCGCTACGGCCAGCCCCGCAATGGTGGCTCCACCGGCGGTACCGAAGTGGAAGCTGATCGTGAGCCCGACCACCACCCACAGGGTGCCGATGCCGATCGAGAGCACCATGGCGGTGGGGATGCGCTTCGCCAGGAGCGCCGCGGTCGCGGGCGGACCGACCAGTAGTCCGAAGACCAACAGCGTGCCGATGGCACGGAAGGAAGCGACGATCGACACCGCCAGCATCACCATCAAAGCGGCGTGGGCCCATTGCGGGTGCATGCCGAGCGTTGCGGCTTTCGCCCGGTTGAAAGACAGCGCAAGTAGTGGCCGGTAGAGCAGGACCCCGGTGATCAGGATGGCGGCTGCTGCGGCGGCCTCGACCCAGAGGTCCCCTGCGGTCACACCGAGGACCTCGCCGAAGAGAAGTGTGGTCACGTCGGTTGCGAACGAATTCGAGCGCGACACGATGATGACGCCCAGCGCCAGCATCCCGACGAACAGAAGTCCGATCCCGGTGTCCTCGCGGCAGCGTTGTGCGGTTCGACACGAGGCTCACGGCCAGACCCATCACCAACGCGGCTCCGAGAGCTCCGATGAACGGGTTGAACCCCCACAACGTGGCGAGTGCGAGACCGGGCACCACCCCGTGGGCCAGGGCGTCACCGAGGAAGGTGAGTCCTCGCAACACGATCCAGGTCCCAACCACCGAGGTCGCCACGACAGAGAGGATTCCCGCCAACAGCGCCCGTTGCATGAATGCCGGCTCGAACGCCGCGGTCAACCAACTCACGACTACACCCTTTCACCCGGGCGCGCCGTTGCACCCGACCCGAGGTATGTGTCGCAGGCCAGCGGGCCATGTGAAGGACCTCGGCTACTCGAGTGCATCGCTGATCCGTTTGGCGTTCGTACGGACCATGTCGACGTAGGTCTGTCCACCGTCGGGCCCGAGAGTCTCGCTGAACAGCGTCACCACCTCCACGTCACCGGCTTCGTCAGCCAGGGCGTCGGCCAGGCGTCGGGGTGATGACGTGTCGGCGAACACCGCCGGGATCGATTCAGCCCTGATCAGGTCCGCCAGGGCCTTGAGGTTGGCGGCGTCGGCTTCGGACTGGGTGGACGTCGAGGGGATGATCGCACCCACGACCTCGAAGTCGTATCGGTCCGCGAAGTACTGGAACACCTCATGGTTGGTCACGAGCTTCCGGCGCGCTTCGGGCACCACTTCCAGAACCTTGCCGGTCTCATCATCGAGGGCGGTCAACTCGTCGTGGTAGTCGGCTGCACTCGAAGCGAAGGCCGGTGTGTCGAGTGCCGGAACAGCATCCGAGATGCAGCCGGCGAGGTAGTCGACCGCCTGAGCCATCCGAACGGGGTCGGTGAAGAAGTGGGGGTCGACCGCGTCGGCCTCGGTGGTGTGGCTGTCGGCGTCGGTGTGCTCGTCGCCGTGCGTCTCCTGCTGTCCTGCTGCCATTTCCCCGTCAATCGTGAGCGTGTCCACACCATCGACAGCGGTGCACACGATGGCTCCGTCGGACCGGGCCGACTCGATGCTGGTGGCAAGGCCGGCTTCGAAACCGGCTCCGTTGGCCACGAGAACGTCCGCCGAGCGCATGGCTTGCGCTTGAGCAGCGGAAGGCGCGAATTCGTGAGGGCTGGCCCCGCTCGGCATGATCACCTCCACGTTCGCCTGATCCCCGACCATGTTGGAAACGACGTCGCCCAGGATGTCAGTGGTCACCACGATGGTTGGGGCCCCGTCTGCCGCGGGGTTGTCGCCGGCCGACCCGTTCCCGGTGTCCGATCCGCTGCATGCCAGGGCGAACGCGCCGACAACGCCGAGTATGCCGAGCAGCCGCATCGTGGACCGCCCCGGGGTTGCTGGCCGTGTCGTCTCTGGAGTTGCCATCTTCGGTCCTGTCACCGTTCGCCGTGTTGTCGTCCGTCTCGCCAGCGCTCGGTCCGGAAGGCCATTCGGATCTGTATGTCCTTCGAACGCACCGGTTATACTATCGAGAATGAGTCTCACTATCGAAACTGGCGGTGTGATCTCAGGTGACGATGTAGCCGTCAGGGCCCGGCAACTGTCGGTGTTCCACGGAGCAAGGGAGGCCCTGCGGCAGGTCAGCTTTGAGCTCCCACCGGGCTCGACGACTGCGGTCATCGGTCCGAACGGTTCGGGAAAATCAACCCTGCTGGGAGCGGTCGCCGGTCTGAACGAGGCCCGTTCGGGTGTGCTCGAGGTTCCGGCGCTGAAGCGTCGTGGGGGAGTTGCGTTGGTGCTGCAAGCGACGGACGTGGAGCGTTCGCTTCCGCTCACGGTTCGCGAGACGGTGCAGATAGCGCGCTACCCGCTGCTCGGACTCCTTGGTAGGTGCGGGCCACGCGACCGTGCCGCGGTGGAGGGGGCACTCGAACGGGTGGGCATGGGTGAACACGCAAAGGTCCAGTTGCATGAGCTGTCCGGCGGTCAACGCCAGCGTGTGCTGGTGGCGCAAGGTCTCGCGCAGGAGGGTGAGGTGTTGTTGCTCGATGAACCGCTCACGGGGTTGGACATTCCGAGTGCCCGCACCATTGCAGCTGCGATGGAGGCCGAGACGGCGGCCGGTCGGACGGTGATCTTCTCGACCCACGACCTGGGTGACGCCGCGTCGGCAGATCAGGTGCTCCTTCTGGATACCCGTCAGGTGGCGTTCGGCCCACCCGATGACGTCCTCAACGCTGGGCACGCTGGAGGAGGCCTTCGGCGGCAACCTGTTGCATCTCGATGACGACAGCGTGTGGTTGGATGATCCCCACCATTCCCACGGAGATCACCACTGATGAGCGCGACAACGCCCGACGGTCAGTCATGTGGATCTCGCCGAGAAGACGACGACGATCGCTCCGATTCAGAGGTACACCGGTTCGTCGACGAACGCCTACGTCGAAACGGCCAGCGATACACCCCCAACCGACGGGCAGTGGTCGATGCGATGAGAGCTGCACTGCAGCCCCTCACCGTGACCGAGTTGCTCGAACTGGCACCCTCTGTGGCGCAGAGCTCTGCCTATCGCAACCTCGTGGTTCTCGAAGAAGCCGAGGTGGTCGAACGCATTGTGACGTCCGACGACTTCGCCCGCTACGAGTTGACCCACGACTTGTCCGGCCATCACCACCACATGGTGTGCAGCGTGTGTGGCAAGGTCGTCGACTTCGAGTTGCCGCAGGCCTTCGAAGCCGACCTGGACAAGGTGTTGCAGGAGGCGACCGGACGGCAGGGTTTCGTCGTGGCAGGTCACCAACTCGACATCATCGGCACTTGCGCCAACTGCTCGATCGATTAGACCGCCCATCGCCTCGTTCTGAGCGCTGTGGCGGTGCCAGGACAACCGCCACAGCGCTCAGAACGGTCGGGATTGGTCAGGCTGAGGCGTTGTAGTCCTTGAGCAGTGCCCGGGTTGCCGCTGCCTCGTTGTCATCGGTGGTGAACTCGAGTGCCGAGAACTCAGTGGTTCCGGCTGAAGCGAACGACTCGAGTCCCGCGCGCACTTCTGCTTCGGTCCCGATGAGCGAGACGTCCGCAGGACCGTCGACGCCCTCGGTATCCATGACCCCCCGGTAGGAGGGCAGGTCGTTGTAGTTCGCGAGCACTTCGGCGACCATCCCGTGAACCTTCTCGCGGTTGTCCGTTACGCAGACGGGCACGCTCGCCACGACTCCGGGTGCGGGTCGACCGTTGGCCTCGGCCGCAGCGTCGAGGGCGGGGCGGATCCGGGTCTCCACGGTTCGTGGCCCCGACAGCCACAACACAGATCCATCGGTGCGGCCGCCGGCCATCTCCAACATCCGCGGACCCATTGCCGCGAGCATGACTGAGGGGGCTTCGACATCGCCAGGGGTCCCGAAGCCCTCGATGTGCGCCGACCAGATCTCGCCCGATGCATCCACGGCGTGGGTATCAAGGGCCGGGAGCAGCACGTCGAGGTACTCGCGCATGTGCTTCGCGGGGGTGTCAAAGGGCATCCCGAACACTTCCTCGATCATCGGCTTGTGGGCGAGACCGATGCCCAGACGGAGGCGACCGTCGACCACGTGGCTCGTCGTGAGGGCCTGTGCGGCCAACATCAGGGGATGACGTGGCCAGGTCGGAACGACGGCCGTGCCGAAGCGGATCCTGGATGTGGCCGCACCGATTGATGCAATTGCGGTCAGCGCATCGGGCCATACGAGTTGTGCCAACCAATAGGTGGAGAATCCGTCGGCCTCGGCTTCGACGGCATGGTCCCGGACCGCGTCAAGAGGACTCGCGAGGGCGATCAGGCTGGATCCGTTGATTCCTATGCGCATGTTCCCAAGTATGTCTCGATTTGGTTCTGAGCGCTGTGGCGGTGCCCCGGGCACCGCCACAGCGCTCAGAACGGATTCTGGCGGTCGAGGAACTCGAGGATCGCGTTGTTGAAGACCTCATTGCGGTCACCTGCGACCATGTGGCCGGCACCTGCCACATCGACGAACTCTGCATGTGGGGCACGTGAGCGGAAGTCCTCGACGCCCTCCATGCTCAACAGATCGCTGCGTCGGCCGCGCACCAGCAACGTGGGTACCTCGAGGTTCTCCGCCGAGTGGTCCAGCCGGTTGGGTTGGATCACCGACGCGCGCGTCTCATCGGGTGAGCCGAACCTGCCGAGAACGAATGCGGGATCCCAGTGCCAGTACCAACGGCCATCGTCGTGCTGTCGCAGGTTCTTTGCCAAACCGCTCAGGTCCTTTGGCCGGGGACGGTTGGGGTTGTAGGTAGCGATTGCGTCGGCCGCATCATCCAGCGAGGCAAAGCCGTCCAGGTTGGCGGTCATGAAGTTGCCGATCCGGTCGCGGCCGTCGTCTTCCAACCGGTTGGCGACATCGACCAGAACGAGGGCCCGAGCCGTATCGGTCTGCGGGTCCGATTCGGCAATGGCGACCAGCGCCGAGAGCCCTCCCAGCGATGCCCCGACAATGACCGGCGGCATGGGGAGCGCTCGGGCGACGTTCTTGGTGTCGTTGGCGAACGCATCGATCGAGTAGTCGCCGTGCGGATCCCAGGCACTGTCGCCGTGACCGCGAAGATCGAGTGAGATCGCACGCCACCCGGCTTCTGCGAGGACCCGCCATGTGCCGGTCCACGAATGGCGGGTCTGTCCTCCTCCGTGCAGGAGCAGCACAGTCGGACCATCCGGGGGCCCGGCGACGTCGGCGGCGAGTTGGATACCTCCCGCGCCCTCGAGATAGGTCGGGTCTTCTGGAGCGTGAGTCATCGTGCAGGGACAATACGCACCCATGTGGCCCGGCCGCTCACCAGCGCAGAATCGCACCCACTCCTTCGGCAGGTCCTCCATGGCGCGGTACGAAACAGATTTCGGCGTCGCTGCGCATCGCCGAACGGATCGCTATGTCGACCAGGCGCGCCTCAGCGGGCTCGGCCTCCGCGGGCATGCCTGACGTGTCGCTCACGAGGGCTGAACACCACGTCCCATCGAGGTCTGTCAACCCTCTGCGGTCGTCGTTGGGGTCGTCGTGGATCAGCAACCTGGCGACCCGTCCGATCGAGAGTGCCTCGGTGGTCTGTGTGGCTCCGTCGGCTCCGTTCCCGGTCCCGCATGCATCCCTGTGAGCTTCCATCGCAGACCGCATGTCTCGGGCGACCAGATCGGCGGTTGCCCGCACGGTCTCGACCGCGATCACGTCATCCGATGCGCTCGGTAGCTCCCGGGTGATCGTCCTGAGATCCTTCGGTAGGTGTTCGTTCAGAAACCCGACCGCGCGCACATCGCCGGCCACTGCAACGAGTCGGGCATCGGACTCGCGGGCCACTTTGGTCACGACCTCAGCGATCTGCGCGGCATTGGATTCCCAGAGATTTTCGGCCCGCTGCTGGTACCGGCGTTGTGAGAAGCCGCCCGCATGTCCCCGGTGGATGAATTCCGTCTCACCTTCGACGTCGCGGTTCGAGATGATCGCACCGCCATCGATCGCGAGGATGTCAGCGCCTGCGCGGTCCGCCACAACGACGACATGTGGAATGGAACGCTGGCGGCTTTCCAGCAATGTTCCCAACCTCGCGAGCGTGTCGAAAACGACCAGGTCCGCACTCACCTCGTCGTCGAGGAACTCCACGAATGTGTCCATTCCGGGACATTGGATCAACACGACCGACGATCCCGCGCCGTGGTAGAGCCCGGACACGGTGTCGTCGAGGCGCGCCAGATCTGCGAGATCCATGGCGGTCGCAGCCAGCTGTTTGCGTGCCCGTTGCCACTTGGCGCTGAAACGCTCCGCGGCATCAACTACCGCACTCGGTGCATTCAGCACCACTGAAGCCACAGGACCATGGGACGTGATCAACTCGTTCAGTGTGGTCATGACCGCACCGTACTGGCGCAGCGAACCGCTTTCGCCGAGTTCGGTTAGCGGCTTCTCAGCTCGATCCACCAGCGCGTTCCGGCTCGTGGAACAGACATCAGTGACCGCGTCGATCGGGCTTCGCGGCGCCTTGTCAGCCCTGTCGGGCCTTGCAGTTCACGCAGAGTGCGGCGGACGGGATGGCTTCCAGACGTTCGACGTCGATCTGCTCGCCACACTCCAGGCAGTCGCCGTAGGTGCCGTCGTCGAGGCGTGCAAGGGCGGCCTCGATCTCGGCGAGCATCTCCGAAGCCATGCGGTCCAGGTGCTGGCTGAGTTCCTTGAATTCGGCGATCGTGAGGTGTTCGGTTTCACCCGAACCGTCTGAAACCCCCGACGGACCCTCTTCAACCTCGTCGTGACGGGATTCCACTGAGCCGAGGATCTCGCCGCGTTCCCTCGAGCAACTGCGCGCGGATCGCATCACGGTCCGGGATCTGTGATTGGTTCACGATGTCCATTGCCATTTGTTCTTTCCTTTTCGAATCCCGAATTCTGGGTTCCTGCCACCGGGTTGGGGGCCAGGAAGTCTGAGGCCGCTATCGACGTTCATGTACGGCCGGAGGGGTCGGGCGCGTCTTGTGACCGGATCAATCCTTATGGCCCTTGTCCGCATCTCCCCGGAGAGGTTCAACCGTGCGGAAGGCGGTGGTCGGGAGCGCTGCCAGATCTGGGCCGGGGTTTGAATGAGACGCCGTCGCAAGTTGTGGGTGTCATGCCCGCCATAAGGTCGTGCTCCCGCCATAGGGTCGTGCTCGGCTCAACATGATACTTATGTTGAAGTCTTGTGTCTTGTGAATTAGCGAGGCTGCGGATGAAGACCGCATCTGGAGATCCCCTCCCGGGTTCTATCGGTTGAAAGGCTCCCACATGAAGCAGACATCAGGAATTCCCACATTCGATACCTTCGTCGGGGGTGGTCTGGAACTGGGGGACAACGTCGTGTGGATCTCCCCGAATCAGGGGAACCTGGATCCGGTGGCCCGCGCTTTCCTCGGAGTACCGAGAGGGAAGTCTCTGCATCCGGGGCGGCGGCGACCGAAGCCCCCGGTTCGGTCCGTCGCATCATCCGTTTCGGCAATGGAACGCACGGCGAATTGGGAACCGTGCCGGACACCGAGCTGGTGGACCATGCGATCAGACCCGATTCACCTGACGCGCGAGCTGGAGGTCGAAGCGGCGATCCTCGCCGATGACATAGGCGAGGGTGACCGGATCGTCGTGGCAGGCGTTGGTGACCTCGTGTCGGCTTTCGGAGCGGAGGCCACCATCGAGTCGTATCGGCGGACCTGCCCACGGCTGTTCGAACGGGGAGCGATCGCCTACTGGATGGCAAGTCGTGACCTCGTCGGGAGCACGGTGGTCGACGGCGTGAGCCGAGTCGCCCAGTGTGTGTTCGAGCTGCGTGATGACCGGTTTCGCGTGCTCAAGGCCGAGGGCCGGTCGAGCTGGCTCCACGGGGCGCTGGTCGATCTTGACCTGAGTGGCGACCAGCCCGTGGTCTCACGGGAACACGCGGTCGGACGCCTGGGTGAAGGACTGCGCCGTGTCAGATCCGAGCGCGGCCTGACCCAGGCCCAGATGGCTGCGCTCGCCCGCGTCACACCGGCCGCAGTTTCGCAGGCCGAGACGGGCAGGAGGGGCCTTTCGCTGGATACCCTCGTGCCCCTGGTCGAGTCCCTCGGACTCGGCCTCGATGATCTGTTGGGTACCGGCCGCCCGAAGGGACCGTTCATCGCCCGATCGGACCGTCGGCCGCCGTCCACCGGCTCAGCCTTGTTCGACGACGCGGACGTGGGTCCACGCGTCCACCTGGTGCAACTGGGAGGTGGTGAGAGCCAGCGGGTTCCGATCGCCACCCGGGGGACAGAACTGGTGTTGTGCATCGAAGGTCTGGTGATGGTGGACCTCGTTCGGACCTCTCCGATCCTGCGCGCGCAGGACGCGCTCATGGTGACCGAGGAATCGGTCCAGTCGTTCACGAACCTGGGACAGGGATCCGCCAGCGTCTACTGGGTCGCCCCCTGAGTCCGGCCGGGTCGGGGTGCCCGCCCATGTGGCGCGTCACCAGCGCGAGCGCGACTCCTCGGCGAAGCCCAGGATACCGTCGATCTCGTGGCGCACTCCATCGTCGCCGGTGACATGGCCCGACCAGGTACCGAAGACCTGGTGCACCTCCGTTCCGAGTATCACTGCGTTCACCTTCGTGTGCCGGTCGTAGACGGGGCTCAGCGTCACATCCAGTGACCCTTGGGGATCCCGCACGCGCCATGGACCCATCGGGTCATCCCAGGTGTAGTCCCAGGCCAGTTCGGCACCGATCTTGGTGAGCCGGCCGTCCACGATCACGCCGTTCTCGGTATGGCCGGTTCCGACGGTCCACTTGCCTCCGAACTGCAGTCCGACCACAGGCCCATCGACTGCCTGCCCGGCGCCACCACCCCAGTTCCACCGGGTGCGGTAGGGCCAGCGTCCGCGGCCGACATCGAGCACACCCCAGGCCGCGTCGGGGCCGGCACCGGAGGCAGCGGCGTCCACCTCGATCGGGGCGACGGTACGGTCCGACGGATTCCCGGTTGGCGAGGACCGCTCGCCGATGACGCGCACATCGTCTCCGACACGCATGAGGCCGTGTGCCGGACGCGCCTGGTGTTTCGAGGTGTACTGGAACCTACGGCGGGACCAGGGGATGACCACATTCAGCGAGTCATGGCCCGCCGGCAGTTCCACCATCAGTTCCAGTTGGCCGGGTCGACCGTCTGGTTCTGTCCACGAGGCGGTGATCGTGGTGCCGAACTCGTCGTCGGTCATCTCCAGCTGGGAGTGGGATCCGGTGTGGGTGAGCGCCGACGTGCCGGGCCGGTCAGGTAGGTCGATGCCTCGGGCGAACGGCACCGTGACATCGTGTCCGCCGGTTTCGCCGGTTGCGAGGTCGGCCCACCAGATCGTCGCCATGCCCAGGTAGTCGACGTCCGCGTATGTGATCGACACGGTGAATCCGGGCGCGAGGATCGCCCAGTAGTCCCAGCGCTTGTTGCGACCCCATGCGCCGGCCAGGTTGCAGTCATGGAGCGGGACCCGGGACCAACCCACCGCGTGCGGGTTGAGGTACCTGCCGCCTGGCTCGCAGAGCCGGACAGGCTGGGTGATCTCGTGTTCATGGGTCAGCTTCATGACCGTGGCAATCTAGGTCATCGCACAGGGCTACGACACCGGGTCGTGGGCGATACCGACCTCCGATGACCCAGGAGCATGTTTGATGACGACTTTCGGAATACTCATCTTCGAAGGGGTCGAGGAACTCGACTTCGTGGGCCCGTGGGAAGTGTTCACCGCTTCTTCGATGCTCGCGGAAGGTGCCGGTCGGACGCCGGATCGGGTGGTCACGATCGCCCAGGGTGGTGGGCAGGTGCGGTGCAGCAAGGGACTACGTGTGTCGGCGGACCATTCATTCGATGACCATCCGGACCTCGACGTCGTGCTGGTGCCAGGAGGTATGGGGACCAGGACCGAGGTCGACAATGCGGTGCTGATCGACTGGCTGGCAACTGTTTCGAGTTCGTGTTCGTGGGTCACCAGTGTCTGCACCGGCGCTCTGCTGCTGCACGAAGCCGGCCCGGGGCGCGGTCGATCACTGGCCACTCATTGGGGCTTCGAGGACTCCCTCGAAGCCCGGGGTGACTGCACGGTGGTCAGGGACAAGCGGTGGGTGGTCGATGGGAACGTGGTCAGCAGCCAGGGTGTTTCAGCGGGGATCGACATGGCGTTGTGGTTGATCGGACAGATCCACGGCACCGACCACGGTGCCCGGACACAACATTGGATCCAGTACGACCCGGCACCGCCCTACGACCCGGAGCCCTAGGACCCGGAGCCGGAGCCGGAGGAGAGGCGCGGTCCTCTTGTGGGGTCGTGGGATACCCGGGGGAGTCAATCCGGCGGCTCTATGGCAGCTTCGAAGACAGCCAACACGTCACCGCTGTGGGTCCGGGTCGCCGAATTGCCCAGTTGGAGCACGCTCATCATGAGCGAAATGATGATCACCACGGTGCCGTTGCCAACGGCCCGGGGGTCTATGTCGTTGCGAACGTGCCCCTCGAGTTGTCCCGCGTGGAGCTTCTCGGTGACCGCCTTTGACAGCTCGGCGAGCGCGGGAAGCTCGATGAGCCGGTTCGTAACCTCCGGCTCGAGGCCCTCCAGCACCCGTCGGGCGAGGGGGTGGGACCCGGTGGCGTCCACCAGTGCGAATACCAGGTGTTCGCGCCATGAGCGGTCACTCGGGTCGTCGGTTACATGCGCGAGACCCTCGAGCATGACACCTGCGGCGTCCTCATCGAGTGCTGCTGTGAACAACTCTGCCTTGTTGGCGAAGTAGGCATACGGAACGCTCCCGCCGACCCCTGCGTCGCGGGCGATGTCGGCAACGGAGGTTGATCGATATCCGTCGCGCCCGAAGCGCACGATGGCAGCAGCCATGACGGCCTGGCGGGTCGCCTCACCTTTGCCCATCGCAGGTTCACGGCCGACATGCTCCCCGGAAATGCTCCCCGGCAGCCCGGTCATGGGGTTCTCACTATGTGCACAGCGTCGACCCTATCAGAACTGAGAGATTGATGAGATCTCTCATATACTCTAGAGTTCTGGCCATGGAGCATCTCGATGTGATGATCGTCGGCGCGGGCCTCTCGGGAATCGGTGCGGCGCACCGGGTCCACACCGAGTGTCCGTGGGCCGATTACGCGGTGCTCGAATCCAGGGGAGCGATCGGTGGAACCTGGGATCTGTTCCGGTACCCGGGGGTGCGCTCGGATTCGGAGATGCACACCCTCGGCTACCCGTTCCGGCCGTGGGCGGGGGAGAAGTCGATCGCCGACGGCGATTCGATCCTCGAGTACATCCGCGACACCGCCGAGACCAGTGGGATCACCTCGAGGATCCGCTTCCACCACCGCGTTGTGAGAGCCGATTGGAGCTCCGCCGAAGCGCGTTGGCACGTTACCGCTCAACGCATCCGTGAAGGTGCAGCGGATCGCGACGTACCGGCCGAGGGGTTCGCCCCCGGTGCGGTGGATGCGGACGGCAACCCGCTCGTGGAAGCGGTCGAGTTCACCTGTCGGTTCCTGTTCTCCTGCACCGGGTACTACCGCTATGACCACGGGCATCTGCCCGATTTCCCGGGCATGGACGACTTCGCCGGTGAGTTGATCCACCCCCAGTTCTGGCCCGACGATTTCGACGCGACCGGCAAACGGGTGGTCGTGATCGGAAGTGGAGCAACTGCGGTGACGCTCGTGCCGGCACTCGCGCGCGAAGCCGAGCACGTCACGATGCTGCAGCGTTCCCCCACCTACATGGCGGTGGTTCCATCGATCAACCCGATCGCCACCGTCGCCAGACGACGCCTCCCGGAGAAGGTGTGGGGGCCCGGGCTCAAGTGGTTGAACGCGCTGACCACACAGACGAGCTACAGCCTGAGCCGTCGCTTCCCCGGGTTCATGGACAAGGCATTGCGCAAGGGTGTTGCCCTGCAACTGCCGAGCGGCTTCGATGTCGAGCGTCACTTCACACCGAAGTACGACCCCTGGGACCAGAGGCTCTGCGCCGTCACAGATGGCGACCTGTTCGCAGCTCTGCGCGACGGCACGGCTTCGATGGTCACCGACACGATCGCCCGGTTCACCACCGATGGCATCGAGCTGGGTTCCGGGGAGACTCTGGGCGCAGACGTGATCGTCAGCGCCACCGGACTCGATCTGTTGTTCCTGGGCGGCATGGTCCTCACTGTCGATGGTGAGGAGGTGAACCCCTCCCAACGTCTCGCCTACAAGGGCATGATGCTCGAGGGGGTACCCAATGCCGCGATGGCCGTGGGCTACACGAACGCATCGTGGACCCTCAAGGCCGACCTGATCAGCGAGTACGTGTGTCGGCTGTTGAACCACATGCGCAATCGTGGTTTGAGGCAGTGCACGGCCGTGAACCACGAGGACGGGATCGAGCGAGCACCGTTGTTGGATCTTTCGTCGGGGTATGTGAAGCGTTCGACAGATCGCTTCCCCTCCCAGGGGTTGCGTGGTCCGTGGCGCATGAACCAGAGCTACATCGCCGACCTGAGAGTCATGCGCCCGGATTCGGTTTACGATTCCGCGATGGAGTTCTCGAATCCGGATCCCGACTATCAGGGGCGTCCCCTCGACGGGTCCGACCGGTCCCGTGGGTCATCCCGCCGCAACCCGTGGGCCAAGCTGGGGCGGCATCGCAAACCGCACCTCGAAGACCTCACCGATCGTGTCGCTGCGGTGACCGGTGCCGGATCAGGTATCGGAAGGGCCCTTGCGGTCGAGCTCTCCAGGAGGGGTTGCCACCTGGCACTTGCGGACATCGAAGAGCCAGGTCTGGCAGAAACCGTCACTCTGTGTGAAGGCACCGGCGTGAAGGTCACCTCGAGGAAGCTGGATGTCTCCGACCGGGCCGCGATGTTCGAATGGGCCGATGAGGTCGTGGCGGAACACGGGACAGTGAACCTGATCATCAACAACGCCGGCGTTGCTCTCGGATCGACCGTCGAGGCTGTCAGGATCGAGGACTTCGAGTGGTTGATGGGCATCAATTTCTGGGGCGTGGTACACGGCACCGACGCATTCATGCCCAAGCTGCGAGAAGCGGGCGTGGGTCACGTGGTCAATCTCTCGAGCGTGTTCGGACTGATCAGCATTCCCACGCAGTCGGCCTACAACTCCTCGAAGTTCGCGGTGCGCGGTTTCACCGATGCGCTACGGATGGAACTCGAATTGGCCGACTGTGGGGTGTCGTCCACCACGGTTCATCCGGGCGGGATTCGCACCAACATCGCCCGAAATGCGCGGCTCAACTCCTCGATCGGAGCCTTCGGCGCATCCGATGCTGACATGCACGTCGAGTTCGACAAGATCGCGCGGACCTCACCGCAGGGAGCGGCACTCAAGATCCTCGAAGGCGTGACCAAGAATCGTCGACGGGTGCTGATCGGCATGGACGCGGTTGCGATCGACTTCATCTCGCGGTTGCCGGCCCGGTTCTACCAAGGTGTCCTCGTGCGTGGATCGCGCCGGCGCCGCTGAAGTACCGCACCTGCCGTTCGTTCCCCGAGCACCACCGATCTCACGGGAGTTTGCAGGATACGACGGGATCGGGACTCAATCACCTGCCGGACCCGGATGGGTCAGGTCGATCGGGCGCACCACCGAATCGAACAAGGCGGCATCCACACCCCGTCGCAGAGCGGCCTCCCGTAGGGCGAGATCCTCATCGACCGCGAGGTGGGCGATTGCGGTTGCTTCGTCGTAGCCGACGTGTGGAGCGAGTGCGGTCACCAGCATCGCGGAACTGGCAACGTGGCGTGCGATCACTTCCAGGTTCAGTTTCGTTCCGCGCACCATGTGTTCTTCGAAGGAGCGGGTGCCATCCGCGATCAGCCGCATCGACCGCAACAGGTTGGAGATGATGACCGGACGGAACGTGTTGAGGTCCAGGTTGCCCTCCTTGCCGGCCATGGCGATCGTGGTGTCGTTGCCCATGACCTGAATCGCGATCATCTGCATGGCCTCGGCCTGGGTGGGGTTGACCTTGCCCGGCATGATCGAACTGCCCGGTTCGTTGGAGGGGAGTGTCAACTCGCCCAGCCCGGCCCGTGGTCCCGAGCCCAACCAGCGGAGATCGTTCGCGATCTTGAACAGGGTGACAGCCACGTTCCGCAGTCCAGCGGATGCACGCACCGACGCGTCGAGCGTGCCGAGTGCCGCGAACTTGTTTGGAGCGGTCACGAAGGGTTCGTGGGTGAGATGCGCCAGTTCGGCGGCGATGGCCTCGGCGAACCCCTCGCGGGTGTTCAAGCCGGTG
The DNA here is from genome assembly GCA_963805905.1 of uncultured Microthrixaceae bacterium. Classification (GTDB taxonomy): domain Bacteria; phylum Actinomycetota; class Acidimicrobiia; order Acidimicrobiales; family Microtrichaceae; genus JAMLGJ01. The sequence goes on from CAWDVV010000001.1 coordinate 463,397, forward strand.
CCCACGGCAGTGCCACCTGCGGCCAGGCGTAGGAGGCCGGACGAATCGGCGACGAGTGCCTCGCGGGAATCGGAGAGAGCGGCTGCATATCCCGACCACTCCTGTCCGACCGTGAGAGGGGTGGCGTCCTGGAGGTGCGTCCGCCCGATCTTCACGATGTCGGACCACCTGTCCGCCTTGGCCCGCAACGTTGAAATGAGTGTGTCGAGTGCCGGCAGGACCCGGTCCACGAGCATCATGTGGGCCGCGATGTGCATGGCGGTCGGGAACGAGTCATTGGAGGACTGCGAAGCGTTGACGTGGTCGTTGGGATGCACCGGAAACTTGGATCCGAGTTCTCCGCCCGCCAACTGGATGGCTCGGTTCGAGATCACCTCGTTCACGTTCATGTTCGTCTGGGTACCTGAACCGGTCTGCCAGATGCCGACGGGGAACTCGTCATCGAGTGTGCCCGAAGCAACTTCGGCGGAAACACGTGCGATCAACTCGGCCATCCACTCCGGGATGTCCCCGTTCTCTCCGTTGACGATGGCAGCAGCCTGCTTCACGAACCCGTAGGCGTGTACGACCTCGAGTGGCATCTGCTCCACCGGGCCGCCGATGTCGAAGTTGGTGATCGCCCGTTGGGTCTGTGCCCCCCAGTACCGGTCGGCCGGAACTTCGATCGCCCCGACCCCGTCGGTCTCGGTGCGGGTTCCGTCACCCGGACCCAGACCGATGGGGAGGTCAAGGATCTCGGGTGTGGTCGGGTCGTCGGGAGCGGCTGGGTTTCGCGTCACGGAACCGAACATAGGTCAGCGCGCTGTTTCAGTGGGCGCGCTTCCAGTAGCCACGGATCGTGGCATGGGAACGGTCGAGGCCGAGCCGACCCAGCACGTGTTTGCGTACGGCATGCATCGCGGCTGCTTCACCGGCCGCCCAGACCTCTGTCCCGGGTGCGATCGCGTCCATGGCGGCGACTACATCGACGAGCCGGTGCCCGGGAGCCTCCCCCGGGTCACGTTGGTGGTAGGTGACCGCGGTGCCCCTTGGTTCGGGCAGGGTCACGTGGCCATCTGTCGAGACGAGTTCCACGTGTACCTCACACTCGCTGTCAGACGGAGCTCTGTCGCTCAGGGCATCGAGGATCTGTGCCATCGCGGGCAGCGCGGTCTCGTCTCCGAGGAGCAGGTGTCTGGGCGCATTCGTGTCCAACCCGTGGGCGCGACCCGGTCCCGAGATGGCGGCGTGTGTGCCCACGGTGACCTCCTCGGCCCATGTGGACACGGCCCCACCCTCGTGTCGCATGATCTCCAGGTCGAGCGTGCCGGCGTCGGCGTCGAATCGCAGCGGCGTGAACGTGCGGATCACCGGCCGGGCACCCGAGCGCAACAGGAACTCGTTGCCGGCCCAGGTCGGGATCTCCGGTGTCCCGCCATCCGGATCGATGAGCAGGCGCACGCTCGAAGCCACCGATGGGGGACTCATGGAGCGCAGCCCGTCGCCCTCGAAACAGACGCGGACCATGTGGGAGCCGAGAACATCGCGACCGGTCACGTCGACCGGAATCCAAGCTGGTGGCTCCCGCCGCAGGGGAGTGGCGTGCGCTCCGGGTTCCGACACCGCGACGAACCTACCCTCGTTGAGTTGTGCGGGTCTTCTCGGACGTCGGTGGGGGAAGGGGTTCCAATCCCCAGCGATATGGACTACCATCTGGACACATGTCCAACTTGTTGGAGGCAGAGCCTGGTTCGGAGGGTCGATCAGGTGAGCTGCCGGGTAGTACGTCTCAGCCGCGGGCCACTCCGGGAGTAGCCACGGGTGAGTCACCGCGGCGCACGCTTTCTCCTCGCCAGTCCGAGACGGTCGACCGGCTCGTCGATGCCGCGGTTGTGGAACTCCGGGCCGTCGGGTTCGACGACCTGACGATTCGCAACGTCGCGCGGAGAGCGTCAGTGGCACCGGCGACGGCATACAACTACTTCTCGTCACGCGAACACCTCGTCACGGAGTTGTTCTGGCGGCGTCTGGTGGATACTCCACAACACCGCGTCGACCGCAGGCGCAGCGCGGTCAATCGTGTGTCCGCCACATTGGTCGACCTCGCGATGGTGGTCTCCGACGAACCCGAGCTCTCTGCTGCATGTACCCAGGCGATGCTGGGTGCGGATCCCGAGGTTGCGTTGCTGCGGGAACGAATCGGGCTCGAGATGCACCGTCGGCTGCTCGACGCGCTGGGCGAGCCGGATGCCCCCCGAACCGAACGCGACGCGACGGTGCTCCGGTCGCTCGAGATCGCGATCTCGGGGTCCCTCCTGCAGACGGGCATGGGCTATCTCAGCTACGACGAACTACCGGACCGACTCACCGAAATGGCGGGATTGCTGATGGGCGGAGATTCATGAGGACACAAGAGGTCTCATACGACCCCTATTCGTATGAGATGCACGAGGATCCGTATCCGACCTACGAACGCCTCCGTGAGGAGGCGCCGCTCTATCACAACGAGCAGGGTGGATTCTGGGCGTTGTCACGTCATGCAGACGTGATGGATGCATTCAGAGACGCGGATACCTTCTCCTCGGCCGAAGGTGTTTCACTGGATCGTGCGGCCTCCGGTCCGAACGCCCATCGGACGATGTCATTCCTGGCCATGGACGAGCCGATGCACGGGCGGATGCGGGGCCTGGTGTCGAAGGCCTTCACCCCTCGGCGGGTGGCCGAGCTGGAGCCGCGCATACGGGAGATTGCCCGGGCGCATCTGGCCGAGGCCTTTTCCGGGGAACCCACACCCGCACCCGATGCAGAGGGTGCCTCTGCGGTTGTCGGGACAATCGATTTCATCGATGCGTTCGCCGGCCGGCTACCGATGGACGTGATTGCTGAGCTCCTCGGCCTGCCGCCCACTGACCGTGCCGAACTGAGGCGCCTGTCCGATCTGCTCGTTCACCGCGAGGAGGGGATGGCCGACGTTCCGCCCGAGGGGGTAGCCGCTGCGATGGAACTGGTGGTCCGCTATTCCGAACTCGTTGGCGAGCGACGGGCCAATCCGGGTGATGATCTTGTCTCGGGCCTGATCGCAGCGGAGATCGAGGGGGACCACCTCACCGACGATGAGATCATCGGCTTCCTGTTCCTCATGGTCGTGGCGGGTAACGAGACCACCACGAAGCTCCTGGGCAACGCGCTCTGGTGGACGTCCCGGAATCCACTCCAACGTGATCTGGTCTTCGGTTCGTCATCGGCAGACCACAAGACTCCCGATGGAGCGGACCCCGCGACATGTGATCTGGAAATGGTGCCGAACTGGGTGGAGGAGACCCTTCGCTACGACACCTCGACCCAGATGCTCGCACGGGTCGCGACGCGCGATGTGGCACTGCACGGAGGGGTCATTCCCGCGGGTGACAGGGTGTTGCTACTGGTCGGTTCGGCCAACCGCGATCCGCGGGTGTTCGACCAACCGGACCGCTATGACCTCCATCGTCCCGAGCCACTCCCACAGCTGGCGAGCTTCGGTTTCGGGCGTCATTTCTGTCTCGGTGCCTCGCTGGCGCGTCTTGAGGCGCGAGTCGCGCTCGAAGAGTTCGTGCGCGCTGTGGCAGAGTTCGAGATCGACACCGACAGGGTCGAACGGGTGCACTCGGTGAACGTGAGGGGGTTCGCCCACATGCCCATGGAAGTCACTCTGCGTGACGGAACGCGGAGTCGACCGAAGAGCGACGGATCACAAGGCACACCAACCGACGGATCCGCAGTGCGAGAGAGCCGCTGATGCCCCGTTTCGAGCCTCATCCCGAACGCCGCGCTGCGGTTGTGACCGGGGCATCCTCAGGTATCGGTACTGCCATAGCCGCCTCACTGGCGGCGAACGGTCACCCCGTGGTGTTGGGTGCGCGTCGCGTCGACCGCTGCGAGGAGGTCGCAGCGAAGTTGCGCGCCGAGGGTGGCGAGGCAGTTGCACTGCATCTGGATCTTGCCGATTTCTCCACTGTGGACGAGTTCGCAAGGGCGTCAATCGATGCCATGGGGCCGATCGAGGTGGTGGTGTCCAACGCCGGTGATGTTCAGCCAATCAGCACCGTGGGAGCCGAACCGGAGGAGTTCACCCGCCAGGTGCAGGTGAACCTCCTCGGTGCCCAGGCGCTCATCCACGCCCTGGTTCCGGCGATGATCGAACGCCGCAGGGGCGACATGGTGCTCGTGACCTCGGAGGTCGCCGCGTACCCGCGACCTCACATGGCGGCGTACGTGGCGTCCAAGGCAGGACTCGAGGCACTGGCTGCCGCGATGGCCATGGAATGTGAAGGAACCGGAGTGCGCGTCGGAATCGTTCGCCCGGGCCCGACCAGTACCGAACAGGGCAGTACCTGGAACCCGGAAGCGACACAGGCGGTGATCGAGTCATGGCAACACTGGGGTCTCATGCGCCACGGTTCCATGCTCCTTGCCGACCAGGTGGCCCAGGCGGTAACCGCGATGGTGTCGGTTCCGCGGGGGGCACGCTGGGCGAGCCTCGAGATCCAACCGGAGGCCCCGGTAAGTCCACCGGACGGTCCTTGAACGTGCTGTCGTCGATCGACAACTGACGATCGACGGACGATCGAGAGTGACAAGGGAAAACGTGTTGACGATGGAGACGAGAAGATGACCACTACCGGGACAACCCCACCGACCCAACCGAGTGAACCTCCCAAGGTCTCCGGCGATGATGGGATCACCGGCCACCTGGAGGAACTGCGGGTGGATCCGATCGGACTCATGGCACGGGTCCGCGAGGAATGCGGCGACGTGGGACAGTTCCGCCTCGCAGAGAATGACGTCGTGTTGTGCACCGGGGCGGATGCGAATGAGGTGTTCTTCAGGGCTCCTGACGAAGAGCTCGACCAGGGAGAGGCCTACCCGTTCATGACCCCCATCTTCGGTGAAGGTGTGGTCTTCGACGCCAGTCCGGAACGTCGCAGGGAGATGCTCCACAACCAGTCACTGCGCGACAAGTACATGCGCGGCCACGCCGAGGTGATCACCGCCGAGGTGGACCGCATGGTTGCTGGATGGGGTGACGAAGGCGAGATCGACCTGCTGGATTTCACCGCCGAACTGTTCATCTACACCTCCACCTCGTGTCTGATCGGCAAGAGGTTCCGGGAGGAACTCGACTACCACTACGCCGAACTGTTCGGGGAGCTCGAACAAGGTACCGACGCGATCGCCTTCGTCGACCCGTATGCGGACATCGAGAGCTTTCATCGCCGCGATGCTGCCCGGGCTGAGTTGGTCGGTTTGATCGAGGGCATCATGGCGCGGCGCGAAGCCGCGACTGCCGCCGGAGCCACGACGGATGATCCCGATCTGGTCGATGTCCTGATGTCGATCCGCGACGACGACGGCGCCTGGAGGTTCAGTGCCGACCAGGTCACCGGCATGTTCATTTCGATGATGTTCGCGGGGCATCACACCACGTCCACCACGGCTTCGTGGTTCATGATCGAAATGCTCCGCAACCAGGAGGCCATGGCCACCGTCGTCGCAGAGATGGACGACCTGGCGGATCGTGATGATGGCGAGATCACCTACCAGGCGTTGCGTGAGATCCCATGGTTGGAGGCCTCGCTGAAGGAGACGCTACGGCTGCATCCTCCACTCATCCTGTTGTTGCGCAAGGTCATGGAACCGTTCGTCGTGTCGGGCCATCAAGTACCGGTGGGTGCGCTCGTGGGTGCTTCACCCGCAGTTTCGAATCGCATACCCGAGGTGTTCGAACGTGGTGACGAGTTCGACCCCGGTCGGTACATCGACCCACGCCATGACGATCTGGACAACCCATGGAACTGGATTCCCTTCGGCGCCGGTCGGCATCGGTGCGTGGGCGCAGCGTTCGCGATGATGCAGCTCAAGGCCATCTTCTGCGTGCTGTTCAGGGACTGGACCTTCGAAGCCGCCCAGCCGTTGGACACCTACCGCAACGACCATTCCAAGATGGTGGTCCAACTCCAGCAACCCTGTCTGGTGCGGTACCGACGCCGCGATCGTGGTGGCCCGACCTCCGGGGAGCTCGAATGACCCTGCGGGTGGTTGTGGACGAGGACCTGTGCCAGGGACACGGGGTATGTGAATCTGAGGCCCCGGACGTCTTCGAGGTCGGGCCCGAACGTAAGGTCGTGGTGCTCGTCGATGTGATCGACGAGCACCAACGCAAGGGTGTCGAGATGGCAGTGAAGTACTGCCCGACACACGCTCTATCGCTTGTTGAAGAATGACCCAGACCCAGAGGTGGAACATGGCCGGATATCCGAGAGACGAAATCGAAGCAATGGTGCAGCGGTGGATCGACGCGAACGCCGTAGCTGAGGAGGCCGGCGATTGGACGTCCATGGCCGACCTCTACACCGCAGATGCCACATACGGGTGGAACTACGGGCCCGACGTGGACTTCATGGCCGTCGGGCGCGACGAAATCCGCGAGTACGCGCTCGGCGCCGAGATGGCCGGCCTCGATGGTTGGCAGTATCCCTACGAGGAGATACTCATTGACGAGACCAAGGGCCAGGTGGTGGGTTTCTGGCACCAGATAGCTGATGCGAAACGGGATGATGGTTCCTCCTACGAGGTGCGTGGCATCGGTGGAAGCTGGTTCCGCTACGGGGGGAACCAACAGTGGTCCTGGCAGCGCGACTGGTTCGACTTCGGCAACGCGGCAGCGTTGTTCCTGGAGATGATGGGCGACGGCAACCTCTCGGACGGCATGACTGAACGGATGAACCGATCGATGAAGGGTCCACTACCCGGCTACTACCCGGGCGGCACCGCTCCGGTGGGCGTCTGGGATGTACCGGTCGGCGCCGGGAACACGGGTGACACGGGGAACTCGGGTGACACCGGGAACTCGGGTGACACCGGGCAATCGTGAGCCCTGCCTGGTTCGATGACCCCGCCGGCCCCGGCAGGGACAACCTGGGCCAGAGCGGTCTGGACCTGCTGCTGATCGACGGTGACCAGACCGAGGCGACCGATGGCGGAACCTTCGAGACGGTCAATCCGGCCACCGAGGAGATTCTCGGGACGTCGGCCGACGGGTCCGAGATCGACATGGACAATGCCGTCGCTGCTGCTCGTCGAGCATTCGACGATACCGACTGGTCACGCAACCATGAGTTCCGTTCACGGTGTCTGGAACAGTTGCGCGACGCGTTCGTGGCCCATTCGACGGATCTGCGCTGGCTGACCACCGCTGAAGTCGGCGCACCGGTGTTCCTCCTGGATGGGCCTCAGCTCGCAGCTCCCGTGGAGGACCTCGGCTTCGCGGCTGATCTGGCCGCCAGCTACGACGCATGGCGTACGGATCTGGGCACGGCCGAACCGCTGGGTGTGCCGTCGCGGCGTTGGATGCTGCGCGAGGCGGCGGGAGTAGTCGGCGCCATCACGCCGTGGAACTTTCCCCACCAGATCAACCTTGCGAAGGTGGGGCCGGCTCTGGCCGCGGGGTGCACGGTCGTGTTGAAACCGGCACCCGACACTCCGTGGTGCGCCTCCGCGCTCGGGCGTCTCGTGGCCGAGGAGACCGACATCCCACCCGGCGTGTTCAATGTCGTCACCTCGTCGGATCACCATCTGGGTGGGCAACTGGCCGGGGATCCGAGAGTGGACCTTGTGTCATTCACGGGTTCCACCGCGACCGGAACCAAGGTCATGACCTCCGCGGCGCAGAACATCACACGGGTGTTCCTGGAGCTGGGTGGCAAATCGGCGTTCGTTGTCCTTGATGACGCGGATCTGGCCACAGCCGTCTCGGTGGCCGCGTTCACGACTTCGACGCACGCGGGTCAGGGTTGCGCGATCACAACCCGCCTCGTCGTTCCCCGGGACCGTCATGATGAGGCGGTCGAGGTGGCCGCTGCCACGATGGCAGGGCTCGCTGCATCCGATCCGACCGATCCCTCCACGATCTGTGGTCCACTCATCTCTGCACGTCAGCGAGAGCGGGTCGAGGGTTATCTGGAACTCGCCATTCGCGAGGGTGGTGAGTTCGCGTGCGGTGGGGGCCGTTCATCGACCCACGACCGCGGGTTCTTCATCGATCCGACGCTGGTCGTTGGTCTGGACAACTCGGCACGCGTCTCCCAGGAAGAGGTGTTCGGCCCTGTGCTCGTCTTGTTGGACCACGACGGTGACGATGACGCGGTGCGCATAGCCAACGATTCGCCGTACGGCTTGTCGGGCACGGTGTACTCGGGTGACAGCGACCGGGCGTGGGCGTTCGCCGAACGGGTCCGCACCGGAACCATGGGCATCAACGGCGGAATCTGGTACGGCGGCGATGTGCCCTTCGGTGGCTACAAGAATTCTGGGATCGGTCGCGAAATGGGCCGCTCCGGCTTCGAGGAGTATCTGGAGACGAAGTCCGTGGCGGAGGCACTCTGACCATGTCGAGAAGCGATGCGGTCAACCGACAACCCGAGATGACAGGTGGACAGACATGACAGAGCAGACGACGATCACCGGACCGGTCGGCTTCATCGGTCTCGGCAACATCGGTGCTCCCATCGCGACCCGTTTGCTCGACTGGTCCGGCGGGCTGGTGGTCTTCGATGTGTCACCGGATGCTTGCGCCGAGCTGGGTGAGCGGGGCGCTGAGGTTGCACCGAATGCGGCCGAGGTGGCGTGCCCGGCCGATCTCGTGTGTGTCATGGTCAACACCGAGGCGCAGGTGCGCGATGTCCTGAGCGGTCCCGATGGGATCATTGCCGGGGCGCAGCGTCGTGGAGCAGGCCATGATGGAGCCGACAGGCCGGATCTGGTCGTGGCCGTCCTGTCCACGATCAGTCCACAAACGGCGGTCGAGCTCGGGACGATCGCAGGTGACGGGGGTGTGTCGGTTCTCGATGTCCCGGTCTCGGGCGGCGCCATGGGCGCTATCAGCGGAACTCTCGCACTCATGGTCGGCGGAGATGTCGAATCATTCGACCGCTGTCGTGAACCCTTCGAGATGATGGGTTCGCTGGTTCACCACTTCGGTCCGCTCGGAGCGGGCACCCGCGCCAAGTTGGTACGGAATCTGATCACCTACGCTTCCTACGTCGCAGTCGGCGAGGCATCACGGATTGCCGAGGCGGCCGGGATCGACCTGATGGCCCTTGGCGAAGTGGTACGCCACTCGGATTCGGTCACCGGCGGGCCGGGAGCGATCATGGTGCGCGACTCGGCCGGGCCCATGGCCGCCGACGATCCGATGCCGCGCCATATTCGGACACGCGGAACAGCTCGGCCTCAAGGATCTGGACCTCGTGTGCCAACTAGCGGAATCCGTCGGTGTGGATTCTGCAACTGCTGCCATGGCGATGCAGGACCTTCCCGCAGCACTGGGTCTCGCGGAGCCTCCGGGATCGGCGTCGCCGTGAATGAGCAACGGAACCCGTTGCACACTTCGTCGGGACTCGAGGGCCTGTCCCATGCCGCGTTGGCGATTCTTGCGCGCGAGTACCTCTTGTGCGGCCACCTGATCGACAGGGCGGGGATGCCGTACGTGATCGGAGCTTTCGATCGTTCGGAGATGGGAGCGATCGCGATCGACGAGTGGATGGGGGCGAGCCCCGTCTACACCAGACGCATGCAGAAGATGCTGGGGTTCGAGGGCGATGACGTGCCCACGATCTTCAAGGGCATGCAGTTCGACATAGGGGCTCCACACGGCTTCCTGGATTTCCGGTATGTGGTCCACGATCCGCTTCATGGAGGCTTCGAGTTGGACCATTGCGGTGCACTCATGGACGTGGAACCCATGGGTGAGGAGTTCGTGGTGACGATGTGCCACGACATCGAGGACCCCACATTCGACGCGACTGCGATGGCGACCAATCCGCGGGCCCGGATGCGGCCACTGCACCGCCCACCGCGCGAACCGAGCGATCGTCAACCCCACTGTGCATGGACCGTTGAGATAGATCAGGATGCAGACCCGCTGGTCGAAGCGGAGATCACCGCAGCGGTGGCTGCGAGTGATGTCGCGGCAACGCCGCTACCCCTGATTCCGTCGGGCGGCGGTGTTGACCCGGGCGAGGCGGGGTTGCGTTCGGACTACTCGGGTCCGCTGGTCGACCACATAGCAACCGAGGACTTCACGTCCGATGCTCTCATTGCGATCATCGAGGAACTCTGCCTGCAACAGCAACTGCTGGCGCATGCATTCATGCTGGCGGTGCAGCGGCGCCACGGGGAGGAGATGGCGCTGGAGCTCGGAGAGCACCAGTTCGTCGGCGCGGCGGGAATCGAGCGCGCACCGTCTGGCAGGTGCACTACGAACGATGGCAGTCGATGCGGGAGATCCACCGGAGAGCGAAGGTCTGGCACTGGTAGCAGCTGTCCTCGACCTGCATCCGATATTCCGTCCCCGTGGATACGTGTGCGTCGAGATCGATCGATCCGGCGACGGGGTGGGAGTCGCTGATCCGGAGGATCCGGCACAGCACCTGTTGGTGAGGCTGTTGGACTGCCCCGGCACCCGCAGCGGTTCACCACTGTCGTGGCCGGCGCTTCTTCGTGATGGCTGTGACCGGGCCTTACAGGCCCTCGTGGGAGCGGTGGATCCCACCATGCGGTGTGTCCCTGTAGATGAACCAGGCAGCGCGGTTCGGACATGGCGGGTGACCGCTGGTGAGGGTGATTGCGCCGAGGAACCCGAGGTCACGATGGCCCGCTTCTCGACCGGCACGGATTTCGAGCTGTCCCGCCCGGGCGCCACCGAGGTGACGCTGCGGTCACGTTGATCATGTGAGCACGCGGGACCATCGGGTCCCACAATGACGACCGTGGGGTTTGAGTCGGTCGATAGCATGCCGGGTCATGAATGTGGCGATCGAGGCGACAGGGCTCACGAAACGTTTCGGCGACGTCGTGGCGCTGAGCGGACTCGACCTGACTGTGCCAGAAGGGACGGTCCTGGGACTCCTGGGTCCCAACGGAGCGGGCAAGACGACCGCCGTGTCGATACTCACGACGCTGTTGCAGCCCGATAGCGGTACCGCCCGGGTGGCAGGGGTGGATCTGATGTCCGACCCTGCAGAAGTGCGGCGCCGTATCGGGCTGTCGGGGCAGTTCGCAGCGGTGGACGAGGTTCTGAGCGGATACGAGAACCTGGAGATGATCGGTCGGCTCTACCATCTCGGCAAGTCGCGCTCCCGCAGCAGGGCGCACGAGTTGCTCGAGCGTTTCGATCTCGTCGGTGCGGCCGACCGTTCGGTGAAGGGCTACTCCGGCGGAATGCGCAGGAGGCTCGATCTGGCCGGCGCACTTGTTGCAGAGCCACCGGTGCTGTTCCTGGATGAGCCGACCACCGGGCTCGACCCTCGCAGCCGACTGGATCTATGGGACATCATCCGGGAGCTCGTATCTCAAGGAACGACCTTGTTGTTGACCACCCAGTACCTCGAAGAGGCGGACCGGCTCGCGGACGAGATCGTGGTGATCGACCAGGGTCGCGCCATCGCCCGTGGGACCACCGACCAGCTGAAGGCCCAGGTGGGCGGTGAACGGATCGAGGCGACGATCGTCGATCCGGCCCGACTCGGCGAGGCGTGCGAGGCGCTGGGGCCGATAGCCGTGGGCGAGATCGAGTCGGACGGCTCGTCGGGCCATCTCGTGGTTCCGATCACCGGTGGCGCAGCAGTTCTCACAGATGCGCTTCGACGTCTGGACGCGGCGTCGGTCGACCTCATGGATGTGGGCCTGCGACGTCCGACGATGGACGACGTGTTCCTCACACTGACCGGCCATCGTGTCGAAGACGGATCGATCGAGGGCGACGATCGGGCTGTCGAGGTGGGCCCGTGAATGCCCTGAGCCAGATGGTCGCCGATACCGCAGTGGTGGCAAAACGAAACGTCATCAAGATCCGGCGTGTCCCCGAGGTGCTGGTGTTCGTACTGATCTCACCGATCATGTTCGTGCTGCTGTTCGGCTATGTATTCGGCAACTCGATCCAGGTCGCGGGTTCCAACTACCGCGAGTTCCTGATGGCCGGGATCTTCGCCCAGACCGTGATGTTCGGTGCCACCTTCACCGGCACGGGTATAGCGGAGGACATGGAGAAGGGGATCATCAACCGGTTCCGCTCTCTTCCCATGAGTGGCTCGGCGGTGCTGGCGGGACGCACAGCCAGTGACGTGATCTACAACGTGTTGTCGGTCGCGGTGATGACCGTCACGGGACTCCTCGTCGGGTGGCGCATCCGGGGCTCGATCGCAGAAGCGATCCTCGCCTTCTTGTTGATCCTCCTGTTCGCATACGCCGTGTCGTGGGTGATGGCCTTCATCGCGCTGATCATTCCGAGTGTGGAGGTCATCAACAACGCAGCCTTCATCGTGATCTTTCCGCTCAGCTTCGTGGCGAACACGTTCGTCCCCGTCGAAGCCCTACCCGGGCCCCTGCAGACCTTCGCGGAGTGGAACCCGGTCTCGACGGTCACCGAGGCCGCCCGGGAACTGTTCGGCAACATTCCCCCGGGTGCTCAGGAACCGACCGCGTGGCCCCTTCAGCACGCAGTGCTCTACACCTTGATCTGGGTTGTCGTCACGACCGCTGTTTTCGGCACCTTGTCGGTACGCCGCTACCAGAGGGTCACCAAGAGTTGAGAACATTGCTGCAATGACCGATCGCCCGGTCGGCTCGTTCTGATTGTCTACGCGCACGACCGTTCCAGCCCCAGGACAATCAGAACGGAACGGATTTGCTATGGGTGCGCGGGTTCAGGACGGGCGCCGCGGATCAGGCGACCGGGCCGTTCGCCGGTGGGTTCGTCGTCAAGGCGGACCGGCACTCCGGCACAGATCGTTGCCTTGTAGCCGGAAGCACGCTGGATCAGCCGTCGGCCACCTGCGGGCAGATCGAACACCATCTCGGGTGGGGCGATGGACAGCGACTCCAGGTCGATGACATTGAGATCTGCCCTGTACCCGGGCCCGACGAGCCCCCTATCCAGGAACCCGTAGAGCTCGGCGGTGCGTCGTGTCTGCATGGCGACAGCTTCTTCGAGCGAGAGGCGTTCGCCGCGCTCCCGGTCGCGTACCCAGTGGCTCAACATGTAGGTCGGAAGACTGGCATCGCAGAGCACGCCGCAGTGGGCGCCACCATCACCGAGGCCCAGAACGGTGCCGGGATGACTCAACATCTCACCGAGGACGTCGAAATCGCCGTAGCTGTATCCGAGCAGCGGGAAGTACAGCAACTCGGTCCCGTCACGTTCCAACATCATGTCGTAGGTGACCTCTTCGGGGCTCCGGCCGGCGCGGCGGGCCATGGCTCCCACACTGGTCCCGGGGGCGGGCTCGTAGTCAGGAGGGTCGCCCAGTGGGAACAACTTGTCGAACGACGTCAGCACCAACCCGATGAAACCCGTGCGTTCGATCTGCTCGGAGAGGATGGCCTCGCGGACTTCCGGGCGACGTAGTTGTTCCACACGTTCAGCAAGCGGCAGGTCGGCTATCTCGCGGTAGGCGGCATGGGTGACGAACGGGTGAATGGTGGAGCCGAACCCGAACAACAAGCAGGCAGGACGACCCGCGACCTGAGGGATGATCTGCGCGCCCGTTGCGTTGGCCTCGTCGGCCCGCTTCAGGTACTCGCGCCACTGCTCGGGCTGGATGTCGTTCTGCAGGCAGCCGAAACTCACGGGGCGACCCGAGCGACGCGACACCTCGGCCATCCAGGCGAACTCTCCGTCCAGGTCGAAGAGGTCACTTGCAACCTCGAACACGCCCGACTCTGCACGTCCGAGTGCTTCACCGATGCCAATGAGTTCATCGGCACCAGCTGTCGTTCCGGCGGCCAACTCCCCGTCGGCGGCACGGTGCAGAAGCGTGCGTGTCGTGGAGAAGCCGACTGCTCCTGCGACCAGCGCCTCTTCGGTGAGCTTCGACATCTGAGCTATGTCATCGGCTGTGGCTTCTTCATTCTTCGCTCCGCGCTCGCCCATGACATATGCGCGGAGAGCTCCGTGGGGGACCTGAGCCGCAATGTCCATCGTCCTCGGAAGCCGCTCGAGTTCATCGAGGTAGTCGGGGAAGCTCTCCCAGTTCCAGCTCATGCCCTCAGCCAGCGCTGACCCCGGGATGTCCTCGACCCCCTCCATGAGCTGGATCAACCAGTCGCGCTCGTTCTGCCACAGCCGGGGCGAAACCCACCCCGCAGTTGCCCATGACCACGGTGGTCACCCCGTGCCAACCCGATGGCGTGACCTCAGGGTCCCACGTGGCCTGGCCGTCGTAGTGGGTGTGTATGTCGACGAAGCCGGGCGTCACCACCAGGCCTTCGGCGTCGATTGTTCGCTCAGCGGTGGCACCGGACAGGTCACCCACTGCGGTGATCGTGTCACCGTCGACGGCGACATCAGCTCGCCGCGGTGTGGATCCAGACCCGTCCACGAGCAGCCCGTCTGTGATCAACAGGTCGTGTGTCATCTTGTCCCCCTTGTCGGACCTACCTGATCAGGCCACGGCCGGATCACCACACTATTACCGCTCGGGCCTTTCGGGCCGCTCGACAGGTGTCGGGCTCGACCGGTCAGTGTCCTCCGACGGTGGTGCGGCCCAGCAGGGTCGCTACTTCGGATCCGTGCTGGAAGATCGTGATGTCGCCATCGACGGAGACCTTCAGCACCATTCGCGCAGTGTGCGAGAGGGTACGGGCGGCCGCGGTGCGGGCGCCCTCATACTGGCTGTCGGAACTCGTGACCACAGCTGCGTAGGCCAGAAGTGCACCTGAACGGTGCAGGATTGTTGCACCGTCGAGTCCAGCGATCCGAGCCAGGGTGAACTCATCGAGGTCCTTGGTGTCGAGTAGGTGGTGCAATCGGGTTTCCGGGCGCATCGCTGCCGGGTCGATTCTGTTGCGCAGGTCGTAGCGGTCCTTGGCCGGTACCACTCCGTCGAGATCATCGGGGTCATCGACGATCGCCAGGATCGCTCCTCGGGGTTGGGTCGAGATCAGGAACGCAGTCCGCGCCACCAGGTTTGCGGCCTCGGCACCGCCGGTCAGGTCATAGATCGATGCAGTGAGCGCCACCGGAAACGCGGTCCAGTGCTCGGCTCGTCTCACGAGTAGCGGCAGTCCATCGACGAAGGTCCAGATACTCCGGTCGCGGCGTACGAGGAAGCCGACGCCGCCGAGGATTCGCGTTGCCTCTGCGACCAGCGACTGGTTGGCAAGTCCGGCGTCCATGGTGGATGAGCGAGGTCCCGTCGGCGGTTCTTCGCTGTGCGGGAGCCGGTGGCGCTGCAACTCCGTGCGGGCACGACCCTGAGGATCGACTATCAACACCGACTCGTGGCCATCGAAGAGCAATGGCGCGCGTTTCACCGGGCGGAGATCCTCGGGGTAGCGCAGGTCGAGGCGGGGAGCATCCGCGAGCGCGTCGGCGATGACTACACCGTGGGTCAACTCCGTGGCCTCCACGCGTGCTCCGCTCACCTCGATGAGGTACTCGATCACCTCGGCAGTGAGTTCCCCCGGCTCTGCGATACCCAGACGTGAGGTGATGTATGAGTTGAGGATCTCCGCTGCGATGGTGTCGCGGGCCGCTCGTCGCAGGGCCGGACCCAGGTGTTTCGTGGTCCCGTGGGTGGGGCGGAGTCGGCCGCCGGCTCGCAGGGCCGCATCGGGGATCACATCGAGCAACTCCGACAACGAGTCGCCGCCATGGGCCGCGAGTATGTGCGCCACACGGTGGTGGAGTCGAACTACGATATTCGTCTGCCAACCGGACGGCCCGGGGGCTGTCGCCGAGGCGATGCCAGCCGTTCTGGGCGGGAGCTCCGGATCCGAGCCCACCGGTTTGTAGCCGATCTCCACGCTCGAGTCGAACAACAATTCCGTGAGCACCTGGATTATGACGTCATCCATGGCATTCGAAGGATCGGTGATCACTTCGGTGGTGTCGTGAATCGTCACCCTCTCATTGTGTCGTCACTTCGCGGTGACCGGTAACCGGGCCCCGAATCGGACGTTCCAGCTCTCGAGTTGCCTCACGTCGTCGGGTCGGCGCGCCCGCCGGCAAGCCGGCTTATGGAAGTCTGTGGGCCATGTCGGAGGCAGAGATCCCCGGAGCACCGTCGCCAGGTGAGCCGTCCCTGTGGGACCGGCTACTCGGAGTGTCACCGGGCGGTGGTGAGTTCCTGAGCACCACCGAACTCCGTGCGCGCACGGTGTTGCTCGCGTGCCTGATGGCGACGGGGGCCTTCCCGGTCACAATGCTCGTGGCCCGTTCCACGGTGAGCCAACAGATCTCCTACGGGTTCCTCGTGTGGAACCTCTTCCTGGCCGGACTCCCGGTGCTTCTGGCACTCGCGGTCGAAACTTCCTGGCGTCACCATCGACGCACCCTCGGAGCGGCTTTCTGGGTGGTGTGGCTGTTGGTGTTCCCCAATTCGCCGTATCTGGTCACCGATCTCATCCATCTCGACCACAAGCCCCCCACTCCTCTTTGGTTCGACGCACTCATCCTCGCCTCCGCCGCGATAGCGGGGCTGCTGGCGGGGTTCGTGAGCCTGCATCTCGTGCAGGCGGCGGTTACCCGTCGCCTGGGTGGCACGTGGGGATGGGTGATGTCGATCTCAGTGCTCGCACTGTCGGGGTTCGGGGTGTACCTGGGTCGGTTCGCGCGGTTGAACAGTTGGGACGTCCTCACCCGGCCGCGTTCACTCCTCTATGACATCAATTCCAACGTGATAGTGGACGGCACGCCGCGGGCGGTCGTCGTCACGGCCTTGTTCGCGTCCTTCCTGACCGTCACCTATGTCACGATCGAGATGCTCACGCGCATCGGCAGGGGTGATGTCTAGGACGGCCCCGGCATCCGGATCGGCTCGTGGTCATCACAGTCCACCCTCAGTGCCGCCGCGGGTAGGTCGATACCCAACAAGAGGCAACGCGCCGGGACGTCGAGATGAGCCGGCTCGAAGTGGGCGCAAGCCAGGCAGCTCCGACGCGATCGCGCACACGCTCAGCGCTTGGTGTCGGAGGGCCATGTCGTCCACATGTCCGAAAGCGTTCGCTCGGAGGCGGCCTTCACGGTCGATCAACAACAGACTGGGCGTACCCCGGAGCTGGTATCGCTCCATCGTCGTGGGCATGCCGCCGTCGGGGAGTCACAACAAATGAACAGAAATCCCAAGGGATATCGGACTTCCCGACTCAGCAACGTATGTGGATGTCAAGGGAGTTCCTTCCACGAGCCCGGCGATGTCGGCGGTGGGTGACGATGGGTGGTCGTGCAACCATCGGCCAGACTGGGCCGATGTCTTCCAACGGGTGGCCGGCGGTCGTGACGCGTGGTCTGCACAAGCGCTTCGGATCCACGGTGGCCGTGGCCAACGCGAACATCGACATCCCGGTCGGCAGCTTCTGTGGTCTGGTCGGCCCCAATGGCTCCGGAAAGACGACCACTCTGCGCATGGTGGCTGGTCTGGAGCGTCCCGATGCCGGAGCGGTCTGGGTGGATGGTCACGACACATGGGCTGAGTCCATGGCGGTCCGGCACATCCTCGGCGTCGTGCCGGATCCACTCAACCTGTTCGATCGCCTCACAGCGCGTGAATGGCTCCTGCACCTCGGACGACTCCGGGGGTTGAGCGCGGATGAGGCCACCATGCGTTCGGGCGAACTGTTCGGGGTGATGGACCTGACCGACGCAGCTGATGAGCAGATGGGTGGCTACAGCCACGGCATGCGCAAGAAGACAGCGATTGCCGCAGCGCTCCTGCACCGTCCATCGGTCGTGCTCCTCGACGAGCCATTCGAGGGAGTTGATCCCGTATCGGCGGTGGCAGTGAGAGGAATCCTCGATCGCTTCAGGTCTTCCGGTGGCACCGTCGTGTTCTCCAGTCATGCGATGGATCTGGTCGAGCGGATGTGCGATTTCGTGGTGGTGATGTCCAAGGGGGAGGTGCTCACCGCAGGTCCGCTCGAGGATCTACGCGTTCCCGGATCCAATCTCGAGGAGACGTTCATCTCGATGATCGGTGCGGCACCCGCGGACCCATCACTCCTCGGATGGCTCCATGACGGCAACTGAGTCACCGGGCGCTACTTCTGCGATCTCGGTGCCCGAGGCCGTGCGAGCGTTCGTGGCGCTGAAGTTGCGCGTCCTCGTCGGGACGCTCCGCCGCGGCGGCCAGTCGCGTGCCCAGATCCTCTCGGCGATCGTGGCGTCGTTCCTCCTCGGCGCGCTCGGCTTTCTCATCCTCGTCGCGGTGGGACGCAACGCGGCGATCGCCGACGACCTGCTGGTGGTGTTGCTGCCGGCGGGTGTGCTGGGTGTCGGGTTGCTCTCGGCGGCAACGGGAGTGGAGTCGACGATCGACCCACGAATCTTCGCGGGGGAACCCATCGGACGCTGGCACCTGGGCCTGGGCATGCTCGCCACAGCCATCGTCGGACCTCCGGCGGTCCTCGCGTGCCTCGTCGGAGCTGGCGTGCTCGTGGGCTGGTGGACTCCCGGATTGGCAGGAACCCTGTTGGTCCTGTGTGCCGTGTCGGGTTGGTGGGTCTCGTTGTTGTTGTTCAGCCGGATGCTCGCGAACCTGCTCGGTGCGGTTGCCACGACACGATTTCGTCAGCTCGCCCACGCCGGTGCGACGCTTGCCTCATTGGGGGCGCTCCTGGCCACCCAGGTCCTCGCTGCGAACCCTGATTCCTGGGATTCGCAACGTTGGGAGTCGATGGCGGACATCGCGAGGTGGACCCCGCCGGGTCAGCTGGGGTTGGCGATCACCGACGCCGGAACCCCGCTCAAATCGATGGGCCACCTCGTACTGGGTGTCCTGTGGCTGCCGTTGCTGTTGGCGGTGGTGGTGGCGAGTACGCAACGACTGGCGCACTCCTCGCCGAGGCCCGGCGGTGGTGGGCGCGGGACCAGTCGCTGGTTCGTGGCCCTGGGCGGGTCACGCGCGCACACCTCGAGGTCCGCTCGTCAGGTGCGGGCACTGGGAGCACGCACGATCCTCACGAAGATCCGCACACCACGTCAGGCCGTGAACACGTTGACCGCGCTGGCGGTGGGCGGAGCGGTCTACTTTCTCGCTCCGCTACTCGGCACGACTGTCGATTCGCGGCTCGTGATCATGGGTGGCGCGATCCAGTTCGCAGTGCTCTTCGACGGCAACAATGCATTCGGGATGGACGGACCCGCGATGTGGAGCGAGATCATTGCGGGAGTCGACGGGGCCACCCTCGTGCGGGGCAAGGTCCGGTCGTCCCTGTTGGTCATGACGGTGCCGGGACTTGTTCTGCCCGTCGGCCTGGCGGTGATGACCGGTGGGTGGAAGTGGATACCCGCCGGGTGGTTGGTAGCCGCCGGCTCGGTCACCGCGGCCGCCGGTGTCGCCGTGCTCAGCGCTGTGCTCGCTCCGTTCGCGCTGCCGGACAGCCCAAATCCGCTCGCGGGTGGCGACACCGGTCAGGGCTGCCTGGCGGGCCTCATGCTCAGCGCCAGCGTCCTCGCACTGGCGGTGGTCGCTGCTCCGGTTGCTGTGGGTGTGTACCTCGCGAGCAACTCGTCGGCGTTGCTGGCGACGCTGATAGCGGCTCTGGCCCCAGTGGTCGGTGTCGGCACACTCTGGGCGGGTGTCGTGCTCGCAACTGCGCGAGTCCAGGGATACGAAGCCGAGCTCCTCGCCAAGGTGAATCCAGTCCTGTAGCTGCGAGTATCTGAGACCACGTACTCGCATCCCGTGGTCCGCCGAATTGCGGGGGGAAGGTGTCGGGACGATTTCTCGCCCCGACACTTGACATTTGTCGCTATCGATCGGCCGAGAGGCCGTGTTGTCTCAGCGTCAGTTGGTGATCTCGATGCTGCTGAGGATCGTCGGTGGTGCCTGCGGCGGGGTCCCGCTGGAGCCACTGGTTGGATACCCGTCGAAGTAGGCGTTTTTGGTGCCGAGGAAACCCAATGTGAGATTCAGGTTGAGCATGAACTCCGTGAGGGTCGCGTCTGCGACCGTTCCCACTGAGCCCGTTGCCTTGAGCGTCAAGGCCACCGTGGGCATCGTCAAGGTTCCGCCACCGGGAATACTGACACCCGGGAGGGTGACCTTTATATACGGCAGTGTCGTTGCATCGTAATTTCCGGTGAGCTGCGCATCACAGCCGGGACCCGTCTGGGTGCAGTTGGTCACGACCATTTTTCCGGAAGAGATGGCGCTTCCGCCCATGGTCGTCACGCTCTGATATTCCATTCCCGCTGGTATTGGGAAGATGATTCCGAATCCAGAGGCGTTGTTGACAACGGGTTCTCCGATGAACGGCTGGGATGCCTGCTTCTTGGGAATCGAGGAACCGGCTGCGGCGGCGTAGACGGTGAAGGTATCGCCCTGTGACACTGTGGCCGGAGCTTTCACGAACGTATGGATCTTCTGGTACACGTCGCTGCTGATGCCGCTCACTGACACCTTCGCACCCATCACGGACGGGGTGCTCGGTCCGTAGACGATCTCGCCTGCGCTGCAGTTGGGATCGCCAGCCGAGTAGGTCGCGGTGCCGGCATCACAGATTCCGAACACCAGGTTGAAGGTTCCCGTTGCTGCGGGCGTGGGAAGCACGGTGATCACGCCGTTGGATGCATTGGCGCTGACGGTGGAGTTCATACCGCGGAACGCTGCGGGGATGTCTTCGATGACCGTCAGTGACGACGGACTCACAGCCGAAGCCCCACCCATGATGGTGTAGACATCGAAGCCGTTCGGTGAACCGTCGGTGACGATCGCCCCGGTGCTGAGTGTCCCCGTTCCACCGGAACACCCGACGAAGCGGGTAGAACCGGATATGCCGGTGCAGAAGACGGACTGGGCGCCGGCTGATGTCGGGATCGTAAGGTTCACGTACCCGCTGAAACCGGCCGTGGAGTCGACGTAGATGCCGGACTGGGGCAGGGATGCACCGTTCGACGCCGCAGCGACAGCTGTCGCCTGGGTCAGCGTCGGAATAGCCCGCGTATCCCGTGGCGGTGATCGTCGGGCCTGTCGCGGCTGTGACTGTCACGACGCCGTCCACGTAGGTGAAGGTGTAGTTGGGGTCATCAGCACCGGAGCATGTCGAGGCGTAGGTACCGACCGGGCTGGAGTCCGTCGCGTTGGTTGCGCACGTGGCAGGAGTGCCCGGAGCCGTATCACCGTTGCGGAACCCCGCGTAGTCGGCGGTGATGGCCGGAACCGTCGCGCCTGCCTCGAAGGTCGCATCCGAAGCCGTCACTGTGATGGGCGCCGGGGCAACTGTGACCGATCCTGCCGAGAAGCTGAAGGTGTAGTTGGGGTCAGCGGCACCCATGCAGGCTGTTCCGTAACTTCCCGCGGGGCTGGCCGCGGTTGCGTCAGTGGAACAGGTCGGCGGTGTGGCCGGAACCGTGTCGCCGTTGACCAGGCCCGAGTAGGAGGCAGTGATCGCCGGGACGGCGTCGCCGTAGGTGCTCGAAGCCGAGGAGGCGATCACCGTTGCCGGTGCAGCTGCGATCGTCAGCTCACCTGCTGTGTAGGTGAAGGTGTAGTTGGGATCAGCAGCGCCGACGCAGGTGGTCGCGTAGGTGCCGACACCGGAACCGGCAGCTGCGGTGGTGGAGCATGTCGCCGCTGTGGCGGGATCCGTCTGGCCTCCTGCGAAGCCGGCGTACGAAGGCGTGATCGCCGGAATTGGATCACCGTAGGTGATCGTTGCGGACGATGCGGTGACGACTACTGGTGCTGCCACTGCGGTGACCTCGACGGTGCCGTTGGTGTAGCTGATGTCGTAGTTGGCATCAGCGGCGCCGGAACATGATGAGGTGTAGTTGCCGGCCGGGCTGGCCGACGTTGCGTCGGTTGTGCACGTAGGGGCAACGTCGGGTGCAACGTCGCCGTTCACGAGTCCGGAGTATGAGGCAGTGATGGCCGGGACCGGGTCGCCTGCGACGAATGACGTTGACGATGCGGTGACGGTGAGAGGGGCAGCGGTGACATCTACAGTGCCGTCGACGTAGACGAACGAGTAGTTCGGGTCCGATGCGCCGGCACACGATGATGCGTAGCTGCCGACGGGACTGGATGCATCAGAGGACGATGTGCACGAGGGTGGTGTCGCCGGAGCGGTTTCGCCGTTCTGGAAGCCCGAGTAGCTGGCCGTGATCGTTGGTGCAGCCTGTCCGTAGGTGCTCGATGCCGAAGATGCCGTAACCGTCACAACAGCTGGGGCGATCTCGACGGATCCGTCAACGTAGGTGAATGAATGGTTGGGTTCCGTCGCTCCGGTACAGCTCGATGCGTACGTGCCGGCCGGGCTGGCACTCGTGGCATCGGTAGAACAGGTGGCCGCAACATCTGGAGCGGTCACTCCGTTCTGGAAGCCTGTGTAGGTCGCGGTGATCGTGGGGATCGGGTCGCCTACAGATATCGCCGCCGACGATGCGGTGACGGTGACCGGCGCAGGATCGATTGTGATCACACCATCGACATAGACCACGGACTTGCCCGTGAGCGTTGCACCTGTGCAAGTTGTCGCGTATGTGCCGACGGGGCTCGCCGAGGTTGCATCGGTGGTGCACGTCGCCTCGGTGGTGGGTGTGAGCGAATAGGTAGCGGTCACCGCGGGAACCGCGTCGCCGTAGGCGATGGTTGCCGATGACGCGGTGACGGTCAGCTGGGTGGGTGGCGGAGTGGTCGGCGCGGGAGTGCACGCCGTTCCTACCAAGGTCGCGACGCCGAGTACGGCGATCGCCACCTTTGGGACCGACAGCCACCTGCGGCTGCGTGATCGTGGATTGCCTGAATCGCGATGTCGGGCGCGGACACCCGAATCTGATTTGAACTTCATCAGTTCCCCCTCTTGTCAAGCTTCGGCCCGCTCAGCCGAAACATCCACGAGTCCGCGAGATCGCCGGACCCATCGCCAATCTGCGAGCACCATAGCATTGAACACCCTGGTCGGAACCATAAAATCCCTCGCACACGGTGATCCGCCTGCCGTTCTGATTGTCCTCGCGCTCGACCGTCGAGGCGCGAGGACAATCAGAACGGGTGTGGGCCACGCCAGCACGGAGTGGCGGTGGGCGGGCATCAGGGGCGACACTGGCGGGGTGAGTGCTTGTTGTGGACCGACTCGACCTACCGGTGCCGGCGCGGGAGTCGGTGACGACAGCGTTGTCGGGTCCGCGGACCGCGGCGCCGGAGGAGTGGACCACCCGATTCCCGAGCTGGGACTCCTTGCCATTCCGGGGGGTGAGTTCACTATGGGAACGGCTGATCCGCAGGGCTATCCGGCCGATGGCGAGGGACCTGAACACCCGGTTGAACTGACCGGCTTCGCGATGGCCAGGTACGCGGTCACCAATGACATGTTCAGTTCGTTCGTGGATGCCACGGCGTACCGTTCCACCGCGGAGGCGTTCGGCAATTCGTTCGTGTTCGCGGGCCTGCTTCCCGACGACTTCCCAGATACCCGGGGTGTGGCCGCAGCACCATGGTGGCGAGAGGTGTTGGGTGCAGACTGGAGTCATCCCGAAGGCCCACAGAGTGACCTCGAAGGTCGGGGCGACCATCCGGTCGTGCACGTGAGTTGGCTCGATGCCATGGCGTTCTGCGAATGGAGCGGTACACGGTTGCCCACAGAGGCCGAGTGGGAGTACGCCGCCCGTGGCGGGCTGACAGGTGCCCACTTCCCATGGGGCACCGAACGTGAGCCTGACGGTGAGCACCGCATGAACGTGTACCAGGGCGAGTTCCCCCGAGGTGACACGGGGGCGGACGGTTGGATCGGTACCTGCCCCGTCGGTTCGTTCCCCCCCAACGACTACGGGCTCCACGAAATGACGGGCAACGTGTGGGAGTGGTGTGGCGATTGGTTCGATCCGGGCTACTACGGACACTCGGCTCGGCGGGATCCCGTCGGCCCCGACCGCGGTGAGGCGCGAGTCATGCGGGGCGGCTCATATCTGTGCCACGAGAGCTACTGCTGGCGCTACCGCGTTGATGCCCGCAGTGCGAACACTCCGGACAGCACCACCGGCAACCTCGGGTTCCGGGTCGTGGCCGCACAACCTGCTTGATGGACTGACGCGGTCACCGGTCGGGTGTAGGCGTCGCCGCTGGGGCTGAGGGTCTGTCACGTCCTGACCATGAAGACCGGAACACCGGGTGCGATCCGGGCGATCTCCGCGTCCGAACTGTTCGCGTCGACTCCGTCGAAGAACCGGCCGACCTCGAATGCCCAGCGCTGCAGGTAGGACCTGAGAACGTCGAGCTTGTCGTCGTCGGACAGTTCGACCGCGCGGAATGCCTCGGAGCGCCGACCGAGTCGCAGTTCACCTACTTCGGCAACGCGGAGGTTGCGCACCCAGTCGGTGGTGCCACGAGGTGCCACGAGGTAGCGCTCGTCGCCGAGGGTGAGCAGATTGACCACGTTGGATCGCATCTGGCCGCTGCGCCGACCGACGATGCGTATCTCGCGCGTTCCCAACACGCTGATGCCGACTCGCGTGAGCCCCTTGACCACTCGGTTGAACAGACGGTCCAACCGGTTCTGCGGGATCGAGTGGCTGGTTCGAGTAGCCGAATCGGTGACGGTCGCGGGTGTGGTGTTCATCTTCGCCTCCTTCAATGTGAGAGCGGTGCTCTCGGAATAGGAACAACTCTGCACCTCGACCCCGAGTTTGTCAAGAGCAGTGCTCTCGGTTTTTCGGGATGAGCTACCGTGGCCTTCATGGACGATCGAGAAATGACGCCACGGCAACTGGCCCGCGTGGCGCGCACCGACGAGATCAAGTCGATCGCCCGACGTCACGTGGCGGAACGGGGATCCGATGGCCTCTCGTTGCGGGCGGTGGCACGGGAGATGGGTGTGGTTTCCTCGGCGGTTTACCGCTACTTCGCCAGCCGGGACGACCTACTGACAGCGCTCATCGTCGATGCGTTCGATGCGGTGGGTGAAGTCGCTGAGCACGCAGCGGCCGATCGGAGCGGTGGATTCTCTCGACGTTGGTCACGAATGGCCCATGCCGTGCGACGCTGGGCGATCGAGAACCCAAGTGAATATGCACTCGTCTACGGGACGCCGGTGCCGGGTTACGAGGCTCCCCAAGACACGATTGCCCCTGCGTCGAGGGTGAGCATGGTGGCACTCGAGCTCGTTGCCGACGCACTGGAGGCTGGCCAGCTCGACCAGTCCAACGGGGTCGCGGTGCCCGAGGCTGTGCACCGCGATTTCGATGCCCTCCGGTCGGGCGTCGGCCTCGAATTACCCGACGAGATCCTCGCACGGACGTTCCTTG
Source organism: uncultured Microthrixaceae bacterium (assembly GCA_963805905.1). Taxonomy (GTDB): domain Bacteria; phylum Actinomycetota; class Acidimicrobiia; order Acidimicrobiales; family Microtrichaceae; genus JAMLGJ01. The sequence goes on from CAWDVV010000001.1 coordinate 488,652, forward strand.
TGTGGACCCAGCTCCTCGGAGCGATCTCGTACGAACTGTTCGGGCACCTGCACCGGGTGATCGTGGACTTCGACACCTTTTCGATCACCAGGTGGCTCGTGGCGTGGCGGTACTCGTCGGCACCACCGGGTATCTCGAAGGGTCCGAAACTCCATGAGGTCATGAGCATCGAGCCTCTCGGATCGTCATTCGACCCCTCGCAACAGCTTGCAACGGCGGAACCTCATCCCTACATTCAGGCGCATGGACCTGTCGCTTTCCATCATCGTGGGTCTGGTCCTGGTGGGGTTGTTCGCCGGATGGCTCGGTGCCGTCATCGGTATCGGTGGCGGCATCGTGATCGTTCCCACCCTTGTTCTTGCCTTCGGATTCGACATCCGTGTCGCTGTTTCCACATCGCTGGTCGCAGTCGTGGCGACCTCGACTGCGGCGGGAAGCGCATATGTGGGCCGTGGACTCGCCAACATGAGACTGGGCATGACCCTCGAGGTGGCGACCACGGTCGGTGGGATCATCGGCGGCCTCGTGGCGGTGCTGATCTCGCCCTCGGTTCTCTCGGCGTTGTTTGCCGCTCTCATGGTCATAACGGCGGTGATCGTGGGTCGTGGGCGGGCCGAACACGAACCGGAAGAGGACCAGGAAGCGGACGGGCCTGAACACGAGGAGGAGTCCGACGAGGATGAACTCATCCTGGTGGGCGCCGACGCCACAGTGGCCGTGGAGCCGGCCGAAGCCGACGAACCAATCGGGTGGGAGGAACCCGGCACACTCGCGGGCGCGTACTACGACGAACACCGAGGTCAGCTCGTGCGCTACGAGGCCCAACGCCTCGGTGTCGGCGGAGCGGTTTCGCTGTTCGCTGGAACGGTCTCAGGGATGCTCGGTGTGGGCGGTGGGTTCATCAAGGTGCCGGCGATGACCGAGGGCATGCGCGTGCCGATCAAGGTGGCGGCCGCGACCTCCAACTTCATGATCGGCGTGACCGCGATCGCGAGCCTCTTCGTGTATTTCGCGAGGGGTTACATGGAGCCGTACGCGGCCGTGCCGGTCGCTCTCGGGGTCGTCGGTGGGGCGCTCGTCGGTTCAGCGACCTCGGCGAAGGTTTCCCCGAGGGTGTTGCGAAATCTCTTGGTCGTGGTGCTCCTGTTCGTGTCGATCCAGATGGCACTCAAGGCGATCGGGGTGGATTTTGGCCGTTGATCCGCTTTCGATGTCCACTGAGGAACAGGACGAGATCCACCGCGTCCAGAGGGTCGTGCAGGTACTGCTGCGGACCGGGCTCGCGATCTCCGTCGTGCTGATGGCCATCGGTCTCGTGATGAAGGTCGCCTCGGGGTCACGGCGATCCAGCGGTATCGAGTTGTTCTCCCTCACAACGGCGGGTTCGACCGCCGACCGCGTGATGGCGCTCGGAGTGCTCGTGCTCGCTGTGACGCCGGCGTTCCGGGTCCTGGCACTCGTGGTCCTCTGGGCGCGAGAGAGGGACTGGCGATTCGTTGGAGTGGCGGTGATGGTAGTCGTGGTGCTCGGACTGGCGGTGATCCTCGGCCACGGATGACCAGGGAGTCGGATTCGGCGAACGTGTCGATTCTCGCGGCTTGCCATGCGATCTCGGGGCCGAGCTCTGGACTCGCCAGCACCTACCCTGGCGCAGCTGACAGGAGACGACATGTCGAAACGAGTGCTCTACGCAGGCAGCGTGCACGACGAAGCCGAGATAGATGCCTGCCTGGAGGTGTTGCGATCCGGCGCCACGGCCTTTCGGATCGGACACCGCGTTGGCGAGTTCGAGAACCGTGTGGCCGCCCTGTTCGGCAAGTCGGCGGGGATCGCGGTGAACTCGGGTTCCTCTGCGCTGTATGTGGCAGTTGAGTTGATGGATCTCCCGGAGGGTTCGGAGGTGATCACCTCGGTGCTCACGTTCTCCACCGACGTGGCGCCCTTGGCGAGGGCGGGTCTGGTCCCCGTGTTCGTCGATGTCGAGCCGAACACCTACAACATCGACGTGGACGCGATCGAGGCCATGATCGGTCCCGAAACGAGGGCGATGTTGATCCCGAACCTCGTGGGCAACGCACCGGATTGGGACCGGATCCGCAAGATCGCGGACGACCACGATCTCGTTGTCATCGAGGATTCGTGCGACGCGCTGGGTGCGACCCTGCGCGGCACCCCCACGGGTACGAGGTCGGACTTCTCGGTGACGAGCTTTGCTGCCTCGCACATAATCACCGCCGCCGGCAACGGCGGGATGGTGATGCTCGACGACGAGAAGCTTCGTGATCGCGGATTGCTCCTGCGTCGCTGGGGGCGATCCAGCGAGGTGCAGTTCTACGGAACCCGCAAGGGTGACAAGCGGTTCCTCGCCGATGTGGACGGAATGGAGTACGACAGCCTGTTCGTATTCGAGGAGCTGGGCTGGAACTTCGAGCCGTCGGAGCTCGGCGCTGCGTTCGGTCTCGAACAACTGAACAAACTGCCGCGCAACTACGAGGTGCGTCAGCGCAACTTCGAGCGCTACCAGGAGTTCTTCGGGCAGTATCGGGATCATTTCGATCGGCCGGTGCAGTTGGAGGGACTTGTGACCGCGTGGCTCGGCTATCCCTTCATCGTCCGACCCGAGTCCGGGATGGCCCGGTCCGACCTACAGGGTTCGCTCGAGGGCAAGGGGGTCGACACACGGATGGTCTGGACCGGCAACGTGACCCGCCAACCGATGATGCGAGGCGTCACCCACCGTGCTGCTCCGGGCGGCTATCCGAATGCTGATCGGGTGATGGAGCACACGTTGTTGTTGCCGTGCAACCACGCCCTCGAAGATGAGGACATCGACTTCGTCTGTGGGGCCATCTCGGAGGTTCTCGCAACGGAGGGAGCCGGGTGATCGAGCCGGTGGGGGATCCGGGTCGTCGCGTTTTCCATGGATTGAGTGTCGGATTCGTGGCGCTGGTCACTGCCGAACCCCGTACCCGCTAGAACGTCGTGATGGATCAGCCTCCGCGCAGAGAGTCCGACGACGATGAGCTGGAGTCCGAGGTGGACTACCGCTTCACATTGGCCAACGAACGTACCTTTCTCGCCTGGAATCGGACTGCTCTTGCCCTCATTGCGGGTGGCCTGGCGGTCATGCAGTTCCTACCCGACATCCATCCCGTGTGGCTACGCAGGACGCTTTCGTTGTTGCTCGTGTTGTGCGGTGGTGCCGTGGCGGGCACGAGCGTCCTCAGATGGCAGAGTACTCAAAGAGCGATGGTGCGGGGCGACCCGCTCCCTGCGTCGAAGGCCCCGCGGCTACTCGCGCTCGGTGTCCTCGCCGGTACCGTTCTGGTCGCGATTCTCATACTCACCGCCAGTGGGCAAGGGTGAGCGGACCCGCTGATCGTGGACTGGCGATCGAACGGACCTCGCTCGCCTGGCAGCGCACGGCGCTGGCGTATCTGGTCTCCGGGACGATCCTGGCCCGGGCCCTGGTCCGCGAGCCGGGACTGCTTCTTGGTCTGGTGCTGGCGGTGATGGGGGTTGCAGTCGTAGCGGCATGGTCCGCGTCTGTGCCGCGATACCGGAGTTTCGTCGCAGGGCCAGCACGGTTCTGACGGTTTGCGCCCTGGTTCTGGCGGCCGTGGGCGCCTTCGTGGTGATCCTCGCTGATCCAGTCTGATCCAGCTGTCGATGATCGCGCTCACTGCTAGCAGCCTCGACGTCGAGATGATCGACGCTCCGGAGCGCGCTCTCACCAGGTGTCATGGTGGATGATGCGACTCATGTCCCTTCTGGGTGCTGACTTGAAGTCGGTTCCGAGAGTGTGTGCGACCGGTATGAGGGCGCCCTGCATGACCGTGTCGGGCAGACCGAGAAGCTCGGCCGATTCGCGCTCGTGGATCAGGTGCAGGGTCGTCCAGCATGTTCCGAGGGTCCGTTCGCGTGCTGCGAGCATGAAGCTCCACACCGCGGGCAGCAGGGAACCCCAGACGCTGGCCTGAATCATCGCGTTGGCGCCGTCGGTGCGGCCTTCGACACATGGAATCACCATGACAGGTACTTCGCCCATGTGATCCGCCAGGTAGGCCGCGGAGTCGATCACCCGTTTCGTGGTCGCGACGTACTGTGGATCATCACTGGGTAGACCGGACTCGGCGGCCTCGCGGTCGCCGTAGAACATCTCGAAGCCGGCCTTGTAGAACTCACCGAGGCGGGAGCGTTTGGCCTCGTCGGTGACGACGACGAAGTGCCAACCCTGGGCGTTCGATCCTGTTGGTGCCTGGGCCGCCAGCTCCAGGCATTCGTCGACGAGCGCCATCTCGACAGGCCGCTGCAGGTCCAAACGCTTGCGAACAGCGCGTGTGGTCGAGAGCAGGTCATCGGCTCCGAGGCCGAGTCGGAGAGTGGATGGATCGTTCATGGGTCCCCCTGTTGGAGTTTCATCGGGTGGTCAGGTCCCGTTCTCCGGGTCCGCCCCTCCAGTGTGGTCCGTGGCAGGGCGCGCCGGGATGACGGACCCCCGATGGCACCATGTTGATGTGAGACCAGAGGACGCCGAACAACCCGGACCGGGTCAGGAATCAGTGTGGGACTACCCCAGACCACCGCGCCTGGAACACAGCGACGATGAAATCAGGATCGAACACGGGGGTGTCGTGCTGGCGGCGACGCACAACGCCTGGCGTGTGCTCGAGACCAGCCAGGCTCCCGCGTACTACTTGCCGCGTGAGGATGTGTCGCTCGAATACTTCCGATCGACCACCAAGCGCACCATGTGTGAGTGGAAGGGCCTGGCCACGTATTTCGACGTCGTAGTCGGTGACACCGTGGCTCCTGGAGCGGCCTGGACCTATGCGTCCCCCCTCGCTGCGTTCGCCCAGATCGGGAATCACATCGCCTTCTACCCTCAACTGGTTGATGTGTGCTCGGTCGGCGGCGAGGTCGTACGGTCCAATGAGGGGAGCTTCTACGGAGGCTGGGTCACCTCCAAGGTGGTGGGTCCTTTCAAGGGAGCCCCGGGGACAGTTGCCTGGTGAGGGTCGGATCGCCGAGGTACTTCTTCGAGGACCGCGAAACCGGGAAGATCACGATTGCGCAGTTCCCCAACTGGCCCCTGTTCGCGATTGCTGGCGGATGGCTCGTCGGCGCCCTCGCAGCGGATGGGTCGACGCTGGAGAGGGTGGCCCACATAGCCGTGGTTCTACTGTGGCTCTACTGGGGAGCCGATGAACTGGTCCGTGGCGTGAATCCTTGGCGCAGGTTGCTCGGCGCCGGAGTGATCCTGTGGCAACTGGCGAGAGTGACTGGCCTCGGGTAGCTGGCGTGCAGATGCGGATGACTCCGTGACTGTCCACATCGACGCCGATCCCAAGGCTGTGTGGGCGCTCCTCGGCGACATCACCGTTCATCAGCAGCGAAGACCACACGATGATCGAACTGTCGTCGGTGCGGTGCAGGGCGAACAGACGCGACAGGTGCTGTCAGGCGCCGGCCAGGCGCTCGATCACGGGGCCGAGATCGTCGAGCGATGAGGCAGATATGCCGATGTTGGAGATGCCGAAGCGTTCTCGTCGCTCGAGGATGTCCCCACAGATCTCTTCGACGGTTCCGCAAAGTGCGTGCGGGGGAACCCTTTGCCTGTTCGGCATCGAGTCCGAAACCGCCTGCGAGAGTTTCATAGAACTCGTCGCGCTGGTCGGTGACGATCGCGAGGTGTACACGCACCCCTATCTCGAGCTCAGCGAAACGGTCGCCCGCAACGTCACGGATCCAGGTGAGCTTTCGGTCCGTTGCCGCAGCCGTTGCGGTCGGGCCCGCCCGATGGTCGATCACTCCGGCTGGCAGCGCAGGGTTCAGGTTGACGACATCGGCGTGGCGTGCGGCTACCTCGAGCACCTTTCGTCCACCGCCGCCCACACACACCGGAGGCGTGGGGCGTTGCAGGGGGAGCGGTGCCAAGGTGAGGTCGTCGATGTCGTAGTACGTCCCGTGGTGGGTGAGGGCCTCTCCCGACCACAGCGCCGTGATGATGCCGAGGGCCTCGTCGAGCCGCTCGATACGAACCGATGGGGGATCCAGCGGCAACCCTGCTGCCCGGTAGTCGGCCAGCTTCCAACCGGCGCCGAGGCCGAACTCGAGTCGGCCACCGCTGAGCTGGTCGATCGTCGCCGCCTCCTTGGCCAGCATGACTGGATGTCGGTAGTCGTTGGCGAAGACCAATGTGCCGACCCGCAACGTCGTGGTGGCATCTGCGGCGGCCATCAGCGCAGCCAAGGGGGAGAGTTGGTCATCGAGATGGTCGGCCATCGTGAGCACTGAGACACCCATGTCCTCGGCCTTGCGGGCCAGTGGTCGGAGTTCGTCAGGTGAGCCGAGGTGGGAGGCCTGTACACAGAAACGCAGCGGTCGGCGGCGCTGTGTGTCGGACGGAGTGGCTGGGGCTTCATCAGAGATCGGCACGCCGACAGAGTAGGGCAGTCGCGTTCATGGAACGCAGGGCACCCGGACCTGTCGTCGGTCACTATCACCAGCCGTTCCGAGACTCCCACGATTGATTGCGCACCCGCCACAGCACTGCTGCGTCGTCGCCCCCAGGCGCGCCAGTTGTTGCATCGCCTTGTCCCGACCGAAGAGCTCCGGGTTCGCTGGCTCGCCCTGCCCCCGAACAACACACATTGGAGATGGTGCGTGGGGGTTCGCGTCGGTGGACCTGGCAGAACGATCGTCAAAAGCTCTTGTCTGAGTTCCAATGCGGTTCGATATGTCGAGTCAGCTGGCTGTGTCGAGGTCGATCACGAACTGGCAGAACTCGAACTGGGTCATCTCGCGCCCCCGGCGCTCCGCTGCTGCGATCGCCGGATCGGCCATCGCCGCGTCGATCTGTTCGACAACCACACCGACATGTCTCTGGAGCATCGCCTGCCCCTTCACGCCGAGTGCCTCCTGGAGCGCCCGCGACGCACCGACGCAGGTCGCGGCGTCCAGGTGTCGGTCTTGTTGTGCGAGGGCGTAGGCGACGGCCTGGAGCCCGCCGACGATCGATCCGGGTTGGACCGGATTATCGCGGTACAGCGCCATCGCGTGCGCGAGTCGGTCCAGGGCATCGGGCTGTCCCTGCGCTGCCGCGATGGTTCCAAGTATGAGGGTGCCGTGCATCGCGAGGTGCGGGCTCACGTCACCAGCGGCGTCCACCGCTTCGCGATATGCGTGCTCCGCCTCCGACACCTGGCCGGTTCGAAGCAGACCATTGCCGACCAACATGTAGCCGGATGCGGTGAGCGTCGGGATGCCGAGGGGGCGGACCTCGCCCAGGAACTCCTGGGCGCCGGCGAGCCCATCAGCCGGATCGCGTTCGAAACGAGCCTGTATCGCGACGACGGAGGCCAGCATCGACCAGTACGGGTCGCCACGGTCGGTTGCCGCAGCGACGCTCAATTCGGCGGCGGCAACGGAGCCGTCGACGTCCTGGCGTTCGGTCGCCAGCTGCGCCCGTGCGAAGAGCGCAGATGGATCCAGCTTCGCAAGGTCGTCCCCCAACAAGCGCTCGAGTTGGTCGATCAGCTCGGCGGCCCGCAGCCATCTCCCGGCGGAGTAGAGGACGAACACCGCAACGGCGAGTAGCTCGAGACGTAGCTCGAGGTCGGGAACCTCCGCGTCCCGGTCGAGCAGGATCTCGGACCAGTGTGGTCCGGCGGCACTCCCTGACGTTCCCCAGTAGTTCGTCAGTTCGAGGTAGAGACGCACCGCCTCGCTGAGTCGGCCGCGATCGAGCAGCCACTCCAACACGGCATCGAAGTTGTCGAGCTCTGCACGCAACCGGTCGGAGGCAGTCGCTTGATCCATCGTCCTCATGAGCGGGGCCCACTGCGCCGCCAGCTCTACGAAGTGAAGATGATGGCGTTGGCGGAGTTCATCCGTGGCGCCTGCGTCGGCGAGCCGCCACTCGGCGTACTGGCGCATCGTCTCCAGCAGGCGATACCTGGCCGCTTCCGTCGCAGCGACGGTTGTGACCATCGACTTGTCGACCAGTCGTTCCAGCAGATCGATCACATCGAACTCGTCGACCGCACCCCCGGTGCAGACCGACTCGACCGCCGCCAGGTCGAACGAGCCACGGAACACCGACAGGCGATCGAACAACTCGCGCTCGTCGTCCTCGAGGAGCTCATATGACCACTCCACCGCAGCCAGCAGCGTCTGGTGTCGTTCACGCCCACCGCGGCGACCCCCGGAGAGGAGTCGGAATCGCTTGTCGAGGCGCGCCAGAATGTCAGCCGGCATCATCGAGCGCGACCGCGGACGCGGCCAACTCGATAGCGAGTGGGATCCCGTCGAGGCGCTCACAGATCTGAACGAGATCGTCGACGTGTGCCACCCAGTCCACATCGGCTCGAACAGCCTCCGCACGACTGACGAAGAGCTGCGCGGCGTCCGCGACGTCCATCGACACCGACCCGACGAACCTGCTCACCGGGGACTCCGAGTGCCTCGCGCGAAGTGAGCACGAGGTGCGTCGCAATCGGTTGCCGCGTGATTTCGGTGACGAAGTCCGCCACGTCTTCGACGAGATGCTCACAGTTGTCGAGAACAACAGCATGCGCCGCCCGAGACACCAGTCGATGATCGAGTCGACCATGACGACATCCCCGGGGGCTGCGGCCTCGACCCGAGCGTCGCCGCGATCGCCGCGTCGACCGCCTCGGGATCGGCGATCGACGCCAACTCGACGAACCACACCCCGTCGACGAACTCGTCGACCACCAGCCAGCCGACCTCGATCGAGGCCCGTGTCTTGCCGACGCCGCCCGACCCGGTGAGCGTCACCAGACCGGGCGGCAGCCAGATTCGACACCCTGCGCTGCAAGTCCGCGAGATCGCCGACGAACTCGGTGTGCGGGCGCGGCAGGTTGCCCGGGGTGGTCTGCTCGGGGATCAGCGACTCGTCGAGCCGGTCGAGCCCCGGAGCCGACGCCCGAAAACGGCGACCGGCTCGACCACCCCTTTCAGCCGGGCGGCGCCGAGGTCGACGAGGTCGACGCCGACCGACGGATCGAGCAGCCCCGCCGTGAGCGCCGACAGCACGATCTGACCACCGTTCGCCGCGCCCATCAGGCGAGCTGCGTGGTTCACCGGCGGGCCGAAGTAGTCGCCGTCACGCTCCTCCGCCTCACCGCGTGTGCACACCCATCCGCACCTGGGTCGATCGGCTCCGGCCACGGACTCGGCCGCGAGCTGCCGAGCTGCGCGTCGACCGTGGCCGCCACCGCATCGCCGGCGCGCGCGAACACTGCGCCCAATCCGTCACCGCCGGTGGCGAACACATGCGCCGTCGGCCTCGAGGATCGCCTTGCGCAGGATCTCGTCGTGGCGGGCGAGCGCCTCGCGCATGGCTCGGTGGATGCTTGTCCCACAGCGGCGTCGACCCCACGATGTCGGTGAACAGGAAGGTGACCGTTCCCGAGGGCGGCGCCAGGGTGGTCACGATCTCTTGGCTTCGCGCTCGTCGAGGGGCCGGTTGATTCTGGTTGAGACGTCAGTGCTTGTGAACATCGGACCGAGTCCTTGGAGTAGGCGGAGCCGCCGAGCATCGGCTCGGTTAGTACGCGGCCCCAGACGACACGCAGGCTAACCACTCGTTCAAATTGTGGCGTCGGTTCGTGCAGTGACGGGGCGGGATACATCCCAGAGCCCGTGAGTCCATCGCCCGCCTGGGGATGTCAGCAGGCAATTCGGGTTCGCGCCCTCCATCTCATCTCCACAGCCGTTTCAACGCCCAGCTCGACCGTTGCCCATACCTCGGCCTCTCTAAGTTTAGAGAGACGAAACGAAAGCCTCGGTGAGTGGGTGGAGAGTGGAGAGGGACTCCAACCCAGCAGTATCCCCATATCGCCGGATATGCGGCGGCGAACGAACCCTTCGGGCCGCCGCCCCTCCGCTTTGCTACGGGTTGGCCTCTGACCACGGGCGCATGTGGGTGGTTGGAGGAACCAGGGTCATCGGCCCTTCGACACGCATCAGTGGGAGATGTCTCGGTCCCATAGTCCGGGTGTGAACCCGAGGCCTGTCGAGCGTGAGTTCCGGGCCGGGCCACTTGTTGGTGACCTGATCCACCGTCCCGCGGTCGCGCGTGTTGCGAAACCAGGTCGGTTTCGACGAGCCGGGTGAAACCTCGGCTTCTCCGCTGCGGAGAAACTCTTTCAACCTGCTTGGCACGTCGGAGGACCGCGACACCTTCCGCGCGATGAATCAACCGATGCCCGATATAGGTGGCGTTGCTCCAAGCGTGTTGCGGCGCCTATCCGAGCGTCCCGGGCGCGGCACCCGAGCGGTGGCCAAGGCGTTCTCGCGGATGCAACCCGAGGTGCCTTCGACCTCACCGTGCAAACCTGGGACGTCGCATCGGTGACGGGAAGCGAGGTGGACTTCCCCGACGAGCTGCTCGCGCGACTCGATCGGCAGCCCTGACCCCGGTCGGCTACCGCAGTGACCTCGCGGCAGCGGTCATGTTGTCGTCAGCTCGATGCGGGCTGAGTCTGGGGTGAGCGTCGCCATCGGGCTTCGAGGGCGACCAGGATGTGGACACCGATCGCTGCAGCGATGATGCGGGCCCAGCTCGCTGCGTCGATGGCGGCGGTGCCGAAGAGCGTCTGGGCGACGGGCGCGTAGACGATCACCAGTTGGCTGGCGATCATGGCGGCCGAGCCGATCCAGATCCACCTGTTGGAGAACACTCCGATAGCGGCGAGCGGCTGACGCAGCGAGCGACAGTTGAACAGGTAGGCGACTTCGATCATCACGAACGTGGTCACCGCGGCGGTGCGTGCCACCTCGATGCTGGAGCCAGTCGATCGCTCGATGGCGAAGAGCCCGAACGCCGCCGCCACGAGCAGCGTTCCCACGAGCGCGATCCGGGTGAGGATCGCCGGGGTGAGGATCGGCTCGTCCGGGACCCGCGGCTGCCGCTGCATGATCGCCGGTTCCTTCGGTTCGAAGGCCAGCATGAGCCCGAGGAACACCGCGGTGGACATGTTGATCCACAGGATCTGGACCGGGGTGATCGGCAGGTCGAGTGCGAACACGACCACGATCATGACCACGAGTGCCTCTCCCAGGTTCGTGGGAAGGGTCCAGGTGATGAACTTGATGAGGTTGTCGAAGGTGCCACGACCCTCCTCGATGGCTGCGCGGATCGAGGCGAAGTTGTCGTCGGTCAGGATCATGTCCGACGCGTCCTTCGCAGCATCGGTGCCCTTGAGGCCCATCGCCACGCCGATGTCGGCCTGCTTCAGTGCGGGGGAGTCATTGACGCCGTCGCCGGTCATCGCGACCACGTGGCCCTCGTGTTGCAGGGCATCCACGAGCCGCAGTTTCTGCTCCGGGCTGACACGGGCGAACACTGTCGTCGAGCGAACGACGTCGGCGAGCTGTGCAGCGTCCATGGCGTCCAGATCGCCACCCGTCACGGCCCCGTCGGAACCGGCTCGGTCGATGAGTCCGAGCTGCGACGCGATGGCGACCGCGGTCACCGGGTGGTCGCCGGTGATCATGCGAACCGAGATGCCGGCCTCGCTACAGGCGGCTACCGCGTCGATCACCTCCGGACGCAACGGATCTATCATGCCCTGTAGGCCCAGCAGGGTCAGGCCACTGTCGACATCGACGTCATCGATCTCGTCGAGCGAGGTATCGGGGACCTTGCGAGCGAACGCCAGCACCCGCAACCCGTCGGATGCCATGCGCCGGACACGGCGGTGGACCTCGTCGGGGTCGAGTGGCAGCAAGGTGCCGTCCCGGCCCAGCATGTCCGTGCAACGCTCCAGCACCCGCTCCACCGAGCCCTTGACGAACACGACCCGCTCACGGCCGCTGTCGCGAGCATGCAGCGTCGCCATGTACTGGTGCTCCGACTCGAACGGGACGGTGTCCAGCCGCGGGAGAGACACCCGTTCGACGTCGACGTGGAGCCCGGCCTTGTGCGCCGCCACGACGAGCGCCCCCTCGGTCGGATCGCCCTCGATGACCCAACGTTCCCCATCGTTCGCCTCCTCATCGTCGATGAGATGCGCGTCGTTGCACAGCAGTCCGCATCGGAGCACCCCGGCGAGCGCCTCAGGGAGTGGGCCGACGGGCAGATCCTGCTGGAGGATCTCACCGGGGTCGTAGCCGACTCCGGTGAGCTCGTAGTCGCCCGCACCTGCACTGACCGACGTCACCGTCATCGCGTTGGCGGTCAAGGTCCCGGTCTTGTCGGAACACACGACGGTGGTGCTACCGAGTGTCTCGACCGCAGGGAGCTTGCGGATGATCGCGCGCCGGCTCGCCATGCGTCCGACACCGATCGCCAGGATGATCGTCATCGCAGCGGGAAGACCTTCGGGGATAGCGGCCACCGTGAGCGCCACTGCGGCCATGAACGTCTCGACACGGTCGAGCCCACGCAGCAGCCCGACGCCGAAGGTCAGCGCTGCCAGCCCCAGGATCGCGAACACGAGCACACGGCTGAACTCGTTGATCTTGCGGGTGAGCGGGGTATCCATCTCGACGACACCGGCGAGCATCGTCGACACGCGACCCAACTCGGTGCGGTCGCCCGTCGCGACGACTATCCCGGCTCCCTGGCCGAAGGTGACCACCGTCGAGGCGAACGACATCGACGAACGGTCGCCCAGCACCGCATCCTCGGGGACCGGGTCGACGTCCTTGCCCGCTGGCATCGGCTCCCCGGTCAACGTCGATTCATCGACACGTAGGGCACGGGACCGCAGGATCCGTAGATCGGCGGGCACCTTGTCGCCCGACCGGACCAGGACGACGTCGCCCACGACCAGCTCCCTGGCGTAGATGCGGTGCTCGTCACCGCCCCGCACCACCAACGCCTCCTGGGTCATGGCCTGAGCCAACGCGTCGAGCGCAGATCGGGCCCGTGACTCCTCGAGGTAGCCGATGACGCGTTCACCAGCACGACCGCAAGGATCACCGCGGCGTCGAGCCATTCCTGCAACGCAGCGGTCACCACGACCGCCGCCAGCAGGATGAAGACAAGGGGCTGGTTGAACTGGGACGCGAGTCGACGGATGATCCCGGGCCCGCTGACGACGGTCAGTTCGTTGGGGCCGTGGCGATCGAGGCGCGCCGCGGCGTCCTCACGTGTCAGCCCGGCAACCGGGTCGCTCCCCAGCGCCCGCACGACATCAGCCGCATCGTTGGCGAACCACGAGCAGTCGCCGTCCGCCAAGCCACGTGAACCCGGCCCCCCAAGGTTTGCCGAGTTTCTGGACAAGGCGCACTCCTCATTCGCCGATCAGGCTTCCCGGCACACCGACCGTCCTGATGAGCAGCCCCAGGCCGACACCAGCGCTGGTGCCCAGCCTAGCTGTAGTGGCCCGGTAGCTAGTTGTAGTGACCCGTTAGGACCGGCTCCGATGTGTACCTGTCGGGTGGACAGTGCCCGGGGCCGTCGAGGTCGGCTCGCTGGGCGCGCACCACCGACTCCGCTGGGTGATCGTTGGTAGAAGCGACGGTGGTGGTGGCGGCGTGGCCCCTATCCTCCATCGAGGAAAGGATCACAACCATGGTTGAGTCAGAGTCTTCATCGGCTGAGTTCGCCGGGCGTATCGGACGCACGCTTTCAGAGTCCGAACCCTCGTTCGAGGAGGCGGACCATCCCGGTGATGACGCGCCCAACGTCGTGGTCGTGCTCTTGGACGACACCGGTTTCGCGCAACTCGGCTGCTACGGATCCGACATCGACACTCCGAACATCGATGCCCTCGCCGCGGGCGGACTCCAGTTCACGAACTTCCACGTGACCCCGCTGTGTTCACCGACGCGTGCGTCGCTGCTGACGGGGAGGTCACAGCACGCCGTGGGTATGAGAGCGATATCGAACTTCCGTACGGGGTTCCCCCACCAGCTCGGACACATCTCGAACCACGCGGCGACCATCGCCGAGATCCTCGGCGCCAGGGATATGCAACCTTGTGCGCCGGCAAGTGGCATCTTGCGCCGATGGAACAGTGTTCGGCGGCGGGTCCGTTCGACCAGTGGCCCCTGGCTCGTGGTTTCGACCGCTTCTACGGGTTCCTCGATGGCGAGACCGACCAGTTCCATCCAGACCTCGTCTCGGACAACCATCCGGTGGATCCCCCGGCCGGACCGGAAGACGGCTACCACCTGAGCGTTGACCTCGTCGACCAGATGTTGGCGATGATCAACAACAGCAAGGGTGTGCGACCCGACAGGCCGTTCTTCGCCTATCTGCCGTTCGGCGCGACACATGCGCCGCACCAGGCGCCGCCGGAATACCTCGAGAAGTATCGCGGCCGCTACGACGAAGGATGGGACGTGGTGCGCGGCAGGTGGCATCGTCGCCAGTGGAACTCGGGAGTGATCCCCGAGGGTACGGAACTGGCTCCCCGCAACCCCGGTGTCGAGCCGTGGGACGAGCTACCGGAGAACCAGCAGCGCCTGGCCGCGCGGCTCCAGGAGGCGTTCGCTGCGTTCCTCGACCACACCGACGACCAGATCGGGAGGCTTGTCGACGGGCCTGAGGGACATGGGCGAGTTGGACAACACGTTGCTCATCGTTCTCGCCGACAACGGCGCATCCCAGGAGGGCGGTCCCTTCGGTGTGATGCACGAGATGAAGTTCTTCAATGGCATTCTCGAAAGCCCCGACGAGGCGATCGAACGTATCGATGACATCGGTGGTCCGCACAGTCCCACACGAACTACCCGTGGGGGTGGGCGCAGTGCGGCAACGCGCCGTTCAAGTGGTACAAGCAGAACACCCATGAAGGTGGGGTCCATGTGCCGATGGTCATCCACTGGCCCGACGGCATAGCGGCCGACCAGACGGGTACCAAGCGGGACCAGTTCGTCTTCGTGGCCGACATCGTGCCGACCATCTATGAGCTGGTGGGAGCCACACCGCCGTCGGTATTGAAAGGGCTTCGACCAGATGCCGGTCACCGGGCATTCCTTTGCCGCGATCCTCGACGATGCCACACAGCCGGCGGTGAACACGCTGCAGTACTTCGAGATGTTCGGTAGCAGGGCACTGGTGTCCGAGCAGTGGAAGGCGGTCTGTCGCCATCAGCCCGGGAGCCGACTTCGACACCGAACCATGGGAGCTCTACGACCTCGGGGCGGATCCCTCGGAGTGCAACGATCTCGCGGACGAACTTCCCGAGAAGCTGGCCGAACTCATCGGATTGTGGTGGAGCGAGGCTGAACGCCATGGCGTGCTGCCCCTCGATGACCGCACGATCGAACTGTTCGGCGCCAGGTTCCGTGACCACTCACCGCACCCGACCTCTAGGCTCTACAGATATCGCCCGCCCCTGTCGCCGATTCCCGCCCAGGCATCGGCTGCGATCGGAGGGCGCAGCTTCGACCTGACCGCGCGGATAACCCGCGTGATGGCGGGCATGAGGGGGTGCTCTGGTCGACCGGTACCGAGAACTCCGGCATTTCGGTTTTCGTCCAGGAGGATCGGCTGATCGTTGACTACAACGCATTCGATGATCACACGATCATCGTGTCGGACGCTCCGGTTCCGACGGGTGAGAGCACACTGCGGGTCCTGGTGCGCCGAACCGGTCCCTCGATTGGGTCGATCGCGGTGGAAATCGATGGACGGCCGACCGGACAGGCAGAGCTGGCATTCTTCATGCAGATGATTTCCTCGGTAGGCAGCAGCATCGGATACGACCACGGATCAGCAGTGTCCACCCGCTACTGAGGCGCCGTTTCGCGTTCTCGGGAACCCTGCACGAATTGTCGATCCAACTCGTGAAGAGGGAACCGCGGTCGGAGGACGACACAGCGGATGGAGCAATCGCATCGGCGGACGCCGCGACCGCCCGGTCCGAGATGTCACGCCAATGAGCGCGGCAGTGGTGAGATACATCGATGTGGATGCTTCACCCGCGCAGGTGTGGAATGTGTTGGGGGACTTTGCCTCGATCGGCACATGGGCACCGAACGTCGACCATGCAGTCCTGATGGATTCCACTGCCGTGGGTGTGGGAGCGGCGCGGCGGATCCAGAGCGGGCGCAACACCCTCATCGAGACGGTGGTCGTCTGGGATCCACCGACGACGCTGTCCTACACCCTGGCGGGCCTGCCCCGCGTCGTGAAGTCGGCGTCCAACACCTGGCACGTCTTCGCCCCGGGCAACCGGACCCGGGTCTCGCTCATGAGCATCGTGGACGCCGGTCCGAGACCACCGGGGCAGCTTGCCGCAAGGGTTGTCTGCGCGGTGATGGCCAAGGCCTCGGCCCAGATGCTCACAGGTCTGCGAAACCAACTGCTCGCCAACGAGAGTGAGGTCGGCCAATGAACGAGCGTCCCGATGTGGTCATCATCATGACCGATGAGGAACGCGCCGTTCCGCCCTATGAGACCGACGAGTTGAGGGCCTGGCGGGACCAGAACCTCACCGGCCGCAAGTGGTTCGATGACAACGGAGTCAGCTTCACCCGTCACTACACGGGTTCGGTGGCATGTGTCCCCAGCAGGCCGACGATGTTCACAGGCCAGTACCCCGATGTTCACGGAGTGACCCAGACCGACGGCCTCGGGAAGATGGCTGACGACTCCCGATTGCGTTGGCTGCGAGAGGGGGAGGTGCCGACGCTCGGAAACTGGTTCCGCGCCGCCGGGTACGACACCCACTACGACGGCAAGTGGCACATCTCCCACGCCGACCTTCAAGGTCCGGGTGGCGGATCGCTGGCCACCAACGATGGTGCGGGTGTCGTCGACCCTGCTGCGGTGGACGGCTACCTCCGTGCCGACTGCCTCGAGCCTTTCGGCTTCTCTGGTTGGGTCGGGCCCGAGCCCCATGGTGCCGCACTTGCCAACAGCGGAGTTCGGCGCGATCCGCTCATCGCAGATCGTGTGGTTGCCTGGCTCGAGGATCGCTACGAACGACGCCGCGCCGGGGAAGCCGATGCCCTGCGGCCGTTCCTGCTGGTGGCGAGTTTCGTGAATCCCCACGACATCGTGTTGTTCCCGCTCTGGCGCCGCCGGAGTCCGCTCGATCCGTCGCCGCTCGATCCGCCCCATGTTCCGCCGGCGCCGACAGCAGATGAGGACCTGTCGACCAAGCCGGCTGCACAGATAGCGTTCAGGGAGGCCTACTACTCGGGCTATGGACCCGCTCCCGCCGTGAAACGCATTTACGAGAGTGCCTCACAGGAGTACCGGGACCTCTACTACCGACTGCACGCCGAGGTGGACACGCCGATCGACCGGGTGCGGCGTGTGGTCACCGATGGCGGCTCTGACAACGCGGTACTCGTCCGCACAGCGGACCATGGTGAGTTGTTGGGCGCCCACGGCGGGCTGCACCAGAAGTGGTTCAACCTCTACGACGAAGCGACCCGGGTGCCGTTCGTGATCGCCCGTGTCGGTGAACAGGCGACCGCCCCGAGGCTGATCGAGGCACCCACATCACATGTGGACCTGGTCCCCACCCTGCTATCGGCCGCAGGCATCGGGGTCGAGACCACCTCGGAACAACTCGCCCGCTCCTTCTCGGAGGTTCACGACCTGCCCGGCCGTGACCTGATGGGCGTTGTGGACGGTGGGGCCCCAGACGACGCCCGTGCGGTGTACCTGATGACCCGCGACAACATGCTCGAGGGTGACACTGGCCTGTCGGCACTCGCCCGACGACTTCGCCGTACCAACCCACCGGCACCACTGCGCATCGAGGTGCCTGCCCACGTCGCTTCCAACTTCGAGGGACTGGTGGCTCGCGTCGACGCCGCCGATGTTCCGGGTGGTCTGGGCCACCTCTTCAAGATCGTACGCACCTTCGATGATCCGATGACCTGGACCGAACCGGGCGTGCGCCATCTTGCCGCAGACGGTCCCGGCGGACCGGCCTACCGGACCGCACCACTCCCGGACCAATGGGAGCTGTACGACCTCACCACCGACCCGATCGAGACCAGAAACCGGTGGGCCGATCCTGAACTGCACGATCTACAGGAGTACCTGAAGATGGCCCTGAAACAAGCACGCGTGGACTCGGTCCCCGAACGCAACGAGCCGTGGCCCTACGCAGAGCGTCCAAACAATCCGGCCGCGAAGTCACCGCCCCGCCCGGCGCTTGCGATCCGTCGAGTGCTGCAGCGGATCGGCATGCATCCGGAGGACCGCGATGCGGCATCGACACCCGAACTCCGGGGAGGTCGTGCGCTGGTCATCGCAACGAACCATTCCGTACTCGATGTCGGAAAACCGACGGGTGTCTATGCGAGTGAGATGACAGCGCCGTACTACGTCTTCCTGGACGCCGGGATGACAGTCGACGTCGCCAGCCCCTCGGGTGGGGCGATCCCCGTGGACCCCATGTCGCTCAGGTCCGTACTGCGCAGCAGACATGATGATCGTTTCCTTGCGGATGAGACGTTTCGCCACAAGGTGAACGATTCCCTCGCCATCGGCGATCTCGACATGGCCGACTATGACATCGTCTACCTGGCAGGGGGTTGGGGAGCGGCGTTCGACTTCGGTACCTCGGAGGAACTGGCGCGCAAGATGACCGAGGCCAACACGCTCGACCGCGCTATCGGCGGCGTGTGCCATGGACCACTGGGTCTGCGGAACGCCAAGGCATCAAATGGTGCGCCGTTGGTGGAAGGCCGGCGGATCTCGGCAGTCACCGACAAGCAGGTTCACGAACTCGGCATCGAGTCGACGCCCCAGCATCCCGAAACGGAGATGCGCAGGATGGGAGCCCGGTTCGAGTCGCAGACCCGCTTTCGCGATCCCTTCGCCAACCACTGGGTGGTCGATGGAAACCTCGTGACCGGGCAGAACCAGAACGCCGCCCCGATGGTTGCCCGTGAGTTGATACAACTCGTGGCCGCGGCCAGGACAGCGAGCCACTTCCAGGCGAGCGCCCGGAAGGTCACAATGGGCAAGTGAGGCTCGTCGCTCTCAACATCCTGATCTGCACCACTGACACCTGTTCGAAACATCACGACCCGGGCTTCTTGTGCTTGCCCGGGCTCGTCCGGCAGAGGATGGAGTGATCGTCAACAAGCGCGTTCCGCTCCCCCGGGGTTCAACATGAACGTGTGCTCACAGGGATTCCAACAAGTCAGCGAGGCGTCTGCAGCCGCCGCGATCTGTGTGCCGGCTGCTTGATCCGCACCCGCTCCTGTAGGTCGCCTGCGTCCACGGAACGCCGCCCACCCCAAACACTCGGCGGGCTGCTACGTCCATCAGCGTCCGGTTCAGCCTGAAGAATCACCGGCACCTGTCATGAGTAGGGGTACTCATGGGTCATCCTGAAAGTTGAGGATCCTCGCTCCCCGTCAACAACGCAAGGAGGTCGTGGGTCTCCGCGGACTCCCAACAGCACACGCTTCACGACTTGGCGTCCCGCTTGGTGGGCACACTTGCAGCATCTGATGCCACGAGCGTGGACCCGAACCACCATGACGTTCGACCAAGATGTCGTGAACAAGATCCACCGACTCGTGAAAGGACCCACATCGAGGAGTTGCTCGTTGACAACTCCTCGACACCGATCGAAACTCGCTGTATGTGGCATGCCGCCATTCGTGATCTTGTGTGGCGGTGGCGCAGGTACGCGGTCTCGGTGGTGGGGACGTCGTTGGTGTTCGCTGTAGGGCTCGCGGTTACAGGCATCTCGGATTACTTTCCAGCGGAGCTCGACGGGACCTTCGAGGCATTGAGGGCATCGTCGTTCGTCGTTCCCGATGGGGTGTCGGGGCCCTTGACGGGGTCGCAGGCCTTTGATCCCGCAGAGTTGCCCGCGGGGGTTGATCCGATGGTCTACCAGGTTCAGACCGCGAATCCCGATGACCCGGAGATGGTGGCGGTGATCGGTCTGACGCCGGGCGATGCCGAGCCTGCCGTTGTCGAGGGTACCCAACTTGAAGGGCCCGATGACGCACTCGTCTCCAGCGGGTCGTCGTTCCGCACCGGGTCGACGATCGATGTGGCGGGACGCGACTTCGAAGTCGTAGGTCAGGTCGAATCGATGGGCGTGAACGCGGGAATGCCGGTGGTCGTGGTCAATCTCGAGTCCTTTCAGGACACTCTGCTAGGCGGACTGCCGTTGGTGACTGCCGGGATCGCGCGTGGCAGTTCGACCTCGGCCCCGGACGGATTCCGAATCGTGAGCCTGGACGACGCGCGGGAGGACGCATTGCGGATCCTCGGCGATGCAGCGTCCACGATCGATCTGGTGAAGGTCCTTCTCTGGGTTGTCGCTGCACTGATCGTAGGTTCGGTCATGTACCTCGCTGCGATCGAGCGGACCCGCGACTTCGCTGTGTTCAAGGCCATAGGAGCGGCCACCGTACCGATGGCCGCGGGAGTCGCCCTCCAGGCGGCCATCCTGTCCCTCACGGCGGCTCTGCTCGGTGAGGGTCTCGCCTTCGTGCTGGCTCCCCTGTTCCCGATGACGGTCATGTTGTCGCCCACCGCGCTGCTCGGACTACCGGCGATCGCGTTGGTGGTAGGGCTCCTGTCCGGCTCGTTCGCTCTTCGGCGCGCGGTCTCGGTCGAGCCAGCCCTGGCGTTCGGTAGCGCGTCGTGAGCGGGGCTCTGGTAATCGACGATCTCACGGTCGCCTACACGAGCGGTGATTACGTGGTGAAGCCGGTGGACGGCTTCAGCTGTGAGGTAGCCGACGGTGAACTGGCGCTGTTGTTGGGACCCAGCGGCAGCGGCAAGACCACGCTGCTGTCCTGTCTCGCAGGAATCCTCCGGCCCACATCGGGTTCCATCCACCATGGTGCCCTCGAGATCACGTCCCTGACCGGAAAGGCCCTCACGGAGTACCGGCGCCATGGTGTCGGCATCGTCTTCCAGGCATTCAACCTGATTCCGTCGCTGACTGCTTTCGACAACGTCATGTTGCCGATGCGAAATGCCAGGGTTCCCAACGAGGATGCCCGCTCCCGCGCTCGGGAGTTGCTCGATGAGATGAACCTGGGCGACCGCAGTGGGCACATGCCGGGTGAGCTCTCGGGGGGTCAGCAACAACGTGTGGCGATCGCACGCGCCCTTGCGCTCGAACCACCTCTACTGCTCGCTGATGAGCCGACCGCCCACCTCGACTACGTCCAGGTCGAGTCGATGCTTCGCATCCTCCGTCGGCTCGCTGAACCCGGGCGGATCCTCGTGATCGTGACCCACGACGAGCGGCTGCTACCACTCGCCGACCATGTGATCGAGCTGGTGCCCCATCGCCCCGTGTCGCCCGAGAGCCCTGTCGAGCGCCGTCTCGAAGCGGGGGAGACACTCTTCGACGAAGGTGATGCGAGCGACCTCATCTATATGGTCGACGCCGGCGTCCTCGAGATTCTCCGGACCAGTAGCTCCGGCAAGATCGAGGCCATCGCCGAACGAGGCCCCGGTGAGTGTTTCGGTGAGATGGGCCCCCTTTTCGGTTTGCCGCGTTCAGCCGCGGCGCGTGCCCGGACAGTTGTTCATCTCACCGGATACTCGGTGAGGGACTTCCGCGAGACGATGGGGATCGAACGGCTCGACGGTCTCGTACGCCACCGGGGAAATGGTTCGCGTACTACAACGAACCGAGGGCAGTAGTCATGTTGCGTCGCTTGGCTCTGGCGGTCTGCGGCGGGTTGTGGCTGGCACCTTGAAGCGACGCGACACGCCCCGGCCGGAGACGGGCGCTCGGATCCGGGTGGATCAAGATTGTCGATCGGGCAACGAGGCCACAGTTCCCGTTCGTGTTCGACGCACCCAGATGCGAACCAGCAGGGTGAGGGCCGACAATACGAACAGTCCCGCCACCATCGCCAGGTACCGTCCCAGGTACACCTCCACGGAGGTGCCCGTGATGCTGTCGAACTTCGGGGGAATGTTCAGGATCAACGGGAAGAAGACCAGGAACAGGAGACCTGAAAGCATCACGGGCACCCGGATGTGGTCGTACCAGAAGGGAACGGCCGGCCTGCCGGTGGAATGAGCTCCGATGGGGCCGCGGGCCAACCTGTCGAGCCCGCAGTAGGCAGGAACGAGAACGAGGTCGTGGAGCACGGCTGCGCCGGCGAACCACAGGATCACGCCCCAGGGGTCGCCCTCGAGGAGCTTGGAAGCTGCGTAGACACCGACGAGGCCTCCCAGAATGATGGTCACCAGGTGTGCCGGTCCGGATCCGTACCAGCGTCGCAGCCAACTCTGACCGGGATCGTGTGGACGGCCGACCCCGGGGTGCCAGTGGTCCGTGGGCTCGCTCATTGTGCGGCCTCGAAACGCATGTCGTTCACCCACTTGGTGTTGCGAACGCCTGGAGATGCCGGGATGATGATCCGCGCCGGGAAGCCGTGGTTGAGTGAAAGGTCGGTGTCGTTCACGCCGAGCGCGAGCAGCGAATCAGAGTTGGTGATGGCGTCGTTGTCCCATGCCGAGGACCCGAAGCCGCCACTCTTCTGCAGGGAACCGACGTGGAGCAGTGCAGCATCGGTCGCACCCACCAGTGCGGCCAGGTCTGCAAGCCTCACGCCCTCCCAGGCCTGGTTACCGGTCGACCATCCCTCGACGCAGGCGATGGGCAGCACTGCACCATGTAGTTCCATGCCGAGAAGGTCTGCCCGCGACAACTGCACCGATTCACCCGAGGGACCCGTGAGGGTGAGCCGCCAGGACTCGTCGACCATGTCCTCGGTGATGCGGCGATACTCGGCGGTCTTGTTCACCGGGAATCCGTTGGGTCCAGGTCCGAAGTTGCGGCCACGCGGAGCGAGGACTCCCAGTGGTCGCACCGGCCCTCCGATGTTCTGAGCGGCTCCCATGACCCCGAGCAGTGTTGCTCCTGCCGCGGTGGTGCCGATCAGGGTCCTGCGCGACATCGATGGTGGTCCCGGCGAAGGACTGACGAGTCCAACCGAATCGGGTGGCTCGGGTTCGGTGTCGCTCACCCCCACCTTGAGCTCGTCTCGGAGTCGACGCTCACGCAACGCTGAACGCATGCTGGGGAACTTGAGCACGACGTGTATGGCGAAGGAAGCGATGAACACCCATGCCCCGTAGAAGTGCGCCCGGTAGAAGCCCCCGGGCACCGGGTACCAGTACTGGATGTTGATGATCCCCGTGACGAGTTCGAAGATTATGCCTCCCACGACGCCGAACACGCTCAAGCGTTCGAGGAGTTTCGCCGGGGATCGGAACGGCGGCCATTCGAACAGCTTGGGCAGCACGGACCACAGCTTGGCGAGCACCAGTGGCACCAGGATCAGCCCGATGGTGACGTGCGACCCCTGGTTGACTCGGTACAGCCAGGCCGGGCTGGTCGGCCAGTTGAACATGTAGAAGCGCAACAAGCCGGCGTCCGGTGTCTGGTCGTTACCGGGTAGTCCCGGGGCATATGCCGCATAGGACAACAGACCTGTGAGAAAGACCACCGGTACCGCAATCAACAACACGCGCGCGAACTGAGATGTCAACCACGGCCCGCGCAGCGGGCTGCGGAAGAACGTTGGTCTGAATGGACCGGGTGGGGGATCGGGCCACAGACGCGCGGCCTCGTCCTCGCTGGCGGTGTCCCCCCGGTCGGACTGCATGTATCTGAACCTACGCCCGCTGAGCAGGATTGTCAGCGCAGTACCCAGATCTAGGTTCCGATCAGGTACTCGCTCATCGCCAGAGACCGCAACGAGTCCATCTCGAAGAGCTGCATCACGCTGTCGAGCATCACGACGAGATTTTCCTCGCCCACGTCGGGTCCTCCGTGGAAGGCGATCGGATCCGCCACCACCTCGGCGTCCGCCCAGCACTCCACGACTATTCCGTCACAGGGCGGGGCTCCCGGTGTGACGGGGTGCACGACCGAGTTGCGCGTGTAGTGCAGGCGCGGCTGGACATCTCCGGACATGATCGATTGGTGGCCGTACCAGAACTCGCGGAACGTCCGCGGATCGAGCCGCTGGTTGCGGCGTACGAACGCAACGGTGGAGATGCCCGGCGACCGTTCACCGTTGGCGCCGTCGCGGTCATGGTCGTGTGATTCGCTTCCGGGAGTGGATTCCTCGATCGTGGCCTCGGTGACGAGGTAGCCCGCCGTGCGCACGCCGAGCCCGAGCAGCACATCCTCGACGTCCCGTCGCCGGTCGTGGGCATCGAGCCACAAGGACACCACAGCCCTGTAGGGCAGTTCGGACCCGGGACATGGAGCAGGCCCGTCGATCGTCGCCCGGTCGTCATCGAGATGGACCTCGAGGCCGGTGGCACCGGCCTCGCCGAGCTCGGGTGCCACAGTTCCCAGGAACTGCTCACGCAGTTCGGCCCCATCGGTAGATGGCCGGTCCCAGATGAGGTAGACGAGCTTTTCCACGGGATCGAATCTAGCGGCACATCATGTGATGTCCGTCCGGCAACCGTGGCTCATGCAGTCCGACGTCTGCGCAGGAACGGATCGAGGAGGGCATCAGGTACGTAGCCGGAATCGTCGGTCGACAGGGTCACCCCCGGCGGGACTATCTCATCGATGCGGTCGAGCAGGTCGCTGTCGAGTGATACTTCGATGGCACCGATCTGGGATTCGAGGTGTTCCATCGTTCGCGGACCGATGATCGGGGCAGTCACCGCCGGGTGTTGCATGACGAACGCCA
The DNA here is from genome assembly GCA_963805905.1 of uncultured Microthrixaceae bacterium. Classification (GTDB taxonomy): domain Bacteria; phylum Actinomycetota; class Acidimicrobiia; order Acidimicrobiales; family Microtrichaceae; genus JAMLGJ01. Next base: position 513,258 of record CAWDVV010000001.1, read on the forward strand.
GTGCCATGTGGATCAGCGACATCCCGGAATCCTCGGCAAGCGATGCGAATTCTTCGACCGCGTCGAGTTTGCGGGCATTGGCAGGCTTGTCGAGATCGAAACGGTCTGGCATCAGTTTGGAACGGTGGGTGCCGGGCGCATCCCCGCCCTTGCGGAACCGGCCCGTGAGCCAACCGCCGCACAGCGGACTCCACGGGATCACGCCCATGTGGTACTCCTCCGCGACGGGCAGCACGTCGGCTTCGACCCCGCGGGTCAGGAGTGAATACGGCGGCTGTTCGGTGACGAACCGCCCCAGCGACCGCCGTTGCGAAATCCACTGGTCCTCCACCATGCGGTAGGCGGGGAACGTGGATGAGCCGAACGCCCGGATCTTGCCCTGTCGCTGCAGGTCGGTCAGAGCAGAGAGAGTCTCTTCATCGTCGGTGCCTGTGGCCGGACGGTGTACCTGGTAGAGGTCGATCCAATCGGTGCGGAGGCGCCGCAGGCTGGCCTCGACCGCCTTGATGATCCACCTCCGCGAGTTGCCCTGCATGTTCGGGTCGCCGACCTGTCCCAGAGGTACGTCCATCGGGCCGTGGAACTTGGTGGCGAGGATCACATCGTCCCTGCGACCGTCGGCGAGAGCCTTGCCGACAATGACCTCCGATTCACCCTGGGAGTAGATGTCGGCGGTGTCGACGAAGTTGATGCCCTCATCCAGCGCTCGGTGGATGATCCCGACCGCCTTGTCGTGATCACGCTCCCCGAAAGCTCCGAACATCATTGCCCCCAGACAGAGCGGACTGACGTGCATGCCGGTGTGACCTAGATTGCGATGCTCCATGGGGCAACGCTATCGGCCCACGGAATCCGGTGGCCGCCTCCCCGTTCTGATCGTCCTCACGCTGCAGCGGTGCTGCGCGTGGACGATCAGAACGGGGGATACGGTGCAGTCCGTGGACATCGGGCAGGGCGGCGACGATCAGGACGGCGACGATCAGGGCAGCGACGACGAAGGCGCGGACCGTTACCCATGGGTCGCAATGGGCGTAGTGATCATGGGTACGTTCATGGTGATCCTCGACACCACGATCGTGAATGTGGCGCTGCCTCAGATAGGCATCGCGCTGGACAACAGTTCGGGCGTCGAGTGGATAGTGACCGCCTACCTCCTGGCGGTGGGTGTGGCCCAACCTCCGACGGGTTGGCTGGCGGATCGCTACGGGCGCAAGGCGCTCTTCATCGGTGGTGTTGCACTGTTCGCAGCCGGTTCGTTGATGGCGGCACTGTCCCCGTCATTGGGAATCCTGGTCGTCGCCAGAGTCGTCCAGGGGCTGGGCGGGGGAGCGGTGCTGCCCGTGGGCATGGCGATGGTCTACGAGTTGTTCCCACCGGATCGCCGGGGCACAGCGTTGGGTATCTGGGGTGTCGCAGCGATGGCGGCACCTGCATTCGGGCCCGTCATCGGTGGATATCTCGTGACCGCGGTCAGCTGGCACTGGCTGTTCCTGATCAACGTCCCGGTTGGTGCCATCACCGTGATCGTCGCATTGAGGCTGCTCCGGGACACCGGGTATCGCGAGGTTCGCCGGTTCGACAAATTGGGTCTGGGTCTGATCACCGTCGCGCTCGTGAGTTGGCTCTACACATTCGCCCGGGCCGGCGAATGGGGCTGGACATCGGCGCGTACCGTCATCCTGTTGGTCATCGGAGCGCTCTTTCTCGCTGCCTTCATCGTCTGGGAGCGCCGCGTGGATCAACCGGCGATCGACGTGGCGATGTTCGCGGTGCCGATATTCGATCTGACCCTGCTGGTGATCGCGGCAACGGTCGTGGTGCAGTACAGCATCCTCGTGTTCCTGCCGTTGCGTCTCGAGATCCTCGACGGAATGACCGCTCTCAGGGTCGGGACGATGCTCGTACCCATGGCCCTTGGCGCGGCGATCACATTTCCGTTGGGAGGTCGACTCAACGACAGGATCGGTCCGCGCATTCCTGTCATGGTGGGAACGTTGCTGTTGGGCAGCTCGGCGTGGATCCTGGGTCACATGGGCGAGAACGTGTCCACGGTGACGATCGAGGTGGCGGTGGTCCTTCAGGGTCTCGGGTTCGGATTCGCCATGATGCCCAATTCGGTCACCGGACTGAATTCCCTTCCGAGGCGGTTCGTCGCACAGGCGAGCGGCGTACGCCAACTCAACGTACGGGTGTCTGCCTCGTTCGGGGTTGCGGTACTGGCGAGCATCATCGCCGGTCAGGTGGGTGGACTCTCTCCGGTGACTCCGGCGGGAGCCATGGCGTCGCGATCCGCATACAACCATGCCTTCGTCATCGCTGCGGTCCTGGGTGGCGTTGCGTGCGTGCTCGCCCTGTTCCTTCCGGGGTCGGAGCGCAACAGGGAGTTGATGGCTGATCGTGCCGCGGAGAACCCGGAGTTCATCGTTGATGTCTAGCTGCGGATGGCATGGGCACGGGGATCGAGTGGGGTACCGCAGCTGCCGCTAGTCTCCTTCGGTGTTCTGTCCCCGGGATAGAGCGCAGCAGGGACCATCCACAGTCCGGGCGCGTCCAAACCAATGCTCGAGTGCAATGCCCGAGTGCAAGGAGAAGCATCAATGAAGCCTCGTCAACCAGCAGCAGATCCGAGTCTCGTCGCTCCGGCATTCACCGAACGACTGAGCACGGAGGCCATTCCGAGCCTGCGCATGCCGGCGGGTGAGTCCGATCCGGAGGTCGCTTACCGTTTCATCCACGAGGAGTTGATGCTGGATGGCAACTCGAGGCTGAACCTGGCGACGTTCGTGACGACGTGGATGGATCCAGAAGCTGAGAAGCTCATGGCTGAAACGTTCGACAAGAACATGATCGACAAGGACGAATACCCCTCGACCGCCGAGATCGAGACACGATGTGTGAACATGGTCGCTGACCTGTTCCATGCAGAGGACCTCTCCGAGTCGGATGCCACCACGGCAACGGGTGTGTCCACGATCGGCTCCTCCGAAGCCGTGATGCTGGCCGGTCTGGCAATGAAGTGGCGCTGGCGTGCAGCGCGCGAGGCGGCCGGCAAGGATGCTTCCAAACCCAACTTCATCCTCGGAACCAACGTCCAGGTCGTGTGGGAGAAGTTCTGCAAGTACTTCGACGTCGAGCCCAAATACCTCCCGATGGAGCCGGGCAGGTACACGGTCACTCCCGAGCAGGTGCGTGAAGCGGTCGATGAGAACACCATCGGTGTGCTCGCGATCCTGGGTACCACTTTCACCGGTGAGCTCGAACCAATCGCTGAAATATCTGCCGTACTCGATGAGCTCGCCGAGGAGGGGCTCGACGTGCCACTGCACATCGATGCCGCAAGTGGCGGATTCGTGGTGCCCTTCCTGCATCCCGACCTGGAGTGGGACTTCCGCAATCCGCGGGTGGCGTCTATCAACGTCAGCGGTCACAAGTACGGTCTCACCTACCCTGGAATCGGCTTCGTCATATGGCGCTCCCGGGAGTACCTCCCCGAGGACCTCGTGTTCCACGTGAACTACCTGGGCGGCGACATGCCCACGTTCACACTCAATTTCTCCCGGCCGGGCAACCAGGTCGTGGGGCAGTACTACAACTTCATCCGACTGGGTCGGGCCGGGTACACGCGCATCATGGAGTCGTTGCGTGACTCAGCGGTGATGCTGGCGGGTCAGATAGCAGAGATCGATGGGTTGAATGTCATCACCGATGGATCTGCCATCCCGGTCCTCTCATTCAACTGCGATGAAGACCTCGGGTTCACCGTGTTCGACATCTCCCATGAATTGCGTGCGCTCGGTTTCCAGGTCCCGGCCTACACGATGCCTGCCGACGCGGAGAACGTCTCGGTGCTTCGTGTGGTGGTGCGCGAGGGTTTCAGTCGTGACATGGCCTACAAGCTCGGTCTCGCTATCGGGGAGGTGGTGGCCCACCTGAAAGCCGGGGCGAGGCCGAACGAGACCCGCCAGGGCTTTGCCCACTGAACACACTGGCCCTCGCAATTTGACGGCCGAAATGGTTCTGTCGGATCAGGTCGTGTCCATCCGACGCAGGATGCGCACGACGGTGGCACGACCAGCCGGATACACAATCAGCCCGATCGGTCCGCAGCTTCCTCGCTGCCGGTCTGAAGTCCCGTTCCCGGAGAGGAAGCAACGCTGTGCGGGGCCGCTCTCCGAGTTCAATCAGAGGTGACGTCATCTCCGGGCACGGGTGCCAGCGCGGGGCCCTATTGCGGGTGTCAGTCGTGGAATCCCGAGTACGGCCTCGGCGAGTTGTTCCAGCTCGGTCGGCCAATGCTCGGGTTCCTGGGCGGGCATGACAACGAACTTCGTCGCGCCCGCATCGCAGAACTCTTCGATACGGGTCGGGAGGCTCTCCCGACCCACCACGATGACCTCTTCAGGGGAGAGTTCGGGTCGCCGAACACGGATCGCGCGTGCGAGATTCTCGGGCATAGTCCCATCGGTGGAATAGATGACCAGCGCTCCGAAGTGGCCTCTGTCGATCGGCGGGCGGCCGGCCTCGGCGGCGTGCCGGTCGATCACGGGTATTGCATCCGCCACGTCGCCGGCGGTGCAGAAGCTGGGCAGCCAGCCATCACCGAAGCGCCCTACCCTGCGGAGTTCGCTGGAGGCGATTCCACCGAGCCAGATCTCGAGCGGATCCTGCACCGGCTTGGGGAGGACGCGTACTCCCTCGAGCTGGAAGCGTTCACCGTGGTGGGAGACGCTCTCTTCTGTCCACAGGCGGCGGATGAGCGGCAGCGCCTCGTTGAACCATGGCCCGCGGTCGGCCCGGTCGACCCCGAAAGCCTGATGTTCACCGAGGCTCGCAGCGCCGAGACCGAAACCAGGTAGCACCCTCCCGTTGGAGACGCGGTCGAGGCTTGCAATCGACTTCGCGAGCAGCACGGGGTTGCGACCCGGCACGACCATCACGCTCGGGCCGAACTTCAGCTTCTCGGTCCGTGCCGCGGCCCATGTCATGGCGACGAGAGGGTCGAGGCCGGGGCCCGACACACGTTCGCTGAACCAGATCGAATCGAATCCGTGCAACTCGAGCGCCTCGATGAGTTCACCCAGGCGGACAGGCTCGTTCGTCGTGCTGTTGGTTCCGAGTCCGAACCCGATGCGGATGGTCTCGCCGTTCGATGCTCTCACGATCCTCCTCGTGCAGCGCGACTATCCACCAAGGATATCCGGGCTCCCAAAAATGAACGTGGCCCCGGTCATCACCCGAGGGCGATGACCGGGGCCACAGACGTGATGGTCACGTCATGAGTTCATCTCACATACCGTCGCACGGTCCCGTCGCAGAGGTCAGCCACGGGGTCGCGTTGATCTGTGCATTGGTGAGTGGACCTTGCACGATGTCGTTCGTGCCACCGGGTCCGGCCGCGCTGTCGTACCAGTTGCACGTTGCATCCAACGGCCCGGTGCTCACCGCGGGGGTGTAGCTGCCGAAGTTGGGGTTGAACTTGATTGCATAGGCGGTCTGTCCGATGAACGAGTTGCCGTTGATCATCAGACCATCCACGGTCCCGCCGCCGGGGAACCATCCACCGCTGCCCTCGGCAGTTCCGGAATTGCACTGTGACGAGTCGAGGTAGGTGGTCATGTTGATACCCGCCCCGTTGTTCTCGAAGGTGTTGCCGGTGATCACGTTGTCCTGCTGGCTCCATTTCTTGCAGAGCTGCATGTACACACCGGTGCTGAACCCCTTGAACGTGTTGTTGGTCACCTGGTTGGAGTCATTGGTGATCGTCATGCCCGCGGGTGTCGAAAGGGCAAGATCTCGTCCGGTGGCGTCGGCGTAGTTGCCGTCCACCACGACCCCGGGCATCGTGTGCTGGCCCGTGTTCTGGCCGATCGACATCGAACGCGATGTGATTCCGCTGAACGAGTTGCGTGAGATCGACGCCGAGAGGATGGGGAACGCTGCGTCGCTCTGGACCACGTTGACCGGACGGCGCCAGTTCACGAAGGTGTTGTCATCTACGTGGATGTTTCCCGACTTCACGAACACTGCGTAGTCACCCATGTCAGTGCAGGTGTAGCCGCACGTGGGTACGTAGGTGTGTGCACCGGTGAAGAGGTTGTTCACGATGTTCACACTCGGGCCACCGAACACCTGGATGATGCCCGTGGCGTTGGTGAGAAGCGCAGGATCGCTGGTCGGATCGAGTTCGAACCCGTCGACTGTGAGGTTCCAGTAGGAAGCGTTCGAGGTGCCGTTGCGGAACCCCTGGACGGTGGTCTCTGCCTCACGTGCTACTGCGTTCACGCCGCCTGTGAGTCCTGCATTCGCGCCGTGGAACGAAAGTCCCTTGTCCGGGTTCACCATCTCGGGATACGAACCGGCCTCGACATAGACGTTGTCGGATGCGTTCGCCTGTGACACCGCGTAGTTGATGGTGGCGCACTTGGCAGTGCTGTTCGAGCAGTCGCCCGCGTCGGTGCCCGTGGTGGCCACGTAGCGACCGGCGGCGTCGTCGGTCACCGTGACCGAAACCGAGGTGTCGCTTGCCGTGGCGCCGTCATCGTCGGTGACGGTGAGCGTGACCGAATAGGTTCCGGACACGTCGTAGATGTGACTGGCCTCCGGGTCGGTGGAGCTGTTGCCATCACCGAAATCCCACGCGAAGGCGGTCAGCGCCCCGTCTGAATCGCCGGATCCCACGGACGAGAAGTCGATCCGCTGACCGGTCACCGATGTCGCAGGGCCTGATGCCACTGCTGTGGGTGCGACGTTGGTCGTCGGGCCGGGTCCGGGCGGTGGTGTACAAGCTGCTGCTGCGAGCGCGAACGCTGCGCACGCAACAAGAATGGTTGCTCTGCGTTTCATGTGTTACTCCCTCAGGGTTGATTCGCCATTTGCCGCGGTCGCTGGCCGCGTTCCGCATCCTTCCAGTGTTGAAGGTCACATGCAAGCAGTGTTCTGATGGTCGCTGGATGGAACCGTCGACCGGTGGATGGCGCGGGCTGGCCTATCGAACCCGAGGGATCTACTTGATGAGTGGGTCTCGTGGGAGCCCGAGGATGCGCTCGCCTATCTGGTTGCGCTTGATCTCCGAGGTGCCGCCTGCGATCGACATCCCGCGGTGCATCAACAACAGCTGGGAACTGATGGCTCCGTCGCCGTCGAGAAAAGCGTTGTCCGGACCATTGAGCTGCGTGAGCAGTGCCGCGGCCTCGTGACCCAGTTCGGAGAGCACCAGCTTGGTCATTGCGCCCTCGGGGCCGGGGCCAGCGCCGGCGACTGCCCGGTTGGCGGCCCGCAGGTTGAGAAGTCCCATGGCATGGTGGTTCGCCAAATAGCGCCCGACCCGTGCCGGCCCACCATCCACCCGTTCCGGGTTGGCATCGAAAGGAGCCAGCAGCGCGGTAGGCGGATAGGACATGGCGTCTCCTCCGCCACCGATGCTCACGCTCTCGTTGCCGAGGGTGGCGCGCGCCACGGTCCAACCGCCGTCGACCGGCCCGACCACGTCGTCATCGGGGACGAACACGTCGTCGAAGAAGACTTCGTTGAAATCGGACTTGCCGGTGGTCTGTCGGAGGGGCCGTACCTCCACGCCATCGCTGTGCATGTCGATCACCATCGTTGTGATGCCCTGGTGCTTCGGAAGGTCCGGGTTCGTGCGGACCGTCGCGAAACCGAACGCAGACTCATGGGCCCCCGAGGTCCACACCTTCTGGCCGTTGACGAGCCAACCACCATCGACGCGGGTGGCCTTGGTCTTGACGCCTGCTGCGTCAGATCCTGCGTCGGGTTCGCTGAACAGCTGGCACCAGATGACCTCCTGGTTGAGAGCGGGCAGAACCCAACGTGAGGACTGTTCCTCGGTCGCGTACTGGATGAGGGTGAGGATGTTCCAGGCCGTGATGCCGTAGTTGGGACGCAGTACCCCTGCACGGGCGAATTCCTGTTCGATGACCAACTGTTCGATCGCGCCGGCCTCGCGGCCATAGGGCTTGGGCCAATGTGGCATGACGTAGCCGGTCTCGATCAGGCGGTCGCGTTGCTGGTCAGCGGGAAGGTCCCTGATGCTCTCTGCGAACTCCCGCACCTCGGCGCGGATCGGTTCGGCCTCCGGTGGTAGTTCCACCTGCTTGCCCCGGGTCACTCCCCGCCGGGCGAGATCGACCAGGTCCGCTGCGGCCTCATCGGCGCGCAGGAAGTTGAGCAGCGTGGTTGCGCGGCGCATGTACAGGTGGGCGTCGTGTTCCCAAGTGATCGCAATGCCGCCGTGAACCTGTGTGTTGAGGTTGGCGCACAGGTCAGCTGCAGGTGCCGCCAGCGTGGCAGCCACCGCGGCGGTGAATGTGAGCTGGTCACCCCCGGTCTCAGCAGCCTTGGCCGCGTCCCACACGGCCGAGGTGGCGAGCTCGGTGGCCACCGCCATGTTGGCGCAGTGGTGCTTCACCGCCTGGAAGGTGCCTATGACCCGCCCGAACTGGATTCGCTCCTTGGCGTACGCAGCCGCGCTGTCGGTACATGCGGCCGCAAGGCCGACCGCTTCCGCCGACAGGATGACCCGGGCGAGATCCGTGAGAACCTGGCGGCCGTTTGCCAGGACGGTGACCGGCGCACCGTCGAGGGTCACTCTCGATGAACGTCGGGTCGGATCGAGATTCGGTGGATTCTCGATCGACACACCGTCGCTCATCGAGATGACGGCCACATCGTCGCCGGCGGCGACCACCAGGAGTTGGGCGAATCCACCACCGAGCACCGTCCCGGCAGATCCAGAGGCACTGCGTTCGGAGTTGGAGTCGGCGGTGATCGTGACCGCCCCGTCCAGACCCACTCCTGCGGTGATCGACCCATCGGCCAGGCCGGGGAGAAGGTCGGATCTGGTCTCGTCGTCGGCGAGCGCATCGATCACGGCGCTCGCGATCACCGTTGACACGAACGGCCCGGGCGTCATGGTGCGCCCGGTTTCCTCCACGATGATGACCAGCTCCTCGAGCCCGTACCCGGACCCGCCGAACTCCTCCGGTAGGTGCAGGCCCAACCAGCCCAGCGAGACCAGTTCGTCCCAGAGCTCCGGAAGCGTCTCGTCGGGAGTCTCGAGCAGTTCGCGTGCCTCGCCGAGAGCGTTGCGCTTGGCGAGGAAGCTAGACGCCGTATCGGCGAGGGCGCGGTGGTCATCGGTGATGGCGATGGACATGGAGGATCCTTGGTTCGGGATGTGACTCGGGACAGGTACGTTCTCGCCGATCGTAGGTCAGCGACGTTGTGGCCAGCCCAATGCCGCACGTGTGGTGCCCGACCGACGCAGCGTCTCGGAGTGGATGAGCCCGCGGCTGATGCGAGAACCAGTTCTACTCCGTAGCAATACTGCAACTCATGGAAGGCACTATCTCCTTCGAGAACATGTTCTCGCCGGTAAGGTGACGCGAGTCACACACTGGAGGAGTGCGTATGGACGCTCGGACCGCAAAGACGCGACATCTCACACGGGTGCGATACCTGGCGGCCGTTGCAGCGGTGGCCGGCCTCGCGTTGGTGGCAGGCGGATGCACCCGGTCTGCCGATGAAGTTGAGTCCGGTTCGCCCTCTACCACCGCCGGCGATGGAACCGCTGCGCCGGTTGCGGCACAGGGTGATGGAGATTTCGGCGACCTGGCGGATGTTTGCGGACCCGGAGATGCCACCGGCGCGACCGCCCAGGGGGTGACCGATGAGTCAATCCAGGTGGGCACGATCTCGGACCCCGGCTTCACGGGCAGGCCGGGGCTCAACCAGGAACTGTTCGATGCGAGCGAGGTATTCGTCGATTGGTGCAACGCGGCGGGCGGCATCAACGGCCGCGAGATCAAGGACGTGGAACGCGACGCAAAGCTCAGTGAGTACAAGCAGCGCGTCACGGAGGCATGCGAGGAGGACTTCATGCTCGTCGGGGGTGGGGGGGTCTTCGACGACACGGGCCAGGCTGAGCGGTTGAGCTGCCTGCTGCCCGACATACCCGCCTATCAGGTATCGCCGGGAGCACGCGACTCCGACCTGGCAGTGCGGGCACTACCGGCGGGAATCCACGAGCTGCCTGTCGGGACGATGCGCTTCCTCCAGCAGGAGTATCCCGACTCGATCGACAAGGTCGGGTTCCTGACCGGCAACGTCGGCTCACTCGTGTTCGTGGACGAGCAGCTCCAGGAAGGGGCCGAAGAACAAGGGTGGAAGTCGGTCTACAAGGCTCAGTACAACTCGCTCGGCGAGGCCAGTTGGACACCGTTCGCCCAGGCGCTCGCGAGTGCAGGAGCGCGCGGTCTCGTCTATACGGGTGAACCCGAGAACCTGGCCAAGCTGCTCCAGGCCATGGACGACATCGACTACCACCCGGACTGGATCCTCGGCGGTGCGAACCTGATCGATCAGGGATTCATTGACGTGGGAGGCGAAGCCGCGCGCAACGTGTACACCACCACTGCCGTAGTGCCACCGTTCATGGCCGATGAGAACCCCGCCACCCAGCAATATCTGGACCTGTTCGAGAAGTACAAGCCTGAAGGGAAATCCGAGGCGCTTCTCGGCTACAACTCGTTCTCCGCATGGCTCCTCTTCGCCACCGCGGTGAAGAAGTGCGGATCCGATGTCACGCGACGTTGCGTGTTCGACGCTGCCAAGGAAACCACCGACTGGACAGGAGGCGGTCTTCACGCTGCAACGGAACCCGGGGACGTGAAAAATCCCACATGTGGCATGGTCGTCGAATCGACCCCGAACGGCTTCGTGGTCCCCGATGGCTTCAAGACGACCGACGGCCTGTTCAACTGCGACGATGCCAACGTGATCGCGCTGAAGAAGGACTACGGCTCCGGGGTCACCCTCGAATCAGTTGGCAAATCTATGGACGACCTCCAGTAGTTCGAGCAGTCGAGCCCTGTCCGACGCCTGATCTGCCTGACATGGCTGGTCCAAGGTGGCAGCGGTCCATGCTGGCAATCCGAATCAGGATGCTGTAGACCTGTTTGCGAAGGAAGTGACACTTGTCATGTCGTGCCGTGTGGTCGGGGACCACGCGCAGATGCACAAGCACGAGGCCGATGGCCCCGACAGCACCCGGAGGGAATTCATGCAGACTCACCACTCCAGCCAGGCCACATCACGGAGAATGCGTCGCCGAGGACCGTTCCTCGCGCTCGCCGTCGTCATCGCCGCGCTCGCCGGCGCGTGCGCGCCTTCGCCGGGAGGTGGTTTCGACATCGCAATCGGTGGCACGCTCCCGCTGCCCCCGATCACCGCGGCGCCTGCGTTCCAGGGCGGTGACGTGCTCGGCTGCCAGCTCGGGTTCAACACACCGGGACTGAACATCACGGGAGCCACGGCGTCGATCCCCGGCATCAACATCGACCCGGGCGCCGGCACCATCACGGTCCCCAACATCGAGTTGAACCTGCCGTCGATTCAGGTTCAACTGCCGTCGATCGTGACCTGCAACGGCAACCTCGACCTCGGAGCCGTCGACCTTCCGGTAAACGTGATGTCGACGGGGGTCCTGAACCTCGCAACATCGCAGTTGACGATCAACGCGACGGTAACGATCCCGTTCGCGATCCTGGGTGTCCCGCTCCCGATCGTGATTCCCCTCAGCCCGATCGTCGTCCCGCTCTAGAGGGCGCTGCCAAGACCCTCGTTATTTGGTCGCTACCAATGGTTGCGGCAGGTGGCCCCGGCTCCGGACATCCGCTGCGCGGCTCGTCAGGGGTCAAGATGGATGCATCCGCCGCCGGGCCGGTGCCGCATACCTCGGCAGGCTTCTGCTGTGGATCAGGTCGGCTACATCGAGAATCGACCGCGTTGTTCGCTTTCGATGCTTAGTGTGCGGCAATGAGCAACGTCCCACCATCTGATCCGACCCAGCCGATCCCCGGGCAGCCTGGCCAACCCCAGCAAGCCGGCTATCCGCAGCAGGGTCAGCCTCCTGCCGGCGCTGATCCGACGAATGGACAGACCTCGGGCAACGGTGGTGGCAAGTCACCCTTGCCGTGGGTGTTGGGAACACTCCTGATCGTCGCCGCGCTCGTGATCGTGTTCCTCGTCATCAACAACAATTCCGATGGTTCCGACGATACGACCACGACCAGTGAGCCCATCACGACCCCGGAGGGTATCGTGCCGAACTCGGGTGGCGTCTCACCCACGAGCTCGCCGGCCACATCCCCGACAACACTCCCGACGACGTCGCCGGCTACATCCTCGACCACCTCGCCGAGTACATCGCCGCCGGCAACCCGTCCGACTGCGATACCCCTGCCGCCACAAGGACCCGCGGCACCCTGATACAGGACAAGCGTGGGTAGGGAATCAGATCTGCCGTCACCGTATGGTCTTTGAGTCGTCATCCGGTCGGCCACTGTTGACGACCACGGGCTGCACTGCCGGTCGCTAGGTCCGTCGCGTGCCAGAAGGCCAACAGTTCAACCGATGTGGGGTCATCCGCATCGGAGAGACCGGGTCCGCTGCGGCTGAGGCCGGGGTGATCCGGGTCAGTTGCCGGTGCCGTGCAGCGCTTCCTGCAGTTCGGCCTGGTCGTCGTCGCTGAGTGAGGTCTTGATGACGGTACCGCCAAACCTGGACAACCCGTCGAGAGCCTTGTCGGTGGTCATCTGCTCGACGATCATGAACAGAGCGGACGTGCCCGGCTGCATGTGTTCACGCACCTGCTTCTCGAAATCCTTGCTGATCGACGACTTGGCGATCTTGCCGCCGAGAGCGCCGAACGCAGCACCCATCGCCATTCCGAAAACGGGTACGAAGAACAGGATTCCGAACAGCAATCCCCAGAACATGCCCCAGGTGGCGCCGCCACCGACCTCGTGCTGGTTGGTGATCGTGCGGAACTTCCCCGAGTCGTCGCGTATCACCGCGGCAACGGCGTCCGGCTGGATCACGAGGTCCTGTGCGAGGTGTCCGACCTCGTCCATGGCCTCGACGGCGGTCGTGGTGTCGGGATAACCGATGGCGATCAGATCAGGCATGGCTTGGTCCTCCTAAGGACTTGTTCGGCGTGAACGTTTCCAAGCAACCTACGATCGCGCGCACCCGTTGTCTTCACCCTGAACGGGTGAAGACAACGGGTCGTCGGCAATGATTGGCGGGCTCAGGCCCTGGAATCCGCCAGATCCCTGCCATGCACCGTCAGGGCCCAGATCACGGCCAGATCGACGGCGATGACGATGATGCCCCAAACCGGGTACCAGGGGATCCAGAAGAATGCGGCGATCATGCTACCCATGGCAGCGAACACCCCGATGGTACGGGCGGCCACGTTGCCCGAGAACACACCGAATCCGGATGCGAGGACTATGAGTCCGATGATGAGGTGGATCCATCCCCACGATGTGGCGTTGAACTTCACCACGTACTCCTGGGTGAGGACGAAGAAATCGTCGTTGATGATGGCGACCAGACCGGCGAAAGCCTGGAAGATCCCCACGACGATCATTATCACCCCGGCGAACATGATCCAGCCGGCAGCAGCTGGGCTTGGTTGGGATTCCATTGGATGTCTCCTTCGGTTCGGGCGGTGTCGGTACGACACCCCTCGGGAGGACGCTAGAACGACGACGTCGGTGCGGTCATCGCCCAGATCGGGTGAACGGAATTCACAGCAGGCCGAGTTCCATGGCCCTACGCACCGCATCGCTCCGGCTCCCGACGCCGAGCTTGCGGTAGATCGACACGCTGTGAGACTTCACGGTATTGCGTGATACGTAGAGATGTGCCCCGATCTCCGCCAACGAACGGTGAGTCGGAAGCTGTTCCAGTACCCGGCGTTCCGCACCGGTTATCTCCGCGCTCGGCATCCGGGTGCTGGACCGGTCTATTCGCTCGCGCAGTCTTTCGGCCCAAACGTGCAGCACGACGGCATCCGGTTCCGTGGGCAACCGCTCCGTCGCATGGCGGAGTTCCAGCCGGGCCTGGTCGTGGTCGACCCGTTCCAGCGCCGCCTCTGAGAGGACCAGTCTCGCGTGGATGAACGCCCGATCGATTATGTCCGACACTCCCGACATCAGGATGCGGGCGTGCGCTGCGGCCTCGCTCGAACGGGCTGCATCACCGCGAACCGCATCCGCATAGGACTTCACGCAGAAGACCATCGCCATGAGTGGGAAGTCCACCAGCGAAGCCTCTGTCACCTCGTCGACCGCGCCACGGACCAGGGCCAGACCAGCGAGTGTGTTCCCTTTCTGCAATTCGGCAAAGCCGAGGTTCGCGGACGCCGCGGCATGGCTCGAGTGGACGCCTCTGGCCTCGAACTCAGCCGAGCGCAGGACCTCGGCCGCGTCGGGCGCGAGTCCGGCGAGATGCGTCGCGATTGCGTCGATCCCGCCGGAGGCTTCCCACCATGGGCTTCCGAGCGGCCCGGCATCGCGGACACGGCGTGCATGATCGATCGTGGCTGTGACCCCTCCGGCGCCCGCCAACATCCGCACTGCCGACGAGGCGACCTCGAACGATACGGAGCCGTCGGGCATGGGACCGTCGTGGCCGGCGTGATCCGCAATGGCGAGCCAGGCATCAAGGTCGGTCCGACGGTTCGTGACGAGTGCCAACAATGCTTCTGCCAGTGCGAGTAGTCCGGATCCTCGCTTCTGCTGGGCGGAGAAGTGCGAGAGCCAACGACCCAAGGAGACGTACTCTCCGCTCAGCATCACCGTTGCCAGGTGTCGAAACAGGACTTCCTCGGCTACGCGGGCGTTGCCTGACGCGATGGCCGTATCGATCGCCGTGCGATGCTCGCCCATCGCCTCGTAAGCGGCGATGGCATTGAGGCGGATCTCGGCCTCTCTGGTCGGGTCGACCGTGCGGAGCTGGTCGATCAGGAGGTCGCGCAACACCGGGTGGTAGCGAAGGTTCCTCCGGCTGCCACCGGTGACGAACAGCACGCGGCCATCCGCGACGAGCCGCTCGAGGCGATCGGCTGACCGCCTCAGGTCGAGCACCCTGTCGCACAGGTCTCCGTCCAGCCACTCAAGTACCGAGCTTTCGAGGAGGAACGAGCGATCGTCAGCCTCGAGGCCTCCGAGGAGCTCTTCGTCGATGTAGCGACGCAGAACGTGGCGGTCGCCACCCAGAGCATCCCAGAAGTGGGTCGACAGGGATCCCTCCTGGGTCGTGGTCGCAGCGAGGCGGAGCCCGACTGGCCACCCCATCGTGAGATCGACCAGCGCCGATGCCTGGCTGGGGTTGATTCCGGCATTCGTTCTCTCGAAGAGCGACTCCGCCTCCTCGACAGTGAAAGCCAACTCGGCTGCACCCAGTTCCTGTGCCGAACCGTCGAGGAGGCGGCGGGCGGTGCGCAGGGCGGCCGGCATGGATCGCCCGATGAGCACGGTCCGCACGTTGTCAGGGAGGTGGGCGATCACCTGGTTCAGCAGCTCTGATGCCTCCGGTCCGAGCAGTTCGAGGTCGTCGATCACCAACACGATCGGGTAGCCCACACAGCGGACCGACTCCATCAGCAGGGGGAGCACCCTCGCGGTGAAGCGGGGTCTGGGTTCGCGCGCTGCAGAAGCTGCGGCGCGGCAGGTCCATCAGTGGCCCGAGAGCCTCGATGAGCTGGCGGATCATTACGACAGGATCGTTGTCGCTCGAAGTGAGCACCAGCCAGGCAAACGGCCTTTCGTCAGCCTCGTCCCACTGACGAATCAGGGTGGTTTTGCCATAGCCGCCGCCGGCCATGAGGTAGGTCAGGGGTGCTTCGCCATCGTCCAGCAGGGATCGGAGCCGCGGCCGGTCGATGGTGAACCGACCCCTTGCAGCGGGGCTGGCCCCGACCGGCTCGCTGATCCTCGATCCCTTCACGAACCATCAAGCTACACTTTCGCCGTTGCCGGACCTCGCAAAGACGTTGCTCAGAGTTGGCTGCATACGGATCGTGGTTGGGCCACCGGAACCGACGGTTGGTCTCGTTCACCCCGATGGGGTGATGACGCCCGATGTCCGGCGCAACAGAGTGACCGTGGCATCTCAGACCCCGTCACAGGAGGAGCAGGACAGCAATGGCAATCATCGACACACACGGCCCGATCGACTTCGTGCTATTGGAGTTCGCCGACACCGGACCACTGGACGGGCCAGGTGCGGCGCTGCTCGACCTGGTCGAGCGCGGCATCGTACGACTGTACGACCTCGTGGTTCTGCGCAAGGCCGACGACGGATCCCACGAGACCCTCGAGATCACGCCCGACAGTGGGCTCGGGTCGTTCGTCGGTGCGAGGTCAGGGCTCCTCGGCGATGATGACCTGACCGTGGCGGCCGAGGCGATGCTGTCCGGGACCACTGCCGTACTGATCGTCTACGAGAACTCGTGGGCCATTCCGTTCGTAGCCGCAGCGCGCGAGGTAGGCGGCGAGATGATTGCAACGGCCCGGATCCCCGCCCAGGACGTCATGGACGTGCTCGACGAACTCGAGAGCGTCGGCTGAGTCAACTCAACCGCTGAACGCATACGAGACCGACCAGGAAAACAAGACAGCTCAGGAGACACAATGCCAGGACTATTGAGAGGTGTAGCGCGAACAGCGGTCATCGCAGGTACCGCAACTGCGGTGAGCGGCCGGGTGCAACGCCGCCAGGCGGAGAGATTCGCCGGACGTGATGCACAGATCTACGCAGACCGTGAAGCTGCCTACCAGCAAGATGTCCCGCAGGCGGCTCCCGCCCCGGGTGGCACGCCCGCCCCAACCGAGGAGTCTACGATCAATCAACTCAAACAGCTGGGTGACCTGCATGCCAACGGGGTGCTCACCGACGCAGAGTTTGCGGCCGAGAAGGCGAAGCTCATCGGCTGATGAATCCAACGAACAGGAGCGCTCATGAGTAGTGAGCCCGGTGAGCCCGAATCCAACGTCGAGAAGCCGGCCCCGCAGGAACTGCAGGCTGAACTTGCTCTCATGCGCGCCGAACGCGACGCGGCACGCGTGGAGCTGGACGATCTTCGTGTCCGACCGCCATCGCGCCGACGTGTCCGCCGTACCGCGGCCGGCATCCTGGTCGTCATCTCGTGCCTGTCCTTCCTCACGGGTGGTGTCGGTATCTGGGCGAACCGGAGCCTTCTGGACACCGACGTTTGGGTGGACCACGTCGGCCCGTTGGTCGACAATCCGGAGGTGCAGGCCGCGCTGAGCGCCAAGATCACCGATGAGACCATGCAACTCATCGACCCGAAGGCGCTTTTCCAGGAAGCACTTCCAGAGCGGGGCCAGGTGCTTGCCGTCCCACTATCGAGCGCCGTTCGGACCTTCGTCGGCGACGCGGTCGACAAGGTCGTCGCCAGCAAACAGTTCGAGACTCTGTGGGTCGACCTGAACAGGCAGGCACATTCCGCTGCGGTGAAGGTGCTGCGCGGCGATGCCGAGGCCGTCACCACCGGGAACGGAACCGTCACAGTCAGTCTGGTGCCGGCGATCAACCAGGTACTCGCGAGAATCACTGCCGCTTCGCCGGAGATATTCGGGCGCACGGTCAACATTCCGGATGTGCAGATCGATGCGGTTCCGGCCTCCGCGATCAAGGAGATCAACGATGCGCTGGGTACGGACCTTCCTGCGGATTTCGGCCAGATCACTTTCTATGACCACGGGCAACTGAAGGAGCTCCAGGACGCGATCTCGCTCTTCGACACCCTCTTGTGGGTATCCGTGGTGGTGTTCGTGATCTCGACCGTAGGTGCACTGACGCTGTCGGTGAACCGACGTCGTACGTTCGTGCAGCTGGCAGTGGTGGATGTGGTGCTGCTGATCCTGATGCGCAGGGCGGCGATAACGGCGCAGAACCAACTGCTCAACCTGGTGAAGGTGCCGGCCAATACCGGGGCCGTGAAGGCCGTGAGTGACGCCATCCTGCAGGGCCTTTTCGATGGCACCCGAATACTCATGTGGATCCTTGCAATCCTGGTCGGGCTGGTTTGGGTCACAGGACCCTCCGATCGGGCCCGGTCGCTGCGGCGGGGTACGACGTCGCTTGCCACCGGGGTCGCAACCGCAGCGCGAGATCGGGGCACCGACCCCGCGACAACGGTCTGGGTCGTGGCCCATCGCGACATGTTGCGTATAGCCGGCGTTGTACTGGCGGTCGCGCTCCTGTGGTGGGTGAGCATGTCGTGGTTCTGGGTGTTCATCCTGCTGGTGATCCTCGGTGGGTACGAAGTGCTGTTGTCCCGTCTCGATCCTGATTATCCGCTCGACGGGCCAGACGTCGAGCGACTCCGGAGCCTCCTCGGACTCCCAGAAAGAGGGCGACGACATGGGTGTGTCCGCAGCGCCGTGACTGCGAGATCAAAACGGTGACCTCCTCGTTCACCCTCTTGGGGTGACGACTCCCCACCGGCGATGGCGCAGGCTCAGAACTCGGGCCACCGGAGATACCGGCCATAGAGGACTCGGAGAGCGAGATGAACGAGAACGGCGACGAGGAGCTCGGTCCGATCGATTGGATCGTCGTTGAGTTGCCTGCGGGAGAGAGCAGATTCGAAGGTGAGATGGCGCGGGAGCTCGCGGCGCTCGCTGAAGCGGAACTGGTTCAGGTTCTCGATCTGGTGATCGTGACCAAGGATTCAGGTGGTGAGATCGATGTCACCGAGTTCGAGGACATGGGTGACCGTGGTCGTCTTGGGGCTTTCGAGGGGCAGTTGTGCGAGGTTCTGGCGTTGGAGGACATCGAGAGCGTCGCTGCGGCGATGGAGCCGGGTAGCGCGGCCGGTGTGTTGGTCTGGGAGAACACCTGGGCGGCTCCCTTTGCCGTTGCCGCCAGGCGCTCGGGTGGTCAACTTCTGGCCAGCGGCCGGATCCCCACCCAGGCACTGATCGCAGCGGTTTCCAGCGATAGTGGAGGTGAGTGAGATGCCGATCCGACCGGGACGAGTAGGCCGGCGGGGTGTCATCAGGAGGCCTGTGACCAGAACCGCTGCTGTGGTCGGTACGACCGCTGTGGTGGCAAACGGGGTTGCCCGACGCCATGACGGTCGCGGAGACCGTCGCGACGTGCGCGACGTGCGCCGTGACGACCGTCGGGACCGACGGTGAGTGAGTCTGCCGATCGTGGGCGTGCGGCTCGGGAGGTGGTACCGCGTTCGTCGCTCGGAGCGTGGGAGGCCGGCCCGACGCGACTGGATCCGGTGAGGCTGATCGAGGAACAGAACAGGTCGAGGCTTGCGTGGCTGGTTCCTGTACGACACGCGCCGCATGGTTGAATCGCCGTTCACGTTCTTCAGGGGTGCAGCGCGGATCATGGCCGCCGACCTGGCCTCGATGCCGAACACGGGGATCGAGGTACAGCTCGGCGGAGACGCGCACCTCTCCAACTTCGGAGCGTATGCATCACCGGAGCGTCAGCTGGTGTTCGACCAGAATGACTTCGACGAGTCCCTCCCGGGTCCATTCGAATGGGATCTGAAGCGGCTCGCAGCGAGCGTGATGATAGCGGCGGAACACCTCGGCCATTCGCGGAGCGCCGCCCGTGGGTCCACTTCGGAGGTAGTTCGTTCCTATCGCGAGGCCATGGTGAAGTACGCGGAGATGGGCCACCTCCAGCTCTGGTACCAGTACGTCGATGTTCAGGATATCCAGGACGTCAACCAGATCGGCGCTGAGGAACTCGCTCGGAGGATCAAGCGCTTCACCAAGCGTGCGACCAAGCGCACCAGCATGCAGGCCGTACGCAAGCTCACCGAGGGAGCGGGTACGTATCGCATCCGTAGCGACCCGCCGTTCCTGTTCCCCCTGCGCGATCTACCCGACGGTTCCGACGCCGAGGAGCTCAGGGCCGCCGCTGCCGATGCATTCGAGGCGTACAAGCCCACTCTTGATGACGCGTGGCGCCACCTGGTCGAGCAGTACACGCTGATGGACGTCGGGATGAAGGTCGTGGGTGTCGGCAGTGTGGGTACGCGGGCATTGGTTCTGCTGCTCCGTGGAAGGGACGACGAGGACCCTCTCTTTCTCCAGGCGAAGGAGGCGGATTCCTCGGTACTGGAGGAGTTCCTAGCCCCCAGTACCTATGCAAATCACGGGCAGCGGGTGGTGGAGGGCCAAAGGCTGATCCAGGCCCAATCCGATATCTTCCTCGGCTGGACCGCCGCCCGAGGTCCATCTCGTCGCGACTACTACGTGCGACAGCTCCGCGACTGGAAGGGTTCGGTCGAGATAGAGGAAGCCACCCCGAAACGGCTGGCCTTCTACGCGGGGTTGTGCGGACTCACCCTGGCACGGGGCCATGCGCGCTCAGGTCACGCTGAGGAGATCACCGCGTACGCTGGCCGGAGGGATCGACTCGATCGTGCCATTACCGACTTCTCCGAGGCCTATGCCCGTCAGAACACCGAGGACTACGAGCAGTTCCAGGGAGCGATCCACGACGGCCGGATCGAGGCTGCCAAGACGTTCTGAGGGTAGCTCCGGTCCGGGCTGTCCGACACCTGCTGACGCGAAACCGCCACGGGCGAGGCGGACAGGGCCGGGCTACGATTGATCCGATCTCGGAGGCTTCAGGAGGAGAGGGGGGAATCGGTTCTGATGGACGAGTCGCATGGCGATGGCTCTCTTGGCGATGAAGCGCTGTTGATCGCGAGAGGGGTCGCCTCGGCAGTTGCACCCGAAGGTGGACTCGCCGCGGTACAGATCAGCTTGCTGGGGGAGATCCACTCCGCTCTGACGGGCGTGGCGATCGACTTCGCGGACCTGGATCCGCTCGGCCCGGCCGAGCTTGCCGATTCGCTTGGGACGAGGACGCCTGGGTTCCGACATCGGGTCGTGCAGGACATGGTGCTCGGAGAGTTGATCCTCCGACCGATACCGCCCGAGGTGGCCCGCCGGGTCGAGACCTATGCAAGGGCCCTCAGGGTGGACGACCGTTTCGTCCGCATCGCCCGCCGTTATGCGCAGGGTGCATTCGGCCTCGCCTGGCTCGACCTGCATCGGAGCGGCTTCGCAGAGCACTGGGAACGCGCTCGCATGGATCAACTGAAGACCACGGTGCGCCTCGAGGATCAGCTCGCGGCCGGAGTCGAGGACGAAGCGCTCGCGCGAACGATGGATGGGCTTCGCCCAGCTCGCTCCGGGCACGCTCGGCCGGGGGGTATGGGAGATGTATCGCAGTCGCGGATTCGGGCTTCCGGGATCGATCGGGGGCGCCTCCGCGTACCTCGCCCAGCACGACTTCGTGCACGTGCTCGCCGACTACGGCACCAATCTCAATGGCGAGCTCGAGGTGTTCGCCCTGATCGGGCGCGGCAGACCCCGATCCCAAGGGCTTCGCGTGGTTGGCGACCCTCGTCGGGTTGTTCGAGACCGGGTATGTGGCGGATGCAGGCTTCTTCTCGGGGGATCTGAGTGAGCGGCGGCTCGACAACGTCGCGATGCACGTCCGAGTCGCCGACTCCATCCGACGTGGACGGAATCTGTGTGAGCGCCTCGGCAAGGACCTGCTCGACGTCGACTACCACGAGTTCGCCTCGGAGTCGATCACACAGGTCAGGGACGAGCTCGGTATCGACCCGAAGTGCGCCGCGGCGATATCGGCCGGATCGCCGGGAGCTTTCGATCTCGCGGGCATGTCGCACATCCAGCAGGAATACGCAGAGTCCATCGACCGAAGGAGTCCAGCCATGAGGTTCGCGCAAGGAATCAGGGTGCGTTGCAACGACCCCGAAGGCCTGATCGAACTGCTTGCGGAATGGGACGAGGGCCAGGCGTCCACCGAGGTCATGGGCTACATCGGGACGCGTCTGCTCGCCGACCGCGACGAACCCGACTCCTACATGATCCTCGCCGAGTTCGCCGAGGTCGACGGCGACCTCACCCCGGCCGAAGAGGCCGAACGAAACAACCAGCGGGAGGAGACCGAACGCTGGGCGCAGAAGCTGCGCGATCTCGTCGGAAGCGAGCCCGACTGGATCCACTTCGACGAGCTGTACCGCACCGGCATCACCGGCAACCTGCGCACCGGCTGACGGAACCATGAACCGGACCGCCGCGTCGGCGGCTCAGATCCGGCGTTTCACCCTCTCTGGGTGAGGACGGCACTTCAGCCAGCCAGGATCATCAGGTTGAGCATCCAACCACGATTAGGAAGCGCGTAACGCCATGAGTGATACATACGATCTGATTCTTGCTCCGTACCCCGCGGCCGATACCGCACAGAGCGACTTCGATGGTCTCAGTGCACTCGTGGCGGACGGGACCGTGCGGTCCGAGGGCTTGATACTCGTCGAGCACGACGGCGAGGAGCACGTGAAGGTCACCCATACCGCGGATCACATGGGCCGCAGGGGACTCACATGGGGCGGTGGTGTCGGAGTCCTGGTCGGGTTGATGTCCCCACCGATGCTGGCATCGATCGTGGTGGGTGGCACCGCCGGCGGCGTGCTCGCCAAGTTCGCAAAGAAGAAGGTTGATACCGGCCTCGAGACAGCGATGGCCGACAAGTTGCCGCCGGGTGGCGCGATGATCATCGCCATCGTCGACGAGGATCACCGTCTGCAAGCCGAGCGGGCACTGGGTGGTACACCGGCCAGGTCTCGCGTCCAGATGGACGGCACCGGCCTGCGCGAACTGAAGGACTCGTTGGCCGAGGCGGCGGGGAAGTTCGATCAGGACCGGACCGTTCTGCCGATCCCGGACCGTGCCTTCGGTGGCACCGCGGGCCGGACGTTGGCCGACTCGGTGCCGGACTGGTCGATGATCCCCGGTCCCGAAGCACCGGAGGATGCTCCGAACGTGTTGCTCGTCCTGATCGACGACGCCGGTTTCGGTGCCATCGAATCCTTCGGGGGCCCTGTGGCCAGCCCGGCATATGACCGTGTGAAGGAGATGGGACTCACCTACAACAGGTTCCACGTGACGGCGGTCTGTTCGCCCACGCGTGCCGCCCTGCTCACTGGTCGCAACCAGCACAGGGTGGGCTTCGGGTCCATCGCCGAGTACCCGGGGCCCTTCCCGGGATACACCGCGTCGAAACCCAAGTCGTGTGCAGCGTTCCCACGCACGCTCAAGGAGAACGGTTATGTCACTGCCGGCTTCGGTAAATGGCACCTCACCCCCGACAACGTCCAGGGCGCGGCCGGGCCGTTCGACCACTGGCCCAAGTCGTGGGGCTTCGACCACTGGTGGGGATTCCTGTCGGGAGCAGCCGGCCAGTACGACCCGATCATCACCCAGGACGACTGGACCATCGGGGTTCCCGAGGGAGAGGATGGCGAGCAGTACTACTTCCCCGACGACATCACCGACAAGTCGATCGAGTGGCTGAGAGCGGTGCGGGCCCAGGACGCCACAAAACCATGGATGATGTACTACTCCACGGGCTGCGCGCATGCGCCCCACCATGTGGCTCCCGAATGGGCGGACAAGTACAAGGGTATCTTCGACGATGGCTGGGACGAGCTGCGGAAGCGCACCCTTGCCAAGCAGATCGAACTCGGTATCGTCCCGGAGGGTACCGAGCTCACCGAGCGTCCCGACATCTTCCCGGCCTGGGACTCACTGACGGACACCCAGAAGTCGCTCTACGTTCGCCAGGCCGAGGTCTACGCCGGCTACCAGGAGAACGCGGATTGGAACGTCGGCCGCCTGCTGGACGAGGTCGACCGCCTGGGCGATCTCGACAACACGCTCGTCATCTACATCTGGGGAGACAATGGAGCAAGTCTCGAAGGGACCATCACCGGATCGTTCAACGAGCTGACCTTCCTCAACGGACTGGTGCTCGATGCAGATCAGCAGACCGCGCTGATCGAACAGTACGGCGGGGTGGAGGCCCTCGGCGGTCCCCACACGGCGCCGCACATCGCAGCGGCATGGGCCCACGCCTTCAACACGCCATTCCAGTTCGGCAAGCAGATCGCGAGTCATCTGGGTGGCACTCGAGACCCGATGGTCGTGGCCTGGCCGAAGCGCTTCAAGGCCGATGATGCGTTGCGAACCCAGTTCACGCATGTGATCGATGTGGGCCCGACCGTTCTCGAGGCAGCCGGCATACCGGAGCCGAAGTCGGTCGACGGCATCGCGCAGGAGCCGATGGACGGTACCAGCTTCATGTACTCGTTCGACGACGCTGATGCTCCCGAGCAGCACTCCGAGCAGTACTTCGAGATGTTCGGTGCCGCGGGCCATGTACAAAGACGATTGGTGGGCGGCGTCGCGACCCGACCGGGTCCCGTGGGATGTCTCTCCCGAAACGCTTGCCGCGTTCGGCCCCGATGCAGACTGGGACCCCGACCGCGACGTCGGTTGGGAGCTGTATGACCTCTCGACGGACTTCTCCCAGGCACATGACGTGGCGGCGGAGCATCCCGAGAAGGTCCAGGAGCTACAGGAGCTCTGGTGGAGCGAGGCCGAGCGCAACCGGGTGCTGCCGCTCATGGCAGGGATGTCGGTGATCTACGGCATTCTGCCCCCGATGCCCACTCAGACCAGGTTCCCGTTTTCCCAGGGCGTTCAGAACATCCAGCGGGGAATGATTCCACGTATCGCCGGGCGTTCGTACTCCATCGAGGCCGACGTCGAGGTTCCCAGCGGCGGTGCCGAGGGTGTGCTCGTGGCCAATGCGGACTTCATCGGTGGATTCTCGCTGTGGGTCGATTCTGACGGCAGGCTCAACCACACGTACTCATTCCTCGGGGTCGATACCTACAAACAGGTCTCCGACTCGCCGATCCCAACCGGCAGGACAACTCTCAAGATGCTCTTCGAGAGCGACGAACCCAAGCCGGGTTCCGGCGGAACGGTGACGCTCTGGGCGGGTGAGGAGAAGATCGGAGAGGGCAAATTGGATCGCACCGTTCCCATCGCCTTCAGCTCCTATGCGGGGATGGATGTCGGCCGCGACAATGGGCTCGTGGTCGACCTCGCATACGAGAACCACGCCCCGTATGCCTTCACGGGCGAGATCAACGAGTTGACGTTCGACCTGGCACCCCTCTCGCACTCCGATGCGGAGGCACTCCACGAGCACGAACACCATCACTCGATCGGCCAGAGCGTCGCGGGCTGAGGGGTTCGAACTGCGATCTGTTCGAGCGCCGGTGTTGGTTCGGGTTTCGTGGGTTCGATGACGAGTGACGGCGACTACGATGGCTCGATCACCGTCGCCGGCATCGACTCGACGACCCAGGTGATGGTGGTCCTTATCAACGAGGGAGTGGGTTCGTCATCGAGTACTACCGCGCCGGCCGTGGGCGCCGAGAACGAACCGTATTGAGCGGATCGCTGTATCTATGCCATCGCGAGAGGTGAGCGTGACGCTCAACCGCCCGGCGCGGCGGCTTCTCGTGGTGGGCATCCTGAGAGCTGTTGCGGCTGTGGTGGTCGTGGTGGTTCTCTACTTCACACTTCCGCTTGAATGGCTCGGTGACGTGAGTCCGATTTTGGTCCTGCCTCTCGCCCTTGTCGGGTTCGGAGCGCTCGTCGGGTGGCAGGTTCTGGCAATCTCGCGGGCCTCGTATCCGGGGATCCGTGCGCTCGAGGCACTTGGTTCCTCGGTACCTCTGTTCCTCGTGATCTTCGCTACGACGTACTTCGTCATGGGTTCCACAGATCCATCTCGGTTCTCCGAATCGATTTCGAGACTGGATGCGCTGTATTTCTCGATAACCATCTTCACGACTGTCGGTTTCGGCGACATCACCGCTACTTCACCGTCTGCCCGCGCTACGGTCACCGTGCAGATGGCAGCCGACCTGTTGGTGATCGGCCTCGGACTGCGCGTGATTCTCGGAGCGGTCCAACAGGCGCGCCATCGTGGTGAGGTATCGGTTCCCGATGTCTCCTGACTCGCTGGCCGGCGAGCCGTCCGTCGTTCCGGCTCAAGTCACCGACCTGGACGATTCGTCAGGGCGTCACCGCTTCGATACCCCATTTTTCTCCTCAACGCGTGGAGCAAGGCGCGAACGCACTGTTTCGGACCTCGTCGTGCTGCTCCTCACCCTCGTAGCTGCCACCCTGACTGCTCTGGTGGCCGTTCCACCCTCTGGGTTCGAACAGGCGGTGATCGGGCTGATCGAAGCGGTTCCCTCATGGCTCGACTTCCTGTGGCGTGTCGGAATCGCCGTGCTCATCGGGTGGGTTCTCGTGTTGCTCTACGTAGCAGCGGTGCGGCGTCGGGTGGACGTGCTCGTCGACATGGCGATCGCGGCGGCATTCGGACTCGGACTGTCGATCGTGGCCGCACAGGTCCTGAATGGCGCCTGGCCCGATTGGTCGCAGATTCTCACGGGGGGCGCAGGCGGAACCGTCCCGCTGGTGGCCGTTGTTTCCGCCATTGCGGCGAACTACTCGGCGGGAGCCCACCTCACAGCGCCGTACCGGCGATTCGGTCGGGTCGTCATCCTGTCCGGTATCGCGTGCGCGGTACTGCTGGGTGCGACCACCCCGTTGGGAGGCATACTCAGCATCCTGGTCGGGGCAGCTTCAGCTGCGCTGTTGCACGTGTTGGCGGGTTCCTCGACCGGACGTCCGAGCCTCGATGAGATAGCCGAGGCATTGCGCGAATTCGACATCGAGGTCACGGGACTCACCGACGCTCCCCGCCGATCCGGTGGACCACAGGTCGCTGATGCGACCGACCGGCGCGGCCATCGGGTCAGGGTTGATGTCTATGGGCGTGATGCACGCGACTCCCAGTTCCTGACGCGGGTGTGGCGCTCACTCTGGTTCAGGGGCGCGGTGCCACTGGCCCGGACGCGCCTCAACCAGGTCGAACACGAGGGCTTTGTGACCCTGCTGGCGGCGTCCCGGTCCCTTCTCGTCCCGGAGGTCGTCATGGCTGGCCGCACAGGGCGCGGTGATGCACTCATCGTCGTGCGCGATGAGTCGAGGCCCCTGGCCGAGTGCGACCGGGTCGAAGTCGAGGATGCATTGGGGGGCCTCTGGGAACTGGTCGCGGGGTTGCATGCGATCGGGATGATCCACGGTGCGTTCAGGCCCGAATCGTTCGGGTTGGAGGACGGCAACGTCACCCTGCGTGAGCTCGGACCTGTGAGCCTCAGCTCTGATGAAGGCGCCCGTATGCGAGACCTGGCACAGGTCGTCGCCACCACGGCGCTGTTGGTCGGCATTGAAGGAGCGGTTGTTGCCGCCGGTGAAGCACTCGGAGCGGATCGGGTGGAGCGGATGCTTCCCTACCTGCAGGCCGCAGCGCTGAGCACATCGTTGAGGCGGGACCTCAAACATGGCTCCGTCGACGTGGATGCGCTGCGATCTGCGACGGGTGCTGTGGTCGACGTCGAGGTTCCCGAACCGGTGCGGCTCCGGCGGGTATCACCCCGCTCACTCATAGTGGCCGCGCTCCTCGTGCTCCTCGGTTGGATGCTGATCAACAGGCTGACCAGCGTCAACTTGAGTGAACTGTGGAACGAAATCAGTGGTGCAACACCGGGATGGGTGATCGCAGGGCTACTCCTGGCCCAGCTGCCGTTTCTCGCCCAGGCGGTGGCGACCCGGGGCGCAGCGCCGGTCGCGGTGCCACTCGGACCACTCACTATGCTCCAGGCCTCGATCGGCTTCGTAGCTCTGGCAGTCCCCTCGACAGCGGGGCGCCTGGCACTCGACATAAGGTTCTTCCAGCGTCAGGGGCTTCCGGCCGCTTCCGCTGTATCCATCTCGGCGATCGACAGCTTCGGCGGGTTCCTCGTGCAGATCTCCCTTCTCCTGTTGACACTCGTGTTCGGGGTCGGGGACGTGAACATGTCGCTCCACCGTTCATCCGGCGGCTCATCGGTCGATCTGGCACTTGTGCTCGGGGTCCTCGCGGGTGTGGCTGTGCTGCTCGGCATGTTTGCGGTCGCTCTGCCGCGTATCCGGGCGAGGATCATCGCCCGCGTTGCGCCCATACTGGGGCAGGTCCGCTCGACAGCTGTGGCTCTGCGCTCCCCGTCGAAGCTCCTCCAGTTGTTCGGCGGCAATCTGACGAATCAGCTGTTGTTCGCGGTCGCCCTCGGTGTATGCCTGCGGGCCTTCGGCGGACACCTCGACCTGGCAACACTGGTGGTCATCTACGTGGCGGCCGCGTTGTTCGGTGGACTGATGCCGGTTCCCGGCGGAATCGGCGTCATGGAAGGTGCACTCATGGCGGGACTCGTCGCCGCTGGAATCGACACGACGACGGCATCGGCTACGGCCCTGCTGTTCCGTGCGGTCACCTTCTACCTGCCGCCGATCTGGGGATGGCTGGCGCTCGGCTGGCTCCGCCGCCGCAGCTACCTCTGATCCATCGGCAGAACTCGGCCGAGGCAGTGGTGCATTCCTCCAGGAGTGGGTTCGCATGCGGTCACCTTGAAGTGGTCCGATACGAGATCTGAGCTCCCGCGACACCGACGTACCGGGAGGCTTCGTCATGGGTGTCGGCAAGCCTGAACGCATCCTCACCTAGTCGGGGAGGATGCCGGCGGCAATGCCGAGACGGTCCTGGCGCGGGCCGATCACGCGCTCCGATCAGGATCCGTTCCGAGCTGGAAGGATGTGACGTGCCCATTCTCTGAGCATCCACAAACTCGACAGGTAGGGCATGACCCCGGGAATCAGTGCGGTTCTGACCTTCGCCATCGGTGTTGCCATCAGCCCGGTGCCCATCATCGCGGTCATCCTCGTGTTGTTCTCCCGAGGCGCACGCGTGAACGGGCCGGCCTTCCTCGCCGGCTGGGAGCGGGCGGCCAGAGCGCTCGAGCAGCTGAAGGACTGGCTGGGGATACACAACTCAGCTGTCATGGTGGTGCTCTTCCTGGTGTTCGGCATCAACCTCATCGCCAAGGGCATACCGGTGCTCTGAGATGCGCCTGCGGTGGTCGGGCGGTGGGGGCCCGAGGGCTCCAACACTGGGTAGTACTCAGTCTCTGGTGGTTTCCGGTGGGTACGCCACGGTGGCCATTGTCGCCGCTGCGTGCTCGTGGGTATCGGCGCGGCATGCCCGATCCGGTCCCCTCACGAACGCTGCGTTGCTGTTGCGGACTGGGTGCGCGGCAGGGTCACGATCGGTCTTCCCTCGCTTCGTCCTCCCCCCAGTCGATCCGGGGTGTGGTGGGGTCCAGCACCGCGTCGCCCCGGCTGGAGCCGAGGAAGTCCCAGGCCCAGGAGACGAAGGCGTCGACCCGTTGGCGAATGCCACTCATGAGCCACGCGTGCACGCCCAACCACGCAGCGAAGGCGACGGTCCCGTGGAGTTCGTGGTGTCGCTTGCCGACCTCTGCCACGGCGGAGCCGGTACCGATCATGGCCATGATCCCCTTGTCGTGGTACCTGAAGGGTTCCCGGTCTCGGCCGTCGACCTCAGCGAGGATGTTCCGGGCGGCCCATCGACCCGCTTGCAGCGCCACCGATCCCAACTGCGGGAGCTCTTCGCCGTTGCTGTCGGTCATGTTGGCCATGTCGCCGATCGGGTACACCTTCGGATACCCCTGCGCGGTCAGGTCCGGGTTTGCAGTGATGCGGCCGCCCTTGCCCGCGGTGAGACCCGATTCAGCAATGAGATCGGGTGCCATGATCCCTCCTGCCCACACGACGGTCCGGCTGGCGATCTCGGTGCCGTCGCTCAGCTTGACGCCCTCGGGTGTCACCTCTTTCACCCCGGTCCCGAGTCGGAGGTTCACCCCGAGCTCCGAGAGTCGCTTTGCCGCGTAGGCGTGCGCCTTGTCGGAGAAGGGTCCGAGCACCGTCGGCCCGAGATCGACGATGGTGATCTCCACCCTGTCCAGGTCGAGGTCCCGGTACCGTTTGGGCATCACATCGTTTACCAGGTCGGCAACTGCTCCAGCCGTCTCGACGCCTGTGGGACCAGCGCCGACGACGACGATGTTGAGTGCACCACGATCAATGACCTTCGCGTCGTTGTCGGCGTCTTCGAACACCCCGAACAGTCGGTTGCGCAGCCGGTCGGCATCGCTGACCGAGTACAGCGGGAGAGCATGCTCCTGGGCACCGGGTGTGCCGAAGAAGTTCGGTTTCGAGCCCCCTGCGAGCACCAGGTAGTCGCCGCTGAAGGTGTGGCCATCGGCAGTGGTGACCATGCAGGCGTCCAGTTCGACCGAAGTCACATCGGCCCGTTTCACCGTGACGCTGGGATGTCTGGCGAAAATGCCCCGGAGTGGTCGGGCCACGTCGACCACGGCCAGCTCGGCAGTGGCCACCTGGTAGAGCAGGGGCTGGAACTGGTGGTAGTTGTTGCGGTCCAACAGCGTGACTTCCATGCCGTGCTTTGCCAATTCGGTGGCACACCCCACACCTGCGAATCCGCCTCCGACAACCACCACGGTGGGTTCGTGTTCAGACATTTTCGAGGGCCTCGTCGAGATCCATGGCCGCCACGATGAGTGCGAGGTGGGTGAACGCCTGGGGGAAGTTGCCGAGCTGGTTGCCGGTGGCGCCGATCTCCTCGGAGAACAGCCCGATGTGATTGGCGTAGGTGAGCATCTTCTCGAAGGTGAGCCGGGCCTGTCTCACCCGACCTGATTTCGCCAGCGCGGATACGTACCAGAACGTACACAGGGAGAACGTACCCTCGGAGCCTGCCAGTCCATCGGGGGAGGCACTCGGGTCGTAGCGGTAGACCAAGCTGTCGGATACGAGCGTTGTGTCCATGGCGGCCAGCGTCGAGACCCACTTCGGGTCGGTGGGCGAGATGAATCCCACAAGTGGCATCAACAGCAGCGAGGCATCCAGGACGTCGCTGCCCTCGTATTGCACGAACGCCTGCATCTGCTCGTTCCACCCCTTGTCATGAATGTTTCGGTGGAGTTCATCGCGGACCGCTCTCCAACGCTCCAGCGGTGCCGGTAATGATCGGTTTGTTGCTATTCGGATGGCCCGGTCGAATGCCACCCAGGTCATCAGTCGGCCATATACGAACGGACGCTGCCCGCCCCGTGTCTCCCAAATCCCCTCTTCGGGTTGGTTCCAGTTGTCGCAGAGCCAGTCGGTGATCTCGAGAACGTCGGTCCAGCCGGCGTCGCCCACGAAATAGCCGGCCTCGTCGATGAGGAGCAGCGAGTCGAGAAACTCTCCGTAGATGTCGAGCTGCAACTGATCCGCTGCGCCGTTGCCGATCCGCACGGGACGCGATCCGCGGTAACCGTCGAAGCCTTCCACGGTGTCCTCGACCAGATCGGAGCTGCCGTCGACGCGGTACATGATGTTGAGCGGGACCGAACCGTCGGATCGCTTCTCCTCGGCGCGCTGGCGCATCCAGAGCGAGAAACCCACGGCTTCATCCTCGAAGCCCATTGCCAGCAGCGCCCGCACCGAGAGGGATCCGTCGCGTACCCAGGTGTAGCGGTAGTCCCAGTTGCGTTCGCCACCGACCTGTTCGGGCAGTCCGCCCGTTGGCGCCGCCACAATGGATCCAGAGGGCGCGTACGTCATCAACTTCAGCGTGATGGCCGCCCGGTAGACCATTTCGCGCCAACGTCCCTGGTAACGGCCTCCTTCGACCCAGTCGTGCCAGAACTGGTGTGTGGACTCGAGAAGTGCTTCGATCTCACCGCGATCGAGGTGCCCGGGAACCACATCGGCCTCTGGAGTCGAGCACGAACGCCGCCCAGTCGCCCTCGGAGAGGACCACGTGTGCGGTGGCGTCTTCCCCGTCGCGGACGAGGAGTTCCGATGACGAGAGTCCCAGCACGACCTCGCCGGCGTCGAAGCGGGCATGGTGGCCATCGACGGTGAGCGTGTGGGGGCGGCGGGCGAAGTCGAAGCTCGGCGCCACCCGCACCTGGAACTCGAATCGTCCTCGTACGCAGCGGATCATCCGAACGATGCGCCGTCGATCGTGGGCCACCCGCGGATCATCGATCGGCATGTAGTCGACGAGCTCCGCAACACCGGAGTCCGCCAGGTACCGGGTGACCAGGATCGCGCTGTCCGGCAGGTACATCTGCTTCGTCACCGTCGACGGGTCGACCGCATCCACGCGGAAGGCACCACCTTTGTCGGCATCGAGTAGCGAGGCGAACACACTCGGAGAGTCGAACCGGGGACAGCAGAACCAGTCGATCGTTCCACCGGTGCTCACGAGCGCCGCGGACTGCAGGTCCCCGATCAGGCCGTGTTCCGCGATGGGTGGATACTCAGCGGTGCCGGTCACAACACAGGCTTCTCTCTGGGTGCATATGTCGGTCTGTGGGTTGGGTACGTAGAGTTCTGCCGTTGCATCATGTCCATGGCTCGTGCCACTTGCCGTGACCGCTGACGAGCGAGTCGGCTTCCACCGGACCCATCGAACCGGGAGAATATGTGTGTACCGGTGGTGGGGCATCAAGGAGCGGTTGCATGATCCTCCATGCCTCCTCTACGCCGTCCTGACGGGTGAAGCGTGTGGTCTCACCCACCATGGCCGCGTGCAGGAGCACCTCATATGGAGTCGGACCCTCGCCGCCCTCGTCCGCGAACAACATGTCGAGTGTGATGGGATCGGAGCCGGTGGTGCCGGCACGGTGAGCGTCGAGCGAGATCCGTACACCGGTGGAGGGATCCAGCCTCACCACGATCTGACCTGCCGCGGCCCGGTGGTCGCGCAGCAGCCCGAAACCGAGCTTCGGCGGGTTCTTGAAGACGAGGCGGAGCTCGGTCTGGGTTGTGGCCAGGCACTTGCCTGTACGGATGAAGAACGGGACGCCCGACCAGCGCCAGTTGTCGATCTCCAGGCGCAGCGCAGCGAAGGTCTCGGTCGTCGAATCCGCATCAACGCCGTCGACATCGAGGTAGCCGTCGTACTGCCCCCGCACATAGTGGGCCGGATCAGCATCGTCCACTGCGCGGAAGGCAGCCACCAGCGCGTCCTTCAGGTACTCCGCATGCCCCCCGGCGGGTGGCTCCATCGCAGCAGCCGCGACGACCTGCATCAGGTGGTTGACCACGACGTCGCGCAGCGCGCCGACGGGATCATAGAAGTGACCACGGTCTGCCACCCCGAAGTCCTCGGTCATGGTGATCTGCACCGACTCCACGTAGTTGCGGTTCCACACCGGTTCGAGCAGCGTGTTCGCGAATCGTAGGTAGAGGATCTCCTCGAGGCCCATCTTGCCGAGGTAGTGGTCGATCCGCAGGAGCTGTGACTCGTCCAGGTACTGGTGGAGTTCGTCGGCCAGAGCGCGCGCCGATGCGAGATCGTGACCGAACGGCTTCTCAACGACCACCCGCGCCGAACTGGTGAGTCCAGCATCCGACAGTCCTGCGATCACCGTGGCGAAGAGGGATGGTGGGACCTCCAGGTAGAACACGGGTCGCTCAGCGCCCTTGATGGCGGACCCGACCCGTCCATAGGTGGCGCTGTCGGAGAAGTCGCCATGCACGTAGGAGAGACGATCCGCCAAGCGGGCGAACACGGCCTCGTCGAGTTCTTCGCCCGTCGCGACTATCGAGGCCCGGGCGCGCTCAACGAGTTGATCCTTGGTCCAGTCCTCGAAGGCAACCCCGACGATGGGACATTCCAGCAGGCCTCGGCGTTCCAGTCGGTACAGCGACCGGAAGGTCATCACCTTTGCCAGGTCACCCGTGATCCCGAAAATCACGAACACGTCACACTGCTCTGACGATCGCGGCATATCAAACGCTCCTTTCTGACGCGGCCCGGTTCCGCGGTCCACCTGGGGTCGTTACGTCCATCGGGTTCCGGTTATGCAATGCAAGCATGCCTCGTTACTCGCCGTCACCGACAACGGGGTCGAGCGTTCAGTGGTACATCACAGCATTCGTGGGGGCATGTGGCAATCACCCGATCAGGGTGATTGCCACATCGGTGCATGTTCGTGGTCGGAGTGGTTCCGCATGCCGACCTGAACCGGAGACGCGAGCATCACTCCAGCGTGTCCTCTGAGCGCGATCCCGGGCACGCCGGGCTTGTCCACGACTAGGGTTTTCCCATGAAGAGACAAATGGGATTTGCGGTCGGGTTCCTGCTGGTGATGAGCATCGCCGGATGCGGTGGAGGCGACGATGCCTCGGCAGCGGCGCCGGGTGACAATCCGTCGACGGTGAGCACCGATGGTGCCACCGCGCCGGATTCGACGGACACCGGATCCGACAGCGCCGAGGTCGATCTCGGGGGCACCACCTACGAGTTCTCGAAGGGCGGCTGCACCCTGACCGCGGGTGACGACCTGGTATCCCAGTTCTTCAACGGCGATGATGCGCTCAACGTGACCGCGGTGAATCATGACGTGCTGATCCGTGTCACCATCGACGGTCAGGCCTGGGGAAATTCGGACGACAACATGCCGGACGTGAGCGACCCCGGCAACATCACCTGGTCGGGTGAACTGACGAAGCAAGGTGTCCAGGAAGCACCGGTCGACGCCACCGTCACCCTGCACTGCTGAATCTGGACATCTCCGAGCCGGTTTCCATAGTGGCTATCGGAGCCCGATGATAGACCACTGGTCCAACGGCGGTTAGACTGTTGGTCTAACTGACGAGAGGCTCCATCGCGGTGATTGAAACAGACGCACCCGGATCTGGCAGTACGAGTCCTCCAACAGCTGAGACGGCGCGAGTCGAGACCCCGAGGGACAGGCTCTGGGCGCTATCCGAACAGCGTCAGGGAAAGCTCCTGGATCCGGCAGAGAACGAGTTCGCGGAACGTGGATTCGATGGCGCATCGCTCAACCGGATTCTCTCCGACGCGTCGATGAGCAAGGGTCAGGCCTACTACTACATCCGGGACAAGGCTGATCTATACGGAGCTGTCGTCGAACGCGCGGCGCGACGATTCCTAGCCAAACTCGACTTCCGCTACCGCGAACCGACAGACACCGAGGAGTTCTGGCATCTGGTGGGAGACCTCTTTGCGGGAGTGACGGCCGTGCTCGTGGCCGATGAACGATTGGCAACTCTGGCCCGTGGGATCTACGAGGGTCGTGAGGGCCGGACCGCTCTGGCGGAGCTACTGGATCGACTGCACTCGCAAATGCGCGACCTGGTCGTGGCAGGTCGGGGACTCGGAGCGATCCGCAGCGATGTTCCGGAGTCCCTGATCGCTGAGGTCGTGTTCGCTGCATCGCGGGAGATCGACCGCTGGTTCGCAGAACACTGGGACAACCTGACCGACGAAGAGGCCGTCCAGGTAGGCGAGAAGGCGTTCTCGATGATCCGCTCCATGTGTGAGCCACCCGAGCCGGACCGATCGAAGCCAGGACATGAAACCGGAGAAGCACATGCCGGCTCGCCGTGGGACGGAGCCGGAGGTGACAGGTGAGATGGAACCGGAGGTGACCCGTGGGACGGAACCGGAGGTGACCCGTGGGACGGAACCGGAGGTGACCCGTGAGATGGAGCCGGAGGTGACCCGTGAGATGGAGCCGGAGGTGACCCGTGGGACGGTCGCGGATCGAGTCGAGCGTGATCTGTGGGGCGCGCGCCTGCGGGTGCTCATCGTCGGTGCCGGTATCGCGGGTGCCACGCTCGCGGCCCTGATGCGTGAGCGCGGTGGAAGCGTTGCATTGATCGAGCGTGGCGAGCGTGTTGACTCCGGGGGATACATGCTGGGCCTGCTACCACTCGGTGGACGGGTTCTAAACGGGCTCGGACTGTCGTCGCAGTACAGAGCTCAGAGTCTGCCGATGCGCACATATGAGCTCTACGACCGTCACGGAGCGCTCAATCGACGCTACGAGCTCACCCGCCTCGTCGAACATTACGGTGACTGGCGCGGAATCGAACGAGGCGATTTGTTGGCACTACTCCGAGGGGCCGCAGGCCCGATCCACTACGGCACAACTGTCACCGGACTCCTGGAGGCTGGCGACGCGGACGGTGGCGAGGACAACGATGGTGTCACTGCGACCTTCAGCGACGGATCACAGGCCCATTTCGACGTGGTTGTGGCTGCAGATGGCATCCACTCGGCGACCCGTGAATTGGTGCTCCCATCCGTTGAG
The DNA here is from genome assembly GCA_963805905.1 of uncultured Microthrixaceae bacterium. GTDB lineage: Bacteria > Actinomycetota > Acidimicrobiia > Acidimicrobiales > Microtrichaceae > JAMLGJ01. Next base: position 549,124 of record CAWDVV010000001.1, read on the forward strand.
GTCGGGACGTTCGACACCGGGTGGGGCGGCTTCGTCATGTGGGGCCCGCTCGACGAGGCCCGAGCCGACACCTACTCCGAGATGTGGTCAGCCGGATGGGGCGTGGGCCTGTACCCGGTTCCGGGTCGGGTGGGCATCTTCCTCGCCGGGCGCCATGACGCCATTGCATCCCGCGAGGCTCATGAGTATGCCGATGAGATCACCGACCGTATCCCCGAGGGGGTGCTCAAGTCGGTCGTCAGCGGGCGCGACCGCGACTCCGGGGGCGTGTACTGGAGGATGTCGGACTGTCGTTCCAGGTCGTGGTCGAGCGGCCATACGGTTCTCCTCGGAGACGCCGCAGCGGCATTCCTTCCGACCGCCGGAGTCGGGGCATCGGCAGCCATGGACTCCGCGGCCGCGCTCGACGACGAGCTCTCCCGTGCGGACCCACGACACATCACCTATGCGCTCGCCCTGTACGAACGTCGACAGCGAAAGCGCGTTGAGTTGGCTCAGAGGAACTCCCGCAACCTTGCCCGTGCCATGTTCGTCGGGAGTAGGACCGTTGCATTCGCCCGCGACGAGCTGGTGCGCTTCTACAGCGAGGACGCCCTGCTCTCGGGAATCTCAAAGGTGATGAAGGGCAGCTGAGGAAGTCTCGTGGCCGTGGGTCGCGTCGAGCGCTTCGAGGCGGAGCTCGGACTCGAGGTGACCCACGGCCCGCAGAACTGCCACCCGCTGAGCACCTATTGCTGGGACATGGCTATGCGGAAGCGTTCCTCGGGTTCGATGAGGTGGTTGTGGTCGTCGTCGCCGAGGTCGATCTGCACCCAGGTGATGTGGCCGGTGAACCGGCTCGTCGCCAGGGAGTAGTCGGAACTCACGGTGGTACCGGATTCGTAACCGATATCGGTTGTCTCATCTGCGGAGAACACCATTGGTTGGGTTGCTTCGACGCGTCCTGTGCCAACCGGATTGCCGTCATGGTAGAGCGTGACGTCGCCGCCCTTGGCGAGGCCGCCGCCGTCGTAGGCGAACTCCATGCGGACCTGGTGGGTTCCTGTCGGGATCGGCTCGTCCGCGAGGGTCGAGAACTCCTGGATGCCGAGCACGTTGTAGGTGAACTTGAGTCGACCATCGGTTGCGTACACGGCCCAACCTCCGAAGCGGCCTCCCTGGGCGATGATCACACCGTTTGCTCCGCCATCCGGAACATCGACCTCGGCGGTGACCGAGAACGACTTGTTCTTGATGCTCACCACGCTGTTCTCCGAGAGGCGTCCCATGCCGGGGTAGAAGCGCTGGGTGTTGCCGTGGATGAGTGTCGGTCGACCCGCCATGGCCGGTTCCAGCCGATCGGAGGTCCGGTCGTCCATCGGTAGGACGTTGTACTTCGTGGCCTCGATCAGCCAGAGGCGCTGCAGCTTGGCGAGCAACTCGGGGTGTTCTGCCGCCAGATCGCGGGCCTGGCTGTAATCGGTGGTGCCGTCGTAGAGTTCCCAGACATCATCATCGAAAGCGGGTAGATCGCCGCCCACCATGATCCACGGCGTGCGGTGTTTGGTGACTGCGCTCCAACCCTTGTGGTAGATGCCCCGGTTGGCGAACATTTCGAAGTACTGCAGATCGTGGTGTTCGTCTGCATCGGCCCCGCGGAAGGTGTACAGCATGCTCGTGCCTTCCATGGGCGACTGCTGCACACCGTTGACCATCGTCGGTTCGGGTAGTCCGGCGGCTTCGAGAATCGTGGGTGCGATATCGATCACATGGGTGAACTGTGAGCGGATCCCACCCGGATCATCGATACCTTCGGGCCAGTGCACGATCGTGCCGTTCCGGGTGCCACCCCAATGTGATGCAACCTGTTTGGTCCACTGGAACGGGGTGTTCATCGCCCACGCCCACCCGACCGCGTAATGGTTGTAGGAACTCGGCGAACCGAACTCGTCCATCTTGGAAACCATGAACTCGGGTGTTTCCATGGCGGCCATCCCGTTGAAGTTGGCCATCTCGTTGAACGCGCCGTTCAGCGTGCCCTCAGCAGACGCACCGTTGTCACCGACGATGTAGTAGATGATCGTGTTGTCGAGCACGCCAAGATCATCGATCGCGTCGATCACCCGGCCCACATGGTGGTCGGTGTGTTCGAGGAACCCTGCGTAAACCTCCATCTCACGCTCGAGCACCGGCTTGAGTTCTTCGGACATGTCATCCCAGGCCGGGATCTCGTCATGGCGCTCGGTGAGCTCGGCATCCGCCGGGATGACACCCATTTCCACCTGACGCGCATGAGTGTGTTCCCGCAACACGTCCCAACCCCCGGAGAACTTGCCGCGGTACTTGTCAGCCCATTCCTTGGGCACATGGTGCGGTGCATGGGTCGCTCCCGGGGCGAAATACAAAAAGAACGGTCGATCCGGCATGAGGGCCTTCTGTTGATGCACCCAGGCGCACGCCCGATCCGCCAGATCTTCGGTCAGGTGGTAACCCTCCTCAGGAGTACGGGGAGGCTCCACAGGAGTGGTGCCGTCATAGAGAGCGGGATCCCACTGGTTGTTCTCACCACCGATGAATCCGTAGAAGGTCTCGAAACCGCCGCCACCCGACGGCCACGCGTCGAACGGGCCCAGCGGAGAGGACTGCCACACCGGAACCTCATGACACTTGCCGAACTGCGCAGTCGAGTATCCGTTCAGCTTCAGAGTCATCGCGAGCGGTGCCTTCGTATTGGGCCGCATCGAGTTGTTCCCGGGAGCCGAAGTCGCTGTCTCGGTGATACTCCCCATACCCACCGAATGATGATTCCGACCGGTCAACATCGCCTGACGCGTCGGTGCACACAAAGCAGTCGTATGAAACCGGTTGAACTTCAACCCACCAGCGGCAAGGCGTTCGGCATTGGGGGTGTGACACGGCCCACCGAAGGCACTCGATGCTCCGAAACCAACATCATCGAGCAAGATGACCACCACATTCGGAGCACCCTCCGGGGGCAACAACGGCTCAATGGGTGGGTAGTTCGTCTCCGGATCCTTCGCGTCATAAGTCGTCAATCCCGGCCCCGGACGATCAGGGATCGGCAACATGGAGCACGCGTGGGTCTGGTTGGAAGTGTTGCTTGGCATGTCCTGCATGCTGCCACGATTTCCGAGCTTGGGTCTTCACCCCAAGTGGGTGATGGCGATCGGTGTACCCCCTAGGATTCTGATCCCATGAATCAAGGTGTAGACGCTCCGGTGGTCACGACTATCCGATCGGGATGGGTCGTACCTCTGTGAGCGCGGTCAGCGCCGAACCCGGGAGTTCGGTGGAGGCACTATCGGATCTGCCGCCGGGTTGGTCGGTGCTGCGCACGTGGGGGCCGTTGGGATTCACCACCCATGCGCTGTTGGAGCGGCCCGACGGGTCGGAGGTCGAGTGGAGTTCGCGGCGTCACCGCAAGGGGTTGGGGTTGCGGAGGGGAGGCGCGCGTCGACTCGGCAACCTGGAGACTCGCTGGGGTGGCCGACCGAACCCGATGAGCTGGTGGATGGGTGCGCTGTTCGGTGTCGGCTCGATCTGCTTCGCGGTCGGGTCCCTGCCGCTCTACTTCGACAACGTGAGCCCGTCGGTAGTGGGGACCACCTTCTTCGTCGGCTCGATCTTCTTCACCACCGCGGCCTACCTTCAGTTCCACGAAACACTCTCTGCGCCCGAGGGAATACTCGCCGACTCGCCTCGACCGCGCCGGCTCGCATCGCTTGTCGGGTGGACGCCGCGCCGGCTGGATTGGTGGGGATCGGCCGTCCAACTCGTGGGTACCGTGTGGTTCAACGTCACGACGTTCGCTGCCACGCGCAGTGACCTGAGCGTCACCCAGGATCGGCGGTTGATATGGGCTCCCGATGTGTTCGGCTCGATCTGCTTCCTGCTTGCGAGCTGGTTCGCCTACTCGGAGGTGAACCGAGGTCTGCTTCCCCGGTCCGACCGGTCGATCGGGTGGCGCATCACTGCGCTCAACCTCGTGGGTTCCATCGCCTTCGGAGCATCCGCCATCGGCTCCCGGTACCTGCGAGGCACGGGCGAAGTCGCCAATGTTGCGCTCGTCAACCTCGGGACTTTCGTCGGAGCGGTGTGCTTCCTGGTCGGTGCGGTCCTACTTCCCGTCGAGTCGGCCCGCGACACCTCAGCACCCTGATTCGCGGGGCGGATCCATCGTGAGCACACAGAGAGCCTGACGAGCCAAATGGCTGTCAATGACCGAGCTGTCGGTGCCGCCGTCCTCCTCGTCAGGTTCTGTGGTGCCTGCGTTGCACCATGTGCAACGCAGGCACCACAGAACCATCTGCGGTATCACTGAGAACGAGGATCCTCGGGGTTGGGTACAACGTGGAACCGGCGCGATGCCAACACCGGATTTGCAGCGCGAACCTGATCTATTCGTTCGCGGTCCACATCTGCAGAAGCGAGACCGGTCCCCGATCCGATTCCCGCCATGACCGCCCCCATCGGATCGATGATGACGCTGGCACCGCATCCTCCGGGTGCGCTCTGGCCCGCAGCGGCGACGTACACCGCGTTCTCGATCGCCCGCGCACGCAGCAGCGTGATCCAGTGATCCTCCTTCATGGGACCCGGTACCCACTGTGCGGGAACGATCACCACGTCCGCTCCGGCATCCACGAGGACCCGCGACGCTTCGGGAAAGCGCAGGTCGTAGCAGGTCTGGGCACCGAAGCGGAGGCCTTCGATGTCCATGACCGCAGTGCTGGTCGGTCTACCCGGTTCTATCCATTCGGACTCCTGGAATCCGAGTGCGTCGTAGAGGTGGACCTTGCGGTACGTGGCTTCCAGTTCACCGTCCTGGTCCACCATGAGCAGGGTGTTGTGGACCCGGGAGCTGTCGGAGCTCCGTTCGATCATCCCGGCCACGATCGCGAGCGAGTGCTCACCTGCTGCCTCGCGTACAGCGGTTGCGAACGGCCCGTCGAGCGACTCTGCGTTCTCGCCGATTCTCCCGTCGAATTTCGCGGCGGTGTACGACGAATACTCCGGAAGCACCAGTAGGGAAGCCCCGTCATTTCGGGCGAGCGACGCGAACAGTCGGACTGTTTCGATGTTGTCCGAGGTGTTCTCGGTGGGGGCGAACTGACCGACCGCTACGGAAGCCATGTGCCGAGTCTCCCAGACAGCGGTGGTCGAAGCGGTGCGAGGGTTCAGACGTTGAAGCGCACAGGTAGGTGCTTGATGCCGCCGATCCAATTTGACCGCAGCCGATCCGGGGCTCCTAGTGCCTCGACATCCGGAGCGCGCTTCACCAGTTCCTCGAACAGCACCTTTATCTCCATGCGTGCAAGCTGGGCGCCGAGGCAGAAGTGTGGACCACCGCCTCCGAAGGCGATGTGGGGGTTCGGATCGCGGGTGATGTCGAAGCGGAATGGGTCCTCGAAGACTTCTTCGTCACGGTTCGCCGAGATGTACCACAGGCTTATCTTGTCTCCGGCCTTGATGGTCCTGCCCCGGAGCTCGAAGCCGCTCGTGGCGTTGCGACGGAAGTACATGACCGGTGTAGCCCAGCGCAGGATCTCCTCGGTTGCGCCGCTGATGTAGCGCTCCGGATCCGATGCGAGCAGCTCCCACTGATCCCGGTTCTCCAAGAATGCGTTGAGTCCATGGGTGATGGCATTGCGGGTGGTCTCGTTGCCCGCGACGGACAACAACACGAAGAACATGTTGAAATCCATGTCCGACATCGATTCGCCGTCGATCTCGGCGCTCAGCAACGCGTCGATGATGTCCTCGCCCGGTTTCGCTCGGTGGGTCTCGGCCAGTTCCTGTGCATAGAGGAACATCTCCACCCGTGCCTCGGCCAGCATGTCCTCGCTCACCTGGTACTCGGGATCCTCACCGCCTGCGATCAACCGGTTGCTCCAGTCGAAGATCTTGTGCCGGTCCTCGTGGGGGACGCCAATCAGCTCCGCGATCACATCCAGTGGTAGTTCCGCCGCTACGTCCACAACGAAGTCGACGTCACCCTTGGGTATGGCATTGTCCAGGATCTCGGTCGAGAGGTCCCGGATGTGTTCCTCCATCCTGCCGATCATCCTCGGGGTGAACCCGCGGTTGACGAGCCGGCGGTAGCGCGTGTGGTCCGGCGGATCCATGAACAACATGAGGCTTCCCGCGGCCACGCGGTTCTCGGCCGTCTCAGCATCCACTTCGGGCAATCCCACAACACCGCCGTGCTCGGCAGCGGAGGAGAAGGTCTCGTAGTCGCGACTGCAGACCTCGATGTCCTCCAGCTTGGTGATCACCCAGAAGCCGGGACCATCGGGCTCAGGGTGGTGGTGGACCGGATCGTTCTCCCTCATCCACGTGAACCACTCATGGGGGACACCCTCCGTGAAGCGGTCCAGATCCAGCAGGTCGATCTTGGGAGCAGTGAGCTGGGTCACGATCGGGTCCTTCGGTTGGGGGCGGTCCTGGAGGGACGCTCTAGTAGAACACATTCTACCGTCGGCCTTCCAGAGATCTTGGTCCTGCTATTCGTGCAACGCATGCAGGTTGCGGCTGGCGAGAACTGCGAGAACGTGTTCTACTCGTGTACGTTTCACTCGGCTCTGGGATGTCACCAGCGCCCGATGTCTGTCAGAGACACCTGAATGGAAGGTTGACCCCATGACCCTCACGGATCCCGCACCCGGCGATACCACGACCGCAGCGCCGTACACGATCATCTCTGCGGACTGTCACGCGGGCGGTAGTCACAAGGCCTACCGCGAATACCTGGACCCTGAGTTCGTCGACGAGTTCGATGCGTGGCGCGACAAGTACCGCAACCCGTACAAGGACCTGGGTGACAATCGCCGACTGCGCAACTGGGACGACGAGATGCGCAACTCCCAGCAGGAGGCGGACGGCATCGCCGGCGAGGTGGTGTTTCCCAACACCGTGCCACCGTTCTTCCCCAGCTTCGTGTTGTTCGCGAAGCCACCGACCGACGAGCAGTACCGACTCCGACATGCAGGGGTGGTGGCCCACAACCGTTGGTTGGTCGACTGGTGCGGTCGTTTCCCCGAGCGCCGTGCCGGTGTGGGACAGATCTTCCTCAACGACGTGGACGACGCAATCGCGGATGTCCACTGGATCAAGGAGCACGGCCTCCGCGGCGGAATCCTGCTTCCCAACATCGCCCCCGACGTGAAGTGGGTCAAGCCCCTCTACGACCGTTGCTATGACCCACTGTGGGCGGTGCTTCAAGACCTTGAGGTGCCGGTCAACATCCACAGTGGGACCGGCAACCCGGACTACGGCAACTATCCGGTGTCGATGTTGCTGTACATCAACGAGGTGCTCTTCTACACCGAACGTCCCTTGGTGCAGATGATCCTTTCGGGAGTCTTCGAGCGATTCCCGCGCTTGAAGGTGGTGCTCACCGAGGCCGGGTGCGCGTGGGTGCCTCCCCTTCTGGAAACTCTGGACAGGACCATCCGTGGCATCCGCGAGACCGGCGCCACCGGTGAGATCCGCTACGGCGACGATCACATACTTCCCAGGGATGCCTCTGAGTACTTCCACCAGAACGTGTGGATGGGAGTCAGCCAACCGGGGCCTGCCGATGCGGAGGCTCGCCACGTGATCGGTCTCGACAAGTTCATGTGGGGTAGCGACTACCCACATGATGAGGGCACCCATCCGTACTCCCGTGAGAACCTGCGGGCCCGTTTCAGTGATGCACCCGAGGCCGAACTCCGCCAGATCCTCGCCGGCAATGCCGCCAGGATGTACGACTTCGACCTGGAAGCGCTGGCTCCCCTGGCGGCCCGCATCGGTCCCACGGTCGAGGAGGTGGCGACCCCCATCGACGAAGTGCCCGACAAGCGGCTCGATCGGCTCTCGGGGGACATGGACTCGAGGGCGATCAAGTAGGCCGCATGGCAGCATCCGCGGCGACGACAACCTCAGCTATGACAACCCCAGCGATGACAACCCCAGCGATGACGACGGAGCATTCATGAATGATGGCCCTGATACAGCGGGAACCCACTACGGCGCCGGCCAGGCACCTCACGCCGATGGCAACGTGCCCGCTCTCGGTTCCAATCCAGAGGTGCTGGTCGTTGACGACCCGGCACCGTTCGTTCGACGGCTGACGCTCAATCGGCCCGAGAAGCGGAACGCTCTCAGCCACCAACTGCGCGCCGAGTTGATCGCCGCGTTGCAGGTGGCCGACCAGGACCCGGATGTGCGCGTGACCATCGTGCGAGGTGCGGGGAAGTGCTTTTCGTCCGGCTACGAGCTGGGTGGTGCCAACGCGGGAGTGGACATGCCGCACTACACCGCAGAGGGTGAGGGCCAGTGGCCGCGTCACGTCACTGAGACCTGGATGAGCATCTGGGACCTGGCCAAGCCGGTCATCGCCCAGGTCCACGGCTACTGCCTCGCGGGTGGTAGCGAACTGGCCACCGGCTGCGACCTGGTCTACGTGGCCCACGACGCCCAGATGGGGTATCCGGCGGTCCGCTTCGGTGTACCCGACATGCACTTCCACGCGTGGATGCTCGGCATGCGCGCAGCGATGGAGATGATGGTCACAGGCGATTCCATCTCGGGCGACGAAGCCGTGCGCCTGGGATGGGCCAATCGGGCCTTCGATGAGGCCGACCTGGATGAGGAAGTGCTGGCGGTCGCCAAGCGGGTAGCGCTCATCCCGAGCGACATCGTGTCGCTGAACAAGCGCACCGTGCACCGGGCCATGGATGCCATGGGCATGCGTGCCGCTATCCGTCAGGGAACGGAACTGTGTGCTCTGGGGACCAAGGCGGTCACGTTCTCCGAGTTCATAGGGGCCTCCCGCGAGAAGGGTCTCACCAAGGCCCTCCAGGAACGCGACGCTCCATTTGGTGACTATCGCGCGGGTTCGTGATCGATCGGCCACCCGCACCCCGTCATCCCGGCCCGCGGATCGTCGTTTCTCATACGCACTCGTGAGCTCAACAGGTGGCATCGGGGCAACGGTGCGGGGTTCGGGCGGCGTGGTGGTGGTCTTCATAGGGTTGCAACTGGCCCAGATGATGAGCGCACTCGACGCAACCATCGTTGCAACCGCGCTGCCGACAATTTCCGATGAGCTGGGCGGGTTCTCGCGCATCACGTGGGTGATCACCGCGTATGCACTTGCCAACGCGGCCTCCATGCCCATCTACGGGAAGTTGGGGGACCTGTACGGCCGCAAGGCGGTGTTGTTGCAGGCGGTTGCGATCTTCGTGGTGGCGTCGTTGCTCTGCGGAGGCGCTCAGACGCTCAACCAACTTCTGGCCACGCGATTCCTGCAGGGGGTCGGGGCAGGTGGGTTGGGGACTCTGTCGATGGCGATCCTGGCCGACATCGTGCCGGCCCGTCAGCTGGGGCGTTGGATGGGGTACCAGGGGGTGATGTTCGCGGCATCGAGTGTGGCAGGACCACTGGTCGGCGGTGTGTTCGTGCAGCACCTCAGTTGGCGCTGGGCGTTCATCGTGAACCTACCGGTGGGGCTCGTCGCCGCGGTCTTGATAGCCACTCGCCTGTCCAGCGGAACCAGACACGTCAAGCACTCGATCGACTGGTTGGGTTCAGCCCTTCTCGTCGGAACGCTATCCGCCCTGATGCTGGTCGCAACCCTTGGCGGGTCAACACTCGCATGGGGTGAGACGATGCTCCTGGCGGGTGGGGTCATCGTCCTCGGCTCGCTCTTCGTGTGGCGTGAGTTGGTCGCGCGGGAACCGGTGCTGCCGTTGTCCCTGTTGCGCGATCGCGTCGTGCGCATCAGCACCGGGCTGAACCTGACCAGCGGTGCGGTTCTAGCGTCCGGGATATTTTTCATCCCGATGTTCGTACAGGAAGTGAGCGGGATCAGTCCCACAGCGGCGGGGCTCACCCTCATGCCGCTGATGTTGGGTGCCGCCGTCGGCACACTGTTGGCAGGCACCGCGGTGGAACGTACGGGGCGCATCCGTGGGTGGCCGATCGCCGGGTCGATCCTGATGACAGCGGGTATCGGTCTGCTCACGACCATCGGGGTGGGAACTCCGGTCTTGGTCATCGGTGGTTGGGCACTGGCAGTCGGGTTGGGCGTCGGGTTCGTGATGCAACCATCTCTCCTGGCGGCTCAGAACGCGGCGCCCATGACCGATCTTGGTGTTGCCACCTCGACGGTTCTGCTGAGCAGGTCCCTGGGTTCGACCATGGGCATACCTGTCTTCGGCGGCATCCTCAATGCGGGTCTCGCCGGTATGGCCATGAACGCGGCAGGCTTCGCCCATGCGATACCGCTGGTATTCATGGCGAGTCTGCCGATCGCCGTGGTGGCGATTGGTCTCGCATTCCGACTCCAGGATCGACCGCTGCGCGAAGGCACGACCGGGACCGACCCGCTCCCCGTCCCGATCACCGGATTCGGTGAGTGACGCGGAACCCCGGACACCAACCGATCGAACTACCGAAGGAACCATCTGATGTATCCAGGCCATCACGCATCGATCAACCCCGACAAGGCTGCTGTGATCTCGGCGGCCACGGGGGAGATCGTCACCTACCGCGAGCTCGATGATCGTTCGAACCAGCTGGCGCGATGGTTGCAGGACGCGGGTCTGGCACCGGGTGACCACGTAGCGCTGTTGGCGGAGAATCACGTCCGCTACTTCGAGGTGTTGTGGGCGGCGCTGCGCTCCGGGCTCTACCTGACGGCGGTGAACTGGCATCTGGCGCCAGAGGAGGCGGCCTACCTGGTCAACGACAGCGGGTCAACCGTGCTGATCGCCACCGCGTCACTCTCCGAAACGGCATCCGGGATGTTCGAGTATCTCGACGACTGCCCACGTCGACTGATGATCGACGGGGTCGTCGATGGCTTCGAATCATATGAGTCGGCGTTGTCCTCGGTGCCCGCGGAACCACTCACGGAGCAACCTGCGGGCGATGTGATGCTGTACTCGTCGGGTACCACCGGCCGGCCCAAGGGGATTCGTCGGCCACTCAGTGGCCTCGAAATCGATGATCCGTCCAGGACCGGAATCTCATCGCTCGAACGGTTCCTGCTCGGCATGGACGACAGCAGCGTCTACCTTTCCCCTGCGCCGCTCTACCACGCTGCCCCGCTCCAATGGGGCGCCGGTGTCCACGAGCTGGGCGCGACGCTGGTCATCATGGACCGTTTCGATGCCTCGACGTTTCTCGAGAATGTCGAACGTTTCGGGGTCACCGCGACCCAGATGGTGCCCACCATGTTCGTACGGCTGCTCAAGCTTTCCGAAGATGTGCGTGGCGCCCACGACCTCTCCTCGCTGCAAGCGGTCGTACATGCCGCGGCCCCGTGCCCGGTCGAGGTGAAGCGCCAGATGATCGACTGGTGGGGACCGACGATCTATGAGTACTACGCAGGCACCGAGGCGAATGGCCTCTGCTTCATCGACAGTGCCCAGTGGCTCGAACATCCCGGCTCGGTCGGACGCGCCATCTTGGGGACCGTCCACATCTGCGATGAGGAAGGCAAGGAACTCCCGTCGGGTCAGCCAGGGCTGATCTACTTCGAACAGGAGCGTGCCCCGTTCGAGTACCACCACGACACCGCCAAGACAGCGGAATCGCGCCACCCGGAGCACGAGAACTGGTCGAAGCTCGGAGACATCGGATACCTCGATGACGACGGATATCTGTACCTCACGGACCGCTCCGCGTTCATGATCATCAGCGGTGGGGTCAACATCTACCCCCAGGAGGTCGAGGCCTGCTTCGCCCTGCATCCCCAGGTGGCTGATGTTGCGGTGTTCGGGCTACCGGATCCGGAGATGGGGGAGTACGTCCATGCGGTGGTGCAGCTCGAGACCGGCATCGAACCCACGCCGGAGTTGGCAGCCGATCTCCGCGAGTTCGCGCGCAACGAGATTGCCCACTACAAGGTGCCCCGCGTCATCGATTTCATACCGGAGCTGCCCCGCATGCCCACCGGGAAGCTCCAGAAGAAGCAGGTCCGCCAACGCTACCTCGATGCGTAGTTCTGAGCGCTGTGGCGGTGGACAGATCACCGCCACAGCGCTCAGAACGACAGCAGTGCGAGGATGTCGGGATGCCGACTCGTTACGAACTCGTGCCCGAGGAGTCCCAGGTGTGGATCGAGGGAAGCTCCTCGGTGCATCCGATCAGAGCCACCGCGAGTGGCTTGACCGGATGGGTGGAGCTGACGATGGTGAAGAACGGCCTCCGCTCCGGGTCGCAGCGTCTCCGGTGAGGTACGGGTCGACGTCGAACGGCTGGAGTCCGGCAACGCTCTCGTGGATCGCGAGACCCGGAGACGGATCAATGCGAGCCGGTTCCCGGAGATCGTGGGTATCGCGGTGGATTCCCGTCACATATCCGCTCAGAGTGTCGGTATCGATGGCGACCTCGCATTCCGCGGAGAGACACGACGGGTTCATGGGGAACTGTCTGTTCGCGAGGATCGACGGTCCGGGAGGGTCGGCCTCCGGCGTCGACGCACTGCTGCTCGAGGGAGGGCAGCGGTTCGATGTGCGCGACTGGGGGCTTCAGCCCCCCAGGCTCGGTCTGTTGAAGGTGCAGCCCGACATCGATGTGCGGGTTCGCCTGGTTGCCCATCCGAGCTGACGGGAACCTGGGAGTAGTCCAGAGTGCTGTTCGGGATAGCGTTGCTTGCATGACTCGGGGGGAACTCGCAGATCTGGCGCATTTGCGCAGTGCACACGACCGCAGCCGATCGCGGATCCTCGCAGCCCCACAACATCGGTCCGAGCGAACGAGCAGGATCTGAGAAGCGTGCGAACCCGTGTGTCCCGTACCGTTTGAGTCATGACAGTTCAGTGTCCAAGATGTTCATCACCGTCCACGACCCCGAGGCCGCACTCGGCTTCTATCGCGATGCGCTCGGCCTCGAGGTTCGCCAGGATGTCGAGAACGAGGGATTCCGCTGGGTGCCGAGGTGATCGAAGAGCCGACGTCTGTCAGCACCCGGGTCGACGTGCCGCAGACCGGGTTGTCAGGCAACATGTTGTGCCCAGGAGCGCGAAGGAGAAGTTCAGGTGACCGATGATCAAGCCAACGAGGATGATGAATCGGCGTCGGTGCTCATCGACGCGAGGATCGAGGAGTTGAACGACTGGAGGGGGGAGTTGCTCGGCCGGATACGCGAGATCATCAAGGTCGCCGACCCCGAGGTGGTCGAGGAGGTCAAATGGAGGAAGCCCTCGAACCCGTTGGGCGTTCCGGTGTGGTCCCACGATGGGATCATCTGCACCGGTGAGACCTACAAGGACAAGGTGAAGCTCACCTTCGCCAAGGGTGCCTCCCTGACCGATCCCACCGGGCTCTTCAACTCCAGCCTCGGCGGCAATGTCAGGCGCGCGATCGACCTCGGTGAAGGCGAGGAGATCGACCGGGGTGCGCTGGAGGCCCTCATCGGCGAGGCCGTCGATCTGAACCGAGGTTCGTGAGCGGTCGAGAGGTGTGATCACCTGCAGTCCGCACCCATTGGCAGCGCACCTCCACCGCTACCTCTACGCTCGGACCGTATGAGTCCTCTGCGCCGCCTCGTCGTCGCACTGTCGCTCGTCTCAGGCGTGTTGCTCTTCGGCTTCCTCGGGTACGTGTTGTTGGGGTTCGATCCCGTCGACTCGATCTACCAGACCGTCATCACCATTTCTACGGTGGGTTTCAACGAGGTCGATCACTTCGGTACGGGCGAGAAGTTCTTCACGATGCTGCTCATCGTCATGGGATTCGCGTCGGTGGTGTTCGCCGTGGGCCAGGTCGTCGAGTTCGTAGTTGAGGGTCACTTACAGAGAACGTTCGGGAGGCGCCGTATGGAACGCACGATTGCCCACATGTCAGACCACTTGGTCCTGTGCGGGTGGGGCAGGGTGGGCCAGGCCTTCGCGGCCCACATGAAGGACAACGACAACCTCGTGGTGGTGGACAACGATCCTGCACGGATCGCGAGCTGTCCGTATCCCCATGTGCTCGGTGACGCGACCGATGACGGCGTGCTTGGGAGTGCGGGGCTGGATCGTTGTACGACGTTGATCGCAGCGTTGGGTACCGATGCCGACAACTTGTTCGTGGTCCTCTCGAGCCGGACCCTGAACGAGGGTACCTTCATCGTTGCCCGGGCACGAGCGGACTCAACCGCGGAAAAGATCGGTCCACGCGGGGGCTGATCGTGTCGTCAACCCCAACGAGTTGGGTGGTTCGCGCATGGCAGCCCTGGTGGACCAACCTCACGTATCGGAATTCGTCGACGTGGTCATGCACGAGAACGGTATTGAGTTCCAGCTCGCAGAGGTGAGGCTTCCGAGTGATTCGCCACTGATAGGGCGCACACTCGGAGGGTCACATCTGCGAGCCAACACGGGCGCGCTCGTTCTCGCGATGCGAAACACCGATGGAACCTTCATCACCAACCCATCGACCGACACCGCTCTGCAGGACGGCCAGATCCTGATAGCCATCGGAACCGAGTCGCAGCTGAACCAGCTCCGCGAAGCGAGTAGCTCCATCGCCAACCCCGATTCGTTCTGATTGTCCTCGCGCCGGCACGTGCCGGCGCGAGGACAATCAGAACGGGCTCGTCGGGTCAGCCGGAGCAGTGCGCGGCGCCGGCGAGTGTTGCGATGAACGGACCATAGGTGTGGCCGACGAGCACGAGACGCTCCGTTCCGAAACCGTGCTCAGTCGATCACGCGCTTGAGGAAATTCGTGATCCCGAGGTATGAGAACAGGGCCGTGAAGCCGACCATGGCCGGGAGTACGGCCCATAGGCTCATGTGCGGTACCGCCGTGAGGGCCGCACGCGCTCCTTCTGACATGTAGATGAGTGGATTGGCGAGCGTCGCGATCTGGAGCCAGCGAATCGGCGCCAGCGATGCCCACGTGTAGTAGACGCACCCGAGGAACGTCATGGGTACCACCACGACCCCGAACAGCATCGGTACGTTACGGGGCTCGAAGAAGGTCCCGAAGGTGAGTCCGAGGGAGCCCGCCATGAGACACGCCAGGGGAATGACCACGACTGCCACAGGCCAGTTGATCGACAGGCTCACGGGCGTAGCGGGTATGACGGCTGCGATCGGGAACACGATCAGGCCCGCCAACAGGCACTGAAGTGCACCGGCGACGATCTTCTCGATTGCAACCCACGCAACCGGTAGGGGTGCGAGCACCCTGTCCTCGATCTCGCGCGTGTAGCCGAACTCCTGAACCAGCGGAAGGGCGACGGCCTGGATCCCCTGGAACATGATCGACGTGGCGACGACGCCCGCTATCAGCAGCGTCGAGAACACCTCGGTGGACGATCCTCCACCCCCGATGCCCTGGCCGATCTTCGGGAACACGTAGGTGAACACGAAGACCAACAGCATCGGCTGCAGCACCGTGCGTGGGATGAACTCGCGGAGGTTCTTGCGCAGCACGGTCAGGTCGCGCAGCAGAAGCGCAAGGAAGGCCTTCGGGAGTGACGGATGTACGATCGGCTCGACTCTTGTCGTCATTCCCGTAGGTCCTTCCCAGTGAGGGTGATGAACACGTCCTCGAGGCTCGTCTCGTTGACCGACAGGTCGGTCACGGTGATTCCCGCCGCGCTGGGCCGCCTCCACAACCGCGGGAAGGACCCCGTTGGTCGAGTCGACCGCGAGCACCACGATCCCGTCGAGCACGGTCGCCTCCGCTGTTCCCGGCACGTTCGTGGCCAGCACCTCCGCCAGCCGCTCCGGGTCGGCCGCGGTGGAGACGCGCACGATCATCTCGGCGCCGACCGAGTGTTTCAGGCCATCGGGGGTGTCAAGCGCCACCACCTCTCCCTGGTCGATGATCGCCACTCGTCCGCAGAGCTGGTCCGCCTCCTCCATGTAGTGGGTCGTCAGAAGGATGGTCTGGCCCTCGGTGTGGAGTTCATCCACCACTTCCCAGAGCGCGATGCGGCTCTGGGGGTCGAGGCCGGCGGTGGGCTCGTCGAGGAAGAGGATGGATGGTTGGTGCATCACTGCCCGCGCGACCATGAGCCGCTGTGCCATGCCGCCCGACAGGGCGGCCACGTCGGCGTCGCCGCGGTCGGCGAGCCGGAACTGTTCGAGCAGCCGACCGGCCCGGTCGCGCGAGGTCTGCGAGTCCATTCCGAAGAACCGACCGTGGAAGTAGAGGTTCTCGCGGACGGTGAGGGACCGGTCGAGCGTATTGCTCTGCGGCACGACGCCGATCAGTTGCTTGGCCCGAGCAGGATGGCGGACCACGTCGACGCCTCCCACGAGTGCCGTTCCGCCAGTTGGTATGACCCTGGTGGTGAGCATCCCTGCGGTGGTGGTCTTGCCGGCACCGTTGGGACCCAGCAGGCCGAAGATCTCGCCACGGTGAACCTCCAGATCCAGGCCCTTCACCGCCTCCACCCCACCCGGGTAGGTCTTGGCGAGACCATGTGTCTCGATCACGAGGTCATCGTCACGGACCTGATCGGTGGAGCGACTCAGGTTCGAGGAGGTCATCCACCCATCCTGCCCGCTCCGACGACGACGTACCGACACGAACGAAACTTCATCCCTTTCGGTACTCTGTCCGGATGTTGGGAGAAGTCGTGCCGGCACCGCACAAAGACATCGGGGTACGGAGGTGACCTCGGACCGGCGCCTGGTGCGTGCCATGCGGTTGCGCCGCCAGGGCCTGGCGGCGCAGGAGAGGTCGTGGCAGTCGGTCACAGATGTCGCGCGGGGAATGCTGGCGATGCAGGCACAGGACCCCAAGGGAGTTTTGTGGTCGCTGTCGGTGAGGTCGACAGACAGACCGGACGCGGCCAGCGCTGCCGAAGCGTTCGAGCGGGCCGAGGTCATTCGCAACCGGCCGTCGCGAGGCACTCTGCAGGTGACCGCAGCTGAGGACATGGCGTGGCTGAGCGCACTGCTGACACCCAGGTCGCGGGCAGCCGCGGTCCGGCGGCGGAGTCAACTCGATCTCACCGACGAGATGGTCGATGCCGCGACCGAGGTACTGACTTCGGAACTCGCTGCCGGTGGGCCGAGGACCCGTGCGGATCTCGTGGCTGTATGTGCCGCGGCAGGGATCGACCTGGACGGCGGCCAGGCGGGCCATCTGCTGCGCCACTTGACCGAGGGGATGGACATCGTCTTCGCCGGAGCACCTGGCCGCACAGACATGTTCACCACGGGTAGCCCGCTGGTGGATACCGGTGGTGGACCTACAGGGGAGGAGGCGCTCGCCCAACTGGCGGTGCGCTACTTCGGAGCGCGGGGTCCCGCCACGGCGCAGTGTCTCTCCTGGTGGGCGAACCTGACGATAGGCGATGCACGCCGCGCAATCGAGATCGCGGGCGATGATCTCGAAATGGTGGAGCTGGCAGGTGAAGAGTTCGTGGTGCCAGCGGGTTCAGCCGATCTCACCGCGGGCGAGGTGGACGCAGCCCTGGCTCAACCCTTGTTGTTGGCCCCGTTCGACGAGTATCTCCTCGGCTACCGGAGCCGCGACGTGGTGATCACGCCCGAGAACCTCGATGCCGTGGTTCCGGGCCGAAACGGCATGTTCAAACCAATCGTGGTGGTCGACGGTGAGGTTGTGGGGATCTGGTCCCGCAAGACGACCAGGCGAACGGTTGCCATATCGATCGAACCGTTCGTGGAGCTTCCGTCGGACGCGGCCGAGGGCCTCGAAAGGCGTTCGGCAGAGTACGGCCGGTTCCTGGGCCTCGAGGCGGAACTGGCCGTGGTGCCCTGACACGTGCAGGATCCACATCTGATCCAACACGCGCCGCCGGGCTCCCCGGAGCAAAGTGTCGATCCGGCCAGCAGGTCAGCCTTCGGGCCTAACGACCGAGCTTCCTCGCGATCCGATTGCCGAGGTCCTCGTCGACATTGCGGAAGTACTGCAGGGCCCTTTCGAGTACGGGTGTACCAACGCCGTTGTCGAGGTGTCCGGCGGTGTTGTCGACCAGTCGGTCCCGCTGCGCATCGTCGAGGACGTTGCGCACCAAGGTGCCGGCCTGGCCCCAGTCGTCGTCGTCACGTCGGAGTGTGTACGCGTCGCGGACGAACTCCCCATCGGCGAACCACGTCGCCACTTCGGGGTTGGCCGCGGGATCAGCGGCCGGCCCGCCCTTCGAGTTGGGGGCATAGACCGGATCACTCACGTTGTCGACACGCAGCGCACCATCTTTGCTGTAGCTGTTGACCTCCGAGTGTGGCCGGTTGACAGGGATCTGCTTGTAGTTGACGCCCATGCGTGCGCGGTGTGCATCCGAGTAGGCGAAGAGCCTACCGAGCAGCATCTTGTCGGGGCTGGCGCCGATCCCGGCCACGAGATTGTTGGGCTCGAACGCAGCTTGTTCTATCTCGGTGTGGAAGTCGGTCGGATTGCGGTCCAGCGTGAGCTTCCCGACCTCGTGGAGTGGGTAGTCGCCGTGTGGCCAGACCTTCGTGAGGTCGAACGGATTGAATCGATATGTCTCCGCCTCGGCGAAGGGCATCACCTGTACGTGCAGAGTCCAACTCGGATGGTCTCCGGAGGCGATCGACTCGAACAGGTCGCGCCGGTGGAAGTCGGCATCCTCGCCGGCGATCCGGTCGGCATCGGCTTGGGTCAGGAACTCGATGCCCTGGTCGGTTTTGAAGTGGTACTTCACCCAGGATCGTTCGTTGTCCGCATTCACCCACATGTAGGTATGGCTCGAGTACCCGTTCATGTGACGCCATGTCCGCGGTATGCCGCGGTCGCCCATCAACCACGTGACCTGGTGGGCCGACTCAGGGCTGAGCGTCCAGAAGTCCCACTGCATGTCGTGATCACGCAGGCCATTGTCGGCACGCCGCTTCTGCGAACGGATGAAGTGCTGGAACTTCATCGGGTCACGCATGAAGAACACCGGCGTGTTGTTGCCGACCATGTCGTAGTTGCCCTCTGTCGTATAGAACTTGACCGAAAACCCCCGAGGGTCGCGCCAGGTGTCGGGACTACCCCGCTCGCCCGCGACGGTCGAAAACCGGCTCAAGGTGTCGGTGGTCGTGCCGGGTTGGAACACCGCTGCCTTGGTCCAGGCACTCACATCGGCGGTCACCTCGAAGTGTCCGAATGCACCGCCGCCCTTGGCATGGGGCTGGCGTTCGGGAATGCGCTCGCGGTTGAAGTTCGCCATCTGCTCGATCAGGTACGTGTCGTGCAGAAGGATCGGACCGTCGGCGCCGACGGTCAATGAGCGTTCGTCGCTCGCCACGGGTATGCCCGCATCGGTGGTTGTGGGCTTCGGTTCGTTGATGGCCATTTGGTGACCATACCCATTGCAACGGGTCGTAAAACGCCAAAATCAGACCGGGATCCGAGTCGGTGCCGGGATCCGGACACGGCGGTTCTGGAGTTGGTCTTGGTCATCGAGGTATTCATCCGCGACGCTCGTTGCATATGAAACTCCACCGGATCCAGTTTCCCCATTCCGACGCGCAGGACCTCTCACAAGACGAGGTGTCCTTCGTGTTGCACACCGACAAGGGCCCTGAGACGATCCGGTTCCACGACTACGACGTGATCTACGACCACCCCGGGTTGTACGAGCAGTTGTTCTATGACCGACTCAAGTGCCAATCACCGGCAAAGGTGGCGAGCATCCTCGCCTCAGCGGTCCACCAGGCAGGTGAGGCACCCACGACGCTGCGCGTCCTGGACCTCGGGGCGGGCAATGGGATCATGGGTGAGGAACTGCGGCGGCTCGGCGTAGCGCGGGTCGTCGGGGCCGACATCATTCCCGAGGCCCGGGATGCCTACCTGCGCGACAGGCCCGGTCTCTACGATGATTTCCTGGTGTGCGACCTCACCGACCTCGAAGACTCCACACGTGAGGAGTTGCACGGCTGGTCGTTCGACTGTCTGACCACGGTGGCCGCTCTCGGATTCGGAGACATTCCACCAGCTGCTTTCGTGAATGCCTTCAACATGGTCGCGGATGGAGGTTGGGTGGCATTCAACATCCGTGACACGTTCCTGGATCACACCGAGACCACCGAGTTCTCCCGGACGGTGAGGGAGCTCGTATTCACCGACTATCTCGAAATTCACCATCTGGAGCGGTACCGGCACCGTCTCTCGATCGATGGCGAGCCGTTGTTCTACTACGCCATAGCCGGACGCAAGACCGCAGAGGTGCCAGTTGACATGTTCGGGCCCGCGGCGGGCTGAACCCGCGGAACATGACAAGCCGTCCATTCTCAGGGATCGTGGGGTGTGATGAGTACGCGACATGCGCGGTGGAGCTCTGACACCACGGTTTCGAAATCCGATCGACCGTTCGCCCATGTCACCAGGCTCGAGTACCAGACGTGGCCGAGCACGGCCAGGATGTCCGCCCGCGTCCCGCCATCGAGGTGCGTGAGGATCGGGTCACCTACCGAAGCAATGGACGAACGGACCTCACCGGCGCTGTCGCGGACCCCCGCATCCGGTGAGGCCAGAGCGCGCACCAGGGCCATGGACAGCTTCGGCTGGCGGGCCATCGCAGCGCATGCCCGGTCGAGCACGTCGATCATCTGGTCAGTGGGTGTGTCGCCGCGGGGTGGCCGTTGGGCGACCCTGTCCCGGAGCCGACCGGTCCACTCGGTCATGGCGGCCGCGAGCAGTTCGTCCTTGGAGGAGAAGTTGCGGTAGATCGTGGCCATGGCGACATTTGCGGTGGCCGCCACGTCACGCATGTGCACGGCCTCGTATCCACCCTCGGCACCCAGTTCGAACGCCGCGTTGATCAGGCGCCGGCGGCGGGCCTCCTGTTCGGGTGTGCGCTCGGGAGATGCACGTGCCCCTTCGGACAGCGGCGTGTCTGGCGAGGCTCCATCGGCTGTGTCAGCCACGATCTACCGATTTCGGAACGTCGCGGAATGGAACTGCCTTGTCGGTGCGTATCTCGGAGGGCAGCCCGAGAACGCGTTCACCCATGATGTTGTGTTGGATCTCGTCGCTTCCGCCGGCGATGCGGATCGATGGAGCGGAGAGGAAGTACAGCTGCCATCGTCCACCATCGAGAGCGGACGCATCGGCCAACATCCCAGCTGGCCCCTGCATCGCAAGTGACAACTCCGCATTGCGCTTCATGTTCCACGCGGCCATGACCTTGAGCACAGAAGCTCCCGGTCCCGGGGCCCGGCCCCTGGTCGCGGCCGTGCGTAGCTGCATTCCCAGGTAGCCCATGACCTTGGCGCGGGTGTACGCGCCGGCGAGCGCCTGTCGAAATTGCGGGTCTGAAGATCTCCCGGTCTCTCGGGCAAGGGACAGCAGGTCCTCCATCGATGGGCCGGAGCTGTTGCCCCCCATGAATGTCCGCTCGTTCGCGAGGGTGGTCATTGCAGCTGACCAGCCGGCGCCGACCTCTCCCAACACGGCGTCCTGCGGGACCCGGGCTCCCGTGAGGAACACCTCACTGAAGTGCGATGCGCCGGTGATCTGGCGGAGGGGGCGAACCTCGATACCTGGCTGGTGCATGTTGATGAGGAAGTAGGTGATCCCCCGGTGCTTCGGGACGTCGGGATCGGTGCGTGCGAGCAGGATTCCATAGTCGCTGTAGTGGGCTCCCGATGTCCACACCTTCTGGCCGTCGATCACCCATTCGTCACCGTCACGCACTGCTCTGGTCGAGAGCCCTGCCAGGTCCGATCCGGCCCCGGGTTCGCTGAAGAGCTGGCACCAGACTTCTTCACCGCGCAGCATCGGTGGAAGGTAGCGCGCCTTCTGCTCTTCGGAGCCGTGGGCGATGATCGTGGGTCCTGCCATGCCGGTACCGACCACGAAAGGGCTCGTGGGTAGGGAGCGCTTGGCTGCCTCCTCGTTGAAGATGGCCGCCTGTGCGGGAGTGCCGGCCCTGCCGCCGTATGCCTCAGGCCAGGTGATCGCGGCCCAGCCGTGCTCAGCCAGAAGCGCCTGCCACGGTCGGGCTCGCTCAACGAACGCCCCGGCATCCTCGCCGTGGCGACGCTGGACCTGTTCGGCCTCCGGACCATGCTCGTGGTCATCGAGCCACTTGCCTGCATCAGCACGAAATGCGGCGTCCTGCGGGCTCTCGTCGAAGTCCATGTCACTCCTCGGTCGGACGTAGCACGGCGCCGAGTCCTCGACCGACGATCCGCGTGGGATGAGAACGTGTTCTACCATGCTCCATTACATGTTGGCTACTGTCAGCGAGAACCCGTTCTGGTAGTCCTCAGTGGCTCAGACTGTGGCGCCTCCACGTACCCATCCGGGCACGGGGGAGAGGCAACGTCCTCGTGAGCGCGACTCCGAGGGTCACGCCTGCCGCTATTGCGCCCGCGATGGTGAGTGACCGGATCAACAACTGCATTCCGGTGTTGGAGTCTCCCTGGGCGAACGCGACCATGGAGAGGTAGATCGTGAAGCCGGGCACGAGTACGAACACCGAAGTGGTGGTGTACACGCTGGCTGAGGTGTGCCGGAGACGCGAGATCAGTTGGCCGCCCGCTCCGATCACGACCGCACCGACGAAGCTGCTCGTGGGGAATCCGTCCGCTCCCTGGGGCATGAAGTACATCACCGACCATGATGCGAAGCCGAGTATGGCGGTGCCTGGGACGAGCCTCACCGGTACATGACGTGCGAGAGCGATGGCGGCTACAGCCACTGCTGCGCTCAGACCGACCAGCAGAGCCGGAGTTTGTGGCGCAAGCGCGGTGTCGGTGATTTCCAGATCGCTGACGACCACGAGTGCGCCCAGGGCCCCGAGGGCCAGCGCTATTCCGGAGACCGCGACCTGCAGGCCCTTCGCGATCGATGAGAGCGGCGAGCCCGAGAGACCATCGATCACACTGGAGACGAGGGCACCGCCGGGTACAAGTGGGTAGAGACCACCGACCATTGCGGGCGTCAAGTTGATGGGGAGACCGGCGTAGGCAGCCGCGGCGGGACCGGCCACCGCCATCGAAGCAGACGCCGCGGTGCCGAACGCCTCCGGGAGTCGGGCACGCGCGAGTGGGACGACAACCACCTGGGTCACCGCGGCACCGGCCACCCCGGCGAGCGCTCCGACAACACCTCCGCCCGCAAACAGTACCCAGGCCGCCACTGAGAGCAGATAGAAGAGCGAGCTCACCCACCAGGGCCTCGCAGGACGCGACCTGGCTACGTGTTCGAGTTCACGCTGGGTCGCTTCAAGGTCCAGATCGCCCGATTCGACCCGCCCGATGAGATCCTCGTAGCGGACGAGGAGGTCGAGGCGGGCTTCACCGATGTCTACGACTCTCACCATCGTCATGGGCCACGGGAGTCTCGGGTCCACGAGTCCGAGAAAGATCTCATTCATCGTGACCGAGACCTCGACCTGGGGCAGGCCGAATGCGTTGTTGAGCCTCCGCACCGCAGAGTCCACCTCGGAGGTGGCGACCCGTGAATGCAGCATCGCCTCGCCGACCAACAACCCCGCACTCATCTCCTTGAGGGCGTAGTCCGCGAAGGTCTCATCCACCGACGGTTGGTCGGTCACCGGAACAGAAGCTTCAGGAGAGTCGGTCGGTGCGCTCGCGCTGGTGCCCTGCGCCGCCTGTGGATCGTTCATCCAATGCACGGTAGGTGAGCTATTGGTACAAGTGGGGTTCAGGCGGCTGGAGTGGAGGGGACGAGGTCTGGATCTGCAGTCCTGGCAACCACCTTCGTGGTGCGCCACAGGCTCGCTCTCAGCTCATCGTCGCCCATCGTGCCGTGGGGAGCCGTCCCGGCCAGCGCCTCGGCGACCGGGATGACCTTGAACCCGCCCTGTCGGTCAACGCGCACAGGAGTGAAGTTGACTCGATCGACCTCGGCCCCACCCTGCCCCGCCATTCCGGGAGCAGTGACCTCCACGTTCATCACCACGCCGTCCTGGGCAGCAGCGCTGCAGCAGCCCTCGCTCTGGTTGGACACGAGATTGCCCAGCCCGAAGATGACCCACCGTCCGTTGATCCGCTCAGCGGGCTGAACCACATGGGCGTGGTGTCCCACGATCAGATCCACCGTCCCCGAAGCCGTTACGGCCTCAGCGACGCGCCGTTGTTCCGCGGTTGGTTCGGATTGGTATTCAGTGCCCCAATGAATGCTGGTGACCACCAGCTCGGCGCCTGCCGAACGTGCGCGTTGAGCGTCCGCGATGATCCTGGCCGGATCCATGAGCTGGACCGACCACGGAGCATCGGTCGGTAGCGGCAGGCCGTTTGTTCCGTACGCGTATGACAGATGCGCGACCTTGATCCCCCCGGCGTCGTACCACGCAGGAGCTGCTGCCTCCTCGGCGGTACGACCCGTGCCGGCGTGGCCGAGACCCCACGTGTCGAGGGCCTCGAGGGTTCCCGTTATCCCGGGCAATCCCTGATCGATGCTGTGGTTCGATGCGGTGCTGCATCCATCGAAGCCGGTTGCTGCCATGGCGGCTGCAGTTTCAGCGGGCGCAGAGAACCTCGGGTATCCGCTGATCTTCGAGTTGTCGGGTGACACCGGCACCTCCATGTGGCAGATCGCAACGTCGGCGGCACTGATGATCGGTTCCACCTCGGCGAACAGGGAGTTCAAGTCATAGTGGCCGTCGCTGGTCCGGACGGCTCGTAGCACCGGTCCGTGGGTGAGAACGTCCCCCGCGAAGCTCAACGTCGCGTGACGGCTTGGAGGCTGTGTCGTCGAGGTCGTCGAGGTCGTCGAGGTCGTCGAGGTCGTCGAGGTCGGGACCTCCGATTCGGTCGGCGTCTGATCGGCCGCCGCGATCCCGGGAGCAGTGGGGCTGATGTCGTGCACTCCGACGCTTTGAACGTCGCCAGGTGTCCCTCCAGTTCTCGCGCGTCCAGAATCTATTGGTTCACTCGTGGCGCAGGTCGTGCCGACGAGAACCACCAACAGCACCATGGCTGCATGCCTTCCCATCCTTGGAGGCTATCGGTGGACCACGAGATACGGGCGGACCTGAGTTCTGTGGTGGGGATCCGGCGGTCGCCGCGATCGTGGAGATGGGAGACGATCTCCGCTTCCTCCGGCGACATCTCGGGGCCGTAGGTGGCGATCAGGGTGCCCTTGTGGCCGCAGTGGTCGGTGATGGCGAACAACACGGATTCGTCACCGGGATCGCTGATTCCCTCGAATCGTACGGTTTCTTCCACGGTGAGTTGATCAGCGGTGATCACGCTGTTGCAGCTGTGGCACTCCACATTGCCGTTGCGAATGAGGAACTGGCCTACGTATCCATTTGCCGCCAACCTGGTGGTGGCTTCGGTCATCGTTTCCATCTCGCCTGCCATGTGTCGAGCGTAGGTCTGCTCGGCCCCGTTGGGAAGGCCATGGCGCAAGGGAACTCGTGGTCGGTCCGCGACGGTGCCGTTGGCCCCGAACGACCACACTGCAATGATGGTGCCATGACTGAACCGATTCATGACGTGATCGATCGGTGGAACAGCCACCTGCGTGGCGAACTCCCCGGAGGCCTGGACGGACTGATCGATGAGGACTGCGTGTTCTATTCGCCGATCGTTTTCACGCCACAGGAGGGTAGGGATCTGACCAAGATGTACCTGGCCGCCGCGTTCCAGACACTGCCGGGCGACGCCGGGACCGGAGAACCCGGCTCTGCCCCCGGACCCGGTCCCAATGGCACCCCGGACGACGAGCCGGTCGTCGGAGCGTTCCGCTACACGAAGAAGGTCCTCTCCGGTACGCACGCGGTCCTCGAGTTCGAGACCACCGTCGAGGGAAAGTACGTCAATGGGGTGGACATCATCACCTGCAACGATGAGGGCCGCATCGTGGAGTTCCGGGTGATGATCCGTCCGCTGCAGGCCATGAACATCGTCCATGCCCAGATGAAGGCCATGCTGGAGTCCATGGCATCTGGCGGTGGCACCCCACGCTGATGCGGATTCAGCTACCCGCGCAGACCCCGATGCCGATGATGGAACCATCCTGGGAGAGCTCGTGGGAGAACCCACCGTCGGGTGGTTGCAGGTAGCCCGCTGCGACCAGTTCATCGATGGTCGACGGCTTCACGCCCTCGGCCAGTTCGTATGCGTTGCTGGCTGTCTCGATGGTGTCGTGATCGATGAGGCAGCTGGCCGCCCGGGCCCGCTCCGCGGGCGCCTCGGGGGCAACCTCGGATCCCGGATCCACCTGGGTTCCAGGGTCCACTTCGGATCCCGGGTCGATACGGGAAACGTCGGCGGGAACCGTATCGGCGGTGGAGGAAACCGAGTCGAAGACCTTCACCGCGAGAAGCGTCATGATCCCGAGCGCCACGAGGATTCCCAGAATGCCGAACACGGCGAGCACACCCCTGCCGCTGAAACGCGGACCCTTCGATGGTCGCAGATTTCCGGGTGTCCGGTACGTGCCGGGTGCGGAGCCACCTCCGGTCGAGCTCCCCACCGGTTCCGGCGCTGATTGACCGACCGCGGCCGGCGCCCCGGCGGCCCATTCGCGGTCCTTGCGCGCAACCTCGGCGTCGCGTGCCGCAGTGGTATCGCGCTCGTCGTCGGTCACCGGTCAAGCGTACCCACAGGTGTGAGCAGGCGTGGGCAGGCGTGGGCTCGAGCCGGAAGCGTGGGTACTGGTCTCTGCATTACGTCGGTATCGTGTCCGCACATGGCTTCGAATCAACCGAACGTGCTTGTGATAATGACCGACGAGGAGCGTTACGCGCCTGCCTATGAGGATGATGCCATGGCGGAGTTCCGTGCCGAACACCTGGTGGCCCGCACATCCATGCGGAACCGGGGTGTCGAGTTCCATCGCCATTACACCGGGGCAACCGCGTGTGTGCCCGGGCGGACGACGTTGTTCACCGGACAGTACCCATCGCTGCATGGCGTCAGGAATACCGACGGACTGGCGAAGACCGCCGAGGATCCTGCCATGGTGTGGCTCGATCCCGATCAGGTTCCGACGATGGGAGATTGGTTCCGAGCCGCCGGATACGAGACCCACTACCGCGGCAAGTGGCATATATCGCGTGCCGAGATGATGGTGACGGGTACCCACAAGCCGTTCCTCACCAACGATGGTCACGGCCATGTGATCCCAGCCGCGGTGGATTCGTACAAGGCAGCGGATCGTCTCGAGGGGCATGGCTTCTCGGGCTGGATCGGCCCCGAACCCCATGGCCCGCTGCCGCGAACACCGGGATGGTGCGCGATGGCCTGTTCGCTGAGCAGGTGATCGACCTGTTCGACGACCTGGCTCGACGCGGCGACGATTCGCCGCCATGGCTCGCAGTTGCGTCGTTCGTCAATCCACACGACATCGCATTCAGCGGGATGGGTTGGAAGGCTGTCGGGTTCCCTCCCGTCCCGGACTGGGTTCCGATCGTGCCGGAGGCGCCATCGCAGGCCGACTCGCTGGACGATCGTCCCGCCGCTCAGGCGGCGTTCCGCGACAACTGGGCCAGGATGCTCTATCCGCAGGCAACCGACGGAGAGTACCGACGGCTCTACCACTACCTGCTCGCCGAGGTGGATCTTGCGATCGGCAGGATCCTCGCGTCGCTGGAACACAACGGCCTTGCCGACGACACGATCGTGGTGTTCACCTCGGATCACGGCGACATGCTCGGGGCCCACGGGGGGATGCCCCAGAAGTGGTACAACGCCTACGACGAATCCATCCGTGTGCCCATGGTGGTGGCAGGTCCGGGGATTTCACGGTCACCGAGCGCCTCCACCGACGGGTTCAGCGTGCCGACGAGCCATGTCGATGTGTTGCCGACCCTGCTCGGGCTCATCGGGACCGATCCAGCGAGCCTCTCCGAGGCGGTGTCCGAACACCACACGGAGACCCGCGATCTTCCGGGTCGGGATCTCTCCTGCTTGTTGAAAGGGGCGGCACCGGAATCCCCGGAGGTTGACGGCGCTGCGGTCTACTTCATGACCGAGGACCAGATAAGTCGTGGTTTGCACAATTCAGGCCTGGTGAGCGGTGAAAGCTATGAAGCAGTCCCGCCTCCGGCGGCGATCGAGACGGTGGTAGCCGTCGTCGATGGAAGTCTCTGGAAGCTGAACCGCTACTACTCCACTGAAGTGCATGACGCGGCGCCGCGTGAGCAGGGTGTCGTACCCGGAGCCGCAGGGCCCGAGGACTGGGAACTCCACAACCTCAGCGATGATCAGGGAGAGCGGACAAACCGTATGTCCGAAACCGGTGCCCCGATCGCGGCGATGCGCGAGACAATGGCGACCGTGCGCGCCGAGCGGCGTCTGGTACCCACTTCACGTGTGGTGACGGGATGACCAGAGGCAACGCGATCGCGCGAGCCATTCAGGCCGGGTTTGTCGCAGGTTCGTAGGTCCAGTCGGGACGCTTGCGCCAGAAGCTCTCGTCATAGGTCGCGACGCCGTCGTGCAGGTCGACCAGCTTCGGCATCGGGAGTTCACGTCGGCGCGGACACGCTCCGAGTTCGACGTGCTCGTCGAACTCTGCCGCGAACGCGGTCATGATGCTCGTGATCACGATCTGTTCCTCGACCGCCAGGAAGCAACGGTTGCCGTCGGTGACGTTTCTCAGCCATCCGGCGATCGCATCCAGGTCATCGCTGGTGCCGCGTCCGGTCTCGATCCGTTCGAGGTGTTCGGTGATCGCACTGGAACCGAGCTTGCACGGCGGACACTGTCCGCACGACTCGACGGACAGGAACCGCGAGAAGTGGTACGCGACATCCACCATGCAGGTGGTGTCGTCGTAGACGATGAAGCCCGCTGAGCCCATACCGCTACCGATCGCTTCGAATCCTTCGTAGCTGACCGGGGTCGAGAGCTTTTCGGGCGTGACCACGGCATTCGCGACCCCCGAGAAGACTGCCTTGACGGACCGTGCCGGTGCCAGGCCGCTTCCGACGGCGTCGATCACTGCACCCAGGGGTGTGCCCAGCTCGACTTCGCCCACATCCGGGGCCACGACGTCACCCACCACAGTGGCAACGATCGTCCCCGGAGAGTCCGGGGTGCCGATGGATCTGAACCAGTCGGCTCCACGAGCGAGTATGTGGGCCACGTTGGAGAGCGTCTCGACGTTGTTGACCAGAGTCGGGTTGGACTCGTTCCCGGCCGTCACGCTGGTCGCATCGTCCACCGCGCTGGAGTAGCTGGACCCCTCGGCCTGGGCCTGGTCACGGGTAGCGGACCAGCCGAGCTGTGGTGCGGGTGAGAACAGCCCGTGCAGGTGTGGCGGCAGCCAGCGCGGGAGGGGCTCGTTGCCCTCGATCACCTCGAGCATCGCCTTTTCTTCCCCGAAAAGGTA
Organism: uncultured Microthrixaceae bacterium; assembly: GCA_963805905.1. Taxonomy (GTDB): domain Bacteria; phylum Actinomycetota; class Acidimicrobiia; order Acidimicrobiales; family Microtrichaceae; genus JAMLGJ01. The sequence goes on from CAWDVV010000001.1 coordinate 578,347, forward strand.
CTCCTCGGGTCCCGAGACGATGACCACCGTGCACTCGGGGCAGATACCTGCTTCCTGGAACTCCTCTACAGCTCGGGTGATCCGGGCGATCTCCTTCTCGAAGCTGGCCTTCAGACACACATAGACCTCCTTCGCTCCGATCGTCATGCCCGCGATGATGAGTCCCTCGACCAACTGATAGGGGTTGGCCCGGATGAGCGCCCGATCCTTGAAGGTTCCGGGTTCCCCCTCTGCGCCGTTGCAGACCACGTAGCGGGTGTCGCCTGGTTGAGCGGCTATGCCCGCCCATTTCACGCCGGTTGGGAACCCGCCCCCGCCGCGTCCCCGCAGTCCCGATGCTTCGAGTTCGGAGATCGTCGCTTCGGTGCCGATCTCCTGGGCCCGCTTGAGTCCGAGCCCGCCGGTCTCGGTTGCAAGGTAGTGATCGAGGGTCTCGATCGGTTCCGGCGGCAACAGGTGTGTCACGTCATTCTCCTCGGCGTCAGCGGTCATCTGTGGTCGGCCATCCTCTCGCGGAGGGGAGACGGTCGGTTGTTGTGCGAGCGGGGTCCACACGAAGTTGCCCGGCAATCTGAGGTGCCGAGCAGGATCTCACAAGAGTCCGAGTTCCAGACGGGTTTCTTCGCTCATCTTCGACATGTCCCACGGCGGTGACCACACCAGGGTCACGATGACTTCGTCCACACCGGGGATCGCACCGACCGCACGCTCCGCGTCGGCTGTGAGGACATCGCCCATCCCGCAACCCGGCGCGGTCATTGTCATGTCGATCTCGATGCGGCGTCGCCCATCGTCGAGGGGAACCTCATCGCAGCGGTACACCAGGCCGAGGTCGACGATGTTGACCGGGATCTCGGGGTCATAGACGCCCCGCAGCGCTGCAATGACGTGATCGGGCGAGTAGGCCTCATTGCCCTCGGCGTTGGGTGCGAGCACACGTTCGAGTCCGAGAGCATCAGCGTCGGCACCGTCGACACGCAGCAGCGTGCCCATCTGGGTCAACACCGTGACGCTGTTGCCGAGCTGCTGGAAGATCTCGACCTCTCCGCCCGAGTTCAGCTGTATCTGCTCGCCGGCCGGCACCGTTGTGGCGGTGATGTCGCGTGAGATCACAACCGGGTCCCAATCAGTTCCCATGAGGGTCCTCTCTGTCGATGTTCGACTCGCTCCGTTGTCGGTCAGTCATGCATCGCTGACGGTGAGCCGTGCGCGCCCGCGTCGAGCTGGTCGATGCGGGCGTGCAACTTCTTCCGCAGGCTCGCGGGTTCGAGAGCATCGACGACCTCGGCCGCGAAGGCTCCGATCAACATCGATCGGGCCTTGGCCAACGGGATCCCCCGCGAGCGCATGTAGAACAAGGCGGTGTCGTCGAGTCGACCGACAGTGGCACCATGGGTGCACTTGACGTCATCAGCGAGGATCTCCAGCCAGGGTCGGGTGTCGGCCTGTGCGGTGCGGGACAGGACCAGATTGCGGTTGGACTGTGAGGAGTCTGTGCCGATGGCCCCGTGCTCGACGAGAACGTGGCCGCAGAAACTGCTCCGTGCCCGGTCGTCGATGACGCTGCGGAAGTCCTGGCTACTCGAACAGTTCGGAACCAGGTGGTCGATGTTCAGCATCGTGTCGCAACGCTGGTGTCCGTTCAGCATCGTCAATCCCGAGAGCACTGCGGAAGCGTGTTCACCGGCGAATGCGACGTTGATGGCGTTTCGGGACATCCCGGCGCCGAGGTTGATCGACGTGCTCTCGACGTATGACCCGCGATGGGCTTCGATCGAGGTGTCGCCCACGTGTGCACTCTCGACGTCGTCGTTCTGCAACCTGACCAGGTACAGGTGGGCGTCGACTCCGGTCCGCACACGGGTGACCGCGTTGGTGACACCGCCGCCAACCGAGACATGGGTCTCGATGACCCGGCAACTGGCGCCGGCCCCCACGTCGATGACGGTCTCGGGTTGCGAGAGGCTGCTGGGTGATCCTGACGGGGCGGTGCGTACGTGAACCACGTGGATCGGAGTTCCGACCGCGACTCCGGGATTCACCATGACCACCGCGGGATCACCTGGAGACCCGGCGTTGAGGACCCGCAGGCCGTCATCGGCGCGGTAGTCCTCCGGACGTGGGGATGCCCACCGCCCCAGCAGTTCGTCCATCCCCGCGCCATCGGATCCGATGAGTTGCGAGAGCGGTCCCAGGCGCACTCCGGGAGGGAGCGCTGCTTCATCCTCGACGGTTTCGGTGAGGTCCGAAAATTCCGTGGAGAACCGTCCGTTCACGAACGCCAGCCGGACCGCATCATGGCGTGGGATGAGCGCGTCCATGGTGCTCGTATCAGGGGCAACGTGTCGGACCGCATCGCCTGTCGCGGATGGCCTGGCCTGCACCAGAGCCTCGAAGATCTCCGCCAGTGGGGTGTAGCGCCAGGCTTCGGCCTTCGGGTCGGGTAGGCCGTTCGCTTCCAACCAGTCGCGCGCCCATCCATGATCGACCGTTGCGTCGAGTAGGTCATCGGGGAGCGACAGCGCTGTCGCGGTGGCGGAACTCACAACAATGACCTGGCCTGGGGTGCATCAGAACCGGGTGTCGACGATTCGCCGGGAGCCTGCGTCGCAGACGTCGAGGTGCCGTGCTGATCAGAGGCGGTCCCGTCTTCTTCGCCGTAGCCCATTTCTTCGAGTTCATGTGCGAGCTCGGGGCCACCTTCGCGTTCGATCCGACCGGAGCGGAGGACGTGGACGCGGTCGGGTCGTACGTACTCGAGCAATCGTGGGTAGTGGGTGATGATGAGCATCGACCGGTCGGGGGTGCGGAGCTTCTCGATGCCACCGGCGACGATCCGCAGGGCATCTATGTCGAGCCCGGAATCGGTTTCGTCGAGGATCGCGAAGCGTGGCTCGAGCAGCGACATCTGCAGGATCTCGTTGCGCTTCTTCTCCCCACCGGAGAAGCCGGCGTTGACCGAACGTGACAGGAACGCGGGGTCCATGTCGAGATCGGCCATCGCCTCCTTGGCCGTGGCGAGGAACTTCGTGGCCGACAGTTCCGGTTCGCCCCTGGCCGTGCGGACCGCGTTGACGGCGGTTCGCAGGAAGTACATGTTGCCCACGCCGGGCACTTCGACGGGATACTGGAACGCGAGGAACAAGCCGGCGGCGGCGCGTTCCTCCGGTGCCATTGACAACAGGTCTGCCCCGTCGAACAGCACCTTGCCGCTCACCTCGTAACCGTCGCGACCTGTCAGCACGTTGGACAGGGTGGACTTGCCCGAGCCGTTGGGCCCCATGATGGCGTGGACTTCGCCCGGGCCGATCTCGAGGTTGATGCCGCGCAGGATCTGGCGTGTCTGTTCGGAGTCATCGTCGATGATCGACGCGGTGAGGTCTTCGATGGTCAGCATCAGCCAACAGCTCCTTCAAGGGTGAGTCGCATGAGCGCCTGGGCTTCAACCGCGTACTCCATGGGGAGTTCGTCGAAGACCTCCCGGCAGAATCCGTTCACGATCATGTTCGTGGCGTCCTCCTCGGAGAGTCCGCGCTGGCGGCAGTAGAACAGCTGGTCCTCGTCGATCTTGGAGGTCGACGCCTCATGTTCGATCTGAGCGCTGTCGTTGCGCACCTCCACATACGGGAAGGTGTGGGCCCCGCAGTCGGGACCCATCAGCAGGGAATCGCACTGTGTGAAGTTTCGGGCGCCTTCTGCGGAGCGCAGGACCTTCACCTGGCCGCGATAGGTGTTCTGTGCGACCCCGGCAGAGATTCCCTTGGACACGATCGTGGACGACGTGTTCTTACCGATGTGGATCATCTTGGTGCCGGTGTCGGCCTGTTGGTGGTTGGTGGTCACCGCTACCGAATAGAACTCGCCGACCGAGTCGTCGCCCTGGAGGATCACGCTGGGGTACTTCCAGGTGATGGCCGAACCGGTCTCGACCTGGGTCCAGGAGATCTTGGCCCGGTTGCCTGCACGGCCGCGCTTGGTCACGAAGTTGTAGATGCCGCCCACGCCGTTCGGCATCCCCGGGGTACCAGTTCTGCACGGTGGAGTACTTCATCGTCCGAATCGTCGAGCGCGACGATCTCCACCACCGCGGCGTGCAGCTGGTTCTCGTCACGCATCGGGGCGGTGCACCCCTCGAGGTACTACACGCTCGCGCCTTCCTCGGCGATGATCAGGGTGCGTTCGAACTGACCGGTGTTCTCGGCGTTGATGCGGAAGTAGGTGGACAGCTCCATCGGGCAGCGCACGCCGGCTGGAACGAAGCAGAATGACCCGTCGGAGAACACCGCCGAGTTGAGTGAGGCGAAGAAGTTGTCGCGGGGCGGGACGACCGAGCCCAGGTACTTCCGTACCAGGTCGGGATGTTCCTGGACGCCTCGGAGAACGAGCAGAAGATCACGCCCGCTTCGGCCAGTGTGGCCTTGAATGTCGTTGCCACCGAGACCGAATCGATGATTGCGTCCACCGCCACACCGCTCAGACGCTCCTGTTCGTCGAGGGAGATGCCGAGCTTGTCGAAGGTCTCGCGAATCTCCGGGTCGACCTCGTCGAGGCTCTTGGGACCTTCACCCTTGGGCTTGGGTGCCGCCCAGTAGTACATGTCCTGGTAGTCGATCTCCGGGTAGGTCACCCGTGCCAGGTCGGTTCGCTCTGAGCGTGATGAAGTGCCGGTATGCGCCCAGACGCCAATCGAGCATCCACTCGGGTTCGTTCTTCTTCGCCGAGATGAATCGGATGGTCTCCTCGGTCAGCCCCTTGGGAGCACGGTCGGTTTGGATGTCCGAATGGAATCCGAAGGCATATTCGCGATCGACCAGTCCGTCTACGGTGTTGGTCATGGTGCTTCCTGTCTGCGTCTCACTCATGCGCTCGTGATGTTGTGGGCTTGATAGCTGCTTCTCCGGTTTGGGCACCCGACCCACGTCAGGGTCCCGGGACGACCCGGGCATCGCAAATGCGGGATGCCTGCTTCATCTGGGCCAACAACGTTGCTTCACCATTGTTCCCGTTGTCGACTTTTACATTGTTGTTCTAGTAGATACTAGACATAAGGGCGTGAGCGACACAACGCGCAAGACCTCAAATTCACAGGGCAGGAGCCCCGAAACACAGGGCGCGGGCCCCGAAACACAGGGCGCGGAGCCAGAAGCCCGCGGTCGACCGGGTGCGAGTGGCCCGCTCCGTCGGTTTCCGTCGCCGAGCGGCGACCGTTGGGAAGCTGCCCGATGGTTCCTCGCGTTCGGCACGGTCGGAATCGTGGGCGGAGGCATCGTAGCGGCAGTTGCCGGTCCGACGAATTTCGAACACGGCTCATGGATGGCCGCCTACCTTGTGCTGGTCGTGGGTGTCGCCCAGATCGTGCTCGGCATCGGTCAGGCGTGGCTACCGGAGCAGCTCGGAGCCGAGAGTGCCCGTGTACTCGCCCTCGTCGGTTGGAATGTTGCCGCAGCGGCAGTGGTGTCCGGGACGCTCCTGTCGGCGCCCGTGTTGACCAGCGTGGGTGGAGTCCTGACCGTTGCGGTGCTCATCTGGTTCATCGTTGCGGTGGAGCCCTCGAGGCCGGAGTTCTCCGGCTGGGCGTTGTTGTACCGGGCGCTGGGCGTGTTCGTCCTGTTGAGCACCCCGGTGGGCCTGTTGTTGGCCTGGGTGCGTCGGGGCTGAACGTGGGAGACCCGCTGGGGAGGTCCGCGGACGCGCCGCCCCACCCGAGAGTCGGCAACCGCGTCATCGAGGTTCAGCGTCATACGCGTTGGGCCCTCGTGCTCGCCGGAGTTTTCGCTGTTGCCGCACCCGTCGCCGCGGTGGTGCCCCATGACACCGGGCACTGGCTTCCGCTGCACCTGTTCCTCGTCGGTTCGCTGTTGTGTGCGATCTCCGGAGCCACACAGATGCTCGGCGTCACATGGTCGACGGCTCCTGCGCCGACCGATGCCGTGGCAGCCGGGCAACTGGCCCTCATGGCCGCGGGGGCGGTTGGTGTGGCTCTCGGACGCGAGTTGGACTCCTACGCGCTGGTCGGCATCGGCGCTGGTGCGTCCGGTCTCGGCCTGGTGATGCTGGCGGTGATCCTCCTGTGGGTGAGGAGGTGGTCGGCGACCGATCGTTTTCGCCCAGCCATCGACGGCTACGTGGTGGCCGCGGGTTGGGGCGTGGTGGGGATCGCCCTGGGTGCTCTCATCGCTCACGGTGGCGACACCTACGTACCGCGCCTCATCGAGGCGCACCTGGCGGTCAACCTCTTCGGGCTGGTCGGGCTGGTGATACTGGCCACGTTGCCGTTCTTCGCCGCGACCCAGTTGAGGATGAAGATGTCACCGTTTGCCACAGGCGTTCGGGTGCCGCGGTGATCATCTGGGTCTCGATGGTGGTCGTGCTCGTGATCATCGGGGAGTTGACCGACACGCGTTGGCTGGTATCGGCGGGACTGCTCGGTGTCGGGCTCGCGGTGGTGGGAACCGCTTCGTTGTTGCCGCGCCCCCGGCGTCGCCAGTTCGACTGGGCGGGCCCACGCCTGGTCGGAGTGGTTGCGGGCCTCCTGTGGTGGGTGATCTGCGCGGTCGTGCTTGCAGTGCAGGCGGATGGGATGAGCCTGGAGGCGAGTGGGGCGCTGCCTGCTCTCGTGGTCGGCGCGTACCGCGCAGATCCTCGTCGCGTCGCTGGCTTACCTCGGACCGGTTGTGCGGGCCGGGGGCCACCGACACCTCGCTGCCGGGTTGTCCCTGATGAAGTCATGGCCCGGCGTCGCCGCAGCGAACCTGGCGGCGGCATTGCTGTTGTGCGGGGCATACCGTGCGGCCTGGGTGATTCTGGCGCTCTGGGCCTTGGATTCAGCTGTGCGTGGCGCACTTCTGTTGCGGCCGGTCAGCGACGGGACCGCCCGGGAGGCGGGCACGCAGCCGAGCGATCCCCGGCATCCATCAGGGTGACCTACGGGGGCGGTCCGCCGAGGTTCCGGTCGGATACCGTGGACCGCCCACGTTGCCAGCACAACCGCATCACCGACAAGTTGGCCGTGGATATGCAAGGGTGCGTAGGCCTACGGCTGTCGTTTCGCCGAAGGTTGTGGGTCAGCCCAGCTCGGCTAGCAGGTCAGCGGCCTCGGTGCGGAACCGTCGCAACTCATCGCGGTGCATCTCGCTCGAATCGCGCGAGCCTGCCCGATCCGTCGTCGGTCAGGCTGACGAGTTGTCGGCGTTGGTCATGGGGATCGGGGCTCAGCGATACCAGTCCGGCGGCTTCCGCTCGTCGGAGCAGTTCCAGGGTCGAGTTGGCCTTGAGCTGCAGCAGTTCGGCGAGGTCGGACACGGTGGGCGCCTCGCTTGCGGCGCGAACGGTGAGCAGCAACTGATGCTGGTTGGGCGTGAGGCCCTCGGCCCTGGCCGCATCCTCGGAGAATCGCAGGAACACCCGTAGTGCATGGCGGAAGCTGGCCAGGGCGATGTATTCGGAATCGGTGAGCAGATCGTCGCTCGGCGAAGTGGTCGTCATGTCGTGTCCCCGGTCGATGGGCCCGGTTCGGTCCGCGGGCGGCTGGTGGGCCCGGTCGACTCCTGCGCATCGCGGGCAGCTGGTCCGACCTCCTCTGTCCCACCGTCGTCGTCCTGTTCCTCACGGGAGCGTTGGGATTCGATCACGTTCACCCTCCCCGAGAGTCCAAGGGAGACTATCGATCCGATGAGTGCCGAGGGCAGCATCGAGAGGCCCGACATACCTGACACCACCAGCGGCGAACCGAGGGGCGTCTTCAGTACGCCGGTCACCGACGCTGCCATCGTGGCCGTGATGAATACGGTGTCCGACGAGAATCCGAAGGCATTGGACAGCAGCTGTCCGGCGGCTGCGCCTGCGAAGAACAACGGAATGATGAATCCGCCCTTCCAGCTGCCGGTGAGGCACGCTGCTGCTCCAGCCAGTTTGGCGACCAGGGCGATCAGCAACGCCGAAGCAGCGAGGCCGGGTATCAACAACTCGGGGATCTGGTTTTCGCCGAAGGTGAGCGCATACGGGCTCCACAACCCGAGTGCTGCCATTGCGATACCGCCGAGGATGGGAAGGACCCATCCGGGTACACGCCGGGTCGCCCGGTTCATGATTCTGACGAACGTGGCGAAAGTGGTTGCGATGAGGGTTCCGGCAACGCCTGCGATGACAGCGGCTCCGAGATCAGACGCCCTCATCGGGCCGAGGGGGGTGAAATTCCATACGGGCCTCACCCCGAGGCTCGTGCCGACGACGAATACCGCGTATCCGCAGAGTCCGCCGACCAGCGCGGGCACGAGCGCCTCGTAGTACTCGAGACCGCGCCGGTGCAGCACCTCCAGGGCGAAGATCGTGGCCCCGACGGGGGTTCCGAACAGAACCGTGAATCCGGCGGCCATGCCTGTGAGCGTGAGGACCCTAACGTCCGGCTGGTCGAGTCCGAGGCGGCGTGCGACCGTGGAACCCATTGTCCCGCAGGTCTGAACGAGCGGTGCTTCCGGGCCGAGCGTCGAACCGACGGCGATCCCCATGAGCGACAACGGGATGAGTCCGCGGTCACCCTTGTCGGTTTCCGCGCCGCCCAGCACGTGGATGTTGTCCACCAGCAGTTCTACGTTGCTGCCCGAACCCACGAATCGGTAGGTCACCGCGATCATCACACCGACGCCCACCAACAGGAGGCTCTGGATCGACAAGGAGTTCTCCCCGGGCCAGAACCAGTGCTGCAGCACGTGCAGCGCGCCAGGTAGAGGGCACCGATCACGCCCGCGGTGACGCCGACGATCAACAGCGGCAGGATGCGCCGCAGGCTGTGCATCCGGGGGAGCTCCCGGAGCGACAATCTTGGGTGGATGGACGTTGTCACATATTACATCGTATAGCGATGTAATATGTGATCAAAGTCGAAATGCCAGCTGTCATGGACCCAACTGATTGTCCGGGCGAACCACCGAGCCGCAGGACAATCAGTTGGTCATTGAGTTCCGCGTTGTCTCCAACTCGAGTGCCATCGGGAACAAAACGTTGTTCTCCTTGTGGATGTGCAGGTGAGTATCGGCTTCCATCTCGGCGAGTCCGTCGTAGAGCGCCTTGTAGCTGGCGCACCCGTCAGCGGGCGTACTCGTACCCACCGCTGAGCTCATGCAGGTGGGCGATCAGTTCGCCCGCTTCATCGTGCTCGGTCAGCATGTGGGAGATCGGGTGCTCGATGGATCCGAACGGGAATTCGACCTCCGTGTGGGAACCGTCGAGGCGGCGGATCGCGGGGAACAGGACCTGTTCCTCCTTGTGCAGGTGTGGAGTCAGCTCGGTTTGCAGCTCGAGGTACGTGTCGCGTATCTCGGATAGTTCGGGATGTCGCTCTGCGTGCACGGAAGCGACCTTGATCGCGAGGGCTGCAAGGCGAGGCATCTCGGCATGCAGGTAGCCGTGGTGAACCGATTCGACGTGTCGGGCCAACTCCCCGGCACTCATCGCCAGCCAGTCGGGGCCATCCTGGCCGTGGAGGTCGAGCTCGACCAGCGAGTCCAGAACGTTGTCCGGGTCGATCCCGGCCTCTCCACATGCGTCTTCGAGATTTCGCTGCCCGTGACAGCAGTAGTCGAGGCCGAACCCTTCGAGGACCCGTGCTGATCCGGGTGCAACATTGATGATGTCGGCCAACTTGGAGTTCACGCCGATTGCGGTGTTCGGGGTCGTGGTGGTCAATTTGGGTCCCTTCGGTTCTCTTGTCAGATCGGTCATGTATTCGAGGCCCGGTGTCTCATCCAAGGTGTCGGTTGCTCCGGTGGGGTCGTGCAACTGCTGTGAGGTGGCGATCAACCGAGGATCACTCCGAGCGCCGTTGTCGCCACCACGCCGATCCCCATGAACATCTGGACGATGCCTTGGACAGCGGGTCGTACGGGCTTACCGGTGGCACTGAGTCGCTGAATTGCGATCACGACCGGCAGCGTCAGGGCCCCCGCGATCAGGGCCGGGTCCAGGAGTGCGGCCCCGACGGCACATGCCAGTGCAACCGAATCGCTACCGATCAGTGCCCGGTGATCGGGTGGGTGTCCATGGAGGCGGGCGATCTGCCCGCGCACCCAGGGGACCGAGGTGGTGGCACGCGCTGCGAGGATCAGCCACACCCCCAGGGCGAGGGCTGCGGATCCCCCGTCGGCGACCACGGCCATCGCGGCCACCGAGCAGACGCCCACGGACCCTGCGAGCTCGGGCGCGAGGCGGCGGGAGCGGGAACGTACCTCGTAGGCGCCCTGAAGCGCCACGAGCGGGGCGGCGATCAGGATCGGCCACCAGAAGGGATGTGGGGCGGCGTCGACCGCAAGCGTGACCAATATCGCCAGCACCGCCAGTTCGCACACGGCGAAGAGTGCAGCGAGTCGGGTCCGATCGAGGATCCGGCTGCGCTTCAGGTCCACGGCCACGATCTTGAGCGGAGTGCGCGCGGTGAATGCCACGGTTGCCGCCAGGGCCAACCACAGCGAGGTCATGCCGGGTGCGATCAACAACCCGAGGAGCCCCGGTTCGAGGGTGAGCCCCCACCCGCCGTGTTCGGTGGGTACCGCGACCGCACGCCAACCGGGCCTGGCCGCTCCGGGTCCGGGCGGTGAGGTACCTGGTCGGGGGACTCGGTGCCGGTAGTCGGGATGGTCATTGAGTTCTCCAGCAACGGTGGGACATCGGTGGCATCCTAACCCCGAACTCTGCTAATAATCTAGTGACTGATGTAACTAAACATTGCACCCGTCAACGGACTGCGACAGAGTGGGTCTTCCACGGAGGAGGTGGGGATTCCGAGATGGAGCAGTCTGAGCGAAGGCCGGGCGAGTCCGAGAGGTGGCGGAGCGAGAACATGAGCAGGTCGGCAGTACCGAGCGAGCCGGACGGAGATCTGGACACACCCGAGAAGATCGCCGAGATGGTGCGGCGTTTCTACCAGGACGTAGCTCAGGACGAGCTTCTGGGACCCATGTTCAATGACGTCGCCCGGGTGGACTGGAGCGAGCACCTTCCCAAACTGACGGCATTCTGGTGTCGAGCGCTGCTGGGCATCGACGGCTACACGGGAAACCCTTTCCGGGCTCATGCGCTCATCAACGGGCGCAAGGCCTTCACCACCGCCCACTTCCAACGCTGGTTGGACCTGTTCGCCGATACCGTTGAAATCGGATGGGATGGTCCGTTGGCGCAGAGGGCTCTCGGGTTGGCCCAGAACGTGGCCCGTGTGCACCATACGCAACTGGTGGGCAAGATCCCCGTGGGTCCGGGGGTGGAGTCATGAGCAAGACGACGCCGAGCGAAATGGCACTGAGCGGAGTGTCGCCGTGTGGCGATCTGGACAACCGCGGCGCGATCCATGACCTGGTGGTGGAGTTCTATCGGGAGATCATCTTCGACGAGGTGCTCGATCCCGTGTTCTCCGAACAAGCCGAGGTGGATTGGATCGAACACATTCCCAAACTGGTCGACTACTGGTGTCAGATTCTCATGCGCACCGGCGATTACGCCGGTCCGATCATGGCCGCCCACCGTGATCTGCAGGCGCTCGCTCCGATCCGGATCGAGCATTGTGATCGGTGGTATCGACTGTGGATCAGAAGCATCGACAGCTCCTGGAGCGGTCCGGCCTCCGAACATGCCAAGGAGCACGCAGCATCAGTGATGTCCGGCATGGCCAGGCACATCTTCGGGTTCACGTGGACTCCCGAAGACGTGGCTGTCTAAAGTACACTCCATGCTAGAAGAAACAGCAACAGCAGTCGCGGTGCGACCATCTGGCGCGACGATGTCGGGCTCATCGGTCATACTCCGCTGGACGATCCTCGGTTCCCTCATCGGGTTCTTCGGCGTCGGCGGTCTGTACGGCCTGGCGGTCTATGTGTTCGGAGGCTCCGCTTGGGGAGCGCTTGCGGTGGCGCTGTTCACCGGCCTCCTCGGTGGACCCGGATTCGGCGGCATGATGGGGTTCGTGACCCAGTACTCCAAGTACAACGAGAAGGAAATAGACTAGGAAGAGTGACCACAGACCCGACTTCCTCGAAGCGTCGAGACTCGACACGTCAGGTAGCGAACGCTCCCCGCCGTCGGTCGATCGCCCAGGGGCGGCCGAGTCATCCCCGCAAGGCAGCGGCGATACTGATGGTCGCAATCGTTGTGTTGCTCCTGGTGATCTCGGTCGTTCCGCTTCTCTAGGTTTCGCCCGGGTCGACCGGAAGCCGGAATACCCACGACCGGGGCGGACAAACGCAAGTGCTGACAGGTCGCTGGGTCAGCCTTTGGTCACGTGGCAGCGCAGCAGGCAGTGGGCCTTGCGTGGGTCATTGGGTCGGAGTTCCTCGACTTCGATCCCGCCCAGGGCTTCGGCGACTCCCTTGGCCATTCCGAGGTGCAGCTCGCACACGGCGTCGGGATTGGCGAGCGCAGCCGACGCGAACGGGCATTCGTCCAGGCGTACCTCCACGGAATCGCCCGACGTGCGCAACGCCGGAGCGAACCCTTCACGGGCCATTGCCTCGACGAACTCGTCGAGGGCATCTCGACCCGTAGGTCCATTGGCACTCTCGTTCTGCCCGCTCGTTCTGCCGCCGGGCTCGGACAGGTAGGAGCGGTTTTCGCGGAGGCCCGCCCTGCGCCCGACCTCGATCGGCTCCTCACCGGTGCTGACTATCTCGGCGAGGAGCATCGAGAGTCGTTCGTAGGGTCCGGTCACCCCCCAGCGACTCTCGGCTGCCGGATTGACCGTGTACTGCAGGCGAGGGCGGCCACGGCCTATGGGGCGGGCGGTGGCCTCCAGGATCAGTTCGGCGTCAACGAGCTTGGACAGGTGTTGGCGTATTGCGTTGTGGTTGAGCCCGAAGTGTTCGGTCAGTTCTGCAACGCCGACCGGCGTCGATGCATCCGCGACGTAGCGGAACACATCGTGGCGCGTCGGATCTCCCAGCGCCCTCGCCTGTACTTGTAGTGTCGGCACGTCCCTCACTCTAGTAGCCAGTAGAGATAATCGGAATCGATATGTTCGCCGAGCCCGGCGCAACACGGCGGGTCGCCCCCCCGTTCCCCGTGCCCGGTGTTGCCTCCGGGGCGACCTTCATCGGCCGTCGACGTCATCCGCCGTCTGTTGCCTCATGTCACCAGCGGACTGATGGTGTGGGCGCGGGTACGCCATCCCCCGGCTGGAACAACCACGCTGATCGTGTCGCTCGGAATCATCAGCCAGCCACCCGAACTCGCTGTGTTGATGCTCGCAGTCGTGCTTCTGGTCATCCAGGGCTTCATCATCAATCGGCTCGCGGGAGTGAGGTATCCCGTGTGGTCACCGCTGAAACCGACATCGACCCCGGGGTCGGGCGGCTAGGTCTTCCGGTCCAATCAAACCCGAAGCTTCATCTGCGCCGGAATCCGGCCGATGGATAACTGTGATGGATCAGAAACGTGTCGGCTTGCAGGGATCCGAAGCCCTCGCCTACCACGCGTTCGGCCAACAGTTCCCCGTGTTGCTCGTGATTCTCGATTCGTCGCTTACGGTCAACTGGGCCAGCCCCGGGTCCGAGACCCTCCTGGGTTTCCGGCCGGAGCAACTCGTCGGGCACTCGGTGGTCGACATGGTCCATCCGGACGATGTCACCTCGGCGGTTGAACTCGCGAACGATGTCGTCATGAACGCGGAGGCTGTCATCGAACAGCCGGCTGCGTCGGTCATGACGGAGTTCCCCGTGCGTGTGCGGCGACTCGATGGTGGATGGGTGCCGTGCCGTGCCAGTGGTCGGATTCTCGACGCCGAGGGCACGATGCTCGGGGTGATCCGGTCGGCAACCGAGATAGAAACCGTGGATGCGGTGATAGCGGGCCTGGGAGCGGGCGGCGACCTCGAGTCGGTACTCCTGGCGATCACCGACCTGGTGTGTTCACAGTTCAGAGTCGACCTCGCATGGGTGATACACGATGCCGATGGCCCGACCGAGGTGGTTTGTCGGGACTGCGACGCCAGCTCCCGCTCGCCCCGGGTGCGCCTGGATCAATGTCGTGAAGTCCTTGCCGGTGATGTGCTCGTCGAAGACGGTATATGGACCCTGCCGATACTCTCGGCAACCGGCGAGACGCTCTTCGGGGTCATCGAACTCCCTGCCCCGCTGCCCGGAGGACCAGCGCCACTGGACCGACTCGTGTTGTCCAGGGTCGCGAGTCTCGCTTCCATTGCGTTCGCCCGCCACCGCGATGACCTGCTCCTGACCGAGGCAGCGACGATCGACTTCCTCACGGGAGTGGCGAACCGGCGTCACTTCGAGTCGCGCCTGGCTGAGTCGGCGCTCGCTGAGGACGGCCTGCCCCTGACCCTGCTGTACCTCGACGTGGACGACTTCAAGTTCGTCAACGACACCCATGGGCATCACGCCGGGGATCGGGTGTTGGTTGCGGTCGCCGCGAGGCTTGCAAACACGGTACGACCGTGTGATTTCGTCGGACGCCTGGGCGGTGACGAGTTCGCCGTTGGTGCACCGGGGTTGAACGTGTCGCAGCGCGAAGGTTTCGCCGGACGCGTCCGCGAGGCGATCGAGAGACCGATCTCGGTGGATGGCTCGATCGTTCATGTGCGTGTGAGCATCGGCATCGCCAGCGCGGACGACGAGGACGCTCTCGAGACGATTCTCGAACGCGGCGACGACGACATGTTCGCTCGCAAGCGCGTGAACCGCTAGGAACGGCGCCGCATGGTCGGGGTCCCGGCTCACTGCCCGGGACAGGTACCGCGATACGGCGGACGGCCTTGATTGGAGCATTGTTGGTCTGATGTCCCACGCGAGCCTCCGATGTCACATATCACCAACAAGAGGCGAACTTTTGGCGATGGGGCTGACAATGAGTGGTGATCTGAACGCGATCGGTGATGGGGAACCCCGTGTCAGGGTCTTCGGCACCGTGAGTGTCGACGGCGAGTACGTAACACGTTCCCAGGGTGCGATTCTCTCGGCACTGGCGCTGCGTCCGGGAGGCACCTTTTCCACCGGGGAACTCATCCACGCACTCTGGCCCGAGAATGTTCCCACCAGCGCCCGGTCGTCCCTTCAGAACCAGCTCGCGCGCCTACGTCGAACATTCGGCGAAGATCTGATCGAGACCGCTCGGCAGGGGTACCGCCTGGGAGCAGTCACCGACGTGCAGATCTTCGAGGAGAATGCACGGATCGGCAGTGTACAAGACCTCCCACCAGCGGAGGCCGTTGACGTTCTGGAGTGGATTCTCGACTTGTGGACAGGTGAACCGTTCGGTTCGCTCATGGACCATTCAGAGGCCCAACTCGAGATCAACCGACTGGACATGTTGCGTCTCCACGTCGAGGAGTGCCTGGCCACCGCGCGTCTCGGCGCCGGCCAGTACGAGGCTGCGATTTCGGAGTTGACGGTGATGGTGGAAGCTGAGCCCTACAGGGAGCATCGATGGGAGTTGTTGATGCGCGCTCTGGTCGAAAATGGGCGGGGCGGAGAGGCGCTGGCCACCTACGAGCAGGTCTCCAGACGCTTCAGGGAGGAGTTGGGTGCCACCCCATCGCAGTCTCTCGCGTGTTTCAGCGAGGAGATACGACGGGATCTGATGCCGGCCCACCCTGCCGGGGCCCGGGTGACGCCGAATCGGGCGCAACCTGATCCCCGAATGGACTGCACCGGAGAGATACGCATGCGTACCTACGGCCGTTGTTCCAGCTACTACAGAAACCACCGCACCCGCGGAGGTGCCGAATAGGAGCAGACGTACCCGGTCTTCACGTGTGTGGAGAGGTGCGCAGCCAGGGCGACGTGTTCCTCGCCGAGGGACGAGATGGTGCGGGAGATGAGCTTCGAGACGCGGGAACGTTGTCGGTCGTCGCGGATCAGCGCATGCATGCCATCGGAGCCGTCCCCCGGATCCGTCGATCCTGAACGCGGCGGGTCGTGCATCCGGGCGAGTTCAGCGAGGAGACCCGCAGGGTCGGACACCCGGTTGCGGGTTGACAGATCGTGCGGGTGTGGTCGGGCGTCATCGACCAACACGGGACCGTTGTCCAGCACGGCCCCGATCTCGACCGACGGAACCTCGCGGTGGCGGTTCGAGATCACGTAAGCGAGCGCTGCGAGACCCAGCCGGTCGGTAACCCGGGCAGCCGGTTGGACCCCGAAACCCACGTGCCAGATCGGATTGGATCTGTCCGCCGGATCGGCGGTCTCCTTGTGCATGATTCCCAAGAGAGGAGCAGCGGCCGGCAGATCACTGCTCCGATCGTCCGCCGGAGGACCGACGGCGACCGGTTGCGGGTCGTCACAGAGCCTCAGGAGGGACTTGGCGACCCTTCCCAGGTGTGTGTACCCGGCTGAGGTGAAGAAGGTCCTGGCGGCACCGAGATTCCGGCGCGCATCCCCGATGTCGTACCTGGCTCGAGGAGTGGGTGCAGATGACATCGTGAGCTGGACCCTGGCCAGTTCCACACGGGCCAGCGCGCCCCAGAAGGGCGCCCTGGTGTCGCCCTCGGTCACCGAGAGCCTGAGCCATGCGGCAGCTTCGTCGAGATTGCCGGTTGCAATTGCCATGAGTCCCCGCAGCATGCTCACCGTGCACACCGGAACGCCCTCGTGCATGAGGAATCCCTGGCCACACATGTCGATCCGCTCCAGCACTGCTTCGTGGAGATTCGGAACATCCACACGAGAGGCACTCCACGCGACTGATACCAGCTCCTGAGGTGACACTGCTTCCAGGTCGAGACCCTCGAGGAGGATGATGGCTTCGGAGGTGGATCCCTCGATGACGTGGGCGCACGCTCTCATCGCATCCGAGGCCCGCTGATCCGCGTCCAACCACGGTCCCGTCCGTCCAGCGAGGAAGTCGACCTCCGCTGCGAGCGGGGTCGGGAGGTTGTCCGTGCGGGTTCGGTCTGGAATGGCCCTGTCCAGGTCCAATTGCGGAGATTCCACACTTCGATCCTATGGAATCGTCCCCAAGGTCCCACCAGTGCTGCGTCGAGGGCGGGTTCGCAGCGAGGTCCAGTGATGAGGAAGTGGCGATCGAACCCCTATGGTCGAAGAGGTGTCCCCGAGGCTCCCATGGGAAATCGTCGAGACTCTTCCGAGCACTGATAGTGGCCTGATCCAGGAGTGGACGGGTCGACTTGCGGCTGCCCGGTCCATCTCCGAGGAGGTAGGGGCTTCGGTGGGGCTCGCGCTCACGCTGTACTGGGCGCATCAAGAGGGGCTGGAATCCGATTTTCGAGCCAATCTCCGACGTCGCGAAGATCTGATCGGTCGTGCATCCGAGCTTGCTCGGGACTCGGGCGACGCCGACTCTGCGGCAACTGCGATCCTCGGTGAACTGTACGCGCTCTGGGGACCTGACCCCACGGATCGCGTGGACATCCTGGTGGCCCAACTCGACACGCTCGCACCGGACCTCGAGGATCCGGAATTGCGCGTTCGGTCAGCGGAGTGGCGCGTGCTGAGGTTGTTCCAGACGGGCGAGGTCGAGCGGGCACGGGAGGCGGTGTCGGGAGTCTCTGCCGGTCCGGATGCCAGGGCACTGCCGATGTTCGCCAGGCGCGAGGAACTCTGGCGGGCCAACCTGGCGATGATCGATGGCCACCTCGACGAGGCGGTCAGGATCAACACCGACGCGATCAGCGCCACCGCTGATGCTGCCGGGTCACCGTTTTCGTTCCAGAACGTGGCTGTCACGATTGCCATCGAGAGGTACCTGCGAAGAGGGCTCGAAGACGTGCTGGAATCGTTGCGATCGATCCGGGCCTCGTCGCCGCGGGTGGGGGCCAACTGGGATGCGGGCCTGGCGTTCTCACTGGCCGAAACCGGTCACCTCGAAGAATCCGCGGCTCTGTTTGATGCGCTTGCAGAGGATGAATTCGAGGCCGTGCCGCGGGACCTCAACTGGTTGGTGACGATGCACCTGCTGGGGTTGGTCGCGATCGGATTGGAAGATGCGCCCCGGATCAGATTGCTCCGGGAGATCCTGGGGCCCTTCGGGCACCTCGACGCCACCCATGGTGCCGGGTATGCCTCGTACGGCCCTGTGGGCAGGGTCGTGGGCGGGCTCGCTGCGGCCACCGGGGACCTGGCCGCAGCGCGCCCGGTGTTCGATCAGGTGATCGCCGGGGCGCCCCCGGGGCCGTGGCAGAGCCTGGCTCGCCTCGACCGTGCCCGGGCATTCGCCTCTGTTGACCCGTTGGCGTCCTTCGAGGACGCCTCGGCCGCGACCGCGGAGTTCAGGTCCTATGACATGGGCGGGTGGATCAAGGTTGCCGGGGACCTTCGGGCCGAACTTGTTGCACACGGCTCCCGGAATCCAACGGTCGTGCGCAGGGGCAATGGTTTCGCTCTTCACCACGATCTGGGTTCGGCGGTTGTGACCGGTAAGGGAGGGCAATACCTGGTGCGCCTGTTGAGGAGTCCGGGGGAGGCTTTCGGTGCGGTTGAACTCGAGGGAAGTGGAACGCCGGGTGGGGGAGTCGCCCCGGGCACAGGGCATTCGGAGCCGGCTCTGGACGCGACCGCCATCAGGGCATACAGAAAACGTCTGGCGGAACTTGTCGAACCCGGTCGGGTGCTCGAGGTCCAGGAGGCTGCCGAGGTCGAATTCCTCCAGCGCGCGCTCGCAGGAGGCAGCTACGTGGTGTCCAACTCTGCGGAGGAGGAACGGGCTCGGGTCAGGGTCACCAAGGCACTGCGACGATGCATGAGAGCGGTTTCGGACAGCTCCCCCTCCCTCGCAGAGCATCTGTTCCAGTCGATCTCTACGGGAGCAAGCTGTATGTATGCACCGGCCGATGGACGGCGTTGGGAAATCGTGACGGGTTCATGACGTTCCTGAAACTGAATCGAGCCAATGGGTGGACCCACGAACCGCATGCTCCGGTCGAGTCTTCTGCACGGTCTGATCTCGCCTGCATCGGTACCGAGGCGGGATGGCTGTTCGTTGGGTCTGGGTCACCGTTGCGATCGGTCCTGTCGCAGGGCGATCGGATTGCGGTTCGTGAGGTTCGTTAGCATCCGGGCATGCGCCTGCTCGGTGACCACCCGCTGAATCTCACGCCCGCCTCAGTTCGTGACCACCGTGAACAAGCTCGTCGGCGCCTACCCCGCCAACTCTTCGATTACATAGACGGCGGGGCCTACGAAGAATCGACGATGCGGGAGAACGAGGTTGCTCTGGGCGCGATCGAGTTGCGTCAACGGGTGCTGCGCGACGTATCGGACATCAAGATGTCGACCACCGTGCTCGGGCGTGAGCTGCGAATCCCCGTCATCCTCGCCCCGGTCGGGTTGGGTGGCATGTTCGCCCAACGGGCCGAGGTCCAGGCCGCCCGGGCAGCGGAGTCCTTCGGTGTGGCGTTCTGCGAGTCGACGGTGTCGATCTGTTCGATGGAGGAGGTGGCAGCTGCCACGATCGCTCCGATCTGGTACCAGTTGTACGTCATGCGGGACCGCTCCTTCGCCCAGGACCTGATGGCGCGTGCAGCGGCAGCCGGTGCAGAGGTTCTCGTGCTGACAGTCGACCTCCCCGTGGTGGGGGAGCGCTACCGCGACACCCGCAACGGCATGACGGTGCCGGTCGGGCCGGTTGCGAACGTGCTCAAGAGCATCGACCTGGCGCGCCACCTGACGTGGGTGCGCCAAGTCGGTCTCGGTGGCAAACCGCTCACGTTCGGCAACCTCACAGAAGCAGTTCCCGGGGCCAGCACCCCGGAGGACTTCAAGGCCTGGGTCGATTCACAGTTCGACCCGTCGGTCACCTGGGATGACCTTGCCTGGGTCCGTGAGCACTGGGACGGGCCACTCGTGCTCAAGGGCATCCTCGATGCCGAGGATGCGCGAACAGCGGCTGACATGGGAGTCGACGCGCTGGTCGTGTCCAACCACGGAGGCCGACAACTCGACAGCACCACCCCGACGATCTCGGCGCTTCCCGCTGTCGTCGAGGCCGCGGGAGATCGCACGGTGGTTCTCATGGATGGCGGTATCCGTAGCGGTCTGGACGTCCTCAAGGCACTCGCTCTGGGTGCCAAGGCGGTTCTGGTGGCCACGCGTGGGCGTGGGCGGTCGCCGGGGGTGGGCAGGGCGCAGTCGAACAGGTGTTGGAGACCATGGAACGCGAACTCCACGTGGCTATGGGCCTGTGTGGTCGCACCGATGTGGACGACCTGGACCCGAGCGCGCTCGTGAGCCGCTGAGAGTGTGCCGGTGTTGCGGTCTTCGTTCTGAGCGCTGTGGCGGTGGCCTGGCCACCGCCACAGCGCTCAGAACGGGGCCGGGCGATGAGCGAGTGTCACACGGTCGTTCTACGGTGTTGGTTCCATGACACTTGTCGAGTCCTCGTCAGCAGGAGTCCCGCAGCCAGATGAGCCACAGCTGTTCTCGGCCCGGGTGCAAACGCGCTCCGATCTGGTCGAGGGAGTGGAGTTCCATCCCGCAGTTGCCGCGTGGTTCGAGAACCGGTTTGCCGGCGGCCCTTCAGCTCCCCAACGCGACGGTTGGCCGATGTTGGCTGCCGGGCGCTCAACGCTCATTGCAGCACCCACGGGATCCGGCAAGACGCTCGCCGGATTCCTGATGTGCATCAACAACCTCTACCTGCGCCACTCAGCAGGTGAATCGATCACCGGTGCGCAAGTTGCCTACGTGTCCCCGCTCAAGGCGCTCGCGGTCGACATCGCCACGAATCTCGAGACTCCACTTCGTGAGATCGCCGCCATCGCCGGTGCAATGGGCCTGGAGGCTCCCGGCCTGACCATCGGTGTACGCACCGGTGACACCACCCAGGCTGAGCGGGCATCGATGGTTCGCAAGCCGCCAACGTTCCTCGTCACCACTCCTGAATCGCTGTACCTGATGGTTACCGCACAGCGAAGTCGCGGCGTCCTGGCGAGCATCGAGACCGTGATCATCGACGAGATCCATGCGTTGGCACGTGACAAACGCGGTGCCCACCTGTGTCTCACCTTGGAGCGCCTGGAGCATGTGTGTGACCGACCACCGGTGCGGGTCGGGCTCTCCGCCACGCAGAAACCGATCGACGCCGTCGCGGCAATGCTGGTGGGTTCCCGAACCCGCAGCGATGGCACCCCGGCCGCGGAGATCGTCGATTCGGGTCATCAACGCAACCTCGATGTGGCGCTCGAGCTGCCGGCGGGCGAGTTGGAGGCGGTCACCTCGGCTGCGCAGATGGACAGCGTGCTCGACCGGATTGCCGAACTGGTGGAAGGCCGCCGTACGACACTCGTGTTCGTCAACACGCGCAAGATGGCTGAGCGCCTGGCCCATCAGCTCGGGGAGCGACTCGGAGAGGAGGCGGTGGCAGCCCACCATGGCAGCCTGAGCAAGGATCGCCGCCATCGGGTGGAGTCGCGTCTGCGGGCCGGCGACCTCCGCGCCCTCGTTGCGACGGCTTCGCTGGAGCTCGGTATCGACGTCGGACCCGTGGAGCTCGTGTGCCAGATCGGTTCACCTCGTTCGATCGCCACGTTCCTGCAGCGGGTCGGACGTTCCAACCACACCCGGGTGGGCACCCCGACGGGTCGCCTGTTCCCACTGACCCGGGACGAACTCGTGGAGAGCACCGCGCTCATGGCAGCCGTACGCGCAGGCCGCCTGGACGCGGTCGAACCGCCCGTGGCCCCGCTGGACATACTGGCCCAGCAGATCATCGCCGAGACCGCAGCTGCTGAATGGACCACCGACGATCTCTTCGAACTGGTCCGTGGCGCCCACCACTACCGGGATCTCTCGCGCGAACGCTTCGACGAAGTGATCGAGTTGGTCTCCAACGGGGTGCTCACGGGTCGCGGACCCCGGGCCGCCTATGTCCACCACGACGCGATCAACGGCGAGCTACGTGGCCGCAAGGGTGCCCGTCTGGCTGCACTCACCTCCGGCGGGGCCATTCCCGAACTGGGCGACTTCCGGGTGGTGTTGGAACCCGACGAGACCTTCATCGGCACTGTCAACGAGGACTGGGCAACCGAATCCCAGGCGGGCGACATTTTCCTGCTGGGCACCCATTCGTGGCAGATCCGCCAGGTCACCTCGGGTCAGGTACGGGTCATCGATGCGGGCGGCAAACCCCCCACGATCCCGTTCTGGATGGGCGAGGCCCCGGCCCGCACCGTGGAACTCTCCGCTGAGGTATCGGCATTGCGCGCCGGGGTGGATGGTTGCCTTGCTGCAGCCGACCCCCAAGGCGCCAAGGCGTGGATACGCGACACCGCAGGAGTCGATGAGGCGGCGGCAGACACCGTGGTCGACTACCTGGCGGCCGGGCGCGCTGCGCTGGGTCTGTTGCCCACCCAGGACCACCTCGTGTTCGAGCGGTTCTTCGACGAGAGCGGCGGGATGCAGCTGGTGATCCACTCACCGTGGGGTGGGCGGATCAACAGGGCCATGGGTTACGCATTGCGGAAGAAGTTCTGTCGCAGCTTCAACTTCGAGCTACAGGCATCTGCCAACGACGACAACGTCGTCATCTCCCTCGGACCCCACCACAGCTTTCCGTTGAGTGACGTCCCGAGGTTCCTCAACGAGGCCAACATCACTTCCACGCTGACCCAGGCAGTGCTCGACCAGCCGATTTTCCTGTCGCGCTGGCGGTGGAATCTGAACAGGTCGCTCATCGTGTTGCGGTTCCGGGGAGGTCGCAAGAACCCACCGCCGATTCAACGCATGGAGGCCGATGACCTGATGGCCGCGTTGTTCCCCGGTGCAGCAGCCTGTCAGGAGAACGTCACCGGTCCGATCGAGGTACCTGATCATCCTGTTGTGGCCCAGACCGTCCACGACACGCTCACCGAAGGCCTCGACGTGGACGGGTTGCGGCAGCTGTGGCGTGCAATCGACGATGGCACCGTCGAGGTCCACTACCGGGACACCACCGAACCATCCTTGCTGGCTCACGAGATACTCACCGCCCGGCCCTATGCATTTCTCGATGATGGTGAGGCGCAGGACCGTCGTACCAATGCGGTGCCGTTGCGACGCGGCCTCCCGGTCGATCCGAGGGAGTTGGGTCGCCTGCAACCCGAAGCGATCGACCAGGTCCGCTCGGAGATCACGCCGCACCCGACGACTCCCGACGAACTACATGATCTTCTCGCCGCGTTGGTTCTCACCCATGCCCGACCGGAGTGGGAATCGCTCTTCGTGGCACTCGAGGCCCGCGGGCGTGTGCAACGGGTCCATCTGAACGGTGACGATGCCGAAGGGCTCACACCTATCAGGCCACCGGGGGGAGAGCAGTGGCATACCGCGGAGTCGGCCGCTGCGGTATCCGTGCTCCTGTCAGACCGGCCCGCCGACGAGATCGAACCCGAGGAGGTTGCCTCAGATGTCGTGCGGGGTCACCTCGAGCTCCACAGTCCGGTCACAGCGAGCGATCTCGCCGAACTCACGGGTTTGACCCCATCGAAGGTGGCCATCGGCCTGGCAGACCTGGAGGCGTCGGGATTTGCCCTCCAGGGCAATTACACCGGGGAGCAACTGGAGGAGCCGCAATGGTGTTCACGTCGATTGTTGACGCGTATGCACAGCTACTCGAGGCGCAATCGTCGACAAGCGGTCGAGCCGGTTTCCCCGGCCCAGCTGGTGCGTTTCTGGTTGCGTTGGCAACACGTCGCACCGGGGTCCCTCCTGAGCGGTCGCGCAGGTCTCGAGTCCATCCTGGCCCAACTCCAGGGGGCTTCCGTCGGTGTGGCCGCATGGGAGTCCGAGGTGCTCAGTTCGCGATTGCGCGACTACGACCCGCACTGGTTGGACGAACTCACCCTCAGCGGAGACCTCATCTGGGGTCGACTGGATACGCCGCAGCTCGGTGATCCCAACCGTCGGGCGTCCGCTCCGTCGGCGGCCACCCCCGTGACGCTCGCATTCCGCGACGATCTCCCCTGGCTCATTCCGGCTCTGCGTGGGGACGAGGACCCACCGATACCAGATGTCGGAGCCACCGCGGAGGTGATCGAGGCGATCGCCGAACGTGGAGCGCTCTTTGCCGGCGAGTTGACCGCACACACAGGACGCCTGCCCAGTGAAATCGAAGATGCGCTGTGGGATGGAGTTGCGCGAGGGTTGCTCACGAGCGACGGATTCGCCGCCATTCGTGCGCTGAGCCAACGTGGCCGGCAACGACAACACAACAGCGCACGCGGGCGGGGTCCTGGATCTCGGGGACCCTCGCGGCTGCGCCGTGGAGGGCGGGTGCAGGGGCGAGCGGCCGGGCGCTGGTCAATTCTTGTCCAGCTCAACGAGTCCGTGGCCCCCGCCGGCTCCAACGCGGAGCGTGGTGCTGACAGCGAGGACCTGGCCGAGGCATGGGCCGATCAACTGCTCGCGCGCTGGGGTGTGGTGTTCTACGACATAGCGGCGCATGAGGGCGCAGCGGTGCGGTGGCGGGAGATCCAATGGGCGCTCAGACGTATGGAGGCCCGTGGCCTGGTACGCGGCGGCCGCTTCGTGAATGGATTCAGCGGTGAGCAGTTCGCGCTTCCAGCAGCGGTGGACGGACTCAATCAGATCCGGCGCACCGAGGCTGACGGTCGCACCATGTGCCTCAATGCGTCCGATCCACTCAACGTCACCGGCGTGATTCTGCCCGGTGACCGGGTGGCATCGCGCCGAACCGAAACCGTCGAACTCCCCTTGTGATCCCCGACCACGCAGACTGATCTGAATTACCCAGTACCGACCTTTTGACACCGGATGCGCGGTGGTGGGACCGTGACGTGATGTCAGGGGGCGATCATGGCGGCGAACACCGTCCCGATGGTGGGGTGAGACCCACAGACGGGCCGGTCGCTCCTGTTGACGCGTCGTCCGGTCCCGGTGGGGTGCCGACCAAGCCCGGCGAGGTACCCGCCAAGCCGATCCCGTCCGACCGCCTTGCGTACGTCGACGTCATGCGCACCGTGGCGGTGGCGCGGGTGGTGGTCAACCACGCACTTCCCTGGCCGTGGCTGAAGTGGTTCGAGTCGCTTCCGGTGATGTTCTTCGTGTCGGGCACGCTCGTAGGACGAAGCCTTCGAACCCGCTCGGCCTGGGCGGTCTTCGTGGGCCGTTTCAAACGCCTGGCCATGCCAACAGGGGTCTACCTGGTGTTCGCCGCGGTCTGTTCGCTGACCAACTGGCTGCCGGGCACCACCACACACCTCTGGTATATCTGGACGTTCCTGCTGTTCTGCGCTCTCAGTGTGCCGTTCCGTGCCGCGATCCGTTGGTCGGTCATGGGAACGATGGCGATCTTCGCCGTGTTGGTGGTGGTTGCCACACTGTTCGCACCCACCGAGACCGGAGTGGGCGTTGCGTATGCCATGTCCTGGGTTGCCGGCATGGCATGGGCAGATGACGACTGCGCCATCCCCTCGACACGGTTGCTCGTGGCTACGGTCGTGGCCGGCTTCAGCGTCGCGGCGGTCTCGGTCTGGTGGCGTATCGGGATCAACGCCACCACGTCCCCCAGTGCGATGGGCATCTCGATGGCCGCACTCGGTGGAGCATGGCTCGCCACGGGCATGTTGTTGCGTCACCAACTCGACGCCTCGATGCACGTCCGGGTTCTCGGACCGTTCATTCGCTATCTCAACCGGCGGCTCCTCACCATCTATCTCTGGCACCTGCCGACCACCCTCATCGCGCAGCGCTGGGCAGGCGACCTGGGGCTCAGTCCCGCTTGGTCGGTTCCATTCGTCCTGGCCGTGACGATCCTGCTCACAGCCGTCGCAACGGTTGCGTTCGGTGGACTCGAAGATCGCGCATCTGCCTCGTCCAAGGCGGTCAAGGCCCGGGCCGAGCAAGCGGCAGCGAAACCAGGGTCCTCCGGGGGATAGAGGCACTTCTGGTAGCCGGATCCCGGTCCCTCGGTGGTGCCGCAACGCTCCACTAGATTGTCCCGATGCGCCGCAATCCCGTTCTCAGGCCAATCGTCGTACTCGTGGCGGCCGCAACCCTGTTCGGGTTCGGCTGCAGCAGCTCCTCCTCTGACGATGCCGGCAGCTCCACCACGGTCACCACCGAGGAGACGACGACCGCCGCACCCGAGGAGAAGCCGACCGTTCTGGTCACCAACGACGATGGCGTCGACTCTGAGGGCATCGACGCGCTCGTGACGGCACTGAACGGACGCGGCGACATCGAAGTGGTCGTGGCCGCACCGTTCGAGAACCAGTCGGGCAAAGGGGGACAGACCACCGAAGGGACCCTCGAGGTGACCGACGCCGAGCTGATCTCGGGTACCCCCGCGCATGCGGTGCACGGAACTCCGGCAGACTCGGTCAAGTGGGCCCTCGGTGAGGGTGGAATCAAGGCTGATCTCGTCATCTCGGGAGTCAACGACGGTCAGAACATCGGACCGTTGGTCCCGCTGTCGGGCACCGTGGGAGCAGCTCGACAGGCAGCACAATTGGGGGTCCCTGCTCTTGCCACCAGCCAGGGCTTCGGTGAACCGGCAGACTTCCCGAGCGGGGTAGCCGCCGCGATGGGTTGGCTCGATGAACACCTCCAGGAAGTGATCGACGGCAAGCTCGGCACCGACAAGGTCGCAAATCTGAACACGCCGACCTGCCCGGCCGGTCAGGCGATCCAGGGTGAGGTGGATGTTCCGGTGGCGACCGACAGCAGTGTCGATCTCACGGATGTCAACTGCGAAGGTACCGAGGATCCCACCGACGATGTCACGGGATTCGTGAACGGCTGGACCACGCTCAGCGAACTCGAACCAACCGGCAGCAACACCGAGTGATCCGCACTCGTTGAGGGACCGGTTACGCCAGGCGGGCAAGGCTGACCAGAAAGCGTTCCTGTGAATCGGTCCACGTTGCTTCGGTGATGAGTCCTGCTTGTCCGAGCTCGGACCGAACCTGTTCGGGCGTGAACTTCGTGGAGATCTCAGTGCGGATGTGATCGCCTGCACGGAGTTCCAGATCGGTTCCATCGAGGGCTGCGAGGCGGATTGACTGGTCGTCGGTAGCCACGAGCTGCATCTCGATGCGCGACTCATCGGGATTCCACACAGCTCGGTGCTCAAAGGATTCCGTGTCGAAATTAGCCAGCAACTCGTTGTTCATGACCGACAGTGCGTTGAGGTTGAAGCGGGCGGTGACTCCATTCCGGTCGTCGTAGGCCGGGATGAGTTGTGTGGCCGGTTTGACCAGGTCGGTGCCGAGCAGGAACCAGTCGTCGGCATCGAGGGTGTTGGCAACCTCTGCCAGGAATCCCTTGCGTTGGCGCGGGCCCATGTTGCCGATGGTGGACCCCAGGAATGCCAGCACGCAGATACCTTCGGTGGGGAGATGGCTCAGATGCTCGTTGAAGTCACCCACCACTGCGTGAACGGCGAGCTGTGGCCGGGAACCCGCTATCTGGGCGGCCGAACGTCGAAGGACCTCTTCGGAACAGTCAAAGGGCGCGAACGTGCGAAGGGTACCCGAGGCCTCACCGGCATCGAGCAGGAGTGCGGTCTTCTCCGAGGTCCCCGAACCGAGCTCCGCCAGCGTCTGTAGTCGGGTCCGAGCGACGATCTCGTTCGCATGATCGGTGAGGATCTCGCGTTCGGCCGTGGTGGGGTAGTACTCATCGAGACGTGTGATCTCCTCGAAGAGCGCCGAGCCCGGTGCGTCATAGAACCACACGGGCGGGATCCACGGGGGGTTGTCGCGAAGACCCTCGAGGGTCTGCTGTGCGAGGTGGTTCGACCATGTCGACTGGTCGAGGATCACGTCAACCCTGATCGATCCCGGTTCGTTCACGGTATCGGCCATGGTTTCTGGGGCGCCTCGTGTCAGTGGTGGTTCATCAGCGTTCGTCATGAGCGATCCTGACTCCGCAGAATGCCCAGCGGGCAGCTGCAGGGAAGAAGTTGCGGTAGGTGACGCGTTCGTGGCCGGGCGAGGTGCCATAGGAGGAGCCACGCAGTACCTGCTGGTCCACCATGAACTTGCCGTTGTACTCACCGACGGCTCCCGCTGCGGGTCGGAAACCCGGGTAGGGCTCGTACGCTGATCGGGTCCACTGCCAGAGCGCTCCGAAGAACTGGTCCCGCTGGAGCGCCGCGCCATCCCGGGTGGACGATGCAGCAACTTCCCATTCGGCTTCGCCGGGCAGGCGGGCACCTTTCCAGTGTGCATAGGCATCGGCTTCGAAGTACGACACGTTCGCCACCGGTGCCGCCGGATCCAGTGGGGCCAGGCCGGTGAGTCCGAACACCTGCCAGCTGTCATCGATGCTCCGCCAGTAGAGCGGCGCTTCCCAACCGTTGGCCCGGGCATGGTTCCATCCGTTGCTCAACCAGAGGTCCGCGCGTGAATACCCGCCGTCCTCGATGAACTCCAGCCACTCGCCGCAGGTGACGAGTCGATCGTCGATGGCGAATGGTTCGAGCCAGACCTTGTGTCGAGGGCCCTCGTTGTCGTATGCAAAGCAGTGGGGGCGGGCAGCCGGGGAGGCCGCCCGATCAGGTTCGTGACCGATCTCGACCAGGCCGCCACCGTGTTCGATGCGCCCGTGCTCGATGCGTCTGGTTCGGGTCGGGTCCCCTTGTATGGGTTCGTGTGTGTCGAGGAGGCGGTTGGCGGATGCCGCCACGCCATGGGGGAGTGAATCGGCATACGCGGGACTGGTCGGGTTCTGGCTCAGTAGGTGCAGCGCGTCCATGAGCAGCAGTTCCTGGTGCTGTTGTTCATGGTGCAGCCCGAGTTCGACCAGCTCGAGCGCCCCGTCGTCGAGCGACCCACTGCCCAGAGCAGTTGCCATGGCGGAGTCGACAGCTCGGCGGTACTCTCCGACCTCGGTTACGTCTGGTCGGGTGATCATTCCCCGCCGCGGTCTCGGCTGGCGGGGTCCCACCGCTTCGTAGTAGCTGTTGAACAGGTAGGAGAAGTCGGCGTCGAAGGGTTCGTAGCCTTGGTGCCCACCGAGGACGAACTCCTCGAAGAACCAGGTGGTGTGGGCACGGTGCCACTTGGTGGGGCTCGCATCGGGCATCGACTGCACGACCTGGTCTTCGGGGCCCAGTGGCGCGGCAAGTGCCTCGGTGTACGAGCGCACGCGCTCGTATGAGCCCATCTCCGCAGTGGGTGCGGCACTGGTGGGCACACCGTTCGCAGGGGAAACGGCTGGTGACTGCTGGGTCATGGAACGCGTCGAAGTCATCATCTTGCTCATGGGAGTACGTCAACAGTAGGTGGATTCACCCACCCATGTGGTCGCGGTGCCGGGTCGGGGCCGCTTTGACGACCTTGCTGCCGTATCATCGAAGAGGTTCGACGCAGCCGGCGACGCATCGAAGCGTCGATGTGCCCGGGCGCAGACGAACTGGAACACCTCTGATCGGGCGAAGGGCACGGGGGCTTTGATGACCGAGTTGACGAGACGGAGGTTGCTTCTGGGGACCACGGGCGTGGCAGGCGCGCTGGGCCTTGCAGCGTGCTCTGCGTATCCCGGTCCGGACAAGGTGGATGGTCCATGGGACTGCGGGGTCGCTTCGGGTCTGCACGGGCACGACGCGGCGGTCTTGTGGACCAGGTTCGCGCCCGCTGTTGCATCGACCGCCGACGTCGCCTGGGAGGTGTCCCCGGACGCCTCGTTCTCATCGATCGTGTCGCGGGGCCAGATCACCATCGATGGCTCCACCGATGGATGCGCCAAGGTGCTGGCTGAGGGGTTGGCGCCCCGGAGAACCTACTGGTACCGGTTCTCGGTGGGCGATGAGGTGTCCCCGGTGGGTCGCACCCGCACGTTGCCCCACCCGGATTCGGATCCCGGCTCGATGCGGATGGCTGTTGCGAGTTGCCAGAAGTTCTCCTCGGGGTACTACCCGGCGTGGCGCCACATCTCGACCGCGGATCTCGACGGCGTGCTGTTCCTCGGCGACTACATCTACGAGTCGAGCGGAACCAATCCCCTCACAGACGTGCGCGATGACCCGACCGGGCGAGCAGAGGATCTCGATACCTACCGCGCCAAGTACAAGCTCTACCGCACCGATCCCGACCTCCGGGCGGCACATGCAGCCCATGGGTTCGCTCCCATCTGGGACGACCACGAGTTCCACGACAACTACGATCGCACGAGCATCGAGGACGACCCCGAACGCGCAGGGGCGGCATACCGCGCGTGGTTCGAGTACCAGCCCATATGGCCGATCGAGGGCACCCGGATCCACCGGAGCCTTCGCTTCGGTCGGCTGGCCGACATAGCGCTCCTGGACACCCGCCAGTTCCGAGATGCGATCCCTGAGGCGGACACACTCGTGGACACGTCGGTTCTGCCGGGATCGGTGGTGCACGATCCGCAGCGCACGATCATGGGTGCCCAGCAGAGGGAATGGCTCTTTGACACGCTCGGCGGAGCGCAGGATGCCGGGGTGACACACAAGATCATCGCCCAGCAGGTGATGATGAGCCCGTTGCGATTGATCGACCTCGACGATCCACTGTTCGGACCAGGTCCCGATCACCGTGGCATCTACTTCAATTTGGACCAGTGGGACGGCTACAGCGCCGAACGCGACCGACTCACGGAGTTTCTGGCTGATGACGCGATCGCAAACACCACGGTTCTGACCGGCGACATCCACTCCTTCTGGCAGGGGCCGGTACACCTCGACATCGAGGACGCGGCGAGCCCGGCTGTGGCCCAGGAGTTCGTGTGCGGTTCGGTGGCGTCGACCGCCCTGGGCTTCTATCCGGAATTGGCGGATGCCGCCAGTGACCTCACCGCGAACGTCGTGCCCACGCTCCGCTGGGTCGACTGGAAGCGCCGGGGATTCGGGTTGGTCGAAGCCACCGCAGATGGCATGAATGTGCGGTTCCAGACCGTTGATCCCCATTTCCGCAACTCACCCACCGCTACGAGCGTCATGTTCGACTGGCCGACCGGCTCCGACACCGTGGCACTCACGACCTGAGGCCCGCCTCGGCGTTCCAGCGATGCCACAGGTGGCGCACCAGCCACGGTCGCTGGTCGGGGGCGGACCTCGACGCGATGGCGTCGTTGACGGTGCTGAGCCAGCGTGTCTCAGCGTCGTCAGCCGCCTCGAACGCGCTCGAAGAGTCTGGTGGATCTGCCACCCATGCCGCTTCCATGGCGTCACGTTCGGCGCCGTAGCGCGACAACAGCGCGCTCGGATGCCGCATCACTGCCCGATGCAGTCGTTCGTGGCGCCACCAGATCGTGCTCGGGTCGAAGGTGTTCTCGGGAGCGGGCCCGAGGTCGACCGGCCCTTTGACCGAGACCGGCTTGAACAACGACGTGCATGGTGCGGAACTGCCCGTGGCCCAGTGCCTGGGCGTGTGACGCAGGTCGGACACCCACGAGGAGGTGCTCTGGGTGGAGGTCAACAGGCCGCCTG
Organism: uncultured Microthrixaceae bacterium; assembly: GCA_963805905.1. Lineage (GTDB taxonomy): Bacteria > Actinomycetota > Acidimicrobiia > Acidimicrobiales > Microtrichaceae > JAMLGJ01. Next base: position 609,688 of record CAWDVV010000001.1, read on the forward strand.
CATGTGCACAGGGTGCTGCGAGGGCCCCGTTGATCGGTGAATATCTGGGTGGGTTGGGGACTGTGTGGTCGAGTCCGCTTGCGGGTCCATGGTTCCGCAGGGCCGCGAACATGTCTTCCACGGTGGTGGCCGAGCGCGCGACTGGCCGTCGTGAGTGAGCGGCGCGCCCGGCCCTGTGCGACGGCACTGCGGGCTCGGTCGCCGTACACTTCGGCAAACCCCGGGATCGTGAGCCCGTTGGAGATGGAACGACACCGCCCGCTCACCGGTTCTGTCGCGTGGGACCGACCTGCGGTCTCGACCACGATGGCGCCACCCGGGTCGGCGACCATGAAGGAGTTGTCGTAGGAGAACCGCGGGTGTTCGTGCGAACACGACCCACCCTGGCCGTAACGTTCCAACAACGCAATGATGCAGCCGACCGCCTCATGTGCGGTGGAGGCGCGTTCCAGCCCGAGGCGCAACAGGTCCATGCCCAACAGGCCGGGTTCTGGCTCGGCGCGGCCCTTGGTGAACACCGCCTCGTTGCCGATCACAACACCGTGTTCGTTGGCTCCCATCTCGGCGCCCCACATCCACCAGGGGCGTGAGATCACCAATGCGTTGGTTCTGCGCTCCTGTGGAATCGTGGTCCAGGTGCAGGCGACCTCGGCATCCGGGTCGTGTTCACCGCTGTCGTGCCACTCGAGGAGTTGCGACTCGTTCGGGTCGCGATCGCTGTTCTTGGCGAACAGCACTCCGTCGTGGGTCAGGCTCACCAGTGTGTCGCACACATGCCAGAGCGTAGGTGCCGGCGCAGCTCCGGATCAGCCGCGCCGGTGTTCAGTTGAGCGCAGAGTACCCGCCGAGCACATCGCTCACGTCGGTGAACCCGTGCGCCCGCAGCAGGCTCGCAGCGATCGACGAGCGGTATCCGCCGGCGCAGAACGCGACCACCGGATCATGCTTGTGGCCGGCCAGATCCTCGATCTCGTCGCGTAGGCAACTCACCGGGACCAGGATCGAACCTTCGATGGAACCTTCCGAGGTCTCCCCCGGCCCGCGTACATCGATCGTGATGAGGTGGGGCAGGTCGTCGAAATGGGCCTCGAGTTCGGTGGCGGTCAGCCGCGACGCCCGGCCGACCTCCTCGGGATGCGCTGCCATCACCTCATAGGGATTTTCCGAGATATCCGACCAGGTTGTCGAACCCGATTCGCGCCAGACGCGTGCGAGCCTCTGCTTCGGTTCCGAGATCGCACACAAGCACGATCTCGTCGTCAGGACGGGCAACCGAGCCCGCGTACTCGGCGAACCGGCCCTCGAGGCCGATGTTGACCGAACCTCGTAGGTGTGCTGCCGCGAACGAACTCGGTTCGCGGGTGTCGATCACAAGTGCCCCGGCGTCGCGGAGGGCCACGAACTCGTCGAAGTCGAGTGGCTTCGACGGGTGTTCCTCGTGGTGCAGGCCGTGGTCCTTGCGATTGAGGGCCGCATCGTGGCTGAAGTAGCCAGGTGCGGCACGTTGGCCCTCAGTGACCACCTCGACGAAATGCTCGGGAGTCATGTCTGCCAGCGCGTAGTTGGAGAGTCGCTGCTCGCCGATGGTCGACACGGTCTCGGTGGACAGCGACTTTCCGCATGCCGAACCTGCACCATGGCCGGGAAACACCTTTGTCTCGTTGGGGAGGACCATCAGCTCCTTGCGCAACGAGTCGTACAGGCTGCGGGCCAATTCGTCGGCGGTGACTCCCACGGACGCCAGCAGGTCCGGCCGTCCGACATCACCGATGAACAGTGTGTCTCCCGTGAGTACCCCGAATGGTGCCTTGTCGGGGTCGTCGATGTCCTCTTCGTGTTCCCAGACGACGATGGAGATCGACTCGGGGGTGTGTCCGGGTGTGTGGAGAATCTCGAGGACGACCTCGCCGAGCTGGATGCGTTCGTGGTTGCGTAGCTTCCGGTGTGGAAACTCTGCATCTGCTGCCTCGCCGAGGCCGATCTCGGCACCCGTCGCGGCGGCCAGTTCGAGGTGACCTGAGAGGAAGTCAGCGTGGAAATGGGTCTCGATGACCATCACTATCTGAAGTCCGTGTTCCTCGGCCGAGGAGAGGTACTCGCCGATGTCACGTCGGGGATCCACGACCACGGCTTTGCCGCTGGTGGGGTCGCCGATCAAGTAGGAGGCCTGTGACAGGCAATCGAGGTAGTGCTGTTCGAAGATCAATGTCGCCTCGGGGTTCTCGCCGGTGGCGGTCGTTGTGGGCTCTGTGGTTGCGGGCGCTGATGTCGAGCGCTCGGTTGTCGTGAGTTCGGTTGTCATGGTGCCACAGTTCATGTGGGTGCTCCGTTCAGTTCGTTCAATGTCGTGGTTGTTGATCCGGTCGGGTCGATGGGTGTGCTCAGGTGATCCGGTTGATTCCTCCGATGGCAGTGAAGATGGCCACTGCGACGATGAGGATGGTCAGGGCCCCACTGAGCGCCCGGGTCGGTACCCGATCCGCGACCACGTCGGCCCAGCAGCACACCTGCAACGGCCAGAGCGGTGAAGGGCGCCACCACGCCCCAATCCACAGTTGACACATCGGCTCGCATCGCCAGTGCCACGGCGCTGTTGATCGAGATCACCAGTAGCGAAGTCGCGGTTGCAGATCGGATGTCGAATGCGAGCAGGAACATCAGGGCCGGCACGATGACGAATCCGCCGCCGACACCGAACAGGCCGGTGAGGAATCCGACGAGCGTGCCAGCCAGCAGGACTCTCACAACGGTACCGGTGTTCATCGAGCCCAAGTCGCGGTTCGTTCCATGAGCCCCTGGGTTCGCCTCCGCCAGGTCGACGTGACGCTTGATGTCGTCGCCGGCGCCACCAGTGAGGGATCCGTCAGCTGAGAGAGCGGTCGCCGGTTGAATGCTCCCAGGTAGCGAGAGAACTCCGCGCTCCCCGAAAACGGCGGGCGTAGTAGGCGTCGTCGGGGTCGTGAGCAGGCTCATGGCCATCCGTGCGGCCACGATGGCCATGAGCCCGGCGAACGCGATCAGTAGTACGCCTTCGTCGAGCCCCCGGTTGAGTTGGGTGCCGAGCACGGCCCCACCGATCCCTGCGACTCCGAACGTGATGCCGATCCCCATTCGTACAGTGGCGGATCGAAGCGACGCAACGAGGCCGATGACAGCGGCAGTGCCGACCACGATCAGTGATGCCGTGGTCGCTTCGGTGACCGACAGTCCGGCGATGCCGACGAGTACCGGCACGGCGAGTATCGACCCTCCACCACCCACCGCGCCGAGTGTGAGTCCGATGAGTAGCGCAGCGACCACGATCAGGAGAATGTGCATATATCGAATTGTACGGACATATGGACATATGTCAAGAAGGGTGCGTTGTGAGGTTTCACACCGGTGCCCGACGTCCGGGCGGTGGATCAGGTGGAACGTTGTCCGTACGGGCTGAGCCTAAGCGTGGCCTCGGTGTGACCGTGCTCGAACTGACTTATCACGGCGAATCGATCAGCACGGAGCAAGCTGCGCCGCCACTCGACACAGCGCTCACCCACACGGCCGAGACGTTCCAGGCAGAACACCGCAGCGGGAGGCTCAAGGCTCAGGTGGCCGGCGTCCTCGGGGGCAGCGAGAACGGCCCGTACCCGTTCCCAACCAGCGTCAGGTCTGGAGCCGCCTGTAGCGGCCAGGCGTGAGTACAGCGACGTGCGCGACCAGTCCGAACCGAGCAGGGGCCGACCGACGGATGCCGGTAGCCACACGCGATCCAGCGCCAGCGGCTCGTCGTCCGCATGTCGCAGACGTTCGATGAGCACGAGGGGTTCGTTCTCGGCAAGGCCCAGGGCGAGAGCAGCCTCCGGATTGGTCCCCTCGGTCTCCGCGAGGAGTTCCGACGTCTGTTCGATGCCGCTGGCCTCGACCGCTTCGAACAGCGAGTACATGGCATCCAGGGGGCGTTCTGCCCGAGGATCCGCGAGCGTGGTGCCGCGGCCGCGCTCTCGCACGACGATCCCGTCCGCGCACAGGCGTCGCACCGCTTCCCGAGCGGTGTGGCGACTGACTCCGTACGACTCGACCAATTCCTCGTCGGTCGGGAACCGGTCGGCAAACTCTCCCGAATCGATCCGCCCGCGCAGATCGGTCTCCACCTGGGACCACAACGGCAGCGGGGACCCACGATCGACTGGCTTCATTCGCCTACATCATCCATGTTCGACATGGCCGGTGTTCGACAACACGAGTGCGGGGCCGAGGTGCGGTTCACGTCGCGGCCATCGCCTCGAGCATGTCCACCTTGGTGGAGCGGTGTGCGGGCCAGAGAGAGGCCAGCACACTGATGACCAGACCCACCAAGGTGATGAGCCCGACCCGTCCCCAGGCCAGTGGAATCGAGGTGTCGGTGATCGATCCGATGACCACCCAACCACAGAAAACTCCTGCGCCCACCCCGACAACGGTCCCCAGGATTCCCATGGCAAATGCCTCGATGCGCACCATGGAGCGGACCTGGGACTTCAACATCCCGAGCGCCCGGACCATGCCGAGCTCGCGACGTCTCTCATGGATCGACAGATTCATGGTGTTGACGATGCCGATCAGGGCGATCACCACTGACAGCCCGAGCAGGCCGTTCACAGCCGCGATCATGAAGTCGATTATCCGGCCGAGGATCTGTCCGATGAAGTTGCCCGGCACAGCCTGAATTCCCGTGTAGTCCTCCAACAGGTTGTCCAGATCGGTACCCAGTTGGTCGATCTTGTTCTGGTCCGCACGAATGTAGACCTGGCTGACGGGTTGTTCGCCGGCGATCTCGGTGAACAGGCCGTTGTTGACGAGCGTGCCGAGGAAGAGGGTGTCCAGTTGGAGATCCAGCACGGCGGCCACGGGTACCTCGATCGTCTCGCCCTTCGTGTTCTTCAGCAGGTACACCTGCCCGACCGATGCTTCCGAGGTCGAGGTGCCGGATCCGCCGATGTCCAGCGTGGGTCCCTCCTGGGACGGGTCCGTGCCCGATGGGCCTGTGCTCGATGGGCCTGTGCTCGATGGGCACTGTGCTCGATGGCGCAGTGCTGGATGGCACCGTGCTGGATGGCACAGTGCTCGATGGCGCAGTGCTGTGACGGCACAGTGCTGGATGGGGCCGCTCCAGAGCTTCCGGCTCCCATCTGATCGAAACCTGTCGAGGCTGCACCCTTGCCGGCTGCAACAGCGGCCAGGGAACCAGAGGACGCCTTGAGTCCCATCGTGTCGACGAGCTCATCGATGTTGGCGCCGCTCAACTGGGCCGTCGTCCCCGAAGCGTCGGTCACCTCCGCGCTGCGTACGGGCGCAGTCTGTTCCACACCATCCAGGTCGGAGATCTTCTGGACCACATCGCTCGGAATCGGGGTGATTCCTACGACCATGAAGTCCGATGCCGAGAACTTGGCAAGTTCGCTCATCGACCAGTCGCGCAGGGCGGTTCCCGACACCGTCACCAGGGTGACGAGGAACAATCCGATCACCAGGGCATTGGCGGTTGTGGCTGTGCGCTTGGGGTTGCGCACCAGGTTCTCGGCCGCGACGCGCCCGGTGAGGCTGGGCTTCAACACGACACGCATCAAGCGTCCGAACAAGCGAGCCAGAAGCGGACCACCGATCACCACGCCCCAGAACAACGCCAGCGCTCCCAGCCCGAGGATCACCGGATGGGAGCTGACGAAGCGGTTGAACAACAACGCTGATATTCCGGCGATGAGCAGGGCGGCGCCGATGTAGAGGCGGAACCTGGAGCTACCCGAATGGTCGATAGCGGTGTCGCGCATGGCCTCGACGGGCCGGGTCCGACCCCGCGGAACGCTGGAATTGTCACCGAGATGACCGTGATCAGGGTGCCGGCGACGAGAGTGATCACCGCGGTCCACGGCGACAGTGAGAAGCCGGCGCTCGGCAGGCCCACATCCAACTGCTCGAGGATCCAGCCCAGCAGCCAGCTGAGGGCAACTCCCAATGCCATGCCCACGACCGATGCACCGAATCCCAACAGCAGCCCCTCTCCCAGGAGCGACCGGCGCACCTGTGCGGGTGTGCCTCCGATCGAGCGCACGAGTGCGAGTTCCCTGGATCGCTGGGTGACAACCACCGAAAATGTGTTGTAGATCACAAAGCCGGCCACGAACAGTGCCAGGAACGCGAAACCCAGGAGCACCGGCCGCAGGAAATCGACGAACGCCTGGGTGTCCGCAGTGGCACGCTTCATGAACGCGGGACCGTCGAGCACCGTGTCGTTGGGCGGGATCACTGCTTTCGCAGCCGTCACCAGCTCAGCCGTGGATCCATCGGTGCGCATGAGGATCTGGCCGAACTTGTCCGACCCGGCACCCAGTATGTCGATCGCAACATCGGGGGCGAAGAACACCGTGCCGCCGCCGTCGACCGATGCGGCCCGACCGAACTCGGTCACGCCCACCACCTTGGCCTTGATCGGTCCCGAGGGTGTGGCGAGCACGTAGGACTTCCCGATGTCGACGTTGTGTTCGGCAGAGGTCTGTCGATCCACCGCGATCTCACCGTCTCCCTGCGGGGCGCGGCCGTCGACCACGGTGAAGGGGTTCAGCGCGTCATCGACGATCCAGGCGCGCCCGAGCATCTGGGAACGGAACGCATCACCGTTGTCGTCGAGGATCCGCGCCGGTGCCACGAGTTCTCCCGCGGCTGCAGCGACCTGCGGCAGGTCCCGCAGCGGACCGAGGAGGCTGGCATCGACGCCCTGGAGGTCGGTCGGGCCCTGGTCGTTCGTCGGTGCAGCGGGCGTCACTGCAGCGTCCACGCCCGCGTACTGCTGCGCGACGTTGCCCTCCACTGCACCTGCAATTGCCCCGGTGAGCACGAGCCCACAGGCCACGAATGCAGTGCCTGTGATCACCGCGACCGCGGTGGATATGAGACGCGTGAGGTTCGCGCGCAGGTTCCTGAACGTCAGCTTCCACACAGGCGGGCCCTCAACCGACCATCGAGCCCAGATGGGCGAGGACGGTTTCGGTCGTGGGTTCCAACAGCTCGTCCACGAGCCGGCCGTCCTGGAGGAACAGGACCCGGTCCGCGTAGGTGGCGGCGACGGGCTCGTGGGTGACCATCACCACCGTCTGTCCTATCGAATCCACTGCGTCGCGCATGAACACCAGGAGCTCACCTGATGCGCGCGAGTCGAGGTTTCCGGTGGGTTCATCGGCGAAGATGATCTGCGGTCTCTCGACCAACGCCCTGGCCACGGCAACCCGTTGTTGCTGGCCGCCGGAAAGCTCGGAGGGCTTGTGTGACAGGCGGTCTGCCAACCCGACGGTGGCCACAACCTCGTCCATCCACGCCTGATCGGTCTTTCGTCCCGCCAACTCCAGGGGGAACGTGATGTTCTCGGCTGCGGTCAGCGTGGGAAGCAGGTTGAACTGCTGGAAAATGAATCCGATCTGTTCCCGACGTAGCAAGGTCAGGCTCTTCTCGTTCAGTCCGGTGATGTCGACATCGCCGATGATCACCTGACCCGAGGTGAGGCGGTCGAGCCCGGCCGCGCACTGCATCAACGTCGACTTGCCCGAGCCCGAAGCACCCATGATCGCAGTGAACCGGCCGGGTTCGAATCCGACCGTGATCCCGTCGAGTGCACGAACTTCGTTGTCTCCCTCGCCGTAGATCTTGTATCCGTTCAGTACCTGGGCGGCCCACCGGATCTGCTGGGGGGCCGGTGTCTGCTCGGGGGCCGGAGTGTCCCGAGGATCGGAGGCGTTCTGTGGGGGCACCGGTGGCTGGGTCACCTGCTCAATCTAGAGGTTGGCGGAGGTGTTGGTACGGTGCCCCTCCATGAGTTCCTCCTCATCGGATGAAGAGGTCGGCGTCGGCCGTCACCCCGATCCCTGGCCTGATGATCCGCGTCTCGATCCGGTTCTGCTCGCCAACGGTGACCGACGCAACGTGATCGACGAGTTCCGGTACTGGAGCGTGGAGGCGATCGTAGAAGAACTCGACACACGCCGGTTCGGTTTTCACGTGGCGATCGAGAACTGGGTTCACGATCTCAACATCGGCACCGTCGTCCGCAATGCGAACACGTTCGGGGCGGCCGCGGTCCACATCGTCGGACGGCGTCGTTGGAACCGACGTGGAGCGATGGTCACCGATCGCTACTGCCATGTGTACCACCACGAGAATGCCACCGTCCTGGGTGATTGGGCCGGTGACCGGGGCCTCGAGGTCGTCGGTATCGACAACACCTGCGGCTCGGTTCCCCTGGAAGGTTCACCATTGCCCGCGGCATGTGTGCTGCTGTTCGGCAGCGAAGGGCCGGGGCTCTCCGCCGAGGCGTTGGAGAGGTGTGCGCAACTGCGGTCGATCACGATGTATGGCTCCACCCGATCGGTCAACGCGGGGGTTGCATCGGGGATCGCGATGCATGCATGGCTCAGCGTCCATGCTCCGTTGCACCCCTGACCCTCAGCCGGCACTGGTGACGGTGAATCCGACCTCCTGGCCGAAGGCGAGCTCCAGGTTGTGCCCATCGGGATCGGCGATGATGCCCCAGTAGCCAACCGGTGGGCCCGAGTCGAACGCACCCAGGACCTCGTATCCCGCTGCCAGGGCACGACCCAGGCTCTCGTCGACCGCTTCGCGTGAACCGAGTCCCACTCCGAGATGGGACCATCCGCCCAGACGGTGGTCGACGCTGCGTTCCAACAGCACCACCACGAAGGGTCGGGTTCGATCAGAGATCCACGCAACTCTCTCGCCGGGTTCACCCCGCTGGTGGACGACCTCCATGTCTGCGAACTCGGAGTAGAAGGCAACACTGCGGTCCAGGTCCGTCACGGGAAGTGCCACATGGGTCAGACCCAGGTCGATCGGGTGTTCCCCCGGATGGAGATGCTCGATCCGCCGGAACCCGTCGCGGTCATCGGCGGATTCCTCAGGCACGGTCGGGTTTGACATGGGGTCGAGCGTACCGCTGGCGCGGTGGTACCCGCGTGGGAACCGGTGCAGGCCTTTGCTGGTACCTTCGCCGCCATGTCGACTGCACAGTCCAACCCCTCGGATCACGCTCCGGACAGCAACACCGACGACGCCGGAGCCATCACTGTCGGAGGTGCAACCGATGGTGGTGTGGTGAGCCCGGCGGAGTTGTTCACCCTCGCCGGGCGGGTGGCCCTGGTGACCGGCGCGTCCTCGGGGCTGGGTCGCCGTTTCGCCGAGGTCCTTCATGCCGCGGGTGCCCATGTGGTCATCACCGCCCGACGCGAGGACCGTCTCAGGGAGCTCGCCGGGCAACTCGGGGAGCGGGTCTCGGTGGTTGCAGCCGACCTGACGGTGCCCGGGGACCGCGAGCGCCTTGTTGCCGAGGCGTCCTCGGTGTCGGGTCACCTCGACGTACTGGTGAACAACGCCGGCTACGGCACTCCCGCCCCGGCGGAGGACGAACCGTTGGAGCACTTCATGTGGACCCTCGAGATCAACCTGGTTGCCGTATTCCACCTTTCGCAGTTGGTGGGGCGCGGGATGCTCGGGGTGGGCAGCGGTTCGATAGTGAACATCGCTTCGATCCTCGGCCAGGTCGCCGCCGCTCCCATCAAGGAGGTTTCGTACTGTGCCGCAAAGGGTGGTGTGGTCAACCTGACGCGTGCGCTCGGGGCGGAGTGGGGCCGCAAGGGCGTGCGCGTGAACGCGATCGCGCCGGGTTGGTTTCCCACCGAGATGACCAATGAGCAGATGTTCGGCGATGCCGGCTCGATGAAGTTCATCGAGCGCAACACGCCCATGGGGCGTGGTGGCGATCTCCGCGAACTCGACGGCGCCCTGTTGTACCTGGCCAGTGATGCATCGTCGTTCACCACCGGTGAGATCCTCACCGTGGACGGCGGCTGGATCGCCCGCTGAGATCCGTTCTGAGCGCTCTCGCGGTGCACTGTGTCACCGCCACAGCGCTCAGAACGAGGGCGGGTCAGCCTCCGGCGGGAGTTCCGGGGAACCCGATGGGGTCACCCGGGAGCGGGAAGACGGGTTTGGTCCAGGCGAGGATCCGCGACATCTCGTCGGTGATCTCCCGCCACGCCGGCGGATCCCAACCATCGGCCGAACCGATCACCTCACCGTTCGTGCCCACTGCCACCAGCGCGGGGAGCTGCGAGAGCCCCAGCGCCTTTACCACGGAGCGGTCCTCGTCGCAGAAGGTCAGGAACCTCTCGGTGTAGGGGCCGAGGAATGTGCGTGCGTCGTCCTCGCCGCAGGTGATGATCCACGCCGTACGGCAGTCGGCCTCGGCGAACTCCTCGAGGATCCGTGCGGCTGTACGCAACAGCCATGAGGACTCCTCGGTGTAGGGGTCGAGGACCACTGCCAGCAACTGGAACAGGCGTGTCTGGTTGGCCAGGGACACCGGCTCGCCCCCGAGGGGCTTGAGTTCCACCTCGGCCGGTGGCGTCACTACGGAATCGGCGCTCACGATGGGCGACGATAGCGCAGCGCGGACAACTCCCCACAGTTCTAGAGTGATCCGGGTGCATCCGATTGAGAGGCTCCGATTCGTTGCCCGGGCCGTCGGTGTTGATGATCAGCTGCTCGCGCTCGAGGCAACCGGCGTCGTTGATGAGTTTCGCGGACAACCCCGCTGCTCTGGTGGCGGGATGCCGCAGGATCCTCGCCCGTCAACCTGGGTGTGGGCCGCTGTGGTGGTCGTGCGCCCGGTTGTTGACCGCCGAGGACCTGTGGGCGACTGCCCAGGAGACGCTCTCGATGCTCGACGACGACCCCACCGAAGCAGCGTTCGCCTACGCCCTCGGTGAACAGGTTCCGACCGATCCCGACCGCGATGAGGCGACCGGTGGGCGCCCGGTCGAGGTGGCACGTGCACGCGCTGTGGGCGCGCGGCCGCGTCCTGTTGGGACCCGACCGGCCCCCGTGTTCGGTCACCCCCGAGCCCGGCGGCCGACGGTGGCTGGTCGCGGGGGTGGGCACCCGACTGAACCCCCAGATGTTCGAGGCACTCGAGCTGGCTTGCACCAACGGTGATCCCGGCGGCGCGCCGGGCGTGTTCGTGGATCTCGGCGGGTTCACCCACGTGGTGGGGCCCCACGGCCCGGTACCGGTGGCCGCGATCGAGGACCGTGGCTGTCCGGTGGCACCCGAGTTGTTCACCCTCGATGGTTGAGCGCGCCGGCTGATACCCCGCTCGATTGGGTGGTACCTTGCCGCCATGGGTCAGATGATCGAGTTTCCAGTGAATGGTTCATCATGTCCGGGCTACCTGGCACCCGCCTCCGGCGGCGGCCCGGGAGTACTCGTGATCCAGGAATGGTGGGGTCTGGTTCCCCACATCACCGATGTGTGCGACCGGTTCGCACGCGGCCGGGTTCACCGCTCTCGCCCCGGATCTGTTCCGTGGCGAGTCGACTACCGAACCCGACGAGGCGGGCAAGCTGATGATGGCCTTGAACGTCGAAGCTGCATCCAAGGACATGGACGCCGCAATCGACTACCTGATCGCATCCGATCGAGACCTCCGGCGATCGTGTGGGCGTGATCGGGTTCTGCATGGGTGGAGGGTTGGCATTGGTGTCGGCTGCCTACTCGGGATCAAAGGTGGGTGCCGTGGTGCCGTTCTACGGACTCATTCCATGGGAGGGAGCAAAGCCCGACTTCTCGAAGCTGGAGGCCCCGGTGCAAGGCCACTTCGCGGAGTTGGACGGATTCTTCGGCCCGGATCTGGCGCGCGGACTCGAAACCGAGATCCGCGATGCAGGCGGGGATGCCTCGATACAGATCCACCCCGGGGTGGACCACGCCTTCTTCAACGACACCCGGCCCGAGGTCTACAACGAGGATGAGTCGGCGAAGGCATGGGCTGACACGATCGCGTTCTTCGGGGAGCAGCTCGGCTGATCGTCGCGTCGCCCGGAGCCTCCTAGAACAACCATCCTCCTCCAACAGCCATCCTCCTCCAAGACGACCTCGGGGTTCTGAGTTGCGGATACTCGTAGTCACCAACGACCTTCCACCCCGCGTGGGGGGCATCCAGTACTACGTCGACCAGCTGTGCCGCGGTCTGGTTGCCGTCGGGCGATCACGTGACGCTGTTGGGCTCCACTTATGCGGGCGCCGACGAACACGACCTGCAGGCGTCCTATGAGGTCGTGCGGGAGCGCACTTCGGTGTTGTTGCCAACACCCAACGTGGCGCGTCACGCAGTGCGTCTGGTTGAACACCTCGATATCGACGTGGTGCTCTTCGGTGCGGCATTCCCGCTCGGCATCCTCGCGGGGTCGATCCGTAGCCGTACCGGGGTGCCCTCGGTCGGTTTCACACATGGACTCGAGGTGACCGCCGCCCGCATGCCCCCCGGTCCGTTGATGCTCGGTGCGATCGGTGCCCGTCTGGATGCGCTCACGTACGTGTCGTACTGGTGTCGCGGCATTCTCGAGCCGGCGTTCGGGTCACATCCCAGCCATCACATGTTGGCGCCCGCGGTCGACCCGGCGGAGTTCCACGCCAGCGTCGACGGATCGCCCATCCGGGAACGCTGGGGACTGGGTGACTCACCGCTCGTGGTGTGCGTTTCACGTCTGGTTGAACGCAAGGGTCAGGACGTGCTCATCGATTCACTGGTGGGTTGGCGCGAGCGTGTTCCCGGCACCCGCTTGATGATCGTCGGTGACGGCCCCTACCGCGAGGCCCTGACCCGTCGGGCCGCCGAGGGTGGAGTTGCCGACTGGGTCACCTTCACCGGCCAGGTTTCCGACGAGGAACTGCCAGCGCACTACGCGGCCGGTGATGTTTTCGCCATGCCGTGCCGGGAGCGCCACGGGGGTCGTGAGGTCGAGGCTTTCGGAATCGTGTTCATCCAGGCCCAGGCGGTGGGAGTGCCCGTGGTGGCCGGGCGTATCGGAGGGGTCCCCGATGCCGTTCGCGACGGAGAGACGGGCCTGCTCGTCGACGGCACCGACGGCGGTGCGGTCGCCGCGCGGTGGGAGACCTGCTGGCCGATCCACGCCGCCGCCACGAGATGGGCGAAGCAGGCGCGAGGTTGTGTGAGTCGAGTTTCGGTTGGCCCCAACGCACCGCCGAACTCAGAGCGATACTCGCCGAGGTCACGCAACCGACTTGAGGCGAACCCCCCGGCCTCTACCCGAGGAGCCGGGGTGGGGCGCACATGGTTCGCCGGTTCAGTTCCTAGAGCTTCGACAATGCGTTGGTGTAGCTGTCGAAGCTCCGTGCTTCTCCCAGCCCACCGGAAGCGAAGCTGTCTGCGATGTTTCCGTCGCGATCGATCACCACGGTCATGCGTTCCGCACACCCCAGGTCCTCGTTGAAACATCCGTAGGAGCGTGCGACTTCTCCGTGGGGCCAGCCATCGGAGAGCATCGTGAAGTTGAAGTCCTCCTGGCGCTTCCACTCGGCGAGGCTCGGTTTGCGGTCACACGTGATGGCGAGCATCTCGTTGCCCGCATTCTTGAACGAGTTGAGGTTGTCGCGGATCTCGCACAGTTCGCCCTTGCACACGCTGGTGAAAGCGAAAGGAATGAAAACCAGGGTTACCGACTTCTTACCGCGAAACGATGAAAGTGTGATCTGGTCGCCTTCGGTGTCTCCGAGGGTGAAGTCCGGTGCAGGGTCGCCGACGTTGAGGCTCATGGTGTTCTCCTTTGTGATCGTCACGAGGTTGGTTGATGCCCCGCGTCGTTTGTCTGGCCGTCGGCAACCATAGAGCGCGAGACATATCACCTGTCCAGCCGCATTCCAGCGCGGCCGGAGCCGTACGGTGTTCAGGCGAAACGTCGGGTCATCCAGTCGACCAGGAGCGCTCCTACCTCCTCGGGGCACTCCTGGGTCACCCAATGGCCGGCGTGGGAGATCATGTGCATCTCCAGGTCGCTGCAGACCGTTCCCATGTTGGCCGCCAGCGCGGGCGGAAGTGCGGGATCCCATTCTGCGGTGATCATCAGGGTCGGGATGTCGAGCGGTGCGGTGCCGGCGCCCGGGTAGGTGGCTGCGTTGGCATCGATGTTGCGGTACCAGTTGATCCCACCGCTGAAGCCGGTGCGCTCGAACGACCTCGACGTAGTGGTCGATCTCTTCGGGAGTGGCAACGGGCTCACCCGGTGGATCGAGTTCTTCGATCCGCCGGAACGGATTGAAGTCCATGCCCTCGGCGCGACCTTTGCCGGCTTCGAGGAGTCCCGCGGGGTCGACCCCGCCGACCATCAGCTTCTCGAAGGTCATCCGCACCCGCGGGTCCATGACCGCTTCGGCGACGCCGGGCTCCTGGAACCAGAGCATGTACATCTTCTCGTCATCACCGAACATCGAACGCAGGAAGTCGGTTCCCGGGAACGGCGTGTAGGGCGTGCAGATCCCCGCCACTCCTGCCACCCGGTCCGGATGAAGCACGGGCATCGCCCACGCGACGAACCCACCCCAGTCGTGGCCGACGAACACGGCCTTGTCGATCTCGAGGGTGTCAAGCAGATCCGCGAGGTCGCCGCAGAGTTGTCCCAGGCCGTAGGCGGCGACCTCGCCGGGCGCGGATGAAGCGCCGTAGCCACGTTGATCGGGAGCGATCGCACGGAACCCCGCGTCGGCGACCATCGGGAGTTGGTGGCGCCATGAGTAGGCCAGTTCGGGAAATCCGTGGCAGAACACCACCGCCGGACGATCCTCGCCCTCGCCCTGTTCATGAACCGCGAGATGGATGGGCGGATCGTGCGGTCCGTCGGGGTCGTGTGCTCCGGAGAGCGTGTGTATCACGGCGGCGGGAAACGTGGTCATGGCGCGGACAGTACCTGCTTGGAGGTGAGGTCCGCGTCGGGAACCGGGATCCGACTTTCACGTGACCTACGAGGTCGTAGCATTGCGCGATGCACAGGGGTAGGGGTAGTGGCGCAGGACACCCGACGGTGTCCATGGCACGCGTCTGGGTGAGTCTCGCCACTGGTCTCGTGCTGGCTCTGTCGCCCCTCGCCGTAGGGTCGGCCGCAGCATCGCACCGCACACGGCCCGATACGCCGGACCTGGTGCCCTCCGCTCCGGCGCTGCCATCCGGTTCGGACCTGCCATCCGGTTCGGCGCAGACGCCGGCGCCGACAGACGAGTTCCTCTGGAACAGTGCAGTCGCTCGAAACGCCGCGGTCCAGGGACTCGAGGATGATCCCGACACGGTGGGGGCGCGTTGTTCAGATGACTCCGGAAGCGCTGTTTCATCAGACGTTTCCGTGTGTGTGCGTCGACGGATCGCAGTCGAGGCACCCGGTGTCGCCCCCGACGATTCGGCTGATCCCACCGCCAGTGCCGCGACAGGTGGTGCATCCCAACGGCTCAGCGAGCCGACGGTCGCCACCGGCACTCCGCCCACGTCGGCGCCCGCCCGATCATCGATGGTCGTGGATCAGATCCTCGATCACCGCAGCGAGGTCTGCGAGGGCGATGGTTCGGACGGCTATCGGGTTCGTCCGGTGTACGCATACACGGGGGAGTCGCCGGATCCCCAGGCGATCCAGAAGATCTCCCAGGCGCTCGCCAACGTGGATGCAACGTTCAGCGGGTCCGCAGCACGAACCGGTGGGAATCGCCAGGTGCGCTGGGTGACCAACAGCGGTTCTGCGGGTTGCCAGGCGATGCTGCGCACCGTGCGGATCACCTCCGGTGCCTATGACTTCGATGCCCTGATGGTCGATCTCGAAGCTCAGGGGGCGGTTCAGGGCATCGGATACGGAACCACCAAGAGCCTGGTGTGGACCGCCGGCAACATCGAGGCTGTGGAGAGTCCCGGGGATCCGAGGTCCAACACGTGCGGGTTGGGGGAGAGCTACTGGGACGAGGTTCCGGCGGGTTCCGCTCTACCCAATCTGAACCTCCATGGCACCAGGGCGGCAATCGACGATCGTTGCTGGGACATCAACGGAGGCGGATCCGTTCCTGCTCACGAGCTCATGCACACGCTCGGCGCGGTGCAACAGGGAGCCCCCAACTACGCCAACAGTGGTCACTGCAGCGATGAGTACGACCTCATGTGTTACGGACCGGGCATGCGGGTTGTGTGTCCGATCTCGGGGGAGGCCTACTTCGATTGCAACAACGACGACTACTTCAACACCGACCCCGACGTGGGCCAGTACCTGTGCAGCCACTGGAACACTTCGGACAGTCCGTACCTCAAGGGGTGGAACCTCGCCCAGGCTCCGAGAGCGGTCAGAGGCCTCGTGGTGACCGGCTCCGGAGGTGTCATCCGCGTCACCCACGGTGGCACCGCCTCGTGCTACGGCGCCAGCTACTACCGCATCCAGATCCCAGGTGTGAAGACATTCACCACGACCCAGCTGTCGTCTGCTGTCAGCGCCCCGGTCGGCACCTACACCGTGACGGTCACGCCACATTCTCCCTACGGTGATTTCTTTGGAACACCCGTTTCGGCGAGTGTCACGGTCACCGCCGCCCCCAATCGCCAACCGGTCGGCAGGATGGTTCTGTCGCTCACCGATGGAAGGGGATACGGGATGCTCGGCTACGCCATCGATCCCGACACGGGCCGGTCAACGCGTATGAGGGTTGTGATCCCCGGTGTGGTCAACCGTGAGTACAACTGGAACTACTACTGGGCCGACATGCCTGCCTACACCGGGTGGAACCGTCACGAAGCCCTGTTGTTCCTCGCCCAGCTCCCCCCTGGAACCCACACCGTGTGCTTCGACGCACAGGATGCGAACACCGGCGGTTGGTACCGGCTCGACTGCCGTACCCACACCGTGAAGTAGCTTCATTGCGCTCCTGGCGGAGCAAGCCCTTCAGCTCCACAGCTCCGTCCACGTATCACCTATCCAACGGCCGATCTCGCGCCCGAAGAGGATCGATACCACGGTTGTGACGGTGACGATCAGGCCCATCACGACCCAGGTGCTGACCGGGATGCGGCCGTCCTCGGGGACGCCTGGGACCTTTCGCCGTATCAGGAGGATCATGCGTCGGGCCCATCTGAACGGAAGGAGGGACAGACCCACCAGAATGATCACCCAACCAGGTCCCGGCAGTGGCAGGAGAGCAATGCCGGTACCGATAACGGCGAACCCTGCGGCGGCACGCAACGAGCGCATCGCCAGACTGTGCCGGGCCTCGTCGGCCGTGGATTCGTGGCGACCGGTGAGTTGTTCGGCCTCGATGGCCACCGCACGCAGTCGAGCCCGGCCCTCAGCCAGGCGCACCGACCGATCAGAATCGTGCCCGGGGGGAGCCGGCGCCGACCCGGATCGGTCGGGTTCGGGGTCGCGCTCGGGAGTGCCCTGGTCTTCCACCGGGTGAGTCTGCCAGCTCAGGTCCCGTCCAGAGCTGCGGCCACATCCAGGACGGTCGGCCGCAACTCCTCGGGCACTCTGTCGATGTGACCCTCGAGCTCCTCGGAGAAGGCAAGTCGTTGTCGACTGTCATCGGTCGGGCCTGCGCTCGGCATCCATGCAGAATGCAACAGAACGGGGACGCACTCGGCGTTCGGTGTCGACAGCGTGGCCACCGGCCCGTCACCCACGCGGGCCGCGTCGAACACATCCACCCTCATGCCCGAGTCCGATAGCACAGGCATGACGACGTAGCCGTCGTGGCCCCCGGGGTGGCTTCCTGCATACCTGCTGCGTTCAGTCCCCGGAGTTCGGGTCGCAGTGCTTCCATCGTCGGTGTCCCGGGCCCAGGCGGGATCCCGTGGGACGAACGAGGGAGACGTTATGTGGTCGTTCGTGTCGCTGTACTCGTGGCTGGAGTCGACATCGAGACTCCCGCGGTGAAGTGTCGCCAGAATTCCGGGAGTGTCCTCGCCCGGCAACGGACCCACCCGGTCGCCGTAGTTCTCGATCGCGCGGTGCGTGATGGCTCCGGGACGGAATCCCTGATACGCGATGTGGTGCAGCGTCGGGTTCGTCATGGCCTCGATGCTCCAGTCCATGGCAGAGAGCTGCAGGTTCCAGGTCCAGTCGTCGCGCAGGGACGCGAGCCGGTTGCATGTACCTGTATTCGGGTCGAAGACCACCTCGCTGGCAGTGTTGGGCGCCATCGCCGTGTTGTAGAAGCCGACCAGCCCGGGATCGATCGGCCTGCCATTGGCGTCGCGATCGCCGGCTTCCAGCTTGTATCCCAGGTCCATGCGGTCCATGTGTTCGAAGATCACCTTGATGCCCTCGCTGTCGTCCCACTGGCCGTAGAAATGACCCGCGGTGGGAGCTATGCGGCTCACCACCGGAGTGAGCGGTTCACCGCGACCGGTTGCGAGGATCGCGTCCTTGCGCAGGATGTAGACGGCCGCATCGTCGTCGACGGTCACGGTGCGGGGCTCACCGGCCATCTCTGCGTTGTCCGTTTTGAAGTTGCCCGAATCAGCCAGCACCAGGAAGTTCTCGGTCTGCGCGATCGTGTGGGATCCGCCGAAGACCGCGCCACCGGGAACCGGCCAGACACTCACCTCGGTTCCGTCGCCGCGCCAGTGAACGACATGGAGCATCTGCGCTCCGGTGGCGAAGTCCAGGCCGAGCTTCACCGTCCACAGGCAGTCGCGGGCCGTGTCGACCACTGGATGCGCCGAGGACAAGAAGAATGGCAGAACGCCACCCATGTCGAGTGTCGGTTCACCCCAACTGTCGCGGTGACCCACTTCGCCCAGGAAGTCGAGGGTGTGGGGATCGACCTCGGCGGGGCGACCCACGTCCCACGTGGCGAACAACCGCTCACCCCATGGCAGGGGAGCGGTGTTGGCCTGGTTGGGCAATCCGAACGGGGAGCTGTAGCCGGTCGGTCCCGCTGTGAACTGCTCGGGGGCTGCTTCGAACAGGCGCGCCGAGGGTGAGTCGATGATCCGGGTGCGCCAGGCCCATCGGTCCGCTGGCGCGTCGTGTGTGCCCGGGCGGAGCGACAGCCGGCATATCCGGCCGGGTCCGAACAGTCCGTAGCCCACGCCCGGCACCACCTGCGGAGCGCTGATGACGATCTCGCCACTGATGTCGCTCGGCCAGGTCCCGGACGTGAGTCTCAGATCCAGGTCCCGGTGTGGCGCGGACGTGATGGTTGACGGGACTGGCATGGCTATCTCCGCTTTTCTGCTCGGACTTCCGTAGGTGTTGCCGAGGTGCTGACCGGTCTCGACGTGACGGTGTCGTTCCACGGCGCATCTGGGCGATGGGGAGTTGATTTACAGCGTTAACCAGTCACCATTCAACCATGTCGGCAACCGGCATACCCCCGGGGTGGCGCTTCCACTTCCACCGGGGACGCGGGTGAACTAGACCAGAGACCCATGAGCGAACCGAAAACCACTGATCGGCCGGGTCGCCGCCGATGGGCGATCTGGGCTGCTGTCACAGAAGACCTCCTGAACGACATCGTTGCCATGGGTATCGGCGAGGGAGTTTCCCTCGCTCCGGTGGAACAGCAGATAACTCTGCCTGCGATGGGGGAGGTCGTCCTGGGACTCGATCTGACGATCACCGGTGCCCGCGTGGAGTGCCGAGGTGATGACGGCGGTCGGGCGAGGGCGACCGTTTCAGGTCTCGGTGAAGTGACCGTACGCGGCTCTGACTACGAAGGGGACCAGATCTCCGGTGGAGCACTCGGCATGCCGCAGGTGCCGGCCCCGCTTCCGGTCGAACTCGTCGCCCTGTGCCATCCCTTTGCACGTCTCAACGATGACCACAGCGTGGCGTTCGGCCTCTCGCTGCGAGGTGCCGAACTGCTGTCACTCGACGTGGATCGTGGCTCGGAGGTTCCCGCTGGTGTGGACCCCGACGCCTGGACCGGCATGTTGGCGATGGTTTCGATGATGTTCTCATCGGTGGGTTCGGATCTCTTCGCCGGCCTCGGTGAAGCGGTGGGAACAGTGGGGATGGATCTCGGATCGGAGGTCGGCTCGGTGCTCTCGGACCTCGGCGTCGAGGTCGGCGACGGGGATGCCCAGGTCTCCTCGGGGATGCTCTCGGTGGGCCTGCCGGCGAACGAAGCTGTGCAGGGCCGGGCCATTCCGGTGCCCATCTCGGGGCATCGTGCTGCATTCAGCCTCGCCACGACGGGGGTTGATCGCCTCGCCGCCCGATTGCTCGAGTCTGCCCTTGGAGGCATTCCCTCTCCGGTCGAGCTGGACATCGACCTCAAGGAACGCCGGATCGCAGCGGGTTTCCGCCAGCCCCGGGTGGTCTCTGACCGATTCCCCGATATCCGTTCCAGGTTGAACACCGACGTGGCGGTGAAACTGCGCGGTGGACGCATCGAGGTGTCGCTCGCCTCGGCCTGGGTCGAACTGCCACCGATCGTGCCTTCGTTCGTGAACGAGTTCAACAGCCGACTCGGTGAGCTGTGGTCGATGGCACCGGTTCGCTACCGGTTGCCGAAGCGGCTCGAGTTTCCCCTCGGTGATGAGCACGGGACGATGCTCGGGGTGAACGTGGACGATCTGAGGGTGGATCCGTCCGGTGTGGGCGTGGCCCTGGTCCTGGCCTGAATCCGATGACCGGGTCGGGGATCCCTGAACAGCTGTCAGCGTCGTCTTGCGGGCGTCCGTGGGCGGACCCGGGAGCTGTGGCCGCGAACCGGCTTCCGATGCGCCCCGCGGGTTGGATCCCGTGCCCCGACCTGCGAACGGCGCGGTCCGTTTCCGGTACCCGGTCGGGAGCCGGCGGGGCCTCGGGCGGGTCACCCTGGTGTCTGTCCCTCGATGGTGAGTGGGACTTCGAACTGCTGGAGCGCCCCGATGACCTCACCATCTGGCAACTGCTCGACGGT
The DNA here is from genome assembly GCA_963805905.1 of uncultured Microthrixaceae bacterium. GTDB lineage: Bacteria > Actinomycetota > Acidimicrobiia > Acidimicrobiales > Microtrichaceae > JAMLGJ01. The sequence goes on from CAWDVV010000001.1 coordinate 630,430, forward strand.
GAACTCAGCTCGCGTTCCGAGGTGCCCGGCGCCTGGACCATGGACGGCCACGGCAATCCGATCTACACCAACGTGGTCATGCCGTTCCCGGGCGAACCCCCTGCGGTTCCCGACGACAATCCGACTGCGGTCTACCGACGCACATTCGAGGTGCCCGTCGAATGGGAGGGACGTCGGGTGTTGCTCCAGGTGGGCTCTGCCGAGTCGATCGTCATGGTCTACTGCGATGGAGAATTCGTCGGCTTCGGTACCGACAGTCGCCTGGCCTCGGAGTTCGACCTCACGCCGTTCACGGCAGCGCGCAGGCCCCACACGCTTGCGCTGGTGGTTCCGCGATGGTCGGTCGGAACCTGGTTGGAGGACCAGGACCAGTGGTTCCACGGAGGGCTGCAACGCAGCGTGTCGCTCATCAGCACGGCTGCCACCCGGATCTCCACCGCGCGGATCACCGGTGGCCTGGCCGGAGTTCCTCGCGGGCGGGGACGTCCGACTACCGGAACACTCGACGTGGATCTGCTCGTCGAGGGTCCGGCATGCAGTGAGGCAGGTTGGAGCATCGATGTGGTCGTCGAGACCATGCGCGGTGGTGAACTCGCTCGCTCGGGTTCGTTGGAGGTTCCCCATTGGGATGACTCCGAGATGTTCCTGTCGATGGCCGGATCGATGTTCACCGAGGCCGGCCGCGTGCGCACCAACCTCGAAGTGCCCGCCATATCCCCCTGGTCGGCCGAACAACCAGCCCTCTACCGGACAGTGGTCACATTGCGCGATCCCTCCGGTGAGGTGGTCGAGGTGGACGCGCTCAGGGTCGGGTTCCGCAAGGTCGAAGTGGCAGACCGGAAGTTGCTGATCAACGGCGTGCCGGTGGTGCTGCGCGGGGTGAACGTCCACGAACACGATCCGAACCATGGCCGTGCGGTGAGCCCGGAACACACACTCGCGGACCTGAGGATGATCAAGGCCGCGAACCTGAACGCGGTGCGCGCCTCGCACTACCCCCACGGCGAGCACTTCGCCGCCCTCTGCGATGAACTCGGGCTCTACATCGTGGACGAGGCCAACGTCGAGAGCCACGCGCGACAGTGGTCGCTGTGTCATGACAGCCGTTTCGATTCTGCGGTGCTGGCCCGGGTGGTACGGATGGCAGAGCGCGATCACCATCATCCCAGCGTCATCATGTGGTCACTCGGAAATGAGTCCGGCTACGGGCAGGCCCATGATGCGGCTGCTGCGATGCTCCGACGTATCGATCCGAGCAGGCCCCTGCACTACGAGGGTCCTTTCATGTTCGACCTCGCTGCGGAAGCCCCGGTGAGCGACATCGTGTGCCCCATGTACACGCCGGTGCCCGAGATCATCGAGTGGTCAGAACGCTCCGAGGATCAACGACGACCCCTCATCCTGTGTGAGTACTCCCATGCCATGGGCAATGCGTGCGGTGGGCTCACCGACTACGACGACGCATTCGAGAGTCGCGACGGGCTCCAGGGGGGATTCATCTGGGAATGGTGTGAGCACGGCATCCCCACTCCTGACGGTGCCCGGGGGCCGACGGGTGCTCCGAGCTGGGGCTACGCGGGGGATTTCGGAGACAACGCGCAGGAGGGCAACTTCGTACTCGATGGGCTCGTCGGAGCGGGCCGTGCGCCCCATCCCGTGCTCGAGGAGGTGCGCTACCTGGGCCGTCCTGTGAGAGCGTCACTTCTCGGTACCGGACCCGGCCGGGCCGAGGTGGAACTGGTGAACCAACGATGGTTCACCGATACATCGGATCTCGTGGGCTCATGGGAACTGTCGATGGACGGTGAGCCCGTCTCCGCCGGTGCGCTGCCGGCCCGTCCACTCGCACCGCGCCAAGCCCTGAGGACGGTGTTGCGCTGGCGGCGTGCCCTGCAGCGGGCAGACGGCGAGTACCACCTGACGTTGCGTTGGAGGCTCAGGGCCAGGTCCTCGTGGGCCCCCCGGGGGCATGTCGTCGGTTGGGAGCAATTCAGCATCCCGGTCCATGGCAACGCGACGAACGACCCGGCCACGGCCTCCGGGAGTTCGATGAGTGGGCGTTCCGACATCGTCGCGGACGTTGGAACGCACAGGAGTCACCGCAGGCGGTCGGGGGGTCAGGCAGCTGGATTCGTGCCGTTCGATTTCGAGCCGAGCATCTTCCGGGCACTCACCGACAACGACGGGATCAGGGCGGGTTGGATGCGTACGCTCAACGGTTCGTTGAAACGCTGGGTGGATCAGCTGGGCCTCGATCGTTGTGTGTGGGATCCCGATGCAGGCACCCTGCAACCGGATTCTGCGGTGCCGCCGCTGCGCGTCGATGCGCGGTTGAGCGCAGCCGGCGGTTCTTGGCAGCGGATGGAACTCGACTTCGAGTTGCCCGAGGAACTCGCAGACCCACCACGACTGGGCGCCGTGTGGAAACTACCCGCTGACCTCGAGTACCTGGAGTTCTTCGCTGAAGGGCCGGGTGACTGCTATCCCGACCGTCGTTCAGCGGCCCTTTCGGGCCGATGGCGGAGCACCGTGAGCGATGAGTACGTGGACTACGGCATGCCCCAGGAGCACGGACACCACACCGGGCTGCGTTGGGTGGCCCTGCGGACGCGTCGCAGCGGGCCGGGCCTCATGGTGGTGGCGGAGTGCGACTGCGGATTCTCTGCACGCCATCACAGCGATGGCGAGCTGTGGGGCGCAATGCATACCGGCGACCTCCGGCCACTCAGCGAGGCGGAGCACACCTGGTTGTCGGTCGACATCGCGCAACGGGGGCTGGGCCAGTCCTCGCTCGGTCCTGAAACTCTCGATCGGTACCGGATCCCGGCAGGCCACCACCGGCTGACACTGCTGATCCGCGACCTGGTGTCGCATGAGGATCCATCGGAGCTCTACCGGAGGCGGCTACGCTGAGTGTCCTGCGGGGGGTCACCTGTCGGCGACCCTGGATCGGTTCAGATCGCGGCGGCTGCTTCGGAGAGTTCTTCGCGGAAGTCGGGGTGGGCGATCTCGACGAGAGCCGCCGCTCTTTCGCGCACGGTGCGACCCTGCAGTTCAGCGGCGCCGAACTCGGTGATCACCACGTCCACCTGGTGGCGGGGCGTCGTGACCGTCATACCGGGAGCGACGTCGGTCATGATGCGGCTCACGGGACCATCGGGTGAATTGGCCGTTGAGTGCAGGCAGATGAGCGACCGGTCCTCGAGTCGCAGACCTGCACCGGCGATGAAGTCCTCGTGGCCACCCGTTCCCGAATGCTGGTGCCCGGCAACGGTGTCGGCCGCCACCTGCCCATAGAGGTCGACGGCCATCGCTCCGTTGATCGACACGAAATCGTGGTTCGTGGATATCAGGTGGGCATCGTTGACGATGTCGACCGGCAGGAATCGAACATCGGTGTTCTGGTGGAGGAATTCGTAGAGTTGCGCGCTGCCGGCGGCAAAGGTTGTGATCGAGTACCCGTCGTAGGGTCCCTTGCCGGCGTTGGTCACCTTGCCGGCCAACATGAGGTGCATGAGGCCATCGGTGAACATCTCCGAGTGGACGCCGTAGCCCCCGCCGGTACTCCCCGCGAGCATCTTGGCGATCAGGGACGGAATTGCCCCTATGCCGGTCTGCAGGGTCGCCCCGTCGGGTATGAACGCAGTCGCGAACTCGGCAATGGCGTGGTCCACGTCAGTGCCCGGAGCATCGGCCAACTCGACCGGTTTGCCGTCGGACTCGAAGGCCAGGTCGACGTCGTCGATGTGGAAGGAGTGTTTGTACGCGGGTTCCATACCGTAGGTACGGGGGAAGGCCTCGGAGTATTCGACGATGAGGGTCCGCTCGGGATCGGCCGCGCAACGCCTGAACTCCGTCACGGTTGCACCTGCATGGAGTGACAAGGACAGGTTGCCGTCGGCATCGGGGGGTGCGGCAGCCGTCGCCATGACGCGTGGTGAGAGTTCCTCGAGTATCGGCTCGAACCGTCGGAAGTCGGCAGGTACGTACTCGATGTTGGCCCCTGACTCGACCAGGAAGCGCTCAGCCGGGCCGAAGAACCCGCTGAGAAAACGGACGTTGGGATTGGTGAAGATCGAGTAGATGTCGGTCAGCAGTGCCCCGGACATCTGCAGGTCTTCCCAGTCATCGCGTTCGCCGAGAGCGTGCAGGAACGTCGGAGGATGCGCAGGCCCGAGACCGATTCCCAGTACATCGACCGGATTGAGGATGTCGACCGCTTCGGCGGCCGAGGTGCATATACGTGCGATGGGTCGTCCCTTTCCAGGTGGTTGTGAGGTAGTTATACGAGGGAGCGTTGGATGTCCGCTATGCGGGTCGGAAGTTCCTCGAGGGCCACAGGTTCACAGACGGCGGACCCCTGTGCCATGTCGCAACCCATTGTTCGCAATGCCTGGATCGTCTGCTCGTCGGGCACTCCGAGGGCCCCGACGCCGATGCCGATCTGGTGACAGAGCTCGATCGTGGACCGAACCACTGCCTCGTCGGCCGGAATGGACGACAGGGTGGCGATGAAGCTCCGATCGATCTTCAGTGAGTCGACACCCATGCCCGATACAGATGAGAGCGAGGTGTAGCCGGCCCCGAAGTCGTCGATGGCGACGCTCATGCCGAGGTCGTGGAGCTCGGCGATCATCTCCGAGGCCACCATGGGATCATCGGTGATGAGCGATTCGGGCACTTCGACCTCGATACGGCCGTGGGTGAACATCCCTTCGGCTGCCAGCAGACCGATCAGACCCTCGAGACCGCCGACCGCCGAGGCGTTGCCCAGGTTGATGGCGACGGTCTGGTCGAATCCTGAATCAACCAGCCAGCGCGCTGCGCCAGCGGCTTCGCTGATGACCCATCGTGGAAGGACGTCGGGGATACCGGACCTCTCGGCGAGTTCCAGTGAGGCGTCGGACTGGCGAGCGCCGTCGGCCCAACGGAGCAGGGCTTCGACCTTCGTTATTCGACCGCTGTGGAGATCCAGGATCGGTTGGTAGCGGAGTTCCATCCGTCCGTGGCCGACCCCGTCGCGTACGTCGTGGAACAGCCCTGTGGGAGCGGCGCGGTCGTCTGCTGATCCGATCGCCCACGGCCTGTGCTGTGCGACTGCGCGTCGCAGGGCATCCTCCGCATCGCGTAGCAGCGAAACCGGAGCATCCAGCGCCGTGCTCGACGCTGCTCCGAGCACGGCCTGGACAGCTAGGGCCTGACCTCCGATGTCGAACGGAACCGCAAGTGACGCCGTGGCGCTCTGAACCAGTACCTCGAGCTCTTCATCGCTGGTGAGGGAGTCGACCAGCAACGCGAGGCGCTGTTCGCCGATGCGGGCCACGAAGGCTCCGGACGCGGACGACACGTCGAGCCTGCCGCGCTACTTCGAGAATCAGGTTGTCCTCGACACCGGGCGAGGCCAGGTCCACTGCGAGCATTCCCAACAGGGCCCCGGCTGTCTCCGCGGGAGCCGGCCCCTCGGAGGACTCCAGGCTGTTGAACGAGGCGATCGAGCGCGAGAGGTCGACGAGCTCGTCGCCCAGTGCGGCCAGATTGGCCAGACCGGTGCGCTGGTCGTGCAGGGCACGGTCGCGGAGTCGCTGCTCGAACGCGAATTGCATGGTCACGTCATCGATGTGCATTGCGATCGTGCCGTCGGTCAGGCGCGCCAGCCTCACGTCCAGCAGGTGCTCGGGGAGTTCGCTGATGGAGAGGCGGGTGAATGCGATGTCTTCGCCTGTGTGTGCGACGTCGAAGGCTGCATTGTGGAGCAGTTGACGGGTGTCGTCGGCGAACACCTCGTCCAGGTGATCGAGTGAATCACGCCGGAGCAGTCGTGCTGCGGCCGGGTTGACGTCCTCGATCTCGAAGCTCGCAGGGTCACCCTGATCGGTGAGGGCGAGGACGATCACCGCGGTCGCGGAGCGGTCCACCATCTCGGCGGCACGTGCACGGACCGCACGCGCAATGGCATCCTTGCTCACGTCGATCAGGGCGAAGGTGAGTGGTTGATTGATGCTGCGCACCGTGGTGCCGAAACGGAAGTGTCCGTAGGATCCATCCGCACGGCGGAGCCTGATGACTGCAGCCTCGTCGTCCGGGTTGGTGGCTGCGGTTCTGAACAGCGCCAGATCGTCGGTGTGCACGATGCTACGGAGAGTTCCGGGACTGAGGAATGCGGCAGGGTCCCAGCCGAGGACATCGATGCACGACAGCGAAACGTGGTGGGTGTCGGCGCCTACTGCGGTCTGTTGGACCAGTACCAGTCCGGCCTCGGCGATGCTCGCGTCGTAGGCCGCCCGGAGGTCGCGAAGCGCTGCTTGGGCCTTTGTGCGCTTGACCAGAGGCATTCCCACGACGGTCATGTTAGATGCTCGGCGCGCTCGTCTGGACGTTCGTTCGTTGAGTTCTTCATCGATTCTCGGATCATTCTGAACAGATGCGTGTGTGCTGAGCGTTCGTGGCGTCGCTCTGGGTGTTGAACCGCACCGGCACGGCCATCAGCTGTCCGCGGCGCTCGAGATCGAGCGGCGCCGATCGGGGAGCATCCCCGGACGGTGAACACCTCGCAACTACCGTTTGGGTTGCCAACGCACACGACCCACGTAGATCAGTGGTGTACCGCAGGTAGAACACATGAACAAGATCGTCCAGGTACTCGCAGTCCTCGCCGTTTCTGTCGTGGTCGTCGCGCTCTGGCGCAGTCCTGCTACCGCCGCCAGCGATGTTGGTGAGATCATCGGCTGGAGCGCAGGAATGGTCCAAGAAGGAATCGGGCGGTTCGCCGACTTCATCTCGGCGTTCTGAGTGTGCGGTGAGCCACAGCCTGCCTCCCCAGCGGCGCTTGCAGATTCCCGACCGGATCCGTTCGTGGCACCCCGAACGCATCGTGGGCGACCTGCTCCTTCCAGATGAGAAGGTCTACGAGATGGCTACTCCCGACTGGTGGGTGGTCACCTTCGACCAGGCACCACTGGCAATTCTCGGCCTTGTCGTCTGTTTGATCTCGGCCACTTTCGTTGGTCCGCCAGCGGCTCTGCTCCTGCTCCTGGTGCTGGTGTGCGCATTGTCCTGGCGTGTACTCGACGCGTGGCACACCCGGTACGTGCTGACCGACTTCAGGGTGATGCGGACATCCGGTGTGCTCGATCGCAACGTGGAGTTCATCCCCTGGCGCAAGGTCACCGACGTGTCGCTGCGGCGCTCGTTCTGGCAACGCCTGGTGGGAGCGTCCACGATCCGCATCGAATCGGCGAACGAGGCTTCGCGGTTCCGCGCCATGACGGACGTCCGAAATCCCAAGGAGTTCTTCCGCGTCCTCCAGGAGGTCATGGCCGCCTACAGCGGCCACGTCGAACTCTGAGACCAACCCCGCCGTCAGGCGAGGGTCACGTCCACCGTGAGGGCGTCGCCATCGGCAGTCTCGAGTGTCTCGACACGGCCCGCATCCACGACGTCGGAGGCGACCTGGGCCAACCGGGCCAGCTGTTCGGGAGTGCCGGTGACCAGCACACGTTCGACCGGATTGCGCATCGAGACGCTGGCAGCCGACTTGGCGCCACGAACGTCGCCGAGCACGGCCGCGGCAACTGCCAGTGCCTCGGGTGTGGCGTTCCTGATCGGAGCGGCCAACTCGTCGGACGTCGGCCACGTCGCCTGGTGGACCGATCCGTCCATCCACCACGACCACACCTCTTCACAAGTGAAGGGCAGGAACGGGGCGAACAGCCGCAGCACGACCGACAGGGCCAGATCCAGAGCGGCACGGGCGGAGCGGACCTGGCTGTCGGTGTAGTCGCCCTCGCCGTAGGCGCGGGCCTTCACGAGTTCCAGGTAGTCGTTGCAGAACTCCCAGAACCATCCCTCGGTGCGCTCGAGGGCCCGCGCATAGTCGAATCCTTCGAATGCGGCTGTCGAATCGGCCACAAGGCCGGCGAGCCCCGAGAGCATCGAGGCGTCGATCGCCTCGACGACATCACCGGGGTCGGACAATCTGGTTTCTCCGGAATCGCCGTCGACAGCGAAGCCGAGTGCGAAGCGGCTCGCGTTGAGCAACTTGATCGCGAGGCGCCTACCGACCTTCATCTGCGCGACATCGAAGGCAGTGTCGGTGCCCGGCCGTGCGCTCGCTGCCCAGTACCGCACCGCATCTGGGCTGTGCGCTTCGAGCATCTCGGTGGGGACCACCACGTTGCCCTTCGACTTCGACATCTTCTTGCGATCGGGGTCGAGGATCCACCCGGACATCGCAGCGTTGCGCCACGGCGCACAGTCGAATTCGAAGTGGCTCCGAACCATGGTGGAGAACAGCCATGTGCGGATGATGTCGTGACCCTGTGGTCGCAGATCCATCGGGAACGTTGCTGCGAAGAGTTCCGGGTCGTCCTCCCAACCGCACGCGATCTCGGGTGTGAGTGACGAGGTGGCCCAGGTGTCCATGATGTCGGGGTCCGCGGTGAATCCGCCGGCCACACCCCGCTGATCCTCTTTGAAACCGGCGGGGCACTGCGCCTGGGGGTCGACCGGCAGTTCGGACTCATCGGGCACGATCGGGTTGTCGTGATCGGGGTTGCCGTCGGCATCGAGGGGGTACCAGACCGGGATCGGCACTCCGAAGTAGCGCTGACGCGAGATCAACCAGTCGCCGTTGAGTCCCTCCACCCAGTTGGTGTAGCGGTGCTGCATGAACCCGGGGTGCCACGTGAGCTCATCGCCACGGGCCACCAGCTGGGACTTGAGGTCCTCGGATCGGCCGCCATTGCGTATGTACCACTGGCGCGAGGTGACGATCTCGAGCGGCTTCTCGCCCTTTTCGAAGAACTTCACCGCGTGCTGGATCGGTCGGGGTTCGCCGATCAGGTCGCCTGATTCGCGGAGCATCTCCACCATCTGGATCTGCGCACCACCGGCTGCCTTGCGTGCGATGCGTCCGTATGCCTCGCGTGCGCCGTCGGTATCCAACCACTCGGGTGGGTCGGCCTCGAAGCGGCCGTCGCGGGCCATGCACGCCCGGGTGGGCAGGTCGAGCTCGCGCCACCAGGTCACGTCGGTGGTGTCGCCGAAGGTACAGATCATTGCGATGCCGGTGCCCTTGTCGGGTTCGGCCAGTTCGTGAGCGAGAACCGGAACTTCGATCCCGAACACAGGAGTTCGAACGGTGCTACCGAAGAGCGGTTGGTAGCGCTCGTCGTCGGGGTGGGCGACCAGGGCGACACAACTCACCACGAGTTCGGGCCGTGTCGTGTCGATGACCACCGGTTCCGGGTCGGTCGAACTCCCTGCCGTTGTGGAGTCAGCCGTTCCGCCGGTGGTGACAGGCCAGAAAGCGAGCGCGTGGTAGGCACCGGGACGTTCACGGTCCTCGAGTTCGGCCTGGGCGACCGCGGTCTGGAAGGTCACGTCCCATAGACAGGGAGCTTCGTTGGAGTAGGCCTCACCACGGGCCAGGTTGCGCAGGAAGGCCCGCTGTGAAACCCGTCGACTGTGTTCGCCGATGGTCGTGTAGGTGCGGTTCCAGTCGACCGACAGTCCCAGGTGGCGCCACGTGGCCTCGAAGGCCTTCTCGTCTACGGCGACCAATTTCTCGCACAGCTCTATGAAGTTCCCTCGGCTGATGGCGATGAAGTCGTTGCGCTTCTTCGCCGGTGTCTCCGGGGGAGTGAAGTCGGCGTCATAGGGCGAGGTCGGGTCGCACAGCACGCCGTAGAAGTTCTCGACGCGGCGTTCGGTCGGCAGGCCGTTGTCGTCCCAGCCCATGGGGTAGAAGACAGCCTTGCCCTGCATGCGCTGGAAGCGGGCGATCGTGTCGGTGTGCGTGTAGGAGAACACGTGGCCCACGTGCAGCGAACCCGACACTGTGGGCGGCGGCGTGTCGATCGAGAAGACCTCGTCGCGTACCGTCCCCGGGTCGGACGTAGGTATGTCGAAGGTATAGGTACCGTTGTCGTTCCAGGCCTGGGACCACTTGTCATCCAAGCCGTCGACGCCGGGCTTCTTGGGAACGGATCGGTTCTGGAGTGGGGTCGGGGACTGCGCGCGCATAACGTCGCCAAGGTAATGGAACTTGATCGTGGTGCAGTCATCGTTACCGGAGCAGCTGGCGGAATCGGCTCGGTGATCGCCGCGCAGCTGGCCGCACGGGGCATGTCGGTCGTGTTGGCCGACATCGACCGTGGGCGTCTCGAGGAGGTTGCCGGCTCCCTGGCGACCGAGTTCCCCGATGTCGGCATCGTGGCGGTACAGGGTGATGTCGGCGACGCGGCGCACCACGACGAGCTCGTGGATTCGGCAGAGGAACTGGGTGCGGGCGCCGGAGGATTGCGACTGTCGGTGCTCAACGCCGGGGTGTCGATGCCGGGGCTGTCATGGGAGATTCCGATCGAACGCTGGGAGCTGACCACAAGGGTCAACTACTGGGGAGTCGTCCACGGCATGCGTGCGGCGTTGAGATCCATGGTTCCGCGCAACGACGGCTGGGTCGTCGGCGTTTCCTCGGGCGCGGGGTTGGTTTCGCCACCCGGCATCGCCGCGTATTCGGCCACCAAGCACGCGGTGGTCGCCATGTTGGAATCGACCCGGCACGAACTCGCGCGAATCGGTTCAGCCGTGGGTACCTCGGTGGTCTGTCCGGGCAGCATCCGAACCGACATGCCCGACCGCGAAGCCACCGGTGGCCTCGATGCGGGGGAGGGTTCGGCCTTTCCGGACGTGGCACGTGCGCTTGCCGAAACGACCCGCACCGGAGTGGAGGCCGGGGCTGAGCCGGTGACCGTCGCCGATGCATTGCTCGAGGGCGTGATTGCCGGGCGGTTCTGGATCCTGCCCCAACCCGAACTGGCGTGGGGCGCGACCGATCGTACCCGGCGGATCGCCGAAGGCGAGGACCCGGTCGACCTCCTCGGCTGACTCCACCAAAACCTTCCGTTCTGATCGCTGTGGCGGTGCCCCAGGCACCGCCACAGCGATCAGAACGAGAGAAAGTGGGCGTCAGTCGTGGGCGAGGGCGACCCGGTTGCCGCCATTGCCGTGTGCGAGGCGCGAGGCGGAGCGGGCCTGTTCGAGGAGGTCATCGATGGAGGTCGCCCGGTGGGACTCGACCACACCCGCTGAGAAGGTGAACGGGGTCGTTCCCGCCATGTTCAAGGACAACGCGAGTGACTCCCGTACCCGTTCGAGTGCCAGCGAAGCTTCGGTGGCGCCGCAGTTGTCGAGCACCGCAGCGAAACGTCCCCGGTTGATCCTGCACACGACGTCGTTGGGTCGAAGGGTGAGTCGCAGCGCCTCTGCCATGGTCTTCAGCGAGTCGCTCACGTCCTGGTCGGACCAGAGATGTTCGAGACCGTCGAAATCATCGATGTCGATCAGTGCGACGCAGAACGGGACCAGCGAGCGGAAGGACTCGCGCAGGTGCGAATCGAGCGCATCGGGGCCCGGGAGGCCTGTCGTGGAATCCTCCCGGAAGGATCGACGGGAACCCTGGATGCGACGCAGTTCGGATATGCGGACGCTGGTGCGCTCCACGACCCATTCGAGCATGGCCAGTTCTTCCTGATCCGGTGCTTCGCCGGGGGCCTGAACGACCGAGACGACACCCAACACCCGGTCCTCGAGGCTCAACGGCATGCACGTCGCCGATACGGCCATGTCCGGGTCCTGCAGGTGCGCGCAGGCGTCGAGTGCCGATGAGTCGGTGCTCACCACCGTGTGGCCGGCCAGCGCGGCACATCCGGGTGTACCTGGGATCGGCCGGGCCGGCAATAGTTCCCCGTCCGCGATCCGTACGGTCCAGCCCACCCGGGCCTCGTCGGGTACCGCCAGCAACAGAGCGACATCGGCATCGGGGCACAGTTCGTGTGTGGCGCGCAACGTGGCGCGCATGGCCGAGGGTTCCGAAGATGCCTGGGTGAGGCCGCGTTCGACGCGGCTGCGAAAGTCCTGGTCGGCACGAATCCGCACCAGTTCGGATTCACGGTCCTCGATCGTCAGACGTGTAGCAGCGAGCGCGCCCAGCAACGGACGCACGACCACGGCGATGACCAATCCTGTCGCTACCAACCACGCTGTGACCCGGATTCCGAGTGCCGCGAACCCCTGCAGGTCGAGTGCGCTGACGAGCAATTCGCCCACCAGGGGCGGGCCACACACTGCGGCTATCCCGCGCGCTGGTTCTGATCCGATGGGGTCCCGCACACTTCGACGGTATCGCCGTGTTCGCCGAAAGCGGACTGCTCGAAGAGGCAAACCTGGTCTCTCACGGGGCGCCCCGGTGGCCCGTCCGGTTCCTGTGTCGATCCAGTTGGGCCTTGGCAGCCGATTTCGCCCTCGTCGTGGATCTCGACAGCCCGGATCACCGGTAGAATCAGGTTCCGTGATCTCCCTCTATGACACTGCCACCCGCACGGTCGCGCCTCTGGAACCCCGCGATCCCGGGTGCGTGTCGATGTATGTCTGCGGGCCCACCGTCTATGGTCCGGCGCATCTCGGACATGCCCGGATGGCACTGGTGTTCGACATTCTGCGTCGCTACCTCGCATGGTCGGGCCTCGAAGTCACGTTCGTTTCGAACATCACCGACATCGAGGACAAGATCATCGCCCGGGCAGCAGAAGAGGGCCGTGACTCCGCCGAGGTCGCCACCGAGTGGGAGGCCGCCTGGTACTCCACGATGGAGGCTCTCGACGTGCTGCGTCCCGATGCAGACCCGCACGCCACCGCCTACGTGGATCAGATGGTCACCCTGATCGGCGAATTGGTCGCTCGGGAGGCCGCCTATGTCACCTCCGACGGCGTTTACCTCTCGGTAGAGGCGGTCGGCGACTACGGCCTTCTGGCACACCAGTCCCTCGACGAGATGCTCGCCGGTGGAGGGGAGCGTGCGCTGGTCGGAACGGAGAAGCGGAACCCGGGTGACTTCGTACTCTGGAAGTTCGCCAAGGAGGGAGAACCGTCGTGGCCATCTCCCTGGGGCGCGGGACGACCGGGCTGGCACACCGAGTGCGTGGTGATGAGCCTCGACCTGCTCGGCGAAGGTTTCGATCTACACGGCGGGGGCGTCGACCTCGCGTTTCCCCACCATGAGAACGAACGGGCACAGGCCGAAGCGCTCGGTCGCGATTTCGCCCGACGCTGGGTCCACAACGGCTTTGTGGAGGTCGGCGGCGAGAAGATGTCGAAGTCGCTGGGCAACTTCACCACCGCGGACCAGTTGATCGAGGCACATGATCCAAGGGCACTGCGCTTGTTGATCCTGCAGTCCCACTACCGCTCGCCGGTCGAGGTGACTCCCACCTCGATCGCCAATGCGGAAGCCGCGCTCGAACGCCTGGACGCACTGGCTCGGCGCACGTTGGACCTCGGGGTTGTCGCGGGTGGCGATGTGGATGTGGCGCCGATCGAGCCCGACCCCGCACGGCTGGCCGCGTTCCGCGCAGCGATGGACGACGACCTCGACTCGCCGGCCGCGATGGCGGTCGTCTTCGGTGCGGTCACCGACGCCAACCGCGCGCTCGATGCCGGTGACGCGGCCCAGGCCGCCCCTGTGGTTGCAGCTTGGCGCTCGATGCTCGACGCGGTCGGCCTGGTCGTCGACGTGGCCGAAGATGAATTGCCTGCTGACGTGCTCGAGAGAATGCCATGCCCGAGACGAAGCTCGGGCATCGCGGGACTTCGCCACCGCGGATCGCATCCGCGATGAACTCACGCAAGCGGGCTGGGTGGTCGAGGACACCGCGTCGGGGACCGCGGTTCGCCCCGCCTGAGCGAACCTCCCGCGTGTCGGGCCCCTTGTGGGTGAGGCAGGTGTCGGGCCCCTTGTGGGTGAGGGGAGGGGGCCCTAGGTTGTCCCCCATGATGTATTCATGGGGGAGGCGGGGGCGTCTTGTCGTCGCCTTGTTGTCGGTGCTCGGACTGGTTGGCGTGGGTTGTACGAATCCGCCGGGCGGCGGAGGTGCTCCGCCCACGACCACGATCGTGCCGCTGACGGGTCCACCCGGTGAGTTCTCATTGCTGTCGTACAACGTCGCAGGGCTCCCGCAGGGCATATCGGGATCCAATCCGGAAACGAATCTTGCGCTGATCAGTCCGCGACTGAATGCGTACGACGTGGTTCTCACCCAGGAGGACTTCGACTGGTGGCAGCCGGTCCTCGACCTCTCGGAGTTCGCTCATCACCATGAGTGGCTCCGCAGCGAAGCGCTTCATCCCTACCGTTCGGGTCAGCACCCGGGGCCGCTGGCCGTGGGCCTCGATCCGAACAGTCGACCGTTGTTCGTGGGCGATGGCCTCGGGATGATGTCCGTGTTCCCATTCTCCGAGCCGGTGCGGGTCCCGTGGACGGGCTGCTACGGGGTGCTCGATGGCGCCAGCGATTGTCTGGCCATGAAGGGTTTCTCGGCAACCACGATGACCCTCGCTGATGGATTCGAGGTGGACGTGTATGACCTGCACGGGGAGGCTGGTGGGACTGCGACCGACCAGGCACTCCAGCACGACGGATATGCGCAGCTGGCGGCATTCATCAGCACCTACTCGGCGGGTCGTGCGGTCATTCTCGCCGGCGACACGAATCTGCACACAGATGTCACCGATCCATCGGACCCGGACCAAGCGGATGCTCGTATCTGGTCGGACTTCCTCGCCGCAACCGGGCTCACCGACACCTGCGCGGAACTGTCATGTGATGCTCCCGGCAACATCGACAAGGCGGCCTACCGCGATGGTGGAGGCGTGGACCTGACCGTGGTGCGCCACGAATACCCGACAGCAGACTTCCTCGATGCCTCGGGAGCTGACCTTTCGGACCACCCGCCCCTGGCGGTCGGATTCAGCTGGGACGCGGAGTAGATCCCGAGCCGGGCACGATTCGGATCCGATTGTCCGACCCTGACTGAGCGGGCCTGATTGGGGAGTCCGGTTACCGCCCGGTAACCTACTGGTGGGTAACAAACAGCCTGGTAGGGCACCCGATACGCCGGGGCCGGAACGTTGGGATGGTGAAACCATGGGCGAATTCTCACTCGAGTTGGATGAGGACCAGATACAGATCCAGAAATGGGTCCACGACTTCGCGGAGAGCGTCGTGCGGCCGGCTGCCGAAGAATGGGACGAGCGCGAGGAATTCCCTTGGCCGATCGTCGAGGAAGCAGCGAAGGTCGGCCTCTACGGGTTCGACTTCATGGCTCAGGCGATGATGGGCGACCAGAGCGGACTGACGCTGCCGATAGCGCTGGAGGAACTGTTCTGGGGAGATGCGGGTATCGGCCTGTCGATCTTCGGATCAGGGCTCGCGGCCGCTGGAATCGCCGGGAACGGCACACCTGAGCAGGTGCTCGAATGGGTGCCGCAGTGCTACGGAACAGCCGAGAAGATCCAACTCGGCGCGTTCTGCGTTTCCGAGCCCGACGCAGGGTCGGACGTGTCCTCGCTGCGCACCCGCGCGGTCTACGACGAGGCATCCGACGAATGGGTGTTGAACGGCACGAAGGCATGGATCACCAATGGTGGTATCGCCGACGTCCATGTGGTCGTCGCAACCGTTGATCCCGAGCTCAAGGGTCGCGGCCAGGCGAGCTTCATCGTTCCACCCAACACACCGGGGCTCTCGCAGGGCCAGAAATACAAGAAGCACGGGATCCGTGCCTCGCACACATCTGAGGTCGTGCTCGAGGACGTGCGGATCCCTGGCAGCTGCCTGCTCGGCGGCAAGGAGAAGCTCGACGAGAAGATCGCCAAGGCACACGAGGCGCTGAAGAATCCGAGCGTCTCTTCGGGCAAGCAACCTGCGATGGCCACTTTCGAAGCGACACGGCCCGCAGTGGCCGCCATGGCGGTGGGTATCGCCCGGGCCGCATATGAGTACTCACTGCAGTACGCACAGGAGCGCAGCGCTTTCGGTAAGCCGATCATCATGAACCAGGCGATCGCCTTCATGTTGGCCGACATGGCCACGCAGATCGACGCTTCACGTCTGCTCGTGCACCGCGCAGCCTGGATGAGCCGCAACAGCACCTTCAAGAACGCTGAGGGCTCCATGTCCAAGTTGCACGCAGGACGCACCGCTGTGTGGGTGACCGAGCGAGCGATCCAGATCCTCGGTGGCTACGGCTACACCCGCGAGTATCCCGTGGAGCGCTGGCACCGCGACGCCAAGATCATGGACATATTCGAGGGCACCGAGCAGATCCAGCAGTTGGTGATCTCCCGGGCGATCTCGGGATTGCGCATCGAGTAGCTCAGCCAGCCATTGCAGGGTTCTCAGGCGGTCGGCGGTCGTGTCGTGCCACAAGCAAGCGGCTGCGGGAAGCAACCGGGCGAACCCGATTCTGGCCGTGGAGCGAGTCGGCGTGTCCCCGACCAGGGCCTTCGGTCCCTCCCCACGGTCACCGATCGGCCTCTAAGATCGGCAGGGTGGGTGAGGTCGTGCTGCGCTGCGAGGGGCTGACGCGTCGCTTCGGCGACCGGACTGCGGTCGAGGGTGTGTCGTTCGAGATCGGCCGCGGGGAGACCTATGGTCTCCTGGGCCCGAACGGATCCGGGAAGACGACGACGATCTCGCTCCTGGCGGGGATCCTGAGCGCCGATGCGGGATCGGTCGAGTTGGCGGGCGAGCAGATCACCACCTCGTCGACCGTCGCCAAGGCGGCCCTGGGGTTAGTGCCCCAGGAGATCGCGCTGTACCAGGATCTCACCTCGACGGAGAACCTGCGCTTCTTCGGCCGGCTGCAAGGCCTCGACGGCAAGGCACTGCAGCACCGCATCGACTCGGTGCTTGAGGTCGTCGGCCTGCGCGATCGTGCCTCGGATCGGCTCGACGAGTTCTCCGGCGGTATGAAGCGGCGGGTCAACATCGCTGCGGGTCTGCTGCACGAACCCCAGTTGCTGGTGCTCGACGAGCCGACCGTCGGGGTCGACCCGCAGAGCCGCAACCAGATCCTCGACAGCGTCGAGACCCTCGGCGGCGAAGGTCTGTCGGTGCTCTACACGACGCACTACATGGAGGAGGCCGAGCGCCTCTGCGACCGCATCGGCGTGCTGGACCATGGCCTGATGATCGCCGAGGGCACCCAGGACGAGTTGATCGCCCGCGTCGGCCAACAGGACCTGATCATCGTGAGCGGTGACTACGACGAGTCGCTCGTCACCGCCTGCAGCGAGCTCGCCGGCGTGGACCGAGCCGAGATGACCGGGCGAGGCCTCGAAGTGTTGACCGCGGACGGCACCTCGGTCCTGGGCCCGCTCGTCGCGCTGTTCGGCACATACGAGGCAGAAATCGGGGGCTTGCAGTTGCGCGAACCGAACCTCGAGGCAGTCTTCCTCGACCTCACTGGTCGGGCACTTCGTGACTAGGGCATCGGTGTGCTGTCGCAGGTTCTGACGATCGCGCGAGCGGAGCTGTTGCGCCGCGTGCGGTCGCGTTCGGCCATCATCACATCTGTCGTCGCGCCGCTCGTCCTGGCCATCGTGTTCGGACTGATGTTCGCGACCGATGCCTCGCCGTCGTTCGTCATCGGAATCGTCGACGAGGGTGGCACTCCGGCCACAGCCCAGGTAGTGGAGGGTCTGCTGGCCGCGTCCGATGACGACGAGCCGGTGACGTTCGTCGCGATCGACGATCGCGACGTTGCGATCCGTCAGGTCGATGACGACGAGGTCGGTTCGGCCATCGTCGTGGGTGGGGACCTCGACCTGACGGTGTTGACGACACCGGCGAGTCCGCTGTCGGCCCAGGTCGGTGAGTCGGTCGCCGTCACCATCGCCACCCGGATCGAGACCGGCGTCGATGCTCCGGTCGAGCTGGTAGATGTGCCCCTCGGCGGGCGTGAGCTCTCGGTACCTGCGTACTTCGGTGCGTCGATGTCGATCCTGCTGCTCTTCTTCGCGACCGGCTTCGCGGCGCAGTCGATCCTCGAGGACAAGCAGAATCGCACACTCGATCGGATCCTGGCCGGTCCGACGACGGCGTGGGCCGTCCTGATCGGCAAGGTGCTGGCCGTTGCGGCACTGGCCGTGGTCGGTTTCGTCGTGGTGTGGCTGGTCACGTCGGTGGTCTTCGGTGCCAGCTGGGGAAGCCCGCTCGCGGTGCTCGTGCTCATCATCTTCACCGTGATCGCGTTGGCTGGCGTGGCGACGTTCGTCGGCGGTTTTGCCAGGACCTCGCAACAGGCGATCACCATCACCGCGGTAGTGGTCTTCGGGCTGTCGCTCCTCGGTGGGAACTTCACCGGTCCCGCCGACACACCGGGCGCGCTGCGTGCGCTTCGACCGTTCACACCGAACGGCCGTGCCCTCGAAGCCTTCACTGAGGTCAGCACCGATGCCGCGTCCATCGGCTCGATCGCCTGGACGCTCGTCACCCTGCTGCTCGTCGGTGTCGCATTCGGTGCGATCGGCCTGGTGAGGATCCGGCGGGTGGTGACGTCGTGATCGCCACCGTCCGAGCCTTCGTCGGGGTCATCCTCACCCAACAGACGCGGGACCGGACGTCGTTCTTCTTCATGATCGTGTTGCCCCTGGCGATCATCACGATCATCGGCGCAAGCTTTGGCGGCGCCCGGGGTATCGAGATCGCGGTGCTCGGTGACAGCGCGACCGCCGACGCGGTGCTGGCAGAGCTCAACGACACCCCCGCCGTCGAAGCGACCCGGCAGACCGATCTCGACGCGGCCCGACGCGACCTGCGGCGTTTCGACATCGAGGCAGCGGTCATCGTGGGTGACGACAGCACGTTCGAAATCATCGCAAACGACGCGACCGAGCAGAGCTTCGCCGCCCGGTCGGTCGTGCAACGAGTGGTCGACCGGGTCAAGGTCGGCGTCAGCGGTCAGGACGTCGTGTCCGATCAGCACCGAGTCGGTAGGCGAAGCGCGGTACGCGTCGCAAGGAGCGTTCGCCCTGACGGCCGCCCAGAACCTGGTGCTGTTCACGTTCATCACCGCACTCACCGCATCAGCGATCCTGGTGCGGATGCGTCGGACGGGTGTGCTCCGACGAAGCCTGTCGACACCGGCGAGTCCAACGGGTGTCGTCGTGGGAATCGGTGCCGGATGGATGGCGCTCGCAGTGATCCAGGCCGTGATCATCGTCGCCGTCGGGGCGCTCGCGTTCGGTGTCGATTGGGGCGCCCCGGTTGCCGCGGTGGCGCTGTTGTTGCTCTTCGCCCTGGTCGGCACCGGCGCAGGCCTGTTGGTCGGAGCAGCGGTGTCCTCCGAGGACACGGCGACCTCGATCGCGATTCCGGTCGGGCTGGTGCTGGCCGCGCTCGGCGGGTGCCTGGTCCCGAGCGAGGTCTTCCCCGAGTTCCTGCAGAACGTGTCGAGGGCGACTCCGCACTACTGGGCGCTGGAAGGCTGGAAGGAGTTGATGTTCGACGGCGCAGGGCTCGGCGACGTCGCGCCCCAGCTCGTCGTGCTGGCCGGGTTCGCGGTCGTGCTGGTCGCTGCGAGCGGGCTCGTGCTCCGCCGTTCGCTGCTCGGCTGAGCGTCGCTCGCCCGAGAGCGTGAGCTCGCCGGCCCTCGGGTGAGGGTGTCGAGAACTCATCCCGAGCCCGCCGCAGGGGGCGGGCCGTCGAATCGCTTCGACTTGTCCGATCGCTTCGACTTGTCCGATCGCTTCGACTTCGAGGCCGTCGCCGGTGCTCGTTGGTTCAGGCCGCGGTGGGGTCGATGTGCGTTGTAGTGCGCGACGTGCTCCGCGAGAAGTAGGCGCGGTTGGTGCTCGTTCCAGATGATCGTGCGGTCGAGAAGCTCGTGGCGCAGTGTGCGAACGCATCGTTCGGCGAACGCGTTCGCTTGCGGTGCCCGTGGCGATGACCGCCTTCGCCTGGGAGCGGATGAACTCCTGCCACGTCTCGAAACGCCCCGAAACACAGGTTGGATGAGTATTCGGCACCCTCACCGTTTTCGAGCCTCATCGACACTCGTCGCGAACGGCGTATTGTCGTGAGGGGTCGCCGTTGTGGCGCCCGTACGTCTTGCCGCAAGCAAGACATACGATGTGGGTGCGGTGCGCTCGCACTCCACAATTCGCGCTCGCGAGAAGGGAAGCGATGATTCTCGAACGGTTCCTCCTCACCGACAGGGTCGCGGTCGTGACCGGCGCGGGTCGGGGGATCGGGGCAGCCAGCGCCGTCGCTCTCGCCGAGGCGGGGGCCGACGTGGTTGTGTCGTCCCGCACGGCCTCGCAACTGGACGACGTGGCGGCCCAGATCGGGATCGCTGGACGCCGCGCGCTGGTCCTACCGGCTGATCTGTCCGACCTCGACAACGTCGCCCGGCTCGCGACCGGGGCGTACGAGACATTCGGCCGGCTCGACGTCGTCGTCAACAACGTCGGCGGCACCATTCCCAACGCGTTTCTCGATACGACGACGGAATACTTGGAGGAGGCGTTCCACTTCAACGTCGCGACCGCACATGCGCTGTGTCGTGCCGCGGTGCCGCTCATGCTCGAGAGTGGGGGCGGGACGGTCGTCAACATCTCCTCGGTCATGGGGCGTGTGAGCGGGCGGGGGTATCTGGCGTACGGCGCGGCGAAGGCAGCGCTCGCTCACTACACTCGCCTCGCCGCGCGTGACCTCGCACCGCGGATCCGCGTCAACGCCATCGCAGTCGGCTCGGTGGCGACGTCGGCGTTGGATTTCGTCGTGCAGAACGATGAGATTCGCACCACCATGGAGGACGCCACACCGTTGCGCAGCATCGGCGAAGCCGAAGATGTTGCCGCAGCGGTTATCTACCTCGCATCGCCCGCTTCGGCGTACGTGACAGGCAAGGTGCTGGAGGTCGATGGCGGGCTGGATCAGCCCAACCTTGACCTCGGTCTGCCGGACCTCTAGCGCGCTCTCCGCCAACACAGCAGGGGTCGTCACGCGCCAGACCCCGCCGCCGACAGGAGGGAAGCGCACCTCGCCTCGCCTCGCCTCGGACGAACACTGATTTGGTACTACTCCTGTACTAGTTCTGACCGAGAACGGTCGGACCGAGCTGGAGGCGACACACGCGATCGCATCTATTGCAAGGATCGGGACTGGTCGAACAGTGTCTGCACATCATGGACACATTCGAGGGAACCGAACAGATCCAACGGCCGGCGGTCGGTCGGGCGATCTCGGGTCTGCGCATCGAGTAGCAGAGTCCCTTGCAGTTGCAGGGATGTGTACGGTCTTCCGGCTGGTCGGGCGCGGCCTCGGCGGCCCAGTCCACGACTCGATCTCGGTGTGGTTTCAATCGCTCGAGTCCTCCTCGAGCTGCTTGGTCGCGTGCTGGATCGCAGCGGGGTCCGTTCCGGCGGTGACGAGTTGAGCGATGGTTGATCCGATGCCTCCCGGAGGCTCCCAACCACGAACTCGCACGGTCGGCCCAAGTGCCCGGACCACTGGACCACTGCGCAGAATGGTTGGACGTGGTGCCCGACACCGATGGAGATCGAGTCAACTAGTGCGCTGATCCTGGCCGGTTGTGTCGAAGGACGCTGATCGAGCTGACGGTCACGAACGCGAGCCAGATCAGGAAGCCGGCGAGGCCGATGAACATGGTGGGGCTGGCGTCGATGATGGCGGGGGTGGTCGCGGCGGCGCCGAGGAGCAGTACCCCGCCGAGGAGTCCGAGGGCCTTCCACCAGTCGGCGATCTGGCCGCTCGCGGCGGCTGCGGCACTCAGTCCTGCGAGTGCGATGCCGATGGAGGCGAGGAGGACGCCGAAGATGGCGTTGTGGAACACCCACAGTCCGCCGACCACGTCGAGCGCGGCGCCGCCTCGGTGCACATAGCCGGCAATGGCGAGATCGGTGGCGATGAGCATGGTGTAGGTCCCGATGATCCCGGCTGCCCCGAACGCTCCACCGTACGCAGCGGCCCGGTGTTCGCCTCGTCCCAGTCGGGCGAGCATCGCTCCGAGGAACGCCGCGAGCCCGAGCGCGCCGATGGGAAACAGCACGGCAAGGGCCATCGACACCCCGCGGTGGCTGCCGTAGTAGGCGGCGATGCGGGCTGCGCTCGCGTCGTTGGGCGGGAAGCCGGCTCGCAGGCCGTTCTGGACGATGACTGAGGCGACGAAGGCAAGCCCGCCGATGCCGCCGACCAGATCGGCCGGAGCGAGTGACCGGACCCGTTCGGAGTCGGTCGGGGATGCTGTGGTTGTCGTGGTCATGATCGTTCCTCCTAGAATGGTCTGAATACCTATCAAGTGACTGTAACGATATACAAGTGAGTTGTATGACTGTCAAGCATAATCAGGGAGAGAAGCGCGACGCCACGAGCGCGGGGGAGGGTGTGCCACGTCGTCGTGCCGTGCAGGCCGAACAGACGCGTGCCGAGATTCTCCGGTCGGCACGACGCCACTTCTCCGAGAACGGGTACGCGGCGACGAGTCTCAAGGCGATCGCGGCCGATGCGGGGGTCTCGGTGCAGACCGTCTACGACAGCGTGGGGTCGAAGGCGGAGTTGGTGCGCCGGCTCAATGATCTGATCGATACCGAGGCGAACGTCCTCGAGATCGCCGGGGAACTCGCCACCGAACAGGATCCCGAGCGGGTGGTGGCCGTCCCGGCGCGGATCACTCGCCGGATCGTGGAGCGATGCGGCGACATCGTGCGGGCCAGCTACGACGCAGCGCGATCCGAGCCCGAACTGGCCGCGGTCGTCGAGGAGGGAGGTCGCCGCCACCGTGCCGGGGCACAGTTCGTCGCCGCGCGCCTGGCCGAGCTCGGGGTTCTGCCCGAAGGCACCCATCAAGCCGACGCGGCTCGTACCATCGCCGCCCTGTCGGACGCCCGCCTTGCCCTTGTGCTTCTCGCCGACCACGGGCTCGATGCCGACGGCGTCGAACAGTGGATGTCAGAGACGACACACCGAGCGGTCCTCGACCCTCCCGGAAGCCGCTGAAGTACCCGAGAGGTCAACCTCGCTCGGAACCCCACTCGGGTCGCGGTCGAAGAACGACCCCGCAGAACGGAACCGATTCAACAAGCTCCCCGATCCAATCAGGGCCAGCGACCGGCTTTGGTCACATCGATGGGGTCGGCAACCTCAAGGACACACCTGGAACGTCCAGTAGCGCTTGGGGCACATGCCCCGCTCCTGACTGGGTAACTCCCCCAATTCGTCCAATTTGTGCCTCTCTCCCGTTGACCGGCTGACACTATTCCCGTACCAATACACCTGAAATACATTGGAATTCGGGAGAGGAACCGGAGATGCGTAGAGCGGTGGTGTGCCTCGCGGCCGCCCTGGTGGCAGCGTCGATCGTCACTTCATGTAACCCCGAGGAGACTCCGTATCAGCGGAGCGCTTCGGTCTTCGGCGATACTTCATGCCAGGTGGGGGTGGTCGGTGACAGTCTGACGGTGGGTGCTCGCGATACGGGCCAACTGGTGTCCAAGTTCGCAGAAGCGGGGATGCAGCGTGACCGCCGTGGACGCAGCGGTGTCGCGGCACACTTCCACCGGAGCAGACATCGTGGAAGCTTGGGCTGCACACGGAATGCTCCCGCGGATCCTCGTGGTCGCCCTGGGCACGAACGACTGCTCGGGCCCGGGTTTCGAAGTTCAACTACGGCGCATCCTCAAGGCCGCAGGACCGACACGGCCGATCGTATGGGTCAACACATGGCGTCCGGGTTGTGACGTGGCGATCAACGGAGTGATCGGCAGCGTGCAGTTCCACATGGCTGATCATGGTGCCGGTTCCAACCTGTGGATCCTCGACTTCTGGGGCTTCATCCAGGCCAACCGAGCCATGTTGTCCAGCGGGGTTCACCTGAACGGCGCCGGCTACAGGTCACACGCCGATCGAATCGTCAGCGCAGTGATGGGCTGAGCGAGAACCATGGGCTCGGCGATAGGCGATGGAGTCGGCGATAGGCGGTCGGTGTTCCGGTCCCCGGGGCCGACCTGTCACCTCGATCAGCTGTGGGCCCGCTGACCGCCCATCCGGTCAGTGGGGGCGGGAATCGCAGACTCGGGTGATGGTCAGACCACGTGCGTGTAGGCCCTCGATGATTGCGGGCAGGGCCGCCACCGTCTGCGAGCGGTTGCCGCCGCTGTCGTGCATGAGCACCACGCCATCGGGTTTCACCGATAGGGCACGCGAGATGATCGTTGCCACTCCGGGGCGACGCCAATCATCGGTATCGACCGACCAGTAGGCGGGACGCATACCGAGACTGGCGGTCGTGTTGTACACCGCTGCGTTACCCGCCATGTAGGGCATCCGGGCACAGGACACGACGTAGCCGGTCGCGGAACGGATCACGTTCGAGGTGCCCGAGAGTTGGTCGACCACTCCCTGGTGCGACAGGGACGTCAGTTTGGGATGGTTCCAGGTGTGGTTCGCGATCGAGTGACCCCGGTTCACGATCGCCCGTGCGAGGTCAGGATGGGCCGCAACATTCTGACCGGTGACGAAGAACGTCGCCTTCACACCGTAGCGATCGAGAATATCGAGGATCTGGGGCGTCCAGGTGGGGTTTGGTCCGTCGTCAAAGGTCAGTGCCACCTGTCCGGGAGGGCCCCCGAGTGCCCCGCTGGTCCGCCCGGGGTCGGGAAGGGGCGGCGGATCGCACGCCGTGACCACCGCTGCGATCAACAGGCAGACTGCCAGACCGACTGCACTCCAAACGCGCCGCGTAGAAGCTGGATGTTTCACTGGTTCTCTCCCTCCAGGTGCTTCGCACCACCCAAGATATTGAACCAGCATCACATGCCCTGTGATGTGCTTACATGCGTAGAACTACCTAGGTCAGGAGCAGCAAACACCTCGGCTCGGGACTATCCACTCGGCGATCAGGGATCCCGCTCATCTCGTGCCGCGCCGCGTCCAGGATGTCGAGAACGGTGTGCTCCGCTGCCCACCGGGATCGTGAATGTGCCGCCGACGATCTGGTGTCCCGAAGCTGATGGATCCGTTCCATCGGGCAACAACCGGGCGCAGATGAGGTCGCCCGCGCGTGTGCCGTCGGGGAGTTGCGAAGGTCGTGCACAAGATCGGCTTCGCCGTCGCGCAGGTCCGTCAAGGTGACTGAATCGGGTTCCGAGGAGTCGGTGACTTCATAGACGCTGCGTCGGATGTGCGTCCAAGCCGCGGCCAGTTCTCGTTCGTCCTCGGGAAGAGCGGAGCCGAACACCTCCAGGAAGTCGGCCCAGAAACCACCTTCGGTGAGGACCAGGTCCTGGGTGAGCGGGTCGTTCAGAGCTTCGGCCAGGGACCGTGGATCAGATGGATCGCAGGCGCGTGCCCGGGCCACATCGAGCGCGTGATCGCTTCGTCCGGGCGACGCGAACTCAGGGGCTGTCGCTCCCTTGTCCCACAGCCATCGGACCCGCTCCGAGAGTGCATGGAGCCGGGGGTACTCCGAGGTGGCACTTCTTGTACTTCTTCCCCGATCCACACCAGCACCGTTCGTTGCGTCCCGGCTTGTGTCCCGGTGTGGCGAAGGGCGCAACGACTTCCAACTTGGCTGTCGATTCTCGGTCTGGTTCGAGGCGGTTCCACAGCCCGGTCGCTGATGCTGCGTCACCGCGGAGCGAAGCGAACCAGGCGAGTTGATCGATGGCCTCATGGAACGCCGGGTCTGCGGTCACTGCTTCGTGCAGTTCTGCCTCGGCCGCGGGCAGATCACCATCGTGGATGGCCAGCGGTAGCGCAGGAATGGACCGCCGCGAGCTGGCGCTGGTCATCTGTGGATTCGAGGGCGGCGTCCAGGAATGGCCGAGCATCGAGGCTCGCCAGGAAGCTCCGCTGCGTGTCCGAACATCTCACCGCTGAACGCATCGCGGATCCGTGGGTCGGTGAGCGATCCGATCGCTTCAGTCAATCCCACCCGATCACCGGCGGCGACACGTTCGGCGGTATGGAGCAATTGAACCGCTGGATCACTGGTCCTCTCGCCGAACTCGCGGGCCAGCCTGCGTCTCGCGTTCAGCGGAAGCCAGGACCCTCCACTGCGCAGACTCGTCAGCGCCGAGCGATCGGCGGATCTCGAGGCCCAGATCCTTCGCATACCGGCTCAGCGGGGCCGTGGGCTCATCGAAGATCGTGGGTTCGTCGAGGAGCATTTCGGCCGCGAGCAGGTCGGAGGTCGGGGGCAGGTCGGTCGCCTCGCAGTGCAACTCGTAGGCACTGCGCAGAGACTCCAGAGTCTGCGGGTTGGTTGGTGGCGACTCGGCCAGCACCGTGATCCGGGCTCGCGCATCGTCATCAATGGTGATCGCAACGGTTGATCCCTCGGTGAATGCACCTTTCCAGGAAGGGTGACTCCAGCGTTGCGTGTAGGGGTCATCCCGGATCTCGACGAGGCCGTCACCGTCGGCCCCGGTTGCCCCGGGTTCGTCCGACCCGGTGCTCGTGATGCCCAAATGCAGGGTCTCGAATCCCGATAGCGGCCACAGGTCGAATTCACAGATCAGCTCGCCTGACTCGGCTTCGATCCTGCTCAAGCGGTGTGTGAACACCTTGTTGGTCACCATGTGGGCGAGGTCGAGCAGCTTCGAGTCGGCTGTCTCGATCAAAGGCATGTGCTGGTCGCACAGGTCGTTCACCTCGGCGTAGAGGAGGTCGGCGACGAGGTCTCGTGGGTCCCCCGGGGAATCGACGCCAGCATCCGGGTGGCTCACATCCGGGTCATCCAGGTCGCTCCCGGCGCCTTTGACGAATTCGGTCGCCAGTATCTCGACCAGATCATCGACCTCGACCCGGGACTGACGCGGACGGTCCTCCTGACCGCTGAACGCAGCCGTGCTGATATCTCGTCCAGTTGATGTTCCAGGATGTACCCGGCACGCTCGGACACATCGAGTCCGGTGGCACTGGGAACATCCCGGTGGGGCGCATCATCGCTGGCGGGACGATCGTTCATGACACGAGCGTAGATGCGTTCGGCCGCCGGTCCGGTGCGTCGCGGTCGGGGAGTCGTACGAGCACCCGGTGTGGCTCAGGGACACCCGGCCATCATGTTGGTGAGCGCCGTCACCTCGGGTTGATCAGCGGTCAGGCCCCACTTTGCCTTCACGTCGATCCAGGCGGCGCCGTACTCACACCACGCCGATCTGTTCGGTGGCTGCCAATCAGCCGGATCGCGGTCGCCTTTCGAGCGATTGGTCGCGGCGGTGACTGCGATGAGCTGGCCCGAATCCAGGTCGTTGGCGAAGGCCTCGCGGCGTCCGTCGTCCCAACCCGATGCACCGGACCGCCATGCCTCGCTCAACGCGACCACGTGATCCACGTCCAACTCGGAGGGATCATCTGTGCTGTAGCCGTCGTAGATCGACAGCCATCCCCCTGCGCCCAGTCCCGGTAGGGAGGTTGTTCGCTGGCGTTCGAGGACCTCGCAACGGGTGTTGCAACCGTCGCCGTCGGCATCGATCCAATGGTGGAAACGGTCGCGGTCGTAGCCATCATGTGAGCCTTCGGGAGCTATGGGGATCGTCGCCAGTTCGGTCTGCCACGATGGGTCGCCGGAAGGAGCGGTTGTCGATCCGGTGGTGACCGGCGCGGTTCCCGCCGGGTCAGCTGTGGTCGGTGCGACCGTTGCCCGCGTCGATGTCGTGGTTTGCGCGGCGGCCGATTCGCTCGGTTGGCCGTCGGATGCTCCGGTGGACGGGTCATCGGTGAGCGATCCCAGTCCCAGCAGCGCAGCCAAGACCGCGACGATGGCGATGACTGCGCCCAGTACGGGGCTCCCCTTGGCCCGCTCGGATCGGCGTGGCGGTCGGTGGGGAGTGTTCGATCTGGTGGCGCCCGACACAGGGGTCACCGCTTGCCAGCGGAGTTGGCTGCGGGATCGTGACCGCCACGGTTCAGCGCGGGTCCAGCTGATCCATCCATGGGTTCCTCCCGCCCACTTGCGTACTGCTCAGCGTACGGCGATGGCCAGGAACATGGAGTAGTTCCGGCCGTCCTTCTCGATGCTGTGGCAGGGCTGGAATGACACGTCCTTGAACCCTGCCTTGGTGAGTGAAGCCGCGAGGTCTTCGTGTTTGAACCCGTGGTGTCCTCCGAAACCATCACCATGGAACGAACCGTCCTCATGGTCGAGGTCGGCAACGCACAGATGACCGCCGGGTTCCAACAGACGCGCGAACGAGTCGAGAGCTGCATCGAGGTCCTCGATGTGATGTAGCACCAGGGCGGTGACCAGCAGGTCGAAGCGCTCGTCAGGAACACCTCCACCCTGGCTCAGGTCGAGATCCCATATGCGGGCATCAGGGAGCACACCACCTGCGATCTTGGTCTCCATCACCTCACGCATTCCCGTGGAGGTGTCGGCCATGGTGATCGGACCGACCGCGTCGCTCAGTGCAACCGAGACGAGCCCGGTCCCGGCGCCGTACTCGAGCAGCCGGGTCGTCTTGTCGAGTGGCACACGGGTCTTGATCGCGGCGGCGATCACGTTGGCGCGCTCGATCTTGTCCGGTTGGTCCCAGGTCTGTGCTTTGTCGTCGAAGTTGTCCACGATCCACACCGTACCCACGGATTCGGCACTGGTCGATGCAGCTTCCAGCGTTGTTCGAATCAGCGATACAGAGGACCGTGTGGAGGGTTTCCGAGCACCCTTGTGGCCGCCTGGATCGGAACAGTTCGTTGAGGCGTACGGGTCGCGACATGGCGCGTGGCGCATGACCATGGCTTCGCTAGTTGGAATCTCGGTGCCGTGATTCATCGACGATTTCAGCGTCCTCGACCTCAGCTGGTGGCAGTGGAGCCTCATGCGAGGTGGATTCAGGCAAGGCCGGCTGACCGAGAGGCTGTTGCCATGGTGGCTGTTCCGACGGAGTCGGGTACCCGGGTGGGGCCTGGTTCGGTGGAGGCGGACTCTGAGGCGCCGGTAGGGGCGCGACGTGCTGTGGTGGATACGTGGGTTGCTGCCCGTAGGTGGGGGCCAGGCTCTGTTGCGGGTAGTTCACCGCGGACTTGGGTGGACGACACATTGCGGGCTTCTGAAGCCGCCAGGGCAGCCCAGACCATCTGGATGGGCCAGGAGATGATGAACCACAGGCCGAACGTGAGTATTCCCAGAACCACGTCGAGTCCGAGCATCACCAGCCCGCCGAGAACAGTGGAGTACAGCATGCCGAGCGGCCCGAAAAAGAAGGTCAGAAGGAGTGCTACCCCAACTGACTTCTGGGGTGCGGCTTGCACAACGGTCGTCTGTACCGCTGGCGCGAATCCAGGTTGTTGGCCTGCGGGGACGTAGCCCGGGGGGTGACTCGGAAGTGCCGGTGGCGCAGGTGGCTGCGTGTGTGCAGACCATTGCTGACCATCGAACCACCGGAGTTGTGCCGGCTGCTGTGGGTCCGGGTACCAACCAGGTCCTGTCATTCGCTTCCCCTCACTTCAGATACCAACACCGTCGGTACCCGCTCTGCTCTCCTGAACGTAGCTCAATTGGACGGAGCGAGCCGCGTACCCGGTGAGGGTCCGCCACTTGGCCCGGCACTCGACGAGGTGGTCGTTCAACCGACGAGATCGCGCAACTGACGTCGGATTGCTCGCTTCGCTGGTCGGCGCGTGGCTGACTCTGCAACTGATCCCCGGAGGAGGCCCCATGTGCTGTGGAGCAATGCCGAGGGGGAAATCATGAGTGCACATGTTCTTGTAGCGATCGGTACAAGGCCGGAGGCCATTGCGATGACCGCCTTCCATCTGCGCCTACCGGTGGGCCATGTCGAAGCGGGCTTGAGGACCGGTTCGATCCTGAGTCCATATCCGGAGGAGCTCAATCGACAGGTCATCAGTCGCATTGCTGCGTTCCATCTGGCACCGACGGACACGAACGAGCAGAACCTTGTGCGTGAAGGGGTATGACGTCCGTGGTGAACCCGGAAGTGATCGCGAAGATTGCGGAGGACGACTTCACCTGGGTGTTCCTCGTGCCCGCCTTGAACGAAGAGATCAGGATCGCGGATTCCGTGGCCCGCCTACTGGAGGTGCGCTGCACCCATCGACGGATCGTCGTCGTCGATGACGGTTCCACCGACTCGACCCTGAAGTGCTGACCGCGATCAGTGACCCGGACCTGTCGCTGTTGCGCCGCGATGCCCCCGACGTGCAGGTCGGCAAGGCAGCAGCGCCCAATGACGCGTGGTCGAGGCTCCCCGAGTTGATCGAAGACCTTGATCCGCAACGCACGATCGTGTGTGTCGTCGATGCGGACGGCCGGCCCCTGGAACGATCGCCTCACCGAGGATCAGGATCTCGGGTTGCGGTTGGTGGAGACAGGTTGGCGGTGCTGTCAGGACAACCGGACACAGGTCGATCAGCAGGACCTACCGGGACTGCGCAGGCTGTTCCGCCGACGCACCCGTTGGTCACAAGGCAACATGCAGGCTTTCTCGCATATCGGTTCGGTCACCCGCGCCCCATTTCCAAGGCGCGCCCGTCTCGATCTGGTTCTCGATCTGTTGCAGCCGATCTTCAATGCTGTGGTCGGCGTCGGCATGGGCCGAGACCGAACGCGAAGCGATCACCGGTACCGAAACCGAGGTGGTTCGAGCGTAGGTCGGACGTGCGGTCTGATCTCTGCGCCGGTAGGGCGGCCACGCTGTCCGCCACGATTCACCCCGCGTCGGGCCACCCCTCATCAGGTGGGCCCGGTTCCCACAGGCCATCGTCGGGCCAATTCGCTCCGAACCAGGAAGTGCCGGTGGGATCGGCTGTTTGGCGAACTACCGCGAACACGATCCCATGGACCAGGGCTGACAGCTCGGAGTTGGACTCGGGGCACTCGTGCAGGTGTTCCAGCACGACCACGTTGGCGTAGCACGCTGCGAGGATGAGCGTCATGTGATACCGGGCGTCCGGTAGGAAGCGGTCGATCTCCTCGTCCGACATGTCCTGCCAGATCGAATCGTCGCGCTCTATTGCAGCGAGCGCGTCGGCCTCGGCTGCAGCCTTTGCCGCCTCGAAGCATCGGGTGCGTCCATGGCGACGTGCCAATGCAGCCGCCAGAGCGAGCGACCCGCTGGTCTCGTCGCTGCGTTCGGCCAGTGCGTCGATACACCAGGAGAGCTCACCCATCGCTCCCACGATCTCCACCGCTCGTCTGGTCGCGTCGATTGCGGGAGTCCACGGCCCGTATTGCTGATTGTGGTCCGTGTTGGGCGGAACCGGCCGGGTGGGTACACGATGATCCCTCGAGCTTCGCGACGAGTCGCCGCCATTCGACGGTGAGCCGGGCGATCTGCTCTGCAACCCCGGGTAGAACTGGCGCGTCCCGGCCTTCGGGCTCGCGATCCAGCGCCCATCGCAATGGGATGACCTTTGCGTTGCCTGAAGCGCCGAACGCCTCGATGTCGCCGGGATCGACCGGTGCTCCGACGGTGACCCGGGCGTGTGTCATGCCCGCATCCAGAGGGTCCGAGAACTCGCTGCCGACGGTGAGCTCGCCGCTGAGCAGCAGTTCTGCGTAGCGGTTGAGGAACGATCGAAGGTCTCGGTGCGAGAGTCGGAAGTCGGCTCCCGGATCACTGCCATCGGTGGGGCACGCCCACATGTGGAGTTCGTGGAATCCCATCTCTGCGAGACCGACCGTGTAGGCGAAATCCTGGCCCGTGTGGTCGGGGTCGAAGACTCCGATGACCTGCCACGGGGGGCGTTTCGGAGTCTGGGACAGTGGTTGGTCGCGATGACCGCGTCTGGGCCCGTCTGGTGGCTCGACGCTCGCGTTGGGTGCGTGACTTCTTGGACATGTGCCTCTCCTCGTTGGCTGTGCGCCCGGGTCCGAGGGCGCTCGGTGAGTGGCACGGTGGGTGCGAGCTGTTACTGGTAGGTCCGGAAGTCGTGGGACGTTGATGGAGTCAAACATGAGCGTGTGACACTGTTTTCCCGGCGTGTGACACGGTGTTCCCCGTCGGTCGGAGCCGGGTGGCCTTTAGTTCGATAGTCGAACTAATGTCGGTCTCCATGGATCCGAAGGATGAAGCAGCCCCGGAGGACAACCCGTCCGTGGGAACCTCCCGCGTTGGTGCTGCTGAGGTTGAAGGTGTCGACACGGCGGACGGTTCGGTGCCAGGTGTGGCGGATGCGGCGCCCGACCGGTACCGCTGGGTGGCGATGGGAGTCGTGCTCTTCGGAACCTTCATGGTGGTGCTCGACACCACCGTGGTGAACCTGGGTCTGCCCTCCATGGTCCGTGACTTCAAGTCGCCCGACGGTGTCGAGTGGGTTGTCACCGCATACCTGGCGGCGGTGGGTGTAGCACAGATGGCCAGTGGATGGATCGCTGACCGCTTCGGTCGCAAGAACGCCTTCATCTCCGCACTCGTGGTCTTCACCGCGGGTTCGATTCTGTGCGCGGCGTCGCCGACGCTGCTTCTGCTCGTGGCAGCGAGGGTGGTGCAGGGCATAGGCGGAGGCATTCTGATGCCCGTGGCCATGGCCATGATCTATGAGCTCTTCGCTCCCGACGAACGGGGTCGGGCAATGGGGTACTTCGGAATCGCGGTCATGGCCGCTCCTGCGATCGGACCCGTCCTTGGCGGTGGGCTGGTCGAGTCGGTCGGATGGCACTGGCTGTTCCTCATAAACGTCCCCATCGGGATGGTCGGCCTGCCCATCGCAGTGAGGGTCCTGCGGGACTCCGGTGTACGCGAGAAGCGACCGTTCGACCGCTTGGGTCTCGTGCTGTCCGGCGTGGGTCTCGCACTGTTCATGGTCGGATTGTCTCTGGGTGGTATGCACGGCTGGGTCCAGACGCAGGTGTTGGCGGCAGTGGCCGTGGGAGTGGCGCTGCTCGTGTGGTTCGTACTGCACGCCCTGCGGAGCGAACATCCGTTGGTGGACATCAGGATCCTCGGCAACCCGGTGTTCGCGGTCGGCATGGTGTCACTCGGACTGTTGGCGATAGCGCAGTACTGCCGCCTGGTCTACATACCCCTGGAGTTGGGTACGGTCCGCGGGGTGGCGGAGCTCACGATCGGCTTCGTGATGTTGCCGTCTGCGCTCGGCATAGCGGCGATGATGCCCGTCGGCGGGCGGCTCGCCGACCGTGTGGGCGCACGAATCCCGGCCACCATAGGAACTGTGCTGCTCGCCATTTCGTTCTGGCCGTTGGCACACCTCACCGCGGATACCTCACTGTTGGCCATTTCCGGGGCGCTGTTCCTGGGAGGGTTGGGATCGGGGATGTGCATGATGGCACCCAACATCGTGGCGCTGAACGCTGTACCGGCGATCAAGGTGTCCCAGGCGTCCGGTCTCTCCTCGGTGTCACGTCAGACGTCCGCTGCGGTCGGGACCGCGGTGCTCGCTTCGATCTATGCATCCATTCGTCCCCTGGGCGATCCCGCGGGCATTGCTCCGGCGCAGGCGATAGCGCCGTTCAACACGGTGTTCATGGTGGGTTTCGGGGTTCTCGTCGTGGGCGTCGTCGTCGCCCAGTTCCTGCCGGGCAAGGCAGTGGCGCTGCGTCTGCAGGACGAGCGCCGTGAGGAACAGGTTCAGGCCGACACCGAGTTCGCCGTGAGCATGGAAGCCTGACCCGTCGCTCTGCTCGAGTCAGCCCGAGGCAGAGCCTCGATGATCTGCCAGTTGCGACCCCCTCCTTCAGGGCAGATGTCGCGACCACCACTTGAGACCAACCTGGGACGGGTGGGCGCGAGGACGATCAGTTCGGCAGGAGGTTCGTGGGATTTCTTGGCATTTGACCTTGCGCGGCCGGCCTCCCCTCTCTAATCTCACAATTCCGATCAGATTAGTCGGGATTCGTTCGATCGATACCAAGGAGTCACACGATGAGCCTGTTGCTCGCCGAGATCACCCTGCAGACCTCCAGCCGTTCAGAGGTCGAAACAAGCCTCGCCCAACTGGCCGGGGTGGCCCGCGACTCCGGTGGATCCTTGCTCGATGCGCAGGTGAGCGAGGACCTCACCACTGCTGTTCGCGGTGGTGGAGTTCTCCGGAGAGCCATCGACGCTCGACCCGACCCGTGCAACGACTCTGGCCAAGGCATTCGCAGAGGCTGGTATCGATTCGAACGAACCGGCCGAGGTGCGCCTCGTCGGATCCACGATCGCCCAAGTACGTTCCCGGGGAGGAGCCGCCGGGTACCTGGTCGAGTGGGACCTACCCGAGGGCCTCACCATGGATGCCTACCTCGAGCGCAAGAAGGCGAAGTCGCCGCTCTACGCCGAGGTTCCCGAGGTGCAGTTCCTGCGGACCTACGTGCGCGAGGACCTCGGCAAATGCCTCTGCTTCTACGATGCACCCGACGAGGATTGCGTGAAGCGTGCCCGTGACGTCGTGGGCGCACCAGTTGACCGCCTGCACCACCTGTCGTCACAGCCCGCCGCAGAACCCGCACGACCATGAATACGAGTGTCCGCAATCCGGGTGTACCCGAAGCCGAGGTCACCCCGGAGGAACTCGAAGCCGTGTTCTCGGCGCGGGCCGGTGGCGTCGATGGTGGTGATGTGGACCTGCGCGAGGGGCTCAGCTACCTCGGTGCGCGTGGCCTCATCGGCCACCGCGATCCACTCGTACAGTCGGACGTTCTGCGGGAGGTATCGGCATCGTGCATGGCCTCCGCATTCTCCTTGTGGGCGCAGGTGATGGTCGTGCGCTACCTCGAACACCCGGGGTCGGAGTTCCTCGCAGATCTCTCCGGGGAGTTGCGCCAGGCCACGCTTGCGGGTTCCACCGCCATGGCCGGTGCGTTCCAGGACGCGGATGGTTTCCGTGAACTCGAGACCCGCTACCTCCGGGAGGGATCCGACGTCGTGATCACGGGGTCGGTGCGTTGGGCCTCCAACCTCTTCGAGGACGGGTTCGTGATGGTGCTCGCCGCCCGGGGTGAGGACGGCTCTCGGATCGTGGTCGCCGTACCATCGGGAACACCGGGACTCGAGGTGCGCCCCGCCAGGGACCTACTGGCACTGGGCAGCACCGCGTCGGGTTCTGTGTACCTCGATGAGGTTCGTGTCGGCCCGGAGTGGATCGTGAGTGTCCGATTCGAAGAGTTCGTCGAATCTGTCCGCCCCGAGTTCCTCGCGTACCAGTGCGCGTTCTGCCTGGGACTCGCCGATGCGTCGCTGAGCGTGTCCGCGGACCGTCTGGGGCATTCCTACGACGGTTTCGCCGATGAACACGCGCTACTACTTGCCCGCTCGGAGGCAGTTTCCTCGGCCCAACGGGCGGTGTTGGTCCCGGGGCTCACGAAGCGAGAGCTCGTCGAAACCCGTCTCGAAGCAGCCGCAGTCGCACACGACGCGGTGACACTCGAATCCAAGTTGGTCGGAGGCGCAGGATATGTCTCCCACAGTCCCACTGCGCGACGTCTGCGCGAAGCGGCGTTCCTCCCGATCCAGTCACCCACGGAAGGACATCTGAGATGGCAGCTGGCAGCCTCCGCGTAGTCGACGGAGCCAAGCACTACGGGGCCGCCGGAAGTGATCCCGCGGACATGGGCTGGGTCTTTCGCGGGCTCAACCTGGAAGTTGCCCCGGGGGAGCTGTTCTGCCTGCTCGGTCCGAGCGGCTGCGGCAAGTCCACGTTGTTGCGAACCATGGCGGGTCTCGACCAACTCAGCGCCGGCCGTCTGGAGATCGACGGTGTGGAGCCCGCCCCGGGGGTGACCGGGTGCGGGCTCGTGTTCCAGGAACCGATGCTGCTGCCGTGGCTCGATGTGCGTGCCAACATCGGGCTCGGTCTGCGCTATCGCCGCAATCGGGCCCATCGGGACGCGGGAGTCATCGAGGCAACGGCCGAGGTGATGGGCATCGGAGCGCTGCTCGACCGTTCACCAACCGAGATATCTGGTGGGCAGGCACAGCGTGTGGCGCTGGCACGCACGATCGTCACGCGTCCCGAGATCCTGCTGCTGGACGAACCATTCGCGGCATTGGATCCAGGCACCCGCAACGGTCTGCAGGACTGGCTTCTCGAAGTTGTCGGCCGCCTCGGTGTTACGACGGTGTTCGTGACTCACGATGTTGACGAAGCGATCCATCTCGGAGGCCGCATCGGTGTGCTGGCCGGTTCCGGCGGAGGCCTCAGTCGCATCTGGGACGTGGCGTCGGTGTCACGCAACGGGGCCCGGACCGCCGCGGTGCGCGACGAACTGCTCGAACATGTCACCGGCGTTGCCGGTGGACATACGGAGTTTCCAAACCCCATGACCGATAGCGCGTCCTCCTCCGAGGTCGACCTTGCGGTCCACGCCGTCGAGGTGGCGATCCCATGACCCACATCCATGATCCCGGTACCCGGGCGCATTCCCACGGCACCCACGGACACGGCCGTGCACTTTCCCGTCGCCAGCTGTTCGGACTCGCAGGGGCCACCGGGCTGGCTGCGGGCCTGAGTCCACTGCTCGTGGGGTGCGGCGATCCGTCCCCGTCGGGCAACGAGGGCAAGGGTGCCCTGAAGATCGGATACCTGCCAATCACCGATTCTGCTCCGTTGCTGGTGGCCATGCGCGAGGGCTACTACGCCGAAGAGAACATCGATGTGGCACCCCCGACGCTCTTCAGGGGGTGGAACCCCATCACCGAGGCGGTCTCCTCGGGCAAGGTCGATATCGCACATCTACTCATGCCGACGGCCATGCAGCTGCGCTTCAACCAGGACGCCCCGGTGACGGTCATCGGTTGGAACCACATGAACGGTTCCGCGCTCGACCGTGGCCACCGACGGGCGCACGGTCGAGGAACTCGGCGGCACCACGATTGCAATCCCGTTCTGGTACTCGATTCACAACGTGGCACTTCAGATGCTCCTCGCCAAGGCCGGGCTGGAAGCTGTATCAGGCGGCAAACCCGGTTCGGATCAGGTGAGTCTGGTCGTTATGGCACCCTCTGACATGCTCGCCTCGCTCGCCAGTGGCGCAGTCGCGGGGTACATCGTGGCCGAGCCGTTCAACGCCATGGCAGAGCTGCGCGGGATCGGACGGATCCAGCGTTTCACCGGTGACATATGGAAGGACCACGCGTGCTGTGTCCTGGTCGTGCGTGACGAGCTCATCGAACGCGACCCGGACCTGGTGGCCAGAACCGTGCACGCCGTGGCAAGGGCCCAGTTGCTCTGCGAGAACGACCGTCCGAGGGCCGCGGAGATCCTCACTTCGGGAGATCGACCATTCCTGCCGCAACCCCCCGAGGCGGTAGCCGCGGCGTTCGAGAACTATTCCATCGAGGAGTACGGACCCACGGGGGCGATCCAACATCCCGAATGGGACATCGACCGAGTGGACTTCCAGCCGTTCCCCTTCGCGTCGTTCACCGAAGAGCTCGTGGTGCGCCTGCGTTCTACCGTGGCCGAACCTCCCTCCACGTTCCTCGACTCCTTGGAACCAGCTGAGGTACATGAGGAACTCGTTGACGACACGTTCGCCCGCAAAGCCATCGGTGAGCTCGGTGGACCCGCGAAGTTCGGCATTCCCGAATCGTTCTCGCGCCGGGAGGAGATCAGTGTCTGAGAACCTGACAGCACCGCGAACGCGACCCGTGCCCGACAGTCCACGGGAGGATGAACCCACCGGAGCCGGCCTCGGCGCCGAACGTCAGCGGAAGCCGACTCTCGGTGTGGCGGCGCCACTTGTGAGCATCTGTGTGGCGGTCGCACTCTGGGCGCTCATCACCATGGTATTGGCGGGTCCGGAATCCAACCTCGCCTACTTCAACCCGCTCGATGCCTTCAGGTCGCTCGGGAACGTAGTCGGCGAAGGCGTCATATGGACCGACACAAGGGTGAGCCTCATGCGCTTGGGATCCGGTCTCGGCCTGGCAGCCATCATCGGTATTCCGATCGGCATCGCGGTGGGAGCCGTACCGTTGCTCGACCGGGCGACGTCGCCCGTGTTCCAGTTCATCCGCATGATCTCCCCGATCGCCTGGACCCCGGTGGCGATCGTGTTGCTCGGGGTCGGGAGTGCTCCGGCGATTGCGCTGATCGCCCTCACCGCGGTTTGGCCCCTGATCATCAACACCTCAGCCGGGGTGAAAGCCATACCGGATGGTTGGCCCGAACTGGCACGCAGTCTGGGGGCGACGCGAGGCGAGGTGTTCACCACGATCGTGGCACCTGCAATCCGTCAGCCGGTGCTCACCGGGCTGCGGGTAGCGCTCGGCGTCGGTTGGATCGTCCTCGTGCCGGTGGAGATGCTCGGATCCAGCGAAGGGCTCGGCTATGCGATCGTCAATGCCAAGGACGCACTCGAGTACTCGGACCTGATGGCGATCATCATCATCGTGGGTGCACTCGGCTTCGTCCTCGACGCGGGCCTGCGTCGCCTGAGCCGGTCCTAGGAGGTGGTCACGGCCAGAGACGTGAGCCGAGGCCCGAACCTCTCGTGACCCGACGATTCACTGCGGCCTCGATCGTCTCTCTCGTCGCCACGACAGTTACCTGACTTCTTGCTCGGGTAACCGCGGTGTAGAGCAATTCGTTGGTGAGGATCGGGGACCCCGGCTCCGGGAGTGAGACGACGGCGTGGTCGAACTCGGAGCCCTGGCTCTTGTGGATGGTCATCGCCCACCAGGTCGACACGTCGGTCAATCTCGAGGTCGGTAGATACCTGACCGGCTCGCCATCTGGTAGGGCCACCATGCGTCGACCCTCGTGAACGACGACGACGCCGGTGTCGCCGTTGAACACACGGGTGATCGGATCGTTGCGTGTGATCATCACAGGCCGCCCGACATACCACTGATCCGAAACTGCACGCTCGTGCCAACCGGACAGGCGTCGTTCGATCTGGTCCTGCCAGGAGCGCGAACCGAGCTCTCCGAAACGCGTGCCGCACAGCACCTTGAGTTCATTCGACACTTCCAACGCTGCCGAAGGTGTGCCGGTTGCCGCGAGGTCGACCGATTCTGCGGCCCGCCCGGCGACCGACCTTCGCAGCGCTTCAATGGCCGCGTCGTCGTGCGGGTCCACCCAGAGGGCCTCTTTGTGGTCGGCGTCGGTGAGGATCTCCATCGTGCGAGTTGCGTCATCGCTGCGGATGGCATCGGCGAGCGCCGCGATGGCGGAGCCCTCGGTGAACCGGTGGACCCGGCGCAGCACCACGATTCCGTCGCTCAGTGCGCCTGTGGGTGGGGTCTCGTTCCGAGCGGCGGGTCCGACCAGGTCGGCCAACACCGATCCAGCTTCGACGCTCTCCAGCTGGAAGGGATCACCCACGAGTATCAGTCGGGTGTCCGCACGCAGTGCATCGAGCAGACGTGCCATGAGAGGTAGGGCGACCATGGACGTCTCGTCTATGACCACCAGGTCGTGGGAAAGCGGATGGTTGTGGTCGGCCCGGAACGTGATCCCGTCGCGGTATCCGAGCAACCGGTGAATGGTCGAGGTCTCGACGTTGCGGAGCTGTTCTGCGACGTCGTCGGGCAGATCCAGTTGTTCGACTGCATGGCCGATTGCTTCGGCCATGCGTGCAGCCGCCTTCCCGGTGGGGGCGGCCAGGGCGACCTGGAGCGGCCGATCGATGTTGCCCGATGCATGCAGGCTCGCTGCCAACAGGCGGGCGATCGTGTGGGTCTTACCGGTGCCCGGGCCGCCTGCGAGCACCGTGACCCGACGGTCGTTGATAAGTGAGCCGGCCCGTCGGGCAAGGTTGGCGTTGCCCTGCTCGTCGGTTACCGGACCGAGGTAGCGGTCGAGGAGCTCTTCGGGCACGCGTCGATTCCCGGCGGCGGAGGCGCTCGGAGGGTCCGATGACCCGGTCCCTGCCAGCAGCGAGTCACCGACCTGTCGTTCGTAACGCCAGTAGCGCTCCAGATAAACGCGGGTCCCGTCGAACACCAGGGGCGCGATCCCCGTGTCCAGGGTCGAATCCGAAATGAGGGCGTCAGTGGGATCAACCACGGCGACCAGGTCCGAGTCCTGCAGGTCCTCTGCCCAGACTTTCGGATCCGGCCAGTCGGGCGGAGCAGCGTTGGCGGTTTCGCGGTCGTCCGCGGTCGTCCGCGGGACCGAGGCGATCTCGACACAGATGTGGCCGTGAGCCAGTCCGCGCACGCACAGTGCAGCTGCCAACAGGACGTTCGTCGGTGTGCCGGGGGCGGTTCTTTCGAGATAGGCAGCGACCTGTATCGCGTCATCACCGAGGATGCCTGCCCTCTCGAAGGGATCCAGTGCCCGGGTTCCGACAGGCAGCGACCGCGCGGGGCCGCCCGCCGGGCGACCCGTGGAGGGACCGGGGGACGAGGTGCTCATGCGCCGGCCG
This sequence comes from uncultured Microthrixaceae bacterium, assembly GCA_963805905.1. Taxonomy (GTDB): domain Bacteria; phylum Actinomycetota; class Acidimicrobiia; order Acidimicrobiales; family Microtrichaceae; genus JAMLGJ01. Next base: position 670,563 of record CAWDVV010000001.1, read on the forward strand.
CCAACGTTCCATCGAGCAGGTCGGAGAGATCGGCGATCAGGTCGGCCGGAGGTCGCCAGTCGGCCAGGCCGTTCGGCACGCCCTCCTCGGTCGGAGTGGACGGACCGACCATGCCGCGAACGAAGAGGTAGCCGACACCTCCGAGATGCACCGCCGGGTCGTAGTCGTGGATCCGCCAGCGCAGGTACCGGTGCAGTGCAACCGAGTACAAAAGGGCCTGGAGCTGGTAATCGTGCTCAGCCATGACCGAGGCGAGGCGGGGCGGTGTGAAGTCTTCGGCGGTGGGTTCGGTGTCCCGTGGCGCGATGCGGTTCGTCTTGTAGTCACACACGACGAAACGGTCGATGCCGTCCGGGTGGTGTATCCGTGCGACGAGGTCGATCGAACCGGTCAGGTGTCCGCCGAGAATCGTGGCGAACGGTCCGTCCGCGAGCCTCTCGGCCCAGCGACGGTGGGGTGAGCCATCTTCCAGGTGTTCGAGGATCACCCTGCCGATCGCCGCATCTGTGGCACGGGCGCCGCGTTCGCCCAGAGTGAGGTCGAACTCGACCTCGTTGAGTCGATCGGCCTGGGGTACCTCGGCCAGTGCCCTGCCGCAGAAGAGCGGGCCCAGGGGCGTTCGGATCACTCTTGCCAGACCCGCGGTCAGTGTGTCGCGGTCGACCGGCCAGGGACTCCATCGCAGGCGCTCATCGACGAGCTCGGCGAGGTCTCCACTGAGGTCCTCGGAACAGAAGTCGAGCCGTTCGAGCACCGTGTGCACCAATGTTCCGAACCCGGCTCCACCCACGATCGCCCCCAGCGGAAGTCGTTCCGGCACCTGCGGTCCACCCGATTCCGCGAGTGGCTCGCGTGGCCGTGGGTCGGAGTCATGTGAGGGCCCGGGGCCCGCGGCGGATCCGGACCCTTCTGGATCGTCATCGCCACCGCCCGACTCTGCCCGAGGGTCGTCGGTGGGGTCGAAATGCCGGTCCCCGCCAGCCGCTGTGATCGCTGTGAAGGACCATCGCGAACGGCCGCGGTCGAGGGGGCGATCAAGGCTCGAGACCTCGAGCGCGGGTGGCTCCTCGTCGGGTGATGTGGACCAGACCGCTGTGTCGAGGTCGTCGGATCGGTTGCACACCACGGTGGATCGGATCGCACCCCGGGACGCTTCGATGATCGGCTCGAGTGCGGTCAACGAGTCGTGGTCACTGAGGGCCGGGACCGAATCGGCTCCGAACAACTCGGCGTCGATGTGGCCGTAGGCGTCCCGTGCGAAGAGCGTGCGTGCGAGTCCGGTGCGCCATGCACCCTCGGTCGGTAGCCACCACACGGCTGTGTGGTGACGGGCACGCGTGAGAGCCACGTAGAGCACCCGGAGGTTTGTGCCGACGATCTCACGGAGCGCCCTGTTGCGGCGCTCCTGTTGGGCAGTGGCTGAACCCCATGCCAGATCCGATGCGATATCGATGTTGCGTTCCGCGGAGGAGTGGTCCCACCAGATGTTGTCCGGCGGTTTCTCCGGTGTGGCACTCGACAGGCTGGGGCAGCAGACCACGGGGAACTCGAGGCCCTTGGCGACGAACGTGGTCATGATCTGTACCGCGCTGGATTCTGACTCGACGCGCCTCGCTGCGATGTCGACCTCGGGGTCACTGGAGTGCCCCTGGCCGAGTTGTTCGAACGCGTTGAGCAGGGCACTCGCCGAGGCCGCGTTCGTAGCCGTTGTCGACAACAGCTCTGCCACGTGGTCGAGGTCGGTCAGGTGACGCTCGCCGTCGCGCAGTTCCAGGACGCGAGCAGCAACCGATCGCCTGCGTCCGTCTGCATCGATATGGGACGTATCGCTGGAGGCAGCACCGATGAACGCTGCGACACCGCGGTCCCTCAGGCATGTCACCCAGTTCTGGAGCGTCTCCTGGACATGGGCCAGGTCCTCGTCGGTCGCGCTCGGCAACCCGGGCCGCGTTTCACCCGAAGAACCAGGTAGTGGCGGCACCGCGGCTGCTCTCGTCGGGTTCTCCGGGCGGACCATGGCGTAAAGGAGCCGGTGCCACTGGGTTGCCGCGTCGGACCTCAAAACGCTGTCGCCCCTCGATATGACCGCCGGTATACCCAGGTTGACGAGTGCGTCGCGGACCTCGGGCCCTTCTCGGTTGGCTGTGATCAACACCGCTACGTCGCAGGGCTCGAGTCGTCGCGAGCTTGCCCCGGTGTCGTCGCCATCCGGCGCCTCGGGGTCCGGCACCCTCGCAGTTCGAAGCAGATCGCGTACATGACGTGCCAGGTCGCGGTAGATGTTGACCGAGCCGAGTGCCGTCGCGAGGTGTCCCTTGTTGCGGTGCTTGTTGCGGGGTATGCCGTCGCCCACCGCCAGGCGGATCGACAGCGCCTCGATCGGGCTCCCATCGCCCGTGGTGAACCGGCGTCCCAGATTGCGTTCCGAAGTTCGGACGGACTCGAACGCGATGCGTTCATCACCGAAGCTGACCCCATCCAGCAACGCCTGGTTGGCATCGAGCACCGCCGGATCCGAACGCCAGTTCACCTCGAGGCTGGATTGTTCGGTGTTTTCGACCGCCTCCAGGTAGGTGTGGACGTTGGCTCCCCGGAACGCGTAGATGGCCTGTTTGGGATCGCCCACCAACATGAGGGTCCCGGAGGCTTCGGTGCCGCCCGCATCGTGACCGAACAGCTCGTCGAAGATGGCCCACTGGACCGGATCGGTGTCCTGGAACTCGTCGATGAGCGCCACTGAATAACGTGCACGCAACACCTGTCGCACCGAATCACCGCCATCGCGGTCGATCAGTGCATCGCGGAGCCTGGTCAGGAGGTCGTTGAACGACAGGGTCCCGGCCCTGCGTCGCCGTTCGGTCACCTCGGAGATGACCTGATCGACGAAGCGGCGCCTTGTGGCAGCGACCTGGTCGTCGGACGGCGCGGTGTCGGATCCGGCCGCGGATGATTCGGCACGCGGTGGGGTCCAACCAGCGGGTGGTTGGATGAGGGAATCGGGATTCTTCAGCGCCAGAGCGGCCTTCTTCGAGAGCACTTCGGGGCCGGGAACCAGCGATGGTGGGTTCATCGCTTCGAAGGCCTCGGTCACGAGGACGTCGGTCGTCACCTGGGTGATGATCGCGTCGGTGTCGTCAACGAGCACGGCGTCGGGGTCGGTGAGCGCCACCGATCCGAGTGAGCCGATCACCTGTTGTGCGAATCCGTGGATGGTGGTGATCGTTGCGGAATCGAATTCGGTCAGTGCCGTGCGGACCCGTTCGTGGCGGGTGCTCCGATCCGTATCCCAGAGTCGAGCGAGGAAATCGTCGTCGGGTCGCCGGGGTGATGCCAGAGCGGCCTCGAATTCCACGAGGCGACCCCGGACCCGGTCCTTGACCTCCGCGGCAGCAGCGCGGTGAACGTGACGATGAGCAGCTTGCGGATGGGTAGGTCGGTTTCGGCTACGTAGCGGGCGGCGAGTGTGGACAGGGCGTACGTCTTGCCGGTCCCCGCGGAGGCCGCGATCGAGAAGCGGCCGCGGGGGAGCTCGGCATCGAGTCGGAAGGTGGTCTCGGACGCATCCGGGCGGACAGTGTCGTCGGTGCCCGCGTTGACCGGGCGGGGTCCGTTTGTGTCATGGGGAGAGGGAGATGTCATCTGAATGTCACCTGCTCTGCGGGTGCCGAACGTTCGTAGTCGCCCCAGATGGCTTCCGCGGTACCGACCGGCCCGGTCATCTGGTTGTCCTTCGGGATCACCGGGGCGAACCGGGATCGTGGTGATCTCGTCGAACGTGGCTCCGTCGAAGGCTGTTCGAACCCAGATGTCGGTGCCGTCGCCCGAGGCCCTGCCGTTGTACTCGCTGTACCAATCCGCCGCCTTCGGCTTCCCGTTGTGGAGTGTCAGTGAGGTGGCGGGGAAGAACGGGACGGCCTCGTGGCGTCCGGTCCGACAGAAGCCGACCAGGCGGTCGAGGATCTCGAGCGCGAGGGAGGCGGCACCTGGTTGTTCGTCTTCGGGGAAACTGAACTCCGCCACGTTTGCACCGGGGCCCTTCACCGACCTGCTGGTGCCCTTCGAGATGTGCAGCGTGCGCCACCGGCGCCCGGGATGGGCTGCGGTGAGTGCCAGCAGGTTCAGCCAACCCGACAGGAGATCCTTGGGTTTCTGCTTGGACACGGTGATTTCAACGGGACCCGGCCGAGGTCCGTGGTCGTCGCGGCCGTGGTCGTTGCGGACGCTGCCGATGAGTCTTGTTCCACTTGGGAGGTAGACATCGATCGGGACGAGTTCGCTCTCGGATCCGGGGCCCCGCAAGGTCCGGCACGCCTCGACTATCGGTTCGACAACCCGGCGGGCATCGTCGAGCACGGCCTCTCCGCGGCGTCCCGGTGGGATGGTGTCAGCTGCGCGCTCGAGCATTGTGAACGACTCGATGTCACCGCCGCCCAGGAGGTGCTCGAGCATGTAGCTCTTCACTTTCCAGGACTCGAGGGAATCGAGTTCGAGCAGGAGTTCGCGTCCCGGAGCCGCCGAGGGGATTCCACTCGGTCCGATCACCTGGGTGACAGAGGTGGGATCCTGGGCCTCGGGCGGGTTCGGAAGCGCGATGTTCAACACATCGTCGAGGAAGTAGCGCGCAGGATTGGTAAGGAACCTGTGGAGCTCGTCGAGTTCGACAAGAGCAACGTCGTCGAGCTGGACCCGACCATCGATGAACCTGTGGGGCTTGCGCGCGCTGATCGGCGGGCGATGGCAGCCGCCATGGCGAGCGGATCGAAACTCCACGGTCCGCCGGTGCCGGTCGAGGTCGACGTGCCCGAATTCTCACCGGACCCCTCGGAGATGAAGTTGTGTTCGTCGAATCGCTGTCGGGGGTGCACAGTGGTCAACTCCTTGCGCAACTGCTCGGCCCGCTCGGGGCCGACGGTTGCCTGGAGTGCCTCGGTGATCTCCGCGACGACAACCGCCGGTGGGACCGCCTGGTTGGTGACCACGTCGCGCCCGTTTCGCAGGAGCACGAGATGGTCCCGGGCTGCGAGCACCGAGTCCAGGAGCACCTGACGCAGGTCTGCGCGGTTGTCGCGGTCGCCGAGGTGGGGGTCGGCGCCCATGAGATCGTCGCCGTCGGGTGCACCGGAGCTGAACGCCGATTCATCCATCCCCAGAAGGCAGACAACGCGGTGGGGAACGCCGCGCAACGGGGTTGGGGTGGAGATGGTGATTCCGCCCCGGAAGAAGCCGGGCCGCCCCGGCATCTTCCCCAACTGATCGCCTATCAGGTGACGGACATCTGCCAGGGTGAGCAGCACCTGGTTTGGATCCGGGGTCCCGTTCGAGTCGACGGCTTCGTCAGGAATGGTGTGCGCCGGGGCCTTCGCCATCTGTTCGAAGATCCCGGTCAGCCGGGCTCGTTCCCATGGGCGGTCCGGGTCGACTTCGAACAACTCGGTCGAGGCTCCTTCGAGCAGGGTGAGCCAATCCCGTACCGGCTTCGGATGCTGGGCATCCTCTACATAGCCGGACAGTAGCGACAGTAGTGACGCCAGCTTTCCGGCTGTTGGAATGCCGTTGCCCTCCACCGCCAGCGGGGCGACCTCTCCGTGGGCCAGGACGGACGGATCGTTGCTGGTGGTGATTCCTGCCATCAAACGATCCACTGCCTTCAGGAATGTCCCGTCCGTGTAGGCGGCGGGAACTCCCCAACGTTGTCGCTGTGCGCCGTTCATCCCCCAACGGACGTTGGCGGAATGGATCCAGGAAGTGATCTGTTCGACTGCCTCGTCATCGAAGCCGAAACGCCGACGGACCGGTGGGAGGGCAATGAAGTTCACGACGGCCTGGTCGGAGAATCGACTGGCGAGTAGCTCCACCAGGTCACCCATGGCACCGAGCAACGGATAGGTGGAACCCAACGAACGGTCGCTCAGCCGGTATCGCAGAGCGGGAACCCGTCCTTGCAGCTCCGGAGTGCCTTCCAGCCGACCCGATTCCGCGGACGGACCGAATACGGACTCGATCGTCGGTGCGAAGCGCTCCAGTGCGGGGCACAACACGACGATGTCCTCCTCGGTGAGCGTCGCGTCCGCTGCGAGAAGATGCAGGATCTGGTCACGCAGCACTTCGACCTGGCGGGTGTCGCCATGACAGGAATGAATTCTGATCGAACCGTCTGCTGCGGCGCCGGAGGCGCTGATCCCGGACACGAAGTTGCCGTCGGGAGCGTTGTCGGCTCGCAGATCTGCCTGGAACCTCGCCAGCAGGGTGATCGACCCGTTCCCCGACGGTTCGCCTGCAGTGGACGTCTGCAGGTGGTTGGCTCCCGAGAGGAGCGCCATCGTTTCGCGTGCACTGCGACCCCACGAACGCAACAGGGGATTGTTCACCAGCGCGGCTGAATCGTCCTCTGTCCGCAACAGGTTCGGCCTCACTTGAGAGCTCGCGGTCGCATCGGACGCAGTGGATCCGATGCGCATTGCCAGAACCCTCGATGGCTGGTGGAGGAACAGCCCGACGTCGCATTGGGTCCCGAGTGCCTCGAGCAGTTCGAGGAACGACGCCCCGCCGGGGACGGTCGTCAACCCGAACAAGGAGACGCGTTCGGGAACGCTCGAGGGACAATCGCCGGCGCGGAGTGCTTCGATCCTGGTGGGTAGCGTCTCGGGTGGACTGGCGGTTCCGATGTGGTCGCGGAGACACCGCCAGAGCCGTGGTTGCCAGAGGGCACGATTCTCGATGGACCGGCCAGATCCGTCGATGTCGCCGCCTCGGGCCCATGCCCGGATCATCTCCGGTCGGTGGGTCATGTAGCGATCGAACAGATCGGCCAGACGGCGCGCGCGTGCCCACTCCGTTGCGCCCGGGGCGAGGGCCGGGAAGTCGGGTTCGGGGTGTGTCGTGAGTATCCCGAGGAGCATCCAGGCCATGGCTTCCAGCTCCCACGGATCGTCCTCGCTCTCCTCCTCTGCATCGAGGACGAGGCGGGTCAGACGGCCCGGAAAGACCATGTCGATGTTTGCGGCGATGCCATCGGTTCGGTCTCCCCCGGAGGTACCAAGGCGCCTCGACAACTCCAGGGCGAGCCACCTCTGCATTCCTGCGGTGGGCACCACGATGATCTCGGGTGTCATCGGATCCGCCAAGGGATCCGCCAGACGCTCTGCCAGATCCACAGCGAGGTCTCCCAGATCCTCGCCGATCTCGATGCGCATCATCCGGGCATCTGCACCACGTTTGCGCTTCCTGCGAGGGGATGTTCGGTTGCGATGTCGGCGAGGAGTTCCGCGGTGCCTGTATGACATGTGAACAGGATCACCTGGAGCTCCGCTGCCACGACGAGCAGTTCCTCGGCGAGTGCCCGGCGCCGCAACGGATCGGCATTCACCAGTACGTCATCGAGAACCAGGGGAAGTGGAGTGGAACGTGCATACTGCCGGGCAAGACCGAATCGCATGGCGAGGTAGAGCTGTTCGGTGGCTCCCTTGCTCAGCCTGGATGCGTCGATGCCCGCTCCACCCGGCATGAGCACGCGGAGTGTGCCGTCCTCGGGTACCAGGCCGATGTAGCGGCCGTTGGTGATGCGGTCGAATGCCTCGGCTGCAGTGAGCACGACCTCGGGTTGGCGCTCGGTCTCGAAACGCCGGAGGGTGGAGTCGACGCCGCGGTGGGCGAGCGCCGCCACGGTCCAGTCCTCGATGGCGTCACCCAACTCGCTGCGCAGGGCCTCCACTGCGAGGGAGAGAACGGCAACATCAGCTGATCGTTCGAGCTCCTGGCACGTCCTCAGGGCATCCTGATGGGTGCGGACGGCGTCGTCGTAGTGTTCCTTTGCATCGACGAGTTGCGACCCGGTCTCCCGCAGCTTCTGCTCCCACTCGTTGAGGTCGCCCTCTGTGAGCTCATGTCGGGCTGCCCGTACGGCGTCCGCGTTGCCGAAGCGGCCCGCGAGTTCCACTCGTAGTTCCTCGACGCGGTCCTGGAGCTCGGCCCTGCGTTCGGCGGTCTTCACCGCGACCAGATACTCCTCGCCGGTGTCGGCCCGGGCCCTCGCCAACAGGGAGGTCAGTCGTTCGCTCGCAACGCGGTGTTCATCCTCGGCGATGTTCAGGCGTTCGCGTATCGCCGGGAGCTCACCGCGAAGTCCGTCACGTCTCTCGCTCTCGCGTTGTTGGATCGTGATCGCATCGCAGCAGAGCGTGAGTGCGGCGGTACCACCTTCACGATCGAATCCCGCACCGGTGAGCACATCCTCTACATCGTTGCGCCAGGAGGAGAGTTCGGAGTCCAGCTCCCTGATCTCCGAGGAGAGTCTCTCTTCGCTCCTGATCGCTTCGCGTGCGCTGCGTACACGTTCGAGAAAACCGAGCGCACTATCCGACTCGAGAGCCTCCGGTAGACCGTGACCCGTTCTCCAGGAGTGCCACCTGGCGTCGGCGGCCGCGAGCGCGTCGCCGCGCGAAGCGCTCGCGCTCGACGGTGGCCTCGAGTTCCACAGCGCACTGGGCGAGCCGGGCTCTGAGCGACTTGAGGTCGCCTTCGATGCGCTGTTGGTGATCCAACGCGATCAGAAGATCGTTGAGAGCCTGGGGTGTGGGTCGATGCTCGAAGCCGGCACGAGCTGCCGAGGAATCAACCGCGGCTGCCAGATCGTTCAACTGGGACTCTTCGTTCGAGGTCTGCGGGGAGGAACTCGTGGGGGTATCCGGGTTCTGGGGACCATCGTCGGGTATCCGGGTTGCGGTCCGGACCACGTCAGCCAGAACGACGAGACCTATCGCCACGATCAACAGTGCGACCCCGCCCACGAGCGAATTGGTCAGCAGGCTGGCTCCGGCACCTATCACGCACAGAATCGCGACGACGATCAGGATGGGCAGGACGATCGGGGGCACGAATGCGCTGGGAGTCCCCGATTCCAGATGGCGGGTCAGACGCTCGTAGTTGTAGGCATCGGCTGCCCGGGCTTCGGCTTGTTCGAGACGCGGAACCAGCCCCTGGAGCTCGAGGACCGCTCTGCGAGCAGCAGCGGTGTCGGTGATGCCATGCAGGTGCGAGCTCGCATCCGACAGCTCGGCCTCCGCCGCCGCCACCTGAGCTGTGACCTCTTTGTGGGCAGTGGTGGCGATGTCCAGTTCACGGACCGCGTTGTTCCAGTGGGTCCGTGTCTCGGCGAGCGTGTCGGCATGCTCGCCGGCCTCCTGGGACGCCCTCGGAGATACGTCGATGGTGGTGGTGGCCTCGGCGGTCCAGTCCGGGCCCAACGCGCCCAGACGTGCGACGACGTCATTGTGGACCAGGTCGAGCTCTGCTCGTTTGGCTGACAGCTGCCGGTCGCGGTCAGCCATCGTGGGTGCGAGCTTGTCGAGCTGACGGGCCCGGGCGGAGACCTCCGCGAGCCGGTCGTCGATCTTGATTTCCTCTATCGCGGCTTCGGTGGATCTCAGGACCTCCCGGGCGGAGTCGCGGGACTTCTCGAGACGCTCGACCTCCTCGGTTGCAGCCGCGAGTGCGGCCGTGGGTTCGGGAGGTAGGTCGACCGGCGGCGCCATCTCCTCGAGTTCCCTCTCGGCCGCGCTTCCTTGCACCCATGAGGGCCAGCTCTCGATGAGTTTGAGCAGGTGGACCCGGGTGGCATCCAGCTGTTGGTGCCGCGAGTCGTGTTGCTGCGCCGCTTCCAGCAGTGCTGCTACATCTGCCCATCGCTGGTCGAGACCCTTTGCCCGCTCGATGGCGTCGCCCAACTCCTCACTACGGCGCGCCAGGTTGTCGTGGAGCTCACGAATCCTGCCCTTGCGTCTCGACAGGAGGGTCGCGTTGGCCTTCTCCAGTTCCGCGAGGACCGAACGAGCGGAGCGTCCGTGCCCGACCGTGCCTGCCGCGTAGATCTGTTCACGGACCTCGTTGGTGTTGAGTTCGGCGATGCTCTGGAGCTCCGCGGTGGTGATGGCGAACACCGACTCGAACAACTCCGGGCCGGCCGCGCCGACCACGTCGTTCCATGTGGTGTTCTTGAGAGCCGAGCCGTCTGCCGATGTGAGGATGGGGAGTTGGTCGCGGTGGTGGCGTTCCACCCCGATGATCCTGTCCTCGTGTCCGATCTGGATCCGTCCACCGAAATCGCCCGACGCGGGCTTGTAGTGACGAAAGACGTTGCTCTTGGGCGAGGGAAATCCGAAGAGCACCCACCGCAGGAAGTGCAGTGTCGTGGTCTTGCCCGATTCATTCGGACCGACAACGACGTTGAGCCCCGTGGACAGATCGTCGGCACCGGTGTGTTCGAGGTGCCCGAACGCGTCGATGGACCAGCCCTTGATCCACATCAGTGGTCGCTTTCGGTCAGGAGCTCGGCGGCGAGGAGCTGTGCCCGGTCGATCATGGCGGGATCACCGATGTCGGGAAGCTCGACGCCGAGGCGCGTCAGAGATGGTGAGAGGGCCCGGAGTGGACCGAGGAGGTTCGCAGCCGTGGCATCGGGTGGGGATGATTCATCCGGTGTTCGAGCGATCGCGTTCAGGGTCGCGCCCACGAGGTCGTCGCGGCCCCGGAGCTCTTCGAGGGAGAACTCAGCCTGGGTCCTGTTCACGAGCCGATCCCACCAGAGCACCGGCGAACGACCCACCCACTCACTCCGCAGGGCGTCGAGGAACTCGCTCGTGGACTCCGGATCGGCCAGAAGCGAATGGACCGGTCCGTGGCCCACGAGAGTTGCGCTGACCACGAGGGCCCGTCCGGCGTGTTCCTCGCGAAGCGTCTCGGCGGTCGTGGAGAGGACATCGTTGAGTTCGCCCAGGTCCGCGAGGTCGTCCACCGAAACGATCGGCGCGACGAACCGCAGCACGTCGAGGGCCACGAAGCTCGGTTCGGAAATGACCCCGCTGTCGTTGACGGTGACGATCACCGCCCCCTTGGCCCCTCGTTCGGAGGCCTTGGGGTTCCGGCCCTGGAGGTTGCCCGGGTAGACGATCCATGGTGAAGGTCCGTGGAGGGTCTGACGCTCGTGGATGTGTCCCAGCGCCCAGTAGTCGAGCCCCACCGCTACCAGGTCGGCAACCGAACACGGAGCGTAGGGGTCGTGGTTGGCGTTCGATCCCGCGTTCGTGTGGAGGATCCCGATCTGTACGTCCGAACCGGAGTGGCGACGGAAGCGCGCGGACAGGTTGTCGGTGGTTACACGTTGCGCATAGCTGACGCCGTGGACCGCCACGGTGGTGGCACCGACGGTGATCTCGACCGTCTCGGGGCTTGACGCCCGGAAGACCTTGACCGCTTCGGGCCATGTGGTGACCGTCGACCAGCCGGCTTCGAGGGGATCATGGTTGCCGTGAACGATGAAGCTGGGGATCCCTGCATCGGCCAGACGATTCAGGCCGTTTCGGAAGGCGAGCTCGGCTCGCGCACCGCGCTCTGCGCCGTCGTAGATGTCACCAGCGAACACACAGAATGCGACGTCCTGGGAGATGGCCTCTCCTACGAGGTTGTCGAACGCCTGTAGCGACGCGTCGCGCAGAACCTCCGCAATGTCGGCCGGATAGCCGTACAAACCAGATGGTTGCGTGTCGAGATGAAGATCGGATGCGTGTAGGAAGCGGAACAATGGCCCTCCTGGGCTCTCCGTCAAGCATAGAGAGAGCGTGCGACAGTCAGGTTCGAGGGATCGGAACCCGGAACGTCACTGCGATGACGCCCGCAGCTCCGAGACCCACTTCGGTGTCAGGGCTTTCGACGTCACCGGCACAAGGCTACCGAACGCCGTGATCAGGAACGCGGTGATGATCGTGGTCCAACCTCGTATCGGTACCGGGGGAGTCAGGGGGATATCTCGACCATGGAGGTTCCCTTGACAGCGGCGTCACGTGCCAGGCGCTCAGCCGCCCCGGGATCACCCCGGAGGGTCAGGTCCCAGAAATCAACCGTTGTGGCCAGGACGACGTCGTCCTGGGGGGATGGATCATTCTCGTAGGGCAGTGCGTGGTGTCCCCCGGGGAACGTCACGGTCCACCTCGGACCCGCCAATTGGGTGATCGTGTCCAGCTGCATCTCATAGGGGATCGACTCGTCTTCGGTGCCGGAGAACGTGAGGATCGGAAAGTGTCGGCTGTAGTCGTAGGCGCCTTCGGGGAAGGGCAGCTCGAGTGCTGACATCAGCAGACCCGATACATACCGCTCGTCAATGCAACATGAGTGGTACAGCAGCGGATATGTGGTGGCTCCACCCAGGGACAACCCGGAGATGGCTATGTGTTTCGGGGCGATCAGACCGCCGAGGGCGCCACCGGGTTCGTTCATGGCGAGGACCTGATCGAGCACCTCGGTGACGTCACCGGGCTGGTTCACGTAGTCGCCCAGGTCGATCAAGTCATCATCCGCGTCACCGTTCGTGCGGGGGAAGTTGGGGGCCACGACCGCGTACCCGGCTTCTGCCCAGTGTCCGAGGAGCTGGGAGAACTTGGCCGACGTGCCGTTCATGCCGTGGGCGTGCATCACCAGCGGGAAGGGTCCATCGCCGCCGGGGATGTAGATGTCGGTGGGTAGGGTGCGCTGCGGAATCTCGGGCGAGGTCGCGCGCGTCTCGTCGACGAGAGCAACGTGGCGCACCGTGAAGGTGCCGTTGCCCGTACCGAGCTCGGTCGTCTCGGCGCTGGTACCCGGGTCGCTGTCTGGTGTCACATCGCCTCCGTCGGTGGTGTCGGTCGTGGTTTCGCGCTCCGATGAAGCATCGTCGTTTCGGGAGCTCCCACAGCTTGCCGACAGCAGTGCTCCGATGACGATCGCGAGGGCCACGACGGATTTCACGGTTCAATGCGTACCACGCGGGTGTGAAGCGGGTGGATTCGCAGCGCTTCCCGGGCAATGGTGAGATCCGGCTCGGACCGGAACAGCTTTCGGGAACAGCTTTCGGGAACAACTGCAGCATCCGAGGGGTTCCAGTAACCGATGCACCGGCCATTCAGACACACGAATCGCTCCGATGGAGACACCGGATCGGATGCGACGGGTTCGGGCGCGGCACGAGACGTTGCCTCCCGGGCACCGGGCGCCGGTGGCGAGGACTCTCCCGTCGTGGACTTCTATTGGAGGCCGGGGTGTCCGTTCTGCATGATGTTGAAGCGTTCGGTGAACAAGCGCGGTCTACCCGTGCGGTACCACAACATCTGGGATGATCCCGCAGCGGCAGCCATCGTGCGTGCAGCGGCCGGTGGCAACGAGACCGTGCCCACTATCGGGATCGCCGGGCACACGTTGGTCAACCCCCGTGTGGATGTGGTCGAGGAACTGCTGGCCAAGGTGGCCGACGGCACCCTGGCTCCACGCGATTGAGGATGGGTTCCGCCCCCGCGGTCGGCGGTCAGTCCAGGCCTGATCGCAGGTGTTCGATGGCCTCGCTGCGGGTGCGGGTGCGTCTCATCGGCGGGAGCTCATCGAGGATCTGGCGTCGGTAGGCCTTCTCTGCCAGCCGTGGATCGAGAACCGCCACCAGACCTCGATCCGTTGCGCGCCGGATCAGTCGACCCGAACCCTGGGCCAACAGCGATGCCGCCCTGGGCACCTGCACGGACAGGAATGCCCGGTACCCGGCATCGGATTCCGCGGTACCCGAGGCGATGAGACGTTGCCGAGCAGCATCCGAACGTGCCTGCCAGAGCGGGTCGTCGGGCCGGGGGAACGGCAGCTTGTCGATGATCACGCAACTCAGTGATGCCCCGGCGACGTCCACGCCCTGCCACAGCCCCATCGTTCCGAATGCCACTGCGTGGTGGTCGTGGGCGAATTCGGAGAGCAACTTCGGTTTCGCCAGTTCTCCCTGTACGAGCACCGGCCAGTCGAGGTGCTCGCGCGCGAGCGCAGCGAACTCGCGGGCGTTGCGCATCGAGGTGCACAGGAACAGGGTGCGACCCTCGGCTGCGTCGATCAGTGCGGCGCCTTCCTCCCACGCTTGTTCGAACCATGAACTGTTGTTGGGAGTGCGTTCCCTGGCAGGAAACGAAGCGAGCAGTGGCGGTACATAGAGCATCGCAGCAGCGCGATGGTCGAAGGGGCTGCCCACATCGGTGAACTCGGCGGCCGCGCCCAGGCCCAGGCGTTTGGCCATCGGCTCGTTCACGGTGGCAGAGGTGAGGACGACGGCCCGGTTGGCCCATGCCGCTTCGGCGAGGACGCCGCCGACGTCGATGGGCACGCGACGGATCGTGGGACCGCGTTCCTCGACCCAGATCGCATCATTGCGACCGTCAGAGCTCAGGCGTCCGATGACCTCACCGAGTTGGTCGGCATTGCGTCGCGCCGCCTCTGCCTTGGCTTTGGTGGGGTCGCGGTCGCCATTGCCGGCGAGGCGGTCGACCTCCTTCTTGGCTGTGGACCGGGCATCGGCCACCGCTGTTGCTGCACGGGCCACGATCGTAGGAATGTCGCCCTCGGTGGGGAATCCCTCCCGGAACGACTCTCCGATGTGGCCTTCGAGGGTGCGGTCGAGCACTGCTGCGGTCCGGCGGAGTTCCGACCGCAGCTCGTCGCAGCCACTCACCCCCACTCGCATGTTGCGTTCCAGCGTGAGCAGGTGGTCGCCCCGCAGTTCCGCTCCGAACGCGGAGGCGAGGATGTCCTCGGCCTCGTGTGCCTCGTCGAGCACGTAGGCATCCGCGTCACCCAGCAACGCCCCATCCAACGAGAGATCGGCGCCCAGCATCGCAGTGTTGACCAACACCACCTGCGATTCGCGTGCAGCGTGGATGGCAGCCTCCGCGAAACAGTCACGGCCATGGGCGCACCGGTCGGCTCCGGGGCAGCCGTCAGGGCCCGTCGAGACCCATGAGGCAGTGCGCCAGTCCAGTTCGAAGGACAGCTCGGCAAGGTCGCCCGTGGTCGTGTCGGCAGCCCATTCGAACACCTCGTTGACACGATCGGTCTGATCGGGTGCAAGGTCACCGGGTTCGGTTGTTCCAGACTCGGGTGTCGAGTCGAATAGTGCCTCCTGGCTCTCGGGCGGAGGCTCGCCCGAGAGCATCCGCCGGGCATCCTCGAGGCGTGCCAGGCAGACGTAGTTGGATCGGCCCTTCAGTACGGCCCACGACAGTTCGTGATGCTCGGCCACGAGCGGTAGTTCCTTCTCGGAGTACTGGTCCTGGAGGGCCTTCGTGGCCGTTGCGATGACCGTGCGTCGCTGCGCAGTGGCGACCGCGGCCAACACCGCCAGGCTCTTGCCGGTGCCGGTTCCTGCTCGCACGACAACGCGTCCATGGGCCTGCAGCGCATGTGCCACCAGGGTGGTCATTTCGCGTTGGCCCTCGCGGGTCTCACCTCCGTCAGGCAGCGCAGCGGTGAGTTCGTCGAGCAGATCCCGAGCAGCGCCCACTGCTACATCGGGGTCATCGAAACCGGAACTGCCCATCGTGCAACGGTAGTGCCGGCCCCCGACACGGACCGAGGGCCGCGGCTGATGTCGCGGATGCACGCCCGGGTCTCGCGCCGGAGTTCGGGCTCCGATGAGGTAGAAACAAGGCATGGTGATCGAGGTCTTTGCCGATGTTGTCTGTCCTTTCACGCACATCGGGCTGAAGCGTCTGGTGGAGGAACGCTCGCGGGTCGCCCGCAATGACGTTCACCTCCGGATCTGTGCCTGGCCGTTGGAGGTGGTCAACGCCAAACCGGTGGAGGCAGAGTTCATAGCAGAAGAGATCGAGGCGATTTCGGGCCAGGTCGATGGTGACTACTTCCCGGGGTTCTCGGTTTCGTCCTTCCCGGACAGCTCGATCGGAGCTCTGGCCCTGGCGTCAGCCGGCTATGGCGTGGACGATCCGACCGGGGAGGCCATAAGCCTGGAACTGCGTCGACAGTTGTTCAACGAGGGTGTGAACATCGCGGATCCCCAAGTGCTGGCTGGGATCGCGGGACGCCACGGCGTGAGTTTCGATGAACACGATGTGGAAGCCCACACAGCGGTGGTGATGGGTGAGTACGAACGGGGAAAGGAAAGGGGCGTGATCGGTTCGCCACACTTCTTCACCGAGCGGGACGACTACTTCTGTCCGGCCTTGAAGATCCAGCGCGATTCGGCGGGTCAACTGGAGGTCGCGTCCGATCCGGTTGAATTCGGGTCCTTTCTGCGAGACTGCATGGGAGACCTGGGTCAACTCCGACAGCTCTGACGCCCGATCCACACCGACGACACACGACATAGAACTCGAGCATTGAGAATCCGTACCCACATCTTCAGACCCCGTATTGTCCTCGCATTGGTTCTCGTGCTCAGCCTGGTGGGGGCAGCCTGTACCGACAATCGTGACCCGGTGGGCAAGCAGGGTGGTGGTGTGGACAGTCGGGCACAGGTGCGCAGCGGGTTCATCGACTACTCCGAGCGGGCAGCGCGCTACCTGAGCGCCACCGCGAAGTCAGACGGGTCGGACACGCTCGATTGGATAGCTGTTGCCGAGATGGCGATCCGTGGCAAGGAGTTCGCGATCGACCGTCTCGGTGAGATGTCGATAAAGGACTTCGCTCGCAGTTTCGGGAAGATCGACAACTACGAGGACACCGCGGACTTCGATCTGCTCTACCTGTTGAATCTCCGTATCGGCTACCCGGATCAGGTCGCCCCGGACGTATCCCGCGCCATTCGCGAACGAATCATCAATTTCAAGTACTGGTACACCGATTCCACCCCGGATGTGATCGACAACCGTTGGTACTGGTCCGAGAACCATCGCATCGTCTTCCACACGATCGAACTCCTGGCCGGTGAGCGATACCCCGACCGGACGTTCACAGTGCGTGACGGCGATGGAAACGAGATGACAGGCACGGACCACATCGAGCGTGCGACGAAGCTCATCAATGAGTGGATGGACGAGAAGTCCACCCTCGGGTTCACCGAGTGGGATTCCGACGTGTACTACCAGAAGGACCTGACGGCTCTGCTGACTCTCGTGGAGTATGCCCAAGACGCTGACATCGCCAAACGGGCAGCGACGATGCTCGACCTGTTCCTGTTCGACCTCGCCATGCACCAGGTCAATGCGAACGTCGGGGTGACCCATGGCCGTTCGTACGCCAGGAACAAGCTCAATGCGCGGGACCAGGGCACCTTCGGGGCCCTGCAGGTCCTGTTCGGGCTCTCGGAGGAACCGCCGCGGCTCGGGGATCCGGGAGCCGTGCTCTTCGCACGCGCAGAGCAGTACAAGCTTCCTGAGGCATTGTGGGAGGTCGCCCACACCGATGAGCAGTTCGAGGATCTGGAACACATGGGGGTGGAGATCAACCCCGAGGAACCGGTGGTCAAGGATCCCAAACGCGACGACGGTCTCAGCTACACCGATCCCGAAATGGTTCCGTTCTGGTGGGACCGCGGTGCTCTCACTCCCTGGCAGACGGTGCCGCTCACGATGTCGACAGCCGACGAGTACAACCTGTGGGACACCCAGTTGTTCGGCCAGTTCAAGGAGTTCGAGAAGGTTTCCGGCGACGATTCCGGGGAAGCCGTGAAGATCGCCTCAGCGTTCGCTCCGATGATCAACGTGGGGCTGCTCTCCGCAGTGGACACCCGCACCTGGCGTGATGGCGACCTGATGTTGTCCTCGGCGGTGGACTATCGACCCGGTCGGCTGGGCTACCAGTACCACTCGTGGCAGGCGACGATGAACGAGGATGCCGTCATCTTCACCACCTCACCTGGAAACGAACCGCTCGAGGGGGATCACTGGGAGGACGATGACCTCTACTGGAACGGCGGTGTGCAGCCACGGTCAAATCAGGTCGGTCCGGCCGCTGTGCACGTCTACCGCCCTGCATATCCGTCGCCGGGCCCGGGCCTCGAGGAGGCCTTCTCGTACCTGCCCATCACCCATGCATACGTGCCGACCGAGAACTTCGACGAGGTGGTACAGGTACCGGTGGCTCCGCAGTCCGCCCCGTGGGGTTCGTGGCTGTTCGCACGCGTGGGCGACCGGTACGTGGGTCTGTGGTCGTGGCGTGCCACCAAGTGGGTCGACCACACCGACGATGGCACGCCGACCGGTGGTCTCGAGAAACCGTTCGATCTCGTCGCCGACGGAGGGGCGGACAACGTCTGGGTCACCGAGGTGGGTCGTCAGGGCGACGGCGATGGGCAGTATGAGGACTTCGAGGCGTTCCAGGCAGCTCTCACGGCTGCGACACCGAGCGTCGTGCAGGGTCCACCGAGTGCCGATGGCATGCCGGGGGCATTCTCGGTCCTCTACAACTCGCCCGGCGCCGGCGCGCTGGGAGTGGACCCACAGGGAATGTTGAGTCTCGATGGCAAGGCGCTCGCGAAGGATGGTTCCACGCGTTTCGACAACCCGTTCACCCATGTCGAGTTCGGGGACACCAGCTACGACATCCGAGCCGGAGGCGCCGAGTTGGTCATCGATACCCAGAACGGCGATCGCGAAGTCAGCTGAGTTCAACTCAACTACCGTCCGGTCATGCGCTACGGGATGCTTTTTGCCAACACACTCGGATTTGCCACCCCACAGGGTGCGATCGACATGGGCCGCTCCGCGGAGGCAGCCGGATTCGAATCGGTGTGGACCGTGGAACACACGGTGTTCCCGGATGGTTACGAGTCGACCTATCCATATGACCCGTCGGGCAGGATGGCCATGGCTGCCGATACCCCGTTACCGGACCCGATCGTCTGGTTGACATGGGTGGCGGCACACACCGAAACGCTGCGGTTGGCCACCGGGATACTGATACTTCCGCAACGCAACCCACTCGTGCTCGCAAAGTCCCTTGGAACCCTCGACGAACTCAGCGGTGGTCGGGTCGAGCTGGGTATCGGCGCTGGTTGGTTGCGCGAGGAGTTCGAGGCTCTCGGCGTGCCATTCGCAGGTCGCGGACGACGCACCGACGAATACATCGGGTCGATGAGGGCGTTGTGGGACTCCGACCATGCGGAGTACAGCGGTGAGTTCGTGAACTTCAGCGGCGTGTCGGTGAACCCCAAGCCGGTCAACGGTCGCGTGCCGATCCACGTCGGTGGACATTCCGAGGCAGCTGCGCGTCGGGCCGGACGTCTGGGTGACGGGTTCTTCCCGGGCGCTGGTGAACTCTCCGAACTGCTCGAGGTGATGCGCGCCTCGGCGCTCGGGGCGGATCGCGATCCGGAAGCGATAGAGATCACCTCATCGGACAGTGGGGTGTGGGGCGATGAGCCGCTGGCTGCGGTGGAGAAGCTTGCAGCCCAGGGTGTGAAACGAATCGGGGTGCCCGGTTTCCTTTTCAGCCTGGCACCAGATCCCGCGGCTGCCATTGCCGAGTTCGGTGAGCGGGTCATCAGCCCGACCAGGGACCTCTGAACAACTGCATTTCGACGGGCTGATCCTGCGGGCACCGGGATCTGTCAGCGCTCGGTGCTCTGCCGCATGGCTGTATGGCTGTATGGCTGCCCAACTCGGCGAATCAACCGCGGTGACAACCGCACAGCCAGGTCAGCGTTCGAGCAGGTCGAAGGTGCCGGCTTCCAGCGCGTGTTGCGCCGAACGCCGTGCCATCGTGCAGAACATGGCGTCCCCGCGGTCGGTCTGGCCGACCACCTGTGAGGCACCGATGGCCATTGCGAGCCCGTCGAGCGCGTAGCGGCGGTAGCCGTCCTCGAGCTCGGGTTCTGACAGTTCGACACCGCGTTCTGCCAAGCGGCCCCGGTAGCGATCCAGCAGTTCGGGTTCGTGCTCGGCGCGGACCTCGGGGACCAGGGCGCCGCCCAGGAAGTACGAAAGGTCGGCCAGCGGGACCCCGACCGTGACCGTCTGCCAGTCGACCACGGCTACCGAGGCTCCGGTCGCGTGCCTGTCAACCGGTGCTGCCGGCCGGCCGGGGTCCTCGGTTGGTCCCTCGGCGGAGGCTCTGCGTACGAGCAGGTTGTCGGGACGGAAGTCACCGTGGGTGACCGCAGTTGGACCCGGTCGGTCGGCGAGGTAGTCGGTACCTGCATCGACCAGACGCTGCGCGGCCTCGAGGACTTCAGGCTCGAGGTTGTCTCCGTAGCGCTGTGCAAAGCCGTCGTGGAGCATCGACAGGAACATGGCATGAGCTGCCGGGTCGCCCCGATCCACCAGGAACGACTCTGTACCCGGCGGGACGCGACCCCACCAGGTTGCGTGCAGGGCGGCCAACTCGTCGATGGCCCAGGCTGCCTCTTCGCCAGACATACCGAGGATCTGGTCGGCCTGTGTGAACGCCGCCAGGTCCTCCAGCACGAGGACGAAGTCGTCTCCCGAGGTGTTGATCCGCGCCAGGAAACAACTGGGTGTCCGTGCCGCACACGTTCGGGCCAGTTGGTCATAGAAGCCGACCTCTACCTCCGCGTGGCGCAGCGCCGCCGAGGCCATGCGGCCGACCTGGTCCGGAGAGGCTGTCTTGACGACGGCGGACCTCAGTGGCTCACCCTCGCTGTGTCCGGTGGCCGGCTCATGGCCGTCGTCCAGTTCGAAGTCCACCCTCACCACCGATGCAACCTGACCGGTACCCACCGGTTGCATCGCAACGGCGTTCACCGACCGCCCGGCGAAAGCGTCATGCATCTCGCGGTTCCAGAACCCGGGGGTCCCGAGTGCTGCCACGAGCAGGTCGTGGTCAGCGAGCAGGTCCCGCAATGGTGGGAGTTCCGGACCGTTCACCGACTGGGCTCCTGACCGTTCTCGGCTCGTGCCCGGTACGAGGCGATGACGGGTTCCAGCTCCATTGGTGTGCAGCCATGCATGATCACGCCGTCGACGCCGAGGTCGAACTGTGCTCTCACCGCTGTCGCACACTGCGATGGGCTGCCTGTTGCCGCTGGTTGGAGCCATTCAGGAGGAACCACCTCCGCTATGGCCTCGAGTTGGTCGACCGTGGCCGTGGCATCGATGGCCGAGAGAAACCCCTTGACGGTCTGGTCCGCGCGGAAGCGTGCCAGGGCGGATTCGTCCCATCCGTTGGTCCGCACCAGGAGGTCGCCGTAGCCCTGAAGGTAGGTGGCCATCCGCCCGACGGTCTTGCGCAACTGATCCTCCGCGGACAGGTGGTCGCCGACCGTCGCGTAGCACGACCAGACCTTCACCGAGGCTGGATCGCGGCCCGACTGCTCGGCAGCGGCACGCACTGTGCGCACCGCTCGTTCGGTCGTCTCATCCGTGAAGTAGGTGTGCAGTACCACGGCATCGAAGCACCGACCTCCGAGAGCGAGACTGTTCGGCCCGAACGCCACCAACAGGGTGGGGATGTCGTCATCGAACGTAACTCCACCTCCGGGGCCGGCGAGGTGCAGCAGGGGCCACGAACCCGCCGGTCCATCATGGCCGGCCACCATTTCTCCGTGCCACAGGCGCGTCATTATGCCCACGAAGTCCTCCATCTGGGCAGTGGTGATGCGAGGGATGCCTGCGATGTCGAACACCGGCTCCACTCCCCGTCCCAGGCCCAGGCTGAAACGTCCACCGCTCATGCGGTGCAACGTCATCGCTGCGCTGGCGGTCACGAGCGGGTGGCGGGTGTTGTGATTGGTTGCCGCGGTAGCCACGCCCATTGTCTCGGTGGAGGCGACGGCGGCTCCACTCAGGACCATGGCCTCTTTGACATTGAAGCGTTCGGAAATGAACGAAGTGCCGAAACCGAGCCTCTCGGCGGCGCGTGCTTCGTCGATCAACTGTGACGGATCTGCAGCGGCACCGGCCATCAGGTAGCAGCCGAGCTCGGCGGTATGGGGATTCTCGCTCATCGGTTCGGGAGCCTACCGGTCTGCCTGCAGGCCGGGTCGTCCCGCGTGGCCCGGTGAACTGGGGGCGACAGCAGCACGTGCATACGGTGCGGGTCCTGTCTTGGCAGACTGGCGACCATGGATGGACGCACTGGCGATGAGGTACCCGTGGTCGACGATGCCCCACCTGTGCGCGAAGCGGCGCCGGTCGAGCGGTACACCGATGAGCCACCGCGACCGGACGACGCAGAACCGGGCGATGCAGAACCGGCAGCTGCAGAACTGGGTGATGCAGAGCCAGATGCCTCTGAACCGGATCGCCCCAATCTCCTGGATCGGACACTTGACCGTGTGGATGCCCTGCAGCGTCGGATCCCTCCCGTGGCGGTCGTGCACGGGGTGATCAAGAAGTTCGGCGAGGACCGTGGCGGCCAGCTGGCGATGATGCTCTCCTACCGGGGGTTCTTCTCCCTGTTTCCGTTGCTGTTGGCATTCGTGGGAGTGGTCGGGCTGCTGCTGGAGGGCAATCCGGCGCTCCGTGACGATCTCATCAACTCGACGCTCTCCACCGTGCCGGTCGTGGGAGCAGAGATCGCCGATGCAGGGTCTTCGCTCGATGGAAACATCTTCGTGGTGATCGGATCCATTCTGGTGTCGATGTGGGCCGGCCTGGGTCTGCTGGAAGTCATCCAGGAAGCTCTCAACAACGTGTGGGGGGTGCCTCGCTTCGACCGTCGCCCATGGATCCTGCGGCGCCTCAGGGCGGTCCCCGGAGCCCTGCTGATCGGGGCATGCCTGGTGCTGACCGGGGCTTCTGCCTGGATCTTCCGGGATCCCGACCTCGACGTGTTGCAGCGCGGGGCCGGGTATCTCCTGCCCTTCGTAGCGGGCGCACTGTGCTACCTCGGACTTCACGCCCTGTTGTGTGTGCGAAAGGTCCCGTTCGCCGCACAGCTGATCGGAGCCGGCGCAACGGGGGTGTTCTGGCTGGTGCTGCAACTTCTCGGGACGTGGTTCGTGAACCGCTACGTGCTGGAGTCCTCGGATACCTACGGCGTGTTCGTGATCGTGTTCGGCCTGCTCTCGTGGGCCTACCTGCTGGGGATGTTGTACCTGTACGCGAATGAGCTGGCCGTGGTGCTCTGGGACCGTCTCTGGCCACGGAGCCTGACCGGCCGCAATCTCACGGACGCGGACCTGGTGTCACAGGCTGCGGTGGTATCCCGGGAGGTGCGCCTGCGCGAGATGGGAGTCGAGGTGGACGTCCCCCGCCTGCCTCGCTGAGTTCGCCCCGCCCCGACGGGAGCACGGGTCGGCTCAACCCTTGTAGCGCTTCTGGGCATCCGCGATGGCCTCCAACGCGAGTGCCTTGGGTGCCCAGTCGCCCAGGTCGCTCTTCTTGTCGGGTTCCAGGTCCTTGTAGACCATGAAGAAGTGGCGTACCTCGGCGAGCAGGAACCCGTCCACGTCTTCGAGGTCGTCGATGTTGTTCCACCGGGGATCATCTGCGGGCACGCACAGCACCTTCAGGTCGCGGCCGGCTTCGTCGGTCATCTCGAGTACCGCTACGGGCCGGGCCCACATGTGACACCCCGGGAACGTGGGTTCCCCGAGCAGGACCAATGCGTCCAGTGGGTCGCCGTCCTCGGCCAGGGTGTGGGGGAAGAACCCGTACTCGGCCGGGTAGACCGTGGCTGCGAAGAGGTGGCGGTCGAGCCACACCTCACCCGAATCGTGGTTGATCTCGTACTTGTTCGCGATCCCTGGGGGATCTCGACGATTACCTCGAACGTGTCGTTGCTCACTTCGGCGAGGCTATCCGTTGACCGGCCTGACTGTTGGTGGGCGCGCCGAGGGTGTTCGTTGCGGTGATCCCGCGCATGCCGGACCACGCGAGCCGTGCAACCGAGTCCGCGAGTTGGTCCACCGGCGGGTTGCGGTCGTGGCCGAGCCAGTAGCGACTGGCGGCCTCAGTCATTCCGACAATCGTGTGGGCGATCAAATCGCGGTCTTCCGCGGGTCGTCCGTCAACCACGATCAACTCGGCGATCGCCTCGGCTATGGATTCCTCGACCGCTGCGGTCAGAGAGGCGAACTCGGGGTCGCGTCGGGCGCCCGCGCCGAAGAGCACGCGGTACGCGTCGGTGTTGGAATCCATGTAGTCGAAGTAGGCGCGGAACCCCTCCTCGATCTGCTGGCGGGGACCTCCGGCGTCTGCAGTTGCCTTGGCAATACGTGAGCGGAGTTGTTCGCCGATGTCGGTCAGCAGCTCGAGGAACAGGTCGCGCTTCGACGAGAAGTGCTGGTAGAGCACCGGTTTGGTGACTCCGGCGGCCTCGGCGACATCATTCATCGAGGTGGTGTGGAAACCCTGTTGAGCGAATACCGATATGGCAACGCCGATCAATTGTTCTCGTCGTTCGGCTGCGGGAAGTCGCATGGTCAAGTCCTCGGTGTGGTGCCCATCGGTGGGTCACCACGACCGTCGCCACTCTGGTTACCGGCCGGTAACAAGGTACCAAAGCGTCGATCTGGGGCCGGTATCGGGGTCGTCCCACTCGCCGGTTCCTCCCCGGCGCGCAGGGAGCTCATCCGGAGATGCGTTCGCTGTACCGGCGTTGCGTATCGTCGCGTCATGGAACCTGTCGATCAGAGCACACCTCCGAAGGGGGCAGGATCAGCGCCGATCCATTGCGCGGAGTTCCATGCCGCACAGGAGGTGGACCCCGCTGGTACCGCATCACACTGGGATGCGGTGTTGGTCATCGAACTGCCGGGCCCC
This sequence comes from uncultured Microthrixaceae bacterium, assembly GCA_963805905.1. Classification (GTDB taxonomy): domain Bacteria; phylum Actinomycetota; class Acidimicrobiia; order Acidimicrobiales; family Microtrichaceae; genus JAMLGJ01. The sequence goes on from CAWDVV010000001.1 coordinate 695,015, forward strand.
TGGCCGCCGGAGATCTCCGAACTGGCACCCCTTTCGGAGTTCGCCGATCCGCCATCGGCAACGCTGACGGGCACCGATGGACGCACGTGGAGACTTCAGGGTGTGCTGCCCGTCGATGTGGAGCGGGGTGTGCGGGTCATGGCACACGAACGTCCGGCTGGCGGCGTGGGTCCCTTCGAGCGACGTGAATGGCTGTTGCCTCCCGGCTCCTCGGATCTCGCGGTGGGGATCGGACGCGCCCTGTTCAGTGGCGACGACGGAGAGCTCCGTGGCTTCGCCGCCCTTCGCGATGACCCGGACCCCGAAACCGTTGACCTGTTGTTGTGCACCCACGGGCACGCGCGACATCTGTTGCGGTGGCCCGGGTACGAAGCTGTACCGGGAGGTGTCGCATGCCTTGGATGGTCAGCCCCGCGAGATCCGGGACCGGGCGCGGCTCTGGCGGAGCAGCCACGAGGGTGGTCACCGCTTTGCTCCGACGGCCCTGACATTCCCCGAGGGCGTGTCGTGGGCGCACCTCGATCTGGAAGCGGTGCTCGCTATCTTCGGTCGCGGTGCCGGTGTGGGCGAGTTCGCACGACACGTGAAGGGGGCGGTGTCGATTGAACGACCGGAAGTGCAGATGGCAGACCGTGAAGGTTTCGTCCGCTACGGCTGGGCGTGGTTGGCGGCCCCTCGGACCGTGTCGGAGGTCGCAACCGACGACCTGACCGGCTTCACGACGGTCGAGGTGGCTGCGACACTCGCCGGCGAGGTAGAGGTCAGGGTGCGCACGACGGTCGAACTGGCTGGTCACATACCCAAGCCCCCGTGCGGTGTCGTGGATCCGACGGATGTCCCCGAGGAACCCGTGTGGCGCGTGGTGCGCACCGAGGAGAACCTGCGTCAGTAGGTGAAGGGTTCGCCGCGGTCTTCCTTGTCGGCGGCCTTGATGCCGTAGGACAGGATGATCGCCGGGAGCAGGACTATCGACCCGGCGACCAGGAGAACGACGATCGACGTCACGAGCCAGGAGGGCAACTGGGTGATGAGTGCCACCATGAAGAACACCATCGCCAGTCCGAAACAGGTGTAGCCGACTCGCTGGCCGATTGTCGTCAGCCTGAGGAGCTTGGCGCGCCGTATGAGAATCGGATCATCCTCGGGAAGCTTCGGTCCGGCTGAGTCGGAACTGTCGTAGTCCACACCAACAGATTGCCTGCTCGGTTCCCCCTACATGGAATCCGCGTTCAACGGCTCCGGGGTACGGCCAATTGCCCGAACGGTCACGCCTACTTGCGGAAACAGCATGAAACGATATGACAGTCCTGATAGACAAGGGGAGTGTTGGAATCTGGTTGAGACGTTCGGCGATCACCTTGGGAGGGGAGCGATGAGCGGAAAGCTGTACCTCGACTACTGCGGGGAAGAACACCGGCTCACCCCGGACGACAGCCTGAGCTTCGGTCGTGTCGCCGACCTCGAGATCGACACGAATCCGTATCTCCATCGGGTGCTCGGTGTTTTCGAATGCCGGGAGGGTCACTGGTTCCTGTTCAACGTGGGTGGCGGAATCGTGCTCAACGTTGCCGACCGGGCAGGACCTACCGCGGCGACTCTGGCACCGGGTCGGTCGCTCGGGCTCTCGATGGCGGAGTTCGCGGTGTCGTTCGTGGCCGGACGTACCCGCTACGAACTCGATGCGGCACTCGAGGACATCGAGGATCCACTCGAGGCAGACCTGCAATCCCGGGAAGGCCAACAGACACTCGAATGGGGAGTGGTCGAACTGAACCCGGACCAACACCTCCTGCTCGTCGATCTTGCCGCTCCGCGTTTGGTCGATCCGCATGTTGCAGACCACGACGGGAAGTCGAAGGCCGAGTCCGCGAGGCGCCTCGGGTGGTCACTTTCCAAGTACAACCGCAAGCTCGACCACCTGTGCCTGAAGCTCGACCGGGCGGGCGTTCCGGGACTCTGCGGTGTGGAGGGTGGCGAAGCCTCCCGGCGCCGCCGGTTGTTGGTGGACCACGCACTGTCGGTCGGACTCGTCACCCGTGACGACCTGGCCGTGCTCGATGCTGCCGATCAGGCCAGGCCAACCTGAACGATCGACGTGTCGGTCCGGTGTACCAACCACCCTCTACCCGGCATGCCCGGTATGTCGTCGCGGCGACGGAGTTCGTGATGCAGGACGTCGCCGATCTCGTGGGCGTGGGCTCCAAGGAGCAGCCCTGTGCGCATCGACCGGATCCTGTGGACCGCGTCGTCGTAGCAGCGCATGAGTCCGACCGGGTCACCCACTCCCAGGACACGGATGTTGGAACCACGCGGGTCGCCCAGGAGAACGTCGAGGGATCCGGAGATCTCCGGGTCACCCACTTGGCGCTCCAGGTTTTCGATGACCACCAGGAGCTGCCGGGTCGGGTCGGCCTTCGCTGTTCGGGCGACGGCTCGGAGCTGATCCGCTCCACTGTCGGAACGGATCACGTCCACGCCGGCACGTTCAGCCGAGGAAACAATGGTGTTGAGGGCTGTGCTGGCGCCTGTGCCCGGGGGTCCGCACACGAGGGCGTGGGTGTCGGTGAGGTCCAACACAGCGGTCCCGAGGGTCCGTGCCTCGATGCCCACGGCCAGCTTCCAACCGGTGATCGTCGATCGGCCGGGGAGGCTCCGCACGTACTTCATCGTGACCTTCGCCGGCAGGCGTGAGATCTGGTTCGGCACGGACGTGGGGGGTGCCGGCGTCGGGCGGATCATCTGTGCCCAGTGACCCCGGACCCAGGCCCGACCCGGTGGCAGGTCCACGCTTGCGAGGCCTGCGGGCGCATCCATGAGAGTCGCCTCGTCCTCGTCCACCGTACGCAACACGATCCGCTCGCCCAGGTGGTGCATCAGCGCAGGCGGGATCTCCATGCGCCGGTGGGCCGCGACGGCCAAGAGCAGGCCGCTGCGCCTGCCGTTCGCTGCCAACTCCAGGACCCGTTCGGTTGCCCATCCCCGGTTGATCGGCTCCTGGAGTCCCTCGAAGGCTCCGAATCCGTCGACCAGCAACAGGTGCCGTGGTGGGGCCGAGCCACCTGTCACCGATCCACCGTGCCCCTCCGCAAGCCTCTCGAGCATGCGTCGCAGTGGTTCGTGGTCCGCCGCGTCAACGACCTCACACTGCTGGGAACCGGATGCCAGCCCGGCGAGGCCGCCGGTTGCATCGATCGCGTGGATCTCCCGACCTCCGAGCCTCAGCGCCGATTCGGCGATGGTCCTGAGCGCGGAGCTCACGCCACTCGATGGCGCTCCCAGAACGAGGATCCCACCCAGTCGTTCGGGAGTTGCCAACAGTGGTTCGCGCCGCTGGAGTTCAGGCTTGTCGATCACCCCGAGCACGAGCTGTCGGGCGGTCGCGGGGTCTTCCGCGGCACACAGATCGGCGAACTCGATGAGTTCGGGCAGTGGTGGCGGAACCGGATTGTGGATCCGTGGTGCCGGCCCGAGGCGTGTAGCTGCGCCCACGGCTTCGACCATCGATGCGAGCTCGCTGGGCGCGGCCGCAGGTCCTCGAGTTGCAGCGTCCGCTTCGGGTCCGGCCCAAGGTGCGTGGCGTCCCAGACCGCGGACCCTCACCAGTGGACGGGCCGACGGCGTCGATCCGCTGTATGCGACCTGGACGGTGATCAACTCGTCGTGACCCAGACGCACCAGGGCACGTCCGGGGATCTCGCGTGGCAATCCAGCTGCGTGTGGTGAGTCGATCACGTCGGCGCTGTCGTCCGCGTCGGGCAACCGGAGGGCGATCCGAAGCGTCGTGTTCGCCCGTATCGCGTCGGTGATCACCCCTGCGGGCCGCTGGGTGGCCAGCACCATGTGTATCCCGAGGCTCCGGCCGCGTTGGGCTATGTCCAACATCCCGTCGAGGAACCCGGGAACCTCGGTCACCAGGGTTGCGAACTCGTCGATGATGACCACCAGTGAGGCGGGTCGTGCCGCGTCCGGGATATCGCCGGTGTCACTGGCGCGATGGTCTTCGAGGACACGTTCGCGACGATGTACTTCGGCCCTGAGCGCAGCGAGGGTCCGGTCAGCTCCGTTGCCCCGCAGGTCGGTCAGTAGCCCGACGCAGTGGGGGAGGTCGGCGAGTGGACCGAACGCAGCGCCGCCCTTGTAGTCGATGAACAGGAAGTTGAGACGCTGCGGTGAGTGCCTTGTGGCGAGTCCCAGCGCCATGGTGCGGAGCAACTCCGACTTGCCTGCACCGGTCGTCCCCGCCACCAGGGCATGGGGACCATCGCGCAGCAGGTCGAGCGCCAGGATGCCTCCACCTGAAACCGCACCGAGTGTGAATCCGAGACCGTTGGCGGAGCCGTTCCAGACTTCCAGGATCTCATGGGGTCGTGTCGGAAGTGCGAGTTGTGCGAGTGTGACCGCCGAGGGCATCGGATTTCCGGATCCCGATTCGGGACTGCCCGGTTCGAAAGCCGCCAGACGGCGCGCTGCGACCTCCAAGCGGCTCCGTTCGGTGAACTCCGGAGTGAACTCGATCGCCGGTTGGTTGTCGAGTTGCTGCGTGGCGACCCCATGGTTGTCGAACTGCACGACTGCCCTGATCGTCCCGGGCAGGCCGACGGTGTCGGGGGCGATCCACAGAGTCAGGGGGCCTGGGGCACCTGGGTCGCGCAATGTCTCGTGTAGGCGATGTCCGAGGCTGCGATCGCGGTGTCGAACCTCCAGCAGGTATCGAGCCGTCGAGGCGGTGTGGGGGAGCCAGTCGGCCCAATCCCAGCGACCGTCGGGATCGTTGATCCTGATCGACAACTGCCCCGGCGGAACCAACAGGGCCAGCTGAGCGACGATACCGACCGCGAACTCGATCGCGACAGCATCATCGCCCACGATCGCGATACCTGCGGTCTCGTCGAGATCGATCGCCAGAGGCCTGGGCGCGTGATCGTTGTGTGCACAGATCGCGTCGAGGTCCTCGCGGAGGTCCGGCCTTCCACGCTCCGGTCGGACCACCGGGTCATCGGGGCCGAGGGACGCTGTGCCGAGTCGGACCGACATGGGCCGGGGATGGGTGCCGGAACGTTCCCACAGCCGGTGGCTCGCCGGATTGACCCACTCGATGGTTTCATCGGTACTCGGATGATGTGTCTCATCGCGCCGGGTCTGCTCGTCGTGTCGCAGTGAGAGGGTCCGGTCGGCGTCTGCCAGCTCTGCCCGGAACCCGGCCACGGCGAACCGGTCCGAACGCGCGGGATTCGAGTCTCGATTCGATACCGCTCGCGATCACGTACACGAACGAGAACCCCATGAATGCGACAAGCATCAGGCTGTGCGTGACGGCCCATGCGCCTGCCGCCATGAGAAGCGGTACCGCTGCCGTGAGCCAGGGGAAACCCGGAACGCGCAGTCGGCCCGGTGGGTGCGGCAGATCGACGGGATTGCTTTCGTGGGGCTCCCAGGTCCCCCGTGACACTCCCACCGCAACGGTCGGCCCACCGGCCGGTGGTGGACGCATGATGCCGGTCATCTCCAACGTTGCGGTCCACCCGCTCGAACGCAGGAGGTCTCCGTCGTCGATCAGACGGTTGCCACGTATCGCGATTCCGTTGACGCTCAGGCCGCCGGCACCCTCATCATTCAACCGGACCGTGTGGCCGACGGTGGCCGAGACGCCCGGTGCCAAGGTGTTGGTTCCGTAGTTGAGGCGCTTCGATCCTGAAGCTCCCCGCACGATCACCGGGGCGACGGTGTGTGCAACGGCATGTCGTGGGTCGGGATCGGCGAGGTGAACGGTGGTGCCGTTGCGCGGGGCTCCGGTGGCAGCCGGTTGGTTCGGATCCAGGATGGAACTGCCGTGCCCCAGGGTCAGCGGGCGAGCAGAACCGGTTGTCAGCGGACCACGTGGGTCACCGTCGGGACGCCGAGGGCCCACATGGTCCGCGATGGCCTGAGCCAGGTCCCCCACGGTCGCTCCCGGCGCCATGTCGACTTCGACATCCAGCGCCTTCGGGCACGGTGTCGACGACCCGGATGCCCCGATCGTGGTTCCACAACCCCGGAGATCGAGCCGCCAGGTGCCACGAATGCCCATGGGCGGGTGATTCTGATCAGTCCCTCGAGTGGCTCAGTGACCGGACGCCTGGTTCTGTTCGGCCACCTGGGTGTTGATGTGTTCTCCTGCCTCTCGCAAGAGCCGGGCGGCATCGTTGATGGCCTTGCGGTGACGGCTCTCCCACTGTCCCTTGAATTTCTCGGAATCCTTGCCCTTCCACCATGCAGAGCGCAGCTTTCCGTCGATCTTCTTGGCCGACGCATCGATCGCGTCGGCTTCCGAACGCATCGTCTTGGACAGTTGGGTCATCTGTTCGGGGTCGAGTCCGAGTTGTGCCATGTGGATCACTTCCTTGTTCCCTCCGTCGCGACAGCTCGTCGGAACGGATGCACCGAAGGTCGGTGTCAGCACAAAGTGAAGCGTGAAGTAGTCATGGTGTCAGCGGGTCGCCCGACCCGGTCCGGGCGGCAGATCCAAGGCGGGAAGCCTCAGTGCGACTGTCTACCCGGTCGTCGTTCGCTCAACCTGGACGGGTGGAGTCCGGGTCCCTTGCGTGGAGCGGGGCCCCTTCCGAGAGCGGAGATGGACTGGCTGTATCCGCTTGACCCTCGACCTCCACCCGAACCCCTTCGTCCCCCGGGGCCGCGACCCGAGCGACCCCCGCTGCGGACCTGGTAGCGGCGCATCACACTAGCGGTCACCAGAGCCAGGCCGACGAGCCACAGCACATCGCCGATCGATATCACCTGGCCCCATGGCAGCGGGATCACGTCACCCAGGAAACCCAGAATCGCTCCGCTGGCGACTTCACGGCCGCCGTTGAGGACCAGCTGTTCGGCCGCCGCGCTGTCATTGGCGATCCCCGAGGAAACGAGGGCGCTCACAGACGCCGGCATACCCCAGTTGATGAGGGTGACGAAGAAGTTGAGCCCGACGCCGGCTGCGATCAGCACCATCCCACCGGTGTGCACATTGAGGACTGCAAATGCGACCACCAGGCCCAGAGCGACCAGACGCAGCAGCACGCCCGGCGTTCCACCAATACCCGTGAGGTCGACCAACAGCATGAGTGTGACGCCGCCCGCACCAACCAGGGGAAGCGCCGGACGCCACTTGGGAACGTTGTCGAATGAACCACCCCACCGCAGTCCCAGGCCCACCCCGATTCCTAGAGCCAGAAGTGTGGGAATCAGAGCCATCGCAGAAAACTAACCTGCGTACGGACTGCACGAGCACCTTCGCAGTGTGAAACCGGAGCGACCACCATCGGCCCGTGAGGGCCCGAGAGACGGGAACCATGGGACACGACAACGACAAACAGACGGGCCAAGCGAGTGGTGATGAGCTTCTCTATGACACCTCCGGTGCCGTGGCGACGATCACGATCAATCGCCCCGATCGTCGAAATGCCCTGAGTTGGGAGGTCGTCACCTCGATGCGTGAGGCCGTGGCGGCCGCGAGGAACGACGACGCGGTGCGGGTGCTGGTGATCACCGGTGCGGGGGAGCGGGCCTTCTGTGCCGGTGCCGACCTCGGCGGAATGCAGGGCGACTCCCATCTCGAGATGCATGCCGGCCGCGGCGAGCTGGCGGCGCTGTTCGAGGACCTGTGGTCCCTCGGAAAGCCGACCATCGCGCGGGTTCGTGGCTACTGCCTTGCGGGGGGGTTCGGCCTGGCGTTGTCGTGCGACCTCGTCGTGGCCGGTGATGACTCGAAGTTCGGCACCCCCGAGGTGAAAGTCGGGCTCTGGCCCTACATGATCACGGTTCCGTTGTGCCGATCCATGCCTCCCAAGCGAGCGCTGGAACTGATGATGACCGGTCGCCGTATAGATGCCGCCGAGGCCGATCGTTTCGGATTCCTCACGAGGGTCGTACCTCCCGACGAGTTGGACGACGCGGTCGCAGAGTTGGCGGAATCCCTCGTCGAGGCGTCTCCATCGGCAATGCGCCTCGGACGCGATGCGTTCTACGCCACCTGGGACATGGGGGCCTCGGATGCGCTGTCGGTGCTGCATCCCATGTTGAGTGTCGCAACCGGTCTGGAGGATGCGACCGAGGGCATCACGGCGTTCATCGAAAAGCGCGATCCACATTGGACAGGCCGATGAACGCCATCAGCTACTCCACCGAGGGACAGATCGGAACCATCACGATCTCGCGTCCCGAACGACGCAATGCACTCAATCATCAGGCGGTCTCGGATCTGCACGAGGCCGTGAAACGAGCATCCGAGGACAACCTCCGGTGCCTCGTGCTCAGGGGCAGCCACGGGCATTTCTGCGCCGGAGCCGACCTGACGGAGTTGGAGGACCTTGCGTTCACAGATGAGCTCAGGTCCACCCTCGACGACTTCGCTGCCCTGGGGTTTCCGACAATCGCGGCGATCGCCGGTTCCTGCATGGGACTGGGCATGCAGCTCGCGTTGGCGTGCGACCTGCGCCTGGCGACCGCCGATGCACGCTTCGCGGTGCCCGTCGCCAAGTTGGGTCTCATGGTCGACTACTGGACCATCAGCCGCCTGAGCATGTGTGTCGGACACTCGATGGCCCGCTGGATGTTGCTCACCGCCAGGCCGATCTCGGCGGAACGCGTCGCAGCGGCCGGACTGGTCCAGGAACTCGTAGCGGTGGGTGAGAACGGCGAGGGCGGCAAGTCGGCTGATCCAGGGGAAACCGTCACCCATGAAGCGCTCGAGTTGGCCCGACACATCGCCACGCTGGCCCCTCTCGCGCTGTCCGGTTCCAAGCTGGGCCTGGACCTGATCGTCGATGGATCAGGCAGCAAGGCGTCGAGCACAGGTCGCGACAACACCGGTCGCGACAACACCGATCGCGACGGGTCAGGTCCTGACAGCTACAGGGAGGCCTTCGAGGCGGCATGGGCCTCCGAGGATCTCATCGAGGGACGTCGCGCCTTCGGCGAACGCAGGGCCCCGGACTTCCACGGCCGCTGACTTCACTTCCTTTCGTAGGAGGCGGCGGGCTAGAAGGCGGGGAGGTAGCGGTCCATGTGGACGTACGCGTTCCAGAGGACCACGACGATGATCGGTGTGGCGATGAGCCAGACCGCCCACCACTGTTTGATGTTGCGCGCGACGAGCCATGCACCGAGGCCGACCAGGGCAGCCACTCCTCCGTAGGTGAGGGCGACGGGCAGTTCCTCGGGTGTGGAACCGAGCCCCTGGTCGAAGTCCTTGGCCACCGCGACCTTGGTTGCACCCGCCTCTGTCAGGTGGGCAGGTTGGGGCGACGGTGGCACCGGCGCATCCTCGAGGACGGCATGGACGATGATCCTCTGGCGCGCCGAGTGCTTCGGGTGGCAGGCGGTGAGCGTCACCCGGTTGTCGCCCATGTCGTCGAGCACCTCCACCTGTTGGGGAGACACTGTGTACCAGGCCTGGTTGGTCGATCCGGGAGCCGGAATCACCTTGTAGGTGAACCGACCCTGGCCCGTCGAGAGCACGACGTCGTCTCCGGGCCGCAACTCGTCGATCCGGTTGAAGGGGGCGCCGTATGTGGTTCGGTGGCCGGCGATCCCGACGTTGCCCTCCTGACCCGGGAACGGAGTACCGATGTAGTGGCCCGGCCCTTTCTTGAGGTCGACTCGGGAGGTTCCTTCGACGATGATCCGTGACAGGTCGATCCGCGGGATCTCGATCACACCCACCGGCTGGCCCGGTTCAGGTGAAGGCGGCTTGCCGGTAGCGCTCGCGGAGGAGTCCGTGGCAGGGCTTTCCGTGGCTGGGCTGGCGGCCGCAACCGTGGCCAGATCTGCATCCGGCGCCGCCCCGATCGATTGTGCGTACTCGCTCAGGAGTTGGTCCTGGTGGTGCGCCTCCTCGATGCCGGTCCCCCACAGCTGGTAGCCAACGAAGCCCAGGATCACCACACCGGCGATGATCAGCAGGCGCCCAGCGGCGCCGAGGACCTTGGAGAGCATCACCAAACGCTATCCGGTGCATTGTCGAGTGCCACCACCTGCCCGGTAGCGTTGGCTGACCCCGTCGCCACGATGAGCAGACCCGCCACACACCCCACGCCGAGGACCCCGTCCGATAGCGAAGTTCCGGCCGCAGAAGACGTCACGGTGGTGTTGCGCGAAGCGGTTGTCCTCCTGGGTCGGTTCCCTGCTCTTGCCGGGTTCGATCTCGAGGTCTCCTCGGCTGAGGTGGTACTGCTCAGTGGCTCGAATGGAGCGGGCAAGACCACGGTGCTGCGCCTCTGCGCCGGACTGCTCGCACTCTCGGGAGGGGCCGGTCATGTCCTGGGCATGGATCTCGCGACCGATCGCCGGGCGATCCGTCATCGGGTGGGTCTCGTCGGCCACGACAGCGGCCTGTACGCGGACCTCACCGTCGGGGAGAACATGACCTTCTTCGCGAAGGCATGCGGAGTGGACACGGCGAACATAGATGCCGCCATGGATCGACTCGCAGTGGCTTCCCGTCTCCTCGAGCTCCCCGTTCGTTCACTGTCCACGGGCCAGCGGCGGCGAGTCTCCTTTGCGGCCATGCTGGTACGACGGCCCGAACTCTGGTTGTTGGACGAACCTCATTCCGGTCTCGACGAGTCAGGTCGTGACCTCGTGGACGGTCTCATCTCCGAGGCCGCGTCGGCCGGGGCGACGATCCTGTTCGCCTCGCACGAACTGGATCGTGCCAACGATGTGGCTCGTCGCAGCGTGGTCGTCAGTGCGGGGATGTCGTCGTGAGCCCGGATGGTGACCGCAGAGCGTCGCACGGCCGGGTGGATGCGTCATCGGGTGAACGTGGAGGCACGCGGGGCGTTCTCGCCGCCATGGTCCTGGTGGCCGCCAAGGATCTTCGCCTGGAACGGCGGACCAAGGTGGCGACCGCGCAGATGCTCCCCTTTGCCCTGCTGGTCCTGTTGCTGTTCGCGTTCGCGTTGGACCCCGACAGGGGAGTGCTCAGCCAAGCCACCGCAGGACTGTTCTGGACCACCGTGTTGTTCACCGCCGTCCTGGGCATCCAGCGCATCTACGCGGTGGAGATGGAAGACGGTGTCCTCGACTCGCTGCGGCTCACCGGAGTTGCGCCTGCAGCGGTCTTCTTCGGCAAGGTCGCGGCGCTGAGTGTGCAACTCGTGGTGCTCGAGATCATTCTGGGCGCGGGCGTTGCGGTCCTCTATGACGCCCACCTCGCAGGCTGGCCTCTGCTCGTTGTCGTGGCGATTGCAACGACACTGAGCATCGCCGCATCCGGTGCCGCATACGGGCTCATTGCTGCCCGACTTCGCCAAGGGTCCGCATTGCTGCCACTCTTGTTGCTACCCCTTCTCGCTCCGGTGCTCATTGCCGCCACCCGCGGTAGTGATGTGGCTCTGGGGCGCGAGACTGGCGGCGGCTGGTCCTGGGCCGCGTTGCTGGGAGTATTCGCAGTGGCGTACCTCGGACTCGGTGCCGCCCTGTACGGACCTTTGATGGACGAGACATGACCCAGCGAATCCACTGCAGAGAGATGCCCGAGCGATGACAACACAGCTGAATCCTCGTCGTGACGGCAGCTCCACGACCCCGGGCCCGAGCGCTCCCGACTCGACCGGATCCAAGGGCACCAGGGTCCTCGGTGTGATCTCGCTGGTAGGCATCGTCGCCGTGGCGATCCTGGGTCTCTTCATCAGCCCGCCGGACCGCAAGCTCCACGAGACGATACGTATCCTCTACATGCACGTACCGACCGTCTCGGTCGCCTACCTGGCGTTTGTGATCACCGCGGTCGCTTCGATCGCATACCTGTGGAAACGCACAGAGTTCTGGGATCTGCTGGCTGCATCGGCGGCGGAGATCGGCGTGTTGTTCTTCGCGCTCACGATCTTCGACGGGATGATGTGGGGCAGGGTCACCTGGGGGGTCTTCTGGCGTTGGGAGCCACGTCTCGTCACCACCACCGTGTTGATGCTCACCTACATCGGCTATCTGGTCGTGCGTTCCATCCCGTCCGATACCCGCACCCGCGGCACCGTCAGCGCGGTGATCGGCATCATGGCGGTGGTCAACATCCCGATCACCCACAAGGCAGTCGACTGGTGGCGCGGTCTTCACCAGGGCGGCACCGTGCTGGGCACCGTGGATCCCGACATGTCGGGATTGCAGCTCTTCACCACCTACCTCGCCCTCGCGGTGTTCATGGTGATCTTCGCATGGCTGCTGATCCACCGGTTCCGGGTCGCCTGGCTGTCCGAACGCGCCGCAGACGTCGGTGTGGCCGAAGCGATCAGCGAGCGCAGGCTCGAAGCAGAGACGCCCGGCGGTGGATCCGGAGGAGTGACGCCATGAGCGTGACGTTCTACATAATCACGGCCTGGGTCGTGACGATCGGAGCCATAGCGCTCTACGCGCTGTGGCTCGTCCGACGGGGGCGTGAGCTCTCCGCCCAGGTCCCCGAGGAGAGTCGACGGTGGATGTGAACGACGACCCGGAGTCCCCTGACGCTGCAGCTCCCGAGGGCCTCGACGCACCCGAGGGTGGGCCGGCGTTCGACCTGCGCCCCCGCACCGGTGCCGCCCCCACGGCGACGCGCTCCAACACCCGCAAGTACATGGCGATCGGAGCCCTCGCCGCGATTCTCGTGGCGCTCGCAGCGGTGCTGTTCATAGGCCTCAACGACGCGGCCACGTTCTTCTACAACGTCGACGAGGCGGTCGCCCAGCGCAACCAGCTCGAAGGCGAACGGTTCCGGATGCAGGGCAACGTCGTGGATGATTCGGTCAGCGAGACCGCCGACGGTGTCAACTTCGTCATCACCTACGGGGGTGTCAAGGTGCCGGTGCACAACACCGGCACACCACCGGAGCTGTTCGGCCCGGACATCCCCATCGTCATCGAGGGCTCGTTCGACGGAGACACCTTCCAGAGCGACGAGATCCTCGTGAAACACGACAACGAATACGACGCGGACCATCCTGATCGGGTCAAAGATGCCGAACGCGATGCGCAGACTTCAGCCAGCGACAGCGGGTCATCGTCGCAGACTGCGAGGTCTGGCGGGTGAACCGGGCGCTCGGTCTCGCCGGCCTCGTGTTGGCGTTCGTTGCCGCATTGGGTGGCATTGTCTCGATCATCAGCGGGCTCCGCGCTGACGACCGCACGAGACTGCGCAATTCGAAGGGCTGGGCCGGGCTCGTCGCCCTCGGCGTGGTCGTTGCATTCGCCGCCATGGAACGGGCGCTCATAACCCGCGACTTCACGGTCTCATACGTCGCGGAACATGGAAGTTCTGCAACGCCTCCACTGTTCAACTTCGCAACCCTGTGGTCCGCACTCGAGGGTTCGATCCTGTTGTGGGCCCTCATCCTCGCCGGCTACCTGGTGGCGGTGACCATCCAGTTCCGCAGGCGGCTGAGTGATCCGCTGGTGGCGTGGGCGCTACTGGTGATATTCGCGGTGCACCGCGTTCTTCCTGATGATGCTGCTGACCGCAGCGAATCCGTTCGGCCAGTTCAACCCACCTCCGGGATTCGACGGGCCGGGCCCAATCCGCTCCTGCAGAACCACATTCTCGTGGCCTTCCACCCGCCGATGCTCTACCTGGGGTACGTGGGTTTCGTGGTGCCTTTCGCATTCGCCATCGGCTCGCTGGCCTCGGGCAGGATGGGGGAGGGCTGGCTCGTCGAAACGCGGCGGTGGACGCTCGTTGCCTGGGGCTTCCTGACAGCGGGGATCATCCTCGGGGGCTGGTGGAGCTACGAAGTCCTCGGTTGGGGTGGCTACTGGGCGTGGGATCCGGTGGAGAACGCATCGTTGTTGCCGTGGTTGACCGGCACCGCCTACCTCCACTCGGTGATGGTCCAGGAACGCCACGGAATGCTGCGCGCATGGAACATCTCCCTGTTGTGCTCCACCTTCAGCCTCACGATCCTGGGCACCTTCCTGACCCGCTCCGGGGTTGTCGAATCGGTTCATGCGTTCGCATCGGGTGCGGTGGGCCCTATGTTGTTGGGTCTGTTCGCCGTGGTGGTGGCCGTGTCATTGGGGCTGCTCGCGTGGCGTTCGAACATGCTGCGCTCGATCGGTCGCATCAGCACGCCGATCTCGCGCGAGGGCGCCTTCCTCGCGAACAATGTGGTGTTCTCCGCGCTCGCGTTCGTGGTGCTGCTGGGCACGGTGTTCCCGCTGCTCCTCGAGGCGCTCAACGGCGACCGACTGGCAGTCGGCGTGCCGTATTTCAGTCGGATGACCATGCCACTCGGCTTTGCGCTGCTCACGCTGATGGCAGTTGCACCTGTCATGCCGTGGCGTCGGGCTCCCGCGGAGACCCTCAAGGTCCGCCTGTTCTGGCCCGCGGTCTTCGGAGTTCTGGTCATGGTGCTCGCCGCCTGATGGGTGCCCGGGGCTGGGCTGCGCTCCTGGCGTTCGGACTCGCCGCTTTCGCTGCGGGTTCTGCGATCCGCCAGCTGTGGGGTTCGGTGCGTCGCCAGGGAGTACGGGGATTCGTGGGTCGCACGAACGGGGGAATGATCGTGCACCTCGGGGTGGTGCTGATAGCGGTGGCCTTCGCCGCCTCGACCACCTATCTGCAGACCGTCGAGGTGGACCTGGCAAAGGGAGAGACCGTCTCTGTGGCCGGCCACACCGTGGAGTTCCTCGACACCACGACCACCGGGACCGATCGTGCGCTCACGGTGGCCGCGCAGGTGAAGGTGGACGACGGCCGGGTCTTCGAGCCACGGCTCAACCGATTCCGTGCGAGTGGCATGGTCGTGGGATCGCCGTCGGTGCGCGTCGGGCCGTTCGAGGACGTATACCTCGCGTTGACTTCGTCGCCCGAGGCCTCAACTTCTCCGGAGGGCAACGGAACGGTTGATGAGATCACGATCCGCGTGGTGGTGCAGCCCCTGATCTCGTGGATCTGGATGGGCGGGATCGTGATGGTGTTGGGCACGGCGCTCGCCCTCATACCTGCGAAGAAGTCGCGTCGTGATCTCGATGACGGTGACGACGGTGACAGCGCTGTCGATGACGACGACAACTCGGTTCGTGGTGAGGCGGCGAACACCGACGGAGTAGCTGAAGTGATGGGGGAAGCCTCGGGGGATGAGTCGAGCGATGACATGGAGGTCACCCGATGAGCGATGCAGACCCCGCACCGGGATCGGATTCGTCACCCGACCCCGGAATGGTTCCCGGTCCGGGGAAAGGCAGGACTCGTGGTGGATCCCTCCCGGCTGATTCCGAGTTGGGCGGTCCACGGGTCGACGAAGCGAAGATCCCAGGCGGCCCGGGAGGTGGTGGCCTCAATCCGGTGGTGATCGTGGTTGCGATCGTTGCGGTCGTGGCCCTGGGATTCGTGGCACTGCTGGCATTCTCGAAGGGAGGCGAGGAGGCTGACACCGCTGGTCAGGTCGTCTCGGATGCTGCGCCGCCGCTGGTTGGCGAGACGACCTCCGGTGAGGCTTTCGACCTCAAGGAGTACGAGGGTGACTGGGTAGTGGTCAACTTCTTCGCCACGTGGTGTCCCCCATGTGTGGCCGAACACCCGGAACTGTCGGCATTCTCGGATTCGAATGCGTTCGACGCCAAGGTCGTGAGTGTCGCATTCGACGAGGCTGCTCCGAAGGTCCAGAAGTTCTTCGATGAACATGGTGGCGATTGGCCTGTCTTGGCACAGTCGGAGGAAATCCCTCTCGACTGGGCAGTCATCGGACTGCCCGAGACGTTCCTCGTGTCGCCCGACGGCGATGTCGTCGAGAAGTACAAGGGTCCTGTGACCGCCGCCGGCCTTGAATCAGACATTCGGGGACACGGCTGAGTCCGCGCCGGACCGCTGCGAGTGACACCTCGATGACTGAGACTCGAATGACCGGATCCCCAAAGGGTCCCGACGGACCTGACGCAACGCCGGACCCCGACGTCGCTGAGCCACCCGCCGCGGCTGCGTTGGCCGCCGGCTCACCGCGGGCGGGCGGGCGTCGTAGATGGCGGTCCAATCGGCTGATCTGGGTGCTCATAGCCGTGGTGGCCATCGCCGTGTTGATCTGGGCTGGTGGCACACCCAGCAGCCAGCGAAGCAATGAATCGCGGGCTCACGTGCTCGCCCAGGAACTCAAGTGTCTGCAGTGCAAGGGCGAGTCAGTGGCAGCATCCCAGGCTCCGCTCGCACAGCAGTTCCGCGACGAGATCGACCGCCAGCTCGACCAGGGAGCGAGCGACGACCAGATCCTCGAGTGGTTCGTCGACCGCTATGGCGAACAGGTTCTCCTCGATCCACCCACGAGCGGCTTGTCGATCCTGGTATGGGTGCTCCCGGCGCTACTCGTGGTTGGTGCAGCAGGTGGTTTGTGGCTGGCCATATCACGGTGGAAGCGCAACCCCGAGGTCGCTCGGGATTCCCCGGCCGGTAGCCCCGGAACCGGCTCTGCGGACAGTGGCGAGGCCGCTGGGGCGACGGAGGCGGTCGAGCCCGGGGGCAATGGGCCAGATGGTGTGGACACACCACCGGGCGTTGCCGCTCCGCCGACAGATACTCCGCGGACGGCCAATGGCTCGCCAACGCGTGCCGAACCTGCACGCTCACGTGCGCCCAGATGGCGTATCCCGGTGGTCGTGGCTGGAGTGGTTGTTTTCGCGGGCCTGGCGACCTGGTTGGTGGTTTGGGGCTCGAGTGATCGTGGAGGAGGTGAGCTGACCGGCAGTACGGGGACCGAGAGCGGGGAACTGGCTCGCTGCCAACCCCTGGCGCGGACCGACCCGAAAGCAGGTGTCGAGTGTTTCGACAAGATCCTCGCGGATGACCCCGAGAACATCGATGCGCTCACCTACCGGGGATGGGCACACGTGCGTGCAGGCGACCTCGAGGCGGGGCGAGCGGACCTGAACCACGCCATCGAACTGGACCCCTCGGCCGCGGATCCACATGTCTTCCTCGCAGTCGCAGCAACTGACGAAGGTGACTTCACCACCGCCGCCACCGAGTTGCAGCAGTTCTGGTCGAACGACCCTTCCGACGTTGCCGTCAGCGTGGTCAGCAGCGAAGGTCTGGAACAGAAGGTGTTCTTCGGTCTGATGTCGGGTCCCACTCGCGACTGCTGGCAGTCGGCCGCCAGCGGCACCGGTGATGGTCCCCTGGATCAGGCCTTCCTCGACGACCTGGGCGCGTGCCTGGACAAGGTGCTGGCGATCACCCCCGGTGACCGTGACGCGAAGCTCTCCCGTGCGCTCGCGTACGTGGGCCCTGATACATCGGACCCGGCAGCTGCCACGGCATTGCTCGACGACATCCTGGCGGAGAACCCCGACGACGCGGATGCGCTGTCGTTGTTGGTATCACTCGAGTTGGCTGCGGGTGACACGGACGCCGCCGGGTCGAACCTGGAACACCTCGAGTCTCTCCCCCGGGGATCGGGAGCTTTCATCATCGGCGATGCGGCCACACTGCGAGCGGCATACGACAAGGCCGCCGACAACTGAATTCGTGAGCGGGAATCTGCGGCGCACGCTCATCGCAGAATGCGTGTGTGCGAACATGCATCGGTGACGGCAGGAAACGGAGTCGAGTTGTGGCCATGAGCGCTCCGAGCAGCGACCGCGAAGGGCGGGCCGGGACATACCCGGGTTTCGGCGGTCGTGCGGGGCGTACCATGGCCGGCTCCGAACCATGGTGGCCTGCGAGGCCCGACGCCCCCGAGGGTGCGCCCAACATCGTGGTGATACTCGTGGACGACCTGGGATACGCCGACCTCGGGTGCTACGGCAGCGAGATTGCCACTCCCCACATAGACGGACTGGCAAGCAGGGGCCTCCAGTACACCGACTTCCACTCGACGCCCATGTGCTCCCCGACCCGGGCTTCCCTTCTCACCGGGCTCGAGCCCCACGCCGCAGGTGTGGGCACCGTCGCACACTCGGATCCTGGATTCCCCGGTTACGCGATGGAGATCGCAGAGGATGTGGCAACCCTCCCCGAGACGCTCCGGGCCAATGGTTGGGCCACCTACATGGTCGGTAAGTGGCACCTGTCCAAGGATTCCGACCAGTCCGACGCAGGTCCCCGACGCTCCTGGCCGTGCCAGCGCGGCTTCGACCGTTACTACGGATTCCTCGACGGGTTCACCAACCTGCACCAGCCCCACCGCCTGATCCGTGACAACTCACCGGTCGAGATCGACACCTACCCGGAGGACTACTACCTGACCGACGACCTGACCGATGAGGCCATATCGATGGTCAGAGCCGGCAAGGCCTCGGCCCCGGACCAACCGTTCTTCCTGTACGTGGCCCACGGAGCGGTTCACGCACCCTTGCACGCTCCCTCCCGGGACATCGAAGCACAGCGGGGTCGCTACGACCACGGGTGGGACGAGATCCGCGAACGCCGGTACCGCCGCCAGGTGGAGATGGGGATCACCGACCCGGGCACCCGACTGGCTCCCCGCAACGCAGAAGAAGGCCACGATGTCCGACCATGGGAGGACCTACCTGCCAACGAACGCGAGCTGAACGCCCGCTACATGGAGGTGTTCGCCGCGATGGTCCAGGGTGTCGACAGATCCACGGGTCGGATCCTCGATGCCCTCGAAGAGATGGGCGAACTCTCGAACACCATTGTCGTGTTCACCTCCGACAACGGAGCATCGCGCGAGGGCGAGGCGGTGGGAACGACCGGCTACATGGTGCATCTGACCGCCGGTGACGATGTGGACGCGGACCACGGCCGGCTCGAGCTGATCGGCGGACCCCGCACGTCGCCGCACTATCCCCGGGGCTGGGCGATGGCCGGCAACACACCGTTCCGGTTGTACAAGATCAACACCCATGCAGGTGGGCACACCGTGCCCTGCCTGATCTCGTGGCCCCATGGCGGCATCGTCGCAGGAGAGCGTCGCCGCCAGTACGCACACGTTTCCGATCTGGCACCGACCCTGTTCGAACTGGTCGGCATAGAGGGTCTCTCGGAACGGTTCGGGGCACCGGTAAGGCCCATGAGCGGACACTCGATGGCAGCGACGGTCACCTCGGGGGAGGCTCCGCCCCGACGCACCGAGGCCGTCTATGAGATGAACGGTCACCGCGGTTTCTACCGTGACGGTTGGGAGGTCGTGACCCTGCACCGACCCATGACCCCGTTCGACGATGCGGAGTGGGAGCTCTACGACCTTGTGGAGGACCCCACCGAACTCGAGAACCTGGCTTCACAACATCCCGAGAAGGTGGCGGAAATGGCTGCCGCCTGGGAAGAGGCCGCTTGGTCGACGCACATCTACCCCATGGATGAGGGCACCGGCATCAAGTACCTGCTCCGCCCGGAGTGGACCCAGCGGGTCCGTGAACCACTGACGATCTGGCCCGGCACACCGACACTCGAACGTTGGCGGTCGGTGCAACTCATCTGGTTGCGTTCGTTCCACTTCGACACCTGGTGTGATCTCCGAAGCCAGGACACGGGCACTCTGGTGTCCCATGGCGACCAGAGTGGCGGCTATGGCCTCTACCTACTCGAGGACCGGGTTCCGGCACTCGCGATGAACGATGGTCGGGGACACATGACGATCGTGAGCGGATCGTCGCTCGTTGCAGGAGAACACCGCCTGGGGGCACGTTTCGACGCGCTGGAGGGCAACCAGTGGCGACTGTCGTTGACCGTCGATGGAGAGTCGGTCGGGGACAACCCTGTCGTGCCGATGATCTACGGCATGTCACCGTTCGAGGGCATCACGGTGGGTAAGGATCCGAGATCGCCCGTGTGGTGGGAGCGCTTCGAGAGCCATGGGGTGTTTCCCTTCACCGGAAAGGCAGGTCCGGTCACCTACGTGCCGGGGGAAACGGCGCCCGACATGCCCGACGACGTGATCGCCGTGCTACGAAAGATGGGTTCGCGCTTCGAGTAGCAGCCCCGGCAGGAGCAGGTGACCTCACCGTGTCGAGTTGCACCATTGCCTGAACTGCTCGACCGTTTCGATCAGCTCTGGTTCACCCGCCGAGCCGTTCGGAACGCGAAACTCGCTGACGCCGGCATCGAGAAGCTCCAGGAACCCGTCGTGGTCGTTCGGAAGGGATCCAGTGACCTGCAGTTGTCGAGGGTCACGGCCTGCGGCGTCCATCGCGGAACGGAGCCGTTCCACCCCCGGGCGTGGGTCCTTTGCGTCATCGCCCCAGGGGATCCACCCGGTCCCGAACCGGACGACTCGTTCTATGACACGTGGGTTGGTGCTTCGTCCACCCACCCAGACCGGCACACCTTGCGCCTGGAGTGGTTTGGGCATCTGGTGAATCGGGCCGTTCGGCAGTTGGACGACGTCTTGTGTCCAGAGTTGGGAACACAACTCGAGCGTGTCATCGAGCAGGTGACCGCGTTTCGCGAAGAGCAGACCTGCTGCGTCATACTCCGCCTTCTGCCAACCGACACCGACTCCGAGGTCGACCCGTCCGCCGCTGAGAACGTCGAGGGTGGCGATCGTCTTGGCCAGAACCACGGGCCGCCGCAGCGCCGCGATCAGGATGTAGGTACCGAGGCGGATCTGCGAGGTCCGGCCGGCGATCGCAGCGAGCACCGTCAGCGGTTCGAGCCAGTGGCCATCGGGCCCCGTGGGCTGCCTACCGCCGGAAATTCCACCGACTTCGGGGCGGGAGTACTCGTCCAGCGATTCACCGAACGCCACATGGTCGGAGACCACGAGCCGATCGATTCCGACCCGATCGAACAGCTCAGCACGGTCGAGGATGGACTCCCAGGTTCCCTGATCGGTATCCGAGAAGGTCCGCAACGAGACGAACAGCCGCGGCACGGTGCGGGTCAAATCAACCGATTCGGGGTCCCCGCTCGTCACACCTAGGCGGTGATCGAACTGGTGAAGATGTGTTCGAAGTGGGCGCCCTGATCGGTTACACCCTTGAAGTTGAAGGACGCCGTTGAGGGAGACAGGCTGCCGACGCGGACCTTGAGCACTGCGGGGAGCTCGTCGCTCTCGATGACGCCGTTGTCGAGGCCGGCGAGCGTGAGCCCGAAGTTGAGCAGGTCGGTGAAGGTTCCGGCCGTGGGCAGGTGGATCTGCGCCGCAATGCCGAGGATGTCATCGGGGTTGCCGAGTCCTTCGATCACTGCGCCGATCAACCCCGGGATGGCTGAGAGATAGTCACCGATGTGGGAGACGATCAAGTTGATGAGTGCTTCCTGGGTGGGGGGCGTGTCGGCTCCGGCGATGAGAATGTTGAGGGCGTCGCGGATCGTGCCCGTGAGCACATTGTCGAGAAGGTCGGTCAGTGCGCACGCTCCGGGAGTGAGGCCGTCGCGTTCCATCACGAATGACAGGGTGCCGAATATCTCGAGCGGTGCGGTGTCGAGCAGGACATCACCGATGTCGAGGCTCTGGGTCTTGGGGAAGACCACATCCGCGGTGCCGGCCGGCACCGGCACGACCGTGCCCGGGGTGCCGACATCGTTGGCGGGCGTTGCCCATGCACGGCACTGCGATACCACGAATGCCTGCGAGGAGTTGGGCACGCCGAGCTTGGAACGGAACGCCAGTTGGATCACATAGGGTTCGTCGGCCCCATCCTCATCCTCGGGGTGGACCACCTTGATCGAATCAGGTTTGATCTTCCACGTCGCCTCGCCGGGGGCCGGAAATGTGCAGGCTCCAGCAAGTAGAGCCATGAAGCTAACGAGGCACGTAGCCACGAGCGTCTTCTTGTACATGAGCAAAACCCCTCCAGGTCAGGATGTGACAACCGTAACTCACATGGCGCACTCCGTGCCGATTCAATGTGTTTTGAGCTACGAGCGGATTCCTCGGGGGTTCCGGGAGACGCTTCCTTGCCGCGGGCGGTTCCGCCATGAGGCATGATCCAACCATGGTGCGCATAGGTGGTGGACAGGGCTTCTACGGCGACGGGTACCTCGGAGTCGGGCCGATTCTCGACAGCGGTGTCGACTATCTCGTGTGCGAGGCACTGGCCGAGCTCACCCTCGCGATCCTCGCCAAGGACCGTTCGCGCGACGAAACGGCGGGCTGGACCCGCGATCTCCCGATCTACGCGTCGATGGTGGCACCCCATGTGGTCGCGGGCGACACGAAGTTCATAACGAATGCCGGGGGCATAAATCCGATCGCCGCAGGCCGGGCGCTGGTCGAGGGTCTCGCGGGCCAGGGCATCCATGGGGTGAAGGTTGCGACGGTCGTCGGGGATGACCTGAGGCCCCATGCCGCCCAACTGGGCCTCGATCCCGATGCGGTCTTCGCCGCGGCCTACCTGGGAGCCGCTCCCATAGTCCAGGCTCTCGATGAGGGCGCCCAGATGGTCGTCACCGGACAGCGTCGCGGACGCGAGCCTGTTCCTGGCGCCACTGATCCACGAGTTCGGTTGGTCCTTCGATGATTGGAATTCCCTCGCGCTGGGCATCACGGTGGGTCACCTGCTCGAGTGCTCGGCACAGGTGACCGGCGGGAACTACTCGGGTGACTGGTGGGCCAACGGTGACTTCACGAACCCGGGATTCCCGATTGCAGAGTGTTCCGACGACGGCACTGCGGTCATCACCAAACCGGAGGGGACCGGCGGTCGGGTTTCCTTCGACACCGTGCGCGAGCAGCTCATGTACGAGGTGCATGACCCGTCCGCCTACCTGAGCCCGGATGTCACCGCGGAGTTCAGCTCGGCGCGGCTGGAGGACCTGGGGGACGACCGGGTCCGGGTGAGCGAAGTCGTCGGAAGGCCTCCGCCTCTCACCTACAAGGGCCTCGTCTGCCGGAACGCCGGATTCTCGGGTGAGGTCAGACTGCCCTACAGCTGGCCGGACGCCGAGGCGAAGGCGCGTGCGGCCGCCCGGTTCCTCCGCAAGCGTGCGGAGCAACTCGACATACCCGTGCTGGAATGGCATGAGGAGTACTTCGGTATCAACGCGTTCGGAGGCCCCACGGTCCCCGGAGCAGGTTACGGGGCCTCGGGCGATTCTGAGCCACCAGAGGTGATGGGACGCCTGGTCTGGCGCTGCGACGAGCGCAATGATGCCGCCCGGCTCTCGCGGGAGTTCGGGGTGTTGGGTCTGGGCGGTCCGCCCATGGTCACCCCGTTCGGTCGTGCGCGTGACCGCCCGAGCGGCCTCCTGGCGCTGGAGGCCATTGCAGTACCCCGCCAGATGGTCGACGAAGGGGTCAGGGTCTCGATCGACACGACCTGAGGTTCACCGAAGGTGTCCCGACGTTCAGCGGAGCTTGGTCCAGCAACCCTTGGCGAAACGGATTCCGTCCCAACCCGTGAGCTTCCAGACAGAACCCTTGGCGAAACCGGCGGGTTCGGAGATTCTCATGCCGCGCCCCTGGTTGCGGGCGATCAGCTCGGGTATCACGTCTCCGTGGCTGCAGAGCACGGCGGTCTTGTCTCCGACCTCTTCGAGGAGGGTCCAGGATTCGCCGACGTCAGTGCCCTCGCTCAGGCGGGGATCGACGGTCACTGTTGTGCCGAGAGCGTTTGCCAGAGGCCCGATCGTCTCGACGCATCGGGGGAGCGGACTGGAGTAGACGGCGGTGATCGGTTCTGTGCACAGGTGGCGCGAGATGTTCTCCGCCTGGGTCAGTCCGCGACCATCCAGGTGCCGCTGGGTGTCGGCGGGATCGCCATTGTCGCGCGATCCGGCGGATCCATGTCTCACGAGGTAGAGCGTCATCGGTCCCGCCACGCTAGATCATCGAGTGTTGGCCGACGAGCACGGAAGCAGTTGTGCGCCCGGTCGCCCGTGGTCCCGAAAATACGCTTGCATGCAACAGCAGAACATCTCATGGTTGATTCCCGGAGTGCAGATCCATCGGAGAGGGGCGGGTCGCCGGTATGGATGTGCGCACCGAACTCGATGGACATCTGGGAGCGATGGAAGGGCCGTGACTGGTTCCCGCCGGGCCCCCGGGGATTACGATCCGGAGATGGTACAGGTGCAGTTGCGGGAGATCTGTGGGGTCCGGTCGGGCGACAAGGGTGACCTGAGCGATGTCACGTTGTTCATGGACGACCAGCCCGCGTATGAAGCCGTCTGTGCGGCCGTGAGCGCCGAAACCGTCAAGGCGCACTTCGGGGAAATGGTCAAGGGTGAGGTGGATCGCTACGAGGTGCCGAAGATCTGGGCCCTCAAGTTCGTGATGCACGAGGCACTCGGCGGTGGCGGACCACGCTCGCTGCGTTCGGACAATCTGGGCAAGACCCTCGGCGGTGCACTGCTTCGCCTGGAAGTCGATCTGCCGGACGAAATCGTGGCTGCCTCGCATCGCCTCGGCCGACGCGCCCCGCTGGACTGATCGAACCCACGTCACCACCGTGTTGTGCGCGCCGCGGGACGGTCAGGGCGTAGGGACTCCGGCGTTCGTGGGACTGCCGCCGAAACGAACCCATGGACCGATGGAATCCGCGGGGGTCGGGGTCTTCCAGACCAGCAGGTGGCCGTCGCGGCGCGTGATTGCCACCTCGGCGTGTCCATCGCCGTCCCAATCGCCCATGCCAGGTGTGCCGATCGTCCATCCACCGGTGAGCTTCGGCCAACCATCGGGGACGTGCGCGCCCGCCCCGACGCCATCGGGAGAACGTCCGGGTGCCCACCGCCTCGAGCATCTGCAGGCCGTGACCGGCGACGATCTCGTTGTACCCATCGCCGTCCACATCGCCGATCGCGGGAGTGATGAAGAACGCCAGATCCGCGGTCACATGCGGGTATCCCGGTAGCTGCTGGCCGGTCCGCCCGGACCAACCGGTGAGTTGGTTGTCACCCGGCTGATCGTTGGTCAACAGCGTGTCCAGTGCCCGGGCCAGCCCGGTGGTGGGTGCTGCGACATCCAGCCCTCCAGAACCATCGAGGTCTCCCATGGATGGTCCCCCGAATGCCACGAGGGTCATCGCCGTATCGCTGCTGTTGGTGCTCTGGGAAGGCGTGTTCAACCAGCCGAGGCCGAGCGGGAGACCGAACAACCTGTCGTAGGGGCTGCTCCCATCGGCCTCGAATGCCATCAGCTGACCACTCGCAGAAGCCGCAACTACTTCGGGCACACCATCCCCGTCGATGTCTCCCGCCGCGGCCTGGGTGGCCACCCCGTCCCCGATCGTGGGCAACACGTCGGCGAGAGCCATCGGGAGCTTGACCGGCCAACCCGGGAGGTAGGCGGTGTCGCCGGGGTGAACGGCGCTGCGGTCGGTGCCCCCAGCGCGTGTCCCATCAGGTGATATCGCATACAGCCTCGTGTTGCCGGAGACCCCGGGTAGGCCGAGCGGTGGGAACACCGCGACCGTTTCGTCGTACTGCTCCTGCGCCCCGACGACGATCTCCGGGCGTCCGTCACCCGTGAGATCCACCAGGGTGGGAGTGGCAACCAGTTCCCCTCCGATCATGGTGGAGCCCTCGTCCGCGAAGGTCACCTTGTTGCTCACCGGATCGATTTCAGCCACCTTGGAGGGATCCACCAACAGCACCGGGAACCCTGCGACCGGCGAACCGTCAGCGTGCCAGGAATACAGGTGTCGGTCGGCGGCTGCGGCGACCACTTCGAGCGTGCCGTCGCCGTCGAGGTCCCCCAGAGCGGGCGAGCCGTAGAACGCGGCCTTCTCGCGGTTGAACTCGTCGGTGTTCTCCTGCCGGCTGTACGCACGATCGACCGACATCGTTGCGATCGTGTTGCCATGCCCGCCCCAGATGTGAACCGTTCCGTTGGCGTCGGCGACGACCACCTCCGGGCTTCCGTCGGCATCGAGGTCACCGATGGCCGGTGCGCCCACCAGTACCGCCGCACCGGGGGGACTGATCCCATCGCTCGTAGCGGTGGGGGACCGGTTGGGCCACCACCTCGGGGTTCCGGTGCGCGTCGGCCACCCGGCGAGCTCTGAGCCGTCGGGGCGGAGTGCATGCACTGCGCCGTCATCGCCGGCCACCACCAGTTCGTCGGCTCCATCTCCGTCCAGGTCCGAGAACGCCGGAGAGCCGGCCCCGAGTCCCGCTGGTGCCGCCACCACGCCGCCGTCGGGGTCGGAGTGGACCATCAGGATGCGATGCTGGGTCCCCACGCGCCCTTCGGCATCGGTGGTGACCACACGGATACGCACCGTGAAACGATCCGGATCCGGCCGGCCGGATGCGTCGGTGGGTGAACCAGTGCCGCCATCGGGTAGCTCGGCCGCCACCTTGGCGAGGTCGATCCGGCCGAGCACACCTGCAGTCGGTGCGGTGAGTCCCGTGGCCTCGCCAGCCAGGTGCCAGGTGTCGTTCGCAGGGTACGGTGCGGTCTGTAGGCCCACTGTCCACTCCACGCGGTAGCGGTAGGTCGACGACCGCACGGCGGCAACGCGGCCTTCCACTGCCAGTGACCCGCTGGTCGGGTTGAGGGAGAACCACTCCGGAGAGGTGATGTCGGCTTCAGGTGGGATGTCGCCCCGAGCTGCAGCGGACACCGATTCGTAGGCGTTGATCCGCCCGTAGCCGGTCGTGGCGTCCCAGCCCCTGACGGTCGGAAAGCGTCTCACCCCGAAGTCGTCGGTGTCCTCGTTGGGGGGATCAACCGCGTTCGGAGTGGAGAAGTCGATGTCGTCAGCACCTGCGCGGAGCAGCTGCGCCAACTCGTTGGCCGACAGCACATTCGTGCCGGGAAGAGCTGTGCTTCCGGGTAGGTCCGCGCCCTGCCCCAGCAGCTCGGAGTACGGAGTCAGACCGGACTCGCGGGCAGCGGATTCGATGAGCCCAACCATGCCTGCAGAATTGCCGGTCGCTTCCGACGAACAACCGCTCGAAGGTACAGATACCCACACGATCCCACCGGTATTGGTGCATCCATTGACCGCCAGAGCGTCGCGGCGTCCGTTGAGTGCGGCCAGCTCCTTGTTCAGGAGTCCGGGGCCCTCGGTCAGGGAGTTGACCGGGATGGTGTGCTCGAGCACCGAGGGTAGATTCGCGTGCTGGGATTGTTCGTCGGCCATGGACGCGACCACCGGAACGCCTCGGTCATAGGCGGCGTTGATGGCCTGTTGGGCCTGCGGGGGATTCGAGATCGCTCCCAGGGCCTCCTGGATCACGTCGGCTCCGGAGTCCAGTGCGAACAGCACCGACGCGGCGAAGTTGCCGCCCTGCGCGATGAACGAATCGCTCACCCGCACGGGTAGTTGGCTGCATTCGGGACAGGTGCCCGCTGCGCCCTCACCGTTGTGTTCGGCAGTGGAGTCACGTGCCTCGCCGGTCCCGTGTCCGTAGTCGACGTCGTCGAGTGGATTGTTGTCGCCGTTGAGCATGTCCCATCCGGAGATGTCATCCACATACCCGTTGCCATCGGCGTCGGTGTCGTCCGAGAAGGCGAGGATCAGGTCCTCGGGGTCGATCAATCCGTTGTCATTGCGGTCGCCCACACGCGGGTCAATTTCGTAGTCACGCGCGTTGAGTCGGCCGTCGCCGTTGGAATCGTAGGGATCCTCGCCCACCCCGGCGGGCTCGGGGACCGGCAACTCGCCGCGGTTCACATACGTGTTGGCGACGAGGTCGGCCATTTTCTCGCTGCGCCATTGAATGCCGGAGTCGATGACCGCGATGATCACCTCGGGGGAACCAAGGCTCACGTTCCATGACAGGTCCGACGCGGCTCCGAGTTGGCCGCACAGCCGGTGGGGTGACCTGGCAGAGCCGGGGTCGCGCCAGGATCCGTTGCGGTAGTCGTCCGGGTTCCACTCGCCCGGGAGGTGTTGCGGTGTGAGCCCGTCATAGCGCCACCGGGGGCAGTCCAGGTGGGCCGGGGCGAGCGGCGACCCTGGTTCAGGAGGTGGGTCATCAGGTACGTTCACCGCCGGTGGGCTCACGACGCATGCGGATGCGATGAGTGTGAGGGTGCAGAGAATCGCCCGGGTGAGAATTCCTGCTCGCGTTCTGGTGCGCACGTTGCGAGGTCGACCCGACTGCGACCGATCAGTTGAGTTCTCAGAGATGGTACGTCGTTTGCCCATGTCCGCCATCGTTTCCCCCATTCGCATCGGCCCCCCACTCGATCGCCCGAGGCGTCCAGGAGCGGGAGGATAATGCCATCAGGTGTCCAGCGTCAGCAGAATGGCTTGTAGTGCCCGAGCGTGTGCTCAGGCGCGTTCGACCTCCAGGCCCAGCTGCTCGAGGAACTCGGCGAGCGGGGCATACCCGAGGAAGTGGTGGGCGGTCAGCCCGGCGCTGGTTGCTCCATCGACGTTCTGTTCCAGGTCGTCGACGAAAGCTGTCCGGGCAGCGACGGTGCCCAGATCGGCTATGACGTACTCGAATACCCTCACGTCCGGCTTGGCGGTGCCGATCTCGGCGGTGTTGAACACGACGTCGAACTCATCGAGCAGGTCGAGCACCACGAGATCGCGTCTCAGCCGGGTGGTGCCGTTGGACAACAACGCGACAGGTACCTGGGACCGCACCTGACGCAGGAGCTCGACCATCTGTGTGTCGACCGTGCCGACATTCGCCTCCCACTCATCGAGCGCCTGGACGCATCCTTCACCGTGGATGCCGATCACCTCGGTCCGGACTCGGTCCATCCACTCCCGGTGTGAGAGTCGACCGGTAATCGCAGCGCGTCCGAGTTCCGGGGAGAACGCAACGTCGAGGATCGTTCGGGGCGCCAGGCCATGCCTCACTGCGGACAGATCGAGCGCATCGTCGTTCCAGTGCCGGATCACCCCGTCGAGGTCGAACACGACGGCGTCCGTCCGCGGTCCGTGGCTGGTTCCGCCAGGACCGCCGAAGTGACGTGGTCCGTATCCCCGGCCACCGGAACTCACTCCATGGTCCGCAGTGCCCGTAGTTCGCCCAGTGCCTGATCGAGTCCGCCGATGACCGTCTCGATGTCTCCCGGCGTGGTCGTCCAGCCTGCGGAGATCCGCAGAGACCGCTGCGCGTCGATGCCCATCGCAGCGAGCACCGGCGATGGTTCGAAGGCCTCCGAGGAACAGGAAGAGCCCGAGTGCACGGCGATGCCCAACTGGTCGAGTGCCAGCAACACGGGTTGGGGTTCCAAACCGTCCAGTTGGATGCACACGAGGTGGGGCACACGATGGATCCGGTCACCCAGGAGCTCGACACCCTCGGTGCGTTCGGTCCATTCGATCAGCGGCGCAGTGAGCGAACGCATCTCGTCGCCCTCCTCGGCACCATGTGCTGTGAGGTGGTCAGCAACGGCTCCCATGCCCACGATCGCTGCGATGTTCTCCATGCCACCCCGTCGTGCGCGTTCCTGGTCACCCCCCAGGATCAGCGGTGGGATCCGCAGGTTGCGGCGGATGACGAGCACGCCGACCCCCGGTGGCCCACCCAGCTTGTGTGCCGAGAACGAGACCAGGTCCGCACCACTCGCCACGGCATCGGGGATCGATGGCCCTGCCTGGGCCGCGTCGACATGCACGAGGACCCGCTGTTCCTCGATCGCATCCACCACATCGGGGACCGGTTGGATGACCCCCACTTCGTGGTTGGCCCACTGCAGGTGGACCACCGAGGTCCGTGAGTCCACCGCTTCCCGCACCGCCGATGGGTCCACGCGGCCCCCCGGGTCGACGGGTATGACGACGCGGGGTGTCCGGCGGGAGTGTTCGGTCACCGACGAGTGTTCCACTGCGCTCAGAACGACAGTGTCGCGTTCCTCGACGAGGGCGCGTGTCACCGCTCCGTGGTGTGCAGTGGCAATGGACTCGGTGGCACCCGAGGTGAACACGATCTGCCGGGCGCGTACCCCGACCCATCTTGCGACGCTCTCGCGGGCGTCCTCGAGGATCGCCCGAGATGTCATACCCTCGGCGTGGATGCGGGCCGGGTCACCCAACTCGCCGGCAGCCATCGCGTCCAGGAACGCCGTCATCGCCCGATGTGCCTCCGGTCGGAGTGCCGATGTCGAGGCGTGGTCGAGGTAGGTGCGGCCCATCAGAGCTCAGTCCGATACGGAGGTGACGCAGTTGGCCGCATCGCGTTCACGCGAGGGCTTCAGATCCACCGCAGTCTCGCCGTAGAGCGTCCCGAGCATTCCCCGGACCATTCCACGGTCCACCGCGCATATGACCGGGTGCTCTGTAGCGGCATCACCGAACGGGCAGTGTTCGGTGACGATGCGCAACTTGTTGTCGGCCTCTTCGGCGTGAGCCGCGAACCCGTGGGCCGAAAGCGCATCGGCCACCGTATGGAGCGCCGAGCGGAAGTTGGTTGTGCCGTGTTCGCCCATGGATGCAGCCATGGTTGCGCCGTAGCTCTCACCGACTTCCTCGGCGAGGGCGGCAGCGCGATCAGGACCCAACTCGGCGAGGGCACGTCCGAGCAGGGTCACGAGGACGTCATCGTGGCGCACGCCCACATCTAGTTCCACCCGTTCTGCGAGCACCTTGTAGCGCTTGGAGGGTCGCCCCGCTCCACCTGCGGCACGTTCGGTGGACACCTCGAGGTACCCGCCCGAGGCGAGCTTGTCGAGGTGGTGACGCGCGACGTTGGCATGCAGGGCGAAGCGTTCCGCCGCGACCGATGCGGTTATGCCTCCAGGACGTTCGTGAGCGAAAAGGTAGATCGCACGTCGCGTCGGATCCCCGAAGGCTGAGGTGATGGCCGTGACCGCTGATGCGAACTCCGTGGGCGACAGTTCCGTGGCGCCCGGGCGGTCCTGGCCGCCAGAGGTGTCGATCGAGGAATCCGCCATCCTCCGATCGTACCGGAGCCCGGGACCTGAACGAATGGTGAGGCACGTTGTCCACTGCTGGCATGTCGGGGGTCCCGTGGTCCGAAACTGCAGCGATACGGCGGAGTCGGTGCCAGGGCGGCGCATGTCCCGATCGGTGTGACATTTGGTGGGGGCTGGATTTATCACACTCAACTCGTGAATAATCTTCAGATGGCCGCTACCGTCACCCCCGAGCAAGTCATCGATGTCCTCAGGCCCGTCGAGGATCCCGAACTCCATCGATCGGTGGTGGAACTGGGAATGATCCGTGACGTGCGCGTGGATGGTGCGGCGGTATCGATGCAGGTGGTGCTCACCGTTCCCGGTTGCCCCATGCGCAACGAGATCCAGTCGCGCGTCGATACAGCGGTGACCTCACTGGATGGTGTTTCCTCGGTCGACATCACCTGGGGCGCCATGACCGACGAGGAACGTGCTGAGCTGCGTGAGAACCTCCACGGAAGCCCCGGCGCAACCGCTGGATCACAGGCGGCTCACGGCCATGCAGAGGGCCGCAAGATCCCATTCGCTGATCCTGGCTCGAAGACCCGGGTGTTGCTCGTGGCGTCCGGCAAGGGCGGCGTGGGCAAGTCGTCGGTGACCACCAACCTGGCCGTTGCGCTGGGGGGTCTCGGTCATTCGGTCGCGGTGGTCGACGCAGATGTGTGGGGCTTCTCCATCCCTCGCATGTTGGGCGTCGATCGACCGCCGACTGTCATCGACGAAATGATCGTGCCGCCGGAGGCATACGGGGTGCGCTGCATTTCGATGGGCTTCTTCGTGGAGGAGGACCAACCGGTGATCTGGCGTGGACCGATGCTCCACAAGGCACTCGAGCAGTTCCTCACCGACGTGTTCTGGGATGAGCCCGACTACCTGGTCGTCGATCTGCCGCCCGGGACCGGTGACATCTCGCTGTCACTCGCCCAGTTCCTGCCCGGAGCCGAACTCTACGTGGTGACTACGCCGCAGCTGGCGGCACAGCGGGTCGCGCAACGTTCGGCATTCATGGCCCACAAGGTGAACCTCGAGGTCAAGGGCGTCATCGAGAACATGTCCTGGTTCACCGGCGACGATGGAAAGCGTTACGAACTCTTCGGTGCCGGTGGCGGTGCAGATCTCGCAGAACGACTGGAAGTGCCCCTGCTCGTGCAGATCCCTCTGGTGCCCAAGTTGCGTGAGGGTGGCGATGACGGCCGGCCGATCGTGGCCCTGGAACCCGACAGCGAAGCCGCAGTCGCATTCAAGTCGCTCGCTGCCACGATCGACACCGAACTCGCTCCGACCAAACGCACCCACCCCGAGTTGAAGATTCTCTGAGACCCAGTTCTGTGGGGCGTGCGTGGCACATAGTGCCACGCACGCCCCACAGAACGGTCGTTCGGCGGTCGTTCGGCGGTCGTTCGGCGGTGGGTTCGATGGGGGTTCGGCTAGCGGGCGTAGCGGTTGTAGAGGTCGGAGAGCTTCGAGCGGAACACCGAACGGTCAAAGCTCGCCCGGGCGAGCTCCCGGTTCGCGGCGGACATCCCGGCTCGGCGCTCCGGGTCGGCCAGTAACGTCCCGAGTGCGCCGGCGAGGGCTCGCGCATCGCCCCAGGGAACCAGTAGAGCGTGCCGGTCGGAAGTCCCGGACTGCTCGTCGACGAGCATTGAGCGGATCGCAGGAATGTCGGTCGCCAGTATGGGCACACCGGCAGCGAGGGCCTCGATGATGGTGAACGGTTGGCCCTCGTACTCGGTTGGCAGGACGAAGACGTCGGCCTCGCTCATGTGCCGGTAGACCTCACTGCGCGGCACCGGTCCCGTGAGCGCGTCTCCACGGCCCCGCTCGCGGATCCGGGTGACCATCAAATCCTTGTCGGGGTCCAACCCTGGTGAGTCATCCCCGACGATGCGTAGTTCGTAGGGAGGTGCTTCGCTGGCATCGACCAGGTCGAGGGCATCGAGCAGCACTCCGAGACCCTTGCGTTCGAGTAGTTCGCCCACGAACAACAGCACCGGCGGGTCGTGGGTCCCCGAGCTCGCGACCACTTCATCGACGACGACCGAATTGTGGACCACCGGAAGGTCGATGGTCGGCATGTACGGCCGCATGTTGGCGATCCCCGCGTCACCAATCAGCACGTTGGCCGAACACATGCGGTCGAGTACCCGGAATGCAGCGCGGTGAGCCATACCGACCTGGTATCCACCCGGTTCGCACATGTATGGCAGGAAGCCGTGGTTGTGCAGGATCACACGTGCGCCCCTGAGGCGTGCTGCCAGTGCGATGGCCACCTGCCGCCATGCAACGAACACGGGATGCTGGACCGAGTGCGTGTGGACGACCGCTCCACGGCGAGCGGCCCGGAATGTGTCAACACCGTGGCGTACGGCGCGCACGATGTTCTCGATCCCGAACTCGCCGCGTCCATCATCGTTCTGGGACGTGTTCACGAACACGATGTCGAACGCATCATTGAGCTGGGGGTCCTCCACGATGTCGAGCGCAACCGTCGCGATCCCCCCGCGCATGGGAGGGCCGTGGGAGACGACGACCACCCTCGGTCGGTTCCCCGGAACGGTCTGCGGATCACTCGATGGTCTGTCGGCCATGTCGGATCTATAGCATGGGGTTCGTGGATGTACGCATAGGAGTGACCTACTCGGCTCGTGAGATCGATGTTCAGCTGGCGGATGACACCGACCGCGAAGAGCTGCGCAAGACGATCGATTCGACCCTTGCCGGCGATTCGTCAGTGCTCTGGCTCACCGACAAGCGGGGCAGGATCGTCGGGGTACCCGCGGCCAAGGTCGCGTATGTGGAGATCGGCTCGGACAGCGACGGCCGTGCAATCGGCTTCTCCTCCTAGGGACTCCGGTGCGACCCGTTCCACTGCTGGATCGACGACTCCTGTTCGTCACCGGCAAGGGGGGTGTCGGAAAGACATCGGTCGCCTCGGCGCTGGGGATACTCGCGGCCGGTGAGGGGCGCCGCACCCTCGTCTGCGAGGTAGATGCCAAGGGCAACCTGGCTGACTTCTACGGAGTGGGTCCGTTGTCGTTCGCAGGCACCCGGGTGCGCGACAACCTCCATGCGATGTCGATGGACACCGAGGAATCGCTCAAGGAGTACATGAGCCTGCAACTCCGTGTACCCCTGCTAGCGCGCTTGGGCCCGCTCGCCCGCACCTTCGATTTCGTGGCCAACGCGGCCCCGGGCGTCAAGGAGATCCTCACCGTGGGAAAGTTCACCTACGAGGTGAAGGAGGACAACTACGACCTGGTGGTGGTCGACGCATCTGCAACGGGCCACGTGGTGGGGCAGCTGGCTTCTCCAGTGGCGATATCCGAGTTGGTGAGTGTCGGAGTCGTGCGCTCGCAGACCGAATGGATGACCGAAATCCTCACCGACCCGGCCATGACCGGCGTGGTGGTCGTCACGTCGCCCGAAGACATGCCCGTGACAGAATCCCTGGAGTTGATCGAACGCCTCGGTATCGAAACCGACATCGATGTTGCTGCTGTCGTGGTCAATCGGGTGCTACCGGAACTCTTCAGCGTCGGCGAGGAAGCGATCTTCGAACGCATCTGTGCGGAGGAGGTTCGTGGTTCCCTGGTGGCGGCCGTCGGGCCGGGGATCGACAACGTGCTCGACGGCGCCCAGCTGGCGGTCGACATGCGACGAGCGAGCGTGCCCCACCTCGAGCGTCTGCGCGCTGGACTGCCAGGCGGTCTGCCCGTGCTGTACGTGCCGTACCTGTTCCACCGCAACCACGGAACGCGTGCCACCAACCGGATCGCTGCCGCTCTGGGGGAGGAACTCCTGTGAGCGGGAGTGGCACACCCAGTGTGCGCACCCTCGAACAGCTCTGCATCGCAAAGGAAGTCGTTGTGACGACCGGTTCGGGCGGTGTGGGAAAACCACCGCCGCGGCGGCGATCGGTGCGGTAGCGGCAGCCAATCTCGAGGTCAAGGTCCTGGTGCTGACCGTCGATCCGGCGCGTCGTCTGGCCAGTGCGCTCGGTCTCGAACGCTTCGGCAATACCGAGGTCGAGGTGTCCGCCGAGGCATTCACAGACGCAGGAGTGGATCCCGAGGGAGAGCTGTGGGTTGCGATGCTCGACACCAAGGCGTCCTGGGACGACCTGATCGGGCTGCATGCACCCGACGACGCGACGCGCGATGCCATCCTCGCCAACCCGCTGTACGAGAACATCACCGGCAAATTCGTCCAGAGCCACGACTACGTGGCGATGGAGCGCCTGTACGAGATCCACGCGTCAGGTCGGTACGACCTGATCATCGTCGACACCCCACCCACCCGCAACGCTGTCGACTTCCTCGAAGCACCCGACCGCATGGCGGACTTCTTCTCGTCACGGCTCTTGCGTTGGCTCATCACGCCCTATCGCTCGCGGATCATGAATCTCGCGGCCAAACCCTTCTACTCCGTCTCGGACCGGATCCTGGGAAGCCAGTTCCTCGAGGACATAGCCGAGTTCTTCATGTTGTTCCAGACGATGTACGACGGATTCGTGGAACGCGCCGGAGCGGTCACCGCCCTGTTGGGTGGCCCACAGACAACTTTCGTCGTCGTGTCGACCCTCGAGGTGGCGCCCGCCAGGGAAGCACAGTTCTTCTGCGACCTCCTCACAGAACGCAATTACCACCTCGGGGCACTGGTGCTCAACAAGGTGCTACCGGAGTACATGCTCGAACGAGCGGGTGCCGAAGCAGCCCGTGCGATCGAGCACGACGCGTTCAAGTTGGCAGCGGACCTCAGCGACGAGCTCGGTGAGCCGGTGATTCGCAAGTCCCATCTCTCCCACGTGCTCTCCGAAGCGGCTTCGAGCTACCAGGACTTCGGCGTCGTGGCGCGACGCGAGGCCGAGCAACGCAACGAATTGGCCCGGCTCCCCGACCTGGTACTGAGTGTTCCTTACCAAACCGAGGACATTCATTCGCTGGCCGGACTGCTGGCATTGGGTGAAAGGATCTGGATGTGACCGACCCGGAAGTGCCCTCCGACGATCCGACCCGTTTCCTTCCGCCGCTGCGCGGGGACCTTGCGGCGGCGAAAGAGGTGGAGCTCGACGAAGAAGAGGACTTCACCGCCGAGCACGTGGCGCTGGTGGTTCCCCCGGTCGACCACGAAGCCTCGCGACACCTCAAGCGGCTGGTTGTGGGGTGGGCCATGCTTGCCGACCTCTCCTTCTCGGACCTGTTGTTGTATGTCCCCCTGCCCGTGCAGCCGGGTTCGCGGCCCCGCTTCCTGGTGGTCAATCAGATCCGTCCCAACACCGGCCAGACACTCTTCGCCGAGGAGGTCGTCGGGCGCACCGTCGACACTCTGCAGCGGCCGTTGGTCGCCAAGGCTGCCGCGGAATGCAGGATCATCGAGGACGTCGTTGATTCCGAGTGGCTGGGCCAGTTGGTGAAGGTCACCGCAGTGCCCGTGACCTACCGGGGATCAGTGGTGGCGGTCATGGCTCGGGAGTCGCCACTGGCCCTGGCGCGCCCTCCGGGTGATCTGGCTCGCACCTACCTCGAGATCTTCGACCGTCTGGCCTCCATGGTTGCCGCCGGAGACTTCCCGTTCCCCGACGAGGAAGTGCTCTCGGCCGGTGGCCCCCGGGTCGGCGACGGGGTATTGCTGGTGGACTCCTCGGGACGGGTCACCTTCGCCTCGCCGAACGCGGTCTCCGCGCTTCGGCGTTTGGGACTCTCAGGGGCGGTGCTGGGTGAGTTGGTGTCCAACATAGGCCCACCCGGAGACGGCGTGTTCCGTTCGTTCCTCTCGAAGCGTCCGGCCATCGAGGACGTCGAACATGGTGACACCACGGTCGTCTCGCGCAGCATCCCACTGCTGACTGCGGGGGAGGTCGATGGCGCAGTCGTGCTGATGCGCGATGTCTCGGAACTGCGGAGCCGGGACAGGCTCCTGATCTCCAAGGACGCGACCATCCGCGAGATCCATCACCGGGTCAAGAACAACCTTCAGACCATCTCATCGCTCCTGAGGTTGCAGGGTCGGCGGCTGTCCGAGCCGACCGCCAAGGCCGCCATCGATGAGTCGGTGCGTCGGATCGGCTCGATAGCCCTGGTGCACGAGACACTCTCGCGGGGTTCTGCGGCCGACGAGGTTGATCTCGACGAGATCGTTCGGCCACTCGTGCGGATGGTCGAGGACGGCTTGACGTCGCCGGAGAAGCCGGTCCGGTTCGAGATCTCGGGTAGCGCGGGCGACATCGGCTCCACCGCTGCCACCTCACTCGCGGTGGTACTGACGGAGTTGCTGCAAAACGCGATGGACCACGCCTACCCATCGGGAACCATCGAACGTGGCGAGGCGGGAATGGTGTCGATCCACCTCTCCCATGATGACTCCGAGGTGGGTGTCACCGTCCGCGACGATGGGGTGGGGACTGCCGTATCGGCTTTCGACCCCGAGCACGGAAGTAGCTTGGGTATGTCAATCGTGAGAGGGCTCGTGGAAGATCTGGGTGGCCAGATCGAGTTCAGGTCCGCTGGCGGTGCGGGGCGACGCCCCGGGACCCTGGTGGAGCTGCGGGTGCCTCGCAAGGCCGATGACTGAAGATGAAGGGGCCGGTCGTCCGGTGAGCCTGGCGAACCGATTATCGGTGGGTCAGGAAACCACGCGACGAGCTGCCGCGGCACGAGCCTGACGGCGGATCTGACGGCGCTCCTCTTCGGAGAGTCCGCCCCACACGCCGGAGTCCTGATTGGTCTCGAGCGCGAATCGCAGACACGATTCTGCTACCTCACAGGTGGCACATACGGCCTTCGCGGAAGCAATCTGCTCCAGCGCCGGGCCGGTGGTGCCCACCGGGAAGAAGAGCGAGGGATCAGTATCACGACAAGCGGACATTGCCCGCCAGTCATCACTCGCTATATCCAAGCTGCGGCTCGAAGTCAGGGCCACTAGGTCCTCCGTTGCATCGTGGGCACGCAACAGAGCACGTCCGAAATCGTTTCAGGGATTGGATCGCGGATTCGGTGGGTTTCCCGCACGGGTCGTAGTTTGAGGACCTGCATGCACTACTTGCCATCGGGCACTCTTGAACGCTGGCTGGGAACTTGTGAATCCGTGAACAAACAGAACCTACCGGCGGCCACTGTCGGTGTAAAGGAAAAGTTGCGAGAACATGTCGGACAGGACAACTCCAATGGTCATCGCGCATCGCGGAGCGTCTGCGAATTACCTTGAAAACACAAGGGATGCGTTCATCGGAGCGGCCGAATTGGGCGCCGATTGGGTCGAACTTGACGTTCGTCACACTGCGGACGGGGCTTTGATCGTCAACCACGATGCGTGGTATCGCGACAAGCGATTGCTCTGGTCCACGCCATCGGCTGAACGTCCCACCGAGGTACTCGATCTCGCAAGTGCGCTGGATGCCTGCATAGAGGGGTATGCGTTGTTCGGAAACGTTCGATCTCCCGGTGGGCCCGGGGCCGGTATGGGGGTGAATGTCGAGATCAAGAATGCGCTCGGTGACCTCGGGGGCGACGAGGTGCCCCGGACTATGGAAGTCGTCGACAAGGTCGTGGAGCTGCTGGCCTCTCGCCACAGCGGTGGCATAGCGGAGGAGATCCTCATATCGAGTTTCGACCCCGAGACGATCGACCGCGTCCGAACACTCGACGGCCCCCCGACCGCCCAGTTGTTCCACGATCCCAAGCGTTGGCCCGATGTGCTCGATCGCTGCGTTCGGCACGGCCATGAGTTCATTCATCCGTGGGATCCGGCAGTGGATCAGGCACTGGTCGACGAGGCCCATGAGCTGGGGCTGGGAGTGAACGTGTGGACGGTCGATGATCCTGATCGAATCGCTGAACTGGCGGCGATGGGTGTCGAAGGTGTGGTCACCAACGTTCCCGATGTCGCGCTCGCTGTGCTGGCCGGGTGAAGCTGTGCTGGCCGGGTGAATCCGTACATTTCGGACTGAGTGCGTACATTCTGAGGAGGCCCGGGGCGTCCGGTTTTGTCGCAGGGGGATCGGCTGCGGCAGAATCCGACCATGAATGTCGTCGTATGCGTGAAGCAGATCCCCGACCCGGCCGACCCGGGCGAGCTGGATCCCAGCACAAAGACCCTCAAGCGGGACGTCAAACTCATCCTCGATGAGTCCGACTCCTATGGCGTGGAGATGGCGCTGCAGCTCGTGGACAACGCGGGCGGAGGCGAGGTCACCCTCGTGTCCATGGCTCCCAACAGTGAGGTCGGCGGGCTCCGCACGGCGCTCGCCATGGGTGCGGCCAAGGCTGTGCTCGTCTCCGACGACGCTCTGGCCGGGACCGATGCACTCGGTACCGCGAAGGTTCTGGCCAAGGCGGTTGGTCGAGCAGGCGATGCCGATCTCGTGATCACCGCCACGGAATCCTCCGACGGCTACACCGGTACGGTTCCCGAACAGCTGGCCGAGCTCCTGGGTCTCCCCTCGATCACCTTCGCCAAGGAGATCACCGTTGATGGCGGCACCGTCAAGGTGAAGCGCCAGACCGAAGCCGGCTATGACGACGTCGAGGCACCCACTCCGGCATTGATCTCGGTGACCGCAGGTGTGGTCGAGCCGCGGTACCCGTCGTTCAAGGGCATCATGGCAGCCAAGTCCAAGCCGGTCGACGAAGTGACCGTGGCGGATCTCGGACTCGACGCGGGCTCGGTCGGTTGGGCCGGCGCAGGACAGGAGATCGTGGAGATCGTCCCGGCCGAAGAGCGCGAAGCGGGAACCATCGTCGAAGACGACGGCGAGGGCTTCCAGAAGATCGTTGACTATCTGGCCGAGCTCAAGGTCATCTGAGCTAACACGAGAACGAAGGAACCACGAACATGACAGTCTCAAAGATCTGGGTATTCGCAGAGGCCTCCGAGGGCAATGTCTCGAGCAACACGCTCGAAATACTCGCCAAGGCGACCGAACTGGCCGACACCGTCGAGTGTGTCACCACCGCCGGCGCAGACGTGGCAGGTGAGCTGGGTGCGCATGGCGCGTCCAAGGTCCTCAACGTCTCGGGCACCGAGGGCAAGCTCGGTGGTCCGCTGGTGGCCAGCGCCATCGCCGGCGCGGTCGAGGCCGGCAACGGTCCCGATGCAATTCTGTTCGCGACGAGCTATGACGGCAGAGATGTGGCGGGACGCCTGTCGGTCAAGCTTGACGCCCCGGTGATCACCAACATCGTGGATCTCGCCGAGACCGACGGTGCGCTCGTGGGAACCGAGCCGGTCTTTGGTGGCACCACCAATGTCTCGACACGATTCACCGGCGACAAGGTCGGCATCTTCCTGGTGCGCCCGAAGTCGTTCACTGCGGCCGAAGCACCCTCGGGTGACGCGGCGGCGACCGAGGAACTGCCCACCGGAGACGTCGGCAGCACAGGCGGAGCAGTTGTCACCAACCGCTTCGTCGAGGAGCAGACCGGCCCTTCGCTCGCAGATGCAGCGGTGGTCGTATCGGGTGGACGCGGTCTCGGTGAGGCCGAGAAGTTCCAGATGATCGAGGACCTCGCAAAGGCCCTGGGCGGAGCGCCCGGCGCATCGCGTGCGATCGTCGACGCCGGATGGGTGCCCTACTCCTACCAGGTGGGCCAGACGGGCAAGGTCGTCAAGCCGACGGTGTACATCGCAGCCGGTATTTCGGGCGCCACGCAGCATCTGGTGGGCATGAAGGGATCGAAGAACATCATCGCGATCAACAAGGACGCCGAAGCACCGATCTTCTCGGTCGCGGACCTCGGGATCGTGGGCGACGTCCACAAGGTCCTGCCTGCTCTCCTCGAAGCCCTGGCCAACCGCTGACCCCGATCATCCGGCGAGCAGAGCCTGCCGGGTTGTCAATCGTTGCCAGATGAGCAGCGTCTGGAACGCTGGTTGACTCAACCACCCAACTCGGAGTCCACGACGTGCACAGCACGCTCTGGACTCCGAGTTGTGGGTTTTCAGATCTCTTGGCCGTCCGCGGAGCGTCTGACGCATCGCGTGCCCGTGCGAGCCCGCTCGAGGTGCCACACCGATCACCTGGAGGTGGCGGTCATGGGTGGCGCATCCATCGAAGGGGGTTCCTACACCAGCGGCCACGGGTAGCGCTGACCTGTCAGATCATGGGGAAAGCGTCCGGAACGCAGCACTGTGGAAGCTCGCGAGACGGTTGCATCCGCCTCCGGGTGCGAGAGCCAGCGTTCCAACCGGGGCGGAATGCCATTCGACACCAGGTGCTCCAGTGCAGCGAGGGCGGTCTCCGGTAT
Organism: uncultured Microthrixaceae bacterium; assembly: GCA_963805905.1. Classification (GTDB taxonomy): domain Bacteria; phylum Actinomycetota; class Acidimicrobiia; order Acidimicrobiales; family Microtrichaceae; genus JAMLGJ01. The sequence goes on from CAWDVV010000001.1 coordinate 735,924, forward strand.
CTCCTCGCCGGCGAAGTCCCATATGACCGTTCTGAGCTTGTTCTCCTCGTGGAAGGTCAGTCCGTTGTCGATCGCCCACAACCGGTTGTTGTCATCGACGAGGCAGTGACCCGCCTTGCGATCCGTGGAGTTTGCGACCAGGTCGAGGACGCACAGGAGCCGCAGTGACTCCCCGAGGACCGCGTCGGCGGTCTCGCGCACGGTGAAGTAGTGCTCTTCGAACCGTGCCGGTACAAAGGCCTGGACGGACCCGGGCCCCATGGGAGCTGACTGCACCCCGACCGTGGGCGGGACCACACCGATCCCGAGCACCTCGGAGAGCTCCCACGTCGCGACCTCGCGCTTCCACAGTCCACCGGGGAAGTCCCACAGTGGACGTTCCGCCGAGAATGGCTTGTAGACCGCCGGTGCGTGGTCGGACCGGTTGGTCACTTCGACCAGGAACGTTCCATTCGAAGACCAGGGCATGAGCCCCAGGATCTCGATGCTCCCGCTGCTCAACAGATCAACCATGGACTTCGTCTCTGTTGGTTCGATGCTGGCGTCGTAGACGAACGCCTCCGACGGCCGGGATCCTGTGTCGTCCGGGGATCCTGTGTCGTCCGGCTTCGCTGCGCCCGCGTCGGAGCCATCCACAGGTTCGGATCCGACGTCGTCCGACATCACGGGTACCGGGTCATGGGGTCCATGTCGTCAGTCCTGCATCTCTCATCAGAGTCGCATTTTCAGTTCCAACGAGGACAGTTGTGGCCGTCGGGATCCATGGGGGCGCCACACAGCCGACATGGCGGGCGTCCGGTGGCGATCAATTCCTCCACGCGTTCTCCGAACGCCAGCGCCTGGGCTGCACTCAGCACGAAACTCGCGGTGGCCGGCTCCTCTGGGAGTTCCTCGATCGCATCCATCAGTTGTGCGAGTAGATCGGGGTCAATGTCTTCGTCCTCCACCTCGAAGGACTCTGCTACCAGCTCCTCAGCGGTCACCAGGATGCGGCCGTTCGCTTCGTCGACGCCCACCGAGAGTTGGCCGATGGTCCAGTGTTCGGTGACGGGTTCCACGAGGCCGACGATGTCACGGTCGGGCGCGACCGGACCGAACGCCTCGGCGAGTTGGGTGAGGTAGCGCCCCAGCATCCCGACCTGCTGCTTCTCGCAGCGCAGCGAGATCACGCGTTCACCGGAGCGCACCTGAAGGTAGAAGACGCGTTGGCCCGGCTCTCCCACCGCGCCCGGGACGAAGGCGTCGATGTGTTCGAACTCGAAGGACTCGCTGGTGCTCATGACGGGGCAAGGCTCCGTAGGTCGTCTCCGGTGCTGTTGACGGTGAGCACGATGGGTGAGGAGCCTCCGAAGAGGATCGCGCTGACCGAGCACGGTGACACCACGATTCGCTGGAACTCATCGAGGTGTGATCCCAACGCCATTGCAACCGCTGCCTTGATCGTGTCCGCGTGGCTCACGGCTGTGATCGTCTGGCCGGGGTGGCGCTCGACCAGAGCAAGAACCTGGTCCCACATGCGCGACGACATCTCGACGAATGATTCACCACGGGGGAAGCGAAACGTGGAGGGGGAGTTCTGGACGCGTTGCCATTCCTTGCGGCGGCGGAGCGTTGAGAGTTTCTTGCCGGTCCAGTCTCCGAAATCACATTCGACCAGGCCTTTGGCGGTGCGGGTGCGCAGCCCCGCTGCCCGGGCGATCGGAGCTGCGGTTTCACGGGTGCGTTCCATCGGCGAGGCGTACACGGCAGCAGGGTTGAGGGGGGCAATCCGCGAAGCCACCGCAGCCGCCTGTTCGACGCCTTCGGGGGCAAGGTGCAGTCCGGGTGCTCGACCCGGTAGAACCGAACCGGTCGTCGAGGTGCGTCCGTGACGAACGAGCAACACGAGCGTCGGATTGTCGGTGACGCCCCGTCTCGCGTTCGCCGGGTTCGCCTTCGCGTTGGTCGTCGATGCCATTCCACGATCCTAGGTAGCCTCCACCCCGCCTCCCGAACCGCCTGTGTGCTCTGACCGCCCGTTGAAAGGTCGGGGCCGTGTCGGTGCGAGACTGCAACAGTGAACGGTGAGCCCTCCGAGACCGAGGCATTGGAGCAACTCCGGGAGCGGATCATCGCGTGTAGACAGTGCCCCCGACTGGTGAAGTGGCGTGAGGAAGTTGCCGGGGCGAAGCGGGCAGCTTTCATCAACGATGAGTACTGGGGACGTCCGGTCCCGGGCTTCGGCGACCCGCATGCTTCGATAGCGGTCGTGGGACTGGCCCCGGCTGCGCACGGTGCCAACCGCACCGGTCGCATGTTCACCGGGGACCGCTCCGGCGACTGGCTCTACGCCGCCCTGTTCCGGGCCGGTTTCGCCAATCAGCCCGAGGCGCGATCGCTCGATGACGGACTCGAACTGCAACGCGTCTGGGTCACCTCCCCGGTCAAGTGTGCACCGCCTGACAACAGGCCCACGACGACCGAGCGAGACACATGCGCACCATTTCTCATCGAGGAACTGAGGTTGTTGGCCAACCTCGAGGTGATCGTTGCCCTCGGCGGGTTCGGACATGCCCAGATGGCGAGGATCCTCGACATGTCGCCCCGGCCGAAATTCGGTCATGGGTCGGTGCATGTCGCTCCTGATGGCAAAGTGCTGCTCGGTTGCTACCACGTGAGCCAACAGAACACGTTCACCGGTCGCCTCACCGAGGAGATGTTGGATTCCGTGTTCGCGCAGGCACGTGATCTGACGAGTCGCTGATCAGTCCGCCGAAAAGTGTGGCGATGCCTCTAGCGTGTATGTGTGACTCCTGACGCGTCAACTGCGCCCGTGGATGCCGGTGGGCCTGCTGCAGACAACAAACTGGACCGCCGCAAGCAGATAGTTGCCGGCGCTCTGACGGTGGCGGTCCTGCTGTTCGTGTTCGTGGGTGTGTTTCCGAAGATCGCGAACTACAGCGAAGCCTGGGACTCCATAAAGGACATGTCGCTGGGTTCGGTCACTGCCCTGATCGCGGTCGCTGTTCTGAACGTGATCGTGTACGTGTTTCCCTACCAGGCGGCCCTGCCGGGTCTTCCATACGGTCAGGGATTCGTGGTGCGCCAGACCTCGTTCATGATCTCCAACGCCATCCCCGCGGGAGGTGCGTTCGGACTCGGGGTCCAGTACACGATGTTGAGTGGATACGGGTACGGACCCGCTGCGACCAGTTCCGCCATTGCTGCGACCAGCGTCTGGAACCTGTTGGTGACTCTCGCACTGCCGGCGGTAGGCGTGTTGGCCATCGTGTTCCAGGGTGGGGCGACGAGCTCGGAGATAATCGGAGCCGTGGTGGGTGTGGTGGCAGTCGGGCTCCTGGTGGCGTTGCTGGTCCTCGTGCTCCGTAGCGAGACCATGGCACGTCGTGTCGGGAACTGGGGCGACAAGTTGGCGACGCCGGTCATGCGTCGATTCGGCAAGAAGAAGGGCGACGGGCCAGATGCCGGTTCCCCAAGTGCCGACACGACCGTTACCAGTGTCACCACCGTCACCACTGTGACGACCGTCGGTACCGATGCCGCCGACGCGATCGAGACCGCTGCGGCCGTGGCGGCCAGTGCTGCTCAGGGCGGAGGACAGGTCACGGCCGCAATCTTCAAGTTCCGCGACAACCTGCGCAACGTCGTCGAGGATCGTTGGGGCCTGTTGACGATCACCAGCGTCGCCCAGCAGTTCTGCCAGTTCCTGATTCTTGCTGTGGCCTTCTACGGGATCGCAGGTTCCACCGGGGGCATCAATCCGGTCCAGTTGTTCGCCGCATTCGCAATCGCCCGGCTTGCCGGTTTCATCCCGATCACCCCGGGCGGATTGGGGACCGTCGATGCCGCCATGGTCGGGCTCATGGTGACCATGGGCGCAGACCGCGAGACCGCCCTCGCCGCTTCGCTCCTGTGGAGGGCGGCATCATTCGTACCCCAGGTGGTACTGGGCATCGTCACGTTCCTGGTGTGGCGACGCCACGCCGGATCGAAGAAGAACCGACAGGAGCCGGTACCGGCAATCGGGTGACCGGTCCGACTCTCCATGGTGGCGGTGCCTCTACTAGCGTGTGGTCGATCCCGATGTCCCTCAGGAGTACCGGACCCCCATGTTCAGATCCGCTTCACAAACGCGCTTGTTCCCATCGAAGTTGGGGATCGGGCTGGTCGCCGTGGTCGCAGCTGTGACGATGTCCCTGTCGGCTTGCAGTGTCAACCCTCAACCCACCAAGTACGGCGACGACTACAAGGACAACTTCATGCTCGGTTGCACCGGCGTGGACCCCAAAACCGACGAAGTGCCCTACGGCGGCGAGTTGCTCGCATCCAACAAACAGTGTGAGTGCGTCTACAACGGTTTGGTGGAGAAGGTGCCGTTCGACGAGGCCAAGAAGTTCGAGGAAGACCAGGCGAAGGCGGCCTCCGGAGCCGACATCGAGGTGCCCGACAACATCGCCAAGATATTCGCCGGGTGCGAGGGCGCATAGGCTCCGCGACCCAGCGGCGACACGCCTGCAAATGGGTCTTATGGCACTACAGAACGCTTCCCCGGTGGTCGATCATTAGTGCATGATCTCGACACTCGCCACTCTCACGGTTCCTGAAACTGCAGTGGTTCCACGACGTCGAATGGGCCTGAACGAACTCCTGACCCGACGGTTGTGCCCCGAGTCCACGCTCCCCGTGGTCGCGATATCCGAGATCTCCCCGGTGCGTTCGATGTTCGATTACGACCCGGAAACCGCGTCGGTCGTCACCGACCTGCCCCACGACATGCGCTGACCTCCGGAACAGGACCTGTCTCCTCGACACCTGCGGGCGCCGGAGCGGCGATTCAGTGGGATTTCACGCCCTCGGGCACGCCCAGGCGGACGCTCACCTCGGCGGTCGTGGGCCAGCGGCTGCGTGAAACCTCGGCGAGCCGCCGCATCAGAGCTATCGCTGCCGGGTCGGAATCGCCGGGTCGTGCCTCGATGACACCCTCGTCGATCATGTGTCCGACGATCTCGCGCCCCAGATCGGTGCGCACGATCGTCAAGGTCCAGTCCGCATTCTCGCCGATCCCGCCGCACGATATGTCTGCGTGCTCGGCTGCGAAATCCGGACACATGAGGCAACCCTCGCGGGTCCAGGCGTGGCATTCCTTGAGGTTGATCTCGCGGTAGGTGCCGTCGTGGGTCCAGATCTGGAAGACACCCTTGATGTTCATCTTGGCGATGTCGGAACGGGCGAGGCCGTACTTGGTCCAGAAGAGTTCCTCGAAGATGGCGTCGTCGAAGGTCTTGGAACACAGCAGGCCGAGGTTGAACACGATCGGCTTGGAGACCTTGCCGACCTTGCGGCTCCACATCACTGGCGGAACCGAGGATTGGCAGCTCATCCCCACCAGGGCGAGTCGTTCATGGCCGGCTTCGATCGCTTCGTCGTAGGCGAGTGTGTTGGCGGTGTAGGTATAGCGACTACCTGCGCCATCGAGGATTTCTTCTCGAGTGGCTGCCACGCCCGGGCGTGTCTTCCAGGAGTCCTTGTCGCCCTCCAGATAGCTGACGAGTGACGCGTCGATGTAGTCGTTCTCGAGCGCCCAGATGAGGATCGCGGATACGAGGCCACCGTCCTGACCGTGATCGAGAACCGTCTGTTCGCTCGCCCGGGTCAGGAGAATGTCCTGGTAGATGCCCGCGACTTCATCCTCCTCACGCGTTCGGGCGAACAGGTGGTCATCGGCCTGGGCCTCCCAGATTCCGAAACGGGGGCAGGATCTCGTGCATGACGTACAGCCCTTCTGGCCCCATGAGCAGTCGTTGGGCCCGAGCTCTTCCATGAGGTGGAATGGGCGGTAGCCACCCTGTTCGTGGTTGTAGCCGATCACATCATGCGGGCACACGATCACGCACCCGGCACAACCGGTACACAGACCGGTGTCGATGACCTGTTCCTTGAGTTCCTTCCACTGATTACGCCAGCGGGACGCCTGGATCTCCTCGAGGCGATCTTGCAGTGGTGCCGGATCAGAGGTCATGGGTCGCATCGTAGGCGAGAGGTGTCGTTCGGGAAACGTGGGTCGATCATCGTTCTGCCGGTGATGTGTCCTGTGCCGGGTTGTCCTCACTTGACCGGACGGTCAATATTGGGGAATGGACCTGAGCTATCCCCCCGAAGCAGAAGAGTTCCGCACCGAGATCCGTACCTGGCTCGAGAACAACCTCCCCGATGGTTGGTTCGACGAGGGCTTCGAGATGACCACCGAGGAGAAGGCGGAGTTCGCGAAGGAGTGGACTCACAAGCTCCACGAAGGTGGGTGGATCTGTGCCACCTGGCCCGAGGAGTACGGCGGCAAGGGGCTCACCACGATGCAGGGTGTGGCGCTGTCCGAGGAGTTCGCCAACGCCAAGGCCCCGATGCGGGCTGACTTCTTCGGTGACACGCTCGTGGGGCCGACGATTCTGGCGAATGGGACCGAGGAGCAGAAGAAGTACTTCCTGCCCAAGATCCTCGACGGATCGATGCGGTGGTGCCAGGGCTTCTCCGAACCTGATTCCGGATCTGATCTCGCCTCACTGAAGACCACGGCTGTGCTCGATGGTGACGAATGGGTCATCAACGGCCAGAAGGTATGGACCACCCAGGCCCAGTTCGCGGACTACTGCTTCGTGCTCGCACGCACCGACCCGGACGTGAAGAAGCAAGCTGGGATCTCCTACCTCCTGGTGCCGATGAAACAGGACGGCGTCGAGGTCCGAGGGATCGTCCAACCCGATGGGACCGCTGAGTTCAACGAGGTGTTCTTCTCCGATGCCCGTTGCCCGATCGACAACGTCGTGGGCGGCGTCAACAACGGTTGGAAGGTTGCCAATGACACACTCGGGTTCGAACGTGGCATGTCGGCAACAACGGGCTACAGGCGCTTTGAACAGGAGTACGACCAGATGGTGGCCAAGGCCACCGACAACGCAATGATCTCCGACCCACTGATCCGCCAGGACCTGATGCGCTACTACACAAAGATCCAGATCCTGCGTTTCAACGGCCTGAGGTCACTGACCGCCACCGTCAACAAGCGCAAGGATCCGGCGGTCACGGTGCTCGGAGTCACCAACAAGATGTTCTGGTCCGAGATGCACCGCGACGCCATGGAACTGGCGTTGCGCATCTGGGGCGTCGAAGCATTGTGCTCGACCGCGGGTGAGGACGTGTCGTGGCCGGCCACCATGCGGGCCAAGGGTCGAGGTACCTACCCGGTCTCACAGATGGTGTCCGCGTTCTTCTTCTCGCGATCCGAGACGATCTGGGGCGGCACCGCCGAGATCCAGCGGAACATCGTCGGAGAGAGGGTCCTCGGCCTGCCCCGTGAGCCGAAGGTGGATCAGAAGAAATCCTGATTGCGGAACAGGCCGAGGTCGTCCAGAAGGGTGGTCGGGTGGGGTCGGAGGACGTGGGTCCTCGGCCTGCCCCGTGAGCCGAAGGTGGATCAGAAGAAATCCTGATCCCACCCGGGTCGCCCCGGGGCGTCAAGGACGGCGCGATCACCTCGCCGTTGGGTACGACGAATATCGAACCGGGGTCGTTCGCCCAACGAAGGAACGCGTCTGCGATCGCCTGCTGCTCGGCCGCGTCGGTGAATCCCTCCTCGATCGCCTGGCGGGCGAAAGCGGAGTCACGCACGCGGTCGGCCCAGAGGCCGCCCCACCAAGCCCGGTCCTCCGCGGTGCAGTAGGTCCAGTTGGAGCTCGAGTAGCGGGCTTCACTGAACCCGGCCGAGGTCACCCAGCCGAGCAGGTGGCGGCCGGCGTCTGCTTCGGCTCCATTGCTGGCGGTCACCTGGTGGTAGATCTCCAACCAGCGGTCGAGTAGTGGATCCGACGGCGACCACATGAATGCCCGGTAGTCCCCGTCCCTCACCGCCAGGAGACCGTCGGGCGCCAGCACCCGGCGCATCTCGCGGAGCGCTGCAACCGGATCGCCGAGGTGTTGGAGGACCTGGTGGGCATGGACCACGTCGAAGCTGTCGTCATCGAAATCCAGGGCATAGGTGTCTGCGACGCGGAAACCCAGGTTGTTCGATTCGTCGCTGCACCAGTCGGCCGTTGCGGCCTCGATGATCTCAGGGGCGACGTCCACGCCGATGGTAACGCCGGGAGCCACTCTGCGTGCCAGGTCGGCGGTGATGTTGCCCGGGCCGCAGCCGATGTCGAGCAGTCGCTGCGCGGGGCGGAGTTCGGGCAGAAGGTATCCCGCCGAGTTCTCGGCGGTACGCCATCGGTGGCTGCGAAGCACCGAGTCTGTGTGTCCATGTGTGTAGCGGTCGGCCATCTACCGAGTTTCCCACGCGCCCTCCGTAACGGTTCGCATGACCGAAAGTGCTCGCATCCCGGAAGTGACACCGGATCTGCGAGTCCACGATCGTGGTGGGTGCGTGACGCTGTGAATCGGGTCAGGTCGGGCAGTTGTACCTGTAGGGGGTGTCTGCAGTTCTGGGTCCGTTCCGCATTACGCTTCTGCAACAGTGCCCTCCGATCCCGAACCCCCTGCGTCTGCGCGTCCTGACACTTCCGTTTCCGATGAACGGAACGTGGTGCGTCGCCCGCGCCGGGGGTCCAGGTCGGTCAACTACGGTCGCCGTCGAGTGGTGGTGGGGGTGCTGTCCGTGGTGGTGGTCGTCGCCCTGGTGGTGGCCGGGTACGGATGGTGGACCTACCAGAAGGTCGATCGCGTGGACGTGGATCTGGCCGACGTGGCCCACGGCGAGCCCCAGAACTACCTGGTCGTGGGGTCGGACAGTCGCGACGACGTCAGCGCCGACGACCCCGATGCCGCTGCCTTCCTGGGCAAGGACGCTCCCCATGGCCAACGTTCGGACAGCATCGCAGTGTTGCGCGTGGATCCCGACGAAGAACGCGTCGACATCCTGTCGATTCCCAGGGACCTGTGGGTGACCCTGCCCGATGGTTCGGAGAACCGGATCAACGCCGCGTATGCGAAGTCCACGCAGACTCTGATCGACACGATCCAGGACAACCTCGGGATTCCGATCCACCACTTCGCCGAGGTGAACTTCGTGGGGTTCCAGAAGTTGATCGATGCGCTCGGCGGGGTCCCGATGTATATCGACGCGCCTGTCCGCGACCGCAACTCCGGCCTGTCGATCGATTCGCCGGGATGCACGGTGCTCGATGGAACCCAGGGGCTCGCCTTCGCCCGGTCACGCCATCTCCAGTGGAAGGATTCCGACGGCTGGCACAGCGACCCCACCGGGGATCTGGGGCGTATGACCCGCCAACAGGTCCTGATGCGTGCAGCGTTGGCGAAGGCCAACTCCATGGGTCTCGACAGCCTGCCGCGCCTCAAGGGTCTCGTAGATGCGGCCCTCGATTCGACGACTGTCGATTCTGGTCTGGGATTCGGTGACATGTTGGCGCTGGGGCGGAAGTTCTCGAGCCTCGACCCTCAACGTCTCCAGACCCATTCCCTCGTCGTCGAGGGGGACCGCTACGAGGGCAAGGACATACTCCGCCTCGATGAAGAGGGGTCATACCTGACCCTTGCGTTCTTCAATGGGACGAAACCCGGGGCAGCCGTGACGACGACCACTACGCCATTGCCCACCCCCGGGGACGTGAACGTGTCGATCTTCAACGGGAGCGCCGAGAACGGCGAAGCGCGACGAGTGAGCTACGCGTTGACCGAAGGTGGTTTCAACATCGGATTCGTCGAAACCGCTCCCCACGAGCGGGACAGGACGGTCGTGGCGCATGCTCCCGGAGCGGATGCTATGGGCGATCTCGTGGCTGCTTGGTTCGGGCCCTCACCGAAGGTCGAAGTGGATGAGTCCCTGGGTTCGGGTCAGGTGGTGGTGACCCTCGGACATGACTTCCGAACCATCTCGGAACCGGTTGCCGATCACGGTTCTGACGGTTCGTCCTCGGATGTGCAGTCTGATTCCACCTCGGATCCCTCCGGGAACGGTGTCGGGCGGAATCCGGGAGAGGTGGCCGATGGTCAGAACGGTTCCGATGTGTCGGGAGCCTCGGGTTCCGCTACGACCACCACGACCACGACCCAGCCCGGCTGGACTCCCGGCGTTGCGCCCGAGGGTGTCAAGTGCGGGTGAGTGGATCCCGCAACAGAGCCTGAGTGCGGATCCTCCGGAGGCCCTGCTGTGCCAGCCTGAGTCCCCACACAGTGGGGCCGTAGGCGCAATACTGCCGGAGTGAGCGACCAACGAATCATCCTCGGCCTCGCAACCATTGTGGTGCTCGGGATCGGTGCACAGTGGGTTGCCAAGCGACGCGACTTCCCCTCGCTCCTGTTGCTGCTTCCTGCAGGCCTCTTCGCAGGAAACGTCGGCAATCTGGTCGACCCCGAGGCACTGTTCGGCGACACGTTGTTTCCGGGTGTGACGATGTTGGTGGGGTTGTTGTTGTTCCAGAGTGGGTTGGAACTGCGTTTCACGGATCTGAGCGGAGGGGCACGACGCCCGGTCATCCGTCTCAACACTGTTGCCGCGCTGTTGACACTCGTCGGTGCCAGCGCCGCCGTGTGGTTCGTGTTCCGCCCGGGAGGCCAGTTGGCGATCCTGGCCGGGGCGATTCTCGTGGTGTCAGGACCGACCGTCGTCAGCCCCCTGCTCGACATCGTGCGTCCTGCTGAGCCGGTCGGATCGATCCTGCGCTGGGAGGGCACCATGCTCGATCCCATTGGCGCAACGATGGGTGTCATCGCACTGAATTTCATAGTCGCTTCGGACAACCACGGCGTTCCCCTGATCCTCCAGATGGGTATCCGTCTGGGGCTGGGGGTGCTGGTCGGCCTCGTTGCGGGTGGACTGCTTGTCCTGGTGTTGGCGCGTTTCCTCGTGACCGACCAGATGGAGGCAGCCGTCGCGCTGTTGTTCGCGGTTGCTGCGTTCTCGGTCGCCGAGATGGTTCTCTCGGAGGCAGGTCTTTTCGCAACCGTGACAATGGGACTCGTGATAGCGAATCAGAGGACCGTGCCCGTCGCGAGGATCTCGGGTTTCGGCGAGACTCTCGAGGTATTCATAATCGGGTCCCTGTTCATCGTGCTGGGCGCGCTGATCGATATCGGCGACGTTCTGGCGCGCGGATGGCGGATCCTGCTGCTCGTAGCCATTCTGGTGATCGTGGTGCGTCCGCTCTCGGTCGCGTTGTCGTTGTGGCGTACATCCGTGTCCCGCGAAGGACGTGCGCTGATCGCCTGGATGGACCCGCGGGGGGTCGTGGCAGCGGCTACTGCAGCGGCATTCTCGGGCACCCTCGCGAACAAGGGAATCGAGGCGGACTTCCTGTCTCCGGTCGTGTTCGGTGTGATTCTCGGTACGGGCATCATCTACGGACTCACCGCTGCGCCCGTTGCGACGATGCTCGGTGTGCGCAAAGCACCTCCCAACGGCCTGTTGCTCGTGGGATCCGAACAATGGATGGCGGACCTCGCTGCTTGTCTCACCGAGATGGACGTTCCCGTGGCCACCATCGGTGTTCCTGCAGCGGTCTCGGCATCCTCTGACTCCGGCGGGTTGGCTCTGCCATGGGGCTACAAGCGGATCGGCGACGCAGAACTGCGCAAGCGGCTGTCGAGCGAATCCGTGGGTAAGGCGCTCGTCGCCGCGGAACAGGATCCACAAGCAGACCTGTTCATCGCCGACCTGGTGGAGGTGCTCGGTCGGCGCAGGGTGTACCGGGTGAAGCCGTCGGATGAGGACACCACCGAGCACGCGTTGCTCGTCGCTGCGACGGCGCAAGCCTTCCGCTCCGATGTGACCACCACGACGATACGCGACGCGATCGACCATGGGGCACTCATCTCGGAGATCGATCCCGACAACCCGGCGGATGCGCTGATACTCGCCATCGTGGATCCCGACGGCACCGTCCACATCGGTGTAGGTCGGACCGACCCCGCCGGTGCTGCCACGGGCGCTCGGATGGTCGGGCTGGTACCGAGCTCCGACTGAAGGTGCGGTACCCACCACCGGGTACCGAGGAGCCGCTCCCTGGAGACGATGTCCTGAGACATCAGCGGTGCCCCCGGCAGGACTGTTTTGGAACCACGAACTGCCGAGTTGAGGAAGCGTCTGCCTGAATCGCCCAGTGCGGGGGCTTGAGTCCGATCAGGTCCACGGCCTGTTGTCGGAGCGGCAACACTTGGGCGGAGAACCGCTGATCCCCGGCCGGCATGGAAAGACGCGTCATTCGAGCGTGGCAGCGGCCAGCACTCGAGCGACGGCGGCTCGGGCTCGGGAGATGATGGCCGGATCATCCTGGAGGATGAAGCCGGTGTTAGCGGAGATCACCAAGGCATTGAGCTCGAAGACGAGAACAGCGACGTCGGTGTCGGAACCCAGCTGTCCTCTCGACTTCGCTTGTTCGGCGGCGGCGGTGAGCAGGCTGATCCAATCCCGCTGGTTGTCTGCGATGCGTTCCTTCAGCGGGCCTGGCCGTCCGCCCAGTTCTGCAGCGGCGGCAGCAAAGAAGCAGCCCCCTGGCAGCGTGCGTTGCTCGACGTAGGAGAGAAACGACTCGCAGCAGCGCGCTGAGGCGGTCGAGCCCCTCGGCTTCGAGCGTCGGCGCCACCACGACATCTACGAACAGGGCGCGTGCGGCCTCCACGGTGGCCAGTTGCAGGTCTTCCTTGGAACCGAAGTGGGCATAGACACCGCTCTTGCTGACATCGGTGGCGGTCGCGAGTTTGCCGATGCTGAGTCCGTCCAGACCTTCGACGGTCGCGAGTCGAACCGCGTTGTCGAGGATCAGTCGTTTCGTGCGCACGCCGTCGGCTCTGGTTCGTCGCTCAACGCCAAGCTCGGTCATCGGTTGACAAGTATAGCACGATCGGTCGTACTGTCTTCTAAGTAGCACGACCGATCGTGCTAATAAGGGGAACCGATGAACGAGAGCACATTGGCCACGTCGACCGACGCCGACACGCGTCGCAGCGTCTGGACGGAAGCCGGACGCGGCTGGGGAGCGCGGGCGCAGGAGTGGGCCTACCAGTTCGAGCCCTACGCGCTCCCCGCCAACCACCTGCTGTTCGACCAACTGGGCGTGAGCGATGGAACGAACCACTTGGACGTCGCATGCGGATCAGGGTTGGCAGCGAACGTCGCAGCTCGTCGCGGGGCATCAGTGAGCGGGCTCGACGCCTCGGACGCGCTGATCGACATCGCGCGAACCCGCACGCCTGCAGGCGACTTTCGGGTCGGTGACATGTTCGCCCTTCCGTTCGACGATGGTCGATTCGACGTCGTGACGAGTTTCAACGGGATCTGGAACGGATGCGACGACGCACTGCAGGAGACGCGGCGGGTGCTCCGTTCCGACGGACAGCCTCGGGATGACCTACTGGGGCTCGTTCGACCGCATGGGACTCCTGCCCTATTTCGCCAAGATCATCGAACTATCGCCCGAGAGCCACCAAGCAGCCACGATGCAACTGGGCGAGACCGGCGACGTCGTCGAGAGCCATGCTCGAACGGACCCAATTCGAGGCTCCAGACGCGCGGAACCGTGGAAGTGACCAACGAATGGCCCGATGTCGACACTGCGGTCCGCGCCCTCTGCATCAGCAGGCCCGGCGGTCCCTGCGATCGAGGCGGTCGGATACCACACGTTCTGTGACACGCTGCGCGACGTCATCACGCCGATGCACGATCCACGAACCGGAGTACGAATCACCTCTGACCTCGGATGGGTGACAGCCCGACCGAGCTGACTCCGGCGAGGCCGACCAACCTGCTCGGCGGATGGTCGGCGAGACGTCCTGGGCAACTCACGGCCCGCCAGACAGCCACGCCGGTAGCGACCCGCTGCCGTCGACCTTCGGCCCTGCTCTTTCCGATTCCACGTCATCGACGGCCCGCCCGCACACCACCACGACCACTACGACGAGGCGTTCTACGTCCTGGAGGGTGAGATGGAGTTCTGCGTCGACGGTGTCACCGCCCACGTTCCCACCGGGTCGATGGCCTTCGTCCGCCGAGGGGCAACTCACTCGTTCCGGAACCCCAGCACCGAACCGGCCCGGCTGTTGGTAGTCGCCACCCCCGAGGCGATCGACCTGATCGTCCGGATGCCCGAAGGGGCGCACGATCCCGACACGATGCGGACGCTGTTCGCCGAGCACGACTCAGAGATCGATGGGCCACCCCTCGGCCACACCGCGACAGCCCGTTAGACCCTGGTCTTCCGGAGCGCGGAACCGACCAGCCGCTCAGGAATTTCACTGTTGTAGTTCCAACAACGTTGTGCCCCCGGCAGGATTCGAACCTGCGCACATGGCTCCGGAAGCCACTGCTCTATCCCCTGAGCTACGGGGGCTCGGGATGACGAATCGTACCCGCGGTGAGGTATCACGGGCGCATCGCCCGCCTCGGGTTCGACAACGGCTTCGGCTGTGACGATGCACGCCGGTACGATGCCCGAACCGATGACTGACGCCTCCGACCCCGGCACTGCCCATGGACCACCCGATGCTTCCGAGACCATGACTCCTTCCGAACCGATCACGCGGTCGATCCGTGCAGCAGTCAGGGAGTCCTGGATGCCATGGGTCTCGAGGGAGTTCCCACAGAGGTGGAGTCCGTGCATCTCGAACGTCCGGCCAATACCGATCACGGCGACTTCTCGACCAACGTGGCGCTGGCGCTCGCCAAACGCAACGGCCGAAATCCGACGGGATCTCGGTGAGGAACTGGCACAGGCGCTGCGGGATGCCGAGCCTCGCCCACGTCGAGGCGGTGGAGATCGCCGGCCCGGGTTTTGTGAACCTGCGCCTGGGACTGTCGTGGCTGCATTCGTTGATCGGCCGGGTGGTCGAAGCCGGGCCCGACTTCGGTCGTTCCCAGATGGGTGGCGGCCAGAGGGTTCTCGTGGAGTTCGTCTCGGCGAATCCCACCGGCCCGGTGCACGCGGGGCATGCCAGGGGAGCGACCTACGGTGATGCTCTGTCACGCCTGTTGGCTTTCAGCGGCCATGAGGTCGGGCGCGAGTTCTACATCAATGACCGTGGTGTGCAGATGCAGGCCTTTGCCGCGAGCCTGAGTGCCCGGGCATCGGGTCGCGAGCCCGATGAAGGTGGCTACATGGGGGCCTACATCACCGAGTGGGCGGCCCGCATGCCCGCCGACGTAGAGCCGCTCGAATGGGGATACGCACACGCGCTGGCCGAACAGCGAAGGGTCCTCGGCTCCCTGAACGTGACCTTCGACCATTGGTACTCCGAACGTGAGATGGTCGATACCGGCGCGATCGACACGACCCTCTCGGACCTGCGCGAACGCGGAGCGGTCTACGACCGCGATGGGGCCGTGTGGTTGCGGTCCACGGACTTCGGCGACGACAAGGACCGCGTGCTGGTCAAGAGCGACGGTACGTACACCTACCTGTTGCCCGACATCGCCTACCACCGCGACAAGTTCGCTCGGGGGTGGGAGCTCCTCGTGGACGTTTGGGGTGCGGACCATCACGGTTACGTCGCGCGGATGAAGGCAGCGGTCGAGTGCCTCGGCCACGATCCCGAGGCGATCGAGGTCGTGATCACCCAACTGGTGCGGCTCGAGCGAGACGGAGTCGAGGTCAGGATCTCGAAGCGCTCGGGCGAACTGGTCACCCTCGAGGAACTCATCGATGAGGTGGGCCCTGATGCGGTGCGCCTGACCTATCTGTTGCCGTCGGTTGATTCGCCACAGACCGTCGACCTGGATCTGATCGTGGCGCAGTCCAACGAGAACCCGGTGTTCTACGTCCAGATGGCCAACGCCCGGCTCAACTCGATCGACCGCGTGGCAGCCGAGCGTGGCTTCGAGCGCGTCGGGTTGGCCGAGGTGGACCTGTCGTTGCTGACCCACGAGCGAGAGCTGGCCGTTCTGCGCCAACTCGAGGTGCTGGCCCGAGACCGTGGAGCTGGCAGCCCGAGAGCGGGCACCGCACAAGGTCACGGCCTGGGTGCGGGAGCTGGCCGCGGCGGTGCACGGCTTCTACCACGACTGCCCGATCCTCTCGCCGGACACCCCCGAGGAGCTGCGCCAGGCACGCTGGTGGCTGGCGGAGGCAGCGCGGACCGGTCTCCGGGTGGGGCTGGACCTGCTCGGCGTGAACGCCCCGGAGTCGATGTGAGCATCCTGCCGTTCTCGGCTCCTGCCCGAGTCCTCGAGGCGAGGACCCCGAAGGGCACCTTCGGATCGGAGGCGTCGACCTGCTCGACCTGGCTGCGGACTTCGGCACTCCGCTGTTCGTCTACGACGAGGCGCACCTGCGCTCTCGTGCCGCGGAGGCGGTCGGAGGCACTCGGACCCGACGGGGCGATCTACGCGACCAAGGCGTTCCTGTGCAGGGCGATGGCCCGCCTCGCGCACGAGGAGGGCATGCGTCTCGACGTCGCGACCGGCGGTGAGATGGCGGTCGCCCTCGCGGCCGGGGTTCCGCCTGAACGGATGGTGTTGCACGGCAACAACAAGTCGCCGTGGGAGCTCCGGGCGGCCATGGACGCCGGAGTCGGACGGATCGTCGTCGACTCCGAGGACGAACTCGACCGGATCGAGGCGCTCGTCGCCGATGGCATGGATCCGCCCGAGGTGCATCCTGCGGATCAACCCCGGCATCGAGGTGCACACCCACGAACACGTCCGGACGGGCAATCTCGACTCGAAGTTCGGGTTTCCCGCTGCGCACGGGCCAGGCCGACGAGGCAGCTGATGCGGGCCCGGCGTTCCGGCGCGATGGAGCTGGTGGGTCTGCACATGCACATCGGGTCCCAGGTCTTCAGCGTCGAGAACTTCCTCGAGGGCCTGCGCGCCGTCGCGCCGTTCGTGGTGGATGCGGACCTGCCCGAGCTGATCGTCGGTGGTGGGCTGGGCGTGGCATACGTGGAGGGGGAGGAAGCTCCGACGCTCGCCGCGTGGGCCGGCGCGATCGTGCGCACGTGCCGCGAAGCCGGAATCACGGCATCCGTAGCTGCCGGAACCCGGACGTTCCATCGTGGCCCAGGCCGGGATCACGCTCTATGAGGTCGGGACGATCAAGTTCATACCCGGAGTGCGCACCTACGTGGCGGTCGACGGTGGCATGAGCGACAACCCTCGCCCCGTGCTCTACGGATCGGGATACGAGACGTTCCTTCCCCGCGCAGTAGGTGCCGAGCGCGAGACTGCCGATCAGGTTGGTGGGCAAGCACTGCGAGTCGGGTGACCTGATCGTGCGCGAGGGCCAGGTTCCCGGAGACGTGGCCGTGGGCGACATCATCGCCACGCCGGTCACGGGGGCATACGGTCATTCGATGGGCAGCAACTACAACAAGGTGCTGCGCCCACCGGTGGTGTTCGTCCGCGACGGCGAGGCCCGGCTGGTGGTGCGCCGCGAGACCGTCGCCGACCTGCTCGCCACCGACCTCGGGTGAGACCCGGGGGACCGGATCGTCCGACCCGGTGACTCATCGATGAATACGGGTGAACATTGCCCGCATGACTCTGACGGCGATCGACGAAGCGATTGAGACACTTGCAGCGGACCAGTACGGGCGATTCACCAGGGCGCAGGTCCGAAACCACGGCGACGATGCAGCGAGGATCATTCCCTCCCGGATTCGTGCCGGTCGCTGGCGACGTCTGACCCGTCGCGTTCTCGTCCTGCCCGGTGCCCCGATGGACTGGCGCGGAGACATCTGGACCGCCCGCCTGCACGTCGGAGACGATGCAGTGGTGAGCCATCGGAGCGCGGCCCGCCTGCATTCGTTCCCCGCCGTCGAACACTCCGTTCCGTGTCTGACAGTTCCCGGCGGCGCCAACCGCAAGTACCCCGACGGACGGCTGTTCCAGCGAGTGGATCTTCCTCCGGCGCAGGTGGTGAAGCTCAGCGGCCTCGTCGTCACCTCGGCTGCCCGGACGCTGGTGGATCTGGCCCCGGGAGCATCCGGCGCGCCGCCTCGAGGCATGGCTCGACCATGCCACGGCGGAACGGCTCGTGACCCCCGATGAACTGGTTGACGTCGTGCGCCTGTGTTCTCGATCCGGCAAGCCTTCATTGAGTCGGTTCAAGGACCTGTTGGCGGAGTACCTACCGGGAACCCGTTCACCACAGGGAACTCTGGAGCGGGCGCTGGAGCAATGTCATCCGCCTCGCGGGTCTCCCGCCAGGAGTGGCGCAATTCGTGCACCCGGGTGAGGTGGGCAGGAACAGTTCTGCGATCGCGCCTGGCTTCAACCCCGACTCATCGTGGAATGTGACGGCAGAGCGAGGCACGATCGGATCGCCGCCACCCGGTTCGACGGGCAGCGCGATGTCGTCGCGGCCGGCGGAGGGCTGGCAGACGATCCGCCACGGCTACGAGGAGCTCGTGAGCGAACCCCGAGGAGGCAGCGAGGGAGCTCCGTGACATCTACGAACGACGGATCTGCGACATGGCCGCTGCTGAAGTGGTCTGACGCCGTGAAGTGACGCGTGTGGGCTTCGTGAAATTGCCTTCGCGGGGTCGGGTGGTATGGCTATACCGTGGCGAGGGTGAAACCTTCGGTGAACATAGGGGTGCTCGGTTGCGGAAACGTGGGCGCCGCACTCATCAACCTGATCGGCGAGCGTGCCGACGACATCGAGGCCCGCACCGGGCTCCGCCTGGAAGTGACCCGTGTGGCGGTCCGTTCGTTGTCCAAGGAGCGCGACGTGGCCCTGCCCGCGAAGGTGTTCACCACCGATGCGTACGAGGTGGTCAACGATCCGGAAGTGGACCTCGTCGTGGAGGTCATCGGCGGCATCGAACCGGCACGGGAGCTGATTCTCGAAGCGCTCGGATCCGTCGGCAAGGCCGTGGTGACCGCCAACAAGGAACTGCTCGCCAACCACGGCGCCGAGCTGTTCGCGGCATCCGACGACGCCGGGGTGGACCTGCTCTTCGAAGCAGCGGTCGCCGGCGGGATACCGCTCATCCGGCCGCTGCGGGAGTCGCTGGTGGGCGAGGACGTGTCGCGGGTGATGGGGATCGTCAACGGCACCACGAACTACATCCTCACGAAGATGACCGAGGAGGGATGGAGCTACAGCCGAGGCGCTCGCCGAAGCCCAGAGCCTCGGCTACGCCGAGCGGGACCCGACTGCCGACGTCGAGGGGTTCGACGCAGGAGCCAAGGCCGCGATCATCGCAACGATCGCGTTCGGTCAGAAGGTCGTCGCCGGCGACGTGAGCCACGAGGGTATCTCGCGGATCACTCCGATCGACATCGACTTCGCCCGCCGGCTCGGATACCAGATCAAGCTTCTGGCGCTTTGTGACCGGATGGACGACGGCTCGGTAGCGGTGCGGGTGCACCCGACGATGGTGCCCGATCACCACCCGCTCGCCTCGGTGCGCGACAGCTTCAACGCCGTGTTCGTGGAAGGTGATGCGGTGGGCGAACTGATGTTCTACGGCCGTGGTGCCGGTGGGTTTCCGACCGCTTCGGCGGTTCTGGGCGACGTGGTCGACGCAGCAGCCAACCTGGCGAAGGCGACCCACGCGTCGCTCGGTAGTTTCGCCAAGGCGAAGATCTGCCCGATCGATGATCTGACTACCGCTACTACATCAACGTCGAGGTCGCGGACCGACCGGGTGTACTGGCTGCGCGTCGCCGGGCTGTTCGGATCCCACGGAGTGTCGATTCGTTCGATGGAGCAACAGTCGCTCGACGAGTCATGGCCGCCGGTGGGCAGCGCGCGGCTGATCTTCATCACCCACGAGGCGAAGGAAGCGGATGTCAGGGCGACCCTGCACGAGCTGCGGGACCTCGAGGATGTGACACGACGGTGGGCTCGGTGCTTCGTGTCATCGGGGCGGACTGAAGCGCTATGTGTCCACGAGGGGTACGTGTTCCGACACCGGTGGCGTGGGCACCGGTTGGAACTGGACCTCGCTGAGCTTCGCCGACGTCCTGCTGGCCGGACTGGCCTCCGACGGTGGTCTGTATGTTCCCGCCGTCTGGCCGCAGCTACCGCCGCTCGGCGAGCTCGCGACCTGAGCTACCCGGAGCTGGCTGTAGAGGTCATGTGGCCGTTCGTCTGGAGGACGCGGATGATTCGACCCGGGAGATCCGGCGCGGTCGACTTCGAGAAGATCGTCGCCATGGTGCACGACTCCAGTGCTTCGACGTTCCCGAGGTGTGCCCGGTCCGACAGGTCGGGGATCTCTGGATGATGGAGCTGTTCCACGGCCCGACCCTCGCCTTCAAGGATGTGGCACTCCAGCTGGTCGGGCGCTTGTTCGACCATGTGCTCACGGTGCGCGGCGGACGGGTGACGATCCTCGGCGCGACCTCGGGCGACACGGGTTCGGCTGCCATGAGCGCGTTCAGGGGCCTTGACCACACCGAATGCGTGATCCTGTTCCCGGATGGACGTACCTCGGAGATCCAGCGGCGTCAGATGACTACCATCGAGGCCGCCAACTGCCATGCGGTGGCGGTAGACCGGCACCTTCGATGACTGCCAGGACCTCGTCAAGGCGGCATTCGGCGACTCGGAGTTTCGCGGCGAGGTACACCTGAGCGCAGTCAATTCGATCAACTGGGGTCGGGTGATGGCGCAGATCGTCTACTACGTGTGGGCGCAGTTGAGGGTGTCACCTGATGGCGCGCCCGTCAGTTTCTGTGTGCCCACGGGGAACTTCGGCAACGTGCTCGCGGGGTGGGCCGCCAAGCAGATGGGCTTGCCGGTGGACCGCCTGATCGTGGCATCGAACCGCAACGACATCCTTGCCCGTGCCATCTCGCACGGCGACATGTCGATGCGTGAGGTCATACCCACCACCTCGCCGTCGATGGACATCCAGGTTTCG
The DNA here is from genome assembly GCA_963805905.1 of uncultured Microthrixaceae bacterium. Lineage (GTDB taxonomy): Bacteria > Actinomycetota > Acidimicrobiia > Acidimicrobiales > Microtrichaceae > JAMLGJ01. The sequence goes on from CAWDVV010000001.1 coordinate 756,732, forward strand.
TCCAACTTCGAGCGTCTGTTGTTCGAACTCGTGGGTCGCGACGGGCGGGCGACTTCGGATCTGCTCGGACAGTTCCGATCCGATGGCCGACTCGCCCTGTCCCCGGACGTCCTGGCAGCACTGCAGGCCGACTTCGGAGCGGGCTGCCTGGACGACACGAAGGTCTCCGCGGTGATCGACTCCGTTCACGAGGAATACGACGTCCTGGTGGATCCGCACACCGCTGTCGGTCTCGGTGTGGCACAGGCCATGCTGGCTGAAGGCGGCCCGGACCAGGCCTTCGCCGACGAGGGTGCCGAGCCGGGATCCACATCACCGATCGTCTGTCTGGCAACGGCTCACCCGGCGAAGTTTCCTGACGCGGTTTTTGACGCGACGGGTGTCCGGCCGGTCCTGCCCGATCGTCTCGCGGGGATCCTCGATCGCCCCGAACGTGTCGAGCACGTGGAGGATGACCTCGCGGCGGTGGAGGATTTGGTGCGGCGGGTGCTTGCAGTTCGGCCTTGAGGGCCGGTACATTGGACAATGTCGTCTCCGGCGGGGGCTAGGACGGCGAACCGGTCGACACCAGCGTCAACAAGCTGGACAGCAGAACGTGTGCAACGATCTGCCGGTCGATCGGATCCCCAGTCTGGCCCCAATGAGCAACCCTGGTACCAGTGACCGGAAGTGCTCCTCAACCGCGATCCCGTGTGTTGTGCCCGCCGGTACCCCCGACGACAACGAACCGGACCTTTGAGCTCCGGGTTCGTCAACTCCGAAGAACGGAGCCTCAATCGTGAGTGTCGACATGCAGAGTCTCGAGCGCAAGGACCGCGCCGAACTCGCCACGATCGCCCAGGCGCTGGGCGGCAAGACCACCAGCCGGACGAAGAAGGCCGACATGGTGCGGATGATCCTTGAACTGTCGGGCGTTTCAAGTGCCCCGGGTGGCGGGTCCGGACCGAATGGCGGAGGTGCCGAGGGCACCCGTGATCCAGGATCCCGGCGCTCCACCGAGTCCGAGCGTGTGTCTGGTGGCGAAGGCGACTCCGATGCTGCGGACAACGCCAATGGTGCAGGCAGCGCCGCGCCTGCCGGGGGCGATGGAACGGCCTCCAGTGGTACCGGTTCCGATGGGGAAGCTGATTCTGGTGAGGCCCCCGGTTCCCGCAAGGCGGACAATGTCGGCAGACCCGACAGGTCCGGTGGCGCACGGCCCGGCAAGGGCGACTCCGGTGGTTCTTCCGGTGGTGCTGGCTCGAACTCTGGTCCGCAGCGATCCCGCGACGCCGATCGCGGTTCGGCAGAATCCGGGCGCGAGCAGCACGATTCGACTGGGGACGCCGATGGTGGCCAGAACCAGGGAGGGCGCAACCGCGGGACCCAGAACAAGGGTGACCAGAACAAGGGTGACCAGAACAAGGGTGACCAGAACAAGGGCGACAATCGCAACAAGGGCGACAATCGCAACAAGGGCAACAACCAGGGTGGCGGAAACAACAACCAGGGTGGCGGAAACAACGACGACGCCGAACCCGGCAATCGTCGGGGCCGCCGCCGCCGGGGTCGAAATCGCAACCAACAGCGTGACGATGGGCCCGAACAACAGTGGGATGGCGAACCAGTAGCAGTCACGGGGCTGTTGGATCTCCGCGATGATGGTTACGGCTTCCTGCGGGTGAACGGCTACCTGCCGAGCAACGACGACGTCTACGTGTCCGTCAAACAGGTGCGTCAGCTGGGCCTGCGCAAGGGCGACGTCCTCGAGGGTGCAGCTCGCCCGGCCAACCGGCAGGAGAAGAACCCGGCGATGCTCCGGGTGGACAAGGTGAATGGTGAAGATCCCGAGTCGCAGCGCAATCGGCCCCGATTCGAGGATCTGACGCCTCTGTTCCCCGATCAGAAGCTGAAACTGGAGCGCGCCGGCCAGCCCCTCGACATGACCTCTCGCATCATCGATTTGATCTCCCCGGTGGGCAAGGGCCAGCGCGGACTCATCGTTTCGCCCCCCAAGGCGGGCAAGACCACCGTGATGAAGACGATTGCCAAGGCGATCGAGGCCAACAATCCCGAAGTCCACCTCATGGTGTTGCTCGTCGACGAACGCCCCGAGGAGGTCACCGACATGCGTCGTTCCGTCAAGGGCGATGTGGTGGCCTCGACGTTCGACCGTCCTGCAGAAGAGCATACGCAGGTCGCCGAGTTGTCGATCGAACGTGCCAAGCGCATGGTCGAGGACGGCAAGGACGTGGTGGTCATACTCGACGGCATCACCCGACTCTCGCGGGCCTACAACCTCGCGGCACCTGCCACAGGGCGGATCATGTCCGGCGGTATCGACACGGGAGCGCTGTACCCTCCGAAGCGATTCTTCGGTGCGGCTCGCAATGTGGAGGAAGGTGGGTCCCTCACGATCCTCGCGACTGCGCTCGTCGAGACCGGTTCCAAGATGGATGAGGTCATCTTCGAGGAGTTCAAGGGAACCGGCAACATGGAGTTGCGCCTCGACCGCAAGGCGGCTGAGAAGCGGATCTATCCTGCGATCGACGTGGATGCCTCTTCGACCCGCCACGAGGAGTTGCTATTCGAGCGGACCCAGCTGGAGCAGGTGTGGAAGCTGCGGCGCGTGCTTTCAGGTCTGGCAGCCGAGAGTGGATCGGGTGCGGGTCTGGAACTGCTCATCGACCGCATGAGGACCTTCCCCGACAACGCCCAGTTCCTAGCCGAGATCGCGAAGGCTCCCGGCAGCTGACCGCTTCCTCCAGCACCGGGACACGCTCGGGCTGTGTGCCCGGCGACCTGTGCTGACATACTGGACCGTCACCTTTGCGACCCGGTCCAACACCGGGTCGGTGAGAAGACCCGGTCGGAATCGGGTCGGCGATATGGAAAAGAGAGAATTGCATGAGGCCCGACATTCACCCCGACTACAGATATGTGGTGTTCCAGGACACCTCGTCGGGCGACAAGTTCATCACCCGCTCGACGATCGAGACCTCGGAATCGATCACCTGGGACGATGGCACCGAGTACCCGCTCGCAAAGGTTGAGATCTCGGCGTTCACACACCCGTTCTTCACGGGTCAGATGAAGATCGTCGACACGGCTGGTCGAGTCGAACGCTTCGAGCGTCGCTATGGGTCGCGCAAGAAGAAGGCCAAGGCAGCACCCGCTGAGTCCGACAGCTGAGGCTGACAACTGAAACCTGAGCGTCACGCCGCGCTGCTCGGAGCGAAGCTCAAGGCACTCGCCCGGGAGTCCCACGGCGCAGATATCGCGACCGCTCCGCTTGGTTCGGCGGCCTCGGGCACCGACCGCGGTTCGGCGGCAGCCACCGCCTTCGTCCTGGTCGAAGATGTGACAGCAGCTGGATTCGGTGCTGTTCTGCTCCATGGATCGCGCCTGGGTGTCGATACGTTGGTGCTCTACGCCGATCATGGTGGTCCCATCGCGGCAAGGCTGGCACAGTGGTTCGAGCCGGCAGGGGGGTTCCAGTCGCCCCTGCGCAGCTCCGCTGTCAACCCGTTCGCAGAGGTACCGCTAGGGCGCATCGAGGTCCGTGATGTGGATGGAGGTGGTTCGCGTATCGCCGAACCAGACCCGATGCACGTGATCCTGCCCGGTCCCACCGATGCGGATCCGATGATCGACGAGTTGGCGGCGACCGGTCTCCAACTGGTTCTCGAGCAGGGCGAGTGGCGTGGCGAACTGTTGGGTCTCGAAGTCGCACGGATCGTGAGGTGGCCGGTTGAGAGCGGCGGCGACGGAGCGCTCCACATCGAAGCTGGAGTTGGTCGTTTCGATCGGGTTGCTGCAGCAGCCCTACACCAGGGGGAGTCGCCCGCCGAAGCGTTGGAACGTGCGATGGATATCGTCTCGACCCACCGTCATATGGGTGCAGTGACACACCCTCTGAGCCTGCTGGCGCGGTCTCGCTGGTTGCGATCGATGGCCCTTTCGGCACCCGAGCTCGTGGGCGCAGCCGATCTGCGACCGGTCGAGACCGCGTTCTGCGCAGGCAGCGTGCGTGAGGAACGTCCCGCGGCGGCGCTGGGTCGGTGTGTGGATGGCACACCGGTGCTGGTCGTGTTCGCCACCGGAGCAGCATTGGACCTGCTTCCTGTGGCAACCGATGCGCGGGAACTGCACCTACCGGGCGGATTCCTCAAGTTGGTGGTCCCCCCTCGGGATCACATGCGGAGCACCGACGAGCTCGTTGCATGGGCGGCGGCCACCGGGCGGGGCCCTGTCGAGCTCATCGAAATGGAACCACCATGGACGACCTGAGCGCACGCCTCGAGCACATGGCGCGGGAGTACCGCAACTGTGAGATCCAGCTGGCTGATCCCGAAGTTGTGGCCGATCGGGATCGCTTCGCTGCGGTCGGCAAGCGCTACAAGGAACTCGAGCCGATCGTGGAGGCCCATTCGCGTCTCGTTGCGGTTGAAGGCGATATCGATGCTGCCGCTGAGTTGATGGAGACGGCCCACGGAGAGGAACGGTCCTCCCTGGAGGCCGATCTGGCACGGGCCGAGGAACAGCGTGTCGAGCTCATGGACGAGATCAGCATCCTGTTGTTGCCGCGCGACCCCAATGACGATCGCGCCGTGATCCTCGAGATTCGTGGCGCCGAGGGTGGGGACGAGGCGAACCTGTGGGCCGGGGATCTACTGGAGATGTACCGGGGTTTCGTGCAGCGCATGGGCTGGTCGATCGAGGTTCTCTCCGCCCACCCGTCCGATCTGGGTGGGATCACCGAGGCGACGGTCCGCATCAACGGAGACGGCGCATGGGCGAGGTTCAAGTTCGAGGCCGGTCCGCACCGGGTTCAGCGTGTACCCGTCACCGAGTCCCAGGGTCGCGTGCACACGTCGTCCGCAACCGTGGCGGTGCTGCCGGAGGCAAAGGAGGTCGACGTGCACATCGATGACAACGACCTCCAGATCGACGTGTACCGCTCGTCGGGCCCCGGGGGACAGTCCGTGAACACGACCGACTCCGCAGTTCGGATCACCCACCTGCCGACCGGGTTGGTCGTGTCCATGCAGGACCAGAAGTCCCAGCTCCAGAACAAGACGAAGGGCTTGGCCGTGTTGCGGTCGCGCCTGTTGAAGGCTGAGCAGGATCGCGCTGCGTCCGAGGCCGGCGCCGCCAAGAAGGCCCAGATCGGTGGCGGTGGCAGGGGCGAGAAGATCCGGACCTACAACTACAAGGACAACCGGGTCACCGACCATCGGATCGGGTTCACGAGCCACAACCTCGATCGGGTGTTGACAGGTGAACTGAACGAACTGAGCGATGCGCTCCTCACCGATGAACGCATGAGGCTGCTCTCCGAAGCCTCCGAGGTGCCGTCGAGGTGACGCCGAGCCAGGGTGCCCTGCTGGGCACGGCAGGACCGTGAGTTCGGATGACGCGGTCCGGTGGCGCGAGCTCTTTGACGAGGCGACCACTCGGCTCGCCCGCTCGGCGAGAGGTCCGGCGGATCCGAGGAGCGACGCTCGGCGCATGGTGGAGGAAGCTTCGGGAGCGTCGCCCGGTGAGTTCGTCCTCGTGTTGGGAGATCCCGTCATGGTGGGGGCCAGGTCCCGGTTCCATGCGATGGTGGAGCGCCGCTGCACCGGTGAGCCACTTCAGTACGTGCTCGGCCATTGGGGCTTCCGATCGCTCGACCTCATGGTTGACGGTCGCGTTCTGATACCGCGACCGGAGACGGAGTCCGTTGTCGAGGTGGCGCTCGGAGAACTGGATCGCATGGGTGGTCGTGAGATCGCCACGACCGTCGTGGATCTGGGCACCGGTTCAGGCGCGATCGCCCTGTCCATGGCCACCGAGCGTGTGCGTACGAAGGTATGGGCCACAGATGCCGACGGGGCGGCCCTGGAGGTGGCTCGGGCCAACCTCGTCGGCGTCGGTCGCTCGGCCGCGAGGGTCACTATGGTGACAGGCAACTGGTACGGGGCCCTGCCGCGAGATCTGCGTGGTTCGATCCAGCTGATCGTGTCCAACCCGCCGTACGTGCCCGAGACGGCGAACCTGCCGGCGGATGTCATGGATTGGGAACCGAAGGGTGCTCTGTTCGCCGGCGGGGACGGACTCGACGACCTCCGCCGGATCATCGTCGAAGCGCCTGAGTGGCTCGAAGCAGACGGTGCGCTCGTTTGTGAGATCTCCCCCGAGCAGGCAGACGAAGTCTGCGGAATCGCCGAGGCTCACTTCGAGGAGTCGAGAACCGAACCGGATCTCGTCGGGCGAGCCCGAGCGCTGGTTGCCCGGCGCCCTATCAGGTGATGACCGTCCGGGTGGAGCATTCGGGTCGACCCGAATGCTCCACCCGGTGCAACGAGTTCAGATCGGCTGGTCGGGTCCGATCACCGCGAGGCCGTCATTTGCCGGGACGGGGATGATCGAGTCCTTGTAGCAGGCGAAACCCTCGCCGCCATCGTCGGCGCTGTCGATCTCGGGATAGCTACGCTCGAACTCACCCTTGTCGTTGACGGTCAACATCATCTCGCATTCACCCGGCGTGCCGCCGTGTGGCCCGGGGTCCTGCGCGGAGTGCAGCCCACCGGATGTCCAGTTGTCGACGTCCGCAGCTGCCTTGAGAACGCATTCCCTGTTGAGCACGTTGTCGTTCGAGGAAGCACAGGCGTTGGCTGCGACACCGAAGAGCATCCAGGCAGACCAGCTCTGCTCTCCGAGGGTTGCGACCGTGGCATCTTGGACGTTCTTGTTGAGTATGTCCAGGTACTGTTTCGTGGCGGGCCACTGGTCGGCCTCCTCGAAGGGATGGAACACGGACCGGATATATGTGCCCACCGCGCCTTCGGCACCGGCGGTGTCGACGTAGCTCTGGGTGTACATGTTGGTCTCGACGACAGGGTTGCCCTCCCAACCCTGCTGGCGCAGGGTCTTCACCAGGTTGCCGAGGTTCGTCGGTTCACCCACGAAGTGGAACGATTCCGCCTTGCTCCCGATGATCTTCTGTGCCAGCGGTGTCCAGTCGGTCAAGCCGGTCACCGGATAGTCGAACTTTCCGGCAAGCTCCACGTCCTGGTTCTCTATGATGGCGAGGGTCTGGTTGACGATCGCAACCATCGCGGGCAGGGTTCCGTAGACCTCGGCCATGGACTTGGAGTTGTCGGGCTCGAGTTTCTTGTAGGTCTGCATCCAAGCCGTGCCGATCGTTGACGCAGGATGGGGGATTGGTTGGACCTGGCCGTTGGATTCAGCTTTCTCCGGGGAAACTGCAAAAGCGGGTATCTCCGCCAGCCCGCACTCGTGGAAGTCGGAGTCGGGTTTGCCGGAGAACTCCAGGTTGTCCTGCACGTACCCGCCGCCGACCATCATGAACACGCCGTTGCATGCCTTGGTCATGGCGGCTTCGACCTCGAGCAGCTTGCCGTCGAGGTCGACGATCTGGATGGGAATGCCACCTATTCCACCTTGGTCGTTGCACCACTTGACAAATGCCTGGGAGGAGTCCCAGATCTCCTTGTTCAGACCGGGACGGATCTGTGAGGTCCGATCGTTGGGGACGCCGATCCTCAGGACGTCGGGAGAGCCTGCTGCCTCGTCCGCCTGAACGGTGTAGTCGCCCTTGCCGCATGGACTCTTGAGGTCGCCGAAGGTGTCGCTCGAGGATGCCGCGGTGGTGGGTGAGGCCCCTGGTTCGGTCGTCTCCGAGGCATTGTCGTCGCCTTTTGCGGCACACGAAGCGGCCAGAAGGGCGATCACGGTGATGGCCACGGAGCAGGTTGTCTTGATGTTACGTGGCAAGGCTGTGTCCTCTTTGAGTCAGTGCCGGATATGTCGGCCGTCACTGTAGCCCGCGAAATGTGATCGATGGTCCGATGACCTGCCGTTGCACGTCCGTGTTCGTGCAACCCGGAGCGGAGTGCCAGAGGGTCGACTCAGGGTACGACCAGGATCTTGGCGTGTGCTTCGGGGTCGCGCAGGTCTTCGAACGCGCGGGGTACGCCATCGAGTGCCACCGTGCCCGTGATCATCGGCCCCACGTCGAACTCCCCTTCGGCGATGCGGCGCAGGGTCCGGCCGAACTGTTCAGGGTCGTACCCGAAAACGAATTGGTAGTTGAGTTCACGAACCACTGCCGCCATGGGGTGGAATTTGTCTGGCTGCATGCAGACGCCGGCCACGACGACCTGGGCGCCCCTGGGAGCAGCGTTGGTGGCGCAATCGATCATGCCCGGGATTCCGACCGCTTCGAAGATGACCAGGTCGTGGCGCCCCCCGACGCGCCGCCATGCCTCCAGTGCTGGTTCGTCAGCCGGGTCGACTGCTTCGCTTGCCCCCATGGTCACCGCCAGGTTCCTCCGGGTCGGTGAGAAGTCGGCCGCGATGATCGTCTCGACACCAGCGAGGCGGAGTGCCCCCACGATCGCCAACCCCACAGGTCCCGCCCCGATCACGACCGCGTCGTGGCGAGGGCTGATCCTGCTCATCTCCACCGCGTGGAGGCCGACGGCCATCGGTTCGGTCAGTGATGCATGGGCCGCACTCAGGCCGTTCGGCACTTTCATGCAGAACATGTCGGAGAGCACGATCCGCTGCGAATAGCCCCCCGGGTACACGCCGGAGTATCCGACGGGATGGATCCCGTCGACGTCCATCACGATGGGAACCGACACGACGGTGTCGCCGGGCCGGCAGTTGCCGACGTTCTCGCCCACCTCGAGCACACGCGCGCAGAACTCATGGCCCATGACGACATCCGCTGCCGGATCGAAGACCTCTGTCGGCAGATCGGTGATTGCCGCTGCGGTCGACGACATGGATGCGAACTCGTCGACGTGATCGAGCGTGTGGAGGTCGGAACCACAGATTCCGCACGCCAGCACCTCGGCGGTGATCTGACCTGCGCCCGGTTCCGGGTCCGGGACCTCATCGACCGACAACCTGCCTTCGCGCATCACTACAGCGTCCATCACGGCACGGTAGCCTGAAACGATGACCGGGGGATCAGAGGACGATCGCGAGACGAACGCTAGGAGTGGGGCCGAATGGTTGGCCTCCATTGCATTGTTCGAAGGGATGTCGCGCCCCGAGTTGGATCGCCTCCTGCGGCTGGGTTCCCGTGTGGAGGTGCCCGCGGGTCACGTGCTCGTCGACCAGGGTGACCCGGGTACCTACTGCTACGCGCTGGCTGAGGGCACGGCGAGCGTGTTCGTGAGTGGTGAGCACGTCGCGACCGTGGGGCCGGGCTCCACGATCGGCGAGATGGCACTCATCGACCACCGGCCCCGCACCGCCACCGTGGTGGCGAACGATCCCATGGTGTTGTTGCGTTTCGATACCAGGTCCTTCAAGGCGTTGCTCGATGACATGCCCAAAGCCGCGGAGCGGATCAATGCGATCCTCGGAGCTCGCCTGAGCGACTGATCCGTGTGATCAGTCCAAGTGGATCGCGCCGTCGGGTTCGACCCGGGCCGATTGTCCTCCGAGGTCGCTCGATACCGCCGCCGCCATCAGGTCGGGTTCTGTGCTGGCGGTCCAGACCCGGGCACCCTCGGAGGTGAGGCAACTTCCCAGGTAGCGAGTTGGTTCGTTGGCCCGGTCGTACATGACGGTCCAGCCTTCGATCGTCGCCGGTCCCGCATGGCCGGTGAGCACTTCACGCGCAGTGGTCGACGCATCGATCTCAGCCTGGGGTCGATCGTGACGGAAGCCATGGGGAGGCGGGTTGGTTCCCAACAACCCGAAGGAGTGCTTGTCGAGGTGGCCACCGTTGCCGGTGACGAGACCCAGCGTTCCCTGTGGTGCCCCGGCACCCTCGTCGCTCGAAGCACCCGATGACTCGCGGAGACGCTCCACCATCGTTGCCAGGGCATGGCCGACCGGGTTGTTCCAGGGGCCTCCGCCGAACGCCAGTCCGCCATAGACCGAAAGTGGTCGACTCAGCGGATCGAGTTCGAACTCACGACAGAAGAGCTGAACTGCGGACGGGAAGCACGAGTACACGTCGAGGAGTTCGACATCTTCGAGGCCGACTCCGGACAGCTCGAGACAGCGCCGCCCCGCCACGCCGATCGCCGGTGACCGTACGAAGCTCTCACGCTCCGACATGACCAGATCGATTCCGTCCGTGCCGCTCCAGGGGAAGATCCACAGGTCGCGGTTGATCCCCGCGGACTCAGCTGTCTCGGCGCTCATGACGATCAGCGCGGAGCCCATGTCGACGTTGGGATCGGAGACCATCCGCTTCGTGTACGGCCAACCCACGAACCGGTTGTCGGGTGTTGCGGTCACGATCTCGCGTGCGTTCAGTTCCTTGCGGTTCCAGGCGTTGGGGTTGGCCGCTGCGACCCTCGAGAATCCGGACCACATCTCGCCCACCTGGTCCAGTTGTTGCTGGATCGAACGGTCCGGGTGCTCGGAGAGCACGTCGTGGATGAGCGCGGTTTCGAAGAGTGGATATGCCTGCACGGGTGCCACGATTCCCAGAGCGTGCTCTGCCGGGTGGCCCAGGGTGAACGTGTCCTCGCTGCCCCAATCCGGCACGACCGACGCATCCTGGACGGTCCATTCGGGTCGGTTCCCCGATCGCTTGGCGTTGGTCCGGGTGTTCCAGGCCTCGGCACCACACAGCAGTGCGCTGTCGAGTTGCCCATCAGCGATCTGCGTGCAGATGCGGTTGAGCATCATCAGAGGTGTGTTGCCGCCGACCGCGGGGTACCAGGTCTGTGCTTCCTTCGCTCCGAGGTGTTCTGCGACGATCCGGCCCGGGTCGTTGTAGCGCCACGAGATCATGTTGACCGCGGCGACCAGCTGGAGGTTCCCGAGTACCGGTATACCAGGAGCAGCGTTGCTCTCTGCCCGCCCGGTGGCTTCGAGGATCAGGTCGGTCGGTTCGAGCGGGTCTGCTCCATGGTCCACCCGGTTGAGGAACTGACCCGCCCCGACGATCACTGGTGTTCTGGGATCTGTGCGCACCTTGTGAAGATACCCAATACAGAGTCTTTCGTTCTGATTGTCGTGGCGCTGCACCGGTGCAGCGCCACGACAATCAGAACGGGTGGTTAGATGCGAACGCATGTTCGATTAGACTCAAGGGATGCTTCAGGGAAACCTCTTGTGTGCTGGTCCGGGTGGGGTGCGCGACGTAGATTTCGAGCGGATCGAGTTGCCCGGCGACTCGTGGCTGGACGTGGGTCGGGCAGTGTTGGGCGGCGCGGATGACCTGCTCGGGGAACTCATCGATACCACACAGTGGAAGGTGGGGCGACGTTGGATGTACGACCGCGAGGTCGACGATCCGCGGTTGTCGCGCTGGTACCGCCTCACCGATGGGGACCCCCATCCATTGCTCAGCGAGATGCGGAGCCACCTCGAGACCCGCTATGGCCGTCAGTTCGGCGGGGTGGGTCTCAACTACTACCGCGATGGGTCGGACTCGGTGGCATTCCACACGGACCGCGAACTGCGCACGGTCGAGGACTCCGTGGTGGCGATTGCCGTGTTGGGCCAGCAGCGTCCCTTCCTGGTGCGCCCGAAGGGTGGTGGCCCCTCGATCGACCTGAGCCCGAGCTCTGGCGACGTGGTCGTGATGGGAGGGCGGTGCCAGGCGGCCTTCGAACACTGTGTACCCAAGAGCGCCCGGCCTATGGGTCCCCGGGTGTCGGTCTCCTGGCGTTGGAGTCGCGGGCCGACCTCGACGGTGTTCCGCTCCGGCGGATACTTCGAGTCTCGCAGCTGGCGTAGCCTGTCGGGGTGACTTCAGCGCCGAATGACCCAAGCCTGCCCGACGCAGCAAAGGTGACCATCGCAGTGGGGGCCGACCACGCCGGTTTCGGACTCAAGGATGTGATCGCAGAACACCTGCGTTCCAGTGGCTACGAGGTACTCGATCTCGGCACCAATTCGCCAGAGAGCGTCGACTACCCCGACTACGGTGCCGCGGTGGGCAGGGCAGTGGCCGATGCCACCGCCGACCTCGGCGTTGCGGTGTGCGGTTCGGGCATAGGCATCTGCATGGCCGCCGACAAGATTCCGGGCGTACGGGCCGGCACCGTGCACGACGAGACATCCGCCCGCCTCGCCCGCCAACACAATGATGCCAACGTCATATGCCTGGGCGAACGCCTCATCGGTGAGTCGGTTGCCCTGGCCGCGGTGGACGCCTGGTTGGGTGCGTCGTTCGAAGGTGGCAGGCACGCTCGTCGCACGGCCAAACTGGATGACCTGACGCCGCGTGGGTGATTCTTGGGCCCGGGCCTGATGGGTCTGCCGGTCTCGGTCGTCCGGGCCGGATCAGCGAACCACCCCACTGACAACCGACTTCCCGAAACCCACCTCCCGAGGAGCTGCAGATGCCCTGGCCAACCGATCGAGACACCGAACTGTTCGCGGTCATAGAACGTGAACGGGAACGGCAGAACTCCGGAGTTCAGTTGATTGCCTCGGAGAACTTCACCTCACCAGCGGTGATGGAGGCGGTGGGGTCGGTGCTGACCAACAAGTACTCCGAGGGCTATCCGGGCAAGCGCTACTACGGAGGCAACGAGTTCGTCGATGAATCCGAGGACCTGGCCCGCAAGCGTGTGTGTGAGTTGTTCGGCGCCGAACACGCGAATGTCCAACCGCACTCGGGCGCCAATGCCAACGTGGCGGTCTACCTGGCGCTGCTGGAACCCGGCGACACCGTGCTCGGTCTGAGCCTGGATCACGGCGGCCACCTCACCCACGGTTCGCCTGTGAACATATCGGGTCGCCTGTACGACTTCGTGAGCTATGGCCTGACCCCCTCCGATGAACGCATGGACCTCGACCAGCTCCGTGACCTGGCGCTCGAACACCGACCCAGGATGATCGTTGCCGGTGCCACCGCCTATTCGCGGATCATCGATCCCGCGCCGATCCGCGAGATCTGCGATGAGGTGGGGGCGCTGTTCATGTTCGACGCAGCCCACATCGCAGGGCTGATCGCCGGAGGTGTACATCCGAACCCCGTGGGGATCGCCGACGTGGTGACCTTCACCACCCACAAGACCCTGCGCGGGCCCCGCGGGGGGTGCATCCTCTCCACCGCAGACCTCGGCCCCGCCATCGACAAGGCGATCTTTCCCGGCCTCCAGGGCGGACCACTCGAGCACGTGATCGCCGGTAAGGCGGTGGCGTTCCGGGAGGCGGCGCATCCGAGCTTCGCCGACTATGCGCAGCAGATCGTTCTGAACGCCCAGGCCCTGGCCGAATCCCTCGGTAGCCATGGGTTCAGACTGGTCTCCGGTGGGACCGACAACCACCTGATGCTCATCGACCTGCGATCCTTCGACGCGGAGCTCACCGGCAAGGAGGCACAGAACGCACTCGACCGGTCGGGCATCACACTCAACAAGAACACCGTGCCCGACGACGAGCGGAGTCCTTTCGTCACCTCGGGCCTGCGCATCGGAACCCCGTCGGTCACCACCCAGGGGATGGGTGTCGCGGAGATGGCGACGATCGGCGACCTGATCGCGCGAGTGCTCAGCGCGCCCTCCGACGACTCGGTGTCGAGTTCCGTACGCTCCGAGGTGGCGGCGTTGTGTTCCAAGTTCCAGCCGTACCCCTGAGTGATCGCTCGTCGGTACGGTCATGCGTGGTCACCGATAGGTTGAGGTAGTGGGCAGCTACATCGCGGTGATGATCATTGCGGCCGCGGCAACTGCGTTGTCAGTGCCGCCGTTGAGGCTCCTTTCACGTCGGGCTGATGCCATGGCGTATCCGAGCGACCGCGGCGTCCACAAGAACCCGACACCCCTGCTCGGTGGCACGGCGCTCCTCATCGGTGTGATCGCGGGACTCGGTTCGGCCTGGTTCTTCGGTTCACTGGACGACGTGTTCGCCACGCCCGGCAACGTGCTCGGCGTGGTCGCCGCTGCAACGATCATGTGGTTGATCGGTCTCATCGATGACCTGCGAGACATCTCACCGCCGGCAAAGGTGGCCGGCCAGGTCCTCTCGGGCTCGGTCCTGGCAATCGTCGGTCTCACGATCATCTACTTCCGTGTGCCATTCGTGGGGTTCACCGTTCTGCCACCCGATCTCTCGGCGCTGGTCACGGTGGTGTGGGTCGTGGGCATGGCGAACGTGGTCAACCTGATCGACGGCCTCGACGGTCTCGCCGCCGGTATCGTCGCCATAGCCGCCGGATCGTTCTTCCTCTATGGATGGGCGTTGCTCGGTGAAGGGGTGCTGGATCCCTCCAACGTGGGGCCGTTGGTGGCGATCGTGACAGTCGGGTGCGTGCGTGGGGTTCCTGCCCTTCAACTTCAACCCAGCCAGCATCTTCATGGGCGACAGCGGGGCACTGATGCTCGGTGTGCTCCTCGCCTCGTCGACCATCGCCGTCGGGGGACAGTCCGACGACCCCTTCTCGGGGCAGGCCTGGTTCTTCTTCGCGCCGCTGATCCTGCCACTGGTGATACTCGCCGTGCCGCTGCTCGACACCCTCTTTGCGATCCTCCGGCGGGCGACCAAGCGCCATGGCGTGGCCACCGCCGACAAGGCCCACCTGCACCACCGACTGATGGATCTGGGGCACGGCCAGCGCAGATCCGTGCTCATCATGTGGGCGTGGACCGCGGTGCTCTCCGGGTTCGTGCTGATACCGGTCTACACGGGCCGAGGCGATGCGATGGTGCCGATAGGGCTGGCAGCTCTGGGCCTGCTGTTGTTCACGCTGTTCGCCCCGACGATCATCCGGCGGGCGACCGCGGCAACTACGCAGGAGTCAGGCGGTCAGCCGGCGGTGACGGTCGCGGTGTCGCGACCGGACCGGATGACCGAACCCGGGTAGTTCGCCGGTGGGTTCACCATCGGTGACGGTCTCGGTGCCGGAAACGAACACATGACGTACGCCGGTCGAACCGGCGTGCAGTCGGGCGCAACCAGCAGGGAGGTCGGACACGAGCGTGAGCATCTCGCTGTCGATGGTTTCGGGGTCGAACAACACGAGGTCCGCCATGGCGCCTTCGGCGATGACGCCCCGGTCGCGCAGGCCGAACAGTTCGGCCGGAACCTGGGTCATCATGTGTACCGCACGTTCCGATCGGCACGAGCTTGCGGCCGCGGATGCAGTCGCCGAGGAAGCGGGTCGGATATCCCGACCCCTGCATGCGGTCGAGGTGGGCCCCGGCGTCGGAACCTCCGAGCATCACCGAAGGGTGGTCCCAGGCCTGGCGGCGCAGTTCCCACGACTCCGGGTCGTTGTCGGTGGCGCCGGGCCACAGGACGGTTCGCAGATCGTCGGCAAGGACGATGTCGACGAGCGTGTCGAAAGGGTTGCTCATCGCCCCGCTCGGCGGCGATGTCCCCGACCCGGCGGCCGGTCAGACCCTCGTTGGCGTCGGAGAACGTGTCGCCGATCACGTAGCCGTCCCAACCGGTGAGCCGGGCGAAGACTCCGGCATCGGGGCTCGCCGCCCGCTCGACCATGAATCGGCGGGTCTCCGGGTCGCGCAGGCGTTCCATGCGTTCGGGCACCGGAAGACCCAGGATGTCGCCCCAATCCGGCATCAGGTTGAGTCCACAGAAGTTGAGGAAGCTCATGTTCATCGGCACGATGATGGGCATGGTCAGGGCCACGACCCTGGCACCTGCTTCTCGGCAGCGGTCCATCGCCGCCAACTGGTTCTGGTAGCGCTCGGGGGCGTGACTGTCGACGGTGAGGACGTTCCAGTTGAGCGGGCGGTTGGCGGTGAGCGAGAAACGGGTCATGAAGTCGACCTCCTCGTCATCGAATCCATCGAGGCAGCCGTCGGACGCGAACTCCAGGGTGGTGCCATCGTGTTCGGAGACGACCTCGCGCAGCGCCATGAGCTCCTGCTCGGTCGCCCAACGCGAGGCCACGGGTTGGTCGTCCCCGTCGGAGTGGGTGCGGGACCGGGTGGTGGATAAGTCCGAGTCCGCCTGCGTCGAGGCTCTCAGCGAGTACCTCGCGCATCCTGTCCAGTTGTTCGGGGGTGGCTTCATTGCCGACCGCGTCAGGGCCCATGACCTCGCGACGCAGCGCACAGTGGCCCACGAGGAAGCCGGCGTTCACGCCCAGGTTGCCCTCAAGACGGTCGAGGTACTCGCCGGTCGCGTTCCAACTCCAGTCGATGCCCTGTTTCAGAGCGGGCAGGGGCATACCTTCAACCCGTGCGAGCATCGCGGCTGTGTATTCGCCGTCACTCGGCGCTGACAGGAGCCAGGGTGAATCCACAGTTGCCGGCGATCACGGTGGTGACTCCGTGGATGTTCGAGGGGCTCGCGCGACGGATCCCACAGAAGCTGTGCGTCGTAGTGGGTGTGTGGATCCACGAACCCCGGGCTGAGCACCAATCCCTCGGCATCGAGGACGCGTGTGGCCTCGCCACGTGGGGTCGAGCCGGTCTCTCCGAGCAGCGACGATGCGTCCGTCGGCTACTCCCACCTCACCGACCCATGGCGCAGCGCCAGTGCCGTCGACGATTGTTGCGTTGGTGATTACGAGGTCCACAAGGGGCTCCTGTAGTTTTCGCAGTCGGGTTTCGGAGAATCTGACGGACTGTCAGATTCGCCCCCATCGTGGCAGACCCGCTGGGCACTCACAAGGGCGCGAGCCCTGTCGGTGAAGCCAGCGCTCGATCAAGGGAAGTCCCAGATGTCGTTCAGTTCCACGAAGTCGGCCGGTTCCATCAGTCGGAGCAAACGCCCGCGAGGACGCATGATCGCCTTGCGCGGTGGCCGTGTTGTTGGCTACATCGTGTGCGGCCCGCAACAAGGTCAGAAGGCGCCCAGCAGGAGGAGACCCCCCGGGGCGCCGATGCCCCCTCACCGGTCGAGGCCGTCGATTCCTTCGGTGATCTGGAATCACCCTGTGGTGATGGTGACTTCACGGTGGAGCCCGATGAGGCAGGTGGTTCCGCCGATGTGTTGCGCCTCGGCGTGGCCAACGACCGCGCCAGTCAGATACGTCCCGGACTCAACAAGGAACTCTGGGACGCTTCGGTCGCCTTCTCGAATGGTGCAACGACCAGGGAGGCATCGGTGGAATGCCCATAGAGCTGGTTGATCTCGATGGGAAGGTCCTCGAGGTAAACAGCGCGATGGCCAAGGCATGCAACAGCGTGTTCATGATGGTCGGCGGTGGATACGTCCAGGACGACCTGGAGTTCTCCGGTAAGCCTGGATCGGATTTCCACGAATGTGCACTTGCGGACATCCCGGGTTTCACGAACTCGCCCCAGAAGTCGGAGTCGAACGGTCAGATACAGCCGATCCCGCATCCGGCGGCCGAATCCACCTCCCTGTGGTTCCGGAACTTCGCCGAACTGCACCCCGATGAGGCGGAGTCGATGGCAGTTGTGTGGGGCGACCTGCCGTCCCTGGAGGCCGTCAAGAACCAGGCGGTCGCGGTCATCGAGGGCGAGGGTGGCGAGGTGGCGGGAACCTTCGACTATCCGCCCGTGGGTGTGACCGACTGGACCCCGCTCGCCCAGAAGGTGATCCGCAGCGGAGCCAAATCGATGCACTGGGTGGGGGAGCCGACGAATCTCGGTTCGATGGTCAAGACACTGCGGGAGCAGGGTTGGGATGGCTACCCCGTGCTCGAAACCAATGTCTATGACCCGGTGTTCGTCGATTCAGCCGGCGTCGGGAACGCCGAGGGGTCGATCGTGAGATCGGGCTTCCATCCTTTCGAGGAGGCTGACAAGTGGCCCGCGGTCCAGCAATACCTCGACATCCTCGAGCAGAACACCGACGACGGGAAGGTGGCCGTACTCGGTATGCAGAGCTTCTCCGCGTGGTTGTTGTTCGCCACCGCGGCCAATGGCTGTGCGGCCTCGAATGACAACGTGCTCACCCGGGCGTGCGTTCTCGAGTCAGCGGCAGCTGTGGATGACTGGACTGCAGGCGGTCTCCACGGGCCCACTGATCCGGGCCCGGAGGGTGGCTCTTCGCCCGAATGTGCGATGTTGTTGACCGTGAATGCGGCGGGTGAATTCGAGCGGCTGTATCCGGAGATCGACAGCAGTGAGGACGCCGGCGACGGGTTCGCTTGTGCGGATGACGCGGTGGTCGAGGTCCCTGCCAATGCGGGCGAGGGTGTAGTCGGACCCGATCAGCCGCTCTAGGGGCGTCGGGTGCAGGCTCACCGAAGCGTGTCAGATCCTCCTCTCCGGCGGCGGTTCTCGGCATGTGCACGAGACAACGGTTCGCAGATCGCACGGGACCGGCGAAAGCGTCGCGCGTCGGCGTTCGCGTGGAATAGTGTCAGCGACTCGGGCGGCCGATTGAACTGCAATCAGGGGGATTCATGGCGCATGGGCAAATGGCAGCGCTGCAGAAAGTGATGTTGTGGACAAGTTCCTGACCTTCACCGTCCTCGGACTGTCCCAGGCTGCAATCTTTGCGATCGCTTCGAGCGGTCTCGTGGTGACATACACGACGTCGGGAATCTTCAACTTCGCCCACGGCGCGTTCGGGATGATCGCGGCATTCACCTACTGGCAGGTGCACGTGGCGTGGGGGGTCCCGACGTGGCCGGCATTCTTCCTGGTCGTGCTCGTGATGGCGCCGCTGTTCGGAGCCGGGGTAGAACGGGTCATCATGCGGGGCATCGAGGGTGCCCAGGAGGTGGTGAAGATCGTCGTCACCGTCTCGTTGATGGTCGCGCTCATCTTCATCGCGCTCTGGATCTGGCCGGAGGACCAGGCGCGCCCGCTCGGCAGCCTCGTCAGCACCGGAGAGATCAGGCTCGCCGGAGTCACACTCACCGGCCAACGTCTTCTCACCATCGGCGTTGCTGTCATCGTTGCGATCGCGCTTCGCTTCATCCTTCGGGGCACCCGCCTGGGGATCGCCATGCGGGCGGTGGTCGACGACAGTTCGCTTCTCAAGTTGAACGGCGGTCGACCGGGACGAACCTCCATGATCTCTTGGGCACTGGGAGCCTCGCTGGCAGCGGTATCCGGTGTCCTTCTCGCCTCGGAGCAGGCTCCTTCGGTGATACCCCTCACGCTGCTCGTGGTCAACGCCTACGCGGCTGCGGTTGTGGGAAGGTTGCGCAGTATCTCCGGGGCCTTCATCGGGTCGATCATCCTGGGGCTTTCGATTTCCTATGTGGGTGCATACCTGCCCTCGACTGCGGCTTGGGGACCCATCGCTCTCGGCAACCTGCAGCAGGCGGTGCCAGCGATCATGTTGTTCGTGGTGATCATGGTCCAACCGCAGGTGAGTCTGCGCGCTCACAGCCTCGGACGTGTTCGCAGGCCGATGCCGATACCCAGCCAGCGTCTCGCTCTGATCGGCGGCCTGTTCCTGGTTGCAGCCATTATCGGAATCGGTTCGCTCATGAGTGGGCCCGACCTCAACACGATGCTCAAGGGCTTCGGCTTCGCCATCGCGACGTTGTCCCTCGTTCCACTTACCGGCTACTCGGGCCAGATCTCACTTGCGCAACTGACGTTCACGGGAATCGGTGCAGTGGTCATGGCCAACTGGGGTGCGAGTGGCGACCTCCTGTGGGTGTTCGTGGCAGTGGTCATCTGTGCTGCGGTCGGTGGGATAGTTGCACTGCCCGCACTCCGCCTGAGCGGGATCTACCTGGCCCTGGCAACCGCGGCATTCGCCATCTTCTGCTACTGGATGGTCTTCCAGCAACAGGACCTCATGCCGGGTAGCACCGCATCTGTTCCCTATCTCTCGGTCGGACCTCTGGAAGTGAACTCGGACTTCGGTCAGCTGGTCGTGTTGGCGATCGCGTTCGCGTTGATCGCGAATGTCCTGGTGAAACTGCGGCGTTCGTCGTGGGGTCGTCGACTCAATGCGATGAGCGACTCGCCTGTGGCGTGCGCGACGCTGGGTCTCAATCTCACCTCCACCAAGGTCGGGGTGTTCGCCCTTTCAGCTGCAATCGCGGGCGCCGGGGGAGCCCTCGCCGGTCGTACGTTCGTGGCCGATGATTTCAGCCTCGACCAGTCGCTCCCGATCACGATGCTGGCGGTCGTCGGTGGAATCGGTTCGGTGGGCGGCGCCCTCCTGGGTGGACTCTTGTTGGGCATGGCACCCCTTGCCACGACTGCACTGGCGGCCAATGCAGTCGGGGTGTTCGGGTTCTTCAATGCCTCGGTCACCCAGTTGATGTCGGTGATGCCGGGCTTCATGGGTGTCAGCCTCGGCCGCAGCCCCGACGGTGCCGCGGCCGAGATCGGCGATGCCTACCGGGCATTCTCGAGGTCGGGTGAGGCGATCGCGACAGCCATTGCGATCGCCAGCGCGCTGTGGCTCGCCGCTCGCACCGAATTGATAGCGAACTGGGGCCTGTTCGCAGCTCTCGTGGTACTCGCGTTCGCGGTTCTGCCGGTGCTCCCGGCACTCCTGCCACCACCCGGCGAACGGCGTGTCGGTCGGGTCGCACCTACCGCCATCTGGTTGATCGTGATGGTTGCGTTCACCGCGATGATTCCATGGGAGTCTGCGATCGGTTCGGTCGGGTTCCGGCTACTTGCGATCCTCGGTTGGACGGTCCTGGCAGCCTTGCTGACCATGGGGATCCTCGGCGAAGACCCAACGGGACGCATGGTGGACCCGGCGCCTTCGCCCGACGTGCTGGGACTCGGAACGCCGCTGCTCACGAGTGAGGCGATGGCCGCCGCGTCGGCTCTCGGTATCGACGAGGCGATGCTCGAGGCTCCGACGGCCGACGCCCTCGGAGCGTTGCAGGGTGCCGACGGGAGCCGGGGAGTGAAAGCTCTATGAGCGTGCTCGAAGTGAGCGGAGTCACCGTGCGTTTCGGAGGGCATCAGGCCCTCAGTGACGTGTCTCTCGAGGTTGGCCAGGGTGAGGTCGTCGGACTCATCGGTCCGAATGGAGCGGGTAAGACCACATTGTTCAATGCCATCTGTGGAGTGGTCACACCGACCGCAGGGTCGGTCCGGATCATGGCCCACGACGTGTCACGACTCCCCACGCACCGACGCGCCCGACTCGGCCTCGGCAGAACCTTCCAGCGCCTCGAGGTCTTTTCGTCGCTGAGTGTTGCCGACAACGTTCTTGCCGGCATAGAGATCCGAAACACCTGGCAACGCAGGGGCGCCGTGGCCAGGCAGTTCCTGGCAAGCGACAGCAACCTGCCCGCTGCCGCTGAGGTCGACATCATTCTCGAACGACTCGGACTCGACGAACTGGCCGATGTGCCGGTCGGGTCGCTGCCGACAGGGCAGGCACGCCTCGTAGAGTTGGGACGTGCCCTCGGGGCACGTCCGTCGGTCCTCCTGCTTGACGAGCCTGCATCAGGCCTCGATGACAATGAGACCCGGACCTTCGGCGAACTGCTCGTGTCCCTGGCCCACGCCGGGCTGGGGATCCTGTTGGTCGAACACGATGTCGGTCTTGTGATGGAGGTCTGCGAACGCATCTACGTTCTCGACTTCGGTTCGGTCATCGCGTCTGGCGATCCTGAAACGGTGCGCGCCAATGATGCGGTCGTCGCCGCATATCTGGGAGCTTCCACATGATCGGGCCCGGTAGCGCGAACCTTGGGGGTAGTTCCACCAACAACGATCTCCTCCCGCGGGACACCACATCCCCCGGTGGCACAAAACCGCTCCTGGAGCTACGCGGGGTAACTGCGGCCTACGGAGGCATCCAGGTACTCCACGGAGTCGACCTCGCGGTTCCCGAAGGTGCGGTGCTCGCGCTTCTCGGACCCAATGGCGCGGGCAAGACCACAACCATCTCGGTCGCCTGCGGTCTGATGGCGCCGACCGCCGGCAAGGTCTACATGGCTGGTGTGGACGTCACCGGTGTGCCCGCTGAGGACCTGGCACGCAAGGGGGTGGTGACCATCCCCGAAGGCAAGGGCATCTTCCCTAACCTCACGGTCAAGGAGAACCTGCTCATGTTCACGTATGCGGGTGTGGGCATGGACCATGTCGAGGAAGTTGCCTACCAACGCTTTCCCCGTCTCGGGGAAAGGCGGGGACAGATTGCAGGGACCCTCTCCGGTGGTGAGCAGCAGATGCTCGCAATGGCGCGAGGTCTGGCTGTGGAACCAGCGGTTCTCCTCCTCGATGAATTGTCGATGGGGCTCGCCCCCCTCGTCGTCGAGGAGCTCTACGGAATCGTCGCCCAGATTGCACGAGGCGGTACTTCCATCCTCGTGGTGGAACAGTTCGCGCGCACCGTGCTGGGCGTGGCGGATCTCGCCGCGGTGATGGTGAACGGCCTGGTGCGCGCGAGTGGGCCCGCCGTCGGAAATAGAGAACGAATTGTCAGCTGCCTACCTTGGAGTGTGATGAGCAGTGAGTGATAACCAGATCCCAACCGCGTCGAACGAGGTCGAGTCGGCGCGAGTCAGTGAATTCCGCCAGGAGATGGGCCGAATAGGTCTCAAGGGAGCGGGTGCCGCAACCGAGCGTTGGATGCTCATCGTGGGTATCGTCCTGGTGGTCGCCGGTGTCGCCCTGGGCATCATGGGAGCCGTGCAGACCATAAACGCCGGCGACTCGCCCGCCGATCAGCGCGCCTTCACTGCATCCGGTGTGCTGTTGGGCATCCTGTTGGCGGTTGCAGGCGCAGCCCTCTTCGTTCGCTACTCGCTGGCCCGTTTCATGAGGTTCTGGTTGCTCCGGATGGTCTATGAGAACCGTGCCGAAACAGACCGCGTCGTTGATGCCATAGAAAGGGCGTCCGGACTCGAGCCCACGTCTCCCCAGCCGCCTCCGGCTGCGAATCCGGCTCAGGTGCCCGTGTCGAACCAGGCACCCGACCTGCGGTGAGGCGACCCGAAGTCCCCTGATCCGGCATTCCCGGAACCCGGGGATCCACTCCCGTCGGCGCCGAGGATTTGCTCCCGCGCCGGGTGGCCTCCTAGATTGCGAATACTTTCACAAGCAATTCAGAAGCACGATCTCAAGGACCTTCCCAAGTACTCATGAGAGCACCCTCACGAGTGTTCGAATACATGGCTTCACCACCACATCACAGACATCCCGATGGTTCCTCCGCCGGGATGTGTCCCCCGAGATATCGACGGTTCCGATGACCACGGAAAACTCCGCATCAGCAGCACTCTCAGACGCGGCCCACCGGAGCGCGGGTTCGTTCGAGTTGGTCCTGGGCCCTGTGCTGATGGCCCTGGTGGGCCTGTTGCTCGACGGTGTGTTCGGCACGCGTCCCCTGCTCACCGTCTTGTTCACGCTCTGGGGCGCAGTCGGCGCCGGCATCTCGATCTACTTCCGCTATCGCCACCAGTACGCGACTGCAACCGCGATCGGCACTTCGAATGACCCTGTGGTTTCGAATGACCCTGTGGTTTCGAAGGACCCTGTGGTTTCGAAGGACCCTGTGCGATGAGTACGGTCGCCGATCCGATGACCGTAAGGGTAGAGGGTCCCTCGCCTGCGATGGCTGTGGCCGTCGACATCGCCAAGCGCGCGCTGTGGATCCTGCCGGTGGCGGTTCTCATCAGCCTGGCCGGATGGGGTGTCGACGGTGTGATCTCCACGCTGTATGCGATCGCCATCGTGGTCGTGAACTTTCTCCTCGCAGGTTGGATGCTCAAGGTCAGCGGGCGTATCTCCGCCGCCGCAATGGGTGCCGCCGCGATGTTCGGATTCTTGATGCGCCTGGGGCTCATCTTCATCGCCGTCCTGCTCGTCAAGGACGCCCCCTGGCTCGAACTGGTGCCTTTCGGGGTGACCCTCGTCGCAACACACCTGGTGCTCCTCTTCTGGGAGATGCGCCATATTTCCTCGTCGTTGGCGTTCCCCGGGCTTCGCCCCGAACCGGAACCCAACCCCTATCTGCCCGAAAAACAGGAGCCCGCGTAGATGCTCTCAGTTCTCAGTAACCCTGCGATCCTCCTCGCCGCCGAAGACGGTGGTGGAGGTGTGGAGTTCCCGCCCATAAACCTGATCGTGAAATGGCCCAGTGCGTTCGGCCAGGATCAGTTGTTCGGTCTGAACAAGATCGGTGTCATCTCGCTGATCTCGATGCTCGTGCCGGTGATCCTGTTCTGGCTGGGTGGTCGCAAGGCTTCCTTGGTGCCCAGGGGCATCCAGAACTTCACCGAGAGTTCCATCGACTTCGTCGAACAGCAGGTGGTCCTGCCGGCCATCGGTCCCGACGGCATGCGATACCTGCCGATGCTCGTGTCGATGTTCTTCTTCATCTTCATAGGCAACTTCTTCGAGGTCATCCCGACTGCGCAGATGCCGGCGAACGCACGCATGGCGAACCCATTGATCCTGGCCATTGTGGCCTGGGTGATGTTCATCGGCGTGGGACTCAAACACCACAAGCTGGGCTACCTCAAGGATGCGCTGTTCCCGCCGGGGGTGCCCAAGGCGTTGTACCTCCTGGTGACTCCCATCGAGTTCCTCTCGACCTTCCTGATCCGTCCGTTCTCACTCGCAGTGCGGCTCTTCGCCAACATGCTGGCCGGCCACATCCTCCTGGTCACCTTCACGGTTCTCACGATCACCTTGGTGGGTGGGAGTCTCCTCATCGTGGTGGGCGGCCTCTCGTTCGCAATGCTCGTTGCCTTCACCGGATTCGAATTCATGGTGGCCTTCCTGCAGGCATTCATCTTCTCGCTGTTGACCGCCGTGTACATCGGTGGGGCACTCCACCCAGCGCACTGATCACAGTTTCGACAACAGTCCACAATCCACACAGTTTCTGATCACGGGGTCGGCCCAAGTCCGGCCCCCGACCAGCAAGAGAGCGGATTCCGTCCGCTGAACAGGAGAAAAACAGACCAATGAGCGCACTCACACATGCTGCAGCTGAGATCCTGGCCCAGGCCCAGCCCCTCACGGCCGCCGAAGAGAAGGGGATCGCCGGAGCCTCCGGCGCCGGCATGGCCTATGGCCTCGCCGCCATCGGCCCCGGCATCGGCATCGGCTACCTCGTAGGCCAGGCCGTTCAGGCAATGGCCCGCCAGCCCGAGTCGGCCGGACAGGTCCAGACCACGATGTTCCTCGGCATCGCCTTCACCGAGGCGCTCGCCCTGATCGGATTCGTGGTCTTCATCCTCTTGAAGTTCGTCTGATGCTGTCCTCACTTCTCGTCCTCGCGGCCGAGGAGGATCCGAGCGCCATCAACCCGGTGGTTCCCGACAACATGGGGGAGCTGTTCTGGGGGGCGATCGCGTTCTTCGTGCTGTGGATCCTCATGCGCTATTGGCTCCTGCCGCCTCTCATGAAGGCACGCGAGCAGAGGCGCACCAAGGAGATCGAGGATCTCGAGGCTGCCGAGGCCGCCAAGTCAGCTGCTGAACAGGTGCGGCGCGACTACGACACCACAATCGCCCAGGCGCGCACCCGCGCCGCCGAGGTGATCGAACAGGCTCGGTCGGCCGCAGAAGCGGAACGCTCCGAGGCGATCGCTGCTGCTGAGGCGGAAGTTGCCGCACAGCGCCAGCGCGCCATGGCCGAACTCGACTCGGCGCGCGAATCCGCCATCAGCCAGATGGGCGGCGACGTGGTCGACCTGGCGGTTACGGCTGCGTCCAAGGTCGTCGATTCCGACCTGGCTCTCGAGAGCCACCGGGGCACCGTTGAGACCTACCTGGAGGCCAACCGATGAACAATCCGGGATTTCTCCTGGCCGCAGAAAATGCGACCAACGGCTTCTGGCTACCCCATGATCTGTGGGAGGTCTTCTGGGGAAGTCTGTCCTTCCTGATCGTGATCGGACTTCTCTGGAAGTTCGGCAGTGAACCGGCGCGCAAGTACTTCTCTGAGCGCACCTCCGGGATCCAGTCGAGCCTCGATGGTGCATCCACGGCTCGAACATCGGCCGAGGCAGACCGTGACGGCATCAAGGCAGCATTGGCTGACTCCGACGCCGAGGCCGCGCGGATCCTCGAAGATGCCCGTCAGTCCGCTGATGCACTCACCACAGATATCGCAGCCCGTACCGAGCGCGACGTGGCAGCGGTGTACGAGCGTGCTGCTATCGACCTCGCGGCGACGCGCTCGCAGACCGAGGCCGAGCTCTCGGGCGAGCTTTCCCGCCTTGCGTACGGAGCAGCCGAACGAGTCGTGACCGAGGAACTCGGTGATGATTCGCAACAGCACCTGATCGACGCCTACATCAACAACATCGGCAGCCAGAACTGACAGGTTGCTCCGTAGCACTGTCTTCTGCGGAACCATGGCCCGGCAGAAGCAACCGAACTCTCCATCAATCAAACCCACAAACGGATTGACATGACCGAAACCCGCACAACCGCATTCGCCGAGGGGCTCATCGCGATCGCTGCCGCCGAGGACGAACTCGAGGCGGTCACCGAGGAACTCCAGACCCTCGGCGATGCCGTGGCAGCCGACAACACCCTGCGCCAGACCCTCGGCGATTCCAAGCTGCCGGTAGAGCGCCGCGCCCAGGTGATCGAGGATCTTCTGGTGGATGGTGCGTCGCGCACCACGGTGGCCCTGGCATCGATGATCGTCGCCACCGGCCGAGGTGGAGAACTTCCCGAGCTCACCAAAGAGATCGGACGTATCGTCGCCAGCGGTGAAGGCGCGGTCGTCGCCGAGGCGCGGTCGGCCGTTGCGCTCACCGGTGAGCAGATCGCAAGGCTCACTGAAGCGCTCAGCGCAAAGCTGGAACGGCCGGTGACGGTGCACAATGTTGTTGATCCATCCGTAATGGGCGGAGTCGTGACCCAAATCGGTGACGAGGTCATCGATGGTTCGGTCCGCACCCGCTTGAACCAACTTCGTGAAGCCTTCTGATGTCGGCGAGCCGACAGGCGAGACGCCTGTTAGAAGAGCATTTGTGTTTCCGAGGCGCAGCCGAGGAAATGAGAACTTACATTCCGCGGCCGGTGACCCGTCCGTGCCCATTCGAGGAGTATTCGTGGCTGAGCTAACGATCAATACCGGCGACATCACCGCCGCAATCCGAAAGAACCTCGAGGGGTTCACCCCTGAGGCGAGCCTCACCCAGGTCGGCCGCGTGGTCGAGGTGGGAGATGGCATCGCCCGCGTATCGGGCCTACCCGATGCGGCGGTGAACGAACTTCTCGAGTTCGAATCCGGTGTGCTGGGTCTCTCGCTGAACCTGGACGAGGAGTCCATCGGAGCGGTCGTCCTCGGCGAAGTCGATTCCATCGAAGAAGGCCAGAGTGTCCGGGCCACCGGTGACATCCTGTCGGTGCCGGTGGGCGACGGCGTGCTCGGTCGCGTCGTGAACACCCTCGGCGAACCGATCGACGGCAAGGGCGCGCTGACCAACACCCATCCACGTCGCATGGAGATCCAGGCTCCTGGGATCATGGGCCGCAAGCCGGTGCACGAGCCGATGCAGACCGGCATCAAGTCGATCGATTCGCTAATCCCCGTCGGACGGGGCCAGCGGGAGCTGATCATCGGTGACCGCAAGACCGGCAAGACAACAGTCGCAGTCGACACGATCCTGAACCAGCGCGGGCTCGGCGTGAAGTGCATCTACGTGGCCATCGGTCAGAAGGCATCCACGGTTGCGCAGACCGTTGCAACGCTCGCCGAGAAGGGTGCCATGGAGTACACGGTGGTCGTGGTGGCTGCGGCATCTGATCCGGCGCCATTCAAGTACCTGGCTCCGTATTCGGGCTGCGCCATGGGCCAGCACTGGATGGAGAACGGCGAACACGCCCTCATCGTGTACGACGACCTTTCCAAACAGGCCGAGGCCTACCGCCAGGTGTCGTTGCTGTTGCGTCGTCCGCCGGGCCGTGAGGCATACCCGGGTGACGTGTTCTACCTCCACAGTCGCCTGTTGGAGCGTGCCGCCAAGCTCTCCGATGAGAACGGGGCCGGCTCTCTGACGGCTCTGCCGATCATCGAGACCAAGGCCGGCGATGTCTCGGCGTTCATCCCGACCAATGTGATCTCGATCACCGATGGCCAGATCTTCCTGCAGGATGACCTGTTCAAATCGGGTGTGCGTCCGGCCGTGGACGTCGGAATCTCGGTGTCCCGGGTAGGTTCCGCCGCGCAGATCAAGGCGATGAAGACCGCAGTGGGCACCCTCAAGTCGGATCTCCAGCAGTTCCGTGAACTCGAGGCATTCGCAGCATTCGGTTCGGATCTCGACGCCGTGTCCAAGGCCCAGCTCGAGCGTGGCTACCGTCTCACCGAGTTGCTCAAGCAGGGGATCAACTCCCCGATGCCGGTCGAAGAGCAGTGCGTCGTGATCTTCGCGGGCACCAGGGGCTACCTCGACGAAGTCGAGACAGACGACGTGGCCCGCTTCGCAGATGGTCTTCTGGAATGGTTCTCCACCCGTCACGGAGTCGTGCTCGATCAGATCCGCGAGTCGGGAAAGATCGAAGACGAGGACGCTTTCGAGGCCATCATCAAGGATTATGCGCAGCAGTTCGTACCGTCGACTCCCGCGGGAGATGCGCCGGATGCAGCTGACCAGGGTGAGGCGGACACCAGCGTCAAGAGTGAACCCCGCCATCTGCCCGAAGAGCAGATCGACCGATCCGACTCCGGGGGATCCGAAGCGGACAGCGGTTCCGGGGAGAGTGCCTGAGCAATGGCAGGCGCACAGGAACGGGTACTGCGGCGGCGCATAGCCAGCACGCAGAACATGAAGAAGATCACCCGCGCCATGGAGTTGATCGCGGCCACCCGTGTGGCCAAGGCCCAGGCCAGAGCGGCTGAAGCCCGCCCGTACGCCGAACGTATCACCGAGGTCATCGCCGACCTCGCTGCAGGTGGGGCGGAGGTCGACCATCCACTCCTCCACCAGGTCGACAACCCTCACAAGATCGGTGTGGTCGTGGTGGCGGCCGACCGTGGATTGGCAGGCGCGTTCAACTCGTCGGTCATCAAGGTCGCCGAGCGCGAGATCTCCGATGCCCGGAGCAAGGGCCGCGAATACGCCCTTGTGACTCTGGGCCGCAAGGCATCGGACTACTTCAGGTTCCGGCACTACCCGATCGACGCCGAGTTCACGGGCTTCTCCGAGAAGCCCACGTTCGAGGATGCGGCTGCGGTTGCTGCCCGGGTGAGCGACCTGTTCATCAACGGTGGCTGCGACGAGATCTACCTCGTCTACACACGATTCATCTCGATGGGCTCCCAGGAACCTGTGGTGCGGCGCTTCCTACCGCTGGAACCGGCGGAGACCATCGCCGACGCGGGGGATGCCCGGGCCACCGCCGGATTCGAGTTCGAACCCGGACCCTCGCAGGTTCTCGAGTCTCTGTTGCCGCGCTACGTGGAGGCCCGCCTCTTCGCTGCCATGTTGGATTCCGCAGCCTCGGAGCTCGCTTCGCGCCAGAGGGCCATGAAGGCAGCAACAGACAATGCCGAAGAGCTGATCACCAAGCTCACCCGCAAGATCAACCAGGTTCGTCAGGATGCGATCACCACGGAGATCATGGAGATCATCGGCGGTGCGGAGGCGCTCGCGGACGACCGCGGCGAACCCGAGGACCTCATCCTCGACAACATGTTCTCTGACCCTTTCCCCAAACACGTGGGTGAGCACATGCGTCATGTGCTCGGCCACGATTCCTTCTGAGCAGATAGCCGAGCTGGCCAACTGGTCAAGCCACGAGGAGATACAAAGATGACGGTTACCGAAACCCAACAGAGCGCAACCGCCCAGGACGTCGGGCGCATCGTCGCCATCGCCGGGCCGGTGGTCGATGTGGAGTTCCCCCCATCCGCCCTACCGGAGATCAATACCGCGCTCGAGTTCACGATCGAGGTCGAAGGTGACGACGACGTGGTGGTGGTCGCCGAGGTCGCGCAGCAGATCGGAAACAGTCGGGTCCGAGCGATCGCCATGAAGCCGACCGATGGCCTCGTGCGCGGCACCGAGGTGCGCAACACCGGTTCCGGCATCACGGTGCCCGTCGGTGACGTGACCCTCGGTCACGTCTTCAACGTCCTGGGCGAGCCCCTCGACGTCGATCACATCGATGCCTCCGAGCGTTGGGCCATCCATCGCCAGGCCCCTTCGTTCGACTCCCTGGAGCCCAAGGCCCAGATGTTCCCGACCGGCATCAAGGTCATCGACCTCCTGACCCCCTACCTGCAGGGTGGCAAGATCGGCCTGTTCGGCGGTGCCGGGGTGGGCAAGACCGTTCTCATCACCGAGATGATCAACCGTGTGGCCAGTCAGTTCGGCGGCGTGTCGGTATTCGCAGGTGTGGGCGAACGCACCCGTGAAGGTACCGACCTCCTGATCGAGATGGGCGAGACCGCTCTCGGCGAGAGCGGTTCGGTGCTCGACAAGGCAGCTCTCGTGTTCGGCCAGATGGATGAGCCGCCAGGTGTGCGGCTGCGGGTAGCCCTCTCGGCGCTCACGATGGCAGAGTACTTCCGCGATGTCCAGGGCCAGGACGTGTTGTTGTTCATCGACAACATCTTCAGGTTCACACAAGCCGGTTCCGAGGTGTCCACCCTGCTAGGTCGTATGCCGGCTGCCGTGGGCTACCAGCCGACCCTCGCCGACGAGATGGGCCAGCTCCAGGAGCGCATCACCTCCACAGGTGGTCGGTCGATCACCTCGTTGCAGGCCGTGTACGTGCCTGCCGACGACTACACCGACCCCGCACCGTTCACTGCGTTCACCCACTTCGACGGCACCACCGAGCTGAGCCGCGACATCGCCTCGCTGGGTATCTACCCGGCGGTGGACCCGCTGGCTTCGAGCTCCTCGATCCTCACCCCGGAGGTCGTGGGCGATCGCCATTACGCAGTTGCCCGGCGCGTCCAGGAGATGTTGCAGCGGTACAAGGAGCTGCAGGACATCATCGCGATCCTCGGCATCGACGAACTCTCCGAGGAGGACCGTATCTCGGTCAACCGTGCCCGTCGGATCCAGAAGTTCCTGGCCCAACCGATGTTCGTGGCCGAGGTGTTCACCGGCCTGCCTGGCATCTTCACCCCGGTGGAAGACACCGTGGAGAGCTTCGAGATGCTCGTCAACGGCGATCTCGATCACCTGCCCGAACAGGCGTTCTTCAACGTGGGCGGTGCCGACGACGTGATGCGCAAGGCCAAGGAACTAGAGGCCAAGGCCTGACATGGCGTTGAAGGTAGAGCTGGTAAGCCCCGAGCGGATCTCCTATTCAGGAGAGGCATTGATGGTCGTGTGCCGTACCACTGCAGGCGACATCGCCTTCCAACCCGGACACGTACCGTTCATCGGCGTACTGCAGACCCATCCGGTGAAGATCGTCGGGGCGGACGAGACCACGATCATCGCGGTCCACCAGGGCTTCGTGGAAGTGTCGCCCACCGACGAGGAGGGGAACACCACCATCACGGTGCTCTCCGATGTGGCCGAGCTGGCTGACACGATCGACGTCCCCAGGGCCGAAGCAGCGAAGGAACGTGCCAACGACGCCCTGCGTGCGGATCCCGATGATCCCGAGGCTGCCTCGGCGCTGGCGCGCGCCGAGGTGCGCCTGAGCGTTGCCGAAGCTGCCTGATCGCTTGCCGAACTGATCGTCGTGGCGCTGCACCGTTGCAGCGCCACGACGATCAGTTTGCTCTCTTTGGGCGTCAGCCGTGATCGGAGTCCTCGTTGGATCAGCGCTGGCCGATCAGAGGTCAGCCGGCCGCAACACGAAAGCGATACCGTGTGCGATCTGCGGATTGCCCTTGTTGATATCCAACTTGCTGGGCACGAGGAATGGATCCCAGTCGTTGGGGTCCTGGTCGCCGAGGACGACCCACTTCCATGCCGGGACAAGTGGCTTCACCTTGATGACCCCACCCTGGGCCGTCGTCAGTGCCGTGTTGAACGGAACGTTGGCGGCGGTGTCGGAGTCGATCGGTGCTCCGGGGACCACGTGGTAGAGCAGCACCGTTTCTATGGTGTCGATGCCCAGTGACGCCACAGCGTTGAACACCTTCTGCTCGTTGACCGAGAAGAAGCCGTAGTAGCGGCCGGTGAGGTCACCCACGAGCGCCCAGAAGGCCCGGTCGTTGGGGATGAACGCAGTCAGTTCGACGTTTCCATCGGTCAGCAGACCGACCGGGGAATCCGGCTTCGCCTCGAGAACGGCGAGCACGGCCTCGGTCAGGATGTCGAAGTCATATGGGTTGCGGTCGAAGGTGTCGCCGTCGGACAGCAGCACCTGCGCCAACGAGGTCGGCGCCTCGGCGGCCGGCGGCGCCTCTGCCTCACTTGCACCGACGGTAGGCGCTGTCACTGCTGCGCCGGCGAGAAGCCCTGTTGCTGCGACCAGGCCGGTCAATTTGTGTCTCAACCTCATAGGTGGTTCCTCCTGTTTCGGGGTGCGCGGTGCACCCGGTTGGCAGGAGGTTCGGAGCGATCGGTCGGGCGGATTGCTGCCCGTGAGTTCTTTACCCGGGCACTCTGGGCATACGACAAATGGGGTCAGACAGTGCGGTAGCGCCGCACCGCAAGCGGTGCGAAGACCACCGTGATGCCCACGATCCACAGGACTGCCGGAACCACCATGGACATGGTCACCTGACCCATCGAGAACCCGCGGACGAGGTTCGCAATCAGTGTCACCGGGTTGTTCCGCGCGATCGGCTGAAGCCATGCGGGCATCGTTGTCACAGGGGTGAAGACCGAAGAAATGAAGCTGAGGGGGAACAGCCACACGAACCCGGCGGTCTGAGCAGTCTCCGGATCCTTCACCCGGAGTCCGATGTTGGCCATGATCCAGCTCATGGCCCAACCGAAGGCGACCGCGGTCACGATCATCATCGCTCCTGCGAGCAATCCGCCCTCGAACCGGAAGCCGACCAACAATCCCACCAGGATCACGACGAGCGTCACGAGGAACAGCCTGACGGTGTCGGAGCTGATGCGCCCCACGAGTACGGCGGATCTGGCTGATCGGAAGGCTGCGGAATCGGTCTACGATGCCCTTTGAGAGGTCTTCAGCCAGGCCGACCGAGGTGGCCGCGGAGCCGAAGATGATCGTCTGCACGAGGATCCCCGGGATCAGGAACTGCGCGTAGGACACGCCCGGAGGGAGCGATGCCCCGATGGCTCCGCCGAAGACGTAGTTGAACAGCACCACGAACATCACGGGCTGCACGAGGGTGAAGAACAGCAATTCGGGTGTCCGGGGAAGGACCACGAGGTTGCGCCAGGTGGTGATTCCGCCGTCGTAGATGAGCGCCGCCATACCGCTTGGGCGGTTCATCGACATGTCGACGTCCAGGGCGGGAACCGCCTGCCCGGTGCGCGCTGTCGTCTGGCTGCTCATTTCACACCTGCTTCGTTGGTCTCATCGGAGGCTTCCGGCGGTCGGGATGCCGTAGTCGGTGTCGCCGAGGGGTTCGATTGGTCCGAGGACCTCGATTGGTCGGTATCCGATGGGCCTGATCCTTCGTGAGGGCCAGGAACACGTCATCGAGGCTGGGTTGCTCCAGATGGAAGTCGCTGATCTCGATGTCGGCATCCGTGAGGATGGGAGATGGCTCTGGCTGCAGCACCGGTGTCGTCCTCCACGTGCAGGCGCACGGTTCGGGTCGGTTCGTCCAGCTCGGCGTCGCTCCGTCGTCAGAGAGCGACAGCAGTTACGCGCCCGTTCGAGTGCATCGAGGTCGTGGATCTCGATCACGAGGCTGCGGCCGCCCATGTCTGACTTGAGCTCGGCGGAGGTGCCTTCGGCGATGACCGAGCCGTGGTCGATCACGACTATCCGGTCGGCCAGTTCGTCGGCCTCCTCGAGGTACTGCGTGGTGAGCAGCACGGTGGTGCCCTCCGCTACGAGCTCGCGTGTGATCTCCCAGAGGCTGAGCCGGCTGGCCGGATCGAGTCCGGTCGTGGGTTCATCGAGGAACAGAACCCGGGGCTCGTCCCACGAGACTCACTGCAAGGTCCGCCCGACGACGCATGCCGCCCGAATAGGTGCTGAGTTCACGATCGCCGGCGTCGGTCAGTTCGAACCGTTCGAGCAGCTGGTCCGCTCGAGCGGTGGCGCCAGCCTTGGACATGCCGAGTAGGCGGCCCACCATCCAGAGGTTCTCCTTGCCGGTCAGCTTCTCGTCGACCGCCGCGTACTGGCCGGTGAGCCCGATGAACGACCGTACCGAGTTGGCCTCGCTGATGACGTCGAAGCCGGCGACTGTGGCGTGTCCGGCGTCCGGCGAGAGCAGCGTGGCCAGGATCCGGACGGTGGTGGTCTTTCCTGCTCCGTTGGGACCCAACAGTCCCAGCACGGAACCTTCGGCCACACTCAGTGACACTCCGTTGACTGCGTGGTTGGTACCGAAACTCTTGTGGAGGTCGGTGACTTCGATTATTGGGGGCATGTCCGTCCTATTGTCATGTATTGATCCGAGAGAGTTGTTCGACGGCGGGTTCCGTGCCTGCTGGCACTCTGACGGCTGGCAGCGTGGCGGTCAGGTTTGAACCGGGCTTGGGAGCGGGGCCCGAAAGTACAACCACGACCCTGTCGGGATGTTCCCACCAGCGGGGATTTTGCTCGAATGTCGGAACACGGATCGGACGGCGGGTTCGAACGTTCGCTGTTGATCGGTCGTTGGAGTGTGACGCTTTGCACCCCTGTCATTGTTGACCGGGAGGAGGCCGTGTTGCCTACGCTCGGTCCAATCAGGGGATCGATGGTCTTCCACCGCTCCTGACCGGGAAGGCGTGCACTTCATGGAGAAGCGGCTGATGATCCTCGCCGCGGTAGTCGTAGCCGGGGTGGTTGCAATGGTTGGCGTGTTGTTCTTACCACGGGGTGCTGACCCCGTCAGCGAGCAGGATGCCCTCTGCGGGGGTCTACACCTACACGGGGTCTGGTTCTGAGACCGTGCAGCTCGGACCCATACCGGCTGAAACCCGTGCGTTCCCGACCGAGATCAACGGGGTTGTCACACGAGCCGATCCGGTGGACGACGAAACATGTTTCGAGACCACACTCAACGTGATCGAGCAACACACCGAGAACAGCACCTACTGCCGCACTCCGGCGGGAGGTATTCGTCTCGAACACTACGAGAAGCACCAGAAGGTCTCTGCGTTCGAACCGACCGTCGACATTCGGTGTGATCCGGGTGTGATCTGGGATCCGGGAACGGCAGAACTTCCCTTGGCGTGTTCGCTCAGATTGCTCGGTGGGCCCAAGGAGGTGAGCGTGGATCTACCCGGTACAGCGACTGCGATCGAGGGTGGGACGTTCGCGATCGAGAGTGTCCCCGGAGCAGAGGTTCAGGACCGCGGTATCGTGGATCTTGAGCTGCACGGGTTTCGTTCTGAGCGCTGTGGCGGTGGGCGTTCCACCGCCACAGCGCTCAGAACGGCGAGGTCGGGGTCGGTGAGCCATGATGACGAGCGGGCCGCATCGCCATCGCCCACGTCACCGCGAGGACATCGAACAGGGGGGAAGCATGGGGGAGTCATCGAACTTTTGTGGGGTGATCGGCAGGTACCGAAGTGAATCCGAACCCGAGTGGGCTGCGGAGCCACGTGCCCCCGAGGGTGCTCCCAACGTGTTGATCGTTCTGCTGGACGACGTCGGTTTCGCCCAGATCGGATGCTTCGGCGGGTCCACGCCGACTCCCAACATCGACAGACTCGCGGAGCGTGGTCTGCGCTACACCAACTTCCACACCACGGCACTGTGCTCACCGACGAGGGCGTCGGTTCTCACCGGCCGAAACCACCACAGTGTGGGCATGGGTCGCATCATCGACCTCGCGACCGGGTTTCCAGGATACGACGCCCGAATTCCGGACAGCACCGCCATGTTGCCCGCTGTCCTGACGCAGGCCGGCTATTCGGCATGGGCCGTGGGCAAGTGGCACCTGACCCCCGACGACGAGGTCCACATGGGCGCCACTCGCAGACGGTGGCCGTTGAGCAAGGGCTTCGAGCGGTTCTACGGGTTCATGGAAGGCGAGACCAACCAGTTCGCTCCATCGCTGATCCACGACAACCATGCCGTAGCCCAGCCGCGGACCTTCGAGGAGGGCTACCACCTGACCGAGGACCTGGTGGACCGTTCGATCGAGTACATCGGCGATCTGCGGAACTCGGATCCCGACAAGCCATACCTGCTCTATCTGACCCCCGGTGCATGCCACTCGCCCCATCAGGCACCCGCAGAATGGCTCGCCAGGTTCAAGGGGTCGTTCGGCCACGGTTGGGATGCGGAGCGGCAGAGGGTTCACGCCCGCCAGATCTCGGAAGGCATCCTCCCCCCACAGACCGAACTGTCGCCACGCCCGGACTGGGTACCCGCGTGGGACTCGCTGGGTGAGGACGAGCAGCGCCTCTATGCGCGGTACATGGAGGCTTTTGCGGCCTATCTGGCGCATACCGACCACCACCTGGGTCGCCTGTTGGAATTCATGGCAGGTCTCGGTGACCTCGACAACACGATCGTGGTGTTGATGTCCGACAACGGTGCGAGCTCCGAGGGTGGACCGACGGGATCGGTCAACGACGTTCGCCCGTGGAACCTCGCTGAACGACCATTCAGTGAGGCGTTGGAGAAGATCGATGAGATCGGTGGACCGTTCGTACACAACAACTATCCGTGGGGTTGGACGGTCGCCGGGAACACGCCTTTCCGTCGCTGGAAGCGTGAAACCCACGAGGGGGGAGTGTGCGATCCGATGGTCATCAGTTGGCCCGCGGGGATCAGGCAGTCCGAGAACGGAGGTTGCCGCCGTCAGTACGCCCATGCGATAGATGTCGTACCGACCATCCTGGAACTGATCGGCATCGAGGCTCCCGCGGAGGTCGCGGGAGTTCCACAGAGGGCCATCGAAGGGGTGAGTTTCGCCGGCACCCTGGTGTCGGCAGATGTTCCTGGCGACCATCTCACGCAGTACTACGAGATGCTCGGGTGTCGGGCGATCTACCACGACGGTTGGAAAGCCGTCACCTACCACGAAGTGTTCGATCCGGGACCCTCCTACGAGGATGACCACTGGGAACTGTTCGATCTCACCGCCGATCCGTCGGAGTGCCACGACCTGTCGGGGGAGTATCCCGAACGTGTGCAGGAGATGATCGCGCGTTGGTGGGTTGAAGCAGCCCGCTACCAGGTCCTACCGCTCGACAACGCACCGTTTGATCTCGTGTTCGCCGAGGAACGTCCGGGCATTCCTCGACGTACCCGCTGGGAGTACCGCCCTGGTGGGGCACCGGTCCCCGAGGCGGTGGCGGCGAACGTCCGGAACCGCTCACACACTGTGACCGTCGAGGTCGATCTGCCGCCCGGGGAAGTCGAGGGTGTCCTCGTCGCCCAGGGATCCGGTTTCGGTGGGTGGTCGCTGTACGCAAGTGGTTCTGAACTCTGCTACACACACAACTTCACCGCGCTCGAGGTCACGTCGGTCACCGCTCCGATGCCCGGTGCCGGTGACCACACGCTCGGGTTCCATTTCGAGTTGGCAGGTGACCATCGGGGAATGGTCTCGTTGGTCATCGACGAAGAGCCGGTTGCCTCGGTAGAGGTTCCCCGGTTCACCCCGGTGCGATGGGCGATCACGGGCGAAGGACTGTGCTGTGGTTTCCAGGACGGGTTGGCCGTCAGTCGCGACTATCGATCCCCGTTTCGGTTCACCGGTACGATCAAACGTGCAGTGATCGAAGTGGATGGCGCCGGCCACGTCGACCCCGAGGGTTCAGCGCGGATCTCGATGTCAGCACAGTGAAACCTGGCGTGCCCTGGGGTCGTCGATCGGATGCCCGAGTGCGGTCGGGGCCGACGGCTGTACACATGCACCTATGGATGCCGGCCGGGACTTGAACTACGTTCGTTTCCATGGTGCAGAGGCGAGAGTTCTTCAAGGTGGGCGTGGGCGCAGCGGGCATGGCTGCGGTAGGGGCGACCGCAGCTGGCTGTGCTCCCGCTCCCGGACCGCTCATCCGTCGTGGGCCGGGCCCCGAAGCCGGCATCGAACACATCGTCGTGGTGATGATGGAGAACCGCTCCTATGACCATTTCATGTCGTGGTTGCCCGGCGGTGCCGTTCCCCCGGAGGGCACGACCTATGTCGACGACCACGGAGACGAACGCGAGCGCTATCACCACGATGGTTGGGCCAGTTGCGGATTGGCCGACCCCGATCACAGTCACAAGGGCGGCTTGCGACAACTCAATGGCGGCGCGTGCTGACGGGTTCCTTCTCGAGTCACCCGACACGTTCCCGATCTCGTATCTGGAGGCGGACCAGCAGGCGTTCTGGAGGACGGCTGCACCTTCATGGACGATGTGCGACAACTATTTCGCCGCTTTCCTGGGGCCGACATTTCCGAACCGCTACTACCAGCATTGTGCCCAGACGCCGTGGGAGAACAACCGGTTCGAGATCGTCAATGACCTGACGACGATCTGGGACCGTGTAGCCGCGGCCGGCATGGAAGGTCGCTACTACTTCTCC
The DNA here is from genome assembly GCA_963805905.1 of uncultured Microthrixaceae bacterium. Classification (GTDB taxonomy): domain Bacteria; phylum Actinomycetota; class Acidimicrobiia; order Acidimicrobiales; family Microtrichaceae; genus JAMLGJ01. The sequence goes on from CAWDVV010000001.1 coordinate 795,029, forward strand.
GATGCGCCCTTCCTCGCCCTGCTCGGCATCCGCCACCTGTTGGTCAGCCGGACCATCGACCAGTTCTACCAGGACTGCCACGACGGTCGGCTACCCCACGTCAGCTTCGTAGACCCGCGCTTCATCCTGCCCGAACCGTTCGCAACCTCGGGCGATTACCACCCCGCCTCGGACATCCGATTGGGCGATCAGTTCCTGCACGATGTCTATGAGGCGGTCACCAACTCACCCAACTGGGACAAGACGGTGCTCGTGATCAACTTCGACGAATGGGGCGGCTTCGCCGACCACGTCCCGCCTGCGGTGGTTCCCGACGCCAACCCGAACTTCGGACAGCGCGGGTTCCGGGTGCCCACACTCGTGGCATCGCCCCTGGCCCGACGCAACCACATCGACCACGGTGAGTTCGACCACACGTCGGTGCTCAAGATGATCGAGTGGGCCTTCGACCTCGATCCCCTCACCCCGCGTGATGCGGCGGCCAACAACCTTGCCGACGTACTCGACCTGGGAGGTACTCCGGATCCGGTGGCTCCCCACTGGGAGATCCCTGCGTTTGCGCCGGAGAACTGCGTAAACGAGTTCGTCGGTCAGATCTGGGACAACCTGGTCGTGGTCGCGCGAGAGAGTGGCTGGCCCGTTTGAGGCAGGCTTGGTGACCGGCGGTAGGGGCCGAGATCGGAACCGCCCGGCTCCGGCCGGCGGTTCGGGGCTTCTGGATGACTCAAGCGCGATTCTTGGAGCTCGGAGCGTGCTCAGCGACGCCAGGGCTCCGAGTTCGCGGCCAGAGTCTCAGATGTTGTTTGGTTTCCAGGGAAGCTTGTCGGCGCGATGGCGGGCGTCGATCTGGCGAACGGTGCCGGAACTCGAGCGCATCACCAGCGATTGGGTGGTGGCCCCTCCGCGGATGAAGTGCACGCCCTGCAGCAGGTTGCCGTCGGTGATGCCGGTGGCTGCGAAGAAGCAGTTGTTGCCGGCCACCAGGTCGTCGGTGCCCAGCACCTGGTCGAGGTCGTAGCCGGCTTCGATCGCGATGGCCCGTTCGGCTTCGTCGCGGGGCCAGAGCCGCCCGAGCTGCTCGCCGCCCATGCATTTGAGCGCGGCTGCAGCGATGACGCCTTCGGGTGTTCCGCCTATGCCGAACAGTACGTCGACACCCGAGTCCGGCCATGCGGTCGCGATGGCGCCAGCGACATCGCCGTCACCGATCAGGCGAATGCGCGAGCCCGCTTCGCGGATCTCGGTCACGAGATCATCGTGGCGGGGGCGGTCCAGAACGGTCGCTGTCACCTCGGTGACCGCGATGCCTTTGGCATCTGCGATCGCCTGGAGGTTCTCAGCCACCGAGCAGTTCAGGTCGATCGCTCCCTTGGCTTCCGGGCCGACCGCGATCTTGTCCATGTAGACGCACGGACCGGGGTCGAACATGGTGCCCTTCTCGGACACCGCGATCACTGCGACCGCTCCACCGCGGCCCTTGGCCGTGAGCGTCGTGCCGTCGATCGGGTCGACTGCGATGTCGACCTCGGGGCCGGTGCCGTCGCCGACCACCTCACCGTTGAAGAGCATCGGGGCCTCGTCCTTCTCACCCTCACCGATGATGACCGTGCCGGTCATGGAAACGGTGCCGAGGATGAGGCGCATCGCGTCGACAGCTGCTCCGTCCGCTCCTTCCTTGTCGCCACGCCCCACCCATCTCGACGAAGCGAGCGCCGCCGCTTCGGTGGTGCGTGTGAGTTCTAGGGCCAGGTTGCGATCGGGAACACTTGCCATGCGCGCAAGATAGCCCGTGGCTGTCGGCTCCGGCGAAACGTGCAACCATTGCGGCGTGGACGACAATGATCCTGACGAGTTCCCCGGGTCGACCGATACATCGCAGACGCCGGACATTCCCGGGTCGACCGGTGCCGGGGCGAACGGTGAGGTCGAGTACGACTGCAGTCCGTGGGCACAGGAGACTCGACAGGTGTTGAGGAGCCTGTTGGTCGACAACGAGGTGCCCCACGCATGGGAGGGCACGGTACTCGTGGTTCCTGCGGCGTTGGAGGAAGCGGTTGACGAAATGGTGGAGGGCGCCCGCTCCACCGCGCGCTCCTCGCTCGGTACCGTGCGTGCGACAGTTGCATACCAGGTCTCACTCTGGTCGGCGGGCTCGCAGAACTCTCTCATCGACGAGCTCGTGGAGGCGCGGATCCCACATGAATGGGACAGCGACGGCGACCTGATGGTCCATGAAGAGGACTGCGAAGCGGTCGAGGTCCTCATCGACGCGCTCGGTGACCCGGATGGCGGCGATGAACTGGATGGCATTGCCCTGCACGACCGACTGAACGAGGTGTTCGTATTCGTGGACCGGCTGTGTCGGGACAGCGCCGACAAGCGTGCCCGCAAGGGTCTCAGGCGAGCGTACGTGGCGGTCGAGAACGCCGCGGTGCCCTTCGGTGTCGGGCCTGACACCTGGCTGGGGCTGCACCGTGAGGCCGATGCACTCCTGCGAGCGATCAACGGTGAACCCGACGACGAGGACCCTTCGGGTGAGGGCCTCGATGAAGGTGAACCGGTCGGGGTCCAGGGTCACGCCGAGAGGCTGCGCGACCTGTTGCGGCGCTTCGTTTGACGTACGGTTCAAGCATGGTCGTGGCCGAACTCGAGGCCTTCTTTTCACGTCCGGTCGCTCCAACCCGCCGTATAGCGATCGGACGTCTTCGCCTGCCCGACGATGGCCATGGATGCTCCGCGACCTCGGCTGCCGCGATGTTGTTGGGCGGCGTCGTCGCCACTTTCGCCGTTCACATGGACAACGATGAGATCAACGAACTCCACCGACTCATCGATGATGTGGAACACGGGCGGGCGATCCCACAGCCCCGGTTGCGTCACCGTTTCCAGATCGACCGGGTGGGTCTCAAGCGCAGCACCAGCCGGCTCGTGATGAACTCATCGGGCAACTACAGGTTGCGCCTGGATCACACGACCAGCACGAGTGCCCAGAACGTGCTCGCCGCCATCTACAGCGCATCCGCACTCGGTGAGGACCAGCGTCGCAGCGTCGCCACCGCAATGAGGGTCGGTCTCGAATGGGCGGGTGAATCCGATACGGACCTGTTGGCTCTGTTGCGTGGTGGACACTGGGATGGCCGCGGTCCGGTCGGGCTGTTCGGCGGTGATCGCGTCGACTGGGCGCTCAATGTGCTGGACCTCACCGAACTCGAGGATGTCGTGTTCTCCGACGATCGTCGCCCGGGGCGTCGAGACGTGCAGAGGGCATTTCGTTTCGCGGTGCGCAATGCTCACCCCGACCACGGCGCCCCACTCGAAGGCGCCGCGGGGCGCATTGCCGAACTCGACACAGCTCGACGGATCCTGCTCGACTGATTGAATGCCACCGAGACGACGACCCAGGAATCCCCGGGCTCTACTGCTGTGGCCCGGGGCAGGGACCGGGGCGGATCATCCAACACTGCTGGCTCTGCGCGACGGCATCCCGGAGCTTCCGGTCCGGCTCGTCGACTTCCCCTACCGGCAGGAAGGTCGGAAGGCTCCTGATCGTGCCCCGAAGCTGATTGCCTCGATGGTCGAGGAGGTATCGCGGATCGCGGATGAACTCGATATGGATCCGGAGCGCGTCGTTCTCGGTGGGCGCTCGATGGGTGGACGCATTGCTTCGATGGCAATCGCCGAGGGGCTCCCGGCCGCCGGCGTTGTGTTGATCGCCTATCCGCTCCATCCGCCCGGGAAGCCCGAGAATTCACGTGTCGATCATCTGGGTGATCTCGGGGTGCCGAGCCTCTGGCTGTGCGGAGACCGGGACCCCTTCGGTACGCCGGAGGAGACAGCGATCGCCCGGGCCCTGGTTTCCGGTCCCGTGACATCGCGGACTCTCCGGGGTCGCCACGACCTCAAGGGGTCGGACCCGTTGATCCTCGCCGAAGTCCGCGACTGGTTGGGGTTGAAGCGTCGACCGGAACGGGCGACCTGAAGCCCAGACCTGTAGATGCCCAGACCCGGTCTTGTGGGGCGTGCGTGGCGCTGTGCGCCACGCACGCCCCACAGAACGAGCGAACGTGATGGATCGATGTGGTGTGCCCTCAGCCGGGTGTCCGTTCTTCGTTGAGAGCCTCGAGTTCGAGGCCGGACGTTTCCGGGACCCGGATCGCCAGTACTGCGGCTGCGAGCGGCGCTATCGCCAACCACATGAATGCGGTGCCGTAGCCCAGATGGTCGACCAGGCTGCCCGCGGTGAGTAGCCCGATGACCGAACCAATGGTGGCAACCGCGCTGAGCGCTCCCCGTGCAGTGCCACGTCTGGCCGTGGGGAACATCTCGGGTGCGAGCACCCCGAGTGCGGGGACAGCCAGGGCGCCCAGGCCGGTTCCGAGGGTTGCCCAGATCCACATCGGTATCCCCGAGCTCGCGAAGAACGCGCTTACGAACACCCCTGTAGCCACGAAGCCGGCGATGATCGCAAGTCGACGGCTGCGGGTGTCCGCCAGACGTCCGCCGGCGAGGAGCCCGAACAGCCCGAGGGTGCTCGTGACCGCGATGAACAACGTGATGCTGCTGCCGGTGAACGCCTGATCCGAGCGGAGAAAGTCGTTCTGGAGCTGTGATGCGGGTGCGATGAACATGTTGAACAACAGGAGAAGTGCTCCCACGAACACGAAGCGGCCCGGGCTCGCCCGGCGTGCCGGGCGGGCGAATCGTTCCCTGGTGATGAAACGGTGACTCTCGGGAAGGTGCCGTGCCCCGAGGATCAACAGCGGAATACACACCAGCGAGACCAGGAACACGAAGCGCCACCCGTTGGCACTGAGGTCGGTGAGAGGCAGAGCAAGGATCACCATTCCAGCTCCCAGCCCGTAGCTGAGCGCCCCCATGCCCTGTGCGGCAGCGCGTGATCCGGCAGGAAGTTCCTCGACGCTCAGCGTGTCCGCCGCAAGTATCGCGGCGATGGTGAGCCCGCGGGCGAGGGTCTGCAGCGCGGTCAGCACGGCAAGGTCCGGGGAGAGTCCGCATGCGAGGGTCAATCCCACCGCCGCAGATGCGGAGTAGATCGCCACCCTGCGTCTGCCGAAGCGGTCTGCCATCGCCATCACGATGATCGTGAGCACGACTCCGAGGCGCGCCACCGCGAGAACGAGGGACTGTTCACCGGCGGTACCGTCGCCCAGATCGGCGGCGATGAACGTGAGCACGTTGGTCAGGAACGAAAAGAGCAACCCACCGACCACGTGGAACATGCACATGACCGCGACGACCCGTGACTGGTGTGCGCTGAGGCGGTCGGGCATCGCCCAAATGGGGCTGCGTCCCGGAGGAACGCCGTCGCGCAGTGCGTGTCGCATGAGCGGAAAGAACATCGGGGCGAACAGTGGCAGGGCCGGCCAGAAGCGCACATACTGGCGGTATCGGTACCGCCCCGCGCCGGCAGGTTCCCAGGTGCAGACCCGCTCGTAGACCTTGAAGGGCCCATGTGCGCAGGCAAAGCGGGCTTCTCCCGTGCCTCCCGATACGGTGCCGGCGATGAGCGGACCCGACTCGGCCACCAGGGCATCGTCACGCGGGAGCAGGCGCCGAGCGAGTTCGGCCTCATCGAGGTCGATGTCCAAGGGCCGGCCCACGGGCGCAGATCCTAGGTAAGGCCGAGCCCACCCGCGCAGAGCGCCATACTTGTCTGATGAGCCGCTACGTGGTCAGCCGGTCGGGTCCACTCCATGGAGAGGTCTCTATCAGCGGTGCCAAGAACTCCGCTCTGAAGCTGATGGCGGCGTGCTTGTTGGCGGAGGGGACCCACAACCTGACCAACGTGCCTGACATTGCCGACGTGACCCTGATGAGTGGTGTGCTGGACGCCATCGGGGTGACGGTCAACCGCCTCGGCGATGGTCAACTGGAGGTCGTGCGCGGCACTGAGGTGCGTCCGGAGGCACCATACGAACTGGTCGAGAAGATGCGCGCATCCACCGCCGTGCTGGGACCCCTGCTCGCAACCGTCGGAGAAGCCAGAGTGGCGATGCCCGGTGGCGATGACTTCGGGGCCCGCCCGATCGACATGCACCTCGCGGGCCTCGAAGCTCTCGGGGCCACCTTCGAGTTGTCCCATGGCGACATCCATGGCCACACCGATGGACTCGTTGGTGCGGAGATCGCGCTCGGCTATCCGAGTGTCGGGGCAACCGAGAACCTGCTGATGGCATCGGTCCTGGCCAAGGGCCACACGAGCATCGTGAATGCCGCTCGCGAGCCCGAGATCGCCGACCTCGCGGCATTCCTGAATCGAATGGGCGCAACCGTGGTCGGTGCGGGCACCTCGAGAATGGACATCGACGGCGTCGATCACCTCGAAGCTGTGTCGCACTCGGTGGTTCCCGATCGTCTGGAAGTGGCAACCTTCCTGGCAGCAGTCGGTATCGCCGGCGGGGAACTCACGATGCACAACACCCGCGCTGATCACCTCGAGTTGCTGATCGAACGTATGGGGACCATGGGCATGCGGATCTCACCCGAGGGCGACAGTCTGTGGGCGATGAGCCGGTCACGTCCTCGTGCCACCACACTCGCGACGTTGCCGTATCCGGGCTTGGCGACCGACTTCCTACCGCTTCTGGTGGCAGTCCTGTGTTTCGCCGATGGCACCAGCTTCGCCACCGAGAACGTGTTCGCGGGTCGCTTCGGCTACGTGGGTGAACTGGCCCGCATGGGTGCCAGGGTGCGGGTGGAGGACCATCACATGGTGATCGATGGTGTCGAGTCGCTCTCAGGTGCTCCCGTGCGTGCCCCGGATATTCGTGCAGGTGCCGCGATGCTGGTGGCAGCTTTGGGCGCCGAGGGCACCACCGAGATCCGTGGGGGCGAACACATAGACCGTGGATATGAGGCCATCGATGTCAAGTTGTCCTCGATCGGTGCTGATGTGGAGCGCATCGAGGACTGATCCGACAGTCGGTCGAACTCGCCGTGGAGGCGGATGGTGCGAGATAGTCGAGCCAACGGAGTTGCCGTATCCTCGACCCTGATGGGCCCCGTGCCGGGACCGGAGGACAAATGGAATCTGAGAACACCGAGAGTTCGACGCAGGGTGATGTGAACCAGGACGGCGCGCCCGTTGATACCGCGACCGTAGGTTCGCCCGTTGATACCGCGACCGCAGGTTCGCCCGTTGATACCGCGACCGCAGGTTCGCCCGTTGATACCGCGAAGGTTGCCGATGTGGTCGAGATTCTCCGTCCGGCGATCCAGGCTGACGGCGGCGACATCGAACTGATCGGCATCGATGTCGATTCAGGCGTGGTGACCGTCCAACTGCAGGGCGCCTGCATCAGTTGTCCGGCTTCGACGATCACCATGAAGGCCGGGATCGAACGCATCATGAAGGACCGCGTTCCGGGGGTCACCTCGGTGGTGCAACCCGACGACATGGATGACGAGTTGGATCGGGTGGGGTCACTCTGAACGTCGACGAGCAGGTTTCGGATCTGCTCGGCAGGGCTGTCGCCGGTGAGCGTGGGGCGCTGGCGAAGCTGATAACGATGGTTGAGCGCGGAGGTTCCGAGGCAGCACTTGTGTCCGCTGCAACATGGCCTCTGGCTGGATCGGCACACGTCGTCGGCCTCACGGGCGCACCGGGGGCCGGCAAGTCGACCCTCACCAATGTGTTGTGCAGCGAGCTGCGACGGCGTGACCACACAGTCGGGGTTCTGGCCGTCGATCCCACGTCACCCTTCAGCGGTGGAGCAATTCTCGGCGATCGGATACGCATGGCCGACCAGGTGGAGGACGCGGGCGTCTACATCCGATCCATGGCCACGCGGGGCAACCTGGGTGGCCTGGCGTTGGCGACCCCGGAGGCCGTGCGTGTGCTCGATGTCGTCGGCTACGACACGGTCGTGGTGGAAACCGTGGGTGTTGGCCAGGCCGAGGTGCAGATAGCAGGGGCGGCTGACTCGACGGTTGTCGTGGTGAACCCGGGCTGGGGCGACGAGGTGCAGGCCGCGAAGGCCGGGCTGCTCGAGGTCGCCGATGTCTTCGTCATCAACAAGGCCGACCGCGAGGGAACCGACAAGACGCGTCGCGAGCTCGATTCCATGCTCAACATGCGTCCCGGTGGATCCGCTCGACGTCCTCCGGTCATCACCATGGTTGCCACCGAGGCGGAGGGCGTGGAAGACCTTGCAGATGCACTGGAGGAACACCTCGAGTGGCTCGGTACTTCGGGTGAGGGTGCACGCCGGGCGGAGCTGCGCGCACGTGATGAGCTTTACGCGGTGCTGACCGCCGAGTTGCACCGTCGTGCGGACGCGATCGTCGGAAGCGAACGCTGGAATGCTGCGCTGGCCGACGTGCTCGACCGCCGCAGCGATCCATGGCACGCGGCCGACACGCTACTCGACGGTCCGTGACAGAAGCGGTGAGTGGTCGTGGTCGGTCCTGATGTCGGGCCGGAGCGGCCCGCTGTTGCGCTGCCGGGGTATGACGTACCCGACGGACCCCTGGTGGTCACCGACCATGCCCGGCTCTTCGCCGGGTTCGATCGGCGGAGCGGACGCGAGGTCGTTGTCAAGGTGTATCGCCGAGGGTTCGCACAGCATGCTCGAACGGAAGCCCGCGCTCTGGCTCGCCTGGGTGAACACCCCTACATCGTCGCCATTGTGGCTGTCGGGCACACCGAGGATGATCGGTACTGGATCGTGACCGAGCGTGCAGCCGGAGGTTCGCTGGCGCGCCATGTCGGGGCCGATCCCAAGCAGGTGACCCTCTGGGCAGCGCAACTCGCCGATGCCGTAGCCCACACGCACGCCAATGCCGTGGTGCACGGCGACATCACTCCTTCGAATGTCCTTCTGGCCGCCGACAATTGTGTACGACTGGGTGACTTCGGTTCGGCAGTCCTGCTGGGTGACGCGCCGGCCGGAGATCACCCGACGGGCCACACGCCCGCGTACGCCGCTCCCGAGCGGCGCCGCATGGAGCCGGCAACTCCCGCGGATGACATTTACAGCATCGCTGCAACCATCTTCGAGATCTGTGGGGACCGCGAGGGTTTGCCGTGGCGGACCCGCCGCGTCCTTCAGCACTGCATGGGTTCGCCCACGTCACGTCCAGATGCCGGATCGCTGGCGCGGACTCTCACCCCGTGAGGCGAAGCCTGTGATGGAGCTTCTGTGGGGCGTGCGTTGCACATAGTGCAACGCACGCCCCACAGAACTGTCGTCAGTGAGCCGGGTCGATCTCGTTCGGTTGCAACTCACCGCGTCGGAGATGTCACAGGACACGGCGCTATCTCGTCGTACTTCTGAAACGGATCAACAGGAGGCACAATGAGCTCAACATTCATCCCCGGACAACCAGGTGCTGTGGGTACAACAGATGTGATCGTGGTGGGGGGAGGGTTGGCAGGTCTGACAGCAGCCAATCTCCTGGTTGACAGTGGCCTCTCCGTGGTGCTGTTGGAAGCGGTACCGAGCCTCGGTGGACGGGCAAGCACCGATGAGCGCGATGGGCACCTCCTGAACCGGGGTGGTCACGCCATATACGAGGACGGTCCGGGGTTACAGGTGCTCACCTCGTTGGGGATCGACCCGCGGGGCGGCAACGTGCGAGCCAATGGTGCGTGCGGAATTCGGCTCGGGCGATCCCACATTCTGCCGGTTGGCCCCGTGTCTCTGATGAGAACCCGGCTGCTCACCCTGTCGGGTCGAGTCGAGCTGGGTCGTCTGCTCGGTGGCCTCGGCCGACTCGATCCTCACTCATTGGCAGCTGCGACGGCCGATGGATGGATTGATTCGGTGGTACGCACTCCTGAGGCCAAAGCACTCCTGGGAGCGCTCATCCGTCTCAGTACCTACTCGGCCGACCTGGAGGTGCTCTCGGCAGAGGTGGCAGTCACCCAACTGAAGTTGGCCAATGGCAACATTCGCTACCTCCATGGCGGATGGCAGAGCCTCGTGGACCTGCTGGCCCGGAGAGCCGAGAATGCGGGTGCACAGCTGAGGGTAGGTACTCCAGTGAGATCGCTCGAACACGATGGGTCGCGATGGGTAGTGCAGGCCGAGGGCCTGGATCTCTGTGCCGACCAGGTCCTGTTGGCGCTGGCCAACCCTGATCGGGCAGCTCGCCTGAGTGGCTCGACGTCGTTGTCGGCTGTCGCCGGGAGTGCCGTGGCGTCGAGCGTGTCATGCCTGGATCTGGGATTGAGGACCCTGCCGGTCAGCAGTTCGCCGTTCGCGCTGGGTATCGACGAACCCACCTACGTTTCGGTTCATTCGGCGGTCGCTGACCTCGGCCCCGGCGCAATGATCCATGCCATGCGCTACGGAGCCGCTCGTGGAAGCGATGCCTCCGGATTGCGCGGGGAGATGGAAGCAGCGCTGGACCTGGTACAGCCCGGCTGGCGTGATGTGGTCGATGTTGCACGGTTCCTTCCGTTCCAGGACGCCTGTTCTGCGGTGGCCACCGCCGCCCAGGGAGGGTTCGCGGGGCGTCAGGACGTGAAGGTGGAGGACCGCGAGGGTCTCTACGTGGCAGGTGACTGGGTGGGTCCTGTGGGTCACCTGGCGGACGCATCCCTGGCGAGCGCCAGACGGGCCGTCGAGTTCATCGTCTCGGAGCGTTCGAGCGTCCCTGTGTGAACCCGTGAAGATCGCCATTGGAGGAGTGTGGGAATGACCAACCGAGATGGGCACACCGAGCGGGAACAAGCCGCGTTCGAAACAGCGAGAGGAATGCTCTTCGGAGTGGCCTACGCGATGCTCGGCCAGATCGCCGATGCAGAGGACGTCGTCCAGGACACCTACATACGCTGGGCGCAATGGTGTGGAACCCACGACGTAGAGACACTTGAGCGGCCGGAGGCATTCCTGCGCACGGTCGCGGCCCGCATATCCATCGACAGGCTCCGGTCAGCGCGCCACCGTAGGGAAAGCTACGTCGGGCCGTGGTTGCCTGAACCGGTGATTGACCGCGGTGATCCCATCGACGCGGTCGTCGAAGCCGAGGGTATCTCGATGGCTCTGCTGGTCGCCTTCGAACGCCTGAACCCGATCGAGCGGGCCGTGCTGGTGCTCCGCGACGTCTTCGACCTGGACTATGACGAGATTGCCGGTGTCGTCGACCGTACTGTGGTCAACTGCCGTCAGATCTCCCGTCGGGCCCACGATCGGGTTGGAGACCCGAACCGCAATCGGGGTCCGGTGACCACCGAGGCGCTGGCAGTTCGGGACGCGCTGCTACTCGCTCTCGGAAGCGGAGACCTGGCAGCGGTCACGGATGCCCTGGCTGACGACATTGTTCTGTGGTCCGATGGCGGCTCGGAGGTCCATGCCGCCCGGCGACCCGTGAACGGATCGGACAAGGTTGCCCGCTTCCTCCTGGGTCTCATTTCCCGGGTGGAAGGTGGCGACTACCGCCTCGTCAGCGCCAATGGTGCACCGGCCGTGGTCGTGTTCGATGACGGGGGTCCACGTACTGTCGCGGTTCTCGAGATCCACGAAGGGCGCGTGAGCACGGTCAGGATGCTCGTGAACCCCACGAAGGTGGCCCACACGCTGGCGAAGACGAGCTGAGAGTTCGTTCTCACCGCTGACGTAAGGTGCGGCCATGGCGGAAACAGGGAAAACGGCTCCGATGATCCGAACCGAACTGACCGACTCAGGTGTGCACGTCGTGACCTTGGAGCGTCCCAAGGTCAACGCGTTGTGCGTGGAACTGCTGGCCGAGCTTCGGAACGAGGCCGACCGGATCGCAACAGAGGCCCCGCGGGCGGTTGTCGTCACTGGCGGGCCGAAGGTGTTCGCCGCAGGCGCGGACATCACCGAGTTCGCCGGTGATCGCTCTGGTACCGATGGGAGCCCCGGCCAATTCGCGGTCGCCGAACCCACCGAGGTGGCTCGTATCGGTGCCACGTTCCTCGCCGCCCTGGGAGCAGTGGCAGCCCTGCCGTGTCCGACTATCGCGGCGGTCAACGGAGTGGCCCTCGGAGGTGGCTGCGAGCTGGCCATGGCCTGCGATTTCAGGGTCGCGGCGGCCAAGGCCAGGTTCGGTCAACCGGAGATCCTGTTGGGAATCATCCCCGGTGGGGGAGGTACCCAGAGGCTCGCCCGGCTCGTGGGTCCCGCCCGTGCCAAAGACCTGGTGTTCAGCGGTCGGACTGTGGACGCCGCCGAAGCACACGCGATCGGCCTCGTCGACCGGGTGAGCGAGGGCGATGCGACCGATGCGGCCATCTCGTGGGCACAGGAGTTCGCGGCGGGGCCCCGCCACGCCCTCGCAATTGCCAAGCGCGCCATAGACCTGGGGTTGGACATGGCTGTCCGCGAAGGATTGGAACTCGAACAGCGACTCTTCGTTGAGAGCTTCGTCACCCCGGACGCGTCGGTGGGAGTCGAGAGCTTTCTGGAGTCCGGTCCGGGTCACGCACGATTCGAGCCCTGAGCGAAACCGCTCTGGCGTTCGGACCACTTCACACCACGGTTTCCTGCGTGGATCCTCAGAGCGCCCAGGTGACGAGGCCCAGATCGAGGGGATCGACGAGTTGGGAGTTGCGGGGGAGGACCCGAACCGTGAGGCCCATGCGTCCGGGGCTCGAGAGGTCGGTGGTGCGCTCGGTAGTCGAGGCAGCCCTGATCGTCGAGGCTGTCTCCGGACAGCGACATCGTCGAGATCGCGTAGTTGACCAGTTGGCCACCGGGGCCGAGATGACCGACGAGTAGCTGTACGTCGACCTCCTCTGGTGACAGGTCGCCCAGCAGCACGGACGCGCTCACCTGGCGAGCGGTGCCGAGGTCACCGGTCGACTCGTCGGCATCGACACGGGCGACCCGGACGCCTCCCCAACGCAGGGCCGCGCGCTGCCTGAATGCTGCGAGAGCGCGCGCTCCGGCATGGCCGTCGGCGGCCAACGACCCAGCGGTCTGCGCTGCCGGTGAATACATGTGGTCGACGTATTCGTCGACCATCCTGTGGGCGTCCACGAGCGGGCCCAGTGTGTACAGGCTCCGGCGCACACGGTCCCACCAGGGTCGTGGCGAACCGCGCTCGAGCCATAGCGGCAGAACCTGGTTCTCGATCAATTCGTAGAGCGCCTCACTGTCGAGGCCGGCCCTTCGTTCGGAGGCAGGGCCGATTTCGATCTCTTCGGTCGCCTCGATCGCGGCCATCGCCCATCCGTTGGGGACCTCGTCGCGTCCGGGCCCGGTTCGGCCGTTGAGGTCGCTGAGCCCGCTGTCGAATCCTTCGGCCCACCATCCGTCGAGGACCGACAGGTTGAGCGCACCGTTGAGGGCGGCCTTCATCCCACTGGTGCCGGAGGCCTCAAGGGGATGGACCGGTGTGTTGAGCCACACGTCGGCGCCCTGGACCAGTGCCCGCGACAGGGCCATGTCGTAGTCGCCCACGGAAACGAACCGACCCCGCATTGCCGGTTCGGAGGCGAATGCCACGAGACGGCGGATCATCTCCTTGCCGGCCTCGTCGCCCGGGTGCGCCTTGCCTGCGAACACAAACTGCACGGGCGCGTCGGCGATCAATCACGCAGTCTGTCGGGTTGTTCGAGTAGCAGTGCTGCCCGTTTGTGCGTGGCCATCCGGCGGGCGAAACAGATCGTGAGCTTCCCGGGATCGAGCGCGGAGTCGGTCCATGCCAACTCCGACGGGGAACGTCCGGAGGTGAGCCCACCGCTGCGCAGCCGCCGGCGAACCAGTCCGACCAGGTGGGTACGGTCGATCTCGGCGGCCTTCCGGAGATCTTCATCGGCGATCCGCGTCACCGGTTCCCAGGAGCCACGGTGCCACCCGGTGGGCGGACCCGAGCGAGGATTCGAGCAGTGCCGCCATGACGGGGCTGAGCCATGTCTGGGGATGGACGCCGTTTGTCACATGGCCGATAGGTACCTCGTCGGTGGGTACCCCGGGCCAGAGTGAGGAGAACATCGTCCTGCTGGTCATTCCGTGGGCACGCGACACCCCGTTGTGGAACTGCGAGAGCCGCATTCCCATCACGGCCATGTTGAATGGGCGATCGGCGCCTCTCGTTCGGTTCGTGGCCGACAGCCATCAACTCGTCCATGCTCAATCCGACCGTTCGTGCCCATTCCGAGAAGTAGAGCTCGATGAGACGCCGGGGGAAACGGTCGATTCCGGCGGGTACCGGAGTGTGGGTGGTGAACACCGACCCGGCGCGCACGGCCTCGAAGGCCTCGACGACAGAGAGGGAATCGGATTCCATCAGCATGCGGATGCGCTCGAGGCCCATGAACCCTGCGTGGCCCTCGTTGGTGTGGAACACGTCCGCCGGTTCCCCGAGCGCAGCGAGCGCTCGTACCCCGCCGATTCCCAGGACGATCTCCTGGCGGAGTCGGTGTTCCACATCACCCCCGTAGAGGCGGTCTGTGATCAGACGGACCTCATGAGAGTTCTCGGGTAGGTCGGCGTCCAGCAGATAGATGGGTGTGGGTCCGAGCTGTGCACGCCAGATCCGCAGTTGTGCCTCTTCGTCCGCGAGATCCACAGAGATCCGGGATTCCATCTCGGTGAGGGCGAGGGTGTGCGGATCGACGTCCTCGAAGTGCTCGGTCTGCCACCCATCGACGGTCAGGGACTGATGGAAGTATCCATGACGGTAGAAGAGTCCGACTGCAACCAGTGGGACTCCGAGCTCACCGGCGGCCTTGAGGTGGTCTCCGGCCAACACTCCCAGCCCACCCGAGTACTGGTTGATCGCTTCGGTGATCCCGAATTCCGGTGAGAAGTACGCCACGAGGTGTCCGAACTGCTCGCCTGTTGCGCGATCGGCACCTGGAGTACCTGATTCAGGATTGAGGGCTGCTCCCTTGAGGGTGGAGGTGGCTTCGAGCGATCTGGCGGCTGCATCCAGGTCGGAGGTGTATTCGTGGTCATTCCCGAGAGCCTCCAGGTGGGCGATATCGGCTTGTGCAAGGAGGCGCATCGGATCGCGGATTCCTTCCGCCCATCCCTGTGGGTTGGCCCGCTCGAAGAGCATCTGGGTGGCGCGGTCGTAGGACCAACGCAGATTGTGGGAGAGCTCACGCAGGGCGGCCAGCGATTCAGGGAGTTGCGGGCGCACGGTGAAACTGCGCGCGAGCTGCTATTCGGAGGGGTTCCATCCCCCTTGAGGGTATCCACCGCCCGCTGCTCTGCGCGCGGGCCGCTCAGCGTCACGCAACGGGATGATTGCCCATGGGAGCCGCACTGGGGGATGGGCTCGTGGGCGGTATTCTCACTCGCGTGGCAAGCACTCCCAGAGCGTCAGTTCCTGTCGCCCGGTCCGAGCGATCCTCGGGCCGTGCGCGGACCGCGCGCCGAGCGGTCGCGGTGCTCTCCGCGATGGTGGCGATCGGGTTCGTGGTGGTTCCTCCCGCATCCCAGGCCGGAGTACGTGCCCGGACTCAGGGTGACTCAGGCAGTTCGACCACCTCTACCACCCCGGGTTCCGCCGGAGGACTCCCATCGGAGGGTACGCGTGCCACCGGCGCGGCGAGCAAACCATCAGGTTCGGTCGCGTATGTGACTGCCGATCAACGCGTCCGGGTCGGAACCGGCAACGGCAAGCCGATCCAGGTCGGGGCGTTGGCGGCGGTGGGTCCCAACGGCCAGGCTGCGGTGTCGCTCTCGCCGACCGGTGAAAGCCTCGCGTACGTACGTGCCGATGGCGCTCTCATGCTGGTGGGGTCCGACGGAATCGGAGCGAGGGAGCTTGCCACCGATGTGGCTCTTGACGCCGTGGGCGAAGCCCCGATCCTCTCCTGGGATGGCACCGGCAAGCGGATCGCATACGTGGCCAAGGGGACCGAGGACGAGGTGCAGGACTCGAGTACCAGGGCACGTTCCAGCTCGGCGGGGTCCTACCTGACGCAGTTGCCGACCGGAGCGCTCGGCAATGTGCTCACGACAATCCAGGTGGATGGATCCAAATCGAGTACCACAGGCGATCCGTCGGTCCGGTCGATGTTCGGCGTGGTGTCGTCGTTGACCGATCCGATCATGGTGGTCCAGTCGAAGATCCCCAACACGTCCGACAAGTACACCCTGGCGCTCGCCGCCGAGGGGTCGAAGGAGGTCTCACCGACTCCTTTTTCGGCAGATGCCCCCGACTTCTCACCCGATGGATCATTTCTCGTGGGGGTCGGGCCCGCCAAGGGCCTGCGCGAGATGATCCGGGTCAACCTCGATGATCTGTCGCGGACGGTGCTGGCCACCGACGAGACGATCTGTTCGCCGATCGTGTCACCTGATTCGACCCGCGTCGTCTTCGGTGGCGGACCCCACTGCAGCCGGTTGATGCTCGTGTCCTCCAAGGGCGGTGAACCCTTCGACATAACGCCTCTGGATGCACCTGATACGGCTAGCTACGGAGTAGCTGCACTGGGTTGGACCACCGACGGGAAGTTCGTGACGTTCCCCAACTGCACGACAGTGGCCCAGACGTTGGGCTGCAGCGGTCCGTCGAGATTTCTGGAGCCGGACACGGGTCGTGTCCTCACGGGCCCCGATGCGGTCACGGTTGTCCCGATCCGCAGGACCCTGATCCAGGACATCTGGGTCGACTTCCACATGCGTGGGCCGATCGATCTCGAGGAGTCGTTCCTGATCAGCACGGATATCGAGGCCTCCCTCACCGACACGGCGTCGGGTGATGTCCTCGAAGCCACGTTGACCGATGGTCAGGCGGTGATGGATGTCAGCCTCTCGGCAGCCGACAATGGTTTCGTGTCCGGGACGATGGCGATTGCAGATCCGGCCGAGGGTGTGAACCGCAAGTTCACCGTCCTGGCACACGGCTCCTTGTTGGGATTGAGGATCGTGTCCATGTCGGGGATCTGGATGAGCACCAACGACCTCCCATTCGCCACCGGACAGTTCACGATGGCGATCCGTCGCCGCTAGCGGCTTGCCGTCTCGATGATGTGGACCGCGTGCCGATGTCGTGGTCTGAGCTACGAGTTGGTTGTCGACGGGGTTGAGCGCTCGTATGGGAGTTCCACTCCACCCAGTCCCAGAATGTCGCCATCGCTCAGCACCTGCTCCGATACCGTGCGGCCATTGACCGTGGTGCCGTTCGTCGACGCGAGGTCCCTCACTACGGCCGTCCCACCGGACACCTCGATCACAGCGTGCAGGCGTGACACGCGACTGTCGGCGAGTCTGACGTGGGCATCGGGGCGTCGTCCGAGGACGTTCTCTCCCTCTTCGAGTTGAACTACCTGCCCGTCGGGTAGACGCACCATCCCGGAGTGGTTGGGGGTGCCGGTGCGGTGTGTCTCATGCAGAGCTGCCATCGGGCTCTCGGACCGTTGCCGGTCAAGGTCCAGCGAGGGGTCCTGGCGCAGAATCGCAGTCTCGAGGTCGCGGAGTTCCTGGCTAGGGTCCAGTCCCAGCTCGTCGACAAGGGCCTTCTGGGCCTGATGGTATGAGGCGAGTGCGTCGGCCTGACGCCCACTGCGGTACAGGGCGAGCATCAGTTGGCCCCACGAGCGTTCCCGGAAGGGTTGTTTGCTCAACAGGTCCTCCACGTACGGAACCGCGTCTGCTGCACGACCCTGGCCGAGTAGGACCTCGACGCGGACCTCCGAGATGAGCAGGCGCCGATCCTCCAGCCTGGCAGCAGTGGTATCGAACCAGCGACTACCTCGGATATCAGCCAGTGCCGGGCCACGCCAGAGAGCGAGGGCGGCATCCAGGTGCGTGAGGGCATCGTCCCACCTGAGTGCGGTAGCCGCCTCGGACCCTGCGGTGGCAAGGCTCTCGAACTCGAGCAGGTCGACCGACCTGGCCACCAGTTCGTAGCCCAGGCGGCGCGTTACCAGCACGGCTGGATCCTCACGAGGTGCCCGCTCCGGTTCCAGCAACTTCCTCAGGGTGGAGACGTGCTGCTGGAGGGCATGGGAGGCTCTCGAGGTCGGGTCGTCCCAGACGATTTCGACCAACCGGTCGCCGGTGACCCCGCCGGGTGACTCCAGGGCGAGGACAGCAAGGATCGCCGCCTGTTTGCCGCTCGAGACCTTGATCGCCCGGCCGTTCACCTCAACACTGAGGGTCCCAAGTATCCCGACGTCCACATTCGACACGACAAGATCATTGCAGAACTCGAGACACTTCTGACCGGCCGCGTCATGGGCAGGGCGTAGCATGCAGGCCCGAGGTGCCGTTCGAACCGGAGCAGGGAGAACCACGGACATGACCGACAACGACAGCCGGGAGCAGCTGTCCCGTGCGCTGGCCGACCACCAGCTCGGTCGCCTACTCGGGCAGGGTCAGTTCGGGGTTGTTTGGTCAGCGCAGCACCTCCACCTGGCCCGTGAGGTGGCGGTGAAGCGTCTCTCGGATGAAGTTGCAGCCGACCCGGAGCATCTGGCCCGGTTCCGGCGCGAGGCGAGAACCCTCGCACATCTCGACCACAAGCACGTCGTGGCAGTTCACGACTATCGGGAGGTCGACGGTCTCCGTCTCCTGATCATGGAACTCCTCCCCGGTGGCACATTGGCTGACCGGAGCCGTGGAGGTATCCCCCCGGAGACAGCGATCGCCGCGACGCTCGCTGCGGCCTCCGGCCTGCACCATGTGCACCGGCGCAACGTTCTGCATCGCGACGTCAAGCCGGAGAACCTCATGTTCGATGGTGAAGGGGTACTGAAGGTGACGGACTTCGGCGTGGCGAGAGGGGATTCGCTTCAGGAGACGAGTGTCGAACTCAGCCGGGCGGGCATGTTCTTCGGCACCCCCGCATATGTCGCCCCGGAACAGGCTGCGGTCTCGCTCGCAGAAGGTTGGCCGGAGGTCAGCCCCCGTTCGGACCAGTACTCCCTTGCGGCGGTCCTCTACGAGTTGCTTTCGGGAGAGCTGACTCATGACCCGTCCGGGGGAGGGGTCGCCCTGTGCGTGCACCGGATGAACGAGGAGGCCCGACCTCTCGGTTCCGCAACGGACTCGGTTGGCCCAGCGGTGTGTGCGGTCGTCATGCGGGCGCTTGCCCGCGATCCGTCGACGCGGTACCCCTCCGTCGAGGAGTTCGGGGTGGAGCTGGCCGGAGCAACCTCGCTTGCCCTCGGACCAGGCTGGCTCCAGCGGTCCGACGTGCAGATCCGCGAGCCGGGCCCGATACTAAACGCAGCCGACGCCCGATCGTCTCCTACCGCCGCTTCGGCGACGCCCCCATCCGGTGGCACGCCGAGCGCTCCGGCATCCTCGCAGGGCGACCGAAGGGGCCGGCGCGTGTTGTTCGGCGTTCTGCTGTTAGTCGTTCTCGCAGCCCTCGCTGCCGGGGTCTACAAGTTCACCTCCAGTTCGGACGCCGGCGGCCCGGCTCCCACGGTTGTCGGTACGGTTCCCCGGCCCGAGGATCTCCCCCTGAGAGTGACCGAAACCTGGTCGACTCCCACCGGCGGTAACGTGTTCTCGTCTCCGGCAACCGACGGGGATCTCGTTGTGGTGGGGAGCGAGGATGGTGCGGTCTACGGCCTCAACGCATCCGACGGCGTGCAACGCTGGCGCTATGAAACGGGCAAGAGCGTACGCTCGAGCCCGGTGATCGATTCGGGCCTGGCAGTGATCGGTAGCGATGACGGGTCCTTGCATGCCATCGATGTCGACTCCGGGACCGAGAAATGGGTGATGCCCGTTGGCTTCGAGATCGTCTCTACGCCCACCATCGCAGATGGCCTGGTCGTGGTGGGGGCGGACGCGCTCTACGGTTTCGACCTCGCAACCGGTGAACAGCGTTGGAAGGCCCCATTGGATTCGGTCACCGTTTCGTCACCGGCCGTAGACGATGACGTCGTGCTGATAGGAACCAGCGGCGGTGTACTGCACGCGGTCGGTCTGGACGATGGTGTCGAACGATGGACCGTTGACCTTGGTGACGCAATCAGCTCTACTCCCGCTGTGCGGGACGGGATCGCATACGTGAGCGTCGGTGATGGCAGTCTGGCTGCGGTGAAGGTGGCCGACGGTAGCGGGGTGTGGACCGCAGACCTGGGTGGTGCTTCCGTGTCGTCCCCGCTCGTGACCGAGGAGCGGGTCGTGGTGGGTACCCGCGATTCCGAAGTGGTGGCACTGGACCTGGGCACCGGCAAACGCGACTGGAGCTGGCACGGCCCGGCCGGTGATTGGGTCGACTCATCACCCGCTTCGGGCGACGGTTGGCTGGCCGTGGGGATAGACGAGGGATCTCTCATTGTGCTGGACGAGGCCTCCGGCGAACTGTTGGGACGTGCCCGCACCGGCGGACCGGTCAAGTCCTCCCCGGCAGTGAACGGCGACGAGGTCTACGTCGGCAGCACCGATGATGCGGTGCACGCCTTCAACGTGGGAGCCAGGTCATGAAAGCGCAGTTCCAACTGGCGGTGCACACACCGGGCCATATGACGCTGCACCTTCTGGTCGAAGAGCTGCTACCGGTGGGACGAGCGGGAAACGGCCTCATCGTCGCGGATGAGCGCATGTCGAGGCGCCACTGCGAATTCAGGGTGCACGCGGGTACGTTGCTGGTGCGCGACTGCGGGAGCAGCAATGGTACGACCGTCAACGGTGAGGGTCTCGGCGAGGAACGCGGGCTCCGGTCCGGCGATGTGGTGACTGCTGGTGACACCCGCATCGAGGTCATCGACGCGGGTGGCCCCGATGCGGAGGTCGGATCCACGGTGACGGGCACGATCGTCGGGAAGGCCGGGGACGTCGTCGTGTCGCGAGAAGTCGCCGACACGTCGTCGACCGCTCCGACCGAACAGTCTCCATTGCTCGAAGGAGGTGGCCTCACTCGAGCACCCGTCCCGAGCGACGAAGAAGATGCATCTCTGCGCGCTTCAATCGTTGGAGGGACCATAACGATGGTGCTCACCGACATCGTCGGGTCGACCGACCTCGTACATCAATTCGCGGACCGACGGTGGTTGGAGGTGCTGGGTCGCCACGACACCATCGCCCGCGATCTGGTCACCCGGTATCACGGGACCGAAGTGAAGGCGCAGGGTGACGGATTCCTGTTGACGTTTCCCTCCGCCCGGCACGCTCTGTTGTTCGCCATGTCGATGCAGCACGACCTCGAGCGGGAACGGGCCGGTGACCCGTCATTCCCGATCAGGGTCAGGATCGGGGTGCACACCGGTGAGGTCCTCCACGCGGACGGCGATGTGTTCGGGCGTCACGTCCACCGCGCAGCGCGGATAGCCGGGCTTGCACAGTCCGGGCAGATCCTCGTGTCATCGCTGGTACGCGAACTTGCCGAACCCATGGGAGACATCGACTTCGGCGATGCACATGGGGTGGAGCTGAAGGGGTTCCCGGGAACTGCAATGGTCAGTGAAGTCAGGTGGGGCCAACACATCGGCTGAATGCGGGGGTGGCGGAAGTCCAGGTGCTCGTGCCCGGGTGCAGCAGTGGTCTGAGTGATTCTTGAGGCATCCGTGAACTGCCGTTGGGTAAGGTCGATCTCCGTACATACCGTGACAGGATTGCAGGAGAGGCAGAATGTCGACCGACGACCCCATCCACCAGCCACGACAGGCATCGACGGGCGCTGCACCACCGTTCGCCCCGAAGCCAGCGTCGGCGGCGCCCGCTGCAGCCGCTCCCAGTGCAGCAGCGATCGGATCGCAGATAGCGGAGTACCTGAGGGGCCCCGCCGGTCGAGCGGAGAGACGGCCGACGCCACGCTTCAGCGTGCTCGCGGCCGTTGCCGCAGCGGTGATGATGGTCGTGGGTACGTTCCTGGCGGCTGCGTCGGGGGATGTGCCGAGGGCCTTGTTCACGATCATCATGCTGGTCCTGGTCCTGGGCGGATATGCCCTGGTTTGGTTGTTCCGTGATGGACCCCTGGCAAGCGCGGGAGCCACAGCCAGCACCCTCGGGTTTCCGTTGCTACTCGTGGTCGCACTCACCGGTGACGAAGCGCCCTCCTTGCTCACGATCGGCTTCCTCAGTCTGATTGCGTGGCTCGCCGCGTTCTTCGTGGGACCTGGCCGTGGCCATGTGGCCTACGCGGGATTCTCGGTGTTCACCCTCGCCATGATCATCCTCGGGCAGACCGTCGGTGATGGCGGTGCCGAGAATCCGGCGGTCAGCGTCATCTGGGTCGCCCTGTTGTTGGGAGTCGCGTATCTGGGGATCGGCTACCTGCTCGACCGGGCCGATCTCTCCGGGGTGGCAACCGCCTTCGCAGGTTCTGCCAACGTGGTTTTCGTGCTCGCCATTCTCGCGGTCTTCGAGATCGGGGGCGTGGCCGACTACGGCGATGTGTTCGGCAGTGGTGAGTCGAATTTCAGCTCTATCGGCAATGGAGTGTCCGGATCCCTCTCACAACTGATCCTGCCTGCGGTTCTGCTGATCGCTGCCGGTGTGGTCGGCCTTCGCTACGGCGTGGCGGCGCTGCGCCGAGCCACCGCATGGACCGGGGCGGCACTGGTGGGTACAGGAGTCTTCGCCCTGCTGATGGGGCTGTTCGGTGAGAACGGGCTGCTCCTCACATTTTCGGTGCTCATCCTCGGTGGCGGCCTCGTCTACGGTGCCTGGTTCCTGAGCACGCGGATCGGTGAGGCCGACGAACTGGCCGAGGCCCCATCGTTCACCGAGGTCGGTCTGATCCAGGCTGTACGGGACGCCATGCCGGTGAAGACGACCGACCCCGAGGTCTGGCGGTCCTTCGGGGGCGCGGCGTGGTATGGGTCGCCCGAGGCAGCGGCAGGCTCGCCCGGCCCCGGATGGTGGATTGCATCGGACGGCCGCTGGTACCCACCCCAGGCCGCGACACCTGCTGCGCCGGATCCGCGTCCGGCTCCTCCGGCCGCTCCGGTTTCTGAGGTTGTGGATCCGCGTCCGGCTCCTCCGGCTCCTCCGGCTCCTCCGGCCGCTCCGGCTCCCGAGGTTGCGGATCCACGTCCGGCTCCTCCGGCTCCCGAGGTTGCGGATCCGCGCTCCGGCTCCTCCGGCTCCTCCGGCTCCTGAGGTTGCGGATCCGCGTCCGGCTCCTCCAACGGCGCCGCCTCCGTCCGCTCTTTCACCTGAGCGCGACGCCGATCGACGACCTGCCACCTGCTCCGGGTTGGTGGAAGGCATCTGATGGCCAGTGGTACCCCCCAGCGGAGAAGTGAGACATGACCGACCGACCCGGCTGGTATCCGGACCCCGCTGATGAGAACCGTCTGCGCTATTGGGACGGCGCGAGTTGGACCGACGAGCGGATCTGGGATGGGACAGGGTGGAGCGAGGCGAACGCCGGGGTCGAGCGGGCCCCGGCGACGCCCGCTCCTGCCATCGGGTGGTATCCACACGACACCCAGGAAGATCGGCTGCGTTTCTGGGATGGCAACGACTGGACCGACGAACGGGTGTGGGACGGCGCCAACTGGGCCGACGTGGGCGAGGAAAGTGCCGCCGTTCCCCAGCCTCCACCGTTCGATATGCAGCGGGTCACCGAGACCATCGTCGATGCAGACCTCGAGCCGATTCCACCCGACCAGCTCGAACCGCCTCCACCGGCGAGCACGGCTGCGAACCCTGTAGCGGAAACGGTCGGTCCCGCGGTACTTCGATCTCCATCCGCCGATGCATCCGAGTTGCCTCCGCCACCGGTGGAAACGGAACTGGTGCCGCCGCCACCGGCGGGCCAGTCTCAGCTGCCACCCCCGCCGACTGATCCCACGACACTTCCGCCACCCCCGCCGACTGATCCCACGACACTTCCGCCACCCCCGCCGACTGATCCCACGACACTTCCGCCACCCCCCGGTGAGGACACACCGGGTCGAGGTCGACGGATCCTGCTCATAGCGATGGTGGCCCTGCTGGTGGCAGCTCTCAGTGCCGGAGTCACCTACTTCTTCTTCTCTTCGGATCCGAACGAGAACGCGCTCGTGGCCGACCACGACTCCACGACGACCTCGACCACCGACGCCGGCGAGAAGACCACTACGTCGACCACCGAGGCCCCGACCACCACGACGACCACCACCGAGGCCCCGACCACCACGACGAAAAAGGTAGCTCCGACGGCTCCGCCGACGACCGGGACAGCTTCTGCGGGGAGCCAGTCAGCTGCAACAACCATCCCGCCCACACTGAGGTCACCGGGCGCATCCGGGGCCGGCGTCGCCGTCCAGGGGACCGTCGTGCGGTCATGCGGGTCCTCGGGTAACGATGACTGCTTTGTTTCGATACGTAGCGGACCCACCTCCGCCAACCCGGAGATCAGGCGTGCAACCGAGGGTTCACCCATCACGGCGGTGTGTCAGGTGAGCGGCGAGAGCGTGAAGTCCTCGGTTCTCGGTTACTCGACGAAGGTCTGGCTGCGCGACTCCACTGGCAACTACGTGTCGGCGGCTTACGTCGACGTCCCCGGCTGGAGCAACCGTTCGATAACACACCCGTGTTGAGGGGGCCGCGTCGAGTTCCAGGTCGCGTGTTCAGAACCGTTGTGGGTGTCCTCACGGTGGCAGCGGCAGTGGCGTGCGGAAGTGGCGCCGGTTCCGGGATCAGTGCAGATGCAGCGCACCGCACCACGAGCACCGGGATTTCCACCGCGGCGACCTCTCCGGATTCAACCACTACAGCTGTTGCCGCAGCTACCACGACGGTGACAGCCGTTACCCCGACGATTCCCGCGCCGACCGTCGCTCCAACCACGGTTGGGTCCGAGCATCCGGCAGTGGAGCAGTTGCCGAGTTCGCCGTTCGAAGCAACAGTGACCAAGGTGCCTGCATCCGTACGCTCGAGGATGGACGGTGTCTCGATGCGACCTGGATGTCCCGTCGGTTACGACGATCTGCGATACCTCAGGATCAGCCACCGTGACTTCGAGGGTCGTGTGCGCACCGGTGAGCTCGTCGTCAACGCGTCGGTTGCCGACAACGTCGTGGCCGTGTTCCGACGCCTCTACGAAGCCGGTTTCCCGATCAGGCGCATGACACTCGTGGACGATTACGGAGCGGCCAGTGACCCGGCGGACGGCGCGGATGACTTCGCCTCCATCGAGGCCGACAACACCTCGGCTTTCAACTGCCGCCAGCGCACCGGTACCGGAGGTTGGTCCGAGCACAGCTTTGGCACCGCGATCGACCTCAACCCGCTCGAGAACCCCTATGTCAGTTCCGACGGCACGACGTCGCACCCCGGAAGCCGACGGTTCCTAGATCGTTCGCTCGCTGTACCAGGGGTGATAGCCGGCGACGGCCCGGCAGTGGCCGCATTCCGCGACATCGGCTGGGGTTGGGGCGGCACGTGGAGCACCCCGAAGGACTACCAGCACTTCTCGCGCAGCGGGCGGTGAAGCGACAGCTACCCGGACGGCGTTCTGAGTCGACGCGGAGTCGGCCTTGAGCGACCGGTCGTATGGTCAGCTCATGGCCGCTTCAACAGCATCGCTTCACAGAACACGCGAAGATGCAAGTACTACGGCGAATACTCCCAGGGGGGGGGACCAATGAGTGACACACCGCAAGGACGGGACTGGTGGCAGGCGTCCGACGACAAGTGGTACCCACCTGAGGATGCGCCGCCACCTCCCGCGCCGCCACCACCCTCACCATCGGGAACGGCGCCTCCACCACCCGGTGGTGAATGGGCCGGTGCCGGTGTGCCCGCCAAGGGATCAACCTCAATTGGCGGAGCGGGGATGGGCGGCGGTGGCGTCCGACCGCCATCGGGGGGTGGGACCGGAAGCACCACGACGCCCCGGCCCCAGTTGAAGGCGCCATCCAAGCGGACAATGCTCATTGCGGGAGCGGCGCTGGCGGTGATCATCACCATCGGAGGCGCCTTCGCCTTTCTCACCCGGACCATCACTGTGGACGTGGAGGGCCAGGGTGCCGTCAGCGAGGACGTGCTGATGGACCTCATCTCGAGCGGTGAGCGGGAGATGGACGATGCCGTGAAGGCACAGGATGCAAACGCGTCCGCCGACTCCCATTGCTTCCTGTCGAAACGCAAGAAGGACGCCGAGGAAGTTCAGCCGTTCCTTCGTTGCGGACCCGTGTTGTTCGTCGACGCCCCCGATGAGGAGGCCCGCTGGATGACGATGGACTTCTACGCGGATACCAGCGAAGGGCGTGGACCGGAGGTCACCGACCGCGCGATCGCCAAACAGGGAGGAACGATCGTCTCGGTCCACAACAACGACACGCTGGAGCGCGGTGAGTACCTGTTCCGACCCGACGGGATCAAGCCGACCGACGAAAAGCTCGAATTTCCGGACCCCCCGGCACCCGATCCCGATAATCCCTCGGCTTCGGACGGATCTGCTGCCACGGTCCCCACGGACTTCGCGCAGGTCGTTGACGGACAGATCGGTGTCGAGCTGGAGGACGTGAACCTGGACATCATCGGTCTCAACTTCTCGATGCACATAGACGGCTACGCCACCGAGAAGCGGATCACCAACGGAGAGTCGGTGATCGTCGCTCCGAAGGGCAGCGAGTTGCTGGTCGTCCACTATTCGTGGGACACAACCAATTCCAACAGCTATGACTCTCCTGACTTCGCCGTTTCGGTTGACGGCACCAACCGATCGGTCGAAATTCCCTCGGGCTCCGGTACCCTCATCGCAGCGGTACCTCAGGATGCCGAGGACCTCGGCATAAACGCGGCAGAGGAGACGCTCGACCAGACGTTGTCACTCTCCACCGGAAAGCGTTCCGGCGACACTCCGGCGATCATCTATCGCGACCCGGCATCGCGCTCGGTCTCGGTGAACTCGACCATCCAGATACCGATGACCGACGTGTGCCTCACCGCGGGGTGTAAGCCGACCGCGGGCCTGCAGACCCAGATCGTGTTCGGACGCGCCGATCTTGTCTGGACCCAGACCTCGAGCGACCTCGTCGGCTACAGCGGCTCGGATGCGGTCCCGGCGGATTCCGAGAGTGCTTACCTGGTGCTCGAGGTGACGAAATTCAACATCGTCGGGCCCTCGGTCCCGTACTACGTCAACGATCCACAGCTTGGCCCGGACATGATCAGCCTCACTGCCGATGGCAAGGCCTATACGCCGGAATCGGGGTTCGATCTCCCTGGCTACCTCGCTTTCGAGGTGCCGGCCGACATCACCGAGGCCACACTGACGATCACTCCGGGCGACAACGTACAGGAGGTCAGTAGCCCCGACCGCGTCTACAACTACGGCCAGGCCAAGGGTGAGGCGACGATCACCTTCCCCGCAGGGTGAGCTGCTGTTGCTGGGGTTCGGTGGCCGGGTTTCGGTGAGGGGAGAGGGTACAGGCGATGAGCGACAATCCCGGAGGACCTGATTGGTGGCAGGCGTCGGACCTGAAGTGGTACGCGCCCCACGACGGCTCCGGTTCCGGCCAGAAGCCCCGCACGCGACGGTGGCTCCTGCCGGGCGCACTCATGGTCGTCGTGGCGCTGATCGCCGCGGGCGTGACCTTCGTGGTCGCCGGTGGTGACGACGCAGCCCAGGCAAGCGTGCTGTTGGAGCCCGTCAGCTCGCGCGGGCCCGACCCGTTCACCGAGTCGGTCGCTATCACCGAGGTGGCCGAGTTCCCCGAGACCGTCGAAGCGGTCGTGCAGGAAACCGTCGCCGAACTACCCACCGACGACACCACGGGCACACTCGTTGCCGTGGGCACCACCCCCGGCCTCTACGGCGGCACCGGAGACGAACAGACCTGCGATGCAGCTGCGCTGAACGCGTTCCTCAGCGACCCCTCCAACGCTGAGAAGGCATCCGCATGGGCACAGGCGTCCGGCATCGGCGCAGACCAGATCACGGAACGCATAACTTCACTGACCTCTACTGTGCTCACCGCGGACACGTGGGTGACCAACAACGGTTACGACGCCGGACAACCCACGCCTCGCCAAGCGGTGCTCCAGTCCGGTACCGCGGTGATGATCGACGCTTACGGCGTGCCGAGGGTGAAATGCGGTTGCGGCAACCCGCTCGCCGAACCTGCCGGGTTCGCACTGGCGGACGCGACGGTCAGCGGATCGGAGTGGTCCGGTTACGCTCCCGCACAGGTCGCGACCGTGGACGCAGCGCCCGAGACGGCCGAGTCGTTCACGGTTCTCGACGTCGACACCGGTGACACCTTCCAGCAGGCCGCCGGGTCTGCGCTGGGTACCACCTGGGTGGCTACGTCGATGCTGGGCTCGGATGCTTCCGGCCAGCCGCGCAGTGGTGCGATCCGCACCAGCACCGACGGTGTCGAGTGGGAGACGACCGCCGAGACCGATGTGCCGATGTCCGGAGTCGACCACGGCGATGGCCTTTTCGTCGCAGTTGGTACCGTCGGGTCGAGCAGCTCCATCTACACCAGTTCGGATGGGCGCGGGTGGGAGAAGGTGGCCACGGTCGCCGACGCCATCGAGGATGTTGCGTTCGGTGACGGGCTCTGGGTTGCGCCGGGATGGGACCGTACCTGGACCAGCAGGGACGGCACCAACTGGACCGAACAACCCCAGATCCGCTTCGACGATGGTGGGGACAACCAGAGCACGGGTCCCATCACGTTCAGAGACGGCAAGTTCATCATGTTCGTCGAGACGAGCTATGAGGGACCGTGTCGGCTGTACGACCTCTTGAGCAGTCCAGATGGCGCTGCATGGACCAGATCCCCGATCGCCGCGCCCGACCCGGAAGCAGAGTGCGGAGGAGGGATCGCCGCCTCTACCGACGGTCACCTGGCCACGGTCGGGAGTCTTCGGGTGCCCTCCTCGGATCCCAACTCCGAGAGCGACTCACTGCCGGCCGTTTGGCAGACCGCCGGTGGGGATGCATGGGAAGAAGTGTCGCTCGACGCGAGGGACCTGCGGTTCGGGAGCCTCTCTGCGGGTCCCGGTGGATTCTATGCTGTCGCCTGGAATGAAGGGGCCGAGGTTGTCGATGGTGTGTACACGAGCGCAGATCTCTCGGAGTGGGAACGTGTGGGCACCGCCGGTGACGGTGTCAGCGACGTTGTAGTGGTCCCCGGTGTGACCGTGAGTCCCCAGGTGTCGCAACCTGACGAATCAAATGGGAACGACGCCGATGTGGTGATAGGCAGCGAGGGTCTCGAGCTGGTCGATGCCTCGGGTGAGGTGTTGGACACGCTCTCCTACGACGATCCCGAGGCCCTGATCGCCGGTGTGCAGGAGGCACTCGGTGAGCCCGACTCCGCCGAATCCGTGCAGGGCGACGGCACCTGCGTACCGGATTCGAGGGTGACATCCTGGGACGATTTCTCGGTGTCGGTGAGCGAGGAGGGCCCACCCGCCAACCGCAGCGCGCTGGTCGGGTTGAGCGGCCCCGAACCGGCCGGGCGGGTGTCCGGTCCGGGTGGTGTGGAGCCGGGCATGAGCTACGAGGAGGCTCTGGCTGCGCTACCAGGAGCATTGCAGGGCAGTTCGGTGCAGGACTACGAGTACCTGTTGGCCGAACCGTCGTCGTCTGACCCGATGGAGGCGACCGGAGTTCTCGTGAGCGCCCGGGGCGGTGTGGTGCAGTCCATGTCGGCTCCGCAATACCTGGAGGACCAGTGTTGAACGAGACCGAGATGAACACCGACGGTGTGGGTACCGTTGAGCGAATCGCGGTGGCCACCGACCGAAGCGACGGGGGTGACCGGGCGTTGCGGTGGGCGCTCGAACTCGCGGACCGGTCGGGTTCCGCGTTGGAGGTCATCCAGGTGCTCGAAGCCGACGGTCATGGTGATCGGGCCTCGGCGCACGCATCGCTCACCGCTGAACTCGAGGACCATCACGAGGTCGTGGTATTGACGGCCACCGATGTTGCGGAGGCATTGGTAGACGCCGCCTCGGGGTTCGGCGCCGACCTGTTGGTCGTTGGCAACTCGGGTATGCGGGGCCGCAAGGAGTTCCTGTTGGGCAACGTGGCCAACCGGGTGACCCACCTCGCCACGTGCTCGGTGTTGGTCGTGAACTCGAGCGAGAGCAGTGGCGAAGCAGCGGAAGCGGACGCGGTCGACGCCAGGGAATCCAAGAGAGCACGTCAGATCCTGAAGATCCTGCGCGACAGCGCCATGGAGTGGCGCCGCTCGGAGCGCCGCACTGGCAGCTCGCACGACGGCCACGGCCCGGTGCTGCTGCGCACATCCCTCGAGCGACTCGGCCCCACGTTCTGCAAGCTCGGCCAGATGCTCTCCACCCGCCCCGACCTGGTGCCGGCTGAGTACATCGCCGAACTCGAGAAGCTGCAGTCCGACGTGCCGCCGATGACCGAGGCCGAGGTGGTCTCGATCATGGAGGCGGAACTCCAGGTGCCGTGGGAGGACGTGTTCGCCACGATCGAACCGGAGCCGCTCGCCGCGGGCACCATCGGCCAGGTACACAGGGCATCGCTGGCAGATGGAACAGCGGTGGTGGTGAAGGTGCAACGCGGTGGCATCGCCACGATCATCGAAGAGGATCTGCGCCTCCTCGACTCGGTCGCCCGCACGCTTGGCCGCTCGCGGAAGATATCGAGCGTGGTCGACCTGCCCATGGTGTTCGGCGAACTGGGTCGGTCGCTCCGCAGAGAACTCGACTTCCGCCTCGAGGCTGACAACCTGGATCGGATGGCCGAGATCCTCGAACCATTCCCGCTGCTGGGGGTGCCGAGCTGTCATCGGGAACTCACGACATCACGGCTCCTGGTCATGGACGAGGTGCCAGGGGTGCCGATCGCAGAGGCGCCCCACAACGCGGCGAGCGATGCCGCCGCCCGTCAACTGCTGCAGAGCTTCATGGCGCAGTTCCTCGAGCACGGCTTCTTCCATGCCGATCCCCACCCCGGCAACCTGCTCTGGTACGACGACCGGATCTGGCTCATCGATCTGGGAATGGTGGGAGAGCTCGACGAGGAAGCCCGGGGCAGACTCGTGTTGCTCATGCTCGCGATCTCCCGTCAGGAGATCGAAATGATCGTGGAGCTCACCACGGGTCGACATGATGCGAGCCTGTCCGGCGGAGGATCTCGATGCGTACACCCTGGGGCTGGGCGAGATCCTCGAAGCGATGCACGGCCAGTCGATAGCCGACTCTCGACATAGCGGAGTTCCTCGATCGGCTCACCATGGTTGTCGATGCGCCACGGCGTGGCCCTTCCCACGGAGCTCATGATGGTGGGCAAGGCGATAGGCCAGGTGCAGCTGACCGTGGCGGAGCTCTGCCCGGACGTCGACCCGGTACAGGAGGCGAGCCGGTTCGTGATGAGGTCGATCACAGGTCGCCTGACACGACGGCTCGATCCGCAACAGATGGTCTTCGAGGCCGAGCGCATGCACCTCCGCCTTCGCCAGCTCAGCGATGTGCTGGGAACCGTGAGCGGCGCCTCTCCCGGTCGGCAACTGGAGATCGGATTCCGGTCGGCGCCGGTGGAACAGGCGATCCGTAGCGCCGGGCGCACTGTCGGGTTGGGTATGGCGGCCGGGCTCGCGTTCATCGCGGCGAGCTCATCTCGGTCCGATAGGAGCCAGCACACGCTGAATGCCGTCGGCGGCTACGTTCGCGGGTGCGTTCACCTTCGAGATAGTCAGACAGCGACGGGAGTTGCGACCGAAGAGTTGACAGGGAGTGAAGAGAGATGAGTGAGGTTTCCCAGGGTGAGGGCTGGTGGCAGGCCAGCGATTTGAAGTGGTACCCGCCGCGGGGTGATGGTGGCGGTTCGGGTGACGTGGGGGTTCGGGTGGGGCCCGGCGATGGGTGTTGCCGACGGTGGTTGTGGTCGTGGTGGCGCTGATTGCGGCTGGGGTGACGTTTGTTGTGGCTGGTGGTGGGGACAAGGCTGCTGCTGAGTCGGTGGCGTTGGAGCCGGTTGGGTCGGTGGGGGCCGATCCGTTCACTGATTCGGTGTCGGTGAACGAGGTGGCTGACTTTCCGGAGACGGTTTCCGCGGTGATCGATTCCACGGTTGCCGAACCTGTCGACCGACAAGGCGACGGGGACCCTGGTGGCGACAGGTAACACTCCGGGACTCTACGGAGGGCACCCGTGATGCAAGTGCCTGTGACGTGGCAGCGCTCACGAAGTTCCTGACCGATCCTGCCAACGTTGCCAAGACCAAGGCCTGGGCGGGCGCTGAGGGGATTGACGAGCGCGACATCGCCACGTTCATCGGTGAGTTGGCGCCGACGGTGCTGACCCTGGACACGCGGGTGACGAACCATGGTTTCCGCGGCGGGAGGGCGACGCCGCGACAGAGCGTGCTGGAGGCCGGTTCAGCGGTGCTGGTCGATGCGCTGGGTGTGCCGAGGGTGAAGTGCTCGTGTGGCAATCCCCTGGCTGAGCCCGAAGATCTGGATCTGGCCACAGCAACGGTCACGGGCGCCGAGTGGGCAACCTACAGCCCCGGCCGGACGGCGATCGCGCAGCCTGCCGATGACCCACAGAAGAGCCTGACCCTTCTGGACACGACCACTGCGGACACCTACCAGGCACCCGTCGGACAGAACGTGACATGGGTCGCGACCGCAAATGATGGGCCCGATCAACCCGGTGGCATCTGGACCAGCGACGACGGCACCTCCTGGACCAAGACGCTCGAGGCCCGTGATCCTCAAGAACGTCTTCCCGGAGTTGCATACGGTGACGGACAATTCGTCGTCGTCGGCACGGAATTGACCGACGGGGGGATTCCGGTGTGATCTATTCCAGCGTTGATGGGCGGAAATGGTCCGAGCCGACATACATCGACGCAGCGCTCGACGATGTTGCCTTCGGCAACGGTCAATGGCTGGCCGTGGGCGACACGCGTTCGTGGACCAGTGCCGATGGTGAGACGTGGACCGAACAGGCCCCGTTCGCCTTCGATCTCCCCGACACCTACGCCGGATCGGTTGCCTTCGGCGATGGGCACTTCCTGATGAATGTGTCCAACTGCGGGGCGAGTAGGTGCTCCGCTTACCAGGGATGGAAGAGCCCCGATGGCGTGTCCTGGACCCAGGAACCGGTCGACGTCGAAGCTGTGCCCCAATATGGTGGTTACCTGGCCTTCTCGTCGACCTTCGGAACCGTCGGTACCGCGTCCGGCGGAATACCCCCCGGTGGCTCCATGGCGAACGAGAGCTTCGTCCCTGCTGCCGCACTGTTGCAGGATGGTTCCTGGCGATCGGTCGCGATGCAACCCGCCGACCTGTTCGTCTCGGGGCTCACAGGGACAGGCAAGGGCTGGATCGCGGTTGGGGGACGTGGTATGGGTTCGGACACCGACGGGGTCTGGACGAGCCCGGACCTGTCCAGTTGGACCCGGATCGCCACCATCGACACGCGGCTCGCTGATATCGCGGTCGTCGGGCCAGCCGGCGGGGACTCCCGCGGCGCCGGAGGAACCGGAGGAACCAGGGCCCACCGGTGATATCGACTTCTCGAGTCCGCTGCTCAGCGGCTACGACGAAGCACTTCAGATGTCCCAGCAGGATGAGGGTCCGACCCGGTTGGCGAGGGACGTGGCGGCTCTGAGCGATGCCACCGGCATCCAGTGGACCGAGGAGATGGTCGTGGCTCTCGCAGCTTCGGAGTGCAACGACTGGGGGTATATCGGCAAGAACGAGAACGAGGGCGCACTGCACAGGGCCGGAAGGACTGGGCGCAGGCCGTAGCTCCGGTGCTGGGGATCCCCTTGCAGGCAGCGGAGATAGCCACTTCGGGAGACCCTGCCAGGGAGACGTGGGCGCCATGCGGATGAGTGACTCCATGAGGCGAGGAGCGTCGCCGGTGAAGCCCCTCGACGGGGTGACCTACATGCGGACCGGTCCGAGCCGGCGCGGCTACACGTGGCCGGGCTGCTCTGGGTGGTCGGGCTGCTGTTGGCGTTCACCTCCGCGTATTCGATGGAGCGCGAGTTCAACGACCGGGCGGTCGACTACGAGACCGCAGCGGTGAATCAAAAGACACAGGTGCGCATAGACGAACCAGGTTCCCACACCGTCTGGGTCGATGAGCTGGTCGCTCCGACCGGCTCGGCGCCTCCCGGAGCGCCGGGAACCGACGCTCCGGGATCCTCGCCCGCCCGCGATGCTGCCAAGGTCGCTCTGACCGACGCCGCAGGCTCACCGGTCGAGCTGAAGCGAGCGTGACGCGCACGAGTACCGCACGGTGCGCGCCGGCAAGGAGGTCAATGGAATCGCATGGGGATCATTCGAGGCGCAACCGGGGACCTACGAGGTGTCGGTGCTCTCGCCGAACGCAGCAGTCATCGGGGTCTCGGTGGGTGCAACCCCGTCCCCTGCATCGATCGTGCCGATCGTACTGGCCGGCATCGGGGCGGCTGTGGCCGGCCTCGTGGTGTTGTTGGTCACCCTCGTCCGTCGCGGTCGGGTGGCCAAGTCGTTTTCGTACCAGGAGTGAGGTGATCTGGCGTGGGTGAACTGCAAGGGCTGTCCGACAACGAACTGTCCATAGCCGTCGGAAGAGGCGTATGGGGTGCGATAGGCGAAGAGAACTCCCGTGCCGAGGGGCGCATGGAAGCGGAGAGACGGGCAAGCCCGCAGCAGAGTTCGTCGGGAGACGGCGGGCTGGGGTTGTTCCTTCTGCTGGCGATCCCGGCGGTGCTGATCTACCTGCTGATAACAGCGCTAGCCAACGGTGTCTCCGCGGTTGCCAACGAGTCGTTGCTCGCGCCGTTGTTCCCGCGTCCCGGCGACAGCCTGGCACGCTACGTCGTTTCGGTCACCACACTGATGCTGATCCTGCCGGGTTCGCTGGTCGCGGCCGCCTCCTTTCTGCGGGGTCGCCGCTTGCACTTCCTGCGCCGCTGGGTCCTGTACCCGCTGGCGTTCATACTGGTCCCGGCGATCCTGTTGATGACGGTGTCGACCACCACCGCTGAAGTGATCAGGTTGGCGTCATGACGGCTCCCGCTCTCGAGCCGACATCGGGTCCGGTGGTTCAGCTCGCCAGCTCTGTCGTGCCGCGAAGGCTGATCGGGGGAGCGCTCTCGGTAGCGGCCGGCGCGGCGATGGCGCTCGCAGCGTTCGTGCCCTGGGTGACCGGAGCGGCTGCCGGCACCCTGGTGCGCGGCGTGAACATCGACGCCGATGGTGTGGGGACGGTGGGGTCCCGGGCCGGTTGGTCGGGTGGTGACGGACTCGTGTTCGTGATCTCGGGCGTGCTGCTCGCGTGTGTCGGTGCGATGACGATCGCCCGCAGGTACCGGGTCTGGCACCGCCCCGTTCTCGCTGGTGCAGCAGTGGTGGCCACAGCCTGGATGTGGATGGATGTATCAGAGCTCGGAAGTGTGCCGGGCCCGGACGGTTCGACACTCGACCTCGGCACCGGATTCGGACCGGTGCTCGTCGGGCTCGCGGTGGTCCTGGCCCTGGCGGCGGCCGTGTTGATCCCCGGGGACCTCGTGGGTCGGACCTGGCACGCGGCACGGGTGGCCTTGCGCCTGGACCGCATCGGGCTCACCCGTGATTCGCTGGAGATTCGCCAGCGGAACCTCCGGTCGGTGTTGCGCCACCCGAACGACTCGAGCCTCGAACCCGGCGACATCGGGGCGATGTTCGCGGACGTTTGTACCGACCAGGCTTTCCACGGCCATTACGAACCGGCACGAGCCAACGCCAGGCTCCTGATCGATTGGGTCGAACAGCGCCACCACGAGGATCCCTCGCGGCTTGATGGAGCTGCGTTTGTTGGTGGCGGACACGCTCGTCTGGGCGGACCTCGGCTACGCACCCGCCTACCTCGAATGGCTCTGGAACGACGCGGTGGCACGCTTCGGGCAGGGAGATCCGGAACTGAGCTGGATCGCCGACGGATGCAACCAGGTGCGGGCTTCCATCAGCGAAATGGCGAGCGCATTGTCGGCGCAGGGCTGAGGATCGGAGATGGCACCGATGGGTGGACGAGGGGGTGACCGGTGAGTGATGCACCGCAGGGTGAGGGTTGGTGGCAGGCGTCTGATTCGAAGTGGTATCCGCCGCGCGATGGAGATGGTTCAGGTGGTGGCGCTTCGGGTCGTGGTGGTCGGTGGGTCTTGCCGACGGTTTTGGTGGTTGTGGTGGCGCTGATTGCGGCTGGGGTCACGTATGTCGTAGCTGGTGGTGGGGACAAGGCTGCTGCTGAGTCGGTGGCGTTGGAGCCGGTTGCGTCTGTTGGAGCGGATCCGTTCACTGATTCTGTTCCTGTGAACGAGGTGGCTGAGTTTCCTGAGACGGTTTCCGCGGTGATCGATTCCACGGTTGCTGACCTGTCGACTGACAAGGCGACGGGGACTCTTGTGGCTGCGGGCGGCACCCCGGGGCTGTACGGGGGTACGCGGGATGCGAGTGCCTGTGATATTGCTGCGCTGACGGCGTTCCTGACCGATCCCGCGAATGCTGCGAAGGCGAAGGCGTGGGCGGGCGCGGCGGGGGTGGCCGAAGGGGACATCGCCACATTTGTGGGGGAGCTGGCTCCGTCGGTGCTGACTTTGGATACGCGGGTGACGAATCACGGTTTCCGTGATGGGAAGGCGACGCCCCGTCAGAGTGTGTTGCAGGCGGGGTCCGCGGTGTTGGTGGATGCGTTGGGTGTGCCGCGGGTGCGGTGTTCTTGTGGCAATCCGTTGGCTGAACCAGCCGCGTTGGATCTCGCGACAGCGCCGGTCACCGGTGCGCAGTGGGCGACGTACAGTCCGGGACGGACCGTGATCGCTCAACCGGCATCGGATCCCCAGAAGAGTCTGACCCTCGTCGATGTCACCACCGCTGACACCTACCAGGCACCCGTCGGAGAAGATCCTGTACCGGAGACCACGGCGACTGCGCCCGGTGTCGAGCCCGTGACCGAGGCGCAACTGGCAGAAGCGGCAGGAGGATCCGTCGAAGCACCGGTCACCTGTGAGTTGTCGGATCATGTCCTGGGCGACATCGACGGTGACGGAGCTGACGACGGTGCAGCCGTCGAGGTGTGCACGGACCCAGCCAACGCAGGTAGCAGGATGGAGTCCTACCAGGGTCTGTTCGTCATGCTTTCCTCAGCGCCCGCTGAACCCCGCAATGTCGACCTAACACTCGAAGATTCAGATGGTGTCCAGACGTGGTACGGCTACCCGATCGATACGATCGAGATCCGCGACGGCAGGCTGGTTGTAATAGGCGGCGGATGGGTTGACAGCGACCCCACATGCTGCGCGTCGTTGCGGCTCGAACGCACCTACGAGATCCAGGATGGCGAGCCGGTACGAGTGGGACTGGAGACCTTCCCCGCATGATCGTGGTCATTCGCTCGGGACGACCGTCGGGATGCCGTGAGCTGGTATTGAGCGACCCTTGACACGGGTCGTCGATAATCGTCATCGACCATCTGAATCGTCGGGAGAAGGAGAGTTCTGTGAGTTGTACGAGCGAACCAATTCCGCCTCCGAACTACCCTCGGAGGCCGAAATGGACCGGATCGACGACTTGGCGCCCGGCGAGATAGCTACTGACATGAAGAACATCACCGACAGCTACCGGGCGGCGGCACGGGGAGGTCTGGATGACCTCAAAAAGGAGATGTCGAGTCGTCCGCCGAAGTCGTGGTCGGTTGGGTGGATGACAACTGCGGCGACACTTACGTCGATTCCGGATCCTCCGACAAGGACTTCGGCGTCGAGCCTCCGGGCGGGATCAACATTGAGCAGCCCGATGGGGCATGCTGGGACGACCACTATGTGGGCGACCCGGACTGCTGACCATGGTGCTCGATGTGGACGGCACTGTTGATTGAGGAGGCCTTGAGCCGTTGATTGAGGAGGCCTTGAGCCGCTCTGGATCAGACGCCGCGCAGGTCGGCACTATCGACTCTGAGGCTGCCATCCTCGTATTCCAGGAAGAAGCCGCCGGCCACGGTGACTTCTGCATCTCCGGGACTACCACCTTCGACCTCCACGAGGATGGCTCTGGGTTCCATCGGATCTCCCGTGATGAGCTTGCCGAGACTCACATCGACCACCCTCAGCTCGCGGGTCACGCCGACAGCATCGGACTCGGTCGGCTTGGGCGTGAAAGAGCCGCCCTCTCGTGTGGTGTGCGTCTCGTCATACCACGCCTCGTAGCGTTCGACACATGAACTACCGTCGAACGAGGAGAGCACGTCCTTCCAGCCTTCACTAGTCATCTGGTCACAAGCGCTCTCGTAGTCACCAGCCAGCTCGGCACCTACCATGGTCTCGACGACCTGCCGTGCCTCGTCGACCTCAGCATCGGTGACATCACCCGAAGGCTCACCGGAACTCGAGGCGCTGGCGTCACCACCACCTCCGCAACCGGCCATCGTGACCACCGCAGCCATCAGGATCACCACAGCCAATGCAGTGATGCGGCCCCGGGGTGTCAGGCGCCGCACCCCACGTGTGATCGGCGCTGCAGAGCTTTCAGCACTCACCGTTCCCCCTCATCCCGGAACACTTTGGGCGCGCCAGAATACGTTGGGTCTGAAAACCCGTCAAGGAGCGACTGCAGCGGCCGGTCCACGAGGTGGCAGGTTCAGCGGCTGGATCGGCCCGTGTCTGTCGCGAGCTACCGTGCGGCGACCATGTCGCGACAGAATGGTCAACCGCTGGCCGCTGACACGGCTCACCAATTGGCGCAACATACCTAGGAGCAACTGTCGACCGGGATACCTTCATCAACGAACTGAGCGTGTTGTTGGCGCCCTTCCTGGCGGCTCAGCGCTGGTACACCCCCGTTGCAGACCCGGTGATGTCGGTGCGACGGGTCGACACCTTGCGTGATGACTGGCCTTCGTTGCTCTGGGTGCTCGCGGAGGTGCGTGGAAACGGAGGTAGCGGACAACCGAGGTGGTACCAGTTGATCCTCGGCGCTGCTGATGAGGATCCGGTGGAACTGCCTCCGGTCTGCAGGTTGGGTTCCATGCCCACTCCGAGGGGTCGGGCCTGGCTCTTCGACGCTCTCGCCGATGAGGAACTGGCACTCGAGTCGCGCATGTGGTGGCTCCCGAAGGCAAGTTCGCCTCGGTGCGCGCAATTGGCGGTGTGCACTCGAATTCGTCGTTGGTGATCGATGAATCCTGGGTGTTGAAGGTGTTCCGTCGCGTTGCCAAGGGGCCGAATCCAGATGTGGAGGTGACCGAGGCGCTGGGCGGTGTGGGTTACGGCAACGTGTCGGTACCGGTCGAGGTGTGGCGCAAGGGCACCGCGGATCTGGCGGTGTTGCGGCGTATGGAACGCTCCGCGGTGAGGGCCGGGAACTGGCGCTGGACTCTCTGCCGCGAGGTGTTCAACCTGCGTCGTCCACCTCGGGACTGTCGCCTGGACTTCACCGACGACGCAGAGGAGCTCGGCGCAGAGGTCGCCCGGCTCCACGTTGCGCTCACCGAAGCCTTCGGAGCCGAACAGGCTGATGGGGCTGCGTGGGCCGACGACATGGTGGCCCAACTCCACCGCATCACCGATGGGCACCTCGACACCGCGCGGATCGAGTCCGTGTACAGGCGGCTGCGGTCTGCGGATGACCTGGGTATGGCTATCCGTGTGCACGGCGACCTGCGTCTGGCAAAGGCGCTGCGGGTACGGCGCTCGTGGATGCTCTTCGATTTCGAGGGGGAGCCGGCCAGGTTGTTCGCGGAACGACGGCGGTCCTCGTCCCCGCTGCGGGATGTGGCGGGTATGACCCGATCGTTTCACCAGGTGGCCACCTCCGCCCTCTCGGAAGTGGAATACCCCGACGAGGAACTGCGCCTCCTCGCGGATGTCTGGGCGGAACGCAACCTCAACGCCTTCCTGTCGGGCTATGCGACCGTGGATGACGTCCACCGTCTGCTACCCCAGGCCCGTCCGAGCCGTGATGCGCTCTTGAGCGTGTTCGAGTTGGATGCGGCGGTCCACGAAGTGGCGTACGAACTGTCGCATCACCCCGAAGTGGCAGACCGACCGACCGAGGCGGTTCAGAGACTTCTCGATGAGGACGGCGGCGCCGGGCCGACCCCGGGTTGACCGACTGCGCCTGTAGATTTGCACCGTGGAACCAGTGACCACCCCGGCATGTGCCAACCACCCAGACCGGGTTGCCGGTGTGCGTTGCCAACGGTGCGAGAAGCCAATTTGTCCTTCCTGCATGGTGCAGGCCTCGGTGGGGTTCCATTGCCGTGAATGCGCGGGGCGCGCACGACCAAGGTGGTCAGCGGCAGGGCCGCATTCGGTGCTGCGTCCGACCTGATCGCCACGAAGGTCATCATCGGGATGAACGTGGCTGTCTATGTGCTGATGGTCGCAACCGGTGGATCGACCTCGGGAGCATCGGGGCCAATCTTCACGTGGGGAGCAACCTACGGTCCGCTGGTGGCCCAGGGTGACTGGTATCGCCTCGTGAGTGGTGGCTTCCTCCATGCCACGCCGTTGCACCTCGGCATGAACATGTTCCTGTTGTGGCTGTTGGGAAGGGCTCTGGAACCCGCTCTGGGACGGAGCCAGTTCGTGGCGATCTACATGGTGTCGCTGTTGGGCGGTTCACTGGGAGTGATGCTGCTGGATCCGACCTCGCCGACGTTGGGGGCATCGGGAGCGATCTTCGGCTTGATGGGTGCGCTCACGGTGTTCCAGCTGCGTGCAGGCCAGAATCCGTGGCGATCCGGTATCGGCACGTTGATCGCGTTGAATCTGGTGCTCACCTTCATGATGCCGGGCATCTCCCTGGGTGGTCACGTCGGTGGCCTGATCGCCGGATCTGTGGCGGCGTGGGGCCTCTCGGTGCTGGCGCAACCGAAAGCCCAGGGTTCTCCGGGAGTTCCGATAGTCACCCGTTTGGTCGGGTTGGCCGCGTTCGGAGCGTTGCTCGGTGTGATCTCCATAATGGTCGTGAGCAACCAGCAGTTCCTCCTGGTGCCCGGTTGACCCCGGTCGGCGCCTGACGTTCCGGTAGTGAGCGAGATTCAGCGTCGCCAGTGCTTTGCGGGCCGCTGTTCAGCGGGCGCGAGTGCGCCTGATTCGATGAGGTCGGCCAGTCGCGCCAGGTTGCCCTTCCAGATCAACCACATCACCGGCGTGGCGGCGAAGGCCGTGAAGCGCCCACCCAGCCACCACGGAAACCTCAGTCGCTCCGACCACCGCAAACGGGTCCTGCGTCGTCGGAGGCCACGGGCCCGGAGTCTGAAGGTTCCCGTGCCGGTCACCACCCCGCTGTGGAGCACACCCATGGCCCGCGGTGGGTCCCAACGGGTGATCTCCATGTGGTCATCCGTGGCGAACGGGCCGATCCTCGTGAGGCAGTCGAACCTGGTGCCCTTGCCGGTTCGTTGCGAGGAGGTGAAGGTGATTGCAGCGGCATCGGCCATCCACCGCGTGTGACTCTCGATGTCCGCCATGGAAGCCCAGACCTGTGCGGGTGGAGCCTTGATCGTCCGGGATACCCGTATGCGAGCCATCGGTTCACGGTATCGGGTGTCGATCACCGTGCGGTCCCGGTCGATCTGCCCCGGAGTTGTGGTAGGTGCTGACGGAGGTGATCGAACCGGTTGTCCAGGCTCCCAACGAGTAGTCCGAGCTCCGTTCGGTCAGCTCGAGCCCGTAATCCTCACACCACCGATCGAGTCGAGCCAGGTCCAGGGGACAGACCGACCAGGGTCTGAACCGGGCCGAGCCGTCGTCGTGCAACTCGATGTGTTCGCCATCGATGGCACCGGTGAGCGGGTTCCCCTCGGTCGTTATGACCACCGGCGAACCCACCGAGACCTCTGACATGGCGAACGTCACCTCATCGCTGTGGCCGCGGTCGATGGGTTGGAGCTCCACGACGAAGATGCCTCCGGGTGACAGCCGTTGCGCCACTGCTGCAACGCATGCGTGTTGTTCGCCGGCATCGGCGAGGTTCAACAGCAGGTTGCATGCAGCGAGCACGCAATCGAAGGGTCCACGTGCGCCGGCTGCGTCCCATCCACTCGGATCACCGGCATCTGCGAGAACCGCTCGCACCGACCTGGAGGGATCCTTGGATCTCAACACTGTGAGCATCTCCGGTGATGCATCCATGCCCAACACCTCGAATCCGGCCGACCCCAGGGGTAGCGCGAGCCGCCCCGTGCCGACTCCGAGCTCGAGGATCGAGGAGCCTGTTCGTAGGTGCCGTTGAAGGTGTGTGACGACCTCGGCCTCGTTCCCGCCGGGATACCAGGCGTCGTAAACGTCGGCAAAACTCGCGCCGTAGCGCCCCGGATCCCGTTCGCCGACCACGTGTGAAGTCTGGCCGCTGTCATGCCTTTCCGCGCAACCCTGTTGCCGACGGCACAACTATGGCCCCCGTGTGGTGGAACTGCGCGTACCGTGTTCCGGTGGCAGAGTGGCGCGGAGCGATCTACGGGTGGATGGACCCCACCGGAGGGGTTCCCGGAGCGGTCTGCCGAGGTGCCTGTCGTCGCGGCCCTCGGGAGCGCCGGCGTCGCAGTCGCACGCGGTGATGCACCCTGGCCGAGCGATGGCCCGCCCGGCGAGTCGGGTCCTCCTTCGTCGGGTGTCCTGGAACCTGTCGGGGTCGGTGGAGTGCTCGACGGCGGATTCGAGATGATGCGGGCACATTTCGCGGTGCTCGTGGGCTTGGCAGCGTCGCTTCTGCTGCCCCTGCAACTGGCGGACCTGTGGGCTTCGATCTCGGCCGGTCGCGATGCCGATCTGACTGCTTCCCCGATCCTCTCCGCATTCGGTGTCATGGAATCTGCCCTACCCCTCACATGGCTGGTACTGGTTCTGCGGGTGGTGGTGTTGTCGTTCCTCGGCCTCGTTGCGGGCGTGCTCACAGCCGACACTCTGGCGGGAGCCTCGAGGTCAACGAGCGCGGTGCTCAGATCCTCCGCTCGCCGCTGGTGGGTGGCAGTCGTGCTCGTGGTGTTGTGCGTACCCGTGAAGGCCGCCTCCGGGTGCCTGATCTATGTCGGGTTCTTCCTGGGCGACGCGCTACTCATGTGTGCCTCGGTGGTTGCAGGAGCTGAAGGGTGCGGACCCTTTCGAGCTTTCGGACGTAGTTGGTCACTCGGGTTGAAGAATTTCGGCACGGCGCTCGGCATCTCGATCGGTTCATTCGTGATCTCGGCTGTGATGCAACTCTCGCTCTACGCGGGTCCAGCAGCTCTGGCCTCGATCTTCGTCACCTCGGAATCTGCACTCGTGGTCGTCCGGCAGATCGCCATGTTGTCGCTGTTGGTGACCCAGCCCCTCACCGCTTCTATCGCCGCACGTGCATATGTCGAGTTGCGTTGCCGAGGTGAAGCGTTGGATCTGTCGCTGCGACGCCGCGATCTGGGCCTGGTTGCATGATCTTCGGAGCCCCTGATCCATCTGGAGGAGCCGGGCGGGACAAGGCCGCAGAGGTCATGTCGCGTCCCGAGTTCTCCTACCCACGGTCGATTCTCGAACGTGTAGGAGACTGGATCGGACAACGCCTGGATGAACTGTTCAATCGGACACCTGACGTCAACGGCCCCCATACGGCTGTCGGTAGTGGGATCGGGTCGTTGCTCGGATGGCTGCTCGTGGTCGTCGCGTTGGCCGTAGTCGTGTTCGTGGTCGTGATGGTGGTCAGGCGCTGGGTGCCCAAGGTGCGTACCGGAGAGGATGCCCCTTCAGTATCGGAGGTCGAGCATCGGCGGGCGGCCTCGGTCTGGGCGGGTGAAGCGGCGCGATACGAAGCGGCGGGGGAGTGGAAGCTCGCCATGCGTGCGCGATTCCGCGAGCTGGTGAGGACCCTCGTGGATCGATCGCAGGTGGTGGACCTGTCGGGCCGGACAACCGGGGAGATGGTCTCCGACATGGCCGCCAGCACCCCGGGCGCAACCGAGGACTTCACAACGGCAGTCATTCTCTTCGAGCTCCCCTGGTACGGCGACGCCGCGACCGGTGAGGCCGAGAACTCGCGCTTCCACGAAGCGGCCGCGGCGGTGTTGGCCGCCGAGGTGACCTCGCGGATCGATCACCGACCCACCGAACGTGTGGGTCGGGTTCGTGTCGGAGCGAAGGCCGGATCCGCACGAGATGACATTGCCGGGGAACCCGGCACGGGTGGCTTCGACCATAGAGTTGGAGACCTGTGAAGGGCCGCGCAGTGTCCTGGGTCGGCTTGGTGGCCCTGCTCGCCATCGCGGTTGCCGCAGTGTGGTTGACCTCTGGAGCTGCTCCCGCTCCATTCGATCCGGAGTCGAGCACCCCCGACGGCTACGCGGCGTTGTCGATACTCCTGCGCGACTCGGGGTCCGAGGTGGAGTCGATCTCGTCATCCGATCTGGGAACCATCAGTGGGGACCTGGGTGACCGCAGCATCGTGGTGCCGGTGGCAAGCTGGATGACAAGGGATCAGAGTGCCCGGCTCGAAGACCTCGCAGAGGCAGGAGCGACAGTTGTCCTCGCGGCCGAGGATTCCTTCTACAGCCTCGACGACCGCATCCTCACGAGAACCCCCGCACAGCCCGTTCGATCGGGCCTCTGCACAATGGCTGACCTGGCCGACCTCGACGCGGTGGATGACATCTCCCTCGAGTTCATGGATGTCGATCCGGGTGGGTCCCCGGACACGACCTACTGCTTCACCGATGCCCGGGCCACCCTGGGAGCAGCAGCACTGGTCACTCGTCAGGCCGTCGGGGCCGGATCGATCATCCGGTTGTCATCGCCGTACCTGTGGGCCAATGCCCGACTGCAGCCCGACAAGGAACACGGCGGAGAGCCGCTCGACAATGCCTCGATGGGGATCGCCCTTCTCGGTGGGTCACAAGTGAGTTT
This sequence comes from uncultured Microthrixaceae bacterium, assembly GCA_963805905.1. GTDB lineage: Bacteria > Actinomycetota > Acidimicrobiia > Acidimicrobiales > Microtrichaceae > JAMLGJ01. Next base: position 839,648 of record CAWDVV010000001.1, read on the forward strand.
CGTGGCCGCAGCTCCGCCTTCGGGTACCGATGGGAAGGGAACCCGCAGCCCGCTGGCCCTCATGCCGTTCAACGTCAAGTTGGCTCTGGTGCAACTTGGCTTCGCGTTCGTGGTCTACCTCCTGTGGAAGGGCCGTCGCCTGGGTCGACCGGTGACCGAGCAGGTCCCGGTCGAGGTTGCCGGCTCGGAGTTGGTCGAAGCCGTCGGCGGCCTGTTGCGCCGATACGGCAGCACCCATCGGGCGGCTTCCGAACTACGAGAACGTGAATGCCGTCAGTTCGCCTCGCGATTGGGGATTCCCCGCGAAGGGGGACCCGTGGCACTCGTAACTGCCCTGTCGGCCCGGTCGAACCGTGATCCCGGTGAGATCCACGATCTGCTCTTCGGAGCCCCACCCGACGGCGCCGAGGGTCTCGTGGCCCTGTGCGCCCAACTCGATGAGCTTCACATGGAGGTCCTAGATGTCGAACATGCCCCCTGAGTATCCGCCGCGGTCCCCCTCATCGGCGCCCACCGGACCGTTGGCCGGGGTCCGTGGTGCTGCTGGTCATGATCGCGATGATGACGGTTCGCTGGCCGCCATGAACGCTCTGCGTGCCGAGGTGGCCAAGGTGGTGGTCGGTCAGGAGGGAACAGTTTCGGGTCTGATCACCGCGTTGTTGGTCCGGGGACACGTACTGCTCGAAGGTGTGCCGGGTGTGGCGAAGACCCTCGTGGTCAAGGCTCTGGCCCACGCGCTCGATCTGGAGTTCTCGCGGGTTCAGTTCACACCGGACCTCATGCCGTCAGATGTGACCGGACAGCTCGTGTTGGCTCCCGGGTCCCCGGGCGGTTTCAGCTTCCGAGAAGGGCCCGTGTTCACCAACCTGTTCCTCGCCGACGAGATCAACAGGACGCCACCGAAGACCCAGGCTGCGCTTCTGGAGGCGATGGAGGAACGACAGGTGACCGCCGAGGGCCGATCGCGGTCCCTCCCTGAACCGTTCGTGGTGATAGCGACGGAGAATCCCGTGGAACAAGAGGGCACCTATCCGCTGCCCGAGGCGCAACTCGACAGGTTCCTGTTCAAGCTGCTGGTCGGATACCCGAGCCACGACCAGGAGGTGGGCATCCTCGAGCGACACAACTCGGGAATGGACCCACACGACATTGCGGCTGCTGGAGTACGTCCCGTCGTGACCGCGACCCAGCTCGAGGCGGCCCGCAGGCATGTGTCCGATGTGACGGTTGAACGGCCCGTGCTCGACTACCTGGTTGGTCTGTGCCGTGCAACCAGGGAGTCGCCATCGACGGAACTGGGGGTATCGCCACGCGGTGCAGCGTCGCTGCTCCACGCGGCCAAGGCATGGGCCTGGCTCTCAGGCAAGTGGTACGTGAGTCCCGACGAGGTGAAGGTCGTTGCGAAACCTGCGCTGCGACACCGCCTGTTGGTGCGCCCCGAGCTCGAACTGGATGGCATCACCGCCGATGGTCTCCTGGATTCGGTGCTTGCAACAGTTCCTGCGCCCCGCTGAACATGCCCTTCGTTCCCACCAGGCGCGCTGCGATGGTCGCCCTTGTCGGAGCGGTTGCGTTGCTCGCCTATCCGGGCACACAGATGAACGTTTTCGCAGGGGCGGGAACGATCACGGCGTTGATCCTTCTGGTGGCGCTCGTGGACAGTTTGATCGGTACCTCGCCGCGTCGCGTCGAGGTGGCCCGTCGTCATCCCCCGGTCGTCATCGCCGGTCGCTCCGCGGAGCTGGAATGGACCGTGACGTCGTTCTCGAAGCGTTCGTTGAGGGTGGAACTGGCCGACCAGCTCGCACCGTCGCTGCGGGCCACGGCCCGCCGCTCGAGCGTGAAGGTCCCTCCGGAGGCCGCGGTCACGGTCACGACCACCATCAGACCTCTGCGTAGAGGGCACTTCGAACTCGATCGGATCGCGCTTCGCATCCGCGGTCCTCTCGGTATGGGGAGTCGGCAACGTGAGGTGCCTCTGCGCACGGAGTTGCGGGTGCATCCGCCGTTCCGTTCGGCCAAGGAGGCGGAACTACGCATTCGTCGGGCGCGCATTCTCGATGTCGGGATGCGTTCAGCCCGCGGTCTCGGAGGCGGGACCGACTTCGAACAGATGCGCGAGTACGGCCCCGACGACGAGTTCAGACGGATCGACTGGACCGCGACTGCCCGGGTGGGAAAACCGATAGTCCGTACATACCGTGCGGAGCGCAACCAACGGGTCCTGATACTCCTCGACAACGGTCGGGTGATGGCTGGTCGGGTAGGAGGCGTGCCACGGGTCGAACACGCCATGGATGCGGCGATGATGTTGACCGCCGTTGCCACCCGCCTCGGTGACCGGTGTGGTCTCGTTGCATTCGACAAGGAGGTCCGTTCGGTGGTGCCACCGGCCCGTCACAGCGATCAACTCGCGCGGGTGACCGAATCGATGTATGCACTCGAACCCGTGCTGTCGGAGTCCGACTACACCGGGGCGTTCGCCGAAGTGGTGGCGCGGTTCCGCCGACGGGCGATGCTAGTGGTCCTCTCCGACCTGCTCGAACAAGCTGTGACCGACTCGCTCGTGCCTGCAATGCCCCTGATCACCAAAACGCACCTCGTCGTGGTTGCAGGCGTGAGCGACCCGGACGTGCATGCATGGGCAGACGGCCCGGTCACCGATGACGACGAGGTGTTCCGTCGCGTTGCAGCGGTTCGTGCGCTCGAGACCCGCCGCCGCAGCGTCGCGCGCCTCCGGGCTCTGGGGGCAGTGGTCATCGACGCCCAACCCGCAAACCTGGCTACCGAGTTGGCCGACACCTACCTTCGGATGAAGTCCACCGGTCGTCTCTGAGAGTGTTGCCCACGTTGTTCCGTCACGACATGTGACAGGTGGAGGGTAGCGGGGCTCCCGCAGGAACCTAGGCCAGTGGGGTTCCCACGAGGCCCAGGACCCCGGGAGGCGTTTCGATGCCCGGCGGGAGGTCGGAGTCCCGGACCGCTGCTCCCCAGGACTGTTCGAGCGGAATGTGGCCACCCCAGTGTGGCCCGACCAGGTCGTCGTCGCTGTCGCGGGGTCCTCCCTCGCGCACCTTTCCCGACATCTCATCGAGGGCGATCGACAACACCCGGGTCTTACGCAGATCGGAGAGCGTCGGGGTTCGTGCGGACTCCCACGTCGGGGTGACGTGGTCGCTGACGAGTCGCATCGCCTCCCACTTCTCGTCGTCGCCCTGAACCTCGGAGGCGACGCCACGAATCACGACGCATCGGTAGTTCATCGAGTTGTGGAACGCGGTCCGGGCAACCACGAGTCCGTCGACGAGGGTCACGGTGGCGCAGACGTCATGGTCGATAGCGGCGCCAAGGATGGCATTGCCGGCCGCGCCGTGGAGATAGAGGTGGTCCTCGGTCCTCCCGTAGGCCATCGGCAGCACGATTGGCCCCTCGGCAGCGCACACCCCGACATGGGCAACAAACCCTGCATCGAGGACCGCGAGCATCGACTCCCTTCCATACTCCGCTCTGGTCGCTCCCCGGCGGAGCGTCACCCGTTTGCTCGTGGGTTCCGACATGGTTGAAACCGTAGTTGGGTGACGACCCGGTCCAAAGCGAATTCGCCCGGCTGCTCCACACCTGGCTTCCGTTCAGAACGAGGGGTCATCGGGCGTGGATGACGGTTCCCCTGGATGCATCAGCCTCGGCCCTAGCCATCTCGTCACGGGCCAGGTCGTCGCGGGTGAGCTCACCCAGCAGACCACTCAGACCGAGGCGTTCGGCGCGTTGGCCGAGCAGCGCCACGTAGGTCACGAATGCGACCAGTACCGAGATGCCGACTCCGACCCGCAGGGCGGTGGGCATGCCCGACGGGGTCACGAACCCCTCGATGAAGCCCGCGACGACGAAGCAGATCGTGAGTCCCACGACGATCACCACGGCACGCAGTCCCTCCTGGGCAAGCGCAGCGCCGCGCGTGCGGTCCCCGGGTGCGACGATCGCCCACGAGATTCTGAGTCCGGCTGCCCCGGCGATGAGGATCGCGGTGATCTCGAGCAACCCGTGGGGTGTGATGAGTCCCCAGAACTGGGGGCCCTCGCCGGCATGGTGCATCACAGCTGCCATGACGCCCACGTGCAGGCCGTTGTTGCCGAGGATGAACGCAGGTCCGATCACCGGGATCAGGCCCATGGCAAAGGCGAGGATGGACACGTAGATGTTGTTGACGGTCACCGTGCCGGCGAAGTTCTGCGCGGCGTCGGATGAGTAGTAGTCGCGGAACTGCGACTGGGCCAGCGACTGCTGCAACTCAGGAGGCACCGACGCGTTGAGCACTGCCGGGTCGTTTGCCAACCAGAACCCCATGGCGAGCGCCGGGAGCATGAAGCAGGCGAACGCCGCCGCGATGTACCGGCGTGAGGTCCACACGGCTGCGGGGAACACCTCGATGAAGAAGCGGGCCACCGCGCGAGCTGGATTGGCCCGCTTCCGGTAGATCACGATCCGGGCCTCTCCGAGCAGACGTGAGAGCCGCAGGATCAACTGTGGGTCTCCGTAGGTGGAGCGCACGTGTGAGAGCTGGGCAGAGGTGCGTTGGTAGGTGGTTATCAGTTCATCCAGTTCGGCGTCGTCGAGGCGCGGTGGCGAACCGGGCAGTCGACGCTTGCCGGCGGCTCGGCTCAGCTCGCCGAGGCGACGCCAGGACGCGTCATGGATCTGTATGTACCGGTCGAGGTCCATGTCCGCCATTACGGTACGTGGTCGTGCGTACCGGCGTGGTCACACCTGAGGCAGTGGTGTTGGATCTGCCCACCGCGGGCGTTGCAACACGGGCATTCGCCCGGCTGATCGACCTCGTGGTCCAACTCTTCGCAGGTGGGTTGCTCGCTCTGGTGATCTTCTGGTTGGCGCGTGGGGTCTCACCCTTCCTCGCGTTGTTGGTCGTCATGGTCTTCACGTTGTTCATCTTCCCGATCGGCCTCGAGGTGTTGTGGCGCGGGCGGAGCGTGGGAAAGGCGATCTTCAGGCTCTGGGTGATCTGCGCCGACGGCTCGCCGGTGCAGGGTCGTCAGTCCGTGGTGCGAGGCCTCCTCGCGCTCATCGAGATCTACCTGACCGCAGGCTTCGTGGCGATTCTGTCGGCGATGTTCTCTCCTGCCGGGCAGCGACTGGGTGACATGGCGGCGTCCACCGTGGTCGTTCGGCACGGAAAGTCTCGCAATGCAGGCAATCCGGTCGTCTTCTACCCGCCGGCGGGTTACGGGCCCTACGTGGCAGCCCTCGACGTGAGCACCATGTCGGCCGAGGAATTCTCCCTGGTCCGGGAGTTTCTGCTGCGAGTTGGTCAACTCTCGGCGGCCGCCCGCGGTGCCGAGGCTCTCGCGTTGGCCGAGGGGCTCAGGGTGCAGATCCACCATGAACTCCCGGGGGCGATTGACCCAGAGACCTGGTTGATATGCGTTGCTGCAGCGTTCCAGTGGCAGGAGGGCGGACTGTTGCGCGACGTATCGCGGGGTGTGGCCCCGGTTGCGATGGTTCCGGTGGCACCTCAACGACGCTGAGCAGGTGCGGTGTCGAACACTCGCGCCACCACCGTGCCGATCCCTCCGATGGATGAATCCGTTTGGTACCCGGCCCGACCAGGTGCTGTCCCGTCCTGTTCCTGTCCTGTTCCTGCCCACCTACTCGCAGAGTGCCCGGGCCCGGTCGCCATACTGTCGACAGAGCCGCAGGGTCTCCGCTCCGGCGCTCTGGAGGTCCCGCGTCGCTGTCTCCACGCCTGCTGGATCTCCCGCATCGGATGCCTCGATGAGCCGGTTCGTCTGGTTCATCTGGACCAGGAGAATCCTGACGAAATCGTCACGGACAGCCGAAGGTGGAGCATCGTTCAGGGCGTTCACCTCGCCGAGGATCGAATCCCGCAACTCCACGAGGGAGGCCCGGTACCCGGCCTGGCCGACAGCTTCCCCGGAACTCGTGCCGGTCACCATTGCCTGCACGGATCCACTGGCCGCCGCCACTCTGTCGGACGCAGCGGTGACGGTGTCCTCGTTGGCGTCCATCCAGTCGTCGAAGGCTGCGTCATTTGCATCAGCAGCCCGTGCGACGTCCTCGGGATCCAGGCCCGTGGGTTGTGTGGCGGGAGCAGTCGGGTCAGGTGCGTTGTCGGAATCGCCGGTCACGTTCGCGGCCTTGTCGTAGACCCGGTCCCATGCGTCTCCGATCGCTCCGCGTGCGAACCATCCGGCGATGGCCAGGAGAGCGATCACCAGAATCGTGACCGCCCACCTGACCCCCGGGCGCTTCTTGCGTTGTTTGCCCACATGCGCGGGTGGGACCGGGCCCGGGCTCTGGGTGGTGCGGGTGCCCCAGGTGTCGTGCAGGGGATTTCCGAAGTCGGCGTACGGGTCGCGGCGGGGGGTCGGCGGAGTACCCGGTGCTCCGGGCGACGGGACCGGTAGTCCCGATGGCGTGGATCCGGCATCCGGGCCGCCGGCGGATTGACTCGGCGTCGCGTCCTCTTCCATGGGGGTCCAGAGTAGATCTGTGCGGGGGTGAGCCCGCGTTTGGTCCCAGGCATGACTATGAACGATCGGTGAACGGCGTTTAGCCTGAGCCGTAGGGGACTTCGGCGCCCAACCGCGTGTACCCAGGGGGCATGGACATGGCAACACTGACGACGAATCTCTTCCACGGCACGGGTGAAGGTACCTGGGACCTGGAGGTGATCGACGGGCACTGGCCGACCGACGCCGTCGGTGAAGTGTTCATCATCGGTCCCGACAAGCAGCGACCCGGCGGACACTGGTTCAGCGAGTTCGGGCTCCTGCACCGTTTCTCGATGGAACCTGACGTGAGCGGCCGGATCTCGGCCACGGCCCGAAGGGTGGACACCCCGGTCGCCAAACTGGCGCGCCGGTTCCCGAAGCTCTTCAAGACCGTCGAGTTCGCGCAGTTCTCACCCTTCGGCGTGTCGAACATGGCCAATACGAATGTGCAGACGATCGATGGCCGGCTGTTCGTGGGTTACGACGCGGGACGCCCCATCGAGGTCGATCCGGTCACGCTCGAGGTCCTGACGCCGGTCGGTTCCAACAGCGAATGGGCCCAGATGGCCCCCGGACTGATCGAGCCGATGTGCCCTGTGGCAGCGCACCCTGCGCCGTCATGGGAGGAACGGGCGGTCTATTTCATCAACTACTTCCCCATGCCCGGTGCACCCACTTACGTTGCCCGTTGGGGCCTGTCAGGCCCGGTTGAGCGTTGGCCACTCGTGGGGATGAGTCCGTTCGATTCGATCCACGACATCAAGGCGACCAGGAACCACCTGGTGTTCTGCGATCTGCCGTTCAAGATCGAACCCGACGTGATCCGTGGGAAGGGTCCACGCACGATCCCCAACCAGGACGTGACGCAGTTCTGGATCGTGGCGAAGGAAGATCTGCGTCGCACCCCGCCGGGGGACCCGGTCCGCGTCACCGAGGTGCAGATTCCGATTCCGAGTGGCCATCTGATCGTGGACGTGGACGACGACGACGGCATCCTGCGCGTCCACACCGAACACATCCCTCTGGGTGACCTGATGATCACCTTCAAGGAGGGTGACGTCACACACTCGGGTGCGCAGGTCGGGGCCGACCACGAAGGTCTGATCGCACTTGCCCAGCAGCCGGGCTGCATGGGGACCTACGAGATCGTGGCGGCCACCGGTGAGGTGCGCTCGGCCGACAAGGTCTGGGACGATCGCTTCTGGGGTGGCGTACTGTCCACATACGACTACTCCGATGCCGAGTCGCGCGACCGTGTGACGCAGGCGTGGTACACCGGCATGGGGTACGACCCGGACCTCGTCGAGCGAGGCGTGGTGGAACCTTTACTCCGCCGCAGACAACCGATCCCTGGTGCCGATCGACGAGTTGCCACCTGAGGGTCGACCCGGCGCGATCGCCCACTTCGACCTGGAGAGCCGCAAGGTCACCGAGGTGTTCTCCTACGAGGATGGCGCCTTCCCCTCGCCGCCCACGTTCGTACCCCGACGGGAACGGAGCGGACCCAGCGACGGCTATGTGATGGTGCTCGTGCACGGCGATCCGGCAACGGCTCCGACGGCAGGGCCACGTCCGGCAAGGAAGTCCACATCTTCGACGCCCAGGACATCGGGCGCGGACCCCTGGCCCGCGCAACTGCTCCCGGGTTCAACCCACCGTTGTTGTTGCATTCCTACTGGATGGACCGCCGCGTCGGACCCCGGCCCAGCGACTACCGGATCCCCCTGCGGCGCGACATTCCCGGAGCACTGGCGAGCTATCGCGCGGGTGGCGGGGACGTTCGGGCAAGGCTGCAGGGAGATCCGACGCCAGACCAAGGCCGGCACGATTCCCACGAGCGGCCCGGGTGCCATGCCAATGTGATCCGACGTCGGCCGTCAGGGCGGAGGTTGTGGAGAACGGCGCATGGTTGACCCTCGGGGGATTCCACACCAAACGCAGACCTGCTGGGGCTGACGCCGGTGGGCCCTAGCATTGTCGGGTGACTCCGTCGGACTACGCCTACATGGACCATGCGGCCACCACCGCGTTGTGTCCCGAGGCGCGTGCAGCCATGGAGCCGTTCCTCGTACCCACTCTGGATCCGGGTCACGGTTCGGCAATCCGTCGGGATTCCCATGCAGTGGCCCGTGACGCGCTGCGTGCTCTCGACGAGGCCCGGGAGCAGGTGGCCGATGGGTCGGGTTGTCGGCCGGGTGAGGTCGTGTTCACATCGGGTGGCACCGAGGCCGACAACCTCGCGATCACCGGCGGGATGCCCCCGCGTTCCGGGTGTGCCCGTCTGCAGTGCGGTGGAGCATCCAGCGGTGCTCGAGACCGCCCGTGTCCTCGGTGGCCGGGTGGTTGCGGTGGATCGAGGTGGGCGATCGACCTCCGGGCGCTCGGGTCGACCTCGACAGAGTCGGGTGCTCACGCAGCGAACACTGCTTCGGGTGCGGCGGGGGCCGTTTCCGTGCCAGATCCGGAGCGATGCGGTGTCGGTGGTTTCGGTGATGACGGCCAACAACGAACTGGGCACGATCAACGACATCGATGCAGTGGCGGAGCTGGTGCGCCGGTGTGCGCCCGGGGTGCCGGTGCACACCGATGCCGTGCAGGCTGCACCCTGGCTGGATCTCGCGGTCGTCGGCGAGGTCGGCCGACCTCGTGAGCGTTTCGGCGCACAAGCTGGGTGGGCCCAAGGGCGTCGGAGCGCTCGTGGTACGCCGGGGGACCGCCGTGGCACCGTTGCTGCACGGCGGAGGTCAGGAGCGCGAGCGGCGCGGTGGCACCCACAACACCGCAGGGATCGTCGGATTCGCGGCTGCGCTGTCGGCCGCGGTGGCCAACGGACCGAACGGGCGCGCCGCGTGCGTGCCACTGCGTGACGATCTCGCGGCGCGCGCCTCGGTCGCCCTCGAAGGGGTGACGCCCACGACTCGGCCGGGACCGGACGCAGAGCGTGCTCCCGGGCCACCTGCCACCTGCTGGTCGCAGGCGACGTGGGCGAGGAGTTGCTGTTGCTGCTCGAACAGCAGGGTGTTTGCGCGTCGGCCGCATCGTCGTGCGCATCGGGCGCGATCGGTGGCTCCCACGTGCTGGCGGCGATCGGCGTGCACGATCCGACGACGGCGCCGCTGCGCCTGTCGCTCGGCGCGCGAGACCACCCCTGAGGACGTGGAGTGCGACAGTCGCTGACGCCATGGAGTGGTCACTCGATCGGATCGCTCTGCCCGCCGTGGCGTGACCACCGCCGGGACCGGAGCACTGACGTGAGGGTGCTCGCAGCGCTCTCCGGAGGTGTCGACTCGTCGGTTGCTGCTGCGTTGCTGGTCGAGTCGGGCCACGAGGTGGTCGCGGTGACGATGAAGCTCTGGGGTGGCGACAGTGACACCGGGTGTTGCTCGGTGGGCGACGTGGCGGATGCCCGCCGGTCAGGCTGCACAACTCGGGCTGGATCACCACGTGTTCAACTACACCGAGGAGTTCAACCGGCACGTGGTCGACCCGTATGTGGCCGACCATGCCGCCGGGCGCACGCCCAACCCGTGTGTGGAATGCAACCGGCACCTCAAGTTCGACGTGCTGCTGGAGCGCGCCGAACTGCTCGGCTTCGACGCCGTCGCCACCGGGCACCACGCGCGGGTGGTCACCCACCGCGACGGAACCCTGCGGATCGCCCGGGGCGCGGACGCGGCCAAGGACCAGTCCTACGTGCTGCACCCGCTGGCGTCGCGGGCCGCTGGAGCGTGTGATGTTCCCGGTGGGGGACATGCAGAAGGCCGAGGTACGCGAACTGGCATCGGCGCTGGGCCTGCGCACCGCTGCGAAGCCCGACAGCCAGGACGTGTGCTTCATCACCCGAGCCAATGGGCGGGAAGCATTTCTGGCTGACCGGGTGGAACTCCATCGCGGAGTCGTGCTCGACTCCGATGGGCCAGGAGGTGGGCGAGGTGGATGCGGTGGAGACTGGTCACCGTCGGCCAGCGGCGGGGCCTGAACCTCGGCGGGAGGCGCGCAGCGCCGGTTCGTCACCCACGTGGACATTCCGACGCGTACCGTGACGGTGGGTGTCCCCGAGGACCTGCTGACGCTCGTCGGTCACCTTGGATCGTGTGAGCGCTGCGGGCGCACTGCGGCCCGGTATGACGGTGCTGGCGCAGTGTTCTGCCCACGGCGATGCCCCACGAGGCGGTGATCGCTTCGGTCGAGCCCGGGTCCCGTCGGGCCGGGTTCGGTCGTGCCACGTATCCAGCCGGGTGGAGATCGCCTGGAGTGAGCCCGTCGGGCCGGTGAGCCGGGGGCCAGAGTGTGGTCCTCTACGAGGGTGACACCGTGCTGGCCGGCGGAAGCTGTCATGGCGTCTGCGCGGAGCACGCCCGGCTGATCAGTCCCTGCGCCACCGGAAGCGACTTGTCCTCGCCGTAGTCCAGCACGGCGCCGGGTCGGCTGGGTACGACCAGCACTGCATCGGCGCCGACCGGTTCCTTGACCGCCCTGGCATTTCCGTGGCCGCCCTCTGTTCCGCCCGCCGTCACGCTGTTGGTCGCAGGCACCAGTTCCACCGGTTCCGTTCAACGCCAGCTCCAGGACCAGCCCGGGGGCTCCGACGCTGAGGTCGAGCGCTGTCGGAGCCGACGTGGGCAGGTCCGAAGCGGGCCAGAGCGCGTCCGCGGGGAACAGGACCGGCTCCGCGAGCGCCATGTCATCCACGAGGGTCACTCCTGCGGGTACGAAGACCAACCATCGCCGAGCCAGGCGCCACATGGCGAACGAACCCCACCAGGCGGTCGCGATGCCGATCACGATCAGGAGCCCGCCCAACGCGTACACGCTGTTGGCGAACACGATCGCCCCGGCGATCAGCGGGACGACCGTGAGGAGCCAGGCCAGCGGGAGCGGTCCGAGCATCAGGGCGACCGGCGGGCCGTAGCGCGAATCTGCGTTCGTCGCCATAGGAGGCGCCGTCGACGAACCAGTCTCCGACCGGTGACGAAGCCACGGCGAGCGGTGGCGATGGTCTGCGAGGCCCAGGCCGATCCAGCCCGTGATGTCGAGCGAGGCTGACCATCGATGCCGCCGAGCGAGGCTGCCGGAGCGAGCGGCACGAGCACCCTCAGCGCGGTGAGAGTCGAGGGTAGGGGACCGAGCGACACGAGGAACGCCAGCGGCCCAGAGCGACCCAGAACATGGTCTGGGTGGTCAGGCGGACCGCATCGGGTGCGCCGCTCGGTGGCGTCGACGATCGAGTTGAGCAGGGTGAAGGGCAGAGCGAGCCACAACACGCGGATGATCCAGAGATTGAATGGAGCTGACACCCCATCAGTTTGCGCCCTGAGCGCAGCGACCACTAATAACTGCACATGGGGGGTGTACCCGAACTACCTATCGGACTTGCGACACTGCCGTCGTCGCAGCCTGTCGCTCGTCGCTGGGACGGCGCTCGATCTGACCTTCAACGGTCGTTGCTGTGCCCACCGTTCCGGTGCTGGCCCAATGCGGCACCACGCTTGTTGGCGCAGGCAGCGGGTGCGTTCGAGGGCGTGCGGGAACTCGCCGCAGGCCGCATGGCGGTGGACCTCGACGAGCTTCGGCGTGCGTCCCGCAGCGGCCGCAACGCTCGACGGTGATGCTTTCGAAGCGACACAGCGTCGCACTCGGGCGGTGGCCGGTCGTCGACCTCGCCACGCGTCCGGCGGCCCTGCGGGTGGACATGATCGGTCCGGTGAGCCTCGCCATCGCGCTCATGGCTGAGGGCGTCCCACGTGCGCAGGCGCTGGATGCGGCGCGGATGGCGTCGGTCTACCGTGGCGAGGCGCTGTTCCATGCCTGCCGCGCGGCGGAGACCACGCTTCCGATCATCGTCGTCATGATCGAACAATCCACTGGTGGGTTCGGCTCATCCGACCTTCCCGTTCACTTCCCGCGAAGTCCGTTCGATGCTCGACCCGGTGGTCGATGCCGTAGATCGTGCCGCCGGTACGACCGACGTGGTGATCGGAATCCACGTGCCGGGTCGAGCAGACCTGCGCACGATCATCTCCTCGGGTGTGTCGCTCGTGTCGACTCCGCCGGATGTCTCGATCGTCGGATGGGCTCCGTGGATCCAGGCGCTGTTGGACAACGGCGGTCATATCGCATGGGGCGCGGTGCCGGTGGACCGACCCCTCGGCACCAATGCAGAGCTGCTGTGGAGACACCTTTCGGCCACGTGGCGCGACCTGGAGTCCGAGGGGGTGGACCGTGAACTGTTGTTGCGGCGCAGCCTGGTGGCGCCAAGCAACGGTCTGGCGGGCTTCGGCGTCGAACAGATGCCCGGAGTCGTCTCCCTGGTTGACGGCCTCGCCAAGCGTGTCGGCGAACAAGCCGGACGCACGCGCACGCCGGTGCTCGTCTGACCCGTTCTGATTGTCGTGGCGCTGCGACGGTCCAGCGCGTGGGCGATCAGAAGGTGTCACGGAGCCGCTGTAGATTTTGAACTGTGACTGAAAATGGCGCGTTCGCTCCACCACCGATGCGGGGTCCACTGCACCGATCAACCCAGCGGCGCGGGTCGACTGGTTGAGAGCTGAGATCCGGCGCCACGACGACGCCTACTACGGCTCCGACTCACCGACGATCCCCGACGCCGACTACGACGACCTGGTGCGCGAGCTGCGGGTTCTGGAGTCCGAGCACCCTGATCTGGTCACCCCCGACAGCCCCACGCAGGCGCCGGGTACAGCGCTCCATGCCACCGCCTTCTCGCCGGTCGAGCACCGCGTGCAGATGATGAGCATCGACAACGCCATGGATTTCGGCGAACTCCAGGCCTGGGGCGATCGCACTGCAAAGCGGCTCGAGGCGGCAGGGGTCACCTCCGGAGTGCAGTACACCTGCGAGTTGAAGATCGACGGGCTGGCGGTCTCCATACGTTGGGAGAACGGTCGCTACGTGCAGGCGTCGACCCGCGGCGACGGCCGCACGGGTGAAGATGTCACCGCGAACGTGGGCACCATCGAATCGGTTCCCCACGATCTTGGTGACAATGCCCCCGAGGTGCTCGAGGCCAGGGGTGAGATATACATGCCGCTCGCATCATTCGATGCACTCGTCGCCCGGACCGAGGAAGCCAACGAGGAGGCCGAGGCAGCCGGCCGCAAGCCCAGAGCGCTTCCAGTGAACCCGCGCAATGCCGGCGCCGGCAGTCTGCGCCAGAAGGATCCCTCGATCACCGCCACGCGTGGCCTGTCGTGGTGGTGCTACCAACTGGGTGAACTGGTTGGTGCCGAGCATCCGCCCGGTCATGCCGCTGCTCTCGAATGGGTGGGTTCCCTCGGTCTGCCGGTCAACCCGGAGACCAGAACCTTCGATGATCTCGAGGCTGCCTACGAGTTCTGCGCACATTGGGAGGAACACCGCCACGAACTGCCCTACGAGATCGATGGTGTCGTGGTGAAGGTGGACGATCTCGAATCGCGTGAGGTTCTCGGTGCCACCGCACGTGCCCCCCGTTGGGCGATTGCCTACAAGTTGCCGCCGGAGGAACGTACCACCACTCTCCGTGACATCCAGGTATCGGTCGGACGTACCGGTCGGGCCACGCCGTTCGCGGTGCTCGAGCCCGTGTTCGTGGGGGGGTCAACTGTCGGGATGGCAACGCTGCACAACGAGGATCAGGTAGTTGCCAAGGACGTTCGTCCCGGAGACACCGTCGTTGTACGCAAGGCCGGCGATGTGATTCCCGAGGTCGTCGGCCCGGTCCTCGAGGCGAGACCCAAGGGGCTGCGAGCCATGGGTGTTCCCGAGCGAGTGTCCCAGTTGTGGCCGACCGCTCGTGCGAGCTGAGGGTGAGGTCGACCGCCGCTGCGTCAACGTCGGAATGTCCGGCGCGTCGCCTGGCCCGCATCAGCCATTTCGCCTCCCGGGGAGCGATGGACATCGACGGCCTGGGCGAACGGCAGATCCAGCTCTTCCTGGACCTCGGCCTGATGGTCGACGAAGCCGATATCTACAGCCTCGATCCCGATGCCATTCGCGCCCTCGAAGGATACGGCGACAAGGCCGTGGCAAATCTCACTTCAGCCATCGAGGCCTCGAAGGCCCGCCCGCTGCCCAACTTGTTGTTCGGGCTCGGGATCATCCACCTCGGTCCCACCGGGGCGCAGCTCCTGGTCGACCGGCTTCGGACCCTCGAAGCCATCAGGGCCGCCAGCCCCGAGGAGATGGCCGAGATAGACGGCATAGGCCCGGTCATCGCGCAGTCCGTCAGCGACTACTTCTCGGTTCCGGCGAACAACGATCTGGTTGACCGCCTCGTGGCGGCCGGGGTTACCACCGCTGCCGCAGAGCCGATCGCCGGCGAGGAGTTCGACCCCACCCTCGATGGTCGATCGGTGGTCGTGACCGGCACCCTCGAGAAGTACAGCCGTGATGAAGCTGCCGCAGCGATCACCGACCGCGGTGGAAAATCACCAGGCAGCGTGTCGGGTTCGACGTTTGCCGTGGTCGTTGGCGATTCACCCGGTGCGTCAAAGCTGGCGAAGGCCGACAAGCTCGGCGTGCCGATGGTCGATGAAGAGGCGTTCGAACACCTGCTGGCCACTGGTGAGCTACCCACCGGGGCTGCGAGCTAGTTAGGTTCAGCGGAACATCCCGAGGCCGCACGCACAATGGCCGTGCTATTGGAGGACCATGAAGGCAGTCATCTTCGACTTCGGAGGAGTGTTCATCGACTCTCCCTTCGCAGCCTTGAACGCCGCTGCAGCGGAACTCGGACTCGAACCGCAGGACCTGACGAACGCGGTGTTCGGGGCGTACGACCGCGACACCGACCATCCCTGGCACCGCCTCGAGCGCGGTGAGATCCCACTGCAGACAGCACGCGACGAGATCATGGAGAGCAACTTGTTGCTCGATGGCACTCCGCTCGATCCGTTCGTCGTGCTCGGATCCCTGGCGGGTGGCGGAGTACGAACGGAGATGGTTGATTTCTGTGGTTGGGTTCGTGACCAGGGGCTTGCCACCGGACTGCTGACCAACAACGCGAAGGAGTTCGAAGAATTCTGGATGCCGCTGATCCCGATCGATGAGCTCTTCGACGACGTGGTCGACTCGTCAGCGGTCGGAATGCGAAAGCCGGCACGCGAGATCTACCAGCTGGCCCTCGAGCGCCTCGGCGTGGATGCTTCTGAGGCGGTGTTCGTGGACGATGCCCCCGGCAACGTCGCCGGCGCGGAAGCATTGGGAATTGCCTCGGTTCTCATCGGCCACGACCGCTCAGATGTCGCCGTCGCGGTGGATCAGATGAAGTTGAAGCTCGGCTTGCGTTGATGCGGATCAGGCCGCATTGAAGCACCAGGACACGGGTTCGGCAGAGTCTTCGCCCTCGGTCTGGGGCCAAACCATGGCGATGACGCAGTTCTTCTCCGGATTGAGTGTCTCCACCTTCTTGCCCGGGCCTGGTTGGAACGACACCAAACCGAGGCCGAGGTCCTTCACGAGTCCGTCATCGGCGGAGCGTATCTCGGTGCCGTTGAGGATCAGATACGCGTCATAGCCGACCGCCAGGTCGATGCCCACGTCTGCTTGGGCGAGCACTTCGTCTCCTGATTCGGGTATCAGCCGATCCACCGAATCAGGAAGTGCCGCGGAGGTGTTGCTCTCACCAGTTACAGCCAGACGCACCGTGACCACCAGCCCGGCGATCGCCACCGCAATGAGCACCACAGCGATTGTGTTCCGCTTGGCGGGGGCCATCGGAGGCTTGGGCGTGCGGGGCGGTTGGGTCCCCGAACCGGTTGTGTCGGTGTCGGCCATGTCCCCCAGTATCGTCGCGGGACCATCGTCGGCGGTCAGCGCGCCATCCCCCGGAGTGCGGTGGGTACACCGTTACGATTGTGTGATGACGGCGGTTGGGACGACCTTTGACCCGGGCTCGGTGCTCGCCGAGCGGTTTGCGCTCTCGGCTCTGCTGGGAACCGGAACTTCGGCCCGGGTGTTCCTCGCCACGGACCTGCGCCTGCACTGTCCTGTGGCGGTGAAAGTCCTCCACGAGAGCCTCGCGGTAGACCCTCGCTTCGTGGCCCAGTTGCGCCGTGAGGCGCGGCTTGCCGCATCGCTGAGTCACGACCACATCGTGACCATCCTGGATTCTGCTCGATTTGATGTTGATGAAACCGAGAGCGGAGTCGGTGGAATTCCCTACATCGTCACCGAATACATGGCAGGTGGCGCACTGGCGGCCATTCTCGACTCCGGCACGACCCTCGACGCCGCCCAGACCGCGTCGGTGGGCATCCAGGCAGCTGATGCTCTGGCCTATGCACACGGTGAAGGCGTGGTCCACCGCGATGTGAAGCCGTCCAATCTGCTCTTCGATGCCGATGGGCGCCTTGCCCTGGCGGACTTCGGGATCGCTCGGGCTGTGGCTGAGGCGTCAGCAACCGAACGCTCCGATTCGGGCGTCGGGGCCACGCGGTATGCATCACCTGAAGCCGTGATGGGTCGTAGCGCAGAACCTGCCGGCGACGTGTACTCCCTCGGGTTGGTCCTGATCGAGTGTCTCACCGGTACCGTTCCGCTCCTCGGTGACACGCCAGTGGCGACGATGGGCCGACGCGTGGGTGAGTCGGTGGAGGTGCCAGAGGGATTGGGCGCATTGGGTGAAGCACTCGTTGCTGCGACCCGACGAGACCCCCAGGACCGGGCTGCTGCGGGCGAACTGGCGGACCTGCTGCGCGAGGCTGCGGACGAACTGGGTGAGGCATCTGAACTTCCGTTGCAGCCGCTCGAGGTGAGCGACAGTGAGGACACTGCCGAACTGACGGTCGACCGCAGTGGTGGGTCGGTGAAAATCCTCGGGGTCGCACCCATGGGGGCAGCGGCGGTCGGATCGGGTGGGGAGGATCTGATCGACCTGACGGATTCAAGCGGGGAGGCCGGGGCCGGAGGGCCCGGCGGGGCGGCAGATCCGGGTGCCGCCCCCGATGTCGATGCCGACCCTGATGTAGAGGCCGACACTGTCCTGGATGTCGAGACCGCCCTGGATGCCGGCACCGGGGAATTCGGGCGCGATGCGATCACGGTTGCGCAGGAGTACTACGCACTCGATGCCTCACGACCTGGTTTCCACGGTGTGGTGGAACCCCTCAAGGAGCCACTGGCTCCGGCTCCTCTCGGACGACCCGGAGCACAACCTGCCAAGGCGCGCTCCGCCAGGGACCGCTCCGTCGACCCGCCCGGATCAGGCGATGTGGCACCAGCCGGACGACGCAGCGATGACCGCAGGCCCCCTCCTTCGTCGGGACGACCTCCGGATTCCGCTCAACCGAAACGTCCCAGGCGTTGGATCGCAGTTGCAGCACTCGTACTGCTGGTCGTCGGTGGTGGAGCTGCCGCTTCCTGGTGGTTTTTCGTCCGTGTTCCCACCCACGAGGTTCCCCAGTGGGTCGGTGGCGACATGACCACGGCCACCAAGACAGCGGAGGCGAACGGTTGGAAGGTGGGGGAGATCAGCCACGATCGACGTGACGGCACCAGCGCGGGTCAGATCCTGGCGCAGGATCCCGCGGAGGGCACGTCCCTGGCCGAGGGTGAACAGGTCACGTTCACGGTCTCAGATGGACCCACCCTCACACCGGTACCCCAACTGGCGGGCGTACCCGAATCCGATGCGCTCGCGCAGCTCGAGGCTGCGGGCCTGGTTGCGGGCACCCGTTCGGTTGCACACGATGAGTCCGTGCCAGCAGGTTCGGTCATCAGTTCCACGCCGGCAGCCGGCAGTGACGCACCCGATGACGCAGGCCAGGTCCCCAAGGGGACTGCTGTCGACTTCGTGGTTTCTGACGGTCCGGCACCTCGCGTTGTTCCTGAGGGCATCGTCGGAGTCTCGTTGGCGGATGCCGAGGCGAAGCTCGCCGCGGTCCAACTGGGTGCCAAGTCCTCCGAGCAGTACAGCTCAGAGGTCGCCAAGGGACTCGTGATCAGCACCGATACATCACCCGGAGCGCAGGTGCCGCGCGACTCGGTGGTGTCCCTGGTGGTCTCTGCGGGTCCCGAACCGATCGTGGTTCCCGACGTGACCGGCAGGACGGGAACCGATGCGTCGGCGGCGCTCAAGGCCAAAGGGTTCACGGTCTCGGGAATCGAAGGTGATCCGTCCGGCGCTGTGTTGGCCACGGATCCACCAGGTGGTGAGTCGAGGTTGCCCGGAGCCTCGATCCGGATCTTCACCCGAACCGGTTGAGGGTCCGCGTTCGAGTCCGCCTGTCGCTCTAGCGTGTCGGTCGTATCGCTGAACGTGTGTCATCCGCCACGTTCGTTGGGGTGGTTGCTGTCCGTGGTGTTCCCCAGCCGCCGCAGGGGGCGGCCACCCCAACGAACGTGGCGGATAGTCGTTCTGAATTTTCTCGTGCTGCACCGGTGCAGCACGAGAACAATCAGAACGGGTCAGTCTTCGGTGATCTCCTGGATTGCCTGCGCGACCTTCTCAGCCTGGGCAGCTGCTTCGGGATCAGTTGGCGCTGCCTGCATGGCCATCAGCTTTGTCATGTCGCCCTCGACCTTGATCTTGCCTGCCATGAACGCCTGCATACCTGCCTGGGGATTGCCATCGACGAGGATTGCCTTCGCCGTGACGTAGTCGAGGGTTACCGTGAGTTCAGGGTCGTCCAGGTGGCCCTGGTCCATCTTCATCTGCCCGCTGGACGTGTCCATGTGGGCGTTGATGGTGCCGTCGCCGAAGGGAACTTCGGTGACTACCTGGTTCATCTTCACCTGGTGAGCCACTGCGTCGTCGCCGCCCATGTCCTCACGGATCTTGCGTGCGGCTTCAATCCACTCGTCACTCAGGAACTTGTACTTGGCCATTGGCCCCCCTTGTAGGTGTTGCCCGCCGTGCGGGCGGTCACATCGGCCGCGCCTCTCGCAGCGAGAACACGCTAGCCAAGTTGACCGCGCGGTCAAGGACGACGGATTCGCCATGACCGATCTCGGCCGGCCCATCGGTCCGTTTCGGTCATCCCATCTGGTCCGCGCACAGAATGAGTAGCTTGTCCGTGACCGTCGCATCCGTGGCAACGGATGCGCGGGAGTGTTGAACTGGGCCCACTCGGGAACTGTCAGCTCGGACACGCGCGGCTGAACCTTTGAGGTGAACGATGGCACAAGTGATCAGCGGAGCAGAGGACTACCGCAGCGAGGGTGGTCCGATCGGTGTGCTCGTCCTGCACGGATTCACGGGCAACCCGTCTTCCATGCGCCCGCTGGCGGAGGCATTGTCATCCGCTGGGCATGCCGTGGAGTTGCCTCGTCTCCCCGGTCATGGCACGACGATCGACGACATGATGACAACCACATGGCTTGATTGGTCCGGTGCCGCCGAGTCTTCCCTCATCGCCCTCAGTGGACGCTCGACGCGGCAGTTCGTGGTGGGGCTGTCGATGGGTGGATCCATCGCCTGCTGGTTGGCTTCGCGCCATCCGGAATTGCTCGGCATCATCTGTATCAATCCAGCTATCACTGCTCAGAAGGAGTTGCGTGATCTGGTGCGTCAACTACTCGAGGCCGGTGAGACCGTGATGGATGGAGTGGGCTCCGACATAGCGGAGCCCGGAGCTGTCGAGTCCGCGTATACGCAGACGCCGATCGCACCCCTGTTGTCGCTGTTCGACGCGGCAGAAGCCTTCGGGGAGGACCTTTCGCGCATCACCCAACCAATGCTGTTGATGAACAGTCCGCAGGATCACGTGGTTCCACCGAGTGACTCCGACGAGCTCGCGGCAGCAGTGGGTGGGCCCGTTGAACGGGTCATCCTGGAACGTAGCTACCACGTCGCAACACGGGACTATGACAAGGACATCATCATCGAACGTTCATTGGATTTCGTAGCCCGTCACTCGGATTGAGGCCACCGTTTTCTGCACTGTCAGGTGGTCACCGCGTGTCGTCATTCCGACTCCGGTCCGTGGGGCGGTACGATCGCTTCGCCATGAGCGACACAAATCCGAGCACGAACGAAGCGCCCATCACCAGCCAGGACGTGGAGAAGGTCGCGAAACTCGCCCGTCTGCGCCTCACCGAATCCGAACTCGAGCGATTCACCGGGCAACTGGCAGACATCCTCGGTCATGCAGCGGACATCGAAGCCCTCGATCTCAGTGCTGTGGAACCGATGGCGAGGCCGATCCCCCTGAGCAATGTGTTCCGACCCGACGAGCCGGGTGAGTCGATCAGCCGCGAGGAAGTGCTGGCTGGCGCCCCCGCAGTCGAAGACCACCAGTTCCGTGTTCCACCATCCATCGGGGAGGATTCATGAGCCCGTTTCCTGATGCATCCGGCATCGCTGCGGGAGTCCGTTCCGGTGACCTGAGCGCTGAGACTGTTCTCGACGAACATCTGGGGCGCATCCAGGCTGCCGAGTCGGAGATCCATGCGTTCAACCTCCTGACCGATACCGCTGCTCGCGATACCGCCGCAGAGATCGACGCAGCAGTGGCGGCTGGCAGGGACCCCGGGCCGCTGGCCGGGGTGCCCATTGCACTCAAGGACAACCTCTGCACCCACGGTGTCGAAACTACTTGTTCCTCGGACATCCTCGCGGGTTGGAAGCCGCCCTACGACGCGACTGTGATCAAACGGCTGGCGGCCGCTGGTGCGGTACCGGTGGGCAAGACGAACATGGACGAATTCGCAATGGGTTCATCCACGGAGAACTCCGCGAACGGGGCCACCCTGAATCCGCGGGACACCACTCGGGTGCCCGGCGGGTCCTCCGGCGGGTCAGCCGCTGCGGTGGCAGCAGGATTCGCCCCGCTGGCGCTGGGGTCTGATACCGGCGGTTCGATCCGCCAGCCTGCTGCCCTCTGCGGTGTGGTGGGAGTGAAGCCCACCTACGGTCTCGTGTCACGACTGGGATTGATCGCATTCGCGAGTTCATTGGACCAGATCGGGCCTTTCGCAAATTCGGTGGCGGACGCGGCCTTGTTGCTCGAGGTGATCGCAGGTCACGATCCGGGCGATTCAACTTCACTTCCGGGCGAGGTCCCTGCCATGTCTGCGCACCTCGACGAGGGGGTGGAGGGCATGCGGGTGGGCCTGATAACCGAGATGATGGGGGAGGGGATCGCCCCGGACGTGGAAGCCCGCATACGCGAGGCCGCCGAGGTACTGGCGGCCGCCGGGGCGACTGTCGAGGAAGTATCGGTTCCGGCCACGATCTATGGGCTGACCGCCTACTACCTGGTGGCGCCGGCCGAGGCCTCCTCCAACCTCGCTCGCTATGACGGTGTGCGATACGGCCTACGCGTGGATGCGCCCACGACCGGCGAGATGATGGAGGCGACCCGCACCGCGGGGTTCGGCGACGAGGTCAAGCGACGCATCATGTTGGGTACTTATGCACTGTCGGCCGGTTACTACGACGCGTTCTACGGAAAGGCCCTCAAGGTTCGCACGCTCATACGCGAGGACTTCGCTTCGGCCTACGAACGATTCGACGTGCTGATCTCTCCCACCTCACCGACCACGGCCTTCAGGTTGGGTGAGATGACCGCAGACCCACTGGCGATGTACCTCAACGATGTATGCACCATCCCTTCCAATCTGGCCGGACACCCGGCGATGTCGGTGCCGTTCGGAGTGGGCGATGACGGGCTGCCGGTAGGCGTGCAGGTACTTGCTCCGGCGCTCGGAGAAGTGCCGATGTTCAGGGTTGCTCGGGCAATCGAGCAGGCCGCCGGAGCTCGCGTTCATCCCGTCGCCCAGGAGGTCTCGTCGTGAGTGTTGATCTTGATACCTGGGAGGTCGTCATCGGCCTCGAGGTCCACGCGGAGTTGGCTACACGTACCAAGATGTTCTGCGCTGCGCCCAATGCGTTCGGTGGTGAACCCAACACCAGCATCGATCCGCTGACGCTGGGCCTGCCCGGGTCCCTGCCGGTGCTGAACGAACAGGCGGTGGAACTCGCGATCCGGGTGGGCCTGGCGCTGGGGTCCTCGGTGGAACCGTCAGTCTTCTCTCGCAAGAACTACTTCTACCCCGATCTTCCGAAGGACTACCAGATCTCCCAGTTCGATCTGCCGATCAATGTCGGCGGGTCCATCGAGTTGCCCTCGGGCAAGGTGGTAGGGGTCGAACGAGCCCATCTCGAAGAGGACACCGGCAAGTCCACCCACGTGGGTGGCGACGGACGAATAACGGGTTCCAGCTATTCCACGATCGACTACAACCGCGCGGGCGTACCGTTGCTCGAGATCGTCGGCCGACCCGACATCCGCACACCGGATGAAGCGAAAGCGTACGTGAGCGAGTTGCGGGCGATCCTCGTTGCGGTAGAAGCCTCTGACGGCAAGATGGAAGAGGGATCCATGCGCGTCGACTGCAATGTGTCGGTGCGTAGGCGCGGTGAGTCCGAACTCGGAACCCGATGCGAGGTGAAGAACGTCAACTCGCTGCGGAGTCTGGGTCGTGCAATCGAATACGAGTCCGCGCGTCAGGTCGACCTGATCGAATCGGGCGAACGGATCCAGCAGCAGACCCGACACTGGAACGAGGCCGAAGGGCGCACCCACAAGTTGCGTTCCAAGGAAGAGGCCGACGACTACCGTTTCTTTCCCGAGCCCGATCTTGTAACTCTGGATCCCGGTGAGGAGTGGATCGAGCGGGTGCGGGCGGCTCTGCCGATCTTGCCCGCCCAGCGACGTCACCGCCTCGCCGATGCGTCCGGTGCCGAGTTGGCCGCCACTGCACTCATCGTGGAACGCGGACTGGATGATCTCTGTCTGGCAGCGATCGAAGCGGGAGCGGATCCTGGCCGCACCCTGACCCATGCCGAACACAACCTGGCTGATGCCCATTCGATCGAACTCGATCCGGTGACGTTCGCCGAGCTGATCAAGATGGAAACGGGCGGGGCGTTGACGGCCACCCAGGCGAAGACGGTGCTCGCCGAGATGGTCGAGACCGGAGGCGATCCCGCTTCGATCGCAGCGACCCGTGGCTTCGAGGCGATGGACGACTCCGAACTCGAGGGCATCGTCGATGGGCTGATCGGGGCGCACCCCGATGAGTGGGAACGGTTCTGCGAGGGCGATGGGAAGATCACCGGCTTCTTCGTCGGGAAAGTGATGAAGGCCACCAAGGGCCAAGCTGATGGCAAGGCCGTGACCGCGCTGTTGAACTCACGCAAGGCCTGAACCGGTAATGCTCGGAGCGGGCGCTCTGGCGCTCGTGTGTCTGGCCGTGTTCAGCGGTGCCTTGATCAACGCACTGTCGGGATTCGGGTTCGCTCTCGTCACGGTGCCTCTGATGACGCTCGTGGTCGGACCCAAGGACGCGGTGGTTCTCTCGGCGATCGTGGGTCTCGTTTCCAACTCGACCGTGCTGGTGCAGAACCGCTCCAAGGTCGATCGTCCGGTGGCCGGGCGATTGCTCGCAGGGTCCCTGGTTGGTATGCCGCTCGGTGTGGTGGCGTTGTCGCGACTGGCCGATGAACCGTTGGAGGTGATGATCTCCGTAGTGGTTCTCGGTGCGGTGGTCCTGCTGGCAACAGGGGTGACTCTCCCGCAGGGCGGTCCGGTGATTGACGTGTCCGCAGGATTCACCTCGGGCGTGTTCAACACCTCGATCGGAATCGGTGGGCCACCGGTGATCCTCCTGTTGGCAGGTCGTGGATTGGCCAAGGCGGTGTTCCGGGCCACTTCCGTGGCGGTGTTCAGCATCTCGGGGGCAGTGGCACTGGTTCTCTTCGGGATAGCGGGGCGCTACCACACGTCGGTGTTCTTGGCGGCCGCGATCGCTGTTCCGGCGCTGGCTGCTGGGCTATCTGGTGGGGGACCGTCTGCACGACCGCGTGCCTGAGGAAGGTTTCCGCCACCTCGTGCTGGTCTTGCTCACGCTGGTTGCGTTGGGCACACTGCTGGGCGCACTGGGTGGATGAACCCGCCGACTGCGGGAAGTCGTCCGTGGCCCGTACAATTGGGCTCGCCCATACGTTCCGGGCAGCTACAGCGAAGGGTTGTTCATGAGGGCAGCAGGTTCATGAGAGCGTCGAGGCTCCTGGTCGCGACCGCGATCCTTGCGACGTCCGGCGTCCTGGGAGTGTCCTGTGGCGACGGTGGCACCAAGGAGCTAGCGGCCGACCAGAAGTCATCGGGTCCGCTTCCCACGGCTCCGGACGGATCACCGCGCAACGGTGCCGGCAGCAATGGTGACCCCTTCTCGGGTTCGGTCGATGTGAACGATCTCATCGATCGCATCGAAGGCCTCAACTCCGAGAACGACCTCTGCACGTTGCTGACCGGCAACGCCATGGCGGACATCGCATCGGCCGACATAAACCTTGCGGGGTTGGCGTCGAACCCGGCCGGATTCAGTCAGTTGTTCGCGGCTCTGAATCGGCTCTTCGGACACATGCTGACGATCGCTCCGTCGGAGTTGACGGAACCCCTGACCACCCTCCAGGGCGTCTGGGGTGGCCTGGCCGACATCAACATTCGGGCTTCGGATGCTGAATCCCGGGCCGCTTCGCTCCTGGCGGGCAATGAGACCCAGAAGGCCAACGATGATCTGGCCGCGTGGGTGACCAGCAACTGCATTCCTGGTTGATCCCGGGCGACCCGGAGTGGGATCCGGTTGCCGCTGCAGGTCAGACGTGTTCCCAACGGTCGGTGCGGTAGCGGATGCCGAGGACGACCACCCGCGAGGCCATGAACGCTCCCAGTAACGCCCACAATGACCACAGCCCGAATGATGGCCGGGCCACTACGAGTGCACCGCTGGCCACCACGGCAAGCGATACCAACATCGCTGCGGCGAGGTAGCGCTGGTCACCGGCGCCCACGAGTATGCCGTCGAGGGCGAATGCGACACCGTTCAGTGGTTGGAGTGCGCCCACCCAGACGAGACTGGCCACGAGAATTGGCACCACGTCCGGATCATCCGTGAAGACCCCGGCGATCAAGGGTGCTGCCAGGGCAGTTGCAGCCCCCAGCAGGACGCCGGCGCCGATCGCCCAGCCGATGATGCGCCGGGCGGTGTTCCGCGCCAGCAAACGGTCCTTGGCACCCAGTGCCTTGGCCACGAGTGAGTGCGCCGCAGCCTCGAGGGCATCGAGGACGTAGGCGAGCGCCGCCCAGATCTGGAACGCAACCTCATAGCCGGCCAGCGCTGCGACGCCCTTGCGGGCGGCGAGTGCGACCGTGATCGTGAGCGACGCGCGCAGGGCCACGGTGCGAATGAAGAGGTCCCGGCCCACCACGGCTAGGGAGCTGATGGCTGAGGGGTCGGGTCTCAGGGATGCGTTCGTGTTGCGCGGACCACCGGTGCTGCGCCTCGAGAATGTTCCGGGTCGGGCGAGTCGTACCACGAAGACGCTGTAGGCGATCGCAGCGATCACCTTCGCCACGACGGTGCCTGCGGCAGCTCCACCTATGCCCATGTCGAAAGCGAAGACGAACACGATCGTCACGGCGATGTTCAGGGTGTTCGTCCCCACCGCGACGACCAGCGGAGTGCGTGTGTCGAGATGGCCTCGCAGTGCACCCGTACCGGCCATGGCGATTGTGACCGCGGGCAGGCCCCAGAGGCTCACATAGAGGTACGTGTGTGCCTCCTGGAGGACCTCGGGGTTGCTCCCGAATTGCTCGAGGATCCACGGTGAAACGGGCCACAGGACGAGTGCGATCATCACCCCGAGCCCAGCGCCCAGCCACAGACCCTGGACTGATTGGTGTGCCGCCTCGCCGGGCCGACCGGCGCCGATCAACCGGGCCACCGTGGCCGCGGTACCGAAGGTGAGGAAGACCAACATGCCCGTGGCGAAGAGCAGCACGGCGCTACCCACAGCAAGGCCACCGAGGGCCTCGGTTCCGAGACGAGCGACGATGGCGGTATCTGCCAGCAGGTACAGCGGTTCAGATGCGAGGGTCAGAACAGCGGGTGCCGCCAGCGCCCAGATCTGGCGGTCGAGAGATCGCTGGTCGGCACCGGCCACGCCGGCGATGGTACGGCGTTCTGAGCGCTGTGGCGGTGGCCACGGCACCGCCACAGCGCTCAGAACCGTGGGCGTGGTTCGACCGAGCTGTATGTGATGAAGTGTGGCAATGCCCAAACGACGCGACCGGAGGTTCTCCGCAACACTCGTGACGGTCGTCGTGATCATCGTCGTGTTGTTGTTGGCGGGGGTGGCAGCGAAGGTGCTCGCCGACCGTAGCGCCACCTCGCAGGTCGAGGTCCGCACAGCGGAGGTCGCCGACATTCTCGAAGGCACCTCTCCGCAGGACTTCCTGGCGTTCAACTCGGGTCGTTCTGTCCCGAACAGCGTCGCCAAGGAGGTGGCCGACCAGGTCGATTTCGTGAGCGTGGATGCCCGGGCCGCACGAGCTGTCATCCGATTCCAGCCGAAAGGCTGGTGGGCGGGGTTCACCGAACGGTGCATCGTTGCGGTGGTGAAGGACAGCGGGACCGCCGTCCTGGTGCCCAAGACGGCCTGTGTGCGCACGGATCCGGCCGATTTCTGAAGAAATCTGAGATTTCCTCGTCAGACGTCCCGTTTTGTTGGCGAATTGTTGGAGGTCATTTCGTACCATCCCCTCACCCACGGGCGGAGGTGCGGAAATGGACGAGGCGATTCTTGGTGGCAGTGGCCCGAAGGGGCATCGAGGTAGCGGGGGTCGCTCGCTCGGCGTAGGGGGCCCGGGGGTAGGTCGCACTGTCGCGGCGCCACGCTGGGGCACTCGTGGTCTGCCCGTCCTCGCGGTCGTGCTGCTCATCGCTGCACTGTGCCCCCTGGTACCGGCGGCGCCAGCGGGTGCGGCAGCCAGGGATCTGATCGAGCTACCCGAGAACTTCACCGCCACCGCGATCAGCGACAACGGGGACATCGCCGGAACCTTGTTCACGCCCGGTTTCGGCAACAGCTTCGCGATCTGGTCCGGCGGTGAGCTGACCACGGTTCCCATCGGCAACTCCACCAGCGTCTTCGTGCATCACATCGGTGACGATGGCGTGGCGGTGGGTACCGCCAACGGTCTCCTCTACTCATTCGACAAGTCCGGTCTCATTCGCACCATCCCCAGACCGACGGTCGAGGGGTCGGAGAGGTACTTCCAGAAGGGTTGGCGAGCCGGCAGCGACACAGTAATCGGCGTCCACAACTACGCGTTCCCCGCCGAGCAGACCGGCCTGACCTACCGGGGAGCGTCTCCACCGACTGCGATCACCCAGATAGCAACCGTGATGGCGGCCAACTACGCGGGCCAGGTCTTCGGCCAGATCCCGGGGAAGACCCTCGGATTCGGCATTCTCGGCGGCGGCGGCTTGAGCCCGGTGGGTGGCCTGGGCATCCCGCAGAAGGGCTACCTGCAGGTCAAGAACATGAGCGACGAGGGGCACATCCTGTACCGCACGTGGCCGGATGGTACCCACAGGGTGTGGCACGACGGCTCCAGCCGCGTGGTGAACTCCACCAACGCTACGCAGGTGAACAGCGAAGGCGTCGTGCTCGGTGCGGCGAGGTTCGGAGAAGCCGATGAGGCTGCCCTTCACTTCGAGGACGGGACCGTCACTTCGGTGCGTTCACTGGTCGGAGGGGCACCGGGATACTCGCGGCTCGATTCCGGGGCCATCAATGACAACTGCGATGTCGTCGGCTTCTACGTCAAGGATGACGGAAGCTACGGCTCGTACCTGGCTCACACGGGAGGATGCAACCCCATCGACATCGAGGGGGAGTTCTTCCGGGTCGACGGCGGGTCCGCCTACGTCAAGATCGGCGACGACGCGGATGTGCGGCTACGGGTCGAGAACGCGTCCAGCCAGGAGCTGACCAACGTCTCGATCACCTCGACCGAGGTGGTCGAGGACGACTCCGGTGGCAAGGCGACGTTGAGCGCGGCGGGCGGCTTGTCGCCCACCACCCTGGCCGCTCAGGGACCGTCATCGGTCGGTTTCGCCGACTTTACGCTCAAGGGTGAGGAGGCCGGCACGGTGACGCTGCGCGCCGAGATCTCCGCCACGAAGAACGGCGACACCGTGACAGGCACCATCGAGCGTGAGTTCGAGGTCCGCAAGGACGATCTGGTGGTGAACCTCAAGCTCGATCCTCCGGAGTACGAGGAGGCCGATGACGGAACCTTCGACCCGGTGGACATAACCGTGACCGTGTCGTTCACCAACTCCACCGACGGAGACCATGACGGACATCCGGCTGCAGGAGCTCGAGGTGGACCGGGTGTTCTCCGGCCAGGAGCTGTACGTGAAGTACAAGAGCGGCATCACCGCGGGTGATCGATGCCGGAGCGTGATATCGTCGCGGAGCTGACCGGCCGGTAAGACATCCCAGGAGTTCACCGCCGTGTTCACGGCGACCGACGACGGCGAGGTGGAGTTCTCCGCGTTGGCCACGGCGGCAAGCGCGTCCGGTGCGACGGTCGCCGGCATCGCGAAGGAGCGTGGAAGGCGAAGGTCAAGAAGTTCGTGGAGATCGACGGCCGCGGTGGCCAATCCGGAGGACGGCGAGCTGCTGAACGCCGGCGGCGCAGATCATCATCAACGG
The DNA here is from genome assembly GCA_963805905.1 of uncultured Microthrixaceae bacterium. Classification (GTDB taxonomy): domain Bacteria; phylum Actinomycetota; class Acidimicrobiia; order Acidimicrobiales; family Microtrichaceae; genus JAMLGJ01. The sequence goes on from CAWDVV010000001.1 coordinate 868,688, forward strand.
CACCGTCGAGAACCTGACGAACAACTACGACATCACCCTGGGTCCGCTGTATCCGAAGCTGGTGGGCAACACGGGCACGATGAACGTCGGCTATGACGGCAACGCGGCCAACCCGAGCGCTCCGGTGCCGACGACCTCCGATGGAGCTCGAGCCAGGCCAGAAGCGCACCTTCCAGGTGCGGTTCACCACGAACTTCAGCGATCCTCGGATGTACGAAGCGCGAGCCATCTGGTGGCACGCGGGCCTATGCCGTCTTCGAGCCCTGGGGTGAGGCGATCGAACGCCAGGATCCCAACGCCGAGGAGCCCCCGGAGAAGGTGGACATCCGCACCTATGACGAGGCGTCACCCGGAGACGGTTCCGAGCCGGGGGACGAGCCCGACGCGCAGGTGAAGGCCGACCCCGCCGACCTGTTCAAGCGGATCTCGATCGACGACTCGATCGAGTTCGAATCCGAGAAGAACTACCGCGGCGGTGGCCGCGGGAATCATGCTCGGCACGGTCGAGGGCCTCGCGAACGCCGCGATCGCGGCGGTCTGCGGCGATCCCTGACCTGATCAAGTTGCCCTACACGATCCTGGTCGGCGGCCTACGACTACCAGACCAAGGTCTGGGAGGGCTTCAGCGAGGAGGAGAAGGAGCTCTTCCTCACCGACACCTCCTATCTCGTCGCGGCGGTGCTGCAGCGCAACGTGGAGTTCGGGCTCAGGGACGGCAAGGAGCTCTACGACGAGGTCTACAAGATGGTGGGCGACCACCTGGTCCAGACCCAGAACGACTGGCAGATGGGCGACTACACCAAGACCACGCAGGGCTATTCGGCGTTCCTGTCCGAGACGATCGGCTCGGTCGCAGGTCCGGTGATCCTCTCCAAGATGGCGCAGAGCCCCAAGGCGGTCGCGGCCCTGGAGCGGGTGCAGACAGCGATCAACGCCCGGATGGCCTCCACCTTCGCTGCCGCGAAGAACCTCAGCTATGTCGACAACGTGCTGCCGATCTTGCAGGCGGTCGAGAACGGCGCGGAGCCCACGCTCAATGCGATCGCCAAGCTCTGGGGTGTCACCCCGGAGGAGATCGCGGAGTACAAGCGGATCTGCGGGATCATCGGCTGTCTCGCCACGATCCGGTCGCGGCATGCCTCGTCGATCGAGTGGATCAAGAAATGGGGGGCGCTGCTCAAGCCAGAGAACCTCAAGATCAAGACCGTCAACGAGCTCGACGTGCTGTTGGGCTACGACCTCAAGGATCTCGGTTCGGTGATCTTCCGCAAGCCGGAACTGGTGAAGAAGTACTTCCCCTCCTCGGTGACCGACGAGATCGCTGCGGCTGCGAAGGCTGCCGGTGAGGCAACCGGACGCCCACAGGGCAGCGAGGCCTACCGGGACGCCTACAACGCGGTGCTCAAGGCCAAGCGCAAGGCGATCGTGGGGCCCGAGGCGCGCAACTTCGCCCGCTCCAAGGGGTTCAAGGAGGGCACCAAGGAGTACACCGAGGCGGTCAAACGTCTCGAGGACCGAGCGGACGAGTGGTTCAAGCACAGCGCCGAGTACAAGCAGTGGAACGAACGGGGCTGGATCGACACGACGTTCAACTACGAGGGCAACGCCATCCCCGAATACAAGTACAAGATCAATCCGAAGACCGGCGAGCCCGAGATCGTCGGCACGCTGACCGGTGCTGACAAGGGCAACTTCCAGGGCTTCCGGATGGTGGAGAAGACCAAGGGCTCCGACGAGTTCATCGTGCAGATGTTCGACGCGAAGACCGGCAAGTGGCGTCGGGTCACCGGCGACATCGACCCGGTGGACTTCACCTACACCGACGGCTCCCCGTTGTCGCCCGAGGACCACGCCAAGTTGATCTATCTGCTCCAGAACAGCCCGATCGAAGCCGAACACGGCTACACGTCGACCTTCAAGGGCTTCATGGACCCCAAGACCGGCAAGCTGCTGGTGAAGCCCGGCCCGGAACTGGTCAAGAAGCAGTTCAAGCCCAACGAGCCGGCACTGCAGATCGCTCCCGGCGAAGCACCGCCGAGAGCCACTCGCCTCGACGTCGAGAACAGCCGCTGGGTGGACCCGAACAACTACAACATGCGGTGGGTCAACGGGTTCGTCGACGCGGGCACCAAGCGCGCCCGCGGGATACCGCAGGCCGTGGACGCCAACTTCGATCTGATTCCCAACAAATCGCCGGCGAAGATCGCGTTGCCGGTGAAGACGAAGGCACCGGAACCCACGGTGGGGCGTTTCGTCATCAAGTACGCGAACGAGGGTGAGACCGCTGCACTGATCATGGGCGCCAACGGTCGATTGCAGACCGTGTTGCCCGATGGCACCACCCGGGACTCGCCGTTGAACGATCGAGCCTTCAGCGAAGGCCCGATCGAGACCATCACCGTTGCTCCTTCGTCGATCCTGCAGAACGATCCTGCTCCGGATCCGGCGCCGTTCAATCTCTTCGGCTTCGGAGGTGGCACCACGCCGGCCAAGGCGGCCACCGCGGCGACTGCGGTCGCCGAAGTGAGCCGGATCGCAGCTGAAGCGGTCCGGCTGTCCGCGGCGTCTCTGGACGAAGGATCCGATTCGATCCGGGTATCGACCGGGCCGGGCCTCGCGTCGGGTGACTCGGGGTTCCTCCCGGGCCAAGAACTGGCGATCGGTGCGGGCGCCGATGACATGGAAGTCCGCAAGGTGGCTTCTGTGGTCGACGGTGTGATCACGCTCACCGAGCCACTCGAGTTCAGCCATACCGCCGGTGATGTGGTGGTGATGGTCGCGTCAGCTGATGGTGTACCTGTGGATCCGACCAAAGGCGTCGACCCGACACCCGATCCTGATCCAGATCCCGGCACCGACCCGGGTACAGATGGCGACTCGGGTGCCGGTGACGGTGGTTCCGTCACCGTTGGTTCCGATGGTGGTTCCGGTGGGAGCACCGATGGCACCGGGAACTCTTCGGGTGGTACGTCCACGGATGGGTCGGGCACCGGTGCTGTTGACGGCACGGCCACGACCGGTGGATCGGCTACTGCGGGCTCTGGAACGTCGAGCGGTGATGCCGGGTCGTCTACCGGCACCCCTCTTGCGTACACGGGGGGCGACAGTGTCCGTGTGATCTACCTCGGTGCGCTGTTGGCGCTGGTGGGTCTCGCGTTCGTTCTCCTCGACGGCAGGCGTCGCCGCATCTGGAGGGCACGCTTCGGCCGTGGTGGGCAGCGATGAGCCAAACGTTCTTTTGTTCGGGTGGGGTCGGGTTCAGAGGACCGGCCGGGCCGGAGAGGGTCTGATCCTTCTGGTGTCGGCGGTCATTCAATCCGCCCGACGGTCGACACCAGGAGGATCGTCCATACATTCCGGCTCACGTACCCGACACATTGACGCCTTCTGGGGTTCCTGCTCTGCGAGGGTTCCATGCAATGCAGGTGCTGGGTACGGTGAACCCGTGAGATCGGAAACCTGACGTGTCCGAGTCGGATACAACTTCGATGGGTCGAGCCGCCGGTTGGGTTGCGGTCGCGCTGATGGTCTCCCTGCCACTGGTGTTCTGGCCGCCCGCGTTCGGACCGTTCCATGCCGTCAAATGGTTGGTCGTCCTTGTTCTGGTACCCCTCGGGCTCGCGTTGTGTGCTTGCGGGGGGCTGCTGCGCTGGCCTCGCTGGCAGTGGTTCCTGGCATGGATCGCGGTGTCGGTGCTCGCCACGGTGTTCGGGGTTGCGCCGTGGATGAGCCTGTTCGGCTCACCCAACCGCAATGCGGGACTGCTCGGGATGGCGGTGGTGATCGGGGCGTTCGTGTTGGGGGCAAGTGTCGGTCGTGACCCGCTGTTCCAACGGCGTGTCCTACGCGCTGCGGTCCTCACAGGGGCCGTGGTGGGGATACTGGCCGTAGCCGAACGTTTCGGCCTCGACATTGCGGGCCTCGGCGACGCAGGCGAGATCACCAGAGCTCGCAGCACCTGGGGGAGTGCGACGTTCGCCGGTGCCTACCTGGTGATCGTCGCCCCGATCGCGGTGGCCCACATGCGCAGTCGCGATCCGCGTTGGCGAGTCACCGCTCTCGTGTGTTCGATTGTGATGGCAGCCGGTCTGGTGGCTACCGGGACTCGGGCTGCATGGCTGGCTGCGGGTGTCGCAGCTGTGATCACACTTCCTGCTTGGCGGACCACTGCGCCGGGCTCCGGTGGGCGCGAACATCGGGGAAACGCTGGGGTGTCCCGGAGCGGGTCACAGCCGAGGGGTTCTGCTCCCCGGGCCGGGTTGCCTCGATGGATCGTGCCTGTGGTTGTGGCGTTGGCGGTCGTCGTCGCGGGGATCTTCATGGTTCCTCAGCTCGGGCGTTCGAGCGGCGAGGGACGCATCGACCTCTGGTCAACGTCGGTCTCAGTGATCGCAGATCGGCCGATTCTAGGCTCCGGACCGGACACGCAGCGGGTGGTGCTGCCTGCAGGTATCGATGTGTCGTTCGAGCGTGTGCACGGCAGCGAGGAACTCCACGACAGGGCGCACTCCCTTCCGTTGGACACACTCGTTACCACCGGGTTGCTCGGTCTGATCGCGCTCGGAGCACTGCTGGTCGTGCTGGCGCGGGACATCGGTTCGAACCTCCGCCGGGAACTGGTTCCCACCGCGATCGCCGCAGGACTCGGCGGCTACCTGGTGACGCTGCTCTTTGCTTTCGGTGATCCGGTTCTGGATCCGATTCCGTGGCTGCTGGTTGGCCTTCTGTGGACCGCTGTGGTGCCACAGAGTTCGCCGGAACGCGCTACCGCTCCCCGTGCGATGTCACACGCTGGTGCGACTGCGACGGCATCCATCTTCGCTGTTCTGGCTTTCGCCGGAGCCCTCTGGGGAGGTCGGGAAGTACTCGCCGAGCAGCATCTACAGAGCGCGATGGACATGCGGAACGCGGATGACCTCAGCGGTGCTCTGGAAGAACTCGACTCGGCCGCCCGGCTCGCTCCGGCACGGTTCGACCTGGACCAGATCGCGTCCAGGCTGGTCACCCAAGCGCTCACGACCGGACCCGATCCCAGCGCCTCCCAACGCGACCGGGACGAGATGGTCGCCGACGCGTTCGGGCGACTCGACCGGGCGCGGAGCATCGCGGGGGACCAGGATCCAGATGTGTTGATGGACCGGGCTGAGTTGCTCACCGCAACCGGCGACGCGCAGGGTGCGCTCGAGGTCTATGACCGTGTGCTCGTCGCCTATCCGAGTTCGTTCCGGGCACACCTCGGGCTCGGTTTGGCCGCATCGGAACTGAATCAGATCGACCGGGCCGAGCAGGCATGGGTCTCCGCTGCGGAGCTTGCCCCCGACGACGCGCGGGCACAGGTGAATCTGGGCATCCTCTACGAGCGCCGGGGCGATCCAGACGCCGCGGCGGAGAGCTTCGAGGCCGCCCTCCAGATCGATCCCGACAACGCCGCTGCCACCTCTGGCCTCGCCCGTGTCACCGCACCCCCTTCGAACTGAATGGCGTGGGTACCGCATCGGTGCTCTAGACACCTCGGAATGATCCGCCCCGGTCGCTTGGTTCGGTGATCTTCGGGAGTTGCACGAGATTTCTTTGGATTGATGGCGCAAGCGGTCGAATTGTTGGTCGTTTGTTGGAGTCGTTTCATACCATGCCGTGACTTGACGGACGGAGGGGCATGATGGTGGATCCAATTCCGGGTGGACCCGCGAACCGCCGCGTCCGACGGAAAGGGCCGCACGCCGAATACTCCGGTCGATCGACGGGATCAGCAGGTAGATCGCCACGTCCCGAGATCGGACTGTTTGTGGATCGTGCTGAACCCGCGGCCTCGTTTGGAATTGCAGAATTCAGTGGGATTCTGTTGGTACTCGACATGCAGTACGGCCTTGCCGGCAGACACGAACGGGTCGAGCAGGCTGCACTCGTCGTATTGAACGCATTGTTCGTTCACCGCGAAGTCGAAGTCCCCAACGAGGTCGGCTACCTGGTCGAGGTCGTTCTTGAGGCCGACCCCGAGCCCCCGGTCGTGTGCGAGGTCAGCGACCATCCGGTTGTAGCGGAGCTGGTCACCATCGGTGAGGGGAAACCCGCTGTCGTTCGAATAGCCGTCCAGGTTGTCGGGGTCGACGGCGTCGAAACCCTTCTGGGCGCACGTGTCCATTCTTCGGGCGAGGATCGGTTCGAGCGTGTCCAGTCGGCGGATGTCGAGCCATCGCTCGCCGGGCCACTGCGGGAGAGGGTTGCCCAGTACCTCGTCGGGGAAGTCGTCGGCATCGGGCCTCCAGTCCTCGAAGGTACCGGCGGAGATGTAACAGATGACGTGGCCGCCGCGGTCATGTATCTCGCTGATCGTCGATGCGGCGGTGTCCAAGCCGTCGACATCGAACACTTCGGCATCCACAGAGGGGTCGACGGTGCCGCTGAGTTGAAGTTGCCAGGAACTGTCCGGCTCAGGCGACCACCATGCGATCCGCGCGGTGGGCTCCAGCGGTGCTTCCTCAGCGGATCGCGTCGCGGCACAGCTCGCGAGCAGACCGGACAGGACGACCACCGCCGACACTGTCCGGACGGCCTTCATGGCCTGATTCCCGGACACGCCATCGTCAGAAGTGTCTCGGACGTGCGAGAGCGAATGCCATGAGGGAGAGAGTGTAGTGAGGGAGAGAGAAATGAGACGTGTGGTTCCGATCCGTTCGGTCGGCCGTGCTCCATTGTGGGGCGCGTCCATGGTGACAGTTCTCGTGATGGTGGCGGCCGCATGTGTGCCGACGCCCACGCCCGGGCCCACCACGACGACCTCGCCGAGTACGACCTCGACCAGTACGACCTCGACGAGTACGACCTCGACGAGTACGACCTCGACGAGTACGACCTCGACGAGTACGACCTCGACCAGTACGACCTCGACGAGTACGACCTCGACGAGCACGACGACGACCAGTACGACACCGCCTACGGGATCACCGCGGATCGATCTGATGGTTCTGCTGCTGGCCGATGGAAGCGCGGGTACCAACGCGATGAAGGTGGCGCTGGATCTCCATGGTGTTCCGTACCGCGAGGTCGACCTGACCTCTCCATCGAGGCCCACCATCACCTCGGGCTTCCTGGCCGACACCGTCGACGGCGCACGGCGGTCGAAGTTCCAGGCGGTGATCGTCCCCAACGATGCTCCCACCCAACTCGATGCCGACGAGCTCGCAGCCATCGCGGACGTGGAACGCGAGTTCTCGATCCGCCAGGTGGACGCCTACGTGTACCCCAACGCAGCGGTGGGTCTGAACGTTCCCTTCTACAGCGGGCCGCTCGACGGCGCCACCGCACAGGTCGACTCCCCAGCTCTGGCGGGGCCGTTCTCGGATCTCCGCGGACCGGTGCCGGTCGACGATGTGGATCCGGCGGTGTCGGAGACCTATGGCTACCTCAGCACTGCGTTGGACACTCCACCTCCGGGCACTGGTTTCACCCCGCTCGTCACCGTTTCGGCCCCCACGGGTGGACCGGCGGGGTCCCTCATCGGTGTCCATTCCGCCGATGGCCGTGAACGCATGGTGATAACAGCGGCTATGAACGGATTCCAGAGCCACTTCCTGGCGCTGTCGTCCGGTGTCATCGAATGGGCGACCAAGGGTGTCCACCTGGGGGCCAAGCGCAACTACCTCTCGGTGCACGCCGACGATGTTTTCGTGGCGGACACACGTTGGTCGGTCGAGGACAACTGCACCCCCACAGCCGGCGACTGCACGGACCCGTCGCTCCCCGCTCTCCCCGTGATCCGCATGACCGCTGACGATTCCCAATATCTGCGCCAGTGGCAACAGGCGAACGATTTCACGATCGACCTTGCATTCAACGGAATCGGTCATTCCGTGGAGATCGTCGAAACCGGGTCGGATCCCATGGGCGACGACCTGATCGCCCACCAGGACTCCTACCGCTGGATCAACCACACCTGGGACCACAAGTACCTCGGTTGTGTGCGGGTGTTCTCCACCATTCCCTGGCACTGCCAGGGTGGCTCATCCACTCCCGAGTGGGTGGACTCCACCACGATCGAGGGGGACCTCGGCACCAACCTGATGTGGGCGGCCGACCAGGGGATCTCGCTGGATCCGACAGTGGTGGTCACCGGCGAACACTCGGGGCTGCGGCACGCTCCGCAGGAACCGGCTGACAATCCGAACCTGGACGGGGTTCTGAATGCTCTCGGAATCACCGCAGCAGCCTCTGACGCCTCCCTCGAGACACGGCAGAGGAGCCTCGGTGCGAGCGGCGCGCTGACGCTGCCGCGCTACCCGATGAGCGTCTACTACAACGTCGGCACGAAGGCCGAGCTGATCGACGAGTACAACTGGATCTACACCAGCGCTGCCGACGGGGGCAGCGGGGACTGTGAGACGAACCCGCTCTCCACCTGCATCGACCCGCTCGATCCGGCCACCGGCTTCGACTCCTACGTCCGGCCGTTGGAGACGCGCCTGACGCTCCTGCGGATATTGGCGGGCAAGCCCTACGCGCACTATGCGCACCAGTCGAACATCACCGAGGATCGTCTTCTCTACGGGATCCTCGAAGATGTGTTGGCCGGCTACCGGGAGCTGTACTCCGCGGACGCGCCGCTCGGGAACCCGTCCATGGGCGAGGCGACCGACAACGTTCGACGGATACAGGCCTGGGGCGACCTGATCGTCGCGGGATCCGGTGGGGAAGCGTCGGGGGTGGAGGCGTACCTGCAGGACGGAGAGGTACACGTGAGCTCCAGCGCTGCGCTCGACGTTCCCCTGACGGTGCCTGTGGGTGCGACGACCGGGGGATCGACCTTCGGTGTGCCATGGGGCGGTCGGCTCTCGGGGTGGGTGCCGGTGGGCGGTTCGACCGACCTCACCGTACAACTCGCGGGACCATGAGTGGGAGGGGCGGCATGCGAGGATCACCTCAGATCCGGAAGGGACCCAGGCGGGCCGTCCGGCTCGTGACGGAGGGCAACTACCCCGAGTCCCTCGGTGGTGTGACGCGTTGGTGTGACCTGCTGTTGTGCGGTCTCACCGATGTCGATTGGGAGGTGCTCGCGCTGGGCGTGGCCGAAGGCCGTGGCAACCGGTGTGGGGTGCGCGTCCGCTACCCGAACGCACTCGGATGCCCCACAGCGATGGATGGGACCGACGTGGCGGGCGACCTGATCGAGCGCCTGGCTGTGCAGCTGTTCGGGGATGGCACCGACCCCGATCGCTTGCTCGAAGTACTCGTCGATGTTCGTCGCTTCGCTGCGGCGAGTCCGGATTCGGCACTGACGATGATCCCGACCGGGGCAGTGCGCGAGGCGCTGTTGGACGCCGCTCCCGGCGCGCTCAGCGAAGGTCCCGAAACCATTTCCGAACCAGCCGTCCGGGCAGCGACAGAACTTCTGGCTGTCGTGTTGCAGGCAGCGACGACACAGTTGGAACACTTCGATGTCACATTGAGCGCCACCGCCGGCGTCGCCGCTGTGCCAGGCGTTCTGGAGCGGTTCTGCAACGGAACGCCTCTGGTGGTGGTGGAGCACGGCATCTACGTTGCCGAGGCCCACTCGAGAACCGAGGGGGCCTCGACCGACGATTGGACGCGTTGGGTCGTTCGCGGATCTGCGGCCAACCTCGCAAGCCTGGCCTACCTCGCCGCCTCGGCGGTGGTGGGAGTCAGCGAGGCCAACGTGGCTGCCTCCTGCCGACTCGGCTCCGATCCCAGCATCTCCCTTTGCGTTCCCAACGGAGTGGACGTGCCCCCGGAGCCTCCACCGGTACGAGGTTCCTTCGAAGTGGGAACGGTCGCCAGGATCGACCCGCTGAAGGGGGTGGACCTGTTCATCGAAGCGGCCGCGCTGGTCGGGCAGCGGTTCCAGCAGGCCACCTTCACCCACGTCGGTCCGGCCGAGCCGAGCCTCGATGAGTACGAACGCCGGTGTCACGACATGGCCGGGCGGGCCGGGCTCGGCACACGGCTCGCCTTCATCGGGTCCCATCACGATCCGCCGTCGGTTCTCCCGCGGTTCGACGTGCAGGTCATCCCGAGCCGCTCAGAGGGGCTTCCCTTCAGCCTCCTCGAAGGCATGGCAGCCGGACGACCGGTCGTCGCCACCGCGGTCGGTGGCATTCCCGAAGCTCTCGGAGAAGCCGGCCTGGTGGTAGTGCCAGGCGATGCCGCGGCACTCGCTGATGGGATCTCGGCCTTGCTGGCGGATCCCCGGGAAGCACGCCGGTTGGGTGGCCTGGCACATGCAGCTGTTCGGGAGCGGTATTCGTTGAGGGCGATGCTGGATGGCTACAACGAGCTGTTCGGTTCGGTCCACGCGCTCGGAGCCGTTGCATGAGCATCGCCCCGGCCATCGCGCTCTCTGCCGGTGTGAGCGACGCCTGTCGGAGCGCTGCCGGCGTGCGGTCGCTGTCGGCTCCGATCCCACCCGACGGACCACTCCGAGCGCAGCTGAGCGGGCCAACGGTCGCGTTGATCACAGAAGGGACCTACCCGTTCAGCCACGGTGGAGTGTCCACCTGGTGTGACCAGCTGATCGGGTCCCTTCCGGAGAGCCGTTTCCACGTGGTGTCGATCGTGGCGCGAGGCGGGAACCGGCCGGCCTGGGATCTCCCCGCGAACATCGCGGGGATCACCGAGCTCGGATTCTGGGAGCCGCGTGTCCCGGGCGAGCGGCCACGCTACCTGCGGGCCGCCGGACGGGTGAGGTCGGACCCGCAGGCATTCGATGACGTCCTGGTCCTGCTCGGTTTGCTCACCGATCCAGACCCCGACCCGGAGGGCTTCGACCGGTGTCTGGACGCTCTGATCTGCCACAGCGAAGCGCGGCGGCTCGCACCGGCGTTGCGGTGCCGGGCGGCGGTCGACTCGCTCACGGAGTTGTGCCGATCGGATGGTCCGCCCATCTCGATGTCAGAGGTGATCCAGTGCCTCGAACTCCTCGAACACTTCCTGCGGCCTGCAGGACTCGATCTGCCCGAGGCGGATATCTACCACGCGACGGGCAACGGGCTCGCGGCGCTGGTCGCGATTGCCGGATCACGGCGTACCGGCTCGCCGTTGGTGCTCTCCGAACACGGCGTATACCTGCGCGAGAGGTATCTGGAATACCTCGGTGGGGAGCTCGGGCCATCTACACAACGGATCCTGTTGAGGTTCCACCGGCTCCTCGCCGTGGCCTCCTACCGGCGGGCCGACGTGATTGTTCCGGTGACCCACTTCAACAAGCGGTGGGAGTTGCACAACGGTGCGGAACCATCGCGGATCCGCGTGGTGAACAACGGCGTCGACCCGACGCGTTTCGAAGCCCGACCCGCGACGCGTCCGCCCCAACGGCCGCCCACTGTGGGGTTTCTCTCGCGGATCGACCGTGTCAAGGATCCGATGACTCTCATCCAAGCCGTGGCTCTGCTCGAGCAGCGGATCCCGGAGCTGTCGGTCCGGATCTGGGGGCGCGCCGCCAAGGGCCAGGATGACTACGAGAGTCAGTGCCGCAGCACGGTTCGACAGCTGGGTCTCGACCGCGTGGTCACCTTCGAGGGGCACACCGATGATCCGGCGGCGGCTTACCGTTCGGTCGACGTCCTCGTGTCGAGCTCGATCTCCGAAGGACTGCCCTACGGGATCATCGAGGCGATGATGGGTGCCACGCCGATCGTGTCGAGCAACGTGGGTGGTCTGCCCGAGGCCCTCGAAGGCGTGGGTGAGCTCGTAGAACCCGGGGATCCCGAACAGTTGTCCGATTCGATCGAGAGTCTGCTCCTCGATCCGAAACGGGCTGCGGAACTCGGTGCAGCTGCCCGGCGCCGCGCGCTGCAACGGTTCACCCTGAACGGGATGGCCGGCCGCTACCGGTCGATCTACAGCGATCTCTGTCCCTCGATCGACCTCCGTGACGATCCATCCGAGACACCTGTACTCGTGGATGTGGAGCGATGAATATGCGCCCGGAAGGGACCTCGCTGCCAGAGGAGGCCTCGCTGTCCGACGAATCGATACCACGGGTGAGTGCCCTGGCCAACCTGGCGCATCGATGCCACACCGAGTCGGTCGGTGGCGTCGACGAGCTCGGGCTGGCCGCAGTCCTCGAATCCTGGGGGATCACCGATTCCACCGCCCGGTCCAGGTTCGGCGAGCCCGACGTGTTCACGCTGGCCGCGGAGCTGAGGACGAGGCTCGCAGGCGATGGCCAACCGGAGCGTCCGAGCGCACCGGAGACTCCCTGGATCCGGTTGGCATGGGTCCTGCGTGCGGTGGCCTACCTCCCCCCGACACTCTTCGTCGTGATCGCGCTCAGCAGCTCCACGAACGTGGCATCGGGTGCGGCCTTCGCCGCGATCACCTGTTTCGGGTGGGGCATGGCCGAAGGGGTGTCGAGGGTGGCCTACACATCGATCAGCGCCGGTGGCGTGGCGGCCATGCGCAGATCCGAATCGCTCGCTGTTGAGCTGGGGCACCCTCGTCGTCGTCGCTCTCGCCGGAGCCGTCGGATTGTCGACGGGTTCGACACCGGCAGCACTTCTCGTCGGTGCCCAGTTGCAGTACCTGCTGCTGTCGGTCGTATTGCTTCCGATGGGACGCGCTTCGGCGCTGGTTTCTGGATCACGCCTCCAATGGTCTTGGCCACTGCTCTAGCCGTGGGTGGGGACGAACTCGGGTCAGTGCTGGTTGTCGCGATCGTCTGTGAGGTCGGCAGCGACTCTGCACGCCTGGCTGGTGCTTGGTCGCATCGAGTCGTCTGGCTTCGGTGCGCCCAGATGGTCTGACCTGCGCGCCGGCACTGCCGTTTCTCGGTGTCGGGAATCGTGATGGGTGCCTTCGTTTTGTGCTGCACCGCCGCGGTGTATGCAGCCGTGGGTTCGGGACGTGCGTTGATCGGCCTCGTGATTCCGCTGCTGGTCAGCATGGGTCTGGCGGAGATCGGAATCCGGTGGTTTCAAAGGGCCGTGGGGAACCAGTTGGGGCGCTCGGAGCGTGTGACGCAGTTCTCCCGACAGACACGCCTGTTGGTGGTGTTGTCCTGCGGTGGCTACGTGATGGTGCTCCTGTCGGCAGACCTCCTCGTGTCGGCACTCGCCGACTATCCGGGGTTGTCGGGCCGGCCGGCTCAGTATCTGTTGGTGGGGCTGGTCGGCTTGTCTCTGTTCCTGACACTGGTCCTCATGGTGATGGACCATGTGTTCGCGGTGCTCGGTGCCTTCTCCGCCGGGACTCTGGCGGTCGGCTGGTTCCTGGTGACCCTCGATGCCGGCGATGACGTGGTGGCCCGTGCGGTGGTCGTGGCCGCCGCTGTCGTCGCCTACCTGTTGATCATGGCTCTGCGAACCGTCGGCCATCCCGCCAACCATGCGTTCACCTGACACCAAGTGCTCCCCGCCGGCTACCCGGTGACGTCGGGGCAATCGTGGGCGTGGCGTGCGTTTCCGAAAGGGAACCGCTTGAATGTGTTCCCGAATGCACGGCGTGGACGTGTCTCGCCCTGAGGGTGTCCACGGTCGTACTCTGTGCAAATGGCTGACTCCCCGGGAAATGCAGGCTCCGCCGACAAGGTGGCATCCCCACCCGCAGAATCAGATGGACCGAATCTGAAGATCCGTTCCCGGGACGTGACCGAGGGCCCGTCCCGAGCGCCGGCCCGGGCGATGCTCAGGGCGATCGGAATGGGTGACAACGATTGGGAGAAGCCACAGATCGGTGTTGCGTCGAGCTGGAACGAGGTCACGCCCTGCAACATGCCCCTCGGACGTTTGGCGCAGCGAGCCAAGGAGGGCGTGCGGGTCGCAGGCGGATATCCGATCGAGTTCGGCACCATAGCGGTGTCAGATGGCATCTCGATGGGACACGAAGGAATGCACGCGAGCCTTGTTTCCCGAGAGGTGATTGCCGATTCAGTCGAGACCGTGATGCATGCGGAGCGCATGGATGCGATGGTCACCTTCGCAGGGTGTGACAAGTCCCTGCCCGGCATGTTGATGGCTTCTGCCCGCCTCAACCTGCCATCGGTGTTCGTCTACGCGGGGTCGATACTGCCGGGCAACTACAACGGCCGAGCGCTCGACATCGTGTCGGTGTTCGAAGCGGTGGGTGCCCACGCCGTGGGTGAGATGGATGACGCGGAACTCGACGCCATTGAACACAACGCGTGTCCCACCGAGGGAGCCTGTGCGGGCATGTTCACCGCCAACACGATGGCTTCGGTGGGAGAGGCGCTGGGTATGTCTCTGCCGGGGTCGGCTTCCGCTGCAGCGGTCGACCGTCGCCGCGACGACTACAGCCACGCCTCGGGTATGGCGGTGCTCAACCTCCTGCGTCAGAACATCCGTCCCCGCGACATAATCACCAAGGGGTCCCTCGAGAATGCGATCGCGGTGGTGATGGCGCTCGGTGGCAGCACGAATGCGGTGCTGCACCTGCTCGCGATCGCAGCCGAAGCTGAGGTCGAGTTGCACCTGGAGGACTTCAACAAGGTTGCTGCCAGGGTGCCTCACCTTGCTGACACGAAGCCGCACGGCAGGTACCACATGGTCGACATCGACCGCATCGGTGGTGTGCCGGTGGTGATGGCGATGCTGGCCGAGGAAGGTCTGATCCACACCGATGAGATCACGGTGACCGGAAACACAGTCGGCAAGAACCTGGATCTGATCAAGGCACCAGCTCCCGATGGCGAGGTGATCCACACCTTCGACAATCCGATCCACTCGGTCGGAGGCCTGGCGATCCTGAGTGGGTCACTGGCGCCGAAGGGCTCGGTCGTGAAGGTCGCGGGCATCGACTTCCAGGACTTCGAAGGTCCCGCTCGCGTTTTCAACGGCGAGCATGAAGCCATGGAGGTCGTGCTCGCAGGTGGTATCAACGCCGGAGACGTGGTCGTGATCCGCTATGAGGGCCCCAAGGGTGGGCCAGGTATGCGTGAGATGCTGGCGATCACAGGCGCCATGAAGGGTGCAGGGCGAGGCGGGGACGCGGCGCTGATCACAGATGGGCGGTTCTCGGGCGGAACACACGGGTTCTGTATCGGCCACGTCGCCCCCGAGGCAGTGTCCGGCGGACCCATTGCTCTGGTCGAGGAGGGAGATCGGATCCGCATCCACGTGGGTGAACACACGATCGACCTGCTCGTGGACGAGGCTGTCCTCGAAGAGCGCCGGGCGAATCTGAAACATCCCACGCCTCGCTATGACAAGGGCGTGCTCGCCAAGTACGCGGCACTCGCCCAAGGTGCCGAGATGGGTGCGATCACGCGGCCGTGACTCCTGATGATCCGGTCCTCGAGGTCCGAAGGGCGACCGTCGACGAATTTCCCCTGATTCAGGATTTCGTGGATGCGACCTACGGGGAAGAAGCACCGTTCAAGCAGGAGGCGCGCCTGCGTTGGCAGTTTCTTGATACGCCGTACCGTCGCTCTGGTGAAACCGGACCGACGGTCTTCGTGGCTCTCAGCGATGGTCGGGTGGTCGGCACAATCGGAGTACAGGACGGATGTGCCCGGGTCGCGGGCGAGTTGGTCCCCATGGGGTGGGTCGTGGACGTGATGGTCCACCCCGAGTTTCGTGGTCGGGGATTGGGGCATCGGATCCACGCTGCCGCACTCGCTGATCGTCCGGCACTCATCACCCTCACGATGGCCGATGCAACACGGCGGATCGCAGAGCGTGCCGGATCGATGACGCTTGTACCCACACGTGAATTCGTACGTCCACTACGGATCTCTCCGGGAACGGTCCGACGCTTTCTGTCAGGCAAGGCAAACCACGGGACGAGGCGTCGAGGTGTGATCGGATTCTTCAACGCCACCCGGATCGGTCCGGTGCTCCTGGCTGCCATGGTCCGGCTGGTTGGACGCCTGCGATCACCTGTGCGGCCCGAGCAGGACTTGTTCGACTTCGAGGAGGTAGGCCGGTTTCCGCAGGAGTTGGACGACTTGTGGGAGCATGTGGCCGACGAGTACCCGGCATTGTTCGAGCGCTCCACCCGCTTCCTCAACTGGAGGTTCGCCGACGAACCCCAACTCGTCTACCGGCGATTCCTCATGCGCTCGGGTGGGGTGTTGATCGGTTACGTGATCACCCGGGCTCCGACCGCGGTTGAGCTTCCGGCGGGAACCATCGTGGACTTTCTCGCCGCCCCAGGCGACTCCGACGGCCATGGACGCGCTTGTCGCTCATGCCGCGGGAGTTCTGGCCCCACACTGTGAGTATCTCGAGGCCGCGGCCTCCTCAGGCGCTTACCGCGACGCCCTGATCAGGGCCGGGTTCTTCGCGACGAGAACGATGCGGCCCACGATCGTCGCCTCCGACGAAGCACTCGCCGCCACGTTGCGTGATCATGTCGACGACTGGCACTTCACCAAGGCCGACCACGATTGGGATCAGGTCCACCCCGTCTGACCGATTCATGGTGGTCACTGCGTGGGCGGTTCGCGGTTGCGCACTTCGGAGGCCTCCCACACGAAGCATTCCCACACGGCATCTCCGTGGCAGATGTCGGGGAGGCGTCGCCACCCCTCACCCTCGAAGTGTCCTCTGATGACCTCGGACCGGGGTAGGTAGTTGGACACGAAGATCCGCTCGGCGCGGCTCTGGAGTTCGCTGATGACCTCATCGGTGTCGCGTACGTAGTAGAGAACTTCGCATGCGACGATCAGATCGAATCGAGTACTCGACAGGAGCGATCCGGCGTTCTCGATGCCGCCCACCTGGAAAGAGGCCCCGGGGCAGCGGGAACGAGCGCGCTCGACGGCCTTCTGACTCAGTTCAAGACCCCGGAGTTCATCGGTGAGAGCGCTCAGGTGGAGGCTTTGATGCCCTTCCCCGCAACCCAGTTCGAGGATGTTCCCGAAGTGTGGGGCGATCCCGGTGAGGATCTCATTGGTCTGTTCGAAACGGTATTGCTCCCGCTCTGAGGCCATGTCCCATGGATCCTCGAGTGAGTAGAGCCGGCGGAGCTTGGTGTGGCGGCCGGTGAAGGCGGTGTCTCGAAGCATGACCCGTGTCCACAACGAGCGGGCAGCAGGGATTCGATCGGCAACATTTCGGCCGATCACATGCTTCTTCAGGGTGACCGAGGCGAGCCGTTTCGCTCGGGCCTTGGTGCCCTCGGACCCGGTCAGGATGGCTTCGATGGTTTCAGCGTTCATGTCCGAGCGGATCGACGTTCGCGGCGAGGAGGCGCGCCCCGCGTTTTGCCTTACCTCCGTCGCTCGTATGGATCTCGGAGTAGCCCAGGGATCCCAGGTGTGAGAGCACGCTCTGGTCGTATGCTCCGAACGGCACACTGACCTTCGTGATCGGTCCGCCCGTGATCTGGGCGACTCGGGTACGGGCAGTGACCGTCTCCGCGTGCAGTTCCCGTTGGTCCAGTCGCCTCCAGTCGACGTGATCCTGGCCGTGCAGTCCGATTCCCATGCCCATGCCGACCAGCGTTTTGATGTCTTCGGGTGCGAGATAGTTGTCCTGTCCTATCCGTCCGCTGAGCACGAAGAAATCTCCGGTCATGCCGCGGTCGGCGAGGATCGGTGCGGCGATGTCGACATCGGATCGGTTTCCGTCATCGAACGGTGACGCGGATGTCTTGCCCTTGTGATTGCAGCTCGGCGACCCTGTCGATCACACGGGTGAAGCGTTCAACCGATATCCAGTAGGGAAGCTCGTCATCGGGGATGTCGTCGGGGGGCGTCCCGATTCCATGGAAGTTCACTATGACGTAGCGCCCGGAGGTGGCGCCCGTGCCGGGATCCCGACTGCACATCCGGGTTCGGGACCGGAGGCGGCGACAGCTGGTGAAGCCCCCGCAAGGCCCCGAGGGCTTCGTCGTGGGCGCCGAGCAGAAGCAGCTGCATGACCTTGAGCATGCTGTAGGTATAGGAGATGGGCAGCGAGGGCCACATGAATCGGGCAACGAATCTCATCCGGTTGCGGAAGTTGTAGTAGTTCGCGAAGGCGGAAGGCGCGCCGATTGACCGAACCGGTGCCGATCGTGGTTCCACCGTGGTGTTCCACGATGGACTCGGGGCAAAGGAGCAGTGGCAAGTCGCCTCGACGGAAGGCCCAGTCAACCTCTTCGTAGTACAGGAAGTAGTCCTCGCGCATGAGACCAACGGTCTCCACGAACGTCCGCGAAGCCACCATGTTGGCGCCGGAGATGAAGTCCACCGATCGGGGCTGCGGTGTCGCTGGGTCCGTCCGCTTCATGCCCTGGTTGGCGTTGCTGCATACGCCGGTCCAGCGGTTCACGCGGCCCCCGTCTGACTGCACGAGGCCCGGAGGTTCCCGGTAGAGCGTCCTCCCGCCCATCAGCGCGAATGGTCCGGCAGCGGAGGCTGTTCGTGCATAGGCGGCTCCCGCGTCCGGTGTCACGACCGTGTCGGGATTGAGAACCCAGAAAAGGTCGATCTCCGGGCGAGCCAGAAGAACTCGAAGTCCGAGGTTGACGCCACCGGCGAAGCCACGATTCCGCGCGGATCGAACCAGGGTGATGCCACGTGGGTACGACTCCGGAACGTCGTCGAGGTCGGCGTCCACGTATACCTCTGCCAACTCGACTCCATTGCGCTGGGCCCAAGAGCGAATGGTCGGGACGGTCTCGTCGGGCGAGGCGTTGTCACACAGGACGATCTCGGGTCGGATTCCCTCCGAGGCGATCAGGCTGTCAAGGCAGGACTCGATCACGTCTGTCGATCGGTAACACAGGACGACGACTCCTAGCGGGGATTCAGACATGGTGTTTCGCGGGCCTCTCGATTCGACTCGCTCCCGGGCATCCAGATGGGACGCGCCGTGTACGCCCACGGGAGGTGCGTTCATGGTACCGGCAGCTACGCAATTGTGGTTCGGGGAGGCCCCGTGGGTTCCCTGGAACATCCAGGGTATGCGAATTGCTCCTGTGCAATTGAGCGGCGCGACCCGGGAAGGTGCCATAGGTCGCCGAGGTTGCGGATTCCTTCATACACGTCGATCTGTCAGATCCCGAGATGCGGAGGCAGTTCCCAACACGGTTGGCAATCCGGCTTCCACTGCGGCACAATGGGTCGGTGCGTGAAGAGACCCTGATTCTGGTAGTAGTAGGCGCCTGAGGCGTCTCACCCGGTTTCCTCCGCGTGTTGCGCCCACGGCCTCCCTACCGGGAGGTCGTTTAGGTTTTCCGGCCCGGTTGCAGTGCGGCCCCGGGTGGCGTGAAGTGCGATTGAGGCAAGTGCAATGACCAGCGAACGAGAACGAACACAGGAATCAGCCATGACGATCACCAACGGCGGTGCAGCACTCATCAAGTCCCTCGAACTCGAGGGGGTCGACACCGTGTTCGGTCTGCCTGGGGGTGCCATCCTCCCGGTATATGACCCGATCCTCGACAGCCCGATCCGGCACGTCCTGGTGCGTCACGAACAGGGTGCCGGTCACATGGCCGAGGGGTATGCGCTATCCACGGGTCGTCCCGGCGTGGCGATGGTGACCTCCGGTCCCGGGGCCACGAACATCGTGACACCGCTGTGCAATGCCTACATGGACTCGACACCGATGGTTGTCATCACCGGTCAGGTGTCGACCTCCTCGATCGGCACCGACGCGTTCCAGGAGTGCGACACGGTCGGCATCACCCGCAGTGTGACCAAGCACAACGAACTGATCACCCGCGCCTGTGATATCCCGATGGTCATCCGCCAGGCGTTCCACATCGCCACGACGGGTAGGCCGGGTCCCGTGCTCGTCGACATTCCCAAGGACATCGTCGATCCGAACAATCCCAACTCCGCACTCGATTGGTACTGGCCCACCGACGAGGAAGTCGCGGCGAGCCTTCCCGGTTACAAACCCACCGTCAAGGGTCATCCGCGCAAGGTCAAGGACGCTGCCGAGTACATCCTCGCGGCAGAGCGTCCTGTGATCTACGCAGGTGGAGGCATCCTCAAGGCACGAGCAGCCGAGGCCCTGCTGGAGCTTGCGGAACTGTGTGAGGTTCCGGTCGTGACCACACTGATGGCCCGAGGCGTCATTCCCGACGATCATGAACTCGCCCTCGGGATGCCCGGCATGCACGGCAACTACACAGCCGTGACCGCCATGCAGCAATCCGACCTGCTCATCGCGCTCGGTAGCCGTTTCGACGACCGCATCACCGGCAAGCTCGATGGATTCGCACCCGATGCGAAGATCATCCACGTCGACATCGACCCCGCCGAGTTGGGCAAGGTCCGTAGACCCGACGTTCCGATCGTGGGCGATTGCCGTCAGGTGATCGAGGCGATCACCTCTACGATCAGGTCCAAGGTCGACTCGGGTGCACAGTTCCCTGATCGTCAGGCCTGGAGATCGAAGATCTCGGGTTGGCAGGAGACCTACCCGCTCACCTACCAACAGTCCGAACCGGGCGAGAACCTCAAGCCCCAGTACGTGCTGGAGGAACTCCGCGACCGGGCTCCCGAAGATTGCATCGTTGCCTCAGGTGTGGGCCAGCACCAGATGTGGACCAGTCAGTACTGGCAGTTCAAATACCCCTACACCTGGGTCAACTCCGGCGGGTCGGGCACGATGGGCTTCTCGGTTCCGGCGGCCATCGGCGCCAAGGTCGGCCGGCCCGACCGAATGGTCTGGGCGATCGACGGAGACGGTTGCTTCCAGATGACCGCACAGGAACTCGTGACGGCTGCCACCGAGCGGATTCCGGTGAAGATCGCGATCCTCAACAACGCGTACCTCGGAATGGTGCGCCAATGGCAGGAGATGTTCTACGAGGAGCGGTACTCCGAGGTCTACCTCTCGCCGGACCTGCCCGACTACGTGAAGTGGGCGGAAGCCATGGGTTGTGTAGGTATCCGGGTCGAGTCGCCCGAGGAGGTCGGTCCCGCGATCGACAAGGCCAACGCCATAAACGATCGTCCGGTGGTCATAGAGTTCCGCACGGATTCCAATGAGAAGGTCTATCCAATGGTTCCCTCGGGGCTTTCCAACGACGAGATCGTCGTGGATCCCCACCAATCAGGCGATGCCAACGCCTCTGACGGAGGTGTCCAGTGACCCCCATGCCCAACTACCAGGTCTTGTCGGTGCTGGTCGAGAACCGTGCGGGTGTGCTCGCACGGATCGCGAACCTGTTCGCCCGCCGTGGCTACAACATCTACTCGCTCGCGGTCGCGCCCACCGACGACACGAACTTCTCACGCATCACGATCGTCGTCGACGTCGAGCACGCTCCCCTTGAACAGGTGGTTAAGCAGCTGAACAAGTTGATCAACGTGATCAAGATCTCGGAACTCGATCCACGTGACTCCGTTGAGCGTGAACTCATGATGCTCACTGTCAAGACACCGTCAGGGGTCCGCGGGGAGGTACTGGAACTGGCCGCGCTGTTCGAAGCCCAGGTGATTGACGTCGGTCCGGCCGAACTCACCCTGAGCCTCGATGACACCCCGCAGCGCATCGACGACCTGGAGGCCTTGTTGCGCCCCCATGGCATCGTGGATCTCCAACGAACCGGCCGGGTCGCGCTGCCCCGGCTCGAACACGCATCTCTCTGACCGACCCCCTCGGCGTTCTGAGCGCTGTGGCGGTGGACAGGTCACCGCCACAGCGCTCAGAACGGGGGATGAGGGCCGTTTACCGCTGAACCAACTACTGAAGGCAGACTTCACCCATGGCAAACATCTATTACGAAAAAGACGCTGACCCTTCGATCATCGCCGGTCGCAAGGTTGCGATCCTGGGGTACGGATCCCAGGGTCACGCCCACGCACTCAACCTGAAGGAGTCGGGCGTGGACGTGCGCGTCGGGCTGCGCGAGGGTTCTGCCTCTGCCGCGAAGGCAGCAGAAGCCGGACTGGCCGTCACTGATGTGGCCACTGCCTCTGCCGAGGCGGACCTGATCATGATGCTGCTGCCAGACACCGAGATCGGCCCCGTCTACGACCGCGACGTCGCGCCCAACCTCAACGACGGCGATGCTCTCTTCTTCGCCCACGGCTTCAACGTGCGTTTCGGATACGTGAAGGCTCCAGAGGGCGTGGATGTGGCAATGGTCGCCCCCAAGGGCCCCGGCCACCTGGTGCGCCGCACCTACACCGAAGGCGGGGGAGTCCCGTGTCTCATAGCGGTCGGCCAGGACGCCACCGGCGGTGCCAAGGCGCTGGCGCTCAGCTATGCCGATGCAATCGGCGGTACCCGTGCCGGTGTCCTCGAGACAACCTTCGAAGAAGAGACCGAGACCGATCTCTTCGGCGAACAGGTTGTGTTGTGTGGCGGACTGGCAGCTCTTGCCCAAGCCGGCTTCGAAACGCTCGTCGAGGCGGGATACCAGCCCGAGTCGGCGTACTTCGAGTGCCTGCACGAACTCAAGCTGATTGTCGACCTCATGTACGAACAGGGCATTTCCGGGATGCGCTATTCGATCTCGACGACCGCTGAGTACGGCGACCTGACCCGCGGTCCGCGGCATCATCACCGAGGACACCAAGGCCGAGATGCGCAAGATCCTCGAGGAGATCCGTTCGGGTGAGTTCGCCGAGGAATTCATCGGTGAGGTCCGCTCGGGCGGCAAGCACTTCGACGAGCTTCGCAAGGCGGGCAAGGAACATCAGGTCGAGCAGGTCGGTGCCGGTCTGCGCGAGATGATGCCGTGGATCTCGGCGGGCAAGACGAAGGTCGAGGACGCCTCGGGCGGCGACTGAGCCTGCAACGGGCCTGTCGGCGATCGCCGATACCTGCGATCCCGAACTGTCCTGCGATGGACGTGCCTCTCGGGACTGCTCTGTCTCGGGAACTCTCGCGGGACAGAACGGGTGTTGACGGCGGCGTAGTCTCACGGGGTGCTGGTACGCGCTCCCGGATCCACAGCCAACCTGGGACCGGGTTTCGATTGTCTCGGACTGGCGCTCGATCTCCCGTTCTGGTTCGCGGTGGGCGAAGCGGGCTCGTTGGGTGGCGCGGTCACGGGCGATGGGACCGAGGATCCGGCGCGCCCTGAGTTGGCAGGTGGTCCCGACATGCTCGTGGCCGAAGCCACACACCCCGCTTCGGTCTCGTTCGTCGAGGCCGGTGGTGACCCGCTCTCAGAGCTGTGGTGGAGGAGTCCCATCCCTCCCGGTCGTGGCCTCGGGTTCTCCGGTGCGGCTCGGGTGGCCGGGGCGTTCGCAGCGAGGCGGTTGGCGGGTGATGCTCCGCGAGTTGCCAGGGATTCGGCGTTCGCAATTGCGGAACAACTCGAAGGTCACGGCGACAATGCGGCACCGTCGACATATGGAGGCTTCGTGGTCGTTGCGGATGGGATCACCGTGCCCATGGGCATGCCTACGGGACTCCGTGTCATCGCCTGGTCACCCGCGTCGGAAACCTCCACAGATGCCTCGCGTGCCGCCCTTCCGTCAGTTGTGCCCGCGGCCGACGCTGCGTTCTCGGTTGCTCGTGCAGCCTTGTGGGTGGCCGCCGTCTCGCAGGGTCGGCCGGAGCTGATCACCGAGGCATCAAGGGATCGTCTGCACCAACCAGCGCGCCTCGAGTCGAGACCGGATGCGGCGAAGGTCATCGAAGCCTTCAGGGCGACCGAGGGAGTGTTCGGGGCGTGGTTGTCCGGTTCCGGGCCAACCGTGGCCGCGCTCGATCAGCACCGACGCCGGACCGGGAATCCCGGAGGCCCTGGAGGCTGGGTTGCCACCCGGTGTTCTGAAGGTGCTGGACGTGGATCGCAGCGGGGTGCTAGAAATCCGACCTGATTAGTCGGGATTCCCCCGTCTGGGATAAGTTCCGAACCGACCCGCAACATCACCAGAGAGAATGGATTCAAAATGAGTGACAACTGGGGCTTCGAAACCCGCCAACTCCACGCAGGACAGGTCTCGGATCCGGCCACGGGCGCATGTGCGGTGCCGATCTACCAGACCGTGGCCTATGAGTTCAGGGACACCCAGCACGCGGCGGACCTGTTCGCCCTCTCGGAGATGGGCAACATCTACACCCGGATCATGAACCCCACCGAGGGCGTGGCGGAAGCCCGGGTGGCCGCTCTCGAGGGTGCGACCGAAACCGCTGTGGGTATTCCCGGAGCGTTGGCGGTTGCTTCGGGTCAGGCCGCGGAGACAGTCGCGATCCTCAACCTCGCCGAGGCCGGAAGCCACATCGTGAGTTCGTCCGCACTCTACGGCGGTACGTACAACCTTCTGAGCCACACGCTGCCCAAGTACGGGATCGAAACCACCTTCGTCGAGGACAGCGACGACCTCGAGGCGTGGGCTGCTGCGGTGAGGCCCAACACCAAGGCCTTCTACGGCGAATCCATCGGCAACCCGAAGAACGACATCCTCGACATCGCGGGTGTCGCAGGAGTCGCACATGACGCCGGCGTGCCCTTGATCGTGGACAACACCGTCGCCACCCCGTACCTGTGCAACCCGTTGAGCCACGGCGCTGACATCGTGGTGCATTCTGGAACCAAGTACATCTCGGGACACGGCACCACGATCGCCGGGTTGATCGTCGACGGTGGCAGTTTCGACTTCAGCGCCAATGACAAGTTCCCGATGTTCACCGAACCGGACGAGAGCTACCACGGTCTCACCTACTGGCCGGCTCTGGGTCCCGGCGCGTTCATCATCAAGGCGCGGGTGCAGCTGCTGCGTGACCTCGGCCCGGCGATCAGTCCGTTCAATTCGTTCCTGATGCTCCAGGGCCTCGAAACGCTCTCGCTGCGCATGGAACGTCACGTGGCCAATGCGCAGGCGGTGGCGGAGTTCCTGGAAGCACACGACCAGGTGGAGCGGGTCCAGTACGCCGGGCTGTCCTCCAGCAAATGGCACGATCGGGTAGCCACCTACTGCCCCAAAGGTGCGAGTGCCGTACCGGCGTTCGTGATCAAGGGCGGCCTCGAAGCGGGCAAGCGTTTCGTCGAGGCGCTCGAGTTGCACACCCATGTCGCCAACCTCGGAGATGCCCGTAGCCTCGTGGTCCACCCCGCATCTACCACCCACAGCCAGCTCTCCGAGGAGGAACAGCGTTCATCTGGCGTGGAGCCAGGTCTGGTCCGACTGTCAGTAGGCATTGAAACCATCGAGGACATCATCGGTGACCTCGAGGTGGGGTTCGCGGCAGCGAAGTGACGTCTGGACGGCTCTCCGGTGTCGGCACCGAGTGAGCGTTGCGGGGTATGGACAAGCTGAGTTCACGTGTCGATGCGAACCGATGGTGAACCTTCGGTGACCGTCAATGTGGCGGGCATGCCGATCAGATCCACGGGTTCGCCGAGCCACGTCGGGGTGGTGAGTGCCATGGTTCCGCCACGGTGCTCACCGCTCACGACCGTGAGTTCCAAGGCGGTGCTGCGCCCACCACTGGTCGGCAGGTCGTCCGCGTTCACGACGAACGCGTCATAGATCCCATCCGGTAGCGGAGTCGGCCCGTCCGGGGAGTCAGACCCGTTCAACCGAAATGATCGGGATTGTCGCAGATCTCTGCGGGCTCGGCTGTGAACTTGGGCAGCGTGATGGGATCACGACGGTTGGAGAAGTCGAGGGTCTCGGCGATGTTCCTGGCCGTCTTGTCGCGCACGGTCATGGGTTCGAGGCCCCAACGCCATTCGATCATCTTGAGGATCGAACAGTGTTCGTAGGGGCCGTCGGTCTCGATGCGTTCGGGAGCGAACGGTCCCATTGCTATGGCAGGCACCCTGAATCCGAGGCGCTTGAGGTCGGGGAAGGGACCCGGTCCCGGAAGGACCGTGTCGTCCTGCACCGCCGGAGGCGGCACGTGGTCGTAGAAGCCTCCTGACTCGTCGAAGTTCATGATGAAAACGCTGTGTTCCCAGTGGGGGCTCTTGGCCATCGCATCGTGCACCTCGGCCACGAACTCCTGGCCGACCTGGATCGAACCATATGGGTGGAAGTCGTTGGAGGTGCCATTGAACTCGGCGTGGGCGGTGTAGTCGGGATCCACGAAGACGACATTGGGGAGGTTCCCCTTGTCTGCATCGTCGAGGAACTTCTCATAGGGATAGGTGATGTCGTCGTAACGCTTCGATTCGAACAGACCCGTCATCGGCTCGCCCCACGTGTAGTAGCCCGAGGTGAGGCCGGCATCGGAGAGCCTGTCGAAGATCGCGGTCTGCAGTTTAACCGGCCGTGGTTCGTCGCCGGTCGGATAGGTCCCGGTGATGTCCAGGTCGGTGGTGGCACAGAGTTGGTAGAGGCGGTTTGGCCAGGTGGGCCCGAGCATCGACGAGAAGTAGTGGTCGTAGAGGGTGTACCCCTCTGCCAACGCGGCGAGTATCGGCAGGTTGTCGCGGGTGTAGTAGCTGATGGGGAACTGGTCGCCCTCGGGTTGGGTCTGGAGGAACCCGTCGCATTTCCCATCGTTGTAGTGGGTCGCCATCGTCTGCCAGAGATGCAGGGGGTCCTGGAGATCACAGCCCTGCCAGTCGGGCGCGATGGCGTACGTCTCGTGGGTCTTGCCTGCGGTGTCCACGTAGTTGAGCCCGGCCTGTTTGCCGTCCGTTCCGGGCATCCAACCCATGAAATGGTCATAGGAGCGGTTCTCCATCATCAACACGACCACGGTGTCGAAGGGTGCGTCCTTCGGGTCGGGAAGGTGCCCGATTCCCGAAGTCGTGCTCGTTGAGGACTTGCCGCTACCCGATCCCCCTCCACTGTCGTCGGATGAGCAGCCCGCAAGGCCGGCAGCTGCGGCTGCAGCTCCGGTCAGTCCCGCGGCGAGGAACAGGTCACGTCTGGTTGGAGTCACCGGTTCACCCTACCGTCTCGTTCGGCTCGTGACGCCGGTCACATCGTTTCGGCGAAGGTCGCCGCTCCGGTGCCTCTGAGGACGTTCTTGAGCAATTTGCCCGAGGCGTTCCGGGGGAGCTTTCCGTCATGGCGCTCAACGTAAGTGGGTACCTTGAAGCCCGCGAGCGTCTCTGCCACCCAGGCGCGGATGTCATCGTCGCTGGTGGTGGCCCCGGGGACCATCTCGACCACCGCCTTGACCTCCTCGCCGAGTTCGGGATGTGGGACCCCCACGACCGCGGCATCGGCGATCTCGGGGTGTTCGACGAGGCGGTTCTCGATCTCGACGCAGTACACGTTCTCGCCACCGCGGATGAGCATGTCCTTCGCCCGATCGGTGATGAACAGGTAGCCGTCGTCGTCCAGGTGACCGACATCGCCGGTGTGCAGCCAGCCCTCGCGGATGGCGTCGGCGGTGGCCTCGGGATTGTCCCAGTACCCGGCCATGATGATCGGACCACGGATCAGGACCTCGCCGGTTTCATCGGTTCCCAGGTGGGTGCCGTCAGGGTCGCCGATGGCAACATCGACCACCGGCATGGGCAGGCCCACCGAGTCCACCTTCTGGATGTCCGAGCCCCCTGTGAGGATCGTGGCCACCGAAGATGATTCGGTGAGCCCGTAGGCATTCGTGGTCGCCTTCACGTTCGGGAACGTCTCCCGTATGCGTCGCTGCAACTCGTCGGCTGACGGTGAACCGCCGAAGGCCACCGAGGTGATGCTCGTGAGGTCGTAGTCGCTCCGGGCCGGATGCTCGGTGGCCCGCCAGATCATGGTGGGCACCGTCGCCCAGGTCTGTACGCCTTCCGTCTCGATCAGTCTGAAGACGTTCTCGGGATCGAACCGTCCCTGGGGGATGACCAGCTTCATGCCTCCCATGAACCCCACCACCAGGGTGGAGTGACACCCTGAGACATGGAACAGGGGTGAGGTGAGCAACGCCACCGGCTGCCCACTCCCGCCGGTATCTGCGGATTCGTCCTGAGCCGGCGGGTTGACGATTGAGCCGAGGGTGAGGGTGAACACCGTGTTCTGGAGGTTGGCGATCATGTTGCCGTGGGTGCTGATGGCGCCCTTGGGTCGGCCGGTCGTGCCTGAGGTGTAGAAGATGACCGCCGGGTCCGACTCATCGAGCTCGGTGGTCGGGAACCCGGGGTTCGCAGCGGCGCCGACGGCAACTGCATCCGCGTACGAGCCAATGGATGGTCCATCGGGGTCGTCCGGGAAGGTGGCCGGGTCACCGTCGATCAACAGGATCTCCTCGAGCGCCGGGACCTGGGCCAGATGGTCGGCCAGACGCTCGAAACGCTTGGAATCGACGACCAGGATCCTGGTTCCAGAGTGGTTGAGCCCATAGACGATCTCCTCCGTGCTCCACCATCCGTTGAATCCGACGAGGACCGCTCCCATGTCGACGGCCGCCCAGAAACTGGCGCACCACTGGGGATTGTTGGCGCTCAGGACTCCCACGCGGTCTCCCTTGATGATCGCCTTCGACGCGAACCATGCCGACAATGCATTGACCTCGTCGAGGAACGTCGAGTAGGTGATCCGCCGGTCCCCGTAGACGGCGAACTCCGCCGTTCCGTGGGCCGCACCGAATACTTCCGAAACGAACCGCAGGTGGGGCAGACGGTCCTTGTAGACCTTCATCGGCCTGCCATCGTTCTCGGAGGTGGTGGTCACCTCGAACCGGCCCCCCGGCCCCGTGAGTTGCCCGACGGCGTCTGCGAGCGTTGTCATCTGATTCCCTTCGGCTTTCGCGATCCTGTTGCGGTGCAGTCCGGTGTCGCCACCGGGCACTCTAGAGTCGTGCGTGTGGGACCGAAGATACATACCGCGACTGCGTGTCGCGGGGAGAGGGCCTCGAGCGCCCGTGTGGGTTCCTGTACGTGGCTCCTGGTCGTGCTGGCGGCGCTGCTGGGGCTCGTTGGCTGTGCCCAGGGCGATGACGCTCGCGGTGGTGCATCAGGCGGCACCGACTCTGCGGAGACGCGGTCCACGACCGTGCCCGGCGCGGATGATGCGACCGCAGATGGACATCCCGATCCCGACCGCCTCACCGATGGAACGCACCAGGTCAGTGTCCGGTCAGTGGATGGCGACTCGCATAGGCTGACCCTCGATGGCGTGCAGGTTCTCGAGGGGACCGAGGCCGTGCTCGCATACCTGGCTGACACCCACGGAAATCAGCTCGAGGGTCCCCAGGTGTATGTGCGCAACCATCGCGAGAAGCTCCAGGACCTGCAGGTGGATCCCGACGGTGAGTTCGCCGTGATCTTCGGTCCGCAGTGCTGCGAACCACAGGACCTGGGCTGGCACGGTTTCGCCGAGCTCGCCAACTCGGGTTTTGCCGACGTCTGGGGCAAGGATCCACCCTTCGAGGTCACGATCACGAACGGCACCGTCACCTCGCTCATTCAGACATACGTCCCATAGGCCTGCACCCGGAGCCGACACCAACGTCCGCTCACGTTCGCCCTGGGAGGATCGCCGATTCCGGCAATCGTGGCAGGACAGAACGTGGTCCCGGGGAGGATGATTCAGAGGTTGGTCAGTACGTGATCGATGCAGTGCGTGAGAGCGGCAATGTCTGAGGGGTCGATCGCGGGGAACATCGCGATCCGCAGCTGGTTGCGTCCGAGCTTGCGGTACGGCTCGGTGTCGACGATGCCGTTGGAACGCAGCACGGCGGCGACCACTGCTGCATCCACACTCTCGTCGAAGTCGATCGTTGCCACCACGTGTGAACGCTTGGCCGGATCGGCCACGAACGGAGTCGCCACATCGTGGGCATCGGCCCATCCGTAGATCGTTTCGGCCGAGGTGTCACAACGCCCCGCGGAGAACTCGAGACCACCGTTCTCCAGGATCCAGCGGATCTGCTCGGCTGCGAGAAACAGCGTCGCGAGCGACGGAGTGTTGTAGGTCTGATCCTTGCGTGAGTTGTCCAGCGCGATCCCCAGGTCGAGTGAGGCCGGTACCCAGCGGTCACTTGCGGCAATGCGTTCGATCCGCTCGATCGCCTTCGGGGAACAGGCTGCGATCCAGAGCCCGCCATCGGAGGCCAGACACTTCTGCGGTGCGAGGTAGTACACGTCGGTCTCGGTGGGATCGAAGCGCAACCCACCGGCAGCGGAAGTCGCATCCACCAGTACGAGCGCATCGTCATCGGCGCCGTCGGGGCGCGTGGGGGTCGAGGCAACGCCGGTGGATGTTTCGTTGTGGGTCAGGCAGTAGGCGTCGATTCCATCGCTCGCGACAGCTTCAGGGTGATCACCCACCTCCGAGGAAATGACCTCGGGGTCTTCCAGGTGGGGAGCGCTGGCGGTCACCTTTGCGAACTTCGAGGAGAACTCGCCGAAGCTCAGGTGTTGGCTGCGTGAATCGATCAGCCCGAAGGACGCGGCGTCCCAGAAGGTGGTGGTGCCTCCATTGCCCACGAGCACCTCGTAACCGTCGGGCAGCGAGAACAGTTCGGCCAGCCCATTGCGAACCTCCGAAACCTTGAAACGCACCGGCGCCTGGCGGTGGCTGGTACCCAGGAAGTGTCCGGCAGAGCCCGCGAGCATCTCGATTGCGTCTTCGCGGACCTTCGAGGGTCCACATCCGAAACGGCCATCGCTGGGGAGTAGTTCTTCGGGCAGGGTGATGTCGGGAATATCCACCTCGTCAGTCTCGCGGGTCACCTCCCGCCACGGCTAGCCGGCCCGCGGGGAGTTCCAGAAGCGGTCACACATATTCCGTGAAGTACCCCCGCCGGGGCGAGGTAGCTTCGATCACATGAGCACACCCTCCAGCGGCCGCATCTCGCGGCGAATCGCAGCCATCACACCGTCCGCCACCCTCGCAGTGGACGCGAAGGCGAAGGCGTTGCGTGCATCCGGCGCTCCCGTGATCGGGTTCGGCGCAGGAGAACCCGACTTCCCGACCCCCGACTACATCGTCGAAGCAGCCATGGCTGCCTGCCAGGACCCGCGGAACCACCACTACTCGCCGGCGGCAGGCCTACCGGAACTGCGTGACGCCGTGGCGGACAAGACGCTCCGCGACTCCGGGGTGGCGGTCGATCCATCCAGGGTCGTCATCACCAATGGTGGTAAGCACGCGGTCTACTCCTCGATCCTCACCGTCATCGATGAGGGCGATGAGCTGCTGTTGCCGGCCCCCTATTGGACCACCTACCCCGAACCGGTGGCTCTGGCAGGCGGTACTGCGGTGGAGGTGGTCGCGGGCGATGACGCCGGTTTCAGGGTGAGTGTCGGCCAACTCGAAGCAGCTCGGACCGAACGGACCAAGGCGCTGATGTTCGTGTCGCCCTCGAACCCTTCGGGGGCGGTCTATCCGCGAGAGGAGATGGAGGCCATCGGTCATTGGGCGCTCGAACACAACATCATCGTCATCACCGACGAGATCTACGAACACCTCACCTACGGCGAGACCGAACATCATTCGATCCTCGCTCTGGTGCCTGAACTGGCCGAGAACTGCATCATCCTCAATGGCGTCGCCAAGACCTATGCCATGACCGGGTGGCGCGTGGGCTGGATGATCGCGCCCGCAGATGTGGCGAAGGCGGCCACCAGCCTGCAGTCACACATGACCTCCAACGTCTGCAACGTCGCACAGATGGCAGCCCTGGCTGCAGTGTCGGGAGACCTGTCCGCGGTCGAGGTGATGAAAGCCACCTTTGACGAACGACGCAAACTGATTCATGCGGCCCTGAACGAGATCGATGGTGTCACCTGTCTCGAACCCGAAGGTGCCTTCTATGCCTACCCGAACCTGACCGGACTGCTGAACCGGCCACTCGGAGGGTCCAGCGCCTCCACCACGGTGGAGCTCGCCGACCTGGTGCTCGAATCGGCCAACGTGGCGTTCGTCCCCGGCGAGGCGTTCGGAACTCCGGGGTATGCGCGGTTCAGCTTTGCCATGGACACAGAGGACATGCTCGAAGGCGTCGAGCGGATACGGACCCTGGTCGACGAGGGATGAACGCCCCCGGCGACCTGGACGAGCAGGGAGCGGGAGACACCGGATCTGCCCCTGTCGGACCATCCAGCCACCCGTTGGATGGTCCACCTGTGGCCGATGCGGAGCTTGTTTCCGGTAGCGAAGGGTCCACCGGGTTGCCGTTCGGCGCATGGCCATCGCCGCTTTCGGCGGCCATGGCCGCCCGGGGTGGGGCCCGGTTCGGTGGGCTCGCACTGAGCCGCGACCGTACCGGGCGGGCACTCGTCTGGTTCTCGGTCCTCGAGGACGGGCGAAATGCATTGTGGGTCACCCGCACCGACGGGACTCCTCGACGGCTCGGCTCGGTCACCTCTGCCCGGTCCCGGGTCAATGAGTATGGTGGCGGCGCGTTCTGGGCACACCGCGAATCGCTGTACTGGGTCGAAGGCGACGATCAGCGAATCCGCCGTGTCGACCTGGGTGATGATGACGGTTGCCTGGTGGACCGATACCAGGCAGGTGAGGGCGTCAGCTCACAACTGAGCGCTGCCTTCACGGGTGCCGGGGTGCCGCTGACCGGGTCGACCCGGGTGCCGCGCTGCGACGCGCTACGCGGCCGGTGTTGTGGAACCCGGCGGCGCATGGATGGTCTGTGAACGAGAATTGCACGCGGACCCCGAGGGAAATCCGCTCGACGAGGCGGTCAACGATCTGGTTTGGCTTCCGACAGGTGTTGCCGACGCGCACCCGACGTCCAGCCTGCCATCAGGAGTGCATTCTCTCGTAGGTGGCAGCGACTTCTCTGTCGCTCCATCGTTGTCCCCTGATGGAACACACCTTGCATGGCTCCAGTGGAACCATCCTGACATGCCGTGGGATGCCGCGGAACTCTGGGCCGGGACCCTGGTGGTCGGCCCTGATGGGCCAGGAGTGGAATCCGCCCGGCGCGTCGCAGGCGGTCGTCGCGGTGGATTGCCGGATGCCGGTGAACTATCCGGTGAACGGTCCGTGGCGGTGTGCCTCCCGAAGTGGGATCACTGGGGTCGGTTGTGGTGGTGTGACGACCGCGGAGACCTATGGGTGTTGCGGCACGCCGCTCGGGCAGGCCTTCCTGTCGAGGGTTCGGGTGATGTCGCGGATTCGCTGCGAACCGACGGACCGGCTGCCCGAGGGGAACCCGAACCGGCTACTCGAAGGAGCGGTGAGGTCGGCGTCGCTCGCTGGGTTTCGGGCGGGAGCCGCTACGGGTTCGCTGGTGGGGATGTGGTGTTCGCCCAGACAGTCGGGGGCCTCGACGAGATTCGCAGCATGACCATCCCGGTTCCCGAGAGTTCGGACAGAGCTGCACCCGGGCGCCTCGTCGGCGCCGTTGACCTACTCGAGCTCACGGGATGGGTCGACACGCTGATGGTCTGTCCCGACGACGACCACGACAGCTCGCAACCCCTGACGGTGGCGGCACTGGCCGGGACGCCGACCGAACCCACAGCAGTCGTCTGCGCGTCGATCGGCCATGTCGGCGCCGGCAGGGTCTCGCGTTTCGGCGGAACTCCGTGGCCGTTGCCATCCAGTTCGATCTCGGTGCCCGAGCCGGTCACCTTCCCCACCGGGCCCCCGGCGGAGTCGCGTCACAGAGCCGCGATGTGGCCCACGCCCTGTTCTATCCGCCGAAGCTCGACGGTCTGGCGGGGCCCGCGGGAGAACTGCCGCCGCTGGTCGTCCGCATCCACGGCGGGCCGACCGCTGCGGCACGTGGCGAGTTGTCGGCGTCGGTGCAGTTCTGGACCACCCGGGGTTTCGCCGTTGCCGATGTGAACTACAGGGGCTCTGTCGGATACGGCCGGGCCTACCGGAACAAACTGCTCGGCGGTTGGGGTGAGGTCGAGGTGCAGGACTGCATCTGCGCGGCGGAGTTCCTGGCCCAGAACTCGATGGTCGATGCGCGCCGTTGCGTCATCCGCGGTGGTTCGGCGGGTGGGTTCACCGCACTGGAGGCGGTGGCGGCCGAGCCGACCCCGTCGGGGTTCCACTTCGCAGCGGCGACGACGCTCTACGGCGTGACCGACCTGTTGACGTTGGCGACGGACACCCACAAGTTCGAGTCGCGCTACCTCGATGGTCTGATCGGACCGCTGCCGGAGGCCGAGCACATCTACGTCGCCCGTTCGCCGATGCAACACCCTGAACGCATCAAATCGCCGGTGCTCGTGTTGCAGGGTCTCGATGACACGGTGGTGCCACCTGCTCAGGCGGAGGCAATGGTGGAAGCACTCGGGGCCGCCGGAATCGACCATGAGTACCGAAGCTACGATGGTGAGGGTCACGGGTTCCGCAACGACAGCACGATGATCGACGCGTTGGAGGCTGAATTGGCCTTCTACCAACGGATTCTGAGGATCGCTCACACGCCCTGAACCGCGAATGCCGGTCGCTGGGGTTCCCGGCCGCCTCTGTCGGGTTGGGTCGGCGGTGTAGCCACGCGGCAGCATGGGGGCATGCGTGTTCTCGTAACCGAAGTCATAGCCGACGGAGGCCTGCAGCGACTGCGCGATGCAGGCCATGAGGTGGATATCCAAACGGGTCTGAGCCCTGAAGAACTCCTCGAAGCTGTCCCCGGTGCCCATGCCCTGATCATCCGTTCAGCCACCAAGGTCACACGCGAGGTGCTCGATGCCGCTCCCGAGTTGATGGTCGTCGGTCGCGCAGGCATCGGCCTCGACAACGTGGACACAGAGGCCGCCACCGAACGCGGGGTGATGGTGGTCAACGCGCCGCAGTCGAACACGCTTTCAGCAGCGGAACACACGATGGCACTGCTACTGGCCCAGGCCCGGAACGTCCCCCAGGCGCACGAGGCCCTCAAGGCCGGTCGATGGGAGCGTTCGAAGTGGACGGGAGTGGAACTCTCCGACAAGACGCTCGGCATCATCGGGTTGGGACGCATCGGCAAGCTCGTTGCCCAGCGCGCAATGGCGTTCGGGATGAAGCTGGTTGCCTATGACCCGTTCGTGGGTGGCGACCGTGCCCGCCAACTCAACGTAGAGCTGATGGACCTCGATGAGCTCATGGCCTGCAGTGATTTCATAACTCTGCACCTGGCCAAGACCCCCGAAACCATCGGGCTGATCAACGCCGAGATGCTGGCCAAGGCCAAGCCGACGATGCGGATCGTGAACGTCGCGCGTGGTGGGATCATCGACGAGGACGCACTCGCATCGGCAGTCGCAGATGGCACGATCGCCGGCGCGGCCATCGACGTGTTCGCGTCCGAACCAACCACCGAGTCGCCGTTGTTCGGTCAGGACTCGATCGTTGTCACCCCACACCTGGGGGCATCCACCGAGGAGGCCCAGGACAAGGCGGGTGACACGATCGCCGACATGGTGCAGTTGGCCCTCGCAGGTGACTTCGTACCGTTCGCAGTGAACGTGTCGGCGGGCGAGGCCTCCGAGACGGTGCGGCCCTACCTCGGACTGTCCGAGCAGCTCGGCAGAATCTTCGCGGGTCTGTGCGGGATGTGTTCGGACGGGATCAAGATCGAGTACCAGGGACAGATCGCCGAGTACGACACCCGGATCCTCACGCTGTCGGTCCTCAAGGGCTTTTTCAGTGCAACTTCTGGTGACCCGGTCAGCTACGTGAACGCTCCCCAGGTTGCAGAGGAACAGGGCATCGAGGTGCGTCCCGTTTCCACGACAACGGCTCGTGACTACGTGAACCTGGTGACCGTCCGCAGTGGCGAGCATGCGATCGCAGGCACGCTGGTCGGGTTGGGAGCCAAGCCCACCGTCGTGATGATCGACGACCACACGGTCGATGTCCCCCCGGCCGAACATCTTCTCGTGATCCGCAATGACGATCGGCCGGGAATGATCGGTCTGGTCGGCGAAGTGGTCGGCGCGGCAGGAGTGAACATCGACGACAT
Organism: uncultured Microthrixaceae bacterium; assembly: GCA_963805905.1. Taxonomy (GTDB): domain Bacteria; phylum Actinomycetota; class Acidimicrobiia; order Acidimicrobiales; family Microtrichaceae; genus JAMLGJ01. The sequence goes on from CAWDVV010000001.1 coordinate 904,312, forward strand.
GGCGGTGGGAGCACGTGCCGACGGTGAACGTGCGCTGATGGTGATGGCGACCGATCGCCATGTACCGGAAACGGTGGCTGCGCAACTCGCCTCCACCGACGGCGTGAATGCCGTCGCGGTTGTCGGCTGATCTGTGTCTTGTGGTGCGTCGCACACAGCGCGACGCACACACCGCAAAACGGAGGGTCAGAGAGCGTTGTGTTCGATCTCCAGTTGTTTGACCCATTCCGGACGGTGGGTCTCGTAGGTGCCGATGTCATCTGCATTGGTGAGGGTCAAGGCGATGTCATCGAGTCCGTTCAGGAAGCGATGCTGGACCGAATCATCGAGGGGGAATGTCGCCACGAAGTCGATGGCTTGTGCTTCGACCGTGCGGAGCTCCACGTCGATCACGATCTCCAGCGTCGGGTCTGCTCTGACCGCATCCATGAGGGTGCGGCCTTCCTTGTCGGAGAGCTGTACGCACACGAGCCCGTTCTTGTTGGCGTTGTTGCGGAAGATGTCGCCGAACTGGGGTGAGATCACGGCTCGGAAGCCGTACTGGTACAGAGCCCACACAGCATGTTCCCGACTGGAGCCGGTGCCGAACTGCGGTCCCGCAAGAAGGATGTTGGCCCCTGCGTGTTCCTCCCGGTTCAGCACGAACTCGCGGTCGTCACGCCATTCGGCGAACAATCCCGCTTCGAATCCCGTACGTTCGACCCGCTTGAGCCAGTCGGAGGGGATGATCTGGTCCGTGTCCACGTCGGAGCGGTCGAGTGGCACCGCAGTGCCGGTGATTACATGAACGGGTTCCATCAGAGCGCCTCCGGGGTGGCGAAGTGGCCGGCTATGGCAGTCGCGGCAGCAACTTCAGGTGAAACGAGATGAGTGCGGCCGCCACGGCCCTGACGTCCCTCGAAGTTGCGGTTCGAGGTACTGGCGCAGCGTTCACCGGGGGAGAGCTTGTCGGGGTTCATCGCCAGACACATTGAACAACCTGGTTCACGCCAGTCGAACCCCGCATCGGTGAATACCGTGTCGAGTCCCTCGGCTTCGGCCTGTTGCTTCACGGCGAAGCTGCCCGGAACGACGAACGTGCGTATGCCGTCGGCCACATGACCGCCGCTGGAGCGCACGACCTCGGCGGCGGATCGCAGGTCCTCGATGCGTGAGTTGGTGCAGGACCCGATGAAGATCGTGTCGACGGGCACTGTCGTCATCGACTGGCCGGGGGAGAGATCCATGTACTCCAGAGCTCGTTCGGCAGCGGCACGCTCGACTTCGTTCTCGAAGTCGTCCGGAGCCGGGATCGTGCCCGATATGGGGATCACCTGGCCGGGGTTCGTTCCCCATGAGACATGTGGTTCGATTGTCGATGCATCGAGGGTGATCTCCTTGTCGAACACTGCCCCGTCGTCGGTGAAGAGAGTCTTCCAGTCCGCGACTGCAGCTTCCCAGAGTTCCCCTCCGGGTGCCTGTGTGCGGCCCTCGATGTAGTCGAAGGTTGTCGCATCGGGTGCGATCAGACCGGCCTTGGCTCCGAACTCGATCGACATGTTGCAGACGGTCATGCGACCTTCCATCGAGAGTGCCCGTATGGCGGATCCCCTGAATTCGGCTATGTAGCCCATGCCGCCCGAGGTACCGAGTTCGCCGAGGACCGCGAGGATCACGTCCTTGGCGGTAGCCCCCGGTATCAGTTCGCCGTCCACGTTGATTGCAAGGCTCTTGGGCTTGGCCTGGTGCAGTGTCTGGGTGGCCAGCACGTGCTCGACCTCGGATGTCCCGATACCGAAGGCGATCGCCCCGAACGCGCCGTGGGTGGCGGTGTGGGAGTCTCCGCAGACGACGGTCATCCCAGGAAGGGTGCGTCCCTGTTCGGGCGCCATCACGTGGACGATGCCCTGGCCGGGATCACCCATGGGAAAGTTGACGATGTCGAACTCGTCGGTGTTGGCCCGGAGCGTGTCCACCTGCTTGCGGCTGATCGGGTCGGCGATCGGCTGGTCGATGTCGGCGGTGGGGACGTTGTGGTCCTCGGTGGCGACCGTGAGGTCGGGTCGTCGGACTCCGCGCCCGGTCATTCTCAGACCATCGAAGGCCTGGGGGGACGTGACCTCGTGGATGAGGTGCAGGTCAATGTAGAGGAGGTCGGGTTCTCCATCTGCGGATCGCACCACATGGCGGTCCCATACCTTCTCCACAAGGGTGCGTGGCTCGTTTGTCACGGGTACTCCTGTCGTTCATGCGTGCAGGCCTCGGAGGATGGGCTCGCGTTCGGGGTGGGCCCCCGCCACGATCGGCGGGCGATGCCTGTTTCGCGCCTATCCCAAATAATGAGATATACTTCTCATCTGATGGGATCAACAGTACGCCCTGTAGGGGTTCTCGACAAGTCGGTGTCACTGCTCAACCACGTAGCCGACCAGAAGTTGACGCTTTCCGAACTCGTTGAAGCGACAGGGTTCAGTCGTGCGACCACGCATCGCCTGGCGGTCGGGCTCGAGGCTCAACGGCTCCTTCGGCAGGACGCCCGATGGACGCTTTGCGCTCGGGCTCCACCTGATGACACTCGGACGGGCCGCCGCCGACCAGTTTCCCCTTGCCGATCGTGCGGTGGGTGCTATGGAACAACTCCGTGACGAAACCGGTGAATCGGTACAGCTGTACGTGACCGAAGGGGTCCGACCGGGTCTGTGTCGCCGCACTCGAATCCCCCCATGGGCTGCGCACCATCGTTCCGGTAGGGGCGACGTTGTCCATGGAGTTGGGTTCTGCCGGACATGTGCTCTCCGGCGACAACAATCCCCCGACAATCCGCTGGATCGAGTCTCTCGAGGAACGCGAAGTCGGTGTTGCGAGCGTTTCGGCCCCGGTGTTGGGTCATCGACGGAGATGTGATCGCAGCGATCTCGGTTTCAGGACCGATCGACCGCATGGGGCCGTCGCCGGGTGCGCGGCACGGCGCGGCCGTGCTAGCTGCTGCCGAATCGATTTCCACAATCTCGAGCCCCGAGTACCCGTCGTTCTGAGCGCTGTGGCGGTGGCGTAGCCACCGCCACAGCGCTCAGAACGGAGTGGGGGCTAACCGGTCGAGCTACCGGCGCGGGCGGCCGCGCTGTGCCGCTGCGCGGCGTCGTGAGCGCTGGTTGGCTTCGCGCTTCGTCTCGCGCTCGAGTTCGACCTGCTCGGCCTCGAGCACGTCGACCTCGTCCACGAGTTCCTGCCATATCGTGGAGGCGGTGTTCGTCGAGTGCCCCGGCGCTCACGGCTTCGAGGATGCCGCACCCGGGCTCGCTCGTGTGGGTGCAGTCTGCAAAGCGACATGCCTGTGCGAATGGGGACAGATCTGCGAAGGCCTTTTCCAAACCGTCGTCGGCATGCCACAGGCCCACGGAGCGAATGTCCGGGTGTGTCGATCAACCAACGGTTCCCGGCGAGACGGATCATCTGTCCCGCGGTCGTCTTGTGTCGGCCCCGCTGGTCACCCTCTCGCACTTCCGCTGTCAACTGCACCCGATGGCCGGCCAGGGCGTTGGCGAGGGTGGACTTGCCGCGCTCCGGAGGCACCGAGAAGGGCTGCGACGGTTCCGGGTGGCAGGTGTGGTTCGAGTTCGACGGTGCCACCGCCCGTCATGCTCCGGGGTCTCACCGGAGATCGTGTCGATCGAGGAGACGCAGACCACCGGTACGTTCGGAGCGTAGGTTCGAGCCGCCATGCGAGCGACCTCGACCTCGGATGCCGTGTACCAGGTCTGCCTTCGTGAGAACCACGACCGGTAGGGCGCCGCTTTCCCAGGCGAGCACCATCTCGCGCGCGAGGCGCGAAGTGTTGACCCCGGAATCCAGACCCTGAAGCACCAGGACCACGTCCATGTTGGCGGCGATCGCCTTGGAGCTGACTGCGATGTCGTCGCGTCCCGACCCGGGCGCCCTGCGTTCGAACACGGTGCGTCGGTCGAGGATCATCTCGATTCGTCCGGCGTCATGATCAAGCGCACACACGTCCCCCACGACCACACGACGCACCGCCTTCGCGGCGATCACGAGGCGCTCGTCGCCCGGTGCCGGGGACACAGTGATCCCGCCTTTGTCTATGCGTACGACCCGTACCGGCGAAAGGTCGCCACGTTCCTCCGATGTGCTGGCCGCTTCAACTGCCTCCCATGACTGTTCCCAATGGGTGTCCCATCCCGGTGGTCGTCGTGGTCCAGCAGTAGTCATCACGAATATGGTGCCACGGTTCGTTCGTCGCAGGTCTCAGTGGATCACCCTCGAGGGGCCCGCTTGCTGAATTCGGAGGTTCGACTCCTAGGGTTGGCCTGTGCATCCGAGCGGCCCCACAACGCGGCAGTCTGCCAGATGGTCCCGAAGTTGTTGCTGCGATCGACATCGGAACCAACTCGGTCCACATGGTGGTGGCGCGTTCGGTGTCGAAAGGCCCCTTCGACGTGCTCACCACCCACAAGGAGATGGTCCGCCTCGGTTCGGGCATGGGGGACATGAGCGAACTGAGTACCGATGCGATGGACCGTGGCGTTGCTGCGTTGCGGCGTTGCGCGGAAATAGCCGCGGGTTTCGATGCAGAGGTTCGCGCCGTTGCGACGTCCGCGGTGCGCGAAGCCTCCAACGCCGCTGAGTTCACGCGAGCGCGTCCGCGAGGAGGCGGGCCTCGAGGTGAATGTCATCTCGGGAGTCGAAGAAGCCCGGATGATCCAACTGGGCGTGCTGCAGGCGCTGCCGTTGTTCGACCAGTCCCTGTTGTTGGTGGATGTCGGCGGGGGTAGCACCGAGATCCTGATCGGGAAGGGATCCGAGGTCCTGTTCGCGAGGTCCCAGAAGCTCGGATCCATTCGCATGACGCGCCAGTTCTTCGCCGACGGCGAGGTGACCAAGGGTTCGGTGCAACGCTGTCGGAAGTTCATCCGTTCCCGTCTCGCAGCAGCCGCGCACGAAGCGGCATCGATCCACCATGACGTCGCTGTCGCGTCCTCGGGTACCGCCGAGGCACTCGTGAAGATGGCGATCGTCCGCGGTGGAGACTCCCCACCGGCGGAGATGAACGGTCAGACGATCAGTCGCAAGTCCCTGCACAGGCTGATATCTGACCTGGCGGGCGCCGGGTCCAACGAGGAGCGTTCGAAGCTCCCGGGCATGGATCCGGCGAGGGCGGACATTCTGCTCGGCGGGGCACTCGTGCTCGAAGGGGTCTGCGACGCATTCGGGGTGGAATCGCTCACGTTCTCGGACTACGCGCTGCGTGAGGGTGTGCTCCTCGATGCGTTCGCCAGGAGCCGTGACGCCGCGATGCACCACCTGAGTGATCTGCGCCGGGCATCTGCTCTCCACCTGCTCGAGGTTTGTGACGACGATCCTGACCATGCGGTGCGGGTGGCCCGCCATTCGCTTGCACTGTTCGACCTGCTGGGAGACCGCATGGGCTTGGGCGAGGGTGACCGGGAGATCCTCGAGGCAGCCGCTCTGCTGGCGAATGTGGGGCTGTTCATCTCCCACAGCGCCCATCACAAACACAGCTACTACGTGATTCGCAACACCGAGCACCTGAGCGGTTTCACCGACAATGAGAAGGAACTCATCGCGCAGGTTGCCCGCTATCACCGCAAGAGCGATCCCTCGGTGTCCAAACATGCCGAGTTCGCCGCACTGTCCGAGGAAGACCGTGAGCGTGTTGCCTCCTCCGCAGCCCTCCTGCGGGTGGCGATTGCCCTCGATCGCAACCATGACGGGGGTGTGTCCGGGGTGAGCCTCCGGGGTGGTTCATCCGATGGGGCCGCCGGAGATGTTGATGCGGGCGACGAGGAAGGGTCACGCTCCGGGGTGACACTCGTGTTGCAACCCTCGGATGGGCGCGACCTCGAACTCGAGTTGTTCAGCGCGACGGATCGGTGCAGTCTGCTGTCTGAACGGCTGGGCGAGCCGGTCAGCTTCGAGGCCGCGGAACCGAGCTGACACGTGCCGGATCGACCGTCGTAGGGTCAACCCGCCAGGGGCCACTTCTGTCTACTTGTTGGCGATCTGCTCGAGCAGATCGATCACCTTCTCCTCGTTCGTGGGCTCTTCCTCGCCACCGGTCTTGCGGCGTTCGGCCCAGGTGTTCATGGGCATGACCACGAACAGGTAGATCGCGAATGCGGTGGCGATGAAGGTTATGAGGGCGGAGATGATCGACCCATAGAGGATCTCGGCTCCACCGACCGTGGCGGTCATCAATGCGAGGTCGTTGACCGAGCCCGGCAGGATCGCCCCGACGATCGGGTCGATCAGGCCCTCGACCAGCGAGTTGATCACGATCCCGAACGCGGCGCCGATCACAACGCCGACCGCCAGATCGACAGCGTTGCCTCGGATCACGAATTCTTTGAATCCCTTTAGCATTGTGGGCCCCCCGGTTGCCTGCCCCAAGCGTTCGCGGCCCACCCTACACACCTGCGGGTGGCAGCTCGGGCGTGGGCGATTCAGGGTCAGTCGACCTCCACGACCTCGATCGTCAAGGGTCCCGCAGGTGCCTCGTAGGTGACCTTGTCGCCCGCAGCATGGCCCATGAGTGATTCGCCGAGCGGGGAGGTGGGGGAGACCACATGCAGTTCCTCGTGGCGCTCCTCTATCGATCCGACCAGGTATCGCTCGGTTTCGTCCTCGTCGTCGCCCTCGTAGCGGATCGTGACGACACTGCCCACGATCACCTCGGACGAACTGTCGACCTCCATGATCACGGCCTTGTCGATCTTCTCTGCGATCACCGCTATGCGAGTTTCCATCTTGGCCTTGTCATCCTTGGCGGCGTGGTATTCGGCGTTCTCCTTGAGGTCGCCGTGCTCCCGGGCGCGCTCGATGCGATCGGCGAGATCGATCCGCCCATGGGTCCGGAGGTCGTCGAGTTCCGCGACCAAGCGATCAAATGCTGCTTGTGAGAGAACATGTTCGTCGGCCATGGCCCGCCACCATACTGACATCACCCACCAGAGCGCGCCCACCTTCGATCCCTCGATCCGTCCTGCAACGGTTGCCGGGACGGGCGATTGCCGCAGGACTGAGCGGGGGAGTGGCCGGGGCGGGGATCGCGTTTGCGTTCCGGGTCGACCAGTGTTCAGATGGTGCTCCACATACATTGCATCTCCTGTGGTGGGGAAGCCGGTTGGAATCCGGCGCTGTCCCGCAACCGTGAGCACCAGTATTTCGCCGAGGTGGCGATCGATACTTCAAAGCGTGCGAGCCGGAGCACCGCCTCAGGGTGACTGATGCTTCGAGACCGTCCGTCGCGGAAAGCGGACGTCGGAGCCCGCCGGAACTCCCAAGGTTCCCGGGTCCACGACACCTGGAGGAACCATGAGACGTTCACCTGTATTGTCTGACGGCCGGAATGTCGGGTCGCAGCTGCGTGACAGCCCTGATCTGCGTGACAGCCCTGATCGCGTGCAGCGATCTGCGTGTCAGCGAGTCGCGGCCCCGGCCCGATCCTCGATGCTGGCGACAGCTCTCGTGGCGACCTTCACCTTGTTCGCTACCGCGGTCCCCGTGGCAGCTGAGGGCGCTTCGCCACAATCCGACGCTGCGATCTCATGGATGGATCGCGAGCTGACAACCAACGGCGGGACGCTGCCGGGTTGGGTCGAGGGCACGGTCGACTGGGGTCTGATGGGCGACTTCGCCCTCTCCCGGATCGCTACCGGCCACGGTGCGGAACCGGCTACAGGTGAGCTGGCACAGCGGCTGCTCGACAATCTCGCGGCCTATTCGACATGGGACGACCAGGATGGCAAGCCGGGTGTGAGGAGTGCCGGTGCCCTGGCGAAGGTGTACCTCGTGGCGTTGGGTGCCGGGCTCGACACAACGGACGTCGGCGGTGTGGATCTCGAAACCGAGATGCGGTCACTCATGATGACCACGGGAGACCAGGCCGGTCGGTTCGCCGACCGGAACCCCTATGGCCCTGACTACAGCCTCGGACTCGGTCAGTCGTGGGCGATGATGGCACTCGAACACACCGCGGACGGCGTTCCGGGTGAAGCAGTCACGTTCCTCGCGTCCCAGCAGTGCCCGGCCGGCGGATTCCGCCTTGTGTACGAGGGCACCTCCGGTTGCGACGACGATGCCGAGGCGGATCCCGACTCAACTGCACTGGCGATCCAGGTGTTCCTCGGGATGCAGCGTTCAGCTGATCTCGAGAAGGTGGTCACGGAGGCGGCCGATTGGCTGGCTGAACGCCAGCTGCCCGATGGATCCTTCGGCGGTGGTAGGTACACCGAGGCTCCCAATGCCAACAGCACGGGTGTGATCGCCCAGACATTGCGGGCTCTGGGTCGAACGGGCTCGGCCGATGCCGCAGCGGCCTGGATCGGGGACCTGCAGCTGGGCGAGGACTCGACGGGCACCCCGGCGGCCGGGGACACCGGTGCCATTGCGTACGACCCGACCAAGGTCAGCGCTGCGTTGAAAACCGGTATTGCCGATGCGGGCAGGGACCAGTGGCGTCGGGCCACCGCACAGGGAGTGTTGGCACTTGGCGCGGGGCTTCTCGTGGAGATCGTTGATCCTCCCGATGGCGACAGTGCAACCAGCACCACCTCGACCACTTCCACGACAACGACAACAACGACGCCCACGACCACGGTGTCGCCGGGTACCGGCTCCGGAGAACAGAAACCGACCTCCGAGACCGGTGCCACTGCTGAACCGTCGGGAGTGGAGGTAGCCGGGGAGAGCGCCACCGCAGGATCGCCGACCGGTGCAGCGTCATCCGGTGCAGCGTTGTCATCCGGTGGTGCCTCGTCGAACGCCTCTGCAGCGACCACGAATCTCGCCAGCACTGGTACAGAGAGCACCTCGCTCGCTCTGGTTGCTCTCGCGATCATGTGCCTCGGGGCAGTTGTGGTCGGGCTGGGTTCGCGGCTCACGCGACGCGGCGGAGACTCTGTTGCCCGCTAGGGCGCGTGTCGCTCTGGTCCTCACTTCGGGTGTGCTCGCGTTCGGCGGCATGTTGTCGTTGTCGCCCGGGGCCGGTGCTGCCCCGCAGGGGCCGTGTCCTGATGTAAACGGAGTGACCGTCGTGGTCGACTTCGGTGCGTTCGGCGGTGGGGTCCAGGTGGGGTGTGCCCAGGGTGATCCGAACAGTGGCTATGCAGCACTCGATGGTGCAGGCTTCACCGTCGATGGTGCGGCCAGGGCTCCGAGCTTCCTGTGTCGGATCGACAACCGACCGATGCCGGCTGCCGACCCGTGTGTGAACCCTCCACCCCTTTCGGCCTACTGGTCGTACTGGATCGCGGATCGCGGAGGCGGTTGGTGTTACAGCGACGCGGGCATGATGGGTCGTGACCCCGAGCGCGGGACGGTTGAAGGTTGGTCTTTCGTGTCCGGATCCGCGACGGGATCAACGCATGCGCCGCATAGCGGCACATTCTCTCCGCTGGCGGGAGCGGGAAGCGTAGGCCGTGATTGCGACACCGCCACGACCGCCACGACAGTGCCACCCACCGCGGGTGGCGCCTTCGCCCCAGAAGCCCTCACCGGCGACCACGCCCGGGGGTGCCACTCAGCTACCCGGGACATCCGGTGGCCCTGTTCAGCCCCGGTCGTCCGGCGGTGGATCTCCGTCGGCAGTGGGTGCCGCACCGGAGGGTGCTGCACGGACTGACGCTGACCCGGGTGGCGCACCCGGAGGTTCAGATGTCGCGGGTGCCACCACCGTTCCGGGAGCGACCACATCCACGACGACCGGGCCGACCACTTCGAGCACCACCGCGTCGCGCGGGTCGGGCTCCGATGGAGTCGGAGCTGACTCGGAGGAGAAGGCGAGCGATGTCGACCCCGGAGATCATGGGGACGAAGAGGCGATCTCGACGGTGGCCCTGGCCGACAGTGGTCGGAGTGGACCTGGGTCGCTGATCGGACTCGGAGTTGGTGTGGGAACGATAGGAGCCATTGCCGCCGCGGCGGTGGTGGTCAACCGACGGCGAATGCAACCGGTCGAAGAGATCTGACCGGGTGGCTGCGGACGTGTCGGGTTCAAGGTGGCCGGGACCACGGTTGCCGAGGGCGCTGCATCCGGGAGCCTGGTGGATCTGGGCGCTCGGTATGGCCACCGCAGCAAGCCGTACCACCAACCTGTTGGTGCTCGGACTCATTCTTGCTGTCGTGTCACTGGTGGTATCCGCGCGGCGGGGTTCCGCGCCCTGGGCCCGTGGGTTCAAGTACTACCTCTACCTGGCACTGTTCATCGTGGGCATCCGGGTGGTGTTTCGTGCGCTCCTCGATGCGGGTGCCGGTACCACCGTGTTGTTCACGCTGCCGGAGATACCTCTGCCGGAGGCCGCCGCCGGTATCCGTATCGGTGGTGCGGTCACAGCGGAGGCGATCGTGGCCGCGGTCCGCGAAGGTCTGCGCCTTGCGACCCTGATCATCTGTATCGGCGCGGCGAACGTGTTGGCCAATCCCAAGCGACTTCTCGCTGCCGTGCCCGCGGCATTGCACGAGGTGGCGGTCGCGGTGACCGTGGGGCTCTCGGTCGCCCCCCAACTCGTCGAGAGCGCCCAGCGCGTGCACCGGGCGCGTCGCCTACGCGGTGACGTGGGCCGGCGCACCCATGTCCTGCGCGACATCGTGGTACCGGTGGCGACAGATGCGCTCGACCGGTCACTCCTGTTGGCGGCGGCGATGGACTCACGGGGCCACGGCCGTGGCAATGCCGTCTCGAAGAGCCAGGGGCGCTCGATGGTTCTACTGGCGCTGGGTTCGCTCATGGGACTCTGTGTGGGCGCATATGCGTGGCTGGATGCGTCCATGCCACGTGTGCTCGGTGCACCGATGCTGGCTGCGGGCGTATTGATGGCGGTCGGTGCGACGGCCCTGTCGGGGCGTCGGGTGAGCCGCACCCGCTATCGCCCGGACCCGTGGTCGATCGCGGAATGGGCGGTCAGCGCATGTGGTGTGCTGTGCGCGGTGGGGTTGTTCCGGGCCGCATCGATCGACCCGATGGGGATCAATCCGTCGCCCACCCAGCTCGCCTGGCCACAGCTGCCGGCAACGGCGCTCCTGTCGGTGCTGATCGGCGCGCTCCCTGCGGTGCTCGCACCACCCATGGAAGTACCGAGACCCGTGTCGTCCAGAATGACAGTGGGACCCCCGGCGGCGGAGCTCCCGGTTGCGCCTCGAGTTGTCTCGAACGAGCGGAGCACACCATGAATCCCGCGGTGGAGTTCAGGGGTGTGTCGGTGACATATCCGGGCGCCACACGGGCGACTCTCTCGGGAGTCGACCTGGTGATTCCCGAGGGTGAGCTCTGCGTGGTCGTGGGACCGACCGGCTCGGGCAAGTCGACGCTGTTGGGCGCCATCAACGGCCTGGTACCCCATTTCTCGGGCGGAACGTTGGGAGGTTCGGTCATCGTGGACGGGCGAGACACCTCCATGAACCAACCTAGGGACCTCGCCGACGTCGTTGGTGTGGTGGGCCAGGATCCGCTCGCGGGTTTCGTGACCGATGTGGTGGAGGACGAACTCGCCTATGCGATGGAACAGTTGGGCGTGGCACCTGATGTCATGCGCAAGCGGGTGGAGGAGACTCTCGATCTGCTGGGCATTGCCGAGCTGCGCCGAAGGGCGCTGGCCGATCTCTCGGGTGGTCAGCAGCAGCGGGTCGCGATCGGTTCGGTCCTCACCGCACAACCCCGCATCCTGGTGCTCGACGAACCCACCTCGGCGTTGGATCCCACCGCTTCGGAGGAGGTGTTGGCTGCGATCACGCGGCTCGTACATGACCTGGGCGTGACAGTCGTGATGGCCGAACACCGTCTCGAACGTGTGGCGCAGTACGCGGACATGGTGGTCCTGGTGAACTGCGGGACCGATGAGCCGGGCGAGGAGATGCCTGCGCCCGGGAGCGATGGGACTGCTGCGGGGACCAGGCACGATGTGGCCGCGGGTCCTCCGGCGGAGATGCTCGCCCGGAGTCCTCTGGCACCTCCGGTGGTCCGTCTGGGAGCACTGGTGGGTTGGAATCCGCCACCTTTGTCGGTTCGTGATGCGAGACGTCTCGCCCGACCACTGCGGGACCGTCTCGCTGCACATGCCGTGCCTGGCGGAAGAGCGATGGATCAAGTGGATTCCACAATGACGCCCGGTGTGTCGCTCGTTGCCGAAGGGATCACGGTACGCCACGGGTCCGCGGGGGAAGTGGTCGCGGTCCGAGCCGTGGATGTGGAGATGCCGGCCGGTTCGGTGACTGCACTCATGGGCCGCAACGGTTCGGGCAAGTCGTCGTTGTTGTGGGCCTTGCAGGGCAGCGGCACACGTCAAAGGGGAACGGTGGACGTGGGTGGTATCGATCCGGCATCGGTGGGTCCCTCGGCTGCGCGCAATCTCGTGACGCTCGTACCCCAGAGTCCCACCGACCTCTTGTACCTCACAACCGTCGTGGGAGAGTGCGACAGAGCGGACATGGAGTCGCAGAGCCCACCGGGAACCGCGAGACGTTGGCTCGACTCGCTCGTGGATGGGGTCGCCGGGGACACGAACCCGCGGGATCTGTCCGAGGGACAGCGTCTGGGATTGGCGCTGGCAGTGCAACTCACGGGACGGCCCCCGGTGGTTCTGCTCGACGAACCCACGAGGGGTCTCGACTACATGGCGAAGGATCGCCTCGGGAGTGCCCTGAGTAGACTGGCTGCTGAGGGTCATGCGCTGGCGGTCGCCACCCACGATGTGGAGTTCGTGGCCTCCTGGGCGGATCACGTACTGGTGATGGCCGAAGGCGAGGTGGTCGCCCGCGGGGCCACGGCCGAGGTGGTGGTGGCATCGGCAGCCTTCGCTCCCCAGGTCGCAAAGGTGCTCCATCCCGACCCGTGGCTCACCGTCGAGCAGGTTGCCCGCGCTCTGGGGAGCGTGGCGCCCCGATGAGATCACCGCCGTCTTCCACACCGACCGTGGCCTCCACCGGTTCGGTGGTCCCTCTGGGGTGGAGTTCGGTTGTCGCCCTGGGTCTCGCCGGAGCGCTCGGGCTCGTGATGTTCCTCTGGCCGCTCGTTCTCAGTCCGGCACCGGGCGAGGTGATCAGAACCGATTCGCCGTGGTTGTTCGTGGCGGTCCTGCCTGTCGCAATCACCGTCGTGTTGGCCGAGGTCGCCCGCGGGGGTATCGACACCAAGGCGATAGCGATGCTCGGCGTGCTGACAGCGATCGGTGCTGCGCTGCGGCCGGTGGGCGCGGGCGTGGCGGGAATCGAAACGGTGTTCTTCATCCTGGTGCTGGCCGGCCGTGTCTACGGTCCCGGGTTCGGATTCGTCCTCGGGACCACCACGATGTTCGCGTCAGCGATACTCACTGGCGGTGTGGGTCCCTGGTTGCCGTTCCAGATGCTCGCCTCCGGCTGGGCGGGCATGGGTGCTGGATTGCTGCCCGGGAGACGGACCGGGCGTATCGCCGGTCGCTCCGAAGTGGCCATGCTGGCCCTCTACGGCGCTTTCTGTGCATACGCGTACGGGTTCTTGTTGAACCTGTGGTTCTGGCCGTGGGCAATCGGTGCGGACACCGAACTGAGCTTCGTCGCGGGTGCGCCGGTCAGCGAGAACCTGCACCGATTCTTCGTATTCACCATCGGCAGTTCCACTCTCGGGTGGGATACCGGGCGTGCGATCACGAACCTGGTTGCCATCGCGGTGCTCGGTCCATCGGTCCTGGCGATCCTGAGGCGGGCGCACCGACGCGGAGCTTTCGACGCGCCCGTCGAGTTCGTCGCCCCGGTCACTTCGCGTGATGTGGCCGGCTAGGGAACACCGATGACCCGGTTCACCGTCCATCTGTTGAACCGTGACTCCGATCGTCACGAGAATCAGGCGGTGGGAGTTCCATCAGCGTCCCCGGGGCCGTTGGAGTTGAACCAGGGCGCTGAATGCCACTGCAGTGGTGCTCGTACAGGCTGCAAACCGGAGGCGGCAATGCGGTTCACGCAATTGGCCGCGGGCGCCTACACTTGGCACCATGTTCTCGATGTGCTCGACGGGTGTCGACCCTGCACCGGCTTCAGTACCAGTGATTCCCTAGCGCACGCCTTGCCGGACGTGCGCTGAAAACCGTCCCTTCGGGACGGTTTTCTTTTGTCCCGGCGCCCCAATCCGGCCCCGACAGATCCGGGCCGATAGCAACACAGGAGATCGAACAGATATGACCTATCGGATCGGAGTGATCGGCGGCGACGGCATCGGCCCCGAGGTGTGCACGCAGGCCCTGCGCGTCCTGACGGCCACCGGTGTCGACCATGAACTGACCCACTACGACCTGGGTGCTCATCGTTTCCTCGATGACGGCACCGTCCTGCCGGACGAGGTACTCGAGGAGTGGCGTGGTCTGGACGCGATCCTGCTGGGTGCTGTCGGCGACCCGGCTCCCGGAGTGGCGGCCCCGGCGGGTCTCGTCGAGCGCGGCATCCTGTTGCGTATGCGGTTCGAGTTGGACCAGTACATAAACCTGCGTCCGTTCCGTCTCACCGATCGGGTCGATTTCGAGGTGATCCGCGAGAACACCGAGGGAACCTATGCGGGGGAGGGCGGCTTCCTGCGCAAGGGAACGCCCCATGAGGTTGCTACCCAGGGTTCGGTCAATACCCGTATGGGCGTGGAACGTTGTGTGCGCTTCGCGTTCGAACGGGCCTCGGTCACCGAACGAAAGCAACTCCACCTGGTCCACAAGATCAACGTGTTGACCTTCGCGGGCGATCTGTGGCGGCGGGTGTTCGACGAGGTGGCCGAGGAGTATCCAGCGGTGGACACGGCCTATGACCACATCGATGCCGCATGCATCCACTTCGTGGAGCGCCCGGATCGCTACGACGTCATCGTGACCGACAACCTCTTCGGTGACATCCTCACCGATCTCGGGGGAGCGGTGGCAGGTGGAGTCGGCTACGCAGCATCGGCCAACCTGAATCCCGACCGCACCGGACCTTCGATGTTCGAACCGGTCCACGGCACCGCCCCCGACATCGTGGGGCAGAACAAGGCCAACCCGATAGCGGCGATCGTGTCGCTCGGACTCATGCTCGAACACCTCGGAGAGACCGACGCCGCGGCAGCGGTGGCTGCGGCATGCAACCGGCCACAGCGCTATGAAGGATCGACCGAAGAGATAGGCGACGCAGTGGTGACAGCGGTAGCCGGGGCGTTGGGTGCCGACTGAGTGACGTTCTGCGTTAGAACCGACATGATCGAAATACCGAACTGAGCGATAAACCGAGAAGCAAGGAACCCACAATGCCGATCACACCAACTCCGAACATCTGGATGAACGGCGACCTCGTGCCGTGGGAACAGGCCAACATCCACATCCTCACCCATACCCTCCACTACGGCACTGGAGTCTTCGAAGGTATCCGTGCCTATGAGACGGCGTCCGGGCCCGGAGTCTTCCGACTCACCGAGCACATGGAGCGTCTTGTTGCGTCGGCGAAGATCATGTTGATGGACCTGCCATATTCGGTGGAGGAATTGGTCGCTGCCACCAAAGCCGTGGTGGCTGACTCGGGTCTGCCGAGTTGCTATATACGTCCAATCGCCTACTACGGGTACGGCGAGATGGGACTGAACACGTTGCCGTGTTCGGTCGATGTGGCGATTGCGTGCTGGCCATGGGGCGCCTACCTGGGAGACGATGCTGTCACCAAGGGCGTCCGCATGAAGACGAGTTCGTGGAAGCGCCACGAACACAACACCATGCCGCCGTCGTCGAAGACGACCGGCAACTACGTGAACTCGTCTCTCGCCAAGGTCGAGGCGCTCAAGGCCGGCTACGACGAAGCAATCATGTTGAACCAGGCTGGACTCGTCTCCGAATGCACCGGCGAGAACATCTTCGTCGGCCGCAATGGTCGGCTGATCACTCCGCCTGTCGTCGCCGGAGCCCTCGAGGGGATCACCCAGAGTGCCGTCACCGCGATCGCCGCCGATCATGACATCGAGGTCGTCGTCGGTGACCTGGCCCGATCGGATCTCTACGTGTCCGACGAGATGTTCGTTTGCGGCACTGCCGCCGAGGTGAGTGCGGTCAATTCAGTCGATGACCGTGAGCTCCGGTGTCCGGGTGAGATGACTTCGGTCATTGCGGAGGACTATGCCAAGTGTGTCCGCGGCGAACTGCCCAGGTACAAGGACTGGGTGGAGCTCGTCTCGTGAGATCCCCAGGTCGATGAACCAGGCAGAACAATGAATCCGAGGCAGCCATGAACACGACAGACCTGCCAGACGTCGGTGCGGTACCGGGCGCTCCCGACGCAGTGGAGATTTTCGACACCACCCTGCGGGACGGGTCGCAGTTCGAGGGTATCTCGCTCAGCGTGGAGGACAAGCTGGCAGTCGCCCGGCAACTCGATTGGTTGGGTGTCGATTGGATCGAGGGTGGGTATCCGCAGGCCAACCCGAAGGACGCCGAGTTCTTCCGTCGCGCTGCGGAGGGGGAGTTGGAGCTGACGACCTCGACGTTGGTGGCATTCGGTTCGACACGACGCACCAAGGGCCGCGTCGACGACGATCCCACCCTGAAGGCGTTGGTCGCGGCGGGTACCTCGACCGCCTGCATCGTCGGCAAGTCCTCGGAGTTCCATGTCACCGAGGCTTTGCAGACGACCCTCGAGGAGGGCGTGGCGATGGTCGGCGAGTCGGTGGAGTTCCTGCGGGACGCCGGATTGCGTGTGTTGTTCGACGCCGAGCACTTCTTCGACGGCTACCGGACGAACCCCGCATTCTCGCTGTCGGTGCTCGAGGCTGCTGCGATGGCTGGTGCCGAGACGTTGGTGCTGTGCGATACGAACGGCGGCGGTCTTCCCCACGAGATCCAACGCATCGTCTCGGAGGTCGTGTCGTACTTCGAGGGTGTACGCATCGGGATCCACACCCAGAACGATTCGGGATGTGCGGTTGCCAACTCGGTGGCCGCTGTGGTCGCGGGCGCCTCCCACGTGCAGGGAACCGTAAACGGCTACGGAGAACGCACCGGCAACGCGAACCTGATGACCGTCATCCCCGACCTCACACTCAAGATGGGCGTGGCGACGTTGCCCGAGGGCCGGATCGAGCGGCTGACCACCGTGAGTCGACATGTTTCAGAGCTCGTCAACCTGCCGCCGTATCCGGCTGATCCCTACGTGGGGACCTCGGCCTTCGCACACAAGGGTGGCCTTCACACCTCCGCGCTGGCGCGTTCGGGAAGCGCCACCTACGAACATGTCGACCCCACGGTCGTCGGCAACCATTCCAGGGTTCTGGTATCCGACCTCGGCGGCCGGGCCGGCATGGGGATGAAGGCCAAGGAGTTCGGTATCGATCTCGATGACCGTGCCGCCGCGCACCTGTCTGACCGGGTGGCCGAACTCGAGGCACAGGGCTATGTCTTCGAAGCTGCTGACGCCTCCCTCGAGCTGCTCATGCGAAGGGCGACGGGCTGGACCCCCGGGTATTTCACCCTCGAGGCCTACCGGGTCTCGAGCTACCACCGCGAGGGAGAGGCTTCGCCCGTCGCCGGGGTGGATCTGTCCACCGAGGCGACGATCAAGTTGTGGGTTGACGGCGTCCGCATAGCCGCGGTGGGGGAGGGAAATGGTCCGGTCAACGCCCTCGATGAGGCCCTGCGCAACGGCTTGAACGGCCGCTGGCCCACCTTGGACCAGATCCACCTGACCGATTTCCGCGTACGTGTGCTCGAGGGCGCCACCGGCCCCGGAGCCTCCGACACGGCCGCTGTGGTGCGGGTGCTCGCGCAGCACACCAATGGGTCCCACACGTGGACCAGCATCGGCGTGTCGCCCAATGTGATCGAGGCATCCTGGGAGGCGCTCGTGGATGGCATCGTCTACGGACTCCTCCACGCCGAACTGGCGCGGGTAGGTTGATGGCGATGGGTGCACCTGCGTACGTACCGAAAACCCCCGCCGTGAAGGTTCGGTCCTACTCCTCGCCGCCGCGGCGGCCGGGGTCCTGGCGCCCGGAACGCCCCGGCGACCTGACCGGCCGTCAGCCGGAGGCCGACAGACTCGGCGTGCCCGGTCCCGACCCGGGTTATGCGCTCACGTTGGCGGAGCGCTTCGTCGGGACTCTCCAGTTGCATGATCGCGAGACGGCTGCCGATGTGCTCGCAGGTGCAGCAGCGATCGCCATGAAGCGTGCGGGATTGATCGGTCGGGCACCGATCGGTGCAGATGTCGAAGTGGGCCTCGTCGTGTGGGGTTACCTGGACGCGAATGTGGACGAAGAGCTGGTATCGCTGCGCCACGACTGGTTCGAGGAGATCCACACCCGCCCCTATTACATGGAGCTCCGGCGGGTAGCCGATGCGGTACCCGACGAACTGCTGCGTCGGACCCCGGCCGAGATCAAGGCCGCATATGCAGCCGGCTGGCGCAACTGCCTCGATCTGACCGTCTAGCTCCCAAGCGCGTTTGTCCCGAACTGTCTAGCCCTCAACCGCGTTTGCTCCGACCGAGTTGCCCCGAGCGCGTTTTGTGTTGCGTGCGTGGCGCTGCGCGCTACGCACGCAACACGAAACGCCGGGTCAGGCGCGGATCTCGACCTGGGTGCCGATGGGCAGGTCCTGGTCGAGTTGGGTGATCACTTCGTTGGGGAGCCTGATGCAACCGTTGGAGGCTGCCTGCCCCAACAGGTCGGGTCTGCTGGTGCCGTGCATCGCTATCACCGGCACTCCGCCGTCGAAGGTGTCGAGCTGTTCGCTGTAGGCATTGAGGGGCATCATCGATGGCCCGTAGAAGGAACTCGGCACATCGTCGGTCTTGTCGGTGACGTAGAAGCGACCCGTCGGAGTGCGTGTGGCATCTCGTCCCACGACCACTTCCGTGTCGGCGATCTTCTCAGTGCCCTTGTAGGCCACGAGGTGGCGGTCGGATATGTCCAGTTCGATGCGGAAGTTGTGTTCCGAGAGGTCGAACTGGCTGAGGTCCACATAGCCCTCGGTCCCATTGGGACGCACTGGCATGTAGACCTTGGCCCAATTGCCCCGCTGCTCGGTCACCAGGGCCGTGAAATTGTCGCCGAAGGGTGTTGGATTCGCGAAGACCCACCCCGTTTCCGTGCGAGTGCGACCTTCGACCGGATAGTCCGTTCGGGGGAGGGCGGGTCGGTCGGCAAACTCAGCCTGTGACGCGGCGATGTCCGGCGCATCCCAAGTCACCACCGGGGTGGCGGTGTCCCAATCAGGTGGAGGGTTCTCGGAGATGGCGACCAGCGTGACGTCGTCCTTGGCGGTTGCGATCTGGCTGACCAACGCAGGACGTTGCTCAGGGCCTTCGGTAGTCGTGGACTGCGTTGTCGTGGTTGTGGTTGCAATCGTTGTGGGCGGCGGGTCTTCGGATCCTCCGAAAACCAGCCAGCCCAGTCCTGCAAGCAGCGCCAGAACCGCGACGCCCGCCACGATCCGCTCGCGGGTTCCGAAGCGACTCGCGGACTCGTCCGCCGCGGATTGCTCGCCGTCGCTCGGCTCATCCCCTGCGTCATCGTCGTCGCTGTCCTGGGCATCGTCGCTGAGATCGTCGGGGCCGGCATCATCGTCATCGCTGTCCTCGGGGGCTTTGTCGGCCTCGTCAGGATCGTCCGCATCGGTGTCGTCGGAGTCCTCTTGGGCGTCCGCCCCGTCCTCGCCAGCCTGGGGATCTTTGTCCGATGGCGTGTCCTTGTCCGATGGCGTGTCCTTGTCCGATGGCGTGTCCTTGTCCGATGGGGTGTCCCTGTCCACGGGCGCGTCATCACCTGGCGACGACCCATCGGTACCGGCAGCGTCGTTCTCGTTGGGTTCGGCGTCGTGTTCTGTCATCAGCTTCTGCGGGTGTTGATGTACGGGTACCGGGCGGGGATCCCTGCGACGCCAATGCTATGCGCCTCAGTGGCGGGCGCGGCATCAACGGGTAGTTCTCCTCGGTTCCGGCCGCATGATTCGTGCCCAGGAGCATGTCCCGATTCGGTAGCCTCGTGGCGTGTCTGAACCTGTTCGTGTTCGCTTCGCTCCTTCCCCGACGGGCTACCTCCACCTGGGTAGTGCCCGTACGGCTCTGTTCAACTGGATGGCCGCCAAGGCCATGGGCGGTGAGTTCCTGTTGCGGATAGAGGACACCGACACGGAGCGTTCCCAGCAGGAGCTGATCGACGTCATATATGCCGGACTGACCTGGTTGGGCCTCGACTGGGATGGCCCGGTCGTCCGCCAGTCCGAGTTCGCCGATGCCCACCGGGCCTCCGTCGACGATCTGCTCGCGGCTGGTCATGCCTACTGGTCGACTCCCGTGGCGCCCGAGGAACGGGAGCGTTTCGGTGGTCGTTCCTATGATCCCGCGGACCGGGACCGCGATCTGGGTGCGGGCGACGGGCGTGCAGTGCGGTTCAAGGTGCCCCACAAGGGCACAACCGGCTGGTACGACCTCATCAGGGGCGAGGTGCGCTATGAGAACGAGAACCTCGAGGACTTCGTGGTCGCTCGCTCCGACGGCAGCCCGACGTTCTTCCTGGCCAACTGCATCGATGACCACGAGATGGGAGTCACCCATGTGATCCGCGGTGAAGACCTGCTGAATGTGACGCCGAAGCAACTCCTTTTGCGTTCGGCTCTGGGGTACACGGACCAGCCGACCCAGGCACATCTGCCGTTGATCGTCAACGAGCAGCGCAAGAAACTGTCCAAGCGCCGCGATGACGTGTCGCTGTTGGACTACCGCGACCGCGGGTTCCTAGCCGATGCGATGTTCAACTACCTGGCGCTGCTCGGTTGGGGCCCACCCGAGGGCCCCGAGGTGCGGATGGATGTTCGCGAGGCGTTCCCCGCGATGTTCCATGTGTCCGATATCAACTCCTCGCCCGCAGCATTCGACCCCAAGAAGCTCCTATACGTCAACGCTGAGCACCTGCGGGCACTGTCGGTGCCGGAGTTGACCGAGATGGCAAGGCCGTACATAGCCGAACAGTCCTGGGCGCATCGGTTCGAGACCGACTGTTTCGCCGCGATCGCGCCCGAGGTTCAGACCCGTGTTGAAACCCTCGCCGAAGTGCCTGGTTATGTGGACTTCCTGTTCCTGGAGGACCCGGAGATCGTGGAGGCCGACTGGACCAAGGCGATGGTGCCTGACGCCGCCAACTGGTTGGATGCTGTGATCGATGGTTTGGCTGAGTGGCCCTTTGATGCCGAAACTCTTCATGAACGAACCTTCGCCCTGGCAGAGGAACTCGGTGCCAATCGTCGGAAGTTCCAGGCCCCGATCCGCGTTGCGTTGACGGGCCGGCGGGTGGGCCCACCACTGTTCGAGTCGATGGCACTCCTGGGGCGCGACGAAGTGCTCCGGCGTCTCGGATCCGCTCGTCGGCGACTGACGGATAGCAACAGCTGAGCCAGCGACTGCAGGGGACCGGACCTCGACTCCCGGGTCGAGTTGAGGGGAGGCGTTTTGGCCACCAAACGCACTTGGATGAAGCGGATGGTCTTCGGCGCCATTGTGGTCTGCCTGCTGTACGCGGGATGGGCCGTATCGGAGGTGGTGCGCAACGTCGGTGCTGACGATCGCCAGCCCACCGAGGCCATCGTCGTGCTGGGTGCCGCCCAGTACGACGGTACGCCCTCGCCGGTTCTCAAGGCACGACTGGACCACGCGGTCGAGTTGTACCAGGACGGCGTGGCACCCGAGGTCGTACTCACTGGTTCCAAACAGGCCGAAGATCGTTTCACCGAGGCATATGCCGGGTTCACCTACCTGCTCGGCAAAGGGGTACCCGAGGATGCGATGTCGGTCATCACCGACGGGTCATCCACCTACGAGTCGATCGCGGCGACTGCGAGGGTGCTCAAGGGGGACGGCATAAGCAACGTCACTCTGGTTTCGGACGGCTACCACAATCGCAGGATGCTCGGTATTGCATCGGAGCTCGGCTTGGAGGCGACCGTGTCCAGTAGCGACAGGCGACTCAACCCGTTGCGGTTGGCCCGAGAGTCAGCAGCGGTTGCTACGGGCGAGCTGATCGGCTTCCGGCGGCTCCAGAGGTTTTTCTGACCCGGGTCCGGATCGGGTATCGTGATCCGGCGCCTCTGGGCGCCATCGCCTTTCGGGGGTGGTGTAATTGGCAACACACCTGGTTCTGGTCCAGACATTGGGGGTTCGAGTCCTCCCCCCCGAGCTCAATACAAGATCGTCGGTCGTCCGCTGGCCGGTGTGATCAAGCCCCCATCGTCTAGCGGCCTAGGACACCACCCTCTCAAGGTGGCGGCACGGGTTCGAATCCCGTTGGGGGTGCACTGCGAAAGCCCTGCAATTGCAGGGCTTTCGCCGATTCTGGGGCTGGCTAGTGCGGAGCCGTCAGGCATTTGGTAACCCATTGGTAATCCCCACTGCGGTACCGTGGCCTCATGGGCTCGGGCCACATCACCCAGCGGGGGAACTCCTGGCGGGTGATCGTCTATGCCGGGCGCGACCCGGTGAGCGGCCGAAAGCGCCAGGTCACCCGAACGGTGAAGGGCACGCGGAAGGAGGCCGAGCGCCTACGCAACGAGATGCTCGTGGCCGTGCAGCACGGTCGGGAGACCGGTAGCTCGGCCACCTTCGGTGACCTGTTGGACGCCTGGTACGAGACGGCGTCACCCAACTGGTCGCCCCGCACTGCGCTGGAGCACAAGAGGGTGATCGAATCGGTGCTGAAGCCGGCCCTCGGCGACAAGAAGCTCGCCAAGCTCCGCACCGCGGATCTCGACGGCCTCTACGGCGCGCTGCGGGCCGGTTCGGCCGACCGGCAAGCCCTGGCGCCGGCCACCGTGCGGAAGTACCACACCGTCGCCCGCTCGGCGCTGCAGCAGGGCGTGCGGTGGGAGTGGATCGCGATCAACCCGGCGGCCAACACCACTCCACCGAAGGTGCGCAAGAAGGAACCGGTGCCTCCGACTCCCGCGGAGATGACACAGGTACTCGAGGCGGCCGAGGCCGACGACCCCGACCTGTACACGTTCGTGCGGCTGGCGGCGGTGACGGGAGCACGCCGGGGCGAGATCCTCGGCATCCGTTGGAGGGACTTCGCCGAGGGCTATGGCTCGGTGGAGATCTCGTCGTCGGTAATCATCGCCGAGAAGCAGATCGTGGTGAAGGAGACCAAGACAGATCGGGTTCGACGGGTGGCGATCGACCGCTCCACCGCGGCCGTTGTGGCGGAGCATCGAACTCGTTGCGAGGAGCGTGCATCGGCATGCGGCACCGAACTCGGTCCTCGGTCGCTGGTGTTCAGCCACGACCCCGACGGCGAGCGGCCGTGGCGTCCCGACAGCGCGAGTCGCAGCTTCGCCCGGATCCGCGATCGACTCGGGCTCGACCATGTGCGCCTACACGACCTCCGCCACTATGTCGCCACCCGGCTGATCGCCCAGGGAGTCGACCCTCGCACCGTGGCCAACCGCCTCGGTCACGCCAGCCCCGCGACCACGCTGTCGATCTACAGCCACTTCGTCCCGGAGGCCGACCGGGATGCCGCCGACTTCCTGGGCGACCTGCTCGACCCCAACAAGTCCGACGATGGCGGTGTCAAGGGCTGAACATCAGGCTTCGTCAGGGCCTTACCATCGTCGGAACAGATGGTGTCAAGGGCTGAACCTCGTCTCGGCCGCTGACGAGAGTCCGATTGCGACATGGATTTCTCGGATTTCTGTCTCGAATGGCGAGCCGGCGCGCGCATAGGTAGGTGACGGGCGATGTTCGTCCGACGCTAGGACCAGAGGAGCGCGGAATGGCTCGGTGGACAGTAACGGTGGAGGAGGCCGCAGGAATCCTGGGGATCTCGCGATCATCGGCGTACGAGTGTGTGCACCGGGGTGAACTGCGGGCCATCCGGTTGGGACGACGGCTGGTGATCCCTCGCGCGGCGCTCGCGGAACTGCTCGGCTCCGATGACCTGCGTTCGTCCACTGTGGAGAGTCCGAACCAACCATGACGAGTGTCGGCCTGTTCTCACGCTGCTCGATACATGGCTTGCCCCATCGTCTGAAGCCGGCCTCGAGTCGATCGTTCCGTGTCCTCATGCGACGTCTTCGTCACGTATTCAAGAAGTGGCACAGACTGGCGAGTTCCGCAAGCGGAACTCGCGGAAGCGTCCGGTGGAAGCGTCGGCAACGGTATCGGAGCGAGTCGTGAGCTGGGACCGGCCGTGGGAACCATCACCCGAGCGGAAGGCACAGGAGCGCGAGTGGGAGAGCCGTCGCCTGGAACGCCTCGACGTGGATCTGGTTGACACGGCACAGGACCTGGTCGATCTCAAGCAGCGTGCAGACCTCGAAGCGGAGAAGGTTGCGCACATGCAGCGCCTTCTCGACCGAAAGCGCGACTTGTTGGCGGAGATCGCGCGGACCCAGCGTTCGCGGACGGAGGCTGAGAAAGCAACGCGGGCAGCGGAGCGCCGGCTCGAGTTCGAGCGGCGTCGAGCTGAACGGCTGGGTCAGCGCCCGACCGGTCCTCGGGATGGTCGTCCAGTGCGGGTCGAAGTCGACGATGAGGCGTGGTCAGTCCTGCAGAAGGAGGTAGTGGCCCAAGGCACGTACCTCATCTGCCGGATAGGCGAATTGGTGCGTTTCGAGCTGGATCGGCTAGCCGCAGGTGAAGTGTCCGGTCGGCCGTCGGCTCGGCGTCGTCGTGGACCGGGGGCGGGGGAACCGGCACCACGTCAGCGGTTCCTACGCATACAGGTCGACGACGACACGTGGTCGGCGTTTCGTCTGGCTGCGATGGATATCGGCGTAAGCGCCAGCCGCTACCTCGGGGAGATTGCGGAATCCGAGGCTCACCGCTTGTGCTGGCGTGCGCAGGACGGTTAGGCGAAATGCAGGTCCCGACAAATCAGGGCCGTCGTCCCGTGGTCCGATCGTGAACTCAGGCGCCGGAGTCCGCAAGTCGTGAGCCAGGTCTGTCGAGCGCATGGACCTCCGCCAGTTCGACGGCCGTCACCGCGCGAACGGAGCATGTTCAGCCGTCACCCGACGACGGAGGCGGGCCACGACGGCAGCGACGAGCACCATCGCGACTGCGAGGGCCCCGGCAGGTGGAATCCCCAGCACCCACAGACCGTCGTAGTCTCCCCGGTACATCGTCCAGACCGAGAGACCGAACCACGTCCACGCCGCGGCACCGCGTGCAAGCCCAGCCGAGTCCTCGATGGCAGCACTCGTGATCAAGAGCAGCGCTACGGCGCTGGCAGCGGCCCACCAAGGTCCGGAACCCATAGGAGAGGCGACCATCTGGGGACCGCCGATGACGAACTCCCAGACGCCGGGGAACGGAGTAAGGCGACCGTAGAGCACCCACCATGAGATAGCTGCCGCGGCGCACAGCACAGCTGTGTGAACAGCATGGACAGGCCGTTGCCGTGCGCCGAATGCGACGTAGAGAGCCGCTGTGCCGACTAGCAGTGCACCCTCGGCGATCGGGGCTCCGCCCGCGGCACCCAAGACCCAGCCACCGGCCACCAAGATGGACCAACACGCCGGCCGCTCGAACAAGGCTAGGAGCCGAGAGAACCCCACTCCGGGTGGTTGGGGGCGTCCGGCATGGCGTCGAACAAGGTGCCGATCATCGAAGAACTCGGCGTACTCGTCGTCGTCATCTAGAGCGTCGTCGTCTTGCACCACGACGTCCAGTGTGCCCGGGCGCGGGTCGATCCGGCAGGAACAGCCGACCGTCCCGCCGCCGAAGTGGTAGTCGACTTGGCGTAGCGGGCTCGCTCGTACTCCCGTTCGGTTCGCAACTTTGCGCCATAGTCCGATGGTGCGTCTGCCGTACTGACTTGGGGCTCCTCAGGTAGGAGGCCCTCGTCGCGAGTCCTGGTGTGTGCTCTTCAACGTTCACGGGTGGATCGTCTGGACTCTGAGCGTCGGTGCGTTCGAGAGCTTGATGTCGCTGGTGACCAACGCCGCGCCAAGATGTTCGGCCAGGACGATGTAGATCGCATCGCCAATAGTCAGATTCGAGCGTCTTGACCAGGCGTCTGCCAGCAGCGGCCGAACCTGGACCCGCCGGACCGGTGCGGCGGCGAGAGAGTCCATTGCGCGGCTCACCCGGGTGCTCGGCACCGATCCATGCAGTTCGGCACGGCGCAAGGCTCCGGCTACTTCGATGAAGTAGTGCTCCGGCACCCACCAGGTCGCACCGGACGGGAGCAGCTCTTGGAGTCTCCGTCCGGCCGGGGTGTCGAGCAGTAGGTCGACGCCGGCGGAGGCGTCGAGGACGAGATCGCTCAAACCCGCTCGTCGTCTCGGGCTCCGGCGACGAGCTCGGCAGCGCTCACACCGAGATGGAGCGGCTCGTCTTCGACCATGAGTGTGGACAGCCAGTCGTCGAAATCTCCCTGCACTTCGTCGGTGATGGGCACCACCAGCGGATCGAGTTCAAAGTCAGTGACCGGACGAGCCATGGGTTCATGATACCCGGGTGCTCCGACGCCGACGCTGGGTGTTT
Source organism: uncultured Microthrixaceae bacterium (assembly GCA_963805905.1). Lineage (GTDB taxonomy): Bacteria > Actinomycetota > Acidimicrobiia > Acidimicrobiales > Microtrichaceae > JAMLGJ01. The sequence continues at coordinate 930,766 of CAWDVV010000001.1, forward strand.
CCGCGGCGGGGCGATCGTGAAGCCGTTGTGTGCCCGGATTTGGTAATCCCGTTGGTAACCCACTGGGCGATATAGGGCTGATCCTGTCGGACGGGAGGGACCCAGATCCCGGACAGGACAAGGGTTTTCGGCACCGGACCACACCGGCCGGACGTGCCTGCTCGAACTCTCAAGGTGGCGGCACGGGTTCGAATCCCGTTGGGGGTGCTCCAGAGAATCCCCTGCAATTGCAGGGGATTCTTCGGTTCCAGGGCGGTCGGCGACGGGTTCGACGTTTGCGTCGGACTGTCGCAACCAGATCGAGATCGTCAGTCCGGTGGGCACCTCTATCGCGAGTATCTGCGTGTTCGGTGGTAGCGGGTTCATCGATCGCACGACGTTGCCGATGACGGGGACGTACAAGCTTGGTTTCAATCCGTTCGGCACTGAGACCGGGTCGATCATGCTCGCGGTACATAGCGGCTGAACGACAGCGCATGCACTGCCCGCAGGCGAGCGAACTGGCATGGTGGACCCATGGCGACGTGCAGTGCTCGATGGCCCGCACGGACGGCTGTCGGTTTGATCGAGACGCTGGTCAGCGTCGTGAGCGCACTGTGAGTTGTCTGACGTCCTCGAACACGCGGTCGTCAGAGAGGAGTTCAGCGTCGAGTCGGATCGCTGTTGCCGCGATCCAACGGTCGGCCTCATGGAGCTTTTGACCGAGTGGGTGTGCCACCGCTTCGCACGATGCACGCAGTTCCGCACAGATCGACATCAGGCGGTCGTCGGGCTGGACAACGACAAATCGGGTGAGGTCGCGCTCCAGCTAACGACGTCGCAGGTCGCCCCAGCCGGCCTTGATGGCGCCGTATCGGAGGTCGGTCACACTGGCGAATGAGAGCACGATCGGCCGAGCCCCACGATCAACCCGGAGTATTTGGAAGCGAGTTCTGGTTGGCGTGCGGAGTTGATGAGAGACGACACCACCATGGTGTCGATCACGACGGCACGGGTCGTACCGTTGGTCACCGTTCGGCGAGTGCTCGTTCGAAGTTGGCCCACTCCCGGTCGGTGAGACCCTCGATCTCCAGGTCTTCGGCGCTCGGCACCGGTAGCGCTCGCGCAAGCGCTTCGTCCGGAGGCAACACCGTCAGGCCGGCGGAATCATCGGATTGAGAGGCGATGGACTTAGCCACGAGAGTACAGGGAGTGCGCCGCGCAGGGACGTGGTCCCATTGGTTTCAGGCGATTGACTTGGTAATCCACTGGGCATGACAGCGCCGATCTCGACGGACGTCACGGACCGCGATCCTGGACAGGACGGCTCTTTCGGCGCCCGGCCACACCGGCCGGACAGCTCTGGTCGAACTCTCAAGTGGCGGCACGGGTTCGAATCCCGTTGGGGGTCCTCCAGAGAATCCCCTGCAATAGCAGAGGATTCTTGGCTTTCGGGGTGGGTACTGGTTCGGACGTCGAGCGGGAGAACCCGCCAAAGGCCCGCGCCCACCGGGACTTGACACCGGGGCTTGACACGCTCGACGTTGGCATCGATCTATTGCATCCGGGCCTCCGACGACCTGGTTGTCAACTTCGCGCGGGAACCATCAGGCCACAAGCCTGGAACACAACCAGTCATCTCGCCGGGACCGGGGATCAACGTGGCGTGCACGAGCTACGACAACGACGTGGGTGTCGCCTTCACGCTCGACCCCACGGCGCTCCCAGATGGATGGAAGCCGATCGACGGGCTCCACGTCACGCTCGACACCTACTAGCACGTCCCCCCGACGGCTCGACCGCGCCGAGACCTGGCGCAGCGCTCGGTGGGCTCTGCCTTCAAAGGGGGTAGGGGGTTCGCAATTCCACACGGCTCCATTCGATGTGCCGCGTGCAGTGTGCCCGCCGCCCGGGGGTCTATCCGTCTGTGCCTTTCTGGTGTCGCCATCGGTTCCAGGGTGTGGTGCCATCTATCTCGATTTCGAGTGAGAAGCTCAGGACGATTCGGATCAGCACGATGAGCCCGAGTACCGCGACGCTTTCCAGCGTCGGGTCGACGATGATTGTGCGCACGATGTCGCCGATGATCAGCACCTCGAGGCCGAGCAGGATGGCCCGGCCGAGGTTCCGGCGAAGGTCGGTGTACGCCCGGGCTCGGTTGTGGGGTCTGATGTACGCCACGCCAGCGGCTATCAGCGCCCCGACGCCACCGAGCACCATGATCGCCGCGCCGAGCGACTCGACTGCTTTCACGACGTCTGAGATGAATCCCTCGTAGGTCACCGCCCGACGCTATCCCGGGCAACCAGTGCGGCAGGTCAATGCATCGTGAGTATTGCGCGGAGCTCATGGGTCGTGACGGGAATCGTGCAAAGACGCAGCGTCTCAACGAACGTGACGCCCCCTCTCATGGGAAGACCGCGGTTGAGGCACATGCGTCGGCCCGGTGCCGAGCTACGCAGTTGAACTTCGACCGCCCTCAATGTGTTGTCATAGGTGTGATCCAGCTGGGTCTGGGGCAGAGGAGGAGAGGCGCTTGGCATCCGGTGGTCAGACCTTGTCGCCGGTCTTGGTTCGGTCGAGATCAACTTCTCGGTGGTCATCGCCAAGGACGAGATCATCCACAAGGAGACCAGGACCGACCGGGTACGCAGGGTGGCGATCGACGACTCGACCGCCGACGTGCTCATCGCGCATCTAGTGAGGTGCGAGTAACGCTCGGCCGCCGCCTGTAGAGCCCTGGGGTCGAATTCGTTGATCCTGAGCTATCAGCTCGATGGCTCGCGACCGTGGCGCCCTGACAGCGCCAGTCGGTGGTTCTCGAAACGACAACGTACACGTGACGCGCAGCTGGTTGTAGTGGGTCCTGAAATGGCCGACGGGTCTGAGGCCTCAGCGAGTTGTTCCATCCGGCCGGCGAGGTCGGGCACTCAGAGGTTGGTCCGGTAGTCGTAGGCGACACCGGCCGCGAGCGCCGTCCTGCTGACGAGCCGTCGCGCGACCTTGGCTCCGGTGCCGGAGTTGGTGTTGCGCCGAACATGGTCGGCCCAGATCGTGGCGGCCCGAGGTAGCGCGCTGTCGGCGATGCGCCGACTCGGGTTCCAGAGGTCGGCGGCGGACAGGGCGGGCTCGTTGCGAAGCTTCGCGGTGCTCGACATCGATGAGGAGAGCGACCTTCGGCGTCCGGTTGCGAAGGCGCATCGACTCGAGCAGCGCGTCGTCGGTGCACACCCGGGCGGTCCCGCGGATCTCAGCGACGTAGTGGCTTCCGGGCTGCATGGCGAGCAGTGCGATGCGCGGCTCGTCCATCAGGTTGTGGAGGGTGTCGGTGCGACGGTTCCCGGGTCGGTCGGCGATGGCGATCGTGGTGTCGTCGATCTGGCGGATCAGGCCCGGGGGATCCCCCTTGGGGCTCGCGTCTGCGTGGCCGTCAGCATCGGTCGACACCAGCACGACGAACGGCGCGTCAGCGAGAAACGCTGCGACCGCCGGCACCGCCGCGCCGTCACACGGCTCTGGGGTTCCTCGTGCCGTCCACAGCTCGGATCGCATGATCGCCTTGGCGCAGTGCAGAAGCGCTTCTTCCACGTCGAGCGTGGCGATGTTGTCGTGTACGCGGAGCCGACCGTTGATCCGCAGCGTCTCGCCGTAGCCGGGCACCAGGCGCGATGAGGCCGGCAGGGGCGCCGTCGACCACATCCTTGCCTGACACGTCGCCGAGTTCGAGCACGGTGTCGGATCGGGGTGCCGCGAGCCCGGGCTCACCGCCCAACGCGATCGTCTGCAGCGATCCGTCCCCGGTCGTCGTGCCGATCACCGCGAATGGCGAGCACGCCAGGAACCGTTCGCAGTGCTCGTCCAGGAAACGGATCGACTTGAGCATGATCGCACCGGGACGCGCGCCGACAACGGCTTCGAGCTCGGCATCACAGGCCACGACAGCGGACAAGTCGAACATCTGAACCGGCCTTGGTTTCGTAGGGGATCGCGGGGTGTTGGGTCACCGCCGGCCTGGCTGCGACGTCCTGACGGTAGTCGGCGGCCTCACGTTCTGCCCGGGGTCTGGTGTCCGCGATCGTTGAGGTCTCGATTGTCCGCGCCACCAGCGCAATCAGTCCTGGACCGAAGTACCGAACGGCCAGCGCGATCGCCCACGTCGGTGTTGTCGATCGTTCAAGGGTGAGGACACCGCCGGTCCGGCAGCTCCGTCATGGAGGGGTGGGCCTGCCGCTGGGTCGGGGCCCGTTCGACGTCGCGGGTTCCGCCCCGGACCAGACGCTGTCGATGAACGTAGCGATCTCCTCGGTGAGCCGGTCCGGCCGGAGGCGGAGCTCCAAAGGTGAGCGGGCCCGCAAGAGCCGTGCCGCCGGCATCTGATCGACCAGATTGGTGGCATCGTCGAAGGGGTGGATGAGGTCGTTGCGGTGTGCCAGGACGAGCGTCGGTGCGGTGATGTGGGAGCGCTGTTCGACCGTCGGGGCCACCGGTCCGACCAGCACGCCGTGGAGGATGGCGGCCATGACATCGGGGGGCAGACCGGCGGCGCTCATGGCACTGTTCAGCGGCCCGAAGGGGGTGCGCGGGACGCGGCGAATCGCCCCCGAGGTCAGCCGAAGCACCGGGCGGCCGAAGTGGGCCGCCAAGAGCAGGGGTACGAAGGCGAGCGCGGCGGACGGCACGGCCCACTCCAGGACCGGCATCTCCAGGACCATGCCCCGGACCCGGTCGGGCTGCTGGGCCGCCGCGAAGAGGCTGACGTTCGCGCCGAGGGACAGGCCGCCCAGGACAGCGTCGTGGGCGCCGAGTTCGTCGAGCAGAGCGAACACCTGCGAGGCATAGGTGTCGATCCGGTAGGAAGAGGCGTGGGTGGGATGGTCGCTGCGGCCGTGGCCGAGCAGGTCCAGCAGCACGACCCGGTTGCCGCGACGGGCCAGCGCCTCGGCAATCCCTCGGTTGAGGTCGGCGTCGAGCAGTAGGCCGTGAAGGTAGACGACGAGCCGGTCGCCCGACCCGTAGTCGTCGTAGACGAGTTCGGATCCCTCGTGGCGGAACGTAGCGGTCCGGTACATGGTTGACCTCCTGGCGGTCGGGGTCGCTCCGGCGCGGGACCCGCCCACCGCCTGCAATGATTGCGGACAGAACGAATTGAGTCGAGTCGCCGCCGGAGGAAGGAAAGTAGGAATGCATGGTCGAGTTCTCCGGATGAGCACGAGCGGAATGCGCTGATGACGCTCCGGGACACGAGCCTCGAACGAATGCGGTCCGGCGCTGTCGATGCGTTCATCGTTGGTGGCGGCATCAACGGTGCCGTGGTTGCGGCGTCGCTGGCCGGCCGCGGTGCGTCGGTCGCCCTGATCGACCGGGGTGACTTCGCCTCGTTCACCAGCCAGGAGTCGTCCAACCTGGTGTGGGGTGGCTTCAAGTACCTCGAGCACTACGAGTTGATGCTCGTCCGCGAGCTGTGCCGGTCCCGAAACCGGCTCATGAAGGCGTACCCGGACAACATCAAGGAGGTCCCCTTCCTGGCGGCCCTCGACCAGTCGTCGCCCTACCCTCCGTGGTTCTCCGCTCTCGGGGCCACGGCCTACTGGGCCATCGGGGGCTTCCGCACCCACCCACCCCGACTCCTCAGCACCCGCAGGATCCGCTCCGAGGAGCCGGTCGTCGATACACGGTCGGTGCGCGGCGGCATCGAGTACCGGGACTGCTACCTCCCGGACAATGATGCCCGATTCGTGTTCTCCTTCGTGCGGTCGGCCATCGAGGCGGGAGCGGCCGTCGCCAATTACACCGAGCTCGTGGACGCGGAGCGTTCCGACGGGCGATGGCACCTCCGAATCCGTGACCTGGAGACCGGTGACGAGTTCACTGCCGCCGCCCGCACCCTGGTCAACGCGGCGGGGCCCTTCGTGGACGGCCTCAATGCCGGCTGGGGGATCACCACACGCCACCGCGTCGTGTACTCCAAGGGCATCCATCTGGTCGTGCCCCGCCTGACCACGGGGGACCGCGAACGGGTGCTGGCGTTCTTCGACGACACCCAACGGCTCTTCTACGTGCTTCCCATGGGCATCCGGTCGGTGATCGGAACGACCGACACGCGCATCGACGAGCCGTACACGCGGGTGGACGACGACGACCGCAGCTTCCTGCTGGAGCAGATCAACAAACGGCTCGACCTCGCGGAGCCGCTCACCCCCGACGATGTCATCGCCGAACGGTCGGGCGTCCGGCCCCTGGTCGTCCTCGCCGAGGGTGACGATCACACCGACGCGGACTGGACCTCGCTCAGCCGCAAGCACGAGATCGAGGTGGACCGCGTCCGCCAGGCCATAACCATCTTCGGAGGCAAGCTGACGGACTGCCTCAACGTCGGTGAGGAGGTGGCGGCAGCGGTGGAGTCGTTGGGCCTGCCCCTCGAGCGCGACCACCACAACTGGTACGGCGAGCCGACGGCCGAGACCCGGGCCGAGTTCCACCGCCAGGCCCGGCTCATGCGGCTGGACGACCTCCGCCACACGGGCCGACGTGGAACCCCTGTCCGACCGGCTGTGGCGACGCTACGGCCGTCGGGCCTTCGCCATGCTCGAGGCGATCCGGTCCGACCCGTCGATGGGCGAGGACATCCTGGGCGGTACCGACTACCTGCGGGTTGAGCTCCACCTGGCGGCCAGCACGGAGATGGTCACGCGGCTCGAGGACTTCATGCGACGTCGCTCCAAGATCGAACAAGTGGTCCCGGACGCCGAGCTCGGCGATTCCGAGGGCCTCCGCGAGGTGTGCCGGATCCTCTTCGGTGACCGCGCCGACGAAAAGCTCGCCGAGTACCTGGAGACCCGTGGATCACCGGAGAGCTGATGCGATGTAGCGCAAGGATCACCCGGCGCAGGCATTACCGGAGCGCCGTGACCAACCAACCGGCGGCTCCCAGTCGCACGCCGACGCCGGGTTCGTAGCATTTGGCCAGCTCAGAGCCGATCTCCTCTACGGCGGCAACGCGGGCGTCGAGGTCGAGTTGACCGAGCAGGCCGCGAACCATGCCCATGCCGAACAGGAACTCGACGGACTCATCGAGGTCTGCGCCGCCGGCGAGCAGGATCTCGGTCGAGACCGGCTGGACGGACACCTGGGTGAAGCCCACAGCCTCCAACAGTTCAGTGGTCTCATCGGGCGACTTCAACGCGAACATCCCCGGTCCGCCGGCGCGCCCACCGAACTCCGGCAGTTCGACATGTCGGGCCACGGTCTTGCCGACGACCATCAGCCACTCGTTGGCCCGGAGTCCCTGCCAGCAGATGAGAGCGGCTCGACCACCGGGAGCAAGTGCGCTCCGGAGGTTCATGAACGCTGCCTCGGGATCGTCGAAGAACATCGAACCGAATTGACTGATGAGGACATCGAACTCGGCCTCGTCGAATGTGTGGGTCTGCGCGTCCGCGACCACGAAACGCGCGTTGCCGAGGTCTGCCTTCCGCGCTCGTTCGGTGGCAACTGCCACCAGGGGAGTGGAGATGTCCAGTCCGACGGCAGCCCTGGCGCGCCTGGCCGCCTCGAGGGTGGTGATGCCGCAACCGCAACCGACATCGAGTACCGAGTCGCCGGTCTCGATCCGGATGCCCTTCAGGAGAGCCTCGGTGAAGGGGGCGAGCTGGCGGTCGTATCGGTCGGCGTGGCTGACGTAGTGCACCGACTCGCCGCCGTTCCATGCCTCGGTCTGTCCCTGGTTCGGGTTCATCGTCGTCCGTTCGGTGGGTAGGGGGGACCCTAGGCCTGTTGTGGTGGTCGGTGCCCTCTCGGAACTATCGCAGGCCGATCCGTCGGAGCAGGAGTCGCGCTGCTGCGGGTCCCATTCTGCCCTTCTGATCTCTGGCACAGAGAAGCAACAAGGCGACCTGGTCGAGAACGGCTTCGACGTCGGGGTCGCCGAAGTGTGCGCTGCTGGCGAGTCCATCGCCGATGGCAATGAGCAACGCAGCCATCGCGTCGGGGACCACCCACGCCTGGATGTATCCCTCGGCCTGTAGCTCCGAGATGAGCTGAGCGAGGTAGCGGGTGAGGTTCTCATGGATCTCGCCGATCGACACGGCGAGGTCCCGGTTCGTGGAGCAAGCGGCCATTGCGTCTGCGTAGGCCTCGAGGTCAGCCTGGCCCACATCGAATGCCGTCTTGATGGTGCTGAGCGCGTCGAAAAGGCGCTCGGCAGGGTCGCGGTCGGATTCGAGTGCCTCGCGAACGGGGTCGAGGCGGCTGTGCACGAGTTCGGTGAGTGCCGCAGCAACCAGAGCGTCCTTCGACCCGAAGTGGTAGGTGATCGCTTGGAGGTTGACCTCCGCAGCGCCTGCGATCTCGCGTGACGTCAGGCCGTTGACACCGTTGGCCCGAAGCGACCGGAGCGTGGCGGCGATCAGTCGCTCGCGGGTTGAAGCGGCGCGATTGGTCGGCATTCGACCAGCCTAGTCCCCTTGCAACTCATACGTATGTATGACATGTTGAAGGTGTCGAGACAACGGACGGAGCGAACATGGAACCCACTGATCTGGTCACGGGCGCTGGCGGTTACAGCGGTGCCTACGTAGCTGCGCGGCTGCTCGAGAAGGGTCGGGCGGTGCGCACACTGACCCGGGAAACGGACTCGGTGGGGGAGCCGATCACCGCCTTCCGCTACCGCTTCGATCAACCTGAATCCATGGACCGGGCCTTCGCCGGGGTCGACACCTTCTACAACACCTACTGGGTGCGCTTCGGGCGCGGCTCGTTCACCCACGAGGACGCGGTGCCGGAACAGCTGCGCGCTCGTGGACTGCGCGGCTCGTGCAGGCGTACGCCGGATGGTCCACGTGAGCATCATGAACCCGGACCGGAGCTCGCCGTACTCGTATCACCGCGGCAAGGCCGAGGTGGAGGACGCGGTGCGGTCGTCGGGCATGGGGTACGCGATCGTGCGGCCGTCGGTGCTCTTCGGAGGCAGCGACATCCTGCTCAACAATGTGGCGTGGCTACTTCGCCACCTCCACGTCTTCGCCGTCCCGGGAGACGGTCTCTACCCGATCCGACCCACCCATGTCGAGGACCTCGCGGACCTTATGGTGGAGCTCGGCTCGCTGAGCGTGTCCGTCGTGCGCAACGCAGGCGGTCCCGAGACCTTCGAGTTCGGTGCCCTTGTTCGCAGGATCAACGCGGCCGCCGGGTCCCGCGCCATCGTCCTGAACCTTCCGAGGGCGGCGGTCCTGCCGCTGATCGCCGTGGTCAACCGCATCACGGGCGACGTGACGCTCCATGCCGAGGAGTTGGACGCGCTCATGGATGGCCTGGCTTCGTGCGACGGCCCGGAAGCCGGGTCCCGCCGTCTCAGCGACTTCCTGGAGGCGCGAGGTGGCGACCTCGGGACCGAATACGCCAACGAGGTGCGCCGCAACTACGACATCGGCCCTGCTCTGCTCTCCGGCGAAAGAGTGCTCCGCGGCGCGGATCCGAGCTAGTTGTCCAGCGCAGACAGGGAGACCTCCATGCGTCGGCGGACCACATCCGCGAACGTGATCGGCCCCGCCGAGCACTCAGTCGGCTGCGGCCTGCATGCGGATCGCGTTCACGTCGAGCCATACCTGTTCGCGGCTGATGCGGTCTCCTTCGAATTCGCAGACGTGCAGGAGTCGGAAGTCGACCGGCTTGCCCTCTGAGCCGAACTCGAAGCCCATGAATCCGTTGTAGGCGCGCCCGCCGTACTGAATCTCGTCGACGAGGAAGTTGTGGCCGTGGAGTCGACGTACGGGCTTGATGTCGAGCTGCTCGAGTTCCTGGAACAGCGCGTTGTAGAACGTCATGAGCTCGTCGTGGCTGTGAAACGGTGCGCCGGGGAATCCCACCGGTTCGTGCTCGGCGTCCTCGGTGAGAGTGGCCAGGATGCCCGCCCGGTCGTGGGCGGCCTCGGCCTCGAAATGGCGGGCCATCACGGCGTCCATCACCTCGGGCGGGGTGCCGGTGCTCGGGGCGTGCGTGTCGATGTCGGTCATATCGATATTCCTTCTTGAGTGTCGGTCTTGTCCGTTGGAGCGTTCGTTGGTGTAACGGCCCTCGACGACGCTAAGTACGCCGACGGCGTATGTGAATCCCCCCCACGGTGTGTTCTCGACCCCCGCGCCAGGGGGTGGGACCCCCTCGATCGGGGGATGTGCCGTTCGCGGGGATTGATCTAGGGTCGGGTCATGGCTGTGGCCGACTTCACCCGTGCTCGTGATCGCCTGCGCCGTCTGGACGACGAGCGTCCGGACCTGACCGCCGCTCTCGAGGCCACTCAGGCTGCGCTGCACGACGTGGCCACATTCTCCTGGGCTGCGCTGATGACCGTCGACCCCGACACGCTGCTCCCCACCGGCGGGATGGTCGAAGGGTTCGCCGCCGAGGCGTGCGCGCCGTTCTGGGACAACGAACTGCTCGCGCCGGGGTACAACAAGTTCACCGATCTCGCTCGGAGTAGCACCTCGGTCGCTACGCTCTACGACGCCACCGACGGCGACCTCGACCGGGCACCGATCTACACCAACCTCTACGCGCAATTGGGCGTGGCCGACGAGCTTCGCGCAGCGTTCGTCGTGGGCACTCGGTGCTGGGGTGTCGTGAGCCTGCTTCGGGCACTCGATGACGGACCTTTCACCGACGAGGAGTGCCGCCAGGTCGAGAACCTGGTGCCGATCATCGCCAAGGTCATGCGGGCCGGGGTGGTCGCTCTGGACACCGCGGCCAAGGGCTCGGCATCGATGCTGGTCGTCGACCACCAGAACCGGGTCGAGGACCTCACAATCGAGGCCGGACGCATGCTGGAAGACCTTCGCACCGTCGGCGTCGACGAAGACGGACTCCCCGCGATCGTCCGCAACGTCGTCACCCGCGCCCGGGCCAGCCGGTCCTCGACCCACATGGCGACTCGGGTGCACGGCACTTCGGGAGTGTGGCGACGGGTGACGGCGATTCCGATGGAGGGAGCCAGCGGTTCGGTCGCCGTGATGATCGAGCCGGCGCGAGCCGCCGACCTCACCCCGATCCTGCTGGAGGCCTACGGCCTCACCGAACGCGAGATCGACATCGTGCTCCACCTCGCACGCGGTCTCTCCACCAAGGAGATCGCCGCCGAGCTGAGCATCTCTCCCCACACGGTCCGCGATCATGTGAAGGCGATCTTCGCCAAGACCGGCTTCAATACGCGAGGAGAACTCGTTGCACGCGTGTTCTCCGACCACTTGCTGGATGGATTCCACGCAGCGGTCCATCGCAGCGACTGAGCCCGCAAAGGCATCGCCGAGCGTCAACCAGAAGATCGCAACTTCCACTGGCACTGGAGCCGGTTTCAACCCGGGTGTTGAAACGGACCCCACATTCGCCGGACCGGTGCCCGAGGACGCGGTTGGCGCGTCGATGTCGATTTCGTTTCCGACGAGCGGGATCGGTGATGTGGTGACCGTTGACACGGCGCAGTTCCGACGCGTGTCGTGATGGCCTGGCTGGGGACAATTCGCATGGCATCAAAGCTCGTTCGACACCCCGAATGCGACGGGTTGGATGGCAACCCGAGACGGGCCATGGCCTCCTTCATCGTCGCCCATTGTGGAGTGGCGAGGGTGCCGGCGGTGTGGCGCAGGTTTGGACGTGGATGTCTGGGAGTCCGAGGGTGCGATTGGCGAGTCGCGATTCTCGCTGGAAGCAGCCGTCGCTGATGATGCCGCCGGCCTCTCCGGGGAAGAGCGGACCATCGGATTCGCTGCCCACGAATGGGGTGAGGTGCTCATCGCCGGCCTCGCGCACCAGGGCGTTGCCCTTGAGGCGGTCGTAGTGGCGGAGACGCAAGCCACCCAGTTCGCCGTGTGGGAGACCGTCGAATCCAACGACGAGGATCATGGCTCGGATGCGTCGGTGGCCTAGGCCGGCCAGGACCAGGACGACCTCGGCGGGGATGAAGGGTCGTTCGTTGTGGGGGCCGGAGCTGGCTCCCCGGATGCGACCGCGGTTGCGGGGACCAGATCGTCATCTACGGCTGTGGCGAGAGTGGCGTGCATGATCAGGTAGGCACGACTTGCGGTCGACGGGATCTTGCCGCCCGCCGGGTCGGATACCACGCCGTGACGGTGTCGTCGACCCCATTTCTGTTGCAAGTTGTTTGCGTGCGCACTAGAACAAGGGGTGTTCTAGAGGCGGCTGAGCCACTCTCGGTAGCAACCGGAGGGTCCGACTGTCTCACTGAGGAAGTGGGCCCGTCATGACTAACCGTAGAGGTGTGGTCGCAGTCTGTTTCGCAGCGTTTGGTCTACTGGCCTTGGGGTGTGCGCCGACAGCGCCGCCACCGGCCCTTCCGGAAGCAGGCTGTTATGCCGCTTCGGTGCCGGGGGCTTTCGGAAGCATCTACTTCACCGGTCTTGCACCGACGCCTTGGAACCCCCACAACTTCACTGTGTACGTTTCGGATACCGACTGCAATCCGGCCGAAGCTGAACGTGTAAGTGAAGTCAGCGGTGTGAGCGCCGCCGACGAAGTTGACGCCTTTGTCAAATGCAACGAGCAGACCGGGAAGCCAACGTACCCCCCCAATGTGACCGCTGAGACTTACTTGGGTGTGGGGCCAGACTTCGCCAACGTCTGGATGTGCATCCCCATCCCAATCTGACACCCTTCGGCTTGGGTTCGTATCCTGTTGATGTCTCCAGCGTCGGGCAGCCACGGCCTCCATGAGTGGGCTGTAGCGAAGCTAGAGACCGGTGCAGTACGGATCAACCCTACGTAGTCCTACCGAGGAGCAGCGTTCTTCGTTGCGACCACATGCGCGGCCGAACTGTACGGATTGAGTCCCGGCGGGTGGTGTAGGTCGGTTGTGCGATTCCAGGTGTGCCAGGTTCGGGGTGCTGCGGGCACGTTCTGATCGGCTCTGATGGTGATTTGAACGATGATGCCGGGCGGCGCCGGTTCGTAGGATCGAGCCATGAACGTCAGGGAGCACCGAATCGCATCGCCCGATGTGCCGCTCGCCGTGACGGTGGCATCGGCGGTGACCATTGCGCTGTGTTCCTCCTCGGGTGGATGGCTGCTCCTTCCCGTCGGTGCGCTTGTTCTGGTAGGCGTCTGGCTTCGACGAACCGACGAAGCTGACTCGGCGCTTTGGCTCGCAGTTGTGTGCTGGGCGTCGGTCGGTATCGTGTCGGCTGTTTCGTTCGGTCTCGTCTGGCCGATACCTCAACTGGTTGGTCTCGGGGTCGCATCGATCGTGCTACGGCGCCAAGGGGTGGTGCGACCGGGGTGGCTCGACGGCGGTATCCCGAACCGATTCTCCGTTGCTCTTGCAGTCGCCTCGGTGCCGCTCACCACAGTTGCGCTGATCGCGTTCATTGCCTCGGGCCGAACAGACGTCGAGACGGCTACCGAAGGTCTGTCGTCGTTGCCTCTCTGGGTCTTGCCGCTGGCCGGCCTTGGCTTCGTCATCGCCAATCCCACGGTCGAAGAAGTTCTGTTTCGAGGAGCGTTGCAGTCGGCGATCACCGAGCGAACCGGTAGCCCAGCCGCAGGCGTCATCATCCAGGCGTGGCGCCGGCCGGTGCGAGTCGGTTCGGCGTGGTCAGCGTGGCCGGTAGGTCTGCAAGACCCGTAGTGCTCGAATCGTGTTCCATCGGCTCGGTTGGCCCGGTGTTTCAAGCTCGAACCAGATTCTTCCGCGATGTTGGTTCTGGAGCTTCCAGGTCCCGTCTGGTTGACGTCGACGTTCCACGAGGTCCAGCGCATCGCTCATGCGTGCGTCGTGGGCGACGCCAGCGGCTCGGAAGTGATCCAACGCTCGCAGCACGTCATAGTGCCAGCGCGGTGGAAACGAGAACCGTGTCCAGCTCGCGATTGAGGTTCTCGGTGCCGTCGAGGGTCTTGAAGATGCGGTGACGCAACCGGAACTCGTGGCCGGCGTCGATCATTCGTTCCACCGAGGGGTCTGGCGCTTGGCGCTGCTGGCGGTACTCGGTGAGGCCTTCGAGCACAGCGATCGCTACGTGGAACTCGCGAGGAGGACCTGCGCCCCTCGGCGTGCCGATTCGGTGCCGGAAGGGATTCCGAAACGGCGAAGTAGCGCCAGCGTGTAGGTGGTCGAGGTCCACTTCGGCGAGTACAGGCCGCCTGCCCATCTGCCGCTGGGATCCTGGCAGTCCAATAGCCGCCGGCCCCACCCGTGCGTAGCGACCCTCGCGCGCTCGTGCGCGACGGCTTCGACAGGCGACGGCGCGAGATCGCGAATGACCTGCCATCGAATCGCGGGGTCGCCTTCGAGCAACCACGCAATGACCGGTCCGTCATCGGTGTCTCCCACCGGCCAAGTATCGCTTGATTGTCTCGTGGGGTGCCCGCCACATCATTCGGCAACAGGACCTTGCCCGAAGTCCCCGATGACCTTCGGGTCTTCGTCGGCGTGGCGGCCCAGGAGTCCACTTCGCCGACAACGTAGACGTGCCCCCGCTCATCGCTCCCGCGAGCGCTCTAGCCAACTCCGCCCCCCAGAGCGGCCCTTGGGAGAACCTCGACCCGGAAGGCTGGGGAGGCATCCCTACGGGAGTTGGTGGACCACGAGCGGCATGACCGCCGGGGCTCCGGCGTCGCGGAGGATGGCTGCCGCCACCGTCATGGTCCATCCCGAGCGGTATGTGTCGTCGACGAGGAGCAGTGGTCCGTCGGTGGGCACCTTGGCCGCGTCGAGCAGACGGAGGCCGCCGAGGAGAGCCTCGACCTTTCGTCCTGACGGAGCATTGTCGGGAGGAGGAGGACCGAGAGTTTCGAGCAGTTCGATCACGGGGAGTTTGCCGATTCGACCGATCGACTCGGCGAGATGGCGGATCATCTCGCTGTGTCGTCGCGATGGCATCGGGACGATCGCCGTCGGACGTTGATCCCAGGTGGACCGCCAGCGCCCGAGCACGGCCACCATGGCGTTGACGATGTCATCGGCGAGCGGACCGTCGGGGCCGGCCGCGGCAGCGGCCGCCTCACGCCAACCGGGGCTGTCCGCAAAGGTGAGTGCTCGACCGGTGGTGGCTCCCGTGATCCGACCCTTTCTTCCGTCGCTGAGCCGCGAGGGCCACATCTTGCGGGGCTCGATCACGACGTCGATGCCACGCAGGAAGGCTCGGGCAGTCTCGAGGCGTTCGGGACTGATCTTGCGACCCTGTGCCGGGAGGTCGCCGGTGCACACTGAACATCGTCCGCACGGGCCGGGGTCGGGATCGTCGAGCGATCGTTGGAGGAACTCCATGAGACAGCCTCGACCGCCGGCGTAGGAGCGCATCAGGTCGGCTTCGGCCGCCCGGGCCCTGCGGATCTCCTCCCACTTGCGTTCGTCGTAGACGTACGGCACGCCGGTGGCAACCCAGCTTCCTGCGTCGCGCTCCACCGCGCCCTCCACGGCAACCACCTTGAGCAACGATTCCAGCCGTCCCCGCCGCAGGCCCGTCGCGGATTCGAGGGCGATCACGCTCATGGAGTCTCCCGCGTCGCTGGAGTGTCTCGAGCACCGTGTCGATGTCGCGGCGGAGCGGTATCGATGCCGTCGCGAAATACTCCCAGAGACGCTCGTCGGTCTCTGCGGGCAACAGGACCGCTTCCGCCCGGTCGATTGCGCGGCCTGCGCGCCCCACCTGCTGGTAGTAGGCGACCGGCGAATCAGGTGAACCGACGTGTACGCAGAACCCGAGATCTGGCTTGTCGTACCCCATCCCCAGTGCCGAGGTCGCCACCACCGCCTGCAACCGGTTGGCCCGGAGGTCGTCCTCGATTCGCTCCCGATCCCCGGATGCGACCTTGCCCGAATACGCGGCGACGACGTGACCTCTCGACGTGAGGTAGCCAGCGAGCCTCTCGGTGTCGGCAACGGTGGGTACGTACACGATTCCCGAACCGGGGAGCAGGTCCAACGCCTCGTCCACCCACGCGTAACGTTCGAGTGGCCCGAGCCCGGGGATGACTGACAGCCGCAGGGAGGATCGGGCGAGGCTACCGCGGAGCACCACCGTCGCGTCCCCCAGTTGGTGAGCGACATCGTCGGTGACCCGTCGGTTCGCCGTTGCCGTGGTGGCCAGCACCGGCGTCGATGCCGACGCGGTGAGCACCTTCGAGAGCCGCTGGTAGTCGGGGCGGAAGTCGAAGCCCCAGTCGGAGATGCAATGCGCCTCGTCGATCACGACGAGTCCGGCGCCCTCGATGATCGGACCGATCCGATGCGCGAAGGCGGGGTTGGCGAGACGCTCGGGCGAGACCAGGAGTACGTCGATCGACCCCGCCTCGATGTCGCGCATCACTGCGTCCCAGTCGTCGACGTTCGTCGAGTTGATCGTCGCCGCGGCGAGGCCCGCGGTTTCTGCGGCCTTGATCTGATCACGCATCAGTGCGAGCAGAGGCGACACCACGAGCGTCGGACCGTCACCGACGCTGCGGATGGCCGAGGTGGCCGCCCAGTACACCGCCGATTTACCCCAACCGGTCGCCTGGACCACCAGGACCCGAGCCCTGTTGGCAACCAACGCTCGGACCGCCGCTTTCTGATCGTCGCGAGCCACGGCGTCCGGGCCCGCCATGGACCGCAGCACCCGATCGAGGTGCTCGTCCGCGAGAGCGTCGTCGCGATGCTCAGGCATATGTGCCCGGCGTGGAGTTCCGGCGTTGTCGTGTCACGCGGTCATCATGGCATGGCCCTCCGACAGCCTCCGGCACCGCCACGGGCCGTAGCCTGCACCCCCGATCCACCACCGACGACCACGCCACCGAAACCACCTGCGGTTGGTACCTGCTTCGCTCACGCCAACCCGACGAACCACGTCTCACATCTCGGGGGTCTTGGCGGTTGGGGGTCTGGCCGCACGATCCCTGGACGATACATCCGCGCACGGGAACAATCGCTGCGGGTGAGTCGTCGTCGGCGATCAGGGGGCGAACCGGCGCTGCAGATCGGCGTAGCTGATGGCTCCTTCGAGGAATCCCAAGGTGCCGGACTCGAGCAGCTCGCGTCCGGCTCGCTCCACGAGGCTGAGCGCGGCCCGGGCGATGCCGCCGCCCAGGCTGACCCGCGTCACGCCCAGTGAGAAGAGTGTGGGCGCGTCCGCCATGGTGGCCGTCAGGCCAGCGACGATGTTGAGGGGCGCCGGGATCTCCGCGGCGAGCCGGCGGATCGTGTCAGCGTCGTCGACGCCCGGCACGAAGATGCAGTCTGCGCCCGCCTCGACGTATCGCGTAGCTCGCTCGATCGTCTCGGCAAACAGGTCGCCGGCTCCCGCGCCGAAGTAGGTATCGGTGCGGGCGTTGATCGTGTACGTGCCTGGCGGCGCCGCTGCGCGCGCCGCGGCGATCCTGGCGGCGGCCTCGTTGATCTCGAACAGCGCGCCATCCACCTGGTCTTCGAGGTTCGCCCCGACGACGCCGAGCCCCACCACCTGCACGACGGTCCGGGCGACATCCTCCGGCGACGCGCCGTAGCCCGACTCGAGGTCGGCGCTCACGGGTACGGCAACCGACGAGACGATCTGAGCCAGGTGCTCGAGCATCGTGTCGCGGTCGATCGAGGCGTCCGGCCGGCCGAGCGCGAAGGCGATACCGGCACTGGTCGTGGCGAGGGCCGGGAACCCGACCTGCTCCAGGATCCGGGCGGAACCCGGGTCCCAGGCGTTGGGCAGCACGAAGCCGGCACCGTGGTGCAGGGCCAGGAAGTCCGAGGCGGCGGTCACGCCCCGATGCTACGTCAGACCCTTCCTGTCGTCTTCGTGACCCTCCCCGGCGTTCGGGGATGCAAGGTCGTGCGCAACGATGCGTTTCGGGAGTTCGATCGCTGAGCGTCGGAGCGGTCTCCCATGGCGCGGCGGTGGTCATGTGGGAGGCCATGCGCGGTTCTGCATCGCCACGACATTCAGGTTGCGTCGAACAATGAAGTCGGGCCTGCTGTGTCGAAGAACCGTTGCGCCGGTGTCTGCTTCTCGATGTGACCGATCAGCTGCCGGTAGGTGCTGAATCCACACAGGTCACGCAGACGCGGCGTGAATCCCGCGACGGTGTCGAGCGGGAGGCCCAGCTGTTGGTTCTCCTGTTGGCGGATCCATCCGGCGCAGTAGTTCATTGCGATGCCGTAGCGACGTTCGGCGGTGCGGTTCGCTCCGCCCCCGTGCCAGAGTGATCCGTGCCAGACGAGCACACTTCCCCGGCGCATCTCGGCGGGTTCGGAGTCGTAGTGTGCGCCGTAGGTGGGTGAGTGGTCCCAGAGGTGCGATCCGGGGATCACGCGTGTCGCGCCGTTGGCCTCGGTGAAGTCGGTAAGCGCCCACATCGTGTTGCACACGGTTGCTACGTGCGGCTTCGGCAGCGGCAGCACCTGGTCGTCCGCGTGGATCGGCTGTGCGGTCTCACCCCCGCCGATCGCGATCGACGAGAGCGAGGACACCAGGCATCCGGAGTCGAGCACTCCCTCTACGATGCGCAGGATGTCGGGTTGCACGGGGATCGCCTCGAAGAGTGGCCCGTGGGCGAGCAGGTTGTATACCCGAACAGTCGAACGCCCCTCGAAGCTGTTGTCAGAGGCGAGGATGCCCTGCTCAGACTCCATGCGGTCGAGCGCTTCGATCAGATCGGACGCGGTGTCGTGGTCGAACACGTCGGGCACGATCGTGTAGCCCCGCTCCTCGATCTGGGTCAGGTGGCCGTCGACCGGGTCGATCTCGTGCTTGCCCATACGGCGAGGTTAGGTCGCGACGTCCTCGCAGGCCACGGTGGAGGTACATGACCGGCTCCGTTCCCGGGGCCCGTGAACCGTTTCCACCTCTTGACTGCCCCGGCATGGATCGACTCGGGCATCGCGGCGGTTTTCAACGGCCGTCCCGCTCTCCGGCACGTTCTGATGCTTTGAGGGGCACGGCTTGTGAGGATCGATCCCGTGAGCGCACTACCAACAGCAGCAGTCGTGGGTACCGGGAACATCGGCACCGATCTGCTCTACAAGCTTTCGCGGTCTGACGCGCTCGAGCTTCGCTACGTGATCGGGATCGACCCTGACAGCGAGGGCCTGCGCAGGGCGGGGGAGCTCGGCTACGAGACGTCCGCCGGCGGTGTGGACTGGCTGCTCTCGCGGGACGAGCTTCCCGACATCGTTTTCGAAGCGACCTCCGCCCAGGTGCACCTGGCCAACGCCGGTCGCTACCTGGATGCAGGGATCCGGGCGGTCGACCTGACCCCCGCGGCCAAGGGGCCGTATGTGGTCCCACCGGTGAACCTGGACAGCCACATCGATGAGCTGAACGTGAACATGGTGACCTGCGGTGGGCAGGCCACGATCCCGATGGTCCACGCCGTGTCGCGGGTGACGCCGGTGGCATACGCGGAGATCGTCGCCACGGTCGCATCGAGGTCGGCCGGCCCCGGAACCCGTAGCAACATCGACGAGTTCACCACGACCACGGCCGCAGCGGTCGAGGTCCTCGGCGGAGCCGAGAGGGGCAAGGCCATCATCATCCTCAACCCGGCGGAGCCGCCACTGACCATGAGGGACACGATCTTCTGCTCACTGGAACCCGACGTCGACTGCGGTGCGGTGACCGAATCGATCGAAGCGGTGGTCGCGGAGGTTCAGGAGTATGCCCCGGGCTACCGACTCCGGGTGCCCCCACAGATCGAAGCAGATGTGACGACGGACGGCCGAGGACGGGTCGCGATCTTCATCGAGGTGGAGGGTGCGGGCGACTTCCTGCCTCCCTATTCGGGAAACCTCGACATCATGACGGCGGCCGCGGCGCGCGTCGGTGATCAGATCGCTCGCTCATTGACCCCTGAGGAGCATTGACATGCCCTATTCCCAGGACCTCGACGTGCGGGTGACCGACTCGTCACTGCGCGACGGCTCCCACGCGAAGGACCACCGTTTCACCGTCGAGGAGGTGCGTCAGGTCGTCGGTGGCCTCGCAGACGCGGGCGTGCCGGTGATCGAGGTGAGTCACGGGGACGGCCTGTCGGGGTCCTCCTACAACTACGGGTTCTCCGCGGTGGACGAACGGTTGCTCATGGAGTCCGCCGTCGAGGCGGCCGACGGCCGTTCGTTGATCGCGGCGCTCATGTTGCCCGGCTTGGGAACCATGGATGACATCCGGGCCTGTCGTGACATCGGGGTGTCAGTGGTGCGGATCGCCACGCACTGCACCGAGGCCGACATCGCCCGCCAGCACTTCGCGATCGCCCGCGACCTCGGACTCGAGACGGTCGGGTTCCTGATGATGAGCCACACGCGCCCACCGGAGGACCTCGCCGTGCAGGCGCGGATCATGGCCGACGCCGGATGCCAGTGCGTGTACGTGGTCGATTCCGCAGGAGCATTGATCCTCGACGAGGCGAGCGACAGGGTCTCCGCGCTCGTCGCGGAGATCGGCGACGATGCCCAGGTCGGCTTCCACGGCCACCAGAACCTCTCCCTGGCCGTCGCCAACACCGTGATGGCGATCCGGGCGGGCGCGGTCCAGGTCGACGCGTGCACACGGGCATTCGGTGCCGGTTCGGGCAACACCCCGACCGAGGCCCTCGCTGCGGTGCTCGATCGGCTGGGACTGCGCTCGGGTATCGCCACCCTGAAGATGTTCGACGTGGCCGAGGACGTGGTGCGTCCGGTCATGGACCGGGAGTGTGCGCTCGACCGTCTGAGCCTGATCATGGGGTATGCGGGTGTGTACTCGAGTTTCCTCCGCCACGCCTACCGGGCGGCCGACCGCTACGGCGTGTCCGGGGCGGAGATCCTCCTGCGCTGTGGGGAGCGGCGACTGGTCGGAGGCCAGGAGGACCAGATAATCGACATCGCCGTGGAATTGAGCGGCGAGAAGGAGTCCGGGGTCATCCCGGGCTAGGTAGGGATGTTTCGCTACGACAGCCGCCGGCCGACGTGGCCGGGACGGTCCTCGCTGGTGTCCGGAGCTCCGGTGGTACCGTGGCGCGCTCATCGACACTGGTCGGCTTCCGGGGGGACGCTATGCAACAGACACAGTTGAATCCACAGCCTGAGTACGACCAATTGGATGCTCAGGTCGGTGGGCCGGGCCCGCGTGCGGTCCCTGACGACGAGCCGCGCCGATCGGTGCTGGGAAGGGTCGATTGCATCATCGGGGCCTTTGTCGACACCGATGGAGCGCTCAGCCTGCAGGAACTCACCGAGAGAACCGGGCTGCCCAAGTCCACGGTCCACCGTATGGTCGACCAGATGGCCTCCATCGGTTGGATCGAGCGCGAGGTCGCCGGGTACCGGATCGGCATGCGCCTGTTCGAGGTGGGAGGGCTTGCGTCGCGCCACCGTCACCTCTCCGAGGTCGCCAGCCCCCATCTCCGGGCACTCTCGGTGGCCACGGGGTTCCCGGTTCAGATGGGGATCCTCGACGGCACCGATGTCGTGTACCTCGAACGCATCCTGGTTCCCGGCGTGCCCTTGCCGACGCGGCTCGGCGGCCGCCAGCCCGCCTACTGCACCGCGCTCGGCAAGGCGATGCTCGCGTACGACCCCCTCTCCACTGCCGAGGTGCTCGACCAGAAGCTCGTCGCACGCACTGCGAGCACCTTCACCGAGTCGGCCGAGCTGGAGATCGAGCTCGAACGCATCGCCTCGACCGGGTTGGCCTTCGACCACCAGGAGTCCTACGAGGGTCTGGCATGTGTGGCAGCGCCCCTGCGCGGCAGCGGCCGCGCCATAGGAGCGGTGTCGGTCACCGGTCCGGTCCGCCAGATCGACCTCCACGGTGTGGCGGCACTGGTCCGGGGGACAGCCACCTCCATCTGGAACGAGCGTTTCCAACGGGGATGACCGACGATCCCGGATTCGTTGGTGTCGTCGGCCGTACGGTCGGTGAGTCGACGCCGTGGTGGCCCGCACCGGTCCGCCCGCCGGCGGGGAGTCCGAACGTGGTCCTCGTGGTGGTGGACGACATGGGCTTCAGCGACACCGGCCCCTACGGATCGGAGATCCCCACCCCGGCTCTGGATCGGCTCGCAGCGAAGGGCATGCGGTTCACGAACTACCACACCACCCCGTTGTGTTCTCCCTCGCGGGCGGCGATCCAGTCCGGCCTCAACCCGCACCGGGCGGGCTATGCGGGGGTGACCAACTTCGACCCCGGGTTCCCCGGTTGGACGATGGAGTTGGACCCCTCGATCGAGACCCTGCCCCGGGCGCTGCGCTCCGAGGGCTACGCCACCTATGCGGTGGGAAAGTGGCACCTCACCCGCGACAGTGCCATGCACGGTGCTGCCCCACGCGACTCCTGGCCCCTGCAGTGCGGGTTCGATCGCTACTACGGAGTGCTGGAGGGCTGGACCAACCTGCACCAGCCCCACTATCTGGTCCGTGACAACTCCCCGGTGGACATCGACGAGTACCCCGAGGGCTACTACTTCACCGACGACATCACCGACCAGGCGATCAGGTATCTCAAGGAGCTCCGCGCTCACGACGCCACCCGGCCCTTCTTCTTGTACCTGGCCCACGGAGCCGTCCACGGCCCGTTGCACGCCAAGGAATCCGACCTCGCCCGCCAGCGTGGTCGCTACGACCGCGGTTGGGATGAGGTACGCGCCGAACGCTTCGCCCGCCAGCTGGAGCTCGGTCTGTTCCCGCCCGGTACCTCGCTGCCGCCCCGCAACTCGGAGGCCGGCCACGAGGTGGATGCATGGTCCGAGCACAGCGTGGAGGAACAGGCGCTGTTCGCCCGCTACATGGAGGTGTATGCGGCGATGGTCGACAACGTCGACCAGAACCTCGACCGCCTCCTGCGGGCCATCGAAGCGCTGGGGGACCTCGACAACACGGTTGTGGTCTTCACCTCGGATAACGGCGCCACCGAAGAGGGTGGAGCGACGGGGTCGCGCAGCTACTACAAGAAGTTCGGCGGTTTCGCCGCGTTGACCGGCTGGAACCTGGATGTGGAGCGCGATCCGGAGCTCATCGGTGGGCCACAGACCCTGGTGCACTATCCGCGTGGGTGGGGCATGGCTTCGAACACGCCGTTCCGTCTGTACAAGGCCTCGACGCACGCCGGTGGGGTGCGGGTGCCCCTGGTGGTGTCATGGCCGTCGGGCATCGCCCCGGATGAGCGTGGAGCGAGGCGGGAGCAGTACCAATACGTCACCGACCTGTATCCGACGATCCTCGACCTGATCGGCGCGCCTGCCCGTTCGGGTCTCGATGGGACGAGCTTCGCCGGCGCCGTCACGGGATCGGCTTCGGACAGCACGCATGCCGAGCAGTATTCGGAGTGCTTCGGGAACCGCAGTTTCTACCGCGACGGATGGAAGCTCGTGGCACTGCACAGCCGGGGCGCGCCCTATGACGACTCCGAGTGGGAGCTCTACGACATCGAGTCGGATCCGACCGAGGTGGTCGACCTGGCCCAGCAACGTCCGGACAAGGTGCTCGAGTTGTCAGAGGCATGGGAATCGGCTGCCTCTGACAACCAGGTGTTCCCCCTCGATGACGGCACCGGGCTCCTGCAGCTGTTGCGGCGTCCCGACGACGAGATCTTCCACCGGGAGGTGCGTCTGCTGCCCGGGACCCCGGCACTGGAGCGCTACCGCTCCCAGCAGCTGATCGCGTTCAGGGACTTCACGATCGACATAGAGTTGGATCACGGTGCCGATGACCAGGGTGTGCTCGTCGCCCACGGTGACCAGGGCGGTGGCTACTCGCTCTACATCGAGGGAGGCGAGGTCCGCTTCGCCTACAACCACTACGGCGAGATGACGTGGCTGGATGGTGGACGGATCTCCCCGGGACGTAGCACCGTCAGCATCCGCGCAGTGGCCGGTCGGAAGTTCACATGGGACTTCGAGCTGCTCGTCGACGGCAATCCGGTGGCCGAGATGGCCGCCACCCCGATGTTGATCGGGTTCGCCCCCTTCCAGGGAATCGACGTGGGAATGGACCGCCGGTCACCCGTGTGCTGGGACCTGTATGAACGACATGGTTCGTTTCCGTACTCGGGGGCGCTCGTATCGGTGACCTACCGGCCGGGTCGCGCAGCGAAGTACAACCCCGAGAACATCGTCGAGGCACTTCGAGCCGCCGGTCGGGCCGCCCAGTAGGGCCTCATGGGAGGACGGCGGTTACCTCATGGACGGCAACGAGCGCCTCTGTTGGCTCGCCACAGCGGTCTTCCTCGAGATCACCGGGGCCAGCGCCCCGGATGACATCGGCACGTCCTACATCGTTGTCGGTGAGGCCAAGGGGCGCGACGGTCGCAAACTCTTCGCAAGATCTGCGATCTTCGGCTTTGACTACAACCCGGTCGCCGTTGCCCACCAACTGGATCACGATCGATTGAGGCGCTCGTGTGCCGCAGTCCCGCTGTTATACGGGTGATCCGGGGCACGCCGGTTGCAACCGTGATTGACTGCGGATATCCGTGGGCGCTCGCTGGCAGACTGCCCGAGCCATCGTCGGATTCGACGAAGGGACCATCTGATGATGTACGAGTTCACGACCGGCACCCCGATCGCCGAACGCGAGGCGCTTGAGCAGGTCGCCGCCTTGGGGTTGCATGGCCTGGCGTTCGATGACGTCCATGAGGAGGACGAAGCCCTGCATTGGCACGAGTTTGACGGAGTCACCTGGGTGATCTCCGGCACCGGATCGTTCGAGGACGAACATGGAAACGTGACCCAGGTGCAGCCCGGATGTCGGCTACAAGCGCCAGCGGGATGGCTTCATCGCACCCTCGCCGGCACCCAAACTCGGTTGGTGATCGGTACCAACTTGCCGGGTGAGGTTTGGACCAGCCCGATCAACAAGGATCCCGCCGATCGCCCTCCTGCACTCTCGAGCTGAGACGCTGGCATCAGCTGAGGTCTCAGGAGCAGCGATCACGAACGACACGCACCCGGCGATAGGTGGTAGTTCTCGGCAACTCAGGCTGGCACCTGATCCTGCCGATGAACTGGCTGGCACGCTGTCGAGGTTTCGTGCGCTCGCATCCGATCATCATCGGCGCTAGCAACGAGCCGATGTCTCCGATGGGCGAGCGCTGATCTGCGTCAACGCGCCTTGCACGCCCAGCGCACTGTTGCCGCCAGTCCTACAACGGCAAATAGGACGGGAACCGCCACGACCCAGCCGATTGTCACGATCGCCTCGAGCGGATGCTGCACGACGATCGGCTTCACTGAGTTTCCCAGCAGGCGGCATTCAAACGACGGCGACCACAGCTCCCTGGACATCTCGAACGCGCCGTATCCGACGTGATTGTTGACATCATCGAAACATATGGATTCTGCTCTGTTGGCAAGACCGACGAGACCAAGAATCCATATGAAGCAGCCGACGAGCGCAGCGCCAATCACGGCCGCTGCGCCTGCCAACCACCGGGAGCGTCGATTCACCTCCCCATTCTCTCACGACGCCGGCAGATCTCGGCTGTGCATATCAACACACCGGAACGGCCCCTCGACCGAGCCGCTACTCGGGCGCTATCGGGACCGCACACCGTCAATATCGCGCGACCACCGACCCCTGCCGAGCGTGGCTGATGTGCCGTTCGATGTGATCCTCGGCGAGTTCTGCTACGTATCTGTGTACCTCGTCCATTCCGTCGAAGATGTTCTCGCCAGCAACGTCCCAACGGACATCGAGATCGAGTCCACGACACACAGATTCGACGTCACCCTCGGCGAGGGCAATCAGCCAATCACGGACCTGTGCCTCTTTCGGAGCGTTCCCGCAATCGGCCTCGACGCTGACCTCAAGATCTTTGGAGGCGCTCATTGCACCCGCCCTACGTGCAACCCGGTCGCCCATCGCTGAATAGCTATGCAACCCCGGCGGCGTTCGATCATCTCACCAGTGTGCACGAAAGAGACCACGGTCGATCGACCATCCCCGAAGTGCCTGCTTGAGACTTCCCTTCCGCCTGTTGGCTGATGACGTTCTCAGTGCAGGCATGCGAATGCGGCAGCCGTGGCCGGCGCGTCCCGGTGGACGGAAGGCATACCCGGCCGATTCCCGGCCTCGCACGTACGGTGGTTCCGTGGAAATGACCGACAAGGTGGTTGTGGTGACGGGAGGTGGCTCCGGGATCGGAGCTGCCCTGGCGGTTGCTACGCACGAATCGGGGGCCCGTCACGTGGTGGTGGCCGACATCGATGGCGACTCGGCGAGAGCCGTGGCGGCGTCGGTGGGTGGCAGCGCAGCGGCGCTCGATGTCCGGGATCCGGATGCGGTTGAGGCGCTGGTCGATTCCACCGAGTCACAGATCGGTCCGATCGACCTGTTCTGCTCCAACGCCGGCTTCGTGACACAGGGCGGACTCGAGGAGTCCGACGAGATGCTCCAGGCGCTCTGGGAGGTCCATGTGCTCGCGCATGTGTATGCCGCTCGGGCGGTGCTCCCGTCGATGATCGAACGGGGCGGGGGGTACCTGCTCAACACCGCATCGGCCGCCGGGCTGCTGACCCAGGTCGGATCGCTCGGCTACACAATCACAAAACACGCCGCGGTGGCGCTCGCCGAGTGGTTGGCCATCACCCATGGCCACCAGGGAATCGGGGTATCCGTGCTCTGCCCCCAGGCGGTGCGCACGAACATCACCGAGAACAGTCCCGATCCCCGGGTGGCCGAACCGTCCGATGAACCCCTCGGGGTGTCGTCCACGGACGCCGTGCTGGAGGCCGACGACGTGGCCGGGCAGTGCGTCGAGGCGATCGCCGAGGGTCGCTTCTGGGTGCTTCCGCATCCGGAGGTGGCCCGACAGGTCGTCCACAAGGCACAGGACATCGACAGGTGGCTCGCCGGGATGCGTCGCTACCAGGATCGTCTCTATGGTGATCATCCCCTGCCGGGGGACCGTCTGGTCGCCGAGTCCTGACGATCGATACCAGAACCGGAGACCGCATGGACATCAGCTCACTGGGCTACCTGAGACTGGAAGCGACCGACCTGGACGCGTGGGAGAGGTTTCTCCGCGAGGGGCTCGACATGGAGGTGCGCCGTAAGGGCGACTCCATGGTCAAGGCGCGGATTGACGAACATGCTGCGAGGCTGGTGATCGCCGCTTCGGAGCGGGACCGGCTCGTCGCCGTCGGCTGGGAAGCAGCAGGGCTCGAGGCGCTGTCTCGTATTCGGGCCAGACTTGAACACGCCGGGATCGAGGTGCGCGGGGCGAGCACCGATGAACTGGCGAGCCGCAAAGTCGAAGCGATGTTCCACGTCGAGGATCCCTCCGGGAACCACCTCGAGATCTACGCCGGACCCGCACTCGATCACCGACCTCTGGTTCCACGCACGGGCACCCGTTTCGTGGCCGGTGGACTCGGGCTCGGCCACGTGGTCATCCCACAGCCGGACATGGACGCCGGGATGGCGTTCTACGAGAACCTGTTGGGGTTCCAGCACCGCGATTCGATGCGGCTGCCGGCAGGAGTCGTTCCCGGAGCGGACCCAGAAGCAGGAGATGCATGGATCCGGTTCCTGGGCTGCAATCCCAGGCATCACAGTGTCGCACTGTTCCCCGGAGAGGTACCGAGCGGGATCGTTCACCTCATGGTCGAGGTGGACGACATCGACGGTGTGGGTCGCTGCCTCGATCGTTGCGGTGAGCTCGAGGCGCCTCTGTCGGCAACGCTGGGTCGTCACACGAACGACCACATGGTCTCGTTCTACGTTGCAACCCCGGGAGGCTTCGATGTCGAGTACGGCACCGGCGGACGCATCGTCGATCCCGACAGCTGGGTTGTCACCGAGATCACTGCGGTGAGCTACTGGGGTCATCGCTGGGGTGCTGGGTGATGTCTCGGTCGACCGCCGCCACCAACCCGCTGTCGAAACGGTCGGACTGCTCGCGCATCTCATAGACGAGGCGGACCAGCCAGAAGCGGAACCAGCGTCGGATCGACATCACGGCGAACAAGGCGGCTCCTGCGAAGGTGAGAGCCATGCCGAAGCGCCCCATCGCAGCAAAGTCCGCGAAGTCGCCGGTGTTGGAAGTGCCGCCGGTGCGGATCCAGGCCACAAGGGTCACGACGACACCGGCGATGAGTGCGATCGCGCCGAGGATCATCCAGGTGCGTTCCGGATTGGCGCGTCCACCTGTGACCTTCAGGTCGTCGACGTCGCGTACGAATTCCTGGAGACGGGGTGAGAGGTTCTCGTCGGTGTTGCTCATTGCGTTCCCTTCGAAGTGGTCATTCGGGGGCTCCAGGTAGGCCTGGGCAAGGTCGTCGGCGATCTCGTGCGGAGGGCCCGTGCTGGCGATGCCGCCGTGCAGCATGATGGAGGCGATGTCGCACACACCCAGCACTGTCTGTGCGAACTGCTCCACGATCAGTATCGACATTCCGGTGTCGGCCAGGTCGGCGACGTGAGCGTAGAGCTCCTTGACCACGAGCGGGGCGAGACCCATCGAAAGCTCGTCGAGCAGTAGTAGCGCCGGGTTCGTGGCGAGTGCCCACGACAGCGCGAGCATCTGTTGCTCACCGCCGGACATCGTGCCGGCGAGTTGGTCCCGGCGTTCAGCGAGTCGGGGAAACTGACCGAACGCCCTCTCCTGCACGTCTGCGAAACGGGTTCCGGCATGGGTGAACATCCGCAGGTTCTCGGTGACGGTGAGGTTCGGGAAAACGCCCCTTCCCTCCGGCACGAGACAGACTCCACCGCGGGCGAGCGCGTCGCTGCTCGTGCCGGTCACGTCTCGCCCGCAGAGCAGTGTCTGTCCCGCCGAGGGACGGATCTGCCCCGAACAGACCGACAGGGTGGTGGTCTTGCCCGCCCCGTTGGGCCCCAGGAGGGCGTGCACCTGTCCCGCGGAGACAACCAGGTCGAGGCCGTGGAGCACGTCGATCGAGCCGTAGCCGGCTCGGAGGTTGCGCAGCTCGAGGACGTTCACAGCTCCACCTCGGCGCCGAGGTAGGCCGTGCGGACCGCGGCGTCCGCCTGGATCGTCTCAGGCGGTCCGCTGGCGATCACCGATCCGAAGTCGAGCACATGGATCTCGTCGCAGGTCCCCATGACCAGCGACATGTCGTGTTCGACGATGAGCACCGCCAGACCGCCGACAGCGAACTCGCTCAGGAGTTGGGCCATCGACTGGGTCTCGTCCTCGTTCAGCCCCGAGGATGGTTCGTCCAACAGCAGGATGCGCGGCGCGGTCGCCAGTGCCCGGGCCAACTCCACCCGTCTCGCGGTCCCGGTGGGAAGTGTGCCGACCATGTACGGGGCCACATCCGCGATGCCGACCCGCTCCAGCAGCTCGTCGGCGAGTTCCTGGGGGTCGAAGTCATCGCCGCGCCGCCAGGCTCTGCTCTGTTCGGCGGCAACCAGCACGTTGTCACGAGCGGACAGGCTGTTGAACGCCTCGAGCTTCTGGAAGGTCCGCGAGATGCCCACCCGGGCACGGCGGAACGCGTTGGTGTTCGTGATGTCCTGCCCATCGAGGGTGACACGCCCGGCGGTGGGTGGCTGAAGTCCGCTGATCACGTTGAACAAAGTGGTCTTGCCGGCGCCGTTGGGCCCGATCAGTCCGGTGATCCGGCCGGCCGCGGCGGTCACCGTGGCGTTGTTGAGCGCGGCGATGCCACCGAAGCGGACCGTGATCGACTCAGCCGACAGAAGCGGCATCAGGCACCTCCTGATCGGAATCGGTAACCCGCCGGTGGGCGTCGGTCGAGGGGCCCGATACCCGCTGGTCGACCAGGAGTTCATCGGTTACCTCCAGCACCCGGTCCAGCTGTGCGACCACGTCCGCCGTGAAGGCCCTGGTGAGGCCGAGATCGTTGATCTCGGCCCTGGTTATGTTGTCGGCACGTTCCTTCTGGACACGCAGCTCCTTGTCGTCCCTGGCGTCCTGTCTCCAGGGGAGGTAGACGGCCAGCTTGCGGCCTGTGGCCGCCACGGCACCGTCTGGTCTGTAGACCATGACTATGGCTGCGATTCCCGGGCCGATAAGAGCGATCGCCGTGAGGTAGCTGGGTTCGCCGAGGAGTTCGTACATCGCAGGGAAGCTGGCGAGGCCGATGGCGGCCGCGAAGGCGGCGACCGGATACCGGAACCCCTGCACTGCCAGAAGCAGCACGAGTGGGAGACCTGCGAACAGCGGGAACGAGTCGACGCGGAAGGAGCCGGCGGAGATTCCGAGCATGCAGCCGGCGAGACCTGCGATAGCCCCCGAGAGGCCGAACACGATGATCTTGTTCCTCGTATGGCTCACCCCGACCATCGCCGAGGCAACAGCGCTGTCGTTCATTGCGATCCAGCGTCTCGCCCACCTGGTTCGGCGGAGCATCGCCAGACCGAGGAACAACGCCGCGAACGCTATGGCGAGGAAGATCACGAAGGCCTTGCGGTCCGCCGGGTCACTGCTCATCTGGAAGCCGAACAGCCGCAGTGGGCTGTACATCGCTCCGACAGCCGTGGAGTCGAGCATGCTCGGATGGCGCACGATCACCTTGTCGGCGAACTCGGCGAACGCCATCGTCGCCAGCGCCAGATAGAGACCCTTGACCCGCAGCGCGGGCAGGGCGATGAGTGCCCCGAGCGGAGCACAGACGAGCATCACCAACACGATGCCGTAGGGCTCGCCGTACTGGCCTCCGAGATGCGCGTACAGCAGCGCTCCGATTCCCGCGATCGCGAAGTTGGCGAAGGTCAACTGACCCGCCCAGCCGGTGAGCGGCACCAGGGACAACATGATGAGTCCCAGCACCAGGAATCCGGCACCGCGACCCAGCCAGACCTCGGTGCGTTCACCGAAGGTCGTGCCCGGGAACGGAATCCAACCGTTGGCCCAGACCGCGACGATTCCCACCATCGCGACCGCGGCGAGAAGGGCCTCCCAGGGCTTGGTGATCCTCTCGGTTCTCCTGGTCACGCGGGTCTGGCCGGTTTCCAGGCGGGCGCCGGGCAGGAACATGACCGCGATGAAGAGGATCACCGCAGGGATTGCCTCGGGGGCATAGCGCCAGTCGGAACCGAAGGACATGAACACGGTCGCGTACGCGGTCGTGAGGCCGATGATCATCGCTCCGACAAATGCCATCGGGATGCTCTTCAGCTGGGCGATCGCACCGGCGGCGAAGGCGATCACGATGAGAAGCGTTAGGCGCTCGACCTCCATTCCGGTCTCGGGTGCGATGAGGATGCCGGCCAGCCCGGCGGTCATCGAACCCAGCGCCCAGGACGCACCGCTGATGAACTGGGGTCTGGCGCCGGTCAGCCCGGCGAGGCCGCGGTTGTCGACGACGGCTCGCATCGAGATCCCGAGGCGTGTGCGGTACAGGAAGGCCCGCAGTGCGATGGCGATCGCGGCGGCAAGGGCGACGGTGAGGATCCGGTGCCAGGTCGCGGTTATGCCCCCGATCTCGACCCCTCCGTCCATGATGAATGGTGTGGCGCGGGGCGTTGTCGGCTTCCAGATGGTCGTGGTGATCCCCATGAAGGCCAGCATCAGCCCGACGGTCACCACGAGCTGCACCATCACCGATGCCTCACGCAACCGGCGCATCAGCAGGATGTCCAGTGTGATGCCGAGCAGCGGGGCGACGATGAGCAAAACGACCACCAGCGACACGAGGGTCGGCCAGCCCCACCCCACCTTCAACTGCCAGTAGACGAAGGCTAGGAACACGCCTATGGCAGCGTGTGCGAAGTTGAGGATGCCGGTGGTGGCGTAGGTGACCACGAGCCCGGCGGCGAGGATTGCGTAGATGCCTCCGAGCGCTGCCCCGACGAGCAGCATGGTGCCGATGTTCTCCACGTTGTACGGAGCGGAGCCCTGGTTCGCTACGACGACGATCAGTACCGCCACCGCCAGGACGACGATCGCGACCGTTCTGCCCGGACTCCTCTTCAGACGGTCGATCATCTCTGGTCACCTCTTGGAACGACGGCGGAGCCATTCGCCCGTGGGGACTGCATGGTCACGGGATCTTCGTGGCCTCTTGTTCGGGGTCGAGCTTGAAGTTGGTGAGATTGTCCGGATCGCAGTTCAACGTGCCCCTCTCCTCGGGGAAGACCCGGACGAACTTCCCGTCCTGGACCTGAAGGACCACGAAGCAGGAGCTGAACCCGCGGAGGTCCTTGCCCTCGGAGCCCATCCACCCGTCTGCTGTGAAATCATCGGTCTCCCCGAGAACCTCGAGCATCCGCGCCCGGGTGATCCCGTTGATCCCGTCGGTCTCCACGATGTCGTTGATGACTTGTTGGAACAACATGGCGGCCTGCCACGCCTGGGCACCGAACGAATCGACGTTGTCGATCCCGACCGAGTCGACGTATGCCTGCAGCGCAGGGTTCGTGTCGGCCTCCTCGAAGGGGAGGAACTGCATCCACACATACGTGCCCTCGGCATCGCTGCCGGCCGTTTCGAGGAAGTTGCGGTGTGTAGCAACCCAGCGAGCATCCCCACACGTCCACACTCGTGCCGCCCTGGGCAGCGGTCTCCTTGCGCATCGCGGTCATCGCCCGGTCGTTCGAGCCGTTGTAGACGTAGTTGCTGTCGTTTGCCTTCAGCATCTGTACGAACGGGGTGAACGCCGCCTGTTCGGCACGCCCCGACACCCTGACCACGTCGTCCCAGACCACACCGGCCTGCTCGGCCGCGTTGATCTGGTAGGTCGCCGAGACAACGGTCGTGGGGAGGTCACCGGGAACCATGAACATACCATGGAGGTCGTCGTCGTTCTGCTCGAGCAGGTAGTCGGTGAACCCGGTGAACGCGGTCAGCGGGCGCTCACCCGTGAGCACATCGCAGTTGTCCGAGACGCCCTGGATCAGGTAGGTGGTGTCGTTGCACCTTTCGTTGATGTCGTTGGCCAAAGCCGCGATATCCGGGAGGCCGGTCGGTTCGCCGGCCGAGTCCTCGCAGTTCGCCATGGTGGACACATCCGGGTTGAACAGGGCATTGCTGCCCACGAGCGCCAGGGAGTTCTTACAGGCGTCGATCTGGCCGTTCAGCGATTCGTCCGCGTCCAGCTTGGTGTCCCACAGCTTGACCTCGAGGTTGCGACAGGCGATGCCACCGTTGTCGTTCACGTATTTCTCGAATGCCTTGAGTGCGTCATGGTTGCCCTGGAAGAGCCCTGGCGCCACCGACGATCCGACATCGGCCATCACCTCGATCGTGATCGTGTCCTCGGTCACCCCCACCTCGGTTGCTGCCGGTGTCTCGGTGGAGCAGTCCACACCGTTGTTTCCGCCGCCACCGGCGACCTCGGACGTTGTCGGCTCGGTGGCTCCGTTGTCGGCACCGACGGGCTCGTTGTCGCGTCCACCGCAGGAAAGCGCGAGCAGCGCCGATACCACCGTGACGACGACCAATGGTTTCGCTCGTAGCAACTTGTCCCCCTTGGTGTGAGCGGACATGCAGGGCACGCCGCTCCTGAATGTCTCCGATCCTCACAAGGTCTGCTTCGGGGCGCATTTACCCGTACCGGAGAGCGGGACGGGCGGAGGCCGCTGTTGTTGTCGGCGGACTCAGTGCTGCTCGGCGAAGGATGCCCGAACGGAACCGAGGCCGCCGATTCGCGCCTCGTAGGTCGTCCCCGGTTGCACCGGCACGAGGGGTCCCAGGCTTCCCGACAGAACCAGCTCACCGGCTTGCAGAGGCTCGCCCCGTTCGGCGACCGCGTTCGCCAGCCACCGCACGGCGTTCAACGGGTGTCCCAGACAAGCAGCCCCGTTGCCCGAACTCAGGACCTCGCCATTGGCCACGAGTGTCATCTCGGCCGAGCGGAGGTCATCGATGTCCTCCAGACGTCGTGGAGCTCCACCGGTGACGTACACACCCGATGATGCGTTGTCGGCGACCGTGTCGAAGATGGAGATGTCCCAGTCCGCGATCCGGCTGTCCACCACCTCGATGGCTGGGAGGACGAAATCGATGGCGCGCAGCAACTCCGCGGCCGTGATGTCGTGGTCGGGCAGATCTGCACCCATCACGAACGCGATCTCCGCCTCGACCCGGGGCTGGAGCAGTTCGGCGAAGGGGATCGGTTCGGAGTCGCCGAATGCCATGTCGGCGAACAACACGCCGAAGTCCGGGGTGTCCACCTGCATCTGTTGTTGCACTGCGGGAGAGGTGAGCCCGATCTTGCGCCCGACGCGGCGACGTGAGCCCGATCCCTCGGCGAGCACGATCCGTTGCACCTCGTAGCCGTCGTCGAGTCCGCCGTCGGGAAGCAGTTCCCGAACGGGTCGGCACGGCCGTTTCCGGTGAGCCGCTTCCAGGAGCCGCGCAGCGGCAGCGGAGTGAGCTGTCCGGCGCTCAGGTCGATCCTCCACGGTCACTCCCTGTCGCGCAGCAGGAACGAGAGTACGACGCTCTCGAATTCGGCCTTGCGTTCGATCATTGCCCAGTGACCGCAGTCGGGAAACACGTGTAGCTCGCATCTCGGGATGAGGCGCAGGGGTGCGATGGCGCCGTCGAGGGGTGTCACGCGGTCGTCGCGGCCCCAGGTGAGCAGCGTCGGCGCCTTGATCCGGCGGAGCATCCCGAGGGTCTCGGGGTTGTCGAGGATTATCGGACGGTAGACATCCAGGAGATCCTGGCTGTAGATCGACCGAATGGCTGCGAGGGCGTCGGGGTCGTTCGCCGCGTTCCAGCGGGTCTCCACGAACTCGTCGGTGAGCACGGCGGGGTCGAAGACCATGGAGCGCATCCAGCGCAAGAGCCCCTTGCGGGTGGGATCGTCCACGAACTCGACCAGCCGGATGATGCCCTCGGGCGGGAGCGCGCTGAAGAAGGGCACCCCCACGCCGCCCAGAGTCACCAGTCGGCTCACGCGGTCGGGGTTGGCCGCGGCGAACTGGGCAACGACTCCTCCGCCGAGTGAGTTGCCGAGGATCGCCAGGCGGTCGATACCGAGTCCGTCGAGGAAGCTCACCACCGCGCCGGGAGCGGCGACAACCGGGTTGGTGTCGACCGCGTGACTCGTGCCGAAACCCGGCAGGTCGAGCACCAGGGCACGGAAGTGCTGCGCGAAGAGGGGGAGGTTCTGCCCGAAGTTCGCCCAGCCGCTGACACCGGGCCCGGATCCGTGTACCAGCAACAACGGGGGTCCTTCACCAGCCTCGTGGTAGTGCAGCTCGCCATCGGCGGTGGTGAGGGTCCTGCTCGTGGCCTCCGCAGTCAGGTCGGTGCCGTGCATGTGTGTACTCCCTGGTGAGCTGGTGGCGTCGGTCAGAATCTCGTCGGTCAGAACAGAATCTCGTCGGTCAGAAGGTGACTGCTGCCGGGCCCGTGGGCTTCTGGCCCATCAGCATGCCGGCGGCATCGTCGTACACCGGTCCGGGTACGAACACAGCGTGGTTCATTCCAGCGTGCATCGCACGCCAGTACCGCTGCACCGGCTTGTCCAGACGCACGGCATTGCCGCCACAGCAGGTGAACGCCCGGTCGGCAGCGTCGACGGCCCGCCACGCGACACGCACCTGGTCGCGGCGCATGGCGACCCGGTCGGCCAGCGTCACCTTCCCGCCGGTGGCGAGTCGGTCATGGAGTTCTCCCACCTCGAAGAGCAGCTGTGTCCGCGCTCCCCGGAGGTCCGCAGCAGCCTCACCGAGGGTGCGGCGCGAGTGCGGGTCACTCACCTGGGACACCCCCACCGCGTTGACCCGGCCCTTCTGGTAGTCCAGTGCGTGCGCGAGCACTCCGTCGGCGATTCCGATCAGACCGGCGGCGATGGCACAGGGGAAGATCGTCGACCACGGCATCCGGTAGAGCGGTTCGTCGCGACCTGCCTCGGCGGCAGCCCGCCCGTCCATCACCTTTGCCGCATCCATGGTCCGGTAGGTCGGCACGAAGGCGTCGCTGACCACGACGTCCTTGCTGCCGGTGCCCTCGAGCCCCATCACCTTCCAGGAGTCGGGGTCGATCTGGTAGTCGGCTCGGGGCAGCATGACATGCACCATGAAGGGTATGCCGTCCTTGCCGCCGCCTGGAACGGATGCGCCCAGCACGACCCAGTCACAGTGGTCGGTTCCCGAGGAGAAGCTCCATCGTCCGTCCACCGTGTAGCCGCCGTCCACAGGCGTGGCGGTGCCCATAGGTGCGTAAGGCGAGGCGATCCAGGTGTCCACGTCCTGACCCCAAACCTCCTGCTGGAGTCTCTCGTCGCTCGAGCGCGAGCTCCCACGGGTGTACGCCCACGACACCCGAGATCCAGCCAGCGGAAGGACACGAGTGGCCCACCTCCATCACCGCCGCGAGGAAGTCGCGGGGATCGGCCTCGTAGCCCCCGAAGTTGGTGGGCTGGAGCATCCGGACCACTCCGGTGGCCTTCAACACCTTGGCTGCTTCGTCGCTCAACCTGCCGAGCTCATCTGCGTCAGCGGACAGTCGGGCGAGTTCGCCGCTCGATTCCTCGATCCTCTGGAACACCTCGTGGTCCACGGTCCTGTTTCCTCCGGAGTGTGGTCGAACGCCCCGCTCTCGATGCGCGGGCGGTACTCGTGGCCGACTCTAGGAGAGGGCGGCGGTACGTGGTCGATGGCCCTCTCACCCAGTGGGATGGCATCTGTGCCCCGGGCGGACTCCAGGCGCCAGAATGCACATGGCCGGCAGGGGCCATGCGCGTCCCGTGGGCATCGCAACGACAGGTACTGGAAGACGACAGGTGCCAGAAGAGGTATGAGGTGGTTGGTGTGCAGGATTTCGAGGGCAGGATCGGGCGCACCCTGGCGGACTCCGAACCGAGGTGGCCGGAGCCGTCGCATCCGGGAAAGGATGCCCCGAACGTTCTCGTGGTCCTCTTCGACGATCTGGGCTTTTCACACTTCGGTTGCTACGGCTCGGACATCCCGACCCCGAACGTCGACCGGTTGTCCGAGGGCGGCATCCGCTACAGCAACTTCCATGTCACTGCGCTCTGTTCGCCCACGTGGGCGGCACTGCTGACGGGCCGCAACCACCACGAGGTGGGCATGCGGGCGATCTCCAACTTCAACACCGGGTTTCCGCACATGCGGGGTCGGATCGGTGACGAGGCCACCACCATGGCCGAGACCCTGCGTGAGGTCGGCTACTCGACATTCATGGTCGGCAAGTGGCACCTCTGCCCGATGGAGGAGGCCTCGGCTGCCGGCCCGTACGACAACTGGCCGCTGCAGCGGGGATTCGATCGCTTCTACGGGTTCCTCGATGGTGAGACCGACCAGTTCACCCCGGACCTCACCTACGACAACCACCGCGTCGACCCGCCCCGCACACCCGAGGAGGGCTACTTCCTCACCGAGGACCTCGTCGAGCGGACCCTCGAGTTCATCAACGATTCGGTGTCAATACGTCCGGACCGGCCCTTCTTCACCTACCTGGCGCTCGGAGCCACCCACGCCCCTCACCAGGCGCCCGCCGAGTATCTGGAGCGGCACCGGGGCCGCTACGACGGCGGCTGGGACGAGAGCCGCCGCCGTTGGTTCGAGCGGCAACAGGAACTCGGTGTGATCCCGCCCGGCACCGACCTCGCTCCCCACAACCCCGGGGTCGAGCCGTGGGATGAGCTCCCGGAGGCCCAGCGTCTCCTCGCTGCACGCCTGCAGGAGGCCTTCGCTGCCTTCCTCGAGCACACCGACGACCAGATCGGACGGCTCACCGATGGACTCGAGGAGATGGGCCTGCTCGATGACACGGTGATCGTGCTGCTCTCCGACAACGGGGCGAGTCGCGAGGGCGGTCCCTTCGGTGTCCTCCACGAGATGAAGTTCTTCAACTTCCTGTTCGAGACACCGGAGGAGGCGCTCGACCAACTCGACGGGATAGGCGGTCCGCGTAGCCACACGAACTACCCGTGGGGCTGGGCGCAGGCCGGGAACACACCGTTTCGCTGGTACAAGTCGAACACCCATGAGGGAGGGGTCCATGTACCGTGCATCGTGCACTGGCCCGGTGGGATCCGCGACGCCGGGAGTATCCGGCACCAGTTCCACTACGTGACCGATATCGCGGCCACGATCTACGACCTGGTCGGCACCGAGGCTCCGAGGACCTTCCGCGGTGTACCGCAACTCCCGCTCGCCGGCACCTCCATGGCCTACACGTTCGACCCGGCCAACGCGGAGGCTCCCAGCCGACATTCGGTGCAGTACTTCGAGATGATGGGTCACCGGGGCATGTACGCCGACGGATGGAAGGCGGTGACCCACCATGACGAGGGAACCCCCTTCGACGATGACACTTGGGAGCTGTATGACCTCACGACCGACCCCTCCGAGTGCCACGACCTCGCATCCGAGCAGCCCGAACGCCTGGAGGCACTCGTCACGCAGTGGTGGGCAGAGGCCGAGGCACACGGTGTGCTGCCCCTCGATGACCGGATGATCGAACTCTTCGGAACCCGGTTTGCGGAGCACACCCCGCATCGTCCCGATCGTCGCTACACGTACCGCCCTCCGATGTCGCCGATTCCCGGTCAGGTCTCGGCCGCGGTCGGGGGACGCAGCTGGGATCTCGAAGCCACGGTGGAACGCGACGAGGGCCAGGAGGGTGTCCTCTACTCGCTCGGCAATGGGAACGCCGGGCTCGTGCTGTTCGTGCAGGATGACCGGCTCGTGTTCGACTACAACGCGTTCGGGGATCACACGGTCATCGAGTCAGACGTGCTGCCGGCGGGGGAGTCGACCCTGGGAGTTCGGTTCCGCCGTACCGGAGATGGCGCCACG
This sequence comes from uncultured Microthrixaceae bacterium, assembly GCA_963805905.1. GTDB lineage: Bacteria > Actinomycetota > Acidimicrobiia > Acidimicrobiales > Microtrichaceae > JAMLGJ01. Next base: position 969,389 of record CAWDVV010000001.1, read on the forward strand.
GCCACGATCGTGCTCGACGGCGAGCCGGTGGGCCAGGCGGAGATCCCCTTCGCCATGCGTGTCATCTCCAGTGTCGGTTCCAGCGTGGGCTACGACCACGGAATGCCTGTGAGTGATCGCTACGACGGTCCGTTCACCTTCGAGGGTGTCCTCCGGTCCGTTCAGATCCAGCTCGTGAAGCGCCCTACCGACCAGGACCAGCCGGTTGCCGCTGCCGAGGGTCGCGCCGCCATGGGCCGTCAGTGAACTCGCGTCGCCAGGGGCGGCCGGTGAGCACCCCGCTCGTGGGGGCTAGTGAAGGTGGAACCGCACCGGTAGGTGCTTGATCCCCCCGATGAAGTTGGAGCGCAGGCGGTCGGGACCCTCCAGGGGCTCGACCCTCGAGACCCGCTTGGCCAGCTCCTCGAACAGAACCCTGATCTCCAGGCGGGCCAGCTGTGCTCCCAGACAGAAGTGGGGGCCGCCGCCACCGAACGCGACGTGGTCGTTGGGTGTACGCCCGATGTCGAAGGCGAAGGAGTCCTCGAAGACGTCCTCGTCACGGTTGGCCGAGATGTACCAGAGCGTGACCTTGTCCCCCTCCGAGATCTGGTGGCCCTTCAGCTCGAAATCTGTGGTGGCGTTACGGCGGAAGTAGAGCACCGGTGTAGCCCAGCGCAGAATCTCCTCGGTGGCTGTCTCGATCATCCCGGCGGGGTCTGCCACCAGCCGGTCGTACTGTTCGGGGTTCTCGATGAACGCCTGCATGCCGTGGCTGATGGCGTTGCGGGTCGTCTCGTTGCCGGCCACCGTCAGCAGCAGGAAGAACAGGTTGAAGTCCATGTCCGAGAGGGACTCGCCGTCGATGTCCGCGGACAGCAGCTCCGAGATGATGTCGTCGCCTGCGCTCTCGCGGTGCTTCTCGGCCAGCTGCTGTGCGTAGAGGAACAACTCGATCTGGGCCTGTCTGACCTCGTCCTCATCGACCTCGTACTCCGGGTCCTCCTGGCCGACCATCGTATTGGACCAGTCGAAGATCTTGCGGCGTTCCTCGCGTGGGACACCGATGAGCTCCGCTATCACCTCCAACGGCAGCTCGGCCGCTATCTGGGTCACGAAATCACACGGATCAACCGCCAGGGCCCCATCGAGGATGTTCACGGTCAGCTCGCGGATGTGTGGTTCGAGCTGCTGGATCATCCGTGGTGTGAAACCCCTGTTCACCAGCTTGCGGTATCTGGTGTGGCGCGGGGGATCCATCTGCAGCATGAGGTTGCCCTCCATCGAGGGTCCCTCGCTCATCTGCACCTCTCGCTGTTCCTCGATGGCGATCACCCCGCCGCGCTCACCGGCGGAGGACAGTCGTTCCCAGGCGCGGTTGCAGGTGATCACGTCGGCATGTTTCGTGACGACCCAGAAACCCGGACCGTCCGGTTCGGGGTGGTGGAACACCGGCTCGTTCTCGCGCAACCAGGTGAACCATTCGTGGGGTATGTCCTCGGCGAATCGATCACGGTCGAGCAGGTTGATGTCGGTTGCTTTCATGGCCTCAACTTCCGGTCAGGGTTTCGTGTTGCGCAGGATCCACATTGCGAAGTACTGCGAGGCGCCGCCGTAGGCGTGGCCCAGCGCCGTGCGGACGCCGTCGACCTGGTGCTCACCGGCCAGGCCGCGCACCTGCAAGGCCGCTTCGGCGAACCGGAGCATCCCCGATGCTCCGATCGGGTTCGACGAGAGCACCCCACCGGAGCAGTTGACGGGCAGGTCACCTTCGATCTCGGTGACACCGTCCTCGCTGAGGGTCCAGCCCCGGCCCTGCTCCGCGAAGCCCAGGTTCTCCAGCCACATCGGTTCGTACCAGGAGAACGGGACGTAGCACTCGACCATGTCTATGTCCTCCCGGGGGTTGGAGATGCCGGCCTGACGGTACACATCGGCGGCGCAGTCCCGACCCCCTCTGGGGTTCACCGGGTCGCGGCCCGGGAAGGAACCGAGTTCGCTCCGCACAGCGGTCGCGTGCACCCAGGCCGGAGCCTTCGATGCAGCATCGCCGCCCTTTTCGTTGGTGAGCACCATCGCGGAGGCACCGTCGGAGGTCGGACAGGACTCGAGACGCCTGACCGGTTCCCAGACCATGGGGGAGTCGCGGACGGACTCGAGGGTGATATCGGGAAGCTGCAGATGGGCATACGGGTTCTTGAGTGCGTTCTTGCGGTCCTTGACCGCCACCAGCCAGCCGATGTATTCCGGCGCCCCTGAGCGTTCGATGTAGGCACGGATGTGTGGTGCGAAGTAGCCACCGGCGCCGACCCCGCCGCTTCGTCCACCCGAGAGTCCCCACGTGGTGTCACCCTCCGACTGCTTCTCGAAGGCCACGGTGAGCACCCGTTCGCGTACCCCGGAACTCACGAGGTGCGAAGCGACCACCGCGGTCGAGCCGCCGACGCTTCCCGCGGTGTGCACACGCATGATCGGCTTGCCCGCGCAACCGAGGGCGTCGGCCAGGTACAGCTCCGGCATCATCACGCCCTCGAAGCTGTCGGGCGCCGTGCCGATCACCACCGCATCGATGTCCTTCCAGGTCATCTCGGCATCCCCGAGCGCTCTCAGCGCAGCTTCGCGGAGGAGTCCGGCGAGGCTGACGTCATCACGGACCTTGGTGTGGTGGGTCTGTCCGACACCGACCACTGCACAGCGTTCGCTCATGGCGCTTCTCCGAGGACACAGACGAGGTTCTGCTGGAGGCATGGCCCCGACGCGGCGTGTCCTAGCGTGCGGCGCCGGCCGTGTTCGCTGATCTGGCGGAACGCCTCGCCGATCCTGATCAGGCCCGTGCTCATCGTCGGGTTGGCACACAGGGATCCTCCCGACGGGTTGATCATCACATCGGAGTCGAGGTCGAGAGCCCGGCGCAGGATGATCTCCTCGTGGCTGAACCCGGCGTCCAGTTCGACGACCTCTACGGGGGCATCCGAGACGCGGGCTTCCTCGCCGGCGATGCGGGCAGAGACCGATGTCGTCAGGTCGCGGACGCCCGGATAGTGGGGGTCGATTCGATGGTCGAGGCCGGTGATCCATGCCGGGCGTTCGTTCAGTTCGCGGGCACGGTCGCCTGCCGCGAGGATCACCGCCGCTGCGCCGTCGGAAACCGGCGGGCAGTCGCTGGCTCGCAACGGGCCCACGACGTATGGCTCCGAAAGCAATCCGTCCACGTCGAAGTCACCCTTCACCTGTGCCGCGGGGTTCCCCTGCGCTGCCCGACGGCTTCGGGCGGCGATCTCGGCGAAGTCCGATTCCTCCGCCAGGCCCGCTTCCAACAGGGCGCGTGCCTGCAGCGCGGCCAGTGAGATGTGGTCTACCCCCAGAGGCATCACGTAGTACGGGTCGTTCTGGAGGGCGAGGACCTCGCGCAGGTCGCATCGCGACGAGATGCCGGAACTGAACGCGAGTGCCACGTCGACGTCGCCGTGCTGTAGTCGGACCCAGGCTTCATAGAGGGCGAACGCCCCGTCCATCTCGACGTGTGACTCAGAGATCGGGGGCCAAGCGCCCGTCGCCTCGAGATTGGCCACGAAGGAGAACGGCGCACCCTGGAGGTAGTCGGCAGCACCTGAGCAGGTGAACCCGATGTCGGATCGGTCGATCCCCGCATCCGCGATGGCCCTGTTGATGACCGGAAGGAGCATCTGGGTCTCGGTCAGCTCGACCCGCGGCAACGCGGGGGTCTGGGCGAATGACACTATGGCGACGTCGCGCATGTCTGATCCTCAGATCGTGTGCTCTGCCAGAGCTGTGGGGTCCGTCGACGATTCGCCACTGGGTTGCCATCCGAGGATCGACGCCCCGAAGTTCCAGCCGCGGGCGCCTGCATCGTTGTGTCGCTGATCCGGTTCCGCCCAGAGAGCCTCGACCCGCAGGCCGACATGGATCTCATCGAGTGGAACCTCGAGGAGTCGCTGCTGTCCGATGGTTCCGGACGCCCCGTCGAGGAGGATGCTCGCCAGGGCGTAGTCCTCACGCTCCTGCTGGCCGTGGTACTGGATAGGGGTCAGGACCGTCCACGACACGACGGCGCCGCGATCCGAGACCTCGACCCGGTCCTGCGCAGTGGTCTCCACGACGCAGATGGGGCAGAAGCCCTTGGGCGGTACATAGACGAGGCCGCAGTCGGGGCAGCGGTGTCCGATGATCCGCCCCTCGACGAGCGCCGCGCCGAAGGCCTGGCTGACAGGTGGCCTGACGACCTCATATTCCAACGAGATCAGCTGCTGTATGAAGCGCACCGGATGGGCGGTGGTGGAGTCGGTCATTGATCCACCTCGAAGCACTCGATGTCGGTGATGTGGCCGACCCGGTCCTTCTTCCAGCGGGGTGCGACCCGTGTTCCCGCGGCGAGTTCCGTGGCGTCGACCGCGTGGAGCATGGCCGTGTCGGCACCGTCGAGAAGGATCAACGCGAAACAGAACCGGTGGTCCAACGGATGTCCTCGCAGTGGTTCGAGTATCTCGGCCCACTGTTGAACCGTGCCGCCGGGGCCCACCTCGACAAGTTCAGCATCGAGCGCTTCCCCGGTGGCCGGGTCGTATTCGAGCGGTGGACAGATGACCCTGCCAACTGATGTTTGACTGGCCAGGATGCGCTGGTCCCGCAGCGCTGTCAGGAACTCACCCACCACGGGTCCGACGCTCCGGCGGTAGGGGAGTTCCATGGTGAAGGTGGATTCCGCGGGCATGCAGCGCAGTAGATCACACTTCCGCTGGCGCGCGGCCCGGGCTGTCCCGCACACCGGAATCTGAACGAAGTGGGAACGATCCCACTGGGCGCAACGGGCGGTTGTCGTGTTCTGTGGGACGTGTTCAGCTCCGGCGTATGGCTTTCAACCTTGCTGACCTGGTGGAACACGCGGTCGATGCAGTCCCGGAACGCACCGCACTGATCTGTGGCGATCACGAGATCACCTACCGAGAGCTCGAGGCCAGGTCCAACCAGCTCGCCCACCACCTCGCAGCCAATGGAGTCGGGGAACGCGACCATGTCGCGGTCTACGCGTACAACAGCATCGAGTTCGTCGAGACGATGGTCGCCTGTTTCAAGCTGCGTGCGGTCCCGATCAACGTGAACTACCGCTATGTGGAGGACGAGCTGCTGTACCTGCTCGATAACGCCGACGCGGTGGCGTGTGTGTTGCAGGGTCGGTTCGCTCCGACGGTCGGTCGTCGTCGGGGAGAGACTCCCGCTTCTCGAGCACCTGCTCGTCATCGACGACGGCAGCGACACCCCGCTCCCACCGGGTGGGGTCGACTACGAGGAGGCATTGGCCGGTGAATCCCCGGAGCGCGACTTCGCGCCCCGCAGCGCCGAGGACCTCTACGTCCTCTACACGGGGGGAACGACGGGTATGCCCAAGGGAGTGATGTGGGGCCACGAGGACGTGTTCCGTACGCTCGGCGGCGGCATCAACTTCGCGACCGGCGAATTCGTCGAGGACGAGTACCAACTGGCACGCGACGGTGTCGAGGCAGGTCCGTCGAAGGCACTCGTGCTCGCACCGTTGATGCACGGTGCCGCGCAGTGGGGCACCTTCGGCAACCTGTTCAAGGGTGTCACGGTGGTGCTGCTCGAGAAGTTCGACCCGGACCTGGTCTGGGCGGCGATCGAGGGCCATGACATCAAGGGCATCGCGAATCACCGGCGACGCGATGGCGATCCCGCTGATCGACGCGTACGTGGAGGGTGACTACGACGCGTCGTCGCTGTTCATCGTGTCGTCGAGCGCGGCGGTGTTCAGCCCGGTGGTCAAGGAGCGGCTCTTCGAGCTCCTGCCGGACGTGCTGATCACCGAGGCGGTCGGCGCCTCGGAGACCGGTTTCACCGGGGGCAAGCTCCTCGCCAGGGACACCGGCCACAGCAAGGAAGCGGCATCATCAACGTCAACCGGGGACCCGACACCATCGTCATCGACGATGACGACAAGCCCGTCCAGCCCGGTGAGGTCGGCCGCATGGCCAGGGGTGGCCATGTCCCGCTCGGCTACTACAAGGACCCGGTCAAGACCGCCGCCACCTTCATCGAGGTGGAGGGCAAGCGCTACGCGGTGCCGGGCGACTTCGCCCGCCTCGAAACTCGACGGCACGATGACCCTGCTCGGCCGGGGGAGCCAGTGCATCAACTCCGGTGGGGAGAAGATCTACCCCGAGGAGGTCGAGTCGGCCATCAAGGCCCACCCGGCCGTGTTCGACGCACTGGTCGTCGGTCTGCCCGACGAGCGGTGGGGCCAGAGGGTCGCTGCGATCCTGCAGGTCCGACTCGGGCATGGATGCCGCCGGGCGTCGAGGACATCGCGGAGCACTGCCGCGGGCACATCGCCGGGTTACAAGGTGCCACGCGACGTCGTCGTGGTCGAAGAGGTGCCTCGCCAGCCGTCGGGCAAGCCCGACTACTCCCGTGCCAGGGAACTCGCTGAGTCAGCAGGCAACGGGACGGGGTCCCTACCCGGAGTGACCCCTGGGTAGGGTGAATCCGAGGTCCTGTGGCTCCGATCGAACCGGACGAGCCGGGCCCTGCCATTGCCCAGGAGGACTCCGCATGTCGCCGCTCGAGCTGTCAGGTTCTGTTTCGCTTCGTCTCTATCCCCACAACGAGTTGGACGCTCCGGAGATCGTGGAGGAACTCCGGACCCAGGCGCGCCTCGCGGCGGTTGCCGGGTTCGACGGCGTCATGGTGAGTGAGCATCACGGAGGTTTCTCCGGCTACCTCCCGAGTCCACTGCAGATGGCTGGGTTCCTCCTCGACGCGATGGAGGTGGGCTGGGCCGGGCCGTGTCCCATGCTGCTGCCACTCAAGCCCGTCGCCCAGGTCGCGGAGGACACGGCCTGGCTCGCTGCTCGATTTCCCGACCGCGTGATACTCGGTGTCGCTCCGGGTTCTCTCGCGGGTGACTTCGAGGTGATGGAGATTCCACACACCGAGCGGATGCCTCGCTACCGACGTCAGCTCGGACCGTTGGTCAAGATGCTCTCGGGCTCGGCTGCATCTCTCGACGGGCGTGTCGGTGAGATCGTCGCTGGTGACCGGGCGATCGCCCACTGTCGCGATCATCCCGTTCCCGTGTTGGGGACCGCCATGAGTGTGGCGGCCTCCGAGCGGGCAGCTCGTCTCGGAGCCGGGATCCTCTTCGACTCGCTGTCCACCGCCGAACACCTCCGTACCGTGGCAGATGCGTACCGGGCGGCAGGCGGCACCGGCACCGCCATCCTGAACCGTCGCGTCTGGCTCGGAGCACCACCGCGCTCGCACATCGACGCCCAGGTCGGTCTCTACGCTTCCTACGCAGCGCCGAGCGCGGTGGCGGCATGGGGTGCCGATGAGCTGATCACCTCGGGCGATGCCGATGAGATCGCGTCGCAGCTCGCAACCGCGGTGTCCGTGTCCGGGGCGGATGCGGTGAACATCAGAATCCACAGCAGCGGGATCTCCGCCGACGACATCCGACCGCAGATCGAATTGATCGGATCCGAGGTCGTTCCGAAGCTTCGGGCAGAGATGCGTGTTCCACGACAACCCCGGGGCATGCGGCGCTCGACAGGAGATCACGGGCAGGAGCTGCGCCGATCAGAAGGAGGCCCCCATGGACAACCAGTTCGATGACCTCGACCGGCCGGTGAGTGTTGTCGTGGGAGCGCAGTCGCCCCTGGTTCGGGAGATCCTCGGCGCGCTCGCGGCCCGTGGTCACGAGACGGTGTCGATCGGGGGTACCGGTGTCAGCCTCGATCAGCCCGATTCGGTCGAGGCATGCTTCGCCGAGGCGTGTGGTGATCGCCGAGTCGAGGTCGTCGTCCATGCTGACATCCCACCGGGTGCGGCACGGTCCCAGGCTTTGACGGACCTCGACGGCGGGGGATGGGACCTGCGGTGCGAGTCCATCATCCGCAGCACGTTGCTCGTGTTCCAGGCCGCACATCGACGCCTGGATGCCGGTGGCTCCGTCGTTCTGGTTCTGCCTACGATCTCCCTCGGTGGAGCGGCAGGTCTGGCCGCCTGGTCCGCTGCCGTGGAGGCACAGCGCAACCTGGCCAAGGTGGCTGCCCGACGTTGGAGCAGTGCCGGAATACGGGTCAACATGGTTTCGGTGCCGCCCGAGTTGCTGGGTGACGGCCCCGATTCCAACGCGGGCACAATTCGCACGAAGGAATCTGTCGCGCCGGGAGGGCCGATATCGTCGCCTGCCGCGGTGGCGGACCTGGTCTGCCTGTTGATGGGCACTGAAGCCAGATCCCTCACGGGTTCGACCCTTGTCGCCGACGGTGGAAGCGTGATGGTCCCGTGAGCGGGCTCCTGAACGGCAAGGTCGCACTCGTGACGGGTGCCGGCGGCGGCGTCGGGCGCGGCATCGCTCTGGCGTGTGCGGCCGCGGGAGCGCAGGTGGTGGTCACGGCCCGCGGGGAGTCCGGCGATGAGACCATCGAGATGATCCGTGCGCGCGGAGGTTCTGCGCATGCGGTTCGCTGCGACGTGACGGACCGAGCCGATGTCGACCACTCCGTCGCCGAGGCGCGACGTGTCTATGGCGGCCTCGACGCCATGATCCACAACGCGACGAGCCGGGAGTCGAGCCAACCTCACGCACTCGAAGATGCATCGCTGGAACTCTGGGAAGCCCACGCGTCGGTGTCGGTACGTGGCTCGTTCCACTGTGCCCAAGCGAGTTTCGATTCCCTTGCCGAGACCGGGGGCAGCCTGATCCTGTTGACGTCACCCGCGGGGATCGAGGGTTCGGCCAGGCTGCCGTTCTACGGGATGGCCAAGGCTGCGCAGCGGGCACTCGTCAAGAGTCTCGCCCTGGAGTGGGGACCCTCGAGCGTGCGAGTCAACGGGCTCGCGCCGCTCGCACGTACCGAAGCACTCGACCGTGCATTCGAGGCCGACGAGGCTCTCGAAGCAAGAATCCGCTCGATCGTGCCGCTCGGGCGCATCGGTGAACCGGAGGTTGATGTCGGCTACGTTGCCGCGTTCCTGGTCAGCGACTGGTCGAGCTACATATCGGGGCAGACTCTTGTCGTCAGTGGTGGCCGGTTCACACTCCTGTGACTGGTTCCGATGGATCGACCGGCCGGCGCTTCATTCCACATCAACCCATCCCGCGAGGTGCCTCCATGATCAAAGTGCCGCGATCACCGTTGTCCGGGGAGTACAGCGATGGCCGTTGATCTCGTGGCCTCGACGGCAGGGCCGTGGTGGTTGCGGGCGCCGGGGGAGGGGCATCGGGACCGCGACGTGTCGCGCCATCGCTAGCGCCGAGGAGCAGGTCGGGCCCTTGAGGGGTTCGGTGAACATCGTCGGGGGTATGCATCCCGAACAGTGGGTTTCGCCGGATGACAGCGACGCGGACGACCTGCCGGTCTTCGTGAGTGACTCAGCATTGCGAACACGGCTGCTGGAGCCGTGACCGGCTAGCAGTTCGTGCCCATGACGTGTTCGGCCACCGACTCCAGCTGCGTCAGGTAATCGCGGCGAGTTGTCGCAGGCAGGGTGATCGACAGCCACGTCACCCCGGCGTCACCCAACTCCGCCACCGATTCTCCGAGCTGGCGATAGTCGGGCTCGGAAGCGCCGAACATCGACAGTTCGAACGGTACGAAACAGATATCGAGTGGTTCGGTCCGACCGTGCTCGACCGACAGATCTCGAGCGAAGGCGATGCGCCGTTGCAGGTCGTCCATGTCGTTGATGTCAGCGGTCCGTGTGTACCTGCTCGCACCGCTCGGCAACGGGAACGGGAGCCAACCGTCGCCGAGCTCGACCGCACGTCGGATCGCCCGCCTGCTGTTGCCGCCGATCCAGATCGGTGGGCCACCGGGCTGCAGCGGAGGCGGCGACATCGTGTGGCCGTGCGCTCGCACCGTCGCACCCTCGAAGTCGACCGTCTCGCCGGTCCAGGCTGCGCGCATTGCCTGGATTGTCTCGTCGAGGCGGTCGTTGCGACCAATGAAGTCGGCCCCGAGCGCCGCGTACTCCTCCTGGAGGTAGCCGGCAGCGACCCCCAGGATCACGCGTCCGTTCGACAGGGCATCCAGGCTCGACACGCCTTTGGCGGCCAGGAATGCATTGCGGTAGCCGGTCACCAGGACGTTCGTCTGGAGTCGGATGGTGCGCGTGGCCGCGGCGATGAATGCGAGTACCACCAACGGGTCATATGAATGGTGTCCTCCGCGTGACAGCCAGCGGTCGGGGGGAAAGGGGTGGTCGGTCACCGAGACGGCGTCGTAACCGGCATCCTCGGCTGCTCGAGCGAGTTGCGCCATCGCCTCTCCACTGCACATCTCCTGGAAGTGATGAGGCTGCTCCACCGGGAGTCCGACGCTGAACTTCACCGTCGGATCCTATCGGTGGGTTCGAGCCCGACACGGGCGAGACTCGGAGCCACAGCGGCCATCGATCCACAGCCATCGATCCACAGCAATCGATCCACAGAACGGCCGTTGCGGTTCCTCAGATGATCACCAGTGGGAACAGCAGCAGGTAGAGCCCGATCGCTGTCAGCCCGCTCTTCCAGTTGTGGACCCTGCGAGCCACGAGGAGGATCACCGCAGCTGCAACAACGGCGCCGACCAGGAGTGTGCCCCGAGCCGCTTCGGCAGACACGGCCGTGGGAAACAGCAGTGGCCCGATGCCCAATGACAGGGTCGCATCGATGAGCGACGAACCGAGGATGTCGCCGAGTGCCAATGCACCCATGCCCCTCATCACCGCTCCTCCATCGACCATGAGCTCGGGTAGGGAGGTTCCGATCGACAGCACGAGGAAGCTCGTTGCGTTTCGGCCACTGGGGCTGAACGTCCCGTCACGGCGGTGGCGGCGACCCAGATCAGCACCAGCAGCAGCCCGTCGATCCGGCTCAGCGAGCCGTCGTGCATCTTCGCGGCCGCAACCACGAACGCCGACAGCCCGGCGCGGCGCCCGAGGGCTTCCGATGTACGCAGGGCCGAGCCGCTGGCAACGACCGACACCGACAGCCCCACGACGACCAGCGCCGCCCATACTGCGATCATCTGCTGCCACCAGGATGTTCCGCGCCGCCGCGCCGGTCGACAGTGGGAGCGAGGCAATCCAGCCAGGACGTTGGTGTTTGGAGCGCGGAGTCCCATCGGGATGTGTCGATCGTACCGTCCGGAGTGCACCGCATCGGATCGCTCAGATGCCCGGGGCAGCAAACGATCTGTATCCGCGAGGGTGCGGTCGACAACCCGAGTGACTACCTTGCCGCGGCGGGTCGCGAGCACATCACCTGGAACGACTAGTTCGACCAGTTCGCGGGCGCGCAGCCCGAGCTCACCTGAGGGCGTCTCCGGCCTCGCGAGCGAGCGAGGCAACCGATGCGGTGAGAAACGCGGCGGCATCGCCGCCCGGGATCTCTCGGGGATCGAACCGAGCCCCGGCGGGTCTTGCGTCGCTGATCCTGTCGAGACGGAACGTGCGCCAGTCGGTGCGGCGGAGGTCCCATGCGATCAGGTACCAGAGGTGCCCTGCCGAGAGCAGTTGGTGCGGTTCGACCAGTCGGCGGCTCGCCTCGCCGTCGGGTCGCCGGTAGTCGAAGCGGACCTCCTCGTGGTCCCTACACGCCGAGGCGAGGAGACTGATGGCCTCGGGGTCCACTGCGGAGTTGCCGTCGTGGGCGCGCTGGAGGGACACGACGCTCTCGTTGAGGGCCGACACGCGACGCCGAAGTCGGTCGGGCAGAGCCTGTTCGACCTTGGCGAGTGCTCGCACGGAGGTCTCCTCGATGCCGGTGATGGTGGCGGCTGCGGCGGCGCGGAGGCCGACCACGACCGCGACGGCCTCGTCGTCGTCGAACACCAGCGGCGGCAGGTGTGCCCCCGCTGCGAGTCGGTAGCCGCCGTCGCGACCCGGGCTGGCGTCCACGGGATATCCGAGGTCCCGCAGTCGGTCGACGTCGCGGCGCACGGTCCGCTCGGTGGTCTCGAGCCGTTCGGCGAGTTCGCTGCCGCTCCAGAGGCGGTGTGTCTGCAGCAACGAGAGGAGTTGCAGCGCCCGCCCGGTCGGATCGTTTCGCACGTTCGCAGTTTCTCACCAGTTGCGGACCAAATGTGTCCGCATTGATTTCTACCTTGGCTCTCGTCGGCAACCCAGTCGAACGAACCAACCAGAAAGAGGTCTCGAGATGTCCACCCACACAACCTTCCCCACCCCGACCATGGTCCAGGTCAACGGCGTCGAGCTGGAGGTGTTCGAAGCGGGCCGCGAGAACGAGGGTCGGCCGATCGTGCTCTGCCACGGCTGGCCCGGGCACGCGTTCTCCTGGCGCCACCAGGTTCCCGCTCTCGTCGAAGCCGGCTACCACGTCATCGTGCCCAACCAGCGCGGCTACGGGAACTCCTCGCGTCCGAGCGACGAGGGCGCCTACGACATCGCACACCTCGCCGGTGACCTGGTCGCGCTCCTCGATCACTACGGCTACGACAGCGCCACCTTCGCAGGCCACGACTGGGGCGCGATGGTCGTCTGGTGGTCGACCCTGCTGCATCCGGAGCGCGTCGACGGGGTGATCGCGTTGAGCATGGCCTACATGGCCCGCGGCGAGCAGCCCTGGGTCGAGGCGATGGAGTCGATGCTCGGCAGCGATTTCTACTTCGTGGACTTCAACCGCCAGCCCGGTGTCGCTGATGCCGTGCTCGATACGAACACCAGGCGGTTCCTCCGCAACCTCTACCGCAAGAACGTGCCGCCGGCCGCTCCCGAGCCGGGCAATGCCATGGCCAACCTCGCCCTGGCGGAGACGCCGCTCGGTGACCCGATCATGAGCGACGCCGACCTGTCGGTGCTGGTCTCGGCGTTCGAGTCCTCGGGGTTCGCGGGCAGCATCAACTGGTACCGGAACGTGGACCGCAACTGGCATCTGCTCGCGGAGGTCGACCCGATCGTCGAGCAACCGGCACTCATGGTGTACGGCGCACGAGACCTCGTGGCCAGGAACGAACGGATCACCGAGTTCGTGCCCGGGGTCACCGAGGTCGAGCTTGACTGCGGTCACTGGATCATGGAGGAGCTTCCGGCTGAGACGAACCGAGTGATGCTCGAGTGGCTCGAGCAGCGCGACCGCAGCTGGGTCAAGACAGCCTCATGTGGCATGCGGTGCTGCTGCGCAGACTCAGTTCGCTCGAGGGTTCCTCGCTGAACATCGACGTTCAGCCCCCGGAGCCCGCTCCCGGCGGGCGTCGTGGTGGGGGTTCGCGTCGGTCCTCCGACACCGAGTTGTACCCCCACGAGATTCGCGAAGCCGCAGGTCAGGGCGTCGGGATCTGGTGGGGGGTTCAACTTCCTACCGACACAGGCCCACGAGACGCAGTCGAAGACTGCTTCGGCGGTCGCCGGCAACAGCACACATCGGCAGTCCCCCTACCAAGCTTCGCTGGCCTTGAGATCATCGCGGGCGAGGGTTGACTGGTTTAGCGAACCCCAGACGAAGTCGAGGCAGGTCACTGCCGCAACTTTGATCCGGACAACGCTACCTCAGACACCGATCCAACGAGCGCACGTCCAACGCAGGCCGAATCAAGTCGGGCGGGAAGCCATGAGTGGGCGATGCTACGACCAGCCACCCCGCACCGCCCGGCTGGCAGGGCCGGTCCAGTTCTGGCAACCACACCCGCTAGACGTGGAGGCCGAGGCTGGGGGTGCGGTGGTCTTGTTCGAGTTGGAGCAGCGTCTGTTTGCGTCGCAGTCCGCCGCCGTAGCCGGTGAGGGCTCCGTTCGCGCCGACTACTCGGTGGCAGGGGGCGATGATGCCGATCGGGTTGTGGGCGTTGGCGTGTCCGACGCCTCGCGGGCGTCGAGCTGGTCGGCGATCTCACCGAACGTGTTTGGGTCGTCTCGCCACCGATGGCGGCCGGACGGTGGGTAGGTCTGGTCTTGCATCCGAAGGCTGGTGAATGTCCCGTCGCTGCCGGCGAGGGTAAGGGGGCGAACGGGGCTGTTCACGGTCCGGCTTTGGGTGACGGTCATGCTTGCCCTTTGGGTGGCCAGTGGTTGATCGGGTGGTCGAGGGCCGCCCACAGGTACTGCACCGCATAGGCGTGCCAGGGACGCCACTGGTGCGTGCGCGGCGAGCGCTGCCGGGCTCACGGGCAGACCGAAGAGCGCGGCGGCGTTGCGGACGCCGAGGTCGGTGGCCGGGAATGCGTCGGGGTCACCGAACCCTCGCATGGCGATCATCTCGCTCGTCCACGGTCCGATGCCGGCCAGCTTGGCCAGCTGGTGGCGGGCGCGGTCCCAGTCCGTGCCGGCATTCAGGTCTACGGTGCCCTCGGCGAGCGCGGTGATGAGTTCGGCGACGCACCGCTGGCGTGCGGCTGGGAGACCGAGTGTGTCTGGGTCTATGGCAGCGAGGTCAGCGACCGATGGAAACAGGTGGGTGAGCGTGCCTCCGGGATCGGAGATCGGTGTTCCGTGCTGCTCGACGAGGCGAGCGGCGTGCGTGCGGGCAGCAGCAGTCGACACCTGTTGACCGAGAACCATGCGAATGGCGAGCTCGGCGGAGTCGACGGTGCCGGGGATGCGCCGGCCGGGTTCCTTGGGCGACGAGGGGACCGAGCGCCGAGTCATCGGCCAGCGACGCTGTCACGGCTTCGGGGTCTGCGTCGAGGTCGAGAAGCCGTCCACAGCGGGCGATCGTGGTGGGGAGGTCACGGATGTCGTCGAGGGTCAATTCGCAGACGATGTGGTCGGGCGTTGGAGCCAAGGCCACGACTCCGAAGCCGGCGGGGAGGCGCAGAGTTCGGCGATACGCGCCGTCGTGGTACTCCTCGCAGCCCGGGATCGCGGTGGCGACCAGATGACCGAAGAGGTTGTCGGGACAGAACGGGGCCCGGAATGGAAGACGGAACGTGAGCGCACCAGGGGTTAGGCCGGCGGCGCCGGCGGGTGGCACGGGAGGCGCAGCCGGTGCTCGGGGTGAGTGGGAACACATAGCGGACGGTGTCGTTGAACTGGCGAACGCTCGAGAACCCGGCGCCGAAGGCGACGTCTGCGAATGGGCAGCGGGGTTGTCTCGATGAGTAGCCGAGCGGTTTGGGCGCGCTGCGGGCGTGGGCGAGCGCGAGTGGTCCGGCACCGACCTCGGCGACCAGGTGGCGTTCCAGTTGGCGGGTGCTGTAGCCGAGCCGTGCGGCGAGACCGGGGACCCTTCGCGGTCGACGGTTCCGTCGGCGATGAGCCGCATGGCTCGCCCAACAAGGTCGTGGCGCACATTCCAGTCGGGAGACCCGGGCGATGCGTCGGGCCGGCATCGTTTGCAGGCCCGGAAGCCGGCGTGTTGCGCGGCGGCTGCAGAGGGGTAGAAGCACACGTTGCGCGCGATAGGGCGGGCGGGCCGGGCAGCTTGGCCTGCAGTAGATCTTGGTGGTGAGCACGGCGGTCACGAACCACCCGTCGAAGCGGGCGTCCTTGGACTGCACTGCTCGGTAGCACCGGTCGAAGTCGTCGTACACCCGGTCAGCATGTCACCGAAGATCGGTCATAGCTGGCGGGAAAGCGACATCTAGGCCGGATGGCTAGTTGTAGTGACCACAGACGTTGTTGACATCTGAGGGTCCGCTGGTTGGTTGAGCCTCCGGGCGAAGGTGTGGCTGTTCGAGCAGCTACATCAGCGCCCAGGAGGCCCAAGTGCACCGTAACGCCCGACTGACCCGGTGGGGTCGTCAAGAACTTGTCCGTCGTATCAGCGTGGGTACCCCGATCGTGGATGTCGCGGTGGAGATGAACGTGTCGCGGCCAACCGCGGGGAAATGGTGGGGCCGCTACCTCGCTGATCCGAATGGCCAATGGTGGGTGGATCGTTCGAGCCGACCTCACCACTGTCCACATCAGACATCGCGGCGTGTTGAGAAACGGATCCTGAGTTTGCGCAAGAACAAGAAATTGGGCCTGGCTCGTATCGCCGGGCAGGTCGGAATGCCAGCTTCGACAGTGCACCGTGTGTTGGTCCGCAACAGTGTGAACCGACTGTCGTGGATGGACCGGCCCACAGGTCGTGTGATCCGCCGTTACGAACATGACCGGCCCGGCGACCTGGTCCATATCGACATCAAGAAGCTCGGCAAGATCCCGCCGGGCGGCGGGTGGCGTTCCCATGGCCGTGGCAGTGACCAACACCGTGCTTCCAAGAGAGGACCACGGATCGGGTACTCGTTCATTCACACCGCGATCGACGACCACAGCCGGGTCGCGTACAGCGAGATCCTCGATGACGAGAAGGCCCTCACCGCGCTCGGGTTCTGGCGTCGGGCTCGCTGGTGGTTCGCCCAACACGCCATCAACATCACAGCTGTGCTCACCGACAACGGCTCCTGCTACCGATCCAGGCTGTTTCGCGACGAACTGGCCGTGTCCGGCATCAAGCACCGGCGCACCCGCCCCTACCGGCCACAAACCAACGGCAAAGTTGAACGCTTCAACCGGACTCTCAGCGACGAGTGGGCCTACGTACGCGCCTACCGCTCAGAAACCCAACGAAGACGAGTCCTTGCCAAATGGATCCACACCTACAACCATCACCGATGCCACACCGCGATCGGCGGCCAACCACCCATGACCCGCGTCAACAACCTCCCAGGGCATTACAGCTAGTCGTGCCAGAGGAGCGCGGCGAGGTGTCGTCGCTCGGGCGACTCGCCCGCCCATTCGATCGCTCCCAGAGTGGAGCGCCGTCCCCACAGCGCCAGGAGCCTCGTCGCCGGATCTGCACTCGCGGTGGGCGAGGGATACGGATCGGCCAGCTCGAGTCGTGCCCCGGCGGCGTCGCGCACGAATACCACGTCGGGCTGGCCGGGCGACGCGAACGTCGAGCGTGTCGTCGCGATGGTGGCCGCGTCGGCCCGTCGAGGGATCGACTCGATTGCGTCCACTGGCATTGAGGTCAGGACCGGCGCGGAATGAGGGGTCAGTTCCAATTGGGCGAGGAGCTCCCGGCTGATGGCATCGTCACCGGCCAGCTCCCAGCGGTGCAGCGCGGCCTCACTCCGGCCGTGCATGGCAAAGTCCTCGGTGGTCAATGAGCGCCGTGAGAACCGGACCGAATTCGTCGGCCCGCTCGCAATGAGGGTCTCGATGGCGGCACGGAGTCGGAGTGCCTCGGTCAGTAGGCGATCCCGCAACACAGTGTCGGGGAGCGCCGCGAACGGTGCCTCTCGGTCGGCCAACTTGCAGGTGGCTTCGACCTCGGCCTGTCCCCGCTTCGATCCTCGCGGCACTGGTGATCGTTGGTTGCTACCGGCGAGGGCGAGAAGATCGGAAATGGCAATGCGGAGCTTGAGGAGCTCGGGGCCCTCCCTGTTCTGCAACCATCCGACGGTCTCGACACCGCATTGTCGGGTTTCCGCCAGACAGAATGGGGTCTCGCCGTTCAAGATCCCTTGTATGGTCGAGCACGAACAGGCACTCCGTTTCCGTCAACTGCACGAACGAGGGACGTTCGTGCTTCTCAACGCATGGGACGCGGCGAGCGCCGCTGTCATGGCGGCTGCGGGCGCCGCAGCGATCGGGACCACGAGCAGCGGCGCTTCGTGGTCCCTTGGTGTCCCGGACGGGGAGCATCTCCGCAGAGACGACGCAGTGGCGGCGACTGCCCGCATGGTTGGTGCCGTCGATGTGCCGGTGAGCGCCGATATCGAAGCGGGCTACGGCCCACGCCCTGACGATGTGGCCGCCACCACCCGAGCCATGATCGAAGCCGGGGCGGTCGGACTCAACCTCGAAGACCGCCCGGGGCCCGACGGCCAGATCTTGTGGCCGATCGATCTGCAGTGTGAGCGGCTGGCCGCCGCCCGTGCCGTTGCTGATCGGCGAGAGGTCCCCTTTGTCGTCAATGCCCGCACGGACGTGTTCCTCGCTGGGGTCGGTGAGCCGGCCGGACGCGAAGCGATGGTGCTCGAGCGGGCGGAGCGGTATCGCGACGCTGGCGCCGACTGCCTATTCGTCCCCGGACTCGTCGACATCGACACCGTCGCCCGGTTGGTGGCTCGGTGCCCGATGCCGATCAACATCCTGTTGGCCCCAGGGCGAGGCCCGACGATCGGCCAGCTCAGCAGCGTCGATGTCCGTCGCATCAGCGTTGGCCACACCGTCGCGGCTACCGCGTACGCGACGGCCCAGCGTGCCGCCGCCGAACTGCTCTCCGGCGGTGACGACACGCTCCGGAGCGGAATCAAGCACCCGGAGATGCAAGTACTCATGCAAGGACCGGATGTCCCTCGCGGCGATACTCCGGAAGGTGCGGGATGAAGGCCAGCACCGTCCATGCTCAAGCCGACATCGGGCGTCTGATCAGCACCTCACGAGGCACAATTCAAGTACGCGAGGACGGCCCCGCCAACGATGCAACCGCCCTACTATTGGTCCACACGTTCGCCGGCTCGATCCGGGCATGGGATCCGATAGTCGAGCTCCTCGCCGGTGATCGTCGAGTGGTGCGTGTCGACCTCTTGGGCCACGGCGGATCCGACAAACCCTACGACGGCTACACGATGGACGACCAGGCGGCGACGGTCTGCGAGGTCCTTGACCAACTCGACATCGATCGAGTGGTCGCGGTCGGCCACTCGGGCGGCGGCGACATCGTCGTTGCCATGATCGAACACCACCCAGAGCGCGTCGTCGCCGCTGCACTCCTGGCCACGCCCCCCAATCTCACCTACGTCCACCTACCCGTCACCGCTCGGCTGTTCTCCACTCCGCTGCTTGGCGGCGTGCTTTGGAAATTCACGACAGACAAGATGATCCGCGACGGCCTCACCAAAACGTTCGCTCCCGGCTTCGGCTCGGTACCTGACGTCTTCGTCAATGACCTGCAACGCATGACCCATCCCGCGTATGTCAAGGCACGCGCCGAAGTGGAGGGCTACCGCAAGCAACAAGATCTCACGGTCCGCGCCGGCGATGCCGGCGTGCCTCTCATGATCATCTTCGGCGATGAGGACCAATGGGTGGACCCGCTCGCAGCCGACCACTGGGCGAAGACGACCAGCGCTCGTATCGAGATCATGCCTCGTGTGGGACACACCCCCATGGTCGAAGCGCCGGCACAGACCGTAGCCCTCGTCTCCGACTTCGCCTCGAGTGTTTGAGGGGGGCGTGTGGGGTTGGGCTTCCCGGTCGCCTGGGTTGAGGGTAGTGGCGCTCGGCCCCGATTGCGGTCGCCCGCGTTCTCGCTGCGATGTCTCGGGGGGTCAGGGCCAGTCCAACGTGAGCGACGTCGCGGCGGTGCTGGCCTTGATCACGAGGCGGTCGTCGTTGGCGGCGATGGGACGGAACCCGAAGAGTTGGTGGAACTGATGCGCGTTGTCGTCGATGGCGCCGACGATGATGACTCGCCCGCCGCCGACGCGATCGCGGCGAGGGTGGCGAGCAGCGCGTCGGCGAGCAACTCGCCGCCATGGCCTCGGCCATGGAGTTGTCCGGCTAGGGCGAGACGGGCCAAGAGGAAGCCTGGGACGACATCCGGGGTTCCTCGTCCAACCGCGGGCGGGAGCTCCGCTCGGCGCATCGTGTGGGGAACGATCGCGAAGTAGCCGACAACGTTCGTGTCGGCGAGCCAGACGCGAACGTGGGCGGTGCCGGCCCGATCCGCGGTCAGAGCGGCTCCTCGCAACCAGCCGTCGAGATCGCTGTTTCCGGACCCGAACTGGTCGATGTCGTGATCGGGCGTGAGCCGCTCGACGCGGAACACCTACGGGGTAGCGGCGTGGGAGCGGGCGCGGTTGGCGGCACGGGCCAGTGCCGGGATGACCTCGGGCGGCTCTTCCAGCTCCTCGAGAAGCGCATCGAAGAAGTCCGATGGCACGAGAGTCTCGTCCGCGAAGCGCCGGTGGGCAGCTTGGCGGGAAACGCCATAGACAGCACCGATCTCGGTCCAGCTCATCCCCGCGGCCTGGGCCTCGAACAGAACGTGACGCTCCATGGACTCGACACCGGCAGCGAGGACATGCACAGCCCGCACTCGGTCACGAGCATTCGGAGAGTCGAGAAGACCCCGGACGTTGTTCAGCAGGGTGTCGACATCGTGAAGGTACTGGTGCTGCTCGGTCTTCATGCTGTCAAGGGTATGTTGACGACGAACTCGCGTCAACAAAACGCTGACAGTTGATAGGAGAGTGCAACACTGGTCCCGCCACCGTGGTCTCGCAGCGCAACCGAGATTTCTTGACGATCACCATTGATTCTGGGGTGGGGATGTAGGTATGGGGCTCGTGACCGAATACCGGACCGGCACCCCTGGCCTCACGCGGCCACCGAGTATTCCGAGGGGCGAAAAGCCCGTGGGTTACGGTACGAGTCCCCCTCCGACATGAACCCCCACGGCGTGGCGCACGGAGTTGCGAGGCCGAGATGATGGCAAGCTTTCGTGATGGACCCTGCGCAGGCCCCTGATCCGCATGCTGTTGCCTCTGAGGCTGAATTGGAGGAACTCATCGGCTCGCCTGATGAGCGGGTCAAGATGAAGTTGCGCACCGAGATCGACGACACGGCCCGCGAGTTCATCGAGCGCTCGCCCTTCGTCGTCGTTGCCACATGCGATGCCGAAGGACGGCTCGACGCGTCTCCGAAAGGAGACCCGCCCGGGTTCGTCCAGGTGATCGACTCCACCACGCTTGCCATCCCGGAACGCAAGGGGAACTCGCTGGGCTTCGGCCCCAGGAACGTGCTGGCCACGGGCCGCATCGGGCTGATCTTCATGGTCCCCGGACAGCGCGAGACCTATCGGGTCAACGGAACGGCCCACCTGACACGCGACCCGAAGCTGCTCGATCGGCTGGCGGTCATGGGCAAGCCCGCGCTGATGGCGACGGTCGTCGGGGTCGAGGAGGCGTTCTTCCACTGCGGGAAGGCGATGATCCGCTCAAAGCTGTGGGCTCCACCCGATGAGTCCGAGACCGAACGCAACCCCATCGCCGAGCACATCGGCGAACTGATGGACGACGACGAGGTCGTGCCGATCGTTGCCGCCGACCTCGAGCAGAACTACCGCGACGACCTCTACTGACCGACGGGTTCGACGTCTGGTGCGCCGAGGGTCGAGTGAGTGGTGGTGCGCTGTCGACAGGGGGTACCTACTTCGTGCGCGTGAACAGGTACGCGAAGGCCGGCTTCTTGTAGGCGATGCCGCGACCGAGCTCGTGCAGGTAGTCGGGAGTGATCTCGAGGTCCTTCTTGGGAACCATGTAGGTCGCCAGGTCGTCGACCACGACCCGGTACTTGCCCCGGTCACTCAGCATCACGCCGGTCAGCTCGTAGCGCTCGTCGATCGACGCCATCGCCGCGTCGCTGTGGCTGGGGTTCACCAGCAGGGTTCCGCCCGGTCGCAGGTAGCGGCCGCAGGCCTGCGAGATGAACCCTGCGTACAAGGAGATCAACAGGTCGAAGCCCTCCTCGGGCAGGTCGAGGTCATCGGCGTAGTCGGCGTGGACGAATCGGAACTGCGGGTCCTCGTGCGGCGGCTCGTGGCTCGCGATGATCTCCCGGACACCGTAGGCGTCGTCGAAGAACTGCGCGGCCCGCTTGTCGAGGTCGACATAGGTGACCGACGGCCACACGAACGACGGTGCCACGTCCACGTAGGACCCGGGGTAGAGCACCTTTGCCACCTCGGTCGCCTCGAGCGAATCGGAGACCGCACGAAACAGCCTCCAGCGGTCGCCCTGGTGCTGGTCCTGTTTGGCCCACAGCTTCGCCGTCCTGTCCTTCACGCGCTGGGGTCCTCCATGTCGCCGAGCGTATCGGCATCGGGCCGCGGTGCCGGGTGGCTCACCAGCAGGCGCATGCCTACATCGAGCTCGTCGAGATCGCGCAGGTGGCCGTGGCGTCGGTCCCACTCGCCGGATGCCAGATCCGACGACACGTCCGTGATCACGCGTTCGACCACCTCGGGTGCCATCCGGGCGAACCCCGAGGTGGCCTGCCGTGCCGCCGGATCGAGCACCCGTTCGGGGTGCGCCCAGAACGAACCGAGGGTCCAGTCCGGGGTGTCGCGGCTGGTCGGAACGGCCTCGAGCGTGACCATTCCACCGAGCAGCTCCACGAGCTCGTCGATGGTCGGGAAGACCGCTCGATCGAGCTCGGCGAGCTCGGGCAGGTAGTCACGGGTGAGCCACATGTCGCCGCTCATCGTCGGGTCGTAGGTGACGACCACCACCGGTCCCCGGGCGACCCGGCGCAGCTCGGAGACTCCGTGGTCGAGGTCGCGGTCCCAGTGGTGCACCGTCAGCACCGCCATGGCCGCATCCACCGAGGCGTTCGCGAGGGGCAGGGCGGCGGCTGTCGCCTGCACCGCCCGGGCCCGGATGGAAGGGCGCTGGTCGATCATGACCCGGCTCGGTTCGACCGGCACAACCCGGCGGCCGGCGGGTTCGTAGGAGCCGGTACCGGCGCCGACGTTGAGCACGCTGCGGGCGTCGCCGAGCGCAGCGTGGACCCGCCCACGCAGGTCCGGGTCCTCCCGCCGGGTGGCGGTGTACCCCCGTCCGATCGTGTCGTAGCGCTGCGGAGCCACGAATGGACCGTATCGGAGGTCCGATCCCTCAGGTGCGGGAGGGTCGGTGCCGATGGGATCCAAGCGCCGGACCGCAAGGGGCCGGGCACGTCGAGCGAGGAGACCCCCACATGCACGCCCACGACATCCCCGACACCCCCGAGGTCCGGGCCAAGATCGACGAGGCCCAGAACGCTGCCCTTTCGACGCTTGGCATCGATGCGAAGAAGGTGGCCGTCTGGGAGGACGGATTCCGCTCTGTGGACGAGCTCGACCATTCCTTCGAGTGGTGGTACTTCGACATGCACCTCGACGACGGCTCGACGATCGTGGTCACCTTCAACTCGAAGCCGAACACCGCGCCCGACGGCCCGGTCGATCCTTCGGTGTTGGTGATCTACCACGGTGCCGACGGCACGAAGATCCGCTCGGATGTGCGCCACCCGGCCGATGAGTTCAGCGCCGAGCGAGACCGATGCGATGTCACCGTTGGCCCCAACACGGTACGTGGTGACCTGGAGCACTACGAACTGCACATCGACGATGCCGGGATCGTGGCGGATCTGCGACTCGATCGTCAATCGCCGTCGTGGAGGCCCGGTGCGGGGCTCACCTACTTCGATTCCGCGCAGACGCAGCACATGGGCTGGGTCGTGCCTGTTCCGTACGGCACCCTGAGCGGAACGATCACCGTCAACGGTGAGACCCGCCAGGTGACCGGATCGGGCTACCACGACCACAACTGGGGCAACAAGGTCATGAACGCAGGTCTCGACCACTGGTACTGGGGTCGGGCGCATGTGGGCGACTACACGGTCGTGTACGTGCGCATGACCACCAAGGGTCTGTTCGGGTTCGGCTCGATCAACATTCCCACGTTCCTGCTTTCCAAGGGTGACGAGGTGATCACCGATGACATGGTGCCGCTACGCCTCGAGACCTCAGGCGATGTGGATGGCCCCGGTGACCAGAGCTACCCGACCGATCTGCGGTGGACCTGGAAGACCGATGAAGGCTCCGTCGAGATGCACGTCACCAACGTCGAGATGATCGAGGCACTCGACATGGAACCCACGCACAAGGGTCTCGCACATGCGGTGTTCGGGATGCTCGAACACCCGATGTACTACGACTTCAACGCCGATCTGGAACTGAGCATCGATCTCGACGGGATCGAGGAGACCGTGAAGGGACGGACCCTGTTCGAGAAGATGATGTTCCGCTGACATCTCTCAACCCCTTGGACTACTTCGACCCGCGGGTGTCGATCTCTGTGCCGGACATCCGCGACGGCCAGGCATTCGTGTTTCCGAACAACCTTTACCGCAGGTGATCAGCCGGATCTGCGCTATCTGGCGCTCATCGGCCTATTCCACCGGATCCAGATCCGCGCAGACGATCCTGTTGTCCATCAGATCCACCGGGTGCACGACGACTACCGGGATTGAAACAACTCCCCTGAGAGCGGTACCGATGTTCCTTGTCACGTGCGAGTCTCGGTGGAATCGACCCTGTCCTCATCGGTGCTCCCGGAGCGCTTCGCCGAGCGTCGCCTCCTGCGGCGGACCGACACGACGCCGGCCAGGCCGAAGCAGAACAACGCCAGCACCAAGACGATGAGAATGGTGGGACCCGAACTGCCGGCGGGGAGTTCAGGCTGAGGAGGCGGAGGCGGGGCGCTCGGGTCGTAGCTGAACGCGTAGGCAGCGGCGGTGCGGTGGCCGTCGGGGGTCACGACGCTCCATTCGACGATGTACTCGCCAGTTTCCACGAGTGGCGAGAACCGGTACTCGACCCGCGTCGGAGCCACGGCCTCGACGCTGCCCTCGACGACTTCACCGGATGGGCTGGTGAGCGTGATGATCGGCTCTGTGACCGCTAGATAGAACTGGATTCCGAGCACATCGACGCGTCCCCCGACCACGGCCCCGGCGGTGGGGGTAGCCCCCTCGAGGGTCGTGTGCGCCGACGCAGCCTGAATGCCCGAGAACAACACGGCGATCACGGTCGCGGTGAAGACCAGACGTCGTGCCGTCGGCCGGGACACCATCGCGTCAGCTGCCGGGTGCGAGCGGCGCTCCTGCGCTTCCGCTCTGGGTCACGGGAGTTCCCTTGAAACAACCGAACGTGTAGGGGAAACCGGATGTCGCGTGGTAGCGGTACGTTCCGTCGGGACCGTAGGTGCCGTTGCACTCGTCGAGCATCCCCGGTTCGCTGCCGCCCACATAGGTGTAGGCGGTCCAGGCATTGGAAGTGGGGTTGCCGGTCTGTTCGTAGCCGGAGGTCATCTCGACCACGTTCTCGCAGGCGAGGTCGAGACAGCCGTTCGGTCCGTAGATCGGGAAACCGTCAAGGGCGTAGCCGACGATCGGGGACGCTTCGAAACCGCAGTCGCTCGTGGATATGACGGCGTGGTCGTGGTACTCCGATGCGGGACCGGTATGGCCGCCACAGCTATCGAGGATGCCGTTGTATTCGGGATCCCCGAACGCCTCCGCCGGTGGGAACGGACCCTCGGTCGGGCCGTAGATCGGTAGACCGGTGACGGTGAAGCCCAATGTGCCGAGGGTGTTCAGGATACTCGTAGGGGTCGCCGCCACAGTCGGCTCAAGGGGCACGCTCCAGTTCCAGGCCTGTTCGGCGAGAGCGTTGGGGGTCTTCTGGTCGAACTCGTAGGAGATCATGCCGTTGGACGACACGTTCAGCAGGGTCTCGGTGCAGCTCACCGTGACGTCGGGTGCGGCGTAGCCGGATCCCGCTCCCGGGGTATCGGACAGGTCGGGGAAGTCGACCGAGTCAGGGCACGGCACGGCATCGTCCCCTGGGGTCGTCGTCGTCCCGCCGCCGCCATTACCGCCGGGCCCGCCACCCGGAACCGGTCCACAGCTGGCCCCCGCGAGTGCGAATGCTGCGAGAAGAACAGCGGTCTTAGGTCCGAATCTCATGGCCATATCTCCCGTTGGTCAAAGTGAAGGACGTCACAATAACCCCCGTATCTGAGAGAACGCTGTGAGAACGGGAGAATCTTGTGGATCACTACGATTACCGGGTCAACCCTTGGAAATCAGTCAGCCTTGACGGCACCACACATGCCGACGAGCAGCGACGTTCAGAGCCAGTCCTTTCGTTTGAAGGTGATGTAGAGGATTATCGAGAGCACCATGATGAGGAGGGTCGAGGTGATGAAGCCCGAGTGGTGGGCGAAGCCGGGGTAGGGCAGGTTCTGGCCGTAGAAGCCGGTGATGGCGGTCGGTACGGCGATGATGGCCGCCCAGCTGGTGACCTTTTTCGTGATGATGTTGAGCCTGTTGCCCTGGATGGTCAGGTTGGTCTCCACGATGGTCGACACGAGGTCGCGTAGGCTGTCGGTCCACTCGGTGGCCCGCAAGACGTGGTCGTAGAGGTCCTGGTAGTAGGGCGCCATCTCGGGAGACATGAGGTCCATGTCACGTCGCATGAGCGTGTTGACGACCTCCCGCATCGGGAGCACGACGCGTCGCAGTTGCACGAGGCTCTTGCGCAGTTCATAACTGCGGCGCTGTACGTCGCTGTCACGAGGCTGTTTGTCGAACAGCAGGTCTTCGAGGCTCTCAATCTGGTCGTCGAGTGCCTGAACGGTGTCGAAGTGGCCGTCTACGACGAAGTCGAGCAGCCCGTACAGGAGCGCGCTGATGCCGTGGACAGTGAGCTCGGTGTCCTCGTCGAGATGGGCGAGCAGGTCGTCGGTGGGGAAGTGTTCATCCTTGCGGACAGTTACCAACGCCTTCGGAGTGATGAAGGCAGCAACTTCAGCGGTGATGAGCTCTCCGGTGGCCGCATCGAGGCGGACCGCGTAGGCGCTGAGAAAGTCGTGATGCTGGTAGCGATCAAGTTTGGGCCGCTGCCGTTCGGTGGCAGCGTCCTCCACGGCCAATACGTGTAGTCCGAGCGCCTCGGCCACTTTCTCGAGCTCCTGGTGGGTCGGTCGGTAGAGATCGACCCACACGATGGCCTGATCATGGGACAGGTGCTCATCGAGCTGTTCCAGGGAGAAGCCCTCGTCGAAGAGGACGCCTTTGCGGTAGCACCGCGTTGTTGTCACTGCAGCAGTATCGCGGACGTTGCTCGGTCACGTGGGGTCGACGGGTTCATCGCATTGCTCAGGAATGCGAGGATGCTGCGGTCTGCCAGCGCCGGGGCATCGCTCACCCCTCCACCACCCGGCCGCGGTCCTGAGGTTCGGCAATGGCAGCGGCATTTCTCGTGCTCCAAGGCGATGGACCCGATGATTGAACCTTCCTCGATGACATGAAGTACGCCGGCTCCACGCGCTTTGCATTCCCCGAGCCGAGAAGCATGATCACGATCAACGACACCAGCTCCCACCAGAACTCCATGTCGACCGCATCGGCCATTGAAATCCTGCGTAGCTCTGAGCGTTGGCGGGACGTTCACGAACTCAAGTGGTATCCGGCATCTTCGACGGCTTGCGAGACTGCGGCGGGGTCAAGCTCCCGGTCGCTGGTCATCTCGACGTTGCCCGAGTTGAGATCGATCTCGACGGATGTGACACCGTCGATCTTGGTGATCTCGTCGGAGACCGCGGCCACGCAGTGACCACAGCTCATTCCGGATACCTTCACTGTCTCTGTGATCACTTGGAAGCTCCTCGCCGGCCACTCACGGGTGACATGTCTGACCGTACCCCGGTGGGGTATAGATGACCAGTCGACTCTTCTGTTTCGGAGTGACCGATGGTTGCAGGACCCACGTCGAGATGTAGGCGGTTTCCGACACGTGACGGTCGATCCCGGGGACTCAGCCAGCGGCTCCCAAGGATGCACCCCGGTGATGTTTAACCGAGTTCTTTCCGAAAGCTAACTGTCACCTGCAGGGGTTCGTCGGAGCCTTTGTCCGTGCATGTATCGACCCGCGCCGAGTTGTCGGTCCTCGTCGCCGGGTTGTGTTCGTTCGTGGTGCTCGCGTGGTCACTCCGGGGTCCATTGTCATTTGTGCTCATGTGCACCGGGTTCACGGCCTCGTTGTTTGCGGCGCAGTCTGTCTGGTCAGACGGAGCGGTACCCCGATCGTTGTGGCCAACCGTCGCAGTCCTTGCGCTTGTCGCTGTGGTGGCAGGCCCCATCTCCTCGCATGACCTGTGGTCGTATTCGTTCTACGGCCGGATGGTTTCCCACCATGGCGTCAATCCGTATCATGCGGTGCCCGCGATGTTCCCCCATGACATCGTCTACCCGGTCGTAGGTTGGCGCAACACCCCGTCTGGCTATGGCCCGCTGTTCACCGCCTTCAGCGCGCTTCTCACATGGGCGGCAGGTGACTCCCTGTTGATGATGCGCCTGGGATTCCAGATAGTCGCTGCAGGGGCGGTCCTGATCTGTCTGCGGGTACTGGCGCGGGCACGTCGCAGCGCGGCTCTGACCCTTGTTGCTCTATCGCCGTTCGTGTGGATCAGCTTGGTGAACGGCGGCCACAACGACGCGATCGTTGCAGCATTGTTGCTCGCAGCAGTCGTTGGTTTCGACCGGGAGCGCATCGTGCGCTGTGCTGTCCTGATAGCGGTAGCAGTGGCCATCAAGCTGACGGCAGTGTTCATCGTGGTGCCGTTGATGGTCGTTCTGATCGCTCGACGGCGGGGTAAGGACGCGCTGATGGTGGTAGCTATCCCGGCAGCGGTCCTGTTGGGCTGCGGAGTGCTTCTCGAGGGATCACTCTCCAACGCGAGTTCGACAACGCGTGGGATCATCACAAGGGCTTCGGTGTGGCGACCGCTGCAGGAGCTGACCCGTTTGTCATCGACAAGCGCATCGGTGGTCGCGCTAGCGGCGACATTCGCGCTGGTCGCCTGGATAGCGTGGCTTCACCGCAACGATTCGAAGGTGTTTCGGGCGTCAGGTGGTTCCCTCGGAGCATTCGGAATGCTCTCGAGTTACACCTTGCCGTGGTACCTGTTCCTCGGCCTTCCCATACTCGCGCTCTCTGGCGATCTCGTACTCGTTGCCATCGTGTCTGCGCGAGCGACCTTGATGGCGGCGAGCTACCAGGCTGGTCGTGCAGGTGCCGCAGTCACAGCGATGGGCCGATTCTCTGCTGTGTCCACTGTGTTGCTGGTGGGCGCGTTCATTTGGCGACTCGGGTCTCGCGTGGGCCGAGCCCATGTTGACGTGAGCGGAGCCGACGACGCGGACGTGAGCGATCGCCTTGCACGCCCTTGTCAAATCGTCGATCGCGGCGTCGAGCTCCTCGACGGCCTCTGAAGTAGCCGAGGGTCAGGATGTGGCTGAGTCTGCGCGTGAAGCGCAGGCGCCGATCGCGACGGGACCGCAGTATCTCGAAAGCGATCGGTGTCAGGGAGATGGCCACGACACAGATCAGTGCGAGTTCGATGTTGTTCGCGATCACGCTCACATTGCCGAGGAAGTACCCGAGCGACGTGACTCCGACGGCCCACAAGAAGCCGCCGATCACGTTGAAGCGGGCGAAGGTCGAGTAGCGCATCCGACCGGCTCCCGCGACAATCGGACAGAAGGTACGTACTATCGGCACGAATCGTGCCAATACGATGGCGCGGGGACCGTGACGGTCAAAGAAATCCTGGGCCGTCTCGAGATGCTCGTGCTTGAAAAACCTCGAGTCGGGCCGGCGAAAGAGCGCGGGACCGGTCTTGGTTCCGAAGAGGTATCCGACCTGGTCCCCTGCGACTGCCGCTATGAAGACACCTACGAGCACGACCCAGATGTTGAGGTGGAAAGTTCCTGAACCGACCTGTGAGGTGAGGGTTCCTGCTGATGCCATGCCGGCGACGAACAGGAGCGAATCACCGGGAAGGAAGAACCCGATCAGTAGTCCCGACTCGGCGAAAATGATGCCGAACAGCAGTATGTAGCCGCCGCCGCGGAGCAGTTTCTCCGGATCGAGCGAGCTGAGTAGGGCGGTCATCACGGCAATCACAGTGCGGACCGTACGACAGATCGACCTTCGGTGTCAGGGCGCAGGGCGAAGTTTAACCGTCGTCTAGCCGTTCGGCGCCGAGGGCTGGCGATCTTTACCGACTCATTGCCGCGATCCAACGGGGGTCTTGCCAGGTGCTGCGTACCGTCGTCGGTGTCCAACCACATGGAGGCGCCGGAGTGCAGACCAGGTCCTCTGAGGAGGAAGTACCAATGGCTGCTCCAGCGATCGAGATGCGCAACATCTGTCACCGCTACGACGAGACTGAAGTGCTGCACGGAATCGATCTTACGATCGATGCTGGCGAGGTCTTCGGCTTTCTCGGCCACAACGGCGCAGGCAAGACGACTGCCATGAACATCCTCACGACCCTGCTCGTGCCGAGTTCCGGCAACGCACGGGTATCCGGGTTTGACGTGGTCGCAGAGCGTGCCCAGGTGACCCGGCGCATCGGATACCTCCCGGCGGACGTCCGCTTCTACGGCTACATGACTGCTCGCGAGAACCTCGATTTTCTCGCCAAGCTCTCGGGCGTGGACGATCCACGCCGTGCGGTGGTGGAAACCCTCGAGTATCTGGACGCCGGTGAACTGGCGGATCTGCGCATGTCGACGTTCTCCACGGGCATGCGTCAACGGGTGGGAATCGCTCAAGCTGTTCTGCACCGTCCCGAAGTGTTGTTCCTGGACGAGCCGACTGCGGGCCTCGATCCGTTCGGTGTGCGACAGCTCCGCGACACCATTGTGCGTCTGAATGGGGACCTCGGGGTGACGGTGTTCATGAACACGCATCTTCTCACCGAGGTGAGCCGCGTGTGTTCGACCATCGGGGTGCTCAACCACGGCGAGCTGATCTACAAGGACTCGATCGAGGAGACCACCCGCCGTTTCCCAGACGAGTCGTCGTTGGAAGACATCTATGTTCGCATGGAGGCCACCCCGACGTGATCGCAACCATCGCCTCCCAACAGGTAATGGCCCTACGACGCCAGCGCGTGTTCACTGCGATGTTGGCAACACTTCTGACGATGACCGCATTGGCGGGCGTGATCGGTTGGCTGAGCCACGACACCATCGTGCGCGTCTACAACGATGCCGGTGAGGTACTCGCCGCCGGCGGGCAGCCGGCACCAGTCAATCCGTTCGACCTCAAGCCGAGACTCTCGTTGTTGTCGAACATGGCTGTCTACATACCGCTCATCGGAGCGCTCGTCGCGATCGTGTTGGGACATCTCACACTGGCCGAGGATCGCTCGGAGGGACTGGGGCGGCTCGTGTTCGTCCGCCAACCGTCGCGCCGGGCGTACCTCGCCGGGAAGCTCGTCGCAATCGCAGCGGTGCTCGCAGCCGTGATCGCCTTCAGCGTGCTGGTCAGCGCCATATCGCTTGTCGTGGTCAACCGTGCCGTACCCGGCTTCGCGGACCTGGCGAGGCTGCTCGGCTTCTACGCGCTGTCGTGGCTGTACATGGCATTGTTCGCGCTTGTGGGTGTGGTGACCGTACTGCTCGTTCGCAGAAGGTCACTCGCCCTGCTCGCTGCCTTGGGGGTGTGGCTGGTGATCACTTTCGCGTTGCCACAGTTCACATCAGGGTTGTTGCCGTCGGCCTCGCTCA
Organism: uncultured Microthrixaceae bacterium; assembly: GCA_963805905.1. Classification (GTDB taxonomy): domain Bacteria; phylum Actinomycetota; class Acidimicrobiia; order Acidimicrobiales; family Microtrichaceae; genus JAMLGJ01. The sequence continues at coordinate 1,000,466 of CAWDVV010000001.1, forward strand.
ATCCGGTGGTCAACCCGGTGGGCACCACGCAGACGTTCTTCCGCGCGACGGCTATGGCGCGGCCGATCTCGTTGAGCGAGCAGTACAAGACGGTTGCCGGACAGGTACTCCAGACGGCACCGAACGAGCCTGTGCTCACAACGACCCAACGGATGGTTCCACTGGCGGTATCGACGCTTGCGCTCGCGGCGGTGAGTCTGTGGCTCGTGACCCGATCCGACTTCTCAGAGGTGGACGACGATGCCTGACGGACTACGACGCACTGTGGTGCTGGCCCGCCATGAATACCGTGCAGCTCTGCGCAGCCGGTCCCTGCTGGCGCTCACCGCGGTCCTCGTGATCACGACGATCGCCTCGGTCTACGTGTCCGCTGTCGCCTATCGGAGCCAGCTCGCCGACTATCAGGCGTACGTCAATGCCGCTACCGCAGGAGGGATCACGCGCCTGGCTCCGTCACCACTCGCGTTGTTGTCGCTCCTACGGGGTGCACTCGAGTACATCGAGATCATCGGCGCGATCATCGCAATCGCGCTCGGCTTCATGAGCATCAACCGCGAGCGCACGAACCGCACCGAGGCCCTGGTACGTACCCGCCCGGTCACTTCCGGAGAATTGGCTGCTGGCAACGTGCTCGGCGCCACCGCGGTGATCGCCACGATCGTCGCCATCACTGCGGTTGTGTCTGTGTTGTGCCTCGGGGTCATCGGCAACGACTGGGTGGGTGGAACCGAGGTGGCGAAGCTCGGTCTCGCGTATCTCTCAGCGGTGCTCTACATGGTTCTGTTCTACTGCTTGGGGGTGTTCGTGACCGCCCGCTCGCGAACTGTCGCGAATGGGTTGATGATCGCGCTCGGGATCTGGTTGGTCGTGGTACTGATCCTCCCCCAGATCGGCGACACCCTCGACCCCGACAACCAGGTCCCGGGCGGTCTCTTCTCGTCGCTGGGCCTCGACAAGCCACAAGAGGACCTCGTTCTGTCGCACTTCGGCACCTACGAACGGACGCGCAACTGGGTCGAAGAACTGTCCTTGGCCAAACACTACGAACGGTTCTCCTTCGCCATGACCGACGTGAAGGAGAAGACCAGGGGCCTCACGATCCCAGAGCTGCTCAATGACCGGCGGGCCGACATTGTCTGGATGGCGTGCTACGTGACTCTCGCCGCGCTGGCGATGAAGCGAACCTTCAGCCGCTCCCGCTCGCCAAACCGACATCGAAGAAGCTCCCAACAGCACTCCCCGACAAGAGAGAAGGCGCTCACATGAATCCCAATCACATGAAGCCGGCCAGGCGCCGCACGCTGTCCTTGCGATGGGCCGCTATCTCGGTGCTGGTGGTGCTCGCTACCGGAACAGTCGCGGCGTGCAGCAGTACAGGTACCACCGGTGCCGCACAGTCCACCAGCACATCAACTCCGGCATCCTCCGGGTCGTTGGGCAAGCAGGTGCTCCCTGTCACCTCGAACCCGATCAACAACCGCTCCACCGCGCAGACGCTGCAGATCAAGAAGGTCCTCGTGGAGAACAACGTGGATCCGGTCACCAACGAGGCAGCCGATGACCATCTTGAGATCACCCTGACCAATACCGGTGATACCGAACTGGGTGGATTCGAGGTCTATACGACCTACACCGATCCGACTGCGAACCTCTCCGAGAGCTACTACACGAAACTCCCGCCCTCCTTCACCATCGCGCCGGGGGCGACCCGCGTCGCCCATTTCGACAACACGGGTGAACCTGACCATTTCGAGGTCAACGACTACAGCCTCTATGCCACTTCGAAGAACGCGCTCGACGTCGAGGTGATCGTGAGTGCGCAGGGTGCCGCTGTGCAGACCGCCACTGTCAAGAAGGATCCTGGCGGTGCGGAGAACCCGGCCGAATGAGCTTCTGCCCAACCGTGGCATACAACCGCGGCGCAGTACGATCAGCGGGTGGGCGGTCGACCGCACCTACAGGGAGTTTCAAGTGGACCAAAGGCGCCTGCTGATCGTTGAGGACGACCCGGGAATCGGATCCAGCCTCGAACGTGCACTGGTGAACGCCGGGTACGACTGCGAGCGTGCTGTGACCGCCGCCGAGGCCCGCGCTGTCAGCACGGAACCCGATCTCGTACTGCTGGACCTGGGGCTGCCCGATGGCGACGGTATCGACGTGGCCCACGATCTCCTTGCGCGTTGGCCCGCGCTACCCGTGTTGATGCTGACCGCGCGCTCCGAGGAGATCGACGTGGTCATCGGTCTCGATGCGGGCGCAATGGACTACATGGTCAAACCCTTCCGGTTGGCTGAGCTGCTCGCACGGATCAGGGCACAGCTACGTGGCCCGAACCGTCACAGAGATCTGGAGACGCTCGCTGATGGTGACGTGCAGGTCGAACTCGGCTCCAGGCGCGTCGAGGTTGCAGGCAACGAAGTGCAGTTGAGGGTCAAGGAGTTCGACCTGCTCGTGGAACTCCTTTCCCACAAGGGCAGGGTCGTGACCCGTGAGGACCTGATGTGCCGGGTGTGGGACGAACACTGGTTCGGTTCCACCAAGACCCTTGACGTGCACGTCGCAGCGTTGCGCCGGCGACTTGGTGAAGACGTGGGAGCGCCCAGCCGCATCACCGCCCTGCGAGGCGTCGGCTACCGCTGGGAACAACGTGACTGACCCTGTCGTGGTTGAACCTGTCGCCGGGTCATGAGACGCCGCATAGTTGCGGCGATCATCGGAGTGACGATTCTCGCGACCGCGGTGCTCACGGTGCCACTGGCGATTGTTTCGTCGCGGACGCGCTCGCGAGGACGCCGTCAGCGAACTGGAACGTGTCGCCGAGCGGACCGCCACCGACATCTCCTCGGAATCCCTGCAGGGGATGGACCAGATCGAGCTCCCTGAGACCGAACACGGAGTGGGAGTCGCCGTGTACTCAACAGACGGTCGACTTCTCGTCGGAAAGGGTCCCGATCCAGCTGACCAGGCCGTGCTGCGCACCGAACTACTGACCCGTAGTCGCGAGGTCGGCCATAGCCTCGTGGTCACGCGCCCCATCGTGCTCGACGAAACCACGGCGGCAGTCATCCGCGTATCCGAACCGTTGGCGGAGACCCGGGGTCGGGTCAGGCGCGAGTTGGCGTTGCTCCTGGCGTTCGACGCAGCTGCCCTGATCACAGCGACCGCGGTTGGGTGGTTCGTCGCCGCCCGCCTCGTGAAGCCGCTGAATCTGATCCGGGACGATGCGGAGCGCCTGGGAGCAGGGGACTTCGCCGTAGAACGCCGCCACAGTGGCGTGAGCGAACTCGATGCCACCTCCGCTGCGCTGGCCGAAACAGCGGAGCGGCTCGATCGAGCTCTGCGTCGCGAACGCGAGTTCACCGCCAACGCCTCACACCAGTTGCGTACTCCGATCACGGCGCTTCGGGTTTCGATCGAGGGCGAACTCATGGCTGCACGCGAAGATCACACTCAGGTGTTGGACGAATCGCTCGTTGAGATCGATCGCCTCGAATCGACCATCTCCACGCTGCTGGAGGTGGCCCGCACGCGCGATGTGGAACGCACGGAGGTCAACCTTTCGGAATGGGCATATGCCACGGCTCTGCGTTGGCAGGCACAGATATCTTCCCAAGGGAGGGGTTCTGACTTCGTGCATACATACGAAAGTGTGCATGTCAGCCGGGAGGTTCTGGATGAGATAGCCCATGTACTGATCCACAACGCGTTGGTTCATGGAGAGGGAGAGGTGCGTGTGGATGTGAGTGGCGGCGGGGGAGTGATGAGCCTCACTGTCTCCGACGATGGTGGATTGCGGCGCGATCCAGCCAGCCTGTTCGTTCGCAATGACCCCGCGGCATCCGGCACGGGTGTCGGTCTGGCTCTCGCACGTTCTCTGGCCGAAGCTGAAGGCGGTCGACTCGTGGTCTCCAACGCCAATCCAACGCGGTTCAGATTGGTGCTTCCCGACTGGTCGGGTGAAGCGCAGCACAGCTGAACTGAGCCACCACCTCGATACCCGGGCGCCAGATCAGCCAGATCTTGGTGATTCAGCGCGGCTGCGGCAGGATTCAGGCAGTCTGGAACCCTGGGACGACTGCGGTCAAGGAGGCGCTCGAAGATGGAACCCAAGCACAGGTATGCGAGCGTCGTTGTGTTCGTCGCAACGGTAGTTGCGATCGGTTTGCTCGCGGCCTGGTCCATCTGGGGTTGGGGGTGGATCTCCGCTCACTGGCGATACGGCGTGGGGGAACCGGCACACACCTCGGCGTACCCGCATTCCATCGGCCATCCCATCGCAAGACTCGCGGTTGTTGGTGATGTGGGGACCGGAGGGCGCGAGGAACGCGCCACCGCGGCGGCCATGGACGATCTGGAAGGCGGCGGGGAGTTCGATGCGCTGCTGCTTCTCGGTGACAACGTGTATCCCGACGGGTCTCCGGGGCTGGCGAAGACCAACGTGCTCGATCCGTTCTCCGGAGTGCTTGACGGTCCGACAGAGCTCGTGGCAGCTCTCGGCAATCACGACGTACGAACCGCGGAGGGTGAGCCGTTGCTGCGCGCACTCGATGTGCCGGGACGTTGGTATCAACGACGCTACGGTCCGGTGAGGGTGCTCGTGGTGGATTCAACTCGAGCTGGCGATACAGACCAGCTCGCCTGGTTGAGCGATCGCCTGGACGAAGACTCCGACGCCACCTGGACAGTGGTCATGGCGCACCACCCACCGTTCTCCGCCGGTCGTCACGGTAGCGATGAGGCGTCGCAACGGTACCTGGTTCCTTTGTATGAAGAAGCCGGCGTAGATCTGGTACTCGCCGGTCATGACCATGACTACCAACGGATCAAACCGCGCAATGGCGTGAACTATGTGGTCTCGGGAGGCGCGGCGAAGTTGCGCCGTACCGCCAAGGCGGACTTCACCGCGGTTGCCGCGTCCACCTACCACTTCGTCGAATTGGCGGCATACCCGGACCACCTCGACGTTCGTGCAGTGGACCACGATGGTCGAGTCTTCGACTCGTTCAGACTGCAGGCTTGATTCTCGGGCAGTGGTCGATTCCGGGCGGCCCGGCGCAGATCCAGGATGCCGTCCTGTACGACCCCTTGCATCGTGGAAGCGAAGTTTCGCCGTTCTCGAGGTCCGCGACCAGCCAGGCCTCCTGGATATCGCGGTCGATGCCCGGCCGGTGACTGGACCAATCGAGAGCGACCAGGTGGAGCCCGGCATGACTCAGGGACCACCAACCAGGACCCACTCCGACTGGGTGCGGCTCCAGTCGGGGCCGGCAGGCCGTCGGTCGTGATTACCAGACGTCGAGTGAGGCCATGAGATCCATGACCCGCCGACGAATCTGATTGCGGATCGGTCGGACCCCCTCGAGGTCCCGCCCGGCAGGATCGTCGAGGTCCCAGTCCTCGTAGCGCGTTCCCGGGTACAGGGGGCATGCGTCGCCGCAGCCCATGGTGACAACGACATCGACCGAGCGGATGACCTCGTCGGTCCACGGCTTGGGGAACTCGGCGGTTATGTCGATGCCCACCTCGGCCATCGCCTCGACCGCGGCGGGGTTGATCTCGGAGGTGGGTTCCGACCCGCCGGAGTAGACGGCCACGCGGTCGCCCCCGAGGTGGCGTAGCCAGCCTGCTGCCATCTGTGAACGTCCGGCATTCTGCACGCACATGAAGAACACTCCGGGGACACCCGAAGGGAGTGATCCGTCGAGCGCGCCGAGGGCCTGAAGTCGTTCGCGGGTGAATCGCTCGGTCAACAACGGGAGGAACGCCGTGACCTTCGCGGTCGACGCGAGTTGGTCGAGTGAATCGACGACCGTGTGTTCGATGGTCTCCGGTCCGAATGTTCCGGTGAACTCGGAATGCAGCCTGGCGGTGACACTGTTGACGATCTGTTGGTGATCGAGTGGGAGCTGCCCCACTACTGGCGTGGTCATGTGTCTCACCTTCGGTTCAGTCCTGCGTGGGGACGAGTTCTGCCAGGAGGGTCTGGACCCGTCGGTCGATTTCGTCACGGATGGGGCGAACTGCATCGAGGCCCCGACCCGCGGGATCTTCGAGTTGCCAGTCGAGGTAGCGGGTGCCGGGGTAGAACGGGCACTCGTCGCCACAGCCCATGGTGATGACGATGTCGGAGGTTTGGACCCCTGCCTCCTCCAGCTTCTTGGGGTGCGCTCCCGCAGCGTGCAGGTCGATGCCGAGCTCGCCCATGGCGTCGATGACGGCGGGGTTGATGCGCTCGGCAGGGGCCGTACCGGCGGAGCGCACGATGACCCGGTCACCGGCATGGTGTGCGAGGAGGGCGGCGGCCATCTGGGAACGTCCGGCGTTGTGGACACAGACGGAAAAGGACTTCAGGGCGGGTGTCAGTCATTCAGGGGCTCCCGGTGGGGGTCGGTGTAGGGGTAGAAGAGACGGATAAGCCCGAACGCCATGACGGTGCCGACGAGTTGCATCAGGATGAACATGGGCACCGAGGAAGGGGCGATGCCTGCGAACGTGTCTGACAGCATGCGGGCGATGGTGACAGCGGGGTTGGCGAAGCTGGTGGAGGAAGTGAAGAAGTAGGCCCCTCCGATCCAGGCCCCCACAGCGAAGGGCACCGCGCGGGCCCGTCCGGTGCGCACGCAGCCCTGGATGACCAGCAACAGTCCAACCGTTGCCACGATCTCGGACAACCACAGGGCAGGAGAGGATCTGTCCTTGGTCGACAGCTCCACGGCCGGGAGTTCGAACATCAGGTTTGCGATCACAGCACCGACGCATCCGCCGACGACCTGCGCCGCGATGTAGCGAACGGTGTCGAGGTTGGTGGTGGTGCCGAGCAGCCGGTCGGTGAGGGTCACGACGGGATTGAAATGCGCCCCCGACACCGCTCCGAACATGAGGATGAGCCCGACCAGTGCTCCAGCAGTCGCCGCGGCGTTCTCCAGCAGTTGCACCCCGACATCGAGTGGTGACAGTTGCGACGCCATGATGCCCGATCCGATGACCGCGACTATCAGGAACGCGGTACCCAACGCCTCGGCCGCCAGCCGGCGGGTGATGTCGAGGTGCAGCGCACCGGTTCCGGTTTCGACCTCGCTTGAGAGTTGGACATTGGTGGGGTGCAGGGGATCCTCGATCACGATGCCGTCCCGGCGGTTCCCGTCAGAGCGAGAATTCGCCCGCGAAGCTCACTGAGCGCCGTGTCGAAGGCAGCGGAAGACGCGACGGGTACCGGGTCTGGAATCGACCAGTGCAGCCAGGATTGCTCGCCGGAGATCTCCTCGTGTGCTCTGTCACAGACTGTGATGACCAGCGGTGGGAACGTCTCGTTGGGCTCGATCGCGCGCGGTTCGGCAGACGACAGGTCGAGCCCCGCCCGCTCAGCTGCGGCAACGGCGGCGGGGTGGACACGCTCGGCGGGATGGGTCCCCGCGGAGTCTGCCCCGGCGCCGGTGAGCTCCTGCCACAAGGCCGCTGCGAGCTGGCTGCGGGCGGAGTTCGCCGAACACACGAACAACGCCGGTCCCAATTCAACCCGGCGCCCCGGTACCAGCCCGGCGAGTCTTTCAGGTAGCAGATGGACGTAGCGCCGGCGGCCGTCGCCACTGGAACGCGACCGTTCTATCAGGCCGACGTTCTCCAACGTGTCCAGGTGGTGAGCCAGAAGATTCGACTCGATGCCCACGAGGTGTCGTAGTTCAACCGGTGAGCGATCCGATACCGCCAACTCGTCCATCATCGCCAGGCGGACCGGATCCCCCAAGGCTGCGTGCAGCGATGCACGTTGCTCGAGTGACGCGTCGGATTGCATGCCTCCACACTGTCACTCAGCTAAAATTGAGTCAAGCAGGAACGAGTAATAATTGAATCGCCTTGGAACAGAACGGGCGAACTGGACCACCCGGGGCCCCGGACGGCCATCAGGGGTGCCGACAGGTTGCTGGGCTGCCATCCAATCGATGGCGGCGCCTCCCACCACGGTCTCCAGCTACGTCAAGCGATTCGAACGGCGGGGCCACGTCCGGCGGGTCACCAACCCTCAAGACGCCCGCTCCTATCGTTTGGAATTGACTCCCGCCGGTAGAGAGGCCCATCGAGCCGGGGGGACCTGTTCGCTCCGGTGCTCCAGCAGGTCACCCGGCAGCTGGGTTCGGGCATCGTGGACACCCGTCGCATGCTCCGAGAACTCAAGAGCGCAGTGGGCCCCCTCGAAGACCCATCGGCGAGCGGTCCCACGCCCGCACAGTATGGGCCGCCATCAGACGGTCGGTAGGTTCCATCCGTAGTGGTGCGCGAGGATGCGCACGATGAAACAGGCGAGACCGCCCACGATCGCAACATGGGTCCGGTCGTGGCCACGCGAGAGTCCGACCGCCACGATCAAGGCGCCGATGAGCGCGGCGGTGGCATAGACGTCCTCGCGCAACACCACCGGTACCCGGCCGATCAGGAGATCACGCATCACCCCGCCCCCGACTGCGGTGACCGTGCCGACGAGCGCCGCTGAGAGCACCGGCAGCTTCCGGTCGAATGCCTTCATGGCCCCGACGACAGCGAACAGGGAGAGACCTGCCGCGTCGAGCACCACCAGGAATTGCAGATCATCGTGTATCACCGCGCGGTAGGTGCCGAAGGCCAGGACCCCGCCGATTGTGGAGACGACGACGTAGCGGACGTCTCTGACCGAAGCGGTTGGTACGTCGCCGATCAGGAGGTCGCGGGCGGTTCCTCCGCCGAGGGCGCTCACACAGGCGACCACGAGCACTCCGAAGAGGTCGAGCCGTGCCCCGGCTGCGATGGCGGCACCCTCGAAAGCGAAGAGCGCCGTCGCCGCGAGGTCGCTCGCGGTCAGTCCCCGATGGGTCGACCGAGGGGTGTGTTCTACCGCGGTGCCGTGGCCCATCCATCCCAGATCGGCAGTTCCCGTAGCGGCATGAGTGCCATGGCGGTGAACGAACCACAATGCGGACGAGAGTGCCCCATGCCCTCGCCCCGGACGCACCAGGGGCGGTCAGGAAGACGAAGTGGCGCTGAACGACCAATCTACCCGGTCCACCTTCGCTACCACGAAGCTCCCACCGTTGGGTGCAGGCACCACCTGGACGTCTCCGGTCCCCTCGGCACTCACGTCGTCGGTGGAGGCCGTCCCGGGGAGGAACGCCACCAGGACCGACCCCGGGGTGGCCCCGGTCCCATCGGATTCGAGCATCTGCGCGTCGGCGTCCCAGCTCATGGTCCTGATTCGTCCCGGTCCGGCTCGCACGAAGCCGCGCGGTGAGTTCGTCGACCAGTTCGGTGCGCACGCCGGTTGGCTCGTTGGTGGCGCAGTCCACTTCGAACTCGCCCCACGGCACGGGGTTGTCCACGCCGACCTTGTGGGGATCGCCGCACGACTCCCGCCAGGTCCACAAGGTCGCCGAGATGAGGTTCAGGTCCTGAAGTCGTTGGTGTTCGAGGAAGTAGCCGTCGCCGTTCTCGCCTGCTCTTGCCGGGTCAGCACCCCATTCGCCGGTCAGCACCGGCGCTCCACCAAGTTCTGCAGCTTCCGCGACCGCGGTGGCGAACGCCTCCTCGGTGATGGGGCCCCCGGTGAAACCGCCGGTGTAGATGTGGGGTGCGTATACGACGTCCTCATCGTGGGGGAAGTCAGGCGGAGGGCCCGATCCGATACTCGACCATATGGCGGGCGGCTCGAAGAGGATCAGGTGCGATGAGCCGTCGGGAACTCCGGCTTCCGCTTCGCGCATGGCCGTCACGGCCTTCCCGTAGAACGCGCTCAGCTGGGCGCGGGCGCCGTCGCTGAACGCGTTGGGTTCGTTCATCAGGTCGTAGCCCGCAACCTCCGGGCTGTCGGCCCATCGAGCTGCGAGGTGCGCCAGCATCTCGACATACCGGGTCTGGATCCCCACTCCGCCGGGTCCGGGAGCGTCATTCCAGAAGGCATCGAACGACGTCAGCACAGCGGGACTGGTCTCGCGGACGCCGTTGGCTGCGCAACGCGTACCCGGATCATCACCGCCGAGAGTCGCCCAGCCGGCCGCGCCATCCCACCCCTTGGCCGGTTCGGTGCCCTGAGCACAGGACTCCTCTGGGCGAGCTGCGAGGGTCGGTCCCCACGCGTCCTGGTGCAGGTCGATGATGGTGTAGATCCCTCGGTCTGCGAGCCCTTGGATCGCATCATCGACGTCCTCGAGGTAGGCCTCGTCGTATGACCCCGGTTCGGGCTCGACCCGCGACCAGGACAGCAGTAGGCGAACGGTGTTCCAGCCAACGGCTGCGATGCTGTCCATGTCGTGTTCGGTCAGGGGAAAGGTCGTGGGGAAGTCGTTTCCGGACCAGTACTCCGCCAGAGCATTGACGTTGACACCACGCAGGATCACCTGACGGCCCCCGGAGTCGACTATCCGGCCGCCGTCGACAGGGTCTGGCTCTGCGTGCAGGGCAGGCAGGGCAAGTGCCGCTTCGAGAGCAGGTTCCGTCGAGGAGTCCCCGGCGGTGGTGGCCGTGTCGTCAGCTGCCGATCCCGGGTCCGAACAGGCGGCGAGGAGCGCGATCAGTGCGAACGGGACGGCCAGGTGGCGGTACGGACGCATGCGGTCACCCTGGGACCTGGGTCCGTGACCGATTGTTGATCGGTCTCGCCTCGCGGCCGGGCTGACCCGCGATGCGCATCGACATCCGGATGCGATTCCGGATGTGCGACATCGATGTCCCACAGCGGCAGCACGAGCGCGGACGCCCGACCACCGCCCAGTCCCACGCCGTGGGCGACGCCCTCCTGCACCGGTGGCTCGAAACTCCAGAACGGATGGTCCCGCCCCGGCGTGGACAGGGAGATCCGAATCCGTGAACCAGACCCGGAACAGGTGGGCCACCGGGTAGAGCGGCAATCGGAAGTTGATCCATTCGCCGGGGGTCAGCAGCCCGTGGTCCTCGAGGGTGAACGTGTGATCGACCTTGAGGTCATCGGACAGGTCGGGGATCCTCCGTCCGGTGGGTCGGACGGTGCCAGCCGCACTGCACCCGCTGTTCGATTCCGTCGGGGCGGATCTCGGTGAGCGTCACCTGCACCGAGGTGTCCTCCGGAGCCGGGCTGGAGCCAGAGGTCGACGTGGCCGGCGCCGGCGATGACCAGTGGGTTCCGGCAGCGGTTCGGTCTCGTAGACACAGCAGTTCTCGTCGTCGAAACGCGTCCAGTCGATCGGCACCTGGGGCTGGGTGAAGCGATTCAGGTCGTCGAGGATCTCGCCGGAGTAGGCGTGCGCTCCCGCGTCGGGGTCGTCGAGGTACTCGTCGACACGCCGCGGGTTTCGGGCTCGGAGTCCGAGAGCAGGCCGCCGCCGTCGAGCCACCAGCGACGAGGTCGAACATCAGCCGGTGGGAACTGATCGGTCTCGACCTCGAAGCGGTGCCCGGGTCCGCCCGGTGTGGCCGTGCCGGCGCCGTTCTCGAACAGGATCCGCACGGGCGGTTCTGCCAGGTACTCCGCCAGTGCGTCCTCGAAGGTGTCGTGGTGGCTCGAAGCGATCGGCTTCCAGCTCGGTGTCGACCCCGAAGGCCTCCTGGAACTGTGCCGGAGCGAAGGCGCGGATGATCTCCGGTAGCTCGGGGGTCCGACGGGCGACATGGAACGAGAGGAACTCGTACCACCTCATCACCACCATCGGGCTGTAGCCGTCGGGATGGTGACCGTTGAAGAGATTGAATCGAACCGACGGGCTGGACGTGAAGCGGTCGAGCATCAGGGCGAAGCGGCTCCCGGTCTGCTCGTCCTGCCACGCGCCGGTCAGGTACACCGGCACCTCGATCTGTCTCCACCATCGAGGCCACGCGACGTGCTTCGACCATGGGCCCGAAGTGCGTGAGGCTGCGACCGAACAGCTCGAAGTCCATGTTCTGGCTCCGGATGCGCTGGTTCTGTTCAGCGACCTCATCCCCGCCCTCGATCCGCGAAGGTCCCAGGCCTGCCCGCCCGCCTTGGTCTGCATGTCGCGTGCCGCGAGCCACGCACGGGTGAAGCCCGAGTTGTAGGTGCCGCCGGGCCACTGCTGGCGCCAGAGGTCATCGATCACCGACATCGGCGCGATTGCCGCGAGATGCGGCGGTCTGGTCGCGGCCACGAAGAGCTGGCTGATGCCCGGGTAGCTGAGCCCGACCATTCCGGGGCGGCCGTGCAGCACCCAGGGCTGGCGAGCGACGGTCTCCACCACGTCGTATCCGTCCGCGGCCTGGGCCGGGCTGAGCACGTCGAACACGCCACCGGAACAACCACTCCCGCGCATGTTCACGCCGACCACGGCGAAACCCAGGAGGTTCGCCAGCATCGTCGAGGGCTGGGGTTCGTCGGGATCGGAGGGGGAGTAGCCGGAGTACTCGACCACGGTCGGCCACGGGGCGGGGCCGTAGAGGTCGGCGTTGGGGAACCGCACCATCATCGAGAGCTTCACGCCGTCGCGAACCGTCAGGTAGCCGTAGCCCTCGTCGAGCTGCTGTTCGTACAACTCGGGGTCCGGAAGGTCGGCCACATCGCGCACCGTCACTCTCGCCGAGTGATCGATCGGGCGAGTTGCGTCGGCCACCGTGTAGATGCCGGGCGCCAGCGCAGTGCCGTCCACCAGCACCTCTGCCATCGCCGCCGGCGAGTCGAGCAGAAGGTGACGGTTCGGTACGAACGCGAGGTGAGCGTTGCCCGAATCGTCCACGACCATGGTCACGATGTCGCGTCCACCGGCGTTGCGCACGATCAGGTGGGTACCTGGCTCCGCACCCGTGACCGTGAGTGTCTGGACTCCACCTGTCAGTTCCATGTCCCATCCCCGTTCCCGCCGGTATTCCAGCAGCGCCCCGCCATAGATTGCCTCAGATCCTATGAGGGTATGCCCCGGTTCCTGAAGCCCATCGCTGCAGTCTGGGGGATGCCCGCCGTCGGCGGGTTCGACGTCGGGTCCCCCCGGGAGGTTCTCTCGCAGCCCGCCGGCGCGACGATGACCGGAACCGAATCGTCGTGGTCGGGATCGGTGCTCACCGCCGGTAGTTCTCCACCCCCGGGTTCCGGGTGTGCGCGGAATCAGCCCTGAGGCACCACCACGGCGCGTCCGTTCACTTCGCCCCGTGCCAGGCGTTCGTAGGTCGCGGGTGCGTCAGCGAGTGAGACCCGCTCGACCTGTGCGCGGATCAGGCCGCGCTCGGCGAGGTCGAGCACCTCCATCAGTTCCGAGATGCTGCCCCAGTAGGTGGTAGCCAGTGATGCCTCGTAGGGGGCGGTGAAGAATCCGAATGGGTAGGAGCCGCCTCCGATGCCCACGATGGTGATGTGACCCAGGGGCCTTCCACACGCGACTGCGAGTTGCATGGTCTGTTCGGCGCCCACGAAGTCGAGCACCACATCGGCCCCCTTGCCGCCTGTCAGTTCCGCTATCTCGGTGGCCGTCGACTCACCCGGGGTCAGGATGTGTGCCGCTCCTCGGGATGCGGCCATGTCGAGTGCGGAACGGCGGTTGTCGACCGCGATCACCGTCGCCGGAGTCAGCGCCTCGAGGATCTGTACACCCATGAAGCCGAGCCCGCCGACGCCGATGACCACGGCGGTCGAGCCAGGTATGAGCAGAGGCAGTGAGCGCTTGACCGCGTGGTACGGCGTGAGACCTGCGTCGGTCAGGGGTGCCGCTTCGACGGGGTCCAGCTCGCCGAGTGTCAGCAGGTGGGTGGAGTCCCGAACGAGCATGTAGGGCGCCATTCCGCCGTCCTCGCCCAGGCCCGCCGCCATCGAGGTCAGCTCCGCCTGACGCTCGCAGTAGTTCTGCATGCCCTGCACGCAACGGTGGCAACGGCCGCAACCGGTGGGACCGTAGAGAGCGACGGGCTGACCGATCTCGAGTCCCGATACCCCTGCGCCCAACGCCTCCACCCAGCCGGCGTTCTCGTGGCCGAGGGTGAAAGGCGGTTCGAAGGGCACCATGCCCGATTCGAAGTCGTGGATCAGGTGGAGGTCGGAGTGGCACATGCCGGCACCCCCGACCCGCATGAGCACCTGACCCGGTCCGGGGTCCGGTTGGGGCACCTCGCGGACCTCGGGGTCGTGCTTCCACTGAGTCAGCTGGACTGCATCCATGGCGGTTTGCTCCTCTGATCTATTGTCTTATTTCCACCCAAGCACGTTCGGGCCGCTCCGAACAGGTCAGAGGCACCGAATCATCGCGAAATCCATTGGAGACCTGAGCAGCGCCCCAGCCTCGGGTGCACGGTGTTTCAGGTGTCGGGTGACCGACCAGCCCCGTTCGTGGCAGTGTGAACCCGTGGACCCGAACGGCCCGTCGACCGAGACGGAAGGAACAGAGATGCAGATGACCAACCGGAACGGACTGAGATGAGCTTCGTCTTCGCCTTCGACCATGACCACGACCAGGCTCCGATGGAGCTCAAGGATCTGCTCGGGGGCAAGGGAGCGAACCTGGCCGAGATGAGCTCGGTGCTGGAGCTGCCGGTGCCACCGGGATTCACGATCTCGACCGAGGCCTGTCGTTCCTACATGGACTCCGGGTGGCCCGAGGGCCTCGACGAAGAACTCGCCGCACACCGTGTGAGGCTCGAATCGGCTACGGGACGACGCCTCGGCGATCCGAGCTCACCACTCCTGGTGAGCGTGCGTTCCGGGGCGAAGTTCTCCATGCCCGGAATGATGGACACGGTTCTCGATCTCGGACTCAACGATGACTCGGTCGAGGGGCTCGCCGAGACCTTCGGTGACCGGCGCTTCGCACTCGACAGCTATCGGCGCTTCGTGCAGATGTACGGCGAGATCGTCCTGGGGATCGACGGCGGTGCATTCGACCGCATTTTCGACGGGATCAAGGCAGACAACGGAGTGGCTGCAGACGCCGACCTCGAGCCCGAAGCGCTTTCGACGGTGCTCGGAGCGCTACAAGGGACTGGTACTCGAATCGACCGGTGCGCCTTTCCCCCAATCGCCCGACCAACAGTTGCGCGGGGCGATCGAGGCGGTCTTCCGATCCTGGAACTCACCGCGGGCTCGGGCGTACCGGCGTCGCGAGCACATCGCGGACGACATGGGAACGGCCGTGAACGTGCAGATGATGGTGTTCGGCAACACCGACGACACCTCCTGCACCGGCGTTGGGTTTCACGCGCAACCCGGCCACGGGTGAGCCCGGCTGCTACGGCGATTTCCTGGTCAACGCACAGGGCGAGGATGTGGTGGCGGGAATCCGGACCACCCGACCGCTGCACGAGATGGAGGGAGTCTTCCCCGGTCCCTACACCGAGCTGCTCGACATCTTCGACCGACTCGAGCTCCACTACCGCGACATGCTCGACACCGAGTTCACCGTCGAGCGCGGCAAGCTCTGGATGCTCCAGGTGCGGGTTGGTAAACGAACCGGTGCCGCCGCACTGCGTATAGCGGTGGCGATGACCCGCGATCCAAGATCGCCCTCACCGAGGCCGAGGCGGTTCAGCGGGTCGCTCCCGAGCACCTCGACCAGGTGCTCCACCCGCAGTTCTCCACGGAGGACAAGCCGGTGCTAGCCACCGGCCTGGCGGCGTCTCCGGGAGCTGCGGTCGGAGCGTGTGTTTCCAGGCCGACCGGGCGGTGGAGATGGCTGCCCGCGGAATCGCGGTCATCCTCGTGCGCGAGGAGACATCACCCGAGGACGTGCACGGCATGGAGGTCGCAGAAGGCGTGCTCACCTCCCGCGGGGACTCGTCAGTCATGCGGCGGTCGTGGCCCGGGGATGGGGCAAGCCGGCCGTGGTGGGCGCAGACGAGCTCGACATAGGCGCCTCATCGTTCACCGTCGGGGACAACACGGTGAAAGAGGGTGAGGTGATCTCGATCGACGGGACCACCGGAGAGGTGGTTCATGGAGCATCTGGACCTGACCGAGGGTGACCTTCCCGAGGAATTCGATCTGATCCTCGGTTGGGCCGATGAGGTGAGGGGAGCCAACTTCGGTGTGCGGGCCAATGCCGACACCGGGCCCGACGCCGACTCGTGCGCGTTCCTACGGGGCCGAGGGGATCGGGCTGGCCCGCACGGAGCACATGTTCCTCGGTGATCGCCTGCCGATCGTGCGTCGCATGATCCTGGCGGCCGATGAGGACCAGGAGCAGTTGGCACTCGGGGAACTCCTCGAGCAACAGCGCGGCGATTTCGAGGAGCTGTTGGAAGCCATGGACGGCCTACCGGTCACCATCAGGCTGCTGGACCCGCCCCTGCACGAGTTCCTGCCCGGTCTCGAAGAGGTCCTGGAGGGCGAGGCGTCGGCCTATCGGACGACGAGACCCGGGATCTGTTCCGTGCTGCGCGTGACTGGCGCGAGGTGAACCCGATGCTCGGAACCCGGGGAGTGCGGTTGGGGATCCTGAAAGGGGGCCTCTACAAGATGCAGGCCCGAGCGGTGGCGGAAGCGGCCCTGGCCCGGAAGGAGGCGGGTGGCACCCCGAAGGCACAGATCATGGTGCCGCTCGTGGTCACCGGATCCGAACTGGCATTGGTGCGGGGCTGGATCGACGACGAACTGGACGCGGTGCTCGGTTCCGAACGAGCGACGCTACCGATCCCCGTGGGGTCGATGATCGAGACTCCGAGGGCAGCGGTGCGGGCCGACGACATCGCGGCGGTGGCCGACTTCTTCTCGTTCGGCACCAACGACCTGACGCAGATGACCTTCGGCTTCAGCCGCGATGACATCGAGGGCCGGTTGATGCCCCGCTACCTGGACGAGGGTCTGCTACCCCGCAACCCGTTCGAGACCATCGATCAACGTGGGGTGGGCGAGCTGGTCCGGATCGGCACCGAACGCGGGAGATCGGTGAAACCCGATCTGTCCGTGGGGGTGTGCGGGGAGCACGGCGGTGATCCCGAGTCGGTGACGTTCTTCTACTCGATCGGCATCGACTACGTCTCGTGCTCGCCGTTCCGTGTCCCCGTGGCGCGACTGGCCGCAGCGCAGGCCGTCATGGCGCACCGTCGCGCCTCGGAGCGCGCCTGAGCGACCCGGCCCCGCCGGACTGCTCGCCCGGCACCCGGGTTGGCTCGTGTCGCTCAGTGGGAGAACTGGACCTTGGGCAGGATGCGGCCGAGCCACTTGGGGAGCCACCAGTTGCGGTCGCCGAGCAGACCCATCAGCGACGGGACCAGCATCATCCTCACCACCGTGGCGTCGAGCAGCACTGCGAGAGCGAGGGTCAGACCCAGCTCCGTGGGTGGGATGGGCCCGGTGACCCGAACGCGACGAACACCACGATCATGATCAGCGCAGCGTTCGTGATGGGTCGCCCTGTCCGGGCGATTCCCTCGCGGATGGCTCGTCTGGGTGTCGCCGGTGGCCTCGTAGCGTTCACGGATCGCGGCGAGCAGGAACAACTGGTAGTCCATCGAGAGCCCGAACAACAGGGCGAAGAAGAACAGGGGAGCCCAGGCATCCACGAAGCCCTGGTGCTGGATTCCTATCAGGCCGGCCCCGAAGCCGTGTTGGAACACCACGGTGGCGAACCCGAACGCAGCACCGACGCTCAGCAGGTTCATCAGGATGGACGAGACGCGATGGTGATGCTGCGGAACACGACCAGCAGCATCAGGAACGCCACGACCATGATGAGACCGATCGCGAGCGGCGCCCGTCCGGTGAGCACTTCGGTGAGGTCATGGTTCTGGGCTGCCGGCCCGCCCACGGCCGCCTCGGGCACTTCGTCGCCGATCGTCGATGCGGAGTCGCTCCACCATCTCGGCAGTAGCCGATCATCGACAGCTGTGGCCGGGGTGACCCGCACGACGGTGCGGCCTGATGCGGCGGGTTCGGCGACGATGCGTGCATCGACCACGTTCGGGTCTTCGGCGGCTGGGTCGACTACATCCTGGGCCTGCGCGGCGGGCACGGTGACGAACAGCGGACCGACCGCACCCGGGCCGAAGGCCTCGGTGAGCATCTCGTAGCCGTCACGACTGGAGCGGCCTTCGTCGACGACGCGTGCCCCGGGCATGCCGAGCCGCATGCCGATCGCGGGAGCGGCGATCAGGAGCAACAGCAGGCCGCCCCGGCGCCGAGCGTCCGGCCGGGGTGGGCGAGCGCCAGGCCGGTCCAGCGGGCCCAACGGCCCTCGGCGTGCGCGGTCGGGGTCATCGTGGCCCTCGTCACCAGGACCCGGTCGCCGAGCGCCACGAGCACGGCCGGGAGCAGGGTGAGCGAGGCCAGCGCGACGGCGACGACCGCGAGGATCATGCCGAGCGCCATCGAACGGAACACCATCACGGGCACGACGAACACGGCGGCAAGTGACAGCACGACGGCCATGGCGGACAGGAACACAGCCTTGCCCGCCGTCGTCGAGCGTGTTGGCGATCGCGTCGATCGCGTCTGTAGCCGTCCTCGCGCTCCTCCCGGTAGCGGGAGACGATGAACAGGCTGTAGTCGATGCCGACGGCCAGGCCGATCATCATCGAGAAGTTCATCGACCAGACCGAGAGGGCATCTCCGTTGCCGATCAGGTGCAGGGATGCGAATCCGACGGCGATCCCCGCCAGGGCGAGCATCAGCGGCAGACCAGCGGCGATCGCGGATCCGAAGGCGATCAGGAGCAGGATGATCGTCGGGATCGCCGAGAACAGCTCCGCCTTGTGCAGCGCTTCCTCGTTGGTGGTGTTGAAGTCACTCCAGACCGGCCATTCGCCGGTGACCTCGACGCTCACACCGTCGGGACGGACAGCCGTCCACGTGGTCGATGAGCTCGCCGGCGGCCTCGGGCAGCTCGGCATCGTTGGCGGCTGCGAGGGCAACCGGGATCATCGCCGTCGTCCCCTCGGGCGAGATCAGGCCTGCTTCCGGGGGCTGGCCCAGCGGATCGACGACCGACTTCCGCACCGGGAGCGCCCTGCGAGATCGGCCACGACAGATGCCAATGCTGCCGGATCCAGCCGAGAAGGGAACGTCCTGGTGGACGACCACGACTGCGGCTTCTGCGCCCAGCTGTGGGAAAGTCCTGCCGGATCTCGTCGCGGACCTCGGCCGAGGTGGAGCCCTGTGCCTCCCAGCCGGCACCCGACAGCGCACCGGTGAGTGTCAGCGCCAGGGGAGCAGCAGCGATCGTGGCGATCAGCCATACGGCCATGACGGCGCGGCGATGGGTCGCCGAGAACCGCGCGAGCCTGGCGAACCACGGCTCTGTTCCCGCGTCTGCCGGGCGGCTCCTCCGAAGTCCCGTTGGACCTTTCGGAGACATCATCGGAGCGTGTCGGGTTCATGGTCATTCGGCGCAGCCTCGGTGGGTAGAAGGGGTGCTCGCACCATACCCTAGGGGGTACGGGCTGTATACCCTAGGGGGTATCGAGAACCGGATCAAGGCGCGTAGATCAGGGCCCGCGCGATCGGAGGCCTAACCCTGAGGGCGATCAGTTGTCAGCGGCCGATGACCGGACCCGCAGGCAGGACCTTCGCACCGTGGTGTTCCATGACGCTCCGGACCAGCTCAGGCTGTCCGTGGCTGCATACAGCAACCAGAACCTCCCCGGAATCCAGAGGCATCTGAGACAGCTCATCGTGTTCGACCAACTCGCGGTCCGCGGCGGCGATGCCAAGGTACGCACCCGGCATCGCACCGCCGAAGCCCGTGGCAGCACCTACCGCGAACAGGCCGCCGATCCCGAGCACCCCGATGCCGGGAATTGCCAACGCTGCGAGTGCCACGCCGGCCAGAAACCCCAGCGACGCCCCTTCGGCGGTGCCGATCTCGGCGTCGCGAGTGCAAAGAGGATCGCTTCATCATCCGGAACGGACTGGTTCTCGAACCGGTACGTCGCGGAGACGACGAAATCGTCGCTCTCCAGGACCTTGCCAGACGATGCGATCTGCAGACTCGCGCCACTGGCGGTGACTTCTTCGTTGAAGCCTGCGCCCGCCAGCCACCGCAGCATTTCGCTTCGAGTGTTCTGCTTCACGGGTGGCTCCTCATGATTGGCGTGGTGGTTGTGTGGGCGGTCGGCAGGGCATCTCCGGGCTCGTCGGGCAGAGGGGGTCCGCTGGTTGCCCACCGATCATCCGACCGGTGATAACTCTGGGTTCAAGGGGCGTCGGCCTAGCGGAGGTACGACTTGAACTCCTCGACGTTCTCGAACTTGTCCTTGGCGTCCTCGGTCGACACAGACGTCGCGACGATCACCCGTTCACCGGGCTTCCAATCGGCCGGTGTGGCAATGGGGTTCGCGTCGGTTGCCTGGAGGGCGTCGATGATGTGTCCGGGTCATGGCCACCGTTTTGGTTGGAGGTCCGCCACCGGCGGTGCGCCGCGAAAGGAGTACTTCAGTCATTCGGGCCATGCCCACTCACCGGTACGAGCGTGTTCGCTCTGCTGCCCGAGGAGCGTAAATGAACGCAAGTGCAGGTCCGTGAGCTGTCGCTACCCGGGATCTTCGAGCTATCTGTTGTTGCCGAGCGCTACCTTGCGAACGGCTACCTGCGTCTCCGGACCACTGGCGGGATTGCGTTGGTATCGTCTGCCCAGGAGAACCGGCCACCGCTGTGGACATGCTCGGCTACTCCTCGGGCCTGTTGCGGCACGCGGCCCGGGTCCCGGCGGGATTGTGGAACTCGTGGTCCGGTTCCGGGTCGGGGACGGGACAAGACTCGGTATGCGATTGCGACGGCGGTTGCCGCAAGGACGATGGCTCCCGTTGCCTGGAAGAGGAACTGGACGCGGTCGGTGCCCGCGAGGATTCCGTGGACGGTGCCGAGGGCGAAGACCGCGTAGCTGCCCAGGTGGATGGCGTGCCACGTGCGCTTGGGTAGGTGGCGCTTGGCGAGAGAGGTGATCTCGACCGTGGCGAGGATCCAGGTCGCGATGATGCCGAAGGCGACTGCTGTGGGTCGCCACGCCGAAGCCCAGGGTACGAGGATGTCCGCGGCTCCGAAATGGGTGTATGTGTCGGCCACCAGCGAAGCGATGTGAAGCGCTACGAATCCGATCGTCAGCGCGGCGAGCCAGCGGTGCAGGTCGAGGATCCACGCCGGTCGGCGCCACCGTTTGAATGCCGTGGTCGACAACAGGATGCCCCAGAGCACCGATGCGGTGAGCATCAGCCACGCCACGATTCCGGAACCCCGTGCGAGGAACCACCAGATCTGGGAACTCATGATGACCTCGTTGCGGTAGCGGAATGGTGGGCCATACCAGCGGAAGAGATCGTCTCACCGGAGGTAGTCGTCAGGATGCCGTGAACGTCATGCGCGTCCAGGTAGTCGATCGCAGTCGGGCTTCCCGTGATGACCGCACCGGTGGCGATGGCTTCTGCTTCCCACGCGGTGCCGGCGATGACGGTGGCTGTGGCGAGGTCGGTCTCGGCCTGGCCCCCGGTGGTCGGATCGATGACATGGTGGTGATCCCGGCCATGATGGTTCCAGCGGCGTGAGCGTGTGCTCGAGGTGGCAACCCCACCGCTGTTCGATCGACACGGTGCAGAGCTCCCGGGTGGTGTCGAACGGGTTCTCGATCTCTACGAGCCATCCCTCGTCCGTCGGCGCTTCGCCATCGGCGGCCAGGTCTCCACCGACGCTCACCATGGCCCCGGCAGCGCCCTCGGCGATCAGGCGTGCAACTGTGAGGTCGGCAGCAACTCCCTTGCCCAGACCGCCGGGATCGAGCGTCATCGTGGGTGGGAGCACGACGGTGTGCGTGTCGGGGTCGATGGTGACACAACCGATTGATCCTCCGCTCGCAGCGGTATCTGGCAGGGTCGTGCGCATCGTCGGGTCATCGATGCTGTGCGTGTATCCGTTGGACAGCAGCGTCGGGAGGTATGTCGGGTCGTAGCGGCCACCCGAGATACGCCAGGCTTCCTGCATGGTCGCGATCAGGGTGAGTGTTTCGGCAGAGACGATCACGGGCTGACCCTGGGCGTTGTTGAGGTGGCTGATATCGCTTGTGGGGATGAATCGGCTCCATATCGCTTCCAATACTCGCAGGGTGCGCTCCGCTTCGGTTGCGGCCGCCCTCGGTCCGTCGACAACCACGATCTGTGCGGTGCTCGCCATGACCCGGAATCGGTGCTCAGTTGCTGCCATGGGTCCGGGCGATGGGTGCTTGATAGGTGTTGGTGGGTGTTCGATAGGTGTTGGTGGGTGCTTGATAGGCGGTAGAGGGTGTGGGCTGGGCGTACCCGTATGTGACGATGGTCGTGGAGGGTGCGCTGCGGCTGGGGAGCGAGAGCGATCCAGCTGTATCGGTGAGTCCAGCTGTGGCCGAGGATTGTGCCGCTACGGCACTCTGAGCTGACGGGCTCGAGGTGTCGGCGGAGGCGACCCCCATCGCCACCACGAGACTCGCGAGGGTCGCAACCCCGATCCCGGCAGTGACTTTCCGTGCCCCTTGAGCGACATGTTTCCGACGTTGCGGCCGGGCGTTCGTGATGTCCCGTTGCGGGCGCGTGTCTTGTGTTGGATCCGCTTCGTCGAGGGGTCGAGGACCGACCGGGTGTCGGGTTCCGTCGCTGTTGGAGCATCTCGAGCCGTCGGCGCGTTGCCTCGTCGGGCCCCGTCTGGCCTGATGGGTTCTGCGGGTTGGTCCATTCGTTCATGTCTGGTGCCTTTCCATCTACAACTCGAAGGTAACCAGGCCCACCTGTGTGTTGGGCGTGCGTTGGGTAAGCGTCAGGTAAACGTCGCCGGTTCCCTGAGAAACCACCGCGTTCCACCCCGTCGGATGCGATGATCCAATCCGTTGGACGATCGCGATCGTGCAAGGCTGATAGTCGATGCCGACCATATTGATCATCGAGGACGACGAATTGATCGCTTCGAGTCTCGCTCGGGCGCTGAGTGTTGATCACCACGTCATCCGGGCTTCAACGATTGCCGAAGCCGGGCCCCTGCTCCAGGATGCAGAGCTCGTGCTGTGTGACCTGGGCCTGCCTGACGGTGACGGCCTGGACCTGATCGAGCGGATCGCAGCTGAGCGCCCTGCACTCCCTGTGGTCGTGCTGACTGCCCGATCTGAGGAAGCCGATGTCGTTGCGGGTCTCACCGGTGGCGCAATCGACTACGTCGTCAAGCCCTTTCGGCTCGCGGAGTTGCAGGCCCGAATCGCAACACATCTGCGTCACGCAGGTTCGTTGCGTTCCACTGAAAGTGAGCCGGAGCCCATGATCGTGGGCGATCTGGAAATCGATCCGAGCGCCCGTCGCGTGTCGATTGCAGGCGATGAGGTGATGCTGCGGCCCAGGGAGTTCGATCTTCTCGTGCGTCTCGCAACGGACGCGGGTCGTGTGGTCCGTAGGGAAGACATAATGGCCGACGTGTGGGATGAGAACTGGTGGGGATCCACCAAGACACTCGACGTGCACCTGAATGCGTTGAGGAGAAAGCTCGGGGAAGAAGCCGGTTCGGTGAGTCGGATCACTGCGATCCGAGGTGTCGGGTATCGACTCGAGACGGGTCCATGAGGGTCCGACTGCTCGTGGGGACCGTCGTGCTCACGTTGGTGTCGATCACAGCGTTCTTCATTCCGGCGGCTCTCACGCTCGTGAACGCGCAGCGCGAGGCCCAGGTCGTCGAGCTGCAACGCGAGGCATCCGAGGCGGCGGCGGCTCTGGGCACCAGCGAGGGAACCAATGGCAGCGTCGGGACCGGGGAGGAGGTTGACCGAACGGAACACCTCACTCCGGAGCACGACTATGCGTCCTACGACCTGGCGGGACGGCTGATCGAGGGTAGGGGACCGCCGCTGGCTGATGCACCGGTCCAAGCTGCATTGCAGGGTCATGCCCTCACGTTGCAGGTCGGGGCCGAGCGTGTGGCCGCGGTCCCTCTCGCGTCAGGCGGAGCAGTTCGGGCGGCAGAACCCGTCGAGGAAGTCGATGAGCGGATCCGTTCGGCGGTGCTCGGCCTCGCGGGCGTGGCCCTGTTGGTCCTGGTTGGGGGCATCGTTGCTGCGTGGTTCCTGTCACGGCGCCTCACTCTGCCGCTCCGGCGCCTCGCAACATCCGCGATGAGTCTCGGGGGAGGGGACTTCACCGCAACCGCGCAGATGACAGGTGTGTCCGAGATAGATGATGTCGCTGCGGCTCTCAACAGCAGCGCAGAACGTATCGGTGGGCTCGTAACAAGGGAGCAACAACTCACTGAGGACATCTCACATCAACTACGTACCCCTCTGGCCGGACTGCGCATCGCTCTCGAGGGTGAGTTGGCCGATCCGCGTTCGGACCGGACGATCGTTGTCCGGGAGGCGTTGGGCGCCGTGGACCGGCTCGACACGACCGTATCGTCGTTGACCGAACTCGCACGTGCACGGGCGACCGGTGAACCGTTCGCCGCGGATGACGCGGTGACCGATGCGATCCGGCGGTGGCACCAGACCTTCAAGGCTGCCGGGCGCGAGCTTCGATCGATCGCGGAGTCCGAAGCGCTCACTTCGGCACACGGGGCTGCGATCGCCGCGATTCTCGACGTACTCCTGGACAACGCGCTCCGCCATGGAAGAGGCAGCGTCACGATCACCTCACGCGATGTGCCTGGAGCTGTGGACCTGCTGGTCAGCGACGAGGGTCACTGCGAACTGAGCGATGCAGAGATGTTCACACGGCACTATTCCGATGCCGGCGGAACCGGTGTGGGGCTGGACCTGGCCCGAACCCTTGCGTCGGCCGAGGGAGCCCGGATCCGACTCAGTTCGGGCGCACCTACCACGTTCCGCCTACAGGTACCCCTGAGCGATTAGAACCCCGACCAGGTCGGACCGCTGAACAGGCCAAGGCCCGATCGCAATCTGATCGTGAGCGAGAGGGCGGTGGCGAGTGTGGTCTAGAGATTCACCACGAACCGCCAGGGAACTCTGATGCCTCCGCGGTAGGTGGTGACGATCGTAGGGATCAGGATTCCGAAGACCATCAGCGCGGCACTGCATTTGAGGATCCATTTGCCTTCTGGTCGATTGGACATCTCAGAGAACCAAACCAACGCGAGTAGCAGAGCCACCCCTCCAACTGCGCTGAAGACCCGCGAGCCATCCAGGGTCGTGATCGTGGCGAGTGCGGGCAGGACCACCAGTCCGAATCCGGCAGCAATCCAACGCTCGGGCTGCTTGTGCCGCCCCAGCTCACGGTCATGAAGTTGCCAGAGGACCACGATCACAATGATCCAACCGGCCGCCAACCATGCGTAGATGCCTGTCGAGCCTAGCGATGCTGCATTGCGGAGCGAGGTGGGCAGCAGGCGCGTGTACTCACCGAATCGTGTCTGCACGGTTGCCCCGAGCTGATGAAACCAGATGATCACGGCGATCCGCGAGAGTGCGAGTCCGACCAGAGAGGCAGCAAATCTCGATATGGCGTTCCGGAGTGTTCTGCTGCCACCACTGTCCTTTGGGATCGCCCAGTACACAAGGGCGCCGCAGATCACCGCGGCCATCCCCTGTTCGACGTTGGTCGCGCCCATGACCGCGCCGCCCAACAGTGTCAGTACCGGCGTGCCGCCGAGTGCGACCAGCGTCGCCCCGATGGCAGTGAAGATGTCGTACCCACCCAGATGGTGCAACAGCGAAGCGGGTACTGCCAGGAACGTGAACCACACCATTGCCACACGCCAGGCACGACCGGTACCTACACGCCGGCGGAGCAGCAGCGCGGTGAGAGCAAACCATCCAGCGGTGAGGCCGCCTTGCAAGAGCAGCCACTTGGTATGGCTGTTCATACCGGTAACCCATGCCAGGGTAGGTCCGAGTACCGCGTTGCTGCGGAAGGTGGTCCCGGGATGTGGGAATGTCCGCGCGAAACGTTCCAGCTCTGCAGTGACGGTGCCGCCCCAGCTCACCCCTGTGCGGAGAACGAGCAGTGTCGTGATCCATGCCATGAAGGCCCACGTGGGAAGTGCCGCAATGCGATCCCAGGTGCCTGAGAATCCACTGGTCGCACCCTGGTGCCCTGTTCTGTCTAGCGACGACAATCGTTGTCCAAGTTGTAGAGCGTGCACGCAGTCTTCGGGGTGGTTCCCATCATGTCTCCCTCTGGTGGGTTGCGATCCGCAACCACCCGGTTCCCATGCCGATCATATGCTCCGGTAGCTGAAGCCCCATCGCGTGACGACCACCGCGCCTTCAGCAATGCTTCAGGAAGCGTCGACCGAGATGATGGTGGTGCGCATCGAATCACCCGAACACCAGCAGACCCTCCGTCCTGGTCGTGATCAGGTTGGTTCGAGTACTACGACGGGGATCTCGCCGTTCGTGCTCGGTCCGTAGCCGGCGATGCGTCCGTCGCCGAGGTCCTGGTACATCATCGGGCTGACCCTTTCCGCTCCGGTCCGGGCACCCGTGGTGTGGAGCAGGAGGAGTGGTGCATGTGTGGCCAACCCGCCCACGTCGGTTGAACGTTCCGACATTCAGGCAGATTCGCCAAGCCATGTCGTCACGAAGTGGTGAGACCGTGCCACCGCGGCATTCCACAAGGGGCTAGTCGAGATCATTGACGGGGATATCTCCATGGGCGATGCGTTCGCCGAACTCGCGGAGCCGGCGGACCGAATCGTCGGGGAGCTCTCCCTGGCCGGCGAGTCCCTCCTTCACATCTGTGTAGATGGACGCCTCCAGCCCGCATCGCCGGCACATCTCCAGATGTGCTTCTACCAAGGGTGTAGTCGTGCCGTCGAGTTCATCGTCGAGGTACTGCTGCAGCACTGCGCCGACCTCGGCACAGCTCATCTGCATTCCCATCCGACGGCGGCTGATCCGGGTGAAGATGCTCATCGTGGTCTCCCGGCGTCGTAGCCGTGTCGCTCCAGACGTGTTCGCACTCGGTTGCGTGCGCGGTGTAGGCGGCTCATGACGGTTCCTTCCGGTATGTCGGCGATCTCGGCCGCCTCGGCGTAGGTCAGTCCGCCGATGTCAACCAACTCGATCACCTCGCGGAAGGCGGGGGAGAGGTGTTCGAATGCCTCCTCGACCGCTGCGTCGAATGTCAGGTCGATCACCTGCGATTCTGCGGTGGCGCCGCCGTCGGCCTCGGGGTCGGGCAGTGTCTGCTCCGCGGCGGTGAGCAGCGATGGACGTTGGCGACGGTGGCGGTTGATCTCCGCGTTGCGCATGATCGTCAACAGCCATGCCCTCGGATAGCGGCCGTCGAAGCTGTCGATCCCCCGGAAGGCACGCAGCATCGTGTCCTGGACCAGATCTTCGGCATCGTGGCTGTTGCGGGTCATCGATCGGGCCACCCGCAGCAGCACCTCGATCTCGGGGAGTACCGAGCGCTCGAAGCGCGCTGAAGCGCTTTCGGAGGTGAGCGCATCTGTGTCCATGAGCCAAGGTAACCCGGCAGCCCCTGTCCGATATTCCGTGGAATGGCCACCGGCGTGACGTGGTTCCGTCAGCGATGTCCACCCTGTTCCACCGGAAGTTCCGCTCCGAGGTGCACCTCTTGGCTGACGGCGAGCTGGACGCCGATCGAATCACCGCGGTCTGTGCCCACCTGAGCGACTGCGAGAACTGTCGTGACGATCTGCGCTGGTGGCTCGCGATACGAGATGGGTTGCGCCGGAATCCGGGGCCGCATCAGATGGAAGGAACGAGCGCGCCTACGGGTTCACCACAGGTGAGAACTGACGGCGAGGATCGATCACTCGGGAGCCTCGCCGCGCCGTTGAGTTCGTTGGCGATCGCTTTGGGCTGGGTGTTGTTGGCTACCTGGCGACCCACAACGACCTACCACTTCGGGCCCCTCCTGGTGACAGTCGCGTGGCCCTACGTCGCCCGGTCTCGCATCAAGCAACCGATGAACCGGTCGGAGACCGTGACGGCCCTGGCGGGTGGTGCGGCCATCAGCCTGGTCACGACCCTGGGCCTCTACCTCGGGAACCGGCTGGAGGGACCCACATTCTGGGAATCCCCGGATGCCCCGCTCGAGGCGGTTCTCATGACACTGCTCGGTGTCCTGTGGGGTCTGCGGGTCGCTACCCGCCGGCGCGGTGGCTTACTATCGTCCGCTGATCAGCTGTAGACCGTCACGGTCCAGCACCCCGATCGTGCGGTAGCCGACCTCGATCAGGTGTCGGTGCGCCAGATTCTTCAGAACCTTGTTGACCGATGGCCGCCGAGTACCGAGCAGGTCGGACACACGATGTTTGCCATGATCGCCGCCGGTTGGGTGGTCCTGTCGGAACGCTCTGACGACACCGCACCCGCCCACGCCCGCGTCAACGCCTGAATTGGTTTGGTTCGCCGTCAACGAGCTGAACATCGTCCTGTCCGGCGAAGCAGGCCTCTCCGAACGAACCCCATCGGAATGACGTTTCAAAGGAGTGCTTGGAGGGCTTCGAGAACGGCCGACGCGCTCATGCGTTCCTTGTAGTCGGGGTCGACATGCCTGGCCGCGATGATGCCACCACGGTCAACCACGAACGTTGCCGGTACCGGTAGGTTCCATGACCCGTCCGCATTCTGCTCCTCGAGGCCCATGCCCATCTGGCGGTACAGGTCATGCAGGACGTCGGGCAGCCGGAACTGGAGGTGGTAGCTCCGGATCACCTGCTGGCCTGGGTCGCTCAGCACGTCGAATCCCAGGTCGAGCTTCTCCGCGAACGACAACGAATCATCTGGACGTTGCGGAGTGATCGCGATGAGCGACGCACCGAGCGCTCGGATCTCATCCAGCGAGCGGTTCAGCTCCGCCAGATGCAGGTTGCAGTATGGACACCAACCACCGCGGTAGAACACGACGACGACCGGCCCGGAGGCGATGCGGTCCTCGAGACGGACGAGTTCGCCCGGGCGGATCTGCAGGCACTGCGTCTCGAACGGGTTGCGCACACACCGCTTGTCGAGCGGTGTTGGGAGCTCCGCGAGGGCCTGATGGAACGGCAAGCGTGGCCGCAATGATGGCCGCCAATGGCAGGGCGGCCCGCCAGTCGTGGGTGATCGGGGTGAGCTCCTCATGGCTTTCGGAGGCCTCCGCCCGCTTCAGTGCCCACTCACGCCGAGTCTTGGACGGCGACTTTGAATCCCTAGAAGCGATCGTCCGAGCAGGACTGCGCGGTTTCATCAAGGTCGAGTACTGACGCACACAAAGGCGAGTGTGGTCACTGCAGGATCTTCGAGCGCGAGCTTTCCGAGTCCGGTTTCGGCTCGTTCAGGGTGTTCGTCGACACCGATGAGCACTCTGTGGGCGGTGTCCAACACGAGGTGGCGCAACAGGTTCCCCGGCGGCATCGGCACCGGTCGCTTGGCGACGAAGGGAAGTGCGGTGAGGTCGGTGCCCTCGGTGAGCAACATGTCGCGGACGATCTTGCCGATGAGGCGGCTCGGGCCGACCCCATGGCCGGCGTAGCCGAGCGCATAGAGGATCCTTTCGCCTTTCATCCAGTTGACCGTGGCGATGCAGTCCACGGTTCCGCAGACGGGACCCGCCCATCCACGGTCCATCCCGACGTCGGCAAGCGTGGGAAAGGTCCAACGGAAGGTCTCCTCGAGGCGATCGAAGAGGTGCTGGTTGCGGTCGTGGCGTTGGTTGGGTCCACCGGCCATGAACGGCGCGTCGCGGCCACCCCAGAGGATGCGACCATCTGCGGTAGGGCGACTGAAGTGCACCATGATCCGCTTGTCCTCGATGCCGCAGCGGCTCTCCCACCCGATCCGTTCCCACTGCTGGGTGGTGAGGGGTTCGGTCAGGGCGATGTACGCGTAGATGGTGAAGATGAAGCGGCGAAGTTCGGGGATCTGATGGGCGTAGGCGTTGGTTGCTATGACCGCCCGATCGGCGTGCACGGTTCCGTAGGGGGTGCGAGCCTCGACCCGGAGCCCGCCGATCTGCTCGACCGAGTCGACCGGGGTGAACTCGTAGATCTTCACGCCGCGCCGGCGAGCGGCGTCGGCGAGCCCGCGAGCGAGTGCCGCCGGGTCGAGGATGAGCGCCTGTTCCTCGAAGTGGCCGATACGGAACGTCTCGCTCTGGGCATAGGACTGGACCTGGTCGCGATCGAGGAATCGGAACGGAAGCCCGAGGCGGTCCGCGGCCTCGACGTCCTGGCGGATGCGGATGTCCTGTTCGGGCCCGTTGGACACGGTCAGGTTCCCGGAGTGCCAGATGTCAGCTTTGATACTCTCCGCCTCGGCGAACTGCCCGATCTCGTCGATGGCGTCATGCATGGCGTGGTAGGTGGCCGATGCCTGGCGGGCTCCGACCATCTTGGTCAGCTGGTGGATGTTGCGGCCCACCATGGTCATGGCGAATCCGCCGTTGCGGCCGCTGGCGCCGTAGCCGACCACCTTCTGCTCCAGGACGGTCACGTCGGTCGACGGGTCGGCGTCTTTGAGACAGATTGCAGACCACAGTCCGGTGAAGCCGCCACCCACGATGACGACATCGGCCCTGTGGTCGCCATCGAGTCGCTCGCCGGGGGTGTAGTCGCGGTGCTCCAGCCAGAAGCTCCGGGTCTTCCAATCACCGATCATGGTCGGACTCCTGTCCTGAGTGGGTCTTCAATCGTGCACGGGTGGCGGTCAATCGAGATGGTCATCGAGCCACCTGAGGATGTGGGGGAACACCTCGGAGCGTGAGGCGCGTCCGGCAACTTGGTCGTCATGACCGAAGTCCAGAGAGAACCCAACTTCGATACCTGCTTCGAGGTAGGTCTTGTCGGTCGAACCCAGCGATTGGAACGTTGCGCGCGTTGCGGCGGCGGGACGTTGGAGATCCTTGGCCCCTGCCATTCCGTCGCGTCTGCGGAGGAGCGGTGACCCCGGGGACCTTTGCGAAGGGTCGCATGAGTGCCGGTGACCCGCACGTGATCCCACCACGCAGCAGGTCGGTCGTGGCCGAGATGAATCCGGCTCCGATCGCCGTGTTACGTCGCCAGGTCATCGGTTCTTCTCCTGAATCGTTGTCGGGCCGCGGATGCCTTCCGGGCGGCGTCGCGGAGCAGACCGCGGTGGTAGAGGTCCGGGGCTACGGCCCGCGCCACGATGCCCACCCGTAGCCAGCGGGGTAGCACCTGCTCGAACCGCCCCGTTTCGATCGCGCGTACGATCGCGTCGGCGATCTGCTCGGGTCGCATCGCGCGTGGGTACCGGCGTTGGAATGGTACGCCTCGGGCGTCGGTGAAAGAGGTCGAAACGGGTCCCGGGTTCACCAGGGAGACGCCGATTCCGAAGGGCGCCATTTCGGCGGCGAGGGACTCGGTCATACCCACGACTGCGAACTTGCTCGCGGAATAGGCTGCCTCGAACGGTGCGCCCAGCCGCCCCGCGACCGATGCGACGTTGACGATGTGGCCCCGTTCACGGTCGGCCATGCCCGGTAGTACAGCCATGGTGGCGAACACCGTTCCGAGGTAGTTGAGGCGCATGAGTCGCTCATAGGTCTCGGGCGCCTCCTCGAGCATCGACGCGTATCCACCTGCGCCGGCATTGTTGACCAGGATGTCGGGAGGGCCGAGATCGTGTGTGAGCCGCCGGATAGCTTCACGGGTCGCGTCCTGGTCGGTGATGTCAGCGACAACCGCCGAGTTCGCGGAGACGAGGGTCGATCGCGCGGCTTCGAGATCCGCGGAGCTGCGCGCAATGAGGCCGACCGACGCCCCGCGTAGCGACAGGGCCCGCGCCGTCGCGGCTCCTATGCCTCGTGATCCCCCCGTCACGAAGGCCACGGTTCCGTCGATCTTCACGGTCGAGCCAGGTCCGACGGTGCGAACGATCCGACGATGTGGTCCATCACCGCGAGAGCGTCGTCCACGCTGCCCGTTCCGAGTACATGCACGGTGGCTTCCATCAACGCTCCGGTGAGGACCCGGGTGAGCGTCTCGGGGTCGAAGGACTGGAACTCGCCAGCCGCCATACCCGACTCGATCAGACCCTGGACCAAGGCGAGCGAGTCCTCATGGTCGGATCGGCCTGCTTCGTCCAGCGACGGCGAGAACCACGCTTCTCGCAGAAACGTGCGAGCGCCGGGCATGCTCTGGATGGTCCGCAGGAATGCCTCGAAACAGGTCAGGAGGTTGGCCGACGTCGATTTCTCGGGCTCATAGACCGCCAACGCACTCTGTGTGAGATCCTCCCAGAGCAGGTGCTGAAGATCTCGGGCCAGGTCATCCTTGTCGTGAAAGTAGTAGTAGACGGCTCCCTTGGTGACTCCGGCGGCGGCTGCTACATCGTCGACCGTCGCGCGCCGGAATCCCTTCTCGCCGAACACCGTGAGCGCCGCGTCGAGGATGCGCTGCTTGGTGTCTCGAATCTGTGGGTCCCGTTTGGCCATGTGCGGTCTCCCACTGATCCTCGAAAGCTCCAGTCGAGGGTGCCATACGACTGGTATTGGCACCATACCGTGAGTATGTTGTGCCCGGCAAGGGTCGCGCCCATCCGCCGTCCGCGGTGGTCGGTGATCTGCAGCGGATCGATGGTGTACGGCGGATCGCTGTCGATCAACCAACGAGGTCCGCGACCCGCGCTTCCAGCTTGTCGATCGCCATCGTCCAACCCTGCCCCCCGGGGGAGTCCGCTGGAACGCCGTGGTGTGTCATGACCATCTTCGTGCGGTCGCCGAAGTCGGTCAGCTCGACCACGATCGAAGTTTCCATGGGCGTGTCGGCAGGCATGCCCATGGACTCGGCGGTCAACTTGTTGCCATCGGCATCGGCCATGGATTCGGTGTAGACGAGTCGGGTCTTCGGGTTGATCTCGCGGTACTCGCCCACGAAGAACATCTGCATCGGGCCACCCGGGGTCTCCATCTCCATGGCGATGTGGCGACGGCCACCCACGCGGAGGTCCATCTCGGCCTTGGGGATCTTGGCGCCCATGGGGCCGTACCAGTTCGCGAAGTGCTCCGACTCGGTCCACATCGCCCAGATCAGGTCGATGGGTGCGTCAAAGGTGCGTTCGATCTGTACGTCCTTGGTCTCGGTCATTGGTCATGCCTCTTTCGTGTTGCGGGTCTGTTGGAGATCTCGGACGTAGTCGTCCATGCGGTCGAAGCGGTCGTCCCAGATGTGGCGGTACTGCTCTGCCCAGTCGGCGACCTGGGCGAGGGGAGCGGCGTCGATAGTGCACGGCCGGAACTGTGCTCGGCGCCCTCGCGTGATGAGCCCTGCGTGTTCGAGCACCTTGATGTGCTTCGAGATCGCCGGAAGTGTCATGTCGAAGGGTTCGGCGAGATCGTTCACGCTCGCCTCCCCATCGGCCAGGCGGGCCAGGATTCGGCGCCGGGTCGAGTTCGCGAGGGCCGCAAACGTCTCGTCCAGACGTTCGTCTTCGAGGGTCGCTCCTGCTGTTGCCATCGTTGCCATCCCATATTTGCCAGAATAGTTAATTAACTAATCTGGAAAGTATGAGGGTGGCGGTTCAGGTTGTCAATATGCCCGGCCAGGTGTGGCCGCCGCCGTGGACATCCCCGGCTGTCGCGGTGTCGTTCCGTCGTACGAGGTGGGGATGACCCGCTCGACCTCACGCGCTCCGCCGCGGTTGGGCTCGTCGTCGGTGACCTCGAGACGTTCTGTCCCGGGAGCGACCTGCACAATCCCATACCGGCCACTACCGGCTCGTTGCTTGACCCCTGGCGGTTCGTGTCGGAGGACCTAACCGACCCAACTCCCCGTGGTGGTTGGCCGATTGACCGACGTCGGGTTCGCGGCATGAGTGAGCCCGCGTGACAAGGACTGCGGCCGTTGTTCGGGGTGAGGTGTTCCAGCCGGTCGCGCCACGGCGCCGACCGTGGTGGAGGAGGGGTTGAGCCCTCAGATCAGTTGGCTACGTCTGCGACATAGACGGTGGGAGGGCTGGTCACGCCTGCCTCCTGCATCTTCGCTGCGCGCTCGGGGTCAGCCATCATCGGGCCGATGAGAGCGGGGTCGCCTTCATGCACGAGCCACACCGAGTTCGGGTCGTCGGCATCGCGCAGAACCGCAATGTCGGTGACGCCCGCAGCCTTGCGTCCAGGTTGATCGGCGTCGTAGGTGGGTCGCCATGTGTCGAAGTCGGCGACCTGGTGCTGAATGATGATGTGTGCCATGAGAAGCTCTCGTCTCGGTAGGTTTGCTGGTACCGGACCATAGCTGTGGACCCGATTGGCGCGCCGTGGAGAACGACACGACCAAGCTGGAGAACGCCACCAACTCCGAGTACGTCCCCTTCCACGCACGAACCGCCGAGGGGCAGTCAGGGGATACTGAGGACATCCACCGCGGTGTACCTGGTGGTGTTCGTCCCGTCCCCCAACTGACCGTTGCTGTTGTTGCCCCAGCATTTGACCGCACCACCGGCCACCACCGCACACGTGTGGGACTCGCCGGCGGTGATCTGTGTCGCCCCGCTCACACCGGTCACATCCACCGCAGTGTTCGAGTTGGTGTCGTCCCGTCCCCCAACTGACCGTAGAAGTTCTCGCCCCAGCACCTGACCGCACCGGCTGCCACCACCGCACACGTGTGGGAGCTGCCGGTGGTGATCTGTTTCGCCCCGCTCGCACCGGTCACATCCACCGCAGTGTTCGAGTTGGTGTTCGTCCCGTCCCCCAACTGACCGTAGTCGTTGTTGCCCCAGCACTTGACCGCACCGGCGGCCACCACCGCACACGTGTAGTAGCCGCCGGCGGTTATCTGTGTCGCCCCGCTCACACCGGTCACATCCATTGCGGTGTACCTGGTGGTGTTCGTCCCGTCCCCCAACTGACCGTTGCTGTTGTAGCCCCAGCATTTGACCGCACCGGCGGCCACCACCGCACACGTGTGCCCGGCGCCGGCGGTGATCTGTGTCGCCCCGCTCACACCGGTCACATCCACCGCAGTGTTCGATTGGTGTTCGTCCCGTCCCCCAACTCACCGAGGGTGTTCGCGCCCCAGCACTTGACCGCACCGGCGGCCACCACCGCACACGTGTGCCCGGCGCCGGCGGTGATCTGTGTCGCCCCGCTCACACCGGTCACATCCACCGCAGTGTTCGAGGCGGTGTTCGTCCCGTCCCCCAACTCACCCGCGAGGTTCCGGCCCCAGCATTTGACCGCACCACCGGCCACCAACGCACACGTGTGGAAGCCGCCGGCGGTGATCTGTATCGCCCCGGTCACACCGGTCACATCCACCGCAGTGTTCGAGGCGGTGTTCGTCCCATCCCCCAACTCACCCTCGAGGTTCCGGCCCCAGCATTTGACCGCACCACCGGCCACCACCGCACACGTGTGCGCGGCGCCGGCCGCGATCTGTGTCGCGGCCGGTGGCGGTGCTGGGGGTGAAACACAGCCGGCGGTCACCGCGCCGACTGTCAGTACCACGGCCAAGACGGACAACATCTTCGTACGCATCGCGTGCCCCCCAGCTCAACTATTGAATGTTTTACTCCTCACCGAATCCTTCCCGCAAGGGAGGGACAGGTGCGAACCGGCGTGCACCTTCGAGTCGTACAGGAGCGGCTCGGACATTCGACCATCACCGTCACACTCGGGACGCACTCCCACGTCGCCCCGGTGACCCACGAAGACGCGGCCGAACTGGTGGCCGGAATGTTCCCGCGACTGTCAACATTTGTCAGCAGTCGCAGATGCGGTCAGGAGTCGCGGAGCATCCGATGCTCACTGGCCCAGGCTCAACTCATGGGTTGCACCACTGCCGGTCATGGGTCGATGCGTCCGGCGAAGTGGTCGTTGGCTTGGGGTCGGGTCAGCTCGTAGATGGCGAGACGCTGGCCGCCATCTGCTCGGAACGTCGCGCACGGGCCGTGGGGGATCTCCAGTTCATCCAGCTCATCGAGACCAGCTGCGCGGAGGGATGCCACAGACCTGTCGTAGTCGGTGACGCGGTAGACGAGGATCGGTGTGTCGCCGTGGAGATGACCGGCCAACAGGACCTGTGGCCCCTCGTCGCTGAGCCGCACGGCGGCCACGGTCGTGCCCATCGCCCGCACCTTCCACAGCAGTTCCCCGCCGAGCGCGTCGACATAGTGCGCGGTTGCGGCATCGACGTCGGGGCTCGGCACGTAGATGAAGTCGAGTGATTCGAACATCGCTCTCACCGGCGTCCTGAATCGCGGGGCCACCGTGGGTGGGCGTGTCGTGGGCGCCGGCTCCGGTGGGTGTCAGCCGGCGTCGGGGGCGATGTTGGCGAAGGCGTCGGCACGGTCTCGCTCGACCTGGCTCGATCCGGCGAGAGCGGAGCCCTTGGCGATGTAGTCGTCCGCGAACTCCGCCCGGACGTCGCCGGTCTCGTCGAGCAGCCACGCGGGGGCCATGCGGCGGGGAACAGTGACGACGCCCGGCTCGTCGTAGGTGCGCAGCAGACGGTCCCAGACCGGAGTCGTGACGCCGAAGTTCCGCATGGGTGCGCCGAAGTGGTGGTGCATGTGGCTGCGGCGGGCCCACCGCCCGTAGCTGTTGCGGGGCGGGTGCGTGTGGGTTCGGCGGTGTGCGACCTCGTAGGCGAAGTACATCGAGATCAGCCCGGTGGTGAATGCGGTGGCCCACCGCCGGCCCGCCAACGCTGAGGTGACGGGATAGGCGACCGCAGTGGTGCCCGCAGCCGATGCGAGCTTCTTGGACGCGGGCGAGAAGTACGTGACATCGGCGTGATGCTTGAGGTGCTCGACAGACGGCAGGCCCCGGCCCCGCATCTCGTGCATGGCGAACCGGTGAAGCCCATACTCCGCGGCCGTCCATGACGCCATGCCGGCGAGGGCCGCAACGACAGGGGACCGAAGGATCTTCATGACCCCAGCATCGCAGACGGCTCGGCGAGCTGGAAGCCCTGCCACGCGTTTGTTGCCAACTCTGTCGAGCAGACGGCCTGGAAGAGGGATCCGGGGTCCGGGGGCTGACCGAGCCCGTCGGTTAGACGGTTTCCCCCGAGGTGTGAGTTACCGACCGCCCTCACGCGTCCCACGACGCTGACGCGGCGGCGACGGTTCCAGGTTTGGTACACCGTCGACGGCGGATGGGCTGGGGGAACAGCAGGACCACGCCCAGCATTGGTGATGCACGATCTTCCGGTACGCAATCGGTTCGCATGCGACGCCATCGCGCGTCGAGCAGCGCCACCAGCGAGGACGCGCGCCCAGTCCCATTCACGCGCCTGGACGACCGAGAAGCCATCGGCATGCTGCTCCAGCACTTCCGGGTCGGGGTCACCATCACTGTCGCGCTGCGCATGTCACGCATCTCACGAGCAGCGTTCTACCGCTGGCTCAAAGTCGCGGACGAGTGCGCGGACACGTCCCGCACTGAGCAGACGAAGTTCCAACAGAAGTGCATCGACTTCGTTGAAGAGGCCGAGCTGGCGCATGGTCACGCCATCGGCTCGTTGGAGCTGGTTATGGCTCGTGCAGCTCGCGAGGACTGGCGAGCGGCTGAGAA
This sequence comes from uncultured Microthrixaceae bacterium, assembly GCA_963805905.1. Taxonomy (GTDB): domain Bacteria; phylum Actinomycetota; class Acidimicrobiia; order Acidimicrobiales; family Microtrichaceae; genus JAMLGJ01. The sequence goes on from CAWDVV010000001.1 coordinate 1,037,765, forward strand.
GTTCTTGAAGCGGCTGCACCCTGAGCGGTGGGGTGGCTACGCGCCAAGCACGGGAATAGCGAAGCTCGCGTGTGGCTGCGAGAGCTGCCCGCCAGGCCCCGGTGCTGAGCTGGACGCTGACAGTCCCGTGCTGCCAGGGGCCTCGCACGTAGGACGCACGTATGACGGCACCCGAGGGTCTGCGGGAGAGCACAACAGATCGCGTGAGCGCACCGGAAGCCAGCGCGGTCGGGGTGTCCGGGATCCTTGTGATCGTGACACGAACCGCGCCTAGGGAGACCCACCCGAACAGTCCGAAGCAGCCTGACGGTCCGACGACCAGTCGTACCAAGGCCAGGGGCCAGCCTGTGTGAGGGCGTGGCGGTCGCTTCAGTGATCGTCGCGTGCGGAGCGGCGGTTCATCCACCTGCGGGACTTGAAACAGCAAACGTATCGTGTATCATGTTGCTCAACCTGAGACTGTCAGAGATCACCGAGCCATGAGGAGAGCGCACTGTGAACGACTATCGCTCGAACGAGCAGATCGTGGGTCGCTCAGACCTGAACGATGTCGAGTCCATACTTCAGCCGGCAGCAGACGAATCCGAGCACCTGGTCGAGCAGGGTGGACAGACGCGCTACACGTGGAACTACGTGCCCGAGCGTGAGCAGCTGACCCGGCTGTACGAGAAGGCCAAGACGTCGCAGTGGAACGTCTCGATGGACCTTGACTGGTCGATCGATGTCGACCAGTCGGAAATGGCCGAGCACCTGCGTACGCACAATCCCGAGGTGGCATTCCTCCGCCACCTCGCAAGCGAGGACCCGTCTGCCCCGATGCACGCCTGGGGTGACGAGGAGTACCACGAGTACTCGTTCGAGATCCTCACCTACTTCCTCAGCCAGGTGCTGCACGGCGAACAGGGGGCGTTCTTCGCAACCACCAAGATCGCGGAGCAGAGTCCGGATATCGACGCGAAGTTCTACGCAGCCACCCAGGTGGTCGACGAGGCACGCCACGTCGAGGTGTTCTCCAAATACCTCGGGGAGAAGCTGAACGGCGAGTATCCGATCAGCCCACACCTCCAGCTCCTCCTCGATGACATCATCAACGAGTCGCGGTGGGACATGACCTACCTCGGGATGCAGATCATGGTGGAGGGCCTGGCGCTGGCTGCGTTCAGCCTCATGTACCACCTGACCGAGGAGCCGTTGCTCAAACAGCTCCTTCGGTACGTCATGAGCGATGAGGCCCGCCACGTTGCGTTCGGCACTCTGTCGCTACACGACGCGTACGACGGCATGACCCAGGGCGAGATTCGCGAGCGCCAGGAGTTCGCCTTCGAGGCCGGTATCCGTATGCGCGATCGCAACTATCCGTACCTGGTGTGGGAGCGGCTGGGGCTGGACACGCCCAAGCAGCTGAGTTGGTGGATGGACAGCATCCCGAGCTCGGCCAACGGACTCTTGTTCTCCAAAATCGTGCCGAACATCAAGAAGCTCGGCCTGTTGGATGCGGGTGATGGGTGGCTCCGGCGCAAGTACGAGGAGATCGATGTGATCCAGTACGAGAGCTGGGTGGACACCGTCGAGGAGGTCGACGCGCTCGACAGTGTCGCCAAGGATCGGGTTGCAGCCGGTGGCTGAGTTCCATCTGGCCACTGCCATAGAGGGGATAGCCCGGTTCATTGGTGACCAACCGGCGATCGTATGTGGTCCGGAGGTCCGTTCCTGGTGTGAGTTCGAGGATCGGGCATCGCGCCTTGCCTCGGTGCTGTGGGATCGGGGTCTACGACCCGCCTCCAAGGTGGGGCTCTACCTCCACAACTCTCCTGAGTACCTCGAGACGTGGCTGGCCGCTCTCAAGATCCGTGCCGTGCCGATCAACATCAACTATCGGTACGTGGCCGACGAGCTCGGCTACCTCATCGACGACTCCGACTGCGAGGCGATCGTGTTCTCCGGCGATCTTGCCGAGAACATCGAAGACGTCCTTGCTCCCCGCAATCTGAGCTGCGTCATACAGGTCGATGGCGACGGACAACCGCTGGTTGCCGGGGCCACCGGCTTCGAAGAGGCCATCGCCGGGGCGTCGCCGTCGGATCCCATGTCGCGGTCCGGGGATGATCACTACCTCTTGTACACCGGCGGCACGACGGGCCTTCCAAAGGGCGTGATCTACCAGATGGGCGGTCTCACCCGAGAGCTCGCCACTCTCGTCGCTCCGTTCATCGGCAACTCCGGAACGATCGAGTGCTGCGAGGACATCGTTGGTGCTGCGCGTACTGCCAGCGAGGCCGGCACATCGCTCACCAGCCTCATCCTCCCGCCGCTCATGCATGGAACCGGGATGTCGCTGGCACAACTGACGATGCTCAGTGGTGGCACCGTCGTGTTGATGGAGGGTGCTGCACTGGATCCAGGAGGTGCTCTGGGGGTATTCGAGGCCAACGGAGTGTCGGTTCTGGCTGTCGTGGGTGATGCATTCGTCCGCCCGCTCGTGGCCGAGCTTCGGCGCAGGGTGGATGCCGGCGAGCCCACGGACCTGTCGTCTCTCAAGCTGGTGATGTCGAGCGGCGCCATGCTCTCCGCGGAGAGCAAGTCGCACCTGCTCGAGCTTGCACCTCAGGCGTTGATCGTCGACACCCTGGCCGCGAGCGAGGCCCCGATGGGCTCATCGATCACCAGCGCCGGGGGCGGGCCGGCCACGACGGTGTTCACGCTGCGGCCCGGTACACGCGTTCTGGATGCCGCCGACTCCGATGTGGAGCCGGGGTCGGGTGAGCGAGGCCGGGTGGCTGTTCCGACCGACAATCCGATCGGCTACTACAAGGACCCGGTGAAGTCCGCCGAGACCTTCCGCGACATCGACGGCGAGCGCTACTCGATGCCGGGTGATTGGGCGACCGTGGAGGCGGACGGTTCGATCCGTCTCCTCGGACGCGGTAGCCACTGCATCAACTCGGCCGGTGAGAAGATCTTCCCCGAAGAGGTCGAGGAAGCGCTGAAGTCCCACCCCGCAGTCATGGACGCGCTCGTGTTCGGGGTACCTGACGAGCGGTGGGGGAGTCGTGCCGATGCCGTCGTTTCGTTGCGGGACGGGCAAACAGCTGATGTCGAGATGCTCACGCTGCACGTGAAGGAACACCTTGCTGCCTACAAGGCTCCGAAGAAGGTCACGATCGTGGCTGTGGTGCCGCGTGCTCCCAACGGCAAGGCCGACTACGACGCTGCTGTCCATATGGCCATGAGTTGAAGGCAGCCGAACGCTGTCGTCCCGGGGTCGATCCGGTTCCCGCGACCCGGCAGTCAGGAGGCGTCGGCAACAAGCGATGGAACGAGGAAGTTCCGAAGGTAGTTCCGCAACTCATCGGGGACGTCCACGAAGTCGCCCGGGAACGCCATGATCGACACGATCACGCGACACAGCCAGTCGCTGATCTCGGTGTCGGTGAGGTTGGTCCGTAGTTCGCCGCGGGCTCGTGCCCGTTCGGTGAGCGGCCGAATGAAGACCGCCGTGGCGGCGAGGACTGCGTGCCACGCTCCTGGGAGCACCACTGAGGTCATGACCGTTTCGGAGGTGAACAGTAGAGCGAGTTGTGGATCTTCGCGACTCAGTTCGACCACCCGCGCCAAGCCCTCGACCAGCTGCGCCTCGAATGTGGGCAACTCCTTGAGTTCGTCACGGATGGGTTCGAGGTTGGACTGGCTCTCGGTCAACAGGACCGTGAGCACGATCTCGTCGCGTCCCCCCGGAATCGTGCGGTAGATGGTTGCGCGCGACGTCCCGGCCTCCTCGGCGATGTCCTCGAGGGTGGTCTTGGCAACGCCGAACCGCCGGAAGCACTGAGCAGCTCCTTCGAGAATCCGGTCCCGGATGGGCGTTTCCGCCTCGGGCCCGTGAGCGGTTGGTGCAGCCGGCGCGGTCATGGGGCGACAGTAGCCCGGTGATTGTCCCGTCCAGTCGTACCGGTGGCGTTCAGGTCGGTCCAGGTGCGAGCTGACGGACCGAACATGGAGGTGAAGTTCTCGTGGAAGAACGCTGCCCGATCGTCATCGCCGACCGCGTGGTCGTCGAGGGACCCTTCGAAACGCCCCAGCGGATCGCGGGTACCTTCGGGATGGGGGTAGTCGGTGGAGAAGAGGTAGAGCGACGGATCCGTGGCCTCGATGAGCGCCCCGATGTCCTCGAACGCGAAGGGTGTGAACCGCACTTGACGCAAGAGGTACTCCGACGGCTCGAGACTCAACTCCGACAGCAGTGGTTCGTTGCGGCCGAATGACGCCTTCGCAGCGTCTAGGCGCTGCATCATGCCGGGTACCCAGGTGGCGCCGAGTTCGATCGCACCGCAGCGCAGCTCGGGATGTCGCTCGAACACCCCGTCGAGCACCAGACAGCTCAGGAAGGTCTCGGCTGAGTGGTGCACCGATGGGAAGTCCTTGGCCCGCACGTTCTCACCGCCACCAACGAAGTCGTTCGGTTTGGGGCGGCCGTTGTCGTGAAACGGCGCCGCCAGGTTGCTCTTGCCACCCCCGATGTGGAGCAGGAATGGCACCCCGGCTTCCGCAAGGATCGACCAGAACCGGTCCATCTCGACGTGAGCAGGTGACTTGCCCTGCGCCGGCACGTGCGGGACCCAGATGGCGCTGCAACCCTGTTCCAGCGCGGCCGCGAGGCACTCCGCAGCTCCGTCGAAGGTGGTGAGCGGGACGAACCCGACCGGGAGCAGTCGGTTGTCGCTTTCGCAGAACTCGACGATGCCGCGGTTGTGTGCTGCGGCACCCCCATAGGCGACGGCTGGATCCTTGGAGAACGCAAACTGCGTCGCGGCGAACGTGGAGAACACGATCTGGGCCTGCATTCCCATCAGGTCGAGCGCCCGGCTGCGCTCGGCCGACGACATGGCACCGAGCGCGAGCCAACCCTTCGCGGAGCGCATGACGTCATCCTCGAGCGCTGCGGTGGCAGCGGCATCCTGCATCCGCTGCTGCCCTGCGGCGATGAACTCTGGAGCAGCCTTGCCGGCACTCGCCATACCCATCTCTGCGAGCAGGTTCCGCGTGGTCTCGTCCGCGTACGACTCGAGCCAGTCATGGCTCTCCATCAAATGGCTGTCAGCGTCGAGCAGGGTCTTGCCGTTGGCGTAGTTCATGCCCATATGATACGAGATACGAAATCTGTGTCAAGGTTCATAAGGCGTGACATTGCCGGTGACATGAGACATAGTATGTCTCACATTGCAGAGCGGCACCGCGGGTTTCGGCCCGCATCCGGTGCCAGACCGCTCTTGACAGACCACGGGGGATAGATGAGTGACATCAACAATGATCACGCGGAACCACCGCAGCGAAGCCCGATCCGGCGGTGGCTGCCCTGGATACTGGCGTTGGTAGTGATAGCCGTGGTCGTGATCATTGCCCGGCCGTCATCGGACAACGACGATTCCGAGGTCTCGGGATCCGCCACGGCCGCTGCGCCAGCGGAGCCCGCCACTACGGGATGCGACGAGCGACAGCTGACCGGTTCGGACTACGGGCCGTGCAAGGCCGAATCATTCACCGGAGACAACGGGGGTGCCACTGCCGAGGGTGTCACCGCGGACACGATCAAGGTGAGCTTCCGTGAGGCGAACCCAGCTCAGCTGGCAGCACTCAAGGCGATAGCGGGGCCGGCGATGGCATCGCTTGGTGGCGACCAGGAAGCCACCTTGTCCGATCTCAAGTCGCTGGTTGCCTACTTCAACGATCAGTTCGACCTCTACGGACGCACCGTCGAGCTGGATGTATACGAGGGGCAGGGTCAGTTCCTCGACGAGTTCCAGGGCAAGGGCGTACAGGGTGCCCAGATAGATGCTGCGCGGGTGAGTGACGCCGGAGCATTCGCCGACGTTTCGTTGGCGACGATGACCCAGCCCTATGCAGAGGCGTTGGCTTCGGAGAAGGTCGTCCTGCTCGGACCGGTCTACCTGTCCCAGGACTGGTACAGCGAGCGCGCTCCATTTGCGTATGGCGGCGCGTGGCCCGTCGGAACGCAGATGGGCGAGTTCGCCGGCAACGTGACGTGTGCCCAGCTGGCAGGCCATCCCGCCGAGTTCGCTTCGGATGACCTTGCCTCGACCGAACGGACCTTCGGAGTACTGCATCCGGAGAACCCCGAGTACGCCAAGATTGCGGATTCCTTCGAGGAGGCACTCTCGAAGTGCGACCAGACCGTGACCAAGGATCTCTCGTACGCGATCGACATCGCATCGGCACAACAGGACTCGACCAACGCGATGGCCCAGATGAAGGATGCCGGAGTGACGACGGTGGTGTGCTTCTGCGACGAGGTGTTCCCGATCTTCTTCACTCCGGCTGCCAATCAACAGGAATACGGTCCCGGAGTGGCTCGTGCAACGCTGGCCCGACCCGTGGGGCCGGCTCGCCGCCCAGGACCAGTGGGCCCGTTCGATGCACCTCGGCGGGAGCCACCCAACCACTTGATGAGACCGAGATCGGTACGGTGGTCGACGCCGCTACGAACGGAGCAGGTGCCGCTTCGCCGGACTCGGTCGCGTTGGTCTACGAGCAGCTCCTGGTGTTGTTCTCCTCCCTGCAGCAGGCCGGTCCGAATCTGACTCCCGAGATCGTTCCAGGCCGGGATGTTCGGCCTTCCGGCCACCGAGGAGGGCGTGTTCGGTCCGTGGCAACCCGGCGAGGGTGTCTACAACCCCAACACGAGCTTCCAGCTTGGGTGGTGGAGCGCCGAAGGATCCGAGCGGTCTGGATGGACTGCCCGGGTCGGTGCAGGACTGTGGTTCTGGCAAGTGGTATCGATTCGACGATGTCGAATCGATGACCCTCGACGGTGATTCTCCGCAGTGCTTCGGCTGATCCGATGCCGCAACTGAACGGCTGCGGCTCGACTGCTCGCCGCGCTCCTCGTAGCGGTCCTGGCGGTTGTTGTCGCAGGAAGGGCACTACCCGCCGGAGCACCGGCGGGGGTCGCTCGTGCTGGGATGGCGCTCGGCAGTCTGCAGGCGCTGACCGCCGTGGGTCTGGTCCTGATCTACCGGGCCGCGAGGATCATCAACTTCGCGCAGGTCGCCATGGGTGGTCTGGCCGCCGCTGTGGCGGTGATCATGGTTGCCGGATGGGACGTCGCCTACCCGCTGGCCGTGTTGGCGGGCCTGATCGTGGCCGCACTCACCGGCGCGGTCGTGGAACTCACGGTCGTTCGGCGCTTCTGGTCGAGCTCACGACTCGTGTTCACCGTCGCCACGATCGGTGTCGGGCTGATCCTCGGGTCGATCCAGGTCGCGTTGCCGAGCTGGGTCTCTGACCTGGGCCCGACCGACACCTTCACAGCGCCGCTGGAGGTGATCACTGCAGATGGGCCCGATCGTCATCTCCGGGGATCACCTGATCGCCCTGGTCGTGGTGCCGATCGCGCTGTGTCGGGCTCTGGCTGTTCCTTGAACGCACCAGGGTCGGCTCCGGTATCCGGGCCATGGCGGACGCGCCCGAGCGAGCGAGGCTGCTCGGGATTCCGCTTCGACGTCTGTCCCTGGTGGTCTGGGTGCTCGCGGCGACGCTGTCGGGACTCGGTGCGCTGCTGACCGTTCCCCTGGTCGGTGCCAATCTCGGGTCGGTCGACGCTCCTCAGGCGTTGCTGATCCCGCTGGCTGCGGCGGTGGTCGGTCGCATGGAACGCATCGGCATCGCAGCGCTGGCAGCGGTGGGCATCGGCGTGATCGACCAACTGGTGTTCTGGAACTATCCGAGGTCCTCCACCGTGGACGTCGTGCTCTTCGGGATCGTGCTGCTGGCGTTGCTGCTGCAGCGGCGAGGGTCGTCATCGCGTTCCGAGAGCGGTTCCGACCACATCGCCGTCGCCCCGATGCCGTTGTCGCGGGTCGCTGCTCGGTTGCCGGAGGTCCGTGTCGCCCGGACGTTGTTGTGGGTGTTGCTCGGTGCTATGGTGTTGGTGCTGCCGCAGGCGCTCGACAACTCCCAGCTCGTGTTCAGCTCCAACCTCGCCATCTACGGGATCCTGGCGGTATCGCTGGCAGTGCTCACCGGGTGGGCGGGTCTGGTGAGCCTCGGCCAGTTCGCGTTCGCCGGCGTGGGCGCGTCCGCCTGCGCGTACACACTCACACAGCTCGACCTGGACGTTCTCATCGCCCTTCCGATGGGAATGGTCGTGGCCGCGGGTGCCGCGGCCCTGGTCGGGTTGCCGGCGATCCGCTTCAAGTCGTTGTTCTTCGCCGTCACCACCTTTGCCCTGGCCGTCCCGGTGTCGACCTGGTTGCTCAACCCGACGGAGCACCCGTCGCTCACTCCGTCCTCGATCGAGCGCCCGGCACTGGCCGGACGGTGGTCGCTCGAGTCTCCACTCGCGTACTACTACTTCTGTCTGGCTGCACTGGTGCTCGTGATCGTGCTGCAGCGGAACCTGCGGGGTTCCCGTCCCGGGAAGGGCGATCCGTGCGACCCGCGACAACCCTCGACTCGCCGCTGCGATGTCGGTGTCTCCCGGTGGATCACTGCTGACCGCGATGATGATCTCCGGCGCCATGGCCGGCCTCGCCGGGGGGCTGTGGGTCATCGGTCTCCGCAGCGTGCCGTTCAATGCCTTCAGCGTCGAGGCGAGCATCGAGCTGTTCACCATGGTGGTCATCGGTGGTGTGGGCTCCATCCTGGGGGTGCTGGTGGGCGCCACCTATGTGTGGTCGGTGGAGTTCTTCCTGCGTGGTCCGGCACAGCTGTTCGCTTCCGGTGCCGGAATGCTCATCCTGTTGATGGTGCTCCCGCAGGGCCTGGGTGGTGCGGTGTACGGCCTCAGGGATCGACTGGTCGGGCTGGCTGCTGGCTCGGCGAGGAATCCGTGAACCGATTCGCTCGATGCGTCCGCGTCCGAGCGCGGCAACTGCCGTGAGCCTGCCGCTGCCGGCCGACCTCGGCACACGCGATCAGGGATCTCTCGTGGTGAACGGCCTGGATTCCGGATACGGGAACCTGCTGGTGCTGCGCTCGGTGTGACTTCACGGTTTCGCCGGGTGAGGTGGTGGTGCTGACCGGTCCCAACGGTGCGGGCAAGTCGACACTCATGCGTGTCGTTGCCGGACTGCTCCCCAGCTGGAAGGGGTCGATCGTCGCCGACGGTGAGATCGATCGGTACCGCCTCGGTGCTGGAGCGGGTCGAAGCATGGCAATGGCGGCGGTGTTCGGAGGTGAGGACGTCTTCGGCTCACTCACGGTGGCCGACAACCTTGCTGGTTGCCAACTGGCTGGGACGCTCCGACGAGAACCAGATGGCGGAGGTCCGCTCACTGTTCCCAGAGTTGACGGCGCGCGCCGCCAGTCGTGCCGATGCCCTCTCGGGTGGTGAACGTCAGATGCTGATGATCGCCCAGGCGCTGCTGACACGCGCCGCGGATCCTGATGGTCGACGAGTTCACCCTCGGCCTGTCACCCGCAAGGGTCAGCACCATCAAGCGGGTCGTTCGCGAGCTGGCCGACGCCGGTGCAGCAGTGCTCATCGTCGAACAGTCCGCCGAGGTCGTGTCGGACATCGTGGATCGCGAGTTGCAGATGGAACGGGGGGTCGTCCGCGAGGCAGCCGCGGCCTGGCCGCGCAGGCCGAGGGTCACGGGTGAGCTTGAACGGGACCTCGCGTGGCCGCTGCGGCGGTCGGCGGATCCCCGACGTGGCGACCGAGGCGACGTGAGCCGATTCTGGCCGTGAAGGACGTCTCGGTCCGTTTCGGCGGGGTGCAGGCGCTCAGCTCGGTCGACCTGGAGCTCGCCCACGGGGAGATCGTCGGCATCATCGGATCGAACGGAGCGGGCAAGACCACTCTGCTCGACACCTGCTCGGGGTTCGTGGCGGTGGACCAGGGGCACATCGAGCTCGGTGGTATCGACATCACCCGAGCGACGTCCGGCGCAGCGGGCCGCGAGGTCGATGGGCCGCGTCTTCCAGAGCGCCATGCTGTACCCCTCGATGACGGTGACCGAGGTGCTCGCCGTCGCTCGAGAACGGTTCGTGCAGGTGCGGGATCCGTTCCTGTGCGGCGTCCGGCTTCCCGAATGCGGTGGCGTCGGAGGAGGCAGTGCAACGTTACGTGTCGGCGTTGATCGATCGGGCCGGGCTCGGTGGCCACGGACGGACGCCGGTCGCGGACCTGTCGCTCGGCGTGCGACGAAAGGTGCAGCTGTGGGCGGCCCTGGCCCACGAGCCGTTGGTGTTGCTGCTCGATGAACCGACCGCCGGCCTGCCATCGGAGGATGCCGAGGAGATGGGCGAGTTCGTCCGGATCGCTGCCGGGGTCCCACGGTGTATCGGTGCTCATGATCGAGCACGACGTACCGCTCATCGCCGCGGTCGCGGATCGCCTCGTGGCCATGGACCGCGGCACCGTGCTGTGCGAAGGGGATCCGGCGGAGGTGCTCGAGAGCCGGGTGGTCACCGATGCCGTACTTCGGGGTGTCGGGGTGAGGGTCGCTGGCGGTGTTCGTCATCCTGCCGATCGTCGGCGCGGTGATCGGGTACACCACCAAGTGGGTGTCGGTGCAGCTCATCTTCAAGCCGCCCGGTTACGTCGGCGTCGGCCCGATCGGGTGGCAGGGTGTGGTGCAGCGACGCTCACCGAAGTTCGCTGCCGGTGTGGCCGAGATGCTCGGCGACGTCGCCCCGCTGGGTGAGATCCTCGAGCGGGTCGATCCGGCCGGGCTCGTCGACGAGTTGACCGACTCGTTGCGGCCAGTAATCGCGGAGTTGATGCCGAGCGGTCGCCGAAGTCGATCAGCCCCGGGCTCTGGGACGAGCATCCCCCGAGGCCCGCGAGATGATCACCTCCATGCTGGAGGCGGAGATCCGACGCGGCGGCGATCGAGATCATCGAGGAATCCATACCGGTGCTCCGCGGACGACCTCGACATCACTCCGATGGTGATCGAGTCTGCTCTCCGGGGAGAACGCAGATCGTCTGGCGCGCCTGGTGCAGACGATCGCGGCCGACCAGCTCCGGATCGTCATCCGCTACGGCGCGGTGGTCGGGTTCTTCGTCGGACTCATCGAGGCGGTCGTGTACCTGACGTTCGAACGCTGGTGGCTGCTGCCGCTCGATCGGCGCGATCGACGGCATGGTGAACAACTACATGGGTATCCAGATGATCTTCCGGCCGCTGACGGAACGTCGGTATTTCGGGCTGTTCCGCTATCAGGGGCTGTTTCCGGCACGTCAGGTCGAGATCGCACACGACTACGCGCGAGATGATCGCCGCCGAGGTGCTGACTCCCGAAGCGATCGGGCTGCTGATCGCGCAGTCACCGGTCGCGACGAGCTGGTGCGGATCGCCACGAAGGTGCTCGACCGCCGATTGGACAGCCAGTTGCAGGTTCTGGGGCCGATGCTGGGAGTCGTCCCCACGCCTGAGTTGCGAGAGCAGGTGGTCACGGCGGTCACAGACTGCGACTCGGCAGCGGCGGAGGATCTGTGGCGTAGGTACCCCGAGGCCTCGCACGAGCGCACTCTCTTACATCGAGCAGGAGCTGGATCTCGCGAACACGATCGAGAAGCGCCTCGCTGGCATGTCCAAGCTCGAGTTCGAGGGCATCCTGCGGGGGATCTTCGAGGAGGACGAGAAGGTCCTGATCGGAATAGGTGGCGTGATCGGCGCAGTCATCGGAACCCTGCAGGCCGCAATCGTGCGGGCGTCTGTGATCGTGGCCGCCGGAACACACGGTCGCGATCATGTCGGGCCGGGGTGGCGCTGACAGGTAGGTTCGCCGCTCTGCGCCATGCGGCCGGCGATCCCTTGTCGATCTACCCATGGAAAGAGGAGCAATGGCAAAGAGGTCGATAGCCGCGCTCGCAACGGTGGGACTGCTGGTGGTCATCTTCGCGGTGTGCTTGGTGAGTGCCACGCAGCTCCTGGCCCCACGGGACATGCCGTTCGGCGTGACCGGCTCGTCGCCGATCGTCCAAGCGGTCCAGAAGGACTACTCGTTGGACCTCATCACCTACTCGAGCGAGGCGGACCTGACGGCTGCGGCGAAGCGGGGTGACATCTACGGGGGTTACATCCCGGGTTCGTCTGCCGACACGCTGGTGACCGTGCCCGCCAAGAGCTTCTTCGGTGAGGTGTACGTCAGCGCGGGATTCAAGGAAGCTGCAGCGAAGGCCAACCGCAGCTATCGAAACCACTGTGGTCGCGCCGTTGCCCGACATCGGACCGTATGGGTGGGGTGATCGGTCTCTTGCTGCCTGCCTACGCTCATCGGCGGCTACATGATCGCCTCCATGTTGTACTCCTCCACGCAGGAGCCGCGGCACCTGGTCGAATCGGTATCGCCCTGGCTTTCGCGGCGGTCGTCGCAGTGATCACCGGTGTGGCCGGAGGCCCGCTCCTGGGTGCGATCCCGACGAGTCACATGTGGACGCTCATACCGTGTTTTGCGCTCGTGACCGCGGCCGTGGGCCTGTCCGCGGTTGCGATCCAGGCGCTCGTGGGCAAGATGGGCACCCTGGTGGTCGCGTTGTTGTTCATCCTCATCGGCGGGGCCGCTGCCGGGGGCGGCGGAGTCTCGCTCCTGCCGAGCTACTGGCAGACCATAGGTGTGTTGTTCCCGGCGCGGCACGCCGTGAACCTGTATCGCAGTGTGAGGTACTTCGACGGCAACAACATAGGTACCCCGTTGGCGGTCCTCGGTGCATACACGCTCGTGAGTATTGCGGTCATCATCCTGGTGGAGCGCCGGCGTTCTCCGGATGCCGATGCGCCGGCAGCGCCCTCCCTGAACGACACGGGCGAACCAGTCGCTGCAGGCGATCCGGTCGGCACGGACAACGCAGTCGGCACGGACAACGCGGTAGCTCCGCGGCTGGTGCCGTCGACCCAGAGCGGCAGCGGTACCGGGTGGTGCCGAAGAATCTCGTGGCTCCGGTCGCGTTCGCTCTGCTGCTCACCACGTTGTTCGCTGTCACCTACATGGACTCCGGTCACTCGCCAGTGGCGCAGGACATGCCCTTCGGCGTGGTGGGATCCACCAAGCTCGTGGACGAGGCCCAGGGCGACCTGTTCTCCCTGGACCCGACGACCTATGACAGCTCCGAAGCCGCTACCGACGCCATGGACCGCGGCGAGATCTACGGAGCGCTCATCGAAGGCACTCCGTCCTCGGAACTGATCGTGGTCAATACGATCAGCGATGTATCACCGTTGGACATCGCGGGGAACTTCGAGAAGGCAGCGAAGGCTTCCGGTGAGACGATCACCGTGAAGGCCTACACGCCGATACCGCTCGCACCCAAGGATCCGTTCGCTCTGGTGCCGTCAACTCTGCTCGTGGCGTTGCTGGTCGGCGGCTACATGTCGGCATCGCTTCTCACGAGCACCCTCGGATCGGCGTCCCAGCGCTGGAGGGGCCTGTGGCTTCTAGGGTTCTCGGTCCTGACCGGACTGGTCGTGGATCTGATCGCCACCTACTGGCTGGAAGGGCTACCTGCCGCATCGTTCTGGATCTCCTGGCCGATCATGTCGCTGATAATCCTCGTCGTCGCACTGTTTGCTGCGGTGCTCCGCCGGATCCTGGGGCCGACGGGCATCGTCGTGACCCTGATCGTGATCCTGCAGTTCGGCAACCCGTCCTCGGGTGGCGCAAACGGGGTGCCATACCTGACCTCGTTCTGGAAGGCGGTGGGCCCGTTCCTGCCGCCGCGCAACTCGTACCTGCTTCTGCGCAACAGCCTCTACTTCGACGGCCATGGCATCAGGCAGTCGCTAATGGTGCTCCTCGCCTACGCGGTGATCGGCGCCGTCGTGCTCGCGTTCCTGGACTGGTACCGCTCCGATGGACTCGAGGTGCGGGGTGTGGATGATGACGACGTGGCGGCCGCCGCCACGATGTCCATTCCTGTTGGGCCTCCGGTCTGACGATTGCCGGCGGGTAGGTGATGCTCAGCCGGCAGGTTTTCCTCCGGGATTGAATCGGCCGGCCACTCGGTCGCGAATCCCGGGTGGAAATGTGTAAATCCCGACATGAGGCTACCGATAGTGGGCGAATGGAGTCTTCCGCGGACCACAGGACGACCTCGATCAAGCGGGAGCGTCCGCGTGGTGGCCGTTCAGGTCCTGCCCGCGCGGCAGCCGCCAAGAGGGTTGCCGCCATCGCGGTGCTCGGGATGGCCATGACGGGCTCAGCTTGTTCCTCGACGGGCGAGTCGGCATCACAAGCCGAACGAGACTCCGGTGCCGAACAGGTGGCCATGGCCCCACCCGGGGACCCGGCGCCCACTGTGACCGCCGAGGACGTAGACGCAGCGTTGGAGCAGATTCCGGATCAGGCGGAGGCCATTCTGGAGACGAGCGGAGTTCCGGGGATGTCGGTTGTCGTCGTCTACAAGGACGAGGTCGTCTACGCCGAGGGCTTCGGAGTGAAGGAGCTCGGAACAGATGATGCAGTGGACGGTGACACCGTGTTCCCGCTTGCATCCCTGTCCAAACCGCTCAGCGCCACCGTGGTCGCTGGACTGGTCGGCGATGGTCTGGTCCAATGGGATGACCCGGTCGCCAGTCATCTCGACGGGTTCGGGCTCTCCGAGCCTTACGTGAGCGAGAACGTCACCATCGCGGACATGTTCTCGCACCGGAGCGGTTTGCCGGCCCATGCCGGCGACCTGTTGGAAGACATGGGCTACAACCGTGAACAGATCATCGAGCGGCTCGAGATGTTGCCACTCACCCCCTTCCGCGACAGCTACGCCTACACGAACATCGGTTTGACCGCCGGAGCCGTCTCCGCTGCGAACGCGGCCGGGATGACCTGGGAGGACGCGTCCGAGAAGGTTCTCTTCGAGCCCGCCGGGATGTCTCACACATCTATGACCTACGCAGGCCTGATGGCCGAAGGAAACCGGGCACTGCCCCACCGCAGGGACGCCAACGGCAACTTCGAACTCTCCGAGCAGCGCCAACCCGACCCACAGGCTCCCGCCGGCGGTGCATCCTCGAGCGCAAGAGACATGGGACAGTGGTTGAGGATCCAGCTCAATGACGGGAGCCTCGGAGGCAAGCAGGTGATCGATCCGAAAGCTCTGGCTCCCATGCGCACACCTCAGAGTGTTTCGGGTCCTCCAGGCACCCCATCGGCGCACGCTGGTTTCTACGGACTGGGTCTCGGCATCGGCTACCGCGATGACGGCTACACCAGTTGGAGCCACTCCGGTGCGTTCCTCATGGGCACCGGAACAGCGGTGAATCTCGTACCCGGGCAGAACCTGGGTGTAGCCGTGCTCACCAACGGCGCTCCGGTCGGCGCCGCAGAGGCCATGGCGGCGACGGTTGTCGATCTTGTCGTCGACGGGGAAGTCACCAGAGACTGGTGGGCGGGCTACTCGCCGCAGTTCGAAGGCTTCTACGAACCCGAGACACCGACCGACTGGGCAGAGGTTCCGTCCGACCCGACGCCGCCTCGGGAGCTTTCGACGTATGTAGGTACGTACTCCAACGACTACTACGGGCCGATGACCGTCCGTGAGGACGACGGCGCTCTGGTGATGACCCTCGGGCCTGCTGGTATGGAGTTCCCGCTGGACCCCTATGACGGGGACGCGTTCCTGTTCACACCGCCCGGGGAGAATTCGCTCGGCCCCACCGGGATCACATTCACGGTCGAGGGGGCCGGGGTCACCAGCGTCAACTCCGAGTTCTACGACACCAACGGGCTGGGCACCTGGGTGGCGGCCGGCTGAGTGGTCACCGTCCTGCCCGAAGATCCCGAGCCGCTGTTTCCATGGCTGTGATCTCGGCCAGGGCCGTGTCGCGGGGCAGGAACCACATTCCGCAATCGGGAGCGGGTCCGAGCCGATCAAGCCGCACGACCTCGGCTGCGTCCCCGAGGATCGGTTGGTTCCAGGTGATGCGGCCGACCACGCGTCGCTGTTCGCCATCACCGGTGTAGGTGAGTGCGGCGAGGGTCTGGTCAGCGATGGCAAGTCGTACGGCATCGTCCATGGCCCCAGGTCGGTGCTCCTCGGGGGATCGGCCGCCAGGTGCCTTCTGGCCCATAGACGAGTTCGTGGTCACACAACCATTGGGGCTTGCACCACGATCCGACGATCTGGGTCGCAACCAACGATGGGGTTGACATGAGCGTCACCCTAGCGAGGTGTTCCGGAACGCTGTTCCGGAGGCTCGGGACCCGTGTCGGAGAACGCGATCATCGGCATGTCGGCGACCATCGCGATCCGGCCCGCGTCAGTGCCGTCGTAGCTGTTACCCATTGACGCCAGGAGTCTGCGAGCGGTCTTTGGATGTTCGGTTTCGTAGCCGGCGAATCGCTGCGCTGCCTCCCCGTCATCGAGGAAGCGTTGGGTCGGCACCCACCGCCGGTTCCCCGACCTGCACGGCCGTTGCGGGTTCGGAGCGCAGATTCCGGTACCAGTCGGCGTTCGGCCCGGTCCCCGAGCAGACGATGAATTCCTCGGTGGACGTATCGTGCAGCACGACCTCCACCGGAGTCTGGTGCACCCGTCCCGTCCTTCGACCCGGTGGGTCACCAGCATCAATCTGGATCCGAACAGGAAGCCGAGTCTCCACCTATAGAGGTACACCGGGACGCGCAGGAGATTTCTGAAGATTCCCGTCGGTTTCTGTCGGAAGCTGAACCGATCACGTAGTCGCACGCCGCAAACCTACCGAGGCGGAGTCCCTCCGGGACGGAGTCGCAAGAATGCGACGGCGAGGTGGTCAGGCACGTGTAGTCCATTGGGGGGTCCGGGGCCACCATTGACATAATGGCGGTATTGGGAAATGATAGCTGGATATGGCAACGATGTTGAATGACGAACCAACCTTCACCTCGAGCGTTCACTACCGCGACGTCAAAGCCGCCCTCGAGTGGCTCGAGAACGCGTTCGGTTTCGAGCTCACGATGGCGATCGAAGGGCCTGAGGATGCTCCGGAGATGGGCCACTGGGAGATGAGCTGTGCCGGCAACGGTCGGGTCATGATCGGCGCCGAATGGGAAGAAGCGACGCGGAGCCCTGCATCGCTGGGTGGCGCGAATACCCAGCGCGTGCATGTGTCGATTCCCGGGGGAGCGGCCGAATTGGATGCCCACTGCGAGAACGCGCGGGCGAACGGTGCGGAGATCCAGATGGAACCCGAGGACCAGTTCTACGGTGACCGCAGCTACCGTGCGCTCGATCCCGAGGGTCACTCCTGGACCTTCGCGGCCCGCATACGCGAGGTGACCCGAGCCGAGGCGGAAGCAGCCATCGGGCAACCCATCGAGTCGACCACCTGGTCCTGAGCGCCGTGGATAGAAGCGGAGCTGCCGAACAGCTCGACACCACGATCGAGGCGCTGGCCGACCCGGTCCGCCGACGGGCCGTGGAGCTGTTGTCGGCTCGTCCCCATCGCTCGAGCGAACTGGCCGACGAGTTGGGAATCACGCGGTCTGCCATGAGCAAGCATCTGCGGTTGCTGCGCCGTAGCGGCGTCGTCACCGAACGCGCCGATGAGTTCGATGCGCGCGTCCGCATCTATTCATTCAACGCGCCACCGATGGCCGACCTGCGGGCGTGGCTTGCGACTGCCGAGGCGGGTTGGGCTGACCAACTGGGAGCGTTCCGTGAGCACCTCGAGCAGGGGACATGAGCAGTGGCTCACGGGTACTCGTGGCGTTACGCGTCAACGCCACGCCCGAGCGGGCGTTCCAGGTGTTCACCGATCAGATAGGTGAGTGGTGGCGACCCAACGGGCTGTTCCAGTTCTCGGCGACACGAACGGGAACGCTCGGGTTCGAGCCCGGTCCCACCGGGTGTCTCGTCGAGACCTACGACGACGGTTCAACGTTCACGATCGGTGAGATCAGGGTCTGGGAGCCGCCTGAGCGGCTTGTGATGTCATGGCGCGAGGAATCGTTCCACGATGACCAGGTGACAGAGCTGACCGTGCGTTTCGACGAAGTGGGTGAGCAGACCCGTGTCACGGTGGAACATGTTGGCTGGGACTCGATCCCCGCTGAGCACGAGGCCCGACATGGCTTCGAGTTGTCGGTGTTCCAACACCGGTTCGCACAGTGGTGGCAGGACCTGTTGCGCTCGATGGCACGCTCGCTGGACTGAAGCCCGGGCAACGCCCGGCCGCTCGTAGGTTGCCCCGTCCCGTCGGTGCATTGCTCCACCGATCGAGGTGGAATTCGAGACCCGCGTCGGCACACTGGACCCGAAGGTATGACGAGCATGCCAGAAGGGACGATGACGATGGACTACGACGCCGACCTGGGAGTCGGTGGCCGAGCATCCGCTGCCTGACTGGTATGACGACGCCAAGTTGGGGATCTTCCTGCACTGGGGTCTCTACTCGGTGCCGGGATGGGCTCCGCAGGTGCCTGACATCCAGCAGATGCTGCACGACCACGGGCCCAGGGCGATGTTGCGGGACAACCCATATGCAGAGTGGTACCGCAACACGTCGCAGATAGAAGGCAGCCCGACGTGGAAGCACCACCGTGAGATCTGGGGAGCCGACTTCGATTACGACGACTTCGTCGAGCTCTTCGATGAGGGCACCTCAGGGTGTGACCTCGATGCCATTGCCGAGGTGTGCCGACAAGCCGGAGCCGGCTACGTGGTCCTCACGACCAAGCACCATGAGGGATTCACGCTCTGGCCGTCATCCCAGCCCCATCCTGCCAAGGGGGCGTACCACGCCGAGCGGGATCTGGTGGGGGAGTTGAGCGAAGCGGTACGAGCCAAGGGCATGCGCATGGGCCTCTACTACTCGGGTGGCTACGACTGGCCGTTCAACGATGCTGTGATGAAGGATCCTGCGGACGCAATGCTCGCAACGCCTGCGTCACCGGAGTACGAGCGCTACGCGACGGCGCACGTCGCCGAGCTGATCGAACGCTACGAACCGTCTGTGTTGTGGAACGACGTCTGTTGGCCCGCCGGCGGCAACCTCGCGGAACTGTTCGCCCGCTACTACAACGCCGTTCCTGATGGCGTGATCAACGACCGCTGGCTGCAGCCGACGGGGAAGCGTTCAGCAGTGCGTGATGAAGCCTTGCGTATCGGCGGCAACCTCATGCAGGCGATGTGGAAGCACCTGCCGTCGGATGCCAAGAGCCTGACGTTCCCCGGGGCGAACTGGTACGACTTCAACACTCCCGAATACGCGTCGTTCGACGAAATCGTCGAGAAGAAGTGGGAATCCACCCGAGGGGTCGGCCACTCCTTCGGTGCCAACCGCAACGAGCGCCCCGAGGACATCGTCACCGCGACAGAACTGATCCGTTCGTTCTGTGACATCGTGTCCAAGAACGGGAACCTCCTGATCGGTATCGGACCCGACGAACGTGGAGTGATCCGCGAGGAGCAGCTCCGTCCCCTCAGGGGACTCGGAGAGTGGCTCTCCTCCAATGGTGCAGCCGTGTTCGGTACCCGACCGTGGCATGCTGCGGCGACGACCACCACCGAAGGCACCGATGTCCGGTTCACGAGCCGTGGCGACACCACCTACGCACTCTTGACCGGCTTGCCGGGTTCACGCACGTTCGCTCTGCGAGGTGTGGCCGGGACTGCTGCGACGAAGGCGACACTGCTCGGTGTGGACCTGCCGCTCGACGTCGGTGAGCGGGATGGCATGGTCGCACTCACCTTGCCCGACCGGGTCCCCGTGGAGGCCGCGTACGCGATCGAACTCGAAGCGGTGACCTGGAGCGGCTGATTCCTCGGAGCTAGACGATGCCTACGACATCTGTGTCCGAAATGGACCTGGTGTCAGCGGGTGGCAGCGGTCCCCACACGGGAGCGAATACCTCCCCACGGTCATCTCAGCCTTTGGCCACTCTGTGTGGTATTCACGCGTCGGGGACGCGTGAATACCACGCTCTGTCTGATTGCTGACCGATCTTCGAGTGTCACACCGCTTACCTAGGCTTGGTCGCGCGTAGCGCGACTGGCACATGTTCCAGGATCGTCGCCAGGAAGAGCGTCCAGCGGAAGCGCCCAGAATGTGGGTGCGCAGCGGAGGGTTCTCGATGTCGGGTTCTGGTGGTTCAGTTTGCTGATGATGGTTTCGGAAGGACCGTCGTTGGTGGGTGTCGTTGTGACTGGTTTTGTCCTTCCCCCGTGTTCCGCTGCTGGCGACTGTTGTGTCGGTTGCTGTTGCGGCGGGTCTTTAGGTAAGGACCAGCAATGTCTCATTCACCAACCCCGACCCCGACCCCGACCCCGACCCCGACCCCGACCCCGGCATCGGTGTCCTCATCGGCAAATGGTGTCGATCCGCGTTGCGTTGTCACTGCGGGTGGCATTCACGCGTCGGCGGGCGCGTCAACGCCACTCTCTGTGGCGAAACGGTCTTGGCCGTCGTCGTCGGTCGCGGTGGGTGAAGACCCCCAGATACTGGAGCATCAGATTCTCAGGTGGGCGGCGATGTTGCATACTTCGCGTCACGGATTGGTGGTGACGCTCGCGGCGTACGACAACACCGGTCAGTGGGCGTTCACCGGCGTTCGTACGTGTGGGCATTGGGTGGTTCGGGTAGTTCGACCAGCCGGGCCGGGCGGGTTGTTTGCCGGGTTGATACTGAAGTGATCGTGCATGTGTCGACTGCGGAGGAACAGAACTGTTGCAGTATGACCACCAACCGTCCTACCACGTAACAAAAGGGACCCACACGGATGAACTCTTCCTGCGCTGCCCACACTGCCACACCAAACGCCACAGACAACACGGCCACCACGACTGAGGTGCACAGCGATTGAGGAGCGTGGCGAATGGCAGATAGGGGGAATGCGCGTCGAGAATCGGTCAGCCCACCGTCACCTGGTGGGGGAGGCAATCCCTGTATCTGCGGGTACTCTGCCGGTGATGGGTGACAGGGACGATCACGGGGACGGTGTCGAGAGTTGCGTCTTCTGTGAGATCGTGGCCGGTGAGCGGGCTGCGCACGTGGTGTGGCGGGACGAGGAGGTGGTGGCATTCCTCGACCGGGTGCCGCTGTTCGAGGGCCACGTACTCGTCGTACCGACTCGCCATCACGTCACCCTTGCCGACCTTCCAGCCCGGGAGGTGACGCACTACTTCACGATGGTCCAGAGGATCTCTGCGCGCCTGCCCGGTGTCATGGGCAGCAGTGGAACGTTCGTGGCGACCAACAACGTCGTGTCGCAGTCGGTGCCGCACCTTCACACCCACGTTGTGCCGCGCACCCGGGGTGACGGGCTCAGAGGGTTCTTCTGGCCGCGCACCCGCTACGTGGACGACTCCGCGGCAGAAGCGATGGCATCGCGGATCGCTGAGGTTCTCGCCCAATAGATTCCCATCAGTCCCGCAGCACTCGCTGCGAGCGATGCTCTGGGAGTCGGTCAGTGATGCCGGTCGCAGGAGCCCCTATGTTGGAGTGATGGACTCGACTATGCATGGTGAGCGTACGATCTGCGAAGGTGAATTGATGCGTCCCGCTCCCGTGCTCTGATGGCAAATCGCCTCCTGTCCCTCGGACGGCTCGCGGTGACGCCGTTGCTGGGCAACCGCTTCGTACCCGGCAAGCCCTTGCAGACGAGAGCCCGCTGGACCCGGGAGCGAGCGGCGCGGTGGACGGCTGAGACTCCATGGTTGATCGGATGCAACTTCACACCCTCGACGGCGAGCAATCAACTGGAGATCTGGCAGGCGTCGACGTATGACCCCGAGACCATCGACCGAGAACTGGGTTGGGCGTCGCAGACGTTGGGTATGAACAGCATCCGCCTGTTTCTCCACGACCTGATGTGGCAGGTCGACGGGGAGCGCTTCCTCGACCGGGTGGACGAGGTCCTCGCCATCGCAGCAACGCACGGCATTTCGGTGATGCCGGTTCTGTTCGACGGGATCTGGGATCCGGACCCCCGACCGGGCCCTCAACGTGCGCCGAGGCCCGGGGTTCACAATTCGACATGGGTTCAAGGTCCGGGAGCGGCGGTGTTGGCCGATCGTTCTCGCTGGGGAACACTTCGCTCTTATGTGGATGCGGTCTTCGAGCGGTTCGGCGCGGATCCCCGGGTGGTGGTCTGGGACCTATTCAACGAACCTGACAGTCCGAACCCTGCCTGGGCGCACAGGGATCCGTCCGGCAAGCGGGCGCGGGTTGCCGCGCTGTTGGAGCTCATTTGGGACTGGGCCGTCGAGGCTGACCCAGACCAGCCGCTGACGGTCGGAATCTATGAGGCAACCTCGAGCGCCCATCCCGAACGGGCCAGCCGTGTTGCGCGCACCGCTCTCGAACGCTCGGACATCATCTCGTTCCATTGCTATGACCCCGAGGCGGGCCTCACGGCGACGATCGACCGGCTGGAACGCTTCGGCCGTCCACTGCTGTGCACCGAGTGGATGGCGCGACCCGAGTCGAGCGTCTACCTGGCCCAGACCCTGCATGATCTTGGAGTCAGCGGGTGGACCTGGGGTCTGGTCGATGGAAGGAGCCAGACGAGGTACCCGTGGATCTCCTGGGTGCGTCGGGGGACTGCAACCACTCCTTGGTTCCATGACCTGTTGCACGCTGACGGCAAGCCGTATGACTCTTCGGAAGCAGCGCTGTTGAGGTCGCTTTCATCTCGGCCGGCCGACAACGACAACCTCCCGGAGATAGACAACTAGCCGAGCTGTTGGAGCGCGCCGGACTCGGCCCACATGGACACGAGCGGAGGCGGGAGGTGTGCATCCATGTCCGCGAGATGCGGGGGATCAACTTGCCCGGGCCTCCATCACCACGTGCGCGTCACCGTCGGGACCAGCCGTTCCGATCGGGGACTCGGAGCGCCGGCGGGATCCAGCACGCCACAAGAACGCTGCGGACAACAGGACCGCGAGGATCATCGATGCGGTGTTCACCATCCTGAGCGCGTTGGCCGTGCCGTCGAACTGGTAGCTCGCAGCCATCAGGGTTGCTCGCGCAGCCACGATTCCGACCAGTAGGAGATCGCCCGACAACGCGAGCATGGGCAACCCGAGAAACAGGTACCACGGATAGGTGTAGCTCGAGATCATGCCGAACACGGACAAGGCACTGCCCGCGCCACGATCGCTGGTGAAGTCGCGCCTGTGTTGCCAGGAGACCCAGGCGATTCCACAGAGAACGGTCGCGGTTGCGAGTGTGGTGACCGTTGCGCCTGTTGACTGCGTCATCAGTTGGAAGGGACGCCAGACCGCCACTCGGGTGATGATGCCGCGTGTCGCCGAGCTCGCGTTGCTGATCGATCCCGGAGCAAGGATGTAGCTGGCCAACAGGGTTGCCGTGGTTGCTGCGGCCATCAATGAAGCGTCCCGCCAGCGCCGCTGGAACGCGAGCAGCACGAGAAAGGGAACGACGACGAACACGGCGGTCAGCTTGAGGAGCACCGCGATGGCGGTGAATGCTGCACTTCGACCGATCTGGTCCCGGTCGAAACAGACAACTGCCGCGAGCAGCACCGCAGCGACGATCGCGTCGATGTGGCCACCGTTGACGACACTGATCCAGACGAACGGTTGTAATGCCACGAGTGTCAACGCAGCGGATCGGCGCGCCCGGGCACATATCCACAAACAGAACACGACCGCCCCTGCGGCCAAGGTCTGGAAGCCCAGGCGCATCAAGAGCAGTGAATGTCCGGCGACCGCGGTCAGTGTCGCGCTGAAGGCAGTGAACAGTGGTCCGTATCCGGATGGTGTCTCGCGCCATCCGACGAGCGGGTAGACGACGTCGTGGGGAAACGCAGAGGGGACCGTGTCGTAGGGGTTGACCCCGTGCGCGGAGATCATCCGTCCGTAGGACGAGTACGACCAGAGGTCGTGTGACGAGATCGGGCCCACCGCCACCGCCAACCCGGCGAGCACCATCACCGTCGGCCAGAGGCTGAAGGGAAGGGACCCGGTGGCGCGAACCTCGCGGGCGGCGAGGATCGACAGGACCAAACCGGTGATCATGAGCACGACTGCCCAGGGACCCCGGAGCCCGAATGCGAGAACGATGGCCGACGAGACTCCGGCAGTGATGACGCACAGCTCTGTGCGAACTGAATTTTGCACAACGCGTACTTTAGAGCGCGATTGGGAGCATGGCGGGACAAGTTGAGGAAATTGCCACTCGGCCCGGACCTCCGGGGCTACCCGGTGATGCCGAGACGTTCTGGTTCCGTTGCGGGCACCGTGGTCGCTGCGCGTCGGACATCACGACCCTGAGTCATCCAACAGGGCTGGATGAGCCTTGTTGGGTATTCTTGGTGCGCGGTGACCTAGGGTCGGGCGGAACCGGAGCGGCGAGAGAAGAAGGCTCGGATGACCTATACGCCAGTTCACGAACCGGCTCGATCGCGGGACTTTCCCGACGGCGTGTCGATGCAACCGCGGGAGTTCACCTTCGCCGACGTCGAGGCGATCCCGCAGTACTGGAACATGGGTAACCCTGTGCTCACCCATTTCGAGAATGCGTTCTCGATCATGATCCCTCCGGGCGAGCGGTTCTTCATCGATTCGGTGCGCTACTACGAAGGTCGTGTGGCCGACGCCGAAGGTCGTGATCTGATTCGGGCGTTCGTCCAACAGGAAGGTCTCCACGGACGGGCACACGACGTTTTCAACGCCTCTTATGCGAAGTTCGGCATCGACGTCGAAAAGCAGCAGCGCTACGCGGATCGAGTCTTTCGGAGAGTGCGACGGTGGCTCCCGCACAAGGTACAGCTCGGGATCACGGTGTTCTCCGAACACCTGACCGCGGTCGGAGCCCACACGCTTCTCGACGACGAAGATGCCGAGGACGAGATGGATCCACAGACCCTCGAGTTCTGGCGGTGGCACGCGGCGGAGGAACTCGAACACAAGGCGGTCGCCTTCGACCTGTTCGCGAAAGTGGGCGGCGGGTACCTTACCCGCATGTTGTCGGTGGCAGCCGCAGGTGCGTTCCTTGCGGTGCCGATGGTGAGGATCGCGCGCGGGATGATGCGTGATGATCCACACGAGGTGACCCGCGCCGAGCGCAAGGCGGCGGGTGCGTACGAGCGCAAGATCCTGCGTCAGCAGTTCGGATTGATGCGCGCTTACTTCAGCCCGAGGTTCCACCCGTGGAAGATCGATGACACAGCGCTGCTCGAGGCCTGGTACCGCAGTGGTTCAATGGCTCAGGTCGGCTGATCAGCCGAACAGGCCGACCGACCTTCGACAACATGGACCACGCAACTCAGTGCACGACCGGCCCCCTGGCGGCCCCCAAGAGCTATGACGAACCATCGATCTTCCAGGTGGAAGGACTCCTGCGTGAGGCTCGACGTCAGCGCGGACTCGCCGATCGACCCGTCCCCGAAGTATGCCTTTTGGACCCCGATGGCGACATCGTGCGCCATCTGGCCGCGACGGGCGAGGCCGTTCGACATGCCGACTGGGCCTGTTACCACTCCGAGTTGTGGATCGCGAAGTCTGCCGGACGCGAGATCGGCATCGTTCCCTGTGCGGTGGGCGGACCCTACGCGGTGCTGGTCGCAACCGAACTGCATGCTTCGGGAGCCCGATTGGTCGTATCGGTCACCTCGGCGGGGCGGATCCTCCACTCGCGGATCCGCCGTACTTCGTGCTCATCGAAGAAGCCTGGCGCGACGAGGGAACCAGCCAGCACTACCTTCCTCCATCCGAATGGGCGCCACTTCGGCCCGAGTTGGCGTCGCGGCTGAGGGGAGCATTCGATCACCTCGGAGAACCTGTGCTGGTTGGTCGTTCATGGACCACCGACGCGCCGTTCCGTGAGACCGCGACTGCGATCTCCCGGGCCGAGGCAGCCGGGATCCATGCGGTCGAGATGGAGGCGGCAGGTCTCTACGCATACGCAGCGGCGACCGGGGTCGATCTGGTCTGCGTGGCGCATGTGACCAACACCATGGCGGTGAACGGCGACGACTTCGAAAAGGGTGAGAACAACGGCACCAACCGGGCGTTGGCGGTGCTGGATGCGATCACTCAGCGCTTGATGTGACGGGGCCTCCTGGGTCCGCCGGACGCGTGGGGCTCCGCCAAGGGATGAGGCTGAGCCCGAGCGCCGCGATCACGGCGGCGGTGGATGCCTTGGAACCGAGCCCGATGATCGTTGTACCGCTTCGGTAGGTCACCAGCATGAGCACTCCGAAAGCGACGAGGACCCACCCGATCACTCGCCGGACATCGTCCGATGTCCACTCGACCAGGAACCAGGCGATGGTCCCCAGCGCTATCAGGACCAGGCCGAGAGCGACCGAGCCCGGGAACGCGTTGCCGGTGAAATTACCGCGCAGCATCGCCGCCGAATGGGACGTGAGGTGGTCCGTTGCTGCCAGTGAAGTCTGATCCCCCGAACGCGATCGCAACCAGTGCTCCGTAGACCGCGACGAGTGCCGCCATCACCTTTGTGGGCGTGGGACGCAGAGATGGAGCGAACAAGACGATCGTGAAGCTCAGCGCCACCATGAGGATGTAGGACCAGTACCACTCGCCCGGCGTGTTCGCGACCGCGGACATGATCCCGAGGCTCTGGATGATGCCGAGTACGCCCGCGATCCTCAGGTACCGGCCGGAGAGGAGTAGGGCCACCAGAGCAGATTCAATAGCCAGGGTGAACCACCCGAAGGCGGTGAAGTGCGGTTGGACGATGCGTTCCAAGAACCACGGCGACCCGGGGAACACTGGATGAGCGATCCCATCGGCGACGAACCCGCAAAGCCGGTTGCAACCCTCCGCGGACTTGCCGAACGACGGCGGAACTTTCCAGGTCACATTGGACAGCCACAGCAGCGCTGCGACGTAGCGGATGGCGGTCGGTCCCCACGACTTGAGGTTCTTGTCTACGAGTTCGGTCGTGCGCACAGTGTCCACTGTGTCACCGCAGGTCGTCGAGTACGGCCAGTCGTCCATCGTCGAGCGACAACCCCGATGCTCCCACGTTGTCCTCGAGGTGCGCTATCGACGAAGTTCCGGGGATCGGCAACATCGTCGGTGAACGTTGCAGGAGCCAGGCCAGCGCCAGCTGGGCGGGTGATGCACCAGTGTGTTCTGACAGCGAGGCGAGCGGCCCGTCCTCCTCGGCGAGCTTTCCGGTGGCGATCGGGAACCAGGGGATGAAACCGATGTTCTCGTTGGCGCAGACATCCACCAGGTCATCGCAATGGCGGTCGATCAGGTTGTACCGGTTCTGAACGGTCGCGACGGTCGTGATCGCCTGGACCTGACGCAGCTCATCCAGCGAGATCTCGGACAATCCGATGTGGGCGATCTTGCCTTCGTCCCGTAGCTCGCAAAGGAGGCCGATCTGGTCCTCGAGTGCCACCTCGGGATCGATCCGGTGGAGTTGGAACAAATCGATCCGCTCCAGTCCGAGGCGGCGCAGGCTCATCTCCGCCTCCTGGCGCAGATACGCAGGTCGACCGAGCGGTACCCATTGACCCGGTCCGGTCCGTAGCAAGCCCGCCTTGGTGGCGATCACCACACCATCGGGGAACGGGTGCAGAGCCTCCCGCAGTAGATCCTCGGCAACATAGGGGCCGTAGGAATCAGCGGTGTCGAACAGTGTCACGCCGAGTTCGACCGCTCGGCGCAGCAGTGCCACCGCGGCGTCGTGATCTGCTGGCGGACCCCACACGCCCTTGCCGGTGAGCTGCATCGTGCCGTATCCGAGACGGGCCACCGGGAACTCGCCGCCTATGTTGAATGATCCACTCGACCTCGCGTCCGGGCGGTTCTGGTTGGTTGGTCCCGCTGAGTTCATGGTCGATCCTCCCGGATGTGGGTGTCGGGGTGTCGGGTCGGGTTCTGTGCCTGGCCCGACGACGAAGTCCTCGGCAAGTTGGGAAACCTGCCTCACGAACCTATGCGTTGAAGGTCTCGGGATCGGGGCCGATGCGTTCGCCGCGGTCGAGCCCCGAGATGTGGTCCATGTCGGAGGCATCCAGGTTGAAGTCGAACAGCGCGAAGTTCTCGGCCATCCGGTCGCGATGCACGGTCTTGGGGAACACCACATCGCCTCGCTGGATGTGCCAGCGAAGTGTCACCTGGGCCGGTGTGCGTCCCACTCGTTCGGCAGTTTCGACGATAGCGGCCTCGTCGAGCAGTCGTCCCCGAGCGATGGGCGACCATGCCTCGGTGAGGATGCCGTGTTCGGCATTGAAGTCGCGCAACTGGTTCTGTGGGAACCATGGATGCACTTCGATCTGGTTGACCGCCGGAACCGTTGCGCCGGCATCCAGAAGGCGCTGGATGTGGGCGATGTTGAAGTTCGACACGCCGATCGCCAGCGCCCGGCCCGATGCGTGGATCTCTTCCATGGAGCGCCATGTCTCGAGGTAGTCGCCGACCCCGGGCATCGGCCAGTGGATCAGGAACAGATCCACGTGGTCCATACCCAGAGCCTCGAGTGAGCGGTCGAATGCCGGTCCCACCGCAGCGGGGTCGTGGGCCCCGTTGTTGAGCTTCGTGGTGATGAACACCTCATCCCGTTCGAGTCCTGACTCCGCGACGGCCTGCCCCACACCGTGTTCGTTCCCGTACATCTCGGCGGTGTCGATGTGGCGGTAGCCGACTTCGAGCGCCGCCAGCGCGACGTCGCGGGTTTCGGCAGGATCGACCTGGAACACTCCGAATCCGAGTTGGGGGATCGTGGCCCCCGTTTTCATCGGAAGGGCTGGTACGTCTGCCATGATCATCGTCCTTTCTCAGGCTCTGCGGCGGGCTCTTCGTCGCGAACTCAGTGCGTTTCCCAAGCATGTCAGGCCAGCGGCATTCTGTCCGACCCGGACCAACCGGCACGGAGTGTGCGGTCCGAGCTTCGGGGCCTCGGTGTGGATGGGTATCTGTGTCATATGACACGGCAATCGTTGACACGGGGTTCAGGTTTCTGGTTGTATGCAGGTGCCGCCAGCGGGCGTTGGTGGCTACCCCGGAGGGTGATTATGAAGATCCGTCGTGCGTTCCTGCCTGTGGTCGGGTTCATGACCATGGTGACCTTTGCCTGTACGCCGGCACCGGCGCCGGGGGGTGGCGGGACGACCACGACCACTGCGCCGTCCGGTGCCCCCACCGCTGTTGCGAGTGCGTCCCCGACCGTCGGTTACGCGCCGCTCACGGTGGCCTTTGATTCTTCGGGCTCCGCAACCGGCACAGGTACGGGCCTTACCTACGAGTGGGACTTCGGCGATGGCAGTCCGGTGGGGACCGGAGCCAGTGCCTCGCATGTATACGCAGCTGCGGGCAGTTACACGGCCACGCTGACGATGACGAACTCCGACGGTTCCTCCACCGCTCCGGGGATCTCGATCACTGCGAACGTGGACCCCAACCCGAAGTACTACGTGAAGTCGACCGGCAGCACCGGAGCGGCGTGCGGCCCGATAGCCGACCCGTGCTCCACGATCGTCGAGGCTCAGGCCAACGCGGTGACCAACGGCATCCACACGATCCGGGTGGCCGGCGGCAACTACGGCCAACCCCTGGCCCTGGCGTCCAACATGGACATCACCGGTGGCTGGAAGCAGGACTTCAGTGACTTCGGCCCGAGTGAGGTCACCACGATCCTAGGCACAGGTACCCAACCGGCAATCACGGTCAACGGAGTGAGCACCTCGAGCATCAGCGGCGTGAGCGCCCAGGGCATCGCCCGCACTTCCGGTGATGCAGTAGCGGTTGTGGTGAGCGGCGGATCCAGTGGTGTCCAGATCGGTGACATCGAC
This sequence comes from uncultured Microthrixaceae bacterium, assembly GCA_963805905.1. Taxonomy (GTDB): domain Bacteria; phylum Actinomycetota; class Acidimicrobiia; order Acidimicrobiales; family Microtrichaceae; genus JAMLGJ01. The sequence continues at coordinate 1,067,441 of CAWDVV010000001.1, forward strand.
GCTCCTCGGACCCTGGTCAGCGGAGGCAACGGACCCAATGCCACGGGTGTGCTCGTGACGGGCGGATCCCTGGTGAGTGTCGAGAACGCAGATGTCAACAGCGGCACGACGGTCGGCGCGGGATCGAGCGCATACGGTATCCGTGCACTCGGACTGTCGGTCGTCAACGTGACGCTCTCCGAGGTCACAGCCCAGCCGGGAATCCCTGGTGTGAGCGCACCCGGCGGCGTTCCCGGCCAGGCTTCATCCGGCGGCAACGGCGGCAAGGGTGGAAACTCCGCAGGCACTGTGGGTAGCGGCGGCGGCGGCGCCTACAACGGCGGAAACGGCGGCAAGGGCGGTGGGTTCTATGCGGCCGGCAACAACGGTTCGGGTGGTGCCGGTCCGTCAGGTGGATCCGGTGGATCCGGTGGTTGCGGCTCAGCATTCGGATGTGGTGGTGACGCCGGTGGCGGTTCCGCCGGAGGCAGTGGTGCAGCAGGTTCTGCAGGCGCAGCCGGTAGCAACACGCCGAATGCCGGCGACCTGTGGGTCTCGACCAACGGTCAGCCAGGCACTGCCGGAGCCTCCGGTAGTGGTGGTGGCGGCGGTGGCGGCGGCAAGTCCGCCAGCGCATACGGCGGTAGTGGTGGCGGTGGCGGTGCCGGCGGTGCCGGTGGCGCAGCGGGCACGATCGCCGGTACGTCGGGCGGAGGTTCCTTCGGCGTGTACGCCAACTCCGCAAGTGTGAACCTGTCGTCTTCGACAGCAACTTCGTCCGCAGGCGGCAACGGTGGTAGCGGTGCAGCCGCAGGTCGCGGTGGCAACGGTGGCAACGGTGGCGACGGTGGCAACAAGTCCTGCTGCGAAGCGGGCGGCGGCGGTGGTGGTGGCGCCGGTGGCGCCGGTGGCGGTGGTGGCGGTGCCGGTGGCGGTGCCGGTGGCCCGTCGATCGCGGTCTACCACATCGGTGTCGGAACGCTGAACCTCACTGCCAGCTCGCAGTTCCGTCCGGTATTCCCGGCGGCCGGTGGCACGGGTGGCGCATTTGCAGCTCCGGCAACCGGTGGGGTCGGAGGCATCCGAGGCAACTGTGCACTCATCGGTGGCTGCGGAGGCGGCGCCGACGGAGGGAGCGCCGGACCGGGCAATCTCGGTCCAGCCGGCCAGAACGGTCCTGCAGGCCAACTCTTCAGGGTGTGGGACAACGGCACCACGGTCAGCTGATTCTTTGTGACGGGCGGAGCGGCACTCTCTCGGACACGGGTCCGGGAGCGTCTGCTCCGCCCGATTCGCTTCAGAGTGCATTCAACTCGAAGCAGAACGATTGAAGCAGAACAAATGCAAATCCGAGATCGCAAGTAGTACTCCCCAGGGGGGATGATGAATCAGTCACAGAACCGTAGGTTGGGTGCCAGGGCAGCGGCCGTCGTACTCGCGTTCACCATGGTCGCCGGCATCGCGGCCTCATGTACGCCAGCTCCCGGACCGTCGGCTCCGCCGACGAGCCAACAGTTCTGTCAATTCTGGGACAAGGTCGAAGCGGCACCACCGGCGCCCGAACAGGCCGTTCTCGTCAAGGACGATGTCGTCGCACTCGCCGACGACACGAGTGTGCACGGCAGCAACTGCGAGGATCCGAACGCGAAGGTTGATCTGGACGGTGCGGTACTTGCCGAGGGCGACGAGGTCCCCGAAAAGCTGGAAACGCCTGATTCCCCAAAGATCGCAGCAGTCACAGGAGGGGAGATATCGGCCGGTGAACCGGTTCTCGACAACCTCCGGATCAAGACCCTTTCTGCCGAGATCGGACTCAACGGGATAACCGTCCGGGGAAATGTGGAGATCACCCTCTCGGGCGTCACCTCGACGATCGGCTTCACCGGCACGCTCGCGGATCTCAACAACTGGTCGATCGGCCTGTCCAGTAGCGGATTCTCGATCCCCGGAGTTACCACATCGCCCGTGGTGTTCTCGGGAACGTTGCGGATGTCCTACGGAGTTCCATCGCTGCAACTCTCGGCCAGTGCATCGTTGGTCGAGGTTGGCGACATCACCGTGAGCGGTGCGTCCATCTCCTTGTCCGCTTCACCGGCAACCGGCGTGTCAGCGTCGGTTGCGGGAACGATCAAGGTCGGTCCCAGCACGGCATCTGGCACAGTTGACGTGGCCTTCGACGACGCTGGCGCTCTCGTGTCCGCCCATGCCGACATCGCTGCTCATCTGGTGGGGCACCAGGCCGGTGGCAAGTTGATCGATCTCCAGGGCACCCTGAAGCTCGACGGCAACGCCGATGAGACCGCCGTTTCGTTCTCGGCGAGCGGGGTGGTCGGTGACCTTCTCGTCAACGCTGCGAACGGGACACTCACGCTCGGGACCAACAAGGCGACCTTCACCGGTGTGCTGGATGTGGCCGAGGGCAACAACTTCCTGCGCTACAACGGCACGATCGTATGGGACGGGATCACCGCCTACACGCCCTTCCTCACGCTGGAAGGCGGTGGGGAGTACTCGGGAACCCTGAATGACGGCAAGGTCGTCAAGGCAGCCGGCACGGTCGAGACAACAGTGGTAGGTGGCCAGCTACGCGCTCGTGCTGACCGGTGATTTCCAGGTCGGGACACTGAAGGCCGCAGGTACTGCGATCGTCGAGGTGAACGGTCACACCACCGTGCTCTACGTCGACGCGGCACTTATGGACGCAGGGTTCGACGCTCACCTCGAAGGTGCGATCGTGATCACCGATGGACTCGCCGAGACGGTGAATCTGGATGCCACTGTGAACGGCGCGGTCGACGTCGGTGACGCCACCCTCACCGGAGCAACGCTCAGCATCAGGAGCACCTACGGCAGTCCGCTGGATCTCAACTTCAGTGGCGGGTTGACCGTCGGCTCCAATGCGGACCTCAACGGTTCCGTTCATGCGATCTTCGGACCGAACGGAACGCTTCTCAGCCTGACCGGCGACCTGACCGGTTCGTTGCAGCTCGACTCGTGGGGCCTGCTCAACTTCCACGGATCTGTGGTTGCCACATCGGACCAGGTGACCCTGACCGGCGATGGCGGACTCTCCTTCATCAACTTCCCGGCCGGGATCACCTTCAACGGATCCTTCACCTCGTCACTGCATGAGGCCACCTGGTCCCTGAACGGCTCGGCACGGTTCCGCATCGCCTCGATCGACATCGCTTCCGCACGTGCCCGGCTGAGCCACACCGAGGGGCTTGCTGCAACAAGGGCGGGCTTCTACTTCCGGATCGTCGGTATCCCCGTGTACTTCGAGGGCAACTTCTACCTGAAGCCCGAAGGCGGTTGTACGAAGGTCGACATCACCGGTGGCAGCTTCCTGGCCAAGCCGCTCCTCGCTCTAGCGATGCCCGGCGTCGTCGGTTGCCCGGTGAACATCTAGTAGCTATCGGGATCGGCTCCCCGCAGCATCAGTTCTCGGCGGCGTGGTCAGTGGCCCGTTGGTAGAGGCTGGCGATCATGTCGGCGTAGGACGTACTCGTCGCCCAGTTGCCACTACCCATGTCTGACCACCGGGGCGCTTTCCCCTTCGGTGAGACGAGGTTGCAGCGTGGAGTTACGGTCGGCGAGGCGAAGTTGTCGCATGTCACGGTCGGGTCTGCGTACGCTCGCAGGTGTTGGATCTGCGCCCGAACGCCGATGCGGGCACTCGGGAACTCCGCAGAGGACGATCCACCGTCGACCGCCCCTATACCGGAGAAGTTGTTGTGCTCCGGTGGCATGCGTTCAGAGAAGCGGAACCACCCCGTCTCCAGGATCGCCTGCGCAAAGGCCACGTCGCCAGCGACCCCCTCACGTGCGCCCTCTTCGATGAAATAGCGAGCGATGTCCTCGACCGGTTCGGGGGGCTGGGCACCCTTCACGCCCACAGATTCCACCCACGCTGCGAGTTCGGTGGCGGATAGGCGCGAGGTCCCCATGATCGGTCCGGGGTCGCGCCACTTGCTCGGAGCGGCAGGTGTCGTCGTGGAGGTCGTGGTTGCCGGACTGACACGCGGAGCCGGAGCGCATGCGGTCGCGCCCACTGCGCAGACCAGCGCAAACCAGGCGAATCTTGCCCGCCCGGCCGGCCCGGGATACCGCTTGCGCGCTGTCTGTGTAGCTCTGGAGTTCATTGGAGAGTCCCTGTATCAGCCGAGAGGAGTCGTCAACCATGTCCATCGGCTCGTACGTCCACGAGCTTTACCCTCACGTCGTTCCGTCGATCGGACGGTTCTACGGGGGAGTTCAGCCGGCAACCGCGCGGGCGATCTCGCCCCACCGCCCGAGGTTCTCGGGGTTCTGAGCCAGGTCGTCGTAGGTCAGGTAGGAGATGACGCGTTCTGCGCGACCCCCGTACGCGCGACATCAGGAGATCCGCGATTTCTTCCCAGCGTCCGAAGACCGCGAAGTGATCCAGTATCTCGTCGGTGATCACCGCTGTCATGGCGTCGATGTCTCCACTCTTCATCGCTGTGTTCAGTTTCCCGGAGGTGCCTTCGAAGCCCAGATCGTCGAACTGGAATGCGTAGTTGCGCGTCGATCCGTAGAACGCCACCTGGGTACGTGCCCGGTTGGTGAGGGCGGCCCGTTCCTCGGGAGTGTCACCGGGAACGATGAACACAGGTATCAACAGGTCTACCTCTGCGGGATCGCGCCCGACGCGTCTCGCCCCTTCGGTCACCGACGGTTCGAGACGCTGCTCGAGGTAGTGCATGGAGTGGAGCGGATGTACGTGCACGCCGTCAGCCAGTTCACCCGCCATCCGGGTCATCCAAGGACCGACCGCCGATACATCAACCGAGATGTCTCCGAACTGGTGGGAGGGTGGGCGCCACATATCGGGTAGGAGTGTCAGTTGGTAGTACTCGCCGCGGTGGTTCAGGGGAGCGTCGCCCCGGAATGCCGCCAGGCACGCGTTCACCGCCGACAGATAGTCGGCCATACGTGGTCCGGCCGGATCGAAGTCGACCCCGTAGCGCCTTTCGATGTGTGCCTTGACCTGGCTGCCGAGTCCCAGACGGAAACGTCCCCGGGTGTTGGCCGCCAGGTCCCAGGCGAGCGAAGCGGTCACCATCGGGCTGCGCGGAAAGGCGACTGCCACGCCGGTTGACAGTTCGAGCGAGGTGGTCGCCGACCCGGCCGCTGCCAGCAACATCCAGGGCGTCTGGCCGCTCTCTGTGAATACCAGACCGTTGATGCCCACTGCCTCGAATCGTCTGGCATCCTCGGCCGCAGCGGACCAGGTGCGGGCCCCGTTCATGAGATCGAACTTCACGTTCACCCCCGGATCGCTGCGGGGCCGGTCAGCGCATCGGTCCCCCTCGGGCCCCCACGGTATCCCGATCGTCGCCGAGCCGAGGCCTCTCGTGGTCGCCCGTGTCCCGGGGGCCGTCCCCGTCGGCGGTATCGGCGCCGGAGTCGCGGAGGTGCAGGTCGATCCAATCGTCGAGTAGGACCCACTGCTCGTCGAGCCAGGTGACGCGGCCCGCTTCGTCATCGGGAATCTCCGAGCGCGGGATCCGTCGTACCTTGACCCTGATCGGGTGGTCGACAGGCGCGCTGCGGCTCAGTTCGGCCAGGGTGGGTATCTGTTCGAAGCCGCAATGTTCGATGACCACGACGTCGGCTGACGGCGCCCCATCGAGGAGCGCCATGATTCCTCCGGGGCGTGGTGGCAGGACATGGCGCAGGCCGTCGAGTCGACGTGCGCGATGCGGGTCGGTGTCGCGGAGCCGGACCAGCGCTCGTTCGAGTGCAGAACTGTCGAACAATCGACCTTCGGGACAGATGACCGCTACGGAAGTGGCGTCCAGGGATCGGCCCATCAGGTGCAGGGCCGAGCGCGCCTGTGTGCCCCGGTCGCGATTGATGAACACCGATCCGAGCTGGCCATATATGAGATCGAAACCCGGGTCCATCAGCATTCCCGCGGTGATCACGCCTCGCACCTCCAATCGTTCGTTACCGCGTTCCGCCGCTGCGCCGTAGAGCAGAGCCGGCAGCGATGCGTCGAGCAGGCTCACGTGGCGGTTGATCACGATCGCCGGACCGCCGCCTAGTTGATCGAGACCCTCGATGTCGAGACGTAGCCCGAGTAGTTGCTCCGCCCTGCGTGCGAGCAGGTCGACCGACCATCGCTGAAGCCTGCCATGGCGTCGACGCGATGCGCGCGAGTTGTTCCGTGTGCCGAACCCGGCGAAGAGCCAGAGTATTGGCGCAGCCAGGATCTCCACCGAGTCGTTGAAGAGATACTGCAGCCCCAGGCCGTACAAGCGCACGCTGGGTAGTCGCTTGCGACGGCGGGCAAGGTCCTTCGCAGCGAGCGTCGCTCCGACCAATGGCGCGGACGCAAAGGCGATGAATGTGATGCCCAACATCGTCGGAACGCTCAGCGCTCGACGCTTCCAACGCTCCGAGGACCGTTCTCCGACGCCGGTGATCTCGGGATCGCTCCATGACTGCATGATCCATGAACCCGCTCGGAGTGTCGGATCCTTCCCGCTCGATAGCCCATCGTCCTCGCTCAGGTCGCGACCCGCGCCGGGAATAGTGGTGGTGGACCTGTCGCCGGTTGAGCGACGGGATCTCCACTCAGAGGTCCAACCCGAGCAGGACCTTCAACTGTGAGAAGACGTCGGCTGGACCGTCGTAGGAGAACAGACCTTCGTCCGTGGCTCTCCGGAGGCTGCTGGTGCCGCGTTTCAGATCCCACAGGGTGCCCAGGCTCGAATGGACGACTGCGCCTATCTGGGATCCGCCGGAGTGGGACATTGGTTGTCCGGGATCGGCCGTCCCCGGTGCTCGGGGAGTGTCCGTGTGAGCCAGACGTAGTCGGTTCAGTGGATGCTTGCCGGGGTCGTGCCGAGCGACGCGTAGCACCACACGCGACTCATCCAGGACAAGCGTGGCGGTCCATGACGATTCGTCGAGTGACTCGGGTTCCATCAGTGCAAGGAGCGCGCCTCTCAGCAGGCGTTGCGGGGGCGGGTCGGCCTCGGGGTCGGTCCACTCATCCACCCCGAAGCGGGCGAGAGCATGGATCACCGGAGCTAGTTCGCGGCCGCGTCGGGTGAGTTGGTAGGCGTTGTGGGAGCCCGGGGTGGGGCGTTCGACCTTCTCTATGATCCCTCGCTCGGTGAGCATCCTCAACCTGTCGCTCAACAGGTTCGGTGCGAGTCCGGGGAGCCCGTCGCGCAGGTCACTGAAACGCAGCGGTCCGAACATCAGGTCGCGCACCATGAGGAGCGTCCAGCGTTCACCCAGCAGGTCCAGACTGTGGGCGACAGGACACGGTTGGCTGTAGGTACGGCGTCCGCCTCGCTGTAGATGTCCAGTTGTCCCGGTTGCGTTGGTCACCGCATCTCCGTTGGCCTGAAGAATTCCTTGCTCGATATAAAAACCCATACTACCGTCCGTTGTCATCGGAGCAACACAGGCTGCCGGTCGCCGCCCGAGGGGCGTTGATGAGATCCAGGGGGAACCGACATGACCACAGTCAAGCAATACGCCGAGGGCGTCCCCAGCTGGGTGGATCTCGCAACGCCAGATCCTGAGGCAGCGAAGGCGTTCTACGGGGAACTGTTCGGCTGGGAGTACGAGAGCAACCCCACCGGCACTCCCGGCAACGACTACATAATGGCCAAAGAGGCAGGTGCCTCGGCAGCGGGGATGATGCAACTCTCCGAGGAGATGGCAGCGGCTGGAATGCCGCCGGTGTGGTCTATCTACGTGACAGTGAGCGATGTCGAGGAGACCACGCAGAAGGTCGAGCCGACCGGTGGTGGGGTTCTGCAGGCGCCGATGGATGTAATGGATGCCGGTCGCATGGCCATCTTCACCGATCCGGCGGGCGCCGTCATTTGTGCATGGGAGCCCAAGGATCACATCGGTGCCGAGGTGATCAACGAGCACGGCGCCTTCACCTGGGCGGAACTAATCACGCCCGAACCCGCGGCGATCGAAGGGTTCTACCGAGAAGTGTTCGGTTGGACGGCAAACACATCACCCATGCCAGGTATGGAGTACACGGTGTTCATGGTGGACGGTGGCAACGAGAACGGGATCGCCGGCGCGATGAAGCCCCCCATGGAGGGGATGCCTGCGTTCTGGGGTGCGTACTTCGCAGTCGACGATGCCCACGCCACCGCGGCGAAGGCCAAGGAGCTGGGCGCCACGTTGATGATGGAGCCAACGCTCACTCCCGGCGTGGGGACTCTGGCCGCGATGGTCGACCCGCAGGGTGCGATGTTCTCGATCATGACTCCCGACGGTTGAACGATGGCTGAAGATTCTGACATGGATCCAGGCGCAGAGGAATCCAGCTCAGAACAGGAGTTCGGTGCGGAGCTGCCGACCGTTCCGATGTCCCCTCAGGGGTTGCCGGGCACCGTGGAACTCGGAGTTTTCTCGCTGTCGTTGAGCGTCGCCGACCTCGACCGTTCACGTGCGTTCTACGAGAAACTCGGGTTCGAGGTCACCGGCGGAGACGCCGGTGAAGGCTGGCTGATCCTGAAGAACGGTGAGACCGATCTCGGGCTCTTTTCGGGAATGTTCGAGGGCAACATGTTGACCTTCAACCCGGGCCTCACCCCCCGGATGGAGCGGATCGATTCCTTCACAGACGTGCGCGAGCTCGCAGCCCACCTCGAATCCGCGGGTGTGGAGTTGGCCGCCCGTCCAGAGGAGGGCAGTACGGGTGCGGGATCGGTGATGCTCACCGATCCCGACGGCAACAACATTCTCATCGATCAGTTCTTCTGAGGTTCCGACCTTTCTCCAGTTCTTGCGCGCAGATGCAACGGTGGCAGCATCGGGTGATCCGCCGAAAGGCCGATGGCACATCGAAGGAGAAACAAGTCGTGGTCGAACAGAGCCTGTGGGTCAACATCACCTCGGAGAACCCGGACCATTCCACCTGGTACATCCACCGCTTCCGGGAAATGGAGGCCAATGGGGCCGATCTCGCTGGCGAGGCGCGAATGATCGACGCCATGGTCGGTCGGAGTGCCCGGATACTCGATGCGGGTTGCGGGCCGGGTCGCGTGGGGGGTTTTCTGGCTGACCGCGGCCATCAGGTTGTGGGAGTTGATGTCGATCCCGTGCTGATCGAAGCCGCCGAGTCCGATCACCCGGGCCCGAAGTGGCTGGTCGGCGACCTCGCCGAGCTCGACCTCGGGGCCCGGGCCGCGGATGAGGGTGCCGAACTGGCGGAGGGTTTCGACGCCATCGTCAGCGCAGGCAACGTGATGACCTTCTGCGCGCCAAGTACCCGCAGCCTCGTGGTCGAACGACTGGGGGCCCACCTCAAGGAGGACGGTCGGCTGGTCGTCGGATTCGGAGCTGGTCGCGGATACGAGTTCAGTGACTTCTTCGCCGACGTGGAAGCGGCGGGACTCGCTCCCGAGCTGTTGTTGTCGACATGGGACCTCCGTCCCTTCACGGAGGACTCCGATTTCCTCGTAGCCGTGTTGGGTCGCCGGGGCGCGGGTGCTTCGTGACCGGCGGTACCATCGTCTGATGCTCGGGCTCGGGATTGATGTGGGTTCCACGAATGTGAAGGTGGCCCTGCTCGACGTCGCAGGTGGATTCCACGGTTCGGCCTCCCGGGCACTGACCACCGTCGTCGATGGTGACACGGCGATCCAGGATCCGCAGGCGCTGCTCGATGCCGTATTCGATGCCGTCGCCGAGGTGGTCACCGGTCATCCGGGCGCCGGCAGTGAGATCACCACGATCGGCGTCTGCAGCCAGTACTCCTCGATCGTCGGGATCGATGCAGCCGCCAGGCCGACTACTCCGCTCATCATGTACCTCGACCAGCGCGGGGCTGACCATTGCTGGGCGATCATGGAACGTCATCCCGAGGCCTTCGAAGTGTGGATGGAACGCCATGGGATCCCCCCGGTCGGCGCCGGGTTGTCATTGGCACACCTGCTGGCACTGCAACTCGACCAACCGGCGCTGCACGCGGCCACGACCACCTACGTGGAGGTCATGGACCTCGTCAACGCTGCACTCACGGGTCGGGTGGTAGCCACCCAGGCGACCATGTTCACCTCACAACTCTGCGACAACCGCAAGGTGGGCATCGCAGAGTACGACGCAGAGCTACTCGCTATGTCAGGACTCGACGCCGATCACCTTCCCGGGCTCTCGGCCCTGGACGAACCGGTTGGCACCATCACCGCTGATGCGGCGGAACGCCTGGGGCTCTCCGCCGAGGTGATCGTGCATGCCGCGATGAACGACACCCACGCGGGCGCGTTCGCCACGGGCGTCCTGGATTCCACAAGCACCGGCTTGATGATCGGCACGACCGCGGTGATCCTCGAGGCTCTGGACCACCAGGCAAGTGATCTGGAGCGCGAAGTGGTCACGATGCCGGCACCCCTGGAGGGCCGGTACCTGGTGATGGCTGAGAACGGCCTCGCCGGGCGGCCTGTCGCACATGCCCTCGGAGAGCTCCTGGCTTCGCCCGGAGTCACCGGGAGCGCGGACCCATTCGATGAGATACCCGAAGCCATGGCGGCGACGCAGCCGGGCGCGGGAGGCTTGTTGTTCCTGCCATGGTTCGCGGGTTCACTCTCGCCGAGCTCGGATCCGCTGATGAGGGGTGGGTACATCGGCGCATCCCTTGCAACCACACGCGCGGACATGGTCCGGGCCACGCTCGAGGGAACCGCCAGGAACCTGCGATGGTTACTTCCGGCGGTGACCGAGATGACCGGCCGGTCGGTGACCGAGATCACCTTCGGCGGGGGAGCGGCCCGGTCGGTCGACTGGGCGCAGTGCATTTCAGATGTACTCGGGTGCCCTGTGTCGGTGATCGATCAGCCCGACCTCGCGGCAGCCCGGGCCGTCGCCATGGTGGCGCTCGGTCGCCAGCTGGGCGACACGGTCAGTGACGCCAGAGCGCCCATCGCCACGAGGATCGAACCCGACCCTTCAGCAACCACAATCCACGACCAACTACAGGAACCATTCGAGGAGGCTTTCCGAGCCATGCAACCCATCTGTCAGGCGCTTGCGTCATGAGTTACTACCCGTACACAGACCGATTCCCGGTGAACCGCACGATCCCGGACCACGGTCGGGACCGGGGAGAGGTTCTCGCCGAACTGCAGACGATGGCCAACGAAGAAGACCAGAAATGGCAGTCCGGCAAGGTGTCGGGTTCCTACTACTGCGGTGATGTGGACCACTACGGGTTCATGACCGAGGTATTCGGGTTGTTCGCACACGTGAACGCGCTCCAGCGGGACGTGTGTCCGAGCGCCACCAAGTTCGAGGGTGAGGTGATTGCGATGACCCTTGAGATGCTCGGTGGTGACACGATCACTGACACCACTCCCGGTGGCATAGTCACCTCGGGCGGTACCGGCAGCATTCTCCATGCGCTGTTGGCCTACCGGGATCATGCACGCGAGGTGCGTGGAGTCACGCGTCCGAACGTGGTCAAGCCCGAGACAGGTCATCCGGCGTTCGACAAGGCGTGCTATCTGTTCGGAATCGAGATGCGCCGGGCTCCGATCCAACAGGACACCGCAACCGTGGATGTTGCTGCGGTCGCGGACCTGGTCGACGAGAACACGATCGCAATCATCGGGTCCGCGTGCAACTACGGCTATGGGACGGTCGATCCGATAGCCGAACTCGGACAGGTGGCGCTCGACGCCGGCGCGGGACTGCACGTGGATGGCTGCCTCGGCGGATTCATCCTGCCGTGGGGCCGCGAACTCGGTTACGAAATACCGCCGTTCGACTTCTCCGTGCCGGGCGTGACCTCCATGAGCGCCGACACCCACAAATATGGCTATGGCTTCAAGGGAACATCGGTGGTGATGTTCCGTGACACGGCGGTACGCAACTCGCAGTACTTCTACCTCACCGACTGGACAGGTGGGAAGTACTGCTCACCCGGAATGGACGGCTCCCGTTCATCGGGGTTGCTCGCAGCCACATGGGCCGCGATGGTCACCTACGGGCGGGATGGTTACCGCGACAAGGCGGCGGAGATTTTCGCCACTGCAGCGAAGATGCAGGATGCGGTTCGGACACATTCCGAGCTCCGGATCATCGGATCTCCGACGTTCTGTTTCAGCTTCACGTCAGACGATTTCGACATCTACCACGTGAACGATTTCATGGCTCTGCGAGGTTGGCGTTTCAACGGTCAGCAGTACCCCAATGCGATCCACATGGCCGTCACCGGACCCCAGACCCAACCCGGCGTCGCGGAATCCTTCGCTGCCGACCTCACTGAGGCGGTGGCCTATGCGTTGGACAAGGGTGACGAGCCCGCTGCGAGCGCTGCGATATACGGCAGCGTACCGGGGGGCATCACCGACGAGGCCGACGAGTTCATCCGACAGGTCATGGCCGACATGATGGACCACCAGCAGGCACTACCGGATCCGGCCGTCTGAGTCTGCCCGAGCCTCACCAGCACCCGCCGGTCAGCTGGATCTGGCAGTGTTGGACACATGAACGACCCTGATCAACAGTCGCGACTGCATCTCGACATCGACGGTGCCATCGCGACGATCACCAACGACAACCCTGACAAGCACAACGCATTCGACGACGACATGGACCTGGCTCTCTTCGAGGCGCTGGGCGAGCTTTGTCGTCACCCCGAAGTGCGGGCGGTCATCTGGCGCGGAGAGGGCCGTTCATGGTCATCGGGCCGCGATGTCGCAGCGATCGGAACGAACGTCTCCGAGATGACTCATCATGAACTCATGCGCCGCGGTCATCGGGGCATCCAGCAGCTGTGGGACCTCGATGCTCCTGTGATCGTTGCCTGCAAGGGTTGGGTCATGGGTGGATCGTTCCAGCGTGCCTTGCTGTGCGACATCCGGGTCGCCGCCGAGGGCACACGATTCCGTCTACCCGAGGTGGGCCACGGGGTGATCCCCGATACCGGGGGGATGGCCGTGCTCCACCAGATGGCGGGCCCGGGTCTGGTGCGGGACATGGTGCTCACGGGTCGGGTTCTCGAAGCCGACGAGGCGTTGGCGCACGGGATCGTGAGTCGGCTGGTGCCACCTGACGAACTGGACGACACGGTGCACGAGATGGCCCACTCCATCGCCGGTGCCCCGGCCGTCACGGTGAAGCTCGCCAGGATGGTGCTCGACCATCTGTCGGTTCCGCAGATCCGGGCATCGATGGAGGACGAGATGATCTACCAGACCACCGTCAGCCGCAGTGACGACATGGCGGAATTCAAGGCGGCGAGGGCCGAGGGTCGTCCACCGCGCTACTTCGGGAGTTGAGCGACATGGCTGAGAGCTCCCATGAGGACGGTCCATCGGGCAGTGGCACACAGGGAGTGGCGCACGGGTTGCCGTTGCCGCCGGAATCGGGGGCCATGGCGTTGGCACCCGGTACCTATGACGGCGACACGGTGTTCGTGACCGGCGCGGGGACCGGTTTGGGCAAGGCCATTGCATCGGAGTTCGCCCGGTTGGGTGCGAACATCGTGATTGCCAGTCGCAAACCGGAACACCTGGCGGCAGGTGTGGAGGCGATCGAAGCGGTTGGTGGAGAGGTGCTGGCGGTCGGGTGCGACATCCGCGAGCCTGATTCGATCGCCGCCGCGTTCGATGCCGCCGAAGGGCGCTTCGGGTTGCCCGCGTGCTGGTCAACAATGCCGCGGCCAACTTTCCGGTGCCCGCCGAGGACATGTCGCCCAATGCCTGGCGGACTGTGGTGGACATCACCCTCAACGGCACATTCTTCTGCACCCGCGAATTCGGCCGACGTCATCTGGCAGCGGGCACAGCGGCATCGGTGTTGAGCGTGGGTGCTTCGTACGCCTGGACGGGTGGACCCGGATTCGCCCATTCGGCAGCGGCGAAGGCGGGGGTGAAGAACATGACCGAGTCCCTCGCTGTGGAGTGGGGGCCGTACGGGATCCAGGTGAACTCGCTCGTACCCGGACTGTTCCCACACGAGGACATGACCGCCGACATCACCGGCAACCTGGCCTCCACCTCCGACAAGGACGTATGCCAACCCGCGATGCGGGTTGGTCGCCGCCAGGAACTCGGGTGGGCCGCCACGTTCCTTTGCTCGCCCTACGGGCGCTTCATCTCCGGGCACTCGCTCGTGGTCGACGGTGCCAACTGGCAGCGCCGAACACTCACGATGCCTCCCGTGGTGTCATTGCGTGACCAGATGGGCAAGGGGCCCTTCGAGCCCTGAACGCAGCAGCCACCCCAGATACGAAAGGACTGCAAGAAGATCAGCGCCCTCGCGAAGACCAATATCCGCTTCGCGAAGGCATTGCGACGCGCTCAGAGCGAATCGACCGCTGAGGCGTTCCACGAGTGGCGTAAGCGAGTGAAGTACCACCGTTACCATCTGAGGCGTCTCTCCATGGGCCACCCGTCGTTGATGGAGCCTTGGATCGACGAGATTCACCGACTCACCGACTCCCTCAGTGATCAGCACGACCGCATCGGCAAACCGGAGTGTCCGCGTCGACGTTTCAGCCCCACCGGCACCGGGTAGATCTTCAGGATGTTGGTACGTGACCGTTGGGCGCTCGGAACAGTCTCGTTAATCGCTTTCCTCACCGAGATGCCGCGACCGAGGGCCAATGACATGCGCGGTGGTATCTCGTGGTGGCCTCTGGTCGCTCTGGCGATTGTCCTCCTGGGAGCCGCCGTGTCCGCCTGGGTGACGCGCCGACGCAGGCAATTGAGGGAGAGGGAGGAGCGGGCTGAATCCGATTCGGAGTGAACCATTCGGGAGCACCATCCGGATGACCACGACAGCGGCCTGACAGTTGCGGCACGGTCAATGCTCGGGAGCGGTCAGCGTTGATACGAGGGCTGCGAGGAGTTGGTACGCGGTCGTGACCACTGCACCTGCCACGAGGTAGGCGAGCCACACGGGACGCACCAGCTCCGCCGCGAGCCACGCTCCACCGATTGCGCACGCCACCGAGATGGCGTGGATCGCACCCAGAGCCAAACGGTCGGATTCCGGTCGATCGGGCGCGCCGGCGACATGCACCGTCAACAGGATCACAGCTGCCATCGCAGCGAGGGCACCTCCCACGTAGGAGATTCCTTCCAAGGTGGTCGTGGGGCCTTGCACGCCGGACGTCACCGTCGCACCACCCCAGATCACGAGCGTGAATCCGTACGCCTTGCGTTCAGCCTTGAGTGTCGAACGCAGGGCTGACTTGTAGGTGCTCATGGTGGTGCTCCAGTCTCGTGTCGTCGAACCCATGTCCCCCGGTGGTCGGGAGATTGATTGCAGTACCGGTCATCAAGTGGACATTCCCGGTGACGGTGACAACGAAACCGAGGAGAAACTCCGAGACATCAGTCCAGATCGGGTGGCCGTCTTTCCTCGGCCCAACCCGCGCGTGATGTCGGGTCCAAGAAGAACTCGCCGAGTTCGGGAACCGCTGCCCGGGCAGCGAGCTCGATGCGTGCGGCAGCATCCTCGATGTCGCGTGCGTCGGCATCGTCGGGGAAGGATGCCCGTACGGCCGCGAGGATGTTCTCGGGACCAACTGCCATCGTGAGGACCTGGAAGACGTTCTCGACGTCGGGATGAGCGGCGACGGCCTCACGGATCGCCTCGCGCTCCTCGGGAAGTGCCGCCTCGCCGAGGAGCAGGCCCTTGGTGTCCTTGCCGAGGCGGTATGCCACATACGACAGGAGGAAGCCGATGGCTATCGAACCGACTGCATCCCAGCGGTGGTCACCAGTTACCTGGTGCAGGCCGATGCTGCCGACGGCCAGGAGGATGCCCGTGATGGCTGCGGAGTCTTCGAGCAGTACGACTTTGACCGTGGGGTCTCTGGATGCTCTCAGGTGGTCCGCCAGACCCCGCCCTTCCGCGTGGGCCTCTTCGCGGCTCTGGAGCACAGCTTTGGTCAGTGAGGTGCCCTCGGCGCAGAACGCCACCGCCAACACGACGTACGAGACCAGGTAGGACTCCGACCTGTCTGCCCCGAACAGGGCGCGACCACCCTCGATGAACGAGAACACCGCGCCTGCGACGAAGATGAACACAGCCGCCAGGAAGGCCCAGAAGAACCGCTCCTTGCCGTAGCCGAAGGGATGCTCCTCATCGGGCGGGCGGGCCCCGAGGGTCAGCGACACGAACAGGAAGACCTGGTTCACGGTGTCCGCGACTGAGTGAGCCGCCTCCGCGAGCATGGCCACTGACCCACCCAGCAACCCACCAACAAGCTTTGCGACGGCGATCGAGAGGTTGGCTCCGAATGCCACGAGCACGGTGGCTCGGTTTTCCTCAGCCATGTCGTACCCCATGACGCCAAAGGTCGGGAACGGCTTCGCATGATGCGGTCGAGATAGACCTGTGGCTGTGACTCACCGATTCGCCTCCGACCAACGTCATCTGACCGCAACCGCGATGTGATGGCGATCGTCGCACACCTACCCGAGTGGGCCTGGGCGCAAACCACGATTCACGTCTCCGGCGACGCGCCGGGCGGCCATGGCCGCGGTCATGTGGTGTTTCGCTCGTCCGACCATCGGGTACGCGGCAGGTGCTTGCGTGAAGAGTCACGTACCAAGATGGAGAAAGGACCGGAGCATTGCCGGAACTGAACCTCGGAGACCTGAAAGTAACCTCGGCGGCGTTCGATCACGGTGGCCGGATCCCCGACCGTCACAGCAACGCAGGGGGCAATGAGTTGCCCGAGTTGCGGTGGGAGAACGTCCCCGAAGGGACGCGCGAACTCGTTGTGATGGTTCACGATCCGGACGCACCGCTTGTCGACGGATTCACGCACTGGGTGGCGATCGGTATCAACCCGGATTCTCCCGGCGTTGGTGGTGACGTCGAAACACCGTTCGTGTCGGGGCTCAACAGCGTCGGGGAGGCCGCATACATGGGCCCGGCACCACCACCGGGCCACGGAAGTCACCACTACTTCTTCCATGTCTACGCTCTCGACAAGACCTTGGATCACAAACCGTTGCCCGACCGGGCGATGGTGCTCGCGGACATGGAGGGTCACATAATCGAACAGGCCCGCGTGGTGGGCACGTATTCGACAGAATGACGGTCTCGATGACCATTCGGACAGGACGACCCGATGACCATCCGGACAGGACGAAAGGAGCGGGCACATGACCTCTGACCCGCAGGACCAGGCTGAGGCGCTTGATACGGACATGATCGAAGGAGAGGAGGGTCTCGACGAGGACGTGCGTGAGGACATCCCTCCGGATGCGCCGAGGGTGATATCCATGCCCCCGCCTCCCGGCGATGCCGAGGGTGAGCTCGATGGACCGGGAGCGGACCGCGGTATGCGCGTCATGGATCCTGCGGACTCCGACGTCGATGTCGTCGATGATGAGCCCGACGCGGTTGCGGAGTCCACCGACGATGCATCCGATCTGTCTCCAGAAGAAGGCGCAATGCACCCGGCTGCCGAGCCGGCGATGGGTCGCGAGGGTGACGGTTACGTGTGAGCAACTGCCGTTGACGCAGCTCGTCTGACGTGGTTGACCATCGTCGATTCCGGGTATCCCGATCTCACGGACTGAGGTCCGACTGCCAGTTCAACGATCTCGCCGAGGTGAGCCGTGACAATTCAACACAACCCGATCGATGATCCCGCGAAGCGGACCATCGCCTGGTTCAACAGCGCTGCGATGGTGCAGAGGGTCGAAGCGGCTCTCCAGGCGCATGGGGTGGATCCGGTTCACATCTCCACTTCGGAACGGGATGCGGAGGAGCTGTCGCTACCGGGCCTGCCCGGGACCGACACGCCGGGCGAGCACTGGATCGCGGTTAGCGGTCCTGGAGATGCACGACGGATCGCAGCCGAGGTGATGGAAGGTCACGATCCGCAGCAGCTCGTGACATGAACTGCCCGCCGCGGAACGGTTTCACGGGCGACGGCACGGGTAGAGAAACCTTGTTCTCCCACAACTCATGAAGGTGCCCTTCACGGTGGACTCCGGAGTGCTCGGAGTGATTGCAGATCCGCCGGCCGTACGATCCAGGGTGCAGCACCTGCTCGGATCGGCACTGGGACCTGCCTTGGGAGTGGGAGCCGGGTTCGTCGAGTGTGTGAGCGGTCGGTTCGCTGCAGCAGTTCGTCGTGTCCGAAGTGACCACACAAGGCCGGCGTCGAGCGAATGAGACTGCGTGGCCGGAGGACAACCATGGACAATCCGACTCGGGGCGCGAATTCGCCGTACGAGGGGATGGCGCCACTGGCCCATGACCGCGAACAACTGACGAAGATCATGGCCACTGACATCGCCGAGGTGAAGCGGAACACCACCGTGGCACGTACGGCGCGCCGATGCGCGATGGGGGCGTCCGGGCCGTTGCGATGACCGATGACGGGGTGGAAGGCCTCGGAGATCGCCTCGACGGCGACCATGTGGATGGAGATCGCAACCCAGGCGCTGCCACGCAACCGGTTCCGACCCGTCCGACACCTCCGGGTCCCTGAGCTTCGGCATCTGAAGTTGAGTCAGTATCGGGTTTTGGTGGTCGTAGGTGTGGGTAGGACGTACGGGTCAAACGAATCGAACGGAGGATCACTCATGGCCGACAAGGTTTCTGACGCACTTCTGGATCGGCTCCGATCCTGGGGGATCCACCGGGTCTTCGGATTCCCGGGTGATGGCATCAATGGGATCGTCGGCGCTTTCAACCGTGCCGGCAACGACCCGGAGTTCATCCAGGCCCGTCACGAGGAGATGTCGGCGTTCATGGCCGTCGGCCATGCAAAGTTCACCGGTGAGGTGTCCGTGTGCATCGCCACCTCCGGTCCTGGCGCAGTACACCTGCTCAACGGGCTCTACGACGCGAAGCTCGACCACCAACCGGTGGTCGCCATCGTCGGCCAACAGGCAACGACGGCTCTGGGATCGCACTACCAACAGGAAATCGACCTGGTCTCGCTGTACAAGGACGTTGCCGGTGAATACGTGCAGATGATCACCAGTCCCCAACAACTCGACGTGGCGGTGGACCGTGCGATGCGCATTGCTGCAGCGGAACGCACGGTCACCGCGTTGATCATCCCCAACGACGTCCAGGAGGACGAAGCGGTCGATCAGCCCGCCCACGCCTTCAAGGTGAGCCCCGGGAGTGTCGGCTTCGAATGGCCTCGGGTCGTTCCCCCGGAGACTTCGTTGCGTCAGGCGGCGCAGATCCTCAACGAGGGTGAGCGGGTAGCGATCCTGGTGGGCCAGGGAGCCCGCAGCGCAGCCGACGAGGTGATGCGGGCAGCGGATCTGCTCGGTGCCGGTATCGCCAAGGCACTGCTCGGCAAGGACGTCCTGGGTGATGACGAACCGGGTGTGACTGGCGCGATCGGGCTTCTCGGCACCCGACCCAGCTACGAGTTGATGGCCGATTGCGACACCCTGTTGATGGTCGGTTCCAGCTTTCCGTACGGCCAGTTCCTGCCCGAATGGGGCCAGGCCCGCGGGGTCGAGATCGACATCGATCCCAAGATGATCGGTATCCGATACCCGATGGAAGTGAACCTGGTGGGTGATTCCAAGGCGACGCTCGAGGCCCTGATCCCGATGCTCGAGCGCAAGTCCGATCGTTCGTGGCGCGAGAAGATCGACGAGAGCCTCGGACAGTGGTGGACCCTGATGGAGGACCGCGCGACTACACATGCCGACCCCATGAACCCCCAGAGGGTCTTCTGGGAACTGTCATCGAAGCTGCCCGACGACGTGATCATCAGCGCCGATTCCGGTTCCTCGACCAACTGGTACGCACGGGATGTGAAGCTGCGTCGCGGGATGCGCTCGTCCCTCTCGGGCACGCTGGCCACGATGGGCCCAGCCATGCCCTACGCGTTGGGTGCCAAGTTCGCCCATCCATCGCGTCCCGTGGTGGCCCTCGAGGGTGACGGCGCCATGCAGATGAACGGCATCAACGAACTCATCACTGTCGGCAAGTACTGGCAGAAGTGGTCGGACCCGCGCTTCGTGGTTCTCGTGTTGCACAACAACGACCTGAACCAGGTCACGTGGGAGCAACGAGCCATGTCGGGTGACCCGAAGTTCTCCGTGACCCAGGACGTACCGGATTTCGACTACGCACGCTTCGCGGAGTTGTGTGGATTGGACGGGATCAGGGTGGATGACCCGAACGAGATCGCACATGCGTGGGAGCGGGCTTTCTCCGCGGACCGCCCAATTGTGATCGATGCCGTGGTCAGCGCGGACATACCTCCGATCCCGCCGCACATCGAATGGAAACAGGGCAAGGCCCTGATGGCGGCGATGATGAAGGGCGATCCCGACCTGGGTGGGATCGTGCGTGAGGGCACCAAACAGGCCCTGCTCGACTACCTTCCCGGCCGTTGATGGGAGCCGTTCCGGTGTCGGCGCCCACGAGGTCCCGCCACCATGGCGGGCAAGTGGACCGCGGCGTGACGATGCTCGAGACCCAACTCCGTGCGGCGCTGGAGGGGGACGTGCGGTTCTCCGATGGCGACCGTGCGTTGTACGCCACCGACGCCTCTAACTACCGGCAGGTGCCCATTGGTGTGGTAGTTCCCCGCTCCGTCGAGGACGTCATCGCCGCCGTCGCGGTGTGTCGTCGCCACGACGTACCGGTGCTCTCCCGGGGTGGTGGCACGAGCCTTGGAGGGCAGTGCTGCAACGTGGCGGTCGTGATCGACTGGTCGAAGTACTTGAACAGCGTCTTGGAGATCGATCCCGATGCACGAACGGCCCGCGTTCAGCCCGGTTGCGTCCTGGACGACCTGCGCGATGCCGCAGGCGAGCATGGGCTCACCTTCGGTCCGGATCCCGCCACCCACTCCCACTGCACCCTCGGTGGGATGATCGGCAACAACTCCTGTGGTGTGCATGCGGTGATGTCCGGTCGGACCTCTGACAACATCGTCTCGCTGGATGTGCTCACCTACGACGGTGTCCGGATGACCGTGGGTGCCACGAATGATCGTGAGCTCTCGGCCATCATCGCTGGAGGCGGCCGCCGGGGTGAGATCTACCACGACCTCGCCTACCTGCGCGACCGGTACTCGCCGCTCGTCCGAGAGCGATTTCCGGACATCCCCCGTCGCGTGTCGGGTTACAACCTCGATGAGTTGTTGCCCGACAACGGCTTCAATGTGGCTCGAGCGCTGGTGGGAACCGAAGGTACCTGCGTGGCCGTGCTCGAGGCCACGGTCCAGTTGATCGAGAGCCCGCCTGCCCGGAGCCTGCTGGTGCTGGGTTACTCCGACATCTACTCGGCCGGGGATCACATCCCGCAGATCATGGACGCGGGACCCACTGGTTGCGAAGGTCTGGACCGTCGTCTGTTCGACCTGACCCGTCACGAGAACCTCTATCCCGATGCCGTCGAGTTGATGCCGGATGGAAACGGGTGGCTGCTGGTGGAATTCGGTGGTCAGGACAAGGAGGAATCCGACGCCAAGGCCCGCACTCTGCTGGCGGAACTCGAATCGGCCGGCGACGCGCCCAACGCCAGGCTCTTCGACGACGACAAGCAAGAGAAAATGGTCTGGAAGGTCCGTGAGGCGGGTCTCGGAGCCAGCGCACATGAACCCGACGGACCGGACGCGTGGCCGGGATGGGAGGATTCCGCTGTTCCCCCAGAGGTCCTTCCGTCGTACCTGGCCGGTCTGCGCGACCTGTTCGATCGCCATGGTTACAAGGCTTCGCTCTACGGACACTTCGGACAGGGGTGTGTCCACACCCGCATTCCATTCGACCTCAGATCCGCAGGAGGTGTGGCTCGGTTCCGTTCGTTCATCGAGGATGCAGCGGACCTCGTGTTGTCCTATGGCGGTTCACTCTCGGGTGAACACGGCGACGGCCAGGCACGTGCCGACATGCTGGCGAAGATGTTCGGTGAGGACATCGTGACGGCGTTCGGCGAGTTCAAGGCGATCTGGGATCCGACCGGACGTATGAACCCCGGCAAGGTGGTCGATCCCAATCCGGCGGACGCGAACCTGCGCCTGGGCGCCGACTATGCGCCGTGGGAACCGGAGACCCACTTCGCGTATGCCGACGACGACGGGAGCTTCGCCCATGCGGGCGGGCTGCGCTGTGTGGGAATCGGCAACTGCCGCCGCCACGACGGGGGCACGATGTGTCCAAGCTACATGGTCACCCGCGAGGAGAAGCACTCCACCCGAGGCCGCGCCCGCCTGTTGTTCGAGATGATGAACCGCGAGATGATCACCGATGGGTGGCGATCAGAGGAGGTGCGCGATGCGCTCGACCTGTGCCTGGCGTGCAAGGGGTGTCTGGGTGATTGCCCCGTGAACGTGGACATGGCCACCTACAAGGCCGAGTTCCTCTCACACCACTACGAGGGTCGCCTGCGCCCGGCCGCGCACTACTCGATGGGTTGGCTTCCAGTGTTGGCACACGGCGCGTCCGTGGCGCCACGTTTGGTGAATGTGCTCGCTCACGCTCCTGGGCTCTCGATGCTCGCGAAGAAGGTCGGTGGCATCGACCGGGAACGCGACATACCGCGGTTTGCCCGCAGGACCCTGCGTAAGGAGCTCACAGAGCTGGGCTACCGGGCGAGCGCTCGCCCGGGTCGAGCGATGTCCCGCGACGGGGCAACGAAGCGAGTGCTTCTGTTTCCTGACACGTTCACCAACCACTTCGATCCCCAAGTCGGGCTCGCCGCAGTCGACGTACTGGAACACGCAGGCTTCGAGGTGGTCATTCCCGACGAACCGCTCTGTTGCGGCCTGACCTGGATCTCGACAGGCCAGCTCGGAGTCGCCAAGAAGGTCCTGGCGCGCACCGTGGATGCGCTCGCGCCCGAAGTGCGCGTGGGAACGCCCGTGGTCGGACTCGAACCGAGTTGCACCGCGACGTTTCGTCACGATCTCACGGAGCTCTGTCCCGACGAACCGGATGCCCGACGTCTGGCGGACCACACGTTCACCCTGGCCGAGCTACTGGGCGAACACGCTCCCGATTGGGAACCACCGGCCATGCCGGGCCATGCGGTGGTGCAGACACACTGCCACCAGGGCGCGGTCATGGGAACCGACGCCGATGAGCGACTCATGCAGCGTGGCGGCTTGGACGCAGACATCCTGGATTCCGGCTGTTGCGGACTGGCCGGCAACTTCGGGTTCGCGAAAGGTCACCACGATGTATCGATCGCGTGCGCGGAACGGGTGTTGTTGCCGGCAATCCGCGCCGCATCACCGGAGACAGTCGTAATGGCCGATGGATTCAGTTGTCGAACCCAGATCGACTACGGCAGCGGGCGTGAGGCGCTGCACCTCGCAGAAGTGCTGGCCATGGCGATCCACGCGAATGAGATTCACGCGAATGACGAGTGATCCAGGCAAAGCTGACGATGGCAGATTGCAGGGGAACCTGCCCACAACCCTGAGGTGAGATGGGCATCCAGCGGTGTCGTGGGATCCAGTAATGGAGATCCGGTGCTGTGTCAGGAATGCAAGACGAGGCTGTACTGCGCGGTGGTGTCGTCCGGGGCGTTGTCCACAGAGGTGGCGCTTACCTCGAGCCTACGGCCACCGTCACCCGGTTCTGTGAACTCTGCGGTCAACGCGTCCCCTTCGTCGTGCTCACCGGCGAACTCCCAGCCCGACAGCTCCGAGCGGTAGAACTCGATGATCAACTCGGGATCCGCCCCGTCCACGAAGAATGACTGGCTGACCACATTGCCGTCTTCGCTGCGGGTACCCGCGTCACGGCTGCCACGGTAGCGGGGAAGGTCATCGAATCCACCGGGTTTGAACGTCGACACTCCGGGCGCCGGCTGCGCGTCACCCACGGTGGATCCATTGTCGTTGCTGCACGCGATCGGCACCAGCAGAACCAGTACCACCGACAGTGCCCAACCGATCAACGTCGGTTGCCTGATGGAGCGTTTTTGTGTGCCGCGTTCTCGTCTCATCGCCGGGTTGCATACCCGACCGTGCAGCAGCGTCAAACATCAGCGGTTGCACGCCCGGATGCGCTCGCTGCCTCCGGCGGGCGTTCGAGGCCCGGATCGGGTACCAGGCGGTCGAGCCAGGACGGGAACCACCAGTTCGCCCTGCCCAGAAGTTCCATAGTGGCGGGTACGAGCACGAGCCGGACCAGCGACGCATCGAGGAACACCGCAGAGGCCAGGCCCAGGCCGAGAACCTTGAGTACCCGGATGTCGGTGAAGATGAACGACGCGAAGACGCAGACCATGATGGCAGCGGCCGAGGTGATCACCCTGGCGGTACCGGCCAGGCCGTCTGCCACCGCGCTTGTATTGTCGCCGGTGCGGAGCCACTCCTCGCGAATTCGCGAAAGCAGGAACACCTCGTAGTCCATGGACAGGCCGAACAGGATCGTGAACATGGCGAGGGGGATCCAGGGTGCGATGGGTGCGGTCTCGGCCACGCTGAAGATCGACGAGAGCCAACCCCACTGGAACACCGCGACGATCACGCCATAGGCGGCGCCGATCGACAGCAGGTTCATGACCGCTGCCTTGATGGGCACAGCTATCGAGCGGAAGACGGCCATCAGAAGTAGGAAGGACACCGCGATCACGGCTGCGAGGACGAGCGGTAGCCGCGCCGAGAGTTGGCTGGTGGAGTCCACAGACGCCGCCGTGAGACCCCCGACATACGCGGTGGCGCCGCTGTCAGACAACTCCGCGTCGATGATGTCGTGGCGCAGGTGACCGACGAGATCCTTGGTGGACTCGGCCTGGGGTGAGCTCGTCGGCACTACGAAGACGGTGGCGGCATTGTCCGCCTGGTTGAACTGCGGAGGGGTGGCCACCGCCACTCCGTCGGTCGAGTTCAGAGCCTCGACGAGCTGCCCGAGGTCCGCCTTGGCCTTCTCTGCCTGCGAGCCCGATTCAGGTAGGGCAACGGCCACTATGAGCGGACCGTTGATGCCGGGACCGAAACCCTCCGAGAGCAGGTCGTAGGCACGCCTGGTGGTGAGGGAAGTGGGCTCGTTGCCCGCATCGGGGAAGGACTGGTGCATGGACAGCAATGGCACGGCCAGCAGGAGTAGCGCCACGAAGGAGCCGCCGAAAGCCAACCATGAGTGTTTCTGCACCACGCGGCTCCACCTGTACGAGAGTGTCTTGCGCCCACCTTCACCGCGGTGGAGGAACCGTTGGATGCCGAACCGGTCGATGTTGGTGCCGGCGAAGCCGAGCATGCTCGGTAGCAGGGTGAGCGACCCGAGCATGACGAAGATCACCGCGGCTATTGCGCCGACTGCCAACCCATATATGAACGGCAGGCCCAACAGGAACAGGCCGAGCAGCGAGATGACCACGGTTGAGCCTGCGAAGATGACCGCGCGACCCGCAGTGGTCATGGCAGTGGATGCGGAGTCACTGGCATCCGCGCCGGCGTGGAGGGTCTCTCGGTGCCGGGTGACGATGAACAGTGAGTAATCGATGCCGACGCCGAGACCGATCATGATCGCGAGCTCGGGCGCATAGGTCGGCATCGAGAGCAAATGACTGAGCAGGTACAACGTTCCGATGCCGCCACCGAGGCCCGCCAGCGCAGTGAAGATCGGAAGGCCCATGGCTATCAACGACCCGAAGGCCACCAGGAGGATGATGGCAGCCGCTGCGAGCCCCACG
The DNA here is from genome assembly GCA_963805905.1 of uncultured Microthrixaceae bacterium. Taxonomy (GTDB): domain Bacteria; phylum Actinomycetota; class Acidimicrobiia; order Acidimicrobiales; family Microtrichaceae; genus JAMLGJ01. The sequence goes on from CAWDVV010000001.1 coordinate 1,093,028, forward strand.
ACCTCAGACGGGCCGAAGCCACCTTGTTGAACCATCAGCTGCGCTGCCCGGCCTCCGACCTCCACCTGGAGACCTGAGGTGTCGAAGGACCGGGCAGTATCTATCACGTCGGTGACCTCGGCCTTGTCGATGTTCCCGATCGACTGGTCGAAGCGCACCGTGGCATAGCCGATGTGGCCGTCCCGGCCTATCTGGCGGGCCGTGACAGGGTCTGATGGATCGGGCGCTGTGACCTGAGCAACGCCGGACTCCTGGGAGAGCGCCTTCGCCACTCGGGCGATATGTTGCTGGACCGTGTCATCCGCAATCTGGTCATTCGTGCGGAACACGACATCGACCGAAGCGCCGGATTCCTGCGGGAACCGTTGCTGCAGCAGGTCCCGGGCTTGGGCAGCATCGGATCCACCACCGCTGAACTCGTCGGTGAACGATGCACCAACGCCGACTCCCGCCCCCATCGTCACCACGACCACGGCCACCCACACCGCGAGCACGATGCGACGGTGTTCGAAACACCAGGTGGAAGTTCTGCCGAGAAAGCTCCCGGACGCCCCGCTCGCCTGAGGACTCGAAGACATGGCACTGGAGGGCATGGTGCTTTGACTACCCATTCACCGGCGCGCGCAAACCCCCGGGAACGTGCCGTGGGTGCGAAAGGTCCGGCCCATCTTCGTTCAGCCGGTGACTGATGGCTCGCCTCAGCTGTCCTCCTGTTCGGTCCCCGTGGTCTCTATGGCGGACCGTTCACCTCCAGAGCGGACCTGTATGCGTCGCTCCTTGGAACTCTCCGCGACGGGGATGCTCACGGTGAGCACACCGTCCTCGAGATGCGCATCGAGACGGTCGGTGTCGAGCGCGTCGCTCAACATGAGGCGCCTGGTGAAGGTGCCCTGGGGACGCTCGCTCTGGATCACCCGATCACTCTCGTCGCCATCCCCCCCGGTGGCCTTCTTCCAACGGCGTTCGGCGGTCACGGTGAGCTCGTTTTTCTCGACGCTCACCTCGAGGTCGTCGGCGACCACGCCCGGCACGTCGAAGTACACCTTGACCTCTTCGTCGTTTCTGACAGCGTCGAACGCCATCATCGCCTTGGATGGTCCGGATAGACGTTCGAGGCCTCGGAACGGGTCACGGAACGGATCGAAGGTCAGCATTGTTGGTCACCTCACATGGGTTGTTGGTCGTGTGATCCGCCAGCCACTTCCAGCAGATCGATCGGTCATGTTCTCCGTTTACCCGGCCTTCGGTTTTTCAAACCGCCGACCACGTGGAAAGCGACGCTCATGGGAGTGGTTGAAATGATTCACGTTCGGGTAGCTCTCATCAGAAGTACAGGTGTACAACCCGACAGGGAAGGAGGCCGAACATGCCCGGCCAGAAGGACCCAGGACCCAGTATCAAGGACGATGAGCAGTACGAGGCGCTCGCGCGACGAGGGGATGAGCAAGGAGAAGGCCGCAAGGATCGCCAACACGGATCGGTCCGGGGCAGCGCGGCGCGGCGGGAAGTCGCCCGCATACGAGGAGTGGACCAAGGACGATCTCTATGAGCGCGCGCAGGAGGTGGGGATCGAGGGTCGTTCGGAGATGACCAAGGACGAGCTCATCGACGCGCTCAGGAACCACTGAATTCCGCAGCCGCTCATATCGGAGTGAACGTACGCTGCTGCTCCGGACAGGTGACAGGCATGACAGAACGAGAAGAAGCCGACCGCGACGACACTGAATCCCGGCGAGCCGATTCAGAGGAATCCCAGGAGCATGCGCAGGAATGCGGGAACACGGCGCACAGTCATGTTTGCACAGTTCGATCCACTGGCGTTTCAGCTATGCCTCGAGTGGGTAGGTTCCGATAGCCCAGATGTGAGCACCGGGACCGGGCATCCCGATTGGCGAAAGGGCCGACCATTGCGGAACCTCGATACGCCGGACCTGAACACCAGCCCCCCGGCGTCCGATCAGACCGAGCTGACTCCCGACAATCCGGATGCCCTCGCAGACAGCGGGCTGGGTGCTGAGGACCTCTCGCCCGAGGACCGCACGATCATTGATCGCATCGCCGAACTGTCGCGTCGGCGTGGCGCCGCGAACCTCCAGTCTGACCGATGACCGGCCAAGCTGATCCAAAGGCAGTTGTCGAAGTACTCCTCGACGGCTACGGGCGGACCTACGTGTCCGAAGCGGGCATCCGACTGGATCGGAACACACCTTCGCCACTGTTCGAGTTGTTGTGTCTGGCCTTGCTGATCAGCGCACGGATCAGCGCCGATGCGGCGGTCTCCGCGGCGAAGGCGTTGTGGGATGCAGGTTGGACGACTCCCGGAAGGATGGCGCAGGCCTCTTGGGAGGATCGCACCCGGGTTCTCAACGGATCCGGCTACGCGCGCTACGACGAGAGCACCTCGAGGTACCTGGCTGATACCTCCGAGATCGTGCTCGACCGTTGGGACGGTGACCTCCGTGAGCTGCGGAAGACCTCAGATGGTGACGTCGAAGTGCTCCGCGGCGGTCTGACGGCATGCAAAGGCATCGGCAAGGTTGGTGCCGACGTGTTCATGCGGGAGGTCCAGGCGGTGTGGAGCGAGTACGTGCCGTTCGCCGACCAACGGAGCCTAAACGCCGCGGATGAGTTCGGACTACCCACCGAACCCGCAGAACTGGCCGAATTGGCCGGGGGGGATCCGGGGGAGTTCGCCAGGCTCGTGGCGGCGCTCGTACGTGTAGGTCTGGCCGACGAATTCGACGCCGTGCTCGATGCCGCACGAGGAGACTGAACGCCATGGCACGTCCGACCTGGAAGGGTTCCATCAGCTTCGGTCTGGTCACGATCGGAGTCCACCTGTACCCGGCTACCGAGTCCCATACGATCAGCTTCCACCAGTATCGGCGTGGCTCCGGTGAGCGGATCCGCCACCGGCGCGTGGGGGAGCACTCCGGTGAGGATGTTCCCTACGAAGACATCGTCAAGGGTTACGACACTGCTGGTGGTGAACAGGTCATCCTGGAACCCGAGGAACTGGATTCGGTGGAACCGCGCCGATCACGCACCATCGACATCGACGACTTCGTCGAACTCGATGATGTGGATCCCCTGTACTTCCGGAGTGGCTACTACGTGACGCCCGCAGATGAGGATGCGGCTACTCCGTACGCCCTCCTGCGAGACGTGATGGCAGAGAGCGGCCGGACAGCCATCGGCCGTTTCGTGTTGCGAACCAAGGAATACCTGGTGGCCATCCGCGCCGTGGGACCGGGCCTGGTACTCCAGACGATGTTCTTCGCCGATGAGGTCCGCAGTCCCGCTCGACTAGAGGAGATGGGCTACATCGACGCGGACGCCGAGCCCGATGCTCGCAAATTGGATGTGGCACGTCAACTGGTGGATTCGCTCGCATCGGATTGGGATCCGACCCGTTACGAGGACACCCATCGTGCGCGGGTGATGGAACTCGTGGAATCGAAGGCGCAGGGCCGGGACTTCGATGCCACCGACGCTGAGCCCGGCGCAGACGTAATCGACCTGATGGCGGCGCTTGAGGCGAGCGTGGACCGTGCTCGCCGGGACCGCGGCGGTTCCGGTAGGGCCGAGTCAGGACGATCGAAGCGAGGTGGTTCCAGAGCTCCGCGGAGTGCGCCAGCTGGGGACCTCTCGGGATTGTCGCGCGAGGAGCTCTACGAGGAGGCCAAGCGGCGCGATATCTCCGGGCGCTCCAAGATGTCCAAGCAGGATCTGATAGCCGCGCTCGGTGAGGCTTCCTGATCGTGATCGTGTGCCGGCTGTGCGCAGAAGGATTGCTCCACTGCCATGGCACCGCCGTGGTGCATTTCCATGACTACTGGGAGTGCAGCGATGTGGGGTGCATCCACGGGATCGAGGTGCACGAGATCGTCGTGGCCTGCAGGGAGATCGATCCTCACTGCTGTGTCGAACCGCGGGGGGTTTGAACCCGGTTAGATCAGGGGGTAGGACCGCTTTGCCGGGTCACTGCACCCGCGTTTTCACCGACGAAGGAAGGGTACGGGTATCGAGCACGGTCAGAGCCATCGATCCAATCGACACCCCGGATGATGCCACCCGCTCGACCGCGGACCTGCGGGGGCCAATGATGTGTTCCTGATCGACCTGGACGACACGCGGGCTACCGACGTGGAACTGGTGGGTGCGAAGGTGGCTGCCCTCGCCCAGGCACGTCACGACGGCACGCCAACACACCCGGGTCGGGTTCTCACGACCGCCGTGAGTGATCTGTACGACGCGGGTACCACGGTGGCCGAGCCACCCGGGCTCGATGGTGTTCCATCGGAGCACCCACTGGTGGTCAGGTCCTCCTCGGTGGCCGAAGACCTCGCTGAATCGTCCTCGGCCGGCCAGCTCGATTCTGTGGTTGGAGTGCAGGGTTTCGAGCACTTCCATGAGGCTGTGCGCACGGTGATCAATTCGCGTGAACGCGCCGGTGTCGAAAACCAACCGATGGGTGTGTTGGTGCACAGTGAGGTCGTCCAGGAGCCGATCATCGCCGCCACCGACAACACGGATACCGCGGCGGAGAGCACTCTCCCAGCCAAGTTCAACCCTCGGCGTTTCGGCGGAACTGGCGAGGGCCGCTCGTTCTGACCGCCTTCCCGTAGTTTGGCCGGCCCGCCAACTGGGTAAGGCGCCATCACGCCTCCGTTCTCCGGGTCCGGAGAAGGCATTCCGAGAGGGGACCGTATGACCGACGCAATCGAGATGCTCATCGGGGACCACCAAAAGGTGGCGAAGCTCTTCGGTGATTATGAAGAGACAACCGGTCGTGCCATCAAGACCCGCCGCCGGATCGTCGATGAGGTGGTCGAGAAACTGTCGATCCACGAGGCGATCGAGGAGCAGGTTCTGTATCCGGTGACCAGTGCGATCTCCCCCGAGGCCGAGGCGCAGAGCCTGGAGAGCCTCGAGGAGCACCACCTCATGTCAGTTGCACTAGCGGAGTTGTCCTCACTGGACCCCACCGACGAACGGTTCCATCCCAAGATGGTCGTTCTGATGGAGAACGTCCGTCACCATGTGAGCGAAGAAGAGGAGGATCTGTTCCCGATGCTGCGCAAGTCGATGGACCGCGACGAACTCGTCGAGATGGCCGATGCTCTCGAGGCCGCACAACGGATCGCACCGACTCGACCCCACCCGGAGCTACCGGACACTCCGCCGGGCAGTGTGCTGGTGGGTGCGGTGGCTGGATTGGTAGATCGTGTTCGCGACAAGGTTGGGCTCTGACACCTGCCAGTTGCAGAACTTGGCATCGAGCGAAGAGGACACTGAGACGTTGGTAACAGGTCGTTGACAGTTAGGAGTGAACCATGGCAGGAAAGTTGGACGGCTGCAGGGTGGCCATCGTGGTGGCGAACGAGGGGGTGGAGCAGATCGAACTCAAGTCACCTCGCGAGGCACTCGAGACTGCCGGCGCCGAGGTGGTGTTGATCGCGCCCGAAACCGGCGACATACAGGCGTTCAACCACCTCGACAAGGGTGAGATCTTCATCGCTGAACAGGCATGCGCACAGAGCGACGTGGGCGACTTCGACGCGCTGGTGCTACCGGGCGGTGTCGCGAACCCGGACCAACTGCGCACGGAGGAATCAGCGGTGTCGTTCGTACACGATTTCGTAACCAGCGGACGTCCTGTCGGTGTCATCTGTCACGGTCCGTGGACCTTGGTGGAAGCGGATGCCGTACGTGGCCGCACGCTCACGAGTTGGCCGAGCCTGCAGACCGACCTGACAAACGCGGGCGCAACATGGGTCGACGAACCGCTGGTCGTGTGCAAGGAAGGTCCTGGCCCGATCATCTCGAGCCGCAATCCCGATGACCTCCCCGATTTCTGCAACGCGATCATCTCGGAATTCGCGGCCGGATCCTCCGAATGACCACGACGAAGTCGTATCGGCATGGGTCACGGGCTCGCCCACCGCGCGCCGGTGTTTTGACCGGGGCTCCAAGGTGGGGATGGGCACTTGATTCCGGACCAGGCCTGAAGCGACGATACTGCGATCTCTCAATGGAGTTGGGTGACCGTACGCGAGCGGGCACCGGCTTGGGATCTGCCGGAGTGTGCCAACCTGGTGGTGTCCCCTCGCCCTGATGATGAGGTCCTCGGGCAGCCGGAACAATTGTCCAGCAGCGGCTCCGCGGGTTCGCGATTGAGATCCTCGCTGTCACCGAGGGCGAGGCTGCGTATCCCCAACGGGGCCCGGCTTCGTTGGCGCAGATGCGCGTGGGCGAGCAGAGGTCCGCGTTGGCGCAGGCCGCGTGGGCGAGCAGAGGTGTCGTTCCGGCCAGGAACGAAGGTGGACGCCTTGCGTCGACTATTGAAGGCATCAACGCCGCACGGTCCTCGATCGAACGGTGAGCTGTCGGTGGTGTTGTGTCCGCTATCAGCGTGATCGGCCTGGTGAGCTGGTCCATGTCGACGTCAAGAAGCTCGCCGGCATCCCCGACGGCGGCGGCTGGCGGATCCACGGCCGAGGCCAAGCACCCACCACGACCACGATCCTCGACCTGCTACCGGTTCTTGCATTCGGCGCTCGATGACCGCACCCGCATCGTCTACTCCGAGATCCACACCAACGAACAAGCCGTCACCGCCGTCGCGTTCTGGGACGAGCGAACGCCTGGTTCAACAGCTCACGGCATCAGCGGCGAACGGGTCGCTCACCGACAACGGATCCTGCTACCGATCCAGGCTCTGGCGCGACACCCTCACCAACGCTGGATCACACCAAAGTGACCCGACCCTTCCGGCCCCAGACGAACGGGAAGGTCGAGCGGTTCCAGCGGATCCTGCTCGAAGAATGGGCCTACATCCGCGACTGGCACTCCGAGCAACAACGAACCATCGAATACGACCACTTCATCCACTTCTACAATCACCACCGAGCACACGGCGCACTCGGATGGTCAACGCCGATGTCAACGCTCAAGGCCAACGTCCCCGTCATGCACAACTAATCGGCGGAGGTTCGAGCAACCCGCTGCCGAGTACCCGGATCCCGGACCCGGCGCGATAGCCCACCAAACATTGAACCCCTGGTCTCATGGAGCGTCGCTCGCCAGCTGCAACCGATGACCCTCCAGCAGGTAGCTGGGACCATTTGCTGGGGGTTCGAGTCGGGGAGCCGGGGTCCACGCGCACAAGTATCGGCGGTCAATCCGTTGGCATCTGCGGTTCGTCGAGCGCAGGATCCTCTTCGAGGTCGTCGCCACTCTCGGGGACACCGGTTGCAGTACGGGTGTGTTCGTTCGTGAGCCATCTGGCCATGATCACGTCGGTGGAGGAGTGCATGAGGATCGACGCAAAGACCACCAGCGCGACCAGATGGAACAGCGCACTGCTGTTCGTCGCGCCCGAGTTGAGGATCAACAAGCCGTAAAGGAGCGATGCGAAACCTTTTGGGCCGAACCACGACGCGGCGATCCAATCCCGGCGGGTCAGGCTGCTGCGAGTCAGGGCCGCTCCCATCGCCACGACCACGCCCAGCCCCAGACCGAGGGCGATCTCCCCCGAGGAGCACCGGTACCGAGACTTCTGAGCCACCAGGGCCAACTCCGCCAACGTCGACACCTGGGGACCATCTGCTGAGACGTCGATCACGCCGAGCACGCCGCGGCCACACACGAATCCGGCCACGAGGAACAGCACCGAGGTCGAGAGCACGGTCCGGTTCGCCCTGTTCGACACGAGTACTGCCGCCAGCAACACGATCGAGAAGACCAGGAGCGTGGTCATTACGGATCCATCATCAGTCGGCGTTCACGAGGACCCCCGGAACTGGTCGTGGTCGTGGGTGGTGGCCATTTCAGTGGCTTCAACGTTCGTCGGAGTCGGGTTGGGCGCTTGTGCCAGCATCATCCTCGTCAGTGGGGCCGGGCTCTATCAGGTACAGGAGTTGCTCCGAGTCCCGGGCGGTCCCCTTCTCTGAATCGTCTGGCCCCGAGTCGTCGCTGTCACCCGCCTCATCGTCGTTCGGGTCGAAACGGACCATGATGTGCTCTTCGGGTCTGCGCCACTCGTTCCGTATCAGTCCGACAAGTGACTTGCGGTCGGCATCGGTGAGAGGTGGTTGGGTTATGCGGCGAGGCCAGAGCCCGCGGTGGGTCACGACCGCGAACTCGTTGGCCAACATCACCGAGCGCGCCAGCAGGTTGATCCACCCGAGCGTCACGACGACGAACCCGATCGCTCCGTAGAGGTTCTGAGCCCGCGACAGCCGGTCCACTATCAGCCACGATCCCAGTCGTTGGAGGACCTCCCAGGCCAGTCCTGCGAGGACGGCACCGAGGATCAGTTTCGACGTCGGCACCTCAGGTGCGACGACGATGCGGAAGGCTCCCAGCAGCAGCACTCCGCCAACCAACCAACCCATGGCAAGGGAAAATGCATGGGATGCGAGCCAGGAGTTGAACGAGAGCATGTCTATCCCCCGCAGGAAACTGGTACCGATGGCTGCCGCGAACACGAGCACGAACAGGATCAGTGCACGCAATTGCCGGCTCACGAAACCCTGACGAGAGACGCCGGCGACGTTCCAGGCCTGGTTCAGTGCCAACTGGAACCCGGTGTATATGCCCGTCGCGGTCCACAACAGTCCGGCGATCGTGACCCAGATCCACCATCCGTTCACCGAGAGTGCCGAGACGTTGTTCTTTATCCCTTCACCGATCACCGGGAACTGTGCAAGGGTCGAGTCGAGAACGGATTGTTCGAGCTCCGCGCTCGAAGCGACGATCCGTCCGAACACGGTGAGCGCAACGACCAGCAGGGGTAGCATGCCGAGGAACACCTGGAAGGTGAGGAGTCCCGCGAACGCGCTCCCGCGGTCGTCTGCGTACTTGCGTATGGTTCCGATTGGTTGGGCCAGGACCCGATGCCGCTGTTGGAAGTCATCGAAGAGACGGACCGCGCTCTCGGCCAGATCACCGACGCCCATGTCAGCTGCGCTCCTTCTCTGAGGTCCGCACAGCCCGGATAGTCTCCGCAGCCCGACTCATGCGGAGTGGCGTCGTTTGTGCCGGCACCTGCTGGAATCGGCGACGTATCCTGCCAATCGTCCACGGTGCTGGTGTGCGTCCGACTCGGTGATTTCGCACACGTCGCGCCTCCGCTCCTACCGCGCCCGGTCGGCACGGTTGACCCAGCTGGCCTATCCAGAGACCGCCGGACCGAAACATGCCCGGGTGTCAATGCGGACGACCTTTCGGGCCGCGGTGTGTTTGTTCCTGCATCGTGCGGGGTAGATGACTGCTGTTCCACGCCACTGAGGCACTGAATGAAGCGACGGAGGCACTGAATGAGACTGTTTCACCGATCTGCGCCGGTCACCGGTGACGTCGAACATTTCGTCGATCGCATGACGACCAACATCGAACACGGCCGTTTCGAGCAGTCCCTCTCGGGACTCACCGCAGTGGCGGCCCTCATCACGACCGCCGAAGTGTTCTTCGAGCACTACAAGGCCAGTTTCGGCAACAAGTGGATGTGGTCGCCGATCCTGGTCACTCCGCCGGTCGTCGTCGCCGGGGTCGCAGGTGTGTTCTCCAAGCGCTGGGCCAAGACGGCGTTGCCGGTAACCGCCGGGATCTACGCAGCCAACGGCCTTGCCGGTGAGTACTTCCACGCCAGGGGCGTTGCCCGCAAACCCGGCGGATGGGCGCTCGCGAGCTACAACGTGCCGATGGGCCCGCCGATAGCGGCGCCGGGGTTGATGTGCATGGTCGGCGGCATGGGACTCCTGGCCGCGGTGTTGCGTCGGGAGAAGTGATGGCTGAGGAGATCACGCCCGGAGAGGCGAGACGAGTAAGGCAAGGCATCGACAGCGAAGACATCGACAGGGACATGGGCGAGCACCTGCCCAACCTCCGGGAGGGCAGACAGCCGCCCCATCCGTCGTGGTTGCCGAGGCAGCGACGCGGTACCACCCCACAGATGATCGGCCGCTACCCCGACTACGACGTGATGGATGCGATCGACACCTGGGACGAAGCGACGAAAGCGGTCGTGCTCGCCCGCCTGGAGCCATCCGGGCCCATGCGGTTCTTCACCGAGGACGAGGAGCCGACCGTGCGGGCGTTCTGTGACATCTGCACCGCTCAGGATCGTGACCCCCGGGTGCCGGTGGCCGAGTCGGTCGACGAGAAGTATGCCGATGGAAAACTCGACGGCTTCCAGTACTACGACATGCCCGATGACCGCGACACATGGCGCATGACCTTGGCAGGCCTCGATGAAACCGCGGAGGCCCGCCACGACACCCCGTTCGCCGAGTGCTCTGAGGAGGACCAGGAAGCGATCGTGGCGGATCTCGCCGACGGGACGCTGTCAGGTGGAACCTGGGATCGCCTGAACGTGTCCCGGGCATGGTCGGTGTGCATGCGGGCAATCCTGTCGGGCTTCTACTCGCACCCGTGGGCATGGAACGAAATCGGCTTCGGTGGCCCCGCATACCCGAGGGGCTTCATGCGCACCGGTCCGACGAGTGTGCTGGAGCCGTTCGAGAGTCCGGGCGCGACCGCCGAGGACCCTGTGGCCACGGTCAGGGCGAATCCGCAGGAGTTCGAAGGATGAGAACCCAGAGAAGGTTGACCTCTCTCCTCAAAGGCTCGGTCGGACCGAGCGACAACGATTCCCGCTACCTGCTCGACGTGCACTCGAGACAACTTCCCGGCGAGTCCACGATGCGCCAGTACCCCGATAGCGAAGAGGTCGACCTGGTCATCGTCGGTGCAGGCGCGGGTGGGTCGGTGCTGGCCCAGCGACTCGCACGACGCGGGTGGCGGGTCGTGATCATCGAGGCCGGGCCGTTCTGGCACCCCGACGACGACTGGGTGTCCGACGAGGCCGGCTCACACGAGCTGTACTGGACCCAGAAGCGCATCATCGGCGGCGACAATCCGATAGAGCTGGGCAAGAACAACTCGGGCCGCGGCGTCGGCGGATCGATGGTGCACTACGCCGGGTACACCCCGCGGTTCCACCCATCTGATTTCGAGACCTTCACCCGCGACGGCGTGGGCGCAGACTGGCCGATCCGCTACGAGGACCTACGCTGCGAGTACGAACGCGTCGAACGTGAACTCCCCGTAGCCGGCCAGGACTGGCCATGGGGATATCCGCACCGGTACCCGTTCAGCCCCCATCCGGTCGGTGAGGCTGCGGACAAGCTGTGGCGCGGTGCGATCGAGCTGGGTATCGAGATGCGTGTCGGTCCGGTGGGTATCGTCAACGGCACCTTCGGCAACCGACCGCACTGCATCTACCGCGGCTACTGCCTGCAGGGATGCAAGGTGAACGCCAAGGCAAGTCCGTATGTGACGCATCTTCCCGACGCGTTGGCACACTCGGTGGAGATCCGTGCCGATTCGATGGCCGATCCGCGTGGAACTCGATGAAACCGGAAAGGCGAAGGGTGTCGTCTATCTCCAGGAGGCCGACGGAGTCGAACATCTGCAACGTGCCCGGTTCGTCGCCATAGCCGGCTATTCGATCGAGACGCCGCGCCTGTTGTTGAACTCCACCAGCAAGCGGTTCCCCAACGGACTGTGCAACGGCGAGGACCTCGTCGGTCGGTATGTCATGGTCCAGGGCGCCACCCAGACGGCGGGCCGATGGTCCGACGAGATACGGATGTACAAGGCACCGCCGCCGGAGGTCTCGAGCGAGGACTTCTACGAGACCGACGACTCCCGTGGGTTCAAACGCGGATTCTCGATCCAGACCGTCTCCCCGTTGCCCATCGGCTGGGCGGAACACGTCCTCGCTGATGGTCACTGGGGCAGGGCGATGCGTGAGTACATGCGCGACTACAACCACTGGGCGACCGTCGGCGTGCTCAACGAGCTGCTGCCCCACCCGGAGAACCGGATCAGGCTCGCCGACGAGAAGGACCCATACGGGCTGCCGGTCGCGAGGATGGACTACAGCCTCACAGAGAACGACAAGGCGAACATGTCCTACTCCACCGACGTGATCACCAACCTTCTCGAGGCGGGAGGAGCCCAGGACGTCTTGACCATCCACCGCTTCGCCCACCTGATAGGAGGAGCTCGGATGGGAGGCTCTCCCGAGACGAGCGTCGTGGATGCGAACCAGCACGCGTGGGCGGTTCCGAACCTGTTCCTGTCCGATGGATCGGTGTGTCCCACCCAGGGCTCTGCCAATCCGGCGCTGACAATCATGGCACTGGCTTCCCGGCTGTCCGAACGGATGGCGAGCGGTGTCGCCATGAGTGACGACCCGGAGGTTCGATCGGGCCGCGTCCCGTCCCGGCAACCGGTCGGTTGACTACAGCTGGACTGCAGGAACGCGGCAGGCCAGGCATCTGATCCTGAGGTATCCCTTCGGTGGGACCGAACGAAGATGTTTGGTGCAGCGATCCTCGTGGTACGAGACCTCAGAGCGCCGGTGTCGTACCACCGGAGCAAGGCAAACCGTTGGAGGACGCATGGAAACAGTCAGCGATTTCATCATCGACCGCCTCATCGAGTGGGACCTGCACAGATACTACGGCTACCCGGGTGACGGAATCGGGGGCTTCGATGGGGCGCTCGGGCGCGCCGAGGACGCTGGCAAGGACTTCCGCTACATTCGACCGACCCACGAAGAGATGGCATCCCTGATGGCAACGGCGCATGCCAAGTTCACCGGTGAGGTCGGTGTGTGCATGGCGACGTCCGGCCCGGGCGCCGTGCACCTGATGAACGGCCTGTACGACGCCTACTGCGACAACCAGCCTGTCGTTGCGATCGTCGGCCAGCAGGCGCGAGTTGCCGAGGGCAGCGATTTCCAACAGGAGCTCAACCTGGAGCGGCTTTTCGGTGACGTGGCGGAGTACGTCAAGACCATATCCGCGCCCATGCAGGCGCAACTCGTGGTGGATCGGGCGGTCCGCATCGCAGCCGCATCGCGACGTCCGACGGTGGTGATCATTCCCGCCGACGTGCAGGACCTGCAGATGGAAATGCCGACCGCCGAACATTTCGTATCGCGCACCGGGGTGGGGCATTCCTCGACGAGGATCGCGCCACCGACCGACGAGCTCGAACGGGCCGCAGCCGTACTGAACGCGGGGGAGAAGGTCGCGATGATCGTCGGCCAGGGCGCGCTGGACGCGACCGACGAGGTGATCGAGGTGGCCGAGAGACTCGGTGCCGGTGTCATCACCGCGCTGCTCGGCAAGGGCGCTGTGCCGGGCGACGTGCCTTACCACACCCAGCAACTCGGGCTGCTCGGATCGAAACCGAGCTATGACATGATGCAGGAGTGCGACACGCTGCTGATGGTCGGCACGAACTTCCCCTACGGAGAGTTCCTGCCACCCACCGGCCAGGCCAGGGGTGTGCAGATCGACCTGCTCCAACACCACCTGAGCCTGCGCTATCCGATGGAGGTAAACCTGTGGGGCGATTCGCGCACAACCCTGGCCGCGCTCCTACCGCATCTCGAACAGACCGGTGACCTCTCCTGGCAGGAGGCGGTGGCGCGGGGCATGCGCGAGTGGGACGAGGTGACCGAACGACAGGCGATGGTGGAGGCCGACCCGATCAATCCGCGCTTCGTCTACCACCACCTGAACAAGCGCCTGCCGAACGACGCGATCATCACCGCCGATGCAGGTAGCACGGCTGATTGGTACGGGCATCACATCAAACTGGGACGCAACCAGATGGGTAACCTGTCGGGACGGCTTGCCACGATGCTCGGAGCAATGCCGTACGCGACGGCTGCGAAGTTCGCCTATCCCGAACGGCCCGTGGTGTGCACCATCGGAGACGGTGCATTTCAGATGCTCGGCATGAACGCCCTGTTCACTGTCAAGGCACACTGGCGCGAGTGGGCAGATCCCACCTTCATCGTGCTGGTACTCCACAACAACGATCTCAACCAGGTCTCCTGGGAGATGCGACAGGTGGGCGATCCACGTTGGGACACCGCCCAACTCGTCGAGGACGCGGACTATGCACAGTTCGCCGAAGGACTGGGCCTGCGCGGCATCCGCGTCGAGGATCCAAGCGAGGTCGAGAAGGCATGGGATGAAGCGTTCTCAGCAGATCGACCCGTTGTCCTGGACGTGCTCACCGACAAGAACGTGCCTCCATTGCCCGCACACGTGACCTTCGAGGAGGCAAAGGGTGTGGCGGAGTCGATCATGCGGGGTGACCCCGACGCCATGAAGGTCGTGGGTCACAGCACCAGGGCGGTCGCAGCTGAACTCTTCTCCAAGGCGGGTGCAAGGTTGGGTGGCAACGATGGCTGAGACCCCACTGACAGACGCGGCTCCGACCGGAGAGGTACCGACCGCGAAACCGCAGCGAAGTTCCGGTGATCCCAGCATCGCGGTCGTCACCGGAGCCTCAGCAGGAATAGGTCGGGCGACCGCGATCGGCATTCGCGGACGCGGGGTTCGACGTGGCGCTGTTGGCGAGGGGCCAGTCCGGCCTTGACGCCGCCAACGCGGATGTGAGAGCGCGCGGTCGTCGGGCCCTGTCGGTCCCGACCGACGTCGCGGATCACGACCAGGTCGCTGCCGCAGCTGAACGTGTCGAGAATGAATTGGGTCCGATCGACGTCTGGGTCAACGACGCCATGACCACCGCATTCGCCCCCTCCTGGGAGGTTGTGCCCGATGATTTCGAGCGCGCGGTCGAGGTCACATTCCTGGGGCAGGTCTGGGGGACGCTCGTCGCACTGGAGCACATGCGACCGCGCGACAAAGGGAGCATCGTCAACGTCGGGTCGGCGCTCGCATTCATCGGCATACCCCTGCAGTCCGCCTACTGCGCATCCAAGTTCGCGTGCCGCGGGTTCTTCGAATCGGTTCGTGCCGAACTACTCCACGAGGGAAGCAACGTGAAGATGAGCATGGTGCACATGCCTGCGGTCAACACACCGCAGTTCAACTGGTGTGAGACCACCCTGGAGCGACATCCCCAGCCCGTGCCCCCGATATACGAACCGGAGGCCGTCGCCCCCTACATCGTGCAAGCTGCACTCGATGGGCGACGCTCGAAGATCGTCGGCTCGTGGAACCGCCTGGTCGTGGCGGCCGGCCGTCTGACACCCGGTTACGGGAACCACTACGCGGCACTGGGCGCCTGGGACACACAACTCACCTCCCAGCCGGTGTCCGAGGACCGGCCGGTGAACCTCTACGAGCCTGTCGACGACGACCACGATGCGGGCGCGCGGGGCATCTTCGCCGACAAGGCGGGCGGGTTCCTCGACCCGAGCTTCCTCAAGTCGCTGCCGGACACCACGCTCACCTTCACCAAAGCGGCCGTTGCCTTTGTCGACGAGAAGCGGAACTGGCTCAACCGGATCGATGATTCCGAACGGCGGCGACTCGTGGGTATCGGTGCAGGACTCGCTGGTACCACGCTGCTGGGTTTGCGGACACTGCGTCGACGCGGCTCCCGATGAGTGCCTCGGGCGCGAACGAGGTCATCGACCGGGTCGATGTGGCTTCGTACACGATTCCGACGGTCGAACCGGAATCTGACGGAACCCTGGCGTGGGACTCAACGACGATCGTGGTCGTGGAGGTGACCGCGGGATCCACGACCGGCCTCGGGTACACGTATGCACCGCCCGCAGCTGCGAGCATCGTGCACCACACCCTCGCCGGCGTTCTCGATGGTGAGGATGCGATGGCAACCGGTGCGCGGTGGCGCGACATGGTTCATGCGATCCGCAACCAGGGCCGGCCGGGCGTTGTCAGTTCAGCAATCTCAGCGGTTGACATCGCATTGTGGGATTTGAAGGCGAAGCTGCTCGGAGTGTCCGTTGCGACGGCCGCCGGGGCGACCCACGATGCAGTCCCGATCTATGGAAGCGGCGGCTTCACGACCCTCACCGACGCCCAGCTCAGCGACCAGCTCGGAGGTTGGGTCGACCAGGGTATGGGCGCGGTGAAGATGAAGGTCGGACGCGAACCCGCTGAAGATCCACGACGGATCGCGGTCGCGCGGAAGGCGATCGGCGCAGATGTCGCTCTCTTCGTGGACGCGAACGGCGCCTACTCGCGCACGCAGTCCCTCGCACTCGCTGACAACTTCGCCGACTTCGGGGTGACGTGGCTCGAGGAGCCTGTCAGCTCAGATGACCTCGAAGGGTTGCGCTTGGTTCGTGACAGGGCCCCGGCGGGAATGGACGTGACCGCCGGCGAGTACGGGTACGACCTGCCGTACTTCCGCAACATGCTGGCAGCCGGCGCGGTCGACTGCCTGCAGGCCGATGTCACACGCTGCGGTGGAATCACCGCGTTCCTGCGCGTCGGCGCACTGGCGGATGCTCAGTGCATCGACGTGTCATCGCACTGTGCGCCACAGGTCAGTGCCCATGCCGGCACCGGGCTGTGGCATCTGCGCCACCTGGAATACTTCGCTGATCACGTCCGCATCGAATCCATGCTCTTCGAGGGCGTACTGGTCCCGACCGACGGTGCTCTGCGTCCGGAGCCAGACCGGCCCGGGCTCGGGATCGAGTTCAAACGCTCCGACGCAGAGCAGTACAGGAACCGATGATGCCCTCGATCTCATCACGCTGGTTGCGGGGTCTGGCAGCCGGCCTGGGCGGCACTGCCACCATGGCAGCTACGACCTTGGCTGAATCGGTCCTCCTCGAACGGGATGGACCCGTTGACTACGACGACAGCTTGGTGTTGATGGAGCTCGCCGAACGTGTGGTACCGATCGATCCGTCCCCTTCCACCGAACGGGTCGTGAACCAGGGGATGCGTTTCGGCTACGGCTCCGCTGCCGGTTTGCTGCGGGCCGCGCTCGACGACCACCTGCGCCTCCCGGCATTGATGATCTTCGGATCGACCTGGGTGGGTGAGGCGGCGATGTTGTGGACCCTGGGCGCCGCACCGCCCCCATGGCACTGGAAACGAGATGTTCTCGTGAGCAGCCTCGTTCAACACGGCATCTACGCGTTGTCCACAGACGTGGCGTACCGCGCTCTCACACCCCGTCAAACCCACGTGCAGGAACACAACAGCGGGCAACAAGAGAACGCCGCGCCTCAACAATCAGCGGCGGACCAATGATCGGAGTGAACCGTGGGTGAAAGCCGCTACCGGCCGATCTCGGACTACGCGTTTCTCTCCGACTGTCACTCGACCGCCCTCGTAAGCAAGCAAGGATCGATCGACTGGGCCTGTCTGCGCCGTTTCGATGCCGGCAGCGTGTTCGGCAGAATTCTCGACGCGGAGCGCGGCGGCTACTTCTCGATCCGCCCGGTCGCCGAGATCACTTCAGTGCAGCGGCGTTACCAGCCCCACTCAATGGTGCTCGAGACGACGATTTCCACGACGCACGGCTCGATCCGGTGCACTGACGCCTTCTCAATGCGCCGTGGTGGTTCTTCGGACCCCAACCATGAGCTCCTCCGACAGGTCGTGGGCCTCGACGGTGAGGTAGAAGTCGAGCTGATACTCCAACCGCGCTTCGACTATGGCGCGACACGTCCGTGGCTACGAGGCGAAGTCGACGGCCGCGCCAGCGCGGTGGGTGGCGACAACGCGATACGTGGTGCATTGCAGCTGCGAACTCGACGTGGACCGTGAGCGTTGCAGGTTCACGGCTCGCGAGGCGCTGCGTGTCGATGATGAGATGGCCGTCAGCCTGATTTCGCAGGCAGCACACCTGGTCGATACCAGCGCCGCCGATCACGAGAAGGTCGGCGCCCACCTCCGGTCCACCAGACGCTGGTGGACCGGATGGTCGAAGGCGACCGAGGTTGAGGGAGCGCACGCCGAAGCGCTCGAGCGCTCGGCCCTGGTGCTCAAGGGGCTCACATGCGCGCCGACCGGAGCGGTTGTCGCGGCGCCGACCACCTCACTCCCGGAAGTGCCCGGTGGTAGTGCAAATTGGGACTACCGCTACAGTTGGGTCCGCGACTCGACCCTCACAATGGACTCGCTCGCCGAGGTCGGTCACCACGAGGTTGCCCAGGGGTTCCGCGACTTCGTCATCCGCTCCGCAGCCGGACACGGAGACGAGTTGCAGATCATGTTCGGACCGTACGGATCGCGCCAACTACCCGAACGCGAACTGGAGCTCCAGGGGTGGCGCGGGTCTTCACCGGTGCGGATCGGGAATGCCGCGGCCGCCCAGACCCAACTCGATGTGTACGGCCACCTTCTGGACGCAGCCCACCACTGGCAAGCCGGGTCCGACAACATGAGCGACGATGAGTGGTCCTTCCTGGCTTCCGTCGTGGACCAGGCGGTGATCCACCGTGACGATGTCGATGCAGGGATCTGGGAGGTGCGAGGGGCCCCGCGGCATTTCGTCCATTCGAAGGCCATGATCTGGTTGGCCCTCGACCGAGGAATCAAGTTGGTGGAGGACCACGGCTTCGTGAGCGGGACGACCGATCGTTGGCGCGACGCCCGCGATCAGGTGCGTCATGGCATCGAGACGCGTGGAGTCGACCTCGATCGTGGAAACTTCGTGCAGTACTACGGCTCTACGGCGGTCGACGCGAGCCTGTTGAAGTTGCCCCTCATCGGTTTCGTGGATGCCAATGACGAACGTATGCGCACCACCACCGAGGTGATCATGGATGATCTGGGAACCGAACCCTACGGATTCCTGCGTCGCTACCGGTCCGACGGTACTGGCGCCAGCGAGGGAGTCTTCTTGTTGTGTTCGTTCTGGTTGGTCGAGGTGCTCGTACTACAGGACCGACGCGATGAGGCGACAGACCTGTTCGAACATCTGGTCGCGGTCGGCAACGACGTCGGTCTCTATTCCGAAGAGGCCAGCCCTGATGGCACCGAACTCCTTGGCAACTTCCCGCAGGCGTTCACCCACCTGGGTCTGGTCTCTGCCGAGAAGCGACTGCGACGCGAGCAGTGAAACACACCGCGGATGGGCGCGTAGATGTGACGGAATCTGGGATTGCACCGTGCGCTCGTCCGGCTCGATGATCGCGGCCGATCACGTGCTCGCTCAGTCACTGGTGGGGACCCCGGTAGCGTCAGGGTTCTGATCTTCGTTCCCGTCGTCAGCAGCATTGTCGTCGTCGGTCCACTCGTCCAGCGCCCATCTGTAGACGGTCACGCCACATGCGACCGTAGGCACCGCGAGCAGCAAACCCCACGCTCCCGCTGCGACACTTCCTGCCGACAGAGCCACCAGGACGGCCGCTGGAGGGAGGTGCACCGCTCGTCCCATGACAAACGGACCGACCAGATAGCCCTCCACATTGTGGATGACGATCGTGAGCCCGACGACCAGCAGTGCCGAAACGACTCCGTTTGCGGCGAGAGCGACCAGCGCGGCCGCTCCGCCGGCGACGAAGGCTCCAACCAGCGGGATGAAAGCGCCGATGAAGGTGATCACGGCCAGTGGCAGCACGAGCGGCACCCCCAGGATGAGCAGCCCGATGGAGAGAACGATTGCGTTGACGACGCCGTTGGCGGCCGTTCCGCGTATGTAGCCGCCGATCGTGTACCACAATCCGTCACTGAGCGAACGCAGCCTTCGGGAGCCATCCGGGTCGACACGATCCAGGACCCGGTCGACGATTCGCCGGCCGTCCTTGACGAAAAAGAACGTGAGCACGAGAGTCACCACAAGTCCGACCACCACGTCCAACACCGTTCGCAGGCTCTGGATCACCCGTGATGTGACTCCCTGTTGACCACTCGTCAACTGGGACCCGATCTTCTGGCGGTACTCGGAGACCTGTTTCGCCGAGAGGTCGAGGGGCCCGTGTATGAACCAATGTTCCACCTGGTCGACGCCGTCACCTATTGCGGTGCCGACAGTTGATATCTCGTGCGCAAACCTGGGCACGATCCACAACCCGAGGAGCGCCACCGTCGCGGCCCCGGTCAGGAATACGGTGAACGTCGCAAGTGCAGGGGGGCAGCCGCGCTCTCGCAGCCAGTGGGCTGGCGGCGAGAAGGCGGTGCTCAACAACACCGCGAGGCCTATCGGGATCACGACCACCTCGAAGTAGCCGAGAACCTTGATGATCACGAACAGCCCTGCAGCGGCACCGACGAACCGCCACCCCCAAGCCCCGATGACTTCGAGCCATCTGGGCGCGGAGCGTTCCGATGGGAAGGGCCCTCGTTGTTGGGTCATCGCGATCTCCTGTGCAGGCGGGACCGACGAGCAGTTCGTCGTTGACGCATGCTTTCAACGGCGCATGCTTTCAACGGAGTACCCGCATTTTGCCCCGTTCACTCGCGACGGTGGTTCAGAAGCCGATCGCGGTGGTGGGCAGGGGCACGTTGACGATCGGCGGCAGCGGGATCGACCAGGTCCCCCAACTGCGGTACACCCAGACCTGCTCCATCTATGGTCAGCACCGGATGAGTGAGAGTGATCGTGCGTGCATCCAGGTTGAGCGTGGCGGCCTGGACGGACACGGTCGAGGGGATGATCAGGTCCACCTGCACGGGCAGTTCCAGCAATCCGCAACTCAGCGTAACCGTGGATAGTGGCACCCGCAGCTGGGGGATCTTCACCACCACGTTCGGCACCGTGATGATTGGTTGTGTGGGGTCGATCCGGATCCTCGGAATCGTGACGGTGGCCCCAACGATGTTCACCCCGGGTGGCTGGTAGGCGACGTCGCAGAGCCCGAAGGGGATCGTGGTGGCCGGCGGCCGTATCTCTATCGGGGGTAGGGGAATCGTGAGTGGACCGAAGTCGATCTCGGTTCCCCCGCCACCAACGGGCGGCGACGGTGGGGCACACCCCAGTCCGAGGAGTGAAAGGACCACTGCGATTGCGAGTGCGGGCCCTCGGAGTTTGCGTCCGTTCCTCGTTTGTGACGCAATTCTGGTCCCATTGGGAACCCCGGCGTCGGTGTGCTCGGTCCTCACGCGATCGGCCTCGTATGACATTTCTCAATTCCCCCGATGTTGGAACCCACCGATGGATCGCCCGTTCACACCGATGCGTAGATGTCCTCTTTGACGATGTTCGTACCCGACGCTTGCGTGAGTCAAACATTCGGGCGGAAAGGCCGTGATGGTCACCCCACGCAGACGCCGGTGACGGCACCGATCCCCACAACGGGTCTCGATGCCGCCACCAGGAGGGGTGGGCGTTGGGACTCAGCCCTGATTCGAACGCTCGCGGGCTTCAGCGGGTTCCGCCTCCGCTCGCGACTTCTCAGCCTTTGCCCGGAGCGAACCGCCGTGTGACCGAGATCACGATCGCCGTATCGCCGCAGAGTGTTGTGTTCGGTTCCGTCATCGTGTTGCTTTCAACACCAGGATCGCCACATCGTCTTCGGAATCGTCGGTGAGCATGCTGTTGCAGATCGTTTCGAGCGCCTCGGGAGCAGAGACGTCCACGTCGAGTTCGGCGATCGTCCGCTCGAGTTGGTCCAGGCGTTCGGAGAGGTCGGCCCCGCGTCGTTCGATCAGTCCGTCGGAGTAGAGGACGACGATGTCACCCTGATCAAACGCTGTTCTGTCTCCGGGTACATCTACTGTCTGGACCATACCGATCGGTGGCAGGGGGGTTCCTCCCAACCGCAGCACCCTGCCATCGCGCTGGCGGAGCATGGGCGGAGGATGCCCCGCGAGTTGGCAGGCGATGGTGTCGCTCCGCAGGTCCACGTCGATCAGGGCCAAGGTGGCGAGCATGCCCTTGTCGGTTTCTGTGAGGCACCGCGTCGCCAGCCGAGGGATCGCCTCGATCGCGGAGCACTGTGACAATCCCCGCACGGCTCCCTGAGCCAGCGCCATCTGCGCGGCGGCATGGACGCCATGTCCGGCAATGTCGCCGACCACGAGCACCATCCGCCCGGGTTCCGGCTCGACGATGTCGAACCAGTCCCCTCCGAACCCGAGTGTGTTGAGTGCCGGGACATAGTCGAACGCAACCTCGAGGTGGTCCCTGGTGACCGTCGCCGGGAGCAATTCGGTTCGCAACTGCTTCGCCAGGTCGGAGAGTTCCTCTGCGCGCCGGGCCCGTACGAGACCGCTGCTCGCAAGGTCGCAGAAGAGTTCCGTGACAGCGCGGATATCGGTTCCGGAGGCAACTTCGGTATTCCAGCCGACTGCAAGGACCGCCACGACCGCTCCGGCCTCGTCACGTACTGGATGTGCGAATGCCTGGTCCACTTTGCCGAGCAACGTCTCCTCAGTCTGCCTGCGGAGCCAGGAAGGCTCTCCGGAGCGAAGGCAGCTTGCGATGACCCCCCTGGGTAGATCGTCGATCGTGATCGGATCCCTTGGCCGCACGACGGAACGCATCTGTTCGGCCATCCGCAGGGCCCCGTGCGATCGGTCATCTTGGTGGCCGATACCCGGACAACCCGCGGCAAGGGGGATCTCATCGCGTTCCAGCGAGGTGACCGAGATCGAACCCGACCCGTCGAGGTTTCCTACGACCGCCACGCTCGCATCGTTGAGCTCGACCGCTGCATGCAACACCGCGGCCGTGACACCCTCGAGGGACATCTGTGAATTCAGTTCGGCTGAAATGAGCGCCAGCATGCTCAGCGCCCGAGCGGGAGGGTCGGCCATCTCAGCCGTAAGGTCATCCATAGGAACGGAATCCTACGTGGCCGGCGATGGCGCTACTGTTGCGCCGATGAATCAACTGCCGGTTTCCAGGCTGAAGATAGAACCAGTTGCAACCCCGCCGGGTTTGGAACTCCTCGGCGACATCGATTCGCACACCGCGCCCCTGCTCGAAGACGCCTTGCGCGAATTCGATCAGGAAACCGACCTGAACGTTGACATGGCGAAGGTGGACTTCGTCGATTCGACCGGTCTACGGGTTCTCGTGGCCCGACACCAGATGCTGGACACGGCGGGTCACAGACTGGTTCTTGCCAACCCCAGCGACGCGGTGAGGCGATTGCTCGACATCACGGGACTCAGCGGAACACTGCACACGAGCGGCGGGTCGCCGCCACCGGCCGACGGCTGAGGTGGCGACGACCCGCATGGTCAGGCTCTCGCTCGTGACGATGTGACAGCCGCCAGAATCAGACCGACGACCCCGACGACTGCGACAATGGTGCCGATCGTCCCGTTCAGGAATGCGGCGATGAGTAGTCCGACGACGATTACTATGAGTGCTGCTCCGATGGTCATGAATCTGCTCCTATTGGTTACCGGGATTGTGCGGCGGAGCTCCTTGTTCCACCACGACCCGTTGACAGTGCCTCCGGCGTACCCCGCAGGTTCCGACTCCAAACCCGGCGACCCGCTTTCGGCATGGCCGGTGCTGCAGGTCTGCTCCGAGCAGGTGGGACCGGAGGTATCGAAAGATGTGTGACCGCGCCGCTCGTCAGGTTTCGCTCCAGCTGGAACTGGGTAGCATTCGTGGAACGGGTCGAGATCAACGATGACCTGGCGAAGGCGACAGATGGCTTCCACGGATCAAACAGGCAGCGCCTCGGAGCAGACCTCGGTTGAGGTCTGGTTGGAATCCGACGATGCTGCGCCCGGCTCCGCTCGGGCGATGGTCGAGGAGTTCGGTGATTCTTTGAGCGGGTCGACCTACCAGGATGCCGAGCTGGTCGCCAGTGAACTGGTCGCGAACGCGGCAGAGCACGGTGACGGTGATGGGCTCAGGCTGCGGGTGCGCCGAACCGGAGCCACCGGGCTCGAGGTGAGTGTGTTCAACCGACTGCGATCCCGTAGCTCCGGTGTTCCTGAACGTCCCTGGAGGATGCCGGCGTTGGATGCCATCCGGGGACGGGGCCTCGCGATCGTGGCGGCGTTGAGCACCTCGGTTGCAGTCGACCGAACCGACTCCGCGGTCGAGGTGACCGCTACTGTCGTGACCTGACGACGGAGGTCCCAGTGGAGAATCTGCGCCCAGCACCGGCCGCACGGCACTCCGCGCGCGAGGATTCGTGGTCCGATGCGCAACTCGCGCCACACGACACGGGTTGGAACCCGTGACGGAAGCCGGCCATGGAAGGGGTGGCGTTGGGAGCCGTTTGAGGATCATCTGGAGGACCCTCACGGAGGAGTTCCGAACCAGCTTGTTCGGCCTGCCATCGGTCTGGCTGGTCGGCTCGGTCCTGTTGTGGGTCGTCATGCGCCGAGTTGACGAGGTGCTTGACCCCGATACGACCCCCGGTGTTCTCGCCACCACCGTCGACAGCGCACGTGCGTTGCTCGGAGCGGTCGCCTCGGGGACGATCGCTGCTGCATCAGTTGTCTTCTCCCTGACCCTCGTGGCGATCCAGTTGTCGTCGAACTCGTACTCATCGAGAGTTCTGCGCACGTTCCTGCGGGACCGGTTCCAACAGAACATGATGGGCGTGGTCCTGGCCACCTTCTTCTACAGCCTCCTGGTGTTGCGCGACGTGCGCGGACCCCTTGCCAAAGGGGGCGACGCGAACCTGCCGAGCGCGTCGGTCTCGTTGGCAGTAGTGCTCGCGCTCGCAGCGATTCTCGCCCTCCTGGCCTCGATCAGCCACACCGCCCAGAGTGTGCGCGTCTCCCATGTCTCGTCGTCGGTGCGTAACGACACACGGTCGGTGATCATCGATCGGTTCGGCCCGCCCAGGGCGCCCGTCGGGCCACGGGTCCCCCGCGGTCGCTCACCTGGTTCAACCGGCGGGCCCGAGGATGGTGAGCAAACCCTGGCTCCCTTTGACGTGCAGGCCCCGGGAGTGACGCCATCGCCACTCGTGGTTGCCGTGGGTGACCGCACGAGTGCGCCGGAGCCGCCCGCGGACAGGGCTCGATACGTGGTCGATGCGGCCGAGGGTGGCTGGGTGCAGCAGCTCAGCGTTGATGCAGTGATCGACGCCGTTCGACCTGACGCACTGGTGCGACTCGAAGTGGCAGTCGGAACCTACGTCGCCGAGGGAGGACCCTTGGTGACCGTATGGAGTGGCGAAGATGTGGGCGGAGATGCACCGGTCGAATTCGTCGGACCGGTACGTGCGGCGATCAAGGTTGGGCGCGAGCGCACCATGCAAGAGGATGTGGCGTTCGGGCTGACGATGCTCGAGGACATCGCGCTACGGGCACTCTCGCCGGGAGTCAACGACCCCAACACAGCCAGTGCGATCATTCCCCAGCTGGGTGAGCTGATTCTGGAGATACTGATACGTGACCTGCCACCGGTGAGGTTGACCAGCGGGGGTGTCACCATCGTCCGTGCGGCGGCTCCCAGCTATCTCGACTACCTGGAGTCAGCCTTCGGCCAGATCCGTCGGGCCACCGAAACCGAGCCGGTGGTCAGGTTGACGATGATTCGAACCCTCGCCACCATTGCCTCGGAGCTCGAACGTCGCGAGGTGGCGGTCCCCGAGGCAATGGTGGCGTTGCGGGTGTCCATGACCCGCCTCCTGCCCCTGGAAGCGGAGGCTGACGACCCGGCTGTGGCGACGGCGAATGAACTGTTGACGACGACCACCTGGTTCGCCTCGGGGTCATAGGGGCCACACGAATCGACGTGTTTGCGGCGCTGTCGCTCCACCGCCATCGGCTCCTGAGCGGCTGGGGCCCAGCGTGACAGCAGGTGTCGACCGGTTATCTTGGATGGGGTTGTGATCGCCGCCGTCTCGCTACTCGTGATCGTGCTCGTGGGACTCCTGATCACCAGAGTGGCGACTGCCGCTCTGGTGGCTACGGGCCTCTCCCGCGAAGCAGCACGCTTCCAGGCCCGTTCCGCATTCACCGGTGCGGGTTTCACGACCACGGAGGCCGAGACCGTCGTGACCCACCCCGTGCGCCGCCGCGTGGTGATGATGCTCATGTTGCTCGGAAACGCCGGTATCGCAACCGTGGCAGCAGGGGTGATCCTCAGCTTCAACGGCGCAGCGGCAAGTTCGAGTGTCGCTATCAGGATTGCGTTGCTTGCGTTCGGGCTCTTCTTAATCTTCCTGCTGTCACGTAGTACTTGGGTGGACAGACGACTCCGGCGCTTGATCGCGTTCATACTCAATCGCACCACGGATCTCGAAGTGCGTGACTACGCCCAGATCCTGCATGTCGCCGGCGACTACGTCATCGATGAACTGGCTGTCGAGGAGGATGATTGGATGTGCGGGCGGTCCCTCGGTGAGTTGCGGCTGCGTGACGAGGGGATCGTGGTTCTCGGCATCGACCGTCAAGGCCGCTATCACGGCACACCTGCGGGCGACACCGCTCTGGAGGCCGCGGACACGTTGATCCTCTACGGCAAGCGGACGGTGATCCGGGACCTCGACCTCCGGGGAGAGGGCCCCCTTGGAGATCTCGCGCACAGCAAGCGAACAACTGAGCATTTTCAGGAGCGCCAACTGGAGGACCTGAACATCGATGCCGACCCCACGGATCAGCATCCCGATCCTGGTGATCGGGATGCTGAATGAAGTGATTTCTTGGAATTCAAGTCAGTTCGGATCCAGTCGTCCGGATGAAGGCGTGGGTTGAACAACTGATCGCGGATCAGCGATCCCGATCTAGATCTTCCCCTCGCCCTTCACATTCGCTCCGATCTCGGCCATCTCCTCGTAGTGCTCTGCAGTGGATCCGGCGTCGACCCTTGCCGTGGCACGATCCGCCGCCGCCTCCTCGGAGTCGGTGGGTGGCCGGTCCGCGGACCCGCCCGTACGTGAATCACGCTCGTCGGCCGCGACGGTCGCACTGCTCGTCTCGCCGTGGGTGGCCTCGGATGGATCGTGTGCACGCTCGAAGAACGAGCGGATGAACCACTGGAACTCCTCGAGCCGGGCAGTCTGGGCTATAAGCAGGTCCTCGGTCACCGGGTCCAGTTCACCGGTCGCGCGAGATCGCCGTGCGATGGTCCGCCACGATGCCCGAGAACACACGGTCCAGGTGCTTCAGGTGCACGTAGACGGCGTCCGTGCCGAGTTCGTAGTCATCCCAGCTGCGACCTGCGACTACGGCACCAGGGGTACCCTTCGGTGATCCACCCAGGGTGCGCATCCGCTCGGCCACTGCGTCGGTCATGTCCCTGACCGGCCCGACCATCGTGTCGAGCATCTCGTGGACGCTGAGAAATCCCGGACCGACGACGTTCCAATGGACATGCTTGAGCGTCAGTTGGAGGTCGATGAGCGACACCAAGCGGCCCTCCAGTACTTCAACGACGGCTCCGGCGTCTTCTGGGCCGAGCCCGGGAACCGTGGTGTGTGGTTGGCTGTTCATCAACTTGCTCCTTTGGTATGCCGTTCGAACCGTTCGCACGAAGCTCACTTCTTCAGGTGGTCCTTGATGCTGTCTACGGCATCCTGGGCCTTGTCCTTGGCTTCGTTCGCCTTCTCCTTGACCTTCTCGGTGGCTTCGTCGACCTTGCCCTTGGCGTCAGCGGCCGATTCGTCCGTCTTGCCTTCTTGTTTCAGGTCGTCATCGCCTGTGATGTCGCCCGTTGCCTGCTTTGCCCGGCCCTTGAGTCGGTCAGTTTGCTCACTCATAGATATCTCCTTGGTCGCTCCGGACCTTCCGGGCGACAACGAAGGCATACCCGTCGACTCGTCCTGCCAAACATGCGGTGAGGAGATCCGTGGCCGTTGTTGGAGCGCAGCTTCATCCAAGCGCTGGCGTCCGCGCACGTTCAGGCCTCGGGTCTACCCTGGCGCCGATCGGCTGCGAGGACTTCGCGCATGGTGCTGAGGCTCTTTCGCAACAGGCGTGACACGTGCATCTGTGAGAGCCCGACCCGCTCCGCTATGGCCTGCTGGCTGAGGCGTTCGGTGAATCGCAGTCTGACTATCTCCCGCTCTCGAGTGGGTAAGTGATCGAGCAGGTACTCGAACTCGTCACGGTCCTCCACCGCCGAGAAGCCCCCCGGGGTGGCGAGCTCTGGTGTCACACGCGGGTTGTCACCGTCGGACCCTGCAGGAGCGGCATCGATGCTCTCGGTGTTGCGAGCCGCGTCCGCGCCGAGGGCTTCCACGACCAACTCGGGCTCGACCTCCAGGTGGGCAGCGATCTCCTTGATGGTGGGTGCACGCCCGAGTGAATTCGTCAGTTCGCCCGAAGTGGAGCGGACCGAGACCCGCAGGTCCTTGATCGAGCGTGGCACACGCATCTTCCACGTACGGTCACGGAAGTAGCGCTTGAGTTCGCCCTCGATCGTGCGTCCGGCGAAGGTCGAGAACGCGAAGCCCCGCCCGGGGTCGAACCGCTCGACGGCCTTCACGAGAGCCATCAGAGCAACCTGTTCGAGGTCCTCGGTGTCTCCGCCGCGTGAGAACCGTCGCGCGATGTGATGTGCCAGCCCCATGTGCACCTCGACCAATTCGTTTCGCAACGCCCGCGAAGGGTCGCGCGAGTGCCTCTCGAACAACTCCGCCACGGTCGTCTCGTCTGGCCTTGAGCTGCGATCGGGCTCACTCACCGTAGGAGGCGCCGTCGATTTCAATCCGGAGCTCCGCAGAGCCGTCGTCGAGGAAGTCGTAGCGTGTCGCCGTGGTCTCGAGGATCCGGCGGGCCAGTTCGTCCACCACTGGTGGGGTGCCCGGTTGGGAGGGTCGAGCCGTAACGGTGAGCGTTGGTGGGTCGAGTCGGAACTCCACCCGTACCCGGCCCCCGGACGCGGACTCGAGGACCAGCGACACCAATTCGTTGACTGCGAGGCGGATGTTCTCCACCGCATCGAGGTCCGGGTTCAGGTCCGCGACGACGCCCACTGCGGTGGTTCGCGCCAGTGCGATGTGGCGGTTCGTCGCAGGTATCTCGATCGCAACCACTCCGGCGTCGCGTGATGTGGCGATTTCACTCATGGTCGTTGTCCTGTGTCATCCATGCCCATTCTGCAGACCGATCCTTCCACTTCTTCAAACCGAGCGTATGGATGGCGCTGCAGATCAGACCCAGACATCAGATCGAGTGCGTGTAGCGCCCACGCCCCAGGATGGCCTCCGCCACATCGGCGACCTGTGCATCGTCGTTGTGGTCGATCCGTGCGAGCCAACGGTTGGATCTGGTCGCTGAGCGCCTGCAGAACGAACTCGCGATCGCCTCTTCCTCGCCGAGTGCGGTGGAATCGCTCGTCTCATCTCGTACTTCGCTGATGCGCGAGAGGTTCGCAGTCTGCGCGTATATCTCCATGGCGGTCTGGGCAAGGCGCTTCAGTTGCGCCTGTTGGTCGGTGATCTGCTTGCCGTGCTCCCGCAGCAACTGTTCGGTGGCTCCGCGCAACCCCGCAACCTGCTTTCCGACGCGGTCCGAGGCTTCGGCGAATGCGTCACCCACCTCGAGCGATGGAGGGCTCACCGCGAGGCCCACCCTGGTACCGACGTAGCCAGCCACGGCTCCAACCGAGCGCAGAGGGTCGGACAGGTCTAGATGCACCAGGTCGTCCAGCTCGTCGCCGAGTGCGCGGCATCCCTGTAGGGCGACCATCAACCGCAGAACATCGTTGGCCCCCTCGAAGATCGGGAATACCCGGATGTCGCGCAGGATCTTCTCGTACGGTTCGGAGGTCATGTACGCCTTTCCTCCCAGCAACTGGAACACGCGGTTCGCGGCGTACCACATGAACTCCGTTCCGGCGATCTTCACCATCGCTGACTCCACTGAGACATCGGTTGCACCGCGGTCGACCATGCCGGTGGTGAGGTACGCCATGGACTCCAACCCGTAGAGATGACTGGACATCTGGCCGATCTTCTGGGCCACGAGCTCGAAGTCGGCCAGCGGTCGACCGAACTGTTCACGCTCCTGCACGTGAGTGATCGCATGGTCCAGCAACAAGCGAACAGAGCCTGCGGAGCCCGCTCCGAGCGACATGCGGCCGTTGTTCAGGATCTCCATGGCGATCCTGAAACCGTCGCCCTCTTCGCCGAGCACGTTCGCAGCCGGCACGCGCACCCCACGGAATCTGAGTTTGCGCAGGTCGTTCCCCCGAAGGCCCATGGTTTCGTAGCGCTCGCCCACCTCGAAGCCGTCCATGTCGGATTCAACCAACATGGCGACATGCGCACCTGCCGGGGTACGCGCGAAGGTCGTGATCACATCGGCACGTGAACCGTTACCGATGTAGCGCTTCTCTCCTTCGAGCAGGTAGCTGCCGTCGTGCTGAGGCGTCGCCGTGGACAGGACGTGGAAGGCGTCCGATCCCGCGTTGGGTTCTGTCAGTGCATACGCAGCGAGTTTCCGACCCGCGGTCAACTCCGGTAGGAACCTCTGTTTCTGTTCCTTGGTGCCGAAAAGGTGGATGCCCTTGTAGCCGATCGACTGGTGCACGCCGAGCACGACCGCGAGCGTCGGGTCGATCTGTCCAATCGCCTGGAACACCTTGCAGTAGCCCGTCTGCGACAGCCCCTGACCGCCGAGGTCCGGATCCGCGTAGAGACCGAGAACTCCGATCTCCCCGAGGTCGGCCAGCGTCGAATCGGGAATCCACCTGTCGCGCTCGACCTGTTGGGGATCGTAGTTCTGGTCGCAGTAGTCCACAACCGCGGTGGTCAATCGTTCGACTTGTCCGCGCTCGCGGTCGGACATGCGGGGAAAGGGCATGACCCTGCGGTGGTGGATCTCCCCACAGAACAACCGACTGGCGAACGACAGGTCCTCATCGGGCAGGTCATCGCCATTCGGCGCACCCGCGTCGACTTTTCCACGGTCGTCAGTCGTAGCAGCGGTCCGATGTTCTGTCATGGACAACTACTACCCGTTGTTCCCTCCTGCGAAACCGTTGCCCCGGGGCATGGCATTGGCATCAGGCGATGTGGTTGAGATCGAACCTGACCGGGTAGGTACACGCTGAGACAGGACTGCGAGTCGGAGGTGACCGTGAGCAATTATCGGAAACGGCGTGGGGGTCAAGGTGCGACGAGGGGATCGCAGAGCACCGGGGAGGCCGGCAGCAGGCCGGTCCATGATGTCCGACACCGCACGATCGCGTGGTACGACTCGCCCGACGCGCTGCGACATGTGGAGCTGGATCTCGAACGCCACGGGGTCGATTCCGTCTACATATCCACGCCGCACGTGGATTCGGAGAGTCGTGGCAACCAGGTGGACGACGAAACCGCCAAATGGGCCTTCAGTCGCACCGCTATCGGCCTGATGGCAGGTGCCGTCATCGGCGCGTTGGTCGCTGCAGCCGTGAGTGTGGCTTTCATCGGAACGCTCAAGGGGGCTCTCATGTTCGGAGTGGCTGGAGCTGCGTTCGGTCTGTTCGCCGGGTTCTTCTACGGAGTCTTCGTGAACCTGCCGGCCGATCCGGAGGTGTTCGACACCTTCGGAATGTACGACGATGAGCCAGCATCGAACTGGATCTCGGTGGAAGGGTCACCGGAAGACCGTGAGACTGCATCACAGGTCATGGCCGGGCACCAGCCGCGGAAGTTGGTCGAGTCCTGAGGTTGGGGTCGAGTTCTGAGGTCGGGATGGTTCTCGTGATTGATGGCTGAAGCGCTGCGGCGAGCGAGTCCGGGGCGGGCATCCACCGGTCAGTCATCGAGTTCGGACAGGGCCTCGGCAATCGTGCACGATGGGCCGGGCGCATCGGCCCATGGATCTGATTTCTGGCCGAGTCGTCTGAACACGTTGGTGATGGTGACCCGCTGAGGCGCGAAGCGCGCACCGAGTGCTTCGTCCCACTCGAGGGGTGCCGCGATGGGGGCGGTCGGAAGGGCCCGCAGTGAATATGGGGCTACCGCATGTGCCGCAGGTGCATTGCGGAGCACGTCGAGGAACAGCCGACCGTGCCGGCGGTTCTTTCGCTGCTCGAGCGTGAACGGCCCGAGTCCAGCGACCTTCTGCGCAACCAGGCGCGAGAACGACCTGGTCAACTCGAAATCGGCATCAGGGTCGGTCACCTCCACGACCACGTGGAGGCCCTTGGACCCCGAGGCCTTCACCCGGGGAGCCAAGCCCAGTGCATCGAGGACGCGGCGCAGTTCGCCGGCTGCGTCCTGAACGACGTCGATGTCGTCAGGTGAGGCCGGATCCAGGTCGAAGATCACCTCGATCGGTCTCAGTGGCTGCTCGGCGCTCGCCAGTAGGGTATGGAACACCACGGTTCCCTGGCCGGCCAGGTAGACGAGGCCTGCGGCGTCGTGGATCACGGGATAGTTCGTGGTGCGCCCGTCCGAAGTCGCGATCTCACGACGTTCTATCCAGTCCGGGAAGTGCGACGACGCATTCTTCTGGTAGAAGCCCTTCCCTGTGACTCCGTCGGGAAATCGTTGGAGGACCAAGGGGCGCGCCGTCACATGGGGGAGCATCGCTTCAGCGATGCGCTGGTAGTAACGGATCATATCGGCCTTGGTGACCGGAACGTCTCCGAACAGCACCTTGTCGGGATTTGATATCTCGAGTTCACGACCCGCAACGGAGACGGTGGATCGGAGGGTCATCACCGCACGCTCCTCGGGCTCTCGCGGACGACGTCGTGCGGGTCCTTGTCATTGCGCAGACCCTCGTATCGCGGGTGACGGAGCCGACCTGCCCGGGTCCACTCGGTGAACCCCACCTCACAGACCTGATCCGGTGCAACCCAGTGCACATCCCCGGCTTCGCGTCCGCTCGGTGGGTCAACGAGAGCCGGCTCCCGTCGTTCGGCCGGCTTCAGTAGATCGTGGAGCCGTCGGAGTTCCGCGTCGTCGAAACCAGTACCGACCCGGCCCGCATATCGAAGTTCTCCATCGTCATCGTGGTAGCCGATGACCAGGGCACCGAGGGCGCTACGGGATCCTTTGGGATCACTGAAGCCGACGATCACGAACTCCTGTCGCGCCACGCACTTGAGCTTCACCCAGTCGCGGCTGCGTCCGTGGACGTAGCGTCCGTCGGCGCGCTTGGCGACGAGACCCTCCCAACCCTTCTCGCATGCTTCCTCCCGATAGGTCTCACCGGCGGAACCGTCGTCGGTGTTGTTGCGGTGGGCGCAGAAGCGGATCGGGTCATCGAAGCGGATCGTATCGAGCAGTGCCTTCTTGCGGGCTCGCAACGGGACCGCGTCCAGGTCGTTGCCATCGAGGTGCAGCAGGTCGAACAGGTAGAGATGGATCGCGATCCCGCAGGCCTCCGCGCCGGCTGGATCGCTGACCCCGCCGCGTTGCTGAAGTCGCGAGAAGCTCGTCACAGCACCGTCGAAGGCGACCACCTCACCATCGGCGACGAACCGGGCGGGCGACTGGACCAGTAGCGGGTCGACCAGTTCCGGGTACAACGCCGTGCGGTCCTTGTGATTGCGCGAGAAAAGGCGGATCGAACTGCGGTCACGCACCACCACGAGGCGGACGCCATCGAGTTTGCGCTCGAAGATCCAGTCCTCTCCGTGGGGTACCTCGTCCACGAGGGTCGCGAGCATGGGCTGGCGGAACCCTGGTTCAGTCGTCATTGTGGGTCTCATCGGCTATTTCATCGACTGTACGAGCGGAGACCACCGATTCCGGTTCTGTCGAAGTCGGGTTGCGTCGGGCATCGGCACCGTCATCGTCGAGTTTGATGAACAGCCACTGGGACTGTTCGCTACGACCTTCGTGGTCGGGACTCCCGGGCGGCTCGTGTGGTCCCTCGATGTGCTGGAGCACGTAACCTCCGGAGATCTTCTGGCCCTTCAGTTCTATGTGCAGGTGGCCGCCCTCGATGGCCTCGCCGACCGGCACCCCGCGGTGCCCGCGGTCGGTCGTGGCGTTCTTCCATGTGCCGGTGTCCCAGACAATCACGGACCCGGCGCCGTATTCACCTTCGGGGATCGTGCCCTCGAAACACATGTAGTCGCTCGGATGGTCCTCGGTGCGGATCGCCAGTCGCTTCACAGACGGATCCGTCGAGGGTCCCTTCGGTATCGCCCAGGACAACAGAACGCCGTCGTGGCCGAGACGCAGATCGTAGTGGTCGGACGATGCGCGGTGATGCTGGATCGAGAAGTACCAGTCGGTACCGGTCGTTGCGTGCACCGAACCGCTCGGTTCAGGCGTGACCGTGTCGTTGCGCCGGGCGCGGTACCGCGCGAGTCGTTCATCGCCTGGTGAGCGGTCTTCGGTGGGCGAGTCCATCCTGTGATGAGTTTCCGCTGAACGGAGTTCCGAAACAGTCTGTGGCGATGTCCCGCCCCGGTCGAGGCGGGTTGTGGGCCGACTGAGTGTATCTCCTCGGTCGATCCTAGGATGGTCCCGTCTGCGAACGAGGGGCTCGAATGACGACGGTTGTGCGCGACGGCTTGGTCTACGACGGTAGGGACGTACCACCGCGGAAGCTGGACGTGCTGGTCGGTGACGACGGTCGTGTGGCCCAGATGGCACCTGCGCTGGAGGTGCCCGAGGGTACGGCTGTGATCGATGCCCAAGGCTGCTGGGTCACCCCTGGCTTCCTCGACATCCACACCCACTACGACGCGGAACTCGAGATGTCACCCGGGCTGACCGAGTCACTGCGCCATGGCGTGACGACGGTGTTGATCGGGTCGTGTGGGCTGTCGATGGTTGCAGGTGAGCCCGAGGACCTGGCAGACATGTTCTGTCGCGTCGAGGGTATTCCGCGCGACACGGTCCTGCCGCTGTTGCGGAACGTCGTCGACTGGAAAACCCCCGCCGGTTATGCGGAGCACCTCGATGGGCTTCCGCTGGGGCCGAACCTGGTGGCAATGGCTGGTCACTCGACGCTGCGGGCACATGCGATGGGTCTCGGCCGCAGCCTCGATGAGTCGGTGCGCCCGGACGCCTCCGAGATGCGAGCCATGGAGCGGCTGGTGGAGGAGTCGATCGGTGCCGGGCTGCTCGGTGTCTCGGTCAATCTGTTGCCTTGGGACAAGATGGGTGGCGAGCGATATCGCAGCCGTCCCACTCCGTCGGTGTTCGCTCGTTTCGCGGAGTACCGGAGGCTCGCAGAGGTCGCCCGTCGCCGTGATGCGGTCTTCCAGGCCATCCCCAACCTGCAGACCCGTTGGACCATCGCGCCGTTGCTCGACCTGAGCAGGCCCCGCAAGGGTGCGCCCCTGCGCACCTCGCTGCTCACCATGATGGATGCACCCCCAGCCATGGGGGCCTATCGGATGATGGGAAACATCGCTGATCAGTACAATCGGCGCCTCGGCGCGAAGGTCCGCTTTCAGGCGTTGCCCACGCCGTTCGACCTCTACACCGACGGCCTCGAGAACCCGGTCATCGAGGAGTTCGGCGCCGGAACCGAGGCGCTCCACCTCGAGGATGTTGAAGCTCGTCAGGCGCTGTTGCGCGCTCCTGTCTACAGGAAGCGCTTCGCCAAGCAGTGGCGCAACCCGATCGCGGCCCGTGCGTACCACCGTGACCTCTCCGAGGCACGCATCGTGAGTGCTCCGGACCATGACCTCGATGGCCGCACTTTCGCGGATGTCGCAGCGGATCGGGGAGTCGAGCCGATCGAGGTGTTCCTCGACCTCCAGGCCGCGTACGGCAACGACCTGCGCTGGTACTCGGTGGTGGCCAACGCGAACCCGGAGCATCTCCAATGGATCATGGGGCATCCGGCAGCAATGATCGGCTTCTCCGATGCCGGCGCCCACCTGCGCAACATGGCCTTCTACAACTTCCCCCTGCGGATGCTCAAACGGGTGCGTGACGCGGAGTCGGCCGGCCGGTCATTCATGACGGTCCAGGGGGCGGTCGCAAGGTTGACATCCGAGATCGCCGACTTCCACCGCGTCGATGCGGGCCGGCTGGCCCCGGGGCGACGCGCCGATCTGGTCGTCATCGATCCCGAACGTCTCGACGACACGATCGAGGAGATCCACGAAGCGGAGATGCCCGGTTTCCCGGGATTGAATCGTCTGGTGCGCCGCAATGACGACACCGTTCGTTCGGTCATGGTCAACGGTCGTGTCGCCTGGAGTGGTGTTGTTGCGGCTGAGGACCTGGGTAGCTCCAAGGACTACGGCAGCCTGCTGCGTATCGATTCTGCGAACTGATCCAGCCGGCTTCGGTCTGCCCTTCGATCTGCTCCTCGGTCGTAGCGCGGTCAGGCGGTTACCTTCGCTGTGTAGACGGGTAGGTCCAACATGGTGTGCACGCCCGGCTCGGCCGCGACCACCGCCGGTATGGCATTGACGACGGCCATCGCCGTGGCCAGGCATCCTGCGTGGTTGTGGTCACCCACGTCCGAGCTCACCGAGTACTCGAGTTTCGCATGGGGTTCGCCTTCGACGAGGACCCGGTAGCCGGCCCCCTGAGGCCAGTCCGGACAGTCCTCGTCTCGTAGGCGGGTCACGTGTTCGACCACCACACGCTCCGCTCCATCGGCGATTCCCACGATCTCGAAGCGCATGGCTGATATCCCACCGGCAGGTATCGTTCCCGAGGAGATCTCGAACTCCTCGTCGGCATGAACGACCTCGAAGCGTTCGACGATCTCGTCGAGTTCGAGTCCGATCGCGTGCGCCACCAACTCGACAACCGGGCCCCAAGCCAGAACCAGGGAGCCACCTGCCAACAACAGCGTCTGCGAAGGGTCGGTCTTGCCGAAGCCCATGATCTCGAACAGCGTCGCAGGGTTGTCCCAGGTGGCGTAGTTGACGATCTCCATCATGCGGACCGAGCGCACCTCCTTGCAGAGGGCCATGGCGTGGATGGCAAGTCCCGCGTTGCCGAAACCGGGATCTATGCCGGAGGTGTAGAGACTCGAGTTGCCCGCGATCGCAGCTGCCTGCAGTCGCTCGGCCACACCGTCGCCGGCGGCGGGGGGATACAGAAGTGGCACGTATGAGGTGTTCACGACGTTGAGACCCGATTGGAGCAGCTGGCACAGGTCGTCGATCACGCCATCCGGTCGCAGGTCGGAGTTGGCTGTGTAACAGACCGCGTCGGCGTTCAGCTCCAGTAGCGCGTCGAAGTCCTGGGTCGCCGCTATGCCCAGCGGTGCGATGCCGCACAACTCACCTGCGTCGCGTCCGGCTTTGGAGTCCGAGTGGACCCACAGCGCGGCCAACTCCAGATCGGGATGCGCCACGATCGCCGGAACGGCGTGGATCCCCACGGTCCCGGTAGCGCACTGGATCACGCGGATGGTCATGGATGTCCCCTGTCGATCGCGGTGAAACGTAACTCTGTCACAAGATCGGTGTCGCAACCGTCGTGTTCTGTGTGGTGTGCGTGGCGCCCAGCGCCACGCACACCACACAGAACGGCAGTGGGGTCAGGCGGAACTGGTCAGTGCGCCTGATCTACCGGTGGAGCCCGGAGCGGCTGCGGTCGCCTCGGTTTCAACGTCGGCCCCGCAACCCACGAGTGATCCCGAGAGCAACAGGGTGGCCATCATTGCGGTGATGGCGTGTGTTCGGAGCCGGCCCGATGGCACGGCTGTCAGGAGGTTCACGAAGGCAGCGACACGGATCCCTTAGAGTCGGATGCCGGGGTGTGGCGACCTCCGGGCTCGCGTTGGTAGAGGCCGGGGCCACCGACCGAAAGTGTTTCGAGGAAGGCGCGCGACTGCTCATATGCATCGAGCATCAGGGTCGAGGTGTGGCCGAAATCGAGTGGACTGATGTTCAGCGGCGAGGCTCCCGGAAGGTAGACGACAGGGACCTGTTCGGCTGCGATCGGCAGGTCGCGCAGGACCTGCTGTCGCAACTGCGTGTTGATGGTCCACAGAACCGTGTCGGTGAGCCTGCGGGGTACCTCGAACTGGTGGCTCGCGAACATGCAGTCGAGCACCACGAGGGATCGGGCACCCATCTCGAGTGCATCCATCACTGCCACGTTCGTGATCAGCCCGCCGTCGCAGAGCAGTCTCTTGTTGCGCTGCACCATCGGGAACACCGCGGGTATGGCCGTGCTCGACTGGATCGCGCTGGCAAGCCTTCCGGAGCCGAGCCGGGTCGTGATGCCGTCTCCAACGTCGACGGCGATCGCACCGTAGGGGATCGCCAGATCAGCTATGTCGATGTCGCCGACCAGATCGGTCACGAGGTCGGCAACCGCGGGTGTGTCGTAGATGTAGTTGTGTCGGCCCAACAATGTGCGGATCCGTCGCAGGATCCCCTTGCCCATGATGCGCCCGGGTTCAATCGTGGTCCACAGGTGGGACAAGCGGCTGGCCGCACCGATCGGGTCGGCCGCAACGAGGGCACCGTTCACCGAGCCGATCGACGTCCCGACCACCAGGTCGGCATGGAGGCCCATGTCGCCCAGTGCCTGGAGCATGCCGACCTGTTGGGCGCCGAGGCTTCCGCCCCCACCGAGTACGAAACCAACGGGCTGCGGTAGTGATTCGGTGAAACTGGTCATGTCCATGCGCTCCTCGATCAGGTGTTCCGTGACCCGATCAGTATCTCATCCCCGCCAACATCGTGGTGTCCGGACATGCGGCAGCGGCTCGTGGACCGGTGGTTCATGCCTACGGACGACGTGGTCTGTGGCACATCATGTGTCGCATTCGTCCCCGTGGTCGTCTCCTCCCCTATATTGGTTCGACTACCGAAGTATTGGTGTTGCATGATTGGTGATCCCGACCCCGTGGAGCCCGAGCCATGACCGCCGGACCTGCCCCATCGACCTGAGCGAGTTGCGTTGCTGATCAAGCTGCTGCGAATCCATCTGGCGGCGTTCAAGCCGTTGTTGGTCGCGGTCGCGTTGCTCCAGGCTGGACAGACCACGGCGACATTGCTGTTGCCGACCCTCAATGCCGACATCATCGACAACGGCATCGTCACTGGCGACACGGGCTACATCTGGCGCATCGGCGGGATCATGATCGCGATCACCTTCGTGCAGATCATCCTGTCGACAGGTGCGGTCTACTTCGGCGCGAAGACATCGATGGGATTCGGCCGCAACGTACGCGGCGCGCTTTTCCACAAGGTCAGTGGATTCTCGACCCAGGAAGTGGCGCGGATCGGCTCTGCCTCATTGATCACCAGGGTCACCAACGACGTCCAGCAGGTGCAGATGCTGGTGTTGATGGGTTGTCTACTGATGGTCACGGCACCCATCACTGCGATCGGCGGCACGATCATGGCGTTGCGCCAGGACGTGGGACTCTCGGCGATCCTGCTGGTGAGCATCCCGGTGCTCATCGGGGCGATGAGCCTCGTGCTGCGCAAGATGGTGCCGCAGTTCCGTCTCATGCAGGAACGCCTGGATGTGGTGAACCGGGTCCTCAGGGAACAACTCATGGGTATCCGGGTGGTCCGGGCCTTCGTACGTGAACCGCACGAGACCGAGCGCTTTGGCGGTGCGAACGACGACCTGACCGAGACGTCGCTCACAGCGGGACGCCTCATGGCCTACATGTTCCCGACCGTGATGCTCGTGCTCAACCTCTCGAGCGTGGCTGCCATCTGGATCGGAGGGAACCGGATCGACGGAGGTGACCTCCAGATCGGACAGCTGATCGCCTTCCTCAGCTACCTGATCCAGATCCTCATGTCGGTGATGATGGCCACCTTCATGGCGGTCATGGCTCCTCGTGCTGCTGTTTCCGGTGAACGCATCCAGGAGGTGCTCGACACCGTCGCGACCATCTCGGACGCCGACAGCCCCCTCACCTCACTGGGTTCGCGCAACAGCCTCGAGTTCAAGGACGTGAGCTTCGGCTATCCCGGTGCCGACGGAGCCGGTCCTGTGCGACATCAGCTTCTCGGCGGCTCCGGGGGAGACGGTCGCCATCATCGGCAGCACCGGTTCGGGCAAGTCGACACTCATCAATCTCGTCCCGAGGCTCTTCGACGTGACCAGCGGTGAAGTGTGCATCGACGGCACGGACGTGCGGGAGATCGATTCGGAGACCCTGTGGGGTCGTATCGGGCTCGTACCGCAGACACCGTTCCTCTTCTCGGGCACAGTTGCATCCAACCTTCGTTTCGGTGACTCCCACGCCACGGATGCGGACCTCTGGGATGCGCTCGAAGTGGCCCAGGCCGCCGGCTTCGTGGCCGAGATGGACGGCGGTCTCGATGCCGCGGATAGCCCAGGGTGGCACCAACGTCTCAGGTGGTCAGCGCCAGAGGCTGTCGATCGCTCGGGCATTGGTACGCCGTCCTGGAATCTACTGCTTCGATGATTCTTTCTCGGCGCTGGATCTGGCAACTGAGGCGCGGCTGCGACGTGACCTGGCACCCCGGGTGGTCGACGCGGTTGTCCTGGTGGTGGCCCAACGGGTGAGCACCATCATCGAAGCGGACCGCATCATCGTCCTCGAAGATGGACGGATCGTGGGCATGGGTACCCATGATGCGCTGGTCGAATCCTGTGAGACCTACGGCGAGATCGTCGCTTCTCAGCGGGTGGAGGAGGTGGCATGAGCTCCGACAAGCCGGATCGTGAGGGCTCGGAGCCACCGGTTTCGGAAGAACCGCCCCAGTCTCCTCACTTGCGGGAGGCCGTCGAACTGCTCGGGGCAGCGGAGTTGGGTGAAGAGGCCGCGTTGCTCGAGGCCGAGTCCGCCGGCATGACCGCACGTCCTCCCGGTGACGCCGAGCGGGTGCAGGAGGAGACCGCCAAGGTCGCGGCCGAGGCTCGTAGCACCGCGACCTCGGGTCCCGGTCGGATGATGGGTGCCGGCGTGCCTGCGGAGAAGCCCAAGGACCTCTCGGGTTCGATCCGGCGGGTCGCACGGTTGATGACCCCCGAACGCAACGGCGGAATCTTCGTGATGATCCTCGCCATCATGAGCGTGACCCTGTTGGTCATCGGACCCAAGGTGTTGGGTGCGGCTACCGACACCATCGTGACCGGGGCGTTCAGTCCCGCCGGCATCGACTTCACGAGGCTGCGCAACGTCTTGTTGTTCGCCATGGGTCTGTACCTGGTGGGCGGCGTCCTCGCCTTCTCGCAGAACTACCTGCTCGCAGGGGTCGTGCAGCGCACGATGTGTCGCTTGCGTGCGGATGTGGAGACGAAGATCAATGTGTTGCCGTTGCGGTATGTGGATTCCAAACAACGTGGCGATCTACTCAGCAGGGTGACGAACGACATCGACAACGTCGCGCAGAGCATGCAGCAGACGCTCGGTCAGATGCTCACCGCCTCGTTGACGGTGATCGGCGTCCTCATCATGATGTTCACGATCTCGCCACTTCTCGCAGTGGTGGCTCTGGTGACGGTGCCGAGTGCCCTCGTGATCGTGCGATTCGTGACTACGCGCTCCAAGCCTCGATTCATCCAGCAGTGGACTCACACGGGGACCCTCAATGCCCATGTGGAGGAAGCCTTCACGGGCCACGATCTGGTCAAGGTATTCGGTCGCCAGGCCGAATCCCAGCGCCAGTTCGACGACGTCAACGAGGA
Source organism: uncultured Microthrixaceae bacterium (assembly GCA_963805905.1). Classification (GTDB taxonomy): domain Bacteria; phylum Actinomycetota; class Acidimicrobiia; order Acidimicrobiales; family Microtrichaceae; genus JAMLGJ01. The sequence continues at coordinate 1,134,168 of CAWDVV010000001.1, forward strand.
ACTCTTCCAGGCGAGCTTCCGCGCCCAGTTCATCTCGGGGATCATCCAGCCTCTGATGATGTTCGTGGGAAACATCAACTTCGTGTTGATCGCTGTCATCGGCGGGCTGCGCGTGGCCTCCGGAGCGATGACGATCGGTGACATCCAGGCCTTCATCCAGTACTCCAGGCAGTTCACCCAGCCGCTCACCCAGATCGCGTCGATGGTGAACGTCGTGCAGTCCGGAGTCGCGTCGGTGGAGCGGGTGTTCACGCTGTTGGATGCACCTGAGGAACCTGCTGATCCGGAACACCCCGCCCAGGTGGGCGCGGGCCCCGCTGGAAACATCGCGGGCCGTGTCGAGTTCGATCGTGTGTCCTTCTCATATGACCCCGACACCGAACTGATCAAGAACCTGTCCCTGGTGGCCGAACCCGGTGAGACGGTCGCGATAGTGGGGCCCACCGGAGCGGGCAAGACGACCCTCGTGAACCTCTTGATGCGTTTCTACGACCTCGATGGGGGGTGCATCCGGCTCGACGGGGTGGACATCGCGACGTTGGATCGCTCGATGCTCCGTTCGAAGATGGGGATGGTCCTCCAGGACACCTGGCTGTTCGGTGGCACGATCCGCGAGAACATCGCCTACGGCCGATTGGACGCCACGGAGGAGACGATCCTCGAAGCGGCCAGGGCCACGTATGTGGATCGTTTCGTGCACTCGCTACCCGATGGTTACGACACCGTCATCGATGAAGATGGTGGAAACGTATCCACGGGCGAACGTCAGTTGCTCACGATCGCAAGGGCATTTCTGGCTGAGCCGGCGATCCTCATCCTCGACGAAGCGACCAGTTCGGTCGATACCCGTACCGAGGTGTTGATCCAGGCCGCGATGGCCGCTCTGCGTTCGGAACGTACGAGCTTCGTGATAGCTCACCGGCTGTCCACGATCCGTGATGCCGACGTGATCCTGGTCATGGAGAACGGCCAGATCGTCGAACAGGGCGACCATGAGGACCTGCTTGCGCCGCGACGGTGCGTACGCGAGGCTCTACAACGCGCAGTTCGTGGGTGCCGCCGTGGATCTCGACGGCCGGCGGCCCTCGTCAGGAGCGTGAGCCTCAGAGGTAGACGAGTTCGAATCCCGTCGCCAGTTCGACGCCGAGGCGGTGACCGGTCTGTTTGGCCGCTCTGGTGCAGGAAGGTGCGGGCATCTGCCATGTCGCCACCCAGGTGGTCCAGGTAGACCTTGTGTGCTTCGAGCGAAGCGACACCGGCGTCGATGTGCTCGGTCACGTCCACGCCGTGGGTCGCTTCCGGGGAACCCGCCGAAAGCTGCCCAACGCACGCCGTCCCAGGCTTGCACTCCGAGGTCGGTGAAGACCCATGGGTTCGCTGGCGTCCCGCGCCGCGTCGAGAAGTGATCGTCCGACTGCCCGGTGATCGACGTGGTTCCAGCTGAGGGGCCCGAAGGTGTCGCGATGGTTGATGCTGAGGAGCACCTCGGGGCGGTGTCTGCGGATCGACTCTGCCAGTCCCCGGCGTAACTCGAGGCCCTCGGTGACCAGCCCATCGGGCAGGCCCATGAACTCGAGGACTTCGACCCCGACGATCTCACAGGACTTGCGCTGCTCCTCACGTCGCAGGGGTCCCGACCTCCGAGGGTGCCATGTCGGATATGCCGGCCTCACCGTCGGTGACCATCACGTAGATGATCTCCTTGCCCTGGGAGGTCCAGCGGGCGACTGCGCTGGCTCCGCCGTACTCCATGTCATCGGGGTGGGCCACTATCGCGAGGCCACGTTCCCAGTTCTCGTCGAGCGGTTCGAGTTCTGCCATGTCCGGAGTGTCCCACACGCGGACCAGGGCCCGCTCCTCGGAGCGGACCCTGGACCCTCAGGTGTACCCACGGGTGAGCCATCACCCGGGAAAGTGGGAGCGTGGTTCAGCTCGGGGGCATCAGGACCGAGTCGATGATGTGCACCGTCGCGTTGGCGGTCGGGATGTTGGCGCACACCACGGTGGCGGCATCGTCGATCATGACCGTGCCGTCATCGGCCTGGGTGATCGTCACGTCCTGGCCCTCGACCGTCTCGACAGAACCAGCCTTGACGAGAGCCTCGGCGTCCATGGCCTCACCGGCCACTACGTGGTAGGTGAGAATGGAGGTGAGCTGCGCGTTGTCGGCCAGTACCGCATCGAGGGTGTCCGCGGGGATCTTCTCGAAGGCCGAGTTGGCCGGGGCGAAGATCGTGAACGGACCCTCACCGTTGAGGGTGTCGACGAGCCCGGCCTGGGTGACCGCGGTCACGAGCGTGGAGAGCTCGGGGTTGTTCGACGCCGCGGTCGCAGCGGGATCCTCCGCCATGCCGGCGAAGCTGCCGGCACCGTCTTCGGGCACCGAAGCGCACGCCGGACCGGTCGGCGTCAGATCAGCTGCGTTGGTCGGTTCCGCTGCCTGGGTCGTGCTGGTCTCTGCTTCGGTGGTCTGTGTCGTGTTCGACGCATCCTCGCTGTCGCTGCTACTGCACGATGCGAACAAGAGGCTGCCCGCTGCGAGTAGTGGTACTGCGATCCCGAGCGTTCGACGGTTTCGTAGGCTGTTCATTGGATTGCTTCTCCTTGTGTTGGTGTTTGCGAGGTGTTCTTCGCGGCCGTTGTATTCGGCGGCCGATCGACGAGTCATGGCTCAGTCATTCACGAGGACGACTATCTGATGGAGCCCTGTTGAACCGTCGGGCAGTGGTTCGGAGCGCTCTGCGGTTTGGATTGCCCCGCTTCCATCTATTGCGCGAATTGCGAGCGAATGACGCCCGGGTGTGGCATTCCAGCGCCATTTCCATTGACGCCATGTGTTCTTGTTGAGCCCTTCGGCCAGCTCTGTCTCCTGCCAGGGGCCGCCGTCGAGGCGGATCTGCACCGACTCGATGCCGCGTGTCTGCGCCCATGCGACGCCGCCAACCATGACGGGTCCGGGGTCTACCTTCGACAGACCCTTGGGAGTGTCGATGCGGCTCGATGTCTTGATAGGCGCCTGCACCGCATACCCGCGCGGCACCCAGTACTGATCGAAGCGGTCGAACCGGGTCAGTTCAATCTCCGACAGCCATTTGGTGGCCGAAACGTAGCCGTAGAGTCCCGGAACTATGAGCCGCGCAGGGAAACCGTGAGCCAACGGAAGTGGCTCCCCGTTCATGGCTATCGCCACGAGAGCGTCCCGCCCGTCCAGCGCAGCAGTCGGGAACCCGCACGTGTAGCCATCAACTGATCGACCGACGATCTGATCCGCCCCATCGGACACGCCTGCGCGTTCCAGAAGATCGTCGAGGCGCAGCCCCTGCCAGCGGGCATTGCCGAGGAGGTCTCCACCCACCTCATTGGATACGCACGTGAGAGTGATGTCGGCTTCGACCTGACTCTCCGCCAGGAGGTCCTCGTAGGAGAACTCCAGGTCCTTGTCCACCTCACCGGTGACTTTCATGCGCCAGGTCTCCAGGTTGATTTGGGGAACGCTGAGGGCAGTGTCGATCCGGTAGAAACTCGCGTTGGGTGTGAAGAACTCCGACACTCCGGGTACGTCAACGCGGACCGATTCACCGGGATCAGGCAGTGGCGAACGGACCTTGGGCAGTATCACCGCGGCGCGGGAGGCAGCTGCGGAGAACCGCTCCGACAGGATTCGCCCGAACGCAAGGGTCGCTACCCCCAGGCCCGTAAGGCCGGCGCCGAGGGTGAGTGCACGCCGACGGCTGTGCAGGGGAGACGCACCCGGTTCCGGCACCGAGAGGTCCGGGGATCCTTGTTCGGCACGTGCCACCCGGTACTGCCACAACAATGCTCCCACGCCGGCAGCGCCCCCGAGGAGGCTCGGCAACAGGCTGATCAGTTCGCGGTCTGCCCGAGCGGTGAGCACGGATACCGTCCCCACCAAGGCGAACAGGGTTATGCCGGCAACGCCGAGGGCCGCGTGTCCGCGGAAGGTGACCACACCGACGAGCGCCGCAAGGATGGTCGTCAATGCAGCGATGCCAATCAGCAGCGCCAGCTTGTCGTTGGTTCCGAAGAGCGAGATGGCGAGGTTCTTGAGTGATACCGGAACGAGGTCGATCACGCGGTCACCGACGTCGAGCACCGGGCTGCGACCTCCTCGGAACAGACCTGCGACCAGTTCTGCCACTGCGATCGCAACCAGCGCTGAAACCACTCCGGCGAATGAACCAGCGAGTATCCCCATTGGGCCACGCCCGAGTGAACCCTGTGGCTTGGCAGGCATGGGTCTTGTTCGGAACTGACCACCTTGTGGATTGTTCGCGGCTAAGACGGACGCGAATTGACCGATCGCGGGCAATCCATCTGACGTTTCGTGCCGAACCCGTGTCGTGAGTGCTACGACGTTGCTTCGAGAATGTCGAGAACCGCCTCCAGCCGAACCGGCTGCGGCGGATGTCTCAGCGCGGTCCTTGCGGATAGCGTCCGTTTCGCCGTGCGCTCGCCCGACCACACGGACCGTGGCTCTGGGTCGCGGAACCCGGGTAGATGTGCGCAGACCCGTGCAAGCTGCAAGCATTGACGCTGTGCAGGAGCGGAGACGACCCGGTGACGCGGGCGCACAGGTGGAGGTCGGGCAGAACCTCGAGGTCGACCTGATCGCAAAGGTGGCGAACGGCGACCAGCAGGCCTTCGCTGAGCTCTACGACCTGCTCATCGGGAAGGTCCACGCGGTCGTGCTCGTGGTTGTGCGTGACCGGGCGCAGGCAGAGGAAGTATCACAGGAAGTGATGTTGGAGATCTGGCGCACTGCGGGACGCTTCGATGCGGGGCGTGGTTCGGTGCGGGCGTGGGCCGCCACGATGGCTCATCGACGAGCAGTGGATCGGGTGCGTTCATCGCAGGCTTCGCGAAATCGTGATCAGGTAGATGCAGAACGGAGCGCTTCGGTCGAACCGCCTCTGGACGAAGTCGCCGAAGCGGTGGAGAAGCAGGACGAGCGGTTCCGGATCAAGCGCGCGGTCGAACAGTTGTCGGAGACTCAGCGTGAATCGATCCAACTCGCATACTTCGGGGGCCACACCTACCGCGAGGTGGCCGTGATGCTCGATGTTCCCGAAGGCACGGTCAAGACCCGTATTCGTGATGGTATGTCACGCCTCAGATCGATCCTGGAGGTGAACGATGAACGATGATCTTCACTCCCTCGCAGCTGCGTACGCGCTCGATGCTCTCGATGAGATGGAGCGGCATCGCTTCGAGACCCACATGGAGACCTGCGCAGCGTGTCGAACCGAGGTCGACGAGTTCCGTGAGATTGCAGCGAGCTTCACCGCCGAGGACATGGAGCCGTCCGTTGAGTTGCGCGGTTCCACTCTGGACCTCATTGCAAAGACCCCCCAGACAGCTCGGCGCCCAGGTACGGGTGCAGAAGATTTGGGCCCGGTAGTGGAACCTGCTCGGTCAACCGAGAGTCCCGAACAAGCGATCGGCGGCTCTGGCAGCAGGAACGAGTGGAGCAGTCGACAATGGTTGTTGGGGGCAGCTGCGGCACTTCTGGTGTTCGTGGCTCTGGCTGTCGTAGCTGTGATGGCGACGCGCACCAGTGGGACCGATTCCACGAATGAGGTGGCAGCGGTTCTCGACGCACCGGATGCGGTGCACACTGCAATGCTGGGCGAGGACGGGGCGACTGCTTCGAGTGACCTCGAGGTCGTGCACTCAGCCCAACATGATGGGGCGGTGGTGGTGGGTGACGCCGTGCCGATCCCGGAGCCGGGCCACGTCTACCAGCTGTGGGGGATCACTCCCGATGGCGCAGTGTCCGCGGGCCTGTTCGAACCCACGGACGACGGCACGGTCGAAGTGCCCGTCAGCGCTCCCGAGGGAACCAGCGGGTGGGCAGTCACGGTCGAACCAACGGGAGGATCAGCCGTTGCCACCACAGATCCTGTGTTCATATCGGGTGATGCCTGAGGACCCACGCCCCTACGTCGCGCTCAGGTGGTCTCGAGTTCGGAGAAGCCTGAAATGATTCCCGCCAGGAGTTCATCGAGCCCCGGCACCAGGTCGGGACAGGCGATGAGGCCGATGTCCAGGTGTCCGTTGAGCGACAGGACCGAGATGTTGAGCCCCGAACCCTCCATGAGCGGCCCGAACGGGTACATGCCGACGACCTCGGCTCCTGCGAGATAAAGCGGGAAGTCCGGCCCGGGCACGTTGGAGACGATGAGGCTGTGAACGGGTGGAAGTCGATCGGTCATCCGTGATTCGACGAAGAGCGACGTCGCTCCCGAGAGCAGGGGCGGGGGCATCAGGTCGACCAGGTCGCCGAGCATCTCCGGACCCATGGCACCCTGAACGGCTTTGGCGCCGAGGGCGCTGCGGTGGACACCCATGAGCCTCTCGATCGGATCCCCGACGTTGACCGGCAGGTTCACGAACATGTTCGACACCTGGTTCGTGGCGCCGGTGGACCCGCCGGAGCCTGCGTCATGCATGGATACGGGTACCGAAGCGACGAGTGGTCGGTCGGGGAGCTCGCCGGTACGTTGGAGGTGGTCCCGAAGAGCCGAGGCGCACGCTGCGAGGAACACGTCGTTCAGCGTCACATCGTGGGAGCGCCGGATGCGCTTGACCCGTTCGAGGGATACTGAACCGTATGCGACGGATCGTCGTGGAGTGAGCGACCCGTTGAGGGGGGTGTGGGGCGCGCGGAACGGCGCTGCCTGGTCAGGTCCGCCGCCGCGACCCTCGAAGAGCGTCCTGGCAGCCCCCAACAGCGATGAACCGGTACGTGCCACTGCGCGCACGGGCCGCATCGGATCGGTCAAGCGGTGTGTGATCGCCTCCAGCATCATGGCCTCTCCCGACCTGACCCTCGTCGGCAGTTCGCTGTTCGAGTTGTCCTCCGGAGCCCCACCTGTCGAATCCCCGGAGAGATCAGCGGCGTCCGGTCGGTGCAACGGAGCGTCACTCCGCAGATCCAACAGGTCGGCCATGAAGCCCACCCCGCTGATTCCGTCGATCATCGCGTGGTGGAGTTTCGCGGCAAGAGCGACCCGTCCCTCGGGTAGGCCTTCGACGAAGAGCATCTCCCAGAGAGGACGTGTTCGGTCGAGGTGGGACGCGCAGAACTCATCGAGCAGCGCTCGCCATTCACGCTTGGCCTTGGCGGAGCCTGGCTTTCCCGGTAGGACGACGTGCCGGACGTGCTTGGAGAGGTCCGGTTCCTCGTGTACGAGGAGGGGATGATCGATCCCGAACGGTACCGGCACGACCCGGTACCGCAGTGCGTCCAGGAGGCCGATACGTGCCTCGAGCAACTCCTCGAAACGCGAGTAGTCGAAGGTATCGGGACTGGAGCTCGGGTCGAGCAGCATCAGACCGGTCACATGGAGTCCCATCGTGGGTCCCTCGAGGTACAGGAACCAACTGTCGGCAGCGCTCAGGCGCTTCGGGACGGTCACGGCATCGATTGTAGACGCAAGGGTTGGATCTAGGATCTGTGTGTGACCCATGTTTCGCGGCTCCGCTCCTCGGCTGGACGTCACCGTTTCGAGCGCCTCAGCGGTCTGGACGCGAGTTTCCTCTACAACGAGACCCCCACCGAACACATGCACACTCTGAAGCTCGTCGTGCTGGACGTGGCAGGGGCACCCCAGAGCTTCGAGGTGCTCAAAGCGGCGATTGCTGAACGCATGTGGCGGTTTCCTGCATTCAACCGCCGCCTCGTCTCCGTTCCCTTCGACCTGCACTATCCGGTCTGGGTGCCTGTGGCCCATCCCGATCTCGACTATCACATCCGGGCCGGCCGGGTTCCGACCCCCGGCGATGACGCCGCTACAGATGCCCTCGTCGGCCGCCTCGCCGGGTGGCCACTCGATCGCCGGCGTCCCTTGTGGCAGGTGTGGATACTCGAGGGCCGCAGGGATGGCCGACTGGGGATACTGGTGAAGTTGCATCACTGTGTCGCGGACGGTGTGGCTGCCAATGCACTTCTCGGCAACCTGATGAGCGAGAACGGTCCCGCTGAGGGCGAAAGTGCCCGGTTGATGCCCCCGACCCGTGGCGAACTGCTGCGTGAGGCAGTGGTTGACGTCGCGAGGGACGTGGCAGCCCTCCCATCAGTGGTGCGCTCGGTGTCCAAGGCCATCAGGCGTCGATCCAGGGTCCTCGGTGAACTGGAACGTGGGGGAGCGGCGGCGCCACCGCGTCCGATACTCGATACTCCGTCGACATCATTCAACCGTTCCATCACCGCTGCGCGGACGGTTGCGACCACCACACTCGACCTTGCCGGCGTACTGGAGGCGAAACGGCGTCACGGGTGCTCGGTGAACGATGTGTTCCTGACGCTTGTGGGTGGCGCACTGAGTGATGTCCTGGCCGAGTCGGGTGAGCACCCACGTTCATCGTTGACTGCGAGTGTCCCCGTGAGTTCAGAGCCCCGCCCCACCGGCGGTGCGGTGTCGGTCGAACCTGTCGGTGCCAGGCCCAGGTCGACCGGCAACAAGGTGTCGAACCTGTTCGTTTCCCTGCACACCGAGATAGCGGATCCGGTGGAACGACTCTCAGCGGTGCATGGATCGATGGATTCGGCGAAGCGGGTTCACGATGCCCTCGGGGCGGACGTGATGGAGACCCTCCTGGGGTACACGCCGCCAACGATGTTCCGATGGGTGATGCGTGCGTACTCGCGTCTCGGAATGGCGGACTTCCACCGGGCGCCGACGAATGTGATCTGCTCGAACGTGATGGGTCCGCGCGAGCACCTCTCGGTGAGTCGCGCCGAGTTGGTGGAGTTCTATTCGGCGGGTCCGGTCCTGGAGGGGATCGGGGTGAACATCACGGCATGGTCATATGCCGACCACATGGACGTGATGGTGATCACCTGCTCACGGGCGATGCCCGAGCCACAGCGACTCACCTCAGCGCTGCACCGTCAGCTGGATGCCTTGTTGAGTTGAGTTGGGTTGAGGGTGAACCGAGGCGGTTGTCAGCCCCCTGGTCGACGCTCAGATGTCGATCCACTCCCGGACGCGACCTCGGAGGACATCGATGTTCACGCCCTTGGCAGCGCTCACCCAGAGAACATCGCGTGGCTCCAGCTCGCACTTGGCCGCAAGTTCCCTGCGGCGTTTGGTTCTCGTCGAGGAGCGGACCTTGTCGTGCTTCGTAGCGATCACCGAATGGGGGACCTGGCTGTCGCGTACCCAGTCGAGCATGCCGAGATCGAGTTGGGTAGGGCCCACTTCACCGTCGACGAGCACCAGCACCATGGCCAATTGGGCGCGCTCGAGCAGGTAGTCCTCGATCATGGGTCCCCAGGTGTCCTTCACGTGGTTGGGCACCTTGGCATAGCCGTAGCCCGGTAGATCGACCACGCCCGCGTGTGGCTCGGTACCTTCGACGAGAGTGAAGGCGTTCAACAACCGTGTACGACCAGGGGTCTTGGAGGTCTGTGCGAGGTCCCTGCGGTTGGCCAGGGCGTTTATCAAGGATGACTTGCCGACATTCGAACGCCCGGCGAATGCCACTTCGGCGCGCGTAGCGGGAAGCGCCCCGACATGGGGAGCCGAGGTGGAGAACTGGAGCTTGAGTGGGCGCGTGTCTGTCATGGCGGTCGTGTAGGTGACTTGGCGGGGCTGAGCTATTGGTGCAGGCGCTACCCGTGGAGTTCCTTGGCCGCGATGCCGGCAGCGAACACGACGGGATCCCACACGGGCGAGACCGGTGGGGCATATGACAGGTCGGCCATGGCGAGGTCGTCGACCGTCATCCCCGCCCAGATTGCAACTGCGAGGGCATCGATGCGTTTGCCTGCGCCGGAGCCGCCGACGACCTGCGCGCCGACGAGGACTCCGTCGGTCCGCCTCACCAGGGTCTTGACCGTCACGCCCGACGCTCCCGGGTAGTACCGGGCGCGGGTATCCGAACGTGCCACCGATACCGACACGTCCATTCCGGCTGATTCCGCCTCACGCGTCGTGAGTCCGGTCCGGGCGATCTCCAGGTCGCCGAATTTGGTGATCGCCGTGCCGATGACTCCCGGAAATGTGGCAGCACCACCGCCGATGTTGGTTCCGATGATTCGACCGTGCTTGTTGGCATGTGTCCCCAGCGCCACATGCATCGGGGCGCCGGTGATGCGGTTCGTCACCTCGACACAGTCGCCTCCGGCCCAGACCCCGGTTGCACTCGTGTGCATCCGGTCGTCGGTGCGGATACCACCCGTTGGTCCGATCTTGATTCCGGCGTTCGCTGCCAGCTCGCTGTTGGGTCGGACGCCCAGGCCGACAACTGCGAGGTCGGCACGAACGGAGGTGCCACCGGCCACGACCCCGCTCAGGGAGCCGCCGCAGTGTTCGAACTCCGTTACCGCGGATCCGAGGCGGAGGTCGACCCCTGCCGCGCGGACCGCGTCACTCACGAGTTCCGCCATGTTCGGGTCCAGTGTCGCGGCCATGGGGGAGTCGGCCATTTCCATGACGGTGACCTTCAGGCCCCGCTCGACGAGTGCTTCGGCAACTTCGAGGCCGATGTAGCCCGCTCCAACCACGACTGCGTCTCGGGCGCCGGCTGCGATCCGGTGCTCGATCGCCGCCGCGTCGTCGAGCGTGCGCAGCTGATGGACACCTTCGGAATCGATGCCGTCGAGGGGAGGTTTGATACCTCGCGCCCCGGTGGCGATCACGAGTTCGTCCCATGACTCGGTTCGCTCGACTCCGCCATCGCGATCCAGCACGGTAACGGTTCGGTCGTCCGTGCTCATGGCGGTGACCTCGTGGTGCATGTGCACATTGATCGAGAGCCGAGCGAAGTCCTCGGGAGTGCGGGCGACCAACTGATCCGGTCGTTCCACCAACCCGCCCAGAAGGTAGGGCAGACCACAAGCTGAGTACGAGGTCCACGAACCTCGTTCGAATCCCACGATGTCGAGATCCTCAGGAGCGCACATCCGGCGCGCCTGGGAGGCCGCGGTCATACCGACGGCATCTGCGCCGATGATCACCAGTCGTCGTGGGTCCGTCATGTTTCTCCTGTGTCGGTTTCAATCCTGTGGCGATGAGGTTCGGTGCTGAAACCCCTCGCCTCGAGCATTTCGTCCACGAATGTCCATGCCTTGTCCGCCCACAGGTAGCCGACGTGGTTGCCCGGGTACCAGCACATGTCGGGAGAGCCCCAGTGCTCATAGAGCTGGCGCGCCTGTCCGGGGGGAGCGAGTCGATCGCCCATGCCGGCAAAGATCGCCCGGGCACGTTCCGGAGCCGTCACCGGCATCTGCATCGGGGACACGACCGACATCACGCGTTCCGCCGTCTCATCGAGAATGTGGTGTTCCAGCGCCCTCATCTGGACATGGCGGGGTGAATGGTGGCGGAACATCTCCACGAAGTCCACCACCGGGATACCTGCCAGCGTGAGGTCGAGGTCGGACTCGAATGCAGCGGTCAGTGCCGTCACGTATCCGCCGAGCGACACTCCGATCACACCGAGCTGCGTGGGGTTCTGGACCCGGACCCAGCTCAGGAGGCTACGTACGTCCCAGAGTGACTGCGACAACCCGTGAACCGCGTGCATGAGGTCGAAGTTCAGGAACTGTTCCCCGCTGATGGGGCTCGGTCGCCTGGATCCGTGTGCCGGGAGAATCACGCCCGCGAGGTTGATGCCCAGGTCGTCGTGGAGGTGCTTGACGTGGAACGCGAACTGGTCCGTGAACGGTGCACCCATGCCGAAACCGTGGATGCACACCATCCAGGGACGCGGCCTGTCAGTGCGAGCCATCACCCATGCCGAGGCCATGCGGTTGGCCTCGAACCCCGACCATCGGTCCCAACCCGGGAGTGCGATGGGCGGCTCGTATCCGCTTGGCCAGCTGATTCGTTCGTATGTACGGCCGAGGGCCCATCCGTTGCTGGTGGCAGGGTGTGTGAGAGTAGGGGGACTCGAATGATATGACGGGGGATCGTCGAGGTATCCAGCCGCTTCGAGGCGATCGCTCGCAAGAGCGAGTTCTGCGCCGACACGTTCGTAGTCGCTTCGGTTCGGGAAGCGGTTGGGTCCCACCGCCAGTGCCATCACCGACTCATCGACCGCGACCTGTCCCAGCAGGGACGGAGTGAGTCGGATCAGCGGGTTGGCGGGGTCGGGGTCCGTAACCTGCTGCCCGATGATCTGCGTCGCCCATCGAGCTGTCCGGGGGGCAACGGTGGTGAGACGGGCAAGCGGTTGACGGGCCAGCCGTTTCTCGGTCCAGCGAAACACCGCAGAGCCGCGTTCGATCGCTCCCAGTGGACTCCACCAGGGTCCCACAGAGCGCGGCGCAGGTGAATCCGCGGAATCCGACCCGGGCACCGTGGTGGAGTCGCCCCCGTCACGAACGTTGCCGGGTCCATCGCCGACAGGGGTTCTGGGTTGGTCCGGCTTGGTAGGTGTCATTGCGGCTCCGGTCGGTCGTGATCCGCCTCGTTGTGCCATCTGGGTTGCGCTCGTCGGACACAGCGTAGCTGTGGTTGCGGACTCCACGATCTATGGGGTCGGGTATTGTGCTGCGCCGATGTCCCCCGAACCTGTCGCAGACTCCGAGTTCCGAACCGAGGTGCTGCGCTGCGACGCGGATGGGATCGAGCGGGGGGCGCAGTTTCTGCTTGCCGGACAGCTGGTGGGAATTCCCACCGAGACCGTGTACGGGTTGGCGGCCGATGCCACGAACCCCACCGCGGTACGAGCGGTGTTCCGCGCAAAGGGCCGGCCCTATTCGGATCCACTGATCGTCCATGTGGCGAGCATTCCGGCGGCGGAGCTCCTGGGCGACCTGTCGGTGGGCGGAGGGGCGGCCCGCACGCTCGCGGCAAGCCTTCTGGCCCGGACCGTTGACGATTGTGGTGCCCAGGTCAGCAACGGGTTCTCCCAGCGGTGGCTGGTCGTTGGCGAAGGAGGTTTCCATGGGACCGACGGTGGGCCTGCGGTGCCCCGCCAATCAGGTGGCGCTCGATGTCATCGAGGCTTGCGGTGTTCCTCTCGCAGCACCGTCCGCCAACCGTTTCGGTCGGGTGAGCCCCACGTGTGCGCAGCATGTGCTCGACGGACTGGGTGGACGGATCCGTGCAGTGATCGACGGTGGGCCCACGACGCTGGGCGTGGAATCGACGGTTGTGGGTTTCGGAAACGGCCGACCACGGATTCTGAGACCCGGTGGCGTGCCGATCGAGGATCTACGCGCCGTCCTGGGAGATGGGGCTCTCGATACCACCGAGACCGTGACCGTGGCACCGGGTGACCTGGCTGAGTCGCCCGGGACCTCGGTCTCCCACTATGCGCCGCATGTGCCAGTGGTGCTCACGGCCGCGGTAGCCGGGCTGTCGGCGGAGGTTGTGGAAGCACTCGTTTCGAGGGGACTGGGCGTCCACCTCGTCGAACTGCCCGAAGCCGATGAAGCCGCCCACAACCTGTACTCGGTGCTTCGTGACCTCGATCGTGAGGGCGATGCCGGATCCCCCGATGTCGCCGTTGTTGCGGCGCTCGATCCAGGCGGGCTGGGCCGTGCAGTCAACGACCGCCTGTTCCGTGCTGCGCACGGCCACATGTACAACAACGCCGAGACAGCGACGATCGACGCGATGGTTGCCCACATTGAGCGCATGCGGGTCCGCGGAGAGCGATGAGAACAGTTGTTCGCGGTGTTTCAGGCGATGTGGGTCCGCCGGTACACTTCTCATCCGGGGGACCATCCGCTCCGGATGGTCGTGGCTGAGCCGGCCCGCCCAGTTTCGGGCGTGGTTCGCATCCAGACGACCTCACCATTGGAACCTTGATGTGACCGACCAGACGACCCAGGAGCCCGGCTCCGTGACGCACCGTTCGAGCGATTCACTGGCGCGCGGCCTGATACGCGAGGCGCGTCCGAAACAGTGGGCCAAGAACGTCCTGGTCTTCGTGGCCCCGGGCGCCGCGGGAGTGCTCAACCCGTTCGAGTCTACGTACTACCTGAGGTTGACGATTCTGGGATTCGTGGCGTTCTGCCTGGTGTCCTCGGCGACCTATGTGGTCAATGACATCCTGGATGTGGAATCCGACCGCGCCCACCCCACGAAGCGCGACCGCCCGATCGCCGCCGGGGTGGTACCGATGGGCCTGGCCATACCGGCTGCGGGCATCATGTTCGTAGCGGGCATCCTGATTGCACTGTTCAACCAGGGATTCTCGCACGACCCCAACTGGGCACTTGCTGGCATCGTTGCCGGCTATGCAGCGCTGACCACCGCCTACTCGTTCTGGCTGAAGCGCGTTGTCGTGCTGGATCTCGTGATCCTCTCGGCAGGATTCATCCTGAGGCTGTTGGGTGGCGCATTCGCTGCCGGCGTGGATGTCTCTGACTGGTTCCTCGTGATCTCACTGTTCGGATCACTGTTCATCGCTGCTGCGAAGCGCCGGGCGGAGGCAGCCGAGTTGGGTGACCGGGCAGCATCCCTGCGGGCAACGTTGGGGGAGTACAGCCCCGGGTACCTCAACTTCGTGCAGACCCTGGCGGCGTCAGGAACCGTCATCAGCTACTGCCTGTGGGCGGTGGAAGCAGGTTCGGATGCATCAGTTGTCACAGCTGTGGCAACTCCCTGGGCGCAGCTGTCGATCGTGCCCCTGTTGATCGCGGTGTTGCGCTATGCGCTGTTGGTCGACAAGGGAGAGGGCTCGGCGCCCGAGGACGTGATACTGCATGATCGCCAGATGCAACTGATGGGGCTGCTCCTGGTGGGATGCATCTTCGTAGGGGTCTACGCGTGAAGTCGACACGCCAGGTCCTGAGCGGCTGGGGACGCACGAGTCCGAGCGCGGCCGTCGTTGTGGAGGCCCACGACGACTCCGAGACCCTGGACGCTCTCGAGGCGACCGGTCCGAGAGGCATGGTTGCCCGGGGTCTGGGTCGGGCCTACGGCGACTGCGCGCAGAACGCCGGTGGCTTCGTCCTCGATGGTCCCTCCAACGCCGGAATCACCGATATCGACCTGAGTGGAGCGACCGTCACCGCTCGAGCGGGAACGAGCCTCCACGAACTGATGGAGCGACTCGTGCCGCTCGGGTTGTTCGTGCCGGTGACCCCCGGGACCCGCATGGTGACCGTCGGCGGCGCGATAGCGGCCGACATCCATGGCAAGAACCACCATCAGGCCGGTTCGTGGTGTGATCATCTGGAATCGATCCGCCTCCTCGATGGCAACGGTGAGATCCGGGTGATCTCTCCCACCCGGGAACCCGAGGCCTACTGGGCGACCGCAGGCGGGATGGGTCTCACCGGCATTGTGCTCGATGCGACCATCCGCATGAAGCCGATCACTTCATCGCGTCTTCGGGTCGACACCGACCGTGCCAACGATCTCGACGACGTGATGTCGCTGATGGTCGAGGGTGATGATCGCTACGACTATTCGGTCGCCTGGATCGACCTCATGGCTCGGGGTCGATCGTTGGGTCGTTCGGTGCTCGATCGTGGGAGTTTCGCCGACCGGGGAGGAGGCCGGCGCTGCAGGTATCCAGGCTCCGCTGGAGTTCAGGACGGCGCAGCTTCCATCACCGCCGGATCTGATCCCATCAGGGATGTTGAACCGCGCCAGCATCATGGCGTTCAACGAACTCTGGTTCCGGAAGGCTCCTGCCCGGCGGCGCGGTGCCCTGATGAGCATCGAGGCTTTCTTCCATCCGCTCGACATGATCGCCGAATGGAATCGGATCTATGGTCATCGGGGCTTCCTGCAATGGCAGTGCGTCGTGCCCGACGGAGCCGAGGAGGTCATCCGCCAGGCGGTGGGTCGCCTCTCCGGCGCCGGGATCTCGTCCTTCCTCGCCGTGCTGAAGCGCATGGGCGAATCCAATCAGGGGTATCTCTCGTTCCCGCTCAAGGGCTGGACGCTGGCACTCGACATGCCGGTGGGTCCGGGACTGGAGCCCCTCCTCGATGAGCTGGACGAGTTGGTCGTGGCAGTCGGGGGACGTATCTACCTGGCGAAGGATTCGAGGGTTCGCCCGGAACTGATCCGGGAGATGTACCCGAGGCTTCCGCAGTGGCAGGAGGTGCGCTCCAAGCTCGATCCGCAGGCACGCTTCATCAGCGACATGGCACGTCGCCTCGATCTTCTCTGAGGAGCTTTCACTTCTCTGACTCATGTTCTGTGTTGCGTGCGTAGCGCATGGCGCCACGCACGCAACACAGAAGCGATGTGGGAGGTGGCTCTAGCCGCCGACCTCGGCCTTGTAGGTATCAAGCGCCTCCTGGAACTTGGTGTTCGCCGCGTCGAAGGATTCGGCGACCGGCTTTCCACCGATCAGGCTGTCCTCGATCGCGGCACGTACCGCGCTGCGAAACTCCTTGTAGGGGCCGATCACTGGCCCGGGGAACTCAGGATCCACCTTTTTGAGGCTCTCCAGTGAGGTTGCGAGCCAAGCGCCGGGCCGCGTGTCCTTGAAGTACGCCTGCAGTCCCGGGTCCTCCTCTGCGTTGGAGAACACGGGCAGGTAGGAACCCTGCTCGGTCCACTTGACCAACTGCGGAGTCTGGTTGATCCATTTGAGGAAGTCCCACGCTGCTGCGATCTGTTCGGGGGAACGACCCGCCCCGATCATGTACCAGGCGTTGCCCCCGATCTGGCCCGAGCCTGCCTCGGTCGGGCCGGGAAGCTGCCCGACTCCGAGATCGAGGTCGGGAAACGCGAGCCCTGAGAGATCGGTGCCGGCATCGGCTCCGACGTCCTCCGGACGCATCGTTCCGTTGATGAGGGCGTCCACGGTGGTCCCGGCAGTAGAGGTCTCGATGAGCATCGATGCGCTCTGTGTGGCGACTGAGAGGTAGCCGTCGAAGGTCGCCGAGTAGGCGATCGTCTTCTGGAGACCATCATCGGTCATCGCCTTCATCCACTCGCTCCACTCGGTGGTCGTGGGGTTCAGCAACTTTGATTCGTCGCCAAGTCCATCACGGCCATTGTTCTCGTTCACGAGTTCGTTCTTTGCCGAGGATGAGAGGTTCTCCAACCACCAGGCGTCGGCCCGGAACACGAAAGGGGCTCCATCAGGGACGGGCTTGCCATCCGCGTCGACGATCTTGCCGGCGGCCTTGGCATCCTTGATCACCTGTGCATCCGCACGCACCTCCGCCAGGTTGGCGGGCGGCTTCTCCGGGTCGAGACCCGCAGCCCTGAAGTGTGCCTTGTTGTAGTAGATGACCGGGGTGGAAACTCCGAAGGCAGCGGGCCACTGGACACCTTCCACCGAGTATCCCTTGGCGACCGCAGGGATCAAGTTGTCGTACACCTCACCGGCCTTGGGGTCGGCGTCGATGCAAGCCTGCGCAGGAAGCGCCGCCTGGGAGTCGATCATGGACTGGGTGTTGGTGTCCTCAGCCAGCATGATGTCGGGCAGCGTCGAGGGGTCACGGAGCGCTGCGAGGAACTTGGTCTGTTGTTCCTCGTAGTTGGCACCCTGGGATTCAACGGTGACCTTCACCTTGTCCTGGGAGGCGTTGTACTCCTCGGCGAACTGCTCAACGGTGTCGGCCGCCAGGCCGACGATGGCGTGCCAGAGGGTGATGTCGACCACCCCGTCGGCGTTCTCGAGCGCATCTACCGGACAGTCGCTCGCCGAGGATTCGGATGCCCCCTCCGAGCCGGATGATCCCTTGTCGGAACCACCACACGCGGCCGTGAGCAGGGCGAAGGTGCCCAGTACGGCGAACAGCATTGTGTGGAGCGGTCGTCTCGAGCTCGTGTATTTCATCGTCACCTCGGGTGGATCGGGTTGGCCGGATGTTCGGCTTGGTCGGGGACCATAGTTGGGTCTGTCAGCCCTTGACCGCACCTGCGGTCAGGCCACGCACCATCTGTCGTTGGAAGAACATGAGCAGCACGACCAGTGGGAGCGCCGCGATGATGGCGCCCGCGAAAGCCAGGTTGATCTCGTCGATTCTCGTGGTTGTGAGTGTACGGAGCGCTATCTGCACCGTCTGCCAGGAGTTTGAATCGGTGGCGTTGCGGGGCCAGACGTACTGGTTCCACGCTCCGAGGAACGAGATCACCAGGAACGACCCGATGACCGGCTTGGCAAGGGGTACCGCGACCCGGAACATGAATCTGATGTGACCGTAGCCGTCGAGGGTTGCCGCATCGCGCAGGTCCCGGGGAAGGCCGAGGAATCCCTGCCTTATCAAGAAAATGCCGAGAGCGCTCGCGAAGAAGGGTACGGAGAGCCCCTGGACGGAGTTCAGCCAGCCGAGTTCGCGGATCGTGCGCTCGTTGGCGATGAGGGTCACTTCGATCGGCAGCAGCAGGGTGCCGATGACGACTGCGAAGAGGAGCTTCTTGAAGGGAAATTCGAGGAAAGCGAACGAGTATGCGGCCAAGACGGAGGTGATGAACTGGGCCGTCATGATGACCAGCGTTATCCCCGCGCTCAGCGCCATTGCCCGCGCCAGGCCTGCATCCGACCATGCGCGGGAGAATATGTCCCACTCGGGTTGGACCAGCCAGAGGGGTTGACCTGCATTGATGAAAGCCAGCGGCGAGGAGATCGCGCGGATGATCAACATGTAGATGGGGAACAGGATGACTACCGACAGCGCCGAGAGCGTTCCGTACCAGCCAACGGTCGCGATCGTGCGCCTTGTGTGGTGGTTGGCTCTGTTTCTCCCAGGTGGTGGTTCCGCGGCTGCACGGCGCGTCGTCGCCGGCGTTTCGATGGTGTCCGAGGCCTGTGCCCGGAGCGTACGGTCAGTCGCCATAGTGCACCCGCCTCGACAGCAGACCGTATTGGGTCGCGGCCACCACCGCGGTGAGCACGAACAAGCCGAGTGACATGGACGCCCTGATCCCTATGGGACGGATCCCCTGGGGATCCGCGATCTTGTACAACAGGGTTTCGGTGGCGGAACCGGGCCCCCCGTTGGTGAGTAGCTCGACCTGGGCGTAGGCCTGTAGGGCGAACACCACGAGCACCACGGCGAGGAACAACAGCGCAGGGCTGATGAGTGGCACGGTGATCCGCCAGAAGTGGCGCACCGGGCCGTACCCATCGAGGGCGGCAGCTTCTTCGACCTCCTGGGGGACTGCCTGCAGCGCCGCCAACACGATGATGAAGGTGAGGCCGAGGTTCTGCCACACGGAGGACAGGCTCACGGAGAACAGCGCGGTATCCGGATTGGAGAGGCTGAGCCAGGCGACGTTCTTGAAGTACCCCACCTCGGGGTTGACCAGTGTGAAGAAGATGACCGATGCGACTGCCACGGAAGTGGCCACCGTGGAGGAGAAGATCGTCTGGTAGGTGCCGATTCCGTGGAGCTTGCGGTTGGCGGCAACGGCAAGGAGTATCCCGAGGATCAGCCCGAGCGGCACCGTGTAGAGCATGTAGAGCCCGGAGTGGAGGAGTCCTTCCAGGAAGTCGTTGCCCGTGAGGGTGTCGACGATCTGCGAGGGGCCGACATAGGGGGCAGTTCCGATCCCGAAGCGGTTCTCCCTGTGCAGCGCCATATTGATGAGGCGGTAGAGGGGGTAGTAGAAGAATCCGACGAAGATAGCGAGCGCCGGCAGCATGAAAGCCCATCCGAGGATCCCCTCTCGGACTTTCTGGGACGTGCGTTTGGGCGCGCGGTCGGGGGCTCGCTCGACTGTCGTGGTCACCCGCCGGCCACCCCGGTGTCGATGGACCCGGCCTCCAGGCGGGCGGTGGTGGTCGCATCGAAGAGCTGGGCGTGTTGCGGATCGATCGTGAGGGTCACCGCGTCGCCTATTGCGGGTGGTTCGATCTGCGGGTCGATGCGGGCCACCATGACTCCCGGACCGACCTCTGCCAAGCAGATGCCGCTCATGGCCGAGCATCTCGATGTTCTCGACCGTTCCCTGCAGCCCGGAGCCCTGTTGTCGGCCCGCTGTCGTCTCGGCAAGGCCCATGTGCTCCGGTCTCACGCCGAGCACCACGGCTGTACCGTCGGTCGCGCCAAAGGATCTCCCGATCTCGACGGTGCCTGCCCCGGTGACGATGGATGTCTGTGAACCGGAGACCTCCACGGTGCCGGCGATCGTGTTCATCGGTGGGCTGCCTATGAACTGCGCCACGAAGAGATTGGCGGGAAGGTCGTATACCTCCTGGGGCCGGCCGACCTGCTGCACGTGTCCGTCATTGATTATCGCGATGCGGTCCGCCATCGTCATGGCCTCCACCTGGTCGTGGGTCACATAGACGAACGTCGTCCCCAGCCGCCGATGCAGATCGACCAGTTCGAGGCGGGTCTGGGTGCGGAGCTTGGCATCCAGGTTGGACAGTGGTTCGTCCATGAGGAAGGCCTGGGGCCTACGGACGATCGCACGAGCGAGCGCAACGCGCTGACGCTGGCCACCGGAGAGCTCGCCCGGCTTTCGATCCAGGTATTCGGTCAGGCCGAGGATCTGCGCGGCATCGTTGATGCGCTCGGTGCGTTCCGCGGCGGGCAGCCGGGTCTTCTTGTTGGCCACGAGGGGTGATTCGATGTTCTTGCGGACCGACATGTGGGGGTAGAGCGCATAGCTCTGGAAGACCATCGCGATGTCGCGTTCACGCGGCGGGATGTTGTTCACGACGCGATTGCCGATCGAGAGCATTCCCTCGGTGACTTCTTCGAGCCCGGCGATCATTCTGAGGGCCGTGGACTTGCCGCAACCCGAGGGTCCCAACAACACCATGAACTCGCCGTCGATCACCTCGAGGGTCATGTTCTCCACGGCGGCCGTTTCACCGAAGCGCTTCGTCACGTCATCAAATGTGATGCCGCTCACTGGTGCCCCGAACCTGGTGAAGTCGAGACCACAGGATCCGTGTCGGTCGGCGATGCATCCACCGGTGACGGGCTCATGTGCGACGGTTCGAATGTCAGCATCGAGTCAGTCTCGCGCACCGCTCCGGGACGATGAGCAACCGTCGGCCGAGCCAGCGGCCAGTCGGCCATCGAGAGTGCGGCGGGCATCCGCCTACGGACGAGTTCAGCTGCTACCCGCGCATCTGACGCCACATATTCAGAGATCGCCTCCGGACGTTGGGTGTGCAGAGTTGTGCGGTCGAGTTCGACCGGCGCGAGGCCCATCAGCCGGGCGAGTGGCTTCAGGGCACACGAGATTCCGAACGTGCGACCCACATCGGCGCGGTAGAGCTGGTAGCCGTCGAGGTGGACCATCGCGGCCCATCGTGCGCGGACTGCGCTGCGGTCCGGCTCGTGACGATTGCGGCGTAGGGGGTCCTCGGTGGTGACGAGGCGCAGGTCGATACCCAACAACCTTGCACGATGGGCCACGAACGGAAGATCGAATCCCGCGCCGTTCCATGTGACCAGGAGACCCCAGCCGATCTCGGCGATCCGCTCGTCGGTACGGGTGAGGATCTCGGCTTCAGTGCCGAGTATCACCTCTTCGCCGAAATCTCCCGAGAGTGCCACGGCCACTACCGACGAAGTTGCCGGGTCGAGACCTCCCGTGGAGGTATCGGTTTCGATGTCGAAACCGACGATCGGGGGCACCTCGGCTGCCGACGGAGGGGTTGTGTCGGAGCTGGTCATGGCTCGATGCTAGGAGTGGTCTGCGACACTCGGCGGTGACCCCGGTACGATCCATCTGTACAGAGACCCTTTGGCACAGACCTTGTGCACATACCTAGTGCACAGCCCGACAGTGCACTACCCCCGGCGCACCACACCGGTGTGCGTGACGAAAGTTAGCTAGGACCCACGTGGCACGACACCTGATCACCAGCGCCCTGCCGTACATCAACGGCGTGAAGCACCTGGGCAACCTGGTCGGATCGATGCTGCCCGGCCGACGTGTACGCCCGGTACCTGCGCTCGGCGGGCCACGAGGTGCTGGCATCTGCGCCACCGACGAGCACGGCACCCCGGCCGAGCTGGCGGCACTCGCCGACGGGGCTGGACGTGGCCGAATACTGCGCACGCCAGCACGAGACCCAGCGGGTCCTCGGGGAGCGCTTCGGGTTGTCATGGGACTGGTTCGGCCGCACCTCGGCGCCGCAGAACCACGAGCTGACCGCTCACATGGCCCGGCGACTCAAGGCCGAGGGATTCACCGAGATCCGCACGACGGCGCAGGTGTACTCGGTCGCCGACGGGCGGTTCCTGCCGGACCGCTACGTCATCGGAACCTGTCCCAACTGCGGCTACGAACGGGCCCGTGGTGACCAGTGCGAGAACTGCGGCAAGCAGCTCGACCCGACCGACCTGATCGAGCCCCGCTCAGCGATCTCGGGTTCCACCGAACTCGAGGTGCGCGACAGCGACCCACGTGTTCCTGCTGCCAGTCGCAAGCTCGCCGGACCGCATCCGGGAATGGGTCGACACCAAGGACGACTGGCCGCAGCTGACCCGGTCGATCGCCTACAAGTGGCTCGACGAGGGCCTCGAGGACCGAGGCATCACCCGCGACCTCGACTGGGGCATACCGGTGGATCCCGACGACTTCCCCGAGGCGGCGGGCAAGGTCTGGTACGTGTGGTTCGACGCGCCGATCGGCTACCTGTCCGCCACCCGGGAGTGGGCCGACGCGGGTATGGGCGGCGATGATGCCCGAGGCGGCTTCGACCGCTGGTGGCACCGCGACCGCGGCGCCGGCGACGTCACCTACACCCAGTTCATGGGCAAGGACAACGTGCCGTTCCACACCCTGAGCTTCCCGGCGACGATCCTCGGCTCGGGTGAGGACTGGAAGCTCGGTCGACCGGCTCAAGTCGTTCAACTGGCTCACCTACTACGGCGGCAAGTTCTCCACCTCGGAGGGCCGTGGCGTGTTCATGTCGGACGCCCTCGACCTGGCTGCCCGCTGACTGCTGGCGCTGGTACCTGATGGCCAACGCACCTGAGTCCGACGACTCCAGCTTCACCTGGGAGCTCTTCGGCGACGCGGTCAACAAGGACCTCGTGGGCACCTTCGGCAACTTCGTCAACCGTACTGCGACCCAGGTCGACGCGGCACTTCGGCGACATGGTGCCCGAGGGTGGTACCGACGGGCCGATCGAGGAGGCACTCTGGGAGCGGGTCGCCGAACGGCTGACCGGAGTACCTGGACCGCCTGGACGCGCTCGAGTTCCGCAGGGCGGCGGCAGCGCTGCGGGCGCTGTGGGCCGAGGGCAACCTCTACCTGGAGGAACGCGAGCCGTGGAAGACGATCAAGGTCGATCGGGACCGCACTGCTGCCACGTTGCGCAACGCCCTGCAGCTGGCGTTGCTCCACTCGGTGGCCTCTGCCCCATTCGTTCCCGGGGCGGCCGAGGCATTGAGTTCGTCGTTCCCGGCTGCGAACGTGTCGGATCTGCTCCTCGACGGGGGTTTCGGTCCGTTCCGCGTCGCGCTGCGGTGGCGCCAGGCGACCCGTTCACCACTCCGGGCCTCCTGTTTGCGAAAGCTACCCCCCGAGGATCTGGCCGAATGGGCAGATCGGTATGCCGGTGAGGCGGCCCACGGTGACGACTGAAGAGCCCGGTGAACAATCAGCGCAACCCGAGCCCTCCATGGGGGCCGGGCAGGGCGCGCCATCCGAGGTGGTGCCGACTGATCCGGAGATCGGAGCGGCAGAGGCGGAGCAGCCCACCAAGTCGGCCGGTGCGTTCACCAGGGCGTCCGCGCCGCGTCGGTTCCCAGATGTCGAGGATCGTGCTTTTGGCGGCGATCGTTGCCATCTTCGGAATGGGCGTGGGATATGCGATGGGCTTCCCGCTTCGCTACATCAACTACAAGGCGTCATCGGCCATCTCCCTCGATCAGGCATCGCTCGCAGGAACCGTCGATGTCTCCGATGCGCTCGTGACCCAGGAGGACCTCGGTCCGGGTTGGACCGAAGGTGATCCTGCGCTTGCAGCATTCGGTGTGCTCGGTGCCGATGTATGTGGCACCAAGGTGCCCACACCCACGCCGCTCTCGGCCAAGGAAGCTGCCGTGTGGGCCGACGACACCAACAATGCGCGGATCATCTCCCAGGCGCTCCGTGTGGACAAGTGGAGCGCGGCCGCGCAGTACATCGACGAGGTGGCCCAGGAACTCGAGGCGTGCGACACGTTCTTCCGCACCGATGGTGAGAATCGGATCAAGGTCACTTCGCGCGACATCGAACGCGACCCTCCCGTCACAGATCACGTGGACCGTCGCTACCAGTCACCCACGGGTGTCCAGGACTGGTCGATGTTCGCCGTGGGAGACGTGATAATCGCGATCCAGTACCTTGCGCCGACGCCATCGCCCGAAGGCTTCCTCTACGACGTGGAGCGTTCAGTGCTCGAACGGGTGGCGGCATCTGAGTTCGCCCCCGGCGGTGTGGACACCTCCGATCCCGAGCGGCCCGGCGGTACCGTGACTCCGGGAGCGGGGTCCTCTGAGGAACCGACCACGTTGCCGGGCGCGCAACCTGATCCAGGTGTGGAACCCGGTGGAGAAGTACCCCCGACGACTGCTGCCGACAACACGGGCGCAGCCGACGAGTCAGGCGGCAACTGAGCGGCAGGCCGCCCTGGCTCAGAGCTGATCGGTGATGATGTGGAAGGCCTCGGCCAGGCGATCCTTCGGGGGCCCCCACCAATTCGCTGCACCGTCGGCGTTCCCGGTCGCGGAACTCCCTGAGCGCATCAGTGCGGGAAACCGGTCCTCCGAGACCATAGAAGTGGGTGGTCTCCATCTGGCTCGCATGTGCTTCGAGTGCGGCGATCTTGGCGGCCAGGTCCGCTTCTGAGACCACCTGGAGGTGGTTGACGACATCAGCCTCGAACAACAGCAGTGCATCCGGGCGGTGCGGCTGGAGCCCGTCCTCGAGCTGTTCGGGATAGAAGAACGGGTCCCGGGCTGCAACTATCCCGTTCACCGCGAGCCGACCCGCAGCCTCATGGTCGGGGTGCAGCCGATAGCGCCTCCAGGGATCGTGTGCCAGCACGACTGCCGGCCGCAGGCGTCGGATCACCATGCAGACCGCAGCCCTCGTGTCCCGGTCGTCGAGCAGTTCACCGTCGGTTCGTCCCAGGAACACCACCTCCCCGGTGGCTCCGAGGGCCACCGCGGCGGCTCGTTGTTCGCTCTGGCGGCGCGCGATGAGGGCGTCCTGGTCGACGCCTGGATCCCACGTTCCCTTGGAACCATCGGTGAGAACCAGGTGCTGGATGGTCGTCCCCGAGCGTGCCCACCCCGCCAAGGTGGCGCCGCATTGGAATTCGGCGTCGTCGGGATGTGCTGCGATCACCATCGCGCTCGGCGGCGTATCGAGGCCGGGGCCGTTGGGTATGGCACCTGACGTGCTCATGTTCTCGGGGCCATGTGGATCACTGGTGCACTCCTCGAGGTGTTCTCATCGGACCGTCAGCTCAGGTGGGAGAGGTCGAGATTCGCAGCAAGGGGTCACTCCCGACGAGTGATCCGAGGCGCCCTGGAACCGCCAGGTCATCGGGCGTGTCTATGTCCCAGCTGAGAGCCTCGTCGTGGACCCGGCGAACCCGAAGTCCTGCTGCCGTGGCCAGTTCGATGTGTCGTTGCAGCGAGCCCGGCCCGTACGAGGGCGTGACAGCGGTGGCAGTGGTGAATGAGATGACATTGGTGCCGTCGCCGTGACGGTCACCGACGATGAGGACCTCGTCCGGGTCGAGTCTGGAACCGCAGAGCTCGTCGGGTCGGCCCAGATCGTGGGCGAAGGGCAGGTCGCCCGCTGCGATCACCACACGTCGGGTCCCCTGCCGGGCAACGGACTCGATGGCTGCGCCCAACGCGCCGTTCAGGTCGAGTCCATGGCTCCAGAAGATCCCCGCGCCATGAGTCCGGCGAAGTCCGCTACCTCGGTGTCATCGCAGACAACGATGCAGTGGAGCGGGGCCGTCGCCGCGATCACGCTGGATTGCCATGTGGCGTGACAGCGCCGATCGTTCGGCTGGTGAGCATTGCGTTGCCAGCCGCGATTTTGCGGACGTGAACGACTTGAGTGGAACCAGAACCACGGATTCTTCGTCGCTGCCCACCATGGGTCCGAGCATACGAGCGGGCACCCGGCAGGGGGAAGGCGCAACACACATGTTTGCCGGTGCAGACCCTCGTACGTGACCCCTATGGTTGGGCGATGGACATCCGGATAGCAGTCATCGGCGGGGGATCCTGGGGCACGACCGTCGCCCACCTCGCGGCTCAGAAGGTCCCGACGGTGTTGTGGGCCCGTCGCCCCGAACAGGTCGAGGAGATCAACCGGGACCACACCAACAGTCGCTACCTTCCCGGTTTCTCGCTCCATCCGGAACTGACCGCGACCGACGACCTGCGTGCTGCGGTCCAGAGCGCCGATGTGATCGTGATGGGTGTGCCGTCACAGGGGTTCCGGTCGGCGCTCGAGTTGGTGGCCGAACATGTTCGGGCCTGGGTCCCGATCATGTCGCTCACCAAGGGCCTCGAACAGGACACCCGCCTGCGGATGACCCAGATCATCAACGAGGTGGTACCCGGGCATCCGGCAGCCGTGTTGACGGGCCCCAACCTCGCGAAGGAGATTCTGGCCGGAGACGCGGCGGCGGCGGTGATCGCTACCCAGGATCCAGTGGTGGCTGAGTGCCTCCAGGAGATCTTCCACCAGCAGATGTTCCGGGTCTACGTGAACCGGGACGTGATCGGTTGTGAGGTGGCGGGAGCGCTCAAGAACGTCGACCGCGATAGCTGCCGGGATGGCCGATGGGCTCGGTGCGGGCGACAACACGAAGTCGGCCGTGATCACCCGTGGGCTGGCGGAGATGTCGAGGTTGGGCGAGGCGATGGGTGGTCAGTTCGCCACCTTCTCGGGTCTCGCAGGAATGGGCGATCTGATAGCCACCTGCATGTCTGAATCAGTCACGCAACCGCTTCGTCGGTGAACAGCTCGGTCGTGGACGCACGATCGACGAGGTGATTGCCGACATGAACATGGTCGCCGAGGGGGTCAAGACCTCCAAGGTGGTCATGAATCTCGCACGTTCCCATGGCATCGACATGCCGATCGCTTCCGAGGTCTACCAGGTGTGCCAGGGCGAATCCACGGCGATCGACGCCTATCGGGGACTGATCCGCCGCCAGGCTGGCGGCGTGGAGCATCCGAGCCTGGAGTACACGTGAACGTTGTCGTTGGGGCGCACGAGGTTGCCCTGCCGTAGATTCGGGCGATGCCCGAGTCACCCGACCAAGGCCCTGATCGTACGCGAGGAATCGCCGGAGGGGCGTACCCCACAGGCGCCGGGATCAGCGGCAATCCCTTTGCTCCCGCAGTGACACCGCGCCGGAGGCGAACCCGGAGCCGCCCGTGCCAACCGCCCAACCCGTATCCGGTGTGGAAACCGAGTCGGTGGTGCGCATGCCGCGCCGCCAACGTTCCGGTGCAACGGTGCCCTGGGCGCTGAGCAAGGGTGGCGAGACCGGGCCCCAGCGGAGATGGACACCCCTGGGCACCGTCGACTCGGGGACCATCGCGGAGATCGACCCGGCCGGGATGGTCCATCTCTCGGGCCGCGACTGGTCGCTCGACTGGTGGGTCCGGGCAGAAGACCGTTGGCACCATCCATCGATGGAGTCCGGCACGGCGCAGTCGGCCGAAGAGGCAGGTCCGGTCCTGCGCACCGCGGTTCGGGTCCCGGGCGGCGAGGTCATCCAACTCTGCGCTGCTGCCCAAGTCGGTGCTCGGAACGCGCGGTGACGGCGGGTCGTTCTCAGCTGCGGGTGTGGTGGCGGAGGTGACCAACAGCTCTGCGGTACCTGTGGCGCTCGCACTGGTTATCCGGTCCTACCGACTCGACGCAAAGGGGTGCCTCGACTCTGTCGAGCTGATTCCATCCGGAGAGCTCGGTGGTGATCAGGTCAGCTCGGGTGAGGGTTCGCCCGATGGGGTGCTCGTCCGAGTGAACGGTTGTGACGTGTTCCACGTGGATCGCATGCCGGCTCGCGTCGCCCACGGTTCTCCGAACGAGGTGGCCTCGGCACTGCGCAGTGGTGCCGACGACAAGTTGGACCGCTCCGATGTCGAGGGTTCCGGGCGATGCTGGGAGGCGACCTATGGTGCCGAGTTCGAAGTGGCATTCGTGTTTCCCGTGGCTCACACGGCGACCGTACGTGCGGCGCTCATTCCCGGGCCCGAGCAGTCTGCCGGCCGCTGGCCGTTCTCCCGTGGCCGACCTCTCATGCCCGAGTTGCCCGTGAGCGCTCCCGGGGTGCCATCGGTGCTGAGGGGATGGCAGTTGCACTCCGAAGAGGACCCGGCCGTGTCCTGGGTGGCCGAGACTGCGGGCGACTTCGTGACGTGGTCCGGGCAGATGTTGCGGATTGCTGCGCCTGGAGCGGTCACCCGAGGCACTGGACCCGACAACGCCCGATGGCCCCTTGACGGTGGAGGCCCAGCTGGGTGTGTTGTGTCGTGCCCTGGGTTCTCTACCCGCTGGTGAACTGCACATGGCGGTTGCCTCTGCGCTGGTACATGCCCAGAGGTTCTCCGGTTGCGTGGAACCCCGCGGTGGCAGCGATGCAACCATGGGTCTGGTCTGGGTGGCGGCCGGTATCCTGCGTTCTGACCTGCGTCACAGGTACAGCGATGAACTCGTGGGTCCGGTGGCAAAGGCGCTCGATTGGTTGAACAGAGACCGTGCGCGTCGAGTGCGGATGCCGGGAACGGAGTCGGCGGACTCCCTGGCGGGCGGTCAGGCGCTACGGCAGTTGGCCGTTGGACTGGTCTCGGTGGGCCAGCCCGAGGTTGCCGAGCTCGCTCTGGCGTTG
Source organism: uncultured Microthrixaceae bacterium (assembly GCA_963805905.1). GTDB lineage: Bacteria > Actinomycetota > Acidimicrobiia > Acidimicrobiales > Microtrichaceae > JAMLGJ01. The sequence goes on from CAWDVV010000001.1 coordinate 1,162,895, forward strand.
GCCGCAGATGCACGCGGCGACGGAGCAGACGCGGGCGATGAGGCGGTTGCGCGTCGCCTCATAGCGGAAATACCCGCGACCATGCCGGGAGCCCACCTGCCTGATGTTGGTGACCGCGGTGCGCAGTCGGTGCCGGGGCGGCCGGGATTCGACGTGGTGGAGGTGGCAGATCTGCGCAACCACATGCTCAACTCGGTCGTCGACGATGCTCCCGCTGGGCCCGCACTGTTCGCGAGTTGGCGCTCTGAGTGGGATGGCCACCCACTCGAAGTCCATCGGATACCGACGGCATGGGGTCGGGTGGCGGCGGCCGTACGCTGGCACGGTGCCAATCCGGCGTTGCTATGGGACGTTCAGCCGTGGTTCGGAGGCACCGATGGGGCGAGCATCCCGGTGTTGACCGCACCCGGGTTGTCACCCGGTTGGAGCGCCACCGGCTGGAGCGGAGAGGTGCTCCTGTCGCGTTGAATTGCCCCGGTGGGTCGTGTTCACCTGACTGTCACCGGAAGTGCGTCGAGCCCCCGCAGCGTGAAGCTCTCCCGGTAGTGCGGTTGGTCGTGCCCGGCCCGCGCCAGTGCCTCGATGTCCAGATCTATGTCCGAGAAGCGTTCGAGGATGGCACCGAAGACCAGTTCACCCTCGGCTCGGGCCAGGTGGGCTCCGAGGCAGTGGTGTGCACCCCACCCGAAACTGAGCGGTGTCGGCGCCGGATCTGAACATCCCGGATCGGCAAACCTCGCGATATCGAAGCGGGCGGGGTTCTTGTACACCAGCTCGTCATGGTTGGCGCTGCCCTGGAGAACGAGGAATCCCTCGCCACGAGCGAAGTGCTCCGAGAGCACCTCGGTGTCTTCCAGCACGGCCCGCACGTTCAGTTGCACGGGTGAGTCGTAGCGGAGGATCTCCCACACTGCCGACGGCATCAACTCGGGAGACTCGCGGAGCCGGTCGGTCTGTTCGGGGTGCTCGAGCAGGAGCCGGAGTCCGTTGCCGATCAGGTTTGAGGTCGTTTCGAAACCTGCGGCATAGAGCAGGATCGTGTTGGAGATGAGTTCCTCCTCGGAGAGTTTGTCGCCTTCGGCCTCGACTTCGATCAGGGCGCTGAAAAGCCCCGAGTCGGGCTTCCTGCGTTTCCGTGCGGCCAGGTCCACGAAGTACTCGGCCAACTTCATCGTCGCCGCCTCACCGCGGGCGATCACTTCGTCATCTGCCGCTGCGTCGATGAGTCGGGCACCATCGTGGACGTATGGCGCGATGTCACTGCTCTCCTCAGGTGGTACGCCCAGCAACTCCGAGATGACTGCCACGGGGAACGGGATCGCGAGGGTCTGCATCACATCCCCACCTCCCTCGTGGGCCAGGGAGTCGAGGAGGGGAGTGAGCGACGCCATGAGCCTTGGACGCAGTTCCTCCACGCGGCGGGGAGTGAACGCCCGCGACACGAGTCCCCTGATGCGGGTGTGGTCAGGAGGGTTGAGGAAGAGCATGACGGTGCTGTCGTCGCGGGAACGCTGCGGTTGGCCGCTCAGGGTGCGACCCTGTGGCATGCCGGGTTCCGGACGCCCCAGCTTCGGATTGCGCAGCACCTCCATGGAGTCCGCATAGGTCGTCAGGACAGTTGAGCCGAAGCTGCTGCGCCACCGGGGAAGCTCCGAGCGCATTCGCCCATAGGGCGAGTATGGGTCCTGACGACCTTCCTCGGTGAGAACAGCGGAGGCAAGGAGTGCGTCGGCTTCTGTGGCGTCAAGCATGTGCTCAGTCTGACACCGTGTCGGTCCACGTGTCCCGGGTCCGCGTAGGCTCTCCACAGATGGAGACCCAGCGCAAACCAGTGGACGGGCGAGTCCACCCATGCCCGGGTGGGGGTGTTTCGCTGTTGTGGACTCGAAGATGAAACCGTGACAACGGGTAGTCGTCCCCCATCCGCTCGTGCGCGCAGGCGGAGTCCGACGCTCAGATTCGAGAGCGAGCATTGGGACGCGGGAGCAGAAGTGGTCGTGGGTATCGATGAGGTGGGAAGGGGTGCATGGGCCGGTCCGCTCACCCTCGCCGCGGTTGTGCTTCCGCGGGATCGCCGTGTCTACGGCGTACGCGATTCCAAACAGCTCACCGAGGCGCGCCGCGAACAGCTCTTCGACCGGGTGGTGCAATGGTGCGATGCGGTGGGTGTGGGTCATGTGGACCATGACGAATGCGACGAACTCGGGATGTCGTCGGCGCAACGCCTCGCCGCGCGGCGGGCGCTGGATTCGCTCGGGCTCCGCCCCGATGTGATCCTCGTGGACGGACCCTGGGACTTCATCAACGATGTCGGTGGTGCTGGAGCACACCCGGGCGGCCATGGGCACGCGGGTTCGCAGGACGTGGGGCCGGTAGCCGTCGAGACGATCGTGAAGGGTGACGCCAGGTGCCTCTCGATAGCGGCTGCGTCGATCATTGCGAAGGTGACGAGGGATCGACTGATGCGCGGTGCGGCCGAGAACTACCCGGCATTCAACTTCGAGCGCAACAAGGGCTACCCGTGTCCCAGGCACAAGTTGGCCCTCAAGGGCTATGGCCCCACCCCGGTGCACCGTCGCTCCTGGTCGTTCATGGACAACCTGCCGTGGCTCGCCAGGCGCACGCCGCCGGTGGCGGCCCAGGAGACCCTCTTCGAGCTGTCGGCTGCTCCGCCGTGTCGCCCCACAGGTCCTACCTGGTGATCCGCTCCCGTGTCCCGCCGTTCTGAGCGCTGTGGCGGTGGCTCAGCCACCGCCACAGCGCTCAGAACTATCGCTGGGTACCGACGCGGAGCTCGGAATACGGGAGGTTCTTGTCGACCCCCGGGCCCTTGGGCAGTCCGAGCACCTGTTCGGCAACGATGTTGCGCATGACCTCGTCGGTGCCGCCCGCCACTCGCATTCCGGGTACACCACACAGCATCAGGGAGTAGGCGAAGGTGCCCCATTCACCCGAATCGGCGGTGATGCGTGGGCCGAGCACCCTTGCTGCCCAGTCGGCATACGCCTTCATGTTGTTGGTCAGGGCGAGCTTGGCCGTGGACATCTCCGGGCCTGGGAGTCCGCCCGCCTTTATCTTGTCGAGGGCGCGCTGGTTGTTCCATTTTGCGACGGTGAATCCCGTGTAGATGCGAGTGATCTCGTCGCGGGCCACCGCGTCATCGGCGAGTCCGAACGCTTCGAGCATGGCGTGCATACGCCCCGCTGTGGTGAGACCGGCGCCTCCTCCCGCTCCACCGCCTCCAATGGATGCTCGTTCGTTCATGAGCGTGGTGAGCGCCACTGTCCATCCGCCGTTGACCTCGCCCAGGCGATGGCTGTCGTGTACCCGTACCTCATCGAAGAACACCTCGTTGAAGTTGGCACCGCCGGTCATCTGCCGCAGTGGGCGGATGGATACGCCCGGTGCAGTCATGTCGACGACGAAGGCCGTCATGCCCCGGTGTTTCGGTAGGCCCGGATCGCTACGACAGATGATCTCGCCGATCTGTGACAGGTGCGCCGCCGAAGTCCACACCTTCTGTCCCGTGAGTATCCATTCGTCGCCGTCGCGCTCTGCCTTCATCGAGATCGATGCGAGATCCGAGCCCGACCCCGGCTCGCTGAAGAGCTGGCATCCCACGATGTCGCCGCGGTAGAGGCCACCCAGATAGCGTTCGCGCACTTCGGGAATCGCGTGGGCGAGGATCGTGGGCGCGACCATTCCCAGGCTGATGGCGAACACGCCCATGTTGGGAGTGATGTAGCGGCTCTCGGTGGTCTGGTATGCGCGTTCGTGGGCTTTCGTGAGTCCCCTGCCGCCGTATTCGGGGGGCCCTGTGATCCAACCGAAGCCGGCATCGAAGCGCTTGGAGCGCCAGGCCTTGGCTTCTTCGGCCTCGACCGCTTCGGCTTCACGATCCTTCTCGTCGAACAGGGCCACGTCATCGGAGCCCTGACCCCACTTGAACTCACGCGTCGGTGGTCTTGCCTCGGCATTCTGGTCGAGGAAAGCGATCGCCTCGTCTGTGAAGTCTTGAATCGAGATGCTGCTGCCGGCACTCATCGAACCCCCTGGGACAGTGGATGGTCGGTTGCTTGACTCGTCAAGCTAGCCGCCGGGAAAGCGAGGTCCGGAGGGGGTACCCGATAGCGTCGGGACATGCGCCGCAAGCAGTTTCTCTGGCTCACCGTTGCCGTCGGGTGGACCCTGTTCGTGTGGATCGGGCGGATTCGCAACGCCCTCGGGGACGATTCGATGGCTGCGCGTGTCCTGACCGGAACTCTGCTGCTGTGCGCGGTCAACCTCGTTGGATCGCTCGTGATCGCTGCCATGGCATGGCATGGTCGCAAGTCGGAACCGAGCGTCGCCCTGGTGAGAGTGACATGGGTGTTCACTGCATGGACGACGGTCCTGTGGGCATCCCGGATCACCGATATCGCGGTGGGCGGGGACCACCCCGGAGCATTCGTGGCAGTACACACTGTTATTGGTTTACTATCGATCATACTGTGGGTAATCACAGCTATTTCGTTGATCGAAAGAGATTCAGAAGAAATCGTCACCGTGAGCTGAAAAGTCCATCGCTCATGGTGCATGATGTCTGGGCAGCTTTGCTGTGGAGCATGTCGTCCTCCCATCCACCCTTCCTCTCCCATTTGGACGACATGAACCGAAGGGTCGCTACGTATCGGTACTGATGGGGTCCGATGCGTAGCGACCTTTCTTGTTTTGGGCGCAGCTTTAACCCGCAACGGTTCTCTGGGCTACGATCCGCCTCATGGGCCAGCCCGTGAGTGTCCTCGAGAAACCTTCGGCAACGCCAGGTGTGGTCCGGTTCGAGACCAACCGGGCCTTTACCGGAACAGGCCACGAGCACTACCACGTGGATGACGAGATCCTGGGCCATCGCCCCCCGGACCTGATCGCGAAGAAAATCTTCGAGCACGGCGGAGTCGAGCGGATCCACATCAACTCGAACGTGGTGACGGTTCTGTTGGCCCGTGGCGGTGACAGCGAGGGGATCGCGGAGATCATCGGCGATCTGTACACCTACTACCGTCCCGGCGTGCCCGTACCCACTCCCGAGGACTTTGCCGCCGGCTGACGCTCCCGGGGCCGCCCCTTGCCAGTATCGAACAAATGTTCGATACTGGGCCGATGTCCATCGGAGGAACGTCTGGGGAGCCACTGGCTCCTGATACCCGGGTCCTGAGTGACATCCTGGGCGAGACTGCTCCCGACGACCTGGGTCAGGGTTTGCTCCCCCTGAGCGATGGGACCAGTCATCTGTTGCCCTCAGGTGGGTTGCGGTCCGGACATCTCATAGAGGTCCGGGGTGGGCCGGGGGCCACGACCCTTGCCCTTGCCCTGCTCGCCGGTCCATGTCGCAGCGGTGCCGGAGTGGGTTGTGTGGGCTTCCCGGAACTGGGTTGGGAGGCCGCGGGAGAGATGGGTCTTCTGCTCGAGCGGGTAGTTGTGGCCGAGGTTCCTGATGGAGTGCGCGGCGGTTTCTGGGAGAAGGTCCTCGCTGCGATGGTCGATGCGTTCGAGATCGTCCTCTGTGGACCCGGGGTGATGGTGTCGGCTTCCACCGTCAGGAAGCTGCGTGCCCGTGCAAGAGAGCGCGGTACCGTCCTGGTGCAGGTACCGGGGTTGTTTCAGAGGCCGGCGGTGGCGAGGGGATCGGTGTCGATTCCGCCCAGTGGGCCATCTGTGGGCCCCCGGTCCCAGAAGTTCCGGTCCCGGAATGCATGGTCCCAGGGCGATGTGGTCCTGGATGTGACCGGCTGTGACTGGGAGGGCATCGGTGAAGGATGGGGGAGGATCTCCAGGCGGACCCTGAGCGTGGAGGTGAGCGGTAGAGGTTCCTTGAGCCGCCCGAGGCACTGCGAGGTCTCCTTCGACTCCCGTGGTCGTGCTGATGGTGCCACTGTCGATACCCCGCAGGCTGATGCAGCAGATGTCCGAACCAGCGACCCGAGCTTCGATCCGGCTGCCCTGACAAGGGTGGGCTGAACCTTGTCGGTGCGGACCCTGGCAGTTTGCTGCGATGGGTTCCCTGCCATTGCCGCAGGGAAGGGGATGAACGTGCCCGTGGCAGTCGTACATGCCAACCGGGTGTTGTCGGCCAACCCCGCTGCCCGGCTCGTTGGTGTGCAACCGGGCATGCTCCGACGCCAGGCACAGGCCCACTGCCCGGACCTCGACGTGGTGGCCCGGGATGAATCGAGGGACATGCGCGCCAACGAACAGATCATGACGGTGCTCCACGAGGTCTCTCCCCGTTGGGAGGTGGCCGAACCGGGTCGCTTCGCGGTGCCCGCACGGGGTCCCTCACGACACTTCGGGGGTGACCGGGCAACCGCGGTGCGCCTACTCCGAGAGGTCGTTTCTGCACTCGATGGACTGGGCACTGTCCGGGGCAGCGATGGCACTGTCCGGGGCAGCGATGGCACTGTCCGGGGCAGCGATGGCACTGTCCGGGGCAGCGATGGCACTGTCCGGGGCAGCGAAGAAACTGCGGTGGATGCACCGGTCCCGATCAGCAGGTCGCCCGTGGGGATAGCCGTTGCTGATGGACCGAGGGCCGCTGCGATCCTTGCCGAAGAAGCAGCCATCGCTTCACTCACCGGTTCACCGGATGGGGGAGTGGTGGTTGTGCCTCCGGGGGGACCGCCGCGTATCTGGCGCGAATGCCCACGAAGTTGTTGCTCGGCGGGGGTACATCCTCGGCCACGCGCGAAGAACTCGCTCGACTGGTGGATGTGCTGGAGCGCCTGGGGCTGGGAACCCTCGGCCGTTTCGCTCGTCTCGAACGCTCCGACGTTCTGTCCCGTTTCGGGCACTGCGGGATGCTCGCTCACAACCTGGCTCGGGGAACCGAGTCGTCCCCGGTACCCCTGGAATATCTGCCGGTGGAGTTGGGTGTATCCGCGAGGTTCGATCCTCCTGCGGAGTCGGTGGACCAGGTGGGTTTCATGGCGAAGACCCTCGCCTCCGAGCTGTATTCGGGTCTTGGGTCCCGTGGGCTCACGTGCATCAGGGTGCTGGTGGTTGCCGAGACCGAGCTGGGCGAACGCATCGAGCGGTTCTGGCGTGACGAGGGGACCCTCGATGCCCCTGCGGTGGCGCAGAGAGTTCGTTGGCAACTCGATGGTTGGCTCAGTTCCGGGCACACCACCGGTAGGCAGCGTGGTGGGGTTGTCAGCCTGGAACTTCTCGTCGACCAGGCGGTTCCTGATGACGGTAGGCAACTGGGGCTCTGGGACAGGAGCGATGGAATCCCTGAGCGGACCCAGCGCGGTATTGCCCGGCTGGTAGCCATGTTGGGTCCCGACTCTGTGGTCGTACCCAGATTCCGAGGCGGGCGCTCGCCGCGGGAGCGGTATCGCCTGGTTCCCATAGAGAGCACCGAGGCGGGCGATACGGGTGACCTCAGGAGTCCTGGTGCACCTGCGAACGGTGATCCACCGGGGGGTGGAAACGCTCCGTGGCCGGGAGTCATCCCGGCTCCCTCCCCGGTGCTGGTGTGGTCGGATCCGCCGACGGTCGGACTGTTCGACGAACAAGGCCGAACCGTGGCTGTGAACGGACGCGGCCGGCTCTCTTCCACTCCGACGCACTGTGTTCTCGGAAGTGGAGGTGTCGGTGGTGGTGGTCCAGCTGCGGTGCACTCTTGGGCAGGACCCTGGTGCATCGAGGAGAAGTGGTGGGATCCCACGGGTCACCGCCGAATGGCCAGGCTCCAGATCCTGATCGACTCGGGGGCGCATCTGGTTACCCTGGAGTCGGGGCAGTGGCGCTTGGAGGCCACTTACGACTGACCGATCCGACACGGCTGAATGTCCCCCATGGCGCTGTGACACACCTGAGGCTCCACGAGGGCGTAACTTCCTGAGAAGCTGTGAACGCAGCACGGGCTGCGATTCCAGAGAGGAGACCCACGTGCCGAACACCGATGACAACCGAGAAGGCTCTTCGTCATCCGCTGACACCGGGGAGCCGAGGGTGTTGGTGGTCGAGGACGAGAAGGTGCTGGCCGACGGCATAGCCAGAGGTCTCGACAAGGAGGGTTTCGTCGTGGAGGTGGTCCACGACGGTCTCGCCGGCCTCGAGCGCGGAGGTTCCGAAACCTTCGATGCCATCCTGTTGGACATCATGTTGCCGGGGATGAACGGCTACAAGGTCTGCCGCAACCTGCGAGAAGCGGGAGTCGCCACACCGATCCTCATGCTCACCGCCAAGTCCGGTGAGTACGACGAGGCCGAGGCGCTCGATACCGGCGCGGACGACTTCCTCTCGAAGCCGTTCTCGTTCGTGGTGTTGGTGGCCGCCTGCATGCCCTGTTGCGCCGCTCGGCCGATGGCAAGGCCCAGCCGATGGTGGTGGGTGATCTGGTCCTCGATCCTCTGCCCTCGGACATGTCGTCGTGGCCACGTGGAGATAGATCTCACGACCCGCGAGTACGAGTTGCTCGAGGCGCTCATGCGACACCCGGGAGCGACGGTCTCCAAGCAGGACCTGCTCGAGAAGGTCTGGGGCAACGGGCTTCGACGGGGATCCGAACGTCGTCGAGGTGTACATCGGATACCTGCGCCGCAAGATCGATCGTCCATTCGACCGCCGCGACATCGAGACCGTTCGCGGTGTCGGCTACCGCATGGGCGTACCCAGCACCAGAACCGGTGTCTGACCCCGCTCGATCGACCCGTCCCGGAACACCTTGCCGGAGGCACCGCCGATTCCGGGCGTGTCCCGGGACGGAGGCCCGACTCCGGGATCAGGGCCACCTCTGAAGGATCGGCGGCCTGCGAGATCCTCATGGTGGGCACGCGCTCTCACGTCGGTGCGATGGCGCGTGACGATGATCGTGGCGGTGGTGGTGGGTGTGACACTCCTGTTGGGTGGCTACCTCCTGGTGCAGTGGGTGGAGGCCACTCTGGTCAGAGACGTGCGCTCACGCAACGACGTGGCGCTCACCTCGATGGTGCGCGTGCTCAACGAAGGCCAGCTTCCCTCGGAGTTGTTGGTCTCCCAGGAGGATCTGGAACGCAGGCTGCAGGAAGGCGGGATATCTGACATCAACGACGTGCTCGGAACCACCTTCTTCTACATCGACGGTCCCGGCCTGCGTGCTTCGGGAGTCAATCCCGTTGTGGACGACCAGGGGCGGATCGAGTTGTTCGGCCGGAGCCTGGTGTCCCCGGGCAACGCCGAGGGCTACATCGAATCGTCGCGTGGTCTCAACAGCACCGTGGGGCCCCTGACCATCCACGCGGTGACGCCCAGGGCCGAGGTCACCCGCTCGGTGCGCGCTCTCACGGGAGCGTTGTTCGTAGTTCTGCCGGCTCTCGTGTTCGCGGCGGGTGGAATGGCCTGGGTGATCGCGGGTCGCACCCTCGCACCGGTCTCCGCCATGAGTCGGCGGGTGAGGGAGCTGAGCGCCACCAACCTCGATGAGCGCGTGGCCGTGCCCCCGAGCAAGGACGAGATCTCCGAACTGGCCAGAAACCATGAACGCCATGCTCGAACGGCTGGAGCGTTCGGCAGACACGCAGCGTCAGTTCATATCCGACGCCAGCCATGAACTCCGTTCTCCCATTGCGTCGATCCGTGCCCAGCTGGAAACCGCCCTGCGATATCCCGATGACGTCGAATGGTCAGAGATCGCGGAGGTGGTCCTGGCCGAGGACGCACGACTCGACCACCTCGTGGGCAACCTGCTGGCGATGGCTCGTCTCGAGGAGGGCCGACTCGGGCAAGCGCAGCGAGGTCGACATGGAAGACCTCGTGTTGCCCCAGGTGAGGCGCCTGACAGCAGTCGAAGTCGACGTCTCTGCGGTGTCAGCCGGGCGGGTGTGGGGCAACGCGGGAGAACTGACGAGTGTCGTGCGCAACCTCGTCGACAATGCTGCGCGGCACGCTGGTAGCCGTGTGACGTTGTCGCTGCGTGAGGAGGGACCGTGGGTGGTGCTGACGCGTGGACGACAACGGCGACGGGGTGTTGCCCTCGGAACGCAAGCGGATATTCGAACGCTTCGCACGGCTCGAAGAGGGGCGCCAACGTGATCGGGGTGGGGCAGGGCTGGGCCTGGCCCTGTCCCAACGCATCGTGGAACGCCACGGCGGGACGGTGCACGTCGAGGACGCGCCGGGCGGTGGTGCGTCATTCGTGGTCACGCTGCCCTCGGCCCACTGGCAGGCGGGCGACCAGGTCCCGCTTCGGAACCCTCGGAGTGAACCTCGGTGGATCCGGGTGATCAGACGTTGATCAATCGCGGGCGGCTGGCCGGCCCGGGTTGGCCGTGCGCCTGCGGCCCGCCGTACAGCCGGGATCGGCCGGTCAGGTAGCGCTCGAAAGCGGCCTTGGGAAGCGGGGGAGCGAACAGGAACCCCTGGGCCAGGTCGCAGCCCACCTCTGCGAGAAAGGAGCGCTGGTGTTCGTGTTCGACGCCTTCGGCGACCGAAACGAAGTTGAGGTTCTGGGCGAGCGAGATGATCGTGCGGGTGATCGCACCCCCGCGATCATCGGTGAAGTTGCCGATGAAACAACGATCGACCTTCAGAGTGTGCAGTGGCAGCTCGTGTAGATAGGAAAGGCTCGAGTAGCCCGTTCCGAAGTCGTCTATTGCCACTCGCATGCCCAAGTCGGTCGATCTCGCGGATGCGCTGAGATGCGGTGGCCAGATCGTCGACGAGCAGCGATTCGGTGATCTCGAGTTCCAGGCGTCGGCGGGTTGATCCCGGTGTTGGCGAGCACGTCCGCGAGGCGGCTCAGGAAGTCCGAACGGTTGAACTCCGCGGCCGAGATGTTCACCGATACGCGGGCACCGGGTGGGAAGATCGCCGACACGGTCCAGTCGTTGAGGTCGTCGGCGACCGTGGACATGACGAACTCGCTGATTGCTGCGATCGATCCGGTCGCCTCTGCGGTGGGGATGAATTCCGAGGGTGGAACCGGGCCGCGTTCACTGTGGTGCCACCGTACGAGGGCCTCTGCTCCCGCGAGGCTCCCGCTGGCGAGGTCGACGATCGGCTGGTAGTAGACCTCTAGTTCAGCTCTGGCGGTTGCCATCCGGAGGTCCCTGTCCAGTCGCAGGTTGTCGTGATTGCGGATGTCGATCGTCAGGTCATGGAATCTGAACTGGTTGCGGCCCATCTGCCGACCTGCCCTCACTGCCCGGTCTGCAGCGGCCAGCAGATCCGATGGCGAGGTTGCATCGTCGGGGCCGCGGGCAGCGCCGACGGTGGCAGTCAGGTGCAGTTCGAGTCCGTCGTGATGCACCGGCCGGGCGATGCTGTGGCGGATGGCATCAGCAAGTTCGCGAAGGTGGGTGTCGAAACTGAGGCCTGGTTCGTCGTTGCTCGTCAGAACGAGGAACTCGTCGACTCCGACACGGCCGACCTCGACAGCCTGACCGCATGCCGAGCGCAGTCTGTCGGCAACCTCCACGAGCACCGCGTCGCCGATGGCGGGGCCGAACGAATCGTTTATGAGGCGGAAACCATCGAGGTCGATGTGAAGCACACCGACGCGTCGGGGCGGGTTCTGTGACGCAGCTCCATCGAGTACCTCGGACACAATGGCAATGATCCTCTCCCGTGTGGCCAACCCGGTGAGGGGATCGGTGTGCAGGGCGTTGCGGAGGTGGTGGCGCGCTTCGACGACTTCGGTGAGGTCCTCGAATATCAAAGCGACATGTGCATCCACGCTCGATCGGGTCGAGTCGCGCGGTGCGGAGCCTGACCCAGTGCGCCGAGGTTTGCCCGCGCAGCAGAACGACCTGTTCACCCGGGGTGGAACCGCTGAGCGCCAATGCCGGTGGTGTCCGGGTGGGATCGAGAGGTTCGCCCGCAGAGGATTCGAGTTGCCATGGAGGCGTGAATACCGACGTACCCACCAGATCGTCGATGGATATGCCGAGGAGTTCGCACAGCGCAGCGTTGGCCGCCTGGATCAACCCCGAGGGATCGATGACGGCCACTCCCTCACCCAGCGCATCCAGGAAACGGGCCGGGAAGGTGGAAATGTGGCTGACAGGTTGCATGCGCCGGGTTCCCCCGAGACTGGCCGTTTGGCGAGGCCTTGACGAGTTTCGGTACCAGCGGGGCTCGCGGTCCGCCGGCTCGATGTGCCAGAAACCCTATGGTGCGCCTCAGGTTCAAACGCGGATACTCCTTCTCGACTCAACGGTCGGAGGAGGCTCTGCAGGCCGTTCACCACCTAGGTGTCGAGGCGCCCGGCCAGGCGTGCTGCGTCGAGTGCTGCGTCGAGTTGGCCTTCGACGATGTCGAGTCCGGCATCCCAGAACGCTGGATCAGCGAGGTCGCAGTCCACGATCCGGCCCAACTCCTCGGGTGGCAGCGATCCGCCGGCGCGCAGCAGTTCCAGGTACGCGGGTACGAACGAGGCCCCCTGGTCGCGGTAGCGGGCATAGACCGACAGGGCGAGGAGTTGCCCGTATGCGTACGCATATACGTACCCGGGTGTACCGATGAAGTGTGGGATGTAGCTCCACCAGGTGTGGTATCCCTCGGTGAGTTCAACCGAGTCACCCAGAACCGCTCCCTGGGTCTCACCCCACAACTCGCCGAACCGGTCCACGGACAGCTCGCCTGCTCCGCGTCGTTCGCGGTGGACGGCATCCTCGAAGCGGTTCATCGCCACTTGTCGGAACACGGTGGCGATGGAATCCTCGAGGGTGGAGGCGAGCAGCGAGAACCGGTCGGCCGGGTCGGTCATGTCCTCGAGGAGAGCGTTGTTGGTCACCGCTTCGCCGAACACCGACGCGGTCTCAGCGAGCGTGAGGGGAGTGCCCTGGTGGAAGACGCCCTGTTCACGGGCCATGTAGGCGTGAAGGCCGTGGCCGAGTTCGTGGGCCAGGGTGAGCACGTCGCGGTTGCGGCTGGTCCAGTTCAACAGGACGTACGGGTGGTGCGAGGGCACCGTGTAGGCGCAGAACGCCCCCGGGCGCTTGCCGTCACCGGCCGGTGCGTCGATCCAGCTCTCGTCGAAGAAGCGTTGCGCGACGCCTGCCAACTCGGGCGAGAAGCTGCCGTAGGCATCGAGTACGACGCGGCGGGCCTCTGACCACCCGATGCTGGACTCGTCAGCCGCCACGCTCGCCATCCGGTCGTAGTCGGCGATGCGATCGAGACCGAGAACCTGTGCCTTTGCCGAATACCAGCGCTGAGCGATGTCGTAGCGGCCCACGACAGCATCTATGAGCGCCTGGACGGACTCGTCGGTGGCCTCGTTCGAGAGGTTGCGCGACGAAATCCAGTCGGAGTAGTTGCGCAGCCGGTCATCGACTGATTTGTCGAGCAGAAGAGTGTTGTAGACGAATCCGCGGGTGCGGAGCCCCGGTGCGAGCCCGGCGGTGACGGCTGCTGCTGCGGTCTGGCGAGCCTCGCGGTCGGGATGTTGCAGCAATGACAGGCCGGCCTCGAGGCCCACCTCGACGGAGTCCTTTCCGGGCTGGCCGACCAGGGCGCCGGGCAGTTGCACCGTGAGAGCCGATGTCAGTTCGTCGAACAGCCGCACCCAGGCCCCGGCACCACTGACCGACTTCTCGGTGAGGAGCTTCTCCTCCGGTTCGCTGAGCAGGTGGGGGCGGTAGCGGCGCAGGTTGCGCAAGTGGTGGGCGCAGAAGTCGAGTCGCGGGTCTGCGAGGAGTTCATCGACCCGCTCATCGGACACCTCGGCCCATTCGAGCTCGAAGAACACCAACTTGGTGGACATCGCAGTGGCGCGTTCCTCGAATGCCATCATCGCCGCGCCGCGTTCGGGGTCCGCCGTGTTCTCGGAGAATCTCAACATGACATAGTTCCCGAGCTTGCCGAGCAGCTCCTCGAGTTCGCCGGACCGATGCATCAGCGCAGCAAGACCCGCTGCATCGAGGCTTGCGATGGTGCCACGGGCACCAGCCAGCTCGTCGACGATGACCTCGGCTGAATCAAGCAGGTCGTCGGTGTCTGCTCCGGCGATCAGCGTGTCCAGTTCCCAGTGGATCTCTGCTGCTGTGAGGTCTGGATCTTCGGTAGCGGTTTCGGGAGGGGTCATCCCGGCAGGGTACATCGGGAGGTTCACCTTCCAGGGCGCGCTCGTTCGTTCGACACCACTCCGTGAGCTGTCGTTGGACCGTACAGCTCCGGCCGGGTTGCTGCTCGGAGCGATGCTCAGGGGTTGAAGCCGCGCTCTTCCTGGACCGAACGGATGTAGGCGATCACATCGGCGACCTGTTGATCATCGAGGCTGCGGATGGCCGGCATGTTGCCGAAGTCGTAGGTCGACTCCTCCACGCCATCGTGGATGGCGTTCCGGTAGTCCTGATCGGTGGTTGTGGCGGGTTCAAAGTGGGCGTCGAGATGTGATGGACCCTGTACCGATCCCTCGAAGTCGCGGCCGTGGCAGGCTGCGCAGTAGTCGCCATAGACCTGTTTGCCAGCTGTGGCATCGCCTGGTCCGATGGGCGTTGCCGAGGCGCTGTCGCTGCCAGTCCCGCCGCATGAAGCGACCACCAGTGTGAGAGCAATTGCCGCGAGCAGGAGGGCGGGTACTTTGGTGTCTGGACGGGTCATCGGTTTCAGCGTAGTGATGTGTGCCGGTGGCAGATCCGGTCCGGATTGGCCGTTGTTCATAGAACGTATGTTCGATACCATCGAGGTGATGGGTTTCAACAACGCCCCGGTGCCATGGAGTGAACTCGAACGCCGCATGTCGGATCGTCGGCGTCAAGGTGGTGCCGGGCGAGCGGGTTCCGGACATGAGCGAGCGGGTTCCGGACATGAGGAGGCAGGTCCTGCAATCGAACGGGATGCCTCCCAACGGAATGTTCCGGTGCATGTACCAGAGCGGGACACATCCCCGGAGAAGACACGGGGTCGGCGGGTTCGCGACCCTTCAGGGGGCTACGCCGAGCTGCACTGCCACTCAGCCTTTTCCTTCCTGGATGGGGCATCGGAGCCCGAGGAGTTGGCCGAGGAAGCCGCACGGCTCGAACTCGACGCTCTGGCGCTCACCGATCATCACGGCTTCTACGGGGTCGTGCGTTTCGCCGAGGCAGCCCGACCCCTGGGTCTGTCCAGCATCTTCGGTGCCGAGGTCACGATCGGATCCACCGCGGCCCGTCAGGGTCCGTCCGATCCCGACGGCCACCACCTGGTGATCCTCGCCCGTGATCCCACCGGCTATGCCCGTTTGGCCACGTTGTTGTCGAAGGCGCAGATGGCAGGTGAGAAGGGTCGCCCCAAGCTCAGCTTTGCCGACATAGCCGAGGCTGCCTCAGGACGGGCCCGTGGCCATTGGGCGGTACTCACCGGTTGTCGCAAGGGGACGGTCCCCTCCGCCTTGGTCGAACGCGGGCCGGCCGCTGCCAACCGTGAACTGAGGGCCCTGGTGGCCGCTTTCGGCGCTGAGAACACCTTCGTGGAGTTGTGGGACCACGGTGACCCGTTGGATTCTGCACGCAACGACGCCATGGCACGTCTTGCAGCAGCGACAGGTGTGCGACCGGTGGCGACCAACAACGTCCACTACGCCACGCCTACCCGGCGTCGGTTGGCGACCGCGATGGCAGCGGTCAGGGCGAGGCGTTCAATGGAGGACATCGATGGGTGGCTGCCGTCAGCAGGTATGGCCCATCTACGCTCGGGGGCCGAACAGCACCGGCGTTTCGTGCGCTATCCGGGTGCGGTCGCGGCCGCGGGGGAGTTGGGGCGGAGTTGCGCATTCGATCTGTCGTTGGTGGCTCCGTCGTTACCGCCCTTCCCGTGTCCGCCGGGGGAGGATGGTGCCCCGCGTACGGAGGCCGACCACCTGCGACACCTGGCAGAGGAGGGCGCCACCAGGCGTTATGGGCCTCGACATGCCGAGCGCACCCACGGGGCGTGGGAACAGATCGACTACGAACTCAACCTCATAGAAGCACTTGGGTTTCCCGGCTATTTCCTGGTGGTCTGGGATCTGGTGGAGTTCTGTCGCCGCAGCGACATTCTCTGCCAGGGGCGTGGATCGGCCGCCAACTCGGCTGTTTGCTACGCGCTCGGGATCACCAACGCGGATGCGGTGGGGTTGGGGTTGCTCTTCGAACGCTTCATGTCCCCCGAGCGTGATGGCCCACCGGACATCGACATCGACATCGAGTCCGACCGCCGCGAAGAGGTGATCCAGTACGTCTACGAGCGTCACGGTCGTAGTCATGCCGCCCAGGTGGCCAATGTGATCACCTACAGGGCCCGTTCCGCGGTGCGTGATGCTGCCCGGGCGCTGGGCTTCTCCACGGGCCAGCAGGATGCCTTCTCCAAACAGGTTGGACGCTGGAGTGGTGTACCCGGTCCGTCTGAGGATCGATACCCGGGTGACCGTCCCCGCGGTGAGCTCCTGCGGGGAGAGCGGGTGGCTACTGCCGTGACCGGTGCGGGCACGGAGCGAAACACCCGGGAGCGTTCCGAGGGCGTGGTTGCCGACTCTCGCATACCTCCTTCGGTGCTGGAGCTGGCAGGCGAGTTCGAGGACCTGCCGCGCCACCTGGGCATCCATTCCGGGGGGATGGTGATCTGTGATCGTCCGGTGGTGGAGGTGTGTCCCACCGAGTGGGCCCGTATGGAGAATCGTTCGGTGTTGCAGTGGGACAAGGACGACTGCGCCAGGGCAGGGCTGGTGAAGTTCGATCTGCTGGGCCTGGGAATGCTCTCGGCCATCCACTACGCGATCGATCTGGTGGCCCAACACCATGACACCCGGGTGGACCTGGCCGCGCTGGCCCAGGAGGACGAGGTCTACGAGATGTTGTGTCGTGCCGACACCGTGGGGGTGTTCCAGGTGGAGTCACGTGCCCAGATGGCGACGTTGCCGCGTCTGGCCCCGCGGTGTTTCTATGACCTGGTCGTGGAGGTGGCGCTGATCAGACCCGGACCCATCCAGGGTGGGTCGGTCCATCCCTACATCCGGCGTCGCAAGGGGGAGGAGCCGGTCACCTACCTGCATCCACTGCTGCGCAATTCCCTGGAGAAGACGCTGGGGATCCCACTGTTCCAGGAACAGCTCATGCAGATGGCGATCGATGTCGCCGGGTTCAGTGCGGCTGATGCCGACCGGCTGCGTCAGGCAATGGCCTCCAAACGCTCGGAACGGGCGATGGAAGAACTGCGTGGCCGTTTCGCCGAGGGCATGGCACGCAATGGCATCACCGGCGAGGTGGCGGTTGCCATCTGGGAGAAGCTGGCCGCATTCGCCAACTACGGCTTCCCCGAATCGCATTCGGTGAGTTTCGCCTATCTCGTGTATTCCTCGTCCTGGCTCAAGTACCACTACCCCGCAGCGTTCTGCGCGGCTCTCCTGAACGCCCAGCCGATGGGGTTCTACTCACCGCAGTCGCTCACCCAGGATGCCCGACGTCACGGTGTGCAGGTGCACACCCCCGACCTCCACGCGTCAGGTTGGAATGCCACCCTCGAGCACCCCAACCGGGTCGAGCGTGTGCGGGACGATTCGCGCTCCGAGACCTGGGGTTGGGGTGGACCTGCGGTCCGGTTGGGCCTCTCGTCGGTGAGGGGAATCGGCGATGACCTGGCTCGTGAGATCGTGGCCGGAGCTCCCTATTCGGGACCCGAAGAACTGGCGCGCAGGGTGGGGCTGGATCGCACACGTCTGGAGGCCCTGGCAACAGCGGGCGCATTCTCGTGTTTCAAGGGGCGTGACGGTCGGGCGTTGGAACGGCGTGAAGCTCTGTGGGCAGCAGGGGCAGCTGCGAAGTCGCGTCCAGGTCGTCTGCCCGGGATGGTTGAGGGCATGGAAGCTCCATGCCTTCCGGGGATGAGTGACAGCGAGGTGGCGGTGGCTGATCTGTGGGCTACCGGGGTCGCCCCCGAGGGGCACCCCACCCGGTTCCTGCGTGAGGAACTGACCCGTATCGGAGCGGTGTCGGTGAGTGACCTGCTCCGCCATGGTGATGGTGAACGTGTGCGGGTTGCGGGTGTGGTCACCCATCGCCAACGGCCCGCAACCGCAGGTGGGATCACCTTCGTGAACCTGGAGGACGAGACCGGTTTCGTGAATGTTGTGTGTTCCCGGGGCTGTTGGCAGCGGTATCGCAGTGTCGCGATGGGAGCACCTGCATTGTTGGTCAGGGGCAAACTCGAACGCAGTGTCGATGGGGTGATGAACGTGGTGGCGGACAAGTTGGTTGCGCTACCCGTGGCTGCAGTGGTGCCTTCGCGGGACTTCCGCTGATGTCGATGCGATCGCCGACTTCACTCCAACAACAGCGACCGCAACTCGGGAACCGACTCCACCAGGAAGTCCGAGCCCGAGGTTGCCAGGACATCGCCGGAGTGGTTCCCCCATGTGACCGCGGACGTGGTAGTGCCCGCGCTCCTGCCCATCTCCATGTCGAAGGTGGTGTCACCGATCATCATCGCCTCGACAGGTTCCACTCCGACGTCGGCACATACGACCAGCAACATCTCCGGGTGGGGTTTGGGATGTTCGACCTCGCCGTTGGTCAGTACCGGGTCGAAACACCCGGCAAGCCCGAGCGACTCCAGGAGCGGATCGAGGCTCGGTCGCTTCCGGGCGGTCGCCAAAGCGGAGCGTACACCCACGCGACGCAGTTCCCCTATGAGATCCATGACGCCCGGGAACACCCTCGACCTCGCAGGTCCGTTCACCTTGAAGTCCTTGCGGTATTCAATGGTCAACCGCGAGAGCAGTTCGTCGTCGGCGTCGGGGATCACGTGGCGGAAGAGTTCGGTCAGGGGTAGCCCGATCTTTGTCCCCGCTGACCCCAATTCGACGTCGTAGCCGAGCGATCGGAAGGCCGCGCCTGCGGCACCCATGATCGCGGCATGTGTGTCGGCAACGGTTCCGTCGAAGTCCCAGATCAACAACTCCCGCCGGCGCGTAGCCGGATCTCCCGTATGCCCGGACGGCTCCGCCATCGGTCGATCCCTCATGGTTGGCCGGCCCCGTCCGAAGGTCCGGTCCCGGTGCTGTCTGGATCATGGGCATAGCGGCCGAGGTCGTGTTCGTGCACCTTGGTGGACTCGGCCATGGTCTCGTGATACGGAGCCATGGAATTGAACCAACGGCCGTATGCGGTGGCGAGCGGCACTGCAGTCATGCCGTGGAGGAGCACGCTCAACGCAACCGTGAGGGTGATGACATCGATCGCGGGCGCCAGTTCGCCGAGAGGTTCGATCTGTTCGATCACGAGGAATGAATACAGCACGCTTGCGATACCGCGGGGCCCGAACCAGCCGAGAAAGGCGATCGTCGGCAGGCGGTTGTGGGCTCCAACCATCGAAACCGCAACCGGAACCATGCGGATGACCGTGAGGCTGAGAACCGCATACAGCACCATCCTGGGTTCGAACGATCCGATGCTGGGCCCGAGTACCACGGCGCCGAACACCATGAACGCCACCATCGTGAGCAGTTCGGAGACGTTGTGGGATACGTCGTCGGCAGCACCCAGATCGACCGAAGGTCGATAGGTGAGTCCGGCAGCGAATGCAGCGATGAACCCGTTGCCGCCGATCGCCAGCGCAAGACCATAGGCGGCCGCCGTGATCCCGAGGGTAGCGATACCCTGCCAGTGGACCCCGGTCCAGTCCCGTCGGCGCGCCCACGACAACAGCGCGGCGGCGCTCACCCCGACTGCGACACCCGCGATCGCCCCGAAGCTGATGGCGCGCACCAGATCGAGGGCGGCATCCCTGCCGTTGAAGCCGTCCAGACCAACCAGGACGACGGTGATCGCGACTTCGAACAAGGGGAACACCACGCCGTCGTTGAGTCCGCTCTCCACGTTGAGTCCCTGTCGGACATAGACCGGCACCGCAGGGTTGGTCACGACGGCCTGTCCGAGTGCCGCGTCGGTGGGGGTGAGGATGATCCCGACCAGGAGGGCTCCTTCCCAGGGGAGGTCTCCGAGGATTCCGAGAGCGGCGAGAACGCCGAATCCGATGCACAACGGGAGCCCTATTCCCAGGAGTCGTACCGGAAGGCCCCATTCAACCTTCAGCTTTCCGAGATTCAATCGAGAGGCATCGGAGAACAGGACGAGGGCCAGCGTGGCTTCAACCAGCAGCGTGATGGAACTGTTCGACAATCTGGGATCGAACCACCCGAGCGCGCTGCTACCCAGGACCAGCCCTACTGCCACGAACACCATGGGGCCACTCACCGGCGTCGACCTCAGCCGCTTGGCAACTGCAGCGAACAGCACCACCACGACCCCGACTACCAGCACGTGCCCTCCTCGTTGTCGGTCAGGTCGATGAGACGTCTCCGATCGTGGATCTTCATGATGCGGGCGGCACCGATCGGCGTCCGGGCCGCTGAGACCGTAGTCCATCGACACCGGCCATCTCCGGTTCCGACGCCACTTCGAGACTCGAGGCCGACATCTGACACCCGCGGTGCGCTCGATGGTCGCACGCAACAACCGTTGACTCTGTACCGTGGAAGCGACAGCCCCACACGACCGACTCGAGGAGACTGCAGGCCATGGGAATCATCGGATCACTGTTCGAGGAATACACCGAAACCACAGGTCAGGACCCCTTCACGCACCAGAACAAAAAGCTACTCAAGGTCCACATGGGCTTCGGGCCGGTCTGGGCCAAGTTGGGTTCGATGGTCGCCTACCAGGGTGACGTTCGGTTCCAGAACACCGGCTCCGGTGGGCTCGACAAGATGATCAAGTCCAAGTTGAGTGGTGAGGGCGTCAACATGATGCGCTGCGAAGGCACCGGTGAGCTGTTCCTCGCCGACATGGCCTCGGAGATCCAGATCTTCTACCTCGACAACGACACGGTGTCCGTCAACGGCGGAAACGTGCTCGCCTTTTCGGCATCGATCGAATGGGACATCCGCAGGGTGAATGCCGGCAAGGCTTCGATGATGGCCGGGGGTATGTTCAACGTCGAACTGCGTGGCACGGGTTACGTAGCAGTCACCACCAAGGGCTCCCCGGTTGCACTCGACGTGGCAGGAGCTCCCACCTTTGCCGACGCCCAGGCAGTGGTGCTGTGGACATCCGGAGTCTCGATGGACATCCGCATCGACAGCGGCGGCCTGAAATCGATGCTTCGCGGAGGCACCGGAGAGCTCGTTCAGATGGCATTCGGTGGGCAGGGTTTCGTGCTCGTCCAGCCTGCAGAGAGCATCGTCGAGGGAGGCCACCAGAAGCAGCAACAGTCCTCCGGTGGCGGCATCATGGGCAACCTCATGGGTGGCTGATTGTTCAACTCTGGGCGGCATGTGCCGATGAGTGCTTTGTATGCCCAGATTCTCACTTCCGCGCACACTGTGGTTTCCGCGCCGACGGAACCCTGTGATTCTGGCGGTCTGCATGGCAGGGGTTCTGTCTGTTGTGTCGATGCCGGTTGCCGGCGCTTCCGGTGACGACACATCGACGAACGACAGCGGTGCCCAGGGTGCGGCCGGGTCCCGACGGTCTGTTGGTTCACAGAGCACCGCTGGTGGCGGGGAAGAGACACAACAGCTCGGTGAACCAACTGCAGCGGTGAAGAGCTCGACTGCGGAACGTCAGTCGGCGGAGGCGTCCGTGGCGTCGCTGCAGGTGGACCGTGCGGCGGTTCGGGCCGAACTGGCCAGGGTGCAGGCACAGCGGAACTACCAGTACGACCGTTGGGCCATGAGCCATATCGCGGCCGAGCAGGCCAAGGACCAGTTCACACATTCTGCGCTGCTCGCAGTGAAGGCCCAACAGATGGTCGTTGCTGCTCAGGAACGGGTCCGGGACTATGCGGTCCAGGCGTTCATCAACCCTCCCGCGGTCGGTTCGATCGCCGTGTTGGCGGTCGAAGATGCAAAGAACGCGTCGTGGGCCCATGACGTGCTGTCGATCACAGCCGACGACCAGTCCCGTGTGGTGGATGAACTCGCATCTGCCGAGCAGACCGCCAAGCGCAGGGTGACCGCGGCCCAGCAGGCTGCTGACGACTCCACCGAGAAGGAGTCTGCCAGCAAGACCCAGCTCGACGCACTCGAGGCCTCGGTACAGACCCAGCGGAACCTGAACGCGCAGGTCAGCCAACGACTCGATGGAGCATTGGCGGAGGTGGCAGCCCTGCGTGAGGTCGATCAAGCAGCTGCAGATGAGATGGAAAAAGCCGAGATCGCCCTTGCCGATGAGACGAAGGCGGCACTGGGTGACACCAGTAGCGCGACTTCCTCATCCGGTTCCGATGCACCGGTGTCCACCGCATCATCACCCTCACCCAGCCCGGGAACGACATCGCCGCCCGTGACGACGAAGCCGAAGCCGAAGCCGAAGCCGACGACACAGCCGACGCCCACACCCTCGCCGCCCTCCAGCGTGGTGACATGGCAGGACGTGACGAAGGTAGGGACGTTCTGGGTGAACAAGAGCATTGCGTCGAGGGTGCAGGGTTTGCTCTCAGCCGCGAGCGGTGCCGGCTTCAATCTGACCGGTGGTGGCTTCCGCGACCCGGCTTCGCAGATCGCCCTGCGCAAGGCTCACTGCGGACCAACCTATTACGACATATATCAGCGTCCTGCGGGCGAGTGCAGCCCTCCGACGGCGATCCCGGGGCGCTCGATGCACGAGCAGGGTCTGGCACTCGACATCAAGTCGGGTGGTGCACTGATCACGTCACATTCGAATCCGGCTTTCGTCTGGCTGAATGCAAATGCGGCGCGCTTCGGGTTCTACAACCTGCCCTCGGAACCCTGGCACTGGTCGGTCAACGGCCACTGAGCTCCTCGACCCCTCGGGACGGACGAACTAGTTGCGCAGTCTCGCGAACAGCCGCAGCATCTCAATGTAGATCCACACCAGGGTGACCATGAGACCGAATGCTCCGTACCAATCCATGTATGACGGCAGGCCGGCCTTCGAACCCTTCTCGATGAAATCGAAGTCCAGGAGCAGGTTGAACGATGCAACGCCCACGATCACGAGACTGAAGATGATGCCCATCGTGCCGCCACTGGTGCCGTAGACGAAACCCATGTCGACCCCGAACAGCGAAGCCAGGAATGCCACGCCGTACATGATCATGATGCCGAACGTGGCGCCGACGATTGCCTTGGTCATCCTGGGAGTCACCCGCAGTATGCGTAGGCCGTACATCGCCAGCATGGCGATGAAGACCCCGGCAGTTCCCAGGATTGCCTGCACCACGATGCCGTTGAACTGGGCGTCGAAGAGATGTGAGATCGCACCCAGCAGGTATCCCTCGCAGGCGGCGTAGGCGATTCCGGTGAGGCGGGCCATCTTGGGTTTGAACGCGGTGAGGATCGCGAACCCGAGCCCGACGAACATGGCGACGAACAACAGCACCGGCTGGTTGAGTGACGCAGTCACCGTTGGGCCATCGGGTACCTGTGCCGAGAGTGGTATCGGGGTCTCCATGACCGTGGACCAGCCGTAAATCCCGACCGCCACGGCGATCGCCAACATCAGCAGTGTCGCCCAGGCGGTCCCGCCGATCGTCATGGCCTTGCCGGTCGTCACGATCGGGCCGGTGGGTGCGTGAGCAGCGAGATTGGCGTCCATCGCCGCGGTTGGCATTCCCTGGCCCGCTTGCGCCTGCTGCCATTCCTCCGACGGCGATGGGCGAGTTGCCGTGGCGCCTCCGTAGTTGGAGGGGTCAAACGCCCTGTCGGTGAGAATCGGATTGCGTGACATCGAGGTGTCCTTGGTGGAGTTGCCCAACGGGTCTGCCCGTTGGCTCGGAACTCCCAGATCGTACCTGGCTGCAATGACCCGTATGTATGCGCGGGCCTTGTGGCAATCGGCACCGCGGGCACGCGGCGGCGCGTAACATGTCGGGACCCCTATGGATGCAGCCCGTGGTTGAGAACAACAGCATCGATAACCCAGCGGTCGGGTCCTCCAATGGATGACCGCCCCCGCAGTCTGCGGGCCATGCTCGCAGAGGCGAAGGACAGCTCCGAGTTGATGATCGATCTCGCCTATGCAGCGGTGTTCTTCAACGACCCCGGCATGGCCACCGAAGTCGCCCAGATCGAGGAACGCATGAACGACCTCGTTCAGAACATGCGTGAGGTGTGCGTTCTGGCTGTCAGACGTCCTGCCGAAGCCGAAAGTATGGCGTCGGTGTTGCAGGTGATTTCAGCCATCGAAGGCATAGCGAACACCTCGGTCGACATAACCCGCTTGGTGACCCACCGTTTGGGAATTCCAAATGCCTTGATCGCTGATCTGTCCAACGCCGAGGAGATCTCCCACCGCGTCTGGGTACGTGAGGGCTCCCACATGGCGCATCGACCTCTCAAGGACCTGGAGTTACCGGTTCAGTGCGGTATGCGGGTAGTGGCTGTGCGCCGGGAACGCTCCTGGATGATCGACGAGGTGGAGGGGGACCTTGTCCTGATGCCCGGCGACGTCCTGTTCCTGCGTGGTTCACCCGCTGGGATAGCTCGCCTGCACGAACTCGCCGCGGCCCCTCGATGGGACCCGCCCCAACCCAGCAGTGCGGTCCTCTCGGACCTCGACCGTGCAGTGGACGTGCTGGTGGAGATGAAGAACATCTCCGAGACTGCCGTCGGGCTTGCGTATTCAGCACTTGCGCTGCGGGACGTCGGGCTCGCCTCCGAGGTTCGCCACCTGGCCGAACGTCTCGATGAGATGAAGGACCATCTGCAACTCTGGGTCCTGAGGGCGGCGAAGGTCGATGCCGACCTGTCCCCACTGCGGGGTTTGTTGCAGCTGGCATCCGCATCGGAGGAACTGGGAAATCAGGCGAACCACATGGTGTGGTTGATCGCCGACGACTACGAACTGCATCCCATCGTGAACATCGCCTTCGGCGAAGCCGACGTCGTTGCCACGAAGGTGCCCGTGGCTGCGGGTTCGGCCGCCGACGGACGGCGGCTGATCGATCTGCAGATAGACATCGAGCCGGGATTCCACGTGCTCGCCATAAAGCGCGACAACCGATATCTCTACCGTCCGCGTGCGTCGGTCACGCTGGTGCCGGGTGACGAACTCATCGCTTCGGGGCCCGCGGAAGGCCAGAATATCCTCGCCGAGATGTGTGGTTGGTGGATGGAACACCACGATGACGACCCCACTGGCGTGATCCAGTTGGTTCCCCTCGAGGCATCACAGCGCCGGTAGCGTCTCGTTCAGCGAACAACGCCGAGAGCGTCATGTTCCACGGGTCACTCCGCAGCGAGGGCCTTCAACTGAGCATCGAACCATGCGGTGCGAACCGGAAGCCATTCGGCCGGGAACTCCGGGACTGCGCGCCGCTGATTTCCGCGCCGTAGATCTGGCGCAAGGGCGCCGCTGAGGACGTTCGAGCGGTCAGTCTCCGCTGGGATCGGCCCAGTCGTGGCCGTCCCACCAGCGCATCTTGGAAGGTCGTTCGGGATCGGGATACCACCCGGGATTCGACCGGCTGGTGACCCCGAGGTTCTTTATTGCCTCTTCGGTACGTGCGATGTCGACTTCGGGGTCCTCGTGTACATCGACGTTGATCTTCTGAGGCTCAGGTGGCGTCAGGAGGTCGTCGATCTTGGAGCGTCGAGTGCCGCGTTCGGTGCCCCGCGGAGGATCGCCGGCACCCTTGAACAGCTCGGCCACGCCGGCCAGTGCACCGCTCATGCCACCGGATTCCATCGGGAGGTAGATCTTGGTGGCCTGACCGTCGGCGACGGCAGCGAGCGTTTCCAGGTACTTCACCGCGATCAGGTCGTTGGTGGGGTCCCCATCGTGTATGGCGCTGTAGACGCTACGGATCGCCTGCGCTTCGCCGGTGGCAGTGGTCTCGGCCCGGAACCGTTCGGCTTCGGCCAGTGTGCGCACGGCTTCGGCCTGGCCCTCTGCCTCGAGCACCTGGGAGCGTTGGATACCCTCGGCTCCGAGGATCGAAGCCTGCTTCTCACCTTCGGCCTTCATGATGGATGCCTCGCGGAAACCGTCGGCGGTCGTGACCTGGGCACGTCGGGTGCGCTCCGCTTTCATCTGTTCGTGCATGGCGGACATCACATCTGGCGGCGGGTCGATACGTTGGATCTCGACGCGCACGACCTTGACGCCCCACTTGTCGGTCGCGTCATCGAGGATCTGGCGGAGTTCCAGGTTGAGCTTGTCGCGGCTTGTGAGGGCTTCGTCGAGGGACAGATCACCGATCACGTTTCGCAGGTTGGTCTGGGCGAGTTTGGTCACAGCCAGGATGAAGTTGGCGACGTTGTACAGCAGGCGCTGCGGGTCGGTCGGTTCGTAGTAGATCACCGCGTCCACGGCAACGACGACGTTGTCGGAGGTGATGACTTCCTGAGGCGGAACGTCCACGACCTGTTCACGCATGTCGACGAGTCGGATCATCTGTGCGAACGGGACGATCAGGTGCAGTCCGGGGTCGAGGGTCACCTTGTACTTGCCCAGCTGTTCAACGAGTCCCTTCTGGTAGGGGTGCACGATCCGCACACTCGAGCCCACCACGATCAACAGGAACACGACGATGATCGCGAGGATCACCAGGGCTATGACACTCATTGAGCTTCTCCTCGGGATGGGGGTTCGGCTTGGGGTGGTGGCTCGTTCGGAGCAGCGATCTGTTCCGGTCGTTCGGGGGTGACGATCACGCGGGTGCCGCGGACTTCGGTCACGAGCACTGCGGTACCGCTGGGTATCCGGGTGTCATCGAGGGACTCTGCACGCCAGTGCTCCCGGTCTATGCGGACCATCCCGGAATCATCACGGGGGATGTCCTCGAGCACCATGGCCCGGGCACCCACGAGACGGCGTGCGCCGATGCCATCGTCCTGGTCGGAATCATTGAGACGGCGGGCGATTGGTCGTAGTGCCAGGAAGAACACCGTCGAGGCAACCACGAAGATGATCGCCTGGAGCCCGAGTGGAGCCCCCACGAACCCTGCTATCGAAGCAACCAGCGCTCCGATCCCGAACGGCAACAGGACCAGCCCGGGCGCGATGATCTCTGCTGCGGACAGGGCGAGTCCGAGCACCAGGAACAGCAGCGCCGCGTTGGAGGATTCCATTCACCTCACCGTACAAGCTGGCGGGGTCGAGCGGGCACGCGGTTCTGGGACTGGCGCGTGCTGACATTCCCGGGTCGATCCCGTTGTAGCGTGGTCATCGTGAATCGAAGTACCGTTGCGCCTGCTGACCGTCCACGCCCATCCCGATGACGAGGCGTCCAAGGGCGCTTCCACTGTGGCCCGGTACGCCGCTGAGGGGATCGGTTCCACGCTGGTGTGTTGCACCGGCGGGAGAGGCGGGATCGGTCCTGAACCCTGCCATGGATCGCCCCGAGGTGGTCGAGAACCTTGCAAGCGGTGCGCATGGAGGAGCTCGCGACCGCCACCGAGATCATCGGGTACGACAAGGTCGATCTACTCGGATACCACGACTCGGGTATGCCCGACTCGGAGGACAATGCCCGCCCGCGACAACTTCTGGAACGCGGATCTCGACGAGGCGATCGGGCAGGCTGGTCGCGGTCATCAGCCGTGACCGTCCCCAGGTGATCGTCACCTACGGCGACGACCAGCGCCACTACGCCCATCCCGATCACCTGCGGGTGCACGACATCAGCCTGCCTGCGTTCGACCGCGCAGCGTGACCCCCAGTGGTACCCCGAAGCAGGTGAGCCCTGGACCCCACTCAAGCTGTACTACACCGTCTGGTCGCGCAAACGCATGATCGAGATACACGAGACCTTCTTGCGCCTGGGACTCGAATCTCCCTTCGACGAGGCACTGGCGTGCGCGATGGGACGACGCGGGCCAGGACGATCGCATAACCACTCAGGTGCCCGATCGGCGATTTCTACGAGGTGCGCGAGAAGGCGCTGCGGGCCCATGCCACCCAGGTGGATCCGACGAGCCCGTTCTGGTTCGGCCTGCCCACCGAGGTGGCCCGCGCGAGTGCACCCTTGGGACGACTACATCCTCGCCCAGTCTCGGGTCGAAGACCCAGCTTCCCGAAGATGATCTGTTCGCCAGTGTTCCGGGGCGATGACCGGTTGTGTTGCTCCGGTAGCGTGATGCCGTGACGTCCCTCACCAAACGCCTCGGCCATCCCGAGGACGCCCGTGTCCTCATCATCAACTGTGACGACCTCGGGATGTGTCATTCAGCGAACGAAGGTGTGTACGAGTCGTTGCGCGACGGGCTGGCGACGTCGGCTTCTCTGATGGTGCCGTGCCCCTGGGCGCGAGAGGCGGCTGCCCGCTACCGCGGTGAGGACGTGGGAGTGCACCTCACCCTGACGGCGGAGTTCGAGCTCTACCGCTGGGGACCGTGCACACGTTCGCCATCGCTCGTGGGCGGCGACGGCGGGTTTCCCTCGACGATCGAGGATGCCTGGGAGCACGCCGATCTGGACGAGGTCCGCAGGGAACTACGTGCCCAACTCGAGAACGGCGATCCTCTGGGGCTTCGATGTGACCCACCTGGACTCCCACATGGGGGTCCTGCAGCTCCGGCCCGAGTTCTTCGACGTCTACCTCGATCTGGCGGTCGACTTCGGGCTTTGCCGATACGTCTCTCCGGGGCGAGTTCACAGGAGCCGGTGGGATTTCCGTTCCGAGACCTCGCGGCCGAGGAGGGCGTGCTGTCGCCGGATCATCTCGTCGTCACCGGCGGTATCGGTGCAAGAAGGGCGGTGGAACGGGTCATCATGGACCTCCGCCCCGGGGTCACGGAGGTGTACTTCCATCCGGCCACCGACCACTCCGAACTGCGCTCGTTCGCGCCCAATTGGGCCGACCGTGTGGATGACCATCACCTGCTCACGCGTGACTCCGAGTTCCGGGCAGCGATCGAACGTTCGGGGATTGTGTTGAGCGGTTGGCGTGAGTTGCGCGAGGCCCAACGTGCCGGCTGACCCGTTCTGAGCGCTGTGGCGGTGGAGTGTCCACCGCCACAGCGCTCAGAACGACATTGGTTGGTTCAGCCGTAGAGGTCGTCGCCGCCGCACTCGCCCCACAGACCCAGGTTGTGCCCGCGTGCTGCCTGGCCCGCAGCAACGAACTCGTCGGTGTGGGCAACGTTTGGCGGGTAGGTGGCAGGTTGGGCGTAGCCATCGGAGACGAGGGATTCGTTGACGAACAGGCCGTCGGACGCCC
The DNA here is from genome assembly GCA_963805905.1 of uncultured Microthrixaceae bacterium. GTDB lineage: Bacteria > Actinomycetota > Acidimicrobiia > Acidimicrobiales > Microtrichaceae > JAMLGJ01. The sequence continues at coordinate 1,191,992 of CAWDVV010000001.1, forward strand.
GATGCACGTAGGCGAGAAGCCGGTCGTAGCGGTCGCGTGCCTCCACGTCGCGTTCGAGGACCACCTCGGTGCCTTCGGGTAGCAGGTCCTTGGTCTGCTCCGATGCCTCCTTGCCGTAGCACTCGACCTCGGTGCCGGGTTTGACCGATTCCGGAGTGTCGATGCCGATCAGGCGGACCCTCTCCTCCACACCTCCCGTCTCGACGATGATCGTGTCGCCGTCGACGACCCGTTGGACCACGGCGTTCGGGTCACCTGGGAGCCCATCGGTGGTGCCCGGATCGCTTCGCGTCGGGCCGCACGCGTTCAGTGTGGTGACGAACAACAGAAATCCGATACCTCCGCCCAGGGCACGGCTCGTGGTTCGCAGCGCCCCTTCGCCGCACCGTGAGCCTGTCCCCGGGGGCATCGGATCAGATCCGTTCGACGATGGTGCCGGTGCCCAGGCCGCCGCCACAGCACATGCTCACCAACGCCCGGGTACCTGAGGTGCGCTCGAGCTCGTGGACCGCCTTGGTCAGAAGGAATGCTCCTGTGGCACCCAGGGGGTGACCGAGCGCGATCGCTCCGCCGTTGGGGTTGGTGCGTTCGAGGTCCGCACCGAGTTCCTTGGCCCAGGCCAGGACCACCGCCGCGAATGCTTCGTTGATCTCGAACAGGTCGAAATCGTCGATGGTCAGGTCGTTTCGCTCCATGAGTCGCTCGGTCGCGTCGATCGGACCGGTGAGCATCAGAACCGGGTCGACTCCGACGAGGGCGGTATCGACCACACGCGGCGAGCGGTGTGAGTCCAAGCGCTTCGGCCTTGGATCGAGTCATCACCAGCACGGCTGCTGCACCATCGGAGATCTGCGAGGCCGAGCCCGCGGTGTGCACTCCATCCGGGCGGGCAACCGGCTTCAGCTTGGCGAGCGTCTCGAGGCTGGTGTCGCGCAACCCGCCATCGCGGGTGACGTTCGTGGTGTCGCCGGTGGGATTGCCTTCTTCGTTCAGAACCGGAGCATCGATCGCGATGATCTGGCCCGCGAACCGGTCTTCATCCCAAGCCCGTGCGGCACGTTGTTGGGACGCAAGCCCGAAGGCATCGGTGTCATCCCGGCTGATTCCCCATTTCTGAGCGATGCGTTCGGCCCCTTCGAACTGGGACGTGAACTCGAAGCGCTCGAAGTAGGACTTGGGGATCGGTACACCGAGGCCGAGCTTCTTGTTGGAGTTGGAGCCGATCCCCACGCGGGACATTGCCTCTACTCCGCATGCCACCGCCACGTCGACGGTGCCCGAGGCGACGAGCGAGGTTGCGAGGTTGGTTGCCTGTTGCGACGAGCCGCACTGGGTGTCGACCGTGGTGGCCGCGATCTCCATCGGGAGGCCGGCTGAGAGCCAGGCAGTACGGGTGATGTTGAATGACTGTTCACCGACCTGGCTCACGCATCCCCCGATCACCTGGCCGACCTCGCCCGGATCGATTCCCGTACGTTCGATCAGGCCTGTGAGTACCTGAGAGAGCAGCTCCGCCGGATGGACCCCGGCGAGCTGGCCCTTGCGCCGCCCGATCGGTGAGCGCACGGCGTCGATGATGACGACGTCGTTGGAATCGTCGCTGGAGTTGAGGGCTCGGTTCGGCCGATTGTGCTGAGATTCAGTCATGGATACCGATCCTAGGTCTGCAGGGGTTCGGTCTGTGTCTGGGCGGGGCGGGGCGGGCGCGGGTGCAGAGGAACCGGGAACCCGCCATGCGCGGACCGGGGAACCGTCGGGTGCTGGAAGCTCAGGCCGCGCTTCGGCCCGGCCGTGTGTCGATATGGGGGAGGTGGGGCTGGGTAACCGCGGCCAGCAGGGCTGCCTCTCGGGCAAGACGGCGGCTCTGTTCGCGTTCCGTCGTGCGCTGAATGGCCACGCGCAGGGCGTCACGGGCAGCGGTTGCACCGTTCCTGGCTCGGGCCTCGCGCTCGGCCCTGGAACCGGTGCCGAGTTTGCGTGCCCGGGCGTTCCGGGTGGGATTGTGTGGCCCGGATGCACTGGTTCCGGAGTTGGTGCGGGCGGGCCGGGTTGTCGATTCGCTGGCGATCAACACGAGCTGGTTCTTCATGAGGTCCAGTTTGTGCCAGCGGTGTGACATTGGGTCCCGCGGGCACCAAGGTCCCCTGAATACTCCCTCAGTGTCGCATTGAACCTGGTGGTCGGGTTCCCGCTTCCCGGGCGGCCGCCCGGCCGCTCGGCCCGGGTTCAGGAGGGTCGTTCAGCAGGGGGCGAGGGGTGCGGTCAGCGGCCATGGTCGCTCACGCTCCACGAGGGCGCCCAGTTCGAACAGGAGGGCATCCTGGTGATGGCGTGTCGCTACCTGCATCCCTACGGGCAGGTCGTCGATCGTCCCGATCGGTATCGACAGCGCTGGATTGCCGTATGTGTTGTAGGGGATGGTGAGGGCCCCGTTGTTCCCCAGACCCACCTTGCGGTCACCGACCCTCGTATTCGCACCGACCTCGGCCGGGAAGGCCACGTCGGGATTGGTCGCCGAGACGATGAAGTCGACCTGTTCGAATGCGTCCGCCAGGGTTTCATTGGCGGCGGTGCGGGCAGCTTCCGAACGCGCTGCCATGTCGAGTGAGTACTCGCCCTCAGCCATGTGCATGCCGAAAGCGATCTCCTTGGTTAGATCCTCGGCGCAGCTCGGCCAGTGTTCCCCGAGTAGTGCACGCAGCGAAGCCAGATTGCCCAGTGCCCAGTCCATTCCGAGCTCGGGCGCCCTGAAGTCCAGCTCCACCAGCTGAAGGCCTGCGTCGGCTGCCAGTTGACGGCCGGCTTCGGCAACCGCGTCCGCGACACCGGGTAGGACGACGGCCGAACCCAGGTCGACAACGATCGCCATCCGCTTTCCCTTCAACTGGTCGCCGAACGTACCCAGTTCGGCCTCCCAGCGATCATGACGCGGCAGGGAGTAGGGGTCACGCGGGTCGTATCCGGAGGTCACGTCGTAGTAGCGGGCGATGTCACGGATCGAACGGGCCAGGACTCCGGTGACAACCGTCATCGGGTGGATTGAGGTGTGCGGACCCCGGGGAATGCGACCGGCCGTGCCCTTCATGCCGGGCAGGCCGCAGAAGCCTGCGGGGATACGGATCGACCCACCGCCGTCACCCCCGGAAGCGATGGTGGTGAGCCCGCCCGCAACTGCCGACGCGCTACCACCGGAGGACCCTCCGGCCGTGCGGCCGGCCTGCCAGGGGTTGTGGGTGATCCCGTTGAGCTTCGTGGTGCTCACGTTGAGCCCACCGAATTCCGACGCGGTGGTGAGCCCGAACGGCACGACTCCACCATCGCGTTCGGCGCGCTGGAGCATCGTGTCGGTCCACTTCGCCAACTGGTCCGCGAACACCAGGGAACCGTGCGTGGCGGGCCATCCCTCATAGTCCGCGAGTTCCTTGATGGCGAACGGGACGCCCCCGAAGGGTTTGGAGGTGTCAGCGGAGGCCGCCGCAGCGAACGCCCGGTCCGGGTCGGTGAACGAAACACAGTTGAGGTCGCTGGCCGCGGTGGCGGCGATGGTTGCGGTCAGCTCCTCGGTGGGTGAACGCTCACCCACGCGGAACGCGTCCACCAACGAGCAGGCGTCACCGAGCCATGGCGTGTCGGTCATCGTGGTATCCCCTTCTACATAAACGCGTACGGATTTGTACGGAGTCACACTGACCCTACAAGTCCCGCTGGTCGGGCCCGGTCGTGTTCACCGGTAGCTTTGGGAGATGAACGCCTCCGACTGGCTGGGGCTCGAGCCCACACACAATCCACATCGTTGGTACCTGCCTGTCACGGAGGGAATCGCAACGCGGGGACGCTTCTTGTTCGGCGGGTGCGGACTCGGTGCCGGAGTCGTGCGCGCTGGAACAGGCAACCGGTAGGCCGCTGGTGTGGGCGACGGCACAGTATCTGAGCTTCGCGATGATCGATGATGTCGTGGATCTCGACGTGACGGTCGCCGTTTCGGGCCACGTCACCACCCAGGCGCGTGTCGTCGCCCACGTGGGGGAACGCGAGATCCTGACCATCAACGGCGCGCTCGGTTCCAAGGAGCATCCCGCAGCGGGTCAGTACGTGGAGTTTCCCGACCTGCCGCCACCCGAGGAATGTCCGCAGCCGGCCGTCACGTCAGGAGGATGAACGGTCGATCATGGCACGACTCGACATGCGGCTGGCCAAGGGCCGACAGTGGGATGACCTGGATGGACAGCCGGTGACCGACGGCCGTAGTGCGCTCTGGGTGCGGTTGCCCGAGGAGGATGACTCGCGCCTCGAGGTGTCGGCTGGAGCACTCGCGATCCTCGGCGACTACGTGCCGTTCGGGATATCGCAGTCACAGGGGTTCTGGTGGCCCTCGAACAGCCTCGACAACACGATCCGGATCGTGTCGCTGGCGAAGACCGATTGGGTCCTCGTCGATGTACGTGTAGAAGGGAATCGCCGACGGATTCGGCCATGGGACCGTGTACCTGTGGTCGGAGTCGGGCGAGTTGTTGGCGCCGCTTCGCAATCAGCCCTGTTGCGCAGCAGCCCCCACTGAACGGGGTTCGCCGACAGTTGGGCGAAAGGTGTCGTCGCGCGAGACCGGGCAGTCGCACTCTTTGGTCTCGCAGAGACTCGGTTAGGACGTACGGTGGCGACCATGAGCAACTCTGCGCAGCGATACGGAATGACGATTCCCTTCGACGGTGTCCCATTGAGTGAACACCGCGAATGGTTCAGGGAGCTCGTGGATCTGGGGTACACCGACGTCTGGTCCTCGGAAGCCAACGGGTCCGACGGGTTCACCCCATTGGCGTTGCTGCTGCGTGGGCCCCCGAATTGCGTCTCGGGTCTGCTATCGTGCCCGGCGTTCACCCGAGGCCCTGCGTGTCTTGCCCAATCGGTGGCTTCACTCGCCGACGCGGCGCCGGGTCGGGTGGCTTTCGGGATCGGGACCTCCTCCGACGTGATCGTAGAACGGTGGAACGGGATCCCGTTCGAGGAGCCGTACAGCCAGGTGAAAGACATGGTGAGCTTCCTCAACGGGGCGCTGGCCGGTGAGAAGATGACCGGCACCTTCGGACGCAGTGAGGTGAGGGGCTTCCGGTCGGGGATCGTGCCCGGCGAACAGCCCGCCATCCTGATCGCGGCCTTGCGCGAGGGAATGTTGCGCCTTGCAGGTCGTCACAGTGATGGGGCGATCATCAACTGGCTCTCGGCGGAGGACGTGCGTACCGTTGCTCCGATCGTGGCTGAGGCGGCCTCCGCTGCCGGGAGGCCAATGCCGGAAGTCGTCGCCCGAATCTTCGTGGCACCCACGACCGACCGCGACACGGTGATCGGCATGGGGCGCTTCGCCATCGCTGCATATCTCACGGTTCCGGTCTACGCGGCGTTCCACGAATGGATGGGCCGTGGAGACCAGCTGGCAGAGATGTCAAGGCTGTGGCTCGGAGGTGACCGCAAGGCTGCTCTCGAAGCGATCCCCGAGTCGCTGGTCGACGAATTGATCGTGCATGGATCGCCCGAGGAGTGTCGTGAGCACATCGGGCGCTACACCGATGCCGGGGTCACCACACCTGCACTGGCAATCCTCCCCTTCGGAATCGACCAACGTCGGGCGATCCGTGACCTCGCGCCCCGTTAGGCCCCAGCTCCATGTGCGAGGGCGTGGAGGCGGTGCAGCGTCTAGCCGATGAGCCTTCGGAGGGCGACCTTGTCGACCTTGCCCGAGGCATTGGTAGGGAGGGTGTCTTCGTGTACCACCCTGCGGGGGTGCTTGAAGCCCGCGAGGTGTGAACAGGCATTGCGGAGGTCTTCCACCGAGACGGGTTCCGCAGGGTTCTTCGCCACGACCACGGCTGTGACCAGTTCACCCCATCGTTCGTCAGGGGTACCGACCACTGCCACGGCCGTCAGGCCCGGGTGGGTGCTGATGGCATCTTCGACCTCCCGGGAGCTCACGTTCTCGCCGCCGGTGATGATGATGTCCTTCATGCGGTCCACGATGTGGAGGTAGCCGCGTTCATCGATACGACCCACGTCTCCGGTATGGAGCCATCCATCGACGATTGTCCGCAGCTGTGGCGTCCGGATCCTCGAAGTACCCGCCACACACCTGGTCGCCGCGAACGAGGATCTCCCCGGTGTCGCCGGAACACACCTCGGCGCCCACGGAGTCGATGATGCGCAGGGTCGTCATCGGGGCAGGTCGGCCCGCGGCGGTCAGGAGGTCCGGATCATCGCCAGCCGACCGGCGGTGATCATCTGCAGAGAGAAACACCGCGTTTCCCGACAGCTCGGTCATCCCATATCCCTGGAAGAGACCCACATCGGGCCATCGGCTCAGTGAGCGCAGGAGTAGGTCCCGCGGGCATGGGCGCTGCCCCGTAGGAGACCTAGCGCAGAGATCCCAGGTCGAACCGCGGACTTGCCTCGTGCTCGAGCAACATCGCCAACATCGTCGGTGCAAGCGACACCGATGTGACCGATTCGGATTCGATCGCACTCATGGCCGCAAGTGGTTCGAAGCTCGCCAACAGCACGACGGGTCGCTGACGCAGGTGGTGGTGGAGGACGTTGTATGCAGCGACATGGAACAGCGGGAACGGGAACAGGTACACGTCGTCGTCGGCGATGGGCCGGGCGAGCGTGGTGTTGAGAGCTGCTGTGATGAGGCTTCTGTGCGTGAGCATGACGCCCTTGGGCACACCCGTTGTTCCCGAGGTGTACATCAGCCACGCCAGGTCGTCGGGGGATCGCCGCCGGCCGACGCTCGGTCTCCGGACAGATCGGCTCCGGGGAAGGGGTGATCAATTGCCCGAGTGGCAGACGATGTCGGACCGAGGGCAAACGTGATGCCGTCCAGGCGCTCGAGTTGGTCCTCGTCGGCGAGCAGGACGGTCGCTCCGCAGCGGCCCAGCATCTCCGCGAGTTCTGCCAGGGTGTGGCGTGTGTTGCCGTGGACGAGGACGGCCCCGATCGGGGCACTCCGTAGAGGGCTGCCACATAGGCCGGGCTGTTGGCCGGGAAACCACCGCTACCCGGTCACCTGGCTCGATCAGCGGGTGAGGTGTCCGGCAAGAGCGAGCGGCGCGGTCTGCCAACTCCGCGAAGTTCCAGTGCTCGCCGTCGGCGACCAGCGCGGTGCGCCGTCCGACCGAAGCGGCTGCGTTGTCAGGATGTCCCAGAGAAACACTGGCCTTGTTCTACTGCACGGCCATGGCGCGGCACACTCGCGGATCGCCGGCCTCGTGTTGAGCGCCGGTTGCGCCCGAACAGGGGCAATACGTGTTGTCGGGCATCCAGTTGCCGTGGAATCCGAACGGCACATTGCGGGGTAGCTTGCACGCGGGCGACGGGACCGGCGCTGACATCCCGGGCATCGAGGACCACGAACTCGCTCGACCCCTCGGCGAGGTCTGTCACGAAATTCAGGAGCCAGCCGTCGTTCTCCGCACGGCCCGAGGGGTCGGGCGCGAACACCGCTTCACCCGAGACGTGGGTTGGTCCGTAGACATGGGTCGCCCGGGTACCGGTCTGGTGGTCGAATTGGATCACGCCATCGAACTCGATGCCCCGATCACCCCACTTGCGGGAATGGGCATGGGTGCCGAATCGGTAGGGCAGGCCGGACCGGGACTCGTTGATGCGGGGAAAGTCCCCGGGTTGGTCATGGAGTTGTGTGTCCTTGACCACACCTGCGGTCGGGTCTATCTCCCAGCGCCAGAGGTAGGGGCGGACGTCGCTGTCGGGTGGAGGGTCGTCCCCGAACGCGATGGGCATGGCGGCCGCCCTGCAGCCGTCGACGATGATCGAACCCGATTCGTCCTCCCAGGCATTCATGAAGTGGAAGGCGTAGAAGGGGTCGACGTCGATCCAGACCGTGTCATCACCGGTCCTGCTGTCACGCGGGCATGATGCCGATCCGGGCACCCTCGTCCGGCTTCCACGCGATTGCCGATCCGCCGCTCATCATGGCCTCCGCGTCGAAGATGGCGGGAAGGTCGAAGAAGACCGCGTAGTTGGGAGTGACGACGAAGTCGTGGATCATCACCGAACGCCCGATCGGCACCTCGACGGTGTGTGTGAGGACGCCCGAGCGGTCGACTTCGTGGTAGCGAAGGTACGGCGGGAAAGGTGAGTACCCGAACATGGCCATCGTGCCGGTCTCAGGATCGACTCTGGGGTGAGCGGTCATCGAGCCCTTCAGACGCCCGTCGAAGTCGTACTCGCCCAGGGTTGCCAGGTCGCGGGTGATCTCGGTGGGGTACGCGCCCTCCATGAGCGCGAGGTACCGCTCGGCGTGGCTGATGATGTTGGTGTTGGCCGTGTTCTTGAATATCCCGCCCGCAGTCATCGCCTCGTCGTCAGGCAACTTGAACTCGGACAGACCTCCATAGACGGCTCCGCCGCGCTCCCGCTCCAGATCGAGTCCACCTGAACGGATCCAACGATTCGCATATGTGGCCGAACCCTCCCCGTCCAGGTAGAGGCCGTGCACCATCCCATCGCCGTCGAACACGTGGTAGCGACCCGCAGGAGTGAAGAACGGGTTGCCGCCGTTGCGCATGTACACGCCGACCAGGCCATCGGGCAGTTCACCGATCACGGACAGGTCTGAATCGTTGCGTTCGTCGCGCACCGGCGCGTACTGGCCATTCAGGTATGGATCGTCGTTCGGGTCGAGCTCGGGGGCGGTCAAGAGATCGTTCTGGCTGGTCATGACGTTGCATTGGCCTCCCGGCTGGTGGGTTCGCGTGGAACTGGGACGGACAGGCGACTTTACAGCGTTCACGGGGTCGGCGTCGGGCCGCTCGGAGTTGCGACCTCGGGCGGCGGAGTGACTGTGGCGGGGTGATCGTTGAACCATCAACGACTCTTCATGCAACACTGATCGGATGGGTGTGACCGCTCGAAGTCTCTATGTTCGCGTCGAGCGAAGGGCGTACCGGTAAGTCACTGGTTGCGCTCGGGCTGGTCGACCTGCTCGTTGCCCGGGTGGGTCGACTCGGGGTCTTCCGCCCGGTCTCCACGGGCTCGGTCGACGATGACGACATGCTGGAGTTGCTGGGGACACGAGCAGGTAAGGGCCGGCACATCTACACCGGTTGCGGGGTCACCTACGACGAGGTCCATGCCGACCCTGAAGCGGCGTTGCAAGCGATCCTGGCGGCATATCGCGAAGTCGAGGCGGCCAGCGACGTGGTGGTTGTCGTGGGCAGCGACTACACCGCTGTACCCGACCCGGCCGAGTTGGGCTTCAACGGCCGCGTAGCGGCCAACCTGGGCACTCCGATGGTATTGGTGCTCAACGCCCATGACCGGTCCGCCGAAGAGGTGTTCCAGAGTGCCCGGATCGCCCTTGGCGAACTTGCGGAGGCTCATGCGACGACAGCGGCGGTGGTGGCCAACCGGTGCGTCAGCGACCAACTCGTCGCCTGCGCGGAGCGACTCGGCACCCTGGGACCGCCGAGCTGGGTCGTTCCCGAGGTTCCGCTGCTGAATGCACCGCTCGTGAGCGAGGTCATGGCCGCTCTGGGCGGAGAACTGATGCTCGGCGACCCGGCGCTGTTGGAGCGCGAGGTCGAGTCCACGCTGATCTGTGCCATGGGCGTGGATCATGTGCTCGAGCGAATCGACAACGGTCAGTTGTGCATTGCGCCGGGGGACCGATCAGGACTTCTGTTGGCGGTCGGTGCGGCCCACGGATCCTCCGGGTTGGCGTCATTGTCCGCGCTCGTGGTGAACGGGGGCTTTCACCCTCCGGAAAAGGTGACCGAGCTCCTGGGAACACTCAGCCACGGCCTTCCGGTGATCTCGGTGGACTCGGATTCGCTCACCACGGCCCGGATCACCACCGGGACCAGGGGCAGGCTCCGACGTGCGACCCGGAGGAAGCTGGATGTGGCCCTGTCGCTGTTCGATGAATGTGTCGACACCGAAGCCGTGCTGTCGTTGCTCGACCTCCCTCGCAGCGATGTGATGACTCCGCTGATGTTCGAGTCGCTTCTCATGGAACGGGCCCGTGCCGCCGGAAAGCACCTCGTGTTGCCCGAGGGTGACGACGACAGGATCCTTCGTGCAGCATCGAGCCTGCTGTCGCGCGGAGTGGTGGAACTGACGTTGTTGGGCGAGCGCACCAAGGTACGGGCACGGGCGGCTGCGATGGGCCTCGAACTCGACGCCGCTGACGTCATCGACCCGCAGAGCTCCCCGCTGAGGGCGACCTTCGCCGAGGAGTACGCGAGACTCCGCAGCCACAAGGGAGTGACTCCGGACACTGCCTTCGACGTGATGGCCGACGTTTCATACTTCGGCACGATGATGGTGCACACGGGCATGGTCGACGGCATGGTCTCGGGCGCTGCCCACTCGACCGCTCACACGATCACCCCAGCGTTCCAGATCATCCGAACCGCGCCCGGCAAGGACGTTGTGTCATCGGTCTTCTTCATGTGTCTGGAGGATCGGGTGCTGGTGTACGGCGACTGTGCGATCGTGCCGGATCCGACCGCGATCGAGCTGGCCGACATCGCCGTTGCGTCCGCTGAAACGGCAGCACGTTTCGGAGTGGACCCCCGGGTGGCGATGTTGTCCTATTCCACCGGTACCTCGGGAAGCGGGGCGGAGGTCGACAAGGTGCGTGAGGCGACCCGGATCGTGAAGGAACAGCACCCCGAGCTGCTCGTGGAGGGGCCCATGCAGTACGACGCAGCAGTGGATGCGACGGTCGCCCGGAACAAGATGCCCGACTCCGAGGTGGCAGGGCGCGCCACGGTCCTCGTGTTCCCGGATCTCAACACCGGCAACAACACCTACAAGGCCGTCCAGCGAACCTCGGGGGCGGTGGCCATAGGACCGGTGCTCCAGGGTCTGGCCAAGCCGGTCAACGACCTTTCGCGTGGTGCCACGGTGCGCGACATCATCAACACGATCTCCATCACCGCTGCCCAGGCCGCCTATGTGTCTCCGCCGGGGACCGGTGCTGCGGGCGCGGAGCCATGACGACGGCGCACCCGCGGGTCGGCCGGTGCGCGCACCCCACACCCGGATGTGGTGCTGGTGATCAACTCCGGTTCCTCGTCGCTCAAGTATGAACTCGTCGAGCCGCGGTCAGCGAGCCGTCTCGCCATCGGGTTGATCGACCGGATCGGGGAAGGCGGTTCCCGGATGACCCACACCGATCCCGGCGGCGTCGCCCATGTTGCCGAGGCCGACGTTCGGGACCACGAGGCTGCGCTGGGAGCGATGCTCGACGCCTTCGGGAGCTATGGACCGCCCCTCGACGGTGTCGTGGCGGTCGGTCACAGGGTGGTGACCGCCGGAGACGTCTATTCACGTGCGGTGCTGATCGACGATGCCGTGATGGCAGTCATAGAACGCTTCAGCCCGCTGGCACCACTGCACAATCCCGCCAACCTGGTGGCGATCCGGGTGGCGACCGAACGTTTCGCGCATGTGCCACACGTCGCCGTGTTCGACACCGCCTACTTCGCCGACCTGCCTGCGGCCGCCGCGACCTACGCGATCGACCGGGATCTGGCAACACGATTCGGCATACGTCGCTACGGTGCCCATGGAACCTCACACCGCTACGTTGCCGGGCGGGTCGTCGAACACCTGGGTGTTGCGGGATCGCGGCGTCTCATCGTGCTGCACCTGGGCAATGGCGCTTCGGCCTCGGCTGTTCTGGATGGCTCCCCGGTGGACACCTCGATGGGGCTGACCCCGCTCGAAGGGCTGGTCATGGGCACCCGGTGCGGTGACCTCGATCCTGCAATCCCGACGTTCCTGCAGACACGGGGGGACATGTCACCCGAAGACGTGGACGATGCGCTGAACCGTCAGGCCGGAATGCTGGGGATGAGTGGACACCGTGACATGCGTGATGTCCACGATGCCGTGGCCGGGGGTGACCAGGCCGCACGAGAGGCGATCGAGGTCTACGTTCACCGACTCAGGAAATACATCGGTGCCTATGCCGCAGTGCTCGGAGGGATTGACGCACTGGCATTCACCGCCGGAGTCGGTGAGAACGATGCCGAGGTGCGTGCCGCAGCCCTGGTCGGGCTCGATTTCCTGGGGTTGCAGGTGGACCCGTCGCTCAACACATCGACCGAAACCGGTCTGCGGGCCATCTCCCCCGATGATGCCGAGGTGGCGGTACTGGTCGTTCCCACCGACGAGGAACTCGCGATTGCCCGCGAAGTGATCGAGTTGACAGGCGGCTGAGGAACCAATCGGAACGCGGGCAGCGGCAGGGTTCGCCACTCGGCTATTCGCGGATACCCACGGGTGCACCGTCGATGATCTGATCGAGGTACTCCGACCATCCGAAGCCTTCGAGTGCCGGATCGGTGGCCGCGGGGTCGTCAGCCTGTGAGTCGACCCGGTCGGTCGCGCGGTTCGCGGAACCGTCGCCTCCGATGCACAGCGGTGCAGAAAGGGTCCAACGGGTGACGCCTTCGGAGATGCGGGTCACACGACCCTCGCGCCGGTTGCGCAACGGGATCAGGTTGAGCACATCGCCGGTGAGCTCACGTTCGATCGTCCGCCCGTCGGGATGCTCGGCGGTGAAGGTCGCGTTCACCTGGGCGTGGTAGCGGTCGTCGCCGTCCCAGCGCGTACCGAGCGACAGCGAGTTGACCGCCAGGAGCTCCTCGCCGGTCCACACGAAGCCCTGGCGGATGCCGTCACCGTCCTTGCGTGCGATACGCGAGAGCATCATTCCGGTTCCGTCACGCATGTTCACCGTGAGCCAGCGGTAGTACCACGGTGCCTGCCAGGTGCGCGGGCCCCAGGAGTGGTCCCGGAGGCCGCGTCCCTGAATGGAGTACTGCTCGTCGCCCACCGAGATGGTCCCGTTCACCTCCATCAGCTGTTCGTAGTGGCCCTTGGCGAACTCTTCACCGGACCGTTCGCTGATGCCCTGGGGTTCACCACCCCACGGGGTGGACGCACCCCGGTAGTCGAGCGAGATGGATGCGGTCTCATAGGGATTGTTGGTGAACGCCGCGCGGGGGTCCGCCATCTCCAGTGGCTCCTCGAGCATCACGACCTTGCCGTCGTAGCCCACCTCGAGCGATTCGAAAGGTGAAATGACCTCGAAGCGGGCCCCTCCTGCCGCAAAGCGTTCGTTGTCGGAGATCTCCGGCCTCGAGTACATGAAGGCAACGCGGCCATCGGGCAGGTAGATGCACGTGGTCACCTCCGCATGGCCCTCGTTGGGGCGGTTCCCGATACGTACGAAACCTCCGACACGGTTGGTCGGGTCGTACACGTTGAGGTACATCGACTCGTTGAAGGTCGGTTCCGGTCCGGGATGCATGAACTCGTCGGAGTCCTCCAGCCGCACTTCGATCCCGTTTGCCGCCATGTGACTACCCCCGTGGTCGTATCGTCCATGCGCTCGAACGTGCCAAACCTAGATCCTCAGATCCAGCTGTGCCGCCCAGAGGCGACAACCGTGTCAGCCCATGCAGTTCTGTGGGGCGTGCGTGGCGCATGCGCCACGCACGCCCCACGGAACACTCGGGGAGGTTGTCGTGCGGGGTTGTGGTCAGGCGGTGCGGCCGTCGAGTTGTGCCTGGAGTTTGCGCATGCCTGCGATCCAACGATCGTGGTCGGCAGCTCGATGTTGTTCATAGCGCGCCACCTCGGGATGTGGCAGCGCCAGGAATCGTCCCTCCGTGAGCGCTTCGAGAGCGGCTGCCGCGGCAGCGCCCGGTTCGATCATCCCCTGAGCGCGCACAACCTGGAGTGCCATGGCGTCGTCGCGGTCCATGGGCAGGTCACCCCCGGGGGAGCCGTCGTCGGTGTCGTGATCCTGCGCCTGGCCACGCAGGCCTGCGAACTCGTCGGCGTCGGCTCCGAATACCATCGGGGTACGCACGCCCTGTGGGCACAGGCACGAAACGCCGATGCCCTCGTGACCATGGGTGATCGCGACCCACTCAGCGAACGCAACAGCTGCATGTTTGGTGACCGAATATGGCGCATCACCCAGGTTGGTGAGCAGCCCCGCTGCTGACGCGGTGACAAGGAGGTGCCCCGCGCCGCGGCTGCGCCAGCGGGGGAGGAGCGCGGCGGTCGCGTGGACGTGTCCCAACACGTTCACCTCCCACGTCCGTTGCCAGGAAAGCGGATCTGCGTTGACGCCCGCAGCTGTGCCGATGCCGGCGTTCGCGCACCACAGGGTGATCGGACCGTAGGTGCGTTCGACGTCTGCAACGAGTTCCTCGGTGGCATCGCGGTCTGAGACGTCGAGAGCCCGGCCGATGACCGTGGTGTCGTCGAGTTCGCCGTTCAGGACCTCGCCTACCGCTTCGATGTGGCTCGGGTCGAGGTCAGCTGCGATGACTACCGAGGCGCCTGCGGCTCCGAGGGCCCGCACCAGTGCGGCCCCGATACCACCTGCAGCGCCGGTGACGACCGCTATCGCCCCGGCCGGTTGGAAACGCGGCGCGCTGAGCGCTTCCTGATCAGTGCCCCGGTCCTTGGTGCTCCCGGACGGTTCGACATCGCTTGGTGTCGTCGAACTCATGAGGCCACCAGCGGGCGTGCCGCGTCGATCGTGGCCTCGATCGTGGTCATCCGATCCGAGCCCCAGGGCAATGGCATGACCACCGGATGGTCCACCCCCGCATCCCGGTATGCCTGAACTGCACCGCCAACGTGGGTGGCGTCGCCGCAGATGTCTATGGCCCCGACCATTTCGTCGGAGACCGCCGCAATCGCCGCCTCCCGATCCCGACGTGAATGGGCCTCGTTGATGGCCTCCACCTCGCCGGCGAATCCTGCCCTCGAGAACGCCTTGGCGTAGGCGGGTACGACAGCGTAGGAGAAGAGGTCCTTGCGTGCGGGATCAGCCGCAGGGCCGGGGTCGCAGACCCCCACGTGGACGTAGGCATAGATGGTGCAACTTCCGGCTGGCCGGCCAGCCGCGGTTTCACCGGACCGAACCTGTTCGACGCACCAGGGGACTGCGCTGGCAGGGAGGTAGTTCAGGAGCACGCCATCGGCTGTCTCTCCCGCCAGGTGCAGCATCTTTTCGTTGAGGGCGCCGAGAACCAACTTGGGTCGTCTGTCGTCGTTGAACCGCACCCCCAGGCGAAACCTGTTGGTTGCGTAGTGCTCACCGTCGTGGCTCACGGTCTCACCATCGAGACAGGATCGCGTCAGGGTCAGGTATTCACGCATCTGTGAGAGCGGCGTGGGGCCATAGGTGGCACCGTGCCATCGTCCGACGACGACAGGTGAGGAGATACCGACGCCCAGGAGGACGTCATGGTCACCCACGATCGAAGCCAATGTTGCGGCACCCATTGCAGCGAGCATGGGCGTGCGGAGCTGGATTGCGAGCACCCCGGTGCCCAGGTCCATGCCGCCGACAGAAGCCCCGATTGCACCGAGCGTGGCGAACGCCTCGGGCCCGGTCGTCTCGGCAGTCCAGTAGGAGCTGTAACCGCTGTCACGGGCGAGCTGGGCCATCGCAAGCCCTGCGTCGAGACCCATGGCCTGGAAACTTGCGAAGGTCAGCCCGATCTTCTGAGAGTGGTCGTTCGTTGTGGTCATGGCGCCGACGCTAACCGCAGTCGTGCCATGCGGGTCGGGAAGCCTCTGGGTGCTCCCGCGCAAACGGGTGAGGCGCCGATGGACGAACGAATGACGGGGCCGCGTGGCTGTTTCGCGGGCTCATGCGAGGAAATTTCGCAGTCCGGGAACCGCAAGGGTGCTGGATCTCCTCGGATCGGGGGCCGAACTTCGCGAATCTGACCGGACGATGTCGGCCCGGGGCTGTATCGTGTGTGTGGGTCCCACAGACCGGGTTGCATACTCGATCAGGCCTTGGGCCGAAATGATCAGTCAAGATGCCGGATCTACAACCAGGGAGCAGGCGATGACCGAAGTCAAGGATCTTGAGGCTCA
Organism: uncultured Microthrixaceae bacterium; assembly: GCA_963805905.1. Taxonomy (GTDB): domain Bacteria; phylum Actinomycetota; class Acidimicrobiia; order Acidimicrobiales; family Microtrichaceae; genus JAMLGJ01. Next base: position 1,207,922 of record CAWDVV010000001.1, read on the forward strand.
GAATGTTGATTCGATCAGTCAGGCCATGTCGCTGATCGACCAGGGACTCGGGGAGATCTCCGAGCGCCAGTTGGTTTCGACATCAGAGATGGCCGACCTGCTGTTGGATGTCCGCGGGGTGCTTTCCAGATTGGATCCCGAAGTCTCGACCAACTGATCCTTCGGCCTTGCCCTTCGAGAATGCAGATCTGCGTCGCCGAGATCCGATGGTTCGCGGTCTTAGATGATTTTCGGGATTAGCGGCCGCCGTTCAGCGTGGTGGGTGACGGTCAGACGGCTTCGAACAGTCGTTGATACGCGTCGTCGATCTCCTCGAGGAGGATCTCGGGATGTTCGACTGCTCCTGTATCCACATGAAGGCCGAGCCACAGGGTTCCGCAGTAGGACATCGTTGTGAGGTTGAACGCCGTTCCTGCCAATGGACCCACCGGATAGTTTGCCTCGAGGCGAGCTCCACCGATGTAGAGGTCGAACGGAGCGGCACGCACGTTTGAACACACGAAGTCGATCCCGGCGGTGGCTCGTTCCCCCGTTGCGAGCAAGGCTGCGGTCGGCAACAGGTTGATCACTGCGGCGGCGCCGCCGAGGGCTCCCAGAGCTCGCTCCACGCGAGTGGAGTTGAGTCGGTCGTGTACTTCGTCGAAACGTGCCCGTGGAGCGATGTCCCCTGTGGGGACGAGCACCTGACTCGGAGCGAAGGCATTGCCACCCGCCATCGGATCCCTACGTTCCTCGCTGCGGATGCTCACGGGCATCGACAGGCGGAGCTCCTCAATGGGGACCGCATATCGGCGGTGATAGGCACCGGCGGCAGCGGTCGCCCCGGTGACGAAGAAGTCGTTCACGGTGCCCCCCAGTCGGTGCGCCGCATCCTTGACGTCTGCCAGGTCGAGCGAGGTGGTGCCGAACCATCGGTCGAGTGAGCGTTCGGTCCACAGGGGTGAACAGCGTGAGAGCACCTGGGTCTGGCGGCCTGCAGACCGTGCCATCTCTGCCGCATCGCCGGGGTGCGCCAGCATCGAGCCGGCTGCGCCGATCGCGTCGACCACCTGGCCACCGCGTTGGCGCAGGGATTCTGTCATCGAGGCTACGAAGTCGCGGGCTCCCGAACCCTCGGAGTCGGCGCCTCCCCGAGCGGTATCGGAGGGATCGGCTGCATCTTCGGTGGCTCCATCCCCATGTCCCTCGGTGGGGTCTCCCGAAGCTGGTGGATCGGGGGAACGTTCCAGATCCAGGAAGGCGACCGAGAGACGGATTCCGCCTTCGCCATCGGTGATCGTGTGGTGCATGCGCTGCAGCATCGCGGCGCCACCGCCGGCCAGCCCTTCGATGATCGTGAAGTCCCACAACGGGCGTTCCGGGTCGAACGGCTGGCTCACGAGGGTGGCCGTGTAGTCGTAGAGATCACGTTCGGTGGCTTCGCCGCCGAGGCTCGCCCATCGCATGTGATGGCCCAGATCGAAGTCGGCGTCGTTCGTCCATGCGGGATTGGACAGCCGCACCGCAGGTTCCACGGGTCGCTGGTGGAGTTTCGGAACCTTGCGCACCGCAATGGCCATCTTTGCCATCAGCCGACGCCTGTCCGGGGCCCGGTCGAGGAGCGTCACGTTGGCGAAGATGTTGGACAGCGCCGGAGACTTCTCGAGGGTCCACATGAGCGCCTCGAAATCGGTCATGTACTCCAGGTGTCGTACTTCCGGGTCGGCCATTTCCGCAGGCTAGATCAAACCTGGACAGATTCGGGTTGGCCCCGGGGAGACCGCGCTGTGGCGTGTCTCCGTGGGCGGCCAGATCCACTCCGAGAGGTGTGCGGAACCAGCACCGATGGCCCAGCCGGCCAATACATCGCTCGGATGGTGAACTCCGACGTGGACGCGACTCCAGCCAACGACTACCGCAAGGGCCCACCATGCCCTGCGATATCCGAGGTCGTGACCCAGCAACTCTGCAGCGCATGCGCCGGCGGTTGCGTGCCCGCTGGGGAAACTGCTGGTGATCGGCCTGCGAAGCCTGTGTGCGTGGGAGTCGAGGCCGACGGGGCGCCTGCGTTTGATGGCGGTCTTCACGGGGCCGTTCACCACCGCCTGTTCGATCCCCTGGATGACACTCCGCCGGATCGCGAGTTGGCGTCGGCGGCGGTTCCCGGTGGCCGCTCCGACCCCGAGGTCAACACAGTTGATCGCATGCCAGAGGATCGAATGATTGGCTGCCTCGGAGATGCCGTAGGCAAGGTGATCCAGAGCCGGCTTTCCTCTCAACACTGCCAGTGCGCCGTCGATCGTTGCATCGGCACCGCGGACGTACCCGAGCCAACGCATGCGATTGGTCTGGGATTCCGGTTGCATGTGCTGTGGACTCCGCAGCGACTTCAGTTGGCGGTTGTGACGGGTGGGGATTCTGGCAGTTTCCCGAGCGTGTGGTTCTCGCGTAGGGCGATTCCCACTCCGCGGCCCTCATCGGGGTCACCGCCGAATGCAGGGCAGTAGGACTTGAAGGCGCACCAGTTGCACAGTGCCGATTTCTTCGGTCTGAAATCGTCCTGTTCGTAGGCCCGTTGCACCGCAGCCCAGATGGCGCTCACCCGGTTGCGCAATCCCCGAACGGATTGTTCGGTCGGGGTGGTGGAGATGATCTGCGGATCGCCGCCCAGGTACATCAGCTGAATGCGTGATGGGAGTTCGCCGAAGTGTTCCGAGCACAGGTACGCGTAGAAGTGCACGCCGCCCAGACGAGACTGTTCCTGGGACGGCATCGGGGTGCGACCTGTTTTGTAGTCGGTCACGACGAGGGACCCATCGGGGTCGCGTTCGAGACGATCGATGATTCCCCTGACCGTCACTCCATCGAGCTCCGAGGTGAGCATCAGCTCGAGTCCGACCGGCTCGATGTTCCGGGGATCCTCAATGGCGAAGTATCGCCCGAGGATGGTCGCTGCATCGTCGGCGAAACGCTGGCTGGCGTTGTCGTCGAGGGCAAGCTCCTCCCACTCCCGGGAGGCCCGCATCTCGGCCAGGGCGACAGCGAGGTGGGCCGAACCGTGTTCAGGTGTGCGGTCCTCAGGTGGAGCTGCCAACAGCAGCTCGAGGGCCCGGTGGACCGTCGTTCCCTTCATGGCCGGCTCCGAGGGGGGTTCGGGGAGCTTGTCGATCGCGGAGAAACGGAAGGCCAGAGCGCAGTCCTTGAACGTCGACACCTTCGAGGGAGACAACGAACTGGGTAGCGGCGGTTGCATATGAGCCGTTGCAGCATTGTCAGCTGTTTCAGGGTTGTCAGCCATGTTCGCCATGGTAGATCCCCCGTGTGACATCCCGTTCTGATTGTCCTCGCGCCCTCACGGGGAAGACGCGAGGACAATCAGAATGGGGGAGAGGCGCTCAGAGTGACGCGATCAGGGATTCCACCGAGCGGGCCATGGTCGCCGGTTCGGCCAGTGGTCCGAAGTGTCCGAGTTCGTCGTGGGCCGACAAGTTACCCAGCGGCAGCTTCTCGACGATCATCGAAGCGACCGTGGCCGGCCCCGGGACAGTGGCTATTCCCCGCAACACCACGACGGGGCACTGCACCTCGCCCAAATGGGCCCACCCACGGTGGTGGGGTCCGTTGCGGTAGCCGGCTGCCTCGTCCTCGGGGCGACACGCGAGCGTGATGCCTCCATCGGGAGCGTCGTGGAAGCCGTATGTGACGTACGCCGAGAGGCATTCTGCACTCAACTCGGACAGGGGTGGCTTCCGCGCGAAGTTGGCGAATGCCTCCTCACGGGTCCTGAAGGAGGCGCGGCGTCTCAGCGCCCCGGCCTCGAGCGGATTCTCGCCTTCGATGAGGAGGTCGTCGGGGAAGATGATGGGTTCGAAGAGCCACAGAGCTTCGAACGTGCCCGGACGCAGTTGTTCGGCCAGCACCAGAGCGGCGCCGCCCATCGAATGGCCGACGCCGATCGGACGGTGGAGTCCGAACGCATCATGGACCGCGAGCACGTCGTCGCGGTGGCGTGCCCAGGCCATGTCCGGCGTCTGATCGGGCCCGAGTGTCCCACGGGTGGACCGGCCGTGTGCCCGGGCGTCGTAGCTGAGGCAGCGTCGGTTCCCGAGCGCTGCGACGAGGGGAGCGAACACGCCGGCGCAGAAGCCGTTGGCGTGTGCCAGAAAGACGTCTGGACCCCGATCCGGTGTTGATGTGTCGGGAACGCGGGCCCGACTCGTAGGTGGCGAGCGTCACCCCACCGACCGATGGCACATCGACTGGTTCGGGCAAGGTTGGTGGGGCTGGCATCGCAGGAGACATCGCGGGCATCGATGCACACTGCCACTCGACTTCGTACGTGTTCTATTCGTGGACCGTGTCAGCGGATGTCCATCCACGGAACGGCCGCTTCGGTTCGGGTCAGTTCAGCACAGCCCGCCGTCGGTTTCGATCGACGAGATCACGCCGCGGATGTGGTGTCGAAGTAGTTGGAGTTCGCCCTCGGACACAACTGTCGGACCGTGCGCTATGAACGACTCCAGGAGGTCTGCCTCGACGAAGGCACAGCCGTCTGCATGGCCCTCGAAGGTCGTGACGACCACTGGTTCCACGAAGGGAACGACGTCGAGCACCTTGGCGAGGCCGCTGCGGAGCCGGTGTGCGCCCATGACGGTTTGACCGGCAGCATCCACGGGACCGTTGCCGCCCTTGCCGACGAGGAAGAGTCCGGTCGGGCCGAGCACCGCCCAGTGGGACCCGCTGCGACGGACCATGAAGTCCTCGGGGAGGGTCAGTACCCGTTCGTATGCCTCGGTGGCGGTGGATGCGGAGCGCAGCACGCTATTGGTATCGGCGCGCTCAGCGTGACCTTGAGCACTCCGCGCGACTTCGAATGTTCCGTGTGACCCCGAAGTCCCGGTGCGACCTCGGGTCCTCAGCGCGGACCTGAGCGGACTCAGCCGGGGCCGGAGCAGGGATCGGGCCCGCAGACATCGAGGACCACTCCGTTTTCACGGGCAAATGCGATCACGAGGGCCAGTGCCTGGGGCACATCGGCCAGCTTGCCGTGAGGGTCCTCGCCCTCGGTCGGCGGTGTGGGTGCCGTGGGCGGCGCGGGAGTACCGAAATCCCAGACGAACAGAGCAGAACCCTCGTGTGGATAGGTCTGGATCTCATCGATTCCCCAGAATGGCTCCACATCGGGGGATCGACCCGGCGCGAGAGTGGGCACCTTCCGCGGGACCTCCAGCGTGCGAGCGAGGTTCTCTGTTGCCACATTTGCCACCTGGTGGTCTCCGAACGCTTCGAGGATCATGACGGTGCTGGGATCGGCCCCGTCGAGCAGTGGATCGGTGGTCAGATGCTGGGCCCAGCCGGCGTTCTCGGAGCGATCCCAGAGTTGTTCGGTCAACTCGAGGGCCAGAGCCTGGTCGAGCTCATCGGGATATGCCTGCGCGAGTACCGGAAGGAACTCTTCGAAGTCGACGGACCTGCGCAGGAGCAGGTTGTAGCCCATTGCGCCTACCGCGAAGATCGATCTGGACCAGTCGGGGCTCAGGGCGCTCGATGGGCCTCCGAGAATGCCACCCTGGCTGGCTCCCAGGAACGTGATCGAGGCGGGCTCGATCATGGAGGAACCAGATGTGTCGGCGAATGCAGGATCGGTTCCGAACCCGTCGTCGGCAGCCAACAGCCGCCCCAGCAGGAGGAATGCCAGGTGGGCCTGCGTCAGCCGGTCGACCTGGGTGCGGAACAGCGACAGATCCTTGAACTCGGCAAGTACGGTCGGAACATCCTCGGTGGACATCCCGATCCAGTCGATGGCGCAGAACCCCACACCGACCGAGGCGCCGAGTGTGCCGATGTCGAGAACCTCTGAACGGCTCCCCAACAATCCATGCCCGTACACCACGAACGGCACAGGAGCGGAGGGTGAGGCGGGAACAACGCATGTGAATGGCATATCCATCGTGCCGTGCGCCGTTGGAATGCCGTCGGGATCGTCTCCGTTGTCGAGGATCGTTCCCGGGCCCCCGTCGTCGGTGAGGTATTTCGGCATCGTGAAGGATCCTTCGATCACCCTCGTCGCACCTGCTTCCTCGTCGGAATCGACTACGAACGGGGGTGCACCCGGGGCGCCGACGGCGTCGGATGCCTGCTCCAGCCCGAGACCCTCGGAGGTATCGGTCCACATGTGAACCAGGCGCCCGGTCGTGCCCGCTGCTGAGGCGACGGTGAACGACCAGCCCACATCGGGTCCGTCGGAGCTGTTCCTCGATTCCATGAGAGCACCGAGCCACTCGGCTTGAGCCTCATCGGGGCTGCCGAGGGTCTCGGCCATGGCTTCTGACGGCTCGACCTGTGAACCGTCGTTGCGCACCAGATTCCAGAGTCCGACCGCGTGGCGGTGCCCTTCGGCGAGACCACGGGCCGGAACGATGCGCACCGGTGCCTCCTCCGCGTTGGTCACCGAAGTGTCGATCTCGGCCCATGCCGGGACTCGTTCGCCCGTGTCCAGATCGATCAGGACCAGGTTGGAATCGCTCTCCAACGAGGCCCCGATGTCGGTCTGGGGAGGGAGTTCGGATGCATCCACATCGAGGTCGGCCACGACCACCTGGGGGATCGATGCCGTGGAGAAGCCGTCGTTGCGATTCCACTCGGTGGGGTCGATAGGCGTGCCGTCGGTGTTGGTGGGCATTCCATCGACCGGTAGGTCCACGCGTATGCCGGTGGCAGTGGAACTGTCCGCCCGGGTGAGCGTGTCGCTCGGCCACGGAGTGAGGCAGTTGGTCTCGTCCACTGGATCGCACGCACCGGTTCCCGGAGGTTCATCGGCCGGGGTCCGGTCGCTCCCGTTCGCATTGCCGGTGCTCGATGCGGTCGTGTCCCGCGAATCCGCGGAGTCGCCACTGTCGGAACAGGCTCCTGAGATCATCGCGACAGCCAACAGCAATGCCAGGATCATGCGGTTGGTTGTCAGTCGGTGTCCCATGCGCGCCATCGTAGGTCCCGTCCGGATGTGAGCGGGGGTGTAGGTGCCCGACCCGGGGACCTGGACGGATCATCGCCTGCGCTGCGTATACGGTTCTGAGGATGCAGGCGATGTCGTGAAGCGTTGGACCCTGGTACCGCTCGCGATGGCGCAGTTCCTCATGGTGCTGGACCAGTCGGTCATGAACGTTTCGATCAGCCAGCTGGTCAAGGATTTCGACACGGATGTACCGACCATCCAGGCGGTCATCACGTTGTACTGCCTGATGATGGCGATGCTGATCCTGACGGGCGCGAAGGTCGGTGACATCATCGGACGCCGTCGGGCATTCATCGTGGGCCTCGCCATCTACGCCGCAGGTTCGGCTCTGACCGCGGTGGCCCCCACCGTGACGATCCTCGCCATCGGGTGGTCGGTACTGGAAGGAATTGGTGCGGCCCTGGTGCTGCCGGCGTTGGCAGCTTTGATTGCCGGCAACTTCGAGGGTGCTTCCCGCAAAGGTGCATATGCGGTCATCGGGGGAGTCGCGGGTGCCGGAATCGCGATCGGGCCGATCCTGGGTGGATGGGCCACCACCGAGCTCAGCTGGCGGATCGTGTTCGTGGGTGAGGTCATGCTCGTGATGGTGATCCTGGCGTTCACGAGCACTATCGCGGATGCGGTGCGCGACGGTCACAGGCCTCGGCTCGATCTCGTTGGATCGGGGCTATCGATACTGGGGCTCGGTTGTCTCGTGCTCGGAATCCTGCAGTCGAGCACCTGGGGATTCATCAAGCCGAAGGACTCACCGCTCGAACCGTTCGGGTTCTCACTCGCGGTGTTCGTGGTGACAGCGGGTGTTCTCCTTCTGTGGGCGTTCGTGGCCTGGCAACGCCACCGCGAAGCCCGCGACCTGGACCCGTTGGTCCACCTGGACCTGATGGGTGTTCTCCCGTTGCGCGCAGGCCTGGTGGGGCTCCTCACGCAGAACATGGTCCTCATGGGCGTCTTCTTCGTGGTGCCGTTGTACCTGCAGATCGTCGTCGGGCTCGATGCGCTGGACACCGGTATCAAAATGCTTCCCATCTCGATCACCATGTTCGTCTTCTCAGCTGCGGGTTCGCGGCTTTCGGGCCGCCTCTCGGTGCGCACGATTGTCCGCTCCGGCCTGGTGACCGCGGTGGCTGCGGTGCTGCTCCTGCTCGCCACCATCCAGCCGCTTCTCAATGACGCCGGGTTTGCCGTGTCGATGGCTCTCCTCGGTGTCGGCATGGGACTCATCGTCTCTCAACTGGGCAACGTCGTGCAGTCCTCGGTCGACTCCTCCGGGCGGGGCGAGGCCGGCGGACTGCAGTACACGGGCCAGCAACTCGGTTCCTCCCTGGGCGTCGCACTCATCGGTGCGATCGCTCTGGTCGGTCTCACCAGTGTCTTCGTCAACACCGTCGAGGCCGACGCCCGGATCGAACCCGACGTGTCACAACAGATCAATGTGGCCGTCGGGGACGGGATCGATTTCGTCGCGACGGACGCAATCGAGAGGGCCGCCCTGGATGCGGGCCTTGATGGACCCACGGTGAGCGCAGTGGTCGAGGACTACTCGCAGGCGCAGCTGAGGGCGCTCAAGACGGGTCTCCTGGTTGCTGCCTTGTTGGCGCTCGCCGCGCTCATCTCCACGCGGAACCTGCCCGGCAAGGTGCCGGACCCGACGACAGAGGCAAGCATGACCTGACAGCGATCGACGAGAACTTCCAGCAGCAGGTTCGGGATCAGGTGCGTCCGGTTCCATGACGGTGATTGTTGCCCCACATTGGTTGCCCGGCACCTCGATCGAGTGTATGAATCGTTACGCAGTCGATCTCTTTCAGGGCGTTCGTTCGAGGGACGGAGCCGAACACCTCCCGGCTTGCGGGAAGGAAGAATGTGATGGATGCGTTGGATCCGGCCACGAGGTCGATCATTGCTGAAACCGCAGATCACGAGGCCGCCCCCTCGGACGGTGAACGGGGCGATGGGCCAGGTGTCGCTACGGCGTCAGTCCTCGGCGCATTGTTCCCACCCGGTTCTGACCCTCCAACGTCGTGAGCATGGACCCGAGATGACCCCGAGGTGGCATCGACCCCGACGCCGTTCAGACACGGTGGCACCATGAACTCTGCCCGCATTGCCCGGGCCGCTCCGGGGGTGCAGGTTGTCCGCACCTACCAGAAGAAATGGCTCCGTTCTGACATCGTGGCGGGGCTGGTACTCGCGGCCGTACTCGTACCGCAAGGGATGGCGTACGCCGAACTCGCCGGACTGCCGGCTGTGACGGGGCTGTACACCACGATCGCATGCCTGGCCGGCTACGCGGTGTTCGGGCCGTCGCGGGTTCTGGTTCTCGGACCCGATTCATCGATCTCACCGCTCATCTTCGCCGCGATCGTGCCCTTGCTCGTCGCCGGAGACGATCCCGGCAAGGCCGTGGCCCTTGCCGGAATGCTCGCACTCATCGTCGGTCTCATCGAGATCGGCATGGGTCTGGGCAAGCTCGGGTTCGTCGCCGATCTGCTCGCCAGCGAGGTTCAGGTCGGCTACATGAACGGCTTGGCCATAACCATCATCGTCGGCCAGCTCCCCAAACTGTTCGGCTTCTCCACCGATGCCGACACGTTCTCCGGCGAGATCCGTGCCTTCCTCGAATCGCTCGACGAGACGGTCATTGCAGGTCTTCTGATCGGCCTGGGAGTTCTGGTGACACTCACGGTCCTGCCGCGAATCACCAGCCGGATCCCGGCTGTGCTCGTGGCGGTGTTCGGCGCCACGGTGGTGTCGGCGGTGCTCAACCTGGGCTCCGAGGGTGTGTCGACCGTCGGATCGCTGCCCCGCGGGTTCCCGATGCCGTCGCTGCCGTGGACCTCTTTCGGCGATCTGGGTCCTCTTGCCATAGCGGCGGTGGGCATCACGCTCGTCTCGTTGACGGACACGATCGCCACGGCGTCGGCGTTCGCATCTCGCCGAGGTGAGGAGGTCCGACCGAATCAGGAGATGATCGGTATCGGTGCCGCAAACCTCGCTGCAGGTGTCGTACAGGGCTTTGCAATCTCCACCAGCTCCTCGCGGACGGCGGTCGCTGAGCAAACAGGTGCCCGCACGCAGTTGACCGGTGTGGTCGGCGCGGGAGTCGTGGGTGTGCTCCTGTTGTTCCTGAACTCACTCCTGACCGACCTGCCGCAATCGGTACTGGCAGCGGTGGTCATTGCTGCCGCCCTCTCGCTGACGGACTTCGGCATCCTGCTGCGCTACGCGAAGGTGCGTCCGAGCGCGGTGGCCCTTTCGCTGGTGGCGACCGCCGGGGTCATCGTTCTGGGTGTACTCCCCGGCATATTGCTCGCGATACTCCTCGCCATCCTGTTGTTCTTCCGGCGCAATTGGTGGCCGCACGGAAGCATTCTCGGTCGTACCGAAGGCATCGACGGGTGGCACAGTATCGATGACCATCCGGGGGCGGTCGAGTTGGACGGAATCGTGGTGTACCGCTGGGAGGCCCCACTGTTCTTCGCCAATGCCGGGGCCTTTCGCGACCAGATCCGCAAGATCATCCGCGACCATCACCCGACCTGGGTCGTGTTGCAGTGCGAGGCCATCACCGACATCGACGTCACCGCCGCCGGGATGCTCGAACAGCTGGACCTCGAGCTCAACGCGAACGGTGTGCACCTGGCATTCGTGGAGATGCGGACCCGACTCCAGGACCTCACCTACCGGTACGGGCTCTTGGACACCCTGGAACGAGAGCACTTCTACCCGACGCTCGACAACGCCCTCGCAGCGATCAACGGCGGTGAACCGGAACGACCCCCGTGATTCGATGCCTGCTTTCAGCGACGCGATCGAACTACATCGATCAAAGGCTCCGGCCGACGTTCACCCGTCCGATCTGGAGTACCTCAGGAGAACGCAGCAAGCCCTGTTATGGCCTGGCCCAGGATCAACGTGTGGATCTCGTTGGTCCCCTCGTAGGTGTAGACGGACTCGAGGTTGTTCATGTGGCGGATCACCGGGTACTCGGTGGTGATGCCGTTGGCTCCGAGTACGGATCTCGCGGTTCTGGCCACGTCGAGTGCCATGGCCACGTTGTCCATCTTGGCGAAGCTGATCTGGGGTGTGGCCAGGGTGCCGGCATCTTTCATGCGTCCCACGTGAAGCGCCACCAACGTACCCTTCTGCACGGCGACCATCATCTCGACCAGCTTTCTCTGGGTGAGCTGGAATGATCCGATGGGTCGGTCGAACTGGACACGTTCACCGGCGTAGTCCAGAGCTGCCTCGTAGCAGGCGCGTGCGGCCCCACATGCTCCGAAGGAGATGCCGAAGCGTGCCTCGTTGAGGCAGCTCAGTGGACCGCGCATGCCGCTCACCCCGGGCAGTACCGCGTCGGCCGGGAGGCGCACGGAGTCCATGATCAACTCGGAGGTGACCGATGCACGGAGGGAAACCTTGCGGTGGATCTCCGGAGCGCTGAATCCCGGAGTGTCGGTCGGGACGACGAAGCCCCTCACCCTGCCCGCGTCGGCTCCGTCTGGATCGGTGCGGGCCCACACGATCGCCACGTCCGCCACCGTGCCGTTGGTGATCCACATCTTCGCTCCGTCGAGGATCCAGTCGCCCGAGGCGTCCTGGCGGGCGATGGTGCGCATGGAGCCGGGGTCGGACCCGGAGTCGGGCTCGGTGAGCCCGAAACAGCCGATCAAATCGCCTGCGGCCATTCCGGGGAGCCACTGTTGCTTGTGTTCTTCGGAGCCGAAGGCCCAGATCGGGAACATGGCGAGCGACCCCTGTACTGAAACGAAGCTGCGCACGCCTGAGTCGCCAGCTTCGAGTTCCAGACAGGCGAGGCCGTACTGGGTCGCCGACACACCCGCGCAGCCGTAGCCCTCCAGGTGCATGCCGAGCAGGCCGAGCGCGCCGAACTCCTTGGCCATCTCTGCAGGGAAGCGACCGTCGTCGAACCATTCGCCCACATCGGGGAGCACCCGATCGCCGACGAATCTCCTCACGGTGTCGCGGCCGAGTCGTTCTTCGTCGCTCAACAGGGAATCGATGTTGAGTACGTCACGAGGGTCGACCTCACCGGGAATGCGTGTTCCGCTCATGGCCCGAGGGTACTGCCGAGCCTCCGACCCCGCCCGCCGACCCCGCCCGCCACCCGTTTCCGGTGCGCCACGATACGGATACCCGTTCTCAGCCTTTCGGCAGACCGAGAATCCTCTCGCCGATGATATTGCGCTGGATCTGGGACGTGCCCCCTGCGATGCGGGCGCCGGGAGCGGTGAGGAGGCTCGATGTGTGATCCGACTCGAGCATCCCGGCGGTGCCGTCCAGCGAGGCCGTGAACACCGCGGAGTCATACATCAGCTCGGTGGTGCCCAATTTTGCGAGCGAACCGAGAATGGTTGCCACGGGGCCCTGGCGTTGGCCCATGGCCCAGAGCGCTGTACCCCGGCTCCAGAGCGACAACAACTCCTGGCGTTGCATCGGATCGAGTGACCCACCGAGCCGGATCATCTCGTCGAGGCGTCGCTTGAGGGCGATTCCCGCTGCTCCTATGTAGCCCCGTTCGTTCGTGAGTGCCGACATCCCGACCGCCCAGCCCTGGTTCTCCGCACCGAGAAGGTTGCAGGCAGGCACCCGGACGTCCTCGAGGAATACCTCGTCGAACTCGGCCTCCCCGGTCATCTGGCGGAGCGGACGAGTCTCCACGCCGGCCGATGTCATATCGAGGAGGAAGAACGAGATTCCGTTGTGCCTCGGCGCACCGTCGTGGGCATCCGGCACCGTTCTGGCCATCAGAATTCCCCAATCGGCCACACGGCCGTTGGAACACCAGACCTTCTGGCCATTGACGATGTAGTCGTCCCGGCTTCCCCCGGGTCGCGCACGGCCGAGCACTGCAGCGATGCCAGGTCCGATCCGGCGTCGGGCTCACTGAAGAGCTGACACCAGATGACTTCACCGCTGATCGTGGGTCGCAGATGAGTGGCTTGCTGATCAGGAGTACCGAAAGCCAACACGGCGCTGCCCGCTAGCACGCATCCAACCATGTTCAGGAACGGGGGAACCTGCGCGAGGGCGCATTCGGTGATCCACGCAGCATTGTGTTCGGGGCTGAGACCCCTACCTCCGAAATCGGTTGGCCAGGAGATTCCCGCATAGCCGGCCTCGAATAGCAACGCCTGCCAGGCCCTGCCCTCGGACGCGAGTTCCGGAGGGAGGATCGCTCCATAGTCCTGCGGGGCACGGGAGCTGTTGGTACCCAACCATGCCCGGGCCTGCTCGGCGAATTCCTCCACCGATATGTCCGGCGAAGCCGACTCCGATGAACCGCCGTTCGATGCCGCTCGTCCGCGTCGTTCAGTGCCCACTTCGTCGATCCCCCGGGTCCGATAGGTGCCGCGAGTGGCGAACGATAGGCGATTCCCGACTCTCTCGGCGCCACCGGATGGACCGGACACGACCCGACAGGTAGGACACCGGTCCTGCAACCGGGCACATCTGCCCAGTCATGTGGGACGACGCCATGTTGTGCAGGTGAGCCGATCGACCGTACTCTCGGGCGATGGCCACTGTGGGGGCGAAAACGCAGGGGCCGTTCGTGTCCGTAGCTCCCAAGTTGGGGTTCATAGGCGGGTTCGACGGCGTACGGGGTATCGGCATCCTCATGGTGCTGTTCAACCACGCCTACTCGCCGCTCTCTCCGAGCTTCGCCGGGATCATCGACGTGTTCTTCGTGATGAGTGCGTTCCTCATCACGAGCCTGTTGTTGCAGGAGTACCGCAGCCGGGAAACGATCAACATGCGCAAGTTCTATTCACGTAGGGCGATCCGTCTGCTGCCTTCGGCGTTTCTCTGCATCCTGACCTGGATCGTGGTGACCGTCCTGTTCGCACGGGATCGTCTACCGACGCTCATGGCCGAGGCGGCGGCGGCTGTCACCTACATCTACGAACTGATCTTCCCGGTGGGTCTCGGTCAGATCGACCCCGCTGCGGTCGCGAACACCTCGATCGACCAGTTCTGGTCGCTGGCGGTGGAGGAACAGTTCTACCTGTTCATCGCAGTGACCGTGCTGGTGTGCATCCGCAAACGTTGGATGGTCCACCTGGCGGTCGGCATGGTACTGCTGGCGACATGGATCGGATGGCAGCGTTGGACCGGCACGGCCGGCCCGGTGCCGATCCCGGCCGATCCCGCATCTGCCAACCCGCTGTACCGGGGCCTCAGCCTGCTGTGGCTGTCGCGACCTGATTCGCTCATGTGGGGTGTGGCCCTGGCAGTGGTGAACGCGAAGATGCCCGATCCGCTCCCCGCAGCGTTCCGCCGATGGCTTCCGCGTGTCGGGATCGTGGGTCTGGTTGTTGCGGCGGTGACGATGCTGGCGGGAAGTCCGTTCCTCAACGACATTTTCTACCGTGCGGGGCTTCCGTACCCGTACTTCCCCATGGCGCCGGCCACGCGTCGGCGCCGCGGATGACGGCATGTACTGGATCAACTTCGGTCACACACTCACGGCACTCGCTTTCGTGCCGGGTATGTGGGCAATGGCACGGTGCAACGGCTGGTACGTCAACCGTGGACTCTCCTGGAGGCCACTGCGCTTCCTGGGGCGAATGTCCTACACGGTGTACGTCTGGCACACGCTCGTGTACTTCATCGTGTTGGATCTCCTGGGAGGCGACAAATACCTGGGGGAGAAGTGGCGGATACCGATCCTGGCGGTCATCGCGGTCGTGGCGTGCCTGCCCATTTTCTACGGGGTCGAGAGGAAGGCGCTCGATATCAAGTTGCGCTACTCGGTCGAACCAGAGGTACTCGACCTGAACACGGGACGCATGGTGAGCATCGAGGAGGCCACTGGATCCGGTGAGGGAAGCCGCGGTGGATCCTCAGCCCGTTCCGAAGGGACCGAGAAGTGAGCGACACGACTCAACCGAGCTCATCGCAGACCGGGCATTTCCAGTCCAAGGCTCCGCGCATGGGGCTTGTGACGTCCCTCGACGGATTCCGTGGGCTCGGCGTGACAATGCTGATCATCGGACACGCCCTGTTCAGCTACGTCGAGTCCTGGGTGACGGTTATCGACGCATTCTTCGTGTTGTCGGGCTTCTTGATCACGACTCTGCTGATCCAGGAGCACGCGAAGACGAAGACGATAGGGCTCAAGGCGTTCTACTGGCGCCGGGCCTTGCGCCTGTTCCCGTCGGTGTGGGCGTTCGTGGGGGTGTGGGTGATCATCGGCCTGCTGCTGGACGGTTTGCGCCTGTTGGGCGTGAACATGCCTGACTACATGCCCGGGCTGGGGGACATCCTGGCCGACGGCGCGGCCGCGATCGGATACGTGTACCACTTGTTCTTCCCCAACGGGTTGTACGTCATCAACCCGTCGATGCAGGACCAGCGAACAATGTGGCACCTGTGGACACTCGGCATGGAGGAGTGGTTCTACCTCGGGATCGCCGGCACGGTACTGGTGTGTGTGCGCAAGAACTGGATGCGCCAACTGGGGGTCGTGTTGGGCGTAGGCTTCTTGGCGATCGGAATCGCCCGGTGGTATTCCTATACGGGTTTCTTCCAGGATGACGAGGGAATGATCGCCGGGGTCCGGCTGATCTTCCTGCAGAGGCCCGATTCGCTCATGTTGGGTGTGCTCCTGGCGATCGTCAACGCCCACCTTCCCGAGTCGTTCACCACGAGGCATCGGCGAAAGTTCATCTGGGTCGCCCTGTTCGGGTTGGTCCTCTGGCTGGTCATGCTGAACCTCTCCAGCGGGCTGGTGGAGAAGCTCGGGGGACCCTACTTCGACTATCTCCCTCCCGGGCCCAAGGAGTTCAATCGCACTGACATGATGGCCACTCCCTACTGGTTCCGCTTCGGCCACACCCTCGGAGCGTTCGGGTGGGCTCTGGTTCTGCTGTCCCTCGCCCGCTACGACGACTGGTGGCTCTCGAAGCGGGCCTCCGCCAATTGGCTGCAGTGGATGGGGCAACGCAGCTACACGATCTACATCTGGCATGCGCTGCCATTCCTGTTGCTCATCGGACTCCTTGGCGGAGCCGATGCCTCACCGCTGGTCGAACTGGCTCGCCTGCCGGTGCTCGCAGCAGCCGCGATCGGTGTGTCGGTGCTCGTCTACAACCATGTGGAGATGCCGGTGATGCGATCCTCACTCAGGAGAGTGGGCGATCGGATGTCCAAGAATGCGATCGCGAAACACAGCGACCCGGATGCCAAGGAGGACGGCTCTGCGAACAAGAAGGAAGGCTCCGGCGCCAAGTTCGACGCGCCTGCCGGTGAGCAGGGCCGTGCCTCGAGAGATCCGGCTGATTCTGCGGGTACGCCCGACGAGCATCCAACGGACGAGCATCCAACGACAGAGCACAAAGGGGGTGACCAACCGGACCCGACGCCTGCAGGTCCGGGGTCACCTCCAAATGAGTAGTTGCGCAACCGCTTCGGTGAGCGAATGACCCCAACAGGGTCATGAGGGTCACTGAAGCGTTTCGAGCAGCTTCTTGAGTTCGCCAGAGGGGTCCTCGGGCACCAGGTAGTCGGTTTCCGATCGGATCTGTTCGAAGTTGTCGCGAACATCCTCGGGGGAGTGGCCTTCTGAATACCAACCCTGGGTGAGCCCGATGAAATAGCGGGCAACGACTCCGCCGGCCACGGAGTAGACCTCGCCGTTGACCGGGCACTCCTCGTGAGCGAGGTAGACGACCGTGGGCGTGACCTCGGAAGGTTCCAGTTTGTCGCCCAGTGGGCCGAGCAGGTCCTCGGTCATGCGGGTCTTGGCGACGGGAGCGATGGCATTGGCCTTGATGCCCTTCGCCTTGCCCTCATTCGCCAAGACGCGGGTGAATCCGACGAGGCCCATCTTCGCTGCGCCGTAGTTCGCCTGGCCGAAGTTGCCGAGCAACCCGGAGTTCGAACTGGTGTTGACGACGCGGCCGTAGCCCTTGTCGCGCATGATCGTCCAAGCTGGTTGGGTGACGTAGAAAGCGCCGAGGAGGTGGACTGCGATCACGGATTCGACCAGATCCGGAGTCATGTTGTGGAACGTCTTGTCGCGCAGGATGCCTGCGTTGTTGATGACGATGTCGATGGTGTCGAAAGCATCGAGCGCGCTCTGGACGATTGCCTTGCCACCCTCGGGAGTGGCGACCGAATTGTGATCCGCGACCGCTTCACCACCTGCGGCGGTGATCTCGTCCACGACCTTCTGGGCCGCCGAATCACTTCCGCCGGTGCCATCGACGGCACCGCCCAGGTCGTTCACCACCACGCGGGCACCACGGCGTGCCAGTTCGAGGGCGTGGGACCTGCCGAGGCCACCGCCCGCACCGGTGATGATGGCCACCTGGCCGTCGAATCCGAGATCAGACATCAGTTCTCCTTGTCCCGCAGCGCGTGTCGTGCGGTTGGTCGATTCAATTGGAAGTAGCCGATATGGCGTTCTACGTCAGGTCAAACCTACGACCCGCGTCCGGGCCTGCGAAAACCGGCACACGAAATCTTGCCCCATGGCCTACGGGCGTGCCGGTCAGCACGCCTCGACTGTTCAGGCAGAGGCCAGCCCCAACTCGTCGAGAGCGTATTGGGTGAGCCGCTTGTAGTCGACCTTGGCGTTGGGGGCGCGGCCGATCGTGTCTATCGTGAGAATCCGCTTGGGCGCCTTGTACGCAGCGAGATGCTTCTTGACGTGAGCGATCAGCGCCGCTTCGTCGATGCCCACTCCGTCAGCGGTTTCGACGACTGCGGTGATCGCTTGTCCGAAGCGCTCGTCGGGAACTCCCACCACAACGGCGTCCCGCACGGAATCGTCGAGTTTGAGTACCTCTTCGACTTCTTCGGGAAACACCTTCTCCCCGCCCGTGTTGATACACACCGATCCGCGGCCCAACAGGGTTATCGAGCCATCGCCTTCGATGGTTGCGTAGTCGCCGGGTATGGAGTATCTGATGCCATCGTGGGTGATGAAGGTGGCGGCAGACTTCTCGGGGTCCTTGTAGTAGCCGACCGGTTGGTTTCCGGGCACAGCGACGCGTCCTCGGACGCCCGAGCCGGGTTCAACCGGCTTGCCGTCATCGTCGAACACCTTTGCCCCGTTGCCGAGCGTGAAGTGCGCCGTGCGTTCTTCTGCCCCGGCCGATGAAATCGAGGCACCCATGCCGAGCGCTTCCGAGGAGGAGAACACATCCAGCAACAGCATTCCAGGGTGATGTTCGAGCAGGGCCTTCTTGTACTTCTCGCTCCACATCACTCCCGAGGATGTGATGGCCGCCAAGCTGGAGAGGTCCCATCGATCGGGTTCCGCATCGAGAGCTGCGACCATGGGCCGGGCGAAGGTGTCACCGACGATGCTCAGCGCTCCGACGTTCTCGCGTTCGATGGCGTCGAACATCTCGGGAACGTCGAGGTGGCGCGATTGCGTGCAGACCACGGGTCCGCCCGATGTGAGGTACATGTTGGCTGTGAACCAGCCGGTTCCGTGCATGAGCGGACATGCCGGCAGCCCCGGGGGTCCGGGTGTCTCGATGGCGGCAATCGCTCCGGTGGCACCACCCACATCCTCCGGGTTCTGGGCGAACAGGGGGTTCGTCAGTGCACAGGTAGCTCGCACGAGGTCGTCCTGGCGCCACATGACGCCCTTCGGCATACCGGTCGTTCCGCCCGTGTAGACCATCAGGATGTCGTCGCCACTGCGGCCCCACGGTCCCTTGACCGGCCCGTCGGTGGGCGTGGCTGCGGTTTCATACGGCACGGCCCAATCGGGACACGGTCCGCTGCCATCGTCCACCCACAACCAGTTCGATATGGCCGGCAACTGGTCGCGGATCGCCTCGATGCGGTGGCTGAAGGTGCCGTGGAAGATCACGGTGGTCGCATCGGCGTTGTCCCAGAGGTAGAGCAGTTCCTCGTCGACATAGCGATAGTTGGTGTTCAGAGGGACCAAGCCGGCCTTGAAGGCTGCGAAGGCACCCTCGAGGTACTCCGGGCAGTTGTGAAGGTACAGGGCGACCTTGTCCTGCTGGTGGGCTCCTGCATCGATCAGGTAACGGGCGAGTCCATTGGCCCTTGCATCCACCTCTGCCCAGGTGAGTTTCCGGTCGCCCTGGACGAGAGCGGTTCTCTCGGCGAAGCGATCGGCCACTGCTTCCCAAAGATCTGCGAAGTTCCATCCTGACATCGGGCCCCCTGAGGTGTTCTTGTGGTCTGTTGGGTCTTCTGTTCCGGGTCAGCTGGATCCCGGGTGTGTCGATTGCAAGCGGCACGGACGTGGCTGGGTGACCTGCTGCGTGACCTGACGGCCCGAAGTGTAGGCCAACGGCGCGGGTTGTCCGGAAGGTAGGTTGACGTCGATGGACTTCGAACTTCCACCCGATGACGATCCGCGCAGAGCCGAGATCCGTAGCTGGCTCGCCGGGAACCCCGATCCGAGCGGTGTCGCACTCGCCGAGGCAGGCTATGTAGCTCCTCATTGGCCCCGCCCCTATGGACTCGACGCAGATCCGATCCACCAGCTCATCATCGATTCGGAACTCCGCTCGGCGGGTGTGCGCCGGCCCCAGAACATGATCGGGATCGGTTGGGCAGGACCGACACTGTTGGCTGCGGGGACCGAAGCGCAATGCAAGGAGTACCTCCCGCGGTTGCTGTCGGCCGAGGACATCTGGTGCCAGCTGTTCAGCGAACCGGGAGCAGGCAGCGACCTCGCTGCGCTGGCCACCACCGCGGTACGTGACGGTGACGAGTGGATCGTGAACGGCCAGAAGATCTGGACCTCTATGGGCCATCTGTCCCGGTACGGGATCCTCATCGCCCGCACTGATCGTGACGTGGACAAACACAAGGGGATCACGTACTTCATCTGCCCGATGGATACGCCGGGGATCGAGGTACGGCCAATCCCGGAAATGACCGGGGCCCATACCTTCAACGAGGTGTTCTTCACCGATGTGCGCATACCCCACGACAACGTCGTGGGTGAAGTGAATGACGGGTGGCGACTCGCCAAGGTCACACTGTCCAATGAACGGGTATCCCTGAGTGGTGGGGGAGCGCTCTGGGGCAACGGCCCCGAGGCGAAGGACCTCCTCGATGAGGTGCGTGCCGCAGGTGGCGTCGCCGATCCGCTGATGCGCCAACGCCTGGCACAACTCCACACCGAATCGGAACTCCTGCGGCTGATCCGCCTGCGGACTGTTTCTGCAGCCGTGGCCGGCGTCGAACCGGGTGCAGAGGCATCGGTGCGCAAGGTGCTGGCCGACGAACACGGCCAGCACATCATGGCAGTCGCCAAGGACCTGGCTGGTCCAGCCGGGATGTTCACCGATGCCGGACCGCTCGGGCGGGACCCAGGTATCTGGCACTTCGGTTACCTGTTCTCCCAGGCACTCACCATCGGCGGCGGTACCGGCGACGTACAGCGGAACATCCTGGGAGAGAAGGTCCTCGGCCTGCCGAAGGAACCGAATGTCGAATCGGGGCTGTCCTGGGCCGAGTCGCGACGGCAGCGTTCGCGCTGAGGCGATGCGTGTGGATCGGCTCGGGCAGTCTCCAGGCCTTCCATCCACCGGTGCGGATCGATCCAACGGAGGCGTACGCGCAGCGTGGCCGACCCGGTCCGAGGTTCCGAAAGCGTTCCACCGGGCCCAGGAGTTCCCCGAGAGAGAGTGCCGCGGGTAGCTTTGGCCTTTATGGCTACTGAAACGGCTGAATCGGCGCCGAGCGCCTTCAAAGCGAAGCAGAAGGTTGTCGCCTCGGTGGACCTGCCGGGAGTGCCGGCAGGCACTCGTGGCAAGGTCATGATGCGCACGGGGTTCAGCTGGATCCGTTACCGCGTCCGGTTCGAGAACGAGGTCGAGGTGCCGTGGCTCGACGACCGCCACCTGGTGTCTCTCAAGTCCTACAAGGCTGAAGAGGCCCACGAGGGGGAACAGTGAAGCTGAGCATGCAGATCGGCTACAGCGGTGGATTCGCTGAGTCGGTCGAGAAGGTCAAGGCGCTCGAATCGGCAGGAATGGACATCGTCTACGTCGCGGAGGCCTATGGATACGATGCCCCGACGCTCATGGGCTACCTGGCCGCAGAGACCGAGACCATCCAGATCGCATCGGGGATCCTGCCGGTGTTCACACGGACTCCGACGCTGATCGCCATGACCGCGGCAGGGCTCGACGATCTCTCGGGGGGACGGGCGATTCTGGGTCTCGGCGCTTCGGGGCCACAGGTGATCGAGGGTTTCCACGGAGTTCCCTACAAGGCTCCGATCGGGCGTACCCGGGAGACGATCGAGATCTGCCGTCAGGTATGGGCCCGCGAAGAGCCGGTCGTGCACGATGGCCGCTACTACAAACTTCCGCTCCCCGAGGACCAGGGGACCGGGCTCGGCAAGGCGCTCAAGATCATCACGCATCCCGTGCGCCCACGGATCCCGATCCATGTGGCGTCGCTCGGCCCCAAGAACGTTGCCATGACCGCAGAGATCGCCGATGGATGGCTACCGATCCTGTTCCATCCCGAACGGGCCAAGGACGTGTGGGGAGCCGACGTGGATGCCGGGCTCGCAAAGCGTGCCCCCGACCTGGGTGATCTGGATGTGATCGCCGGTGGTCTGCTCTCGATCGGCAAGGAAGACGAAGTTGCTCCGATCCGTGGCTTCTCCGCCGGCATGGTCGCTCTGTATGTGGGCGGCATGGGTGCGCACGGAAAAGAACTTCTACAACCAGTTGTTCTGTCGCTACGGATATGAGGCCGAGGCGAAGGAGATCCAGGATCTCTACCTCAGTGGCAAGAAGGCCGAAGCCGCTGCTGCGGTGCCGGGTTCGTTCCTCGAGGAGACCTCACTCTGCGGAGACGAGGCATATCTCAGCGACCGCATCGCTCAGTACCGCGAAGCTGGGGTGACGATCCTCAACATCGAGCCGATTGCCAAAGACCTCGAGTCCATGCAGGAAATGGTGGCCAGGGTCAAGGAGATCTCGGGCTGAGCGATCGCCAGTGGCACCTGACCAGTGGCATCTGAACCGCCGCCGCCCGTGGTGCGGTTCAGCAGTGGAACCGTGCCCGGCGCGTCTCTGCGCCGGCGTCCACGCGGGCTGGTGACCCGGAAGGTTCCCCGACCGCTCTCGTGTCAGGTATCCGCTACGGCTGCGTGGTCGTAGTGACCGGCGCTGTGGTGGTGGTTACCGGTGCCGTCGTGGTGGTTGCCGGCGCGGTGGTGGTGGTTACCGGTGCCGTCGTGGTGGTGACCGGCGCGGTGGTGGTGGTTACCGGTGCCGTCGTGGTGACCGGTGGGGTATCGCCATTGATGACCGGCTGGAGGATCGGCATGACGTGCGACTCCGTGCAGTCCGATGAATCCGTCGTGTAGTTGAAACTGACGACGCCTACTCCGCTCTTCGCCACGGCAAGCCCGCCGTAGGTGGCACTCGCAGGCCCGACGGTACCGAAGGCAGCGGGCGTTCCCTCAACGACACCCAGAGTCACGAACTGGTCGCTGATGGGCTCTTCGTTGGTGGGATCGGTGATCGTGGTGATGCCGATGTGGAGAGGGATGACCATCGGCGACACTGTGGCGTGTTGCACGGTGATGCCGTTGCCATCGGATGCATTGAAGTAGAGCTCGGAACCGAGGCCGTTGGCGTTGTTGCAGTAGGCGAGTTCGCCCGAAACAACGGCTCCGGTGGTGAGAGGCTTACCACTCGTGGTCATTCCCGCGAGCGTGAAATTGGCGTTCTCGGGGATCGTGGTGGAACTGGGTGTCTGGGCACCTGAAGGTGTGGCGAACATCGCAACGAGTGCAGGAACGGCCAACAGAGGCGCAACGATGCGCCACCAACGCAGCCGGCCCTTCGGTTCTGAAGTCGCTTTGAATTTCGCCATCATGTTCCCCAATTCAGGCCCATTCGAGCCATTTCCAGCCACTTACAATCATAACAGAGCAACGAACGTGGGAATCAACGCCATGTCGCATCGGGTGGGATTACCCAGTTCGGGCCGGGCTCCCGGCCCTCCAGAGGAGCTACTTGCAGAGGCGGGCGAGGATGGCGTCTGCATCGGTAGCCATGGATACAACGATCTCAGATGCGGGAGCAAGGGCCGAAATTGCACCGACGGCCTGTCCGGCAGGCATGAACTCCTTGTCAGGGTCCACCCCCTCGGTCCGCTCATCGCCGCCCAGATGGTTCGCGCCATCGCTGAGCGAACGCAGGAACTGACCCGGGAACGGTTCGGGTTTCTCCCCGGAACGTTCGAATGCATCGGCATACTCGGTGTTCAGGACCCGGCACGTCTTGCCCGTGTAGGCCCGCGTCACCAGTGTGGCGGTCTCGTCGGAGCCGAGGATGCGGTCCTTGTAGCCGAGCACCGCCCGGGCCTCCGGTGTGGCGATGAAGCGTGTGCCGATCCACACCCCGGCTGCCCCGAGGGCCAACGCTGCTGCGAGTCCTCGTCCATCGAAGATTCCCCCTGCTGCGACAACCGGCACCTCGGAGCCCACGGCGTCGACGATCTGCGGTACGAGTGGAAGAGTCGCTATGCGGCCCGTGTGGCCTCCGGCTTCGGTCCCCTGGGCCACAACGATGTCGCAACCCGCATCCACTGCGTCGGTGGCGTGGTGGACCTTTCCACACATGTTCACTACCAGCAGGTTCTGTTCGTGGCACTGATCGACCACCTCCCGGGGAACACCCAGACCGGCCACGAATACCGATGCGCCGCCGTCGATGATGGCCTGGACCTTCACCGGCATGTCCTGGGGGGCGGCTGTGAGGAGGTCTACTCCGAACGGCTTGTCAGTGAGCTCGCGGACGGCGGCGATCTCCGCCACCATCTCATCATCGCCCATGGTGGAAGCTCCGAGGCATCCAAACCCTCCGGCGTTGGATACCGCTGCGGTCAGGGTGTGGTACGAGACTCCTCCCATGCCGGCGAGCATGATTGGATGGTCGATTCCGAGCATCTCGGTCAGCGCAGTCTTCATCTGCGGCACCCTAGCGCGTTGCCGCGACGATGCTCAGTAGTCGGTGTAGCTACCAGGTGGGGTGAACATCCGGCGCCTCCATCGACGCGGCGTGGCTATCGCAGCGCGGGGGTAGTCCTCGAAGAGCCAACGCGCGAAGTGGCGGCGCGTCCATGGGGTGAGACCGGCAACGCGGACCGCTGCCCGGGCACCCTTGCGGTGCTTCAGCGCTCGTACCAGCAGTTCCGACATACGGTGGTCCGCGACGAGTTCAGCTCGTATCGCGGCGTCGTAGGTTCGCGCTGCGTCATGGCCGGTGGAGTCGGTTCCAATGATGCCGCGAGCCGCCAGCATCCCGCTCAGAAGAGCCTGACCGATTCCCTCGCCTGTCATCACGTCACACGCTCCGACCGCGTCGCCCACGAACATGGTTCGTCCGGTGGCGGTGGGCAGTGATCCGATTCGTCCGGGAATAGGCCACGCCCTGTGGGTGTCGAGTCCATGAGCCTCCGGGCCGAGGAGCTCACGTATATGTGGCCGGCCCAGGATGTCCTCCCAGATCGCCTTCATCTCGCGAACCGCTACTTTGCCGCCGCGTTGGATGCCTAATCCCACGTTCGCCCGATTGCCCGGGAGTGGGAACGACCAGAAGTACCCCGGAAGCAGGTCTGCTTCGAAGTAGACCGCGAGTTCCCTCGTCGCGGGGCCGGTCACATCGGCGAAGTACTGCCTGAAGGCGTGCCATTCCCCCAGGTAACCCGGTTCGGAGACCCCGAGGTACTTGCGCATGGGCGACCACATCCCATCTGCCGCGATGGCCCACGGTGCCTGGATCGTTGTGCTGTCATCGAGGTCCAGCTGCACCGACTCCGACGATTCGCTCGCTGCGATGACCGCAGTGCCCTCGATCACCTCCGCCCCTGCTTTGCGGGCCAGGTCGACCAGCGCTGCGTCGAGTTCGATCCGCGGGACCACTGCTGCGTGGTGTCCGTCACTGCGCGGGAGCGGCAGGTGTACCGAGAATCCACTCGGTGAGGCCACCCGGATGTCGTCGACCCACTGCCAGCTCCGGGTGGAATCCGGATCGAATCCCAGATCCTCCAGCAGCCTCAACGCCAGCGCGGTCAGGCCGTCGCCGCAGATCTTGTCGCGTGGGAACCGGGCCTTGTCAACGATGGCGACATCGAGGCCCGCTTCGGCAAGTGTCACCGCGGCTGCTGTACCCGCCGGGCCGGCGCCCACAACCACCGCGTCATGGGTCCTCATCCTGGTGACACTAATTGCCCGGGGTCATCTGCAGTATCTGAGAGTCAGCCGCTCGACAGTGCTCCGAGTTCGATTACATCGCCGAACCCTTCTCGGAGGCACTCGAGGAACAGCTCGGGATCAGTCACGGCCGCGGGATCCACGTTCACGCCGATTGCGAGTTCGTCCCGGTAGCTGAGCAGGGTGATGTTCGCACCGGCCCCCGCCATCGGGCCGAACGGAACGATGGAGGTGACCAGACGCCCCTGGAGGTAGAGGGGCAGTGGTGAACCAGGAACGTTCGAGGCCTGGAAGTCGAGGCCACGCATCATCGAACCGAAGAGCTTCGTGGTGACCGTAGCGGGGAATCGGTTGAGGACCGAAGAGAGTGGCTCGACCATCGCATAAGCAGGCTCGTGCACCACCTCCTCGAGCTGGAGGTGTGTCTCGCAGAGCATCGTCAGGGCGTCGTCGGTGCTCGCTGAGAGGACGAAGCGAGCGGGAACGAAGGAATTGCCGGCGTTCGTCGGACCGTTCTCATGTCGGATGTTTATGGGCATGCTCACACGGAGCGCTTCGACCTCCGAGCCGAGGCGGTTGTGGTATTTGCGGAATGCCAGCAGGATTCCTGACACGAATGCGTCGTTCAACTTGCCGGCGGCGACGTGGCCTGCAGCCTTCATCGGTTTCAGCGGAAGCGTGAGAACCTCGAAGTGACATGACAACGATCGCCCCTGGAGCTGCTCGCCGAGGGGAGTGGTGGCCGGCAGTAGGAGGCGCCCTACCGACTCGGTCATACGGGTGGCGGCCTCGATCGAACTCAGTGGGGCACGGAGAACCTCGCGGGTCCCGTCTCCTGCCTCCCGGAGGATCCCCGACACCATGTCTCTCTGAGCACGGGCCTGGTGCCCCATCGCATCGAGGAATCGTTGGGTCTGGTTGAGTACGTGCACCACGGGTGCTTCGGGATCGACACGCGTCGGCGGTCTCTGCTCCAGGTCGAACAGCTCCAACATGAGCCGTACACCGCCCACACCATCGGTGACCGAGTGGTGGATCTTGACGATCAGCACGGTGCTGCCGTCAGCCAGGTCGGTCACGCAGGTCATTTCCCAAACAGGCCGTGCCCGGTCGAATCCCTGCATCGCGATCGGCTCGGCCAGGCGGAGGACATCGGCCATCGTGGCTTCACCCGGCGCGCGTACGAACCGGAGGTGGTAGTTGAGATCGAAGTTCGGATCGACCTCCCAGCGCGGGGGAGCCAGGGAGTAGGGATTACCCCGGACCCGTTCACGAAGGCGGGGAACTGCACGGCTCATCCGATCCACCGATGCCCTCAGTTCGCCCGGATCGATACTCCCTTCGAGCGTGACCACGGTGGTGATCGTGGACCTCAGCATGGGATCCTTCTCGATGTTCCAGATCAGCGCGTCGGTGTCATTCATCCGGGCTTCGTAGTCGATGCCCGCGGGTTCGTCCCCGGTGTTTCGTTCAGCCATGATCTCGTCCCTGTTCAGGTGGGTGCAACTGGTTGGTGCCGGTCAAGTCTGCCAGCCTCGGGAACCCGGTACCGCGCCCGCGGTCACCCGCAGCGGTAGTTGGCCCGGAAGTCGTCCTTCTTGGTGGAACCGTCCGGGTACGTAATGGTGCGTTGGGTTGTCACCGAGCCACATCCTGACGTCTGGGACTGATTCGTCATCTCACCGTGGGCGTAGGGCGTGGACCAGAGCTGAACAGTGATCGAGGTGCCTGTGTAGGTGGGCCAGATCACAATTCCGTAGGGCGTGTCGTTGTGGATCTTCAGGTCCACCGTGTCATAGAAGAGCGTGGCTTCTCGGCCATATGGATAGCGGGAGATGTATTCGGAGTGCATCTTGTATTGCGGGATCGGCAGGCCGGCGAAGAAAGCGGCGTTGAAGGTCGTGGTTGCGAACTGGCTCACGCCGCCACCCACGTCGGGCACGTGTTTGCCATCGACGATTGCAGGCGCCGGGACGTAGCCCTTCTCGGTCGTTCGTCGGCCCGTCAGGTCGTTGACCGAGAATGTGCCACCGGGTGCGATCAGAGTCCCCCTGACCCGGTCGGCGATCGTGTGGATGTTGTTCACCCGGCCCTGGCAACACGGATGGTTGGTCGTGAATTCCGAGACCACCTGGTTGACCCCGAGCGTCGAGGCCCATTCGACACCCTCAGCGGCTGTCATCGTGCGGGTGGGTACCTGAACCTCCGGGCTCCCCGCGATGAGCGCATCCACGATGGCTCCCACTGCCCCCTCCCCGCAGCAGATCTCGGCATCGTGGCCGGCGACCGGAACGAGGCCACCGTTGCCCTGGGTGAAGGTGACCCCGGTGGGGTTGGTGAACGAAGTCTGTTGAGCAACGACGGCCTGACCGATCACGGTGTCCGACACGGTCAACTTGGGTGCCTCGCCCGAGGTGTCGAGGACCACTCCGTCGATGATGGCAGATCCCTCCAACTCGAAGGTCTGCTGGCCGGCCACCACCTTGGTCGAGCGCTGGGCCATCTCGTTCGCCTGTGCTACCAGTGGCGTAGCCTCATCATCGCTGAACTTCGGCGGCACGACGGTTCTATCGACCGTCACCTCGATGGGTGTCCCGACGTCATCGAGTGACTCGGGCAGGGCAGCGGCAACCTCTGCTGAATCAAGCTCTATCCCATCGACTCCCGGAGACAGGGTGGCCTGGCCATCGGCGACCACGATCGAGGGCTCCGTGGGGGCCTTTCGCTCGTCGCCTTCGAGCCCCTCGATGGCTGGGCCCATGGTTGCCTGATCCACCGTCAGCTCCACCGGAGCTGATCTGGGGGTGAAGAACGACCCGACCCACTCGAAGGGTTGTTGCCAGAGTGGCTTGGTGCTCGACGCGTCGAGCACCTGGGAGGTCGTTGCATCGACATCGATCTCCACGCCGAGATCTCCCGCGGTACTGGTGAGCTGAAGGTCTCCGGCGTCGATGTTCACAGCGGTATCGGGTAGTTGGGCAGCGAGGTCCTCGGTCGCCGATCCGAGCTGGTCGGCATCCATACCACCGACTGCCACTCCCGCCAACTCGGTGTTTCGTGCAACTGTGTCGCCGCTGAGCGCCGAGTCGACCAACCAGGCGACCACGATCACGACCACGACCGATACGGGCACGGCGAGGATCCAGAGGACTCTCTTCGGCCAGCGCCGACGGGTGGGCCGCTTGACCTGGAGCGTTTCGCCGGCTCCCGGGTTCACTGCTGCATCCGTTGAATGCTGGACCCGGGTGTCAGCGGCCGTGTGCTCTGCCCCCGGAACAAGCTGCGGGTCGGCAGTCGTTGGTGGTCCGGACGGCACCTCCGGTTGGGGAACTGTCGGCGGGGTGGTCGGTGGGTCGCCGGCGGCCGGCGTGGGCGAAGGAGTGGCGTTGCTCATCGCGTTGGGATCATTGTTGTCGTCGGGTTCCACGTTTTCCGCGCTGGGGCGTGCCTTTCGCGGGAAGCGCTGTAGGGCCTGGTAGGTCGGATTCGGCCCTGGCTCAGCTTTGATGTCGGTCGTCGGTCGAAGGACGGGCTGCGGTGGTGGCCGAGGAAGGTCGAGAAAACGAGTTCGACCGGACGACCCGGTATCGGCCAATCAAGCCTACCGGTGCCGTGTTCCACTTTGGTGGAGCCCGGAGAGATGGGAGGTGTCGGGATCAGAACAGCCGCATCTGTGGTGCTTCTATCCCGCGCAGTGCGTCGTAGTCGATCTCCACCCACCGGATTCCCCGACTCTCGGCCAGGACCCGGGCCTGCGGTTTGACGATCTGTGCGGCGAAGAGTCCCTTGATCCCCCGCATCGAGGGATCGCGAACCAGGCGGTCGAGGTACCGGGTGAGCTGCTCGACCCCGTCGATCTCCCCACGCCGTTTGACCTCGACCGCAACCGCTGTGCCCGTGGCGTCTCGACACAGCAGGTCTACCGGGCCGATATCGGTCGGATACTCACGCCGTACGAGTTCGAGGTCGTCTCCCAGAGTGGTGGGATCGGCTGCGAGCAGCTCCTGCAGGTGGGCCTCGACCCCATCCTTGATCAGACCCGGGTCCTGGCCCATCTCGTGGGTCGTCTCGGAAAGCACCTCGTGCAACGTGATCGTCAGCGACTCCCGGGCTGGATTGGTCACGGTCCAGGTCTCACCATCCTCGGTGAGTGTGTTGGGAGCGTTCATCCAGTTCAGCGGCTTGTAGGCCCCACCATCAGCATGGATCGCCACACAACCATCTGCTTTGACCATGATGAGCCGGATCGCCGCGGGAAGGTGGGCGGCCAGTCGGCCCTGGTAGTCGACCGTGCAGCGTGCAATCAGGAGGCGCATTGATCCGCAGAGTAGGGGCGGTACGTCATGATCATCGAACCGGACCGCGCCACGAACGGCTTCCAAACCTGAATGGACCGCCCCGCAACCAGGGACATGCGCCGATGGGGAACCCGGATCACGCTGCGAGGCTTCGCCTCGGCGGCACGGTCTCGAAACCACCCCGCCTCGGTCGTGGGTCCGCCGGCGTCCCCGCGCTCGTCACACCTAGGTGTCGAGCCGTCGCAGCGAGAGGTTGTTGCACTCCTCGCACACGGATTCGGGAATGATTCCAAGGCGCATTCCCAGTGCGAAGATCCGGCATCCGATGCAGAATCCGAATGCTGCTTCGAGGAATGCTGCTCCGGCGAGCATCGCAACAACGACCCGGGCCGCGCCAGGCGCACCAGCGAGCCAGAGCATCGATGCGGTGATGGTGAATGCCACGCCGATTCCCTGGGCGAAGCGTTTGGGCGGGCCCGCCGTGAAGCGCGGCTCACCGAGGCGGGGAGCCGCAACCTGTACCGCGAAGCGGCCCAACGGGCTGAGGGTCGGCCCGGTCAGCACCCGGGCGACGAAGCCGTAGGAGAGGGGTATGAGGATCCAGCCCCATCCGAGGATCGCCACCATGAGTGCCATGGTCGTGGCGCCTGCAGCCACCGTGCGGGCCGCCTTCTCGTTCACGGGGTTGGGGAACTCGAACAAGGAGTTACGAAGGGAGATCACCGGCGTTGCGGTCGTCATGGATCAGACGATACGAGACCAATCATGACTAATCAACTCGGAATTATCAGGATTAGGGGCTTCGGTTCCCTGAGTGGCCCTGGGTTCGGCTCAGGCGCGGGCTGCCTTGCGTGACTTGAGGGCCCGGGCACGCTTGCCGGCATTCAGTTCCAGCTTGCGCAACCGGATCGAGTTGGGCGTCACCTCGACGCACTCATCGGTGGCGAGGAACTCGAGCGCCCGCTCGAGGGACATGCGAGTGGGTGGGGTGAGCTTCTGGGTGTTGTCCGAACCCGCAGCCCGCATGTTGGTGAGGTGCTTCTCGCGGCAGATGTTGACGTCCATGTCCTCTGATCGGGAGTTCTCGCCAACGACCATGCCTTCGTATGCGTCGTCGGTGGGCGCGACGAACAACGTCGCTCGTTCCTGCAGTGCGACGATTGAATACGGCGTGACCTTGCCCGGACGGTCCGAGACGATGGAGCCACGCTCGCGGGTGCGGATCTCTCCGGCCCAGGGAGCCCAACCGTCGAAGACGGAATGGATCATCCCCGTACCGCGCGTCTCGGTGAGGAAGTCGGTTCGGAATCCCAGGAGCCCACGTGCGGGAATTCGCTGATCCACACGTACCCAGCCGGTGCCGTGGTTCACCATGTTCACCAGTTGACCCTTGCGGGTGGCCAGCAGTTGGCTCACCGCACCCAGGAATTCCTCGGGAATGTCGATCGACACGGCCTCCATCGGCTCGTTGAGCTTGCCGTCGATCTCGCGCGGTCACCACCTGTGGCTTGCCGACGGTCAACTCGAAGCCCTCGCGTCGCATGGTCTCGACCAACACCGCTAGTTGCAGCTCGCCCCTCGCATGGACCTCCCACGCGTCGGGTCGTTCGGTGGGGAGGACCCGGAGGCTCACGTTGCCGACCAGTTCGGTATCCAGGCGGCCCTTGACCAGCCGCGCCGTCAGGAGCTTTCCGTCTCTGCCGGCGAGGGGGGAGGTGTTCACTCCGATGGTCATCGCGAGCGACGGTTCGTCGACCGAGATGACCGGTAGGGGGCGGGGATCATTGATATCGGCCAGTGTCTCGCCGATGGTCACCGAATCGAGGCCGGCCACAGCAATCAACTCGCCGGGACCCGCTTCATCGATCTCGACGCGTTCGTTGTTCTCGGTCGCATACAGCACGCCCAGCTTGGCTCGCTTGATCTCGCCCTCGTGGGTGCACCAAGCGATGTCCTGGCCCTTGCGAATGGTGCCCTGTCGGATACGACACATCGCCAGCCGTCCGACGAATTCGTTCGCATCGAGGTTGGTCACCCATGCCTGGAGTGGATGGCCGGGCGTGTATTCCGGGGCGGGCAGGTGATCGATCAGGAGGTCGACCAGGG
Organism: uncultured Microthrixaceae bacterium; assembly: GCA_963805905.1. Taxonomy (GTDB): domain Bacteria; phylum Actinomycetota; class Acidimicrobiia; order Acidimicrobiales; family Microtrichaceae; genus JAMLGJ01. The sequence goes on from CAWDVV010000001.1 coordinate 1,239,525, forward strand.
GTGAGAGGTTGTCTTCCAGGTCGTCGATTCCATCCGGCCGCTTGAGTGAAGCCCTACCCGCTCTGGCACACGCGTAGACGACGGGGAAATCCAACTGGTCGATGTCGGCATCGAGATCCAGGAACAGTTCCTCGACCTCGGAAACGACCTCGTCGATCCGGGCGTCGGCGCGGTCCACCTTGTTCACGACGAGCACGACCGGCAACTTGAGCTCAAGGGTCTTGCGCAGCACGAAGCGCGTCTGGGGCAGGGGTCCTTCGGAGGCATCGACGAGCAGCAACACACCGTCGACCATCGTCAGGGCGCGTTCGACCTCGCCACCGAAGTCGGCGTGGCCGGGTGTGTCGACGATGTTGATCTTCACCGGCGGGCCGTCGCCATGGCTCCAGCGGACGGCGGTGTTCTTGGCCTGGATCGTGATGCCCTTTTCACGTTCGAGGTCGAGGGTGTCCATCACGCGGTCGGTCTGACCCTCGTGCCTTCCCATGGCTCCACCCTGGCCCAGGAGGGCATCCACGAGCGTTGTCTTGCCATGGTCCACGTGGGCGATTATCGCTACGTTGCGGATCCCGTCCACAGAAGCGGTCTCAAGCTGTTCATCGTTTTCTTGCGCGCTGGTATCCAAAGTGTCCTCATCTGGTAGCCACTCGCCGGGGGAATGGCGGTGGACTCAACCGAGGCGTTTGCGAATCAACTCGCGTCGCGCCTTCAGATCACGGTACGTCACCGGAGCCGCGTCGTCTCCATCGACAATCCCGAAACCTGCCCGGATCGCGCCGCGATCCACTTCGAAACCATTGAGATCCATCCCCGCGTCAGCAGCCAACTGGGCGCCGTAGTTGGACGCCATGTGGGTCGAAAGACGCGCCATTTCCGCCACGATGTCGAGATCAGGGGCGAGCATGGCGATGGCTCCGTCGAGGAAAACCATGTTCTTCACATACAACATGAGCACCTTCGGTAGCCGTGCTCCCATGGCCAACAACGCCTTGACTACGCGTTGGATCTCCTGGATCAGCTCGTCCTGGCTGAGGGCGCTGGGATCCATCGGGTCACGGTCGAGGCCGAGTTCACTGATCACGTCGTCGACGTCGGTATCAGCCGGGAGGCTACCCAGATCGCGGAGTGCTTCGATCTGCGAACGAATGTCCCCGGTGGCCCCCGCGAGCATGAGTTTCAGGAAGGCGCTGCGTTCAAGGGGCGTGAGTCGGGCCGTGATACCGAAGTCCATCAGCGCTATTCCGCCTTCCTGTGTAACCAGAAGGTTCCCGGCATGGAGGTCACCGTGGAAGATTCCGTGAACCATCGTGCCCTCTGTGAACCCGACCACACCGAGGCGGATCACATCGTGGGTGTCCACTCCCGCTGAACGCATTGCCTCGAGATCCTCGAAGGCGAACCCGTGGAGCCGTTCCATCACTAGCACCCTGCGGGTCACGAGACTCGGGTGTGGTCGGGCCACCACGTAGCCGCGTTGGTCCAAGGCCGCGAACGCGGCTGCGACATCGAGCATGTTCTGCGCCTCGAGTCGGAAGTCGAGTTCTTCGCCGATGGTCTCCGCGAACAGTTCCACGAGTGCAGGCGGATTCGCAAGTGCCGCCACGGGGATACGGCCCACCAACAAGGGTGCCAACCAAGCCATGACCTTCAGGTCGCGCTGCACCTGGGTTCGGATGGTCGGGCGCTGGACCTTGACCACCACCTCCTCGCCGGAGCGCAAGGTCGCGCAGTGGACCTGGGCGATCGAGGCGGCCGCGAGCGGGGTCTCGTCGAAGTGGGCGAAGACGTTTTCGATCGGCTGGCCCAGATCGTCCTCGATCACCGATCTCACGGTCCCGAAACCCTCCGCGCGGACCTGATCGCGGCAGTGGCTGAATTCGGATACGAGTTCGGGTGGGAAGAGCCCCTCGCCGCTGGAAATGATCTGGGCGAGCTTGATGTAGGTGGGTCCGAGTCGCTCCGCAGCGACGCGCAGCCGGTGTGAGAGTCCGCTGCGGGATTCAGATCCACCCTTGGGCCGCTCTCGCAGGAACCACCCTCCGACCGCGGCGCCCAGGTGGGTCGAGACCGTGATGAAGCGCCCCATGTCCGGTAGTCGCCTGCGCCCGGTCAGCAGCGGTACCTGTTTGCGTATCGTCGCCCGCAACACGTCGATGCCGGCCATCCATTCCAGTTCCTCGGAGCGCACGACCCATGGACCGGTCTCGGTGAATGCCCAGGTGGCGCGGTCCGGAGAGTGCTCGGAGGTGTCTGTGTCGCGGGGCTGGACGTTCGCGCCTGTCGGTGCTGTCGGTTCCGATGCAGCGCTCGCCTCCGGTCGTGGGGCGCCGCCTTCTGGGTCAGTGGAGTCTGAGGTCATCTTGTTGCTTCGCTTCGATCGTCGCACCGGGACGGACGGTTGAATCCCATCGGGTACCACCGAATCGTCTCACGTCCGGGCGGTCCGTACCGCCTCGATCACCCGGTCGTAGTGCTCGTGTCTGCAGATCAAGAGGTCGGGGATCCACGGCGATGGTTGGTCGTAGAGGAGATCCGAGCCGTCCAGACGTGAGCACCTCAGCCCACATGCCCGTGCTACCGCCACTGGAGCGCAGGAGTCCCATGCGTACATGCCTCCGGAATGAATGTAGATGTCCGTCTCACCGCGCACGATCGACATCGCCTTGGCGCCGGCTGATCCCATCTTCACGACCTCAGCACCCATCTCGGATGCCACCGCGAGCGCTTCAGGTTGGTGCCGGGTTCTCGACATCACCACCCGGAGTGTGGATGGTGGCGGTGGTACCACCACCGGGGACCCTGTGCAGTACAGGTCGTCGGATGTCGGCAGTGCCACGGCGCCCACCAGTGGCCGTCCTCCGAGCGAGAGAGCGACATGAACCGCCCAGTCTGCGCGTTGTTCGCCGAATTCCCTCGTACCGTCGAGCGGGTCGATGATCCACAGGCGGTCGGGGACGTGCTGGTCCGTCCGGTGTTCACACGCCCGGGGAGCCTCTTCGGAAAGGATCCCGTCGGTTGGTGCCAGGCGCTCCAGTGCACTGGTCAGCCAGAGATGCGACGACTCATCGCCACGGTTGCGCAACTCGCTCGGAGGGGTGTGCTGTGCGATGAGGTCGCGGCGTAGCTCCACCAGCTGCTCACCCGCCGTGCGGGCCAGCTCGGCTGCGAGCTCATGGTCGTCTTCGAGGCCGGGCATCGTGTCGAGCATACGAGAACTCAATCACAGGCCAGGGCAACCGGCCCCCACAACCGGTCGCGATTTCGGGCTCGCTCAGGAGGCCTTTGACTGCTTGGAGGCGTCCTTGTCTGCGGTGGCGCTACTACGTCGACGCAGCGGGGGTGTGGGGTCCACCACGCCATGTGGCAGGTCGGCTTCGGTGTAGCAGCTCTCATGGAAGTGCTCGACACGATCCCATCGTCTCCCGACATAGACGTTGCAGATCACCTGCTTGTGGCGCATCTTCGCCTGGAACTTGACGCGCTCTCCGCAGTGGACGCATTCGACAGTGCTCCCGGGTTCCACTTCTCGCAGCACCGCTCGGCTCGACAGTTTGGAGGTACGCGGCTTGGCCTTCGTGGATGTGCGCCTACCCGTTGCGGACTTGCCCGAGTACCCGGAGGAGCTACTGACGCTGCCTGTCATGGTCTTGCTATCGGCACCAGAGTGCACGTTGTTAGGTGTTGGCCCCACCTCGCAGTGGGCGACTTCTCAAGGAGCAGCCGATCAGCGCTTGAGCGGCTTGTACTTGATCCGATGAGGTTGGTCGGCTTCTGCACCGAGTTCACGGTGGCGGAATGCCTCGTATTCGCTGAAGTTGCCCTCGAAGAACCGAACCTGGGAGTCACCCTCGAAGGCGAGGATGTGGGTAGCGATCCGGTCGAGGAACCATCGGTCATGCGAGATGATCACCGCGCACCCGGGGTAGGCCTCGAGGGCGCCCTCGAGTGCGCGGAGTGTGTCGACGTCGAGATCGTTGGTCGGCTCGTCGAGGAGCAATACGTTGCCACCGCGGCGCAGGAGCTTGGCCAGGTGGACGCGGTTGCGTTCGCCGCCCGAGAGGTTGCCAACGAGTTTCTGTTGGTCGGATCCCTTGAAGTTGAAGCTCGCGGCAGTAGGCGCGACCGTTCACTTCGCGCCCGCCGATGTTCAGAGTGTCATCGCCGTCGGTGATCTCCTGGTAGGCGGTCCTCGAATCATCGAGCGATTCCCGCGACTGGTCGACGTACGCCAGGTCGACCGTGCTTCCGACGATCAGAGAACCCGAGTCCGGAGCGTCGTCGGGTTCGGGAGTATCGCCGCCGGCTGCCGCCACGATCATCCGGAACAAGGTTGTCTTGCCTGCTCCATTGGGTCCGATGACACCGACCAGCCCCGCACGGGGGAGGGAGAAGGTGAGATCTTCGATGAGGAGCCGGTCGCCGAAGCCCTTGTAGAGTCCATCGGCCTCGATGACCTGGTCGCCCAGGCGCGGGCCGGCAGGGATCGTGATCTGGAGCTTTTCGGCAGACCGATTCGCCGATTCAGCCTCTGACTGCAGTTGTTCGTAGGCCGATAGGCGAGCCTTTGACTTTGCTCGGCGTGCCTTGGGGGCCATGCGGACCCACTCGAGCTCGCGCTCGAGCGTGCGGCGCCTCGTGTCGTTCTGCTTCTCCTCGCGTTCGAGTCGGTCGCGTTTCTGTTCCAACCAGCCCGAGTAGTTCCCTTCGAACGGAAGGCCCTTGCCGTGATCCAGTTCGAGGATCCACTGGGCCACGTTGTCGAGAAAATACCGATCGTGGGTGATCGCGACCACAGTGCCCCGGTAGTCCGAAAGCGCACGTTCCAACCACGCCACCGATTCAGCGTCGAGGTGGTTGGTCGGTTCGTCCAGCAGGAGAAGATCGGGTGTGGACAGCATGAGCCGACACAACGCAACTCGGCGACGTTCTCCACCCGAGAGTTCTTTCACCGACGCGTCGCCGGGGGGTAGGCGCAGGGCGTCCATTGCGATGTCCACTGTGCGCTGGAGGTCCCACGCCCCTGCTGCTTCGATCTTTGCTTCGAGTTCGCCCTGTTCAACCCCGAGCTTCTCGTAGTCGGCATCGGGGTCTGACCACTGCGTCATGAGTGCTTCGTAGTCGGTCAGCAACTGGGCTGTTCCGGTAACGCCCTCCATGACGTTGGCGAGCACGTCCAGATCTTCATCGAGCGACGGCTCCTGTTCCAGCATCCCGACGGTGAAGCCATCGGTCAACCGTGCCTCACCGTCGTATTCATCGTCGATTCCAGCCATGATTCGCAGCAGGCTGGACTTGCCCGAGCCATTCGGACCGATCACGCCGATTTTGGCCCCGGGATAGAACGAGAGGTTGATGTTGGTGAGGACCTCGCGGTCCGGTGGGATGAACTTGGTGACCCCACGCATCGTGAAAATGAACTGCGCCGCCATGGTTCGAGACTAGGCGGAATCAGTTGGTCCGTTTGCTCCCGGGGTATCCATGGTGTGAACCGTGAGCTCGCACGCAGGGAAAACCCGGCTGCGCTGAAGCGCACCGGGTTTCCACGATCAACACCGGTCCGGAGACCGGTAGTTGGTCACCTCTTTTTGGCTGGTGCCTTGCGCTTTGCCGGCGCCTTCTTTGCTGGTGCCTTTTTGGCGGGTGCCTTGCGCTTTGCTGGGGCCTTCTTTGCGGGGGCCTTGCGCTTGGCGGGTGCCTTTTTGGCTGGTGCCTTGCGCTTTGCCGGCGCCTTCTTTGCTGGTGCCTTGCGCTTTGCTGGTGCCTTGCGCTTGGCGGGTGCCTTCTTGCTGGTGCCTTTTTGGCTGGTGCCTTGCGCTTTGCCGGCGCCTTCTTTGCTGGTGCCTTTTTGGCGGGTGCCTTGCGCTTTGCTGGGGCCTTCTTTGCGGGGGCCTTGCGCTTAGCGGGCGCCTTCTTCGCAGGTGCCTTTTTCTTCGTTGCCACTGATGCCTCCTCGGCGGGCTCCATTGTTGGTGCATTGTTCGTCAACTCATCGTCGTCCTCCCCAGCGGACGGCGAGTGTTCACGGTATCCGGCGTCGGAGTCTCCGAGCGCCGGGAGCGCAAGAACGATTCCTCTTCGAGGAGTGTCGTATTCCTGCACGATGAATGACCTGACCTCACCGAGGTCCAGGTACTCGCGGGGGCTACGAGGCGGAGGGTCCGCCATCGACTTGAGGGGTATGTAGCAACGAACTCCGTCGCAGGTTGCGTATGCTCCGTGCGAAGTGAACTCGACGACCTCGGCCGAAACGGTGTTGCCGGGTTGGTAATCGGTTATGAAGCTCAGAAAGTCGCCCGGTGCGTTTATGGGTTCGGGCGCCTTGGAGGACCTGCGGCGATTTCCCGACCCCGAGGATCGCCCGCTGTCGTCGTCCAGTGATACTTCGGCTTTCGCGGACCCCGAACGCTTTGATTTCGCCGTAGCTCCGCGTTTGGTCGAGTCGCGCCGAGTCGAGGTGCTCTGGCTGGTCTCTTCCTTGGGAGCTGCTTTGCGTTTGGCAGGGGACCGCTTCTTGGAGGGGGCCTTCTTCTTCGCAGGCGACTTGGCTTTGTCCCGAGTATCGGCCTTCGCGGAAGACTTGCGTTTCGCCTCCGCAGTGGCACGCCGACTCTTGGGGCCCTTCACCGGTGTGCGGTCGACGAAGACCCACCCGACACCTGGCACGGGCTTGCCGCCGAGAAGCCGTCCGTCCTCGAAGAGCCATGGATGATCGGGGTGGAACTCCTGGAAGGAATCGTTGGACAGAACTGTCGCCCCGCTGCGTTCCGCGATCATCAGTACGAACGCATCGCCTCGCCCGACTGTTCCTGCAGGTGGAACCAGGATCTCTCCGGCTTCCACCGCCGCTTCGTACTCCTCCCGTTCGGATTGATCGATTCGGTTGGGGAACGTGGCGTCCACGACGACTACGACGTTGTCGAAGGTGTGTTCGCGCAGAAAGGAACGGACTGCATCATCAAGCTGGGAGAGTGACGGATCGTGACGACCCTCGGTCGCGATGTTCGACCCGTCGACGACGAGGTGTGTTTCGGCCATGACGTGTTCAAGTGAAGCAGCTGGAGGCGCGCGAGTCGCGTTCATCGCGCACTGTGTCGTCGCGCGTGGTCGGCCGACACTGAGGCGGAGAGGTTCGACGAATACGATCGTCGAGTGATACGCGCAGTTCTTTTCGACTTCGGAGGAGTGATCCTCACCAGCCCGTTCGAGGCGTTTGCCGAGTACGAGAAGCGCGTCGGCCTACCGCCCGGAGCGATCCGCGAGATCAACTCGACCAATCCCGATGTGAACGCATGGGCACGTCTCGAGCGCGCGGAGTTGAACCTCGACGACTTCGTCGAGGTCTTCGAATCCGAGGCCGGGGCTCTCGGATACGAGGTGTCGGGTGAGGACGTGCTTGGATGCCTGCGCGGTGAGATCCGTCCAGCCATGGTCGAGGCGATCCAACGTCTGAGCCGGAGGTTCTCCATCGCGTTGCTCACAAACAACTTTGTGAGCGGATCACCCGACTGGTCGAGTGGGGGATCATTCGCGGAGTTGCTGGATCTCTTCGACGTGATCGTCGAGTCGAGCGACGTCGGATGTCGCAAGCCGGAGGAACGTTTCTACGAGATCGCGCTGGAACGCCTCGGGATAGAAGCGCACGAGGCGGTGTTCCTCGATGATCTCGGAATCAACTTGAAGACCGCACAGCGCCATGGGTATCCGTACGGTCAAGGTGGGTGATCCCGATGTGGCCCTCGAGGAGCTGGAAGCGATCGTCGAGGCACCGCTCAAGTACTGACGACCGCGCTGATCGGCTCGGATGGGTCCGCTCGATGGTGGCGGGACTCGCGTCGCCGGAGCGGAGCCTCAGATCGGTTCGAACGCGGCGTGGAGGATCATCTCCTGTTCCTGTACGTGGATCGCGTGGCTGCCGGTAGCGGGGGATCCTTCGTTCGAGCGGCTCACACGGCGGATCGTGCAACGGTCACCGAACTCGTCATAGAGGTAGCCCTTGACGAAGTTCCACGGTCCCATGTTCTCGGGTTCCTCCTGCAGCCAGAGGAGTTCACGCAGGTTCGGGTAGCGGGCCATTTCGGCCTTCAATAGTTCGACCGGCCACGGGTAGAGCTGTTCCACGCGGATCACGGGTATCGGAACACCGCGTTCATCGCGTTTCGTCTCGGCCTCGACGGCCACCTTGCCCGAAGCGAGGACCGCCCGTTCGACCGAGGCCAGGTCGGTCACGGTGGAATCGGGGATCACTTCCTTGAACGAACCGGTGGTGAAGTCCTGCACATCGGAATGCCAGCGTCGGTCACGCAGACCCGACTTGGGTGTGGTGACGATCAAAGGCTTGCGTACGTCGCGATGCACCTGGCGGCGCAGCAGATGGAAGAACTGGGCCGGACTCGTGGGTTGGGCGACCTGGATGTTGTCCTCGGCGCAGAGGATCAGGAAACGTTCGAGGCGGGCCGATGAGTGTTCGGGCCCCTGGCCTTCGTAGCCGTGGGGGAGGAGTAGCACGAGGCCCGAGTGCTGGTCCCACTTGTCCTCGGCGGCAACGATGAACTGATCGATGATGATCTGTGCTCCGTTGGCGAAGTCGCCGAACTGGGCTTCCCACACCACGAGCGCATCGCGGTTGCCTACGGTGTATCCGTACTCGAATCCCAGAGCCGCGTACTCCGAGAGCAGCGAGTCGTAGATCCAGAATTCGGATCCGGCAGCATGGGCGATGTCTGACAACGGGACGTATTCGGATCCGTTGTCATAGTCGAACAAGGTCGAGTGGCGGTGGGAGAACGTGCCTCGCCGCGAATCCTGGCCGGCGACGCGGACCGAGGTCCCTTCGGCGAGGATCGAACCGAACGCGAAGGCCTCTCCGAGTGCCCAGTCGACCTGACCCTTGCCGAACATCTCGGTGCGACGCTCGAACTGCTTCGCGAGCTTGGGGTGGATCGTGAAGGACTCCGGGGTGGTCTCGAGTACCTCGTAGACCCGGTCCAGTGTTCCTCGCGCGACACCTGTCTGAACATGTGGTAGCACGCCGTTGTCGGGAGGGTGGGGGGCCGCGACGATGTCGGATTCCGGTGCATCCGAACGCGTCTGGTCGAGTGCTTCCTGCAAGCGTGTGTGGAAGTCGCTCAGCGCGGTTTCGGCCTCATCGAGGGTGATGTCTCCGCGGCGCACGAGGTTCTCCACGTAGGACTTGCGCACACTGCGCTTGGAGTCGATCGCTCGGTACATCAGGGGCTGGGTGTAACTCGGGTCATCACCTTCGTTGTGTCCGTGGCGGCGATAGCAGACCATGTCGATCACTACGTCCTTGTGGAACCGCTGGCGGTAGGCGAATGCCAGGAGCGCCACTCTGATGCAGGCCTCCGGGTCATCACCGTTGACGTGCAGGATCGGCGCCTGCACGGACTTGGCGATGTCGGTGCAGTACTCCGAAGAGCGCGCTGATTCGGGTGGCGTGGTGAATCCGAGCTGGTTGTTCACCACGACATGGATCGTTCCGCCGACCATGTACCCGTGGATCTGGCTCATCGCAAGCGTCTCGGCGACAACTCCCTGACCTGCGAATGCTGCGTCACCGTGGAGCAGCAGGGGAAGGACCGGATACGACCTGTCCTCGCGTCGCGGAATCTGGTCCATGCGGGCCCGGGTCATTCCTTCGACGACCGGGTCGACCGCTTCGAGGTGCGAAGGGTTGGCTGCCAGGTGCAGCGGGAGTTCTGCACCCGAACGCGAGCGGAACGTCCCCTCCTGGCCGAGGTGGTACTTGACGTCGCCTGAACCCTGGATCGAGTCGGGATCGAGGTAGCCCTCGAACTCGCGGAACAGCTGGCTGTAGGCCTTGCCCACGATGTTCACCAGGACATTGAGACGGCCTCGATGTGACATGCCGATGATGGCGCTGTCAAGGCCACCGTCTGCTGCTTCTTCGAGCAGTGCGTCGAGCAGTGGGATCAGTGATTCTGCGCCTTCGAGGCCGAACCGCTTCTGGCCCAGGTACTTCGTTGCGAGAAACTTCTCGAGCGCCTCGGCACCGTTGAGCTTTGCGAGTATGTGACGCTGGCGTTCGTTGTCGAGTTGTGTCGACCTGCCCTCGACCTGTTCCTGGATCCATCGCTTCTCCTCCGGATCCTGAATGTGCATGTATTCGATGCCGACCGTGCGGCAGTAGGCATCGCGCACAATGTGCAACATGTCGTCCAGTCGCAACCTGTCAGTCCCCCCGACCTGGGCATAGATGCCCTGGGATCCGCCTGTGAGGAACTTGCGGTCGAGGTCCCAGATCGTCAGGCCGTAGGTGGCCGGATCGAGTTCGGAATGCATCTCGGGCGCCTTGGCCGCGAGCGGATCGAGATCTGCGATCAGGTGACCACGAACCCGGTACATGTTGATGAGGGTGGACACCTGCATCTGCTTCTCGACCTGAGTTTCCTCGGGATCGCCCGCGTTCACGTCCTGACGCCAACGGACGGCCTCATAGGGGACGTTGAGGTCCGAGAAGACAGCGCTGTAGAAGCCATCCTCGCCCAGGAGCAGATCGTCGATCTGTTTGAGAAGGAGCCCTGATTCAGCGCCCTGGATGATGCGGTGGTCATAGGTGGACGAGATCGTCATGACCTTCGAGACGCCGAGGTCCGCCAGGGTCTGGGGATCTGATCCTGCGAACCCTGTCGGAACGGTGAGGCTTCCGACCCCCATGATGAGCCCCTGCCCGGGCATCAGGCGCGGCACTGACCGTTCCGTACCGATCGTGCCAGGGTTCGTGAGGGTTACGGTCACGCCGGCGAAGTCGTCGACTGTCAACTTGTTGGTCTTCGCCTTGCGGATCATGTCGTCGTATGCGGCAGTGAACTCACCGAAGTCCAAGGTGTCGGCGTCGCGGATGCAGGGAACGATGAGGCTCCGTGATCCGTCACGCTTTTCCATGTCGATCGCCAGGCCGAGCCCGACATGCTCGTTGCGCACGATGCGCGGTTCGCCCTCCGGACCGGTCGTGAACGAAGAGTTGCAGGCCGGGACATGATCGGCGAGCGCTCTGACCAGGGCGTATCCGATGATGTGGGTGAAGCTGACCTTGCCGCCCCTCGTTCGTCCGAGGTAGCCGTTGATGATCTTCCTGTTGATCTCCAGCAGTTTCGCTGGAATCTCGCGGTAGGACGTGGCCGTGGGAACCTCGAGGCTCGCTTCCATGTTTGCCACGATCCGCTTGCCGACACCCTTGATCGCCTCACCCGGCAGCTCCTCCGGAGCGGCCTGCGCCGGCTTGGTCGTCTGTTGTGTCGTGGGCGCGGGTCCTGTCGACTCCGCCGAAGGAGCACCTGGTGCGCCGCGTGTCGTCGCTGGGGTGGCGGGTGTTGCCGGAGCACCTGATCGCGCCTCGGGTTTGGGAGTCGCCCCGTTTCCTGCGAACGCTTCCGCGTGTGCTGCTTCCGGGTCGGATTCGACCCCGCTGGTCTGGTTCTGGGGCCGGGCGTGGATGCCGGGAGGTGAGTAGTCGGCAAAGAAGTCCTGCCAACTGGCGCTCACCGAAGCGGGATCGGCGAGGTACTGCTCGAACATCTCTTCCACGAGCCAGGCGTTGGGGCCGATGGGTTCGTTGGCTGGTGGTTCGGTCGCAGTCGGGGTGTCGCTCACATCGTCGATGATACAACCGGACCGCAACCGCCATTCTCGGGTCCGCATCGTTGCGCGTCGCGGGTCGTGGCGCCCTGTCTCATGGGTCGTCCCGGCTGCGGTGTCGCCCGGCGCAGTATGGTGCGCGCTGTGCTGATTGCGACCTGGAACGTGAACTCGCTCAATGCCCGTATGCCGAGGGTCACCGAATGGCTGGAGCAGGTACGTCCCGACGTGCTCTGCCTGCAGGAAACGAAACTTGCCGATGACAAGTTCCCGGCCATGGAATTCGGTGCGCTGGGGTACGACTCGGTGCACAACGGAGAAGGGCGTTGGAACGGCGTGGCGATCCTCTCGCGGGTGGGCATCACCGGTGTGTTGGCCGGGTTCGACGACGATCGTGAGCCGGATCCCGACGCCCGCGTCATCTGGGCCACATGCGGAGGAGTCCGCGTTGCATCGGTGTATGTGCCCAATGGGCGTGAACTCGACCACGACCACTACCGCTACAAGCTCGACTGGCTCGGACGGCTCCGCAACCACCTGGACCTGCATCACACTCGCGAGGAGGAACTTGTGATCCTGGGCGACTGGAACGTCGCCCCGGACGACCGCGATGTATGGGATCCGGCCCAGTTCGTCGGGTCCACCCATGTGAGTCAGGGCGAGCGCGATGCGATCGCGAACGTGGAGCAGTGGGGCCTGGTCGATCCGCTCCGTGAGCGCTACCCCGACGAAGGGATCTTCAGTTTCTGGGACTATCGCAACGGGGATTTCCACAAACGGCGCGGGATGCGGATCGATTTCCTGTTGTGTTCACCACCGCTGGAGCAAAGGAGTGTCGGTGACCTCATCGACCGCAACGCCCGCAAGGGGTCCAAGCCGTCGGATCATGCGCCGGTCATGGGCCTCTTCTCCGACTGAAGGTTGACGATGGAAGATTCGCAGCGGTCCGATTCACAACAGCCCGGAAGGAGCGTCCGTGTAGACGGTCTCTCGAACCTCGTCGATACGCCAGAACGGATCCAGCGGCGACGGCTCTCGGCGGCCACGCGCACACTCATGACCAGACTGATGGTCACCACCGCAGGTGCGGAGGACCTCGCGGCCGCGGCAGACAGACTCGACGCGATCGGGGAGCTCCTGGGTGATCTCCCGACGGGTCAGAAATATGAGGGTTTCTCAGAGGCTGCCAATGCTGGTCCTGCTCTGCGGGCCATGATGGCGATGTTCTCCGAGGAAGACCGCGGGACCGGGTCCGACAGCTCGGTGGAGGACACACCTGAAAGGTTCGCCTTCTTCGACCAGAGCCCCCTGATCGGGTTGTCGAATCCCCTTTCGCCGCCGCTGATCCTCGACTATGACGTCTCGGACGACCACCGCTTGCGCGGTGTCGTGAACTTCGGGCCGGCCTATGAAGGCCCGCCCGGATGTGTCCATGGTGGTTATGTGGCCGCGGTTTTCGACGAGTTGCTCGGCGCCACGCAATCGCTTTCTGGAACGGCGGGCATGACGGCGCACCTGGGTGTCGATTACCGAAGCCCCACCCCGCTGGGTGAGGACCTGGAGATGTTCGGTTGGGTGGACCGAACCGATGGACGCAAGATCTGGACGAGCGCGACGATCCACGCGGGGGAGCGACTGTGTGCCGAGGCGACTGCGCTCTTTCTGTCGCTCGAGGGGGACACGTTCCAGACCATGCTCGACACCCGGGGCAGCTGAGGTGGGGCTTCGAGTGGGGCTCGTGTCACCCGTCGTGTGTCGCTGCGACGATTCGTAGGAGGTCGTCGCCGAAGCGTTCGGCTTTCACCGCTCCGATACCGGGTAGTTCCAGGAGTTCGGAGGCGGCGCTCGGCCGTTCGGTGGCAACTGCTCGCAGCGTGGCGTCGCTGAAGACGACATATGCCGGAACGTCGGCCTTGGATGCCTGGGCCCTCCGCCACGACCGCAACGCCTCGAACAGCGGGATGTCGACCTCCTCCAGCTCGTTCGTGGCGTCCTTGCGTCTGCTGCGCTTCAACGCAGAACGCGCGCTCGCGGTGTTGGCCGCCACTTCGTCGCGGGAGACCGGACGTGGGCGAGGGCCGAGACCGTTGCGGATCTCCTCGAGCCAGGGCGAGGGAGTCCGGCGGGCAGTGCGGCTGCCGAAGGTGCGGGCCTTGGCGTAGCTGCAATGCAGTTCGTCGCGGGCTCTTGTCAGGGCCACGTAGAGGAGCCTTCGCTCCTCCTCGACGGCCTCGGGATCCTCCTTTGCGTGGTGGATGGGTACGAAACCCTTCTCGAGGCCCGCGATGTGGACGATCGGCCATTCCAGGCCCTTTGCCGCGTGGAATGTCACGACCTCGACCGCGTCGCCGCGACGGTCGGTTTCACGCAAGGTGGAGTACATCCACGACGAGAAGTCCGACGGAGATCCGGTTGGGTCCAACGACAGGAATTCGTGGCCCATGCGGACCACTTCGGCAACGTTGGCACGACGGTCCTCGTTGAGGTGATCCGTAACGGTCTGCCCGGAGTGGGTGTCAGTGGATTCTCCGACGTTCGTGCCCGGGTGGGTCGCCGGGTACCCGGGGTCTGCCGCCGGTTCGATCAGCCGGTCGCAATCGACGAGGAAGCCGCGAACCGAAATGGCGCTGCGAAGGCGCGACAGTGCCTCTTTGACCTCGGGCTGTTCGAGCAGCGAGCCTGCCCCCTTCACCTTGTGCGGAATACCAGCGGCGACAAATGCCTCGGAGAGCGCCGCTGCCTGAGCATTGGTTCTCACCAAAACGGCTTGGGAATGCCATGGATCGCCGGGGCGTCGATGGTCACGACACGCCCTCACCACCCCGGTGGCCTCCGAAGCTTCGTCGTCGAACTCCCGTATCGTGGGCCGCCGTCCCGGGGACCGGTTGGCCCGCAGTGCCAACATCTGCGAATGGCCGGCAGCGAGAACGGCGTTGGCGGTGGTGAGGATCTCGGGAGTGGAGCGATAGTTGTCTCGCAAGGTGACGCTTCCCCCTCCGGGGAAGTACTGATCGAAGTCGACGAGGTATCGGGCATCTGCTCCGTTCCAGCTGTAGATCGCCTGGTTGGGATCTCCCACCACGCACAGCGTTGACTCCGAACCCGACCACGTGGTCAGGAGGCGGTGTTGAAGTGGGTTCACGTCCTGGAACTCATCAACATAGAGATGGCGGAATCGCCACCTCCGCGCGCTGGCGTAGACGGGATCGGCTTCGAGGTCCCTGACGGCCAGTCGCAGGAGGTCATCGAAATCAACGACCCGGCGGCGCTTCTTGGTGTCTTGGTAGCGCACCAGCAGATCGGCCATCGCCTCGAGCGCGATCGGTGGCTCACGGCCGGCCTGTTGTGCCGCGCGTACATACTGTTCGGGTTCGATCAGGCGCGCGGAAGCCCATTCGATCTCGGTTGTGACGTCGAGGGGCAGTGTGCGCGGACCGGGTGGGCACAGCCTCGCGATGAACCCGACCTTGCGATCGAGCAACTCCGGTGGACGGATCCCGCGTTCCTCCCAGCGTTGGCGCAACTGGGCATATGCGATCGCATGGAACGTGCCGGCCTGGATGCCCTGTCGGAGGCCCAGCTTTCCCAGGCGTTCCCGTAGCTCGGCTGCAGCCTTGCGGGTGAAGGTGACCGCCAGGACCCGCGCCGGATCGGCGGCTCCTGTTTCCGCGAGGTACGCGATCCGCTGGGTCAGCACGCGGGTTTTGCCCGATCCCGCACCCGCGATGATGCGGAGCGGGGAGTGCTCGGAGGTGACGGCGTCACGTTGGTCGGCGTTCAGGCTCCGGAGCAGGTGCTCGTTGGCGCCCAGGGTCTGTGATTGGTTCACCCCCGGGAAACTACCAGTGGCCTCCGACAGCCAGGTTCGGGTAGATGGCTGGTGGGCTCGATCGATCGCCTCGGTCGGCAAGAAACACAGTTACGCTGTGCGGCGTGGGAATCAACGAGAGTCATCTCCACCGCAACGAGCAGATAGTTCTTGACCTTCATCCGCACTGGGTGATGCTGGTCAAGGCGATTCTGGCTGTACTGGTCTCGATCCTGATCGGTCTGTTCCTCGCCTTCGGGATGTCCGATGGCTCTGTCAAGAACGTCCTGCGTTGGGTCGGGATCATCCTCATCGTGTCGAGCCTCGGTTACTTCGCGCAACGCTGGATCGCGTGGTACTCCACGAACTTCGTGGTGACCACGGATCGTTGTATCTACCGCTCGGGAGTCCTCGCGAAACGCGGTATAGAGATCCCGCTCGAGCGAATCAACACGATCTTTTTCGAACAGGGTCCGCTGGATCGCATACTCCGGGCAGGAACGCTCGTGATCGAATCCGCAGGCGAGATGGGTCGCCAGACATTCGAGGATGTACGAGATCCCGTACATGTCCAGAACGTGCTCTATCAGGAGATGGAGGACAACGAGAACCGCAAGTTCGATCGCATCGGTACGAGTGCTCCACTCTCCACTGCCGATGAACTCTCGAAGTTGGTTGATCTGCACAACCAGGGCCATCTGTCAGACGCCGAATTCGAGTCGCAGAAGGCACGTCTGCTCGGAGGGTGATCAGACGCTGCGGGCAACCCGCTGGCCGGGATCCCGTCAGCCGTCATCGCTCCCGGCCCCGAGGCATGGGCATCGGCGGAGCTGTGGGTTCGAGCTGATCGGGACGTCAACCGATCTGCCCGACGGTCATGCCGTCGCTGGGTTTCACGCACCATGCCCTGTGTGTCGGATAGGTCTCAGCGAGGTCGAGCACAGGGTCGGCGAGTACGACGACGCACCCCCCGAACCCCGCACCGGTGAGTCGGGCTCCGTACACGCCGCTGATCGCGGTGAGGGAGTCGACCAGTTGGTCGAGTGCTGGAGTGGACACCTCGTAGTCGTCACGAAGTGACCGGTGGCTCTCGATCATGAGGACTCCGAGGGTCGTGAGATCACCCGCTGCCAATGCGCTGCTGAAGGCACGCACACGCTCGCATTCTCCGACCACATGCCGAGCCCGTCGGCGCACCAGTGGGTTCTCGAGAGCATCCAGGTCGCTCGGGTCGGCCTCGGGTAGGGGGCCCACGATACGGGCTGCGGCTTCGGCGCTCGCCCGTCGTTCCGCATAGGAAGACCCCGCGAGTTCCCTTGCCTGCCCGCTATCGAGGACCCACACCGCGACGTCTCCGGGTAGGGCGACGTGTTTCACCTCGAGCGTGGCGCAGTCGATGAGCATTGCCATACCCGCCCGGCCGACACAGATCGAGAGCTGGTCCATGATCCCGCTGGGGACTCCCACAGCCGCGTGTTCTGCACGTTGGCAGGCCTTGGCGAGGTCCACGCGTGCACGCTCGTCCAGGTAGGTGGTTCCCAGACCACCCGAAGAGTCTGCGGACGCTCGCAACACCAGGGCGGTCGCCACCTCCAACGCCGCGCTCGAGGACAGGCCGGCACCAACGGGGATGGTGGTCCTGACCGTGCCAGAGAATCCGTTACGTGAGCCCGCTTGTTCTGCTACAGCTGCCACGTAACGACCCCACGTGGGCCGGACCCCGGACGGGTCTGACGCCGGCAGCGCGATGTCGAGGGGATCGAACCCGGCATCTGAGGTGAGCCTGATCGAGGTGCCGCCGACGAGTACTTCGAGCGTGGTGTTGAGGTCGATCGCCATGGGGAAGACCAGTCCACCCATGTAGTCGGTGTGGTCCCCGATCAGGTTCACCCGCCCTGCGGCGGAGGCTGTGATTCTCATGGGCCGACAATCGGCGCCGGGTTTGCCATCAGGTGGCTCCGGGCTGCATACGGAGTGTCTCCGCTGCCACTCCGGGGGTCACCGGGTCGAAGTAGATCCCGCCACCCAGCTCTGCCGCAGCCACGTACCGCGGTACACCCGGCGAGCGGAGATAGGGAGCAATGTGGACATGGACTGGTTGGGTCGCGAACGACTCGTTACCGGTGGGCCTCTGGTGGATCCACAACATGTAGGGCATGGGGCCCTCGGCGAACTGGTCCAGGCGGGCGAGCACGTCAGTGAGGATCCCGGCCAGTCCGAGGCGGTCCAGACCGTCGTCGGCGAGAGAACCCTGGCCACCCGACGTCGCGATCAGTAGTTCGTAGGGCCACACCGGTGCCGGAGGTACCCAAGCACTCCAGTCACCACTGTGGGAGACCAGTAGGGGATGTGATTCGTCGGGTATCTCGATGACTCCGTCGGTGAGCTCCCGAAGGGGTTGCGGAGGCACTTCCCCATATGCGTAGATCTGTCCGTGGGGGTGGGGGATCGTTGCCCCTACTTCAGGGCCGCGATTCTCGAAGATGAGCACGTAGTCGACATCGTCGCGTGAGCCGAGAGCGCTGGTCCGTGCGCTCCAGAGATCGACGACCCGGAGGGTGCCCTCGATGCCGAGCTGCCAGAACGCGAGGTCATGGTCAGGGGTGTAGAGAAGCATTTCGCAGCGCTCGCCGGCCATGGCCGGCCAACGGTTGGGGAACGACTTCGTGTCGTAGTGACCCTCGGGTGCCTCGAGCCCACCCGGGCAGAACGGACACGTATCCTGCTGGGTCAGGTTCGGCCGTCCCTGGCGTGTCGGGACCACGATTGCGGGAGTGCGGGTGAGAGGATCCGTGTGGATGATGTTGCCTTCTGTGTGTTCAGCCATCTGGTTCAGGCGCTCTCTCGAGGAACCGCGGTAGTGCCTCGGGGTAGCTCGTCGGTCGGTTCATCGCCTCTGGAGATTGTCGGTAGGTTGTCGCAATGGTACGTGCCGGATCGCGCCTCGGGGTCGAAGCTGCCCTCGTGTCTGGAGTGCTGGTTCGTGGTGACGTGAGCGTGAGTGGGGGACGAGTTGTCGACGTTGGTCTCGACACGGCTCCGGGGGCATCGGGGACTGCGGTTCCGGGCTTTGTGGACTGGCAGGTCAATGGCTTCGGTGGAGTGCACTTCACCGGCACGGATCTCGGTGGTTTCGGTCGTGCATCCGATGCCCTGAGTGCAGCGGGGGTCGTCTGGGCCGCTCCGGTGGTGCTCAACACGACTCTCGACGGCTATGTGAGAACTCTCTCGCTACTGGGTCAGTTCCTCGCCGAGGAGCCGGGTGCAGGGCTCCTCGGAGCGCATCTCGAAGGACCCAACCTCGCGGATGAGTTCCATGGTGCGCACGATCCGGGGAACTTCCTCGACGGCGACCCTTCGCTGGTTGCCCGGCTCACCGCTGCCGGACCGGTCGCACTGGTAACGCTCGCCCCGGAGCGAGCGGGAGTGATGGACATGGTCGATGGGTGGGTCTCGGCCGGAGTAGCTGTGAGCGTCGGACACAGTGCTGCCGATGCATCCACATGCACCGAAGCGATGGCCAGAGGCGCATCTGCGATCACCCACTGTTGGAATGCCCATCGGCGTTTCACCTCGCGGGATCCGGGTCCGGCCGGTTGGGCACTCACCACCGATGGGGTGACGGTGGGGCTCATCGCCGATGGGGTCCACGTTGCTCCCGAGGTGCTTGCGTTGAGTTTCAACTCCGCTGCCGGGCGCATCGCTCTGACGACCGATGCAATAGCCCCCGCGGGTATTCACGCGGGTCCTCATCCGGGGCGTAGTGACCTGTTGGGTCCGATCACGGTGGCCGACGGGGCCGCGAGGCTTCCCGATGGCACACTCGCCGGATCGGTTGCGACTCCGAGCCAGATGATTCGAGTGCTCATGGACGCCGGCATGGGCTTCGCCGATGTGATCCATTCGTTGTCGGTTCCCCAGTCCGGCGTGCTCGGGCTACCGGAGAACTTCCTGCGTCCGGGTGACCCTGCCGACGTGACCGTGCTCGATGACCACCACGATGTGCTCCACACCTGGCGCGCCGGCAGGTGCGTGTTCTGAGCCCGATGGTTGCGTCGTGGCGTGGGCTTTGACCCCCGGTGGCACATCGCGCGGCATACTTGACCGTCTGGTAAGAGCTATCCGTACGAGCAGGCGAAATCGAGGACTCACCGATGTCTACAACGAAGGCCAATGGCGTGGAGATCTACCACGAAGAATTCGGAGACCCGGAACGTGAGACGCTGCTGTTGGTCAACGGATTGGGAACCCAGGCGATCGGACATGAGCCCGAGTTCTGCGAGGCGTTCGTGGCCATGGGATTCCACGTGATCCGGTTCGACAACCGCGACGTCGGGCTTTCCACCCACCTCTCCGGCGACGTGCCGGACGTACTCAACGCCTATGCGTCCGCAGCCGCGGGTGAGGCCGTTCAAGCGCCGTACACGTTGACGGACATGGCCGCTGACGGGATGGCGATTCTCGATGATCTAGGGATCGAGCGCGCGCACATCTTCGGCTCCTCGATGGGTGGAATGATCGTGCAGCAGATGGCGATCGACCATCCCGGCAAGGTCCTCTCGGTCACCTCGGTGATGTCAACCACCGGAGAACCGCAATACGGTGTCCCCGATCCAGATGCCATTGGTGGGCTCGCGTCGATCATGGTTCCTGCCGAGACCCGTGAAGAGCGCATCGAGTCCGGGGTCGCACTCGCGAAACTGATCGGCTCGCCTTCACAGTGGGATGAGTCGCGGGCGCGGGAACGGGCCGCTGCACAGGTCGATCGAAGCTACGACCCCGGAGGTACCGCCCGTCAGCTACTGGCGATCCTCGCTTCGGGTTCACGCGCCGAAGGGTTGCGCAAACTCGATGTGCCCATGATGGTCCTGCACGGTGATGCCGATCCTCTGGTCAACATCAGTGGTGGACGGCGGACCGCTGAACTGGTCCCGGGTGCAGAACTGCGTGTGATGGAGGGCATGGGTCATGATCTGCCTCCGGCGTACTGGGAGTGGGCCGTCGACGCGCTCACAGCGATCACTGAGAAGGGCGCCACGGGTGCCGCGACGAGGGGAGCCTGAGCACGATGGGACCACTGCACGGAGTCAGGGTGATCGAGATAGCAGGGATCGGGCCGGGGCCCTTCACTGCGATGATGCTCGCCGATATGGGTGCCGATGTGGTGCGGGTGGATCGCGCCGACCGCGTCGGGGGCGACCCGGCCTCGCCGCCCACCGATGTTCTCTACCGTGGTCGACGGTCCGTCGGGGTCAACCTCAAGTCACCCGAGGGTGTGGCGATCGTGCTCGATCTGGTCGAACAGTCCGATGCGCTCATCGAGGGCTTCCGCCCGGGTGTCACAGAGCGCCTCGGGATCGGCCCCGAGGAGTGCCTCGCCCGCAATCCCAAGCTCGTGTACGGACGCATGACCGGTTGGGGCCAGAACGGCCCGTACGCAGACACCGCGGGTCATGACATCAACTACATCGCCCTTGCCGGAACCCTTGCCCATCTTGGGCGCGCCGGGGAACAACCGACTCCGCCCATCAACCTGATCGGAGACTTCGGCGGTGGCGGTATGCTCCAGGCCTTCGGTGTGGTCTGTGCCCTGCTGGAGGCTTCTCGCTCGGGCGAGGGACAGGTCGTGGATGCTGCGATGGTGGATGGCTCCGCGATCCTGATGACGATGATCTACGCGTTCGCTGCCATGGGCATATGGACCGAGGATCGGGGCACCAACATGCTCGACACCGGTGCCCATTTCTATGACACCTACGAGACCTCCGACGGGGGGTATGTGTCGATCGGTTCGATCGAGCCGCAGTTCTACGCGGAACTGCTCCGCCTGACCGGGCTCGAGGAGCACATGGCTGCGAAGGGCAAGGAGCTGCCGTACCAGATGGACTCCTCCGCGTGGCCGGACCTGAAGGCGGAACTCGCCGAGATCTTCGCAACCAGGAGTCGTGACGAGTGGTGCGAGATCATGGAGGGCACCGATGTCTGTTTCGCTCCGGTGCTCACCATGGGTGAGGCC
The DNA here is from genome assembly GCA_963805905.1 of uncultured Microthrixaceae bacterium. Lineage (GTDB taxonomy): Bacteria > Actinomycetota > Acidimicrobiia > Acidimicrobiales > Microtrichaceae > JAMLGJ01. The sequence goes on from CAWDVV010000001.1 coordinate 1,260,965, forward strand.
GTCAAGCACCCGCACAACGTCGAGCGTGAGACATTTGTCGAATTCGGGGGAGTGACCCAACCGGCGCCTGCACCCCGTTTCAGCCGCACCCCCGGAGAGATCCAACGCGTGCCGTCACATCCCGGTCAGGACACCGACGAAGTGCTCGGCGACTGGCTGTCCCTGGAGGACTCCGAGGTATCGAAGCTCCGCGAATCGGGTGCTGTCGCTTAGCGGTCCGCCGTGACGGTGCTGTTGCACTGCACCAGCGCGCAGGGTCTGCGACGGTTGTTCATGCGACGCGGGCTTTCCTCGACCTGAGCTTGTCCGTCAATTCGCCGCCGGTTCCGAAGAGGCGTGTACGCCAGTGCTCGAGCAGCTCTGAGTTGTCGCGGTCCTCCGGGTGGAAGCCTCGCTTGTTGTAGGCGCGGATGAGCCTCGCGTTCTCACGGCGCATGACGGGGTTGCGGCGGAGCCTGGCGAGGCTCTTTCGCAGGCGGGGAACATCCCTCGAGGCCGGGTCCAAGGCCATTGAGACCACTACTCCGAACAGCAGCGACGCCAGGAATGCCACCGTGGTTGCCCGCATCACGTTGATCCGGATGCGGTCGTTGCCGCTCACCGTCTCGAACACGTCGAAGGCCACCGATTTGTGCTCGCTCTCCTCGACGGCATGCCAGTAGAACAATTCCCGCACTTCGGGGATCTCCGTATCGGTGTCGAACATCTGGGTCGTGAGCAGGATCTCCGCCAACGTGGCTGTGTAGTGCTCGAGTGCCGCGGTCAGCGCGAGTTGGAACGATTGGGGTGCGATCTTCGAGACGACCTTGAGGCCGAGACGGACCCGGGCGTCCAGGAACTTGGTTGGATATCCGAGTTCGCCGAGGGTTTCGTTGAACGAGCGGTGCTCGCGGCCGTGGATGGCCTCCTGACCGATGAACCCGTTCACCTGTACCTTGAGCTCGGGATCGGTGATCCGGCCCCGGTAGTTGCGCACCGACTGGACGAAGAAGTCCTCACCTTCGGGGAACATGCAGCTCAGGACGGTAACGATGTGGCTGGAGACGAGGTCGTCGGCCATGAAGTGGCGGGGGAGGTCCACCTCGCCGAATCCGAAATCGATCCGCCGCGTGGGGATGTCTTGCTGAAGTGTGTCTACGGACATGTGTTTATTATTCTACGAGTCGTAGCAAAAGTCATTGTGAAAGGCGTCACTGTTCTCTCCGACGAGGTGGTTCCAACGACCCTGCCCGAGCAGCCGCTCGGTCGGTCCAGGTTGTGGACGCAGGTAACCGCGGAAGTGGCCACTACCGTGTAGGACATGACCGATGTTGTGAGGCGTGGACGTCCACGCCTCACCGAGGAACAGCGAGCGGCCCAGCGTGCCGAGCTGCTGACCAGTGCGATGGCTTCCATCCGTGAACGGGGAGCGGAGGTGTCAGTAGACGACATCGCAGCCGACAGCGGGGTGTCGAAGCCGGTGATCTACGGGCAGTTCGGCGACCGCTTGGGTCTCGCTGATGCCATTGCCGTTGTGATGGCCGATGCCGTCACCGAGACCACCCTGGCCGCGGTGACCGAGAGCGCGGAGTCCGGGGCGGACCTCGGATTCGTCGCCGCAATCCGGTCTATCGTGACCTCGCTCGTTGACCTCGTGGACACTGAACCGGCGATATACGGTTTCCTGGTCCGCACGATCAGGAGCGGCGAACGGGGTTTCTTCGACAATGCACTCGTGGAAGTGATCCGGGTGCGCGGTGGCAGGCTGGTGGAGTTCGCGAATCCACAGATCCCCGACAGGACCCGGGAGCTTCTCGTCGATGGTGCGTTCGGCTTCCTGTTGTTCGCCATCGAATCCTGGAAGATCAACCGTACCCCGGGCCGCGTCGAACTCGTCGACACGCTCACCGAGGCCGTGGTGGCGGGATTCACCTCGGCTGCAGGGACCCTCGGGTAGGTCGACCGGGTGGCTGTCCGTGGGTCGGGCGGCACAACCACGCCCGACCCACGGTGCTCCCGCCGCCGCAATTCGAGTGTGTCGCAGAATCGTCCTGTTTGCGATGGGTGGAACCCCCATCTGCCCCGATGACAGACGAACAGTCCGGCTGTGGATAGCCACGTGCGACACCTATGGCTTGTCCGGAAGGCGTTCCGGGGGCCACAGTTGTCCCGTGGCGAAGTACTAGCGTGACGCGGTGCCCACACTGGTCTGTTTCCATGCCCACCCCGACGATGAGGCGATTGCCACCGGAGGGGTCATGTCCCAGACCGCAGCAGACGGAGGTCGTGTCGTGTTGGTCGTGGCAACCAGGGGGGAACGAGGTGAACCACAACCCGGGATCCTCACAAACGACGAGGCACTGTGGGAACACCGGGTTCCGGAGACGTTCGCCGCGGCTGAGGTACTCGGGGTCGACCGGGTGGAGTTCCTCGGATATGTGGATTCCGGGATGATGGGCGAGACGACGAACGACTTCCCGTACTCGTTCTGGCAGGCCGATGTGGAACGCGCCGCGAACAGGTTGGCCGCGATCCTCACAGAAGAGGATGCCGATGCATTGACCGTCTATGACGACAACGGCGGATATGGCCACCCGGATCACATCCAGGTTCATCGGGTGGGTCTGCGCGCCGCAGAGATCGCCGGAGTGCCACGGGTGTTCCAGGCGACGATGAATCAGACGCGCATTGCCGAAGGCCTCGCTGCAAGAGCAGCTGAGCTCGACGAGGCGAGGTCGGAAGGTGTCGACGTTCCGGATCCGGGGACGACGTTCGGCAAACCCGAATCGGAGATCACCCACGGCGTCGACGTTTCCACCCATGCAGCGGTCAAGCGGCGTGCAATGAAGTCCCACCGCAGTCAGATCTCCGAGGATTCGTGGTTCCTCTCGATGGACGACGACATGTTCACCGAGGCGTTCGGCACCGAATGGTTCATCGAAACCGGACGCCCTCGCGGCGAATCAGAGGAGCTCAGGACCTCGATCTGGTAGGAGCCCGTACGCGCCTTCGGCCCGGCATTTGGGTCAGGTCAACCAAGCCTCGTCGAACCCCTGCAACGGACCATTTCCGCGCCACACGATGGTGCTGTCCACGTAGCGCACCACCACAGCCGGACCATGCAGGTCCGAGAGCTCCGGAACGCCCTCTTCGTCTCCTCCCGACACGACCACCAGATCGAGCTCGCAGGACCCGAGTTCCGTCGCCGGGTCGTTGACCGTGTCGGCCACGAGTTCCCAGTCCAGAGCACTTGTGCCGTTGCGTTTGACGACCACGAGCGTGGCGAGAGAGACGGTGACCTCGGAGCCGTCCACATGGAGTTGATGGACCAACAACCGGGCGTGCCTCATGGGTCCAGCTTGTCATCGATGATCTGTGAGTCTGACACTGACGGCGAACGGCTTCACTTGTAGGATCGGACACTGTGCTCGCTCAGCCCATGCGACTAGTGGCCGCAACCTCGTTGCTCGATATCCACGTCGTATGGGCATGGGTGGTCGTGTTGGGAAACGCCGCGGTGGGTCTGTGGTGCCTGGGCGCGCACTGGATCCCGGTTCTGCGGGTCAGGGCCCTCTGGTGGGCCGTCATAGCGGCAGAAGTGGCGATCGCCGTGCAGGTGATCCTCGGTGTCATCATGGTTGCCGGCCAAGGCATCGAAGCACCCCAGTTCCATATGTTCTACGGGTTCGTGGCGCTGATCTCGGTGGCGATCCTGTACAGCTATCGAACCCAGATCCGCGCGTGGCTGTACCTGCTGTACGGCTTCGGGAGCCTGTTCCTGATGGGGCTCGGAATCAGGGCAATGCTGTTGGGGTAGTGCCAATGCGCTGTCGGGATGGCCCCATGGTGCTGTTGTGATGACCCTGCGGCGGTGGGGCGAGCAGATCGCCCTACTGCGAGAGGCGGGTGCGCAGATCGTCCAACTGTGCACGCATGGCCTCGGGAAGGCGCTCACCGATGAACTCGAAGTGGTCCTCGATGAGTTCGAGTTCCTCTTTCCAGGAGGCATTGTCCACAGTCAGGATGCTCGCCAGATCTTCATCGGCGAGATCCAGGCCGTCGGTGTCGATGGAGTCGGGCGTCGGCACATTGCCGATCGCCGTCTCTACGGCATCCGCATTGCCTTCCACACGCTCGAGCACCCACTTGAGCACCCGGCTGTTGTCACCGAAGCCGGGCCAGATGAACTTGCCGTCATCGTTCTTGGCGAACCAGTTCACCCAGAAGATCCTGGGCAGCTTGTCGGCGTCGGTCGAGTTGCCTATATCGAGGTAGTGCTGGATGAAATCACCGACGTTGTAGCCCATGAAGGGCAACATCGCATAGGGGTCGAAGCGCACCTGACCGATGTTGCCCGTGGCGGCGGCGGTCTTTTCCGAGCTCATGATCGCGCCCATGAAGGTGCCGTGTTCCCAGTCGCGTGACTGGGTAACCAATGGAACATTGGTCGCCCGGCGGCCGCCGAAGAGGATCGCGGAGATCGGGACGCCCGCTGGATTTTCCCAATCGGGTGAGATCGAGGGGCATTGCGAGGCCGGGGCGGTGAAGCGGGCGTTCGGGTGGGCTGCGGGTGTCTCTGAGTCTGGTGTCCAGTCGTTGCCACGCCAGTCGGTGAGGTGTGCAGGAAGCTCCTTGGTCATCCCCTCCCACCAGACGTCGCCGTCGTCGGTGAGCGCGACGTTGGTGAAGATCGAGTTCTCCGTGATCGATGCCATCGCGTTGTGGTTCGATTTCTCGGACGTTCCGGGTGCCACGCCGAAGAAGCCGGCTTCTGGATTGATCGCGTAGAGACGGCCGTCGTCGCCGAACTTCATCCAGGCGATGTCGTCACCGATGGTCTCGACCTTCCAACCGGGAAGCGACGGGATGAGCATCGCCATGTTCGTCTTGCCACATGCCGATGGGAAGGCGGCCGCTATGTATTTGGTCTCGCCCCCTGGAGGAGTGATTCCGAGAATCAACATGTGCTCGGCCATCCAGCCCTCGTCACGGGCCATCGTCGAGGCGATGCGCAGGGCGAAGCACTTCTTGCCCAACAGGGCGTTGCCTCCGTAGCCCGAGCCGTAGCTCCAGATTTCACGCGTCTCGGGGAAATGGGAGATGTACTTCTCGGGATTGCACGGCCATGCGACGTCTGCACGTGCGTTGCCATCGGCGTCGACCAAAGGGTAACCGACCGAATGGAGGCAGTGCACCCACTCGCCATCACCCAGCACGTCGAGTGCCCCCTGACCCATTCGGGTCATGATGCGCATGGAAGCAGCCACGTACGGGGAGTCGGTCAGCTGCACCCCGATATGTGCAATGGGGGAACCCAGCGGACCCATCGAGAACGGCACGACGTACATCGTGCGGCCCTTCATCGCTCCCTTGAACAGTTCCATCATCTCCGAGCGGAGTTCGGCCGGTGCACGCCAATTGTTCGTGGGACCGGCGTCGATCTCGTTCTCGCACGCGATGAACGTCCGACCCTCGACCCTCGCAGTGTCGTCGGGATCCGAAAGGGCCAGATAGCTGTTGGGGCGTTTCGTGTCGCTCAGCTTGGTGAAACTGCCACCGTCGACCAGTAGCTGCGCCAGGCGGTCGTACTCCTCAGCGGAGCCGTCGCACCAGTAGGTCTCGGACGGTTCGAAGATGTCCGCCCAATGATCGACCCAGTCGATCAGCTTCCGGTTGTCGGTGGTACCTGCCATTGCTGCCTCACTCAGTTGGGTCGTCTTGGTCGACTGGTGGTGTTTGCTGTTCTGGTCTTGTGTTTCGTTCAGCGTTCAGGGGACGGGTCAGCATGCGCTGCGAAGTCGGGTGTTCCCATGTCGACCTCGGATCCGAGCGAAAGTCTCGTTGCGAGGCCTGAATCGTCGAGTTCGAAACGGACCCGTTGGCCCTGGCGGAGCATCCGGAAGATCGAACCCTCGAGCGCGTCCGTGGCGAGTTCGAACTCAACAAGGTCTGTGTCACGCAGCAGGGTGCCGATTCCCTCGTTCGGGTCATATGAACTGATCACGCCTTGCACCTGGACACTCCTCTTGAAAGCTGGCCGACTACATGACTGGCCAGGGATCGACCGACTGTCGAGGCTGTCGGTCCCGGAAACCACGATTGTGAACTGTGCAACAAACTGTCGCACCTTGTGAACGGGATAACAAACTCTTGTCCCGAGAATACCGTCAGCTCACTCCGTGGACAAAGGAGGGAACAGGGCGCGCGCGAACGCAGCCGGAAACCGCTGAGTCGTCGGTGGTGCGAGGCGGAGTCGTCGCTACGACGGTTCCCGGCGCAACCTCGACCAGGCGGGCGGGGTGTGTACCTGAAGCCGCGCGGGGCTACCGGGACGAGACGCTTGGCCGGTTCAGGATGCGGCGGCGCGGCGGGTCGTCGGCTTGGATACCTTGCCCGCCTTGATGCAGCTGGTGCACACGTTCATGCGGCGTGTGGACCGGCCCACCTGCACACGGATGCGCTGGATGTTGGGGTTCCAACGACGCTTGGTGCGTCGATGCGAGTGGCTGACGCTCATCCCGAAGGAGGGTCGCTTGTCACAGATCTCACAGACCGAAGCCATGGTTGGGGTCCCGGGGTCGGCTCCGAGCCGGTGGATGCAGACCGAGTGGTCGACGCCCATGGATGTCTCGGAGGAATGGTCGTATCGGCCCCTCGCGGGGCGGTTATGCAGACTAGACGACTCCGGACCACCACCCCAAGCGCCGAGTGGTGAGTTCTCCGCCGGAGGTGATTTCCACCCGGTACGATGGTCCCATGACCTCCCCGGTGGAAGTCCTCGATCCGGCAGCATACGTGGCCGCGATGGCCGCGGCTGCGGGCGTTCTGGAGGCGCATGCGACCGCAGTCGACATGCTCGACGTCGCGGGCGTCGGATCAAACGCAGCGCCGGCGTCTGATTCCGGCCGACACCTCGTGGGTGAGTTCGGTCCCCGGCCGGCTCAGGCTGCACCGACATCGATCGATGCCACGGCAACAGTGGGTAGCGGGAGCGATCTCGCATCCGCACTCTCGGGTGCGGTGAATGCGGCGAGGTCCTGCACCGACTTCGCGTCGGTGTCTGCCGCCATGACCAGGGGTGCTGCGCAGGCTGCGGCCGGGCGGCCGGGGATGCTCCTTGCCAGTTTCCTCGAGGGTTTCGGCGAAGTGCTCGCAAACTCGGATCGTCTCGACGCGACCCGATTCGCACTCGGGCTCGAGGCTGGTGCGGAACGCTTGGCGCCCCGCGACGACGGCCGGCATCCGGGTGGCTTCGCAGCGGTTGCCAATGCTGCTGCTGATGCAGCGCTCGATGAGTGCGATGCCGGATCCGATCTGGGCGAAACGATCCTCGCCGCGGCAGGAGCGGGCATCGAGGAACTCGAACGTGGCCCGGTTCTGGATGCGAAGCTCTCGGAGCGCGGTGTTGTCGATGGATCTGCCGCGGCGCTGTTGTTGGTGTTCGACTCACTGGCCAGCGCGGTAACCGGAGAGCCCCTGCCTGAACCGCCAGGTGACGGCGCGGGGTTCAGCGCGTCGACATCGGCGGCGATCCGCTACGGACTCGGATGTGAACTGATCACCGACGACGCAGGCGTCGAGGCATGGGCCGATCTGGAAGAAAGGCTCGTGGCCTTGTGCGACTCCTGCAGAATGGAGCGGCTTCCCACTTCGGGGTGGTTGGTGAATGTCTCTACACACGTGCCCGGTTCCGTGGTCGAACTTCTGGCCGGACTGGGAGCGATTCGTGAAGTTCACATCGCCCTGCTGGACGTCGTTTCTCCGCCCGCGTCGAGGGAGACGCTGGTGGGCGCAACCGGGTGACTTCCCAGCAGGGGAAACCGAACCCGATCACCTTGGCGGAACTCTCCACCATGGGTGTCGACGTGCTGTCCAGGGTCGGGCCCAAGAAGCTCAAGGGCCTCCATCAAATGGGTATCGAGTCGCTGCTGGACCTCCTTTTCCACTATCCCCGTCGGTACGTCGACCGAACCCGTGAGGCGCGGATCAACGATCTCGTCGAAGGTGAGGAAGCGCTCGTCATCGGACGCGTGACCAGTGTCGAGACACGCAAGGTGCGCAAGGGCCGGACGATGGTGAATGTTTCCGTGGAGGATCGATCGGGTCGGCTCCGTTGCACGTTCTTCAACCAGCCATGGCGAGCCCGTCAGCTCGATCCTGCATCGCCCGTCGGCGACGTTGCGCTGTTCGGGAAGGTCGAGATGTTCAAGGGTTGGCATCAGATGACCAATCCGGTCGTCGATCTCGTGGGTGACCGTACCGGTCGGATCGTGCCCATGTATCCACAGTCCGGCAAGGCTGGTCTCAACAGCTGGGAGTTGGCCGAATGGGTGGGTGAGGTCCTGCGGCGCAGCGAGAAACGGACCCTGGCCGATCCACTACCGGAATCGATACGGAGCGAGGTGGGCCTGTGTCCACGGGCAGGGGCAATGAAGGCAATCCATGCGCCGGAATCGATGGCGGAGATGATGTCCGCCCGACACCGACTCGCCTTCGATGAATTGTTGCGGATCCAACTCTCGCTCGTTCGGACCAAGCGGCACGTGGAGGCAACGTCTAGAGGGATCCGTCACGATGTGGGTGATCTCGTGGATGTGGATGTGGCGCTGCGAGAAGGGCATCCCGTGGATGCGATGGGTGCGATGGTCGGGGCGTTCGTTGCGCAACTCCCGTATCCCCTCACCGGCGCCCAACGGCGCGCGATCGGAGAGATTCTGGGAGATATGGGTTCCCCTGTACCGATGCACCGGTTGTTGCAGGGAGATGTGGGCGCAGGCAAGACCGTTGTGGCCGTGGCAGCGATGCTCGCCGCGGTCCAGGGTGGCCACCAGGGGGCGCTGATGGCGCCGACCGAGGTGTTGGCAGAGCAACATGCCGCGGCTGTGCGACACATGATCGAAGGTCTGAGTCTCACCTCGGAGGACAGCCTGTTCGGAGAACGGGGAGTTGCCGTGGCAGTGCTGACCAACAGGACCTCGGCCGCTGAGCGGCGGGGAGTGCTGAGCGGTCTCGCGGATGGTTCGGTCGACATCGTGATCGGAACCCACGCACTCATACAGGAGTCGGTGTCCTTCGCCTCGCTCGGAGTGGCGGTGGTTGACGAACAGCATCGTTTCGGGGTGGAACAACGGGCGGCATTGCGCGCCGCCAATCCCGACGGGTCGGTGCCCGATGTGCTCGTGATGACTGCGACCCCGATTCCGCGTACCGCCGCGATGACCGTGTACGGCGACCTGGATGTCACCGTGCTCGATGAGATGCCGCCCGGGCGCCAGCCGATCGTGACGACACTCGCCCACAGTGACACCGAGGTGGACGCAGTCTGGGAACTGGTGCGATCGGAGGTGTCCGCGGGCAACCGTGTCTATGTCGTGTGTCCCCTGATCGAGGAGTCATCGAAGATCGAGGCCTCGGCGGCTGAGGACATCTACGAGGACCTGGCCACCGGTGAGTTCGCTCAACTGGATGTGGGGCTCATCCATGGACGCGTTCCTGCGGACGAGCGACGCGTCGTGATGGACGGCTTCCGCTCCGGGGCACTCCAGGTTCTGGTGGCCACGACCGTCATCGAGGTGGGAGTGGATGTGCCGGAGGCCACGGTGATGGTGGTGCTCGACGCGGATCGGTTCGGCATCGCCCAGTTGCATCAATTGCGGGGCCGCGTCGGCCGGGGCAGCGCAGCGAGCTACTGCGTGCTGGTCGCCCGCGGGGATCTCACCGACGATGCACAGGAACGTCTGTCGGCCATGGTGCACACCGACGACGGGTTCGAACTCGCCGAGGTGGACCTCGAGTTGCGGGGAGAGGGAACGGTCATGGGGGAGCGCCAGAAGGGACGCAGCGACCTGCGGTTGGCGTCGTTGCGTCGCGATCGCGACCTGGTCGTGCGGGCGCGTGAGGTGGCGTTCGAGTTGGTGGATGGGCCCGGTGGTCTCGAGCGATTTCCGCTGCTCATCGAGGAGATCGATGTGCTGCTGGCCGAAGAGGACGAGCAGTTCCTCACCAAGGGCTGAGGGGCACCCGGGTCCGCACATGGCCGATGAGCACGGCTGGAGTGTGGTTCTCGGAGACCAGAACGTGCTCACCATGGTCAGGTCTCCGACGATGGTGCGTCCCTCGGCCGGAGCGCAACGGTTGACCGCTCTGGGGTGAATGCTGTTAATTTCAGCGCCCGAGGCACGTCTGGCGGCATTGCACCGGGGGCACTGTGGACAAATCAGCCATCCTGGCTACCAATGCGAATCGATCGTCGCTGTTGGCTCTGACCATCGGCCTGATGGTCTTCGTGGGCGCCTGTGCCCCGCCGGTCTCCCCATCTCCCACTGTCAGGTTCCAACCCGAGGGCCGCGGCATCGTGGATTCTGTTCCCTCCGCTCCAAGTCGTGGATGCTCGGCAGGCTCCGGGGCTGCCAGCGTCACCGGGCCACCCGGTACCGAGTCCTTTCCCACGGGTGCGGGTGTACACGACGTGGACATCCGGTGGCAGGGAGTGTCCAGAACCGCCAGGCTCGGTGTCCCGGCGAACAGCACCGGTGCCCGACCATTGCTGGTGAGCCTTCACCCCTTCACCCAGGGTCCCGCCGAATGGGAGGAGTATTCCGGGTTGGCGGATGCGGCGATGGCACGGGGGTACGTCGTCTTGTCGCCGTTGGGCAGCGATCCCGGCCCGAGGTGGGCAGTTCCAGGAGGTCTGGCAGGTGAGAGCGACGATCTGGGATTCATTTCGGCCCTGATGGATCGGGTCGAGGACGATCTCTGCGTGGACCTGAATTCAGAGTTTGCCGCGGGCTACTCCGCGGGTGCGGCAATGGCTCAAGCCCTGTCCTGCACCATGCCGTGGCGCTTTTCTGCCGTCGCGGGATCAGGTGGAGTGAACCTGACTGATACCTGCGCCGATTCGCCGCCGACCGACGTGTTCGTGTTGCACGGTTCCGAGGATCCCATTGCGCCCACCGGAGGTTCTCAGATCGTCTTCGCTCCACCCATGGGCCTGACAGTGCGCACTGTTGTATCCACCGACGCGGCGCGTGCGAAATGTGACCTCGAGCCAGAGACCGACACTCCCGCGCCAGGTGTGCAGGCATTCGTGTACCCGGGCTGTGACAGCTCCCATCGGGTCCAGTACTGGGAGATGATCGGCGCTGGCCATACCTGGGCGGGTGCCGCTCCGTTTCCGTTCGACCTGATCGTCGGTCCCACCGCGACCTCGTTCTCGGCTGACACCGTGATTCTGGACTTCTTCGCCAGAGGTTGAGCGACCGGGTCGCTCCCTGTGGCTCTCACATCCAGGGGTCGTCAGCCAGTCCGAGTTCGGGCCATGGGCCGGCCGCGATGCACTGGCAGTTTCCCCAGCCGACCCCGCCACCGACGGGATCTGTGATTCGCACCGCGGTGTCGCGGATCTGATGGAGCCGGCGCGCGTTCTCGGGGGTGCGGCAGTCATCGATCCGTTCGCCGTCGATGTGGAAGTCGCCCCGCCATTCGCCATGGTGGTGCCCGTCGAAACCGAAGTACAGGCCAGCTCCAAGCTGTACGCCCGTATCCCCGAGAACCTCTATCTGGAACTGTCTTTCAGTGCCATCACCCATGATCCCGGTCACGGTTCCACCCAGGAGCCTGCGGTTCTCAGGATCGAACCCCAGATCAGGGTGCAGGTCGACGATCGGTTCCACGGTGCCATCGGGTTCCTCGATCCCGGCGGTGACGGTCTTCTGTTCGAGTCCCGGCATCTGCACGAGGGTGAAGTGCAGGTGCAGCGCGTAGCGCGAGCCGTCGGGACGCTCCATCAGAGCTGGACTCCAGATCATCATGAACCCGATTCCAGCGGGGAACCCGCTCCTATCACCACGGTCGGTCGTCGGTGGACCGACGTCGTAGCGGACTCCCCACGAATGGTCGCGCGTGGCCACCCAGTTGTCGGGTGTGACGTCGGTACGCTCGCCATCGATCTCGATCCACCCGGAGGCGACGCCCGTTTGGTGGTAGCGGACGAGATCGGCGGAGATCCGGTACTGGTCCCGCAGGTGCGTCCGCTCCTCGAGTTTCGCAGGAACGACCGAATCGAACTCGATGTCGAAGGCGATGGGTTGCACCTCGTTCGGTTCCAGCGTGAAACGAACGCGCCGCATGGGCTCGGGCACCGAGTAGGAGATGGGGCCGACCGAGGTCGATTCGGGACCCGAGGAGAGGCTGCGGCTGGCGCGGACTGTCATCTGCTCGGATCCGCGACTGGTTGCTGCATATGCGTCGAGCACGTTGCGGTTCGGATAGCGACCGAGTCCGAATCCGATCTGTTGGCTGCCGTCACGCGCCATCGCCATTGCGCAGATCTTCTCGGTCCACGCCGGATCGCTGGTCCCGACAACGGCGAATGTCTCGGAGATCTGGTGGTTGAAACCCTCGTCAGCGTCGCCCAGTGGACCTATCGGATTGTTCGCCACGCCCTAAGGCCTCTCACTCTGGGTGCACTCCTGTTGTTGCGAGTTGATTCGTGCGGCCGGCGGCAGGCCCGGTTTCAGTGGGATCTCAATCGCGCAGCACGCAACGTGTGCCGCGGTAGATGGTTGCCATGCACTTGTTGCAGTGCACGCACAGTCCTTCCTCATCATCGGCCTCGAAACGCTTCAGGAGGTTGGGATCCCGCAGCAGAGCCCGCGCCATCGCCACCGCCTCGAATCCTTCGCTGACGGCTCTGTCGATGGTGTCGGCACGGTTGATGCCACCCAACAAGATGAGTGGCATGTCGAGTGCCTCCCGGAACTGGCGGGCGGAGTCCAGGAGGTAGGCCTCCGTGAACGGGTACGTCTTGAGGAAGAGTCCACCCGCAACCTTGAACCCCGGGCGGATCGCCTTGGGCATGGCGACCGCCATCTCGTCGATCGGAACGTCGCCGCGGAAGAGGTACATGGGGTTCTGCAACGAACTCCCACATGTGAGTTCCAACGCGTCCAGATGGCCGTCGTGCTCGAGCAGTCTCGCAACCGCGACCGCTTCCTCGAGCCAGAACCCACCGCGGACCCCGTCGTCCATGTTGAGTTTCGCTATGACAGCTACGGAAGGACCCACGGCGTCGCGCGCCGCCCGAGCCACCTCGCGGGCGAACCGCGCCCGAGCCTCCAGAGATCCACCCCATCGGTCCGTGCGCTTGTTGAGTTTCGGACTGAGGAACTCCGAGATGAGATAGCCGTGGCCGAAATGCAACTCCACTGCATCGAATCCGGCATCCGACAGGCGGCCGGCTCCGGTTGCGAACTGGTCGATCACAGACATGACCTCCGAATCCTCGAGTGCCCGGGTGCGTTGCATGGCGAGCGGTGAGAAGAAGCGGGACGGTGAAACCGCTCTGACCCCGATCCCGGCGGCCACTGCGCCAGCGTGACCGATCTGCGCAGAGGCAAGAGCTCCCTCGGAATGAACGGCGTCCACCAACGTCGCCAGTCCGGGTTGGGACTCCTCGCTGAGCACGATCTCACCCGGGGCACCGCGCGCGTCGCGACTCACCGAACAGAACGCGAGCGTGCTCATTGCCACCCCGCCGGCGGCCACTTCACGGTGGAATTCCACCAGTGCGCCAGATACCCCGTTGCGTTCGCAGCGACCCTCGAAGGTCGCTGCCTTGATCACGCGGTTCCGTAACTTGAGCGGACCGATCTCGGTCGGTGTCGCCCACGCCGCTGTGCTCGGATCATCCATGTCGTGAGCTTGTCACAATCGGCGACGAATTGGTGCGGGGGCGTGACGCTCGGTCGGCGCAGGGCATCCGGGGCGGGTACCCTCAGCGCGTGAAACGCGCCAGATGCCATGCTCAGGGGTCCTCCGGGGCGAGGCGTCCTTCCGAGCCGGGTGCCCCCACCAGGTACCCGATGGCCGGGAGTCGAATCTCGCGTGTGGTCATGACGTGCGTGGCATCGTCAACGATGTTGTTCGCCGCGGCGTGCTCGGGCGGTGGTGCCGGGACGACCACGGATCGACCGAGGCCGACAGACACCGCAGGGATCCACGACCACAGCGGGCGGGACAGCGCCCTGGCACCCGATGTGGTCCTTCCGTCGGACATCGAGGATCTCGGCAGGGGACCCCAGGAGGGTGAGTCGTTGACGGCGTTGTTCGGGATAAACGTGTGTGGACGCTTTCTGGAACTTCGTGCTGCCGGCCCTTCGAACGGCATCACGGTCGACGCCACCGGCTCTGTAGAGGTGCAGCCGGGTCCCGGAGACCCGACCGGTCATGAGGTCACGGTCGGATCGGTCCTCGAGCTCATGGACGTGTCCGTGAGCACCGGCGAGATGACCTTCGGATCGACCTGGGGTTCAACAGTTGCGGAGCTGGACGGTGAGGAGGTCTCCCTCGGCTCCAAGAAGTTGGCAACAGGTGATTCGTGTGGTCGTGACCCGGGGGAGGTTCAGCTCTGGTACTACAGTCCGAGCGCGGTCGATAGCGGCGAAGACATCCGGATGGTGGTGACCGATCCGCAGGACGTGCCGATCTTGGCTGAGGGAACTGCGATGACACTCGCCTTTGCGCCGAGCTCGTCCCTTCCGACGCTTCCGCCCGCCGCGCTGGTCAATTGATGCGGGTTGTCTCCGGTAGCGCGCGTGGCATGAAGGTGCTCGTGCCGGAGGGCCTTGTCGTACGTCCCACCACCGACCGGGTACGGGAGGCCGTTTTCAATTCCCTCGGATCGATGAACGCGGTTGTCGGCGCTTCGGTGATAGACGTCTTCGCAGGTTCCGGGGCAATGGGAATCGAGGCACTGTCCCGCGGTGCCGGGCACTGCACCTTCTGTGAGCTCGACAAGCGCTCGCTCGGCGCGCTGCGAACCAATCTGGCGCACACAAACACGGCTGCCGCCGCACGCGTGGTGGAGGGCGATTCGATGGAGATGCTCGCGCCGAGGGGGGTCCTCGCGGACACCCGGGCAGACTTGGCGATCTGTGATCCTCCCTACTCCTTCGATGACTGGCAGCTCTTGCTGGCGTTGCTCCACGCGATCTCGGTCGAGGTGGTGGTGGCGGAGTCCGACAGGGCTGTCGGCGCAGATGTGGGGTGGCGGGAGGTCAGGCAGCGCCGCTATGGCGGTACGGTTGTTACGATTCTCGAAAGATCGATCAACCCAGACTCTGCCGAGGAGATCCCCACGTGACAGTTGCCCTCTACCCAGGATCATTCGATCCGATCCACAACGGCCACGTGGAGATCGTTGAGACCTCCGCCCGCCTGTTCGACCGAGTCGTGGTGGCCGCCATGCGAAATCCACAGAAGGGGGAGCCACTGTTCACCCTCGATGAGCGCCAGGCGCTCATCGAAGAGGCACTGGGCCACCTCGACAACGTGACGGTCACGATGTTCTCCTCCCTGGTGGTGGACCTCGCTCGTGATGCCGGTGCCGATTTCATCGTCAAGGGTCTGCGAGCGGTGTCGGACTTCGAGTCCGAACTCCAGATGGCTCAGATGAACAAGAACATCTCCGGTGTTGACACACTCTTCGTTCCGTCCGCATCCGGGAACTCCTTCCTCGCCTCGAAGTTGATACGAGAGGTCGCCCGCTTCGGCGGGTCGGTTGACGGAATGGTTCCAGAGTGCGTGTCCAGCCGTCTGGCAAGCCGTTTCGGTGGAGGTTGACCGTGTGTGAGAGAGCAATGAGCGTGTGTGTGGGAGATTGCCACCACCGGGCGTTCTCCAGGGCGCACACTGGTGGACGATGAACGCCGCTCCCAGAGATCCCGAACATGGTGCCGCATCCGCCCGTAGCGACGCGGCCGGCAAGGCGAACCGCTCCGGCGGCCCAGCCCGCGTGGATATCGATGGCTTGTTGCGCCGCGCCGCTGACATGGTCGACGCTGCACCGGGTATTCCAATGTCGGCATCGGTGCGGGTGAATCGCGACGAACTGCTGGACCTGTTGGATGAGGCGATCGATGCGCTTCCCGAGGAACTGCGCGCCGCCCGGCTGGCTCCTCAAGGAACGCGATGAATACCTGGCCCGTACACGCCGTGAAGCCGAGGAACTGGTTGCCGAAGCCCGCACCCAGGTGGCCCACATGGTTCAGAAGGCCGAGGTCGTCAAGGCTGCCGAACACGAGGCAGTGCGCATCACCGAGGACGCAGAGGCGAATGCCCGACGAATGCGTCGCGAGGCCGAGGACTTCTGCGACCAACGACTGGCTAGTTTCGAGAACGTGCTTGCGAAGGTGCAGAAGTCCGTCTCGACCGGCCGTCAGAGGCTGGCGGCGCCGAGGATCGAGGAATCCGAGCTCGGTGGTTTCGACGAGGCCGACAGCGGCTCGCTTCCGGATGGTCCCTTGCCGTTCGACCAGGAGCAGTAGGGCCGACCGTGGTTCGACGTGGTGGATCGGCCCCCCGCTCCCACGCGGGAGCGTCGTCAGAACCTGACCTCGGGGCCGCGTCGGACGACGACCACATAGCTGGATTGCGGTTTCGTATCACCGAGCTGCGACGCAGCCCCGGAGCAAGGATTTCCGAGCGACGCACCGTGGAGCCCGGAAACCTCTCCATCGGTGAGGCAGGCGCGGGCGGTGGTCCTGCGGTCGTGGATGTGGACGTCGAATCGCTTGCTGACGGGGTGCGCGTGCAAGGGAGGGTTGCTTTCGTCTGGAATGGGGCCTGTAGGCGGTGCCTCGGTAGTGCCACGGGCGATGCCACGAGTGAGATCCTCGAATTGTTCGTGGATGACCCGCATGCCTACGAGGGTTACGAGAGTTCTGAGGGTCCTTCCGGGGCGGTCGATTCGGTGTTCGAGATCCGGGAGCTCACCGACGGGTTCATCGACCTGTCAGATTCGGTCCGGGATGCCATCTTGTTGGGAATGCCACTCGCACCCCTGTGCCATGAGGACTGTGAGGGGCCCGCACCCGGGCAATTTCCCGTCGAGGTGGTTGACGACAGCGGGGATGGATCAGCGGCAGGGCCGGTCGATGATCGCTGGTCGGCGCTCGACGCGCTCGAATTCTCCCGTGACGACTTCGACCCCGGCGCGACCTAGGGCTACACTGGCCCACCCGGCGCTGGGCCGGTCCGCGGTGGGCCGCCAGTAGAAGCGCCAACATTCCCGACTCCGACGAGGCTACCGATGGCCGTTCCAAAGAAAAAGACCTCCAAGTCCAAGTCTCGCAGCAGGCGGGCATCCAACTGGACGATCGACGGTGGAGCGCGGAGCGTGTGTCCACGCTGCAAGGTCACCAAACGGCCCCATGTGGTTTGTGGCAACTGCGGATGGTACGGCGGCCGTCAGGCCATCGAAGTCGACTGACGGCCTGCAGGCCCCGACAACACCCGCTGGTAGACAACACGCTTCGTGTCGAAAACCTCACGATCTGCGTGCGGCGGACCTCGTCTGAGTGGTGCGGTCCGTCAAAGTGCTCCGTCGGACAAGCGTCACACGTTATGGTGTGATCTGCCATCTGATGTCTCCAGTTATCCACACTTCAAGTTACGCAGTAGGAGTTGAACAGCAGTCATGACTGCCGAGACGCACGTGCAGGACGGTCCCGTTGACCGCCAGGAGATCATCCAGCTGGTCCAGGATCGCCTTTCCGACATCCTCGAGATCGAGCCCGACCAGATTTCCGAGGGCGACTCGTTCGCCGAGGACCTCCATGCCGACTCGCTGGCACTGATCGAACTGGTGGAGGCACTCGAGGAGGAGCTTTCCAGAGGAGTGCAGGATTCCGGATCGAGGACGACGACCTCGAGGACCTCAAGACCGTGAGAGATGCCGTCGACTACGTCATCGAACGGCTCTGAGCCCGCCCGCGGATCCGCCAGCAACTCTGCCCGACGCGCTCGGGTACAGCTTCAATGACCCTGAACTCCTGCAGCTCGCACTACGACACCGTTCGTGGTGTACCGAGAATGGTGGAGTCGAATCCAATGAACGTCTGGAGTTCCTCGGCGACTCGGTACTCGGTCTGGCCATCACGGCGCATCTCTACCGAAGTTATCCGGACGAGCCTGAAGGCGTACTCGCCCGACGCCGTTCTGAGCTCGTGAGCACTGTGATGCTCGCCGACCTGGCGGAGGAACTGGATCTCGGATCCCAGGTGTGGCTGGGTCAGCGGCGAGGACGCCACCGGCGGGCGCGGAAAGCCCTCGATCCTCGCGGACACACTTGAAGCAGTATTTGGCGCGATCTACCTCGATGGCGGCGTCGACACGGCGATGCCCCTGATCGTGAGGCTCTACCGATCCCGTATAGCCGACGTAGCAGCGGCCGAGTTCACGACCGACCACAAGTCACGTCTGCAGGAGCTCGTCGCCCACATCTTCGGCCAACTGCCTCAGTACCGACTTGCCGGCTCCGGCCCCGAACACGCGAAGACCTTCACTGCATCGGTTGCGGTCGATGGTCACGTGCATGGAATGGGCGAAGGCCGTACCAAGAAGGAAGCCGAACAACATGCCGCCGAAGTTGCTTACGAGCGATTGATGGCAGACCTCAACGGCCATGGATCCATCATGGCCTCGAACGGAGACCAAGATGCCTGAGTTGCCCGAGATGGAACTACTGCGACGGGAGCTCGAACGCGAGGTCGGGGATCGCAAGATCAAGGGTGTCGAGATCCCTGTGGCAGGCGTACTCAAGGGTGCAACCCGAAAGACGCTTCCCGGTGAGATGGAGGGGTCGAAGGGTTCGGGTGTGGTTCGTCACGCGATGTTGCTGGGGATCACCTATGACAAGACCAACGAGCTGGTGATCTCTCTCGGAGCCGGGTCCCGTCTCGCCCGCAACAAGGAACGCGACCCCGTGGAGAAGTCCACTGCGTTCATCATCACGTTCACCCAGGGTGGTCAGCTCCGGCTGATCGATCCCGACAAGAATGCAGAAGTAGAGTGGATCGCCATCGAGGATCTGGCCGATGCGCATCCGGAGCTCGCTGACGTCGGGCTCGACCCGGTGGACGAGCCGATCTCGTGGACAGTGTTCGGCGAAGCGCTCCTGCGACGCAACGGCAAGTTGAAGGGCATCCTCATGGACGACTCCTTCCTGGTCGGGATCGGGCCCATCTACTCCGATGAGATCCTCTTTCATGCGGGGCTGCGGTACGACCGGACGACCGGGAGCCTTGCGACTGCGGAGATCCGCAGGCTCTACCGGGCTGTTGTCGAGACGATGCACGACGCCGTCAAGTACGGAGGCACGAGCCTTGATGACGACGGTTGGGTCGGGTTGCACGGCGAGCGGGGCAGCTACCAGGACCACCTTGCGGTCTACAAGCGTGCAGGCGAGATGAGCCCGCGAGCGAGAGGACCCATTGCCAAGGCGCGTTATGGAAACATGACAACGTACTTCTGCGAACAGACCCAGGTCTGAGGCGGCAGTATGTTTCTGAAGAACCTCCAGATCAAGGGCTTCAAGTCGTTCGCCGATGCAGCAGACCTGGAACTGGAGCCCGGTGTCACCGTGGTGGTCGGTCCCAACGGTTCGGGGAAGTCGAACGTCGTGGATGCCATCGGTTGGGTACTCGGCGCCCAGGCTCCTTCAGCAGTGCGGAGCCAGAAGATGGACGATGTCATCTTCGCCGGTACGGAGAAGCGGCCCGCGCTGGGTCGCGCCGAGGTCTCGCTCACGATCGACAACTCCTCGGGGATCCTGCCGATCGAGTTCACCGAGGTGACGATAAGCCGACTCCTGTTCCGTAACGGAGACAGTGAGTACTCCATCAACGGTTCTCCGGCCCGGCTGTTGGATATCCAGGAGCTGCTGAGCGACAGCGGCGTCGGGCGTCAGCAACACGTCATCGTGTCCCAGGGCAATATCGACGGTGTGCTCAACGCCCGCCCCGAGGACCGTCGATCGATCATCGAAGAGGCGGCGGGTGTTCTCAAGTACCGTCGCCGTAAGGAGCGCTCCGAGCGACGGTTGGCATCCACGGAAGCCAACCTGACGCGGATCACCGATCTGTTGCGGGAGGTGCGTCGCCAACTCAAGCCACTGGAGCGCCAGGCAGATGCGGCCCGCCGTCACGGCGACCTGATCGCCGAGCTCGAATGTCCTGCGCATGTTCCTCGCAGGCCGCGAGATCGCCCGGCTTCGAGCTCAGCTCGAGTCGTCCCGATCCAGCCAGATCGAGATCCGGGCGAAAGGCAACGAACTGCGTTCCGCTCTGGCCGACCTCGACGCGATGGTGACGACTGCAGAAGCCGAACTCGGCTCACTCGGTGCGACGGACCTGGGCGACACCCTCATGCGCCTTGAAACCCTGCGCGAGCGCGGGCGGGTCAAGTGGCATTGCTCACTGAGCGTGCCAAGTCCATCAGGGCGGCACTGGAGGCCACGGTGGATGCGGCAGTCGTGGCATCGATGGAAGCCGAGGCGGCCCAGCTCCGGGCCGAGTCCGCCGAGATCGATTCGGAACTCGCTCTGCTCGCTGGCAGCCGCACCGAGCTCGATGCAGCGGAGGACGAACTCGCCCATCGATGGGCGGCATTCGAGGTTCAATGGGATGGTGGGGTTCGATGCCCCTAGTGGCGAGGCCGCTGTGATCCGCAACGAGTTGTCTGCGGTCCGTAGAGCAGCGGAACGTTCCGCAGCCGATCGTGCGGACCTGGTGCGGCGCCAGGACGCCCTCGCCGGGCGGCTCGAGAAACTCCGGGCGGAGATGGAGACGTCGAGCGTCGCCCAGCAAGAGGCTGATGACGCACAGGCCGGGCTTGCCGAGGCTCTGCGCGCTGCAGAGTCTGATCTGGCTGGTTCCGAGGCGGAGCTGCAACGTTGCGAGAGCCTCCAGCGAGAAGCCGAAGCCAACCACTCGGGGTGGCAGGCTCGCGCCGAGGCCTTGCTCCAGGCTCTCCAGGACGCGCACCAACGTGCGGGGACCGAGCGTCTGGAAGGCCTCGAGGGAGTCCTCGGCACCCTCGTGGATCTCGTCGAGGTGGATCCGGGCTACCAGGAGGCATTCGAGGCCGCGGCTGCCGAAGCTCTGGGCGCCGTGCTCGTGGCAGACACCGCTGCAGCACGTCGGGCCATCACGTCTCTGGTTCAGGGCGACCACAGCGGCGCGGTCCTGGCTCTCGATGCGATCTCCAACCTTGCCGCTCCAACCTCAGCGGTCCCGGTATTGCCGGGTGAACCTGTGCGCGGTCACGTGCGATGTGCATCGAAGGTGGATGAGCGAAGCGTCGAGGACCGCAGGGGCCTGGAGCGGTTGCTCGACACCATGTTCGCGAACGTCACGATGGCATCCGGTGGATGGCAACAGGCGGCGGAGCTTTCCACGTCGCATCCCGAGGCAGTTGTCGTCACGCCTGAAGGGCACAGATTCTCTGTCACCGGATGGCGCCTGGATGCGGCGGGATCAGGTGCGACCGGAGCTGCGTTGGAGGAAGCCACCGAGGCAGCGTCCAGATCAAGCGCAGCAGCAGAAGCGACGCAGGGTGCCACGAAGGCTGCGCGTGAGGCACTCGTCGGTGCACGCAGGGCCCACGCCGAGGCTCTGCGAGAACGTGATGCGAATGATGCGATGCTCACACGCAGCAGCGATGCGATGGTTCGCCTCCGCAGCGACTCAGCGGACGTGGAGGCCGAGGTCGCGAGTATCGAGACGGCCCTGATCGAGGTCGATCAACGTCGCGCCTCGGAGGCCGCAAGGCTCGCCGAACTAGAATCAGCGCTACCGCTGATGGAGGCTGAGGAGGCCGAGGCGGCAGAACGGGCCCGCTTGATGGCTGAAGCCCAAGCTGCCCTCGACGCCTCCGCAGCGGAGATCAGGTCCCGTCGTACCGATTCCGAGGTACGTGACGCCGCGGTCCTGGAGCGGCGCCGCTATGTGGCGGAGCGACTCGAACACCTGGATGGACGCCTTGCCGGACTGGCCACCGAGGCGGCAGAAGCGGCACAGCGTCGCATTCTCCTCGAAGCGCAGTCGAAGGCCGTGGGTCGCCTCAAGGACTTCGTGGAGCGACGCATGATGACCGTCGACGCGATGCTCTCGGAACGACGCGAGGAGCGTCGCGCCCAGTCCGAAGTGGCACGTGCGGCCAGCTCCCGTCTCGAAGAGCTTCGAGTTCAGCGTGCCGCTCAGGAGAGCGAACTGGAGGAGAACCGTGCCCTCCTCGGCAAGGCCGAGGTATCGGACGCCGAGACCCGCACGCGACTCGATGCAGCGATGTTGAACCTGCGTACCGAGTTGGACGTGGAACCCGAGGTGGCAGAAGCCACCGAATGCCCGTTGCTTCCCGAGGGCGTCGGAGCCTCTGCCCGGGCGCGGGAGCTCCAGCGCGAACTCCGGGCGATGGGGCCGATCAACCCTCTCGCTCTCAAGGAGTACGAGGAGCTCTCACAACGCCACGAGTTCCTCGAAGGCCAACTCCACGACGTGAGGCAGTCCCGACGCGAACTGAACAAGGTCATCAAGGCGGTGGACGAAGAGATCGTGAAGGTGTTCGCATCTGCATTCGCAGACGTGAGGGAGAACTTCGAGCACCTGTTCCAGACCCTGTTCCCCGGAGGATCCGGGCAACCTTCGGCTCACCGAACCCTCGGACCTCCTCAACACGGGTATCGAGATCGAGGCGAAGCCCTCGGGCAAGAACGTGAAGAAGCTCTCCCTGCTCTCGGGTGGCGAGCGTTCGCTGACTGCGCTGGCGTACCTCTTCGCAGTGTTCCGCTCCCGTCCCTCACCGTTCTACGTGATGGACGAGGTCGAAGCGGCACTGGATGACGTGAACCTCCACAGGTTCCTGGAATTGGTCCAGGAGTTCCGCTCCACTGCCCAGTTGCTGATCGTCAGCCACCAGAAGCGGACGATGGAAGCAGCCGACGTGCTCTATGGAGTCTCGATGGAACCCGGTGGGTCCTCAAAGGTCGTGAGCGAGCGCGCCTCCGAAGTCGTGGACGTCCGCTGACCGGTCGGGTGACCTGGACGGATCAGGGAAGGCGCTGCAACCACAGCAGCGACATGCCTGCTCCGATGGTCAGCAGCAGGAGCGCCCCGCCCGCGAACTTGTAGGCGATGTCGGTTGGTTCCTCGTCGTAGCCGATGGAGGAACCGAAGTCTGCGTAGACCTGTTCGAGGTCGCCCGCGCTTCCCGCGGTGCGTGCCACCCCGCCGGTCTCCTCGGCGATGTTCGCGAGTTCCGTGGTGTTGACCGGAACGGGTGCGGTCTGGCCGACCCGTCGCCGTCCTCATCGACCGTGATCACGCCATCCGGGGTCCCGTAGGCGATCGTGTTGATCGCGACGCCGGCATCCTGTGCCAGTGGGATCGCATCCTTCGATGGCATCCCGACGGTGGTCTCGCCGTCTGAGATGAGAACCACGGTCGCGTCCGGGGTTCCCTCGTCGGTGCGTTGGGCCTGATCGTTGATCACATCCACCGAGAGCTTCACGGCATCGCCGATCGCAGTTGCCTCTTCGAGGTCCAGGTTGTCGATCGCGTTGACGACCGAGGCATGGTCCTGGGTGGGGGGAACCAGGAGCTGGGCGGTGCCGGCGAAGCCGATGAGTGCCACATTGAGTTGGTCCGGGCAACCCCTGGACGAACTCGGTTGCGGCCGCCTGGGCCGCCTCGAGGCGACTGGGTGCCACGTCGGTGGCCATCATCGAGAGTGACGTATCGATCGCCAGGACGATTGTGGAACGCTCACGGGGCACCTTTTCGGTGGCGATCGGCTGGGCGTAGGCGACGACGAGCCCTGCCATGCCGAGCAGGTAAACGGCGGCCACGGCATGACGCCGCCAACCGGCGCGCCTAGGCGCGACCTTGTCCAACATCGCTGCGCTCGAGATTCGGATGGCGAACTTGTTGCGGCGGAACTGGAGGCCCACGTAGACCGCCACGAGGGCGAGTACCACCAGTAGGAACCAGAGCCGTTCGGGTGACAGGAAGTGTTCGGTCATCGGGGTTTGCTCCCTGCCGTGGTCTCGGCCCGGTGGCGTCGGCGTGACACGTGGTGTGCGAGGTCCATCACCCAGTCTCCATCGGTGCTCAGCGTGAGGTGGTCGGCCCCTGCGTTCCGGATCACCGACTGAATCTGCCCCGGAACGTTGTTCGGCTGCGGCATGCGTAGGCCCTACGGACCTTGGCACTGTCTGTGTTGACCTCGCGGACTGCTCCGGTAGCGGGATCGACGAACTCGATCAGGCCGGCTTTAGGAAGCTCCCCATCGCGAGGATCGATGCACTCGATGCACAACACCGAATGACGCAGGGAGAGCGCCCCGAGAGCCGTTTCCCAATCGGACGGATCACCATCGAAGTCTGAGATGACCACGACGAGCCCCCGGCGGCGCGCCATTGCACCGACCCGGCGGAGCCCTGCTCGGAGATCGACCGGACCGGAGCCGTCTGCACGTGGGGATGACATCGTCCTCTCCAATATGCCGAGGAGGTGCTTGCGGCCGCCACGTGGAGGAATGGTCGTGGTCTCGCTACCTCGGATCAGTACTGCACCGACCCTGTTGCCCCCGCGGTTGACGAGCAGACCCATTCCGGCTGCAGCGGCGAGTGCGAGGTCGCGCTTCTCGAACGCGGCGGTACCGAAATCCATGCGTGACGAGCGATCGACGAGGAGCCACGCCTCGAGTTCACGGTCTGCGATCGTCTCGCGTACGTGGGGACGCTGGGTACGTGCAGTCACGTTCCAATCGATCCGGCGTACGTCGTCGCCGGGTTCGTACGGACGGGTCTCACCGGGTTCGGTGCCACGGCCGGGTACGAGACCCATGAAGTCGCCGTGGAGCACTCCATCGAGTTTGTGAGACACATCAAGCGTGAGTCGACGGATGATCTCTTCGGCGGGCCGTTCGCCTACCAGGCCGAGAGTTGAGCTGAGTCCACTCACTGACCTGCCACCCATGGCTGGGCATCGCTGGTGGCTCCGTGCCAGGGGTCGCCGGTCCCGTTGCCGTTGGCTGCCCCGATGGGCTGCGGTGTGCTTCCCGCGGTGTTGAGGTGTGGTGCCTGCACGGTGCCCAGCACGCGTGCCAGCACTGTCTCGGTGTCGATGTCGCGTGCGAGCGCTTCATAGGACAGGAGCAGTCGATGGCGCAGGATCTCGGGAGCGACATCGAAAACGTCCTGAGGCGTGAGGTAGGACCGCCCCCGCATCATCGCCAGCGCGCGGCCGGCCGCGGATGAGCCCGAGCGAAGCCCTCGGGCTGGCGCCGAGTTCGATGTAGGTGCGGAGTTCCGGGAGCCCGAAGTTCTCCGGTGTCCTCGTGCAGAGCACCAGGTTCACTGCGTACTCCATCACGCTCCGCTCCACGAATACCGCTTCCGTGGCTCGCTGGAGGGCCTGGATCTCGGGCAGGGAGATCACCTCGGATGCAGTTGGTGGTGTGCTTCCCATGCGCTGAACGATCTCGATCTCCTCGCCCGGCGAGGGGTAGTCGATCACGATCTTCATCAGGAATCGGTCTCGCTGTGCTTCCGGTAGGGGGTAGACCCCTTCGGATTCGATCGGGTTCTGTGTAGCGAGCACCAGGAACGGCACGGGTACCTCGTGACGATTGCCGCCGATCGTCACCTGTTTCTCGGCCATGACCTCGAGCAATGCCGACTGGACCTTCGCCGGTGCCCGGTTGATCTCGTCCGCCAGCACGAAATTGGCGAACACCGGGCCGAGTTCGACGTCGAACTTCTCGGTCGAGGTGCGGTAGATGCGTGTTCCGACCACGTCCGCGGGAAGTAGGTCGGGAGTGAACTGGATGCGGGAGAAGGATCCCCCCACGGCCTGGGCCATGGTCTCCACAGCGAGCGTCTTCGCGAGACCGGGGACACTCTCGAGCAGCACGTGTCCACCGCTCAGCAGTGAGGTGATCATGCGTTCCAGGGCGCGATCCTGTCCGACGATCACCTTGCGCATCTCGAAAAGCAACGTTTCGACCCGTCTGCTCGCGGCTTCCGCATCGAACGCCAGGGCCGGGCTGTCGGTGTCTCGCGTGCCCGAGGGCAGTGGTGGGCTCATGTCGGAATTGGGTTGCACGTAGTGTCTCCGCTGAATTGGTGCCTGTCCGGCAACTCTGCTCGGGAACCGGAGGCCCTTCGCCGAGTTGCCTCGACGGTAGACGTTTGGTCCCGTGGGTTGCCTTCGGCCATCCGCTGTTCTGATGGTTTGTTCAGTCTGCCCCAAGATCACGCGTTTGCCTGCACATCATCGTGACGGAGCGGACCTTCCCGGATTGCAGCTGCATCCAGTGCGGTCTGAGCGAAGTCGACCGCGTGGGCTCCGGCCGCTCCGATGCGGCCTTGTAGGATCCGCGGCGATGAACACCACGTATCTGATCCTGATTCTCGTCGCCGTCCTCGCTGTGGGAGGCGTGGCCGCGTTCGTGGTCTCGGGAAGGGGGCGCGACGAGCCACCCGAAGCCGGCCCATCGGGGACCGCGACACTCGAGCGGCCAGATTCTCGGGATGGGACCGCTCTCGTCGAGGAGGCCCCGCCCCGAGTTCCACCAGAGGCCGGCGAACCTCCCGAGCAGGTGGAGGTGGTCGAGGTCGCACCCAACCTGCGGGAACGCCTTGCGCGGGCACGCTCGACCATGTCGGGGTATGTGTCGTCCGTCCTGTCCCGCAGCGAGATCACCGACGAATCATACGAGGAGCTCGAAGAAGCTCTGCTGTTGGCCGACGTCGGGATGGGTCCCACCCAGGAACTACTCGATGCGCTTCGGAGCACGGTTCGTTCCGAGAAACTCTCCACAAATGCCGAACTGATCGATGCCCTGCGGTCCGAGATGAAGGCCCAGCTGGCGGGCCCGACCGATCTGGCGAGAGCGACGGACTCACCCACGATCTGGCTCTTCGTCGGCGTGAACGGCGTGGGAAAGACGACCACGATCGGCAAGCTCGGTCGCCGTCTCACCGACGAAGGAGCAACGGTCGTGATGGCGGCCGGCGACACGTTCCGGGCGGCAGCTGCGGAACAACTCCAGACCTGGGCCGAACGCTGCGGTGCAGAGCTGGTCAGGGGAACCGAAGGCGGCGACCCCTCATCGGTGATATTCGACGCGGTGCAGGCCGCAGATGCCAGGAATGCCGACGTCGTGCTGGCCGACACGGCGGGTCGGCTCCACACCAAGACGAACCTCATGGATGAGTTGTCGAAGGTGCGGAGAGTTGCGGACAAGGGGGCCGGTTCGGTGACCGAGGTGCTGTTGGTCCTCGACGCCACGACTGGTCAGAACGGACTGAACCAGGCACGCCAGTTCGCAGAGGCCACTGACGTCACCGGGGTGGTGCTCACGAAGCTCGACGGTTCGGCCAAGGGAGGCATCGTTTTCGCGATCCGTTCCCAGTTGGGCCTGCCCGTCAAGTTGGTGGGTCTGGGTGAGACCGCAACCGATCTGGTCGACTTCGACGCGGAAGAGTTCGTGGAAGCGCTCGTCTCGTTGGACTGACATGTCAGACTCGCATCTGACAAAGCCTGAACAGGAGCGTTGAGAAATGGGATTGTGCGATTCGAGGGTATGTATCGTCACCGGAGCGGGTCGCGGGATCGGCCGCGAGTATGCACTGATGCTTGCTGCAGAAGGTGCATCTGTCGTCGTCAACGACGTGGGTGGAGCGCGGGACGGCACGGGTACTGACGCCACGCCGGCTGAAGAGGTTGTCGCGGAGATCACCGGTGCCGGAGGCAAAGCGATCGTGAACACCTCCGACGTCACCGATTTCACCGCTGCCGGAGAGATGGTCGATCAAGCCGTCGAAACATTCGGGGACCTCCATGTTGTGGTCAACAACGCCGGCATACTCCGGGACCGCATGTTGGTGAACATGACCGAGCAGGAATGGGACGCGGTGATCGCCGTGCACCTCAAGGGAACCTTCGCCCCGGCCAGACATGCAGCGGGATATTGGCGGGACCGTTCCAAGGCGGGCGAAGCTGTGGAGGCCCGCATCATCAACACGACTTCTCCCTCGGGCATCTACGGCAACATCGGACAAACCAACTACGGCGCGGCCAAGGCAGGGATCGCCTCGTTCACCTACATCGCATCCATGGAACTGGAGCGCTACGGCGTGACCGTGAACGCGATCGCTCCCACCGCCCTCACCCGTCTCACGGAGGATCTCGCAATGGGCAAGGTCGATGATGAGGCGAAGGCGGCGATGTCCCCTCGTTGGATCGCCCCGGTGGTCACGTGGTTGGCTTCGACGCACTCTTCTCAAGTGACGGGCCGGGTCATAGAAGCGTCCGGCATGTCGTTCGCGATCGCGGAAGGTTGGCACAGGGGCCCCACCGCCCGCCCGGTTGATGACCCGGCGGCGGCCGGTGAGATCATCACCGCACTCATCGATGACGCCAGGCCTCCTGCCGACATGAGCGGTGCTGACAAGAAGTGAACAATCTTGCGCTGCCCGTGGCACAGCGCTGTCCGGCATCCGCGAGAAGTCGGTGGAATGTGAGTGCGATGAAGCGACATCGATGAACCCCATGGGGCGGCAGAGATGAACCCGTTCAGCGCGAGGTTGACGGTGGACCCCCTCGAGTACGACTTCGGCGACGCCTCCGGCACGGTTCGTACGACACCTCGCCGCTGGCGTTGGATCACAGCAGGAGCAGAGGATGTGCCCGGAGCCGCACTCGTGGCAATGGAAGCCATCTCAGACGTGCTCGGTGCCGCCGGCGGGAGTGGAACGAGCCTGGACGAACTCAGCGATCCGGTCTGGCGGCGTCTCAATGAGCTCTCGGCGGTCCATGGCCCGCGCACCAAGATCGTCGATGTACTGGGTCCCCACGATCCGCTGGTGATAGCCACCGAGGAATGCGACCTCATGCTGTCGGCGGCAGCGCGTTCGGTGGCTGGCGAGTTCGGAATCAGCGGCCAGGGGTCGGTGGCCGCGATCCATGTGTCAGACGGCGGTGCTCCCAAGACTCCGGTTGGCGCGGTGGAGATGGGACCAAGGGGACCGGTGGGGGACCGCCAGGCGGAGCGTGCCCATCATGGCCGCCCCTTCCAGGCCGTGAGCCTGTACTCGCTGGAGGCCATCGAAGCCCTCGTTGCGGAGGGTCATCCCATAGCTCCCGGAGCGGTGGGTGAGAACCTTCTGCTCACGGGCATCGATTGGGAGACGGTTCGACCCGGACTACGCCTGGTCATCACTCCCCGCGAAGCTGAGATCACAGGGTCGGCCGCGTTGGGGTCCACCCGGACCGGGAAATCTGAGATCGGGTCAGATGGGAGTCGTTCCGGGCGCGTCGCAACAGTTGCCGACGCCGCGATGGCGGGCGCATCGAGCGCGGTGGTGCTGGAGGTGAATGCGTGGGCACCACCGTGCAAGACCATCGCAGACGCCTTCATCGATCGTCGCTTCGACCGGATCGACCCCGACCGGTTTCCGGGCTGGGCCCGGGCCTACGCGTGGGTCATATCCGGTGGCACAGTCACCCGGGGTGCCAACGTGAGGCTCTTGAACTGAGCGGATCGACTCGGAGTGCACTGCCGCGCCGGGGATGGTTCTGGCCCCGTCGCTGCGACTCGTGGGGAGTTGGATTCCGGTCCGGCGGTTTCGGGTGGGAACATTCTGTTGTTCTCACAGGTTTCCAAGCGTATGAAGTTGGACGTCTACAGCGACATCATCTGTCCCTGGTGCTACCTGGGCCACCGGCGCCTCGATGCGGCAATCGAGGAACTCGGTTCCGAGGGTGCGTCCATAGAGGTGGGCTGGCGTGCCTTCCGCCTGGATCCAGGCGCGACCGCGGAACCAAAAGACCTGCGCCGGGCACTCGAGCGCAAATACGGCCCCGGGGCTTTCGATGAGATGACCCGTCGACTCACTGCGTTGGGTCCTGCTGATGGCATCGACTACCGGTTCGACAAGGCCTTGCGTGTCGACACCTTCGATGCCCACAGACTCCTCCAATGGGTTCAGGCGACGACTCCGGGTCGAACCGATGCCATGGCCGATCGGCTGTTCCGGGCATACTTCACCGAGGGAGAGAACGTGGCTGATCGCAACGTGTTGGCCCGCCTGGCAGGTGATGTCGGCATCGCTTCGGATTCGGCCGGAGAACTGCTCGCTTCGAACGGTTTCGCAGATGTCGTCGAGGCAGATCTGGCTCGAGCTGTGGAGGTGGGCGTGACCGGAGTACCGGCGGTGGTCCGCAACGGTGCGGTCGTCGTTCCCGGCGCACAGGAGGTGGACACGATGGTGGCGATCCTGCGACGACTCCTCTCCAAGGCCGGCTGAGGCGGCGGGCCCCCGAACGCCGGTGCCGGGCCGCTGTCGAGGCGAAGCGTCGGATACGAGAACCCGAAATCAGATCAGAGCGAGGTGCCCGTGGCGGCACCTGGTCTCGGGTTGTTGTCCGGGCACGGTGTCGGACCGGTAGCTTTGACAGACGATGTTCGAGTCACTGAGCGACCGTTTTGATGGAATCTTCACACGACTGCGCGGCAAGGGTCACCTGACCGCTGCGGACGTCGACGAGGTGCTGCGCGAGATTCGCCTTGCCCTCCTGGAGGCCGACGTCAACCTGGCGGTGGTCAAGTCGATGCTGGGACGCATCCGCGAACGGGCGGTCGGAGAGGACCTGTCCCAGGCTCTCAACCCGGCCCTCCAGATCAAGAAGATCGTTCTCGAAGAACTCACCGACACGCTGGGTGGGGAGACGCTGCGGATCACCTATGCGTCCAAACCCCCGACAGTTGTGCTGATGGCCGGACTCCAGGGCTCGGGCAAGACGACGAACTCGGCCAAGTTGGCACGCTGGTTCCGTGCCCAGGGGCGCAACCCGATTCTCGTGGGGACCGACCTCCAACGTCCGGCGGCGGTTCAGCAGCTGCGGACTCTCGCGGACCAGGTCGGG
Organism: uncultured Microthrixaceae bacterium; assembly: GCA_963805905.1. Classification (GTDB taxonomy): domain Bacteria; phylum Actinomycetota; class Acidimicrobiia; order Acidimicrobiales; family Microtrichaceae; genus JAMLGJ01. Next base: position 1,291,714 of record CAWDVV010000001.1, read on the forward strand.
GTTCCTGTCTATTCGGCTCCCGACGACGTGGTCGCCTCGGGTTCCGGAGACCCTGTCGCCGTCGCACGGGAGGCCAAGGAACAGGCCCGGTCCCAGGGGCGCGACGTGCTCATCTGTGACACCGCCGGCCGATTGGCGATCGACGTCGAAATGATGGACCAGGTCCGCCGGATCTCCGACGAATTGCAGCCGGATTACACGTTCCTGGTAGTCGATGCAATGACCGGCCAGGATGCCGTCGGCGTTGCCGAGTCGTTCAACGAGACGTTGGCTCTCGACGGCGTCATCCTCACGAAGCTCGATGGTGACGCCCGGGGCGGTGCTGCTCTGTCGGTCAAGGAAGTGGTGGGGAAACCCATCGCGTTTGCCTCCACGGGTGAGAAGGTGGAGGACTTCGATCTGTTCCACCCGGATCGTCTGGCCGGTCGTATCCTCGGCGAGGGGGATCTGGCGACCCTGATCGAGAAGGCCGAGGAGGCGTTCGAGACCGACCAGGCCGAAGAAGCGGCCGCACGGATGCTCGAGGGGACGTTCACCCTCGATGACTTCCTCGACCAGATGAACTCGATCAAGAAGATGGGACCTCTCTCGGGGCTCATGGGCATGATGCCGGGAGTGCCCAAGGAAGTTCGGGATGTCGAGATCGAGGATCACCATATCGCCCGCATCGAGGGGATCATCCATTCAATGACCACCGCAGAGCGGGTGAATCCGGACATCATCGACGGCAGTCGCCGAAGCCGGATTGCCCGAGGCTCGGGAACGTCGGCCAGTGACGTCTCCCAGCTGGTCACCCAGTTCCGCCAGATGCGTCAGATGATGCAGGAGATGGGCAAGACCCCCAAACGCAAGAAGAAGGGTCGGAAGGGCCGCAAGGGCGGACGTGTCACGCCCAAGGGTGCCAACAAACCCAAGGCCTCCTCGTTCCAGCTGCCCTCCCGCGAGGAGATGGAGGCCCAACTCCCGGATGCACTCAAGGGTCCGGGCAGCGGGATCGGCTGACCTGCGGGTGAGGTGTCCGGGTTTCCCGCATGCCTCCGTCCCGGCGGTCGGTAACCGTTTTGTCGTGTCCAAGTTGCCGTGGGACCCCACCGGGTACCATCATTGTCATTCACCGGTCGACAGGGTTTCAGACGCATTGTGACGTCGCAGGCCCGCGATACCGGTTCCGTAGCCGCAAACGCATCCGAAAGAGCACAACAACGTGGCAGTCCGACTCCGCCTCACCAGGGTGGGCAAGAAGAAGCAACCGTCCTACCGAATCGTCGCGGCCGACAGCCGTTCTCCGCGCGATGGTCGCTACCTGGAGATCGTCGGCACCTACGACCCGCGTCGCGAGCCATCTGCTGTGACCGTCGACAATGACCTCGCGGTCAAGTGGCTCACCAACGGGGCCCTGCCTTCCGAGCGGGTCCGCAAGTTGCTCGAGATCTCGGGCGCATGGGAGGCGTTCGAGTCCGCCAAGGCGTCGAAATGAGCGGTGGAGAGCCGACACACGCGGTGGCTGTTCTCGAACACATGACCCGCTCGCTCGTCGACAATCCCGACGACGTCAACGTTGAGGTGGCAGAAGGCGATGAACGCCTCGAGCTGAATGTCTCGGTCGCCGACGGGGACATGGGCAGAGTCATCGGCAAGCGAGGTCGCATGGCCAACGCGATCAGGGTCGTCACACGCGCTGCTGCAGTGCGCGACGGTGTCGAGGTCGACATCGAGTTCGTGGACTGAGTGCGCTGGACGCACGTTCTCCCTGCCGGTTCCGACCCGGAACCTCTGTTGAACCCAAACTCCTGATACCGCTCGACTCCTGAATCCGGAAGCCAACCCGTTGGACGTTTCACCCGCAGCCGGCGATGACCTCCTCGAAGTAGGTCGCGTCAACCGGTCCCATGGGTTGCGGGGTGAGGTGCTGGTCGACCTGACCTCCGGGCATGCGAAGCGACGCCAGGTGGGAGCCATCTTCACCACCAATGCAGGGGAACTGGTGGTGAGCGAGTCGCGTCCGCACAAGAACCGATGGCTGATGCGCTTCGAAGGTGTTGTCAACCGCGAGAGCGCCGATGCATTGCGTGGAACGGTTCTTTTTGCCCATCCCATAGACGACGAAGGTGTCCTCTGGGTCCACGAACTCATCGGGGCTGCGGTCGTCGACCAGGATGGTGTCGTCAGGGGAACGGTGGTGTCCGTGCTCGACAATCCGGCAGCGGACATCATGGAGCTCGACTCCGGGGCACTCGTGCCGGTGACGTTCGTCGTGTCAGGTCCGGCGGACGGTACCGTCGAGGTTGCTGTGCCCGAGGGCCTTTTCGACCTCTGAGAGCACCGGCCCACGACGATCGGATGCCATCGATGCGAATAGACGTACTCACGATCTTCCCCGAGATGGTCGATTCGTTCGCAACGCATTCGATTCTCGGGCGCGCCCGTCGGGAGGGAACCCTGGACCTGAGGGTCCACGACATCCGCTCGGCCGCAACTGACGTGCACCGTAGCGTCGACGATGCTCCCTTCGGTGGTGGCGCGGGCATGGTGATGACCCCGCAGCCGATATTCGACACCGTGGAGGCAGTCGAGCCTCCGAGGCCACTGATCCTGCTGGGTCCGGCGGGTCGTCGCCTGGATCAGTCCCTGGCGGGGGAACTTGCAGCGCTCGGGGGATTCACACTTCTGTGCGGTCGCTACGAGGGAGTCGACCAACGCGTGAGCGATCACCTGGTGGATGAGGAATTGTCAGTCGGGGACTACGTTCTGAACGGCGGGGAGGTCGCGGCCATGGTGGTGCTCGAAGCGGTGGCGAGGCTGTTGCCGGGAGTGATGGGGAACGCGGAGTCCTCCATCGACGAGTCGTTCTCCGAGGGACTGCTGGAATACCCCCAGTACACACGGCCTGCGGACTTCCGTGGTTGGGAAGTTCCCGAGGTGCTGCGCAGCGGTGACCATGCCAGAGTGCAACGATGGCGGCGCGCCATGGCCCTGCAGCGCACGAAGGTCCACCGCCCCGACCTCATCGAGGCCCGTGGTGGACTCGACGACGATGATCGGGCGCTACTGGCCGAGTTCACCCAGCGCTGACTCATCATGTCCGGTCGACATGTGGCACGTTCTGTGAGCTTTCGCCGAGCTGCGCGCGCTGGCTAGCATTGAATCTCCGTGCGTGGCACCGTGCCACGGACCAAGTTGAGCCTCCAGCGGGACGCAAGACAGTCGCGTTGCGGGTATCTCAGGAGATCGTGATGAAGTCCACCGACGTGATCGACCAGTCAAGCATGCGGGACGATATTCCGACTTTCGGCTCCGGGGACACCCTCAAGGTGCACGTGAAGGTGATCGAGGGTAACAAGGAACGCGTCCAGGTGTTCCAGGGTGTCGTGATAGCTCGCCGTGGCAGTGGCCTCCAGGAGAGCTTCACAGTTCGCAAGTTGAGCAATGGAGTCGGCGTCGAGCGCACCTTCCCCTTGCACTCGCCGGTGATCGACCACATCGAGGTGTTCACCCGAGGCGCGGTGAGGCGGGCAAAGCTCTACTACCTGCGCGATCGCATTGGCAAGGCCGCCAAGGTCCGCGAGAAGCGCGACTGACTGAAGCGCCGTTCTCGGAGAGGCTGCGCCGCCCAGTGCGCTTTCTCCTCCAAGAGTGACGCGCTGGTCGTTGAGAATCACAGCCGCCAGAATCGTGACTGTCACACCCGGATGTGACGCTATGTGAACTTCCCCTTCGGTTTCGTTGCCCGGCAACGACCAGAGAGGGAGGTATTGCGATGGTGAACAGTCGTCGCTTCGATCACCTGGCATTGGGGCGCCACGGCGAAGAGCTCGTGGCCCGTTGGTACACCGACTCCGGCCATGTCGTATTGGCGCGCAACTGGCGGTGTTCCTCAGGTGAGTTGGACATAGTGGCGGTGCGCGACCGTATCGTTGCGTTCTGCGAGGTCAAGACCCGCTCGTCTGAGCGATACGGATCTCCCTTCGAGGCGGTCGACAGGCGTCGCAGGGGGCGTATGCGAGCCGCTGCGGCAGAGTTCCTGCGCATGGAGCAACCCGGCAACTCCGGAGTCCGTTTCGACGTGGCAGCCGTGATCGGCAACCGCGTCGAGGTGATCCGGGGAGCATTCTGAGTGGCCGGGCCGCGCCGGCGCTGAGGGAGGGGCTACGGTCAGTGCCGCGACCGAGGAGTTTTGCGATGAAAGAGATGTCGTTCGAAGACGCCGATGGCGTGATCATCCACTACAGGCACTGGCCAACCGGGTTGGACCCGCGTGGCGCCGTCGTGGTTGCCCATGGGGCTTCGGAACATTCCGGTCGGTACGGCCGCTTCGCCCAGGCCCTCAACCATGCCGGTCTGGCCGTGTACGCGCTTGATCACCGCGGTCACGGTGCGACTGCCGCCTCCACGGGTGCAGGTCGGCCCGGGCCCCGCGGAATGGACGGTGTGCTCGATGACATCGCACGCATGGCCGAGATTGCGCGAACCGAGACCGGCCCCGAGGTGATCCTCTTCGGACACTCGATGGGATCCCTGTTCGTGCAGGCGTTCGTGGAACGAGATGCAGCGCCTCTTGCGGGCTACATCCTCTCGGGGTCCATGGGACCGCTCGCCGAAGGCATGGATGAGGTTCTCGATGGCCTCCGAGCAGCTGTCGAAGCCGGTATGGGTGACGAGACCCTCGATGCCCTGGCGGGTTTCAATGAGGCGTTCGAGCCGGCTCGAACGCCATACGACTGGCTGAGTCGCGACCCGGCAGAAGTCGATCAGTACCTCGAGGACCCACTCTGCGGTGACGGGATGCCGCTCACGTACGCATATGCCTCCGAGATGCTGGAACTCATCAGGAGCGCAATGTCGCCCGCGGGAATCGCACAGACCCCTGAGGGCCTACCGGCGTTGTTGATCACCGGCGGCGATGATCCGGTGTCCAACCAGGGTGCCCAGGTGCGGATCCTCGAGGAGGAGCTCCGTCGGAATGGGGTGGATGTGAGCGCCATCTACTATCCGGGCGCCCGTCACGAGCTCCTCAACGAGACCAACCGTGACGAGGTGACAGCGGATGTCCTCGAGTGGATCGTGGCGAGGTTGGGAACCGCCTGAGGGCGGACCGGCACATCAGGCCCTCGGACTTCGCTTGAGGCGGTTGGCCCAGCATCCATGATGCCAATGACGACGTAGGTCCGGCGCGTCGTGAGGGACCGCCACGACGTGGCCCATGCCGACCGGAATGTCGCGGTTGCAGCCGGGACACAGGTAGACCTTGTTTGCCTGGTAGGGCTGGATTCGTCGGACTTCGCAGTCCGCGGTGGCCGTATGGTCGAGGTAGCGGGGCATCGGGTGGCCGGTCTCTTCTAGCCGACCATCGCCCAGAGCGTCACCGCGATGATCACCGCGAATGCTGAGATGACGATGATGATGTCCGCTGCAGAACGTCGCTGCTGGCGGTGAGGATTGAAGCCCACGTGGACAAGTATCGACCAAGGGTGGGGTGCGGCCAATTCAGATCACGTCCCCCGGGTTCTCCGGTGCCCGGAACTGACTGTCACAGCGCATCGTTAGGTTCACGTTCACCCCCCGCTGCTTCTTCATCCGTTCGGGGTGGCTCGCAGGACGACTGCCTCCGCCGACGCGATGTCGGCCGTCAGAGCCCCGGACTCAGCGCCGGGCGACACCAACGCCGTTGTCCGTCGTAATACCTGCGCCGGTCGTTGGGGGAAGGAGCCCCAGTGCTCGCAACCGTAGATTCCGCAACCCTGCTCGGTGTCAAGGGCCATCCCGTCCGGGTGGAGGTCCATACGAGCGATGGCCTGCCCGGCTACACGGTCGTCGGTTTGCCGGACACCTCATGTCGCGAATCCCGCGACAGGGTGCGTTCGGCTCTGTTGAACACCGGATTCAAGTGGCCCGACCGGCGCACCACCGTCAATCTGGCTCCGAGCGACATCCGCAAGACCGGTGCCGGTCTGGATCTGGCCATAGCGGTTGCCCTGTTGGCAGCGCAGGAGGAGGTGCCGGTCGAGGCGCTGGACGGGTTGTCGTTCCTCGGGGAACTGGGTCTCGATGGAGCGCTCAGGCCGCTGCTGGGCATGGTGCCGCTCGCAGCGGCATGCTCGGGAATTCCGGTGGTTCCCAGATCTGTGGTGGCCGAGGCGCACCTGTGTCGCCCCGAAGCGCTCTCGGGTGGATCGTTGGAGGAGGTCGTGGCCTCGCTGCGCGGCGCCCGCCCATGGCCCGGCCCCGGGGAACCGCCAGCGCCGACTCCACGGCGTTCCCAATTGGATCTGCGCGACGTCAGAGGCCAGCCCATGGCGCGCGCGGCCCTCGAGGTCGCGGCCGCCGGAGGTCACCACACTCTCATGAGTGGCCCGGCAGGAGCGGGAAAGACGATGCTCGCCGAGAGGCTACCGGGGATACTCCCCGAACTCTCCGACGAGGAAGCCATGGAGGTCACGGTCGTCCATTCCGCTGCGGGCGACCTCACACCGCGTAACGGCTTGATCCGCCAACCGCCGATGCGCTCTCCGCATCACACTGCGTCGATGGCGGCGATGGTCGGCGGTGGAACCACGACATTGCGCCCCGGTGAGGTGAGCCTCGCCTCGGGTGGAGTGTTGTTCCTCGATGAGCTGGGAGAGTTCCCGGCCGCCCATCTCGACGCGTTGCGGCAACCCCTCGAGTCGGGCACCATCCGCGTGTCGCGGGCTGCGATCTCGGTTGAACTCCCGGCTCGGGTAATTCTGGTGGCCGCCACCAATCCCTGTCCCTGCGGCCAACTCGGCTTCGGCGACTGCATCTGTTCGGAAGCCCAGCTGGCGAGGTACCGGCGAAGGCTGAGCGGCCCGTTGATGGATCGCTTCGACATCCGGCTGGGCGTGGGTCCGCCCGACCCTGCGGTGGTCTTCGATGCCCCGGACGGTGAGAGCAGCACCGAGGTCGCGACCCGCGTTCGCGCGGCGCGTCGAACTGCACGCGAACGCGGCGTGTCCGTGAACCGCGAGTTGAGGGGGCCCCGACTTCGAGCGGAGGCGCCGCTCACGGCGCGGGCCGAGTCGCTTCTGCGCGAACAACTCGAACAGGGTGCTCTCACGATGCGGGGTGCCGATCGTTGTCGTGCCGTCGCTCTGACGCTCGCGGATCTGAGATCGGAGACGCCACCTCTGGGCACACACCTCGTGGAGGCCGCTCTGATGCTGCGAGGAGGCGAACGCTCGCGGGTGGTGCTCCGATGACTACTCGGGCTTCAACGAAACCGGAGGGATCATCGCAGGGATACCTGGGAGCGGTGGCGGGCCTCGAAGGAATGGGCCCCGCCCGTCTCCGGTCACTTCTGGATCTGTGCCCAGCCGAGGAGATCTGGAAGCGCCTTGGATCAGGAACCATCCAGTCCCTCGTCAGCGAAGATCGCGTCGAGGAGCGTGACATCCGGAAGCCCGAGGTCCCCCGGATGTCGTTCGAGGATCAGAGTGCACCAAGGCATCAGTTGTTCCCCGACAAGCTTCTCGGACGATGGAGGTCGGAGGTGCGTTCCACTCGACACACGCCTGAGGAGATGGAACGCCGTTTGGCGGGGCTCGACCTCTGCGTGTTGACCGGTGATGACCTTCCGCGCTTCCTCCGTGAGGATCCCGAGCCGGCAGCGGTGTTGTTCAGCACGAAGGCGGAGATCGACACCCCCCGACCCCGCGTGGCGATCGTGGGCACCCGAAAGGCCTCTGACTACGGCCTGCGCACCGCTCGGAAGCTGGGCATGGAGCTGGCTGCGCTGGGCGTGGAAGTCGTCTCGGGGTTGGCGCTGGGGATCGATGCCGCTGCGCACGCGGGAGCCCTGGACGGGCCCGGATGTTCCGGGACCGTCCAGGGTGGGCCGCCGGTGGTGGCGGTGATCGGGGCCGGACACGACCGGCCCTGTCCGATGCGCAACCGTGCACTTGCGCGTGCCGTTCAGTCGAACGGGACGATTCTCAGCGAGGTGCCGCCGGGGATCAGTTCAGCACCGTGGCGCTATCCGGTGCGCAACCGCCTGATCGCGGCGCTTGCGGATGTGGTCGTTGTGGTGGAGTCGGCGTCCTCGGGAGGATCCATGTCAACTGTCGCCGAGGCACTGTCGCGTGACCGGGTCGTGATGGCAGTTCCCGGCGCGGTTGGTCGCCGTACGGCGCAGGGTTGTCATGACCTGCTTCGCGACGGAGCCGAGATCTGTACGGGCGCTGAAGACGTCATCTCGGCTCTGGGCCTCCTCGGATTCGCTGCGGTTCCCCAATCGTCGGCCGCCGAGGTGAGCACCACCGGTCTGACCGGCCTCGAGGTCGAAGGCGGTGACACCGTCCTGGAGCTGCTTGCTGAGGCACCAGCAACTCCAGACTGGCTGCTCGCACGTAGTGGCCTGGGCCTGGGTGAGCTCGCCTCCCTGTTGTCCACCTTGGAATCGATGGGACTGATCGTGACCGATGCAGGGTGGGTGCGGAGGCTCATCTGATCACCTCCATCCGAAGGACATCACGTAGAGTGATGGTGCACGCGCGAATGGTAGTTGTTATGATCGCCGGGTCCCATCAGCAGGAGAGTCCGCTGCGCTGTTGGATGGTCCAACGCCTCGTCCAGGGGCAGGACACCCCGGGGGTGTTCATGCAACAAGGAACATCATGGAGGATCGACGAGTTCGCCGATTCGCTCGAGTTGGCGCCAGCAACTCTCGACGCGTACACCCGCGACATCGATCGGTTCGCCGAGTGGGCTGCGCGTGGCGGTGCGACGAGTCCTTCGCAGATCGACCTGAAGGTACTCCGCGGCTATCTCGCGTATCTCAGGACCATGGGCCGGGCCCCCAAGACCATGTCACGAGTTGCGGCATCATTGCGGCGCTACTTCTCATGGGCCCTCGAGAGTGGATTCACCGATTCCGATCCCGCAGTCGGCCTGAGGGCTCCCACCGGTGGGGCACGACTGCCCCGGGTGCTTCGCTCCGATGAATTGCACCAGATCCTCGATGAGGGGCCCTCTGCCGGCGCGCCCCCCGGTCGGAACCTGACGGTAGGGCCACGGCATCGTCCCGAACGGGATCTTCGCGACGATGCGGTGCTCGAGATCCTCTACGGGTCAGGAGTGCGCGTATCGGAATTGTGCGGACTGAAGTTCGGGGATCTGGACCTGAAGCGCTCGCGGATGACGGTCTGGGGGAAGGGCTCCAAGCAGCGCGTCGTACCCCTGTCAGCTCCCTGTGTCGAGGTCCTGGACGCGTGGTTGCGCTGGGGTCGAGCCCGACACCTCGAATCAATATCGGGCGATGTCACGGCCCCCGGGGGCGAAGGTGAGGCGATTCCCGACGGACTTTCCGGGGGTGACGGGTTCAGCGATCACGACGACATGATCTTCTACAATGAGCGTGGAAACCCCCTGACGCCACGTGATGTCCGTCGAATTCTCGACCGACGTTCGCCTGTGCCGACACATCCCCATGCTCTACGTCACAGCTTCGCCACTCATCTTCTCGACGGAGGTGCCGATCTACGTGTGGTGCAGGAACTTCTGGGGCATTCAGATCTGTCGACCACACAGATATACACGCATGTAAGCCGTGAACGGCTCCGAACCGTCTACGCCGCAACCCACCCGAGAGCGAACTGATGCCGACGACCATTGCGCAAAAGGACAAGGCCGCACTCCGAGCGCCGGCGCTGGAACTGGCAGCACTGTGGGATCAGTACAAGGCCGACGACGATTCCGGGGCACGCGATGCGCTGATCGTTCATTTCTCACCGCTCGTCAAGTACGTCGCCGGTCGTGTCGCCGTGGGGTTGCCGCCGAACGTGGAGCAGGCAGACCTGGTCAGCTACGGAATGTTCGGTCTGATCGATGCGATCGACAAGTTTGAACCGGAACGTGGCTTCAAGTTCGAGACGTATGCCATCAGCCGGATCAAGGGTGCGATTCTCGACGAATTGCGTTCGATCGACTGGGTCCCCCGTTCTGTGCGTTCCAAACTCCGTCAGATCGAAAAGGCCATCGCCAAGCTCGAGGCACTCCACCACCGCCCCGCGACCGACGCCGAACTGGCGGACGAACTGGAGTGGACAGCGGATCAACTCCAGACAGCACTGAACCAGATCTCCCAGGTCGGACTTGCCGCACTCGACGAGATCCTCACCGTGCCGGGCGAGAAAGGTGAATCGATCACGCTGGGCGAGACGATTCCCGATACGTCCATGCACGGACCGATGGGTGCATTCGAAGTCGCCGAGACACGCCAACTGCTGGGCCAGGCGATCAATGATCTACCTGAGCGCGAGAAGCTGGTGCTGACCCTGTACTACTACGAGACGATGACTCTCCAGGAGGTTGGTCAGGTGCTCGGAGTGACCGAGTCACGTGTGTGTCAGATCCACACCAAGGCGGTGCTCCATCTGCGGAGCCGTCTCCTGGCTGCCGAGCGGCTTCCACCAGCCTGACAAATTGTGCCTCCGGGCGGGCCACGAGCGATCGAACCGGCCGCGAGGCTCCATGGGCTGACCGGTCAAGGGGTCGTGCGGCCCGTTGAGATTCCAGGGCGGCAGGAATCCAATTGGATGGTCCGCGGAGCGTCCTTGCCCAATCGGTTCTGCCCGGTTGCTACGCCTCGATCAGTCGAACGCGGATGTCGATGTTGGTCCGCGCGCCCTGCTGCCCGGGCCGAAAAAGGATGCGTTGACGCAGAGGCCCGCATTGCGTGGCCGCCGGGGGGAGCGGGATGAAATCAGGCAGTGAACCCAAAGGACCGACAGTGCGGGTGCGTTCAGCGGCGTTGCTCATCGGATGCTGCATGTGCGCTGTCGCTGCCATTGCCGCATCGCCGGGAGTATCGGCTGGCCGTCGGACGGCACAATCGGTCGACGTCCGGCGAGGCGTATCCCTTACCCGGGGTGATCGGTGGGAGCTCCCGGTGGATGCCGAAGTCGTGGACTACTTCAGGGCGCCCCGCACCGAATGGGGTTCCGGGAACCGTGGCTGGGAATTCGCGAGCCATCCCAAGGACCCCGTGGTCGCGGTCGGTCCCGGGAGGGTGTCGTTCGCGGGATGGGTGGCGGGGCGCGGAGTCGTGAGCATCGACCACGGAGAAGGACTGGTGTCGAGCGTCACCGGCCTCTCGGAGGTCTGGGTCGCGGGCTCTGCGTCGATTCGTCGAGGTCAGCCGATCGGTCTGGCACAGGAGGGCCTCCACCTCGGGTTTCGACTGCATGGCCGCTACGTGGATCCGTCGTTGTTCTACTCGCGACCTACCCATGCTGTGCTCGTGTCGCTTCCAACCGGCCCGTGAGCTGGAGGGGGCTGGCGGGAACCGGTATGTCCTCCGGTCACTTCGGCGATGGTGAGCTCGGGCGGTGCCTTGGGAGCCCTGCGGTGTATGCGACTACACTTCCTCGTCGGTCCAAACCCGGACCGTGACCAATTCAACCACCCGTCCGCGCCTTTCGGTCGCCGGTCAGCCGGCGTAGCAGGACGGGTTTCGTAGAACCGAAGGGAAGGAGCAGGCGTGACCGCAGTAGTCACCATGAAGCAGTTGTTGGAGGCCGGAGTTCACTTCGGTCACCAGACCCGTCGCTGGAATCCGAAGATGAAGCGTTTCATCCACGGAGATCGCGGCGGCATCTACCTGATCGACCTCAATCAGACCCTGGATGGCATCGAATCCGCCTACACCTATGTTCGCGATCTCGTTGCCGGTGGTGGGACGATTCTGTTCATCGGCACCAAGAAGCAAGCCCAGGATTCGATCCAGGGGTTCGCTGAGAAGTGTGGGATGCCCTACATCAACCAGCGCTGGTTGGGAGGCATGCTCACGAACTTCGAGACCATATCCAAGCGTGTAGCGAAGATGAAGAACCTCCAGGTCATGCGGGCATCGGGCGAATTCGATCTGATGCCGAAGAAGGAAGCGTTGCTGCTCACCCGCGAACTCGCGAAGTTGGAGCGCAACCTCGGTGGTATCCGGAATCTCGAGCGCCTGCCGGATGCGGTATTCATTCTCGATACCAAGAAGGAAGACATCGCGGTCACCGAGGCGAACAAGCTGGGAATCTCGGTTGTGGCGGTGGTGGACACCAACTGTGATCCGGACGTGATCGACTACGTGATCCCCGGCAACGACGACGCGATCCGGGCCGGCGATCTGATGTGTCGGGTCATCTCGGACGCGGTCATCGAGGGCAAACTGATGCGCTCGAAGATGAACCCTGAGGCAGCCGAAACGCGCCCGCGTACCATCGAGGAAGAAGCAGCCCATGAGCAGCGCCAGGCAGAGGCCCGTGCTCAGGCAGCCGCAGCTGCGGCAGAGCGCGAAGCGCGTGTGGCGGCGGTGAAGGCAGAAACCGCAGAAACCGCAGAAACCGCCGAAACCACAGAGCCAGCGACTCCTCCAGCCGACCCGGCTCCAGCTGATTCGGTCCCCAGCGCATCGGAACCTGAAGGAGCGGATGGCACCGATGCCGCCGCAGGCACCGCGGATGGCACCGATGCCGCAGGCACCGCAGATGTGGAGGGTTCCGACTGATGGCCGAATTCACAGCCAAGGACGTGAAGGCGCTTCGGGACGCGACGGGTTCGGGAATGATGGATGCCAAGAAGGCGCTCACCGAAGCTGACGGCGATCGAGACAGGGCAGCGCAGATCCTGCGCGAGAAGGGGCTCTCGAAGGTTGCCACGCTGGAAGACCGTGAGAACAGCCAGGGCGCGGTTGCAGTGGCCCGCAACGGCAATGCCCTGGCTCTGGTCGAACTCAAGAGCGAGACAGATTTCTCGGCCAAGGCTGATGACTTCGTTGCGCTCACCCAGAAACTGGCCGATGCGGTCGTTGCCGACGGCGAGGATGCTGTCAACGCTCTGCGCTCGGAGATCGAGAACATCCAGATCTCCAAGAAGGAGAACATCGATCTGGGTGTCGTAGCCAGGTTCGAGGTTGCCGACGGAAACGGTGCCGATGCCTACACGCACGTTCAGGATGGGCGCGGAACCAATGGCGTCATCATCGAGATCGCGGGAGCAGACGATGAGACAGCCCACGAGATAGCGCTCCACTGCGCATTCGCGAAACCTGACGCTCTCAGCCGTGACGAGATCGATGCGGCACTCGTGGAAAAGGCGCGAGAAGGTTTCGAAGCGCTCACGATCAAGGAAGGCAAGCCTGAACAGGCCATCCCCAAGATCGTCGAGGGTAGACTCAACTCCTGGTATGCAGAGCGGGTTCTCCCGGAACAGGGACTGTTCGGGGAGAAGTCGACAGTGGCTGACCGCTTGGGTGACGCTCACATCGTTCGGTTCGTTCAGGCCTATATCGGCAGCTGACCGCGTTGGACGGGGCATCGATGGTCAGATCCGACCCTCGCTGCCCGGCCGACCCTCAAACAACCAGGAGCAGCAATGCCCACCGAACGCGACCAGAATGACCCCAGCGGCAACGAAGCAGACCCCACGGTGGTCGCGTGTTCTGCTGAAGCTCTCGGGCGAGGCATTTTCAGGGAACTCGGGCAACGGCATCGACGGCGAAGTCGTCAACCACCTGGCCGAAGAGATCATCGAGGCGAAATCGACCTTCGACATCGACATCGCGATCGTGGTCGGGGGTGGCAACATCTGGCGTGGCATGAGCGGCGTGGGTGCCGGCATGGATCGTGCCCAGGCCGACTACATGGGCATGCTGGCCACTGTGATCAATGCGCTGGCGCTACAGGCGACTCTCGAGCGATTGAACCAACCCACGCGGGTGCAGACGGCGATCGGCATGTCGCAGGTGGCGGAGCCCTACATCCGACGCCGGGCCATCCGCCACCTCGAAAAGGGCAGGGTCGTGATCTTCGCGGCTGGCACGGGCAATCCGTTCTTCACAACCGATACCACTGCCGCCCTGCGTGCGGTCGAGATCGATGCCGAGGTGATCCTCATGGGCAAGAACGGTACCGACGGTGTCTACACCGCCGATCCCCGCACCGATCCGAGCGCGGTTCTCCTGCAGGAGGTCTCGTTCATGGAGGTGCTCCAACGTGGACTGGGCGTCATGGATTCGACGGCCACCTCGCTCTGTATGGACAACCAGCTGCCGATCTGCGTCTTCGACCTGATGGGCCGGAACATCTCCGCGCTCCTGGCGGGCGAGCGGGTCGGAACCGTGGTTTCCTGAGCGCAAGTCGACTCGCCGACCTCGTCTGTTGTCCGCGCCGCCGGTCGATGTTGTGCGAAGCTAGGTCACGATGACCGATGAGTTCGCCGAAGCCATTGTTTCTGACGCATCCGAACGAATGGGCAACGCTGTTACCCATGCGCGTTCGGAGTTTTCCGGTATCCGAACCGGTCGGGCCAATCCAGGCCTGGTCGAGAAACTTCCCGTGGACTACTACGGCAGCATCGTCCCGCTGCAACAGCTCGCCAGCTTCTCGGTACCGGACTCGCGGATGCTCATGATTTCTCCGTTCGACAAGTCTTCGATGGGCGCGATCGAACGAGCGATCCTCGACGCAAACCTGGGTCTCAATCCCTCCAACGACGGTGCGGCGATAAGGCTCGCTTTTCCTCCCCTCACCGAGGAACGCCGTCGCGACTTCGTGCGCATGGCCAAGGCCCGCGCAGAAGACGGCAGGACCGCGGTGCGTGCGGCCCGGCGCGAAGCGCGCAAGGATCTGGATGCCATGGCAGCGCGACGGCGAAATCTCGCAAGGACGACCTGCGGCGTTACGAGGAGAAGCTGGACAAGTTGACCAAGTCGACCGAGGCTTCCATTGACAGCGCTCTGGGGTCCAAGACCGAAGAGCTGATGGAGGCCTGAAGCGGGTGTCGGGTACGCACACCAGGGCGAGAGCTCATCGCGACCGGGAGTACAGATGACCAAAGACGATCAGCCTTCAGACGAGACCCATCAGGACGACCCGGATGGTGTTTCCGGCGGAACGGAGTCTGCTGATGCACCCGGGGAGGATGATCCAGGACGCTCCGATCGCGCTCGACGATCCAATGAAGGCGTGAGGATCATCGGAGCCTCCGAAGCGGCTGAGGCAACGGGTCGTCACGACGTGGTGAAGCGCGCACCGCGTGGGAAAGCGGTTCGGCGACCGTCCCGAAGCCCCGGAGGCGGCCGAGGACCTACCGCGCATCACGATCTCATCCACCGAGGACCGTTCCGGAGGGGATCGCTTCGGCACGGTACCCGTGGTTCCCGCGCCCGGGACCGATCCAGCATCGCGTGCCGGGTTCGGGCATGCCTGGGTCGCATCCGAAGGTGAGTCCCACGGCACTCCGGAAGCGGACAGCCCTTCTGCGCCGGGCACGTTCATGGAACCGGACGTCTCTCGGGGTCCCGAAATGACTTCCGGACCCGATGAGTCCGCGGAACAGGGTGATCCGTTCGTAGAGCAGGAATCTGCTCCGTTCGTAGAGCAGGAATCTGCTCCGTTCGTAGAGCAGGAATCTGCGACGCCGGCGGAGCCGTCGCAGTTCGATGCTCCACCCGGGTTCGACATACCGGACGAGTCGGAGCTCATCGAAGCATCTGCGCGACCGGTGCGGGTCCGGGTCCCCGGACGAACCGGTCGACGTCATGCGATCAGAACCGCCGGCGCCGGAGCCACAAGAGCCGGTCCAGCAACCACCACTTCAGGAGATGACGATGAAGGAGCCAGAGGACACTTCGGTACCTGCTGATGACCCCGGGCTACCTATCGATGATCCGGCTGGGGGAGACGACGACACCTTCATTCTCCCTCATTGGACCGAACCCGCGACGGGTCAGGTTCCGAGGGTCGTGTCTGATTCACCTGACGATCTTTCGGCTCCGGCCGACCAGATGCGCTGGCGTGATCAGGACAGCGGTGAACCAGACGGTGGTTTCGATGACCTCGTCGGTGACGAGCCGCTCCTAGGAGCACTATCGGGTCAACATGATCCGTACGCGGATGACGACGATTTCGAAGACTTTTCTCGCGCGGTGATGATGACGGCGAGGACCCTCTCGCCGCCTTCGGTGGCCTCGAAGCGCCATTCGATGAGCCATCCGTGCGCCCGGCGCCGAGACGGCGCCGCCGAGAACCTGCGGCTCAGCACGATGATGACGCCTACCCCGATGATGAGGAATACGAAGCATCCGAGGAATTCGAGCAATCGGCGGCAGGCTCTTCAGGGGCTCGGGCCTCGAGGGCACGATCTTCGGCGGCACGGTCCTCCGCGACGCGGTCCTCGGGGGATCGCAACCTCACTGTGGCCGTAGCAGTGGGAGTGGGCCTCGCAGTGCTGGGGCTGATCTGTTTCAAGTTGGGCACCGTTCCGACTGCGGTTCTCGCCACCATCATCGTGGGCCTTGCCGGAGCCGAGTACTTCACGGCCCTGCGGACAGCGGGCTACAACCCGGCGACGTTGTTGGGTATGGCAGCACTCGGTGGATTTGTGCTCTCTCCGGCACTGTTCGGGCTCAGCGCCTATCCGATCGTGATCGGGATCACGGTGGTCTCTGCTCTCATCTGGTACCTGTTGGTGGCACCTGGGGAGGGTTCGGTGCAGAACCTGGCGATGACGTTGCTCGGGGTGTTCTGGATCGGTGGCCTCGGATCGTTTGCAGGTTTGTTCCTCGGGTTGGGAGATGTGGTTGCGGACCGCGGTCAACTCTCGAGCAACCCCGGGATCGGCGTCCTGCTGGCAGCGGTGATCGCCTCGGTCTCATATGACGTGGGTGGATACTTCATCGGGCGGCAGTACGGGCACACGAAGCTTTCCGCGGCGAGTCCGAACAAGACCCAGGAAGGGTTCGCCGGTGGTATCGGTGTCTCTGTCGTCGTCACGACCATCGCGGTGTCGTTCATCTCTCCCATCGGTGATGACAACATCTTTCGGACCTTCGTCTTCGCTCTCATGTGCGCACTGGCGGCGCCGATCGGTGACCTCTGCGAGTCATTCGTGAAGCGCGACCTCGGAATCAAGGACATGGGCACGGTCCTCCCGGGACATGGAGGCGTGCTCGACCGTTTTGATTCGCTCCTGTTCGTGTTGCCGGTGGCCTATTTCGTGTCGATTCCGCTCGGTATCTGGTCGCTCTGAACGGGCTCAACGGATCCTCCGGGTTGGGAGGTCCCTCAGGGCGATCCCGCATATGGCGGATCACCGGTAGAATCAGATTCCCATGACCACAGTCGCCTTGTTGGGTTCAACCGGGTCGATCGGCACCCAGGCGATTGAAGTCGTGGAGGCCGAGCCCGACCGATTCGAGATAGTCGCGCTCGGCGCCAATTCATCAGTCGTTCAACTGGCTGAACAGGCCCATCGTGTGCGGCCCACCGTGGTCGCAATCGCAGACGAGACCCGGGCCACCGAACTGAAGGGTCTCCTGCCGGCGGGTGTCGAACTGATCGCCGGCGACGACGCGATGGCGCAGGCTGCGGTCAGTGCTGATGTGGCGGTCAACGGGGTGGTCGGATTCGCAGGTCTATCGGTCACGCTCGCGGTGTTGGCTGCCGGACGTCGACTGGCGCTCGCCAACAAGGAATCCCTCATCGCCGCCGGCCCGGTGGTGGCGCCATTGCGCCAAATCGAGGGAGCGGAGCTGGTGCCGGTGGACAGTGAGCACTGTGCGATCCACATGTGCCTGCGCGCAGGCGAGGGCACGAGGCGTCTGTCAAAGGTGGTGCTCACTGCATCCGGGGGTCCATTCCGCGGCCGGAAACGTTCTGAACTCGAATTGGTGACCGTGGAGGAGGCACTCGAGCATCCGACATGGTCGATGGGTCCGAAGATCACTGTCGACTCCTCCACCTTGATGAACAAGGGCCTCGAGGTGATCGAAGCTCATGAACTGTTCGGCGTCGACTACGACGACATCGAAGTCGTCGTGCACCCGCAGTCGATCGTTCACTCCATGGCCACCTTTTCCGATGGTGCCACTGTCGCCCAGTTGTCGATGCCCGATATGCGCCTTCCGATCGGATATGCGCTCGCATATCCTGATCGCGTCGCGACCCCGTTCGGGCTCATGGACTTCGCATCGGCGTTCTCGCTCGACTTCGAGCCGCCCGATCGTGAGGCGTTCCGATGTCTTGATCTGGCGTTCGATGCGGGTCGGGCGGGCGGCACAGCTCCCGCGTGGCTCTCGGGTGCCAACGAAGTAGTGGTGGAGGGGTTTCTCTCAGGCTCTGTTCCCTGGGTCGACATCCCTTCGTTGTTGGAAAGCGTCCTGGATCGTTGGGACGGTGCCGCTGCCGGTTGTGCCGAAGACGTACTCGCGGCCGACGGAATTGCACGTGCTGTCGCACGGGAACTCATGACGATGGGCGCGGGAAAATGACAGATCAACGACAACGGCCCATCGGGCCCGCCGACGAGGAGTTGGAGGATCGCAGCGAAATGTCGCTCGTCGGGTCCGAGACGACCGCCGATGGCGAACCCGCTCCCGGTCCGATGGACAGCCCCCTGGTCCGTTGGGGGCTCATAGCGGGTCTCACGCTGCTCGGGGCATACGGATTCGTGAGCGGCGCCGTGGGCCCACTCCTGACCATCGCGGTCCTCGTGCCCGTGGTTCTCGCCATGGGGTTCTCGGCATTGGATCGTCCGGCCGCATCGCGCGTCATGAGGGTCGTCGCGGTGCTGGGGCTCGTCCTATGGCTGGCGGTGACCGGTGGGTTCGCGATGGTTCTCGTCGTGGCGACGGTGGTCATCATGATCTTCCTCCACGAACTCGGGCACTACATGGCGGCGAGACGTGCAGGAATGAAGGTGACCGAATTCTTCCTCGGGTTCGGTACGCCGCTGTGGTCCTTCAAACGCGGTGAGACGGAGTTCGGGATCAAGGCGATTCCCGCCGGTGCCTACGTGAAGATCATCGGGATGAACAACCTCGAGGAGGTTGATACCGCGGACGAGGCCCGGACCTACCGTCAGGCGCCGTTCCATTCGCGCCTGAGCGTGGCGGTGGCGGGGTCCGCCATGCACTTTGCGCTGGCCCTGGCGTTGTTGTTCATCCAGTTCACCGCGTTCGGACGTGTCGACGACAGTCGCTGGACGATCGGTGAACTGACCGACGGGGGAGCGGCCCAACAGGCAGGCCTGCACACGGGTGACCAGGTAGTGACCTTCGACGGAGCCCCGGTCGGGACCTTCGACGAGTTCCGTGACCAGATCCGTGACGCGTCCGGGCAGGTCGTCGTCGAGGTGAACCGGGACGGCCAGGACCTCGCCATACCGGTCGAGTTGATCCGCCGCGGCAAGATCATCGGCACCGTCGGTACAGACATCGATGTTCTCGAGGGCCCCGGCGGTCTGTTCGTGGGTCCGATGGTCGACAACTCGAGGGGCGAACGGGCAGGCCTGGAAACCGGCCAGAAGATCCTCGAGGTCAACGGAGAGTCGGTTCAGACCCTCGACGATCTCACCGAGGCAGTGAACCGTTCGACCGGTGGAGACGTGTCGATGAACGTGGCTACCTCGACGCGGAGCGGAGCGACCCGGGTCACGGTGAACCTGGGAAGTGCCGTTGCCACCACCGATCCCACTGCGTTCCTGGGCGTCGGAGGTGAGAACGGTCTCGACCGTGAATCAGTTCCATCCGCCGTTGCCAGTTCCATCACCGAGTTCGGCAATGGCGTGGGCGCGAGCGTTGTGGGGATCGCCACGGTGTTCAGCCCACCGCGGCTCGTCAGTTTCTTCACCGACACGGTGACCGGTACCACAGCGGACGTGACCGACAAGCCGACACCGGCCGAAGACGTGGCGGTCTCGAGCGATGCCGGGCGCCCCACCTCGATCATCGGAGCTGTGGCATATGGCGCGGACATGACGGCCCAGAACATCTCGAACCTGATCGGTTTCCTGATCGCGCTGAACATCTTCATCGGGGTGTTCAACCTGATACCGCTGCTCCCCTTCGACGGAGGCCACGTTGCGATAGCGGTCTACGAGAAGATCCGGGAGATGGCATCGAGGTCCGGCAAGCGCTACATCTCTGATGTCACCCGGATGATCCCGGTGGCCTACGGGGTGGTGATGGTGCTCGCAGCGGTTGGCATCCTCGCCATGTACCTGGATCTGACCATGGGTGTCAGTGCGTGATCTGATCACCCGTGAGTGATCGAGGTGAAGGCGTGCCAGACGACCCTCCGTGGTGCATCCGTCATCGCTCATTCGTGGTTGTAGCCTGAACACCATGGATGCCCATTCGGTGACCTTCCCCCGACGCAAGACCCGCCAGATCAGTGTGGGTGGAGTGCTGGTGGGTGGTGGGGCTCCGATCAGCCTGCAGTCCATGACGACCACCAAGACGTCCGACGTGGACGGCACGCTTGCCCAGATCTACGCACTCGCCTCCGCAGGTGCCGATATCGTTCGCTGCACCTGCAATGAGGCGGCAGCGGCGGAGGGGCTTGCCCACATCGTGCCGCGCAGCCCGGTCCCGATCATCGCCGACATCCACCACAACCACCGCATGGCGCTTGCTGCCATGGACGCCGGAGTCCACGGTCTGCGCCTGAACCCGGGAAACATCCGCAATCCTGAACACATCAAGGCCGTGGCATCCGAGGCACGGGACCGTCAGGTCCCGATCCGTATCGGTGTGAACGGCGGTTCGCTGGACTCGCGCTTGTACGAGAAGTACGGAAACGTCGTGACGCCCGAGGCGATGGTGGAATCAGCCATGATCGAACTGGCCTATTTCGCCGAAGTCGACTTCGACCTGGTGAAGATCTCCGTCAAAGCGTCGAATGTGCCGTTGATGATCGAGGCCTACCGTCAGTTGGCTGATTCAACCGATGTGCCGTTGCACCTGGGTGTCACCGAGGCCGGTCCACTTCCCGAGGGCTACATCAAGGCCACAGCAGGTATCGCGACGTTGTTGGCCGAGGGCATCGGTGACACGATCCGTTATTCGCTCACCGCGGACCCCGTGGAGGAGGCACGCGCCGGGCGGGTCCTGCTGGAGTCCCTGGGTCTGCGAGAGCGGACCGACATCGACCTGATCGCCTGCCCCTCGTGCGGACGAGCCGAAGTGGATGTGATCAAGGTTGCCGAAGACGCACCACGCGGCGCTTGCCGGTCGCGACCTGCCGCTGCAGGTGGCCGTGATGGGTTGTGTCGTGAACGGTCCCGGCGAGGCACGCGACGCCGATCTGGGGATAGCTGCAGGACGTCACAGGGGCCACCTGTTCGTCAAGGGCACCAACGTGGCGGTCGTCAAGGAAGAAGACATGGTCGCGGAACTCGTTGAATGGGCTGAGTTCATTGCCGAACACGGCACCGAAGCGGCTCTCGCCAGGGTGGACACGTCAAAAGCCGCCAGGGAAGCAGAGCGTGATCGTGCAGCCATCCTCGAGGAGCAGGGCGATGATGCAAACTCGTCGGGCCAGAGGGTTGAACTGATCCGACGCGACCTGAAGAGCTGACCGTATCCCCGAGCCGATGTCTGCGCGGTCAGGTCCGTCGCAGTAGCTGTGTTCGGTGGATGGGGCGGCGTGGCCTACCATCGCCCCCCATGGCCAAAGCACCCGTGCTCACTCCCCAGGGGGAGGACTTTCCCCGCTGGTATCAGGACGTTCTAACCAAAGCCGAACTGGCCGAGAACGGCCCGGTTCGTGGGACGATGGTCATCCGTCCCTACGCGTACGGGCTGTGGGAGCGCATGGTTGCAGAGGTGGATGCCCGGATCAAGGCGACCGGAGCCGAGAATGCGTATTTCCCGCTGTTCATTCCCGAGAGCTATCTGAACCGAGAGGCGGAACACGTTGAAGGGTTCGCACCCGAACTGGCAGTGGTGACCCATGCCGGGGGTAAGGACCTCGAGGAGCGGGTGGTGGTGCGGCCCACCTCGGAGACCGTGATCGGTGAGTACATGGGCAAGTGGGTCCAGAGCTACCGAGACCTACCGCTTCTGCTCAACCAGTGGGCAAATGTGGTTCGTTGGGAACTGCGTCCACGGTTGTTCCTGCGTACCTCGGAGTTCCTGTGGCAGGAAGGTCACACGGCGCATGCGAGCGCACAGGATGCATCCGATTATGCCCAGCGGATACTCGACGACGTCTACCGCGACTTCATGGTCAACGTCCTTGCGATACCGGTCCACGTGGGCGTCAAGACCGCGGCTGAGCGTTTTGCCGGGGCGACCAACACGCTCGCGCTCGAGGCGATGATGCGCGACGGAAAGGCCCTGCAGATGGGCACGAGCCACGAACTGGGTCAGAACTTCGCCCGCGCGTTCGATATCGGATACCTCGATTCCGAGGGCCAGCAACAACTTTGTTGGACCACTTCCTGGGGGGTTTCCACCCGCATGATGGGTGGATTGATAATGGCCCATGGAGATGACTCCGGATTGCGGGTCCCGCCGCGCCTGGCTGAGGTGCAGGTGGTGGTGATCGCGGTCCGCGACGATGATGAGGGCAATGTCACCGCGAAGGCCCGAGCGCTTGTCGGGGAACTCACAGCTGAAGGTGTGCGAGCCCGCCTGGATGACCGCGTGGACGTTCCCTTCGGTCGGAGGGCGACTGATTGGGAGCTCAAGGGGGTACCGCTGCGGATCGAGATGGGACCCCGCGACCTGGCTGAAGGTCAGGTGACGCTCGCTCGTCGGGACCGACGTACCAAGGAGCCAGTGGTGGCATCTGAGGTCGCAGCCTCAGTGCCGGCCATACTCACCGGGATACAGAATGGGATGCTCGCAGAGGCGATCGAGGCACGCGACACGGAAAACGGCCGATGTCGCGACCATCGATGAGGCACTGGAGGCGACCGCCGATGGCTTCGCACGTATTGCGTGGTCGACCCTCGGGGTCGAGGGGGAGGCCCGCCTGGCCGACTCCGCGGTCACCGTGAGGTGTCTGCAGAGTCCCGACGGAGGCGTTCCTGCTGATGTGGACTCCGAGGGAGTGACGGCACTGGTCGCGCGCTCCTATTGACACGCCCGCACAGGGGTCCATCATCAAGTGTGGTGTCGCCGGACCCGCCCCTCCGACAACTGGAGAACGGTTGCGCCTATAGTCTCTGGTCGAGCTTGGCTGAGGGCGTGGGCAATGCCCACGCCTTTTGTCTGGCCGACTACCGATGCAAGTGAGCAACGAGACCGCAGGAGGAAACGTGACAGCTACAACTGACCGTGTCAGCAACATCGTCGCGCCTGTGCTCGAACAGATGGGTCTCACGCTCTACGACGTCGACCAACCTGGGTCGACGCTGAGGGTGATGGTCGACGCCGAGGACGGAGTCGACATCGACGCACTGACCGAAGCCACTCGTGAAATCTCACGCCTGCTCGACGAGGAGGAGCCTGTTGCGGGTTCCTACACCCTCGAGGTCTCGAGTCCCGGGCTCGAGAGGCCCCTGCGCACACCCGAACACTTCTCGGGCGCGGTGGGTGAACTGGTGAAGGTGAAGGTCTTCCCCGGCGGCGACGGGGATCGGCGTTGTGAGGGCATCCTCACTGCGGCAGAGGGCGACGAGTTCACAGTGCAGACCGACCACGGTCCCCGAGTGATCTCCCTCGATGAGGTCTCGAAGGCCCATACGGTCTTCGAATGGACATCGAGTAGCGGAACCTCCAACGGTTCTGAAGAAGCCAGAAGTGAATCGACAACCGAATCCAACAAAGAGGACACCTGATGAACCCCGAGATGATGGAGGCCCTGGCCGCTGTTGCCACCGAGCGTGGTATTTCGGTCGACACCCTGTTTGCCGCACTCGCCGAAGCGCTCGAAGTCGCGTACAAGAAGCAGGATGGTGCCTACGAGTTCTCCTGGGTCAACATCGATACCGAAACCGGTGAGATGAGAGTCTTCGCCCAGGAATTGGACGAAGAGGGCGATCCCATCGGTCCCGAGCTGGATGTAACGCCAGACGACTTCGGTCGCATTGCGGCGCAGACTGTCCGTCAGGTCATGAGCCAGCGCATCCGCGAGGCGGAGCGTGAGCTCAAGTACGAGGAGTACGCCGGCAGGGAGGGTGACATCGTCACCGGGATCATCCAACAGAGTGATGCCCGGTACACGTTGCTGGACCTGGGCCGGGTGGAAGCCCTGTTGCCGCAGTCAGAACAGGTGAGCTTCGAACGCCCTGAACCGGGTGAGCGGGTGAAGGCCTACATCGTCGAGGTTCGCAAGACCATCAAAGGCCCCCAGATCGTGGTGTCGCGTACACACCCCGGCCTCGTGAAGCGTCTCTTCGAGCTCGAGGTTCCCGAGATCGCCGACGGCGTGGTGGAGATGCGTGCATGTGCCCGTGAACCCGGTCAGCGCACCAAGATCGCAGTGTGGTCCAACGATGCCAACATCGATCCGGTAGGTGCGTGTGTCGGAGCTCGCGGCGCCCGGGTCCGCCAGGTTGTCAATGAACTCAGAGGCGAGAAGATCGACATCGTCCCGTTCTCGGAGGATCGCCACGACTTCGTGATGAAGGCGCTTCAACCGGCGAGGGTCAAAGAGGTGCGCATCGATGAGGAGGCCGGTCGTTCAGATGTGATCGTGCCCGATCAACAACTGTCACTGGCAATCGGCAAGGAAGGCCAGAACGCGCGGTTGGCGAGCCGCTTGAGCGGTTTGCGCATCGACATCCATTCAGAGGCCGATATGGCTGCCCAGGAAGCCTATGAGGAAGCCTACGGCGGCGATTCGTGGGCGGAGGGCGAATGGATCGTCGACCCCGAATCGGGTGAGCAGATGTGGCAACCTGCCGATGGCAGTGCTCCATTGACCATTGAAGAATGGCAGGCGAGCCAACCGGAACCCGAAGCGGAGACCGAGGGCGAGGGCCGGACCGACGGCGATGAAGACGCCGAGTCGGGTGCTGAGGACGGAGCTGGCACAGCGGAATCTCCTGACGACGAGGTCACCACCGACGAGCCGGGGTCGATTGTGGAGGGGTCGGAGCCGCAGGACGCTCCGGAGTCCGAAACCGGTTCCGGGACCACCCCCGAACCAGAGCCCGAATCAGGAGCCGAACCACCGTCGGATTGATCGGTTCCCCGAGCGCTCGGGCCTGGAGGATTCGGGTGTCGTCGACGGGCTTCGGGGATCCGTGTTCGTGGGACATCGGACACACGGTTCGTGTCGATGTTCGAGACGTGCGAGGATAGATGACCGCTGGTTGAGCGCGTCGCCCGAGGGCGCCGTGTTTGCCGCCACCGTAAGACAGCAACGAACGGAAGACCTTGGCAAAGGGAAAGAAGCGCGTCTACGAACTCGCCAAAGAGCTCGGGATGACAAACAAGGAATGCTTGGATCTGTGCCTTTCGATGGGCTACGCAGTGAAGAGCCACTCCTCCTCACTCGATGAGGCCTACGCGGATCAGATCCGCCGCAAGGCACATCGGGAGGGTCTCACGCGCGATGAGCAACCTGAGGAACCGAAGAAGGCGCCGGCCAAGAAGAAGGCTCCGGCCAAGAAGAAGGCTCCGGCCAAGAAGGCTTCTGCCAAGAAGGCGCCGGCCAAGAAGGCGCCGGCCAAGAAGGCAGTTGCGCAGAAGGAGTCGGCTGAGAAAGCTCCCGCGGAAGCACCCGCCGAGGAGGTTCCCGCGGAAGCGCCGGCCGAGAAGGCTCCGAAAGCCGCGACTGCTGAAACCAGCGACAAGGTCGTAGAGGCGCCTGCCGTCGGTGACAAAGACGCTGTTGAACAAGCGCAGCCGGTCACAACGGATCTCCCGGTTACAGGATCCACCGAGCAGACTCCCGACGCCGAACCGACTGGTGCAGCGCCCGGTACAAGTTCTCCTGACACGGCAACGTCGGTTCCCAGCGAGGCGGTCACGCCTGCAGGTGAGCCATCGGAATCCGTTGCAGGCGAACCAACCGACGGCGCCGGGACACACAAGGTTGTTTCCTCGAAGCCTCCCACCGGCCGTCCTCGTCCTCCAGTCGAGGTTGAGCCCACTGCAGCGCCTGCCCCGTCGGCTGCTGCATCAACGCCTACGCCGTCAGCGTCTGCTCCATCAACGCCTGCTCCATCAGCTCCGGAACCTCCCCCTGGTGGCACGACGCCGGATCAACCGGCGGTGAAGTCAGGGTCCGACGCCGGCGCAGCCGAAAGTGCGTCGGCTACGCCGAGCACGGATGCCGCCGCTGTCGACACCGCAGCTTCGGGTACGGACGTCGCCGCCGAACCCGCGGACGAGGCAACCGGCGCACCCACGTCGACTTCGGGCAAACCGATCCCACCCCCGCCCGGACCACCACGATCGGCGTCGGGCAAACCCATACCACCGCCTCCCGGTCTGGGAGGTCGCAAAGCCGACGCACCCACCCGTTCAGGGGGCCCCAGCGGCGGTCGTCCTTCTGGTGGCGGTGGAAACCGCTTCGGCGGGGCACCTCCCAGCCGTCCCGGCGGAGGACCTCCCGCGGGTCGCCCCGGCGGAGGACCTCCCGGAGGCCGCGGTCGTCCCGGCGGTGGTCCTCGTCCCCCACGTCGCAAGGGTCGGCGTCGTCGCAATCGTGAAGAACTCCAGCCGATGGACGTTCCCACCTATACGCCGGCCGAGGCGCCCGTCCCGGGGGGAATGATCACCGTCGAACGGGCATCCTCGCCCCAGGATCTCGGACCGAAGCTGAACCGTACGGCCGCAGACGTCGTGCGTTTCCTGATGCAGCAGGGCGAGATGGTGACTGCCACGCAGTCGCTCACCGACGACATGATCGAGCTCTTCGCTGCTGATGTCGGCGCAGAGATCGATCTCGTGGATCCGGGTCAGGAACAGGAGGTCGAACTCCAGAAGGTGCTCGACCTCCCCGAAGAAGAAGACCTGAGCGATCAGCCCCACCGCCCACCGGTCATCACGGTCATGGGCCACGTCGACCATGGCAAGACCAAGTTGTTGGACTACATCCGCGAAGCCAATGTCGTCGCAGGCGAGGCCGGCGGTATCACCCAGCACATAGGTGCCTACCAGGTGGTCAAGAACGGTCAACCGTTGAGCTTCATCGACACCCCGGGTCACGCCGCGTTCACCGCGATGCGTGCGAGGGGCGCTGAGGCGACCGACATCGTCGTCCTGGTCGTGGCGGCTGACGATGGTGTCATGCCTCAGACCGAAGAGGCTATAGCGCACGCCAAGGCCGCTGAAGTGCCGATCGTCGTTGCAATCAACAAGATCGATCGCGAGAGCGCCGACCCCAACCGGGTGATGCAGCAACTCTCCGAACACGACCTGGTGCCAGAGGCATGGGGTGGCGACACGATCACCGTCGAGGTCTCCGCACTGGAGGGCCTGGGCGTCGATGATCTGTTGGATCAGATCGCTTTGGTAGCGGAGTTGGAGGACCTCAGGGCCAACCCGGAAGGCCGCGCCACCGGTGTCGTGCTCGAGGCCTACCTGGATGTCGGCCGGGGTCCTGTTGCAACGGTTCTGGTCCAGCGTGGGACGCTCTCAGTGGGCGATCCCATGGTCGCGGGTCCTGCCTGGGGACGAATCCGGGCGCTCGTCAACGACCGCGGTGAGAACGTCAAGTCCGCCGGTCCGGCAACTCCGGTCCAGGTTCTCGGGCTGTCCGACGTTGCTGCCGCGGGCGACACCTTCGTGGTGGCCCCCGATGAGCGCAAGGCCCGTTCGGTGGCCGAGAAGCGCGAACACTGGCAGCGGGAAGCGGGTCGTGCACGTGATGCCTCGGTGATGAGTTCCGGAGCCAAGCTCGAAGACATCTTCGCAGCCATACAGGCGGGTGAGCAGGCGATGCTCAACCTCGTGGTCAAGGCTGACGTGCAGGGTTCGCTCGAGGCGGTCACTGAATCGCTCAAGAAGCTGGAGCGCCCCGAGGTCAAGGTCGGCTTCGTGCTCCGAGGTGTCGGCGGGATCACCCAGAGCGACATCCAACTCGCGGCCACCTCCTCGGCCACGATCATCGGCTTCAACGTGCGCCCAGATCGTCAGGCACGTGAGATGGCCGAGGCAGAGGACGTGCGAGATCCGTACCTACGAGATCATCTACAAGCTTCTCGAGGACATCGAAGCTGCGATGGTCGGGATGCTCGAACCCGAGTACGAGGAGATCGTCACCGGCGATGCCGAGGTCCGGGAAGTGTTCCGGGTTCCGAAGATCGGTGCGGTTGCCGGCTGTATGGTCAGCAACGGCCAGATCACCCGCGGGTCCAAGGTGCGCTTCCTGCGTGACGGCACGATCATCTGGAAGGGTGAGGTCTCGTCGTTGCGGCGGTTCAAGGACGATGTCCGAGAGGTCGCCGCAGGTTACGAGTGCGGCATCGGCCTGTCGGACTTCCAGGATCTCAAGCCTGGCGACATCATCGAGACATTCGATCTCAAGGAGATTCCCCGGACCTGATGAACACGAGGGGCGCTCGAACAGGTGCCCTGCTCGCCGAACGCGGAGGATTCGATGGCTCGCGGCAGAAATCCCAAGCCTTTCCAGCGCACCGACCGGATCGGTGAGCTGGTCCGCGAGATCGTCGCGTCGGAACTCGAACGTATCGGCGACGAACGTACCGAACTGGTCACCGTCACGGCGGTGAAGGTCGACCGATCCCTGGCGCGCGCTGAGGTCTACTACTCGGCTTTGTCTGCTGAGGCTGAAGGACGCCTCGGAGAGGTCGCTGAGGCCTGGATGCGGTCCGGTGGCCGATCCAGCAGGTCGTGAACCGTGAGGTGCGTGCGCGGCGAACGCCGCAGATCCAGTTCCATCCCGACGACGTGCTCACCGAGGCGATGCGCATCGATGACCTTCTGGCTGACCTGAACGAGGCGGGCTCCGGTCGATGGGGACCGGGCGACGATGACGACGCGACGACCCTGACGCCTCCGGTGGGTAGGACCTCCGACGAGCCGAGTGCGCGGGCTTCGAAGCCGGCGGCGACCCGGTGGGGTTCGCGGTCATCGACAAGCCGTCCGGGTGGACGAGCCACGACGTCGTGGCGAAGTGTCGAGGTATGCTCGGAACCCGCAAGGTGGGCCACAGCGGCACGCTCGACCCGATGGCGACCGGTGTGCTGGTTCTGGGCGTGGGCCGCGGCAACGAAGCTCCTGCGCTACCTCTCGGGGCTGGACAAGACCTACGAGGCGCTGATCTGCCTGGGCACCGAGACCGACTCACTCGATGCCGACGGCGAGGTCACCGCGGGTCCACGACATGGCTGTACCCGGCGTCCGGATCGGGTCAGCGCCGCGGCTCAGCGGTTCGTCGGCGAGATCGAACAGGTGCCGCCGATGGTCTCGGCGATGAAGGTCGACGGTCGGCGGCTGCACGAACTGGCGCGAGAGGGCAAGGAGGTGGAGCGGGCGGCGACGACCGGTGACGGTCCGCCGTTTCGATGTCGGACCCACCGACGATCCGATGGTCTACCGGGCCATCGTCGAGTGTTCATCTGGCACCTACGTGCGGGTGCTCGCCGCCGAGCTCGGAGCGGCACTCGGAGGCGGAGCACACCTGTGCGGCTCTGCGCCGCACCGCGGTGGGGCCGTTCGGCATCGACGAGGCCCATCCCATGGAGTCTCCGGCGTCTGCGACCCGTCGGAGGCAATCACGCCGGTCCTCGCTCCGTGCGGTAGACGGACCGACCGCAGCGGACGTGCGCCACGGCAAGGTGCTCGAACGTCTCCCACTCGGCCCCGACTGTCGGCGGTGAGGGGCCCTTCGGACGAGGGCCCATGGGCGGTGTCGGGTCCCGACGGCGATCTGTTGGCGGTCTACGGGCCGCACCGTGGAAACACGGTCAAACCTGCGATGGTGTACGCGATCTCCTGAAGCAATTGACCGACTCATCTGTTCGCGTCGTTCCGGGCAAGGCCGGGGCCCGGCGGTCGGCCCGGTCCCTGTAGCGTTGGGTCGTGCAGATCGTTCGTGACACCGAACGTGCCCCCGGCCCCCAGAGGGCACGGTCGTCACGATCGGGGCCTACGACGGCCTCCACCTGGGTCACCGCCGGGTGATCGAGGACGTGTGTTCGCGTGCGAGGGACGGTGGCCACCGCAGCGCGCTGGTCACCTTCGACCGCCACCCGGCCCAGGTGATCCGACCCGAGTCCGCGCCACGGCTGCTCACCGACCTCGACCAGCGACTCGAGCTGCTGGCAGACACGGGCATCGACATCGTCGTGGTGATCCGCTTCGACATCGAGCGCGCGCAGGAGAGCGCCGAGGAGTTCGTCCGTGAGGTGCTCGTGGGATGTCTCAACGCACGGCAGGTGGTCGTGGGGGAGGACTTCCACTTCGGTCACCGCCGGCGCGGGCAACGTGGCGCTGCTGACCGAGATGGGTTCGGAGCTCGGGTTCGAGGTCTCAGGTGTCCGCCTGGTCGGCGCCGATGGAGAACCCGGCCCGCGACGATGCGCAGGTCAGCTCCACTGCCATCCGTCGCGCCCTGCACGAGGGTCGACTCGACGATGCCAACGGATGCTGGGCGACCCCACGAGATGCGCGGGCCGGTGGTGCCCGGTGACAGAGCGCGGGCCGCGAGATCGGGTTTCCCACGGCCAACGTGGCGATCGGCGAGGAGATCCTGATGCCAGCTGACGGGATCTACGCCGGCCACCTGGTGCGCCTCGACGTCGACCGGAACGCGACTCCTCTGCCGAGTGCGATCTACCTCGGACACCGTCCAACCTTCTACGACGACGAGTCGGCCACTCTGCTCGAGGTGCACGTGCTCGATTTCGCGGAGCGACCTCTACGGCGAGCGCGTCGCGGTGCGCCTCGAGCACCGCATCCGCGGCGACAGGCCTTCGACGGTGTGGATGCCCTCAGTGAGCAGCTGGCCCTCGACTGCGCCGACGCGCGTGAACGCCTCGCCCGCACTGATCAGGGACGGATACATTGATGTGACACCGGGGATCAGCGGGTCACCATGGATGCGTCGCGTCGGGGTTGCCAGCCGTTACCGTTGATATCGGTAGTTGTCGCACACCTGACAGCCGCGGCCATGTCGGATGGAACGGGAGTGATGTGGATGGGCGGGTCGGCGCCCGTGTTGGCCGGCTGGAAGGTATCGAAAGGTGACAAGATGGCGCAGGTTCTGGACCCGATAGAGGGACCGGTTCTGGACCAACCCGAACTGGCGGGGGTGGTCGAGGTGCCGAATCTGGCGCGCCACGAGTTCACGCTCAGCGATGGGCACACCGTGGGGGTGACCATCGCAGGCGAAGGCCTTCCGTTGGTCGTGGTGCACGGCTTCTCGGCCGAGGGCTTTCTCTACGCCCAATCCCTGTCCCGGCTGGTGCGCATGGGGTTCAGGGTCATTGCCATCGACACCGCGGGTCACGGCGCCACCCAGGGTCTGCCGTTGTCGGGACACAACATCAACGACTACGCCGATCTGCTGGGTCGGGCTATCGACGAACTCGGCATCGAGCGTTTCGTACTCGCCGGCCATTCGATGGGTGGCCAGTTGGTTGCCCGTCTCGCGTCCAAGTGGCCCGACCGCACCCTCGGTGTGGTGTTCATCGACGCGATCGTCGGTGACACATGGGACCGGATGGTCTACCTGTTCAGGGTGAACCCGCCACTGCTGGCAGCGATCGGCATGCTCCTACTGGTCGACTCCGTGAGCGTCGCTCCTGCATTCTCGGATCCGCGTCAGGCGGTCAAGCTGATGCGGTCTGGTCACTCCGACGCTCGTCGGCCATGTTACGCAGCCCTGGCGTCTGCTCGGCCCGGTGATGTCGATCCTGCGGACACGCTCGAGTCGGTATGCCCTCGATGAACTCCATCGCCACAACGTGCCAGTTGTTGCGATCCACGGGTCGTATGACCTTGCGGTACCGCATCGCACCTCGGTGGACACGGCCCGGCGCACCGAGGGTACCCTCGTGACCGTTCAGCGGGGCGGCCATTCCTGGTTGCTCAAGGACCCCGAGTCGTTGCCGGCAATCATGTCCGAAATGCTCGCCGGACCGCTGGGCGACGGCATCCGCGACGGTTTGCGTGCTGCCGGTGTCAAGCGACGGCAACCCCACGCTCGCCGATGTGGAGACGTGTCTGCTACAAGCCAGATGCGCCGGGTGTTCTCGCTGGCTCCCGAAAGGATCGCACCCACAAGGTGGCGGGTCGACACCGTCAGCCCCGCTACAACTGGACCATCGAACGGCCTCGTATCGAGAAGATGGATTGACCGCTCCCCAACGGGGAGCGGGCGCATGGCAACACGATCCTTGCTGTTGCCGCTGGTCCTGTCTGGTCCAGTGACCCCCGATCGCTGTAGAGTTTCCGCTCCGACAGATGTCGGTAGCTGCAGTGGAGTCGCCAAGGCGCCCACGTGGCAGGGTCCTACACCCAGGAGCAACTCGATGACCAACCGAAAAGCCACCAACCTGCCCGCCGAAGCAGGCCACGATCTCGAAGTTCGGAGCGACCGACACCGACACCGGTTCGACCAGCGTTCAGATTGCCTTGCTGTCGGACCGCATCACGCAC
The DNA here is from genome assembly GCA_963805905.1 of uncultured Microthrixaceae bacterium. Taxonomy (GTDB): domain Bacteria; phylum Actinomycetota; class Acidimicrobiia; order Acidimicrobiales; family Microtrichaceae; genus JAMLGJ01. The sequence goes on from CAWDVV010000001.1 coordinate 1,324,022, forward strand.
CTCACCGAACACCTGAAGACCCATCGCAAGGACCACCACAGCCGGCGGGGCCTGCTCATGTTGGTTGGTCGTAGGCGTCGATTCCTCGATTACCTGCACGACAACGACATCGAGGAATACCGTTCCCTGATCGCTGAACTCGGCCTACGCCGCTGACCGCTACGAGGCGCTGCCGGCGGTTGCGCCTCGAGACATCTGGTCGTGCGGCCATGGGCCGCGCTCCCTTTGCTCCTCGGACCGGCAAAGCCGGATTCACCCAACGTGGAGGGAACGGCGGAGCCACCCCATCCACGTTTCCCCCGGTGTCGGTACGACGCACCTGGAGCAACAGGGGCAGGGCACACGGGACGAGTGGGGTGTTGCCCACCTGTGCGTGGTGCAGCCCGGTGCAGGCATGTTCGCGTTCGGGGATGAATTGTGGGCTACGCTGTAGGGAACGCAAACCGCGGCTCGCCGGTCAGTTACCGGTTGCCGACGTCCGGGCCCGCTGCGTGGCCCACCCCGCCCCACGGAGATATTGCTTTCGAGCGTTCTTTCGGGGCAACGGTGTGAACACCACGCTAGCGACCAAACCGGGGGTCGACCACTGGGAACTGGCCCGCCGCATGAACGGTCCTTGGTGGACCGAAGGAGGGCCGAACAATGGCCGAACCCATCCGCGTCGAGGCAGACCTTGCCGGTGACGCGACGAAACACTTTTCATTCGAGGCCGGTAAATTCGCCGGACTCGCCGACGGATCAGTAATGGTCGGCCTGGGGGAGACACGGGTGCTGGTCACAGCCACCGCTGCCCGTCAACCCCGTCCCGGTGCCGACTTCTTCCCTTTGACCGTCGATATCGAGGAGCGGTCCTATGCCGCTGGCAAGATCCCAGGATCGTTCTTCCGCAGGGAAGCACGTGCGGGCGAGTCAGCAATCCTCACCTGCCGACTGATCGACCGGCCGTTGCGCCCGTCGTTCCCGGCCGGGTTCCGCAACGAGGTCCACGTGGTGGGCACCGTGATGGGAGCCGATCAGGAGAATCCATATGACGTGGCTGCGATCAACGGTGCCTCGGCCGCGCTGATGCTTTCAGGCGTCGCGTTCGATGGCCCTATCGGCGCCGTTCGTCTTGCCTACACCACCGATGGTGAGTGGCTCGCGAACCCCACCTACGAGGAGCGCGACCTGGCCACTTTCGACATCGTCGTAGCGGGTCGTCAACTCGAGAACGACGATATCGCCGTGATGATGGTCGAAGCCGGGGGCACCGAGAAGTCGTGGAGCTACTTCGAGGACGGCGCACCCAAGGTCGACGAGGCCGCACTGGCAACTGCACTCGAGGAGTGCAAGCCGCACATCTCCCAGGCCATAGCGATGCAGAAGGATCTCGTCGACGCGCGTATGAGGCGGCCCACGGTGCAATCGAAGCCGTGCCGTACTCCGTGTCGACCGACTACGACGACGATGTGTTCGAAGCTGTCGAGTCAGCAGCATCGGCCAAGATGGTCGACGTCCAGTCGATATCCGACAAGGCCGATCGCCTCGCAGCGGAGGAGGCATTGCGTTCAGAGATCATCGAATCGCTGGTCGGTGGCCTCACCAACGATGAGCGTGACACCGAGGCGACCACCAAGCAGATCAAGGCGGCCGTTCGTTCGGTGACGAAAGCTACCGTGCGTAGCCGGATCGTCAACGATGGCATCCGTATCGATGGTCGTGGCCCGACCGACATCCGTCCGCTCTCGGCCGAAGTGGGGATCATCCCCACGGCCCATGGCACCGGCTTGTTCCAACGTGGTGAGACCCAGGTCCTCAACTTCTGCACACTGGGGATGCGCAAGATGGACCAGATGGTCGATGGAATCGAGCCCCAGACCCGCAAGCGTTACCTCCACCACTACAACTTCCCGCCGTTCTCGACCGGGGAGCCCGGGTTCATGCGTGGACCCAAGCGTCGGGAGATCGGCCACGGTGCGCTCGCAGAGCGTGCAGTGTTCCCGGTGGTTCCCTCACTCGAGGAGTTCCCCTACACGATCCGCCTGGTCTCGGAGGTGTTGAGCTCCAACGGTTCGACCTCGATGGCATCGGTGTGTGCGTCGAGTCTGTCGCTCATGGATGCGGGTGTTCCGATCAAGGCTCCCGTCGCCGGAATCGCCATGGGACTCGTCTACGCAGACGGCAAGTACACGACCATCACCGACATTCTCGGAGCAGAGGATGCGTTCGGTGACATGGACTTCAAGGTTGCCGGAACCGCGGACTTCGTCACAGCACTTCAGCTCGACACGAAGATCGACGGGATTCCCGCCGATGTGCTCGCTGCTGCTCTCAACCAGGCGAAGGAAGCTCGTCTCGAGATCCTGCGTGTCATGGCAGGGGCCCTCGATGGTCCCCGTCCGGAACTGGCGGAAACTGCGCCGAAGATCGTCAGCCTGCAGATCCCGGCCGACAAGATCGGTGAGGTGATCGGTCCGAAGGGCAAGGTGATCAACGCCATTCAGGCCGAGACCGGTGCCGACATCAGTGTCGATGACGACGGCGAGTACGGAATCGTGGCGATCGCTGCGGTGGACATGGGAGCGGTCAACGAGGCCGAGCGTCAGATCAAGTTGATCCTTGATCCGCCCACCGCCGAGGTTGGCGCTGTCTATCCGGGCAAGGTGGTCAACATCACCAAGTTCGGTGCATTCGTCAACATTCTCCCCGGCCGTGACGGTCTGGTGCACATCTCCAAACTCGGAGGTGGCAAGCGGATCAACAAGGTCGAAGACGTGCTCGAACTGGGTCAGGACCTGGAGGTCACGGTCGATGACATCGACCCCAATGGGAAGATCTCTCTGACCCCCACATCGGACGCAGACCCAAAAGCGACTGACGGCGGCGCCGAAGCCGCCAACGGTTCCTCTGCTGAAAGCTCCTCCACACGCGGAGATGGAGGCAGCCGTTCCGAGGACCACAGTTCCGGTGAGGGTGAACCTGCACCTGTTCGCTCCGGCAGTTCCGCCGGGAGCTCCAGGTCGTCTTCAGGTGGAGAACGCCGTGAGGCCAACTTCTCGGCCGACTACGACGAACGCCTTGCGGAACAGCATGGTGATCTGGGTCCCGGACCGAGCCGGGGCCGTGGCCGTGGTGGCTCGCGGGGTCGATCACGTCGATGAAGTCGTTGCGCACCGGGTCCGTCGGGGGGGAAGATTCCCCTCCGACGGACCGTGTGCGACGTAGCGAGTTCGACAATGGAATGCGGGTGTTGACCGACACCGCACCAGAGCGTTCAACAGTGTCGGTTTCCGCATGGGTGGGAGTCGGGTCGCGCGACGAGCCCGATTCCGAGGCGGGTGCATCGCATTTTCTGGAACACCTCCTGTTCAAGGGCACCGAAGAGCGCGGGGCCAGGGAGATCGCACTGACTCTCGATGCGGTGGGCGGCGACATGAACGCGTTCACGTCGAATGAACACACCGCGTTCTACGCAAGCGTCCCCGCCACCGATACCGATACGGCAGTCGACCTGCTCCTCGATGTATTGGCCCGGCCGGCGCTCGCTGCATCCGATCTTGATGCCGAGCGGCACGTGATTCTCGAAGAGTTGGCGGCTGCTCGTGAAGATCCGGATGACGTCGCTTCGGTGGGGTTGTTCGAAGGCCTCTTCCCGGGTCATCCCCTCGGGCGCGAGACGCTCGGTACGCCGGAATCCATAGCGGCCCTGAGCCGTGATGACGTAGCCGGCTTCTTCTCTCGGTGGTACCGACCGGCGAACCTGGTCGTCGCCGGTGCGGGCGCCATCAACCATGAGTACCTCGCGGAGCGCGTGGCGGAACGTTTCGGCTCGATGGAGGGCGGTTCGACGCCTGAGCGGGTTGCACCCGGAGGTGTACCCGTCGCGCACACCTTCTTCCAGCGTCCCGGTGAGCTCGCCCACGTGGCCATTGGTTGGCGCGCCCCGGGTCTGCGCGATCCGGATCGACACGCCATGGCAGTTCTCAACCACGCCTTCGGCGGTGGGCCTTCGAGCGTGCTGTTCCAGGAGATCCGCGAAGCGCGTGGACTCACCTATTCGGTTGGTTCGGAACTGTCACAGCACCCAGACGCAGGAGCACTGAGCGTCCACTGCGCCACGACGCGGCGGATCAGGGCCCGAAGCTCCTCGGACTGGTGAATCACATCGCGGCGGAGTTCGCTGCGGAGGGCATCAGCGAAGAGGCGCTCGAGCGGGTCAAGGGCGCCGTGCGCGGCGGCCTGGTGATGGCCATGGAGTCGGTTGTGGCCCGCATGTCCCGCCTCGGTGGGGGAGAGACCTCCCTCGGCGAGGTCATCCCTCTCGATGTGTATCTCGACCGGATTCGTTCGGTCACGTCCGAGGATGTGCAACGGGTGGCTGCAGATGTGTTCTCATCGCAGAGCTGTGTCTCAGTGGTCGGACCCGTCGACATCGCCTGACTCACCGAGGGAGCCTGCTTCGGAGCCCGTCGGTCAGGGCCACCTCGTCGTCAATGGCCTCAACCTCGCCACGGTGGACTCCCAGGACGAACAGCACGGCGTCCAGGTAGGGGACGTTCACGGTGGTGTCGGCTGCTTGCTGGACCAGGGGTTTCGCATTGAATGCCACTCCCAGCCCCGCGGCAGCCAACATGTCGAGGTCGTTCGCTCCATCGCCGACGGCGACCGTCTGGGACAGCGGGATACCCTCCGCCCCAGCGAACTCGCGGAGCAGTTCGGCCTTGCGGGACCGGTCCACGATCTGCCCCTTGAGTCGGCCGGTAAGGCGGCCGTTTTGCCACTCCAACTCGTTTGCCACCGCGTGGTCGAGACCCAGGTCGGTACGTAGCTCGTCGGTGAAATGGGTGAACCCGCCCGAGACGATGCCCACGGTGTACCCGAGGCGCTTGAGGGTGGCTACGAACGTCCTCGCTCCGGGGGTGAGTCGCATCCGCGAACGTCCGCGGTCGAGCGCAGCCTCGTCGAGGCCGGCCAGTAGCTCCACTCTTGCCAGCAGCGCCTGGGCGAAGTCGAGTTCACCGGCCATGGCTGCTTCGGTGACCGCTCTCACCTCGGCGTGACAGCCTGCCTCTTCGGCGAGGAGCTCGATCACTTCGTCCTGGATGAGCGTGGAATCGACATCCAGCACAACGAGACGTTTGGCCCGTCGTTCGAGTCCGGCGGGTTGCAGGGCGACATCGAGTCGGTGGGTCTTGGATGCCAGGGCCAGGACCTTTTGCAGCTCCACCCGATCCGCTCCCCGCACCAGAAACTCGTAGGCGTAGATGGGATAGCGCGCGAGGCGCACAATGCGTTCGATATTGGCTCCGGCCGAGATCACGGCACCGGCGACCGCTCCCAGTTCAGCCGGCGACAGTTCCGTCTCACGGGCATGTCCGAGAACTGTCACGGCGTCGAGATTGCCACTTGACCCCGTAGGCGGTGGCACGTTCTCGAGGGTCACGTTCAGCTTGCGTTCGTGGCCGAAGAACTCGAGCATCTCGGCGAGGCGTTCCGGACCGTTGGGGGGTCGATCGACGGCGACCGCAAGGGTCAGGTGGCCACGTACGAGTACCTGTTCGAGATCCTGGACAGAGGTCCCGGTCAGTTCCAGGAGGGTCATCAGGTCCGCGGTGATGCCAGGCCGGTCCGAACCGCTCACGCGGATGAGAAGGGCGTCGTCTGACTCGCTCGGCACCGTTACACGCTAGGACGTTCGGCCATCAACCGGCGACAACGGGCTGTCGATTGTTCAACCGTCCTCGGAGAGCTTGACCGTCAGTGCGAGTAGCAGGGCCACCACGGCTCCGGCGATGAGTACCGGAGTCATCCCGATCATGTCGATCACGACGCCTCCGAGGAGTCCACCCACGGGCACGAGGCCGGCCCACGCCATCATCCAGAGTCCCATGACCCGTCCACGCACTTCGTCGGACACCCGCAACTGCAGGATGGTCACGAGGGCTGTCACGATCACGAAGTAGGAAGCGCCGGCGACGAAGACCGAGGGGAACCCCGTCCAGCCGTTGCGAGCGAGCGCGAACACGGTCAGGGACACAGCAAAGACCGCGAGACCGGCCCGCACCATGGTGGCTCGCCTGAACGGCGTCATCCACGAACCCATCGAGACGGCGCCTGTGAACGCTCCGAGGCCGAAGGTCGAGAACAGCAGTGTGTAGCGCCATCCGACGAGTCCGAACTGTTGATCGGCTATCCGGGGCATCTGATAGATGAACACCAGGCAGAACACCGAGTAGATGGCGATGGTCAACAGCACCCCACCCACGACACGGTCACTTCTGGCCTCCCGCATACCGCCCAGCATCTGTTTGAACGGAGACTCGGAGCGTTCGCCCTTGGCGGAGAAATCAGCCTTGGCGGTGCCGACGGCGAGTATCACGAAACCGTAGGTGGCGGCGTTCACGGCGAACACGAACGGCGCCCCTCCGACCGCTGCAGCCGCTCCGCCGAGGATCGGACCCACCACACGGCTGGCGTTCATCGCTGCTGAGTTGAGAGCAACTGCTCCCTGCAGGTCGCGCCGGCCCGCCAGCTCAGGAAGGATCGCGTTGGCGGCTGGGGCGTTCAGTGCCGCGCCGATCCCTATGCCGGCAACGACGATCACGAGCAGAACCTGGCTCGGTTGGTCCTGGGTGGCAACGATTGCGAGCACTGCCGAGAGGATTCCCTGGACCGCCGCGATGACGATCATGAGGACGCGTCGGTTCACCCGATCCGCGATTGCTCCACCGATGGGGGAGAGCAGCAGCATGGGCCCCAGTTGCGCGAAGAGAATGATGCCGATGAATGTGGAGCTGTCGGTGAGGTCGTAAGCCAGCTCGATGAGGATGACGTTCTGCATCCATGTGCCGACGTTGGAACTGAAGGTGCCCGCGAAGACGCGCCGGAACGCCTGGTGTGACAAGGCTGCGCCCATGGAACCCGGGGTGTGGCGCGACGCCATCGGTTCGGGGGGCGTGCTCACTGGTGCAGAAATTACGTTCTCCGAATGTTTCGTGGACCGAAGGACGTGTGGAACTCTACAAGAGAATGGCTTCCGAGCCAGATCCGGTCTTGCTGAGCCAAGTAATAGCGCAAGTCGCTCTACGATTCATGTGTGGCCCAATCGCGTGATCTCTATCAGGTGCTGGGCGTGGAACCCGATGCCAGTGCGGACGAGATCAGGAAGGCACACCGTCGGCTCGTACACGTGCTGCATCCGGATCGTCACCATGAGGCCAACGAAGCTGAACGAGCGCTGGCCGATCGCCGCATGCGTGAGATCAACGAGGCCTGGAACACTCTGCGTGAACCCTCCAGGCGGAAGAACTACGACTCCACGCTGGGTCTCGGCAACCTGAGTTCAAACGGCGCAGGAGGGTCGCGCAACACCTCGACCACACGCCCGACGAGCCCGGGCCGGCGAGAGCCCACGACTCAGCGCCCTGCGAGTCGTCAGTCACCAGGATCGTGGACCGGCCCCGGTCGCTCGGCGGAAGCCGGCCGTGGTGCGTACTGGCATGGCAAGGAACCCAAGGCGCCTTCGCAGGGCCCCGGACGCGCCGATCCGGCCCGCGGGTCCGAACGCGACGATGACGATGTCGGGCCGGAGGTAACGCCTGTGACGGCATTCCTGCTCGGCAAGGGCCCGATAATCGTGATCGTGGCGGTAGTGGTGGGACTTTTCGTGGTGACCGCTTATGTCGGCGGAGGAGGAGGGGATGCTCCCGAAGCGCAACCCCCTCCGCTCGACGCGTGTGCCCGGGTCTATGACGGTTCCGACGGCATCCTCATTCCCTGTTCGATGCCGAACGATGGCAAGATCGAAGCGCAGGTGGGCGCTCCGTTGGATTGTCCGGAGGAAGCCTCGCGGTACGTATCGGTCGGCTCCGATTTCTATTGCATACGGAGTTCCGAGCGGCCGTCAGGCGGCGGTTGATGTCAAATGCATCGGAGCGCGTGAAGTACGCGCCGCTGTTGCCGGACACACTTCATGGTGGCTTTCCGGTGTGTCAGTTCCATGCTGCTACCATCACAGCCTCTCGGGCGTATAGCTCAGCTGGCTAGAGCGCTGCCTTCACACGGCAGAGGTCCACGGTTCAAGTCCGTGTACGCCCACTCGGGGATCCTGTGCTACCGCCGGGGTTCGGTCAATTGTGGATTGACGCTCAACGGGACCTGGCCTCCGGTCCCGCTACAGGTTCACCTGAGCCTGCACATCGGACCGCTCGATGACAGGATGGATCTCGTTCGGTGTTCCCCGCCAGCGGTCACAACCCGTACCGGACCGGGCTCACCAAGGTCGGCATGCCGGGAGCACCGATCGGGCAACAGGCGGACGGTTCGCCCGTTGCCGCTGCCCTCGAAGCGGAGGGATATGTCAGGGGCAGTTCGCCAGGAACTACTCCGGCGACCGCGACGAGTCCTACCCGCGGCGCAGGGTTTCGATGAGTTCTTCGGAATCTGCACCATTCAACTCGTTCCCTCCACGGGGGAAGAATCGTGCTCGGTCCGCCGAGCCATCAGATCCCGGATGCCTGCGAGGGCCAGGAACGACGTACCCACGGCGATGAGTACCGGAGTTGTTTGCAGCGGACCGACCTGGGTCATGAGAACCGCGAGCAGAACCATCGAGAACGGTGCCGGAACGATCGCCCCCGGTACGGCTGCGAGCATGCAGGTGAACGCGAGTCCGAGTGGAACATCAGGCACCACCTGATTGACGATCACGCCGCTGACACCTCCCATGAACAGGATCGGGAAGATCGGTCCCCCGATGAACCTGGTTGCGGAACTGACAGAGAAGGCCACCATCTTCCCCAGCAGAGTTGCCACCAGGAGCCAGGTGCCGATCCTGCCGCTGTCCTGCAACACCATGGAGACCTGATCGCTGCCGGTGAACAGCGTCAGGGGCAGCATCACGCCGAGCAGGCCGAATGCCAGTCCTCCCAGTACGGGCAACAGGAGTTCGGGGATCCTCGCTGCGTCAACCAACTTCTTGATGACGGCTCCGATCGATCCCGCAACGACGGCCACAAGTGCCGCAAGGATTCCGAGTACGACAGCGGCGAACAGATGCCAGTCCTTGAACTCGTACTTGGGTACGTCGTAGATCCCGATGAACACGGTTCCGGCAACCGCGAAGTAGAGCCCGAGCCCGACCGCAGAGGCTATGAGCGTGCCGTAGAAGTTCTTGGCGTACCCCTCCTTCTTGGGTCTCGAGATCTCCAGAACCAGCATCATCGTCGTCAAGGGGCTGGAGAACAGACCCGCGAACGCTCCCACGATCCCGTGCGGGTCATGGCCTGGGAGTCGCTGCTGTCCAGGTTCTGGCGTTTGGCGATCCAACCGCCCGTGCCGCCCCCTATGGAACCGAGCGCGACCTCCGGGCCGAGGCTGGCACCGCCTATGAGCGATACGGCCGACACAGCCACGATCTTGGGAACCGTGGCAGCGTCGACTTCGCCGCTCTTGATGTTCTCGATGATGCCGGGAGTCTCGGGGGGCATCTTGAACACATGTCTGAGGATGCCGATGATCAGTCCAGCCGCCCCAGCGACCGCGACCCACCAGAGTTTCCCATCGAACCAGCCGGTTTCGGACTTGCCGTACCAGTCGGGGCCGAGACCGGTCACCGTCAGGAACACGAGACTGCCGACCGAACCGACCACGCCGAGCACCGATGCGGCAAGGACCACCAGCCAGAATCCCCTGCCCCGGTTTCGGTCATGCGATTCGGCGAAATCGTGCGGTTCGGCGAGATCCGGCGGCTCGTCGTTCATCTCAATACTCCCAAGGGTGTGTTCACAACGTCGTGACAGGCGCTCGTCGGATCATAAGGCGTTGGCCGCACGTCCCCGATCCAATCGTTGCCCCTGCCGGCCACGGTCCGGTCCCCGCTGCAGTCAAATCCTCTGGCGTGTCACCTGGTTGTGCTGAATCGCCGGCTCGTCGAAGCACTCACGGAGTCGGTCGTGGTGCTCTCAGCATCAGCCGGACGACCCAGGAGATACCCCTGTGCGAGAGTGCAGCCCCACGAGGCCAGCCATGCGAGTTGCTCGTCGCTCTCTACGCCCTCCACGACGGTATCGAGCCCGAGCGCGTTGGCTAGAGCGATTACTGCGCCGACGATGGCCTCGTCGTCTCGGTCTGCACACAGGCCTGCAACGAACTCCCTGTCGATCTTCAGGGTGTCAACCGGGAACCGCTTCAGATAGGTGAGAGATGAGTAGCCGGTGCCGAAGTCGTCGATCGACAGCCCGACCTTGAGGTTCCGCAATCCCGCCAGGGTTGCGTCGGTGGTAGCCGTCTCTTCCATGAGGGTGGTCTCGGTTATCTCCAGTCGAAGTTTCTCCGGTGGGAGGTCATTGCGGTGGAGCACGTCGTCAACGAGCCTCACCAGGTCAGGGTCGGCGAACTGGCGGCCCGAGAGGTTGACTGCGATGGTGAGGCCTTCGAAATCCTCACCCATGGCCCGCCAGGCCGAAAGTTGCCGCACCGACTCGTTCAGCACGAACTGACCGAGTGCGGCGACCTGACCGGTATCCTCGGCAACTGGCACGAAGTCCCCGGCCGCGAGCATTCCGAATCTGGGGTGGAACCATCGCACCAGGGCCTCGAACCCGTCGATCCGCCCGGTCTCGAGGCGGTAGGTGGGTTGGTAGTGCACCAGCAGTTGATCCGAATCACAGATGGCCGCAGTGAGATCGCGCTCGAGTTCGGAACGATTCATCATCTCAACGCGCATCTGGTGGTCGAAGTGGACCACCCGCGCCCGACCATGCTGCTTCGCCCGGTACATGGCCACGTCCGCGTTCGAGAGCAGCTCATCGGCCGGGAGCGGTGCACTCGCAATCGCGAGTCCGACGCTGGCTGTAAGGAGGACGTCGCGGTCGTCGAGGTCCATCGGGCGTGCAACAGCCCTGCTGATCCGCTCCGACATTGCCTCGGCCTCCTCGACAGAGATCTTCGGTGCCAAGACGACGAACTCATCGCCGGCGAGGCGGGCTACCACATCCCCGGCTCGCACCGTCGATCGAAGGCGCTCGGCAACCGCGATCAGCACGCGGTCGCCGACCCCATGCCCCAGAACGTCGTTGATGGCCTTGAAACGGTCGACGTCGAGGAACAGCACCGCGATGGGATTCGAAGGGTTGACCGAGTCCAGGAAGTCGCCGAGGGCTTCGAGTACCGCCGATCTGTTCAGCAAACCGGTCAGGGAGTCGTGACTTGCCCGGTGGGTCGCATCCTCGAGCAGCCGTCGCAGGTTGTTGACCGCGGATGCGTCGTTGAGTGCCAGCGACACATGTTGGGCGAAGGTCAACAGCACTTCTTGCTCGGCGGTCGTGAAGCGCCGTTCCGGACTCCTCGAGGCTACGGACAGGACTCCTACGGGTTCGCCGTGCCGATGCACCGGCGCAGCCATCACCGCGTGGGTTCCGTAGCTCCCGTGGGTATCGATGGCATCTGGTTCCTGGCGGTAGTTGTGAGTGACGACCAATCGATCCTCCAGATACGCCTTACCCGCGAATCCCGTACCCACGGGAATCGATTCGAACGCGTCCCGCCATCTGGAGCTGACGCCACGCACCGACGCGTAGTGGTCGCTCCTGTTGTCGTTGCCCGAGTCGGTATCGAGCCATACATGGATCCCGACTATGTCGGCGCGCAACAGTTCGGTCGTACCTTCGGTCACGGCGTCCAGCACGTCCTGGAGCGGCGCCCGGTGTGAGATGGACTGTTCGATCCGGAACAACCGTGACGCCAGCTCCTGACGCTCTGCCAGTTGCGTGAGCAGCGAACGGTTGGCGTTGGCCAATCCGAGTGCCCGTCCCATGGAACTCAGGAGAGTGTTCTCCTCCCTCGTGAACTCCTCGCTCAGGCGGATGACCACGAGGTGGGTATCGGCATCGGCGTTCACCGAAGCAGTAATGATCTGGCCGGTACCGATGTGCGGTACGTGGACCTCCTGCGGTCTGCTCGAACGAAGTCCGATCAGCAGATCCTCGGGCAATCGATCGGGTGGGAACCCTCGACACACGGGCACCTCGTTGGGGCCGACGAAGGCCGCGATCTCGGCGTCAAGTGCCTCGGCGACCCGATCGATCGCCAACCTCAGCATCGGGACGCGTTCGATCGTGCCGAAGATCTCGAGAAACTCTGCCAGTTCCTGGGTAGCCCATGATGCCGTACTCATCTCTAACCGATGGCGAGTACTACGAGCGTCTGGTTGTGGAAACCCGTGGCTCCTTCAACCCGCGCTATCTCTCCGTATGTGTAGAACCCGGCGACCGGAGAATCCGGACAGTCCTGTCGGATCCGGTCGATCTCCTCATTGATCCCGTCGTTGCCGAGCACCCCTTTCGAGCGATGCAGTCGAACACCACGAGACCGAGGGGATCCATGCCGTCGAGTGGAGCAAGAGCTGCCTGGCACGCCTCACTCGTTGCGGTCAGGATCGATGCCTCGTCGCCGGACATGATCCACGCGACACCGCCCTGGGGAACCCCTGCGAAACAATGGATCGAACGAGCCTCGAAATCGGCGAAGGCCACGAATCGGATCTCCTGGCGGCCTCGTCGGGACAATCCCAGGGGTCGCGTTGCAGCGAAGGAGGTGAAAGTAGCGGCATCGGTGCGCGCCTCAGGTGGTGCATCGAGGCGATCCAGGTACGCGTCGAGCGCCGGTCGGTCGTCGAGGCTCCGTACAACGACGCCGTCGGATCCGGTGATCGACATGGGCTTGCCCACGGAATGCCACCCGTGGCGAACGCCTATGCCGAGTGGGCCATCGCTCGCTATCGCTGCCGCGACGATCGAGCCTCCGAGAACCCTGTGGCCGAAGAACTGGTGGGTCTCCTCCATGCGGATATCGTCGCCCGAGCAGCCTCCGACGAGCGGGACGCCGGCACCGACCTGTTGGTAGGCGCCGCGCACGACTTCCTGTTGGTCGCCGGCGAGCCCGTCGGACAGCAGCAGGAGAACCTTGTTGGTTCGTTCCTCGACCGCGTCAACGCAGCGTGCCGCCGTCGAGGCGGCAGATCTGAGGTCACCGTCGAGGATCTCCCCGACGCCGGTGGCGATCGAGAAGCCCGAACCGGAGAGGACCAGAACCACAACTCCCGAATCGCCGGGTCCCGCGGCCGAGATCTCACCGGCTGTGGAGCATCCGATCAACGGAACGCCCGGTGCCGCCTCGGTGACACCCTTCAGCACGTCGCCGTGATCGAGATGTGACGATGCGAGCACCACCACGAGGCAGGGATCCGGGTTTCCGAGTGCAGCCACGGCAGCTTCAAAGCCCGCGGCGCGACCGTCAGGCAATCTCGATGAACCAACCGAAACCTGACGGTTGGCGAGTCGGCTCGGTGCCGATGGACGCTTATACATGGTCGAGCAAACCCAACCCGGCGCCATTCATGGCGCTGAGGGTCAGTGAGACCGCTTCACCGTCGAGGAGTTCGAACGTCGCCGTCTCAACGAAGTCGGGGAGCTCGGGTGAGTGCGCGTAGACGAAGGTGTCCGCGTCGCGGTGCTCGAGGGTGTAGGTGATGTCCGAAGGCCCGATTTCCATTTCCAGGGTTCCGTCCTCGTCGGCGGTGATGCTCACCGGCCCGACGTAGTCGTTCGTGTAGGTACCCTCATATGCCTCACCGGGCGCTGCCGGTTCGGGGTTGGTGGGTTCGGCTCCGAGGTCGAGCGGCTCCCCGTACACGCCTGCCATCCGGGTGCTCCACATCTCGTACCACTCGTCGGTGTTGTCCTTGCCGCTCACCAAGTAGTCGATGTATGTGTCTGCGATTGCTTCGGGTACACCCACGGGAGCGCCGTTGGTGAGCGCCACGATGCCCAGACCCTCGGCCGGCACGAGCTTCACGGTGGTGTTCGCCCCGGTTGAGAAGGCGCCGCTGTGTGCCCAGTTCACGAGGCCGCCGAACTCGGTGTTGACGTTCCATCCGAGCCCGTACAGTCCCGGTTGCCCGCCATCTGGGGGGTTGGGGGGTCGGCTCGTGATGTGGGGGACGTGGGTCTGGTCGAGCGCTTCGGGATCAATGATCCTCTTCCCGTCGATTTCACCGTTGTTCAACTGGATCCGCATCCACCGGGCCAGGTCGGGCACATTCGAGCTGACACCACCGGCGGGAGCCTGGGGGTCGGGGTTTCGGAGATGGTCCGCTGTCCACTCCCCGTCGCCTCTGGGAACGTGCTGTTCGGCGCGGTTCTCCGCGGCTGCGAAGTCGTCGTGGCGCATGCTCGTACTGTCCATCCCGGCAGGTCCGAACAGGACCTCCTCTGAGACGGTCTCCCAATCCGAGCCTGCAGCGATTGCTCCGATCTCGCCCCCCAGTGTCAAGCCCCAGTTCGCGTAGCTGTAGGAGTCCCGGAAGCCGTCCAACGGCACCATCGCCAGTCGCTCAAGGATGGTGTCGCGGTCGTAGCCGATCGCCTCGAGGTCGTTCCCTGCAGGTCCACCCGGCAGCCCGCTGCGGTGCGAGAACAGGTCCGCGAAAGTTACGTGCTCGGTGACCCACTTGTCACTGAGCTGGAACTGAGGTGCGTACTGTGAGACCGGGTCGTCCCACTCGAACACCCCCTGGCCGACGAGTCCGGCCATGATCGTCGACGAGATCGGCTTGCTGAGCGAGGCGATCTGGAACACGGTATCGGCCTCCACCGGATCGTCACCGGCGACGCTGCGCACCCCATATCCCTGGGCATAGGCCAACTTGTCGTCATAGACGACCCCCACAGCGATTCCGGGAACCCCGGACTCCTGCATCAGTTTCCCGACGATCCGGTCGAGGGACTCGAAGGACCCCTCTACGGTCTCCGGCGTGATCAGGGACGGTGCATCGTCGCCCGAGGGATCACCGGATGCGCCTGATTCATCAGATGTCTGGGTTGAACCGGCCGCTGTGTCGTCGGAGCCCGACGAGCAGGCGCCGGCGATCAGCACGAAGGCGAGCAGGCCGGCAAAAAGTGCGCGCGACGGACCGATGTGGTTCGTATGCATCACCTTCCATCGGCATTGGAGGCGAAGACATGAGAACGGCGTTCCGATCGGTCCGTAGTCGGCCCGGGTCCGGCAGCACAGCCGGTCACCGCACGCGGGTGTCGCGGGCATATAGCGTTGTCCCGGCCTGACAGGAGAACAGATCATGACCATCATGCCCATCGACCACAGCGGCGGAAGCGCCCTGGGATTCAGGGTGACCGGGGACGTCACCAAGGATGACTACGAGGTGCTCACGCCTGCTGTGGCTGCAGCTATCGATGAGCACGGAACAGTGAATCTGCTGATCGACCTCACGGGCTTCCATTCGGAGAAGATGAGCGTGTGGGGCTCAGATCTCCACTTTGGTCACGAGTACCACCACAAGATCGGCCGCATGGCGATCGTCGGCGACAAGAAGTGGCAGAAGCACCTGGCGAGTCTCTGTTCCCCGTTCTACGCCAACGAGTCCGGATTCTTCGAGGGAGACGCCGAAGCGTGGACCTGGCTGGAAGGTTGAACAGCTCGGACGCAATGGGCCTTGAGAGTTGATCCCAGCTGGGGTCGGTCAGCCTGGATTCCCATCCTTCGACCGGTGAGGTTGGATTGCGACGCCCTGGCGGCGTCCAACAGCATCCACGACGTACCCCGTCGCGAGCGTCAGAGCGAACACGAGAGCTGACACTGGATTCTCGTCGTAGTGACCCACCAGAGATGTCGGAAAGGGGAGCAGGGCGACGAACGCCAGGTACATGAGGTTGAGCCCCATCAACCTGGTCGTAACTTCCGTGAGCCCCGAAACGAATTTGTGGTGATCATGCCGATAGCGCCCGAGAAGGGCGAAGGCGACGCCGAACGCGATGAATTGCGACTGAACATCAGCGAGTGCGGACCACACCTCCGACGCTGCGTCAGAAACCGACCTGGGCAACCCGATGCTGAGTACCGGCAGGGTCAACGCGATCGCGAACACCGCGTCGGTGAAGTACGTGCCTATCTGTGAATCAGCGATGGGTTGGTAGGGGGAGAAGACCGCGATTCGTCGAGCTCCGAAAGCCTCGAGTGCCGCTCGGGACGATGCCGCGCCCGGTGCCCGACCACGTGGTCATCGTCGCATTTGGTTGGCCGGATCCTCGATATTGGAGTCCTCGATCTGCATGGTTCAGATGATTCCCGCGGTCCGCAAGTCGTCCCGCGTTGCCTCGTCGAGGTCGAGGACGCTCGAAAGCACCTCATCGGTGTGTTCGCCCAACTCGGGTCCGACCCACCGGACCTCTCCGGGGGTATCGGAGAGCTTCGGCACGACGTTCTGCATCGGAAACTCGCCCAACTGTGGGTGTGCCAGCTTCACGATCGCCTCGCGTGCTGCGAAGTGTGCGTCCTCGAGCATGTCCGGAGCCGTGTAGATCTTGCCGTTGGGCACCGAGTGCTCGTTGAGCCGTTGCTCGAGCTCCGCCGAGTTCAGCGTCGCCGAGAAGCGGCCGATCAATTCGTCCAGTTCCGCCTGGTTGGCTCCGCGTGCGCTGTGGGTGGCGAAACGTTCGTCGTCGGCGAGTTCGGGTTGACCCATTGCCTCGGCCAGCCGTTTCCACACGGTGTCCTGGTTGCCGCTGATGAGATGTTCCCCATCCGCGGTCGGGTATGCGTTGGCGGGCGCGACGTTCGGAAGGATCGAGCCTGTACGCGGCCTTATGTAGTCCGCGATGGTGTACTCGGGAATGAGCGATTCCATCACACCCAGCACTGCCTCATAGAGCGCTGAATCAACTATCTGGCCGCGCCCCGAGCTGCTCGCGCGGATGGAGCGCGACCAGGGCGCCCAGGCAGGCGAAGGTTGCTGCGAGCGTGTCGCCGATCGAAATCCCGGCACGCGCCGGCGGACGATCGGGCTCTCCGATCACCGCTCGGAGTCCGCCCATTGCTTCGCCGATGGCTCCGTAGCCCGGACGTGAGGCGTATGGGCCCGTTTGCCCGTACCCAGAGACGCGTACCACGATCAGCTTCGGATTGGCAGCCATCAAGTCTGCGGGAGCGAGTCCCCAACGTTCCAGGGTGCCTGGCCGGAAGTTCTCGACGAGAACATCAGCTGATCGGATCAGTTCACGTGCGAGCGCCTGCCCTCGCTTCTCTCGCAGGTTGAGGGTGACCGACCGTTTACCCCGTGCAACCACCGGCCACCACAGGGAGCGCCCGCCTGACTTCTCGCGACCCCACTCGCGCATCGGGTCTCCTTGACCCGGGGGTTCGAGCTTGATGACGTCGGCACCGAAATCCGCGAGGAGTTGCCCGCAGAACGGACCAGCCAGCAGTTGGCCCATCTCGATCACTTTCAGATCCGACAACGCACCCGGCATTGGTCACCTCTCTCGGCTGCTGGTCCTGCATGACAGGCGATGTTCCGGTCAGCGGAACGCTGTTACCATACTCGCTCCGAACCGTTCGTTCGAGCCCCAGGTCCGAGCACCAGGAGATCCAGATGACACGTTCGAGCGCCCGATGGCACCAGGTGGTTCGTGTGCCCGGAGTTCTGCAACCACCTCTCGATCCACGAGGACGCCGAGCATGTCTGATCGGTTGCGATCGAACCCGATGGAGCCTGGGTGACGGCGGTGTGCGATCGCGCCGAGGAGCTCGGTGTGAGGCTCCACTTCAATGCAACCGTCAGGCGCCTTGCGATGTCGGCCCCTTCGGGCGACTCGAGGTCGAGGGTCATGCACCGCTTGTTGCGCGCCACGGACTTCCACCAGATGCCCTGACCGTTCTTCGAGGCGCCGTGGTGGCGGAACGAATCTCAGCGGGTCGGGTGCTCGACCTTGATCACCTCTGCGCTTCACGTGTCCGATACCTCGGTCACAATCTCACCTGTCCAGAACTCCCCTGGTCGGGGACCGGCCGGTGGACCCCTGATGCGGCACCATCACGCTGTTGCGTTCAGCGGAACGCTATTCCGGTTTGGAGATACCGGCCGACGGGTCAAGCAGAGGTGCAGGACATTGAACGGTGCCTCACCCATGGGACCTCGGATGTGTCATCGTTCCCGTCCCGGTGAAAGATTGGGACATAGTGTTCCACACAGCGGAACAGGGGGGCCCAATGAGTCCGACAAACAGCACTGGTGGCCGGGAGGGCAGGGACAGCGTGAACAAGGGTGGAGTCAGCAAGGACACCGGGAAGAAGGCCAGTGCCAAGAAGGGCGCCGGGAACAGCGCCGCGTCGGGAGGCGATTCAGGAGCCGATTCGGGGCGGCGTGTCGCAACGATCGAGCGTGCCGCAGATGTGTTGTTCGTTTTTTCCGCGGAGCGGCCGACGCTGGGAGTCACGGAGATCGCCACAGAACTCGAGATCTCGAAAGCGGTCGTGCACCGGATCCTGACCTCCTTGAAGGACCGTGGCCTGGTCACCGCAAATGCATCCACGCGGAAGTACTCGCTGGGCCCGGCCGTGCTCGATCTGGCTGCGCGCTATCGGGACCATCTCGACGTTCGCCCGCACGCTCTGGAGGCGATGGAGCGGCTCTCGGGCGCGACCAACGAAACCGCCACGCTGTCGATCCGAAGCGGTTGGGAACGCATATGCGTCGAGCAGGTGACACCCACTCTGGAAGTGAAGATGACAGTTAACCTGGGTGTGCACCACCCCCTGCACGCCGGTTCGTCCTCGAAGGCGTTCCTGGCATTCCTACCTGCCGCAGAGCGGGAGCACTACCTCGATTCCGCGGAGCTGGTTCCACTGACCGATGCGACAGTGACCGATCCTTCGAGACTCCGCGAGGAACTGTCCGAGATCCGCGAGCAGGGGTATGCCGTGTCACTGGGAGAGCGCCAGTCGGGCGCGAGTTCGGTTGCTGCGCCGATCCTCGACGGGGACGTCCCGGTAGCAGTCATCAGCGTGTGTGGTCCTCTCGATCGATTCCGTCAACAAATGGACACGGCTGCAGAACTCGTCGTTGCTGAGGCGAGGGCGATCAGTGCATTGATGGGGCCCCGTCGATGATGGTCGGGTCGCCCCGACCGATAGCGGAACACTGTTCCGCTATCTTCTGTCGCAAAGGTGCGAGATCGCATCGCGTCCGGTATCCAGGTTCCCTTCTTCACCATGGCGGGGGTTGACGACAGCGAGATCTTCGACACACCGCGGCAGTGGCCAGGGAAGCTGACGCGCAGGGCTGGGTGCCGGTGAACGTCGGACGCTCCCAATCGCCGCTCGCCATGCCGTCGCCTCGAATGTGAACTGCAGCTCCATCGGCGACACGCCCGACCATAGCTACCAGTAGGTCCTGGGGCGCCACGTGGACAGACCATCCTCGCCCTGCGGTCCTCCGCAGTCTCAGCGATGGCCTCCCCGCGGTACGCCGCCGTACTTCATGCGGGTATCGGCCATCGACGCGGCACGGGCTTCGTCATCTCCGATTCCTGCGGCAAGCAATTCGCCGGCGAACAGCGTGTGGGTTCCGAGATCGATAGATTGACGCACCTCGCAGTCGAGCCACGCGATCGAATCGGCAAAGACCGGTGCGCCCGTGGCCTCGGTGCGGATGGCAAAGCCATTGAGAGCGCCATCGGTGTAGGTCGCCGGTTTCGAGAACTTCACGAATACCTTGGTGTTCCCGGCATCCCAGAGGTTCACCGTGAACGATCCGCCCGCGGATATGAGGCGGTGGGTGACCGCGGTGTTGTCGACGGAAACTCCGATCATCAGAGGCTCCATCGAGAGTTGCGAGACCCAACTCGTAGTCATTGCATTCCATTCGTCGCCCGATCGCGAGCCGACGAGTACCAGGGCGTTGGGGATCTTCCATGTGACACGGTTGACGAGATCGGCATCCAGGGGCATGGTCAGCACGGTACCCATTCGGCGGCTGGATTGAACCATTGGATGAGTACGGTTCTCACCATCTCACGGGTAGACGTTCCAGACCCCGGAACACGACTGATGCCCGCCATCGCGGGTGGCGGTCGGTGGGTCGAATTCCCGGAAGGCGTTGGTAGAGGGTCTGCAGAGCGATCAGACCCGCTTGACTCGCCAGCGCGGCGCCGAAGCAGTGGTGTGCGCCGTAGCCGAAGGAGATTGGATGGGTGCCACTGCGGGTGATGTCCAGGCGTTGCGGATCCCTGAAGTGACGAGGGTCCCGGTTGGCGGCGCCGAGCAACACCACGACCCGCCTTCCCGCCGGGATGGGCGTGCCGTGGAACTCGACGTCGATCGTTGCTATGCGCTGTACGAGTTGGACGGGCGACTCGATTCGAAGGAGCTCCTCGATCGCGGAACGACCGAGGTCGGGCTCGTCGACAAAACGCTGGCGCTGGGCGAGGTTGTTGTGAAGTGTCCACACACTGTTGCCGATGAGGTTCGCCGTGGCGTCACGCCCGACCGCGACCATGAAAGCGACGGTCGCGGTCAGTTCTGTGGTGGAGAGCCCGGCGCCGTCGGATCCGGCGAGAGCCAGTGCCGACATCAGGTCCTCGCGTGGTTCGGTGCGGCGTTGGCTTGCCAGTGCCGATAGGTATGCGGTCATTGCGACCGCTGCGAGGTCGGCCCGGCGGAGTGCCTTGGTGGATCCGAAGCTGCCGAGATCGAACCCGGTGATCAGATCCATCGCCCAGCCTCGGAAGGCCTCGTGATCCTCCTTGGGAATTCCCAGGACGTCTCCCATCAGGATCAGGGGAAGTTGGAACGCGAATGCCGACAGCAACTCCGTCGAACCCGAGGGCTCGAAGGAATCGATCAGTTGATGCGCGATCTCCTTGATCCGTGGGGTGGCGTTGCGAATCAGCGCCGGAGTGAATGCACCGGCTATCGCATCGCGTACCCGTGTGTGTCCGGGGGGATCCATGCGCGTCGGAATGCCGCGTCGGAGCGTCGCCAGTGGACGATCGGAACTGTCGCTCGCAAACCTGCGTCTGAGGACGAATCGAGCGGGTGCCTCGCTGAACAGACCTGTTCCTCGGCGGCCACCCTCGTAGCTGCGGTTGGCGCGGAGGGGATCGGAGGACATGGTCGGGTCCCGCAGGATGTCCATGGCGGCATCCATGGAGCACACCGTGGTCACCCCGAGCGTGGTGTGCTCGACCGGACCAGCTGAGCGGAGGCGCTCGTAGAGGGGATAGGGGTCCTTCTGGATGCGCGGATCAACCAGGAATCGAAGTGCGTCGCGACGAGACAAGCCGTGTGGTCGTGTGGCGGTTCGGCTCCTGGCGGCCATTGCTAGAAGCTAGACGGGTCAGCCTCGAAGTCTGCGCACATTCTTTCTGAACCGATTTTCGAGATCTTCCAATAGCGTGAGTGGGTGACGAAGTCGGCTGAACATCTCCATGGTTCAGCTGGGTTCACACTCGTGGAGGTGCTGGTCTCGATCGCGGTCCTGGCCATCATCGGCGTGGGTGTCTCGGCGATCAGCCTTTCGGGTGTCATCGCGATCAAGGACAGCACCGCGGAGCGCCAGGACGTTGCAGTGGCGACCCAGTTGGCGACGATGGTCTTCGCCCGTGATGTTCAGGGATCCTCGGGTGTGGTCGAGGAGTGCGCGGGCTCAGTGGGTGGCTCGCACCTCTTCACTCTCGGGCCATCGGTTGCGGGCGATGCATCAGTCGAATACCGATACTCGGAAAAGCCCCGTATGACCTCCTGCGCGTGAAGTGCGCCGGCACCCCGACCGAAGATGTCAAGGTCAAGGGCGACACAGGCGGGGTCGCAACGGTCGATTCTACGCAAGTGCTCGTGCACGACATGTCGGAACCTCCGAGTGTCACCTGTGACGACGAGAAGTGTGTGCCCGGAACCGATCCACGCGAAGTCGCACTGTCTGTGGCAGCCGATGGCACCGCGAGGTTCGAGCTGCTCGGCACACGCCGAACCGACGTTCCGGAGCCTCCTTCAACCACGACGACCACCACCACACCGACGACCACCACCACCACCACCACACCATCTCCCGCTCCCGCGAAGTCGACGTTCATCGCTCTCGGAGGGAACCTACCGCTGCAGATCAGCGGCTCCTCGGGGATCTCGGTCACCGGTGATGCCCTGTTCAATCGTGGATCCTCAGGAGATGTATCCATCTCGATGGGCGGCAATCCGAGGATCGATGTTTCGGGGGTGCTCGGCCTCGAGACACCAGGAACGTGCACCGGCTGTGACAAGTTCGCGAACCAGTTGCCTACCGGTTTCGACGGTGCGGTAGAGGATCCGCTGGGATTGCTCCCGGCACCCGACACCGCAGGAATGCCTGTCTACAAGTCGTGTCGGACAGAGGGCAGACAAGCGGTGTGCAGTCCGGGTGTCTACGAAGGCGTGTTTCCGTCGGCATCGGGAGGAGTCGGCGACTACACGTTGGAACCTGGTGTATACGTGTTGAACCAGGGACTCTCGATGTCATGGGGAAGCATCTCGGGCAATGGTGTGATGCTCTACGGGGCCAATGGTGCAATCAGCATTGGCGGCGGCAGCAAGGTCGTGTTGACACCTCCGACGGACGGGCTCTACCAGGGAATCTCGCTGTTCCAGGGGCGCACCGGCAACGCTTCGCTTGCAATCGCGGGAAACGCCCTGCTCTCGACTCCCGGAGGGACGGTCTACGGAGCCACCCAGCACCTGGCGCTGAGTGGCAGCGCGACGGTCGAAGCTGCGCGGGTGATCACTCGTTCAGTGGCGATGTCGGGCAACACGAAGGCGGTTGTCGGTGGAGCCTGAGCAGAACCGTGCACGGGCACGTGGGCAGAGAGGCGAGACCCTCCTCGAGTCATTGCTGGCGATAGTGATCCTGTCGATGATCGTTGCCGGTTCATACGCAGGCCTTCAGGTAGCCATGAAGGCGTCGGTGCAACAGAGCGAGTCTGCCGTTGCTGGTGTCATGCTCTCCAACGCGGCTGAAATGCTCCAGGACCCCGAGAGCGACTACGTGGATCGTGCGGGCTGCCCGGGAGCGGGTCGATACGAGGACCTACCGGCCGAACCCGGGTACGGGACGGTCGTCGCAACGGTCCACTTCATCGAACCCCCGACTGAGGGCATCGCGTTGAAGTCGACCTCGGCGAGTGCCGCCGCGGATCGCGATGGGCAGGTCCAGTGCCCGGAGACCGACCCCGGCCTGCAGGAGATCGACCTCGAAGTCACCACCCCATCGGGTCGTTCCGAGGAACTCCATCTCATCAAGAGGCGACAATGAGCAGTGATCGAGGCCAGAGTGGCGCATCGCTCGTGATGGTGCTCGCCTTCGTGGCATTTGTTTCAGCCGTCGTTCCTGCCGTGCTCGCCATGTCGGTCACCGGCCTACGGATAACTGGTTCCTCGACCGAGGCCCGCAATGAGCTGTATGCGGCCGGTTCTGCGATCGAGCTTGCCATTGCGGCCGGGACCGCTGACGAGAGCGTGGGGGTGGCGGGCGAAGCGTGCCCTGATACCGCCATAACCATCAACGGTCTGGCTGTGGTCGTGAGCTGCATGGGCCAGAAAGTGGCAGCCGGGAGTTGTCACGCAGAGGATCGCGTCACGGGGTACCTGGCCGAGGTTCGCAAGCCAGGGGCCCCCGAAGTGCTGGCCAGCATCGCATCCGAGGTCTATTTCCAGAAGGATGCCAAAGGTGTGTGGCACCCGGTGGTAGCGCAGTGGGACGCCACGGCCGACAAGATGCTCACGCCGGGATCACCACCTTGTGATGCGCCCGCGACCACGACGACGGTCGTCCCGACGACGACGACCACGACGACGACCGTCCCGACGACCACCTCCACGGTTCCACCGAGCACGGCCGTGCCGCCCACGACCACCTGGGTGCAACCCACCACCACAACGATTGCGCCGACGACCACGGTCCCGGTTCGAACCGTCACTGCGAGTTGGTCGGCATCGTCTGTCAACAGCAGTCGTGGAAGGTGGCTGGCATCGGGAAATGTCGAGATCCACGACGACGCGGGGAAACCACTTCCAGGCGCGCTGGTCTCGGTGGCGGTCGAATACCTGGACGCGAAGGGCACCTGGAAGTCAGCTCACGCGGTTGAGGGGCGCTCGGACCGCGATGGCAACTTCGAGGTGGAATCCCCACGGTACAAACTCAAGGGCAAGAAGGCCGTGAGTCGGATTCGGTTCACGATCAAAGAGGTCGAGGACCCGTTCGAACGGCCCTGGGACCCGAGCGCGTTCCCGGTCAGCACCACGCTGCTGTCCCCGTGACCGGCCCTGTGCTGTTCCGCGACCGGAGGTATTCGGCGAAGCGACCCTCGCCGGGCACGGTTCCATGTCTCGCTGCGGATGGGGTCATTGCCTCTCCGGTGCGTTCGGTCGGGCCCGGCGTTCGAGGACACGGCTTATACGCAACCTGTTGTAGCGCTGCACCAGGACGAAAGGTAGGTGCACCGCCACTGCGAATGCGGTCATTGCCGCGGCTCCCAGCGCAGGCAGTACCGCGACGAATGCCGGTCCAGCCGCGATGTTGATCCAGTGGACGTACTCAGCGCGCCTCGTCTCTGCCTGGAAGCCCGCCAGACTTGCCGATCCCGTGGTTCCGAGGGCCCTCTTGGAACGCGGGCCTCCGAGCGCGGTTCCGATCTCGGGCAGCCGGTCCTTCCAATGGCTGATCCGGAGCACGCGGTCATAGGCGTGGCCGCGGTCCTCGAATCCGCGGGGCGCGTGACCCATGTGTCCCGCGCCAGGAAGGCCGTCCCGAGTAGTTGCACCGCAAGTCCCGAGACGATCCCGATCGTCGCCCAGACCGCGCTGATGACTGCGATCGCCTCCCACGCTCGGGCGTGCTCCAACCAATCGGTCAGAAGCACGAGGATTGGACCATCTAGGGCTCTCCGTCGGTTGTATGGTCGGCCCGCAGGGGCAGAGCCCGTCCGCTCCATCGCACCTCGTGGCGCACCAACGTGTACCACAGGGACCGGAAGAACACCGCGAAGAACGTGACCATCAGGAGCGGGAACGCGGCTGCGGTCAGCCAACCGAAACGGCCGACGGGGATGAACATCACCCGGAGCTGGACCACGAATGCGGCAATGGCGGCGAACCCGATGAGGAAGGGAACTGTGCCTGTCAGGGTATGCCAGGCCATGGCAACGGCGGTGCCCATCGCGGACAGCCACAACACGATGGTGACCAGGCGCCAGAGCGGCGTGTTGGCCGCGCCGCTCGCGAAGTTCTTCGTGAATCCTTCGACCAATGACCTGAGGCCCTTGGGGTACATCCTGAACTGCACCAGGCCCCCGCCTGTGAAGACGCTGACTCCGAGGCCATGAGACCTGTAGAGGGTTCCCAGAACGACATCTTCGACCACCTCGGAAAGGGCTGCTGCATGGCCACCGACGGACTCGTAGTCGGTCCTCGAGGTCATGAGGACCGGACCGAAGGCGCACGGGTGATCGAGGTGCTCTCCGGTTCCGGCGCCCATGAGGGCGACCACTCCGAAAATCGCCGATGCCTGTTCGTAGGGCCGCACCGTGGTGTGCCATGGCTGGATCGAGATCAACCCGCCGAGGCGGTCGTGGGCCGCGGTGACGGATTCGATCGCTCCGGCGCCGAGTCTCACGTCGGCATCGACGAAACAGAGGGCGTCTGCTCCTGCAGCTCGGGCACCCAGATGGCAGGCCCAAGACTTTCCGGTCCATCCCGGCGGGCGATCGCCTGCGCTCAGAACCGTGACATCGTCAAACCCGGCAGCCAGCGCCGCGGTGGTATCGCTGGACTGGTCGTCGACCACGATGACCTCGGTCCCTTCAGGCGCATTCGAACGGAGGTCGGCCAACAGCTCACCGAGCGACATCTCCTCGTTGCGGGCAGGCACGATCACCGACAGAGCGGGTCGCTGGAGGTTGCTTGCGCGAGTGGTGGATGGTGGCAGACGATGTGGTCGCCCGAATGCGACCCAACCGGCAATCCAGCCTGCACACACTATGAGAACACTCCACATGATCACTCCTTCCAGGGAGTCGTTGACGGGTCTCGTTGGTGTTCGGAGACACCTTGTGGGTTGTATTGGACTTTCCAGTGCAGTTCGATGGTCCGGTCGCGTTAGCGTCCGCGGTGAACAATTTGAGCCATGATCAGTCTCGCATGATGATCGGGCTGGCGGGGCGCCTTTCGGTGCCGTCCGAAATGAGGAGCGAGAGTTGCTGGAGTTCAGTGAAGACCATGATCTGTTCCGTGCCACGGTACGTGAGTTCGTAAACAGGGAGATCGACCCCCACGCAGATGAGTGGGAGTCCAGTGGGACCTTTCCGGCCCACCAGTTGTTCAAGAAGATGGGTGATCTGGGGCTTCTGGGACTCACCTATGACGAACGGTGGGGTGGTGGTGCCTCGGACACCACCTACAAGATGATCCTGGGTGAGGAGCTGGGCCGCAGCGCCTCGCTGGGCGTGTCGATGGCGATCTCGGTTCAGACCGACATGGCAACCCCGGCGCTGCACCGCTACGGAACCGACGAACTGCGCGAGAAGTACCTCAAGCCGGCGATCGCGGGCGACATGGTCACTTCCATCGCCGTGTCGGAACCAGACGCTGGATCCGATGTTGCAGCCATCCGCACCAGGGCCGTACGCGACGGTGACGAGTGGGTGATCAACGGTACGAAGATGTGGATCACGAGCGGCACACAGTCTGATTGGCTCTGCCTGTTGGCCCGTACATCCGACGAACCCGGCTACAAGGGCATGTCCCAGATCATCCTTCCCACCGATGCTCCTGGATTCTCCGTGAGTCGGAAGCTCGACAAGCTGGGAATGAGGGGTTCGGACACAGCCGAGTTGTCCTTCGCGGACTGCCGGGTACCGGTTGCGAACACGATCGGCGAGGTCGGTCGTGGTTTCCAGCAGCAGATGACCCAGTTCCAGGATGAGCGAATGATCGCGGCCTACCAGATGGTGGGTGCATCGGAGCTGGCGTTGACCCGCACCGTGACCTACCTGAAGGAACGACAGGCATTCGGCGCTCCGCTGCTCGCAAATCAGCACCTCCAGTACCAGCTCGCCGAGTTGCAGGCGGAACTGGAACTGAACCGTCACCACAACTGGGCAACGGTTGCCAAGGCGAACCGGGGCGAGGACTTCACCCGCGAGGCAACGGTTGCCAAGTTGACCGCCGCCCGCCTGGGTCGCAAGGTCGCGGACCTCGCTGTGCAGTACCACGGTGGCATGGGATATGTGGAGGAGCTCTGGCCCGCCGCGGTTCTACCGGGACACGCGGCTCTGGTCGATAGGCGGCGGAGCGGATGAGGTGATGCTGCGAACCCTCGCCCGGATGACGGGCGTAGTCGGTGACTGAGTCCTCTCCGAACGGAGGGAGGTCCGGAACCGAACGAACGGTGCCAACCTCAGGTCCCGGCGGGTCGGGCGGTGAGGGCGATGGCGGCCGATCGGGAGGCGACTCGTCGAGGGTGGGCCCGTCCGTGGGCCGCAAGGCCAAGGTGGGGGCGGCGACGCTCACGGTCGGCGCACTCGGAGTTGTGTTCGGGGACATTGGCACGAGCCCCCTCTACGCGTTCAGGGAGACTTTCGAGGGCCACGGGATAGAGGTCGACTCGGTGAACGTCACCGGAGCGGTGTCGCTGATCCTGTGGGCGTTGATCCTGGTGGTTTCGATCAAGTACATCGTCTTCATCCTTCGGGCCGACAACCACGGAGAGGGCGGGATCCTCGCGCTCACCGAGTTGGTCGTGGGCAAGGACCGCAAGCGCGGACGGATGTGGGTGCTGTTGATCGTGGGGCTCTTCGGAATGGCACTGCTCTACGGCGATGGGGTCATCACCCCGGCGATCTCGGTGTTGTCAGCGGTCGAAGGCCTCGAAGTTGTCAATCCGGCACTTCACACCTGGGTCATTCCGCTGTCGATAGGAATTCTGGTCGGGTTGTTCGCAGTGCAGAGCAAGGGCACCGGTGCGGTCGGTGCACTGTTTGGTCCCGTGATGCTGGTGTGGTTCTCGGTTCTCGCTGTTCTGGGCATCTCCCAGATCATGGGTGAGCCCGCGGTGCTGTCGGCGTTCAATCCGTGGCATGCCCTGGAATATCTGAGTCGGACCGGTTTCGATGGATTCTTGTCACTTGGATCCGTATTCCTCGTGGTGACCGGTGGCGAGGCGCTGTATGCGGACCTGGGACACTTCGGCCGCGATCCCATTCGCAAGGGTTGGTTCTTCATAGCGTTTCCTGCTCTGGCGCTCAACTACCTGGGTCAGGGTGCACTGCTGATCGGCGAACCGGAAGCGATCGGAAACCCCCTGTTCAACATGGGACCGGACTGGAGTCGGTGGCCACTGGTGATACTGGCCACCTGTGCAACGGTGATCGCCTCGCAGGCGCTCATCTCCGGTGCATTCTCGCTGACCGTCCAGGCCGCCCAACTCGACTACCTTCCGCGGCTCACAGTGCACCACACCTCGGAATCCCACTCCGGACAGGTCTACCTTCCGGCTGTCAATTGGCTGCTCGCAATCGGCTGTATCGGTTTGGTCATTGCATTCGGGAGTTCTGCTTCCCTGGCTGCTGCCTACGGAATAGCGGTCACCGCCACGATGGGAATCACGACCCTGTTGTTCTTCGTCTTCGTGCGAAAGAGCTGGGGTTGGAGCACCCGCGGGCGTTGGCAGTCTGCGTCCCCTTCGCTGTACTCGATCTCGGGTTCTTCGGTGCCAACGTGTTCAAGATTCCCAGTGGTGGGTGGTTCCCGATCGTCGTCGCAGTGGTCATCATCACTATGATGACCACCTGGCGTACCGGGCGCGCTGCGGTCGGGGAGGCGCTCGCTGCCGGCGCGACCGACATCGACGAGTTCCTCACGGAGACCCCCGATGACCTGATCAGGGTACCGGGCACCGCCGTGTTCCTGTACGGCCGTCCGCGTAAGGCGCCGCCCGCACTTCGCACGAACACGGTCCACAACCATGCGATGCATGAAGAGGTTCTCCTGGTGTCGGTGGAGGTGGGGCCAGAACCCACGTGGTCGGGGTCACAAGTCAGTGTCGAGGATCTGGGTCACGGGGTGTATCAGGTCGAGATCCGCCACGGATACATGCAGAAGCCGGATGTTGTCGGCCACCTGGATGGCCTGAAGGTCGGGTCCGGGAGGTTGGACGTTTCGCAGGTGACCTTCTTCATCGGACGTGAAACGGTCATTCCGACACCTCAACACACGATGGTGAGATGGCGTGAACGGCTCTTCGCCGCTCAATTGCGTTCGGCTGCGCCGGCTTCGCGGTTCTTCGGTCTCCCGTCGGCCCAGGTCATCGAGGTGGGTTCCCAGGTGGAGATCTGATCGGGTAAGGTGGCACCCACAACAGGGGAGCTCGGAGTACCGGGCTGAGAGGGTGGCTGCCGCCACCGACCCGAGAACCTGATCTGGGTAATTCCAGCGGAGGGATGTGCCATGGGCACCCGTGAATCCCGTAGTGCGAGTGTCATTTTCGGTGGCGGACCGAACGATGTGGATTCTGTCGTGGCAGCCCTCGACGGCGTTCTGCCGGAGTTTGTGATCGCGGCGGATTCGGGGTTGGCTCCGTGCGTCGAGGTCGGGCTGACATGCGACGCCGTGGTCGGCGACATGGATTCGGTGGATCCCTCGATGCTCGAAGCTGTCTGCGAGGCCGGCGCAATCATCGAGCGCCATGACGTGGCCAAGGATTCGACCGATCTGGAGTTGGCGCTGGACTACGCCGTGCGCGTGGTGCGGCCCGAGTCGGATCTGATCGTCGTGGCGAGCCCGCGGGGCCGCCTCGACCACCTCTTCGCAAGCGCCACGATCATCGGGTCACCGCGCTATTCGTTGTGGAACATTGAAGGCTTTCTCGGTCGTGCGCGAGTGTTGCCGGTTCACCACCGTCGCAGTATCTCGGCGCCTCCAGGCACTACTGCCAGCGTTCTGGCGCTCCACGGGCCCGCTCGAGGGGTGAGCGTGACAGGCATGCGGTGGCCACTGCATGACGCAGTGCTCGATGCCGCAACGACACTCGGAGTGTCCAACGAGTTCGAATCAGCGGCGGCCTCCTTCGAGGTCGCGCGTGGCGTATTGACTGTCGTGATACCCGACCAGGGAGACCTCTGATGTTGACCCCGACCCGATCGACCACCAGTCCCTCCCGTACCTTCAGGTACGCCGTTGTCCCAGTCGCGGTGCTGCTCACGCTGGGTCTGTTGTCGATCTCCGCATGCGGGACGGGTGACGGCGCCGATGCCGTGACCGAGCAAGGTTCAGGAGTCAAGGGCACCGGTGATTCCGTACAGCTACTCACGTATGATTCGTTCGCACTCGACGATGCGGCGGCAGCGGCGTTCAGGAAGCAGACCGGTGCCGAGATCGAGGTGATCGCGGCCGGGGATTCCGGGTCGATGCTCGCAGGGGCATTGCTGAAGGCCGGCAAGCCGGAGGCAGACGTGATCTTCGGGATCGACAACACCAGCATTTCGGAAGCGGTCAACGGAGACCTGTTGGAGGCGTACACGCCGTCCGGTGCCGGGAGTCTTCCAGCGGACTCACAGGCCCCTGGCGGCGCAGCGAAACAACTGACTCCGATAGATACCTCCGAGGTGTGCGTCAACATTGATGCCCAGTGGTTCTCCGAACAGGATCTGGCCGCTCCCGAGGACTTCGAGGATCTGAGGTCACCGGCCTACAAGGATCTCCTGGTGGTGGAGAGCCCGGTCAACTCATCACCCGGGCTGGCTTTCATGCTGGGAAGTGTCGAGGTCTTCGGAGCGGACCTGTGGCTCGACTACTGGCGCTCGCTCAAGAACAACGGTGTCCGTGTCTCGCCGAGCTGGGACGACGCCTACTACAACGATTACACCGTCAACGGTGGTGACCGTCCTCTGGTGCTGTCCTATGCGAGTAGCCCGCCGGCCGAGGTGGTCTTCAGCGACGGCGAACTGGCAGAACCCTCGTCGGAGGTCGCTGATGGCACGTGCGTGAGTCAGATCGAATACGCGGGCGTCCTCAAGGGAGCAAGACACCCCGAGTTGGCCCGCAAACTCGTCGATTTCATGTTGGATCCTGTGTGGCAAGGTGCGCTGCCGCTGTCCAACTTCGTGTACCCGGTGACCGATGCCGACCTTCCCGAGGAGTTCCTGCGCTGGGCACCCAGGCCCCCCGATCCGGTCGTGCTCGACGCCGGAGCTGTTGATGAGCACCGCGACGACTGGCTGGAGCAGTGGCGATCCGTGATGGAGTAGGAGGCGTCGCGGTGCCGTCTCGCGCAGGTCCGGCCCATCCGGGTCGCGGCGGGCGGATCAGCGGGTCCACCGCCGTCGCGGTGGTCGTCGTGGCGCTGGCCGTGGTGGTACCTCTCGCGGCGGTGCTGGTTCGTGCGGTGTACATCGATGGACACCTGAGTTCGGCGGCGTTGACCCGCATCCTCGGACAGCCGCGGACCTGGCGGATCGTGCTACTCACCGTCGGCCAGGCCGCTGCGAGTTCACTGGCGGCGGTGGTCGTCGGCGTACCGGTGGCCCAGGTGATAGCTCGATACGACTTTCGTGGCCGAACTCTGTTGCGGAGTCTGGCGACGGTGCCGTTCGTGTTGCCCTCGGTGGTCATTGCAGCTGCGTTCTCGAGCTTGCTCGGGCCGAGCGGTGTGGTTGATCTCCGCGGCACCTGGTGGGCGGTCATTGCGGCGCACGTGTGCTTCAACCTCGCGGTCGTGATCCGTCTCGTCGGTGCGGCGGTCGCCGGCATGGATCCGGAGTTGCTGGGAGCAGCAAAGTTGTCGGGAGCGTCGAGTGCCTCAGTCTCGCGCAAGGTGGTGTGGCCGCTGATCGCACCGGCGGTGACGTCGGCAGCAGTGATCGTTTTCCTGTTCTGCCTCACCAGTTTCGGAGTGGTCCTGATCCTCGGTGGGGGTTGGGTGACCACCATCGAGGTGGAGATGTGGACACGGGCGACACGTCAGTTCGATCTGTCGGGAGCCGCAGTCCTCGCTGGACTGCAGGCAGCAACGGTCGTGGTCGTGCTCCTCTTTGCGGGCGGGAGCACAGCCTGGGCGACGACCGCGGCATCAGGGCGTGCGGCGACTGCCCGAGTGCCCAGGAGCCTGTCGGATCGCCTCCTCGTGGTGGCGGCAGTGCTCATCGTGGGAGTGGTCGCAGTGCTTCCACTGGCAGTCCTGGTTCAGGGTTCGTTCCGTGTCGGTGACGGCTACGGGCTCGCCAACTGGGTCGGGTTGGGGTCGGCGACCGCCGGCACCTCGCTGGCGGTGAATCCACTGGCGTCGGTGGGAGCATCGTTGCGTTCGGCGATCCCTGCCGCCGTGGTCGCGATCGTTCTCGGGGTTCCGGCGGCGGCTGCGGTGGCGGGAAGGCCGCGGGGGTTTGCGGCGCGGGTGCTGTTGTTGCCGCTGGCCATATCAGCCACGACGGTCGGGCTCGGACTGCTCCTGGTATCGGGTGGAGTTCCGTGGGATTTCACACGCAGTGGAGCACTCGTGGTCGTGGCCCAGGCACTGGTCGCCCTGCCGCTGGTTGTCCGCGGGGTGTCACCTGCGTTCGGTGCCATGCCGCAGGAATACCTCGATGCGGCCGCCCTGGGCGGAGCATCAAGGCGGCGCATCTGGTGGACCGTGCAACTGCCCGTCGCTCGGCCTTCGATAGTTGCCGCGACGGGGCTGGCGGTCATTGCCGCGTTGGGTGAGTTCGGTGCAACGGTGTTCGTCGCCGCGGCGCAGCTCTCCCACCGTCCCGGTCGCGATCGAGCGTCTTCTGTCCCGCCCGGGCCATGCGGGATTCGGCCAGGCGATGGCGTTGTCGGTGATTCTGGCCGCCTTGTGTGCAGCCGTCCTGTGGATCGTCGATTCGGCGGCCACGAGGCGCGGCCTCTCCTGGGTTCGGCTGTGATCGAGGCTTCCATGAGCGCATGGCGGGTCGGTATCGGGAGCGGGAGCGGGCTCCGCCATGGCAGTACCAGCATCATGGGGCTACAGGAATCGGTCGAGAGTGTCGATGCTGAATGCAGCGGTGTGGAAGTTGGGAAACCTGCGCACTGGGAGTAGGGTCGCGCATTCGAATTGGGCCACTGTGGCGTATGCCCGGGCTGGTGGTGGCCTCAGTATGGATCGCCGCCCTGCTCGAGACACTGGCTCTACCGAACGTGAGACCTTGCTGAATGCAAGGCGCTGCTGAACACAAGGTGAATGGGTGCAATCCAGAACTCTGATCGTGCTAGCAAGCGCAATCATCTCGATCTCACTGCTGCATCCGGTAGCGGTCGGCGCCCAGGCTCCCGTCGTCGGGCCCGCCTCCGCTGAGCCACATGGCGACCAGGACGCGACAGGCTCCACCACGTCCAGCACGATCCCCGGGTCCACGTCCTCGTCTACGTCGACGATCCCGACAACTGTGCCATCAACGACTGCGCCCGGGCAGACCACGACCTCGAATCCGGGTGCTACCTCCACAACGACCACCATGCAGCCGGGTCGAGTCGCCGTTGACCACGATTCCTCCGGAATTGGCCGCCGATCCCCGTGCTCCGATCCTGTTCGATCCGGGACCCGGCGATGGTGCCGAGGTGCCGGTCTTCCAACCCAACTTCGATGCCGCCACCAACCAGGTGTTGCAGGCAAAGGTCGACGAGCTGCAGGCCCAACTGACGGAGAAGCAGAACCTCCTGGGAGACCTGGGTGGCCGGCTCGACGACATCGCTGCGCAGGGCGGGACACTGCAGGAACAGTTCGAAGATCTGGACACATTGGGCAGGGCCAACATCGAAGCCGCTGCGGAAGCCACACTCGCGTTGCGGAACCATACGGTGAATGCGTTCGTGAACGGTTCCACAGATGACCGGATAGCGCTGGTGCGCAGCGGAGATCCGGTGCAGATCGGGGTGGCCCGGGCGATGCTCGACAGCGTCGTCGAGTCGGATTCGACATTGGTCGCGCGTCACGAACGTGCCCAGGCCCGCCTCAACGGACGCCAGAGTGAGCTACTCGACCAGATGGTCGATCTCCAGCTCGAACAGGTCGGACTGATCAAGAAGCTGACGTCGCTCCTGGCTGAGGTGCTCTCGGATTCCCAGGCACTCCAGGCCTATGAGAACGGATCACAGATCTATGTGAAGGGGTTCGTGTTCCCGGTCCAGGGTGAGGTGGAGTTCATCGATTCGTGGGGCTACCCGCGCATGTCGGGGACCGCGTCCGCGCACTGGCACCAAGGTACCGACATCTTCGCCCCGAAGGGGACCCCGCTGGTGGCCACCGAGAGCGGGGTGCTCGATCGGGTCGGGGTTGCCGGATTGGGGGGCATGAGGTTGTGGTTGGATGGCGACTCGGGCAACAAGTACTACTACGCCCATCTGGTCTCCTTCGCCGAGGGAATGGCCGACGGTGTGCGAGTCAATGCGGGCGACGTCGTCGGCTACGTGGGCAATACCGGCAACGCCAAGGGCACGCCACCGCACCTTCACTTCGAGGTTCACCCAGGTGGCGGTGATGCGGTCAACCCGTACCCGCTGTTGATAGCGACCTATGGGACCAAGCCCATGGTTGAGATCGTCAAGGCGCCTCCGCCGGTATCGCCGGCAACTGTTCCCATCGCTCCGGCCGTCGCACAACCGGGGGTCGCGGCTACCGTCGAGGGTGGCTGAGTCCACCCTGTCCGGCCAGAATGCAGCAGTGGAAACAGCCGCCCGACTCGACACCCATGTGACGCCCGGTGAGTTGTTCGATGCGCTCAGTGAACTCGACGGCTACGACGAGTGGCTCGAAATCGTCGACCGTGTGGAGCGGACGGATGTCCATGACGGCGATCCTGGACCTGCATGGTTGGTGGACCTACGCGCCCGAATCGGCCCATTGCAGCGGTCGAAGCGGCTCCGCATGGTTCGTGCAACACGGCAGGCACCCTGGGATGGGGTACCCGGGGTGATCCGGTTCGAGCGACGTGAGGTCGATGGTCGCTCCCACAGCCCCTGGCATCTGACAGCGAGCGTCACCTCCGGGCCTGACGGGGGAAGCACGGTCGAGATGACACTGTTCTACGGAGGTTCGCTCTGGATACCTATCGTCGAACGCCTCCTGAGCGATGAGATCGAGAACAGCCGCGCCCGGCTGTTGGCTCACCTCGAAGGCCGTTGATATCAGGTCCGGTGGGCCGACCATCTCTTGCCGCCCCGGGTCGAGTGGACCACGAGTTCCACCTCGACGCCGAAACAGTCCCGAAGTGCATCGACGCGAAGTGTCTCGTCGATCGGACCCGCGGTCGTGATCGTGCCGTCACGCAGGAACAGCAGGTGCGTGAATGACGGTGGGATCTCCTCGACGTGGTGGGTGACGAGGATCAGGGGCGGCCCAGAGCTGTCAGCCGCCAGCGCGTCCAGGCGGTCGATCAGCTCCTCGCGTCCTGCGAGGTCGAGTCCGGCGTTCGGTTCATCGAGGACCACCAGGGCCGGTTCCGACATGAGTGAGCGGGCCAGCAGCACGCGTTGGCGTTCTCCGGAGGACAGGGATCCGAAGTTGCGCTCAGCCAACCAGGCGATGCCCTGATCCTCCAACAGCTGGTCCGCGCGCGTGTGGTCCGCCGCGTCGTAGGTGTGCCACCAGGGCTCGAGGGCAGCGTTCTTGGCGCAGAGCACGACGTCGTGGGCACTCAGCGCGGGTCGGACCAGGTCGGCCATAGCGGCACTCACCAGAGCGATTCGTCGTCGCAGCGTCCGGACGTCGGTCGAGCCGAGCCTTTGTCCGAGCACTTCCACCGTGCCGTCGGATGGGTGTGCCCACAGGCTCGAGATCCGTGCGAGGGTCGTCTTGCCCGAACCATTGGGGCCGAGCACCACCCACCGTTGGTCATCCTCGACGGTCCAGCTGATGTCGCGGAGGATCTGCTTGCCGTCACGTCGCAGGTTCACCGATTCCAGGCGCAGGACTGCTCGGCGTGGGGACCGACTCTCCTCGCCGTGAGTGGGACCGCTCGGGCGGGGAGGCTCCATAGCTCAGGTCATTCGAACCGGGCGACCGAACTTCTCGGTGAGGTAGTTCTCCATCGCGGCGTTCAGGCTCTCGAGTCCTGCCAATGCAGCGTCTGCCTCTTCGCGTGGGATGCGATCGAGGAGCTTTCCCAGACGTTCGGCAACGATCCGATCTCCGGCTGCGACCATTTCGTGGCCACGCCGAGTCAGTGAGAGGACCACTCGTCGACGGTCACAGGTGTCCTCTCCACGGACGACGAAGTCGCGCGCACAGAGTCCGTCAACGACCGAGGTGACCGTCGAGGGTGCCACATCGAGCAGGGCTGCGACATCCGAAGCGGGACGGCCACCGACGTCGAGGAAGACGAGAACCCGGTACTGGGGGAGCGTCAGATCGATCTCAGCCAGAGCGGATCCGCTCAGCTTCGCGAGTCGGGCGGCCACGCGTACTGCATCAGCGTGACGCGTTTCCGACCGCGTGCCACGGCTCGAATCGGAGGTGGCATCGACGCTCGGCTCAGGCCGCTGCGGATGTTCGCTCCTTGTCATCACCCTCAGGATAGCGGTTCTTTAGGTGATCGAAGTAAGGCAGCTGACCCGCTCGTCGTGTCGGACGGCGCAGGTAGGAGCGGGCTGGGCGCTCGGGGGGTCATCCCGAAGTACAATCTGGCCGTGCACCTCGTGGACTTCCAAAGGTCGCGTCACAGATCCATTGTCGGTGTGGTCCGCCCGTGATCCCGGTGAAGCGTGGTGCCGCTGAAGCAGCGGTTGAGGCAATGCCGGTGGTGACCGACTCGTGAGTCCATTCCTCGGGCTGTTGATCGCAGCAGTTCTCGTGCTGGCCAATGCCTTCTTCGTTGCCACGGAGTTCGCGCTTGTCGCGGTCGACCGCACCAAGTTGGAGCTCCTGGCGGGTGACGGAAACCGACGGGCACAAACAGGTCTGTCGCTCCTGCGGCGTCTGTCATTCAATCTGTCGGGGGCCCAGCTGGGGATCACGATCACGAGCCTTGCACTCGGCTTGTTGACAGAGCCCGTATTCGCGGCCGCACTGGAACCGCTGATGGCCGGTATCGTCGGCCAGGCCAGTGCGCTGGCCGTATCGATCATCGTCGCTCTGTCGCTCACGACCGTGGTGCAGATGGTGGTCGGCGAGTTGGTTCCCAAGTCTGTTGCGGTTTCGAAACCACTGGAGGCCACGTTGGGTCTTGCGGCGGGATTCCGCGGGTACTCAGTCGTGTTCCGTCCTGTGATCGCAGTCTGCAATTCGACTGCCAACGCCCTGTTGCGCGTGATGGGAGTCGAACCGACAGATGAGCTCTCGACGCTGCAGAGCCGTGAGGAGCTACGCCGCCTCGTCCAGACCAGTGCCGCGGGAGGAACGATCCGGGGTCAGACGGCCGAACTGTTGGATCGCACATTCCGCTTCGGCGACAAGACGGTGGCCGACGCACTGACTCCGCGGACGGACATAGTGGCTCTCGAGTTGAGTTCGAGCGTCGGGGACCTGCTGGATGCCTCGGCTGAGACAGGTCTTTCGAGGTTTCCCGTCCACGAGGGAGACCTCGACGATGTGATCGGCGTGGTTCATGTGAAAGATGTGTTGACCCTGCCTCGCTCGGAGCGCAGGGATGCCTCACTGGTTGGTCTCCTCAAATCGGTGCCGATGGTTCCTGAGTCGAAGCTGCTCGAGGACCTGCTCATGGAGTTGTCCAGCGGCGGCGCTCACCTGGCCGTGGTCCTCGACGAATATGGATCCACCGCAGGGATAATCACGATCGAGGATCTGGTCGAGGAGATCGTGGGCGACATCTCCGACGAGCACGACCTTGAACGTGGCAGGCCCAGGGTGCGGCGTTGGCGTGGTGCACACCTCTTGTCGGGGCGGTTGCATCCCGACGAGGTCCATGACGCCTGCGGATTCGAGATGCCGGAGGGCGAGTTCGACACCCTGGGTGGGTTCGTGCTGCAACAGCTCGGGCGAATTCCAGGGGTCGGTGATGGCTTCGAATCTGCTGGATGGGCCTTCGAGGTGACCGAAATGGACGAGCGACGTGTCGCTACGGTGCGCGTGGTAGCGCCGTCGCCGGGCGTCCACGTGTTGGACACCGAGTCATCCACGGACCTGGCATCATGAGTCGCCTGGGGCTCCTCGCCGTTGGCGTCGTGCTGATCGCTGCCAACGGGTTCTTCGTCGCAATGGAGTTCGCCCTCCTGGCTGCGCGCCGTTCGCGCATCGAGGATGCGGCGGAAGAGGGTCGCTTCGGTGCAGCATCGGCATTGGCAGGTATGCGGAGCCTCAATGTGCAGCTGGCGGCATGCCAGTTGGGGATAACCGCGATGTCGTTGATGTTGGGCTGGATCGTCGAACCTGTTCTGGGCGGAGCGGTCGAAGGCGTTCTCGAACGGACCGCTTTGCCCTCTGGAGCGTCAACGGTGATCGGCCTCCTGATCGCCTTGACGATCCTTTCGTTCGTTCACATGGTGGCGGGTGAGATGGTCCCCAAGTCGGTTGCCCTCGCCGCGCCCGAAAGCACACTGTTGCACCTGTCGCCGTTCCATATGGCCGTGGCGGCCACACTTCGACCGATCGTCTGGGTTCTGAACTCTCTGGGCATGCTGGGAGCTCGGATGCTCCGCGTCGAGCCTGCCGAGGAGCTCATCCAGGCGCACAGTCCCGAGGAGTTCAAGGTGATGCTCGGAGAGGCCGCGGCCGGCGGCCAGCTGGATGCCACCGAGGCGGACCTGCTCTCCGGCGCGTTGGGTTTCCTGCGGGTGAGCGTGCGCGAGGTGATGACGCCACGACAGGACCTCGTGACTGTTCCGGCTACGGCGACGGTGATGCAGGCCGAGGAACTCCTCGTTGAATCAGGACACTCCAGGGTGCTCGTGACCGACGGAAACGACGTGATCGGATTTCTGCACGTGAAGGACCTCCTGAGGTACGAGGAGATTTCTCCCACGGACCTCCTTCCATCAGGGATCGTGCGCGTCGCCCTGCGGGTGGACGCACAGGAGTCGCTACCTGATGTGTTGCTGAAGATGCGCCGTGCCCGCCGCCATGTGGCCGTCGTTTCCGAGGGAACCCTCCCGGCCGTGTCCGGGTCGACGGGGTCCGTTTCGGGATCTGGTCCGCCCGACGGATCGATACTCGGTCTCGTGACGATGGAGGACATACTCGAGGCGATCGTCGGCGAAATCACCGACGAGTCGGACAAGCCGGCGGAGTGCACGCCTGAGCCAGGAGGTCGCAATGGCGGATGAGGATGGGGCATCCACCTCCGGGTGCCCCGTCGAGGTGCTCGATGCGGTGCGAGAGGTCGTCGCGGGCGCCCTCTCGGAACCTCTCGAATCTGTCGGCGTCGATTCCGCCGTCCGTCTCTCCGGTGGAGCATCCCGCTTGACGTGGGAGGTGACGACGACCTCCGGCCCGCCGGTGATCGTGCAACAGGAACGTCCGGGCTCGGCGGGAGCCAACCTCGCCATGAGTACCCAATCAGAGCTCCTGCGGTGTGCCGCCGCCAACGGCGTGCCGGTTCCGGCGGTACTGGGGGAGGGCGGCGAGACCGGCTCCGAGTTCGTGGTGCTCGCCAAGGTCGCCGGCGAGTCACTTCCGAGACGTATCCAGGGTTCCGATCGCCTGGCATCGGCCCGGAGCGGGTTGGCCCGCCAGGCCGGTCAGGCCTGTGCACGTATCCACTCCATTCAAGCCGCCGACACGTTGACCGCCGAGCTTCCGCGGGCGGATCCTCTCAGATCCATGCGCTCGCTGCTCGATGCACTGGGTGAACCCCACCCCGCGTTCGAACTGGGCCTGGCCCAACTCGGTCGCACCCGTCCCGAGGGTGCCGCGGAGTCAGTCGTGCACGGCGACTTCCGGATGGGCAACCTACTCGTGGGTGAGGGAGGCCTGACTGCAGTCCTCGACTGGGAACTCGCCCACATCGGGGATCCTGCAGAGGATCTCGGATGGTTCTGTGCCCGTGCCTGGCGCTTCGGATCCCCGCTGCGCGCCGGCGGGGTGGGTTCCGTCGAGGACCTGCTCGCGGGATATGCCAACGGAGGCGGAGTACCTCCGACCCGGGGCACGCTGGATTGGTGGGAAGCCTACGCATGCCTGCGTTGGGGGCTGATCTGCGTATTGCAGGCATCGGTTCACCTTCGGGGACTGCACCGATCGGTGGAGTTGGCAGCCATTGGCCGACGCGCCGGCGAATGCGAGGAGGACCTGCTCGAGCTGGTCATCGGCCCCAGTGATGTGGAACCACCGACTCAGCCATCTCCGGTCCGCCATGGCCCCCATGACGCGCCCGGAGCGGGCGAACTCGCCGAAGCGGTGGCGGAAGCCCTGGACCGCCAGGTTGCGCGTTCCTCGGGCGCCGACCGCTTCGAGCTGCGGGTGGCAGCCAACGCTGTGGGTATCATCGGGCGCGAGCTGGCCTATGGCGACTTGCTCGCGCAGCGCCACCGGCAGCGGTTGGACGGGCTCGGGGTCATCGATGACGCAGCTCTGTCCGCCTCGATTCGTGACGGTTCGATGGACCGGCGATGGGATGAGGTGGCGACGGCTGTCCGAGGGGCAGTTCGCGACAAGCTCGCGGTCTCGAACCCCGGATACTGGACGGGCGACAACGACCCGGCGAGGTCCTGAGATGGCGTCCGTGACCCTGGACATGGCCGGTCGCGACGTGTTGGTCGTATCGCCACACTTCGATGATGCTCCGCTTTCGTTGGGACAATCCATGATCGACGGCGAGCTCTCCGAAGCTCGTCATGTGGCGGTCAGAGTTGTGTTCGGCCGAACCAACTGG
Source organism: uncultured Microthrixaceae bacterium (assembly GCA_963805905.1). GTDB lineage: Bacteria > Actinomycetota > Acidimicrobiia > Acidimicrobiales > Microtrichaceae > JAMLGJ01. Next base: position 1,364,656 of record CAWDVV010000001.1, read on the forward strand.
ACCACCAAATTCCATCCGACGCGCGGACGCGCCCATGCTGTGTCGACCTGGCGTCGCGGGGAGGAGCTGCTGGCAGCGGCGAGGTTCGGGTACACGCTCAGGGTGCAGTCCCTCGAAGAGGCGATCCTACGGACCGGTGAGATGGATCCCGACACCTTCCGCGGCGACCAGGACATCTCCGAGCATCCTCTCGTCGGGCGGGTCACCGCGATGATGCGCTCCTGGAGTGAATTGGCCGACGTGGTGCTCGTGCCAGGCGGGATCGGTCGTCATCTCGACCATCGCATCGTGGCCGCGGCAGGGGCCCGGGCTGTGCGCGCCGGTATGGGGGAGCTCGCCTTCTACGAGGATCGGCCGTACACCGCCTACGTCGACCGGGCCGAGGTCGTGCGCGAACTCTCCGAGCTGGGGCTCGACCTCTGTGCGCAGGACGTGTCGGGACCGATCTCCGAGGCGACGCATCGCACGATCCGGAGGATCTACCGCTCGCAGATGGATGAGTACTTCATCGATGCGCAGGAGCGCGACCGCGCGGACGGTCGCGGTGAGCGGATCTGGGTTCCGCGAGATCCCCAGGAACCGTCCCGCGTCCACTAGCAAGGGGCCTGCGGGAACGGTCGGGGTTGCAGTTTGGGTACGGCACACACCACAGTGTGATCCATGAGAATCGGAGTGCTCGGTGCAACTGGTCCTGCAGGCAGCGGTTTGGCCGCTCGACTGTCGTCTGTGGGATATGAGGTCATCGTCGGTTCGCGGTCGAAATACCGCGCGATGGAGGTTCGAGATCGCATCGCGGCCCGATGGCCCGAGAAGGAGCTGTTGCTCGAGGCCGGTGACAACCACCAGGCTTCCGGCGGGGCTGACGTCGTGGTCATTGCCACCCCGTGGGACGCCGCGGGCGCCACCGCCGCAGACTGCGCCACGGAGATGGAGGGCAAGGTGGTGATCTCGATGGCCAACGCGTTGGCCAAGGTGGGCCATGAGTTCCAGCCGTTGGTACCCCCGCGCGGATCCGTTGCTGCTTCGGTCCAGGCCGCCGTCCCCCGGTCGCTCGTCGCGGCGAGCTTTCATCACGTTCCCGCCAAGGAACTCGGCGATCTGGCCCATCCTGTGGAGTCAGACGTGCTCGTGTGTTCGGACCATCCGGAGGCCACCCGCACCACCCTGGAGATCGTCTCGAGGATTCCGGACCTGCGCGGGGTCGATGCGGGGGAGTTGTCCAACGCGGCGCCGATCGAGGCATTCGCAGCTGTGCTGTTGCAGGTCAACGTGAAGTACAAGACCCGTGTGGCCATCCGGTTCACGGGTCTGCCCCAGTAGGCCTCTGTGGCCCCGGTCGGCCGTGTTGCAGCTCCTGGCTGCTTGCCGCGGTCATCGCCCGATGGTCGATCCTCTAGCTTGTACCGGTGATGCGTCTGTATGACACCCGCCGCCGTGAGGTTGTCCCGTTCGTACCCGCAGACCGAGTGGTCACGATGTACACGTGCGGCATCACGCCGTATGACTCGACGCACCTGGGTCACGCCGCCACCTATCTGACCTACGACGTGTTGCAACGCAGACTCCGCGACCTCGGATATGACACACAGTGTGTCCGCAACATCACCGACGTCGACGACTCGATCCTGCCCAAGGCGCGTGAGTTGGGGGTTCACTATCTGGACCTGGCCGCAGTCGAGCTGGCTCGCTTCGACGCGGACATGGAGCGCCTCGAGATGATCCCGGCGTTCTCCGAACCGCGTGCCACCTCGGCGATCGCCGACATCCGTGGGTTCATAGGCATGGTGCTCGACCGTGGCTACGCGTACGAGACCGGTGGGTCGGTCTACTTCGAGGTCTCCAAGTTCGAGCATTTCGGTGAGATCAGCGGTTACTCCCGCGACGAGATGTTGGAACTGGCGACCGAACGGGGCGGCAACACCGAGGACCCTCAGAAGCGGGATCCCCTGGACTTCGTGCTCTGGCAACCTTCGCTGCCAGATGAACCCTCATGGGAATCGCTGTGGGGTCCCGGCCGACCCGGATGGCACATCGAGTGTTCAGCGTTGGCCATGCGCGAGTTGGGGACCACGATCGATCTGCACGGTGGTGGTACGGACCTGATCTTCCCCCACCACGAGTGTGAATCGGCCCAGTCCGAGGCGGCCACGGGTGAGCCGTTCGTGCGTCACTGGATGCACCAGGCGATGGTCCGTATGGACGGTGAGAAGATGTCGAAGTCGCTCGGCAACCTCGTGTTCGTCTCCGACCTGGCAGAGGTCTGGGATCCGCGGGCGATCCGTCTGGCGTGCCTCGTCCACCACTACCGCGAGTCCTGGGACTGGAACGATGACCTCATGCCCGCTGCTGCGGGTCGGTTGTCCCGCTGGGTCGCCGCCGGAGCCGGTGATGGCGCCCTCGACGAGGTGCGTGCGGCGCTCGACGAGGACCTCGACACCCCCGGTGCGATCGACGCGATCGATGCGGCGGCGCAGCGCGGCGAAGGCGTATCCCGGGCGGCGATCCTCCTGGGCGTCCGCACCGACCGAGAGGTGTTCGGGTCCGGTCTGTGAACGGGGGTGCTTCGTGTGCTTCCTGCGAGGAGGTTCCGAGCCTGGCCGATCTGATGAGGTTGCGCGCGATCTTCGGGAATCGTTGAAGGTCCGGTGCCGGGGCGCGAGGATTGAACTGGTTCGCCGATGATTTCCCCAGGAGGTCTCCAGCATGTCCGAGACATCTACCCAGCCAGCCGGTTCCGAGCCCGCCGTGGGAAATGCCCCGGCGGAGTCCGTGGTGCAGGGGCCACCGGGCACAGGATCGCCTCAGGTACGTCGCGGCGACACACTTCGTGTGGACACTCCGCTCATTCGTCTGGTTGCGTCCCTGCTGGGTGATGACCTGCCGATCGCTGTGACCACCTACGACGGCGGCTACCTGGGTCCGGCGGCGCCAACGACGACGTTGAGTGTGAGTTCACCCGATGCTCTGCGGCGGATAGTGACCGCGCCGGGCGAACTCGGTTTCGCCCGCGCCTATGTGGCGGGCGACATCGAGATCGATGGAGACATCTTCGAAGTGCTGGACCTCCGCGACAAGATGCCCAGTCCGAGGTTGACGCCTCGCGAGTGGGCGCTCGCTATGCGGGTCGTCGGCCTCGAGGGCCTGAGGCCGCTTCCGGTGCCGCCCGAGGAGATGCGTCCCGGCGGACGGTTGCATTCGATCGGTAGGGATCGCCGAAGCGTGTCCTATCACTACAACGTGTCCAACGAGTTCTACGAGTTGGTTCTGGGCGACGCGATGACATACTCGTGCGCCTTGTTCACCGAGCCGGAGGACTCCCTGGAACACGCCCAGTGGTCAAAGCTCGAACTCGTGTGCGGCAAGCTCGACCTCGGCCCCGGGATGCGATTGCTCGACGTCGGGTGTGGCTGGGGTTCGATGGTCCGTCATGCAGCGCGCCACCACGGAGTTCAGGCGGTGGGCATCACGATCTCGAGTGAACAGGCAGAATGGGCGCGGCGTCAGGTGGAGCGGGAGGGACTGACCGATCAAGTGGAGATCCGCCTGTGTGACTACCGGGAACTGACCGACGGACCCTACGACGCGATCAGTTCAATCGGCATGTCCGAACATGTCGGAGCCGAGAACCTCGATGCCTACTTCAGGGTGCTCGCGGGGCTGATCACACCTGGGGGCCGGGTTCTGAACCACGCGATCAGCCGGCCGCCGGGATCTTCTCCAGGAATCGGCAAGCGCACTTTCGTGGGCCGCTATGTGTTTCCCGATGGAGCGCTGATCGAGGTGGGCCATCTGATCTCCGCAATGCAGGGTGCGGGTCTCGAAGCGGTGCACATGGAGAACCTGCGAGAGCACTATGCGTTGACCCTGCGTGAGTGGGTGAAGAACCTGGAGGACAACTGGGATGAGTGTGTGGCACGTGCCGGCCTTGCCAGGGCACGCATCTGGCGCCTGTACATGGCCGGTTCCGCCATTGGCTTCGAAGCCGGACGGATCGCTGTCAACCAGGTGCTGGCGGTTCCGAGTGGTTCGCGACACAACCTGCCGGCGCGACCCGACTGGGCGTTGGCCAACCGCTGGGGAACGGGAATCGACGGCGCCGCTCGTTGAGCAAGGCGTCATTGAGCCGAGTCTGTGGCAGGGGTCGAGACGCTTATCAGGAACCTGAGACGATCATCAAATCCAGGCCTCACGTGCCTGTTGTCACGGGATAGGCTCACACCGGATCGATCACAGAAGGGAGGTGACGATGGAACGCACCGCAGGTAGAGCACAAGGCGTGGCGCGGGTGGTGTTGACACCTGTGTTCAGGTCGCTGTGGCGTGTGACCACCGAAGGCCTTCAGAACATTCCCGACGTCGGAGGAGCCATCATCGCTCCCAACCACGTCTCGGTTCTCGACTCCTTCTTCCTTCCGTTGACGCTCTCGCGCCGGATCACATACGTGGGCAAGGCCGAGTACATGGACGACTGGAAGACCAAGTTCGTGTTCCCGGCGATGGGCATGGTTCCGATCGATCGTTCCGGTGGCGACGGTGCCCAGCGGGCTCTGGACGTCGCGGCAGGAGTTCTCGAACTCGGTGAGTTGTTCGGCATCTATCCCGAGGGCACCCGCTCTCGGGATGGTCAACTCCACAAGGGCCACACCGGGATCGCCCGCCTCGCCCTGCGGACCGGAGCTCCCATTGTTCCGGTCGGAATCATCGGGAGCGAAGCCTGTCAGAGCCCCGACGCGAAGGTTCCCACGCCCTTCAAGAGGGTTCATATTCGCTTCGGTCGGCCCATCGATGTGAGTCGGTATGCAGATCGTGCCGACGATCGGATGGTGCTGCGCCAGATCACCGACGAGGTGATGTTCGAGATCCGCAACCTCTCGGGGCAGCACTATGTGGACACCTACGCGACGAAGGGAGCAGCCCCGCAGGAACCGCGGGTCCCGGTGATCTCCGAACCAGAGGTTCCTTCGGTTGTCGACATCACCGCAGAGGGGCCGGAGGTAGACGAACCTGTGGTTCAGGAGGCCGAGGTCATCCAGTTCCCGGATCGGCGGGCCGATCGATCCGACCCTCGTCATCCCTCCACCCTCGAGGGCCCGGCCGCCGGATTCGCACCGTCAGCCGCGCCCCCGAGTCCCCAGCATGCCGTTTCGCTCGCAGTGGTGGGATCCGAGGACGACGCAGACGGTGTGGAACGCAGGTCCTCTTCCGCGGTCCTCCAGATGCGCCCGCTCGTCGGAGCCTGACCTTCCCGCTTCGGAAACCGTGTCGGGCCCAGCGGGAGTCGGCCGGTAGCGTGGGAGCCGATGTCTGAGATCTCCATCACACTTCCCGACGGCTCGAGCAAGGAGCTTCCCGCTGGCTCGACCGGTGCCGACCTTGCAGCTTCCATAGGCAAGCGCCTCGCAAAGGACGCCCTCCTCGTCACCGTGAACGGTGAACCCCGCGATCTGGCCGCGCAGCTACCGGATGGAGCCCACGTCTGCATCATGACCCGCAGAGATGATGACGCGCTCGAACACGTCCGGCACTCAACGGCGCATGTGTTGGCTCAGGCGGTGCTCGAGTTGTGGCCCGGGGCGACGTTTGCCGGCGGGCCGCCGATCGAGAATGGCTTCTACTACGACTTCGAGCTTCCCGACGGTGGTTCTTTCTCCGAGGACGACCTGGCTCGCATCGAGAAGCGTATGCGCAAGATCATCGAGGCAGATCAACCATTCGAACGCTTCGAGCTACCTGTCGACGAAGCACGGGAACTCATGGCCGACCATCCCTACAAACGGGTGTTCATGGATCTGGCGGCGGGTGTCGGAGAGGGCGATCGTTCTGACGCCGATGCGGTCGCCGAGGCCGATGCCGCTGACGGATTGATCAGCTTCTACCGCAACAGTGACGATTTCGTGGACATGTGTCGCGGTCCACATGTGCCGAGTACCGGCAAGCTGGGTCATTTCGCGCTCCAACGTGTGGCGGGTGCCTACTTCCGCGGTACTGAGGACAACCCGATGCTCCAGCGCATATACGGGACCGCGTGGCTCACCAAGGCCGATCTGGAAGCGCACCTTCACAGGCTCGTCGAGGCCGAGCGGCGGGACCATCGAAAATTGGGTGCCGAACTCGACCTGTTCAGTTTTCCCGACGAGGTCGGTTCCGGTCTGGCGGTGTTCCATCCCAAGGGTGGTGCCGTGCGCCGGATCATGGAGGACTATTCGAGGCGGCGCCACGAAGAAGCCGGCTACGAGTTCGTCTACACCCCGCACATCACGAAGTCGAACCTGTTCGAGACATCGGGCCACCTCGACTGGTTCGCGGACGGCATGTTCCCGCCGATGGAACTCCACGACCACGACCACGGAGCTGAACATGGTTCGGGGGAGTCGGCCGAGGACGGTTCCGAGGAGGGAAAGGGCACCAAGTACTACCTCAAGCCCATGAACTGCCCGTTCCATATCCTGATCTTCAGGAGCCGCCAACGTTCCTACCGTGAACTGCCGTTGAGGATGTTCGAGTTCGGATCGGTCTACCGCTACGAGCGCTCCGGTGTGGTTCACGGTCTCACACGGGTCCGCGGCATGACCCAGGACGATGCCCACATCTTCACCACCCGGGAGAACATGGCCGACGAGCTCTCGTCGTTGCTCAGCTTCGTGCTCGACCTGCTTCGGGACTACGGGCTCGATGATTTCTACCTCGAACTCTCCACCAAGCCTGAACACAAGGCGGTGGGCACAGACGAAGAGTGGGAAGAGGCGACCAACGCGCTCAGGACCGTCGCGGAGTCGATGGACCTGGAGCTGGTTCTCGATGAGGGGGGTGGTGCGTTCTACGGGCCCAAGATCTCCGTTCAGGCCCGGGATGCCATCGGTCGCACCTGGCAGATGTCGACCATCCAGGTCGACACCCAGCTCCCTCAGCGTTTCGATCTCGAATACGTCGGATCAGATGGAGCGCGCCACCGCCCGGTCATGATCCACAGGGCTTTGTTCGGCTCCGTGGAACGTTTCTTCGGAGTTCTCGTGGAACACTACGCGGGTGCGTTCCCTGCATGGCTCGCACCCGTGCAGGCCAGCGTTCTGCCCGTGGCGGACGCACATTCAGACTATGCGCACGCCGTCGCCGCGGAACTCCGTGGCCATGGGTTCCGTGTCGAGGTGAGCGCCGCCGACGACACTCTCGGCAAGCGGATCCGCCGTGCCAAGGGTGAGAAGCACCCCTATGTGTTGGTGGTCGGCGACGATGACGTGGCGCACCGGACCGTCGGGGTCAACCCGCGTGGTGGAGAGGTGGAACGCAACGTGCCGATCGGCGGTTTCGTAGACCGGTTGTCCGCAGACGTGGCCGGTCGGAACTGATCCGGAGCTGACGATGCCACTAGAAGTCCTCTGGGCGACCTGGCGCTCCAACTACGTGCGGGGAATCGATGACAGCCGCACACAGGTTCCCGAGGGCGAACCCGATGATGGTCGTTCGCTGTTCGAGCGCATCCTGGATTCGGGTGCTCCCGACTCGGAGACCTATATCCTCGCCCGGAGCGCAAGCTGCTTCTCGATTCTCAACCGGTTTCCGTATACCTCGGGGCACTTGATGGTGCTTCCAAAGCGGGCGGTTGCGGAACTCGAGGACCTGACCGAGGCCGAGGAACATGAGTTGTGGGCAATGGTGCGCGACTCGGTCGTGGCCCTCAAGACGGCGCTGCACTGTCACGGCGTGAACGTAGGGGTCAACCTGGGTTCGGTTGCCGGAGGGTCACAGTCGGACCACATACACGTACACGCGGTGCCGCGCTGGCAGGGCGATGCCAACTTCATGGTGGTGGCAGCAGAGACCAAGGTGCTGCCGGTCGGACTGGATGAGGCGTGGCTGGCGTTGCGTGAGTCCTGGCCCACCGCGGCACTGCAGGGCGAATCCTCCCAGCGGCGGGTGGAACGGTGCGAGTCAGCGGAACCGGTGGATGCCGCGGCCCCAGAGAAGCCTTATGAGTCGGCTCATGATGCGTTCACCCTTGCGGTCATAGGGGTACTGCTGTGCAGTCTGTTTTCCGCCGAAGCGATCGATGATGATCGGCTGGATGTGGGTGAAGCCCCGGACACCGATCTTGCCATTGGCTTGGCCCACGCCGCTGTCCCCGCGGCCACCGAACGGTGCTTCCGGTATGCCGTAGGTGACGGCCATGTCGTTCACGGACACGCTGCCTGTGTGCATGCGCCCGGCAATCTCGGCTCCACGATCCTCATCGGCGGTCCACACGCTTCCTGCCAATCCGTAGCTGGTGTCGTTCGCCAACTCCACGGCTTCGTCAACGCTCGATACGGCCACGATGGGTAGCACGGGGCCGAAGGTTTCGTCGGTCATCACCGACATCGAATGATCCACATCGGTCAGGACGGTCGGTTGGTAGAACAGGCCATGGAGCGACTCGTTTCGGGCCCCGCCGGCGAGCACGGTCGCTCCCGCCGCGACAGCCTGGCTCACCTGGGCCTCGACCTTCTCCAGTTGCGGTTCGAAGCACATGGGACCGACATCGAAGCTCCCGCTCACGCCTTGGCGCAGCGCCTCGACCCGCGAGACGACCTTTCGGGTGAACTCCTCCACGACGTCATCCATGACGTAGACACGTTCGGTCCCGCAGCAGTATTGGCCCGTGTTGAACATCGCTCCGGTGACAGCGCCGCCTGCGGCAGTGTCGAGATCGGCATCGGAGCAGACGATCATGGCGTCCTTACCGCCGAGCTCGAGGGTGTAGGGAACCAAACGCCGGGCACAGGACTCGGCGATGCGTTGGCCGGTTGTGACGCTCCCTGTGAAATGCACTTTGTCGATCGTGCTGTCGACGAGCGATGCCCCGGTTCTCCCGTCACCCAGGGCAACTTGGAAGACGCCTTCCGGCAGATCCACTTCGTGCGAATATGTCAACCGCCAACTTGCCGGAGAACGGGGTCACCTCCGATGGTTTCAGGACCACGGTGTTTCCTGCCAGCAGCGCCTGTATCGCGGGGTTGAGCGACAGGATCAGGGGACCGTTCCACGGTGAGATCACAGCCACCACACCGAGCGCCCTGTAGTGGAGTTGGAGCTTCTTGGTGAATCGGAGCACACCGTGGGGGCGTCCTGATTCTGGTTTCAACCAACGCTGGGCGTGCTTGGCGTTGTAGGCCAGCGCATCAGCTGCCGCGAAAACGTCGATCATGAAGGCTTCTGTACGTGGCTTGCCCGATTCACCGACGATGACGTCGACCAGATCGTCCTGGTGGGACACGAGGTAGGCCAGGGCTCGTTTCAGATAGGTTGCCCTGGCGGCCGGGCCCAGAGCCTCCCAGCCCGGCTGTGCATCGTGGGCGCGTTCAACCATGGCACTGACATCGTCATCGCTCGCGCATTCGAAGGATCCGAGGGATTCGAGAGTGGCCGGGTTGGCGAGGTCGTAGCGCCTGCGTCCCTCGGTGCTCGGTTCCGCTGGTCTGACAACTGCCATCTTCGTGGCCTCCTCCGGATCGGCGCGCTGGAACAGAGGATACGTCCTCGTACCTCGTGGGTTGCTTTCCACAGCGATTCGGAGAGTGGTGCTCCTCGGTCGCACGCCTTGCCGTGTCGTCGCGAGTCGCTGAAGTCGGCCGCCGTGTGTAGCGTCTGATTCTGTGAGTGAGCCCCGAGATCCCGGATCATCCGGCAACGAGACCGCCAAGTCTGATGATGACGCCATTGGTGACGGGGACGTCATGGACGCCCTTCCCGATGACCTCAACATGGCCGAGCACGTGGGGCCCTACACCTTCCCCAACAACAACCGACGCCGGATCCCGGCCGCGATGTACATCGTGATCGGGTTGGTGGCAGTCGTGGCGTATCTCGTGTTCAAGGACACCTCCGCCCTGGTGAATGTCGGTTTCGCCGTGGCCGGAGCGGGTCTGATCCTATTTGGCTTCTACGGGATGGTCGCGGGTTGGACGTTGAACATCGACGAGACCGACGCACTCATAGCTGCATCGACGCGGGTGGGGTTCGCCGTGGGCCACGCTTCGGCTCAACAGGTCTGGCGGGGGTGGCTCTCACGGCCCATCTGGCGGATCCTCGTCTATTCGACCGAAAACCCGCCACGCAGGCGTGGGATGGTGCTCGTCGATGGGGTGAGCGGCGACGTGATCGAGTGGTTCGCGGAGGACAATCCGGAGGACTGGGAATCGATCAAGGGTGTCCAGACAGGCCTGTCGGCTACCTGAGTGCGCAGGGACCCGCCTCGGTGGGTGAGTCGAGAGGGTACTGGTCTTTTCGCCCACGATCCCCTAAAGTGCTAACTGTTGCAAGCACCCCATTGAGGAGCAACCCTTACCCATGTTCGACGGACAGTTCCGCAAACAGGTAGACGCGACCGTTAGGCCGATCGGTCGGGGACTCGCCAAAGCTGGGGTGACTCCTGACATCATTACCGGAATCGGTCTCATGATGTCGCTGGCAGCAGCCGTATCCATCGGGTTGGGTGCCTTTCGGCTGGGCCTGCTGCTGGTGATCCTGACCGGCATCCCCGACCTCCTCGATGGCGCTGTTGCCAAGGCCTCTGGACGCTCCAGCGTGCGTGGTGCATTCTTCGACTCGGTGTCGGACCGGATCACGGACGCCATGCTGTTTGCCGGGCTGACCTACTTCTTCGCCTCGAGTGGGGAACCCGCTTGGGTCGTGTTGTTACCGGTCGCCGGATATGCCACCGCATCCTGGGTCTCCTATGTGAGGGCCAAGGCCGACGCGCTCGGTTTCGATGCCCACGTGGGACTTGTGGAACGAGCCGAACGGATCATCCTGTTGCTTCTGGGGCTCCTGTTCGGCGGCTCGGTCCTCGTCGGAATCCTCATCGCCATCGTGGTCCTCAACCTGGTGACTGCAGGTCAGCGCTTCGCAGCGGTCTGGTCTCAGGCAACCGATGCCACGCCCACCCTCTCGGCTCGCCGCGACGAGCGCGCCGAGCGTCGTCGGCGTCGCAGTCCGACTTCGACCCGTTCGACTGCCGAACGCCGTGCAGAGCGGGCTGAGCGTCGCCGGCGGGCATCAGGGCGCAGGATCAGCTGACACACTCGTCCGGTGGAAATTCCTGTACCCGTACTCCGGGCCGCTTCGGCAGCCCTGACCCTGGCTCCGACGCCCCTCGCGAATGTCGCAGCGCGAGGTTTTGCCACCGCCATCGCTGGCGTGTCACCCGACGAACGCAGGATCGTGCTCCGAAACCTGCGCCGTGCAGGGGTCCACATCCGTGGTCCACTCGACGAACAACGCGCAGTTCTACGGGTGTTCGACTCCTACGCGAGGTACTGGGTCGACACCCTTCGGCTCCCGCACCTCTCCACCGAGGAAGTGGCCGCGGGGATCACCATCGACGGTTTCGAACACGTCGAGGCCGCATTGGCGAACGGCTCCGCTCCCATCCTGGCCCTGCCGCACCTCGGTGGTTGGGAATGGGCAGCACGGTGGGTCCATGATGTGGCCGGCAAGCCCGTTGCGGCTGTGGTCGAAGAGATCGAGCCGAGGGAGATGTTCGACTGGTTCGTGGAAGTGCGTGAGAGCCTCGGAGTGCACGTGATACCGCTTTCCGAAGGTGCCTCGGCGGTGACCACAGCCTTGAGTTCCGGCGAGATCGTCTGCCTGCTGTGCGACCGCGACATCTCAGGGGCGGGGATCGAGGTCGAGTTCTTCGGTGAACGGACGACCCTCCCCGGAGGTCCGGCTCTGATAGCGCTCCGTTCGGGTGCACCCTTGCTGCCTGCGGCGGTCTACTACGAAGGAGGTCATCGCCGTGGCATAGTTTCGGCACCACTCGAGACCGAACGTCGTGGTCGCCTGCGCGACGACGTGACCAGGGTCACCCAGGACCTGGCCCGGACTCTCGAGAGCCAGATCCGACATGCGCCCGAGCAGTGGCATCTGCTCCAACCCAACTGGCCCAGCGACTATCGCATGCTCGGAAGGCCGGTACCGGCGCGGTAGCCGGCCCACCGTGGTGTTCCTGGGCACCGGGTGACAGAGCCAGGAGCTGACGTTCTCGCGGTCGCCGGACCCTGCGAGTTGGCCCACCCGTCTGAAGCCCCAGTACGGCGGCATGGTCCGCTCTGGGTCGCCACGCTCGTGCGGCTCCGACACGATGCAACAAGCGCGCAGCTTCACTCGGCCGATGGGTCGGATTCTACGAGACCGGGCCCGCCAGATCCTCCCTGGATCAGGTGTTTGACACCAGCGAAATCAGCGCGAAGGCCACTTCCGTCCCCCCACTGTCCAGGAGACCGACGTTGAGAACGTCATTGACCCCACACCCGTAGCCGTCGACGCCGTTGTCACCCTCGAACCAGTCGAGCGTGAGGCGCACATGAACGGTCTGGGAGTCGACACGCGTGAAGGACTTGGTCCACCCGGCACCCCCGTCGAGCATATTGCATCCGCCCATTCCCTGGTTGTACGCGAACGAGCCGTATCCGACCCAGTCGACGATGGCGGGAAGCGTGTCTGCATAGGCGACATCAGACTCCCAGATCGTGACGTGGTGCAGGCTGGTGGACTTCGAAGGAGCAACCGGATCGTGGATCACCCCATCCGCAGTCGCGTCGTTGTCACCGCGTCCCCCGTCCTGCAATAGGAGAGTGACGGTCAGCCCGTCAGGGGAGACCGTGGCCCCGGTGGTTCCGTCGGTAGCGAAGGAGTCCCAAACCCCACCGATGAGCTTGTGGACCGAGTCGACAGCCTCTTCGAGGCTGATGGTCACCTCGGCCACCGACCCGGCAGTGACGTTGCCGATCGTGATGTCAAGCGCCCCAATTGGGAACTCGAACCCGGCAGGTGTCGGTGGCAGACCTGCCTGATCGGAGGACGCCACCGCCACGGTCGAACCGTCCGGACCCCCCACGGTCACGAGTTGTCCTTGGACTGTGATCGTCGCAACCGATCCCGGTGGCGGCGACGGTGGCGGCGGCGACGTGCAGGCCGCCCCCACCAACACCAGCACAGCAACAACCGAACCTAGAACTGAGACCCGCCCCATCATGCTTCCTCCCACACGTGCCCGAATTTCGACACATAATATGTCGCTTCAGAAATATACGTCATGGGCAACGGACGTACAACCGATTCCGTGGGGACCGACAGGCCAAGGGATGAACGATGGCGGCACGAGCGCTATGCGCACCGGTCATCTGCCGCGACCCCAGAAATCCGTGCCCGACCGGGTGTGTCGGCCGTGCCCACCATACGGACCTCCACCCGATGGCAATTGGTGACTCCACCGCCATCGAACGAAGCGGCGGCTCGGCGAACGCCACGCGAACAAGCGACTCCGACCCCCGGGTTCGGCTTCGATGAGGTAGCCGGGGGGATTCTCAGGTTGGGTCGGGATCTTCGTCCGAATCTCACCTGCTTCTTACCATCGGTCCGTACGGTTGAGGCCATGGACTACGAAGCGAAGCGCAAATCCCGCCGACGGGCGGCGATCGCGTTCGTGGTCGCCGGAGTGCTGCTCGTGGCTGACGTGGCTGTTGTGGCAGCGACCCGCGACCACCGCGACTACGACGGCGGTCGGATTGGATTGGACCGGGAATTGCCTGGCCCGCAGGGTGATGGCGATCTGCCGTTCGATCGCGACAACGGCGAATTCGGACCCCGGGGACCGAGCGGAGGCCGTGGGCCGGTGGGCGGCAAGCCACCTGCACGGGACGGCAGGGGCGACCACGACGAGTCGCGCGATCGGAGCGGGTCCGACGGTACGGACGGATCGGCGACGACGACGAGCACCACCGTTGCCGGTGGGGCCTGAGCAAGGAGAGCTGACAATGGGAATCGCAGGGATGATGGCCGTGCTGGTCAACCGTGGTTGGCACCCGGGTGCGATGTTGTTCGGCGTGCTGATCCCGCTCACCATCGTCGGCCTCGTTGCCTACGGGATCTGGGAACTGGTACATACACGCGATACCGCTGCGGTGCCCGCCTTTGGCGCGTCGAACCAGGTGCTGACCGTGCTGGATGAGCGCTTCGCTCGAGGTGAGATCGACGCCGAGGAGTACCTGCAGCGTCGGAGCCTGCTGACGTCGCCGCTAGCTCCCCAGGGCACACCATCAGACCAGGTCGATCCGTCCACCCGACCCCCCGGACCCACCGATGCAGCGGAGCAGCCAACGGGTCCGACAGGGACCACCGAGCAGCCCACGCAGTAGGTGGTACGGGGCTTCTCGGTGCTTCTGAACCGCGGACCGCAACGGCTGTACCCCCTCTGATCCCGGAGCTTGTTGCCCATCTCGGAAAGCGAGCCCTTCGGAGTCGCCATCATCGGTGCGCCGGAGGCCGGGGTCTCGGTCATCACGAGCCCGTGCGGTTCCCGCCGCTGCACGGTTTGGCTACGGGGGCAGTCCGGTTCGGGTGATCCCTGCTCCCTCTACGCCTGGCGATGGCACAGTGTCACGTGGCTGACAGGTCCCCGGGATCGTCGGCAGCCCAAGTAGGGTTCGGTCGGTGCGTATCGGCCTCATCTGCCCCTACAGCCTCACGGTGCCCGGCGGCGTACAGAACCAGGTGATGGCAATGACCCGGAGCCTGCTGCGACGGGGTCACGATGCCCGCGTCCTGGCGCCGTGTGATGGCGCTCCTCCCGCAACCTTCGTAACCCCGCTCGGCGCGAGCGTTCCGAACCCGGCGAACGGTTCGGTAGCTCCTCTGGCCCCGGACCCACCCGCCCAGTTCAGGACGCTCGCAGCACTGCGGGACGCCCAGTTCGACATACTGCATCTCCACGAGCCGGCGGTCCCCGGGCCGTGTCTCACTACTGTGTTCGCGAAGCCCGGGCCCATGATCGGCACGTTCCACGCGGCGGGGGAGATACCCGCGTATGGTGTGCTCGCTCCGCTCGCACGTTGGGGTGGAGCCCGTCTGGACGCACGTGTCGTTGTATCCGATGACGCTCTTGCACTGGTGGATCCGGTGATGGACGGCCCCTGGATCAAGTTGTTCAACGGCATCGAGATAGCACCGTGGCGAAATGCCGAACCGTGGCCGACCCAGATGCCGACCATCCTGTTCCTGGGTCGTCACGAACCGCGCAAGGGACTGTCGGTGTTGCTCAATGCGTTCAGTCGGATCGAAGGCGACGTGTGTCTCTGGGTGGCCGGTGAGGGGCCCCAGACAGCGGAGCTGAAGCAGCAGTATCCCGATCCGCGGATCGACTGGTTGGGGCGGGTCAGCGACTCCGAGCGTGAGCGCCGTATGGCCGGTGCCGATGTGTTCTGTGCCCCGTCGCTGGGTGGTGAGTCGTTCGGGGTGATACTGCTGGAGGCGATGGCCGCCGGCACGCCCGTGGTGGCAAGTTCGATACCCGGCTACGAGAAAGTGGCTGTGGCTCCGCATTCCGATTGTCCGGAGTCGGCCGGGCCCGCCGCGCTGCTCGTGGAACCTGGTGAGCCAGAAGCCCTGGCACGAGCCCTTCGCGGGGTGCTGGATTCCCCTGAGGTGTCGGACGGCATGCGAACCGCGGGCGCCTACCGGTCGGCTCATTTCGACATGGAGGTCCTCGTTGACCGATATGAGGAGATCTACTCGGACGTCCTCTTGAGGCGCTGATCCTGCCTGCCGTGGCGAGTGTTCCCTCGGGGCTGGTTCTCCGGTAACTTTCGGATGATGCAGTCTCCTTCACCGTTCAGCGTGGCAGCCGATGCGGCCATGCGCCGTGCCGTAATGGTCGGTGTCGTCGCGTCGGTCGTGGTCGGTCTGGTCCTGTTGGTGATCGTATCGCTCGCCCTCAACGTGCTCCTGGGCCTACTCCTGGGGGTGGTGGTCATGGTGGTCGGCAGCGCTGCTTGGCTCTCATACGTCCGCGGAGGTTTCGGCAATGTCGTCGCTGCGGTGACAGACGGTCTGGGCGAAGTCGTGTCCGAAGCAGACCAACCCGGGTGGTGCAATGCACTCGATGGTGTAGCGATCCTCACCGGAGTGGCAAAGCCCGAGGTGCGTCTGTTGGACGTGGACGCTGCCAATGCCATGGTGGCGAGCGACGGGCGAGATTCGACCGTCATCGTGACCAGAGGCCTCCTCGAGGTATGTCGTACCATCGAATCCGAGGTGATCGCTGCGGATCTGCTGTGTCGGGTCCGTGACGAGTCGGCTCGATACGCCACCCTGGCAGCCGGGTTGCCATCACTGCTGGGCAGAGCCGCAGGCATCGATGAAGCATCCTTGGTGCAGGTGCTGGGCGAACAGCGGGCCGTGCACACCGATGCGGATGCGGTTGCAGTCACCAAGTATCCGCCTGGGCTGGTCTCCGCTCTTGAACGCATGAACTCCGCAGGAACCCGGTTGGAAGGCGTGAGCCCGGCCACCGCAGCGCTGTGGATCGCTCCGGCGTTCGGCCCCTCAGCCGGAGTGGACGCCTCGGTCGACCGAACCATCAACCAACCCCTCGACTACCGGATAGCGGTGTTACGCGAACTCTGATCCCAGACGGCACCTTCGGATGACCGGTGCGTCAGAAAGGCTGTCTGGCCTGCTCCAGCACTATCAGTAGACTGGCCACATGTCTGAAACCTCTCCACCATCCGGCTCCGATCGTGAGACCGGAACACAACTGGTGAAGCGCGGTCTGGCGGAGATGCTCAAGGGCGGCGTGATCATGGACGTGGTCAATGCCGAACAGGCCCGCGTGGCCGAGGACTCCGGTGCGGTTGCCGTGATGGCCCTGGAGCGGGTGCCTGCAGACATCCGCTCCGACGGCGGCGTGGCCCGCATGAGCGATCCGGTAATGATCGAGGGAATCCAGGAGGCGGTGACGATCCCGGTGATGGCCAAGGCCCGGATCGGCCATTTCGTCGAAGCCCAGATCCTCGAGGCGCTCGGTGTCGACTACGTCGACGAGTCCGAGGTGCTGAGCCCCGCTGATGAGGCGCACCATATCGACAAGTGGGCTTTCACTGTCCCGTTCGTCTGCGGCGCCACCAACCTGGGTGAGGCATTGCGACGCATCTCGGAGGGAGCGTGCATGATCCGCTCCAAGGGTGAGGCCGGGACAGGCAACGTCATCGAAGCCGTCCGGCATCTCCGTTCGATCCTCGGCGACATCCGCAAGCTCGGAACCGCCGATTCCGCCGAATTGTTCGCTTGGGCGAAGCAGCTCCAGGCGCCACTGCCGCTCGTACGCGAGATCGCAGAGACCGGGAGGCTTCCGGTTCCCGCTGTTCTGCGCAGGTGGACTGGCCACACCCGCCGATGCGGCGCTTGCGATGCAACTCGGAGCGGAATCGGTCTTCGTGGGGTCGGGGATCTTCAAATCGGCTGATCCCGCTCCCCGCGCAAAGGCCATTGTGGAAGCCACCACCCACTACAACGACCCGGCGATCCTGGCCAAGGTCAGTCGCGGTCTCGGTGCTCCGATGACCGGGATCGGCATGGACGACCTCGACCAGACCTTCGCGGATCGCGGCTGGTGAAGGTAGGCGTCCTGGCCCTTCAGGGGGCGTTCGCAGCACACGTGAGCGCCCTCGAAGCGCTCGGGGTGGCCGCGTTCGAAATTCGCACGGCGCAACAGCTGGCCGATGCCGACCGACTGGTGATCCCCGGTGGGGAATCCACCACGATGTCGATGATGTTGCAGCGCTCCGGGATGGTCGAACCCCTGAGGGACTACCTGGCTGAGGGTCGCCCCGTGTTCGGCACGTGTGCCGGGGCCATCCTCCTGGCCGCCCACGTCGAGGATGGCCGGGACGACCAGATTTCATTCGGTGCGCTGGACATGGACATCCGGCGAAACGCCTTCGGGCGCCAACGCGAGTCATTCGAGGCCGACCTGGCCGTCAAGGGCATGGAGGGCGACGAGTTCCATGCCGTGTTCATACGTGCTCCCCGGATCACCCGGTTGGGTGAATCGGTAGAGGTGTTGGCATTGCTCGGAGACTCCCCGGCGCTCGTTCGCTCAGGTGACACGCTCTGCGCGACGTTTCATCCGGAGCTCTCTGCGGACGTTCGTATTCATGAGATATTCGTTTCGATGCAGGCCTCCGGCTGCGACGAAACCAAGTGAGGAGCCACTGTGTCCGGACACTCCAAATGGGCGACGATCAAGCACAAGAAGGGTGCAGCTGACGCGAAACGGGGCAAGCTCTTCGCGAAGCTGATCCGCCAGGTCGAGGTGGCCGCCCGAAACGGTGGTGGCGATCCCGACATGAACCCGACGTTGCGCACGATGTACCAGAAGGCACGGGATGCGTCCGTGCCGCTCGACACCATCGATCGTGCCATCCAGCGCGGGACGGGCGAGCTCGAGGGCGTCTCCTACGAGGAGATCACCTATGAGGGGTACGCCCCCGGAGGAGTCGCGATCATCGTCGAGGCGCTCACCGACAACCGCAACCGAACCGGCCCCGATGTTCGATCGGCGTTCTCAAAGCTCGGTGGGTCCATGGCGGAACCGGGTGCTGTGGCGTGGCAGTTCGAGCGCAAGGGCATGGTGCTGGTGCCGGGCGATGCCGACGAGGACGATCTGATGCTGGCCACCATGGATGCGGGTGCGGAGGACATCTCCCTCGGTGGGGCATTCTGGAGCATCACTTGTGATCCCAGCGACACCGAAGCCGTGCGCACCGCAGTCGAGGAAGCCGGATTCGAGGTGGAATCGTCCGACCTCACCATGCTGCCCACGTCCACGGTGGACCTCGCGACCGCCGAGGATGCCCGACCGGTCCTGCGCCTCATCGAGGGTCTCGATGACCTGGATGACGTGCAGAACGTGCACACCAACGCGGATATCTCTGACGAGGCGCTCGCGGCATTGGCGGATTGATGGGGATCGCGGTGGGGGAACCGGCACCGAGCTTCGCCCTCACCGGAGTTGACGGCGCAACCGGAGATGAGTTGATGGTCGATTCCGCAGACCTGCTGGGCAATCCCGTCGTTCTGGCCTTCTACCCAGCCGACGATTCACCTGTGTGCACCGCGCAGTTGGGCGACTACACAGCCCAGACGGGTTCTTTCGCCGAGCTGGGGGCCCAGGTCGTTGCCATCAGCCCGCAGTCTGCGCAATCCCATCGTGAATTTGCAGAAAGACAGGGTGGGTTCGCGTTCCCGCTGCTCTCCGATGAGGACAAAGCGGTTGCTCGAACCTATGGCAACCTGGGGCTGCTCGATCTCTATCGCAGATGCACCTACGTGATCGATTCACGAGGGACCGTCGTCTGGTTGCATCGCCCGGTCGGGATAGGTCTCAGCTACAGCTCGGTGGATCGCCTGGTCGAGGTCCTCGACGAGCTGGCCTGAGCCCCCGCAACCGGATCGTATGAGTCCCGACCCGGCCTCTACTGGGCGACTCCCAGGAGCCGGTTGCGTGTGATGGAGCGCACACCTCGGTGCAGGCTGAAGATCGCAACCACCCAGATGAACGCACCGAAGATCCAGCCTGTGTTTCCGCCGTTGCCGAGTAGCGAACCGGTGGCCTGGCTGTAAGCGATCCCGATCATCGGGAGCGTGATCAGCCCGGATGCCTGTTGGGCCGCAGCCGTGGATCTGACCCTGGCCGAGAGGCGCAGGACCAGCGAGAGTGCGAGCAGCAGGAACGGTGGGAGTATCCACAGCATCATCACCCACCACTGGGCGGTGGGGAAGAACCATCCACCCACGTCGGGACCGACCACCAGGTTCACCATGAGGGAATAGAGCCCGAAGCCGACGATCGTCGTCACGTACCCGGGTATGACGCTGGCGATCAGTTTGCCGAGATAGATCTCCCGGACCGAGGCGGGCGAGTGGGCGAGGAACTCGCCGGTGCCGCGTTCACGTTCGCCGACGATCGTGGCGGCGCCGACCGCGGTCGAGATCGTCAGGGGCACGACCACTGCCACGGGCGCGAACAGGAATACGGCAAGCGCATACGCGGTCCGCCCACCGGGAGTCGATCCGAGGATCTGAGCCTGCGCAGCGGCGGGCAGGATGTCGAGGGAGTCACTCACCTTTGCCGCCATCGTTGATCCACCCACCCGGGTGAGGGTCAACAACAGGGCGGTCGGGATCACCAGGAAGAACACCATTCCGAGCCCGATCATCGGCCCTATGTAGTCCTTGGAACGAAGCAACTGGCGTAGGTCGGTGCGGGCGACGACCCACATGCGGTGCCAGCTGAACCGTGCGGCGTCCTGGCCGGGGAGTGCGGTTTCGTGGGTGGAGATCGTGCTCACGGCAATCTTTCCGGGTTCTCGACGTTCGCGCCGGGTCGGCCGAGCGTGTCGGGTACCTCGATGGTCGGCATCGTGGTGTTGGGCCCCACAGGTGCCCGGGGGATCTCCGGGGCAACCGGATCGAGCGTGTTCGCAACCTCGCGACCTTCTGCGCGGGCTCGGTCCCCGAGCTGGCCCCGGATCAGGAAGTAGAGGTCCTCGAGGCTGGGTTTGTGGGGTTCAACCCTGGTGATGCGCACACCGTCGGCGGCCAGCGCAGCCACGATGTCGGGAACGCGGTCCATATCGTCGAGTTCGACCCGTGCCCCGGATGGATCGTTGCGCATGGCAATGACGCCCGGCCACGCTCTCAGGCGGTCGAGCAGCCGCGGATCCTCGGCGCAGAGCGTGAGCACGGGATGGGGCCAGTACCTGCTGCGTGAGTTCCTCGGGCGTTCCCGATGATCAGGCCCGTTCCGCCTTCCATGATGACGACACGGTCGGCCAGGCCTTCGGCTTCGGCGAGCAGGTGGGTGCACATCACCACCGTCCTGCCGTCATCGGTCATCTCGCGTATGTAGCTGAGTACCGCACTGGAGGATTCAGGATCGAGACCAGAGGTGGGTTCGTCGAACAGCAGCAACTCGGGGTCGTGCAGGATGGAACGTGCGAGGGCCAGGCGGGTCTTCATCCCGGTGGAGTAGCCGCCGACCATCGAAGTGAGTGCTCCGCTGATGCCGAAGCGTTCGGCGGCCTGCGCAATGCGGCGTTCCTTGTCGGTGCGAACCCCGTAGAGCTCGGCCGAGTAGTCGAGGTTGTCGTAGCCGCTGAGACGGTCATACAGCGCAGGTTTTGCGGAGACCACACCGCAACGCGGCCGTACCAGGTGACCCTCGGTTGCCGGGTCTCGTCCGAAGGTCCGAACGAGTCCGCTGTCGGGTACCAGCGCCCCGGTTATGACCCGCGCGGTGGTTGTCTTGCCTGCGCCATTGGGTCCCAACAGCACAGTTATGCGCCCGCTCGGAACTACAAGTTCGAGGTCACGGAGCGCCTCGTTGTCTCCGAAGGAGTGCCCGACACCCCGCAACTCCACGATCGCGTCGGTTGTGGTGCGCGATTCAGCGGTCTGCATCGGCAGGTCTGCCAGATGGGGTTCGCGATGTATGATCGTTTCGTCGCTTTCGCTCGGTGTGTCGGATCTCTATCGGGTGTCGGATCTCTATCGGCACTCTCTGGTGGTACCTGCACCATTTCCACGGATGCACCCTTCGGGCCGACTACGGTCGAACCTGTGTTCGTACTAGGCATCGATCCCGGACTGTCGCGCTGTGGCTACTGCGTGTTGCGGACCGATGGCCGACACAGCCGTGCGGTCGCGCTCGGAGTCCTGAGGACCCGGACCACCGATCCGACACCGGTCCGGCTGGCCGAACTCATGGTCGACGTCAGGGGTCTGATGAGTGAATTCCAACCCCAGTCAGTGGCAATCGAGCGGGTCCTGTTCCAGGTCAACGTCCGTACTGCCATGTCGGTGGGGCAGGCAGCCGGCGTTGTCATGGCCGAGGCGGCCAGCAGGGGGATGGAGGTCACCGAGTACTCCCCGAATGAGGTCAAGGGCGCAGTCGCCGGATTCGGAGGGGCGGACAAGGAGCAGGTCCAGAAGATGGTGCAGTTGTTGCTCGAGCTTCCCGAACCTCCGAGGCCAGCGGATGCCGCCGATGCGGCTGCGGTCGCGTTGGCGCATGTGGCCACCGCTGGTGGCCTCGCCAAGATGCGGGCGGCGCGATGATCGCATCGGTGCGCGGGGAACTACTCGAGAGCCATGGCAGCACACTGGTGGTCGAGGTGGGAGGCCTTGGCTACGAGATCCAGGTGACCCCCGGCACCGCAGCGGGGTTCAGGACGGGTGAAGAGGTCTTCATCCATGTCCACCACCACATACGTGAGGACGCGGCAGGTCCTCTACGGCTTCCCGTCCTCTGATGAGCGGCGCGTATTCGAGACACTCATCGGGACTCACGGCGTCGGTCCGTCGATGGCACTCGCAATTCTCTCGGTGCACACGCCTTCGGCCCTGGCGGAAGCCGTGGCCACCGACGACACCGCCGCGCTCTGCCTGGTGCCGGGCGTGGGAAAGAAGACCGCCACACGCCTGTTGGTGGAACTGAAGTCCCGCCTCGCCCTGCCAGAACCGGACTCCGGTGTGTCGTCGGCCGGTGGCGCCGCAGCTTCCGGGACTCCTCAGTCGGTGCGCACCGATGTGCGAGAAGCGCTCGTTGGTCTCGGTTACGGTCCCGATGAGATATCCCGGGTTCTCGCCGACCTTCCCGAGGGTGACACCGGCGAGGCCCTCCGGGAAGCCCTCAAGCGATTGGCAGTGACCTGATGGCCCGCGACGAGCTGCTCGATCCCAGCGCCAATGACGACGACGAAATCGTCGATGAGGTGTTGGCTGATCCGTCCACGGGGGGTGACGCAGACCCGCTCCTGTCGTTGCGGCCGGGCAGGCTATCCGAGTTCGTTGGCCAGTCCGAACTCAAGGCGCGCCTGTCGGTCATCCTCGAAGCCGCTCGTCGACGTGAACAAGCAGCCGACCACTTCCTCTTCGCTGGTCCTCCCGGGTTGGGCAAGACCTCGCTCGCGGGGATCGTCGCAGCCGAAATGGACGTCGAACTGCAGATAACCTCCGGACCGGCGTTGGAACGCCCCGGGGACCTGGCCGCGATCCTCACCAAGCTCACCGCGGGCGACGTGTTGTTCATTGACGAGATACACCGCCTTTCGCGAGCTGTCGAAGAGGTGCTCTACCCGGCAATGGAGGACTTCCAGCTCGACATCGTGCTTGGAAAGGGCCCTGCGGCGAGGTCGATCCGCCTCGAACTCCCGCGGTTCTGCCTGGTGGGCGCAACCACCCGAACCGGGTTGGTCACCGGCCCACTGCGTGACCGCTTCGGCCTGGTTGCCCGCCTCGACTACTACGAACCAGAGGATCTGCAGCTGATCGTGCTCAGGGCGGCAGGGATTCTCGGGGCTGAGATCTCCGAGGATGGAGCGGCGGAGATCGCCGGTCGGAGCCGTGGGACGCCGCGAATTGCCAATCGGCTCCTGCGCCGGGTGAGGGATGTCGCGGAGGTACACGGCGACGGGTCGATCGACCACGAGATGGCGCTGGTCGGTCTCGAACTCTTCGGGATCGACACAATGGGCCTCGACAAGGTCGACAGGGCGATCCTGTCGGCGATCTGCGAGAGCTTCGGTGGAGGACCTGTCGGGCTGTCGACCCTCGCTATAGCGGTCTCCGAACCGACCGAGACCGTCGAGGATGTCTACGAGCCCTATCTCATCCAACAGGGCATGTTGCAGCGGACACCGAGGGGACGGGTGGCCACACCGGCCGCCTGGCGCCACCTGGGTCTCATTCCGCCGGCATCGTCTTTCCCCGTCACGGATCCCTCCCTCTTCGAACGGTGAGACAACTCCACCACGGCTTCGACACGGCGCTCGCCCGGAACTGACGACGGATCCGCGCCGTGCGCTAGCGGTCCGCGTGGAGAGAGATTTGGCGGTTCCGACGCTGTGTCCACCAACACGTGCTTGGGTAGTCTCGGAAGCATGAAGCGTGAGATCTACACCGAGGAACACGAGATGTTCCGAGATGCCTATGCCACATTCCTGGAACGCGAGATGGTGCCCTACCGCGAGAAGTGGGAAGCCGCCGAAATCGTCGACCGCGAAGTGTTCAAGACCGCGGGAGAAGCAGGATTCCTCGGAATGGGCATTCCCGAGGAGTACGGCGGAGCGGGGGTAAAGGACTTCCGTTACAACAACGTCGTGATCGAAGAGATCGCGAAAGCCGACCTCTATGCGGCGGGCCTGGGTTTCACCCTCCACACCGATGTGTGCCTGCCCTACTTCGTCGACTACTGCAACGATGAGCAGAAGCAACGCTGGTTACCGGGCATCGCGAGTGGGGAGAAGATCACAGCGGTGGCCATGACCGAACCGGGCATCGGTTCAGACCTGGCGTCGATGACAACCACCGCGATCCGTGATGGTGACGAGTACGTCCTCAATGGTTCGAAGACGTTCATCACCAATGGGATCAACTCGGATCTGGTGATCGTGGCCGCCAAGACCGATCCCAGCAAGCGCCACAAGGGGATCTCCCTGCTCATCCTCGAGGCACCCTCGGAGGGCTTCGAACGGGGGCGCAACCTCGACAAGGTGGGTCTCCACAGCCAGGATACCGCCGAGCTGTTCTTCAACGATGTGCGTGTGCCGGTGGACAACCTCCTGGGCGCCGAGGGCGAGGGGTTCATGTTGCTGGTCAAGAACCTGCCCCAGGAACGGCTCTCGATTGCCATGGCAGCCGTTGCCCATGCCCGTGCGATGCTCGGTTGGACCATCGACTACTGCAACGAACGCACGGCTTTCGGCCAACCGATCGGGACCTTCCAGAACAGCCGCTTCCGCCTCGCCGAGATGAGCACCGAGATCACCATTGCCGAGTCATTCATCGACAGGTGCCTCACGGCGCTGAATGACCGGGACCTCAGCGCGGAGGAAGCTGCCATGGCCAAGTGGTGGTGTACCGAACTCCAGAAGCGTGTTGCCGACACGTGCCTGCAGTTGCACGGGGGATACGGCTACATGAGGGAATACCCGATTGCGCGTGCCTATACCGATTCGCGGCGTGACCACGATCTACGGCGGAACCACGGAGATCATGAAGGAGATCATCGGGCGCTCCATGGGTTTCTAGGGGCGCTGAGCCCAGGGAGGCGAGTCCGTGCGGACCGACGACCTCGATTACGAGCTTCCTCAGGAGCTGATAGCCCAGTGCCCGATCGAACCCCGTGACGCAGCGCGTCTGCTCGTAGCGGGGGCTGGGCCGGAGATCACCGACGCGTCGGATGGAATCGGGCCCACCGGTTCGCCGGGCTCGTCAGGTCCGGGGGCACGGATCACCCACGCCCGGGTTCGGGATCTAGCGTCATTTCTGGCACCGGGAGACCTGCTCGTGGTCAACAACACCAAGGTCCTGCCCGCCCGCGTTCCGGTGGTCCGCGACTCCGGAGGTTCGGGTGAGGTGCTGTTGTTGGAAGACTGCGGCGGTGGTTGGTGGGAATCACTGTGCAGGCCCTCACGCAAGTTGACCGTCGGATCTACGGTTGCATCGGTCGGTGGGCGCCTCACCTTCGAGATGGGAGCCGATCTCGGAGATGGCAGGCGCATGGTCCGGCCGATGACAGACGGCGGCACCGGGCTGGGCCACGATGAGTCGAGCCTGCTCGAAACGCTCGCCGTCGAGGGCGAGATGCCGTTGCCGCCCTACATCCACGAGCGCCTCGAGGATCCGCAGAGATACCAGACGACCTTCGCTCAACGACCGGCCTCCGCAGCCGCGCCCACAGCTGGACTTCACCTCACTTCTGAGCTGCTCGGGAGCTTGCAGAGTCTCGGAGTGAAGTTGGCCAAGGTGGAGCTGGTGGTCGGCCTCGACACGTTCCGACCCGTTTCGACCGAGTTGATCGAGGAGCACCCGATCCACACGGAGCACTACCACGTCCCCCAGGCGACATGGCATGAGGTAGGTACCACCCACATGCACGGCGGCCGGGTCGTGGCGGTCGGTACGACCACGACCAGGGCGCTCGAATCGGTCACCCACACCGGTGATCTGAGTGGAAGGACGGACCTCTTCATAACCCCGGGGTTCGAGTTCAGGGTGGTCGACATGATGATGACGAACTTCCACCTACCGCGGTCGTCGTTGCTTGCGATGGTTGAAGCCTTCACCGGGCCTCGATGGCGGGACCTCTACGGCTTGGCGATCGAGCAGGGGTACAGGTTCTTGAGCTTCGGTGACGCCATGTTGTTGAGCAGACTGCCCACGCGATCACCAGGTTCTGACCACGGGGGTCGGAACACATGAAGCTGACCGTGGCGATTGCAGACCGCGACGGCGACGCCCGAACCGGCACGGTCAGCACCGTCCGCGGGTCATTCGACGTACCGACCTTCATGCCGGTCGGCACCCGCGGCACCATCAGGGCGTTGTCCACCCATGAGCTCCTGGGTCTCGGGTCGGCCTCCGGCGAGCGGACCCAGATCATGCTCGGGAACACGTATCACCTGATGCTGCGCCCGGGCGCAGGGACCGTGGCCGCGTTGGGCGGCATGCACGAGTTCAGCGGATTCGATCGGCACATGCTGACCGACTCGGGTGGCTACCAGGTCTTCTCGCTGGAACCGGATGTGACCGACGAGGGAGCCGAATTCCGTTCAACGTACGACGGGTCCGTACACATGTTGACGCCCGAGTCGGCAGTACGCACCCAGGAGCTGCTGGGTGCGGATATCCAGATGGTTCTCGATGTGTGCGCCCCGCTTCCATCGGACCGACAGCTCCTCACCGATGCACTGGAACGGACTGCCCGGTGGGCCGAGCGAGCGCGGGTATCGCACAGCCGCACCGCGGACCAGGCTCTCTTCGGAATAGTGCAGGGGGGCACCGAGGTCGATCTGCGGGCACGATCAGCAGAGTTGACCAGAGATCTCGATTTCGATGGGTACGCCATCGGAGGACTGTCGGTCGGGGAGCGACGCGAGGAGATGCTGCCGGCGTTGGAAGCTGCGCTCGCCGTCCTGCCCGAGGACCAGCCCCGCTACCTGATGGGCGTCGGGGATCCGGTGTCGATAGTGGAGGCCGTGGCCAGGGGGGTCGACATGTTCGACTGCGTGCTGCCCACACGTCTTGCCCGCCATGGGAGCCTGCTCACCGATTCGGGGCGGCTGAACATCAAGCGCGCCGAATTCGCGAAATCGCGTGAGCCCGTGAGCGATACGTGCGGCTGCGCCACGTGTACGACCTACAGCCGCGGATACCTGCGGCACCTGATGGCCGTCGGTGAACCGGCCGGAGCAACGCTCTGCACGATCCACAATCTCACATGGATGCTTGATCTGGTCAGCCGTATCCGCTCGGCGATCGCCTCTCGGACCCTCATGGATCTTCGCGAGGAACTGGTGTGTGCGTACCATGGCATGAGTCCCGGTGAACACAGCGGAGATCCGTAGATGACGCAGTCACGGTTGCAGCCTCCTCGAACAGATTGCCGGGATGCCCGGCACGGTCGGTATCGGGGGCTGGCCCGGTGGTTGCTGATTGCCGGGCTGGGATTCTCGGTTCTGCTTGTTCAGGCGTGTGGAACGGGCAGCAGATCAGGCGCAACTTCCAAAGGCGACGTGAACGTTGTGTCCGTGGACCTGGTTCCCGTGGATGCGGCAGGAACGCCCCTCACGCAGGTCGGTCCGAAAGCGCTCGACGACACGATCGAGACTCTCAAGTTGCGGCTCGACGCCATTGAGTCTGCAGGAGGTGCGGGGAAGGTATCCCGTCACGGCAACACGATCACGGTGCAGCTCCCGGGTGCGACGGATCAACAGGATGTGATCGATCGCGTGGCTACCACCGCTCGTCTGCGGTTCCGCCCGGTGTTGGGGATGTTGCCTCCGGCGCCGTCCAAATCCGAGCGTGCGGATCTCGAGAAGAAGGTGACGGAGCTGCACACCTCTCTGGGGCTTCCCGAGAATGTGACTGCCCAGGATGTCCTGACCGAGGAAGTGGCCGCCCTCCAGAAGCAACTCCAGGATGATCCGACCAACGCGACTCCTCCTGCGGGTCCACAGAACCAGTATGGGATCGACGTCCAGTCCCCGGAGTTCACCGAGCTGGCGCAGGCCGAGACCCAGCTCTCGACGAAACTGACCCCACGGGCGGAGATAAAGAAGGACAAGCCGGTCGTGCTCGCCGACAGTGAGGGCCAGATCTACAGCTTGGGGCCGACGTTCACAGAGGGCGACAAGAGCCTCGAGGGAGAAGCGGTCGAGGACGCCACGGCGGGGCTCAACCAGCAGGGCGAATGGGTCGTCAACCCCAAGTTCAAGGGTGGCGCGGATGGCATCGACCTGTTCAATGCGGCTGCCACTGCGTGTTACAACGGCGATGCCGTCTGTCCTGCTCAGCAGGGCAGTCGAGGTCAGTTGGCGATCGTTCTCGATGGCGAGGTGTTGACTGCGCCCAGCATCAACGAGCCCACGTTCTCGAGGGATCAGATCCAGATCTCCGGTTCATTCGACGAGGACAGCGCCCAGTCCGTGGCGGTCGCGCTCCGCTACGGCTCGTTGCCGCTCGATTTGGCGCCCTCATAGGACCTCTGCCTTGGGTCGTCATGCTCGATTATGGAGCCGTCCATGGTTCTCCTGGGCGACTTGAGCTTCGTTCTTGGAGGAATTTGCGTGTTCAGCACGGCGTGATTTCCAAGAATGGCGCTTCAGTCGGCAGTGGGCGCCTCGCAGTCACCAGCAGTCAGGCGCGTTGTATTCAAAGGAATTGACCGCAATGATTCCAAAGTGCCCCCCAATGGGTCCTAGCATCGGAGAACTGTGAATGCATCGACACTCATCCTCGCGGCCGACAGCGGGAATCCTTTCGGCTTGATCATCCTGCTGCTGCCGATCGCGGCAATCATCTTCCTGACCGTGATGCCCCAGCGGAAACAACGCCGCAAGCAAGCTGAACTGCTCAAGGCCATAACGGTGGGCGATGAAGTCATCACCATCGGCGGTATCCACGGAATCGTGAACCACATCGAAGATGGCGTGGTCCACCTGGAGGTGGACGACGACGTGGTGATGAAGTTCGGGCTGGGTGCGGTGAGCCGCAAGGCAGGCGAGCCTGATCCGGCCGAAAGTCGATCTGGTGGATTTCTGGGCGCGCTGACTGGTGGTGGCGCGTCCGCGCGCAACGATTCCGACGGCGAAGCAGCCGGCGACAAGGACCTCTGACCAACGTGAAAGCCCATCCGTTGCGCAACATGCTGATCGCGGTCGGCCTGGCTGCGGTACTGCTCGTGGTGACGATCGTGGCGGGTCGTTCTCCCACGCTCGGGCTGGATCTCCAGGGTGGCGTATCAGTCAACCTGCAGCCGGTGGACGAGGCCGGCAATGTGATCTCCGACGTCGACACCGAGAACCTCGATGAAGCGATCGGCATCATCCGCAACCGAGTGGACGCAGTGGGTGTGACGGAGCCCGTGGTTTCCCGTCAGGGCAACACGATCACGGTGCAGCTCCCGGGTGCGACGAATCAGCAGGATGTGATCGATCTCGTCGGTACCACCGCTCGTCTGCGGTTCCGCCCGGTGTTGGGGATGTTGCCTCCGGCGCCGTCCAAATCGGAGCGTGCGGATCTCGAGAAGAAGGTGACGGAGCTGCACACCTCTCTGGGGCTTCCCGAGAATGTGACTGCCCAGGATGTCCTGACCGAGGAACAGGCCGCCCTCCAGAAGCAACTCCAGGATGATCCGACCAACACGACTCCTCCTGCGGGTCCACAGAACCAGTATGGGATCGACGTCCAGTCCCCGGAGTTCACCGAGCTGGCGCAGGCCGAGACCCAGCTCTCGACGAAACTGACCCCACGGGCGGAGATAAAGAAGGACAAGCCGGTCGTGCTCGCCGACAGTGAGGGCCAGATCTACAGCTTGGGGCCGACGTTCACAGAGGGCGACAAGAGCCTCGAGGGAGAAGCGGTCGAGGACGCCACGGCGGGGCTCAACCAGCAGGGCGAATGGGTCGTCAACCCC
Organism: uncultured Microthrixaceae bacterium; assembly: GCA_963805905.1. GTDB lineage: Bacteria > Actinomycetota > Acidimicrobiia > Acidimicrobiales > Microtrichaceae > JAMLGJ01. The sequence goes on from CAWDVV010000001.1 coordinate 1,394,449, forward strand.
AAGTTCAAGGGTGGCGCGGATGGCATCGACCTGTTCAATGCGGCTGCCACTGCGTGTTACAACGGCGATACCATCTGTCCTGCTCAGCAGGGCAGTCGAGGTCAGTTGGCGATCGTTCTCGATGGCGAGGTGTTGACTGCGCCCAGCATCAACGAGCCCACGTTCTCGAGGGATCAGATCCAGATCTCCGGTTCATTCAACAAGGACAGCGCCCAGTCCGTGGCGGTCGCGCTCCGCTACGGCTCCCTACCCCTGAACCTCCAGCCACAGCAGGCTGAGACCGTCTCCGCGACTCTCGGTGAGGGTGCCCTGCAGGCGGGCCTGATCGCCGGCGTCATCGGGCTGGCCGCGGTGTTCATCTACATGTTCCTGTACTACCGCTTACTCGGGGCATTCACCCTCGCGAGCCTCTCGACCTCCGCGATGTTCCTGTGGGTGGCGATGTCCTGGCTCGGCGCCACGGTCACTCTGGCCGGCTTGGTGGGCCTCGTGGTTTCGATCGGCATCGCGGTGGACTCCTCCGTGGTCGCATTCGAGGGCCTCAAGGAAGATGTCCGCAATGGAGCGACCGTGAGATCGGTCACCCAACGTTCCTTGACCCGGTCGTACTCGACGGTGGTGAAGGCCGACACTTCATCGTTGATCGGTGCAGCCGTTCTCTACTGGTTGTCGGTCGGCCCGGTGCGCGGCTTTGCGTTCTACCTCGGCACCGCAACGCTGCTCGACCTCTTCTCCCACTACTTCGTGTTGAAGCCCGGCGTGATTGCTCTGTCCCGCACGCATTTCGCGTCGTCACCCAAATCGCTGGGTATCCCGATCGACGACCTGGAGCCGGAGCTGCAGGCAAAACTCACCATGGCGAGTTCACCAGCGGTCGCGGCCACCCCCTCAACGATGACGCCGAAGGAGGCCTGAGATGTCTTCGACGGAAACTGAACCCGAGGGACCTGTCACGACCGGGCCGCTTGTCGACAAGAAGATGAGCCTGCGCAAGCAGTTGTACCGGGATTCGAACGACATCGATTTCCCGAGGTTGTTCCGTTTCACCGGGATCGTGTCGACACTTCTCGTTGTCGTTTCGATCGCGCTGCTGTTGACCATGGGGCTCGACCTCTCGATCGACTTCAAGGGCGGGTCGGTCTGGGAGATTCCATCGCAGACATTCACCTCCGATCAGGCGAGGGAGGTGTTGGCAACCAAGGGCATCGAAGGTGGCGAGATCCAGGAGGCCACGACGGCTTCGGGCGATCGTATCCTGCGGGTGACCGGCAGTGCCCAGAGCGTGCAGGAGGGTGCCGACACGGCTGCGGCATTCGTGGAAGCGGCGAAGCTCGATCCCGGTGATGTAACGGTCAACACGGTGGGTCCATCCTGGGGTGAGGACATCACGCGCCAGGCCGGCAAGTCGCTGATCGTGTTCATGGCGCTCGTGGCCCTCTACATCACATGGAGCATGGAGGCCCGCATGGCCTTCGCCGCTCTGGTGGCCGTGGCGCACGACATCGTGATCACGCTCGGGGTCTACGCATTGTTCCAGCTGACGATCACTCCTGCGACGGTGATCTCGTTCCTGACGATCCTCGGGTTCTCGCTCTACGACACGATCGTGGTCTACGACCGCGTGCAGGAGAACGGCGAGAGACTCCTGCGTACAGGTCGCTACACGTACACCGGGGTCATGCGGCGTTCGCTCAACCAGGTGATCATGCGTTCGATCAACACGAGCTTCACGACGATCATGCCGATCATCTCGATGCTGATCGTGGGCAAGGTGATCTTCGGCCAGCAGACCCTGGCCGACTTCTCACTGGCCTTGCTCATCGGACTGCTGCTGGGCACCTATTCCTCGGTGTTCGTTGCGTCTCCGCTGACGACGGTTCTGAAGGAACGTGAGTCGGAGTGGCGTGAGATCCGAACCCGCCTCACCAACAAGGGCGTGGACGTTTCCGACACTTCCTGGCACGGGGTCGCCACGACCGGACGCGAGGTGCCCGCTGCCATGTCCAAGGGTTCCCAGCCGCCTGCGGCCAGGCCTGCAGGTGGCAGCGGTACCGTTACCCGGACGCCCCAGACATCTGCGACGCACCGTGGCCATCCTCCACGACCCCGGAAGAACAAGCGCAAGCGCTGACGGCCTCCGCGAACGCGGCGGTAGGTTGTAGGGGTGTCCACGATGACCCGTATCCTCCCTTGGAGGCGCCACACGCTTCCGGAGGCCCTGGAGCTCCAGGCCATAGTCGAGGAATACCGAAGTAGTCATCCGAAACGTCCGACGGAGCACATCGCGGCGGCGTATGAGCTCGCAGCCAAGTGTCATCAGGGGCAGCTCCGTCGGTCCGGCGAGCCCTACATCAGCCATCCGCTCGCGGTCGCGTCCATCGTTGCCAGCTACGGCATGGATGACATCACGATCTCGGCCGCTCTGTTGCACGATGCGGTCGAGGACACCGGTCTGACTCTCGCCGAGGTGGAACAACAGTTCGGAGCCGAGGTTGCAGCGATAGTCGACGGCGTCACGAAACTCGAAAGGGTCCAGTTCGACTCCAAGGCAGATCAGCAGGCCGCGACGATGCGGAAGATGCTCGTTGCGATGGCGAAGGACCTACGGGTCCTGGTCATCAAGTTGGCCGACCGGCTCCACAACATGCGCACCGTTGCTGCGATGCCTGTCGAGAAGCAGGCCAGGATTGCGCAGGAGACCCTGGACATCTATGCCCCCCTTGCTCACCGCCTCGGGATGCAGGAGATGAAGCAACAACTCGAGGACCTCTGCTTCGCGTCGCTCCAGCCCGCGATGTTCGCAGAGATCGACCAGATGGTCGCGGAACGCACGCCCGAGCGTGCGGAATTCACCGCACGCATGCTGGAAGAGGTCAGGGAGCGGCTCTCGGAGATGGGTATTCGTTCGGAGGTGACCGGGCGCCCCAAACACCTCTGGTCGATCTACGAGAAGATGGTTCTGAAGGGCCGCGAGTTCGATGACATATTCGACCTCGTCGGAGTGCGGGTTGTGACTGACTCGAGCAAGGATTGCTACGCCGCGCTCGGGGCCATTCATGCGATCTGGCCTCCCGTGGGTGGTCGTTTCAAGGACTACATAGCGATGCCCAAGTTCAACCTCTACCAGTCCTTGCACACCACGGTGGTGGGACCCGAGGGCCGGGTCCTCGAGGTCCAGATACGAACTCGGGAGATGCACAACCGCGCGGAATGGGGAGTTGCCGCACACTTCTCCTACAAGGAGGGGGAGTCAGCCGATGTGGAGTGGCTCTCCCGCATGGTCGACTGGCAACAGGAGATGACCGACCCGGGTGAGTTCATGGCGAACCTGAAGATCGATCTCGAACAGGACGAGGTCTTCGTATTCACCCCCAGCGGGGATGTTGTGCCCCTCCCCGCCGGTGCGACCCCGGTCGACTTCGCCTATGCCATCCACACCGAGGTGGGGCACCGTTGCATCGGCGCAAGGGTGGGTGGCCGCCTCGTTCCTCTCGACCACGTGCTCGCGGTCGGGGACACCGTGGAGATCTTCACGTCCAAGGTCGAAGGGGCAGGACCGAGCAAGGACTGGTTGGGGTTCGTGGCGAGTCGTTCCGCTGCAGCGAAGATCCGGCACTGGTTCAGTCGCGAACGTCGCGAGGACGCTCTTGAATCCGGTCGGGAGTCGCTGCTGAAGGCGTTCCGGCGGGCACGGCTGCCATCCCAGAAGGTGATGGCAGGCGAGGTGATGCACGAGGTGTCCTCACAGCTGCGCTATGCCGACAAGGACGCACTCCTTGCCGCAGTCGGCGAGGGGCACGTCTCGGCTGAGTCGGTCGCCCAGCGGGTGGCCAACCTTCTGCGCACCGCCGAAGGTGAGCGCGAGGACGTGGTGGCCAGGCCAATCTTGTCGCCATCGCGCCGGCGTGGACGCTCCGTGGGGGTCCACGTCGAGGGCTTCGACGACATGTTGGTTCGAATGGCGCGTTGTTGCACACCTGTGCCGGGCGACGAGATCGTCGGGTTCGTCACCAGGGGTCGGGGCGTGTCAGTACACCGCTCGGACTGCGCCAACGCGGTGTCGCTCTCCGAAGGACAGCGTGAACGGATCCTCAACGTCGACTGGGACACCGACAGCACCGGCGACTTCATTGCGCTCGTAGAGGTCCGTGCACTCGATCGCCCCAAGCTGCTCCAGGAAGTGATCGCGGTACTCTCCGAGCACCGGGTGAACATCGTGAGTTCCACGAGCCACGCCGGTCCCGACCGCGTGGCCATCATGCGCTTCGAGTTCGAACTGGGAGACGCCTCACATCTGGAGACGCTGCTCAACAGGTTGCGCCAGATCGACAGTGTCTACGACGCCTACCGGGTGCTGCCCGGCGCTGCTGCCTGAGAGCCTGTTCGCCCTGCGATGGCAAGGGTCTGGCCGTGTCGAAGTAGGCGTGCACCGTGAACACGTCGAAGCGTTCCTGGCCGATCTGCTCGAGCCCTGGACCTACTAGCGGGGCCTTGCACTATCCGACCTGGCGTCGACCGATGCTCGGGTGCGCTGAAGTGTCCATCCCGCGGCAACGAACGCAGGGAGCAGGCAGAGCAACGCTCCCAGATTGCGGGAACTCGGGTTGGTCTGCTGGTTCCCGCTGAGCATCAAAGCAGCCAAGAACGTCGCACCAACGAGCCAGACGGTGCCTCGAACGGAATGCCACAGGAACCAGCACAGGAGTCCTGCGACCAGCGGGGCGGACACGATGGCGAGGAGCTGCCAACCGCCTCGCGGACCTTCGATCGAGGCGCGGTTCCACATGCCGATGGTGATGAACACGTAGTGCGGAACCATGCCAGCGAAGATCACGAGCCCAAAGATTGGGCCCGAAACATCGACCTGCTCATAATCCATAGTGGCGTACGCGGCGACAATCGGAATCGACATCACCAGTGCCATGAACAAACCGAGGTAGACCGTTGGTGCCCAGACCACGAGGAACTGGTGGAACGTACCGAACACCACCAGGCCGACCAGCGCAGACAATACCCAGGGCTTGAACCATCGCCGGATGTGTGTCTCCATGTCGTCTCCCGTCCAAAGCCGGTGTTGCCCCCTCCAGGAGCCCTCGGTAAACCTATTCGGCGCGGATCCCCCTACCGGATGGGATGAAGATGGCAAGCGCCGGCTCGTCACACCTCACCGGTGCCACTGGGGCGTGGGGACGACTCTGAAGGGCCAAGTCGAACTGAACCCGCCAGTGGCCGCCGTGCGCACAGATTGACCGTGATATACCTACACATGACGCTCTTTCTCGTCGGCTGAGATGCCAGTGTTCCCATGGGGTCAGCACAGCGCACCATGGTCGGTAGACGACGCCTACCGGGTGCTGCCCGGCGCTGCCCGAGCCGGGGTTGTCAGCAAGAGACTTGTTGGGCGGCCTCTGAGGCAGTAGACATGTGTCACAGTTCCCTGGCGAAGGGACTGTCGGCTAGAGGGAGAACACGATGCGTAGACGTCACATGGCACTTCTGTGTCTGATTGGGGCCTCAGTACTGGTGGCGGGGGCCTGTACACCCGCTCCGACCACCGGTCCGCCGGCAAACGCGGCTCCGGTTGCAGTTCTGGATGCGACCCCGACGACAGGGCCTGCTCCGCTCTCAGTGGCTCTGTCCGCTGCCAGCAGCACGGATTCCGACGGCACCATTGCTTCCTACCACTGGGATCTCGGCGATGGTGACACCGATGGCACCGACCAGTTGACCCACGTCTACCTGGCCGACGGTACCTATACGGTCACGCTCACCGTCACCGACAACCAGGGTGCCACCGACACCGAAACGGTCGACATAACCGTCGGTTCGGTCAACCAACCGCCCACGGCAACCGCCGGTGCTGACGTGACGAGTGGGATCGCTCCACTGGCGGTGAACTTCACCTCGTCGGCCGCAGACGTCGACGGCACGGTCACCTCGATCGCGTGGGACTTCGGTGACGGCGACACCTCGACGGACGTCGATCCGAGCCACACCTACACCGCTGCCGGCATCTACACGGCAAGTGTGACCGTGACCGATGACGACGGTGCGGTCACATCCGATTCAATTACGATCACGGCCAATGCCAACCAGGCACCCACGGCTGTCGCCTCCTCCGATGTCGTGTCCGGCAAGACTCCGCTCACCGTGAGCTTCTCGGGTTCGGCATCCACCGATCCCGACAACGCCATCACGACCTACGGCTGGGACTTCGGCGACGGCAACACGGGGACGGGCGAGACTCCTTCTCATACGTTCGCTTCATCGGGCTCATACACAGTGACCCTCACGGTCACCGATGCGCTCGGAGCGACGGATCAGACCACACTGACGATCGTCGTCGCCGACAATGTCGCACCGGTCGCCAACATCCAGGCGACGCCCACCAGCGGGCATGCGCCTCTCGAGGTCAACTTCGACGGAACCACGTCGACCGATTCGGATGGATCGATAGCTTCGTACGCTTGGGACTTCGGCGACGGAAACTCTGATTCCACCGCGACTCCCACCCACACCTACGCCAGCGCGGGAACCTATGTGGCGACCCTCACCGTGACCGACGACAACGGCGCCACCGGCAACGATCTGGTCACGATCAACGCGTCGGTGCCGAACGTGGCTCCAACCGCAGTGGCCGACGCCTCTGTCACCTCGGGCCCCGAGGACCTCACGGTCAACTTCGACAGTTCCAACTCCACCGATCCTGATGGCTCGATTGCTGCGACGGTCTGGAACTTCGGTGATGGCAACTCTGATGTGTCGGCGGCACCGACGCATACCTACACCACGCCGGGCACCTACACGGTGACGCTCACGGTGACCGATGACGACGGCGCCACCGACACGGACTCGCTCCAGATCACCGTCACTGCGAACCAGGTTCCGACTGCGACCGCTTCGGCATCTCCGCTGACCGGAAAGACGAGCACGAACTTCAACTTCGATGGTTCCGCCTCGAGTGATCCCGACGGCACGATCTCCAGCTACGACGTGGGACTTCGACGACGGACAGACATCCTCGGGAGCAACTCCGGCCCACAGCTACTCGGCGGTCGGTACCTACACGGTGACTCTCACGGTCACCGATGATGATGGCGGTACCGACACCGACTCGGTGACGATCACGGTCAATCCCAACCAGGCACCCACCGCTGCGATTTCAGCGAACCCACAGACCGGTGCGTATCCGTTGGAGGTGACCTTCGATTCATCCGCATCGGCGGATCCGGACGGTTCGATCGCTTCAGTGCTGTGGAACTTCGGAGATGGCGACACCTCGAGTGACGCCGGACCCATCCACACCTACACGGGAGCCGGGAACTACACCGCGACACTCACCGTGACCGACGACAACGGAGCATCCGACACAACGACAGTCACGATCAACGTGGTGCAGGACAACGACGGTGACGGCTTCTCGCCGCCCACCGACTGCGACGACAGCGCCGCGGCGATCTACCCCGGTGCGGCTGATCCGCTGGACGCCTCCGGCGTGGACAGCAACTGTGACGGCGTCGACGGCGTGCTCGCCGACACTGTGTTCGTCGATTCAACCGGCGGCGCCGACAACGGATCATGTGGTCCGCTCGGCTCACCGTGCGCGACGATCGACCAGGGTGTCACCAATGCCAACGCCACCAACAAGGGCGTCGTGCAGGTATCGAGTGGCTCCTACAGCGGGTTCACGCTCACCGGCGACCTCACCGTGCGCGGTGGCTACGAGAGCGACTTCAGCGGTCGCCTCGGCACCACTGCGGTGACTGGTAACGGCACCGGCGTGCTCGCCAACGGCACGATCGGAGCTGCGACCCTCGCCGATCTGAACATCAACAGTGGTTCGCCGAGTGGTGCGGGTGCCAGTGCGTACGGTGTGCGTGCGGTGAGCGGTTCGACCCTCGAGATCACCGATTCGGTCGTCACCGCGCAGGACGGCAATGCGGGGACGAACGGCTGCGGGCGGCGGCACCGGTGCGAACGGCTGCAGCGGGCGGCACCGGCGTCGGCGCCCCGAACTGGGATCCACCCGAAAATGACCGCACGCCGGGCTGCGGTGGCAGTGGGGTGGCAGCCTCGGGTTACGGCGGCCAAGGCGGCAAAGGCGGTTTGCTCACGTTGCAGCGGTGGCCGTCACGGTGAGAGCCGGCGGTGCCGGCGGCGGTGGCGCCGCAGGCGGAGGCTACAACGGATGCGGAGGTACCGGATCCCCCGGTGGGAGCGGTGGCTCGGGCTGGTGCCGCAGGTACGGCTACGCTCAGGAGGAGCAGCTGGCACCGGCCATGAACTTCTCGGCGGCGTTACTCCGGTGCCACCGGTGGATCCGGTAGCACCGGTATCCGTGGTGGCGGTGGTGGTGGCGGTGCCGGTGGCGGCGCCACGGCCTCTTACACCTGGGGTGGCGCCGGTGGCGCCGGTGGCGCCGGTGGTAGCGGGCGGTAACGGTGGTGCCGGCGGCACCGCTGGCGGCGGATCCTTCGCCGTCTACTCGCACAACTCGAACGTGACGGTCATCGACACGACGCTGACCGCTGGCTGACGGCGGCGCCGGTGGATCCGGTGGTGCCGGTGGAACCGGCGGCGCCGGCGGTAGCGGTGGTGCCGGTGGCGACTCCAACACCAGCCTGCAGGCGGGTGCCGGCGGTGGTGGCGGTGCGGGTGCCGGTGGCGCCGGTGGTGCCGGCGGGGGTGGGGCCACTGCCGGTCCCTCGATCGCAGCCGTCAACACCGGCTCGGGCTCTCGAGCATTGCGTCTAGCACGACCAACTGGACCGGCAGCAGCGGTGTCAACAGCGGCTCCGGGAGCTGCTGGAGGTGCTGGAGGACGCCGGAGGTTCGGTGGGCCGGCGGGCGCACCGGGCGCTGCGGGCGACGGCAACCCGAACAACGACGGCAACCCGGGCCTTTCCGCACCATCCGGTAGCCCGGCGGTACCGGCCAGGGCGGAGCGACGGGCCTGACACTGCAGGTCTGGGACAACGGAACCCAGACTCCCTGATTTCGGAGCCGCGGCCTCGGACAATCAATTCGAGGCCCCTACTAGTGGTCGGAGGGAATTTCCTCCGACCAGCTAGTAGCCTGAGTTGTTCATGGCTCAGAACGAGGATTCCATCCACGGCACTGACGACGACCGCCCCAAGTTGCGGGTGGTGAGCGATTCGGAGGCCACGGCGATACCTGACGGCCCTGCTGCTGCGGCAGCATCCGAGGACACTGCCGATGCCCCGGCCAAGGCATCGCGTCGTTCGCGGTCGGCCAGAGTCCGCTCGGACAAGGCCGACAAAGGAAAGGCCGACAAAGGAAAGGCCGACGATACAAGGGGTGATCACACGAAAGGTGATCGGTCCGGCCCCGACAAGTCGAACGCCGAGCGGCCCAAGGGTGACAGGGCCAGCGCCGGCGAGGCGCACGAACCTCCCCAGGATCCCCTCAAGGCGGCACGCGAACGCCTGGCCGCAGCTGATCCCGAGTCAACCTACAAGTCGCTCCTGACCCTCGTGCGCAGTGACCACAGCGAGCTGTTGTCGACTCTCGACTACAACGCCGCGTTCGAGTTCCACGATCCAACCTGCGTGAGAGTGGAGCCGGATCCATCCGGTCTGGAGACCATCGATCTCTACACACATGCTGCGTTCCCGGAGTTCGATCGCGTGTTGGCCGAACCGTTCGCCGAGCCGCGCAACGATCATCTGTTCAACAACCTGCGCAACCTCTTGTTCGAAGAGAACAAGAACGTGGCGATGGTCACGAACCATGGTCAGATCATCGATATCGCGCTGGTGATAGGGGCCTTCCTCCTCGCAGTATGTGGCAAGGACCGCTCGTTCGGTGTTCTCGAGAATCACATCGAACTCGACGATCTGGCGGACCGCACCAACGTGCTCGTGTCCCGGATGGTGGCTACGCAGGCGGCGTTCGGAATTCCGGCGTTGCAGGTGTTGCAGATCGGGGCGCGGACATTTCTGTCCATACCGCAGACCGCCAGTCGGCGTCGCGCCAAGCTGGATCCGGAGATTGCGCGGGCCAACAACGTCGTCATGCGCCATGAACTCGACGCACAGATGGCGCGTGGTGGCCAGTTGTTGGCAATGGCAGCCAGCGGGTCACAGGATCTGTCTATCGCTGCGGGACTGATGAACAGGGCCCGCAATGCCTGGATGAAGCGGAGGGGTGAGGAACCACCTCAGGAGTCCACCCTGCATCTGCAACCGCTCTACGACGGCACCCTGAAGCTGATGGGTGAGTGCGACTACGTGTTGCCCATCGCCATTTCCATGGACCCGGCCAAGCCATGTTGTGTACTCGGTGAGATGACCAGACTCACTGAACCGGACGACTGTCACCGGGTGATGGACTGGATCGCGGCTGCCCACGAGGCAGCCACCGGAGTGCCCACCATCTATCACTGGCACGAGGATGACCTGATGGCCCAGGTCCGTTCGATAGGCGAGTCGTTCCGTCGCTGAGATCCCATGACCGAACCGGTCAGTCCACATGGTAGCGACGCCTGGGACCCGAGGGAGTGCACCTGGGCACGGTGTTCGGACACCGGTTGACGGGTGCCTTGGTGCCCTCCGGTAGCGTTGACCGTCGTGAACGACACCCGACCGCGGAAATTCCAGAGCCTCGCAGGCATGCGCGACGTGTTGTGGCCCGATTCCGCGCGGCGCCGTGCACTTGTTGATCGTTTCGTGCAAGCTTCGCGCGCGGCCGGTTACCACGAGATTGTTCCGCCGATCATCGAGGACCTGGGCGTGTTCCTCCGGGTGGGGGAGACCACCGATGTGGTCACCAAGGAGATGTACGAGTTCGTCGACCGCGATGGAACCCGTGTGGCCCTGCGTCCGGAACTCACCGCCGGTGTGGTGCGGGCATTCGTCCAGCACAAGCCGCTCGTTCCCTGGAAGGTGTTCTATTCGGGCGCCAACTTCCGTCACGAACGACCCCAGAAGGGCCGCTACCGCAGCTTTGACCAGGTTGGTATCGAGGCGTTGGGCAGCGATGATCCCGACCTCGACGTCGAGGTGATCGCCCTCGCCTGGAGATTCTTTGATGACCTCGGTCTCCGGGACGTGCAACTGGCGCTCAACACCTTGGGGGAACACGATGAGCGCGGTCGGTACACCGAGGCGGTCAGGGCCCATCTCGAAGCCCACGCGCAGGATCTGTCGGACGCTTCGCTCGAGACTCTCGCGCGCAATCCCCTGCCGCGTGCTCGACTCGAAGCGTCCGGAGGACCGGGCGGTCGTTGCCACAGCACCGAGTATCTCCGAGTTCCTCTCCGATGAGTCAGCTGCGCACTTCGGGAGAGTGAAGCAGGGACTGGATGCGCTCGGTGTGCCTTACGTGATCGACGAGCGCCTCGTTCGTGGGCTCGACTACTACCGTCGTACCACCTTCGAGTTCGCGGCACTCTCGTTGGACGCTGCACAGAACGCCATCGGGGGTGGCGGTCGCTACGACGGACTTGCTGAGGCCATGGGTGGCAAGCCAACCGATGGGATCGGTTTCGCACTGGGGGTGGACCGGATCCTCCTCGCAGCGGATGCCGAAGGTGTGTTCGAAGCCCCGGCAGCGCACCTCGATGCGTTCGTGGTGGACCTCACGGGTGGTGAGGCAGCCCGCGACATCACCCACGAGCTGCGTGCAGCCGGCCTTTCAGCAGACCGTCGCTTCGGAGGTGGATCGATGAAGGCCCAGATGAAATCTGCCGACCGTAGCGGTGCCGGCTATGCCGTCATCGTGGGACCGGAGGAACTCGATGAAGGCGTTGTCACCATGCGTCAGCTCCGTCATCACAGCGACACAGCCGGTGATTCGGTACAACAACAGGTCCAGCGGTCGGCGGTCGCCGACTGGCTCAAGAAGATCGATCTGGTTGTGACACCAGGATCGACGACACAGGAACAGGTCACCAAGTGAGCACAGGTCAGTCGACTTCCAACACCGAGATGCGTACCCACATGTGCGGAGAACCGCGCTCGTCCGACATCGGATCCACGATCACCGTCTGTGGTTGGGTGGGACGGCGTCGTGAGCACGGTGAGCATTTGGCATTCGTGGATCTCCGCGACCACACAGGGATTCTGCAGTGCGTCGTCGACGGGTCGGTGGATGTGCGCAGCGAATACGTTCTATCGGTCACGGGCACCGTTACTGCCAGGCCCGATGGAACCGTGAACGACCACATCGACACCGGCCAGGTGGAGCTGAGTGACTGCACCGTGGAAGTGCTCTCGGTTGCAGAGCCGCCGCCGTTCCCCCTCGATGAGAGGGCTGCACACACCGACGAGAACATCCGCTTGCGCCACCGCTACCTGGATCTGCGTCGGACCGAGATGCAGCGCAACCTGCGGACCCGTGCAGTGATCACCTCGGCTGTGCGTGGTGCCATGGACGCTCAGGGTTTCGTGGATGTGGAGACCCCGATGCTCATCGCGTCAACTCCCGAAGGTGCTCGTGACTTCGTGGTCCCCAGCCGTCTGCATCCGGGCAGTTTCTACGCACTGCCGCAGAGTCCACAACTGTTCAAGCAACTCTGCATGGTCGGAGGCATCGACCGCTACTACCAGGTGGCGCGTTGCATGCGCGATGAGGATCTGAGAGCGGACCGGCAGTTCGAGTTCACCCAGCTGGATCTGGAGATGAGCTTCGTCGGACAACAGGATGTCCTGGAAGCAGTGACCGTGGCGGTCTCGGCCGCGGTAGAGGCGGCAACCGGATCGCCGATGGGCGAGATCCCCGGCTCACTTGGCGCGAAGCCATGGACAGGTACGGCTCGGACAAGCCGGACGTGCGTTTCGCAATGGAGCTCACCGAGCTCACCGATGTGTTCGCTGATACGGGCTTCAACGCCTTCAAGGCAGCATCGATCAAGGGAATCTGCCACAGAGGTGCGTCCGAGTCCACGAAGCGTAACCGTCTCGATGCCCTCACCGATTCCGCCAAGCGTTGGGGTGCCAAGGGGCTGGTATGGATGCGGGTGGAGGCCACCGACCCTGCCGACGGTGTTGATGGGGGAGTGACCCTCAATTCGCCGGTCGCCAAGTTCCTCTCGCCCGATGAGATCGCCGGAATCATCGATCGCCTGGGCGCCGAAGTAGGCGATGTGTGCTATCTGGTGGCCGACGACTGGCACCGTACGTGCCACGTCCTGGGACTCCTGCGACTGGAGATCGGGCGCCCTCCGGTGGACGAGGGCGGGCTGCGGTTCCTCTGGGTGGTCGACTTTCCTTTGTTCGAGGAGGTCGATGAGCAGACAGGTCGGCCGGTGCCTGCTCATCACCCCTTCACGATGCCCCACGACGAAGACATGGACAAGCTCACCGGAAGTGCCGAAGACCTTCTGGCGGTGCGTTCACAGGCGTACGACCTCGTGCTCAACGGATGGGAGCTCGGCTCGGGTAGCGTCCGTATACACCGAGGTGACATCCAGCGGAGGATCTTCGAACTGTTGGGGATTTCCGAGGAAGAGGCGAACGGGAAGTTCGGATTCCTGCTCGAGGCGTTCCGCTACGGAGCACCCCCACATGCCGGATTCGCATTCGGGTTGGACCGGCTCGTCGCCCTGCTGGTGGGTCAGGACAACATCCGCGAAGTGATCGCCTATCCAAAGACCCAGTCCGGTGGCGATCCGCTCACATCGGCTCCGTCACCCATCGACCAGCGACATCTCGAGGATCTGGGTCTGCGGGTGCTGCCCCAGGGCACTTGAGGCTCAGAGCAAGGTTGGCGGCAACCCTGAACCCGAAGCCCGGCCTTCGAATCGCCGAGTCGCGGTAGGTTGCCGCGTATGGAGGACCTGTTCACCTCTGCCGCGCAGGAGCGCCTTGAGACACGCGGCCCACTTGCCGACCGCCTGAGGCCGGCCAACCTCGATCAGATCGTCGGCCAGGATCACCTGCTGGGCCCCGGTGCACCGCTACGGGCGCTCGTCGAGAGCGATCGACTCTCCTCGGTGATTCTCTGGGGTCCACCGGGCACGGGCAAAACCACGCTCGCCCGGTTGTTGGCCAAGGCTTCGTCGAAGGCCTTCGTTGCACTCTCGGCGGTCACCGCGAGCGTGAAGGACATCCGTACGGTCACCGCTGAGGCACAGGAGCTGCTGGGTACGCAGAGTCTCGGTACGATCCTGTTCCTCGACGAGATCCACCGCTTCAACAAGGCGCAGCAGGACGCCCTGCTGCCGGCGGTCGAAACCGGCTTGATCGTGTTGATCGGGGCCACCACTGAGAATCCCACATTCGAGGTGAACCCACCGCTCATGAGCCGGTCCACCCTGTTCAGGCTGGAGCCCCTGGCCCCTGAAGCCTTGCGAGAGCTCGCCTCGCGGGGTCTTTCCGCCGAAGGTGCCCTTTCCGATGAGGAGGCGATCGATCACCTGATCACGTCCTGCGGCGGTGATGGGCGGCACCTGCTCACCGCGTTGGAGGTGGCAGTGGCGTTGGCCCGGTCGCGGGCGGAGCGTTCCCATGATCGTGGCGGCGTGGCCGACTCCTCCCGGGACACTCCCAGGGTGATTCTCGCCGATGCTGAATCAGCACTCGGCGCCGCTGCCATCCGGTATGGCCGTGATGACCACTATGACGTCGTGTCCGCATTCATCAAGTCGATCCGGGGTTCGGATCCCGACGCAGCACTGCACTGGTTGGCGCGCATGCTCGAAGCCGGCGAGGATGCCCGGTTCATCGCACGGCGGCTCGTGATTTCGGCATCCGAGGACATCGGACTGGCTGATCCGACCGGGTTGCTCATCGCCGATGCCGCCGCGCGTGCCGTTGAGTTCGTGGGACTTCCCGAAGCACGCATCAACCTCGCCCATGCCACGGTGCACCTGGCATTGGCCCCGAAGTCCAACAGCGCGTACTCGGCACTGGCTCGGGCCTCGGATGACGTGCGGGCGGGAATTGTGGGTGAGGTTCCGGTTCACCTGAGAGACGGGTCCTACCGATCCGCCCGGGGTCTGGGCCACGGCGTGGGCTACGAATATCCCCACGATGGCCCGCAGGGCTGGGTAGCACAGCAGTACCTTCCGGATCCTCTGAGTGATGCCAGCTACTACCGGGCCACGGCGAACGGCCGTGAACACGCCATGGTGAGCGAATGGCGACACCGCACCGAGCGCATCGAACAAGATGGGGCACACTTGGGTGACGGTGGCCCGGGATCCATGAACGGACGTCATGAAACCCGGCGCGACACCGATGTCGGTCGCAACGACGCGCCCGGTGGTGACGAAGAGTCGAGGGGTGAGACATGAGTGCGATTGACCTCGTTGCGGTGGTGGCTGCAGTTCTTGGAGCCATCGCCCTGGCCGGTGGCTGCGTGGCCTTCTTTGCAGCCGCAAACCGCCTCCGAGATGCGGCACGCGAACTCGAGGCGGCGTCCGAGGCGTTCCGAGACGCTGCAGAGCCCCTCGTCGCAGAACTCGCATCATCCGCTGAGAGAGCTGCGTCCGAAGTGGATCGTGTGGAGAACCTGCTGGATCTGTCCACAGGGATCGGTCAACGGGTCGAGGGTGCCACCGGGGTCACCTACAGGGCTCTCACGACCCCCGTGATCAAAGGCGCAGCAGTCGCGGAGGGAACGCGGCGGGCGGCGCGGCGCCTGGGCGGCCGCAAACGCTGAACCAGTCAGCCCCGTCGTCTACCTCGCGCCGGGCGGGTTGTCCATAACCGAGTAGCAGTGTCGGGAGCCCATGTGGGGGTGGCATGAGCAGGATGACCGGAGCTCGTAGGTGGATCTTTCCGAACGGTCAGAGCGATTGGCCCTCTTGGTTCTCAAAGGCCCTCTGGAGCGCCGCCCATGCCTCGAAGCCGGCTTCGTGGCGCCAGAGTTCACCGAGACTCGAACGGAACACGCCGCCGTGACCGGTCCCGGGCCCGGCAGCCAGATGGGCCAACTCGTGCAACAGGGTCTCGAGCCCCCATCCACGTCCATCGACGATCCAGATGATGCCAACTCCGTCGGGACCGGTGTTGTTGTTGCCCGGGGCATCCGGTTTGCAGATCGTCGCAGCGGAGTAGGTGGCGGATCGTGAGCGCCGTCGGAGATCCACCTCCAACGGCGCGTCGGGAAACTGTTCGGACCACCACCCGGAGGTGACCAGGTCATCCACATAGCGTTCGATCAGCGCGAACCTGGTGAACCGTCTCAGGGGAACCGCCTCGAGAGCGAGGGCTTCAGCTGCTTCGACTTCCGTTCCCGAAGTGGTGGTCGGTGGTGGCGATGGCGTCATTCACGCATGGCTTTCCATGAAGCTGGCAACCTCACTGTGCCACGCCCGGCCAACGGTGCAGCGCCCGACGGCCGGCGAACTCCGGTGCTCCCAGATTGGCGCGATCGCCTGCATGCAGACCCGCCTGATGGCCGTGCGCGGAGGACCCGCCATCCATGCGTCGGCTACGTAGGTGGGGATACCTGCGGCGGACCTCGGCGTCGACTTCATCGTCGCGTTTGGCGAGCACCATCGCCACGGAAGGGGCCCCGACGCGCTCGCTGCTGTCTGCGATCGCCGCCGCATTGCTTGATGAAACACCGCTCGAAGCGTTCTGAGAGGCACGACTGCGTGCCTCGGACAGGCGCTCGGCGACTCGTGCGGCGAAGCCCGTGATGAAACTCCGCCTCCACGCGGCCGTTGATGTGCCACTTCGGGGACGGTTCTTGTCATCGAGCATGGAGCGCGTCATCTGCACGAGCAAGGAGGTGATGAGCATCTCGGTGCGTTCCACATCGCCGCGGAACCCGATCAGAGCAACCCGACGCACTCCGGTGTCGTCGGCACCGATGTCGATGACCGTGCACCCGCAATTGGTACCCACAGCGCCGTACAGCGAGATCTTGCGCGCCACGTATGGCGAAGCCACCACCATCAAACGCTCTATCGGGGTGTCGTCGGAGCTTCCGGTGGCACCCTCGCGCAGGGAGGTGGCCAGCACCGCCTCCTCGATCGAGTACCGGGCCATCAGATCAGCGACCTTCGCGAGACAGGATTCCCGTTCGGACTCGAACTCGGTCGACTCGGCACGGCTGAGGAGCTTCTGGATGACCCGGAGTGTGGATTCGCTCATCGGAGAAATCTATGCGTTGCCTGTGACACCGGCTCCGCCGTCGATCGGTGTCCGGATCTTCGGTGTCCGGATCTTCGGTGTCCGGATCTTCGGTGTCCGGTTCGCTGCGGACCCAGATCGTGCGCTGTGGGAACGGGATGTCGATCCCTGCTTCATCGAGGGCGGTCTTGAAGCGTCGGTTGAGCTCGCGTTGCACCCTGAACTGTTCTGCGGGGCGTGTACGCACCGATATCCGAATGGTGACTGCGTCGGGTCCGAGGGCCTGTACACCGAGCACCTCTGGGTCATCGAGGAAGGCATCGGCCCACTCGGGGTCGTGTGACATCTCCATCGCGGCGTCCATCAGCGTCGCCGACGCCCGGTCCGTATCTGCTCCGTAGGCAACCCCGATGTCCAGCAGGGCGTTCGACCATTCCTGGCTCATGTTGCCCACGCGCTGCACCTCGCCGTTGGGGACGTGCCACACGGTGCCTGACACATCGCGCAGCACGGTCGTGCGCAGAGTGATGCGTTCCACGGTGCCCGTTGCCTCCCCGAGATCGATGATGTCACCCACACCGAATTGGTCCTCGGCGATCATGAACATTCCCGAGAGGAAGTCGCCCACTACCTTCTGTGCGCCGAAACCGAGTGCCACGCCGATGATCCCGGCACCGGTGATGAGAGGTGCGAGGTTCAGTCCCAACTCGCCCAGGACGAGAATTATCGCAACGCTCCACACGAAAACACGGGTTACTGCTATCAGGACCCCCCCGAGGGTGGTGGTGCGCTTCTCCACCCTCAGCCGGCGCTGTTCGGCCTCCATCCGATCCCGCGCACCCGCCGTCGTGCCATCCTGGTCCTTGCGCAGGATCTGGGTGCTGGTGCTGAGGCGAGTCATTGCCCGGTGTATCACCCGCTTCATCAGACCGACAGAAATCACCGCGACGACGATGATCAACAGGATCGACACCACGTTGTCGACGAAGAAGTTGCTCACATCCGCGGCGGTGTCGCTACCGGTCACCTCGCCGACCCATGTGCAGAGCTGATCCTGCGGATCGCATCCATCAACGCCTGTGACCACATCGCCAGCGGAGGGCTTGACGGTCGTGGAACTCGAAGTGACGGTTGTGGAGCTCGAACTGGCGGTGGTGGTGGTCGGTGTGGTGTCCGCCCCGCCGCCGCCTGACCCCTGGGCGAGCGAGCTGATCATGGGCGGAACGCTAACAGCGGTTCCCTCATCGACCCGGCCCCATGGGCTCATCTGTCGATGCTCCATGGCCATGTTCGGTGCAACGCCTCCAGATGATCCACAATGGAGGCATGCGACGAGTGTTCTGGATGGGCGTGGGTGCAGCTGCGGGAGCGTCGACGACGGTCTGGGCCCAGCGGCGGGTACGCGGAGCCATCGAGGATCTCGGTGCCGAACAGGTTCTGGTTGTCGCTGGCAGGAGCGCTGCGGTGGCTGGTAAGAGCGCAAGAGCGGTCGCCCGCACAGTCGTCGCAGCAGTGGGTGAAGGACGAAGTGGTGCCGCGGAACGCGAGCAGGAGCTCCGCAGTCGGTTCCACGGCACCGAGTCCACACTCGATCTTCGTCGTCGGGAGCGCCGTCGCTCTGTGCGTCCGGTTCCGTCCCGGCGAGTTGGTGGATAGCCTCACAACACCATGACCGCTTCCGGAGATGTCCACACCGCCGACGGCCTTCGTGTCCGGTGGACCGAGTTCTTTGCCGAGCGCGGCCACACCGTGGTGCCATCCGCCGGTCTGATACCCACGCATCCCTCCGCTCCGATGTTCACGAACTCGGGCATGATGCAGTTCGTTCCCTTCTTCCTCGACGAGGAGCCTGTGCCCTATGACCCGCCCAGGGCAACGTCGGTGCAGAAATGCGTACGCGCGGGGGGCAAGCACAACGACCTCGACGCGATCGGACGTTCTGCGCGCCACCTTTCATTCTTCGAGATGCTGGGCAACTTCAGCTTCGGTGACTACAACAAGTCCGAGGCGATTCCCTGGGCCTGGGAGTTCCTCACCGAAGTCCTCGGGTTGGACGGAGAGCGCATGTGGGTCACGGTCCACACCAGCGACGACGAAGCCGAAGAGATCTGGCGCGATGTCGTGCAGTTCCCGGAGCTGCGGATACAGCGCCTGGGTGCGGACAACTTCTGGGAAATGGGCAGCACGGGGCCGTGCGGACCCTCCTCGGAGATCTTCTGGGACTACGGGCGGGCTCTCGGTCCTGAAGGAGGACCTGCGAACCCCGAGGCCGAAGATCGGTTCGTGGAGCTGTGGAACCTGGTGTTCACCCAATACTTCCGGGGACCCGACGGCGTCCTGAGCGACCTCCCGGCTCGCAACGTTGACACCGGTGCCGGACTGGAACGGATCCTCGCGGTGTTGGCAGGCAGCCCATCGTTGTACTCGGCAGATGTGCTGACCGCGCTGCTGGAAACCGCGCAGGCGACCACCGGTGTCCGGCTCGGATCGGGTGAGCTCTCCGACATCGGCCTGCGTCTGTTGGCCGACCACACCCGCACGGCCACGTTCCTCGTGGCCGATGGGGTCGTCCCCTCGAACGAGGACCGCGGCTACGTGTTGCGTCGCATCATCCGACGGGCTGTGCGCTTCGCCTACATGCTCGATGTCGAGGACCTGATCATGGCCCCGATGGTGCGGTCGTGCGTGGCCGAGATGGGTGACGCCTATCCCGACCTGGTGAGTGGTGAGGATCACATCGTGGAACTCATCTGGCGTGAAGAGGATCGGTTCCGTCAGACCCTGAAGCGCGGATCGGTGCTGCTGGACGCCGAGCTGGACTCGCTGGGTCCCGACGAGTCACTCGATGGGGACGTCGCTTTCGTGCTGCACGATACCTACGGGTTTCCGCTGGAGGTCACGCGTGAGATGGCCGAACTGCGCGGTGCCACGGTGGACTCGGAGGGGTTCGAGACAGCGATGGAGGCCCAGCGCCAACGTTCTCGTTCGGCGGCCGGACCGAGCGGGGTCGAAACCGGTGCCGATGCAGAACTCGCTCGATCGGTTCTGGCCGGGTCGGGGCCAACCGAATTCGTGGGTCGTGAGGTATCGACTGTGCAGGCCACTGTCCTCGCTGTCGGCGAGGACAGCGTCTACCTGGACCGCACTCCGTTCTATGCAGAATCCGGCGGACAGGTCGGAGACACCGGCATGCTGCGAACCGAAACCTCCGAGGTGCCGGTGCTCGAAACTGTCGCACCCCTGCCGGGTCTTCACCTGCACAGGATTCCGGCCGCACACGAGCAGTTGGTCGTGGGTCAGCGGGTGACCGCTGAGATCGACGACACGCGTCGGGCCGCCATCCGGCGCAACCACACCGCAACCCACGTGTTGCACTGGGCTCTACGCGAGGTGCTCGGAGACCATGTCCGACAACAAGGCTCGTTGGTGGGCCCGGACCGCCTCAGGTTCGACTTCTCGCACCATGGTGGACTCACCGGCGAGCAGAAGCGCCGCATCGAGGACCTCGCCAACCAGGAGGTCCTTTCGAATGCACCGGTCGAGCACTTCGAAACGTCCATCGACCATGCCTCGGAACTCGGAGCGATCGCATTCTTCGGCGAGAAATACGGTGAGGTGGTCCGAGTGCTGCGTGCGGGCGACCACAGCATCGAGTTGTGCGGTGGCACCCATGTGTCGGCACTCGGCGACATAGGCCTGGTGAAGATCATCTCCGAGGGGTCGATAGGCTCGAATGTGCGGCGTATCGAGGCGGTGACGGGCCTCGGATCGCTCGAAGCATTCCGTGATCGCGACTCCAGGTTGGCCTCGTTGGCTGAGGTCCTGGGCGTACCTGTGGACGATCTCACCGAGGGAATGTCGAAACGTCTCGGCGAGGTGGAGTCGATGCGCGGTGAACTCAAGTCGCTGCGTCAGGAACTCGCGGCGGGCCAGTCCATGACGTTGGCATCGACCGCGGTCGACGGCAGGATCGTTGCGAGGGTCGACAGTGAGCGGCGTGAGGACGTACGTGAGCTGGCGCTCGCCCTGCGGGACCGGCCGGGCATCGATGTGGTCGTCCTGGGATCCTCCCCGGGCGGCAAGGGTGTTGTTCTGGTTTCGGCGGTAACCCAGGCGTCCGGGTTCCACGCGGCCGAGTTGATCGCAGATGCCGCAAAGATGGTCGGCGGCGGAGGGGGCAGGGCGGCGGATCTGGCGATGGCGGGGGGAAAGCTCCCGGAGGCGCTCGATGGGGCCCTGGACAGCGTTCGGGCGCTCCTCGGGTCGCCCTCGGAGCCGTGAGGGCAGTAGGACTCGACCTTGGTTCGGTCCGTATCGGCGTTGCGCTGTCCGATTCGCAGGGCAGACTCGCCCTACCCCATACCACCCTGAAGCGCGATGCGTCCTGGGACGTGGATCACCGGCGGATCAATGAGTTGGTCACGGACAACGAAGCCGAAGTCGTGGTCGTCGGCCTGCCTCTTTCGATGGATGGAACCGACGGCCCTGCTGCGCGCCGCACCCGCAAGGAACTCAGGGCTCTGCGACGAACCATCGGAGTACCTGTGGAGATCTACGATGAACGGTTGAGTACGGTTGCGGCGAACAGGTCGCTGCAATCTGCCGGGCTCAGCGCGGCTCAGAGCCGCGAGCACGTCGATGAAGTGGCCGCGTCAGTGATTCTCCAGGCGTGGTTGGACAACCGGCGCAACCAGCCTGATCATCCGTAACCGACGACCACACCTCCCCCCAGTACGAACGACCTGTAGGACCCATGGCGAGCCCAAACGATGATTCAAGCCCCCAAGGACCTGATGGCGGTGGCCAGTCGGGTCGTCCCCCCGAGAGTGACGGCGAGCGAGTGGTGCGGAGGCGCAATGCGTCTGATCGCCAGGGTGGCCAGGCGACCCCTTCTCGGAGTCGACAGGGCGGGAGCGATACGACTCGGGCCCGGAGGCAGCAGCGCGACAACGAGGACCGCCATGGCGAGCGCTCCGAATCCGGGGCGGATGAGGACTGGGTCGAATTGCCGGCCCGTACCAACGGTGGACGACGTGTACTCACCATAGGAGTGGGTGTGGTCCTCGTGATCGCGTTCGTCGTGGGCGCGCTCCTGTTCTGGGTCTCCCGCAAGATCGATCCTGGCGGCGATCCCGGTGAGCTGGTAGCCAGCATCGAGATCCCGAGCGGTTCCTCGACCGATTCGATAGCGGGCATCCTCGCCGACAAGGAGGTGATCACCGATGGTCCACTGTTCGCCCGCTACGCCGGGTTGAAGGGGGCCGGACCGTGGAAGGCGGGGAACTACACGGATTTCCGCGTCAACTCGAGCTTTGACGAAGCAATCAAGGTGCTCGACGGTGGTCCCCTGCCCGTCGGTGCCACCCAGGTCCGGATAACCGAGGGCAAACGGCTCTCTGACGCATTGACCCAGATTGCAGAACAGCATCCGAACGTGACCGAGGACGACCTCTTTCTGGCACTCGGTTCGGGCAAGGTCACCTCCAAGTACCTACCCGACGGAACCACCAACTGGGAGGGTCTGTTGTTTCCCGACACATACGAGTTCTCCGATGACGCCACGGCTACAGAGATCCTCCAGAAGCTCGCTGATGAGATGTCGGACCACCTCGACGAGCTCGGCTATGAGCGAGCGGAGACCCTGCGTGGGTTCAACGCGTATGACGTCCTGAAGGTCGCATCGCTCGCAGAACGCGAGACGGGACAACCCCCGGAGGAGCGTGGCCAGATCGCCCGCGTCATCTACAACCGCCTGGACGCGGGCGAACCCCTGGGGATCGACGCTTCGGTGCTCTATGGCCTGGGGCGGGACTCGGGTGAACTGACCAAGTCGGACCTCGAAACGGATACTCCCTACAACACCAGGATCAACAGCGGATTGCCCCCGACGCCCATCGGGCTTCCGTCGGAGGCCGCTCTCAAGGCGGCGATCGAGCCACCCGACGGTGACTGGATGTACTACGTCCTCGTCTCGAAGGATCCGCCGACGCACATGTTCACCGACTCCTATTCGGAGTTCCAGCGTGCCAAGGCGAAAGCCCAGGCTGACGGTGTCTTCTGAGCCGACGGTCTCCCACTCTTCGGTCATGGGAGTCGATGCGCGCACGCGCGTAGCCGCGGTCATCGGCGATCCGGTCGGGCACAGCCGCTCTCCAGCGATCATGAACGCAGCATTCGCAGCGCTCGGTCTCGACTGGGTCTACGTTGCGTTTCCTGTTCGGGCGGGTGACGGTGCGGCTGCGGTGGATGCGATGCGTGCACTGGGAATCGCCGGATTGTCGGTGACCATGCCCCACAAGGCGGTGGTCATGGAAGCCTGTGATTCGCTCACCGACACTGCGCGCCGCCTCGGTGCGGTGAACTGCATCGCATGGGAAGGTGACGCTCTGGTTGGGCACAACACCGACGGTGAAGGGCTCATCGCCTCTCTGCGGGCCGAAGGATTCGAACCTGAGGGTGCCCGGGTCGTGGTTCTGGGAGCAGGGGGTGCAGCGAGAGCGTCTGTATTGGCGCTCGGGCAGGCCGGTGCATCAAAGGTGGTGGTCTGCAACCGATCCCTCGACAGGGCACGCGACACGGCCGATCTGAGCTCCTGTGCCGGTGCCGCTGAGCTGAGTTCGGACGTCGGGATCATGACCGATCTCCTGGCCGATGCAGACCTGTTGGTGAACGCGACGCCAGTTGGCATGGGGGCTGGTGATGATTCGCCGGTTCCCGGGGATGCACTGCACCGGGACCTTGTGGTGAGTGACCTGATCTACCACCCGGCGCAGACCTCGCTGATGCGTCATGCCGCAGCGGCAGGAGCGCCTACCCACAACGGCCTCGGGATGCTCGTCGGCCAGGCGGGGGCCGCGCTTCGTATCTGGACGGGGGAGGACCCTCCCCTCGAGATCATGGCCGAGGCCGCACGCGGAGTAGTTGCGACGTAGACGGAAATGCGAAAACAAGACGCCGAAAACTGAACCCGTCGCCAGTAGGTGCCGATGAGGTCTTCAGACCCCATCCGCAAGGAGATCTTGACGTGGCCCTCCAAGGGACAATTGACTCATTCCCGGTAATGGACGTGCTCGGGCTTCTGGCTGCATCGTCGAAGACCGGTGTTCTGCAACTGACCGGGGACCGCGGCGATGGATCGCTCTGGCTGCGGGAGGGTTCGATCATCGCCGGTGATGTCCGGGATCACACGACCGCGACCGCGGCTGACGTGGTGTTCGAGTTCCTTCGCTTCGAGGCGGCGGCGTTCGAGTTCATCGGCGATGATGCGCCAGTGGCGCAGGAGTTCGATGCCTCGGTGGCCGAAACCATCGAGGCCGCGCAGCAGATGCTCGGGGAATGGGAGGCGGTGTGCGAGGTGGTGCCCGACACGAGTCACCGCGTCACGCTCGTGGCTGAACTGGATGCGCCCGAGGTGACGCTGAGTGCCGCCGAATGGTCTCTGATTGCGGCCGCTGCCAGTGGTCCGCCGGTGACCGAGGTGCTCGAGCGCGTGGGCCTGGGTGAGTTCGAGGGCTGCAGGCGCCTTGCCGGATTGCTCGGGAGGGGAATCCTCGAAACAGCCGAACCCACTTCGAATGACGCGGGTACCGACGGTGCCGCGATCAAGCCCGATGTCGTGTCCCACGACGTGGGAGAGAGCGAATCAGATCCGGCGCCCGGAAATGGTGCTGTTCCAACATTCGGTGATACTGCTGTGGAGTCGACCTCGGGAGGCGATCCGGCCGGCAGCGTTGCCGCCGCGGAGGCCGGAGCGTTGGGTGACACAACCTTTGATGAGACCGCTGTTTCGGCACGCTTCGGGGAATCCACCGATATTTCCGATCCGGTCCACTTCGAAGCGGAGGCCGGATACTTCGATGACGATGCCACGCCGGAAGCAACGGCATTCGAAGGAGGCCCGACCGGGTCGCCGCTCGGTGGCTCCTCCGCCGAGGATCCGGCCACCACGGGAGTCTTTCCGGATCACTTCCCGATCGATGACCTCGTTGGCAGCGAAGAGTCGGTCAGCTTCGACACGCCACCGGGGATGACTGCAAATGGACCTTCCAACGCCGCGTTCTCTGCGGAACCGGCGGCACCTCAGTACGGGGACGCTCCCCGGTTCGCCGGTGAGGGGTTCCCCTTCGGTGGAACCTCCGAGACGGGCGACGGTGGCGGGGGTGTCCAGCCGTTCGATGGCGCAGAAGCCTCGGAGGTCGTTGGGGAATCGAACGGGTCCGAGCCTTCCGATGACGTGCTCGCCCAGATCGGTCGGCTGAGTCCCAAGGCCGCCGAGGCGATAGCGGCTGCCCTTGGCGATGGCGAACATGGATGAACCAGGCGTCGAACGAGGGGCCTTGGCCACGAACTCGGTTCCGGGGCTCTTCCGGAGTCTGAGAGTCTGCGATGAGGGTGCCCCCGCCGGCCCGGGGCAGTCAGCCCCGCAGGCCACACGGGTGGTCCGGGATCTGCCGTACCCTCCGGTAGACTGTTCACTCGCTGCACTCGACCAGCACCGGAACGTATACGAGAGGGATATTTTGGTCAACGGCCCCACCGATTCGAGCCATGACGAACCCACGGCACCCGATGCCGTGGGTCGTGGTGTGCTGGGGCACGACCCAGAGGGCCAATCAACGCTGTTCGTTCTCGCAGGTCACTCTCTGGGTTCCACACCGGTGGGTGGCGCTGGTTCGCCACGGTGGCTCGACCTGCGTCGTTTGTTGAACCTCGACGCAGTGGGCGAACCCAGCGGATCCAAGATTCCGGTCGAGGCAACCTTCGATGGGGGGCCCACACTCGAAGCACTGTGGCCCGAACCCTTCTGCGATCAGGTGACCGACCGGCTGAGGGAACTGTTGGAGGCCGGACAGATGATTCCCGAGGGTGCTCCGGGAGAACCCGAGATGGCGCCGGCGCCGGCACCTTCGACAGGCAACGAGCCATCCCGGGTGGAGCCCGCTCCGTTCAGCAGCCCGAGTGGAGGTCCTGACTCAAAAGTCTGGGCAACCCCCGACGAGAGGCCCTTGCCGGGAGACGGACCGCCGCTCGCCCGAACGACCGGAGCCACAGGGTCGGGTGAGCTGACCCTCGAGGACGTCGTCTATCACGGTGGGTATCCGGGCCAGACGAAGCGCCGCAAGAAGTGTGTGGCGGTCCTCGATGACTCATCCCTACGGGTCTCGGGTCCCAACGGCCCCGATTTCACCCTCGCCTGGGATACGGTCCGTTCGGTGGAGGCCCAGAACGCGGACGAGGCGAAGTTCCGCCTGGGCGTCAAGGTGCGGAGGAACTCGAGTGTCATCGTGTTCGAGTGCGACCAGGGTGTGTCGATCGTTCTCGAAGCCCACGACGTCCCCACGATGCCGCTCAAGAGTGCGTTGAAAGAGCTCCTCGACGAGGGTCCTGTCACCGTCGCGTGACTTCACGATCCACATCTACGCGAGGTCGGGGCGAACCGGGTCATCTGGTGCTGGTGGGTCTGCCCGGCACGGGCAAGACGACCGTTGCGCCGCTGCTGGGACAGGCGGTCGGCCGTCCATGGTTGGACCTGGATGTCGAGGTCGAACGGCGCTGCGAGGCGTCGATTCCCGAATTGTTCGAGACCGTGGGGGAGTCGGGCTTCCGCGAGCGGGAACTGGCCGTGCTGGGTGACGTGCTCGATGGTTCGCCCGCGGTGGTGGCCACCGGCGGGGGACTGGTCACGATGCTCGATGCCCGCCGATTGCTCGAGACCTGTGAGGTCGTTTGGCTCCGGGCAACGATCGAGACGCTTCTCGGTCGGCTGACCTCGGCCGAAACCTCCGGTGCTGGCCGTCCATTGCTGGCAACTGAAGGTGAATCGGCCCTCCGGCAGCGGCTGGAGGACCTGTCGACCCAACGCGGCACTCTCTACGCGGAGGTCGCCGACATGGTGGTCGACGTCGATGGTCTCAACCCCACAGCAGTGGCGCGCGAGATACTTGAGCGTAGAGGCGCCCCGCGTGGGTCCGCCGCCAACCCGCCAACCTGAAAGGCCACTGCCACATGACCGAATATCCGCCGGGCGCGGGTGATGCAGAATCGGGGCGATGCGTGGTCCTCGAGGTGGATCTGCCCGGATCAAGAGGGTACCCAGTTGTCGTGGGACCGGGAGCGGTCGGCGAACTGGGTCGTCTGCTGCCCGCCGGAACCACCCGGGTTGTCGTGGTGACACAGCGTGGTATAGGCGTGGAGGTTGATCCGGGTGTGCCGTTCGAGACCTACACGATCGGTGATGGTGAGGAACACAAACGGCTCAGCACCGTGGGCGACCTCTGTTCGGAGTGGGCCCGGGCGGGTCTCACGCGGGCCGACTGCGTGGTGGCGGTCGGGGGAGGAATGGTCACCGATGTTGCCGGGTTCGCGGCCTCGGTGTACCACCGGGGCGTGCCGGTGCTACACGTGGCAACCACTCTGCTCGGACAGATCGATGCTGCAATCGGGGGAAAGACCGGCGTGAACCTGCCTGAGGGCAAGAACCTGGTCGGTTCCTTCTGGCAGCCACACGCGGTGCTGTGCGACACCGACACACTCGCCACTCTTCCTCCACGTGAATGGCGCTGTGGGCTCGGCGAGCTCGCGAAGTACCACTGGCTCGGAGGGGGCCGGCTGGATCAGCTCGACCTGGTCGACCGTGTCGCGAGATGCGTGCAGATCAAGGCGAGCTTCGTGGCCTCCGACGAACGCGAGAGCGGGCGCCGTGCACTTCTCAACTATGGCCATACGCTCGCGCATGCTCTCGAGACGGCGGGCGACCATGGTTTGCGACACGGTGAAGCCGTCGCGATCGGTCTCGTCTATGCGGCAGAACTCGCAAGGGCCATGGGTCGCATCGACGACGAGGCCGTGGCGGAACACCGCCGGGTCGTTGCGGGCTACGACCTGCCGATGCGAATACCCGATGGAATTGACAGGACCGGCCTCCTGGCCCTGATGCAGAGAGACAAGAAGGTGCTCGGAACAGGTCTCACTTTCATCCTGGACGGTACCGATGGAGTGGAAGTGGTGCCGGACGTAGATCCGGTGCTGGTGGAAGCGACCCTCGAGCGAGTCGGATGAGTGAGGACGAGATGAGTACAACCGAACCGATCATCTTGTTGTTGTCGGGACCGAACCTGGAGCTACTGGGCGAGCGCGAGCCGGCGATCTACGGATCAACGACTCTCGATGAGCTCATCGAGAGCGCGACCGAGCAGGCCAGGAGCCTGAATATGGTGCTCGAACACCGGCAGTCGAACCACGAGGGCGAACTCGTGGAGGCGATCCACGGGGCTCGTGGAAGCGCCGCGGGGATCGTGATCAACGCGGGCGCGTTCACCCACTACAGCTGGGCGATCCGCGATGCGTTGGCGAGTTTCGAAGGGCCGGTGATCGAACTGCACCTCTCCAATCCGGGAGCACGGGAGGATTTCCGCCACGTTTCGGTCGTGACCCCGGTGGCCACCGCTGTGATCGCGGGTCTCGGGCCGAGCGGCTACCGACTCGCGATTCGGGCCATGGAGGGGCTGCTCGACACGATCATTTGATGCTGCTGCCCGGAGTTAGTCTGCAGCCATGACCATAAGCGAGAACGTCACCCCGACAGTCGGACCGAAGGACTTGGTCGCGATGGACCTTTCGGGTCGGATTCCGGCGCTCCGGAACCGCTTCGACGTCCTCGGGATAGACGCGCTGGTTGTCACCGAGCTCACCAATGTGCGTTACCTGACCGGATTCACCGGGTCTTCGGCAATCCTGGTGGTCCGTGGTGAAGATGCGGTGTTCGTGACCGATGGTCGGTACGACACCCAGAGCCATCAACAACTCGGCGACGCCGGTGTCGAGGCGAGCATAGAAATCTCCAAGGAGTCCCCCGAAGTTGCAGCCGGATCGGCTGCAGAGGGTATCTCCCGGCTCGGCCTGGAGGCAGATTCGGTCACCTGGTCCTCTCAGAAGAGGTGGGCGGACGAGCTCTTCGACGGAGAGCTCGTCGCGACCAAGGACGCAGTGGAGGACCTACGTCTGATCAAGGACCCGGGTGAGGTGATACGCATACGTGCCGCGTGCGCCATTGCCGACACCGCCCTGGGTGAGGTCGCGGCGCTCCTGGACCGGGGCATGACCGAGCGTGAGTTCGCGCTCGAACTCGAGGCCGCGATGATGCGCCTGGGAGCGGATGATCTCTCTTTCGACACGATCGTCGCCGCGGGCCCTAACGGGGCACGTCCACATCACCAACCCTCCGACTACCGGATCAGCGAGGGAGATCTCGTGGTTGTGGACTTCGGAGCACTCGTCGACGGCTACCACTCGGACATGACGCGCACGTTCACCGTCGGCGACGTGGGAAGCGAACGCCAGGCGATGTTCGATGTCGTAGCGGCATCCCAGGCGGCGGGCGTTGATGCGGTCAGGTCGGGAGCGGAGGTGGCCGACGTCGATGGAGTGTGCCGTGAAGTGATCGCGCAGGCCGGTTGGGCCGATGCATTCGTACACGGAACCGGCCATGGAGTTGGCCTCGACATCCACGAGGCACCCCGGGTGTCGGGGCGCGCCACTGATACGCTTGCAGCCGGCCATGTCGTGACCGTCGAACCGGGCGTCTACCTCCCAGAACTGGGAGGTGTCCGCATCGAGGACACCGTGCTCGTGACCGACAACGGTTGTGAGCGCCTCACCTTGGCCCCCAAGACGCCCCAGCCGGTCTCTGGCCGGTGATACACCCCAGGAACTGAACCAACCATGCCTCAGATCTCCACCTCCGATTTCAAGACCGGAATGACCATCGATCTGGACGACGGCCTGTTCGTCGTGTCCGACTTCCAACACGTCAAACCCGGCAAGGGAGGGGCATTCGTGCGAACCACTCTGAAGAACGTTCGCACCGGCTCTGTTGTGGACCGCACCTTCCGTGCGGGTGAGAAGATGCAGCGTGCGATCGTTGACCGCAAGGAGATGCAGCTTCTGTACCGCGACGGCAGCGATTTCGTGTTCATGGACAGCCAGACCTATGACCAATTGAACGTGGCTGGCGCCACGATCGGGGACCTGGCTGGATTCCTTGCAGATTCTGCGACAGCCGAGTTGGTGTTCTACGGCGATGAGATCATCGGTGTGGATCTGCCGGCATCGGTCGTGCTCACCGTCACCGAAACGGAACCGGGAATCCAGGGCGATCGGGTATCGGGTGCCAAGAAGCCGGCAACGCTGGCCACAGGCCATTCATTGCAACGTCCCCCTTTTCATCGAACAGGGGGAGGATGTGAAGGTGGACACGCGTAGCGGAGAGTTCATCTCCCGCGCATGACCGAACCCCAGGGAGCACCTCGCATCCGGCCGGTCGTCGGCGGCCGCACACCCGCCGCGAGCGGGCATTGCATCTGATGTACGAAGCTGCGCTCACCGGCGCTGACGGCCCGACGGTGCTCGCAGGCCAGGTCGTCGCGGCGGATCGGTACGCGGAGGAGTTGGTTCGGGGTGTGCACGATCACGGAGCCGAGATCGACGCGCTCATTGCGCAACTCGCTCCACGGGGCTGGTCGCCCGAGCGCATGGCCACCGTCGACCGGACGATTCTGCGCATGTCGATCTACGAGTTGGCCCATGGCGAAGATGTGCCCACCGGCGTGATCCTCTCCGAAGCAGTGGATCTGGCCGAGACATACGGCACCGATGATTCCCCCCGTTTCGTCAACGGCCTGCTCGCCGAGGCAGCGCGCCGTCTGCGTCCCGACACGCCGGAAGCCTGACACACCGGCCCGAAGCGGCCGGGCACATCCGCACTTGACGAGCGGGCGACCGGCTTCGTGTCGGCGGAGATCCCGAGTGTCCGTCTGCGTTCTGAGCGCCCGGTTCGATCCGGCGTGCCCGAACGGGCTAACGTCGGATCCTGACCGTGAAGGGAGTCCTGTGAGGCTCCTACGGCCGGGAAGGACTGCTGATGGCAGAACGTGAACGCCGCATGACGCGCCCCTACGGCGGGGTGTTCGTTCCCCGTGCGGAGGTTATGCAGGCCGATGAAGTGGGCCGCGCCGTGAGGCGCATGGCACACGAGATCCTCGAACACAACGGTGGTATCGGGAACCTCGTGCTGGTGGGCCTGCAGACCGGCGGTGTGGAACTCGCGGAAGCGTTGGCATCAGTGCTCGCAGAGATAGAGGGCCTGACTCCCGGTGTTGATTCCGATGGAGGGGAAGACGCCACAGAGGGCACTGTGGACGAGAGCTCCGAACCCGGAAGCGGCGACGGCCCGGTGTCGATCGGAACGCTCGACGTCGCGCTGTACCGAGACGACATCGGAATCCGTCCCGTGCTGCCCGAAGAGGTGACCGACATACCCGTCGACATCGACGGTCGCGACGTGGTCCTGGTCGATGATGTCCTCTTCACCGGTCGTACCATCCGGGCGGCTCTCGATGCACTGGTCGACTTCGGGCGTCCGCGGACGATCCAACTCGCGGTCATGGTCGACCGTGGTCACCGGGAACTCCCCATCCGGCCCGACTACACGGGAAAGAACCTTCCCACCCGACGGGACGAGTTGGTCAATGTGTCGCTCACCTCGGTTCAGATCGGGGAGATGGCCAAGCAGTGAACGGACATCTGCTCACCATCTCGGATCTCCAACCTTCCGAGATCATCGAGATACTCGACGTCGCCGACACGATGGCCGAGGTCAACTCGAGACGCATACCCAGGGTGCCGGCGTTGAGGGGACGCACGGTGGTGTCGTTGTTCTACGAGAACTCCACCCGTACGAGGCTGAGTTTCGAAACCGCGGCGAAGCGCCTGTCGGCGGATGTCATGGGTTTCTCGGTCAGTACGTCTTCGACGAGCAAGGGTGAATCGGTGCGCGACACCGTCGAGACCATCGAGGCGATGGGTGTGGACGCGATCGTCGTGCGTCACCAATCCTCGGGGGTGCCGGCGATGATCGCCCGTTGGAGCAACGCTGCGGTGCTCAACGCCGGCGACGGTTGGCACGCCCATCCAACCCAGGGACTCCTCGACGCCTACACGCTGCGTAGGCGGTTCGGTTCCCTCGATGGGCTGAGAATCGGGATCGTGGGAGACATCCTGCACTCACGGGTGGCACGCTCGGCCATCGAGGTGTTCGATCGGCTGGGCGCCGAGGTGATCCTCATCGGACCTCCGACGCTGCTGCCGCCCTCCCTCGAACCCTTCAACGTTGGTGTCAGCCACGACCTCGACGGGGTGCTCGGCGATCTTGATGTCTGCTACCTCCTGAGGATGCAGGCCGAACGAATGGACGATTCGCACATCCCGTCCCTGCGTGAGTACTCGACGCTCTACGGGTTGACCGCGAGGCGGGCCGCCACCATGGAGGATCACGCGGTCGTGATGCACCCGGGTCCCATGAACCGTGGGGTCGAGATCGCCGATGATGTTGCAGAGTCCGAGCGGTCGCTCGTCACTGATCAGGTCGCCAACGGCGTCTCGGTGCGCATGGCGGTGCTCTTCCTGATTCTGGGACCCGGGCGCGATTCGCTCGATGGTGGAGTCGTGGTCCCGGAAATCGACGGAGATCCCATCGATCTGGACGTGGCAGGACCGGAGCCGAAACCCGGCTCTGGCCCGGTCAGGGGAGAGGCGGAGTGATGAGCACCACGGATAGCACTGCCAACGGTCACACCTTGGTGATCCGGGGCGGACGGATCCTCGACGCGTCCGGTGAACGTTCGGGTGACGTTGCGATCGAAGATGGGCGGATCATCGCCGTCGGACCCGACCTCCTCGGAGACTCCGGAGCGGGGCGAAGGCAGGTGCTGGACGCCTCTGGTGCGATCGTGTCTCCCGGCCTCGTGGATCTCCACACCCACCTACGCCAACCGGGCCGCGAGGAAGCTGAGACGATCGCATCGGGTGCGCGGGCGGCAGCCCTGGGTGGCTACACCGCGGTTCTGGCGATGCCCAACACGACGCCGACCGTCGACAACGCCGCAGTGGTGCGTGAGGTGCTCGAACTCGGTCGCGCAGCGGTGATCGAGGTGCACACCACCGGAGCCATCACCGTCGGACGTGAGGGGGACCAACTCGCTCCGATGGCCGAGATGGCGGCGCTGGGTGTGAAGGTCTTCACCGACGATGGTACCGGTGTCCAGGACGACCGGCTGATGCGGCGCGCCCTCGAGTACGCCTCCGGGTTGGACCTGACCATCGCACAGCACTGTGAGGTGACATCTCTCAGCGAAGGTACCTGTATGCACGAGGGTGTCTGGTCATCCCGCCTCGGTCTGCCGGGACAGCCCTCCGAGGCTGAGGAACTCATGGTGATGCGCGACATCGCACTGGCTCGGATGACAGGCGCCCGGGTGCATTTCCAGCACCTCTCGACCGCCGGGTCCGTGGCGATGGTGGCTGGAGCACGCGCAGCGGGCCTCAACATCAGCGCAGAGGCGGCTCCCCATCACTTCACCCTCACCGACGAGAGTTGCGCAGGCTATGACGCCACGTTCAAGGTCCACCCCCCGTTGCGGAGCGAGGCGGATCTGGCTGCGGTCAGGGAAGGATTGTCGCAGGGCACCATCGACGCCATAGCGACCGATCACGCCCCCCACACCCCCGAGAGCAAGGACCTGCCCTTCGACCAGGCTCCACCTGGGATGTTGGGCCTCGAATACGCCCTGGCACTTGCATTCACGGAGCTCGTCGACCGTGGGCTCATGACCGAACCACAAGTGATCGCCGCGTTGTCCTGGCGTCCGGCCGCAATCGCTCGCATGGAGGATCAGGGCCGTACGGTGAGCGAGGGCGAACCGGCGAACCTCGTGGTGATCGACCCGAACACCAGATGGACCATCGACGGATCAGGTGGTGCGTCAAGGTCGCGCAACGTTCCCTATGTGGGGCGTGAAGTGCGCGGCAAGGTGAGGCACACGGTCTGTGCCGGACAGGTCGTGGTGGAAGACGGCGAACTGTGTGATGGAAGTTCCTGATGCATCAACCCGACGCGTCGGAATCCGAGGAACCGTCGATGACGAAGACTGATGACGAGGTGGATCGATGACCGAAATTGCCCCTGCAGCGATCATCCTGGAGGACGGAACCCTCTTCGAGGGC
Source organism: uncultured Microthrixaceae bacterium (assembly GCA_963805905.1). Lineage (GTDB taxonomy): Bacteria > Actinomycetota > Acidimicrobiia > Acidimicrobiales > Microtrichaceae > JAMLGJ01. The sequence goes on from CAWDVV010000001.1 coordinate 1,428,552, forward strand.
GAGGCCCTGGGGCGCTTTCCCGATGACGGGATCGCGGCCGGGGAGTTCGTGTTCAACACGGTCATGTCCGGCTATCAGGAAGTCCTGTCGGACCCCTCCTACGCGGCCCAGGTGATCACCTTCACCTATCCCCATATCGGAAACTACGGAGTGAACCCCCACGACAACGAAGCGCTCCGTCCCCACTGCGCCGGAGTTGTCGTACGCGATCTGGCACGTCGTGCCTCCAACCACCGCAGCACCGGCAGTCTCGGAGCCTGGTTGGAGAACAACGGGATTCCGGGAGTAGGAGGGGTCGATACCCGGCGTCTGACACGCCACATCCGCGATCACGGAGCCATTCCGGGGGTGTTCGGCACTGCTGGAGAAACCACCTTGCGCTCGGCCCTCCACCGGGCCCGGTCGACCGACGGTTTGGATCTCGTGGCGGCGGTCACCGGTGCACAGCCCCGCAGCATCGTGTCCACCACCGGTGCTCCGAGGCGGATAGTGGCCCTCGACATGGGGATCAAATCCACGATGATCGAACAGTTGGCACTCATAGGAGCACTCGAGGTGGTTCCCGCCACCACGAGTGCTGACGATGTGCTCGCACTGGAACCCGACGGGGTGTTCCTGTCAAACGGCCCCGGTGATCCGGCGGCGGTGCCGGGAGTTGCATCCACCGTGGGGTCGCTTCTCGGTGAGGTGCCGATCTTCGGTATCTGCATGGGATTGCAGATGTTGGGTACGGCACTCGGTGGTTCGACCTACAAGCTTCCGTTCGGACACCATGGCGGCAACCACCCCGTCACCGACGTGACCACGGGTCGCGTCGAGATCACGAGCCAGAACCACAACTACTGCGTGGATCCCGACACTCTCAGCGGGGTCGAGGTCACCCACCTCAACCTGAACGACGGCACGCTCGAAGGGTTCCGCTGTACCGACGTTGCGGCCATAGCCATCCAGTATCATCCCGAAGCAGGCCCCGGCCCGCACGACAGCAGGTACCTCTTCGAGCGCTTTGCCGAACTGATGGACCGCAAAGGGCGCCCGTGACGCACAACTCAGATGTCGAGACGTGCGGCCACGACGTCGGCCTCTTCTCCGAGGTGTTCACCGATACCGTCGTTGATGGCGTTCTCCACCTTGTGGCCGAGCAGCGGAATGCGAACGCTGAGGTCACCCGTGATACGCCGCACGCAGTCATCGCCGTCCTGGATCATCTTCACAATGGCGGAGGCCCGCAACAGCGCAGACGCCTGCACCGGTTCGAACGCCACGGTCGCGGTCTGGGCGTCGAGGTCCCAAAGCGTGTTCTCGACCCACGCGACGTTGTTCGGATCGATGAAGCGCGATGCCTCTCTCGGCAGGTCCACCGAGAGACGCCACCGAAGGCGCGTCCTGGCCTGGGTGTCCGTACGGTTCACCTCGATGACCTCCGGCGCGCTGGTGGTCTCGAAGCCGGTCACGCCGCTCCAGAAGGACTCATCGGTGTACAGCGCGATGACGTTGTCCACCGGTGCCGTCCACCGCTGTTCGAATCCGATCTTCATTCCCCGATGCTTGCACACCCACAGGAGTTGAGTGCCGATGCCACGCCGTGAGGACCTCGAGTCAATTCTGATCCTGGGTTCAGGTCCGATCGTGATCGGCCAGGCCTGCGAGTTCGACTACTCGGGCACCCAGGCGTGCCGGGTGCTGCGCGAAGAGGGATACCGCGTCGTGTTGGCCAACTCGAATCCGGCGACGATCATGACCGACCCGGACTTCGCTGACGCCACGTATGTGGAACCACTCGTACCCGAGGTGATCGAGAAGATCCTCGACGTCGAAGCTCCAGACGCCGTACTACCCACACTCGGAGGCCAGACGGCGCTGAACCTGGCCATGGCCCTCCATGGTTCGGGAGCGCTCGACAAGCGTGGGATCGAACTCATCGGAGCACGGGGTGAGGCGATTGCAACGGCGGAGAACAGGTCGTTGTTCTCCGACGCAATGGCGGAGATCGGTCTCGGTACCCCGCGTTCGGGTATCGCTCACTCCATGGATGAGGCACGGTCCGTGGTCGGCGAGATCGGTCTTCCGGTGGTGATCCGACCCGCCTACATCCTCGGTGGCAAGGGCACGGGAATCGCGTCGAGCCCCGCCGAATTCGAGCGCATGGCCGCGATCGGGCTGGCGTCCAGTCCGGTCGGCGAGATCCTCGTCGAAGAGTCCATTGCCGGATGGAAGGAATACGAGCTGGAGGTCATGCGCGACCACGCGGACAACTGCGTGGTGATCTGCTCGATCGAGAACGTGGATCCCATGGGAATCCACACAGGGGATTCGATCACCGTGGCTCCTGCCCAGACCCTCAGCGACCCTGAGTACCAGCAGATGCGCGACGCCTCCTTCGCCGTGTTGCGGCGGGTCGGGGTGGAGACCGGAGGATCGAACGTGCAGTTCGCAGTGGATCCCGCGGACGGTCGTCAGGTCGTCATCGAGATGAACCCGCGCGTGAGCCGATCGTCGGCACTCGCATCCAAGGCGACCGGATTCCCGATCGCCAAGATCGCGGCCAAGTTGGCGGTGGGCTACACCCTCGATGAGATCCCCAACGACATCACCAGGGTCACGCCGGCGAGTTTCGAACCGGTCATCGACTACGTGGTGACCAAGGTTCCTCGCTGGGCTTTCGAGAAACTTCCCGGATCCACCGGCGTCCTCGGTACCCAGATGCAATCGGTGGGTGAGGCCATGGCGATCGGTCGGACCTTCGGCGAGTCGTTCCAGAAGGCCATCCGCTCGCTCGAGACCGGTCGTGGCGGACTCAACTGTGATCCGGGCGAATCCGTCCCCGACTCGGTGGCTACCGAGGACCTCCTCGAGATGGCTGCAGTCGGTACTCCTGACCGGCCCTTCCAGGTCGAATCCCTGCTTCGGCGAGGAGTCGGCATAGACGAAGTGCATGAGGCGACCAGGATCGATCCTTGGTTTCTCGAGGAAATGCTGGGCATGATCGAGGAACGGAGCGCCCTTGCAGATCTCGGATCAGGCAGAGCCGCACTGGATGCGATGGATGCCTCGATGTGGCGGCGGGCAAAGCGCCATGGGTTCTCCGACGCACAATTGTCCTACCTCTGGACGCTCGGGGAGCCAGAGGTCCGCAGCGCACGGATCTCGATGGGCGTCGAACCCACTTACAAGACCGTCGATACCTGCGCGGCGGAGTTCGAAGCGAACACGCCCTATCACTACGGAACCTGGGAGGACAGCTCCGAGGTGGCTCCCTCGGACCGGGACAAGGTCATCATCCTGGGATCCGGCCCGAACAGGATCGGTCAGGGCATCGAGTTCGACTACTGCTGCGTGCACGCATGCTTCGCGCTGGGCGAAGCCGGCTATGAGACGGTGATGGTCAACTGCAATCCTGAGACCGTTTCGACCGACTACGACACCGCGGACCGGCTGTATTTCGAACCTCTGACCGAAGAGGACGTGCTCGCGGTGATCGACTCCGAGCGTCGTTCGGCGGAGGCTGGAGGCGGCACCCTCAAGGGGGTGATCGTTTCTCTGGGTGGCCAGACGCCATTGAAACTCGCCGATTCGCTGCCCGATGGGTTGGTTCTCGGCACTTCCGCTTCGAGTATCGATGCCGCAGAGGATCGCGACATCTGGGGTTCATTGTGCGCCCGTCTGGAGATACCCCAACCTGCCGGGGGTACGGCAACGACCGTCGAGGAAGCTCTCGGCGTGATCGAGCGGATCGGGTACCCCGCCCTGGTGCGCCCGTCGTACGTATTGGGTGGGCGGGCCATGGAGATCGTCTACAACGACGCTGACCTGGACCGCTCCTGGCGGGCGATCGCCCAGGATGGCTCACTCGGCCGGGAGGGTGGTCTCTCGGCCAACCGGCCTGTTCTGATCGATCGCTTCCTGGAGGACGCGACCGAGGTGGATGTGGACGCGATCGCCGACGACACGGGGGAAGTGATCATCGGTGGGATCATGGAACACGTGGAGGAAGCCGGGGTGCACTCCGGTGACTCGGCGTGCGTGACCCCACCTGTGGGGCTCGACCCGGCAACGATCTCGGTCCTCGAGGACTACACCCGTCGGATTGCTGCCGAACTCCAGGTATGCGGACTCCTGAACGTTCAGTTCGCGGTGAAACACGCTGCGGGCGGCGACGGGGGCGGCCAGGTCTTCGTAATAGAAGCGAATCCGCGGGCCAGCCGCACAGTTCCGTTCATCGCCAAGGCAACCGGAGTGCCGTTGGCGAAGATTGCGGCCCGGGTCATGTGCGGAGCGACGCTTGCCGAGTTGCGTTCGGAGGGACTCCTGGTCGAACACGACACCCCCGGCCACGTCGCGGTGAAAGAAGCCGTACTGCCATGGAACCGGTTCCCGGACGTAGACGCCGTGCTGGGGCCCGAGATGCGATCGACGGGCGAGGTGATGGGAATCGATTCGTCGATGCCTCTCGCATTCGTGAAGTCGCAGTTGGCAGCCGGCGATGAGATGCCCGATGAGGGCTCGGTGTTCTTCTCGTTGGCGGACCGTGACAAGGCGAACGGACTGGTGGCCGCCCGCCAACTGTCCGGTTTGGGCTTCGGAATAGTGGCCACGAGTGGCACTGCTGCCTATCTGAGCGATGGAGGGGTTCCGGTGGATCAGGTCGTTGCCAAGGTCACCGTCGACGCGAGTCGTCCCCGGCCGGACCGACCGGTTCCGGTGATGCGTTGGGCCGGCGTGACCGGCCCGTTGACGGAGGTGCCGACGGGGTCGACCTGATCGAGAGTGGAGCGATCCAGATGGTTGTCAACAGCCCCCGGGGTCGCGGACCCCGTGCAGACGGCGCGCACCTGCGAGAAGCCGCGGGTGCTGCCGGTGTACCCCTGTTGACCACCGCTGCGGCTGCCCTGGCGGCAGCACGCGGCATCGCGGAGCGCCGAACCCATGAGCTCCGGGTCCGTTCGCTGCAGTCCTACCATGCTGATCTCGGGGCCACCCCGGGCGAATCGGCGGAGGACCGCAGTTGAGCCAGTCGGTCGACCCCACGGTGCATGTCGGGTCGGTCCGGTTGGCGAATGCCGTGATGACGGCCTCGGGAACCTCGGGGCACGGGACGGAACTGGGATCCCAGATCGACCTCTCATCCCTGGGTGCAGTGGTCGTGAAGTCGATGATGGCCGAACCCTGGGTGGGCAACCCGGGTCCTCGCCTTGCGCCGGTTTCCGCGGGCATGGTCAACAGCGTCGGCCTACAGGGAGAGGGGATCGATCACTGGTTGCGCAATGACCTTCCCGGTCTCGTCGATGCCGGGGCCACCGTCGTGGCCAGCATCTGGGGACGCAACGTCGATGACTACGAGGCAGCAGCAGCGGCCCTGGCCGACTCGGATCAGGCCGTGGTGGCTGTGGAGGTGAACCTGTCGTGCCCCAACCTCGGTGGCGGGAAGCACCTGTTCGCACATGACCCGGATGCCGCTGCTGCTGTCATCGAGGCCACTGCGGTGTCCGGTCTGCCCCGGTGGGCCAAGCTCTCGGCCAACACGGATCGTCTGGTCGACGTGGCAGCATCCGTTTCCGACGCAGGCGCCGAAGCCGTGACGCTCATCAACACGTTGATGGGAATGGTCATCGACACCGAAGCCAGGTCCCCCGCATTGGGGTCAGGCTCTGCCGGAGGAGGACTTTCGGGACCCGCGATCCATCCTGTGGCGGTTCGCAGCGTTTTCGATGTGCACGCGGCCTTGCCGGGTCTACCCATCGTCGGCGTGGGTGGGATCACCGACGGGCGTGGTGCGGTGGAGATGATCATGGCCGGAGCAGATGCGGTTCAGGTCGGTACCGCCAGTTTTTCTGATCCGCGCAGTCCTGACATCGTGCGCACCGGTCTGGAACACTGGTGTATTCGACATGGAGTAGCTGCTGTGGCTGAACTGAAGGGACAAGCACATGAGTGAGTTCGAACCCGCTGCGGTCGGAGAGGCGGTACCGGATGCTGTGCGTTCCCGCCTCGCTCTCGCTCTGGACCTGGATGACCTCGTGGAGGCCCACCGCACGGCGGCGGAGATGCGCCCGTGGTTCGGAGTGGCCAAGATCGGACTCGAGCTGTTCTGTGCCGCCGGCCCCGATGCGGTGGGAGCAATGCGGGACCTGGGCTACAAGGTGTTCCTGGATCTCAAACTCTTCGACATCCCCACCCAGGTGAACCGTTCGACCCGGGTCCTGGGCGCACTGGGAGTCGAGTACCTGACCCTTCATGCAAGGGGTGGCATCGACATGCTCCGAGCAGGCGTGGACGGTCTGATCGAAGGTGCCGCGGGGGCCGGCCTGCCCGAACCAACTGCATTGGCGGTGACCGTACTGACCAGTGACGATGATGCTCCGGCACACATCGTTCCCAACCGGGTGCGTGTGGCAGTCGAAGGCGGGTGCAGCGGCCTGGTACTTGCCAGTGGAGACCTCCAGACGGCCCGTGAGCTCGCTCCGCGGCTCATGCGTGTCGTCCCGGGTATTCGCCTCGCCGGCTCGGCACACCACGACCAGTCCCGAGCTGCCACGCCGCAGGAAGCTGCAGCGAACGGAGCGGACCTGCTCGTGATCGGCCGCACCGTGACTGGCGCCGAGGATCCCCGGGCCGCAGCCGCGGCGGTGGCAGCGGCGATCTGAGGGGTGGCGGGTCTTGGGTAGCGGATCGGAGGCACTCAGGTGGTCTGAATCTGTCCGCGATGCGCGTCGTAGCGTGTGCGGGCAGCTTGGATCGGGCCAGACCCGCCTGGCCGAGGTGTTCGAGGCTCGGGACGTTCCCGTAGTGGGGGAGATGTACCTGCTGGTCGCCCTCGAAGCGCTACCCGGCGCACTGAAAGTGGTCACCCGGAGGAAGATCTCGGCTTTGGGCATCGATGGGAATACGCGGCTGGTGGACCTGGACGCGGGCGAGGTGGACATGCTCCTCTACGAGTTCGATCCGGCTGCAGCTCCGGGTGGGTCCGGGACATCAGAGGCTCCCCGGCCGTGATCGACGCACGACAGGCGTTGGCCGACGCGTTGACCCCTGAGTCCATCGTGATCGTCGTGTCCGGGCCGGGGGGAGTCGGCAAGGGCACCGTGGTGCAACGTGTCGTCAGCGAGGATGACCGCCTGCATGTGAACCGATCCTGGACGACGCGCGCCAGACGGCCGGGTGAATCACCTGATGCATACACCTTCGTGTCCGACAGCGAGTTCCGCGAGCACGTGGCCCGGGGAGGATTCCTCGAATGGGTCGAGTTTCTCGACTACCTCCAGGGCAGTCCCGTTCCCGAGGTTCCTCCCGGCCATGACGTGATCTTCGAGATCGACGTGGCCGGTGGTGAGCGGATCGCCGAGATGTATGACGATCCACTACTCATTTTCATCGACACGCCGGACCGCAGGGTGCAGGCCGAACGTATGGCTGGCCGAGGCGACGAATCTGAGAGGATCAGCCAACGCCTCGAACACGCCGAGGTGGAAGTGGCGGCCGCTCGTGAACTGCCTTACAGGACTGTGATCAACGACGATCTGGATCGAACGGTCGCGGCGGTGCATGCGCTCATCGCAGCGGCCCGGAGTGGCCGCGACGTGAGCGCTCGCGGCAGCTGAACGCCCGGATTCCGGTGATGCCGGGATTGGGCGGCGGCGTTTGTATACTGAGGAGCCGTACCTAGTCCCCGATGGCCGGTCCCTGTGTGGATTGGCGAACTGAGATCGCCTTGCTCGAAACCACTGACACGATGATGAACCCGGGTATCGAGGAGTTGCTCGAACGGGCAGGTTCCAAATTCTCACTCGTTGCCATCGCGGCGGGACGCGCACGCGGCATAAACACGTACTACTCGCAGCTCGGTGCCGCCATGTCCCATGGCGTCGTACCGCCACAGGTCACCTCGACCGCCCACAAGCCGCTCTCGATCGCATTCGAGGAAATCGCTGCCGACAAGATCGTGGGTGTCGGTGGCGCCACCGGTCGTCCGATTCCCGCGGAACTCCTCGACGACGAAGACGGCGAGCTGGATTCCGATGGCGATTCGTCCACCGACGGGACATCCGGCGAAACGGACTGATCAAGTCGTGTCGACTCTGGCTGGGCGCCGAGTCGTATTAGGGGTCTGCGGGGGCATCGCCGCGTACAAGGCGGTGCTGCTCTGTCGTTCGCTCGTCGATGCCGGCGCACACGTTTCCGTGGTCATGACCGACGCCGCCACGAACTTCGTCGGCGAAACCACCTTCTCCGCGCTGGGCTCCGAACCCGTTCGCAGGTCATTGTTCAGCCGACGAGGCTGCATCGATTCCCCACACTCAGTTGGGGCAGAACGCCGACCTGGTCATCGTGGCGCCCGCCACTGCGAAGTTGCTCTCCGCCTATGCGCATGGATACTCCCACGACCTGCTGACGAATGTGCTGATCGCTACCCGCGCCCCGGTGTTGGTCTGCTCCCGCCATGCACACCGAGATGTGGGAGCACCCCGCGGTGGCCGACAACGTGGCACGGCTCCTCAACCGTGGCGTGCACTTCGTCGGCCCGGCCGTCGGGTCATCTCGCAGGAGGGGACGAGGGCCCCGGCCGTCTCGCAGAACCCGACGAGATCCTCGCCGGGCGGCTGTCGCAGTTCTGGGTTCCTCCGGTGATCTGCATGGGATGAAGGTGTTGGTAACCGCCGGTGGTACCCGCGAGCCCATCGATCCTGTGCGATTCATCGGGAACCGCTCCTCGGGCAAGCAGGGGCACGCGCTGGCGGGGCGGGCGGCCATGCGGGGTGCCGAAGTCGTCCTGGTGACCGCAGCCGTGATCGATGCATCGCTCGGGATACCCGGTGTTTCGCCGCGGTGGAGATACGACCCGTCACCACTGCGGCTGAAATGCACCGTGAGGTGATGTCGGTTGCATCGAGTTGCGATGTCGTGATCATGGCGGCAGCGGTGGCCGACTTCACCCCCGTCGATGTCTCCGAACAAAAGCTCAAGAAGCGCGACGGCGTCGCCGAACATCCGTTTGGAACCTACAGTCGACATCCTGTCGGCGTTGGGGTCACAGAAGCATGATGGTCAGGTTCTGGTAGGTTTCGCGGCCGAGACGGCGGACCTGTCTGGCCAACGCAGAGGCGAAGCGGAAGGCCAAGGGAGCGGACCTGCTCGTGGCCAATGACGTAACCGCCGAGGGTGTCGGGTTTGAACACGACACCAACGAAGTGGTGATCTTGTCAGCTGGCGGTGAGACACAAGGTGCCGCTCGCAGACAAAGCTACGGTTGCAGACGCGGTCCTTGACGCCGTGAAAGAAGAACGTTCCCGCCAGGGATCTCGATGACCGCAATGGACGGAGCAAGAGCCAATGAGTAACTGGACCTTCACATCGGAGTCGGTGACCGAGGGCCACCCCGACAAGATGGCCGACCGGATCTCGGACTCGATCCTCGATGCGCTGCTGGCGCGAGGACCCCAGGTCGCGGGTGGCCTGCGAGACGCTGGTCACCACCGGCATGGCGGTCGTGGCTGGTGAGATCACCACCTCGGCCTACGTGGAGATCCCCAAGATCGTGCGAGAGGCCATCTGCGACATCGGCTATGACCGTGAGGCCTTCGGCTACGACGGCAACACCTGCGGTGTGATGGTTCGCCTCGACGAGCAGTCGGTCGACATCGCCCAGGGTGTCGACGATTCCGAAGAGGTGCGTTCGGGTACTGCCGGCGAGGACGACCAGATCGACAAGCAGGGCGCCGGCGACCAGGGAATGATGTTCGGCTACGCCTGCACCGAGACCGAGGAACTCATGCCGGCTGCCGATCCATGTGGCTCACCGCATGGCGGAACGCCTGGCGGAGGTGCGCAAGGCGGGAACGGTCCCCTACCTTCGTCCCGACGGCAAGACCCAGGTGACCTTCGAGTACCGCGACGGCAAGCCGGTTGCGCTCAAGGCGGTGCTGATCTCCACCCAGCACAACGACGGCGTCGACCGCGACAGCGAGATCCGCCCCGACCTGATCGAGCATGTCATCCGCCCGGTCATCCCCGAGGAGTTCGCGGACGACGATCCCGAGGTCTACGTCAATCCCACAGGGCGCTTCGTGATCGGTGGCCCGGTCGGCGATGCCGGGCTCACCGGTCGCAAGATCATCGTGGACACATACGGTGGAACGGCACGCCACGGCGGCGGTGCCTTCTCGGGCAAGGACCCGTCGAAGGTCGACCGCTCGGCCGCCTATGCGACCCGCTGGGTCGCCAAGAACGTCGTCGCATCAGGCGCAGCCGACCGTTGCGAGGTGCAGGTTGCCTATGCGATCGGGATGGCTCATCCGATGTCGATACTCGTGGAGACCTTCGGCACCGAGCGGGTGGATCCGGCCAAGCTCGATGAGGCCGTACGCGAGGTCTTCGATCTGCGCCCCGGCGCGATCGTTCGCGACCTCGAGCTGCTCCAGCCCATGTACCGGCAGACCTCGGCCTACGGTCACTTCGGCCGCAGCCCCGAGAACGGTGGATTCACGTGGGAGCGCACCGACCGGGTGGACGAACTGCGCTCTGCTCTCGGGCTCTGAGCTTCCCTCCGGGCCGGCTCGGACCCGGCGTGCGAGCCAACTCGCGCGTGCTGTGACAGAGTAGGTCCGGTGACCCTGTTCGAGGACGACTTCGGTCGAATCGAACCACCCGCGCCGGTCGACGATCCACGTGGGCACGACTACGCGCAGATCGTGCGCGTGGTGCCTGACGTGCCGGCCATGGACCGGGCTCTTGACTATGCCGTTCCCGAGAAGTTGATCGGGAAGGTGACCATGGGGTGTGTGGTGCGCGTTCCCCTGCATGGTCGACGGGTACGGGGTTGGGTGGTGGAGACCGATGTCGCCGGCGGACCCGGTCGCCGTCTGCACGATGTGACCAAGGTGACCGGGTTGGCGCTCGACGCCGAGACGATCGAGCTGGCCCGCTGGGTGGCGTGGCGTTGGGTGGGTCGTCTACCGACGATCATGCGTAGCGCCACTGCGGACCGGGCCGTCCCTTCGATCTCGCGCAGGGAGGCAAGAAACGCCGATAGGTCCCGGGTTCCGACCGATTTGCAGAACACCTTCGACGAGGCATCCCGGTTGCTGGAACGCGGAGCCGGCACGCACCTCTACTCATCGTCTCCCTGTACCGACCACACAGCCGTCGCTCTCGCAGCTGCAACGAGGGGCCAGGCTCTGATCATCAGCCCCAGCGCCGAGCAAGCCGCGGGCATCGCGAATGCACTCGCCCGGTGCGGTGCGACCGTGGTTCGCTGGCCCGGTGGGACCGCAGGCGCCATGGCGGGCCACTCCGTTGTCGGGGGCCATATTGCCGCGATGGCTCCGATGCCCGGCCTTGCGGCAATCGTCGTGCTGGACGAACACGACGAACGGCTCCAGAACGAGTCCTCCCCGACATGGCATGCCCGTGAGGTTGCGGTCGAACGCGGACGTCGGGCGGGAATCCCGTGCCTGCTGGTATCGCCGATGCCGTCGCTCGAGGCACAGAGGCTTGCTACCTCGCCGCCCCTCAGGGTGGCCACCGGGGCCCGGAGGTCCGGCTGGGCGCGCCTCGTAGTGGTGGACCGTCGAGACGACGATCCCCGCAACGGACTGTTCTCCCCCCGGTTCGCCGAAGCGGCACGCAGGGTGCTCGACGCCGGGCAGGTGGCTGTCTGTGTGCTGAACCGCACAGGTCGTTCCCGGCTCCTCGCATGCAGGTCATGTGACTCGATCGCAACGTGTGAGGTCTGTGGCGCGGCCGTGAAGTCCTCCGACGATGAGGTCCTCGATTGCATGCGATGCGGATCCAGTAGACCCAAGGTGTGTCTGAACTGCGGCTCCCACGGCATGAAAGTCCTGCGGATGGGGGTGACCCGGGCCCGAGAAGACCTGGGAGCGTTGCTGGGACGTTCCGTCGGCCTCGTGACCGCGACCCAGGACGATGCCCGGGGGGAGGCTCTGGTGGTTGGAACGGCCGCGGTGCTCAATCTCCGACGTGAATACTTCCCCGCCGAGGTGGGTCTCGTCGCATTCCTCGACTTCGACCAGGAGCTGCTGGCTCCACGTTACAGGGCCTCAGAACAGGCCCTGGGTCAGTTGGTGTCGGGGTCGCGCCTGGCCGGCGGGCGCGAGGGTTCAGTGCTCGTCCAGACAAGAGATCCAGACCATGAGGTGATCAAGTCGGCGGTAGCCTCCGACCCGATGATTCTCAGCGCCGCCGAGCTGCCTCGACGCGAAATGCTCGGACTCCCGCCCGCAGGGTCGATCGCAGCGGTCGGCGGCGAAGCGGCAGGGGAGTGGATCCGCCGTTTCGAGGAACTACCTGCACATGGGGGGGTATCGGTGCAGGGGCCCAACGAAGGTTGGTGGATGGTGCGATCTGAGGACCTGTCGGCTCTGCTCGAGGCAGCGAACGCGGTGAAGAGACCGTCCGGCCGGCTGCGCCTGCGCGTTGATCCGATGCAGTTGCCGACGACATGACGCGCGAACCCCCGGCGACGGATGCGCCGGCAGAGCACGTTTCGTCGGTCGAACCGAGGGACCCACTGGGGATGCCCGCCGCCGAGGTCGAGATCTCCGCTGGGCTGGTCCGTCGCCTGTTGGAGCTCCAGCACCCCGACCTTGCTGCTCTCGAGATCAAGTTTCTCGCGAACGGTTGGGACAACGCCCTGTACCGGCTGGGCGATTCCATGATGGCGCGTCTGCCCCGCCGAGCCATGGCGGCGCCGCTGGTCGCGCATGAACTGCGATGGCTGCCGGAGCTGGCACAACATCTGCCGCTGCCGATCCCGGTGGCGCTTCGAGCCGGGCGGCCGAATCGGCACTATCCATATGAGTGGGCGGTGGTGCCCTTCTTCGAGGGTGAACCCGTCGGAACGGGTGGGTTCACTGATCCGGGGGCTTCGGCAGACCTTCTGGGCAGGTTCGTCGGCTCACTGCACCGGAAGGCATCGCCGGATGCCCCGGTCAACCCCTATCGTGGCCAACCACTGGCCGAACGCGACGTGATCACGACCCGACGGCTTGTTTCGGCCGAAGGTGTACTGGCCGAGGGAGGTATCCTCAGCCGTGATGTGGGTCGGGCGTGGGCTGAGTCGCTGGCCGCGGATCCGTGGCCGGGTCCTCCGATGTGGCTGCACGGGGACCTGCATCCCATGAACATCCTCGCTGAGCGAGGCCGCCTGAGCGCGGTGATCGACTTCGGCGACATCACATCGGGTGATCCTGCGACCGACCTCATGGTCGCCTGGTACCTCTTCGATGAGGCCGGGCGCGACGTGTTCCGCCAGTCTGCCGGGGCGGCGGGAGGGGCCGTTGACGATTCGACCTGGGAGAGGGGGCGGGGTTGGGTCCTCAGCCATGCCCTCGCCATCATGGTCAACAGCGCAGATGCGCCCGTGATGCGCTCGGTCGGGTTCCGGGGCCTGCGTTCGGCGCTCTCCGTCTGATCCGGCAGCGGACCTGGAGGCTCGGCCAAGGGTGTCTGGGGATCGGGTGCCCGGAGGTCCTGCGTGGCCCCACGGGACGTGGATGCCGCATCCTGTTGACACGTAGAACCTCAGCGAGACGGTGTGGCCAGCAACACCCGGTAGCCGCGCCGGGATGCCATACGTTTCACGTCATAGTCGCCCTCATCGAGCCAGTGGGCCAGTGAGTCGGCTCCCAGGTGGCGCTGGACCACCAGCCAGGCTTCGCCTTCGGGAACCAAGGTGGCGAGCCAACGTTCGAGCAGGGCGTGCAGGGCGACCTTGCCGATCCGGATCGGCGGATTCGAATACACCGCCGCAGCCTGGATCCCGTGCGGGGCGTTCTCGGGAGCGACCACCCGGACTGCATCACCCACACCTGTGGCCTCGGCATTGGCGCTACACAGTGTGCGAGCTCGCTCGTTGGGCTCGATCGCCCACACGGTGCGTCCGGGGAACCGCCTCGCCAGCGTGATCGCGATGGGTCCGTATCCTGCGCCGACATCGACCAGGTCGCCCGCGGGCATGGGATCTCCACCCGGCGCGGTGTGGTGCTCGGAATGCTGCCCGGCGGCGGCGCCGGGATTCGGCCACCGGTACCGGCCTGTTGAGGTGCGGTATGTACCAACAAGGTCTTGGTTCCCGGGTCGATCCGGTCAGCCGAGAAGACGCTGTTGTCGGTCTGGAGTGCAACCGAGAGGTCGGGTAGATCGAGGCGAACTGACCGACGCCGCGAGGGCGACCCGGGTTCGGCTGCGAAATAGTGAGGTTGTTGATCGGGCGCGGACCGAACGGGGGGAGTGGAGCGTGGTTCTGTCCGGCGCGGTTCGTCGGCCATGGGTCCAACGGTAGCCTTGTGGTCATGTCGACCAAGCAGGCCATTCGCATCGCCGGGGACCCGGTTCTGCGCAAGCGTTCAGTCGAGATCACGGATATCGACTCTGAGCTGGTCACCCTGACCGAGCAAATGTTCGTGACCATGTACGACGCGCCCGGTATCGGTCTCGCCGCTCCGCAGGTGGGTGTGGGTCAGCGGTTCTTCGTCTATGACCTCGGTGATGACACCGGTCCCAGGGTGCTGTTGAACCCTGAGATAACCGGAAGTGAAGGTGAATGGACGTTCGAGGAGGGATGTCTGTCGATCCCCGGACAGCATTTCGAGGTGGTCCGCCCCAAGCAGATCGGTGTCCGGGGAATCGACCTCGCCGGCAACGACGTCGAGTTCGAAGCTGACGAGGTGCTGAGCCGACTGATCCAACACGAACTCGATCACCTCGACGGGGTTCTGGTACTCGACCATCTGGAACCGGAAGTACGCAAGGAGGCCAAGCGGCTCCTGCGTCGCATGCAGATGGGAGAGACCATCGAACCCGAACCCGAACCGAAGCCGAAGCGCTCTCGGTTCTTGTTCCGCTAGTTCCGTGTGTCTGCGTCCCGGGCCATGAGGCTCGCCTATCTGGGGACTCCGCAGATGGCGGTTCCGCCGTTGCAGGCGCTCCATGACGCCGGCCACGAGATCGAACTGGTGGTCACCAATCCCCCGCGGAGACGCTCCCGAGGTTCCTCCGAAACTCCAACGCCCGTCGCGGAACGTGCCGGTCGAACTCGGCATTTCAGTGAGCCACGACCCCGATGACCTCCTGGGCATCGAAGTGGATCTGGGGGTCGTGGTGGCCTATGGGCAGATCATCCGCCCCCACGTGCTCGCCCACCTGAAGATGGTGAACCTGCACTTCTCCCTGTTGCCCCGTTGGAGAGGGGCAGCGCCCGTCGAGCGGGCGATCCTGGCGGGAGACGGGCTGACGGGTGTGTGCGTGATGGAGGTGGCCGAAGGATTGGACACCGGTGGCGTCTACTCCCGCAGTGAGGTCGAGATCACCTCCGCGATGACCGCTGAGGACCTGCGGGCGCAGTTGGTGGATCGGGGAACGCGGCTTCTGGTCGACACCCTCGAGAAACCGCTTGGGTCGGCGGTCCCTCAAGCCGATGATGGTGTTAGCTATGCCGACAAGATTCGAAGTGATGATCTGCACCTCGATTGGCAACGGGATCCCCAGGAACTGTTGCGCGTCGTGAGGGTCGGTGGAGCGTGGACAACCCTGGCAGGCAGGCGGCTGAAGGTTCTCGATGCGGAGCCGAGCGGGAGTGTCGGTTCGGGAGGCCATGCACCCGGGACGCTGCTCGGCGATTCGGTGGTGTGCGGAAGCGGCGCCGTGCGTCTGGTCAGGGTGCAACCCGAGGGCCGCAAGGCTATGGCTGGTGAAGCCTTTCTCAACGGCGCGCGCCTCGATCCCGGAACGATGCTGGGCACATGAACGCGTCCCGTTCAGCCCGAGGGCCCGTTGGGGTGCGGCCCGACCGCGAGGGTGACGAAGGGGTCCCTTCGAGGAAGGTTGCCCTCGACGTCCTAGCAAGGATCGAGGACGATGGTGCGTTTGCGAACATTGCCCTGCCCGCGGTCCTCGAACGCTCCTCGCTCGACGAACGGGACCGGGCGATGGTCACCGACCTCGTGTACGGAACCGTACGCATGCGAAGGGCCTGTGAGTTCCTCGTCGGCAGATTCCTCTCAGACACTCCGGCTCCTGCGGGGTATCGGGCACTCCTGCTCGGTGCCTACCAGATTGCGTACCGTGAGGACATTCCCGCCTACGCGGCCGTGTCAGCAACTGTGAGTGCTGCCCCGAAGCGCTACCGGGGACTGGTCAACGCCGTGCTTCGCCGGGTCGCCTCCAACCCTGTTGAATTCCCTGACGAGGCTACCGAACTCTCGTATCCCGACTGGATCGTTGAACTCCTCAGCAAGGACCATGGAAGGGAGGTTGCGCTCGGCGCGTTGGCGTCGATGAACGAACCCCCTCACACCTACAAACGGCCCGATGGCTATGTGCAGGACCTGGCATCGCAGATGGTCGCTGACCGTCTGGCCGATCTCGTGCTGGACGGCAGAATGCCCGGAGACCCCGAACGCACCGTCGTCGACCTGTGCGCCGCTCCGGGAGGCAAGACCACCGCGTTGGCGGCGCGTGAGGGTATCTGGGTCGTGGCGGGTGACCAGCGTCTATCGAGGGTCGGGTTGTTGCGTTCGAACATCGAGCGGCTGAAGTGCCCGGATGTCGCCATCATGGCTGCCGACGCGCTCACGCCCCCGATCCGGGCGGCAACTGCCGACGCCGTACTGCTGGATGCGCCCTGTTCCGGACTCGGGGTCCTGAGGCGGCGAGCGGATGCGCGTTGGCGCGTGGATCAGGCCGCTCCCACGCGCCTCAGCCGGTTGCAGGGCAAGCTCGTGGATGAGGCCATCACGTTGTTGCGGCCCGGGGGAGTGCTGCTCTACAGCGTGTGCACGCTGACCGCCGTGGAGTCGACCGGTATAGATGAACACATTCGAGAAGTGCGTCCCGACCTCGAGGCTGTTCCGGCCCCGGGCGGGCCATGGACTCCTTGGGGGCGCGGGGCAGTTCTCCTGCCACAGGCTGCGGCGACCGACGGCATGTCGATGTTCGCCTATCGTCTGCCCGGGTAGGCTCGTGCCTCGGACCCCGGGTGATGCAAGGAGTGCCAATGGTCAAATCCGCGGAGCATCTGATGGCCAAGGTTCTCACCGTCTCCGATGGGGTGGCGGCGGGAACTCGTGAGGATCGTGGCGGCAGTGCGGTGAGCGAGTGTCTGACCAGCGCAGGGTTCGAGGTGGTCGAGCACCGTGTCATCTCCGATGGAGTCAATGAGGTGGGCAACGCGCTCACCTACATGGCATACGGATTCAACGGTTTGGTGATCACAACCGGGGGCACGGGGTTCGGTCCTCGAGATGTGACTCCCGAGGCCACCAAGCGGGTGCTGGACCGCAGTGCACCCGGTCTGGCCGAGGCAATGAGGGCGGTGAACCCGTTGGGCCGTCTGTCGCGCAACATTGCCGGCATCAGGGGTAGGGCTCTGATCATCAACACGCCCGGTTCACCGGGCGGTGCGATAGAGATGCTCGAGTCCGTTCTCGACGTCCTGCCCCACGCAGTGAGGTTGCTCGGAGGAGTTGCTGACGAGCACCCCCACTGATTCGGGCGCCCTGATCGGCGTTCTGTCAACTGACAGCTGGCTGAATCGATGGTCCGCTCAGATCACGGCACGTGGTGGGAGAGGCCGGCCGGCCGGTCAGCTCAGGAGCGCCGACGTCAACGGTCGGATTCACAACGCTCGGATTCAATGCGACCGCACGGGGGTGAGTTGGTAGTCTGTGGGTGATGGCAAACCATTCGATGTCGACCCAGGGGCCACCGCGTGACGCAATCGACCGCGAGTGCATGACCCGCGCCATCGCCGCCGCGGCAACTGTTCGCTGCGCCACCAGCCCGAATCCGTGGGTCGGCGCAGTGCTGCGGACCTCCGATGGGGCGATGTTCGAAGGGGCGACGGCGCCTCCCGGTGGGCCTCACGCCGAAGTCGCAGCGATCGATGCTGCGGGAGGCGAAGCAGCAGGTTCCACCCTCTACGTCACCCTCGAACCGTGCAATCACGTGGGTCGCACAGGTCCGTGTACCGAGGCGATCAGCGCGGCCGGCATCACGCGTGTCGTCGTGGGCATCGTCGACCCTGATCACCGGGTTTCCGGAGATGGCATCAGCGCCCTCGAAGAAGCGGGGGTTGATGTCGTCGTGGGTGTCCAGTCCGAGCAGGTGACGGCTCAACTGACCCCCTACATAACGCATCGCCAGACGGGTCGTCCGTGGGTCGTGCTCAAGTTGGCGGCGACGCTCGATGGCGGCACTGCCGCGCCGAACGGCACCAGCAAATGGATCACCTCGACCGAGGCCCGCGCGGACGGCCACCGCCTCCGTGCGGAATCCGATGCGATCGTCGTCGGTGCAGGAACAGTTCGGCGTGACGATCCCTCCCTGACGGTGCGTGACTACCACCCCGAGGTCGCCAAGGGGACGAACCTCGATCCCCGCCGGGTCGTGCTCGGGTCGATCCCCGAGGACGCGAAGGTCCATCCCTGCAGCGAGTTCCACGGCGACCTGGTGGACCTGCTGAACCAACTGGGTTCCGAGGGAGTGATGCAACTGTTGGTCGAGGGCGGAGCCGGAGTGGCGGGTGAGTTCCATCGGGCGGGTCTTGTCGACCGCTACGTCATATACCTCGCACCGGCACTCTTCGGTGGAGATGATGCACGCGGTGTATTCGCCGGCCAGGGGGCATTCGACATATCGGAGATCTGGCGTGGGCAGTTCTCCTCCCTCGAGCGCATAGGAACGGACCTCAGGGTTGAACTGACACCGCACAAGGATGGTGAGTGAGTGTTCACCGGGATCATCGAGGAACTGGGCGTGGTCATGGCGATCGAGGGTTCCCGCATGCGCCTGGGGGCCCAGGCGGTGCTGGCCGACGTAGGTATGGGCGCCTCCATAGCGGTGAACGGTTGTTGCCTGACGGTCGTGGACTGGGAGTCACCGGGTGGAACCCCGCAGGGTTCGCCTGAATCCGGATGGTGGGAAGCCGATATCAGCCCGGAGACCTTCGCCCGCACCAGCCTCGGGGATCTCGTGCCAGGTGATCCTGTCAACCTGGAACGGCCCGTACGCCTCCAGGACCGTATGGGCGGGCACCTGGTCCAGGGCCATGTCGATGCAGTGGGAACCATTCGCAACCCCGTGCCCGATCTGGCCGTGGAGATGCCCGAATCGCTCGGTCGGTACATCGTCGAAAAGGGTTCGATCACCGTCGATGGGGTGAGTCTGACAGTCGTGGACTCCCGAGCGGACCTTTTCACAGTGGCGGTGATCCCCCACACCGCCGAGGTGACGACTCTCGGCCGTCGCTCGGTGGGCGAGAGTGTGAACCTCGAGGTCGATGTGATGGCCAAGTACACCGAATCGCTGATAGGCGCCTACCTTCAGGCGGGCGGGGCGGTCCCACACAACGCGTCCGACCAGATCAACCCGTACGAGCAAGAGAACCCAGCGGAGGAGAACCCAGATGTCGCGTGAGCCACTGAACGAGCAGGGTGCGAGCGGTTCTGCTTTCGCATCGATACCGGACGCCGTGGATGCGATCGCCCGTGGTGAGATCGTGGTCGTCGTCGATGACGAGGATCGCGAGAACGAGGGCGACCTGATAATGGCCGCTGAGGCAGCCACGCCAGAGAAGATCGCCTTCTTCGTCCGCCACACCTCCGGTGTCATATGTGCGCCGCTCCTGGGCGAACGCCTCGACGTGCTCGAGATACCGCTCATGGTGCGCGACAACACGGAATCCCACCGCACCGCGTTCACCTACTCGGTCGACTACGTGCACGGCACTTCCACGGGTATCTCGGCATTCGACCGGGCCGCAACGCTCAAGGCTCTCACCGACCCCGCCACGCGACCCGCTGACCTGGCACGCCCCGGGCACATCTTTCCGCTGCGCTACTCCGACGGTGGGGTCCTCAAACGGGCGGGACACACCGAAGCAGCTGTGGACCTGGCTCGGATGGCCGGTATGTCCCCGGCAGGGGTCCTGTGTGAGATCGTCAACGACGACGGCACCATGGCGCGGGTCAGTGATCTGGAGGGATTCTGTGCCGAGCACGGCCTGCTGATGATCTCGATCGCACAACTGATCAAGCATCGACGTCAACACGAGAAGCTGATCAAGCGCGTCGCCGAGGCCCGCATACCGACTCCGTGGGGCGACTTCACCTGTTACGTGTACGAGTCGATCCTCGACGGTGAACAA
Source organism: uncultured Microthrixaceae bacterium (assembly GCA_963805905.1). Taxonomy (GTDB): domain Bacteria; phylum Actinomycetota; class Acidimicrobiia; order Acidimicrobiales; family Microtrichaceae; genus JAMLGJ01. The sequence goes on from CAWDVV010000001.1 coordinate 1,448,710, forward strand.
CACGTGGCGTTCGTGCGCGGTGCCGTCCAGGGCGAGAGTGATGTGCTCGTGCGTGTCCATTCGGAATGTCTCACCGGCGACATCTTCCATTCGCTCCGCTGCGATTGCGGAGTGCAGTTGCATGCGGCGATGGAACGTATCGCTTCGGAGGATCTCGGCATCCTCGTGTACCTGAGGGGCCACGAGGGGCGCGGGATAGGTCTGGGTCACAAGATCCGCGCCTACAGCCTCCAGGAGGAGGGCCGTGACACCGTCGACGCAAATGTCGAACTGGGACTGCCTGTTGATTCACGGGAGTACGGGATCGGCGCCCAGATCCTCAATGACCTCGGCATCACGACCATGCGGTTGATGACCAACAATCCGAGCAAGTACGGAGGCCTTGAGGGCTTCGGGCTGGAGATAACCGACCGGGTCGCGCTCAAGACCGTTCCCAACCCGGAGAACATCGACTACCTGCGCACGAAACAACAGCGAATGGGGCACCTCCTCGATGGGTTGGATGACCCTGCCGGTATCGACGATCTCGCGGGCCTGGGCGATGCAGGCCGGGGTGGCGCATCCAGGGACGGCGAGAGTGGCTGAGAACGTCCGCTCGGGCGCCGGGGCCCCGACGCTGGACGGTCGGGGTATGCGTATCGGGGTTCTCTGTGGCCGCTTCAATGACCACGTCACCCTGCGACTCCTCGAAGGCGCACGTCGGGGCGCGCTGAAATGCGGCGTGGAAGCAGGTTCGCTGGTTGAGGAATGGGTTCCGGGTGCCTTCGAGATCCCTTTTGCTGCCCGCGCCCTCGCGGCCTCCGGTCGGGTTGACGCAGTCATCTGTCTGGGGGCGGTCATCCGTGGCGAAACCAGTCACTACGACTTCGTGGCAGGTGAGTGTGCGCGGGGCATCCAACGCGTGCAGACCGATACGGGGGTGCCGGTGTTGTTCGGGGTGCTCACGACCGAGGACCTGACCCAGGCCGAAGAGCGCTCAGAGGGGCCCGGTGGACACAACGTCGGCGAGGAGTGCGCTCTGGGTGCGGTGGAGATGGTCGGTCTTTCACGCCGTTGGGGCTGACTGACCTCTGGTCCCCGTTCAGGTCCATCCCCGTGCCGCAGCGGCGAAGGAACCCACCACGGCCAGGGCGGTGGCAGCATTGAGCGAGTCAACGCCGCCCGCCATCGGTATCCGGACACTGTGGCCGACGGCAGCCAGCGTCGCCTCGGTGAGACCCGGGCCCTCCGAACCCACGATGAGAGCTATCGGGTCGTCAAGGATGTGTTGACTGGCGGCGCGGTCGACCGACGTCGCTTCGGAGCGCGGTGTGAGAGCCACCGTTCGCAACCCGAACTCGTCGAGGAGCGATAGCCCGCCGGGTAGCGAACCGATACGTGCGTGGGGAATCACCGTCGACCAGCCCATTGAGACCCGGATGCAGCGCCGGTACAGAGGATCGGGACACCGTTCATCGAGTAGCACGCCCTGCAGGCCGAGTGCTGCTGCGACCCGGAACACCGCTCCGAGGTTCTCGAGGTCGGTCAGCGCCTCGAGGATCACCACCCGTCTGAGTCCCTTCAACATGGTGGCCGCACCGATCGGGGCAGGTCGGTTTGCAGACGCCAGCACTCCGCGATGCACGTCGAATCCGGTGACGGCCTCGAGGAGGCCTCGATCGCCGACGTAGAGGGGCACATTCGATCCGACTGAAGCGGTCAATGAGGTGAGCGTGCGTGCCCTGGAGGGCGTCAGCAGCATCGATCGAAGCTCCAAGGGTCCTGCGAGGGCGCGTTCGAGCGCCACGTGGCCTTCGATCACGACGTGTCCCAGCTTCGCCTCGCGGACCTGCTGATCGCCCTGTCCTCCACCCGATCCACCCGGTTTGGGGCGGCGCAGGTTGCGGTAGTCATCGAGGCGGGGATCCTCTGGGTGATCGATCAGTTCCACTCCGGCACCTTCGTCTCTCGGGAAAGCAATCATCAAACCAGTTCTCTGCCCCGATGGAAGCTCCGGTACCCTCGATGCAGTGTTGAAGCTAGTGCTCCCCAAGGGTTCGCTCGAGAAAGCCACCATGGCTCTTTTCGAAGCAGCCGATCTGTCCGTCAACCGTTCGTCTGCGGTCAACTATTCGGCGACGATCGACGACCCGCGGGTCGACAGCGTACGAATCCTGCGTCCCCAGGAGATTCCGAGGTACGTGGCCGATGGGCTGTTCGACCTCGGTATCACAGGACGCGACTGGGTGGAGGAAACGGGTTCCGATGTAGTCAGCCTTGGGGAACTGAAGTACTCCAAGGCGACCTCGAAGCCGATTCGCGTGGTGCTCGCCGTACCGGAGGATTCACCATGGAAGACAACCGAGGAACTGCCCAAGGGCGTGCGGGTGTCGACCGAATACATGGAGCTCACCCGTCGCTATTTCGAATCCCGTGGGGTACAGGCTGATCTGCGCCTTTCATACGGTGCCACCGAGGCCAAGGTACCTGACATAGTGGACTGTGTCGTCGACATCACCGAGACCGGCAGCGCCCTGCGCGCTGCCGGGCTGAGGATCCTCGACGAGATCCTCGTCAGCTACACCGAGCTCGTGGCGAACCGCGACGCCTATGGGGATCCGGTGAAACGGCACGCCATGGAACAGGTGCTCACCCTCCTTTCGGGAGTGCTCGAAGCCCGCGGGAAGGTGCTGGTCAAGTTGAACGTTGCCGCCGATCTCCTCGACTCCGTGATCGGGGTGCTGCCATCGATGAAGAGCCCGACGGTCAACGAGCTCTACAACGGTGCGGGCTACGCGGTCGAGACTGTCATCCCGACAAACGAGATAAACATCCTGATTCCCGCGTTGAGCGATGCCGGAGCCACCGACATCATCGAACTACCGCTGTCCAAGATCGTCCACTGAACGTCGCCTGACCGGCCGCGGTCCGCTGCCCGGCAGTCCACAGATCAGGATTCCCCGCCATGTCGATCCAACCAACCAGAACCCGTGTCGGTGTTGTCACCGAGTTCGATGAACCGGTTGGCCTGGGGATCGTGACGGAATCCCCGCGGGTGGTCCCGGACGCCACCTCCGATGCAGCCATCGAAGTGGACGGGGGAGAGGTCCGGCACCCGTTCCACTGCACCGCGATTGCCGATGGAACGCGGGACATTGCGGTGGGAGCAGAGGTGACATTCCGGTTGGCGCCTGCCCGGGGTGGCCGATTCGAAGCGACCGACATCGTGGTCAGCTGACGGTTCGACGGGTCAACTGCGGATCAGTTCTGGGTTGACGGGTCTGCATCCTTCACCTGGACGAAGAGCATCTGGAGCTGACCCAGGGCTTCACGCAGGGTGGGTTCCGATTCGCCGAGGCGCTCACCGAGGGCGTCGAGCATGGCGCGGAAGGCCTCGATCACAGTGGCCGCATCCGAAAAGGCGGGCGGATCACCTTCGAGGTAGATGGTGGTGAGGTCGAACAGCCTCATCATGTGGTTCGTCAGCATCTCGGAAGCCGGTGTTGCGGACACCTCGCGGCGCACCCTCATCATCTCGGCCAACTCGGCCCTGAGCTGCTCGCGTTCGTCGTCGCTCAGTGAGTCGAGGTCCACGCCGATCGACTCGGCAGCTGCACGAAGGGCGTCGGCTGAAGGGTCAGAAGCCCGGGCCTCTGCGGGCTGGTCTGGAGTCCCTCCCTGGCCGGGTGTGCTGGAGGCATCCGGTTCACGGGGAACCTCGTGTTCTCCATCGGGTGTCCACAATGAACTCATCGGTTTGCTCCTGGTAGTCGTCGCGGCGGGGTGAATGTCCGGGGTGCCCACGGAATGTTGGTGTGGTGCCTGCGTTGTCCCGGCTGGTACGGTAGTGCCTACAACAGATCAAGCGGGCTCCCGCCCCTCCTGGCCACAGGCTCGGTTCGGTCCACCTCCGGTGGAGTGGACCATGCCACAAGGTGCACCGGGACACGTGCACAACACATCGCCTCGGTGAAGCCAGGCGATGTCACAGGCACAGGCGGGTGCAGATGCATCCGCCAGTTTCCTTTTGAGGCAGCTGGGGTACGGGTGTCCGTGGATACCTGACCAACAGACCACGGGCAACCTGCCCGGGAAAGGGAGCGCTGGTGAACACACTGGCAACGAGGAGTGATCGGCCATAGCTGCCCGAGCCGACGAAACCAGGATCAATGACCGGATCCGTGCCCGCGAGGTGAGACTGATTGCGAGCGACGGTGAACAACTTGGCATCAAGCCATTACCCGAGGCGCTTTCCATGGCCCGGGCCGCAGACCTCGATCTGGTCGAGGTGGCGGGTGGGGCCAATCCACCGGTCTGCAAGATCATGGACTTCGCAAAGTACCGCTACGAGGAACAGCAACGGGCCAAGGAATCCCGCAAGAAGGCCACCAACATCACCGTCAAGGAGATGAAGTACCGGCCGAAGATCTCTGGCGGAGATTTCGATACCAAGACGAGGAAGGTGGCAAAGTTCCTCGGCGAGGGCCACAAAGTGAAGGTCACGATCATGTTCCGGGGCAGGGAGATGCAACACCCTGAACTAGGTCGGAAGATCCTTGATCGGGTTGCCGAAGACGTAGCCCATCTGGGCAAGGTCGAGGTGGTCCCGAAACAGGACGGCCGAAACATGATCATGGTCCTCGGCCCGGACAAGAAGGCCCAGGCCGAACACGCGAAGAAGGCTGAAGACGCAGGCGGGTCTGCCGAGCAGGCCGACGACACACCGGTGGACCAGAGTTCACAAGACGATCCACAAACGGACGAATGAGGTAGAAGATGCCGAAGATGAAGACGCACTCCGGTGCGAAGAAGCGCTACAAGGTAACTGGATCGGGCAAGATCCTGCGCCGCAAGGGCAATCGCAACCACATCCTCGAAAAGAAGTCATCGAAGCGCAAGCGCTCCTTGGCGGGGACCACTGAGGTCACGGGCGGCCAACGCGAAACCGTCCGCCGGCAGCTCGGGATCTGAATCCAACGGATCTGCGTTATCGACTGGCGCAGGTCATCTGGAGCCGAGCGGGTGAGCGAGGCGACTTTTGTGAGAGATGGTTTGTTTTCGGGGCGAAGCCTCGGAAACGTGAATTTGACAACGGATCTGCGTTATCGACTGGCGCAGGTCATCTGGAGCCGAGCGGGTGAGCGAGGCGACTTTTGTGAGAGATGGTTTGTTTTCGGGGCGAAGCCTCGGAAACGTGAATTTGACAACGGATCTGCGTTATCGACTGGCGCAGGTCACACGAAAGGAACGACAACATGGCACGCGTCAAACGAGGCGTACACGCACGCAAGAAGCGCAAGGAAGTGCTCAATGCGGCATCCGGGTACTACGGCAACCGCAGCCGTAGCTTCCGTTCGGCCAACGAGGCCGTCATGCACGCCGGGAACTACGCATTTCGTGACCGTCGCGCTCGCAAGGGCGAGATGCGCAAGCTGTGGATCCAACGTATCAATGCGGGAGCGCGCAAGCACGACATGAGCTACAGCCGCCTCATCAGCGGCCTCAAGGCCGCAGAAGTGGACATCAACCGCAAGATGTTGGCCGAACTGGCAGTCAGCGATGACGCAGCATTCGCGGAATTGGTTGTGATCGCGCGCAATGCGGCAGGTTCGCAGGCGGGCAGTTCCGGCGTCGATGGCGGCGTCGAAGCTACCAAGGCGACGGTCTGAACGAGGCACTCCGCCGAACGTCTCCGGCAATGAAGCAACTTCGGCGCCTTTCGGGGCGCCGAAGTGCACGACGGGCCGAAGAGCGCTTCCTCATCGACGGGCCGGTTCTGCTGAACGAAGCAATTCGAGCCGGGACGCCGATCGATGTCGTGTACGCGGAGCCGGGAGCCGATCCGTCGACGATCTCAGAGGTGGGCACTGCCGGTGTACCGGTCGTCGAGGTCGAAGCCGGCGTGCTGCGCAAGGTGCTCGGCGTGGTCACACCCCAGTCGGTGGTGGCGGTAGCTCAGCAGAGTTCCGTCGATCTCTCCGAGATGCTCGATGCCGCTGTGGTCGACGAACGGGCAGTGCTCGCGCTGGTGGGCATCCAGGATCCTGGAAACGCAGGGACTCTGGTCCGTGTCGCCGAAGCCTCAGGGTGTGCCGGGGTCGTCCTGACAGTCGGGTCGGTTGATCTCTGGAATCCCAAGACGGTGCGTGCCTCCGCTGGTTCCGTGCTGCGTGTCGGTGCTTCCTGCGACGTGACGACGCAGGAACTGATCTCGATGACCGCAGAGCGGGGGATCGGAATCGTCGCAACCGTCGCCCACGGTGGAGGGGAACCGGGCAGCACGGACCTCACCGGTGCCCGGGTGATCCTGGTGGGTTCAGAGGCGCACGGGCTGCCACCGGAACTCCGTGTCGAGGCAGGCGTCACCGTGACCATCCCGATGGAGGGCTCCGTGGAGTCTCTCAACGCAGGGGTCTCAGGGGCGCTCATTGCGTTCGAGGCGGCCCGTCAGCGCAGGGCCCGGTAACCGGTTCCCTCTGGAGGTATTGCCATGGGCCAGAATGGTGAACCCATGCCAGGACAGGAACCATCCCGATGAGTGACACCCTCGACGAAGCCCGGCGGATTGCCGAGGACGGACTCGTGTCCGTTGCCGCCGCCGAAACCGCTTCAGACGTTGAAACGCTCGAGCGCGAGCTACTGGGCAAACGGTCGCGACTCACCCAGCTGCGCTCCGGATTGCGTGACCTGGAACCCGATCACCGCAAGGAGCTGGGGATGGTCCTCAACGATGTGCGCACGACGCTCTCCGATGCGATCGAGTCGCGACGCTCGGAGCTCACAGCTGTGGCCCGCCGCTCCGAACTGCTCTCCGAAACCGCTGACCTCACGGAATACCTGGGTCGCTCCTCGGTCGGCCACGCACATCCGATCACGCTCACGTGGGAGCGCCTCGAGGACGTGTTCGTGGGCATGGGATTCACCGTTGCCGACGGCCCGGAGATCGAATCCGACTGGTTCAACTTCGAGGCGCTGAACCTGCCGGCAGCGCATCCGGCCCGATCCCTGTGGGACACCCTCTACGTGGACACGTCGGGGTTCCCGGGGCTGGGCAAGGAAGAGGTGCTCCTGCGCACGCACACGAGCCCTGTCCAGATCCGTACGATGCTGCAGGCAGTGCGAGATTCCACGGGCCCACCGATCTACGTGGTCTGCCCGGGCCGCGTGTACCGGCGCGACACCGCGGATGCCACCCACCTTCCGGTGTTCCACCAGATCGAGGGACTCGTGGTGGACCGAGGTATCTCGATGGGGGACCTGGCGGGAACGATCGAGGAGTTCACCAAGGCGTACTTCGGATCGACGATCACGAGCCGGCTCCGCCCGTCCTACTTCCCGTTCACCGAGCCATCCGCCGAGATGGATGTATCGCAACCCGATGGTTCCTGGTTGGAGATCGGTGGCTGTGGGATGGTGCACCCGAACGTGTTCGCCCATTGCGGTCTGGACCCCGAGGAATGGTCCGGGTTCGCGTTCGGTTTCGGGATCGACCGTCTGGCGAAGATTCGCCATGACATCTCGGATCTGCGGGACCTGGTCACCAACGACATGCGATTTCTGGAGCAGTTCTGATGCGCGTCCCATTGTCATGGCTCGCCGAGTTCATACCGGTCGACCTTCCGGTCGTGGAACTGGCGGATGTATTCGCAGAACTCGGTTTCGAAGTGGATGGAATCGAACACCTGGGCGGCGGTCTGCGGGGCATCGTGGCCACGCGTGTGCTCGAGACGGCACCGCATCCGGACGCGGACCGGATCCAACTCGTGGCTGTGGACCGGGGCGACGGTTCACCACTGCAGATCTGTTGTGGGGCCTTCAACATGTCCGTCGGAGACGTCGTTCCCCTGGCGACGGTGGGCACGACGATGCCCGATGGCATGGAGATTGCAGCTCGCAAGATGCGGGGCGAGATGAGCAACGGCATGTTGTGTTCCGCACGCGAACTGGGTCTCGGTGACGATCACGGGGGCATCCTCATCCTCGATCCACACACAGAGCCGGGTGCGGCGATAGATGATGTGCTGGGAATTGTCCCCGAAGTCGTGTTCGACCTGGACGTACTTCCCAACCGCCCCGATGCGCTGAGCATCCTGGGGGTGGCACGTGATCTCTCGGCGCGTCTCGGGTTACCCCTGACGGTACCGGATCCCCAGCCAGCCGAGTCCGGCGACGACGCGACTGCCATGGCTTCGGTCGAGATCCTCGATCCCACACTCTGCGGTCGATTCGGAGTGCGGATCCTCTCAGGAGTGAACGGTGGCGAGACACCCGCATGGATGGCCCGGCGCCTGAGCGCCGCCGGTATGCGGCCGATCTCACCGGTCGTCGATGTTTCCAACTACGTGATGCTGGAGCTGGGCCAGCCCACCCACACCTACGATCTCGCAAAGCTCGAAGGTGCGAGATTGCAGATTCGCCGGGCATCCGAGGGCGAGGAGATCGAGACACTCGACGGCGCTGTACGGGCCTTGGGACCTGCTGATGGCGTCATCGCCGATGGCGGCGACACGGCGGTCGGTATAGCAGGGGTCATGGGTGGTGCATCGACCGAGATCTCCGGGGACACGACCGATGTCCTGTTGGAGATGGCCTGGTGGGATCCACTCACCATTGCTGTGTCGAGCGCGTCCTTGAACCTCCATTCAGAGGCATCCCTGCGCTTCAAGCGGGGTGTGGATCCGGAACTGGGGCCGTTGGCGGCGCGACGCTTCGCCGAGCTGCTGGGTGAGGTCGCGGGTGCCACATTGCATCCCGGCACCGTCGACCGACTCGGAAACCTGCCCGAACACCCTGTCGTGTCGTTGCGTACCGCGCGGGTCAACTCGATCCTCGGCACCGATCTCGATGCTGCCACGATCAGGGGCCTGGTCGAGCCGATCGGCTTCGGGACGCGCCCTGTGGGGGTTGACACCGATGTTGTCGTTCCCTCGTGGCGACTGGACTGCTCGACCGAGATCGATGTGATCGAGGAGGTCGGGCGCCATTACGGCCTTGCCCGTATCGTGAAGACCGTGCCCGCATCACCCAAGGCGGGTTCGCTCACCGCGGCGCAGCTTCGACGTCGCCGCATACGTCGGGCGTTCATCGGTGCTGGACTCTCCGAGGCGATGCCCATGCCGTTCCTCGCTCCCGGTGATCTGCAACGGTGTGGCATAGGTGCCGATGGTCTGCGCCTTGCGAACCCTCTCGCATCCGAGGAGTCGGTGCTCAGAACGTCCCCGATGCCGGGCCTGTTGTCCGCGGTTGCCTACAACGCAGCTCGGAGGTTCCAGGGTGTCCGATTCTTCGAGGTGGCGCGATTGTTCGGGCCGGGTGAACTGGTCGTGGACCGAGAGAGAAGCCTCGAGATGGACCGTGTCCTCACAGGTGAGGCCGAGTTCGCAGCCGCCGTCCTCGGCGGCGGCAGCGCGGCTGAGGCCGTTGCGCTGCTCGAAACCGTCGTAGCCGCAGCAGGGCTGGGACCGTTGGTGCTTCGTGCCGAGGAACTCCCCGGTCTGCATCCCGGACGTGGCGCGGTCGTGGAGATCGCCGGGATCGATCTCGGAGCCGTGGGCGAGATCCACCCCGAAGTAGCCGCCGACCATGACATCACCGGTCGGCTCGGCTGGCTGCAACTGGACATGGACGCGCTCCTGGCCCTTCCCGAGATGGCCGTCCAGGTGTCTCCGGTCAGTCGCTTCCCTTCCAGCGACATCGATCTGGCGTTTGTCGTGGACGAACGGGTGCCGGCCGCCGTCGTTGCCACGACCCTGCGAACAGCCGGAGGTGACCTCGTCTCCGACGTCAAGTTGTTCGATGTGTTCCGATCCAATTCGATCGGTGCCTCACGCAAGTCGTTGGCGTTCCGGATTCGGTTCGTCGCGTCCGACCACACGCTCACCGACAGCGAAGTTGGAGATCTGCGTGCAGCGATGATCTCCGAGGTCGAAACGACCCACGACGCCGTCCTCAGGGCGTGAACACGCTCGGGGTGAGCCCGAGAGCGCCTGGGAGCGCGATCTCCGCTAACTGATGTCGGCCGGTGATGCGATCCCGGCAAATCGATCCGGTAGGTGTGAGCCCTGGTCTACCCAGACCCCAGCGAGTGCGATGGCGAAGGGCCAGACGAGCCAGGCTGTTCGCAGGGTGAGATCGGTAGACACGATCGAATACGCATTGAGGGCGGTCACCGCGGCGAAGCCCACGAGGTCAGCGCCGGCGGGTCCATGGATCATCGCTGGCCAGCCGTCGGTCCTGAGCAACAGGCGGATGCCCAGTACCGCGGGAACGACCACGGTGGAGACACCCACCGCGAAGAACACCGCCGAGGTCGGGTTCGTGAGGTTCCATCGTAGGAACCCCCAGGTTGGCAGCACCGTGAATGAGAACACCGGCTCCGGTGCGCGTGCGGAGACCCACAATGCCGCCGCCACGACCCCGGCCGCTGAACACACGGCTCCCGTGATGAAGCGACGGTCCTTGAAGCTGTGGCCCGATGTCTTCCATGCCCACAGGGCTGGGAAGGCCAGGATCAACAACGCCTCCTTCGCCAGGTAGGACACAGGTATGAAGATGACCAGCGCCCACCAGGCGCGGCGCGCCAGCAGCCAGTACCCGATCATGAGCACACCCACCACGCCGCCATCGAGGAACAACGAGGAGCCGAACACAACCACCGGCAACGCGAACGTGTAGAGCGCTGCGCCGACCATCTGCGCAGTGGGGGAGCGACCGGTCGCGGCCATGGCATCGACGAGGAACCACAGGCCCGCAACCAGGAACGCAACGTTCACGAGGGCAAACGCGTATGAACTGTCCATCGGCAACAGGGACGCCAACCACGGGAGGGCAATGCGGTGGGTGAAGGGATCGACGGGACCTTTGAAGATCGGTTGGCCTGCGCTGTCGGTCCCGAGTCCGCCCGTGGCTTCGAAGTCGGGGTAGGGCTCCTGCTTCTCGAAGGCACCGGGTACCCCCCGGAAGTCTTCGACCATCGACAGGTACTGGGCGATGTCGATGTTGAGATGATCGACGTACCTGCCGTCGTCGGTCGTCCAGGTGTAGTAGTTGTCGGTCGCGAAGAAGTTGGTGCCCGCCACGTCGATGCGTGCGAATCTCAGTGCGCTCAGGGCAATGAGGGCCAAGGTGAACGCGGCCAGGAGCCACATGCGCATGCGGGGTGACCTGCGCGTCGCTGTCACCCCTGAGCCTGTGTCAACCAATGTTCCCCCGCCGCTGGTGTCGGTCGCCCAAGAGTATTCGCGGTGGTGCATCATCCGCGAACGGGCCTGACGGACATCCACGATCACTAATGCGTGTTGTTGCATGAGTATGCGTTAGAGTGGCATGCATGGCGAACGTGGGAATCATCGGAGCATCGGGCTACACGGGCGTCGAACTGATGCGCCTGTGCGCCGGTCACCCCGACATGGAGGTCTCATTCGCCACCGGGGACTCACAGGCGGGCAACAAGGTCGCATCGCTGTATCCGAGTCTCGCTGCGCACTACGGCGACCGGGACTTCGAAACGTACTCGGAGTCGCTCCTGGGAGACGTCGACGGCGTGTTCGTCGCTCTGCCACATGGGGCATCACAGTCGATAATGGGTCGAATCATCGGGGCGGGAGTGAAGGTGGTCGACCTCGGAGCAGACTTCCGGTTGCCGGACGCCCGCACGTACGAGAAGTGGTACGGCGACGCCCATACCGCTGCGTCCATGTTGGGCGAGTTCTCCTACGGCCTCACCGAGTTGTTCCGCGACGACATCGTCGGGTCGGCTGCTGTGGCCAACCCGGGGTGCTACCCGTCTGCGGCCAATCTGGCGCTGGCTCCATTGTTCCGCGGTGGCCTCCTTGAAACCTCGGGGGTGGTGGTCAATGCGCTGTCCGGCGTCTCGGGTGCGGGTCGTGGCCCCAAACCCAACACGACATTCTGCGCCGTTGACGAGGACATCAGCGCATATGGACTGCTGTCCCATCGTCATACCGCCGAGATCGACATGGTCCTCGGATCAGAAGTGCTGTTCACGCCGCACCTGGTTCCCATGAACAGGGGCATCCTCGCCACGTGTACTGCGAGGCCATCCGATGCGGCACGCGAACGTGGTTTCACCGACACCGACGCTCTCCTCGGGTTCCTCGACGAGTTCTATGCCGACGAACCGTTCGTCGTCACCTCGGAGCGCTCGCCATCGACCAAGGCGACCCTCGGTTCAAACGCGGTACACCTGACCGTGCGCTACGACGAGCGCACCGACACGGTTCTGGCGATCGGAGCGCTCGACAACCTCACGAAGGGCGCCTCAGGTGCAGCGGTACAGAACATGAACCTGCTACTGGGCCTGGACGAGACCGCCGGACTGAGCACGATCGGTGTCTACCCATGACCACCCACGATCCTTCGTCCGGAGCGAGTGAACGCCTCGACCACGAGGCTGCGGTAGAGGTGCTCCTACAGGCGCTGCCGTACATCGAAGCGTTCCGGGGCTCGGTCGTGGTGGTCAAGTTCGGCGGCAATGCCATGGTCGACCCCGTTCTGTTCGCCAGCTTTGCCTCTGACGTCGTATGGATGCACCGCGTGGGTATCCGCCCGATCGTGGTCCACGGCGGTGGCCCCCAGATCGGTGAATGGATGGCGCGGCTGGGCCGTGAGTCCACCTTTGTGGATGGTCGGCGGGTCACCGACGCGGAGACCCTCGAAGTAGCGCAGATGGTGTTGATGGGCAAGGTCAACTCCGACATCGTGACCGCCCTGAATGCCAATGGCCCGGTTGCGGTGGGCCTGTCCGGCACCGATGCGTCGATGCTCGAGGCGGAACTTCGCGACCCCGATCTGGGTTTCGTGGGCACGGTGACCGACGTTCACCCGGAACTGATCGAAAGGACCCTTTCGATGGACCTGGTTCCCGTATTGGCCACGATCGGCGTCGACGACAGGGGCCAGCGCTACAACATCAATGCGGATGATGCCGCGACCGCGGTCGCTCGGAGTCTCGGAGCGCAGAAGCTCATTTTCCTCACCGATGTCGAAGGCCTCCTGGCCGATGTGGAGGATCCAGACTCATTGATTGCCAATGTGACCCCCGGGGACATAGACGAGCTGGTGGCGGATGGAACCATTGCCGGTGGCATGGTCCCGAAGATGTCCGGCTGTGCCGAAGCGGTGCGCGGCGGAGTCGGATCGGTACACCTGATCGACGGCCGCCGACCACACGTCCTGTTGCTGGAGCTCTTCACCGACGCGGGTGTGGGAACGATGGTGACGGCAGAACCGCCCACACAGACCGGGGAGACCCGATGAGCGTCCATTCACGAGCCATGGGAGCCGACCCTGATGCGCAGGTATGCCCGCTGATGCCGACTTACGGGGCACCGTCGGTGATGTTCGTGCGCGGTGAGGGATCCTGGCTGTGGGATTCGAACGGCAACGAGTACCTCGACCTGCTCTCGGGATTGGCAGTCACATCCCTGGGCCACGCTCATCCTGTCGTGGCGGACGCGATCTCTGCCCAGTCGCGCCGTCTCCTGCATGTGTCGAACCTCTTTGCCACCGAACACAACGCGGCCGTCGCCTCCACGCTCGACAGGCTTCTCGGAGGAGGAGGACAGGTGTTCTTCTCGAACTCCGGGGCAGAGGCCAACGAGGCTGCAATCAAGTTGGCGCGGCGCTTCGGAGGCAGAGGACGCCATGTCGTCGTCAGCGCGTTCGGAAGTTTTCACGGGAGGTCGCTGGCCACGTTGCACGCGACCGGCCAACCGGCGAAGCACGAAGCCTTCCAACCCCTGCCCGAGGGATTCCGTCACGCTGCATGGGCGGACGTATCGGACCTGGAGCGACAACTCGACGACACCGTCGCCATGGTGCTCCTGGAAGTCGTCCAGGGGGAGGGTGGGGTCAATCCGGCCTCGGCGGACTATCTGCACGCTGTTCGTCGATTGTGTGACGAACGCGGGATCCTGTTGGCCTTCGATGAAGTGCAGACCGGCCTGGGCCGCTGTGGGGCTTGGTTCGCCCACCAGGTGAGTGGGGTCGCCCCGGATGTGGTGACGATGGCCAAGGCGTTGGGAAACGGTGTGCCGATAGGAGCGTGCTGGGCCCGTCGCGATGTCGCAGCAGTGTTCGAACCGGGTGATCATGCGACGACCTTCGGTGGCCAACCCCTCGCCACAGCGGCCGCCCGCGCGGTGCTCGAGGTCATGGAGCGCGAGGACGCACCTCATAGGGCGTCGCGTGCCGGGAGCTATCTTTCCAAGGCACTGAGCGGTACGCCCGGTGTCGTATCCGTGCGCGGCATGGGACTGTTGCTGGCTGTGGAGTTGGACCTGCCCGAGGGTCGCGCTGCGTCCGGCGTGGTCGCCGACCTCATGGAGGGGGTCCATGGACGGCGTGTGGTCGCCAACGCCGTTACCCCGAGCGCCCTGCGGCTTGCTCCGAGCCTGCTCATCTCCGATGAGGAGATCCACGAAGCGGTCGATGCAATCGCTGCTGCCCTCGCAGCGAACGGCGATCACAGCGGGGCGGAGAACTGATGGCCTCCAAAGCGCAGCGTCAGCATCGGATCGGTGAGCTGCTGGCCCATGAGCAGGTGGCCAGTCAGGCGACGCTGGTCGAGTTGTTGGCCGAACAGGGCATGAAGGTCAACCAGGCCACCGTGTCGAGAGACCTCGAAGAACTCGGCGCGATCAAGGTCCGTGTGCCCGGCGGTGAATCGATCTACGCGATCCCGGAGATGCCACGCTCACAGATCGCTCCCGAGGATCACCTGCGGCGCGTGCTTTCGGACTGGGTCGTCGAGACGGACCGAGCCGGGGATCTGGTGGTGGTTCGTACCCCACCGGGGTCTGCACACGTGGTGGCCTCGGCGATCGATCGCAACGGTCTGGCCGATGTGCTCGGAACCGTCGCCGGCGACGACACGATCCTGGTGATCGGACGATCCCGCTGTGGGGCAGGGGTGCAGAACCGACTCATCGAACTGGCGGGTCTCGAATGACCCAGCGCACCCGGTTCCATTGACAGATGCTCCGGAGGTCGTGCCTGCAATGGCATTGTTACAGGTTTCCGGCGAGCCTCCAGCGGCACAGACGTGGTACTTCGCAAGAGACGTGGTACTTCCCGAGAAACATGCAGTTTGAGAAAGAGTGGAGAATCAGATGGCCAAGAGAGTCGTGCTGGCATATTCCGGAGGACTGGATACCTCAGTTGCAGTCCGGTGGATGATCGAGAACATGGGAGTGGAGGTGATCTGCCTCTCCGCGGACGTCGGGCAGGAAGGCACACTCGAGGGCAATCGTGAAAAGGCACTCGGGGCGGGCGCCATCGCCTACGAGGAACTGGATCTGCGCGAGGAGTTCGCAGCTGATTTCCTGGCTCCGCTGATCAAGGCCAATGCCCTGTACGAGAACCAGTATCCGCTCGTCTCGGCCATCAGCAGGCCGCTCATCGTCAAGCACCAGGTGGAGATGGCTCGCAAGTACTCTGCTGACGGCGTCGCCCACGGATGTACCGGCAAGGGTAATGACCAGGTGCGTTTCGAAGTGTCCTCACTCGCACTGGCCCCGGATCTGGAGTTGCTTGCACCCGTACGGAACTGGGGGTTCACGCGTGAGGACTCGATCAACTATGCGGCGGAGCACTCCATACCCGTAGGTGCCACCAAGGAGAAGCTGTATTCCATCGACGACAACCTCTGGGGCCGTGCCATCGAGTGTGGCGAGATGGAGGACCCCTGGGTCACTCCTCCTGAAGGCGTGTGGAAGATGACAGTGCCTACCGAGACAGCTCCGCGGGATGTTGTTCTCGGGTTTGAAAAGGGAGTCCCTGTATCCATCGACGGCAAGGAGATGCCCCTGTATGAGATCGTCATCGAGTTGAACGGTACGGTCGGACCATATGGCTGGGGCCGCCTGGACATGGTCGAGAACCGCCGGGTCGGGATCAAGAGCCGTGAGACCTACGAGGCTCCGGGGGCTTTGGCGATCATGTTGGCGCACGCTGACCTCGAGGCGATCACTCTCGAGCGTGACCTCCAACGTGAGAAGATCTCGATGGCCCACCGGTACGCGGAACTCATCTACGACGGGCTCTGGTACTCGCCGCTGAGGGAGGCATTCGATGCGTTCGTGGCCTCCTCCCAGGAGCCGGTCAGCGGCGAGGTGCGACTGCGCCTCGAACCGGGCCGATGTTTCGTCACCGGCCGGCGTGCTCCGAAGTCTCTCTATGACTACGGGCTTGCCACCTATGACGCGGCTGACCGCTTCCGTCACGAGGACTCCGAAGGCTTCGTGCGGCTCTGGGGCCTCGGCGTGCAGACCTGGTCAGCCATTCAGGGCCCGGGTTCACGGTGAGCGCCTCGAAGACCTCCGACGGAGAGCCACACCAGGTCCGCGGTCAACTCTGGCACGGTCGGTTCGCATCCGGCCCGGCCGCCGAGCTGATGGCATTCACGGAGAGCCTCTCCTATGACCAGCGCCTGATTTTCAGCGACATAGCGTGTTCCAAGGCCCACGTAACGGTTCTTGCATCCGCCGGGCTGCTCGACGATTCCGAACTGGGCGCGATCCTCGACGGTCTGGATTCCGTCGAGGCCGAGTACCGCACTGGAAAGTTCGAGTTCATGGGCTCCGACGAGGACATCCACACCGCGATCGAGCGGCGGGTCACCGAGTTGGTGGGCCCGGCGGGTGGCAAATTGCACACCGGACGCTCGCGAAACGATCAGGTCTCGACCGCGTTCAGGCACTGTCTGAAGGGTGAACTCGACGCCGTCGCAGAGCGTCTGGTCGACATGATCGAGACGTTGCTGGTCCGCGCCGATGAAGCGGTACGGATGCAGATGCTGTCTATCTGCCCGGCTACACCCATCTACAGCACGCACAACCGGTGTTGTTGGCTCACCACCTGATGGCCCACGGGTGGGCACTGTTGAGAGACCTCGACCGCTTGGCTGATTGCCGGGAACGGGTGGATGTCTCGCCGCTCGGAGCGGGCGCTCTGGCAGGCTCCTCATTGCCACTGGACCCGGAACGGGTCGCTGGCCTGGCCGGCTTCTCGGGCCACTTCGAGAACTCGCTCGATGCGACTTCGGACCGCGACTTCGTAGCGGAGACCCTTTTCGTTCTCACGATGATCGGCCTGCATCTCTCCCGGATGGGCGAGGAAGTGGTGTTGTGGTCGAGTTCCGAGTTCGCGTTCATCGGACTCGACGATGCATACGCAACCGGGTCATCGATGCTGCCCCAGAAGAAGAACCCTGACATCGCCGAATTGGCACGTGGAAAGTCGGGCCGGCTCATTGGCGACCTGACGGGGTTCCTGGCGACACTCAAATCGTTGCCTCTGGCGTACAACCGTGACCTCCAGGAGGACAAGGAACCGACGTTTGACGCTCTCGACACGGTTCGGCTGGCCCTTGGCGCGCTCAGCGGCATGTACCGCACCCTCGTCATCAACCGCGAGGCCATGGAATCGGCAGCGGACAGCCCGTACGGAGCAGCGACCGATCTCGCCGAACTGCTAGTGGCTGATGGAGTGCCATTCCGGGAGGCACATGCAATTGTGGGGGATCTGGTCCGCAACAGCATCGAGGGTGGGATCCCGATGAAGGATCTGGTCGCAGCAGATGAGCGTCTGGGTGAGAGGGGCGTGGCCTTGCTGGCCCCGGGTGCGTCGGTACGAAACCGTCGTAGCCCGGGCTCAGCGGGACCGGGCGCAGTAGTCGAACAACGCGAACGGATTGCAGAGCGGCTCGCATTCGAACGCCGACGCTGGGAACGCTCCTGAGCGGATCGGTGCTCCGGCCATTTCCCCGCGATCAGCTGATGGGGCACTCGACCGAGGCCGCCCCGTTGCTCCTGAACGCAGTGCTGGTGGTCGGGAAACGGTCCGCTCGGATTGTCGAGGTGGAGGCATACGCAGGACCCGAGGATCCGGCCAGTCACGCCTATCGGGGGAGGACCGCACGTACCACTGCCATGTTCGGCCGAGCGGGGACCCTCTACACCTACCTGTCGTATGGCATCCACACGTGCGCCAACATCGCCACCGGTCCTGTGGGAGTCGGCCAAGCAGTTCTGTTGAGGGCTGTCCAACCACTGTGTGGAATCGAGGAGATGAGGGCCGACAGGCCGGCAGCCCGGCGTGACCCGGATCTGGCCAACGGGCCGGGGAAGTTGTGCGCCGCTCTCGGGATCAGGCTCTCGGATGGCGGGACGGATGTGTGCGGACCAGATCGATCACCCGGGACCGAGGGATGTGGAGTTCCGCCACGTACGGTCAGGCTCTTCACCGATGGGACTCCACCTCCGGGCGATCCGACAGTCACCGCCAGGGTCGGAGTGTCCAAGGCGCTGGACAGACCGTGGAGGTTCGTCGTACCCGGGTCGCGGCTTCGCATCGTGTGGGCCGCGGCCGATGGGAGGGGAGAAATGAACTCACCGCAATTGTTGGCCGTTGGTGACGCCGCACTGCTTCGTAGCGACGATCCCGGGACTTCACGGGCCCGAGTACGAGAGGCGGACCTGGTGGGCGTGTCCCAGGATCGCCTTCGCCGCCGGGTTCTCGGGCTCATTGAGAAGCACGGGGCCGCCATCACCGATCGGGGCACCGCTGAAGCACATCTCACCGGCTCCGCACTGGTGTTGGATTCGACCGTGGAACGGACACTCCTGATGCTCCACACGAAGCTCGGCCGCTGGCTGCAACCTGGCGGTCACGCCGACGGCGACCACGAGTTGGCCGGGGTCGCTCTCAAGGAGGCAACCGAGGAGACCGGCATCGAGGGCCTACGGGTCCGTGTTCCGGCGATCGACATCGATGTCCATGCGGTCGATCATGGTGACCATCTCGGTGAGCATCTCCACCTCGACCTGAGATTCGTCGTGTTCGCACCTCAGGGCGCCGTCGAGTCGCGGAACCACGAGTCCCGGGAGCTCCGCTGGGTGACCATTCAGGAGCTGGAGGCTCTCGCCGATGAACCGGGCGTGGTTCGTTTGGCCCGCCGTGGGTTCGGCCTCCTCGGTGGGGGTGAATGACTGTGAGCATGGCGTGTGCCACCGCTCGCATCCCGCTCCCCGCAGCGAGCGTGTGGCAACACCCCGCACCGACGTCGGGACCATCGCATGACGAAACCTGACTGGCCATTGGAACAACCGACGCTCGAAGGCAACGGAGTTCGTCTACGGCCCTGGAGGGTGTCGGACACCGATGAGGTGACCGAGGCATGCCAGGACCCTGCGATTCAGCGTTGGACGACCGTGCCGGTGCCTTATCAGCGCAGCCATGCGGAAGGATTCGTGGGCACCCTGGCGCCCGAACAGTGGGCTGCGCGGACAGGTGCCTTGTTCTGTATCGCAGCGAGCCATGACGATCGGGTTATCGGTTCGTGCGGGCTCGTTGACATCGGCCGGGAAGACATGGTGGCAGAGGTCGGCTACTGGGTGGCGCCTGCCGCGAGAGCAGCGGGAGTTGCCACGCGTGCCCTGGAGCGCCTCTCTGCGTGGGGGCTGGAGGACGGTGGCATGAGCCGCCTGGAGTTCTACGTAGCGGCGGGAAATCTGGAGTCCTGCGCCGTGGCAGAGAGATTGGGTTGCATGAGACTGGATGTACCCGGCCATGGGGCCTTCTCGACTCGGAACCGAACCGACGTGGTGTTGTACACCCTCGTCAGGTGACAGGGAACGTACCGGGGGTCATACGTCCCCGGGAGTCCCACAGTGGGGCATGCTGTTGACATCCGCGAAGCTGTCGATGGCGCGTGAGACCTGCTTGGAACCCTTGGTGGTCTCGGTGAACCGCGCCTCGGGGTCCTTGCGGAGTTCGTCGGCGTAGCGCTGGCGATCAGCGAGATGCGTCTTCCAGTCGCCGAGCCATTCGTTGACCGCTTCTGCTGACTCTGGCGGCTGTGTCGGAGCGAGTGGGGCCAGTTCCGCGACCATCCGGGTGAGGGTCTGATTGGCAGTGTCGATGACGTCGGCGCGCTCGACCGGATCCTTGGTGGCTTCGGCAGGTGGAAGGTGACCGATCTCGTCGTCGGCCATAGCGCAGATCTTCTCCGCTGCATTCGGGAACGTTGGATCCGGGAGCTCGTCTATGAGCAGGCTCGGGTGGTAGAGGAAGAGGATCCACAGCCACATACCGACTGATGCAATCGCGAAGATGCCGGCGGCGATCCAACCGATACGGCGGCGGCGTTCAGACCGCCTGTCTCTTGGGTGTTCGTTGGGGTGCTGGCTGGTCGCTCGATGGTTCGGACGGGTCTACGGACTCGTTGGTCGCTGAACTCATGTTCACGTTGCGAGTCTCGCATCCCGCCACAGATGCGGACTCATCGCGCCGCGATGGGTTGTTGTCCGGACCATCGCTCAGGGTCGGGTCGTCGTCGTTGCCGGCGAGGTGGTCGTGGTCGTGGCTGGTTCCGGGCGCGTAGTCGAGGACGACCGTGCCGTCGGGAGACAATTCACCGGGTCCCGGAGATATGCCCCATACCTGGCCACCTGCATATGTCCCGCCATCGGGCGCAAGCGTGCCGTCGGGTGGGGCCGTGAGTCTCGTGGACACGTCGAAGTAGAGTTTCGTGAGTTCCTCGACGGCCTGGTTGCGCCCGTAGCCGCGTACGTCGGGTATCGGTGTTCTGGACGCGGGAGCGCCCCTTGGTCACCTCCAGCCAGACCGTTGATCCGCTGGGCGAAAGCGAACCTCCGGCGGGCGACTGGGCGACGGCCCTTCCGGGTTGCTCGTCGCCGCGGACGTCCACTTCTGCCACCTTGACGGTGAAGCCGGCCTTGCGGACCTTCGCCGCAGCCTCATCGCCGATCATGTTGGCGACATCGGGGACGTCCACGAGGCGCTCCGATGGGGCGGCGGCCGGTGGTTCGAGGATGGCTGGCGGTTCGGGGGATGTGGTGGTGGTGGTGGGCGGCGGCACGGGAGGGTTCAGTGGAAGCTCCGGCTGGCCTTCCAGGGCGGAGCGCATGTAGGTGGACCAGATCTGTGCAGGGTACGTGCCACCGAACACGGTGATGGGGGTGTTGCCCGGAACCATCGAGACCAGGCTCTGGTTCCCGTTGCGCCCGGGGCGCGTCTCGCTGAAGCCGACCCATACGGCAGTTGCCAGCTGGGGCGTGTAACCACAGAACCAGGCATCGGTGTTGTTCTGAGCCGAACCCGTCTTGCCGCCTGCCACCCGGCCGATGTCCGCACGGTGGCCGGTGCCACCAGCGGCGTAGATGACCCCGGGCAGGATGTCGTTGATCTGGCGCGCCACCTCGGGCTCGAGTGCTTTGGTCTGGGAGTGTGGGTGTTCGTAGAGCACGGTGCCGTCGGCTCGTTCGACCTTTGTCACGTACACAGGTGGAACATGGATGCCGCCGTTGGCGAAGGTGGCGTAGACCGACGCCATGTCGCGGACCGTTGCATTGTTGGCGCCGAGCACGGCAGCGGGAACTGCATCGAGGTCGGTCTCGGTGATTCCGAGTTTCCGGGCCATCGCAACCGTGTCGTCGGGGCCGACCCGTTTGTCCATGATGATGTTGGCGTAGCAGGTGTTGGACGACGCCACCGTGCATTCGCCGAGCGTTCCCGAGCCGATGCCGCCCCCCCTGACGTTCCACACTCCACCCGGGATCGGCAGTGATTCCGAAGAAGGCGCATTGAAACGTTCCGTGGGGGAGACGCCATTGCTGAGAGCGGTGGCGAGCGCTATCGGCTTGAATGTGGATCCTGTCGAGCGCCCGGCGCCTTCGGCCAGGTTCAACTTGGCGTAGGAGTGGTCGCCCCAGAAATCCCGACCACCGACCATCGCCTTGATATAGCCGGTCCTTGGTTCGATAGAAGTGAGCGCCGCGTCGGGCATCTTGGGATTCACTCCCTGTCCGGGCAGGACCTCGGCGATTGCGGCCTCGGCCTTTGCCTGCAGGTCGAGGTCGATCGTGGTCGTGATCGTCAGCCCGCCGCGCAGGAGGTTGTTGTACCGCTCTGCGTGGTTGTCGCCGAGTGCGTCGGAATCAAAGAGCAACCAGTGCTTGACCTCCTCGACGAAGTGGGCCGCGGGGTAGCGATCGGGCGCCTTGCCTGTGGCGCTGCTGTCGGCCGGTATGACGCCCAGCGGTTCCGATGCGGCGGCGAAGCGTTGTTCGGCGGAGATGTAGCCCTCGTCCTGCATTCGCTCGAGCACGAGGTTGCGCCTGCCGAGGGTTGCATCGGAGTTCGTCCGCGGATTCCATTTGGAAGGTGACTGCACCGCTCCGGCGAGCATCGCCGCCTGGGGCAGGGTCAGCTTCTTGGTCGACACACCGAAGTATTCCTTCGAAGCGGCCTCCACTCCATATGCCCCTGAGCCGAAATAGATGGTGTTCAGGTAGTTCTGCAGGATGGTCTTCTTCGAGTACGCCCGCTCGAGCGCCATCGCCATGGTGGCTTCCTCGACCTTTCGGGCGATCGTCTGGTCGTCGTTGAGGAGCGCATTCTTCACGTACTGCTGAGTGATCGTGGAACCACCCTGGGAGACATCACCCGCCTGGGCGTTGGCATCTGCAGCCCTTGCTATCGCCTTGGGGTTCACCCCGTTGTGCTCCCAGAAGTCCGTGTCCTCGATGGCCACGATCGCCTGTTGCATGCTGACCGGTATGTCTGCGATGTCGACGCTCTGACGGTTCTCTTCGGCGATCGTGGTGATCAGGCGTCCCTGGGAGTCGAGGATCCGCGACGGCGCTGCGTTGGGAGGGAACTGGATCGGTGGTCGTTCATGGGTGTTGGCGCATGCCGCGCCGAGGAGAACGACCGCGCACATGCACGCGCGCGTGCGTTTGAAACCAACTGGGGGCCGCCTGAGCATCCATCCATTCTGGCGTCCGCCGGGCAGAATTCGGTGTCAGCTCGGCAATTCAGGTCCACAACCTCGGCAATTCAGGTCCACAACAAGGTCAGAGGGTATCGTCGTCCCTCTGTGGCCGCGAGGAGGCCGCGAGGAGGCCGATGGTTACGCAAGCTGACAGCATAGGATCAGCGCTCATCGACGATCTTGCCGCGCGCAACCTGATTGCCGACCACACCGATATGGCGGCGTTGGTCAAACGTCTGGAAGGTCCGACCCGGCTCTACTGTGGCTTCGACCCGACCGCTGATTCGCTCCACCTGGGCAATCTGCAGTCGATCATGTTGCTGAGGCGCTTCCAACTGGCCGGGCATGCGCCTGTGGCACTGGTGGGTGGAGCCACCGGCATGATCGGGGACCCGTCCGGTCGAAAGAGTGAGCGAACCTTCCTCGACCCGGACGTGCTCGATTCGAACCGTGTTGCGATCGGGGCCCAGCTGGAGAAGTTTCTCGACTTCACCGAGCCGGATTCGCCGGCCGCACTGGTTGACAACCGGACCTGGACCGAGCCGCTGGGCCTCCTCGAGTTCCTACGCGATGTGGGAAAGCACGTGACGGTCAACACGATGTTGTCCAAGGAGTCCGTACGAGGGCGGATGGACCGCGAGAGCGGGATCTCCTTCACCGAGTTCTCCTACATGTTGTTGCAGGCGAATGACTACATGGTGCTTCACGAAACACAAGGTGTGGACCTGCAGGTCGCGGGTTCCGACCAGTGGGGGAACATCACTGCCGGCGTGGATCTGATCCGTCGTCGTTCGGGCGATCACGTCCACGGGCTCACGGCTCCGTTGATCCTTCGTTCCGATGGTTCCAAGTTCGGAAAGTCCGAGGGCGAGAACATCTGGCTCTCAGCGGAGCGTACGAGCGCCTACCAGATGTACCAGTACCTGCTGAACATGCCCGATGCAGACATCGGGCCCTTGCTCCTGCGATTGACGACGGTGCCGGTCGAAGACTGCCTGGCCACCGTCGTTGCTCACGAAGCATCGCCTGAGCACCGTTCCGGCCAGCGTCGCCTGGCCCGCGAGTTGGTGGCCCTGGTGCACGGTGAGGATGTGATCGGGCCGGTCGAGTCCGCCGCGGCGGTGCTCTTCGGTGGGGCGCCCACAGAGGCAGACCCTGCGACACTCGAACTCCTGGCGGAGGAGGTGCCGACCTCGATCGTGACGCCGGCCGAGCTGGATGATCTCGATCTGTACGGGATGTTCACCACCGCGGGACTTGCCCGGTCCAAGGGTGAGGTACGCAAGAACGCTGCGGGTTACCACATAAACGGCCGAGCGCTTCCGGACTGGACCACGGACACAGCCACCGCAGCAGACCTGCTCCACGGGCGCTACGTCATGTTGCGCAAGGGCCGTCGGAACCACCACATTCTGGTTGTCGTCGGATAACGGGATACGTGGCCCGAAGTGATGTGACGAGGGTCGCACCTTCCCGGGTTGACCCGGACCCCCGGTTTGCGTAATGTACTCCTTCGCCCCGCACGGACGGTTTAACCGCCGGAACGGGGTACGGAACCCCTGGTGACAGAGCCCGCAGAAATGCTTGCCGGTCTTCGCCATGTTCCAGAGTTGGTGCCTCTTGGAGGTCACTGGCGCTTCTTGACAACGGAAGACAGGATGCCAAAAGGTGAGTGCGGGATGGTCGCGCCGGTTTACCGGTTCGATCACCTGTCAATTCAAAGTAAGTAATGCTTTTTGCACATTCGGACAGAAAATCGGGAGAGATCCCGGCTAGACGAACGTCTGTGCCAGTTAACTGAGGGTGCCAACCCGAAGTTGACTCTCCGATTTGACGGCCGCCATCTTCGGATGACGGCAAGACGATCTTGATGGAGAGTTTGATCCTGGCTCAGGACGAACGCTGGCGGCGTGCCTTATACATGCAAGTCGAACGAGGTCCATGGGAGCTTGCTCCCGGAAGACCAAGTGGCGAACGGGTGAGTATCACGTGAGAAACCTACCCTGGAGTGGGGAATAACCCGAGGAAACTCGGACTAATACCGCATACCTTCCGAGAGTCGCATGGCTCACGGAAGAAAGAATTTCGCTCTAGGAGGGTCTCGCGACCTATCAGCTAGTTGGTGGGGTAATGGCCTACCAAGGCAACGACGGGTAGCTGGTTTGAGAGAACGATCAGCCACACTGGAACTGAGACACGGTCCAGACTCCTACGGGAGGCAGCAGTAGGGAATCTTGCGCAATGGGCGAAAGCCTGACGCAGCAACGCCGCGTGCGGGATGACAGCCTTCGTGGTTGTAAACCGCTTTCAGCAGGGACGAAAATGACGGTACCTGCAGAAGAAGTCCCGGCTAACTACGTGCCAGCAGCCGCGGTAATACGTAGGGGACAAGCGTTGTCCGGATTCATTGGGCGTAAAGAGCTCGTAGGCGGTCCAGTAAGTTGGGTGTGAAAGCTCCGGGCTCAACCCGGAGAGGTCACCCAAAACTGCTGTGACTAGAGTCCAGTAGAGGAGCGTGGAATTCCTGGTGTAGCGGTGAAATGCGCAGATATCAGGAGGAACACCAGCAGCGAAGGCGGCGCTCTGGGCTGGAACTGACGCTGAGGAGCGAAAGCGTGGGTAGCAAACAGGATTAGATACCCTGGTAGTCCACGCCGTAAACGTTGGGCACTAGGTGTGGGGAGGAATCAACCCTCTCTGTGCCGTAGCTAACGCATTAAGTGCCCCGCCTGGGGAGTACGGCCGCAAGGCTAAAACTCAAAGGAATTGACGGGGGCCCGCACAAGCGGCGGAGCATGTTGCTTAATTCGAGGCAACGCGAAGAACCTTACCTAGGTTGAACTACGCAGGAAAAGCCACAGAGATGTGGTGTCCTTCGGGGTCTGCGATAGGTGGTGCATGGCTGTCGTCAGCTCGTGTCGTGAGATGTTGGGTTAAGTCCCGCAACGAGCGCAACCCTTATTCTATGTTGCCAGCACGTAATGGTGGGGACTCGTAGGAGACTGCCGGGGTCAACTCGGAGGAAGGTGGGGACGACGTCAAGTCATCATGCCCCTTATGCCTAGGGCTGCAAACATGCTACAATGGCCGGTACAAAGGGCTGCGAGACCGCGAGGTTAAGCGAATCCCAGAAAGCCGGTCTCAGTTCGGATTGAAGTCTGCAACTCGACTTCATGAAGCTGGAGTCGCTAGTAATCCCGGATCAGCAACGCCGGGGTGAATACGTTCCCGGGCCTTGTACACACCGCCCGTCACAGCACGAAAGTTGGCAACACCCGAAGTCAGTGGCCGAACCCCTCGGGGACGGAGCTGCCGAAGGTGGGGTTAGCGATTGGGCTGAAGTCGTAACAAGGTAGCCGTACCGGAAGGTGCGGCTGGATCACCTCCTTTCTAAGGAGTCCATTCCATCTGTTGCAACTCGCATTTGTGAGTTGGCAGACTTGGACAACTAGTTGATGCACTCATCGGTACCTGGATTTCTGCGTTCCACCGTGATGGTCTCTCGAGACCCGGTCCTACAAGACTGAAAGTCACCGTCGAACAAAGTGTCCAGGTACTCGTCCTGTCTTCCGTTGTGAAGGGGCGCCCCCACCAGATTCTGGTGTGAGCGCCATCTTCCCCGACGTGCACGTCACTTCGGCGCGTAGCTTGAGAATTTCATAGCGAGCACGAGCATCTTTGTAATGCGAATACCCAAGCTACTAAGGGCCAACGGTGAATGCCTTGGCGACAAGAACCGAAGAAGGACGTGGGAGGCTGCGATAAGCCACGGGGAGGTGCCGACCTACCCTTGATCCGTGGATGTCCGAATGGGGAAACCCAGCACCCGTAATTGGGTGTTACTCCTGCCTGAACACATAGGGCAGCGAGAGGGAACCAGGGGAATTGAAACATCTCAGTACCCTGAGGAAAGGAAAGTAAAAACGACTCCGTAAGTAGCGGCGAGCGAACGCGGAGTAGCCCAAACCAGACTGGTGTGATAGCCCGATGGCGTTGCCAGTCCGGGGTTGTGGGACGTGACAGAGGAAACATCGGATCCTCACAGAGTTACAAAGCTGCTGGGTAGTGGAAGTGTCTGGAAAGTCACGCCATAGAGGGTAACGGCCCCGTACACGAAACTCAGCAGCCTCTGGTCAATGTTCCCAAGTAGTGCCGAATCCGAGAAAGTCGGCACGAATCTGCGAGGACCACCTCGTAAGGCTAAGTATTTCTTGTCGACCGATAGTGAACTAGTACCGTGAGGGAAAGGTGAAAAGCACCCCGGGAGGGGAGTGAAATAGTCCCTGAAACCGTTGGTCTACAAGCAGTCAAAGCCGACTTCGGTCGGCGATGGCGTGCCTTTTGAAGAATGAGCCAGCGAGTTGTGGTATGTGGCAAGGTTAACCCGTGAGGGGTAGCCGGAGCGAAAGCGAGTCTGAATAGGGCGTACAGTCGCATGCTGCAGACCCGAAGCCGAGTGATCTATCCATGGGCAGTGTGAAGCGGGGGTAAAACCCCGTGGAGGCGCGAACCGACCTAGGTTGAAAACTGGGCGGATGACCTGTGGATAGGGGTGAAAGGCCAATCAAACTCGGTGATAGCTGGTTCTCCGCGAAATGCATTTAGGTGCAGCGTTGCGTGTTCATCTGTGGAGGTAGAGCACTGGATGGGCTAGGGGGCCTACAAGCTTACCGAACCCAACCAAACTCCGAATGCCACAGATCCAGAGCGCAGCAGTGAGACCCCGGGGGATGAGCTTCGGGGTCGAAAGGGAAACAGCCCAGACCGTCGGCTAAGGCCCCTAATTCCAAACTAAGTGGTAAACGATGTGAGAATGCGAAGACAGCCAGGAGGTTGGCTTAGAAGCAGCCACCCTTGAAAGAGTGCGTAACAGCTCACTGGTCGAGTGTTCTTGCGCGGACAATGTAACGGGGCTCAAGTTTGGAGCCGAAGCCACGGGTTCGTACATTTGTACGAGCGGTAGCGGAGCGTCGATCTCGCAGTGAAGCAGGCGGGTGACCGTCTGTGGAGCGTGGTCGAGTGAGAATGCTGGCATGAGTAGCGAAAGACGGGTGAGAAACCCGTCCGCCGAATATCCAAGGGTTCCTGGGCAAGGCTAATCCTCCCAGGGTAAGTCGGGAGCTAAGACGAGGCCGGAAGGCGTAGTCGATGCACAACCGGTTGATATTCCGGTACCACCACGTGCGCGTCCATTCCAATTCTAGGTTGCTAAGGGGCTGTTTTCGGCTTAGGCCGACTGCGAACCGACCCACTTGGAGGCGGAAAGCCGTAGAGGGACGCAGGAAGGTAGATGAACCGGGGCGATGGTAGTCCCCGGGTAAGCGAGTAGGGCGAGGTCTAGGCAAATCCGGACCTCACGAAGCCTGAGACGTGACACGGAGCCGATTCAGGCGAAGTCATTGATCCTATGCTGCCAAGAAAATCTCAGCGGTGAGTTCACGTGTGTGCCCGTACCCCAAACCAACTCAGGTGGATAGGTAGAGAATACCAAGGCGATTGAGATAACTCTGGTTAAGGAACTCGGCAAAATGCATCCGTAACTTCGGGAGAAGGATGGCCTCATTAGGGTGACGGCACTTGCTGCCTGAGCTCGAAGAGGTGACACAAAATTGTGGGAAGCGACTGTTTACTAAAAACACAGCAGCGTGCTAAGCCGTAAGGCGCTGTATACGCTGTGACGCCTGCCCGGTGCTGGAAGGTTACGGGGAAGGGTTAGTCTTCGGACGAAGCTCTGAACCTAAGCCCCAGTAAACGGCGGCCGTAACTATAACGGTCCTAAGGTAGCGAAATTCCTTGTCGGGTAAGTTCCGACCTGCACGAATGGCGTAACGACTTCCCAACTGTCTCAACCAGAGACTCAGCGAAATTGAAGTACGAGTAAAGATGCTCGTTAGCTGCAGAAGGACGGAAAGACCCCGTGGACCTTTACTATAGCTTGATGTTGGGTTTTGTTATGCGTTGTGTAGGATAGGTGGGAGACTAGGAAGCATTGGCGCTAGTCAGTGTGGAGTCAACCTTGAAATACCACCCTGCGTATGACGAGGCTCTAACCCAGACCCGTTATCCGGGTCGGGAACAGCGTCAGGTGGGTAGTTTGACTGGGGCGGTCGCCTCCTAAAGAGTAACGGAGGCGCCCAAAGGTTCCCTCAGCCTGGTTGGCAATCAGGCGACGAGTGCAATGGCAAAAGGGAGCTTGACTGCGAGACCGACAAGTCGAGCAGGAGCGAAAGCTGGGCATAGTGATCCGGCGGTTGCGTGTGGAAGCGCCGTCGCTCAACGGATAAAAGGTACCCCGGGGATAACAGGCTTATCTTCCCCAAGAGTCCATATCGACGGGAAGGTTTGGCACCTCGATGTCGGCTCATCGCATCCTGGGGCGGTAGCACGTCCCAAGGGTTGGGCTGTTCGCCCATTAAAGCGGTACGCGAGCTGGGTTTAGAACGTCGTGAGACAGTTCGGTCCCTATCCTCTGCAGCCGAAGGTGGATTGAGAAAAGCTGTCCCTAGTACGAGAGGACCGGGACGGACGTAGCTCTCGTGTGCCAGTTGTCCTGCCAAGGGCATGGCTGGTTGGCGACCTACGGAAGGGATAACCGCTGAAAGCATCTAAGCGGGAAGCCTTTTTCAAGATGAGTCCACCCACAGGGTTAACCTGGTAAGGCCCGTGGTAGACGACCACGTTGATAGGCCGGATGTGTAAGCACAGCAATGTGTTGAGCTGACCGGTACTAATCGGCCGAGGGCTTGGGTTTCGTCTTTCAGAGACGTTCGTGTTCGCTATGAAGTACTCGAGCAATCGCGCGCTGTATGCGCTTGCGTCGTGACAATTGATCTTTCGGTGGCCATAGCGGAGGGGTCACACCCGTTCCCATTCCGAACACGGAAGTTAAGCCCTCCAGCGCCGATGGTACTTGGGACGAGTGTCCCCGGGAGAGTAGGACGCCGCCGGATTTCTTTCTTGAGCGGGAGCCCATATGGGCTCCCGCTCAAGCGCGTCTGGGTCGAGATCGAGGGTGCAGCTCCGCGCCCGGGCAGGGTGGCGTGCCGGCCGGATGCTGTAGCGTGGACCTTCCCCCTGTTGGAAGAGGCGTGTGATGTCTGGCGACAAGCCGAAGTCGAGGAAGAGCGTGCCGCGAGGTGGTGAACGCTCCCGTGGCGGCGCGCCCGGCAAGCCGAAGTCGGGTGGGGACGGACGGCGTCGGGACGACAGCGGGGGCGCAACGACAGCGGGGGCGCAACGATGGTCGGGGGCGCAACGATGGTCGCGGACGCAGCGACGATCGGGGCCGTGTCGATGCGCGGCGGCCTGCTCGACGCCCCAGCGATCGATCCGAGCGGGCGGGTGTACCTCGCGCGAAAGACGATCGGCCGGAACCGAGCCCTCCTACTCCTCAGGAGGAATGGGTGGATGAGGGGCGGATCGAGCGTTCGAAGGCGGAGCGCGTGGTCGCGGGAGCAACCGGCAAGCCGCGGCAAGGGTTCGGGAAGGTCCGGCGGGTCCCATACGAGTCGCAAACCCCAGAGGGTGACCCCGCCCGAGCTGTCGCGCAGGTGGGCAAGGAGCGGGCGAAGCGTCTGGAGGGGCGCATAGAAGATGCAGCGCGGGCATTCGCGGCGGACCGCTACTTCGATGCCCGACGGATTCTGCGCCCGATCGCGGAGGAGGTCCCTGAGTCGCCCGAGGTCCGAGAGCTGTTGGGGTTGACCTACTACCGGCTGGGCAAGTGGCGCCAGGCCTGTGAACAACTCGAGGCGTTCGTCGAGATCACGGGTGGTTCGGTGGAACAACATCCCGTGCTTGCAGACTGCTACCGGGCCCAGGGGCGCCACGATCGCGTCGACGCGCTGTGGTCGGAACTGGGCGAGGTCTCGCCATCGCCCGAGCTGGTCACCGAGGGACGGATCGTTACCGCTGGTTCACTTGCCGACAGGGGAAAGCTCTCGGAGGGTATCGCGCTGCTCGCCAAGGGGTTCAAGCTTCCGGCGCGTTTCTCGGAGTACCACTTACGTAGGGCCTACGCCCTCGCCGACCTCTATGAGCGCAGCGGCGACGTGCCCCAGGCGCGCCAGCTCTTCAGCCGCATCTGGAGCCTCTCGACCCGGCTACGTCGACGTACGCCGATCGCCTGGAGAACCTCGACTGAAATCTGCGGAACTGATTGTCGTGGCGCTGCAGCGCTGCCAGCGCCACGCACAATCAGAACGCAATGGAGGAGTTCAGGTGGCCGAGGCGGCGGCGATGCTGCCGATCGAGGTGTCCAGGGTGGCGTTGAACTCGTCGTCGGACTGCTTGGCCGAGAGACCCTCGGTCAGCGCCCTCG
This sequence comes from uncultured Microthrixaceae bacterium, assembly GCA_963805905.1. Classification (GTDB taxonomy): domain Bacteria; phylum Actinomycetota; class Acidimicrobiia; order Acidimicrobiales; family Microtrichaceae; genus JAMLGJ01. The sequence goes on from CAWDVV010000001.1 coordinate 1,479,825, forward strand.
AGAAGCTTGCGATCATGCCGGCGTTGCGACCCAGGCGGGCATTGGCCTCCTCGCGGGAGTAGCCACCCGAGAGAGCGACCACCCGCGCAACGCGTGGGTGGGCGATGAGCGGTGCGTAGAAGCTGTCGACCTCGGGCAGCGTGAGCTTCAGCATCACGTCCTGGTCGTCGCCAAGCGAGTCGAGCTGCGCCGAGATCGCATCAGCAGCAGCGCCTCGGCCTCAGCCTTCGAGGGGCTGTTGATGTCGATCTCGGGCTCGATGATCGGCACCAGTCCGGCGCCGACGATCTGGCGGCCGACCTCGAACTGCTGGTCGGCCACGGCGTGGACGCCGCCGTCGTCGGCGATCTTGATGACCGAGCGCATCTTGGTGCCGAAGATTCCCTTCGTCGAGGGCACGTCGCAGCAGTTCATCGAGGTCGGGCATCGGCTTCATCACCTGGGCACCGTCGGCCTCGTCCGCCAGTCCCTTGTCGACCTTCAGGAAGGGCACGACCTGCTTCTTCGATCCACAGGTACTCGGCGGTGTCGACGCCCCTCGACCTGCCGGTCCATGGTCATCTCGAAGAGGATCGCTGCCAGCACGCGATCGCCGTTGAATGCAGGGCTGGTGATGATGCGGGTCCGCATGGCATGGATGAGGTCGAACATCTCTTCCTCGGCGGAATACTCCGATCTCCTCGACGCCGTAGAGCCCCAGTGCCTTGGGGGTGCTTCCGCCGCTCTGATCGAGTGCAGCGACGAAACCGGCGCCGTTGCGAATCTTTTCCAGCTGCTCCTCGTTCATCTGGGTGACCCTCCCGAGGTCTGTGGGCCGGATTCACTGGAATCCTGGCACTTCGCCGACGGCCGATGATCCCACAGGGCGATGATCCGGCCTGTTCGCCAGCCTCTGTCCCGGCCATTCGGTACACGATCTGCCTGCGGTCAGAGCATTCCGCGTTCGGGGTCGTCCGGAGTGGGTGTGCGATTCTGGTTCATGACGAACTGGGTGGTGGACCTCGACGGGGTGATGTGGCGGGGCAGCGAACCGATCGAAGGATCGGCCGAGGCCGTGGCGGAGTTGCTGGAACGCGGCGACAGGGTGCTGTTCGCACCAACAACTCCACGGCGTCGGGCATCGCCCGGGCGCAGGAACTGGTGGCCCTCGGACTTCCCCGTGGAGTGGAGGTGGTCACCTCCGCCGACGCCGTGTGCACGCTGGTGGAGCCTGGGGAGCGGGTCCTGGTGCTGGGGTCTGCCGGACTGGTCGAGGCTCTCGGGGCCCACGGCGCATCGGTCGTTTCGAGCAGCGTGGCCGTGCACGAGTCCCGGCGAAGCTGATCCGGATCGGTTCGATGCGGTCGTGGTGGGTCTGACCCGTGAGTTCGACTTCGCCCAGTTGGACCTTGTGGCGGCAGCGGTGCGCGCGGGCACGCGGCTGTTGGCGACGCAACTCCGACCGACGTTTCCCGCCGCGGGCCGCATCCAACCCGGTACCGGTGCGCTGTTGGCGGCAGTCGAGGCTGCGTCGGGGAGAGCGGCGGTTGTTGCGGGGAAGCCCGAGGGACCCATGGCGGAACTGATCGAGGCGACGCCTCGGCACCGGTGAGGGTGGCGTCGTGGTGGTGGGGGACCGACCGAGCACCGACGGTGCGCTGGCCCAGAGGATGGGCAGGTCGTTCGCGTCTGGTGCTCTCGGGAGTCACCGTCGGCTACACACCGCCCCTGACGGTTCCCGTCGCAATGGTGGCGCAGGACCTCCGGGATCTGGTGCAGGGCAGGCTCATCGAAGGTACCCCGGTAGCGTGAGTGGCGTGCGCCGCAGGCTGGATGCCGAGATGGTGAGACGGGGACTCGCCCCGTCGCGCTCGGCGGCGCAGGAACTCGTCGAGGCCGGGCAGGTCCTGGCTTCGGGCAGTGTGGCGGCGAAGTCCTCACGTATGGTCGATCCGGGCGATCCGCTCGTACTGGTAGGTGAGCCACCACGCTTCGTCGGCCGCGGTGGCGAAAAGCTTGCCGGTGCATTCGAGGGGTTCGGCCTCGATGTGTCGGGGCACGGGTGCTGGATGCGGGGGCCTCGACCGGTGGATTCACTGACTGCCTGCTGCAGGGTGGCGCTGCAGAGGTCGTGGCTCTCGACGTCGGCCATGGCCAACTCCACGAGCGAATCCGTCGTGAAGTCGTGTGGTTGTGATGGAGCACACCAACCTGCGCCATGTCGGCACCGGGGACCTGGGTGAGTTGGACGCCGCGGTGGCTGATCTGTCGTTCATTTCGCTGACTCTGGTGACTGGAGTCCTGCTCGAGGTGGTGCGTCGCGGGTGGATGGCTGGTGTTGTTGGTCAAGCCACAGTTCGAGTGCGGTCGGGCCGAGGTGTCACGGGGCAGGGGAGTCATACGTGACCCCGCGCTGTGGAGCGAGGCGCTGACATGCGGTGGCCGATGCGGTGATCAGCGATGGTGGCGTCATCATGGGTGCGATGGTTTCACCACTTCGAGGAGGCGAAGGCAACGTGGAGTTCTTCCTGCACGTACTCAACGGCGCCCCGGACGCGGGCCCTCGGTTGCCCGAGCCAGCCCGACTCATCAGCGGCGCCGTCGATGCCGCCATGGCGCGGGAGGATGGCTCGTCGCCAGGTGAGCCAACCGACGGACGTGAGGTCGCGCCGATGAGTTCGTTCGGGTTCGTGCTCCATGAGCGTCTGGTTGCGGGCGACGTGGGCCGAACGATCGAGTGGCTCGAGGATCGGGGTCACCAGGTGTCTCTACCCCTGGGGGATGCGGATCAGGTGGGTCGGGCCGATCTGGGTGTGCCCGAACAGGAGTTCCCGATCGGGCTCGATCTGGTGGTGAGCATGGGTGGCGATGGCACCATGCTGCGTTCCGCAGCTCTGGCGGTGAGGGAGAACGTGCCGATTCTCGGAGCGAATCTGGGGACGCTCGGCTATCTGACCGAGGTCGACAGCGAAGGTCTGGGAGTCGCTCTGAAGCGCTTTCTATCGGGTGCCTACCGGATCGAGGAGCGGATGCGACTCGACGTCTCGGTGCAGCGCAGTGACGGCAGCGGGAGCATGCGAGCGCCCTCAACGATGTCGTGGTGGAGAAGTCCTCGCCCGGGCACACGGTGCGGGTGGACGTGGACCTCGACGGAACCTTCTTCACCGACTGGGTTGCTGACGGGCTGATCCTCGGCACCCCGACCGGTTCCACCGCGTACTCGTTCTCGGTCGGTGGTCCGATCGTGGACCCGGTCCACAGGGCGGTGATCATGGCCCCCGTGGCGCCACACATGCTCTTCGACCGAACGATGGTGCTCCGGCCCGATTGCGAGGTCAAGGTCACGGTCAGGGGCCGGCGCCAGGGTGGATTGTCGGTCGACGGGTACCCGCACCGGAACCTGGACCCCGGTGAGTCCGTGATCGTGCACCGCCGGTGCACGGCCGTCTCTGTTCGTGACCTTCGGAGGGCACGACTACCATTCGGTGCTCCGCGAGAAGCTCGGACTCTGGTCCCGCTGATTGGCCCGTTGGCGAGACGGGTCGCCCTCGTCGGGCAACGTCACCCCATGTCGTTTGCCCAGACTGCCCGATCAACGTGGACCACGGCGGCACCCGTCCTAAACTCACGTCGCGATGTTGGTAGAGCTGGCGGTCAGGGACCTGGGGGTGATCGAGGAAGCACGTATCCAGTTCTCCGAGGGGATGACGGCGCTCACCGGTGAGACCGGCGCCGGCAAGACGATGGTCGTGGAAGCGCTGCGTCTCCTGAGTGGCGCCAAGGCTGATACGTCATCGGTACGACAGGGTGCCGGGGCCGCTGTCGTCGAAGCACTCTTCGAGCTCGACGACACTGAATGGGCGATCCGCAGGATCGTTCCGGCAGGAGGCAGATCGCGGTGCTACCTCAACGGTGAGTTGGTTGCGGCGAGCCAGCTTGCGGATCTGAGCCGGGGTCTGCTGGAGATCCACGGACAGCATTCCCAACAGGCCTTGCTCGACCGACGGCACCAACGTGAGGCTCTTGATCGGTTTGCAGGTGCTGACAGCTCCCCCGTTCACGAATCGCGGCGGTTGTTGGCTGCTCTGAGCAAGGAGTTGGAATCTCTCGGAGGGGATGAACGCGCACGACAGCGGCAGTTGGACCTACTCGCCCATCAGGTGACCGAGATCGAAGCGGTGGCCCCGACTCCCGGCGAGGAAGCAGCGCTCGCCGAACGTGAAGATCGTCTGGCCAGGGCGGTGGAGTACCAACAATCTGCGGCGGAGGCACTCGAGCTCCTGGGGGCGGAGGGAGCGGCGCAGGACCTTCTCGCCCGCGCAGAGGCGGCAATTGCTGACGCAGTTCCTTTGCGGAGTCTGCCGAGCGACTCTCGGCACTTCTCGCGGACCTGTCGGACATCTCGAGTGTCATGCGCACGACTGCCGAGAGCATCGAGCCCGACGAGGAGCAACTCGCGGAGGTGCGTGCCAGGAGCCAGGCACTGAGCGAACTGCGTCGGAAGTACGGAGACACCATCGAAGCAGTGCTCGAGTTCCTGGAGCACTCACAGGCGGAGCTGGATGCCCTACGCGGCCTCGATGAGCGTCGTGAGCAGGTTCTGCCGCGGTCGACGAAGCAGGGGCCGAGTTGGCGCTGCGGGCTCGGATCCTGGGAGACCAACGCCGAGCCGGCGCACCTCGCCTCGCCAGGGCGATCGAGGAGGTACTGGGTGACCTGGCACTCGGTTCAGCCCGTGTCGAGGTGGTCGTTGAGGACACACCCGATATCCCCGGTGCGGGAGACGCCACCGAGATGCGACTCTCGACAAACCCCGGCATGGTCCCCGGACCGCTCTCGAAAGTGGCCTCCGGAGGTGAACTCTCACGGGTGATGCTCGCGCTGCGCCTGGTGCTGAGCGGTGGTCCGCCCACGATGATCTTCGACGAGGTAGACGCCGGCATCGGCGGTGCCGCTGCGCTATCTGTCGGACAGGCCCTGGGATCCCTGGGCCTACACCACCAGGTGATTGTCGTTACCCACCTCGCCCAGGTTGCCGCGTTCGCAGATGCGCAGGTCCTCGTCCACAAGGATGCAGAGGCCGGAGCCACGATCAGCACCACGAATGCGCTGGACGACGATCAGCGGATCATCGAGTTGTCGAGGATGCTCTCTGGGTCCCCCGACAGCGATGTGGCGCACCTGCATGCCAGTGAACTGCTCGCTGACGCATCGGAATTGCGCTCCGGCCCGGCCGGGCCGGCACGTGACGGCGGTTCCGGCACGCGGGCAGTTGCCAGATGATCCTGCTCGTCTCACTCGTTGCGTCGATGTGTGCGGCAACCGTGCTCTTGTTGGGAACCAAGCCCTTCTTCGAGCGGGACCTCTTCACCCGCGAGAACTATCGCGGGGTCGAGCTTCCGACAGCCGTGGGGCTCATCGTGGCGTTGAGTGCCGTTTCGGTTCTCGCTGCGGCACTCCTGGTGGACAACCTGGGCTGGCACGCCCATCCTGAGACCATCGAGTCCCTCAACCTCACCGCCACCGCCGCGTTGGGCTTCGGTTTGCTGGGGCTCCTCGACGACCTGGCGGTGGACCAGGGCCCCTCCGGATACCGGGGTCACATCCGTGCCATGCGCCACGGCAATCTCAGCGCCGGTGCCCTGAAGATGCTGGCCGGTCCGCTCGTGGCGCTGATCGTTGTCTTTCCCGCATCTGGAGGCTCCTTCTGGCGGCTCCTCGCAGATGGGGCCCTGGTGGCGCTGGCAGCGAATCTGGCGAACCTGTTCGATCGGGCACCGGGGCGGGTGTGCAAGCTCTTCCTGCTGGTCTCGGTGGTCATGGTCGGCGCATCGATCGCGTCACCCGCCCTCGCAGGTCTGGCCGCGGTCGTGGGCGCAGTTCTCGTCCTGGTGGGCCCTGACCTCCGTGAGAAGTTGATGTTGGGCGATGCCGGAGCCAATCCCGTCGGGGCCGCGGCGGGGCTGGGTGTGGTGTTGGCCTTTGCACCGAGCGTCCGAACATGGGTCCTGTTGGCACTGGTGCTGTTCAATCTGGCGAGCGAATGGGTTTCCTTCTCGGCGGTGATCGATCGGGTGGCCCCGCTGCGGGTATGCGACCGGGCGGGGCGGTTGGTGCGCTGAGCAAACCTGTGCCGCAGTTCAAACGTCAACTACGCTTCGCGGAGGGAATCTCCCGTCCGGATCGAGGATCCCAACCGCGTCATGTTCTCGTCGTCAACCACCATTCACGTAGCTCACGCGCACTGCGCTCCGAGGAGCCTGACGTCACTTGTGCCAAACGGGACGGGGCGCCTGTGACAGCACTCGAAGCTCCCCGTGGACCCGATGACGAAATCGGTGAAGGGTCTCCTTCGACCAGCGCGTCGCCAACGCCGGATGTGGTCACCGGGACCGCACGTGTGGGACGCAGGACCAAAGACCTTGCGAAGCGCCTTTCAGCTGGCGAGATAGCTGTCATAGATCACAAGGACCTGGACCGCGTGGCCGGTGAATCCCTGGCCGCTACCGGGGTCGTAGCGGTCGTGAATGCGTCTGAATTCATCTCGGGTCGTTACCCGAACAGCGGTCCCACCAGGCTGGATGAGAGTGGGATCCTCCTGATCGATTCGGCTGGTCACGAGTTGATGGATGCCCTGGCCGACGGCACGAAGGTGACGATCAGCGACGGGGCGTTGTTGGTGGGCGATGAGCAGCTCGCAAAGGGTGTGGTGCTCGACACCGAAGGTATCGCCGAGCGTATGGAAGACGCTCGCGATGCAATAGGTGGGGAGCTACGGAGCTTCGCGGCCAACACCCTGGAGTACATCGAGAAAGAGGCCCACCTCTACTTCGAGCCCCTGTTGATCCCCGAGCTCCGCACCGACTTCCGTGGACGCCATGTGCTCGTCGTCGTCCGCGGTCACGACTACAAAGAGGACCTACGCACCCTGAGGCCCTACATCGAGGAGTACAAGCCGGTACTGGTCGCGGTGGATGGCGGCGCGGACGCTCTGCTCGAGATGCGCTACACCCCGGACATGATCATCGGAGATTTCGACTCACTTTCGGAACGTGCGTGGGAGTGCGGCGCCGAGTTGGTGCACCACGTGCACCCGGACGGTCGTGCCCCGGGGCGAGAAGAGCTCCAGGTGGCGGGCAAGCCCTACGTCGAGTTCGTCGTGGAGGGCACGAGCGAGGATGCTGCGATGCTGCTCGCGTATGAATGCCGTGCCGAGTTGATCGTGGCGGTGGGTACCCATGCGACGATGGTCGAATTCCTCGACAAGGGTCGCGCTGGAATGTCCTCCACGTTCCTGACCCGGCTGCGGATCGGTCCGATGCTGATCGATGCGAAGGGCGTCAGCCAGCTCTACAAGGGGCGGGTACGTCGACGGGACATATTGTTGCTGGTCATCGCGGCGCTCACTGTGATCCTCGCAGTGACTCTGGTATCTGATTCCCTACAGGTGTTCTTCCGAACGGTGTGGGTATACCTGCGCGACTTCTGGTACTCACTGACAGGTCGGTTCTCATAGATGATCACATTCAGGTTCTACGTCGTTTCCACGGTCGCGTTCTTCCTGGCGCTCGCGGTCGGTGTCGTCGTGGGTTCCGTGCTCGACGGCCGGATAGCCGACTCGCTCCAGGATCGCCTCGACGGGGTCGAGCGTTCCCTTGACGAGACGGTCGCTTCGATCGATGCCAAGAACGCTCTGATCGACCAGACACAGGAGTACGTGGCCGAATCTGCTCCGTATGCGGTACAGAGTCGCCTGGATGCCACCGCCACACTCGTGATCGCCGAGGCCGGAGTGAGTGCGGACCCGGTCGAGGATCTCGTGCTCAGGCTTCGTCAGGGTGGGTCGAACGTCGAAGGAATAATCTGGCTCGATCGCCGGATGGACCTCTCCGACGAGTCCGACCGCCAGATGGTGGCCGATCTCATGGGAATGCCCGTCACGGCGAGGCCTGCAGCGCTCAGGGCCGAGCTCTGGTCGAAGGTGTTCGGGGTCGCCACGGGAGCGGAGCCCGCAGACACCATCGATTCGGGTGCCGGTGGATCCGACGGCACCACCTCGAGTTCCACCACCACCGCACCTGAAACAACCACGACGCTCGCTCGAGGTGCGACGACCACCACACTGCTTGCTCCCGCAGAGGTGCAACCGGGCATGTTCGATCAGGCACTCCTCGCTGAGTTGAGCTCGGCCGGACTCGTGCGACTGCAGGTGATCGACGGCAACACGAGCGAATCGGTGCCTACCCAGGTGCTCTCCGTCGCAGTGACCGGCAGTAGGTCGGCAGTGTCGCATCCGGGGGCTCTCAGCGGGGAAGCTGCCACGGGCGCCGCGCTGTCGCAGGTTCCGACCGTTCTGGCCGAGGTGATGTCACCTTCGGAGGGGGAGGACCTACCCCGCAATGCGGACCGCGGCACACTGGTGACCAACAAGGATCTCGCGGACACCCCGATCGTCTCCACGGTCGATGACCTCGATCTGGTGTCAGGGCGGGTGGCAAGTGTGCTCGCCCTGGCAGATCTGCGCACCGGCATCAGCGGCCGATATGGCCTCGGCCCCGATGTCGACGCGTTGGTTCCCCCTTGGCAAGGACCGTGACCGGTAGCAGTGCCAAGCCGCGGACCGTTGTCCGCTCAGCTGCAGGCATGGGAGTGGCGGCCGCCGGATCGCGGCTCGTCGGCGCTGTTCGCGTCCTCGTAATCACCGCGGTCCTCGGAACGACCTATCTGGGCAACACCTTCCAGAGCGCCAACACGGTTTCCAACCTCATGTTCGAGCTCCTCGCGGCCGGGGCGCTCTCCGCAGTGCTCGTTCCCACGTTCGTCGGACTCCTCGACGACGGTGACAACGCCGGGACCGAACACCTCGCCGGTGAGTTGCTGGGCGTGACACTGGTGGTCCTCGGCACGGTTGCAGTCATTGGCGTAGCGGTGAGTCCGTGGCTCGCGGACCTGTTGACCGTCGCCGTGGAGGATCCCCAGATCGCACAGCAACAGCGCGACCTGACCGCGTTCCTGCTGATCTTTTTCATTCCACAGGTGGTGCTCTACGGACTGGGTGCGGTATCCACGGCCGTGCTCCATGCGAAGCGGAGTTTCGTACTTCCCGCGATAGCACCCATAGGCAACACGATCGTGCTTGTCGGCTTCCTGATCGCATTCCGCATGATGACCGGGCCGGATCCAGGCCTGGAGCTGACCGGTACCGAGAAATTGATGCTCGCTCTGGGCGGAACTCTCGGTGTCGTGGCGTTCGTGGCGGTGCCCACGATCGGGGTCTTCGCCGGCGGGTTCCGCCTGGTGCCCCGCTTCACCCGTCACCACGAACGGCTGGGATCGCTCCTGCGCCTGTCGGGGTGGGCGAGCGTGCAGCACGCGTCGGCGGCGGTGCTGTTGGGGGCTGCCATCATCGCGGGCTCGGCGGTCGAGGGCGGCGTCGTTGCATACCAGGTCGGGTGGTTCTTCTTTCTCGCCCCGTACGGAATCATCGCGCAGCCGATACACACGACGATCCTCCCGGAACTCACGACAGAGCACCGCCGGGGTGACACCGGGGCATTCGCGAGGTCGCTTCGCTGGGGCCTCGATTCGATGACGGTTCTCCTGGTTCCGATCAGTGCCCTCTGTGTGGCACTGTCAGTGCCCGCGATGACGGTCCTCGCGTTCGGTGAGGCAAGTGGTAGCGACAGCGTGGGCCTCCTCGCATCGGCGTTGGTGACCCTCGGCATCGGATTGTTGCCATATGGGGCGTTCTTCCTGCTCGCGCGAGCGTGGTACGTCCTGGGGAACTCGAGGATCCCCGCACTGGCGGGCGCAGGGGCCGCGGTCGTCGGGGTCATCATCATGCTCGTCGCCGGAGCTACTTCGTCGAGCGCCACCACCGTCGCCGTTCTGGGGGCGGCCCACAGCTTGTCATTCCTCATCTCGAGTGTGGTTCTGGTGCTGACCCTCCATGCCCGACTCGGCGAGTGGGTGCTTCCGTCGGTACTGGGACGGGTAGTAGCCGTGTCTGCTGTCGCCGGAGTGGCCGGATGGGCGCTGATCGAAGTCTGGGACCCGCACGGACGCCTGATGGTGGCAGTAGCGCTGGCCGTGGCCGTCGGGCTCGTCGCTTTGATCTACCTTGGCGGGGTACGCCTGCTCGGTGTGTCAGTCGCCCGTCGGGACTCACCAGGCTCCACCGGAGGTGCCCCCGCATGAATGCCGTTGGATTCGATCGCCGTAGCGCGCCCGGGCGCATCGCCACCCGTTCGTTGGTTGCGGCCCTCGCGATCATCGTGGGAGTCACACTCCTGCCGGTGGGCCAGGTTGGCGCCTCCGGAAGAGGCCATGGCGGCGACACCCACTTCGAACCCGGTGGGGTTTCCGATGAGACACCCCTCGGGACCGCTGATCGGGTTCTCATCTTCTCCGTACCGACTCTCACCTGGAAGGACCTGCGGACCTACGATGCCCCGAACCTCACCAGACTTCTGGAGAACTCCGTCGTGGCCGACCTGTCGGTTCGCTCGGTCACCCGCCGGACCGGCGCCGTGGACGGGTATGCGACGCTCAACGCGGGAACCCGGACCGAGGGCACTCCGCAAGGATCATTGGCTTTCGTGGCGGGCCTGAACCGGGGCAGCACGGACACCTCGGGGGACCCGACCGATCCGCCGGCAGGTGCATTCGAGAACAACCCTCCTGAGGACGATCTCCCCTCGCAACCGGTCACTGTGCCCCAGGAGGGAACAGCGACCACCGATGCAGCCAATGGGTCCTCGAACGGTGGCGGACCGACGGTTCCAGAGGTCGTCGAGAGCTACGACGGGTCGCCCGCAGCGGAGGAGTTCGCCAGGCGCACCGGTGTGCTTCCACCGGTTGGATCGGTGTTCAATTTCGGTATCGTGTCGATGCGTCAACTCAACTCGCGACTGCTGTTCGACTCCGAAGTCGGGTCACTGGGTGATGCGCTGGCAGGAGCCGGGATAGGTCGGGCGGTCATTGCCAACGGAGATTTCGGCCAGGGGGCGGACGAAGTCGACTACAGGCGAGAGGCCAGTGTCTCGCTCATGGATTCGGACGGGCTCGTGGAACGTGGGCGCGTCAGTGGGAGCCTCCTGGAGGACGACCCCTTCGCTCCCTTCGGCACCCGTTACGACAACGCCGAAGTCGTATCGGCGTTCAAGAACTTCTGGTATTCGAAAACAGCTGTGACCGTCGAGGCGTCGGACATGGTCCGCAACGAAGCTGTTGTCCCGCTCGTGCTCGAGAGTCAGCAGGAGGCATTTCGGCGCCAGGCGATCGAGAACAGTGATGAGTTGCTCGGAATGCTCCTCGGTGAGGTCGACCTGAGCCGTGATGCGGTCGTCGTGGTGGCGCCCTATGCGAGTGGGGAATCTACTGATCTGACGGTCGTCGGCGTGAGAGCTCCGTCCGTGAAACCGGGGTTGCTCTCGTCGGGGACGACCAGGCGCAGTGGTTTTGTCCAGACCGTCGACCTCGCTCCGAGCATCCTGTCACTGTTCGGAGCGGAGAAGCCGTCCACCATGGAGGGCACGGTGATGGAACGCGGCAACGGCGGTGGCTCCCTCATCGAGCGACGCAATGAACTTGCAGATGCGGCCGCAGCGGCGGTCTTCAGGGATGCGACACTGGGTGGCGCCTCGGTGGTGTTCGTGTTGGCCCAGGTGGCTCTGTGGCTGCTGGCGGTGTGGACGCTGATGCGCCCGGGTCGGCGGTTGCGGACAACGGTCGAAGTGGCGACGCTGAGCGTCTTGACATATCTCCCGGTCACGTTTTTCGCCGGAGCATTTCCCTTTCAACGATGGGGGGCGGCTGCCTGGTGGAGTTTCGTGTTGGGGGTCTCTGTCGTACTTGCTCTGGTGATCCACTTCGCAACGAGGCGCTACCTGGTTGATCCGCTCGTGGTGACGCTCGGATTCGTGGTCTCGTTGTTCAGTGTCGACATACTCCTCGGTGGTCCGTTGCAGTTCAATACCGTGTTCGGGTATTCACCGACGGTTGCGGGGCGCTTCAACGGGCTGGGCAACCCTGCGTTCTCGATGCTCACTGCCGCGGGGATCATCCTGGCCTGCCTGGTGGCCCATCGCATGGGGGGCCGCCGCGGGTTGATCTCGGCGCTGGGGATTCTCGTGTGGTGCGTCATCCTCGACGGCGCGCCGATGTTCGGTGCGGATGTGGGGGGTGCCCTGACCCTCGTGCCCGCCGTGGGGGTGACCGCAGCGATGCTCATCGGCTGGAAGATCCGTGTGCGGAGCATCGTTGTGGGAGGCCTCGTCACCGTTGCCGTGGTGATCGGATTCGGTCTGCTGGACCTCATGCGTCCACCCGCTGAACAGACTCACCTCGGCCGCTTGTTTTCCGACATCGGCTCGAATGGGTTCGAGTCCTTCCAGACGGTTGTTTTCCGCAAGCTCAACGCCAATCTCTCTGTAGTTACTTCGTCCATCTGGACCTTGATGGTCCCGCTCGTGTTCATAGCCGTGACGTTCGTGATCTGGTGGGCGCCGTGGCGCATCCGCAGCATTGCGGAGCGGATTCCCGAGGAGCGTGCAGCCGTGGGGGGACTCACCGTGGCAATGGTCCTCGGGTTCGCCCTCAACGATTCAGGTATCTCGGTACCCGGCATAATGCTCGGCGTCGTGAACGCGTCACTTGTCAACCTCCTGTTGCGGGTCGACCTGAGGCTCCCGAGTCGGCCTGGCGAGATTGTGCCGGTCGGCCCGGTCGGCCCGGACGGCGGGGGCGCGGATGACTCCGAAGTGCTGGTTGGTGGTTCGCCCGCCGGCTAGGAGTCTCCGGGTAGGGGCATGCAACTGGGCTTGACGTAGAGGACCTCACCATCGCCTACCTCTGGGACCGCTTCGTAGCCGAGCTTCTCGAGTCCGCTCGGGAGCTCGGCGAAATAGCCGAATCGTTGGGGTGAATAGCGCACGAAAGCGCAGACCCGGGGGCTCGATGCCGCGCGAAGAAGGCTCGCGGCGGTGTACCTGTCCTGTTCCCGACGCAGCATGCTGGGATCCACGAGGTCGTCGGTGCTGCGTGTTCCGGATCGCCAGACCACCCCCGGTTCATCGCTGATGACCACCGCGTCATTGGGCAACTCGTCCAACGCATCGAAGATCTGAGCGCTCGTGCCGGTGTAGTCGCCGGGGATGATCAGGCCATCGAGTTGGATGAAGACCAACGGTATGGCGAGTACGCCTGCTGTGAGGCAGATGCGAGCCGGCGGACGGTACACGGCGATCACGAGTGCCAGTGGGATCGACATGGCTGCCACGTGCGGTCGCCACAGCGGACTGACGACCACGCAGAGCCATACGAATGTCGTGGTCAGCCATGCCACGGCAAGGAGCCGGTCAGAGGGCACCCAGTTGGTTCCTTCACGGTTCCAACGGACCCGGGATGCAAAGGACGCATCACCGGTGACCAGTTGGCCCTCGGCGGCGTTGCGCGGCGCGCCTTTGCGACGGTGGAGGTACAGGGCGCTGCCGATTGCGACAGCTGCGAAGAACAACAACGCGAGGTCGCGATCCCACAATGTGGCTAGGAGTTTCCCGACCGTGGCGGGGATGTCGCGGTTCGATGCTGCATCCGTGCGGTAGGTGACTGATTGGTCCCAGACCTCGGACAGGCCGAAGGGAACCGAGACGACTGCGAAGAGCACCAGTGCGCTGGCCGCGGCAACGAGTCCGCGCATGACACCCGGGCCGTCGAACTCGTGCCTACGGGCCTCGGAGACGACCGGTGCCAACAGGACCATGCCCACGACGACCAGAACGGGGGCTTCGAGGGACTTGGTGCTCAGCACGGCGCCGGTGCAGAGGCCCAACCAGATGGCTCTCGCAATGCTCGGGCGGTCGCGCATGCGTAGCGAGCACCATACGGCGGCCACCGCGAACGCCAGTGCGGGGCCATCGGCGGCGAGTGGACCTGTGACCCAGGCGAGTCCGCCCGAAGTGGCGACGAGGGCCCCGGCGAGCAGAGCTCCGAGGCGATCACTCATTCGGAGAGCCACGAGGTATGTGAACAGGACCGCAGCAAGCCCCGAGGCCACTGCCAGAGTGCGTGGTGAATCGAGTGTCCGGCCCGTGATCAGGTCACCGACAAAAGCGAGGGGGAGGAACAACGGCCCCTGGCTGGAGAAGACCTCTTTGAAGGGAATACCGCCGTGGCGCATGGCGATCACCGAGTTGGCGAAGACTCCGTCGTCGAAGGTCAGCGCCCTGGTAGCGAAGTATGAAGGCGCACGAACCAGCAGGGCGAGCAGCCCCAGACCCACCAGGTCCCAAGGGCGAACCTGCCGCGCGTCAGTGTGGGCCGGCGAATTGTCGGTGCTCGTGGATCCGGTGGGTGGGTTCTCGGTGGAGGGTACGTTCATGGATTCAGTGTTGGGAGGAGTCGGACGAGACTACCGGGTGCGGTATCGAAGTGGTTCGACGGGGGGTCGGTTGGAGCGGGTGTTCGCGGACGGACTCCCGGGTCGCGCTAACTTGGGCAGAACCGAGGACAGGAGTGGCAGTGGCCAAGCACATCTTCGTCACCGGAGGCGTCGCGTCAAGTCTCGGGAAAGGCCTCACCGCATCATCATTGGGTCGCTTGCTGAAGGCAAGAGGTCTCCACGTGACAATGCAGAAGCTCGACCCGTACATCAACGTGGATCCCGGCACGATGAATCCGTTCGAGCACGGCGAAGTGTTCGTGACAGAGGACGGCGGTGAGACGGATCTCGACCTCGGTCACTACGAACGTTTCATAGACGAGAACCTGACGCGTGACTCCAACGCGACCACAGGTTCCATCTACTCGGCGGTTCTGGCCGCCGAACGCCGTGGCGAGTACCTCGGAAAGACGGTCCAGGTGATCCCTCACATCACCGACGAGATCAAACGCCGGATTTCGCGGTTGGCCGTCGACGGCACCGACGTGGTCATCACCGAGATCGGCGGCACCGTCGGCGATATCGAGATCCTTCCCTTCCTCGAGGCGATCCGACAGTTCCGCCTCGACGTCGGGCGCACGAACGTCTGTTACGTACACGTCACCCTGGTTCCCTACATAGCCCCATCGGGTGAGCAGAAGACGAAGCCCACACAGCACTCGGTCACCGAGCTGCGCAGCCGGGGGATCCAACCTGATGCCATTGTCTGTCGCTCGGAGGCGGCCATCTCGGGTGACCTGAAACGCAAGATCTCCTCACTGTGCGATGTCGAACCCAAGGCGGTCGTGAACGCGGCCGACGCCGACAGCCTCTACGACATCCCGCTCGTCATGCACGACGAAGGTCTGGACGCGGTCGTGTGTGACATTCTGGGGATCTCCGAGGGTGAGCCCGACCTCACCGAATGGCGAAACCTGGTGGACAAGGTCGGGTCGGCCTCCTTTCCCACACGTATCGGGATCGTCGGCAAGTACGTAGCGTTGCCCGATGCGTACCTGTCGGTGGTGGAAGCGCTCAACCATGCCGGCTTCGCGCACGGATGTGATGTCAGGCTCGACTGGATACAGGCCGAGGACGTCGAGGGCCTGCTGGGTGAAGGGCGACTCGCGGACCTTGACGGAATCGTCATCCCCGGTGGGTTCGGAGAGCGCGGGATTGAGGGCAAGGTTGCCGCGGCAACCTATGCGCGTGAACACAACGTGCCGTGTCTCGGATTGTGTCTGGGCATGCAGGTGATGACGATCGAATGGGCCCGAAACGGGCTCGGGCTCGACAACGCCAACTCCACCGAGTTCGATCCCCATACCCCGCATCCGGTGATCGACCTGATGGACTCCCAGGTCGATGTCACCGACAAGGGTGGCACCATGCGCCTCGGTGCCCAGATCGCCCAGTTGACCGAAGGTTCGCGAGTCGCCGCTGCATACGGCACGACAGTTGTCTCCGAACGGCATCGCCATCGCTACGAGTTCAATCCTATGTACCGGAAACGCTTCGACGGCTCCCGGCTGAGCTGCTCGGGTACCTCACCGGACGGGAGGCTCGTGGAGTTCATCGAACTCGAGGACCATCCCTTCTGGGTCGGGACGCAGGCCCATCCCGAGTTCAAGAGTCGCCCCACCCGCCCGGCCCCGCTGTTCGATGCATTCATCTCGGCCGCCAAGCAGCGTTCCGAGGGACGCAATCCCCACCTTTCATCTGGAACCGAGTCTCTCGACTCCTCCGATGTGGGCGGCGCCAACGGGGCCGGCGGCACCTACGGCGTCCCAGGGAGCGATGTGGACAAACGGGAGTCGACGCAGAGCGTGGCCTCAGCAGATGTCCGACGCTGACCGTTCGGGTGGCTTCCGGTATCTCGATACCGAGACGATCTACCGGGGCCATATCATCACGGTCGAGAAGGTCCGTTTCGCGGCGCCCGATGGGACCGAGATGTTGCGTGACGTGGTGAGGCACCCGGGAGCCGTTGCGGTCGTTCCACTGCTTGCGACCGGTGAGGTCGTACTCGTGAACCAGTTCCGCGCCCCGTTCGGCCGTGAGATGTTGGAGATTCCGGCCGGAAAACTGGACATCGCAGGCGAAGACCTGTCGAGCGCCGCCCAGCGCGAGCTGGGCGAGGAGGTCGGCCTGCATGCCGACAAACTCGAGCCACTCGTCAGATTTCACAATTCGGTCGGGTTCTCCGACGAGGAAGCACATGTATTCCTCGCCACCGAGCTCACAGTGGTACCCGTTGACCGCCAGGGTCCCGAAGAACTGAACATGGCAGAGGTCCGCATGCCGCTGGCGGAAGCTGAGCGAGCGATAACGGCGGGAGAGATCACTGACGGCAAGACGATCATCGGTCTCATGGCTGCGGTTGCGCGGGTCCGCGGAAGCGAGTGAGCCCGCCACCCGGGAGTACGTCCGCGTCCGCGCACGGATCGCTCCTCGACGATGTTTCACCGGCCAGGGAGCTACCAATCGAGGCCGAAGGATTCCTGACCCACCTGACCGTTGAACGCGGGCGATCGCCTCGGACGACTTCGGCCTATCGTCGCGATCTTTTGGTCCTGTGCGGATACCTCGAACAATGCAGGAACAGGGATCTGCTGGCCGCCGATCGTGAGGATCTGGCGGGCTACAGCAAGTGGTTGGGTCGCAGCGACCTTGCGAATGCGTCGCGGACGCGGATGCTCGTTTCGGTGCGAGGTCTGTACCGGTTCCTGTGCACCGAGGGGACCATCGAAGCTGATCCCGCGCTTCACCTGCAGACACCCAAACGTGCAGATTCGCTGCCGAAAGCGCTGGATCGCGAAGACATCGAGGCGATACTCGAGGCAGTCGCCGAGGCTGCTGGGACCGGTGATGTGGCCGCCCAGCGGGATCGCGCTCTCCTGGAGTTCCTGTATGGCACCGGCGCACGCGTGTCAGAAGCCTGTGGCCTGGGCTTCGGCGACCTCGACCTGGATGCGTCCCTGGTACGACTACTGGGAAAGCGTGACAAGGAACGGATCGTGCCGATGGGCGGAGCTGCGCGTCGTTCCATCGCGGAGTATCTCGATGGTGCCCGCAACGAGATCGTTGCTTCGACCGGAGGTTCCAGCGGCGGACGGGACCGCGCCGATGCGGTATTCCTCGGGGTGCGGGGACGCAGGATGTCACGCCAGGCGGTTTGGACATCGATCCGCACGTGGGCGCAGCGGGCAGGGATCCGGGGCGAGATCAGTCCCCATGTGATGCGCCATTCCTGTGCCACCCACCTCCTCGAAGGTGGGGCAGACATACGCATAGTGGCCGAATTGCTGGGCCACGCCTCGGTGAGCACCACCCAGATCTACACCCGGGTGGCCAACGACCTGCTCTTCGACGCCTATGCGCAGGCCCATCCGCGTGCGAGGCGTCCATCTGAGGCCTCGGGGCTCCACAGGTGAAACTGCGACCGGCACACCGCTCGAAGCGGTTCTTTGCATCGCTGTTCAGCTCGGCTCCATCTGCTGAAGACACAGCGTGGGCACAGAGTTGGCTCTCCGACCGCGAGTTCGTGCTGTTCTCACGGATGCGGGCGGGGGACCGGTCACACTCGATAGCGGTGGCCCGTGCGGTGGCTCATCACTATGAGGGGGAGAGTGGTGAGGCCCCACGATGGGTCATGGCATCGGCGTTGATGCATGACGTGGGTAAGTCGGTGCCCGATATCGGGACCTATGGTCGTGTCGTTGCGACGCTGTCAGGTTGGGTCGGCGGTGCGGACATGGCCAACGTGTGGGCCGACACGACCGGATTCACCCGAAAGGTCGGCCTCTATCTGAAGTATCCCGAGCTGGGTGGCGACCTGCTTGTCGTGGCGGGTAGCGACGACCGGGTCGTTGCGTGGGCTCGTGAACACCACAAGATGCCAGAGGAGTGGACCGTGCCCGAGGCGGAGGGCCGACTGCTCATGGCCGCCGATGACGGCCAGCTCTGAGCCCTCATCGTTCTGATTGTCCTGGTGCTGCCACGTGGCAGCACCAGGACAATCAGAAGGGACGGTCTGCTCAGCGGGAGACGCGGGCTCCGGGGGTCCAGCCGTGGGGGACGACGTACGAGTTGAGGTGCATGAAGTCGAACTGCCTGTGCACGCTGTACCCACAGTGGTCGATCAGGAATCCGGCGATCGTGATCGAGGGCCGGTTGGGCCACACACGGAACGGCACCCATGGTGGGCAGACCGACGAGGCAGGTGGGTCGAGAGCGGTGACCGGCATGCCTGCTGCGACCAGGCTGCGGGCGTGGAACCCACAGTTGTCGATCAGGTAGGCGGCCAGGAGCAGGCTCGGTCGATTCAGGAATGCACGCAGGGGAGCCTTCGGATCGGGGCAGCTCGCTGCGGGGGCTTTCGGAACCGGGGGAGCGGACGTGGTCGGGGTGGCCGTTGCCGGGGCGGGAGGTTGGGTGTAGGAGATCGTCACCGATCCGTCGCCTTCGTTGACGCCGTTGCCCCAAATGACTCCGGTGCTGCCGTCAACCACGTAACCGGAGCCACCTCCGCCGCCGCCCGCAGCTTCGGGATACTCCCCGGACCCGCTTCCACCGCCGTACCAGCCGCCACCGCCGGCGCCGCTGGAGAGACATCCATCGGTGGAGTTGTCAGCTCCGAGCCCGAACGATCCGTCCGATCCTGAGTCATAGCCGGCCGACGACCCCGTGCCTCCCGCTGTGAGGGTTCCAGGACCACCTCCCAGACCTTTGAAGAAGGGGCTCTGCCCTGCTGTGGCCTCGTCACCTCCACCGGCGCCGCCCTGTCCTGAATCCATGGATGCCCCGGCACCACCTCCGCCACCGGCTACCAGGACCCGGTCGGTGAGGTCTGTACCTCCACGGCGAACATCGGACGCTCCACCACCGCTGCCTCCGGTGTTGCAATTGGTGGAAACTGCTGCACCGCCACCGTTGTACCCGCCGGGCGCTCCCGATTCTGGGTTGGTCGACGTTCCGGCAACCCCTTGGCCGCCAACGTTGACCTGGAGGGTCTCGCCCGGTGAGACCTTGATTGACGCGGTGGTCGAGCCGCCGAGGCCACCGTCGGCGAAACCACCATCCTGTACGTCGCCTCCGGATGCTCCGAGAGCTACCACGGTCACCGAGGTGACCCGGTCCGGGACGACCCAGGCGTCGGTGCCGGGAATGTCCCAGGTGAGGCTGTCAGAGGTGGGGCTCGCTGTGGTGCCGGTCGCTCCGACAGGAGCGGCGCTCATGACGAGCCCGCCGAGGACGAGTGCACCCGCTGAGACGGCCGAGACGAGAGTTAGGGATTTTGATCGCATCACTCTGCATCGGTGCGAAGGCGCCGGATCTGAGAATTCCGTGCTGGGTCACTGCCGAAAATCTGAGCAGTGATCGGGCGCCACATTCAGCGCGAGGTCACTGCTGAGGACCTGACCAGCGGCAGTGGCGGGGGGACAGGTGGTAGCGGCGGGCTGCTCAGGAGCGGGGTTGGAGACCGATGTTGGCCAGCACACGGTCGAGGACCGGGGCAGCCCTGGTTCGTGCCTTCTCGGCGCCCTGGGTCAGGATCCGAGTGGTCTCCCCGGGATTCGCCTGAAGGTCGGCCAGGCGTTCCTGGATCGGCTCCAGCAGGGCGACCACGGCGTCGGCGGTGTCTGCCTTGAGTGGTCCGTACTGTTCATAGCGTTCGGCCAACTCCTCGGGATCGTCGCCCGTGCACGCAGCGAGGATGCCGAGGAGGTTCGAAACGCCGGGTTTGCCCGCACGGTCCCAGCGCACGTCGTTGTCCGAGTCGGTAACCGAGCGCTTGATCTTCTTGGTGGTGCGCGAGAGATCATCGCCCAGGTAGATCGTGCCGGCATCAGATTCGGCGGACTTCGACATCTTGTCGGTCGGATTCTGGAGATCCATGATCCGGGCGCCGGAAGCCGGAATCACCGCTTCAGGAATCACGAAGGTCTCACCGAAGCGCGCATTGAAGCGCTCCGCTACGTCTCTCGTGAGTTCCACGTGCTGGCGCTGGTCCTCGCCAACGGGCACCTCGTCGGTGTCGTACAACAGGATGTCAGCTGCCTGCAGGGCCGGATAGGTGAACAGCCCGGCGGAGATGAAGTCGCGCTGACGGGCGGACTTGTCCTTGAACTGGGTCATCCGGTTGAGTTCACCGAAGCTCGTGTTGCACTGCAGTAGCCAGTTGAGCTCGGAGTGTTCGTGGATGTGGGATTGCACGAAAAGCGTGCACACATCAGGATCGAGCCCGCAGGCGAGCAACAGCTGGGCCATTTCCAGGGTGCGGGCACCCACCTCACCCGGTTCCTTGGGAACGGTGAGTGCGTGGAGGTCGACGATGCAGAAGACACTGTCGGACTCGTGCTGGGCTGCGACCCAGTTCCGGATCGCTCCCAGGAGGTTGCCGAGATGGAGGTCGCCCGTGGGCTGGATGCCTGAGAACACGCGTGTCACGCTGGCGAATCGTACAGACCGATCGACCCCGGGCCCACATGGATTGCGGTGGCTATACGAGCGGAGTGTGCAAATGACAGGGATGTAACTACCGGGCGGGCCGCGCTATGGTGGATCCGTGGCATATGACGTGCAGACCTCTGTGTTCGAGGGCCCATTCGATCTGCTTCTGCACCTGATCCTGCGTGAACAGGTCGACCTCTACGAGGTGTCGCTCACACCCATCGTGGATGCCTATCTGGCGCACCTCGCCGAGATGGAGACTCTGGATCTGGACGTGGCGACGGAGTTCCTCCTGATCGCGGCGACGCTCGTCGAGTTGAAGACCAAACGCCTCCTGCCCGATGACCCCGACGTCGACCTGGACGACGAGCTCGCGCTGTGGGAAGAACGTGATCTGCTCCTGTCGCGGCTTCTGGAGTGCAAGACCTTCAAGGACGCGGCCCGGATGTTGGCTTCTCTGCACAGTACCGCTTCGCGGTCGGTGGCACGTGTGTGCGGACCAGACGAACGCTACGTCGACCTGGCTCCGGACATGCTCGACGGAGTCACCCCCGAACGGATCCGCGATGCATTCCTGCGTGCATGCACTCCCAAAGCCGAGCCCCGGATCGACCTGTTCCACGTTGCCCCGATCAAGGTCTCGGTCATGGACACCGTGTCGAGCCTCTCGATGGAGCTGCCGACGCTGCGACGGGCATCGTTCCGGCACCTGACAGCTCAGCTCGTCGAGCGCATGGAGGTGATCGTTCACTTCCTGGCGGTGTTGGAACTCTTCAAACAGGGCCTGGTCGACCTTCGCCAGGTGGACAGCTTCGGCGACATCGAGGTGGTCTGGCAGGGGCCCGAGCACGTGGGTGCCGAGGAACTGGAGTTGGTCGATGCCTACGACGGCTGAGGGTGACGCCCCCGAAGACCTGCCGACCGGCAGCGATGCTGTGACCGGCAGCGGTGCCGGACGACCGAGCGGAGACGAGGCCACTGGAGAAGCCGTGAGGGCTGACGAAGCCGCGAACGAGGACGAAGGTTCCGCACAGCGCGAGCCAACCGAACTGCGGCGGATTCTCGAGGCCGTGATCATGGTGGCCGAGAGTCCGCTCCAGGCGCGACTGCTGGGTGAACTGACCGAGGTGGCCCCCTCGACGGTGGAGACGACACTCCGCTCGATGGCCCAGTCCTACGAGGCGGACGGCCGGGGATTCCGGCTCGTGGAGGTCGCCGGAGGTTGGCGCTTCCAGAGCGACGACTGGGCGGCCCCCTACGTAGAGCGTCTGGTGCTCTCGGGGCAGTCGGCGCGACTCTCGGCGGCCGCGCTGGAGACGCTTGCAATCGTTGCCTACAAACAGCCGATCAGTCGTGCACAGGTGGCGGCGATCCGCGGGGTCAATGTGGATGGTGTGATGCGCACGCTGACGCAGCGCGGATACGTCGCCGAAGTGGGCCATGACCCCGGTCCGGGCCAGGCCGCACTCTTCGCGACGACAGCGGAGTTCCTGGAACGCCTCGGATTGAACTCGGTCGACGAATTGCCCTCTCTGGGCGATTTCATTCCCGAAGCCGATGTGGTGGAGATGCTCGAATACGGCCTCCGGATCGACGCCGAGGAACCTGCTGAAGCTGGTGAGGATTCCCGGGGCCCAGCTGATTCACAGTCCGTGGACTCACAGCCCGTGGATTCACAGTCGGGGGGCCCTTCCACAGCTGAAGCGGCGAGTCCGGAAGCGGTCACCCGGCATGAGGGTGGTCCGCTCGGCGAGTCCGGTACCGCACCGCAATGACCGGGCCGCCATCGCCGACAACGGGCGGGGGCGACGCAGAAGGTGAGCGTCTGCAGAAGGTGATGGCCCGAGCAGGAATTGCCAGTCGCCGCAGGTGCGAGGAGTTCATCGCGGAAGGGCGGGTGGATGTCAACGGTGAAACCGCCATTCTGGGGCGCCGTGTCGATTCCGTCGCAGACGAGATCAGCCTCGACGGCGTGATCATCACGCTCGACCCGGCGCTGGTGCACCGGCTTCTCAACAAGCCACCCGGGGTTGTGACTACTGCCTCGGACACCCACGGGCGTCCGACGGTGATCGAGCTCGTACCCGATGATCCGAGGGTGCATCCCGTGGGGCGTCTCGACATGGAAACCGAAGGTCTGATCCTGTTGACCAACGACGGTGCGCTCACCCAGCGCCTCACCCATCCGAGCTTCGGCGTGCCCAAGGAATACCTGGCCGAGGTCGAGGGCCGGCCCAGTCGCTCGGCGGTCCGCGCTCTGCGCGAAGGCGTCGAGTTGGACGACGGGCCCACTGCCCCGGCGAAGGTGGCGTTGGTGAGCCCATCTGTTCTGCGGATCACCATCCACGAAGGCCGAAACCGTCAGATACGACGGATGTGCGATGCAGTCGGGCATCCCGTGACCCGCCTCGTACGCACCCGCTTCGGTCCCATCAGGGATCCACAGCTTGCTCCGGGTGAATGGCGTGACCTCACGAACGAGGAACTCCGCGGCCTCGAACGTGCCGCCAGCGAGGGTCCCCGACCGGTACCTGATTCACGCAAGGGTCGTCGCAGCCCGCGCGGGTAGCCTCAAGTCCCATGTCCGGATCCATTCGCGCACTTCGAGGCGCAACCACCCTCGACGTGGACGACGAAGACCACATGGTTGAACGGGTGACCAAGCTCCTGACCGAGATGTTGGACCGCAACGACGTGTCCCACGAGGATCTGATTTCGATCCTGCTCAGTGCCACCCCCGACCTCCATGCGGCATTCCCGGCCCTCGCTGCGCGGCGTATGGGCCTGGGCGACGTCCCTCTCATGTGCACCCAGGAACTCGACATAGACGGTGCCACCCCCCACTGCATACGCGTGATGATGCACCTGGTCTCCGACCGTCCCCGGGACGCCATGCGTCATGTTTACCTGGAAGGTGCCCGGGGCCTGCGCGATGACCTTCCGGAGTGACAGGAACCCGCAATGTCGATCTTCCGCCATGGCGGCGACCGCGCGCAGGAGCGTTCATGAGTGACTCGAGCGGAGCGGCCACAGCCGGGCAGAGCCGGGCCACGTTGGTCGGCACGGGCCTCATCGGTGGCTCGGTGGGCCTCGCGTTGCGTGAGCTCGGTTGGCACGTCACCGGTACCGATGAGGATGGCCCGACGCTTGCCCGGGCCCTCGAGCTCGGCGCCATTGACATGACCGGAATCGACCCTGCCGCCGACCTGACTTTCATTGCGACGCCAGTTGGATCGGTTCCCCAACTTGCGCGCCAGGCCCTCGATCGCGGCGGAGTGGTCACCGACGTCGGAAGCGTCAAGGGGCCCGTTGTCGCGGCCGTCGACCACCCCCGATTCGTCGGGGGTCACCCGATGGCGGGCTCTGAAGCACTTGGTGTGGATGGTGCCCACGCAGACCTGTTCGCGGGCGCCACATGGGCACTCACACCCACCGACCGGACCGACCCCGACGCGTTGTCGCTGGTGCACAGCGTCGTTCGTTCCATGGGGGCGGAGATCGTGACCCTGGAACCTTTGCAACACGACCGGCTTGTGGCAACCGTCTCCCATGTGCCACACCTGACTGCTGCAGCGCTGATGGGTGTCGCCGAGGAGCGTGCTGTGGAACATCCGGCGCTCAAGCGTCTTGCAGCGGGCGGATTCCGCGACATGACCCGGGTGGCCGCAGGCGACCCGGGGATCTGGCTCGACATCTGCAACGACAACTCGGCCGCGATATGTGAAGTCCTCGACGAGCTTCTGGATTCACTTGGTGAGGTCCGAGCGATCGTCGCGCAGGGGCGCAGGGTCGATCTCGAGGATCGGCTCTCGCTCGCTCAACGTGCCCGTAGGAACCTGCCCGAGGGTGCTCCCACAGCTGACGAACTCGTCGAGATGCGGGTCGAGGTCACCGATCGACCGGGCGAGCTCGCGGCGATCACCACGATGGCCACCGAAGCAGACATCAACGTCTACGACATCGAAGTGATCCATGCCTCGGGATCGGCCGGAGCCATGTTGGTGCTGGTGGTCGACCATCGTGATGCCGAGAAGTTCCGCAGCGGTCTCGAGCTGAGCGGTCGCCAGGTAGGGATCCATCCGTTGGGAGATGCTTGATGGCCGGCGACATTCCACCCGGAAAGCTCATGCTGCCGGATCCATTCCGGATCGAACCCCTGGATCAGCCACCCGATGCGACGGTCGTGATCCCCGGGTCCAAGTCGATCACGAACCGCGCCCTGTTGTGTGCGGGGATGGCCGATGGTGATTCCGTGATCACCGGAGCGCTCGTTTCCGACGACACCGAGGCGATGGTCGATTGCCTCGGAAGGTTGGGTGCTACCGCACACACCGACGGCTCGACGATCACGGTGGCCGGAACGTCGACGATCGGGCGTGACGGTGCGGTGCTGGATGCCCGCTTGTCGGGCACGACCTCTCGCTTCGTCGCTCCTGTTGCGTGTCTCGGCGGAGGGTCCGTGGTGCTCGACGGCGCGCCCCCGTTGCGTCGTAGGCCCATGGCCGACCTCTGGGATGCGCTGACTTCTCTCGGAGCGAAGGTCGAACCGTTGGGTGACCGGGGTCACCTACCCGTGAGGCTCTCGGGGGGTCCCGGGGGGCTCTCCGGAGGCCAGGTCGAGGTGCGAGGCAGCATCTCCAGTCAGTATCTGACCGGACTGCTCCTGGCCGCGCCCCTGATGCCGGACGGGCTCCGGGTCTCCGTGAGCGGTGTGCTGGTGTCCCAGCCCTACGTCGAGATGACCATCGAAGTGATGAGGGCTTTCGGCGCCGAGGTCGTCACCGAACTGGCCGATGGCGGACTCCGACGGATCCTCGTGGCGCCGAAGCCCTATGTCGGCCGGGAGTACGCGGTGGAGCCCGATGCATCGACCGCGTCCTACTTCTTCGCACTCGCGGCTGCCGGTGGGGGACGGGTCCGAGTTGAGGGGCTGGGCAGAGCCTCCCTGCAGGGCGATCTGGGTTTCGCCACCGTGCTGGCTTCTATGGGAGCCGACGTGGATGTGGCCGACGACCATGTCGAGGTGCGTGGTACGGGCAGGTTCGTCGGGGCAGACGTGAACATGGTGGACATCTCGGATACAGCACCGACGCTGGCCGCCATATCCCCGCTTGCGGTAGGTCCGACCACCGTTTCGGGAATCGGGTTCGCCAGGGGTAAGGAGACCGATCGCATTGCCGCTGTAGTTGCCGAACTCACCCGTCTGGGTGTGAATGCCGTCGAGCTGCCGGATGGCTTCGCAGTCGAACCCGGGGACGTGTCGCCAGGGGTGGTGGAGACCTATGACGATCACCGCATGGCCATGAGCTTTGCCGTTCTGGGCTTGCTGACCACCGGAGTATCCATTTCTGACCCTGGGTGTGTTGCCAAGACATTTCCCGGGTTCTGGGATGCAGTTGAGCGGCTCCGAGCAGCGAGGTTCCTAGGATGTGGTCATGCGAGTCATAGCGATCGACGGCCCGGCCGGGTCCGGCAAGTCAACGGTGGGACGCACGCCTCGCGGCAGCGCCTCGGCCTGACCTATCTCGACACCGGCGCCATGTACCGTGCCGTGGCGTTCGCCGCGATCCGACAGGGTATCGACCCCGACGAGGCCGAACGCGTTGCCTGCCCTGGCCGAAGCGATTGACATCGTTGTTTCAGATGAGGGTGTCCGGGTCGATGACATCGATGCGACCGTGGAGATCCGCGGTCCCGAGGTCACCCGGGCAGTTTCGGTCGTCGCAGCCAACTCCGCGGTACGTGAGGAGCTCCGGGCACGGCAGCGGGCCTGGGCGTTGGAACGTGGTGGAGGGGTGATCGAAGGTCGCGACATCGGCTCCGTGGTGTTTCCCGATGCGCTGCTCAAGGTCTACCTGACCGCTTCGCAGGATGTCCGGGCGTCCCGCAGGGCCAAGGAGATGACCGATCTCGACTACGACGATGTTGCCGCGGACATCGCGCGACGTGACGCCGCTGATACCGAACGTAGCGACAGTCCCCTCGTGACCGCCGGTGACGCCGTCACCCTCGATACTTCAGAAATGGGGATCGAGGATGCCGTGGAGACCCTCGTGGCCATGGTCGAGCAGGCATCGAGATCCGTAGCCGAGTCATGACCGACGAAAAGTCGCGAACCGCGGGGGGTGTGCCCCGCGCGACGATCAGTCCTCTCGGATCGATGGTAGGCGTCATCGTCGTGGCGCTCCGACGCACCTACGGGTCGTGAGCCCCCTGAGTGATCTGGTCTACCGGTTCCTGGTCAGCCTGGCACGGGTGATCGCGAAGTTCTTATGGCGTTTCGAGGTGTCCGGCCGCGATCGCGTTCCCAGTGTCGGACCTTTCATCCTGTGTCCGGTTCACCGTTCCTACCTGGACTTTCTGGTGGCCGGCATGGCAGTGAAGCGACGGATGCGTTTCATGGCGAAGGACTCGCTGTGGAACGCACCGAGATTCGGCTCGTTCATCGAGGCGATGGGCGCGTTTCCGGTTGATCGCAGTGGCGCTGATCGTACGGCCCTACGGTTTGCCGAAGAAGCCGTGAGCGGTGGCGAACCACTCGTCATGTTTCCCGAGGGTCGACGTCAGTCGGGGCCCGACGCTCACCGAGCTGCAACAGGGCCCCGCGTTCGTGGCATGTCGGAATCGGATTCCCGTCATCCCGGTGGGGATCGGGGGGACGAACCGAGCGATGCCGATCGGAGCGAAGATGATCCGCCCCGCGAAGGTCCGCGTGGTGATCGGAGAACCCATCTACCCGGACGTCGCATTGGAGGGTCGGGTCCCGCGCCGAAAGGTCAACGAGTTGACCGACCAACTGCGGGTTGCCCTCCAGGAGCTCTACGACGAGGTTCGCTAGCCGCAACCGGCGCGCCGGACACCGGTCAGGCCAGGTCCGCGAGGACCTCCGACGCCGGACGATTGCGGTCATTGACCGCTGGAATGGCCTCCGGGTCGCAACCCAGACCGATGCTCGCAACCATGTCGATCGATGCGAGCAGGTCGCGCAGCGAACGCGGGGGAGGGAAGTACTCCTCCTCGTCGGTGACCCGGATCTCCTCGACGCCTTCGGCGGGACTCAGGGCATCGATCACCGACAGGACGAGTTCTTCGGGAGCCGATGCCCCTGCAGTGACGCCGACCGTGCCCTGGAGGTCAGCAGGTAGCTCATCGGCCGCGTTGACCCGCACCACCCTGGGACTTCCCGATTCACGGGCCAGCTTCTCGAGAGCCCGGGTGTTCGAGGAGTTCGCCGAACCGATCACGACGACAGCATCGCAGCGGGAAGCGATCTCGAGCAGGGCTGTCTGGCGGTTCGTGGTGGCGAAGCACAGGTCGCTGCGTCCGGGCATCCACGTCTCGGGGAAGCGCTCCATGGTTGCCTCTGCGACGTCGGCCCAGTCCCGGTGCGACAAAGTGGTCTGGGCCAGCAGGGCGACCGGGGTCTCGAGCGCCGGGAGGGCCGCTACCTCTTCGATGCTCTCCACCCGGTGGATGGCGTTCGGTGCGACGGCCATGGTGCCCACAGCCTCCTCGTGGCCTTCGTGGCCCACGTAGACGATGTCGTAGCCTTTCTTGGCACGTACCTTCACCTCATGGTGGACCTTGGTCACCAGGGGGCACACGGCGTCAACTACGAATCCACCCCTGGCCTGGGCTGCTTCTAGGACCTCCGGTGCTGAACCGTGTGCCGAGAGCATGATGGGCCGGCCCTCGGGAACCTCGGCGATGTCGTCGACGAAGATGACTCCGAGGTTCTCGAATCGTCGCACGACGATCTGGTTGTGGACGATCTCGTGGTAGCAGTACACGGGAGGCTTCGAAGGCTCTGACCATCCATGCCAGAGCCTTGATCGCCATTTCCACGCCGGCGCAGAATCCCCGGGGCGCCGCCAGTAGTACCCGGTCCACCCCCGGTTGGTGTGTTGCGTCAGGGGAGTCGCTCACGGGCCTGAGGCTACACGCCCTCTTTCGGACGACCCGATCACCCGGCGGACTTGCCCAGCCGACTCAAGCGGCGGACTTGCCCAGCCGACTCAAGTGGCGGACTTGCCCAGCCGACTCAAGTGGCGGACTTGCCCAGCCGACTCAATGGCGTGGCGGACTTGCCCAGCCGACTCAAGCGGCGAACTTGCCCAGCCGACTCAAGCGGCGAACTTGGAGGCGAACCACGCGCCTGGCGTGGCGATTCCTCCAAGAACGGTTCCTCCAAGAACGGTTCCTCCAATAACGGTTCCTCGGTCAAGAACGGTTTCTTGGTCACCCGGACTGCCCGGTCGTGTTCCCAGCCGGAAAGGACAGGCCGGGGAGTTTCGGGTCAGGGGTCGTGGCGATATGTGAGCACGTCGTCAAAGGAGTCGACGACCCCATCGCCCAGGCCTACCGGTTGGGGATCGAGCCCGGAGCGGAATCGCAACTCGGCGGTGACGAAGTGGAACACCTCGGGCCACACCTGTGGACCCGGAGCGTTCGGGGGACGGGTGCACCCGTCGTCACCGAGTGCCAGAAGTGCATCCGGCAGGGGAAGGCCCGTCGAACGCGCTATCGCAGCGATGCCGCCGTCTCCGATCTCGCAGAGATCAGTGAAGGCGTTGTTGTGACCCGCTCGATCCAGTTCGACGAGGCGTCGTTGACCCGCGGTGTAGGTGAAGCCGGTGCGGATGTCGTCCACTGATGCCACACCATCGCCGCGGGCGGCGAGCCACATGATCGACTTGTCGGCCGGCAACAACGGGGCGTTCCCCTGGATGAGGCTCAGTTCGGACACTCCCGCTGCCATGGGGATCGCCGAGGTGACGTCATTGCGGGTCAGGAGTCGAAGCGAGGTGCCACCTCCTGCGGAATGGCCGATCGGGTAGACGGTCGACCCGTCGATGACCCCCTCGAAGGGTCCGCCCGTGGTAGTGTCAGCGGTTCTGGCGGCTCTCGATGGCCTCATCGGCGATCTGTGTGTCCGGACGCGGGTTGGCGGGCCCTTCGCCGAGTACACCGGCCAGGCCGCGTTCGAGGTAGTCCGGCGCGATCACCACGAAACCCCAGGACGCGAGGTGTGTGGTCAAAGCCGTGCTGGTCAGACGGAAGCCGGCGAAGCCGTGGGAGAACAAAACGAGTGGGAAGGGTCCATCGGTGGACGCTGGGATGTCACGTACCGCGTCGGTCACATACGGAGGGTTCACATCCGCCGGAACAGGTCCTTGACCCAACCTGCGACGAAGTCGCGCACGTAGTAGGTGTCGTGTGCCTTCCCCAGGGCGTCCGCCGGAGCTGCCGGATACCAGATCTCCATGTCGCGGTCGCCCAGGCTGATCGTGGATACGCCCGCCGCATACGGACCGTCCCCGGTATAGGCGGCCTCGGAGGCCCGCGGTGCGTCGTTCGGTGACACGCCGGTCGCCGGTTCGGGGGGTGGTGGCACGCAGGCCGAAGCAAGCAGGACCAGTGCGGCCAGGCCCACGACCACTCCGAATGGCCCGCGACCGCGTGGCGCGGAGTTGACGGTCATGCGGTGGTGCCCGGGACGGTGTTCCGCCGCGCTCGGATACGATGTCGCCCCCAACAGTTCCATGGGCGGATTATTCCACAGCCGAAGGCCCTGTACCATTGGTTCCTTGCGTGCAGCGGTCATCTCCTCGGTCGCGCCCGGATCTCCAGCCGACGAGGCCGGGCTGACCGCGGGCGACGAACTACTAGCGGTCTCGGGCCGTCCGGTTCGTGACGTTATCGAGTACCGGTGGTTGACCGACGAGGACCAGGTCGACCTGGATGTGCGTCGCGGGGGTATCGAAATCAGCTTCGAGGTCACCAAGGACCCGGGCACCCCTCTCGGGGTGGAGGTCGACTCTCCCGTCTTCGACGAGGTCCGAACGTGCGACAACCACTGCGAATTCTGTTTCATCTACCAGCTTCCGCCGGGGATGCGCCGCAGTCTCTACCTGAAGGACGACGACTACCGGCTCTCGTTCCTCTACGGCAACTTCACGACCCTCACCCGGTTCACCGAAGCAGACCTGGAACGAGTGGTCACCGAGGGACTCTCACCGTTGTTCGTGTCGATTCACACCACTGATGCGGATCTGCGCGCCGAGATGTTGCGCAACCGCAGGGGCGCCATGAGCCTGCGCTGGCTCCGGGCCTTGCTGGATCACGGTGTGGAGGTACACGGGCAGATCGTGGTGTGTCCCGGTCGCAACGATGGAGATGCACTGGTGCAGACCTTCACCGGGGTACTGGATACCTATCCGGACCTCGCCGATGTGGCGGTGGTTCCGCTCGGGGTGAGTCGATTCAGCACCGAGTCCACGATGCGTCCCCACACCGTGGAGGAGGCCAACGCGGTCCTGGCGGCTGTTTCCGACGCGCAGGAGATGTTCAACGAGGCGTTGGGTCACCCGATGGTCCACGCAGCTGACGAGTACTACCTGCTCGCCGACCGGCCCTTCCCCGACGCCGAGACCTATGACGGCTTCGGCATGCACGAGGACGGTATCGGCATGGCCCGAGCATTCGAGATGGAGTTCAACGGCATCAGCGAAGCGGGCATCGGAGTGCAGCCGGGGTTCTTCAGTTGGGTCGACGGCGCTCCCGCTGACGGCTACCGGGCTCCCCGCACGAGCGGGTCCGACGGTTCCGGCGCGGCTCCCACCTCGGTGAGTCTGGGGCCCCGCCGCGGAGTTCCGGTAGGGGTGCTCTCGGGACCATTGGGCACGAAGGTCCTCACACCGCTGATCGAATCACTCGGACGTGATGAGGTTCGGGTGCTCGAGGTGCAGAACCGGTACTTCGGAGGCAACACAGGGGTGACCGGGCTCATGGTCGGTGAGGACGTGGCGCGTGCTCTCGCGGCGCAACCTGTCGGCCACCGATACCTGTTGCCCGACGTGTGCCTGTCGCGAGGGGTCTTCCTGGACGGGTTGTCCCCGGACGAGCTCCCGAGGCCTGTCGAGGTCGTGCCCACTGACGGAGTGTCGTTGCGGCGGGCACTCGGCGAGCGCGCCCAGCGCTGGACAGCGTCCGGAGCGCCGGCAAATGCCTGAACCGGACGAACCAACCGGTGGCTCGGGATCCCGCCAACCGATCGTTGCGATCGTGGGACGCCCCAACGTGGGCAAGTCCACCTTGGTGAACCGCATCCTCGGTCGTCGCCAGGCGATCGTGGAGGAGCGCCCGGGGGTCACCCGCGATCGCCTCGAGGTGGAGGCCAACTGGCGCGGACGGGAGTTCACCCTCGTGGATACCGGCGGGTGGTTGGCCGGCGGCTCGGCACTCGAGAAAAAGGTCTCGTCGCAGGCCGAAGCAGCGCTGCAGCATGCCGATGTGGTGCTATTCGTGATCGATGCGACCGTCGGTGTCACCGACGATGATGCGCGGGTGGCGAATCTCCTGCGGAGCCTGGATGCATCAGTGTTCGTCGTCGCCAACAAGGTCGATGACTCAGTGCACGAAGCCGGAGTGTGGGAACTGTTGTCGTTGGGACTGGGTGATCCCCACCCGGTCTCCGCCCTGCACGGCCGCGGGACCGGCGACCTCCTGGACGAGGTCGTGAACGCCTTTTTCCCGGAGACGGACTCTGCGCCCGACGTTGACGGCGAGAGCGGAAACGAGGATGCAGATGGTGGAGTCTCCGACGATGATGGAGCCGATCGGGTTGTGTCGGTGGCACTCGTCGGGCGACCCAATGTGGGCAAATCCACACTGTTCAACCGTCTGATCGGTGCTGATCGGTCCGTGGTGCACGACATGCCCGGGACAACTCGGGACTCGATCGACACGGTGGTCGATACCGAAGCCGGCCGGATCCGCTTCGTCGACACGGCGGGTATGCGGCGCAAGGCCCGCATCGATGAGAACACCGAGTACTTCTCGATGCTGCGGGCACTGCGTTCGGTCGACACCGCAGACGTGGCGCTCCTGGTCATCGACAGCACCGAAGGCGTGACCCACCAGGACCAGCGCCTGGCGGAAAGGGTCGACGGAGCGGGCTGTCCCGTGGTGATCCTGCTGAACAAGTGGGAACTGCTCGACGCCGAACGCAAATCAGAGGTGGAGTACCAGGTCGAAAGGCGTCTCGCATTCCTCGGTGGGCCTCCTGTGCTGAAGATCTCGGCACTCTCGGGCAAGGGAGTCGTAAAGCTGCTCCCGGCTCTGTCGGGTTCGATCGTGGCCTACCAGACCCGCATTCCGACCCGCCAGGTCAACGACGTCTTGCGACGTGCCCAACAGGCCCAACCCGCCCCACACGGCGGCCGGGTGCTCTACGCCACACAGGGCGCGACCGATCCACCCACGTTCACGTTGTTCACAAACCGTGAACTCCATTCGAGCTATCTGCGGTATCTGGAGCGGTCGATCCGCGAGGGGTTCGACCTGGGAGCTACTCCGATCAAGCTGCGCGTGCGAATTCGCGGGGGCTCGTAGGCCAGACTGGGCGGGTGAATTCGACCCGATCAAGAATGTTCCTGCGTCTGGCGGCCGCTGTGGTTGCCGTCACCCTGCTCGCTGCCTCGTGCTCGTCAGATGGCGATGACTCCTCCAAGAACGATTCGGCCTCGGGGCAGAACGTGGGTGCACCCCCGGTGCCGAAGGAATGTGACGCCGCGGCCGCCGATTCGAAGACCATAGATTCCTCCGGGGACGCTGCTACGACAGACACCTCGGAACCTGATCCTGCTGTGGTTGCAGAGGTCGACAAGCGCGGAAAGCCGGATCCTGCCGAGATGATCGCCGAGGTCGGCGATTCCAGCGACCCTGTGGTGATCGTCAAAGGAACCGGCGATGCCGTGATACCCGATGGCACCGTCAATGTGCAGTACAGCATCATCAATCCGAAGGACAGTTCGGTTCTCGAGAGTTCCTGGGATGTGGGGCAACCCGCACCAATCCCGTTGACCCAGGTGTTCCCGGCGTTCGCCAAGTCCGTGGAGAATATGAAGGTCGGTGGTCGGACGGCCTTTCTCGTGCCCGCAACCGATGTAGCAGGTGCAGAGCCGCCGCCTGAATCGGGACTCACAGCAGACGATGAGTTGATCTTCGTGGTCGATCTGTTGTCGGTGTCCGACGAGGCGCCTGCACAGACCCAGAGCTCGGTCGATGCGGACAAGGATGCCCAGAAGGCCGCTGAAGATCGTGGCGCTCCGAAGGTGTCGGTTCCCAAAGGGACCAAGGACACCAAGGATCTCGTGTGGATCGACGATGTGGTCGGCGAAGGCGACGTGGTTTGTCCCGGGGATACCGTGCTGGCCCATTACACGGGTATCGAAGCCAGCAATGGCAAGCAGTTCGATTCTTCCTGGGAGCGCGGCGATCCGAGCGAGTTCGGGCTCGATGGTGTCATTCAGGGCTGGACCGACGGTCTGGTCGGGATGAAGGTCGGCGGGCGCCGGACACTCGTGATACCGCCCGAGCAGGCCTACGGCGAGGAATCCAGCAATGGTGGTCCGAGCGGGGTGCTGGTCTTCACGATCGACCTCATCGGGGTCAGCTGATGGACGATCCGGCCGCGGCTGGGTCACAAGCCGCAATGCTGCGCACCGCTGTGGCGAAGGCGCGCGAGGGCAACCTGGAGAGTGGCGCGGAGAAGCTTGCCTCCCAGAACAAGCTCTGGGTCCGTGACCGGATCGATCTGTTGTGTGACCCGGGTACGTTCGTGGAGGACCAGCTCCTCGCCAACGCGCCCTACACCGAAGAGATGGATCCTGCGCTGCCGGCTGACGGAGTAGTCACAGGGGTGGGGGAGGTGGATGGCCGTCCGGTGTGCGTGATGGCCAACGATCCGACGGTCAAGGCCGGTTCGTGGGGGGCTCGGACCGTTGAGAAGATCGTGCGCCTAACCGAGACGGCTCTCCGCGATGAGCTTCCGGTCGTATGGCTCGTGGATTCTGCCGGAGCGCGTATCACCGACCAGGTGGAGCTGTTCCCGGGACGTAGGGGAGCCGGGCGGATCTTCCGCAACCAGGTCGAGCTGTCGGGCATGGTGCCGCAGGTCTGCTGTCTGTTCGGACCATCCGCTGCGGGAGGTGCCTACATCCCGAGCTTCTGTGACATCGTGATCATGGTCGAGGGAAACGCATCGATGTACCTGGGGTCGCCTCGAATGGCGGAGATGGTCATCGGCGAGGTGGCAACCCTCGAAGAGACCGGTGGCGCACGGATGCATGCAACGGTGTCCGGGTGTGGGGACAATCTT
Organism: uncultured Microthrixaceae bacterium; assembly: GCA_963805905.1. Lineage (GTDB taxonomy): Bacteria > Actinomycetota > Acidimicrobiia > Acidimicrobiales > Microtrichaceae > JAMLGJ01. Next base: position 1,514,837 of record CAWDVV010000001.1, read on the forward strand.
GCGGTCGACGATGCCGACGCGATCGAACAAGCACGCGAATACCTGTCCTACCTTCCCCAACGTTGGACCGAGGCCCCTCCCAAGTACGCTCCGCAACCGCCGGCGAGGACTCTGGACGGCTCGATCGTTCCCGGTGAGGAGACTGCCGGCTATGACATGCACGACGTGCTCGATGGCCTGCTCGACGAGGATTCGATCTTCGAGATCAAGCCGCTGTTCGCCCCCGAGTTGATATGTGCATTCGGCCTGCTCGAAGGGCGCCCGGTTGGTGTTGTGGCGAACAACCCCCAACATGTCGGCGGGGTGTTGTTCACCGATTCAGCCGACAAGGCGGCAAGGTTCATCTGGCTGTGTGATGCGTTCGGGCTTCCACTGGTCTTCCTCGCAGACGTGCCGGGTTTCATGATCGGCACCCAGGTTGAACGAGAGGGCATCATCCGTCACGGGGCGAAGATGATCACCGCAGTTTCCGAAGCAACCGTGCCGAAGATCTCCGTGATCGTACGCAAGGCCTACGGAGCCGGCCTGTACGCCATGTGCGGGCCGGCGTTCGACCCGGTTGCGACCATCGCCATGCCGTCGGCAAAGATTGCTGTGATGGGCCCCGAGGCGGCCGTCAATGCGGTCTTCGCGAAGAAGATCGCCGAGATCACTGATGCTGCCGAGCGTGAACGGTTCATCGCGGAGCAGCGAGAGGTCTACGAGGAGGACGTGAACATGCTGCGGCTTGCGTCCGAACTCGTCGTGGACGCCGTGCTGGACTGGGGCGAGCTGCGTGGTGAGTTGCACCGTCGCCTGACCCGTGCCGAAGGCAAGGACCGCAGCTTCTCGAACCGCAGGCACGGAGTGCCACCCGTTTGAATGACACACCGCGGGTGTGATCTGCGGCACGCGAGTATGACCCCGGGGATTCATGGTGCGAGACTCGCTTGCGAAGCTTTCGGCTTTCCGGCTCGCGAGTCGGCTCACGTGGGATATGGAGACGTTGATGCCATGGTGTGAGGATTGTGACCGTTTCTACACCCCTTCGACGCTCTCGGCGGAGGGGAACTGTCCGTCAGGGCACCACGTCGCCGATCCGGACGCAGCTGTCCTGGTCCAGTCGGACGATCCGGGTGCGACCGAACCCAGGTCTCGCAAGAAGGTCAAGGCTCCCTGGCATTTCTGGGTGCTGATAGTGGCACTTACGATCTACCTGGGTTGGCGTCTGGTCCAGGCGATCACGTGGCTGATCGGCCGGTACTTCTGAGTCGTACCCGGATCCCCGGCAAGATGGTCCGCGGGATTCGGGTGGGGCGCCGGATGGGGCTACGATGACCTTCCCCCGGGCTGTGGCGCAGCTTGGTTAGCGCGCTTGACTGGGGGTCAAGAGGTCGGGAGTTCGAATCTCCCCAGCCCGACGGACCGGAACCCCTGCTACGGCAGGGGTTCCGCCGGTTTTCAGCCCCAGTTGGTAGTGGCCGGACCGGCACCCTTCGGGCGATGGGTTCGATGGTTGTGCTCGCTGTCGTCGGCGTCGTCCTACCGGTGACCGCTGAGCGCTCCCGTGACGTGGTGCCACCCGGTCGTGAAGCAGTCGAATCAGACTCGCGGGAGTGTGAGGACCGAGAACATCACGAACACCAGCAGACCGGCCGCGATGGTGTTGGCCGCCACGCGGGCACCGTGGCTCTTCTGGCGCTGCGCCATCGCAACGAGGAAGAGCACGGACGCGAACAGCACCGTGTCGCGAACGTATTTCTCACCGGTCTCCCGCGCGACGGTGCCTTCGTCGAACTGCCTGCTTGCCTCTGTGTTCAATTGGGCCGCCTTCTCCATGTTCGGGTTGGATAGAACCGGGCATGTAGCCGGGACCTGGCGGCGCGTCCGGGTTGTTGAGCGGATCGGTCTCCAGCCAGGCGTCGAACGCCTTGCGGTAGTCCGGCGTGAAACGCCGCGCGATCTGGTCCATCAGACGTAGTCTGCCATCCCACCGCAACGGGGCTTTCGACCCGAACGGATCCGCGTCTAGATCCAGATCGCCAGGAGTGCCATGATGGCGAACCCGAGGGTGGCCGCCAACCACTTCTGCGCGTGATAGTCGGGGCTGTCGAACTCCGTCTTGATGATGTCCAGGGCGGCGATGTAGATGAAGGTCCCCGCACCGAGCGAGTCGAAGACTGCCTCGAAGAGCGTGTCGGAGCGGCCGGCCAGCGCCACGCCGATGCTCGCACCGGCCACGATCCCGAGTGGGGTCATCGTCGAGAAGAAGGCGAGCTGTGGCAGGGCGTCGCGGTGGGTGAGGCCGGCTCTGCGGTAGCCGACACCGAGGGCGAATCCGGCCGCCCCCTTGTGGGCCACGATCGCCAGGAAGACGACCAGGGCACCAGCTAGAGCACTCTGGGCGCCGAGCGCCAGGCCGAGGATCACCGAGTGGAGCGAGAGCACAATGAGCAGGATCACCGGATAGGCGGAGGATCCTGAGCCACCAGGGTGCCAATCCACCTCATGTTGGACCACGACCGACGCCGGTTGGGGAGGCGGTGTGTCGTGGCCCGGGTGCCCGGCGACGATCACTCCCTCGATGAGCAGGATGAGGAGGAATCCGCTACCTGCCAGGACGAGGGCGAGGGGATAGGCGAGCCTCGGGAGCGCGGCGTGGAATGCGTCGATTCCGCCGCCCAGAAGGTGGATGATGCCGGCTCCGCCGAGCACTCCGCCCGCGAAGGTGTCGCTCAGCGAGAGCAGGCGTTCGCCGGCTCCACGCCCTCCGATGATCCACGGTAGGAAACTCCCTACCAGGCCGACCACCGCCACCACTGCAGCAAAGGCCACCTTGATCCAGAACAGGTCGCCGCTGCTCACGCGGCGCACCTATCGGGAGCATCTCGGTAGCACGCCCTCACTCGTTGTGAGGCGAGGCGGGATCCGTTCCGTACGGGCATGGCTTCATTGACCGGGCGCCGTGAGCTGATCAACCTGATCCGTCCCTCTCAGCCTCGACTTGTGCGAGTCATGCCACGTCTGAGTCACCCGTCGCCTGTTGAACCGAACTGTATCCGGGCCCAAACAGCCGATGCTGCGCCAACCCCGGTTGGTTGCACAGAACTTCAACACCTTCGAGTTCGACGACCGTTCGTATGGGGCCGGACGTAGGAACGCAGCCTGTCTGGTCGGGATCCCCGGTGAAGTGTTCGGATGGGCACCAGGACCTCACCGATGCTCTCGGCCTGACCGGATCCGGCTCAGCAATCGCCCACACCCCGATGACGGATTTCCGCCGTTCAGGTCCGGAGCCCCGAGCAGACAGTCACAGTCAACCTCGAGCCACCTGCGCGACGGCGGGGGTGAACCGCCTGCGGAGCAGGGGTTCGATCAACATGAAGGCAGCAGCTGCGCTCATCAGGCCCAGGGAGTCCCCGGAATGGATGCCCCTGCCGGGTGCGATGGTCACGAGCACTGGCCCGATCCGCATCATGAGCACGATCACGATGGCGGTGATCGCCAGTGCCGCGGCACCCAGTACCCGCGCCAGAACCTGGTTCGTGAGCTCAGTCGGGTGACCGAGAGCGGGTGAGTCCATGCACATTCATCGGCAGCCACCGCCGAAAACTTGAGCGTGAATTCAGACTCGACGGTGTTGCAGGTTCCTTGCCGTGGCGGTCAGCCGGTCGGGCTCAGACGCGAAGGGTTGGGCGTAGGTGTACCTGGATCGGGAGTGCCTGGCTGCGGCACCGTGGCCGTGGTCGTGGTCGTGGTCGTGGTCGTCGGGTTCATCACATCGACGATGGGGGGCTGGGTCACCAGTGGTGCGGTCGTCGCACCGGCGACACATGCGTCCGAATCCTCGATGGACACACAGAAGTCGGTGGTGTCGGTGTCGACGTCATCGGTGATCCCATCACCGTCGAGGTCGCAGTTCGCCAGGTCCTCGGTGACCTCGACAGTTGGTTCGGAGAAGGTGTATCCACTCTGGATGGCCTTCTGGCACGTCCATGCTCGATGACACCCGGTAGGAAGCGCACGTCGCTCCATCGGCGCGGACGGGACTGAACTGAGTGTCGGGCGTCGAGTTGGACACCAAGGAGGGTGTGCCATATTGCCCACGCGGCCGTGTCGCGCGGGAAGGGCTGCCCATTGGCTGAATGTCATGCATCGGTCAGGATTGATCCATGCATTTGGAGCAGGTAGCGGAACGCACAGAAGCCCTGGCCGCAACGATCGGGCCGTTGGACACACTCCTGGCGATGGCCCGCCTCGAAGACGCATTGGCCCAGCTGAACGAAGTCGCGGGCGATGAAGATGTCATCGACCTGACCGATGCCCGCGACGTGCTTGCGAACGCGGAGCCTGTGTTGCTCCGCGCCGAAGTGCGCCTCGAAGACCTGACTCGATCACTCAGAGGTCGCTGACTCCCTACCCGTATTGCGGATCGCGGACCTAGAGCCGCCGGCGCCACACGAAAGTGGTGTTCAGGTACCAGTTCACCACGAGCGCGATCGTCGCCCCGATCAGATTGTGCAGTACCCGGGCCGCGTTGTCGCCGATGAGGCTGAAGAGGAACCCCGATTCCTGCAACCAGGAGAACACCGCCACATGTACGAGTGTGCCGACGAGGGTCATGACGGCATAGATGGCGAACGCTCCCAGAGTCCGCCATCCCCTGTACCGCTCTTCCCAGAACGTGAACTCGTTGTTGATCGCGAACAACATGATCGTGGTGATTCCGACGCTGGCCACGAACGAGGAGTAGATCGGATCGAGGGCCTCGTTCAGTCCGGTGGTGACTTGCGGGAAACCCAGCGCTTCGAAGAATGCGAACAGAACCGAGTTGACGATCAGTCCGAAAATGCCCACCAGAACGTACAGGAAGAAGATCGGATCGATCTGACGACCAAGCCGGAGCTCGGCCACCGCGAGTAGGTAGGAGCGGATGACGCTCGGTTTCAACTTCGTCTGTCCGTGGATCCGGTTGGCGAAGGTGTACCCCACGTTCTCTACCCGTAGCGATCGGTTGCGGCCGATGAATTCGAGGAGGATCTTGAACCCGAGCGGGTTGATCTGGGCGGCTGTCGACTCGTAGGCCTCGCGGGTCAACATGAAGTACCCGCTCATCGGATCGTCGGTGGGCACTCGCAGGAGCAGCTGGGCGACACCGGTGGCCACCCAGGATACGAAGCGCCTGCCCATGCTCCATTCGCCGTAGCCACCTCCCTCGGACTCACGGCTGCCGACCACCACATCGGCGGAGTCGCTGCGGAGTCGCTCGAGCATGTCGGGCAGGATCGAGGCATCATGCTGTAGGTCGGCATCGATGACCGCCATGTAGGGACCGCGTGCGGTCGACATGGCATCGAGTACCGCGGCCGACAGGCCATGGTCGTGGAAGCGACGCAACACGACGATCGAGGGGTCCCGAACGGCGAGTTCCTCGCCCACCCGCCAAGTGCCGTCCGGAGAGTTGTCGTCTGCGATGACGATCTCGTGGGGGATGTCGCCCAGGGCCTCGTGGATCCGGGCAACAAGGATCGGAAGGTTCTCGGATTCATTGAAAGTCGGTGTGATGATCGACACGACGGGGGCGGCTGCCGTCCTGGGAGCTGCACCCCGGGTGTCTGTCGGTCGTTCGGTCATGGGCGACCAGATCGTACCGGCGCCTACCCTGGTTCCCGGTGACCGTCCTTGCACGATGTGACTTCATCGGTCGGCTCGCAGGTTTCGACACTGCTGGTGCACTCGGAGCGGGGCTTCGAAGCAATAGTGTCCGGGGACATGTGTGGACGATTCGTTTCTTCTTCCAGCGCACAGGAGATCGCCGACTACTTCGACGCCGACCAGGTGAGCGAACAGGCCCTCGAGCATCGGCCGAACTTCAACACCGCGCCCACCACCGACGTGTTCGTGGTGTATTCCGATGGCACGGATCGCAAGCTCGACACCTTCTATTGGGGCTTGGTTCCCCGGTGGGCGAAGGATCTCAAGATCGCCAGTCGACTGATCAACGCCCGCGCCGAGACCGTCGCTGAGAAGCCATCGTTTCGTTCGGCGTTCAAGAAGCGGCGCTGCATCCTGCCTGTGGACGGGTTCTACGAATGGAACAAGCCGGAGGGAGCGAAGCGCAAGCAGCCGTGGTATATCCGGCGTCCTGACGGGGAGCCCTTCGCGTTCGCCGGGTTGTGGGAGGAATGGAAGGGAACGTTGCCCAGCGCTGCCGATGCGCCGGAGGGCAGTTCATCCGGCAACAATGAGGAGGTGACGGTGCGTTCATCGACCATCATCACGGGCGAAGCCAACGAGAAGATGGCTGAACTCCACCATCGGATGCCGATAATCCTGCCGGCCTCAGCGTGGGGGGAATGGCTCGATCCTGCAACCGATCCGGCACGTATCGCCAAGTTGCTCGTACCGGCACCCAACAAGCTGATCACGTTCCACCCGGTCTCGACCGAAGTGAACAATGTCCGCAACAAGGGTGAACAGCTCACCGAGGCAGTGGATCTCGACGAAACGGAACACGACGCGGCGCCGTGAGCTCGGGCGTTCGGAGTTGCTACAGGGGTCGTGCGGCGCAGTCGTGGAGTTCCACGACCGGCCAGAGGCGGTTGTCCGAATCGGTGATTTCCACCGAGATGGTCGATTCATCGGCCCTGAAATCGAGCGGCCTACCCGCCGAGTCGCATACCAGCGTCGTCGGGGTGGTGGCCACGCCCGGAATCGTCACGGTGCCCGAGGTGCCTTCAGCGTTCGATCGAGGTCGGTCCGCTGGACCGACCGAAACGTAAGTGACACGGTCGTGGGCCCAGATGCGTAGGTCATGTCCCTCCATGGAGCGTCCAACGGGTCGTACCCATGGGCGGGAACCGAAGATCGAGCTGCCCTCGGAACCGCTCCAACGTCCGAGTGCATCGAGTGCCCGACACTGCTCCGCGGGAATCGTCGCGTCTTCACCACGCGGGCCCACGTTCAACAGGAGGTTCCCACCTTTCGACACGATGTCGGTCGTCATGGTGAGCAACTCCTCCTCGCCGAGAAAGTCACCGGGCCCGGAGTTGCGGTTGTACCCGAACGAGTGATCGATCCCTCGAACACACTCCCACGGGTCGCGCTGGACATCGTCGAATGTGACGTACTCGGGTGTACGTACATCGAAGTGTGGTGGCCTGGGTGGGATCAGGCCCGTACCGGAGCGAGTTGCACGGGCGTTCAGCGTATTGGCTGCACGGCGTACGGGGTCGAGCTGCGTCGCCGCGATCGGAGCCATCCATGGCATCCACCGATCATTGAGTACACCGTCGGGAACCGACTCGTAGTAGTGCCCCATGAGCTTCCACAAGCTGGGAGCCGTGGCGGGCCATGCGATGTCGTTCCAGAGCACTGATGGGCGATAGCGGGCGATCAGCTCGCGCACGTGTGCGTCGGCATACGCGGGATAGTCCCCTCGCGGAATCGCGGCCAGCATGTCGCCCAGGTTGCCGATGGGCCTGGCATCGAAGGTCCAGTCGAGGCCACCTGAGTAGTACAGACCGAAGCGCATGCCCGCGCCGAGCACCGCTTCCCGGAGTTCGCCGACGATGTCGCGCTCGGAGTACCAACCGGGCCGGTTGGGGTTGGCGACCTCGCTCGGCCAGAGGCACCATCCGTCGTGGTGCTTGGACACCAACACGACATATCGCGCGCCCGTTGCCGCGAAGCGTCGTGCCCAGTCCTCGGGATCCCATGATTCGAGGCCGGCGGCGAATTCATCGACGAAATCCGCGTACGGCTTGTTGCCATAGGTCTCCCGGTGATGGCGGCTGGCCGAGGAATCCGGGAATCTCAGGGAGTTCTCGTACCATTCGGTGTAGGGATTCTCGCCGAGTGCGTCAGGTCGTCCCGCCGAGAGCAGATCCCCGATCACGGAATCGACCGGCGCCCAGCCCGGCACGGCCGCGGGAGTCCAGTGGATGAAGATACCCAGCTTGGCATCTCGCCACCAGGTGGGTACCTGGTGGGCGCGCAGAGCCTTGAGGTCGGTTCTGGTGCTCATTCGCGCGACTTGCGGAACATGTGGGCCGTGACCCAACCTGCGCAGGCAGGCGCGGATGGTCTCAGCCGTCGCATCCTGGGATTCCGGAGCCACGTCGGGGTCCACGTTGGCGAAGCTCAGGTCGCTTTCGCGGTTGATCGGGACCAGGTGCACGTGGCAGTGAGGTACCTCCAAGCCGAGGATCGCCGATGCCACCCGTGCGGGGGAGAAGGCTTCCATCAATGCCGAGCCCACGGCCTGTTGGACGGTTCCCATGTGTGCCCATGTCTCCGGTGTGACGTCCAACCAGGAATCGACCTGTTGGATCGGTATGACCATCGTATGGCCCGGGCGGATCGGTGCGATGGTCAACATCGCGACCACCAGATCATCACGCCACACGAACCGACCCGGGAGTTCGCCGTTGATGACACGGGTGAATACGGATGGCTCCGGGGCAGGTTCTGACGATGGGTTGTCCATGGTCGACACCCTAGATCCCGTTCGGATCGTGAGTTCCTGACCCGTGGGAACCACACGTGCCGTGAGGTTACCTAGAGTGTCGATGTGACCAGCGATGTGCACAGCTCCGACCCGGAGCACCAGGCGCACGAGCGACGGGGCCTTGCCGGTGAGGTGATTCCCGAAGGTGAGGACCGCCTCCTGACCGCTGCCGAATGTGATCACCCTGGTGCGGCTGTTGTGCATTCCGGTCTTCGTGTGGCTGCTCTTCGGCGAGGATCTCCGCTGGCAGGCAGCGGTGCTGTTGGGAGTGCTGGGGGCGACCGACTGGGTCGACGGCTATGTGGCTCGCCGGTTCGGTCAGGTCTCCAACTTCGGCAAGATGTTCGATCCGACTGTCGACCGACTGCTGATGATCGTCGGAGTCGGTTCGATCATCATCATCGGCGCGGTTCCGTTGTGGTTCGGCTTGTTGGTGATCGGTCGGGAAATCGTGATGTCGGCGTATGTGGCCCTGATCACCTTGAAGGGCGCCCGCAGGATGGACGTGACCTTCATCGGCAAGTCCGGCACGTTCGCACAGATGTTTGCCTTTCCAATGTTCCTGGTAGCCAGCGATGAGAGCCTCTCGCAGGGTTTGAGGGATGCACTCCTGGTCGGCGCATGGGCGTTCGGCCTCACGGGTCTCGTGTTCGGATACATCGCATTTGTCGGTTACCTACGCGAGGGCCCGAGGGCTCTGGCGGAGGGGCGCGCTGCAAACGCTGCAGAGCATGCTGCGCAGGCGGCCCTCGAGACACCCACATCAATGGAGGAGACCAAGTGAAAGCCGTAATCATGGCGGGTGGCGAAGGCACGAGGCTGCGTCCGCTCACATCGAACGCTCCCAAACCCATGATGCCGCTGGCGAACCGTCCGATGATGGAACACGTCGTGACCCTGTTGCGCAACCACGGGATCACCGAGATCGTGGTGACAGTGGCGTTCATGGCCGAGACGATCCGAACGTACTTCGGCGACGGTTCCGAGTTCGGCGTGAGATGACCTATGCCACCGAGGAGACACCCCTGGGTACCGCGGGGTCGGTCCGCAACGCGATGGACCAACTCGACGACACCTTCCTGGTGATCTCGGGCGACGTGCTCACGGACATCGACATCTCGGAGCAATCATCGAAGCCCATCGTGAGGCTGAGGCGGTCGCCACCATCGGTCTGGTCCGGGTGGACAACCCTCTCGAGTACGGGATCGTGATCACAGATGACGACGGCAACATCGAACGGTTCCTCGAGAAGCCCACCTGGGGTGAGGTGTTCTCCGACACGATCAACTCGGGGATCTATGTCCTGGAACCGAGGATCTTCGACTGGATCCGGCCGACCAACCCGTGGACTTCTCCGGCGAGGTGTTCCCTGCGGTGTTGGCCGAGGGCGAGCGGATCCTGGGATGCGTCGGCGAGGGCTACTGGGAGGACGTCGGAACCCTCGACTCATACGTGAGGGCCCACAAGGACATCCTCGACCGACGGGTCATGGCCGAGCATCCCCGGTATCGAGGTGGCCGACGGCGTCTGGGTGGGCAAGGGTGCGGAGATCCACCCTGAAGCACAGTTGACCGGCCCTGCGGTCATCGGTGACAACTGCAACGTGGATGCCGGGCGTGCACATCGGGGAGTACGTTGTTCTGGGTACGGGAGTGCGCGTGCGCGGCGAAGGAGAACTCGACCGCACCGTCGTGCACGACAACGCGTACCTCGGCGAGTCGGTGCGCCTCCGCGGCGCGGTGATCGGTCGTTCGGCCGATCTTCGACGAGGCGGTGCGCTGCGAAGAGGGCGTCGTGCTGGGCGACGAGGTGTTCGTCGGCGAGGACGCCCTCATCTCCAGCGACGTGAAGGTCTATCCCTTCAAGACGATCGAAGCGGGTGCGGTCGTCAACACCTCGCTGATCTGGGAGTCGCGAGGAGCGACGGAGCCTGTTCGGTCGCGGTGGCGTAACCGGGCTCGCCAACGTCGACGCAACCCCGGAACTGGCTGCGAAGGTGGCGCTCGCCTACGCGACGACGCTGCCGAAGGATGCCCGGGTGGTGGTGTCGCGGGATTCTTCGCGGGCCGCACGGATGCTCAAGCGGGCGATGATCGCGGGCCTGCAGTCGGGAGGCATCAACGTGTTCGACCTCGAGGTGACCTCGATGCCGATCACCCGGTTCCACAGCCGTTCCGCCCACGTGCAGGGAGGAATCTCGGCCCGGTTGAGTCGAGGGAGATCCTGATTCGGTGATCATCCGCTTTCTCGATGGCGCCGGTGCGGACATCACCGAGTCCAGCCAACGCAAGATCGAGCGGGTTTTCTCGCGGGAGGATTTCCGCAGGGTGCGGCCCGCCGAAATCGGTGACATCGACCTGGTCCCGCGGGCACTCGAGCAGTACGCGGTGGCACTGGAACAGTCGATTGACACCGAGGCGCATCGATGCCCGGCACATGAAGATCGTCATCGACTACTCCTACGGATCCGCAAGCCTCGCAATGCCCAACGTCCTGGCGAAGCTGGGTGCCGAGGTGTTGGCCGTGAACCCGTACGTATCGACCGCCGGCATGCTCGGCTATGACCGATTCACCCATGCCAAGGAGGTAGCGGCGCTCGTCGCGGCATCCGGAGCGGATCTGGGAGCTGTCATCGATCCTTCGGGTGATCAGCTGACTCTCATCGACGGTGAGGGTGTGGTTCTCTCCGACACCGAGGCCCTGTTCTGCTTCCTGTCGCTCCTGGGGGAGTGCACCGACCCCGATGCCGCCTCCAAGGTCGTGCTGCCGGTCAATGCCCCGAGCGCGGCGCGGGCGTTGCTGAACGACCACGGTCTGGAGCTGGTGTGGTCGAAGACTTCAGCGCCATCGCTCATGGCGGATGCCGAGGGAGGCGGTGTTGCGTTGGCCATGAACCTCGAGGGTGGGGTGATCGTCCCCGAGTTCATGCCCGCATTCGACGCGGCGGCCGGGTTGCTGAAGATCCTGGATCTCCTCACGTCAGCCGGCGCATCCCTCGCGGAAGTGAGGTCGCATATACCCACCGCGCACATCGTCCATGACACCGTCGTGACCCCGTGGGAGGAGAAGGGCGTCGTCATGCGAACACTCGTCGAACAGACCCAGGGGCGCGACGTTGACCTGATCGACGGGGTGAAGGTGAACCACGACCAGGGATGGGTGTTGGTCCTCCCGGACCCCGAAGAGCCAGTCACCCATATCTGGGCAGAAGGTGCCATCGCTGTCGGAGGCGAAGGCCCTGACCCAGGAATATGCCCGTCGCCTGCGTCAGATGGTCCGATGAAACACCGTGTACCGGGTCTTCGGCATGAGGTACAAAATGCTGCGAGCGCCCTTGGTTGCGCGTCGGCGGTGTCTGCTCGGGTACCGTCGCGCCCATGAATATCCCAGCTGAACTTCGCTACACATCGGAACACGAATGGGTGTCGGCGGATCAGCGATCGAGCTCAGGGTCGGGATAACCGACTACGCACAGGATGCGCTCGGTGACGTCGTGTTCGTCCAACTGCCGGAGGTGGGCGACTCCGTCGCGGCCGGTGATGTGCTCGGAGAGATCGAGTCGACCAAATCGGTTTCGGAGATTTACGCACCGGTGACGGGCACCGTCACCGAAGTGAACCTGTCGCTCGAGGACAATCCCGAACTCATCAACTCCGAACCCTTCGGCCAGGGTTGGTTGGTGGTGATCACAGTTGCGGATCCCGCGATCGTGGATTCCTTGATGAGCCACGAGGACTACGCGGCCCTGATCGAAGGCTGACTGCAATGCCCGAAGGAGTCATATGTCCGCGCTGCGGCCTCGAAAATCCACGGGTGGAAACTTCTGTAGTGCATGTGGCGCGGAGTTGCCCGATCTGGATGATCCAACCGGGAGCTTTCCGCAGGTCGGTGTCGACGTTCCCGGAGACGGGGAGGTCGGCCAGTTGATCGTCACACGGGGTGCTGACCGCCGGGCTCGCGTTACGCCCTGGACATGCCGAACCGTTACGATCGGACGTCACCCCGACAGCGCGATCTTCCTTGATGACGTGACGGTGTCACGTCATCATGCGAGGGTACTCACCGAAGGGAATGGTCAGTACACCGTCGAGGACGCCGGTTCACTCAACGGCACCTATCTGGATGGTGAACGCGTCGAGGCGGCACCGCTTCGCGAGGGAGCGCAGATACAGGTGGGTAAGTTCAGGTTGGTATTCGTGATCGGAACCCTGGGTGAAAATGCCTGAGAGGGACACAGTCGTCGAGGCAAATCGCCAGCAGCAGGGGACACCTGCATCCGCTGACGAGGGTTCCGCCGATGCAGAGGGCGCGTCAGGCTCGTCATCGAACGCGGCCGCTGCCTCAGAACGATCGGATCGTTCGGCACGGTCGGAGGATGGTTCGGAACAATCCCAGGCGATTGAGTCCGTGCTCTCGATCGGCGAGGTGCTCACGGTGCTCACCGATGAGTTCCCTGACATCACCATCTCGAAGATCAGGTTCCTCGAGAGCCAGGGTCTCGTTCAGCCGGAACGCAACGCTTCGGGTTACAGGCAGTTCGCAGCGACCGACATCGAGAGGCTGCGCTGGATCCTGCGACAACAACGCGACCACTTCCTTCCCCTGAAGGTCATCCGGCGCGCCCTCGAGCGCGGGGTGGATGTGATCGACGCCGGTGCAGGTGACCAACCGACCCTCTGGAGTGCAGTGGCAGAAGCCGCTGCACAGGAGGAGGTCGGAAATGAACGCGAGAGGCTTGCCAAGAGCGAAGTCGCAGAGGCACGTCGCAATGCTGCGCGTTCCCGGTCCCATCCGAGCAAACGTGGCACGAGCCAGTCGCGGCGATCCGCTCCGGACGCGTCGGAGAACTCCGAAGACGGCTCGCGCCGCCGGTACTCGTCGCCTGCAGACGTAGTCGCAGCACTGCAGGAAGCTCCACTCCCTGCATCATCTCCTGATCCGACCTCCGGGCCCGATTCTGCGAATGATCCCGGGTCCCGGTCGCCCTCGGATGATGGCGACTCGCCCCATGAAGCTCCTTCCGAGGCGCAAGATCCCTCGGAGGGCGCTCCGGTCGACGACACAGCTTCCGAGAACCACCAATCAGAACCAGCAGTCCCCGAGCCGCAGACATCAGGGCCTGTCGTGGATCCGCCTGATTCAGAGAACGTGGACCCGCCGGAGAAGCCGAGCCGCGGTGTAGTCGTCCCAGGAGGACAGATGCGTCAGCTGAACCGTGAAGAACTGCTCGCCGAGTCGGAACTCACGGACACGCTCCTCGAGGAGCTCATCGAGTTCGGGCTGCTGCAGCCAGAGGTGGTGGCAGGCGAGCAGACCTACAGCGAGACCGAACTGTCGATCGCTGTGGCAGCGAATCGCTGCGCCGAACTGGGTTTCAGCCCGCGGCTCCTGCGGATGTACAAGGTCGCCGCCAGCCGCGAGGCAGGCCTGCTGGAACAGGTGGCGATGCCGCTGTTGAAGCAGCGCAACCCCGCCGCCAAGACGAAGGCCACCGAGACGGTTGCCGAGGTGTCGACCCTGGGCGCCGAGATCCATGCACTGCTCCTCGGTCGGGAGCTCGGTCCACGGCTGGCTCCCTGAGGACGAATCGCTGTATTGCGTCGCCGGCCAGCGGATCCGCGTGGAGGGTTGGGAGGTCCCTGCCGGTGAGACCCGCTGGACCGTACCCGCGACACGAGACGGGCATTGTGGGGTGGGCGGCCCCGTGCCTGGGTGCGAAGTGCGCGACGGAGCCTGCCCGCCAACCGGCGCGGATAGGCTGGCGATGTGGTGGAACTTGAACTCCTTGGAGTCCGTGTCGAGTTGCCGAGCAACACGCCTGTGCTGTTGTTGCAGGAACGGACCGGACGGCACCGCAAGCTGTCGATCTTCATCGGGGGCCCGGAGGCCGCTGCAATAGCCTTCTCCCTGGACGGGGTGGAGCCGCCCCGGCCACTGACACACGACCTCACGTGCAGTCTGGTCGAGTTGTTCGGTTCCAAGCTCGAGCGGGTCGTTCTCACCGAACTCCGCGACACGACCTTCTACGCCGACCTGCACCTGGTCGACCCGAAGGCGGGCGAGGAGGGCGGGCCGTTGATCGTATCGGCCCGGCCATCCGACGGTGTCGCACTCGCAGTTCGAACAGATGCTCCGATCTATGCCACAGAGGAACTCCTGGACGAGGCAGGCTTTGTCGAGGACGCGGAGGACGAATCTCCCGAGGAGGTCGTCGAGGAGTTCCACGAGTTCATCCAGAACGTGTCTCCGGAAGACTTCGCGAGCTGATCGACCCCGGGTTTGCGGCGTTGGTCAGCGTCGCGTGTCGTGGCATTCATGGAGAATTACCGCCTTGGGAGGGCACTCGCGCGGAATCCACCCCATAATGGTCACGCCGCGGTAGTTTCACCGTTGTGATCCGTCGGGTCACCTGGCAATCGTTTGAGACCTGGAGATCTGGTGGAGACCTACGAGGACGGATTCAGCGGACGCAAGACGGCCGAGATCGTCGGCATCAGCTACCGACAGCTCGACTACTGGGCGCGCACGGACCTCGTGCGTCCTTCGCTCGCAGACGCGCAGGGCTCCGGCACGAGACGCCGCTACTCCTACCGCGACCTCCTTGAACTCAAGGTCATCAAACAGCTGTTGGACGCGGGGCTCAAGCTGGAGTCTGTCCGGGAGGTGTTCTCCTATCTGCGGGAGTCACTGGGCGAGGACGTCACGACGGCGAATCTCGTCATCAACGGCAAGAACTCCGTGGTGGTGGCATCTGGGAACGAACTCATCGATGTCCTGAATGCAGGCCAGGGCGTGTTCAATGTGCTCGCGCTCGGTGGAGTCAAGGATGATCTCGATGCCGCAATCGTCGAGTTCAGACCACCCGCAGACCCTGGAGAATCGATCAGCTCGGCCTCGGCGGTCTGACTCTTCAGCAGTCCGGGATTCCGGGCGATCATGACTAGGGTCAAGGCGTGAAACACTCTCCCCTTGACGCTGTCCATAGGAACCTCGGTGCCAAAATGGTGCCGTTCGGTGGCTGGGAAATGCCCTTGTCGTATCCCGACGGCACGCTGGCTGAACACCTTGCCTGTCGCAACTCCGCTGTCGCGTTCGACGTGAGCCATCTCGGTTCGGTGCGTGTAACAGGTGAGGGGGCACTGGAGTCGCTGCAGGGTGCCTTCACCAACGACCTCGGCAGGATCGGTCCCGGGCGGGCGCAGTACACCCACCTGTTGGGCGCCGACGGATCGGTCCAGGACGACATCATCGTGTGGTGGCTGGATCAGAACACCTTCGATGTGATGCCCAATGCATCGAACACCGACCGTGTGCGCGACACCCTGTCAGACGTTGCTGTCGCCCAGTCGGGCGATGTCGAACTGTCCGATACGACCGCCGAGCGAGCCATCATCGCGGTGCAGGGGCCGGATGCGAGAACGGTCATGGGGCAGGTGAGCGCGCAGGCCGCTGCCGTGGGGAGATTCCGTGTGGAACAGTTCACATGGAATGGTCATCCGTGCGTTGCTGCGGGGACCGGCTACACGGGCGAGGATGGGCTGGAGTGTGCGGTGCCGGTCGCTGCAGCTGAGGAGTTCTGGAACGCAGTGCTGGACGCGGGTGCAGTTCCGGCCGGTCTGGGAGCTCGTGACACACTCCGGTTGGAGGCCGGCCTCCCATTGCACGGTCACGAACTCGGCCAAGGCATTACGCCGCTCGATGCTGGTCTCGGCTGGGTGGTTGCATGGGACAAGGGCGACTTCCCCGGGCGCGCCGCACTTCTGGAGCAACGAGAGAGTGGAGTTGAGCGGATATTGCGCGGCCTGCGAACCGAAGGTCGACGTCCGCCACGTGAGGGACAGGAAGTTGCTCTCGACGGCACCACAGTGGGTGTGGTCACGTCGGGAAACTTCTCGCCCGTACTCGAATGTGGCATCGCGATGGCATTCGTCGACCCCTCGGTCTCCATCGGGGACCAGGTCACGATCATGGCTCGTGGTTCGGAACTCCCGGCTCGTGTGGTCGATATGCCGTTCACCGCCTGAACCGCGGCTCGAGCGGGCGCTCAGGAGTCGTGCGGCTCGGTGAACGCCTCGATCGGGGGACACGAACACATCAGGTTGCGGTCACCGTAGCTGCTGTCGATGCGGCCCACCGGAGCCCAGTACTTGGTGGGTCCATGTGCAGTTGCAGTCATGGGCCATCCGGCAACGGTTCTGGAATACGGATGGTCCCATTGGTCTGCGGTCACTGCACGGTCGGTGTGGGGAGCGTTGCAGAGCGGATTGTCGGTGGCCGGCCAGGTGCCGTCTCCGACCAGGTCCATCTCTGCTCGGATCGCGATCATTGCATCGCAGAACCTGTCGAGCTCGGCGAGTGATTCTGATTCGGTTGGTTCGACCATGAGCGTTCCAGATACCGGGAACGACAGCGTGGGCGCATGGAACCCGTAGTCGATGAGGCGTTTGGCGGCATCCTCGGCGGTGACGCCGGTCTGCCTGGTCAACTCCCGTAGATCGAGTATGCACTCGTGCGCGACGAGGCCTTCAGAGCCGCTGTAGAGCACCGGGAAGTGATCACTCAGCCGCGCCGCAACGTAGTTGGCATTCAGGATCGCGGCCGCGGTTGGCATCCTCGAGGTGGTCGCCCATGAGGGCGATGTAGGCCCACGAGATCGCGAGGATGCCTGCAGATCCGAAGGGAGCAGCGGAGAGCGTTGGTCGACCGGTCGGTTCGCTGATCGTTGCGATCGCGCGCGTTCGGATTCACGGGGCGAGTAACGATGACCGGGCAGGAAAGGCTCGAGATGGGCCTTCGCCGCTACGGGGCCGACTCCGGGACCTCCGCCACCGTGGGGTATGCAGAACGTCTTGTGCAGGTTGAGGTGGCTGACATCGCCCCCGAACCAACCTGGACGAGCGAGACCCACCAGAGCGTTCAGATTGGCGCCGTCCACGTAGACCTGGCCACCGTTTTCGTGGATGATCCGGGACAGTTCCCCGATCCCTTCCTCGAACACTCCGTGGGTCGAGGGGTAGGTGACCATGGCCGCGGCCAGATCGGCCCGGTGTTCCACGGCCTTGGCTGCCAGATCCTCCAGATCCACATTTCCCGCGTCGTCGGTCGCCACGACGACGACCCGCATTCCGGCCATCACTGCACTCGCCGCGTTCGTGCCGTGTGCTGACTCGGGTATGAGGCACACATTGCGTCGAGCCTCTCCCATGGATGCGTGATAGGCGGAGATCGCAAGCAACCCTGCCAGTTCCCCCTGGGAGCCGGCGTTTGGTTGGAGCGAGACAGCGTCGTATCCGGTGATCCGACAGAGTGCCGCCTCCAACTCGCCGATGATCTCGAGGTAACCGTCCACCTGGGTGCTCGGGGCGAACGGGTGGATGTTGCTGAGCTCGGGCCAGGTGATCGGGATCATCTCGGTCGCTGCATTGAGCTTCATGGTGCATGAACCCAACGGGATCATCGTCCGATCCAGGGCCAGGTCGGCATCGGCGAGGCGCCGTAGGTAGCGCATCATGTCGGTCTCGCTCCGATAGGCGGAGAAGTTCTCATGGGTCATGAAGGGAGTTCTCCGACGAGGTGATCCGGTATCGGGGACACGTCGCCGTGCCCGGTTCCACTGCCGGGCCCGGCGGCCACGCCGAAGGCCTCGCACACGGCCAGGCAGACCGTCAGGTCGGTCGTCTCGTCGCAACTGATCCCTACGTGGTCCTCATCGATGAGTCGAAGGTTCACTCCGCCGCCCGCAGCAGCAGCCACGGTCTCGCGGGCACCTCCTTCGACATGTACCGTGAACGTATCGAACCAGGACTCGCCGAGGACTTCGATGCCGGCGGCCGCCAGTGATTCACGGAGGAACGTCGCCTGTTCGTGGACGCCCGTTGCTATGGCTGTGAGGCCGCCGGGGCCGTGGTAGACCGCATAGGCGGCAGCCACATTGGCCAACAGAACCTGCGCGGTGCAGATGTTGGAGGTCGCCTTCTCGCGGCGTATGTGCTGCTCACGGGTCTGCAGCGCCAACCGGTAGGCAGGGTTGCCCGCCGAGTCCACCGATACGCCCACGAGACGTCCCGGCAGGGCACGCTTCGCAGACTCGGCGACGGCCATGAACCCGGCATGGGGTCCTCCGTAGCCCATCGGCACACCGAAGCGCTGTGCGGAGCCCACGACCACATCCGCACCCCACATGCCGGGTGCCTCGAGGAGGGTGAGGGCCAGGAGGTCGCTGGTCACGCATGCGATGGCTTCGGCATCATGAGCGGCCGCAACGAGGTCGCGGTGGTCGCGGATCACACCCGACGAGCCCGGATAGGCCACCAGGATCCCGAATGTTCCGTGGGGGAGTGGCAGCGGGGAGCGTGCGGGATCGAACAACTCGACATCGATTCCGAGGGGTGCGGCACGGCTGGCCACAACGTCGATCACCTGTGGGTGACAGTCCTGGTCCACGAGAAAGACATTGCCCTTGGCCTTCGATACCCGCCGGGCCAGCGTCATGGCCTCCGCTGCTGCGGTCGCCTCGTCGAGCATCGATGCGTTGGCGATGTCCATGCCGCAGAGGTCGGCCACGAGAGTCTGGAAGTTCAGGAGCATCTCCAGGCGCCCTTGGGAGATCTCAGGCTGATACGGCGTGTAGGCCGTGTACCACGCAGGATTCTCCACGAGGTTGCGCAGGATGACGTTCGGGGTGATGTTGGCATACCAACCACACCCGATGAGGCTCGTTGCCACAGTGTTTCGATCCGCAATTTCGGCCAGGCGTGTCAGGACACGGGCTTCGTCTCCGGTGCCTGCCCCCGGAATGCACTCGTGGAGGTTCAGCTGCGCACTGTCGCGGATCGAACCGGGGACTACTTCATCGAGCAGGGCCTCGACGGACTCGTACCCCAGAACAGTGAGCATCGTCGCCACTTCGCTCGCATCGGGGCCGAGGTGACGCGTCGCAAAGTGAGCTGCGCCGGTTCGGCCCGATGTTGGCGGTGTCGTTGGAGTCTGGGTACTCGACATTTGGATGGCTCCCGTGGCTCGCTGGTAGGTGCGCCCCCTCTGTCACGGGAACCTGAGAGCTTCACCGGCGGACCGGCTTTCACCTTCGGTGAGCCGCTTTCGCGACTGCTTTCCAGAGTCTCTGGCCCGTCCGGTCCCTGATACCTGAGAGTTTCCGGGGCGGTTGCTCCTTCGGTGCCCCACAAGATTGTCCTGTGAGGTCTCTCCCGGGCGGGCGCCTTGCAGTCGGCCAGCTTACCCGGACTCGCTCTCCTCGGCATGTTGGGCGATGGCTGCCCCGATGGCGTTCATGGCCGCACCCATCTGTTCGGCCCGATTCGAGATGACCCAATCCTCGGAGTGGGCCGTGGATGCGGTCCGTGCATCGAAGTGTGGCAACACGTAGCGGGCAAACAGCTCGTAGCTGTGGTTCGTGGCTTCCGTGTCGGCCCACTCGTGGGCCTGGAGAAGGATCGTGCCGAAGCCGCCGGACTGATCGACCAACTCCTCGATCAACTCGATCGCATCGTCAGGGGTTCCGATCACAGCTGCACCACTGGCGTTCAGGGTGTCTGCGAGGGTGTCCACCGGAGCGTCGGGGAAGATCGGAAGTGCTGCCACCTCGCGGAAGTAGTGGGCGTAGTCACCCAGCCCGAACTGCACGTCCGCATAGGCCTGCTCACGGGTGTCCGCGAGGTGCATGAGTGAGAGAAGCCGCCAGTCCTTGCGGTTGGCGGTGTTGCCGAACTTTGCTGAACGCTCCTCCATCACAGACCAGTGTTGGCCGAGGAGGTCGATTCCGGATCGCTGGGTAGCGCCGATCGAAAGCAGGGAACACCCGAATCGACCTGCCGAGCGGGCCGGACGGGGAGATCATTGCTGCCACCGCAACCTCGGGGTGGGGGAGGGTGAAGGGGCGCAGGTGCAATGCCGCATCGCGGAGCGTGAACCACCCACTCTCTACGGTCAGGCGGTCGGTGGTCCGCATCAGATCCAGGACCACCTCGAGTGATTCCTCCATCCGGGGGCGTTGATCTGCCGGGTCGATGCCCAACATGGCCGCATCCGATGGCAGGGCGCCGGGCCCGACACCGAGCATCACCCTGCCCCGGGTCAGGTGATCCAGCGCCACGATCCTCTGCGCAACCATGAACGGGTGGTGGTAGGGGAGTGAGACGACTCCGGTGCCGAAACGGATGTGGCGGGTACGGGGAGCCGCGGTGGCGATGAACAGCTCGGGTGAAGCGATGATCTCGTAGCCCCCGGAATGGTGTTCCCCTATCCATGCTTCGTGGTAGCCGAGTCGATCCAACAGCTCGATGAGTTCAAGGTCGCGTTCCATCGCGAGTGTGGGGTTCTGCCCGACAGGGTGGAACGGAGCGAGAAATATGCCACAACGCAGAGGCCAGTCCATCCAGGGAGTCTGGGACTTCTTGACCGCTCGGTCAAGGAAGTGCGGGCGAGCCGGTCCGGACCCCCATGTCCTCGGGGCCGGGACGATCGTTCGCGGCCTGCAATCAGCCGATCGGGCGCCCGAAGGGCAGCTCATCACACCACGTGATCAGGAATTCTTCGGCTGTGAGGCATGCGCCGAGCACAGGACCTGATTCGTGTGCGAGGACCTCTTCGGTCTTGTCGTGGCAGAACGCGGCTGGATCCACTCCCACCCGGGCGGCCAGGGCGCCGGCGGTGGTCAGGAAGTCCGGCAGCACGATGATCTCGCGTCGCTGGGCCACGGCCAGAGCGCGGGGGCTGAATGCGAGGGGTGCGGTGGGAACGAGAGCCTTCTGGCTCAGTTCTGCCGCAACATCGTGATCCACGATCCCGGCCCTGGAACCGAAGAACAGGACGTCGCATGCCGCACGGAGCGCTTCAGGGCCCCGCGCCACGACCTCAGCCCCCCGGGATTCGAGGGCGGTAGAGAACTCTTCTCCGGCCCCGGCATCGAACTCGATTGCAACGGTGGCGGCATCCAGCCCTGCTGATCCGCCGGACAGTTTGTCCAGCGCGGCGGCAGCTGAGCCCAGGACGCCTTCGATGAAGGCGCTCCGGTCGAATTCTACGACGTTGCCGAGCGGGGCGAGGTCCTCGCTGGTCAGTCCCTTGCCGGCTTCGAGGGTGAGGCGACCCGCTGAGACCTCGGGTGCCAGTTCGGTGCAGAGCGCCTCGAGCGCCCCCAGCGCGTGTCGTCAACCGCGTTTATGGCGCCCGAGGCACCACTTACCTGCTTGCCGAGGAGGGCCCACGAGTAGGTACGTGACCGTGCGAGAGCCTTTGTGGAATCGACCAACACCTTTCGAGCGCACCGCACGATTCCGTCGGCTGTCTCGGCGTGCGGAAGGTCGACCACCACGAAGGCGTCGGTGGTCTCGAGCTTGGTGATCGTTGGTGAACTCACGACCGGCATTCTGGCATCTGGCGCCACGCCGTGGAATCCAACGGGTCGGGCGGACCCTCGGGAAGCCCCCGGGTCACTCGTCGTGCACGCTTGAAACGCTCGAGCCAGGAGGTCGGAAGTGGCTGAATGCGTCGCCAACCTGGTCCGTCACAGCCGGATCGATCACGAACACGGAAATCTTGGAACCAGCGACGACACGGGTACCGTTCCACTGCCAACTGCCAACTGGTATCCAGGAATCGGGAACCGGGGTCCAGGTAGGTAGGTCGTATACCATCGCCCACTGAGCGCCTTCGGAACGGGCTATCCGGTCGAGACGTTCGGGGGTGTAATCGTTTGCGAGCTTTGCTTCGAGCACCGGCAGGTCGGCGAGGCCGTAGGAATCGGTTATGAGTGTGTTTCCGTAGAGAGACACCATCCCGATGTCATTTACGACCACCCGACAGTCGGGACATGCGGCGGCAGCGAATCGGGCCATTGATCCCTGTTGCTCGTAGATTTCCTGGCTTCCCTTGAGTCCGATGATCTCCATCTGGACGCCATCGATCACAGCAACCAGGACGCAGAACAACGCTGCCGCTGTCAGCCAGCGCCTCGCGGATGTGCTCAGGCCACGCGGACCCGCTCGCGTTCACGTGAGAGATTTGCCATGCCGACCGCCGCAGCGCAGAGGCAGAGGCCAACCAGGTAGGTCTCGTACCGGTAGAGCCATCCAGTCTGTGAATACAGCCCATGCAGGGCCGTGATGCCGCCTGCGCAGTAGATCCAGAGCCTGGAACGTTGATCGAACGCCTCGCCCAGCTTTCGACCCACGTACAGGATCAGCAACAGGAGGATGATCAGTGCGGCGAGACGACGCACGAGCATCGCCTGGGCGAAGTACCTCGGTCGTGGCAGGACTCTGGCGATGCCATTGGTCGTAGCGATGCTCTTGGCCGCGATTGACGCTGCGAGCGCCGGCCAGCCCTGGGCGAGGTTGATCACCGCGACGATGATGAACGGTACGAGTGCCCCCGTACCCACGACCGACGCAGCACGGAACCTGCGCGCCAGAGCCAGCATGACCACGACAACAGCCGCAACGAACAACACCTCCGGGCGTGTGAAGCCGAGCACAAGCGTTGTGACACCCAACGTGGCAAGCCTGCGGTTGTCGGGCTCGGGGTCGACGCGGTATTCCACAGCAAGGTCGACCAGGAGAATTGACAGTCCCACCTGGAGTACGTGTTCCATGCCCGTCATCGTCATGAGCAGCAAGGGCACGAGGAGGATCATCCCCACCTGCAACGCGATCCTCAGACCGACTGACATCTCGAGTCGTCGGGCCCAACGATCCAGGAGGATCAGCGTCACTGCGGCGCAGATCGCGTTCAGGACAAGCGGGATCCCGACTCGTACCCCGACCACTTTCACCACGCCCGCGATGGCGAGCGGCCAGATCGTGGATGACCCGGCGGAAGCGAACTCTCCTGGATTGATGCCGAGAACGAAATGCGTCGCCACGTTCTGGCCCAGGCGTAGGTGGATGTAGGGATCGTCGAGGGGGTACACGAACTCCCCGGTGCTCCGAATGATCGAGAACGTCATCGCAGCAACGCACAGGATGAGTACACCGGCAGAGATCCAACCGAGCCGCGCAATGTGCGGGCGGACCTGTTCCGCCTCGCTAGATTCGCGGGTCGCGGGTGGATCGGGTCGACCGGACCTTGGCGTCACGAAGCGATCGTAGGCGATTGCGCAGGGCGGAGGGGCTGAATTCCGCCTGTGGCCGTCGGGTCACGCATGCCTGGTAAGCGACGTCCGCCACCACGCCGGAGGCCCGGTGCGAACGAACCCCCCGAACCGTTCGCACCGGGCCCGTGTCCGGCTGCCAGGAGTGTTGCCACTCGACCGACATCCAACTCTCGTTGGTCCACAGAGGATAGAACACTTCGGTGACCCTTGTCACTGTGAGCCCGCTGGGTACTTGCCGCGGTCCGTCGGCCGGCCAGCGGTTCCGGTCGCGTCAGGGCTTGGTCAGATTTCGATCTGCGCTGCCACCCGACCCGCCAGTACGGGAGCGATGTGGTCCTCGATCACCTTCAGATGTGCCGGATGGGTGGCATAGTTCATGTAGCCGTCAGGATCCTCGAAGTCGGCTGTGACGCTGACGTCGTAGTTGCCTTCTGCGAGTCCTGCATCGAGGCCGAACCTGTAGTCGCGGATGTCCGGGATCTGCTCCGGGAGCGTTCCGAGCGCAGCGATGATGGCCGAAGTATCCGCATTCGTGGCCGAATCGGTCAGTTTCAGGAGAACCGTGTGTCGAATCATCGCGCCAAGCTAGTGGTCCTGCCTGGACGCGAATCAGGGACCCGTGAGGGTCCCTGATCTGAGAAGCACTCAAGTAGTCCAAGTAGTTGCACCAGCCTGGAGAACACCCTGAGCGATGATGGAACAGTTGCCGAACCCTCGGGGCCGGTACTGCGGTGTCATGTACTAGGACGCCCCGCAACGCCAGAAGTCGCGAGATTCTCCACAAAGTTTCCGGAGTCTCCCGGATCGGGCCGAAATGCGGAGTACCAGCACCTCCGGCACAGGCATCGGAGTCCATTCCATGGGCTCCGACAACCGCGATCACAGCGATGGATCAGCCGTGTAAGGCTGCTGGAGCAGCCAGGCATTCGGGAGCTGGTGGCGGTGGCCCTCGTCGTCGAGAATCTCCACGAAGGTGGGTTCCATCGAGAGAACTTCGCCGGTCAGGTCTCCCACCTGGATGCGCCAGCCGGCATCGAATCGGTGTCCCAGGGCGCGCCCGGCTGAGATCTGGTTCGCGACCACACCGGCACCGTTTGCCGTCAGCAGTGCGAAAGCCAATGCCGGGGCCCCCACGAGGGCGATGAGGACCACCACGAGCATTGTGTGGTCCACGCCGGCCACGACCAGGCCCAGGACCACGGCCACAGCCATGATCGAGAACTTGATGGCCCGTTCGACAGCCACCTGACGTACCCCGGTGGCCTCCCGGGCGGATTGGCCAACTGCATAGGCGACGACGATCGCAACCCCGTAGCCGACGATCGCGAGGACGATTCCCAGGAGGATGCGGGGCAGTCCGTCACGCAGGAGTTGTCCGAACTCCGCCAGGCCATCGGGGTCGAGTATCCCCGCGGCTATGGCGAGCCCGAGTGCTCCCGAACCCCAGAAGACGGTGCGGGAGGCAGCAAGGGCCGAGGAGCGTGTCTGTTCACCGCGACGATCCGCACCGATGGAACGACGTACGAGCCGACCACCGATCTGGCCGAGGAGCAAACCGACTCCCACCACGACCGAGGCCCACAACCATGAGTATTCAGTCATCGTGGTCCTCCTGAGTCGTCGGGCTGCCGGTCGGGTCCGGCAGCTCCCGGTCGTTTCCCACCCGGAACGTGGGTGCTGTCATCGGCACCGAAGTCGGCGAGGGGATGCATCTCGGACATGGGGTACCTGTCGGCACTTCGTACCGGGTTGGTGAGCAGATGGCGTATCGTCTCGATACCGCACCCGCCCATCGATGTGAGCAGTGAGGCAGCCGAGCGGACATGGAGTGCCCGGTCGACCTTGCGCCGTGCGTTGCTGCGCACGTCGGTCTGCGGCGCCAGCGCAGCACGCAACGTCGCTCCCAGCGCATCATTGATCGGGTCGGATTCATCGAGATCTTCCATGTTCGGCTCCCTGTTCGGGATCTCCTGGGTTGTCAGTTCTTCACCGTCGTGTTCGCGGTCGGATCGAGGGTCATGTGTGTTCACGGATCAATGCCTCCGATGGCGTTTGTCAGCCGTTGCCGGGCTCTCAGAAGTCGGGTCTTGACCGTGGGAACGGTGACCTGCAACGTGTCGGCGATCTCCTGGTAGGACATGCCCTCGACCTCACGCAGGATCACGACCGATCTCGAGAGCTCGTCGAGCGTGTCGAGCGCTCGACGGACCTCGCGGAGCTCGGACATGGCGACGCTCGAACGGGCAGGGTCGATTCCACCCACGATCTCCGGCATGTCCTCGGGGGCCATCACCGCGTCTCTGCGCCTCCGGAGCATCGAGATGGAGGTGTTGTGCGCGATCTTGAGAACCCAGGTCCGCAGAGATGATTCGCCACGGAAGCTCGGCAGGCTCTGCCAGGCCTTGATCATCGTCTCCTGTACAGCATCCTCTGCGAGTCCGCGGTTCCGTAGGATCCCGTTCGCGACCCTGAAGACGGCCTCTGCATGCTGCTCGATGAGCGCGTTGAGGTCAGCGTCCAACCGGACCGCTTCTGAGGGGTCCTCCGGATGCAGCGAACCAGTCCTGTCGATATCCCAGTCTGGGGTCATTCAGGCCCGATCCCACCCTGAGGTCGTGTGGTCGGTGTCCATGTCTGTCCCATGCGTGTCAGCGGTGCCTTGGAGGAGTTGCGGGCTTCAGGTCCGCCCGCAAGGCTGCACCGATGACCCGACAGGCGCCTCCGGTACTGATCGCGCTGCACGGCTTCGGGGACACCGAGTCGGATGCCGCTGCGTTTGCCCAGCGGTTGAGACCACCGGGTTGGGAGATCAGAACTCTCCCGGCGCCGGAGGGAACCAAATCGGCGCGCAGTTGGTTCGACACAGGACCCCGGGGAGTGGACCCGCACTACGTTCGCTCGGTCGGTCGATGAGGTCACCGCCGAGATCGCGGTCGCAGCGAAGGGTGCTCCGGTCGTTGTGGTCGGCTTCTCCCAGGGCGCGGCCATGGCGTTGTCTATACCGACGATCCCGGGCCTTGCCGCTGTCGTGGGCATCTGCGGTTTTCTGCCGGAGACCGAACAGCTCGACATCGGCAGTGGCCCTGCAGCCCTGCTGCTGGCAGGCCAACACGACGAGGAGACCCCGGCGTTCCTCTCCGAAGATGCGGCGATTTCGATGAGGCTCGCGGGACGCGATGCCACTCCGCGAACGTTGCCCGGTGGCCACACGGTCACGCCCCAGGCGGCTCTCGAAGCCCGAGGGTGGCTCCAGGACCGGGTCGAACCGAGGGTGCGCTTCAGCGTGGGTCTGCCCACAGAACGCGTGTCGGCTGCCGAGGAGTTCGTTTCAGCCGACGCGATCTACGAGCTGGCGGGTCTGTACGAAGAACTCGGATTCGACGCCACATTCGTGACCGACCACCCGGCGCCTGACGACCGGTGGTTGGCGGGTGGCGGCCACCATGCTCTTGAACCGACGGTCGCACTCGCAACTGCTGGCGCTGCGACGACCGTGTTGCGTCTGCACACGCACGTCTACGTCCTGGCCTACCGCAATCCGTTTCTGGCCGCCAAGGCCCTCGCCTCGCTCGATGTGGTGAGTGGGGGCAGGGTCATCCTGGGAGTCGCGGCGGGATATCTGAAGCCTGAGTTCAATGCGGTGGGAGCTGACTTCGAGAAGCGGGGAGAGCGCCTCGACGAGGCACTGGCCCTGCTGTCGCAGATCTGGTCCGGTGAGACCGTCTCGGTGGATACCGACGAATTCACCGCCAGGGGAGTGACAGCCCTGCCCCGACCACTCCAACGGCCCGAACCCCCGGTGTGGATCGGTGGCAACTCCCGTCGGGCGATGCGTCGGGCGGTGGCGTTCGGGCAGGGGTGGTCGCCGTTCCCGACCTCCGAGGAGCTGGCCCGCTACGCCCGAACGGCTGCGATCGCGGACGTCGGTGACCTGACCGAACGAATCGAGGAGTTCCGCACCGCCTGGGCAGATGCCGGGCGTGAGGGAGTTCCCGCGGTGTGTTTCGGTCCGTTCTCCATGGGCGGCTACATGGACGACCCGCGGGGCGGAATCGCACAGCTGGTCGAGGAGTGCGAGGAGTTGTACCAACTCGGCGTGAACTGGCTGACGCTGTCGATACCGGGCTCGACGCGGTCGGAACTCTCCGAGAACGCCCGCCGACTCAGCGAGGCCCTGGGACTCGAGCCCCCGGAAGCGCCCACCGGGGCCCGCACTCGTCCACCGGGTAGCCCCCTCTCAGCGTCGGGTCGCACTCCACTGCGAGATGATCTCTTCCACCGTCGCCAACCTGGCGAGCGAGCCATGGTGTGCCTCAGTACGGCATCGCCGTAGTCGACCGGAACGCCCACCACAGCGTCTGTGGCCACGGTGACCTCGTATCCGCGATCAACTGCGCCGATCACAAGTCCCGGGATGCCCACATTCAGCGAGCTCCACAAGCGACGATGGTCGTCCACCCCGAGTGAACGCAGCAGTCGGATCGAGATCCGTGCCGTGGAAAGGGGCCATGCCATGATGGCGGACACTCAACAGGTCGCCGCTGGTATCGCCGAGTTGTTCGATCAGTGCAGTGGCACCGGTGCCTTCGAGGATCTGGTCGGGGTTGGATGCGAGGTGGCGGATGAGTGGCGTGTTCAGAGCGGTCCCTCGCCGGTCGGAACGCCACTGGGCGACACAGTGCACGATCGGGATTTCAGCCGCCCGCGCCGCGCCGGCCAGCGATCCGCACGTGTCCGGGACACCCCGTTGTTCCGCAGCGTCGCGCAGTTCCGATAGGGTGGCCAGATCGCCGACGACCCCTCGCTCGAGCTCCATCGTCACGAGCGCCACTGGTGCCATGCGCCGCAGCGTAGCCTGCGCGATCTCGCACCGACGGGTGGCTCCGGATCCGGGCTGGCATCATGGTCCCGGAGACTCGCAGGCTCAACGGAGGAGGTCGACGATCCACAGCCAGATTCGGCACCCTGGTTCTCGCCTCGGGTTCGCCGTACCGGGCGGAGGATGCTGAGGAGCGGAGGATACGAACTCATCATCGACGAGCCCGACATCGACGAACGCGCCGCCGATGGCCTGCTCGGGACGCTCGGTCCCGGTGGCCTGGCAATTGAGTTGGCGCGACCGAAGGCCGTTGCAGTGGCACCCGGCATCCGGGCAGGTGGTGCTCGCAGGCGATCAGGTGGGCGTTGTCGGATGGGTGGTGGACCCGCGCACCGGGATCTGCCGGTGCCGCCGGGTTCCCGGTGCTGGATGCTCAACAAGCAACCGGAATGCCAGGAGCGCAGTCGACCAGTTGATGGCACTTTCCGGTACGACCCACCATCTCTACAACGGGATGTACCTGCTGGATGTCGCCTCCGGCGAGTCGGTCGGCGACGTCGACGTGCAGGAGGTCACCATGAGGGACTTCACCCGGGATGAGGCGGCGGCCTACGTCGAACGCTTCGCGCCGTTCGACACCGCCGGTTCGTACCGGATGGAAGACGGGTAGAGATGGCGCCTATCCCGGCGTTCGTGACCGAGGTGGTCGGTGAGGATGCACCGGGGTCCTGGGCGTTCCACTTCCGATGATCGGACGCATGGTCGAGCGTCTCTCCGGAGCCGATGGACTGACCGCCCGGAACTTGGATCGAGTGGATTCAGCACGGCCTCCGACGTCGACGTATGGTTGGTCACCGCTTGACGGTCTGACGATTGGTGGACGGTTGATGGCGGTCTGTTGTAAACAGGGGCGATCGGGGGCTGATGCGGTACCAGATGATGCAGCTGATTCAGTTGCTTTTGGCGCTATCACTCATCGTGGGCGCATTCTTGGGTGGGCTGTGGGCCGGATGGTGGCGTTGGGGTCGGCCCGACACTCGAGACCCGAACCTGCAGGCCGTCAGCCGTTGAGGCCAGGCACCTGTTCTCACCCGCGGACCGGCGAGGACGAGATCGTTCTGGCGGAGATCGAGTTGTCCGACCCGGGGAACGTCCCATCCACGCAGCGGTTGGTCTTCGGAACCCAGCACCACGAAGCCCGCTCTATCGGCGGGCGAAATTCCCCTCGCTGTCCCACCGGTGTCGTCCGGTGGGCCGTGGGCACCAGCGGCGGCGATAGATCCACCGGTTGAACCTTCATGAGGGTCGAGTGCGGCGAGTCATGAGGCGGAGTTCGTCGACGGGCGGAGCCGGGAGCCACGAGAAGTGAACGATCGCGAGGCGATCTGTGACCTCAAGTACCGCTACGTGCGCTACCTCGACACCAAGGCGTGGGATGACCTCGCGGCGCTGTTGGTCGAGGATGCGACAGCTTCGTACGGCGGCGGCGCCTATCAGCGCACCGGGCGGGCCGCGATCATGGAGTTCCTCGTAACCAACATGGGTTCGGAGGGCATGCATTCAGCTCACCGGGTCGGTCAGCCCGAGATCGTCATCGACGGCGACACCGGCAACCGGGCGCTGGTCACTCGATGACATCGTGATCGACACAACTTCGGAATCTTCATATCCGGTGCCGCGTTCTACGAGGACACCTACGTGAGGGAAGGCAGGGGAGTGGCTGATCGCAGCTACGGGCTACCGGCGCCTCTTCGAATACATGGTTCCGACAGCAGCGATGGAGAGTTTCTCGGTAACCGCGAGTTGGTGGTCGACCGACGGGCGCAGTTCCCTGCCGGCCCAGTAGATGGCGGCGGGCAGGTTATGATCTGACGGGTCGTCAGATCGGCTGTCCCGGACACCCGTAAACAGGCGACGGCCCAGACGCCCGGGAGCCGTAGATGCAGAGCAGATCAGAAGTGAACCCGTCGGGGGAGGGGAGCGATCCCGAAGACAGCTCCATGCCGATGATCGTCAGCGTTGACGACCACGTCGTGGAGCCAGCGGACCTCTGGCAACGTTGGTTGCCCGAAAGGTTCCGGGACCGGGGTCCGCGAGTGGAGCGACGCGGAATCGAATCGATGGAGTTCGTGGGTGGAACCCGCTACGACATTCGATATTCCGACGATGCTCCACCGGCGGACTGTTGGATCTACGAGGACCTCGTGGCTCCCCACAAGCGTCACGTGGCTGCTGTGGGGTTCTCGCGCGATGAGATGTCGCTCTCGCCGATCACCTACGACGAGATGCGCCCGGGTTGCTACAAGGTGGCCGATCGGGTCTCTGACATGTTGGACAACCATGTCGACGTGTCACTGTCGTTTCCGACGTTTCCCCGCTTCTGCGGCCAGACGTTCCTCGAAGCGTCCGACCGTGAGCTGGCTGAAGCGTGTGTGTACGCGTACAACAACTGGATGGTCGAGGAGTGGTGCGGAGAATCCGGCGGGCACCTTGCGCCACTGATCATCATCCCGCTCTGGGACCCTGAACTCGCGGCCGAAGGAGGTGCGTCGAAACGCCCGGCGGGGGGTGCACGCGGTGTGCTTTTCGGAGATACCCCCGCATCTGGGACTGCCGAGCATCCACACCGACCATTGGGATCCGTTCTTCGCCGCGTGTGAGCAGACCCAGACGGTTGTCTGCATGCACATCGGGAGCTCCTCGAAGATGCCATCGACCTCAGGCGACGCACCCCCGGCGGTACAGGCAACGCTGTCCTTCAACAACGCCATGGGCAGCCTCACCGACTTCCTGTTCTCGGGCGTTCTGGTCCGCTTTCCCGAGCTGAAACTCGCCTACAGCGAGGGCCAGATCGGCTGGTTGCCCTACATCCTCGAACGGGCCGACGACGTCTGGAGCGAGCATCGGGCCTGGGGCGGTGTTGCGGAGAAGGTTCCGGAACCGCCCTCGACCTATTACTTCCGCCAGGTCTACGGATGCTTCTTCAGGGACAAGCACGGGCTGGACAGCCTCGATGCCGTGGGAGTCGACAACATCACGTTCGAAACCGACTACCCGCACACCGATTCCACCTGGCCCAACACCCTCGAGGTGGCACAGAAGATGATGGGACACCTCGACCCCGCGGTCATCTACAAGATCTTGCGAGGCAACGCGATCAGGATGCTCTCGCTCGACATCGAATGACACGGGATCGAGTCTGCCGACCGGACGTCGCCGCCCGAACATGGTTTGATCTGTGACATGACCGGACCTGATGTCCCCGATGATGCCGACCCCTCCGATGGCAGTGATCGTCCTGATGGAGGTGCTCGTGGCGGGAGAGAGGAATCGTCAGCTCATGGGGCCGGTGACATGGATGGGGGAGTGGCTTCGGTGAGTACCCGCAACCGGTTGCTCGTCTCGGTTCCGGCTCTGCCCGATGAGAACTTCGACCGGACCGTCATCTATGTGATCGATCACGACGACGCAGGAGCGATAGGTGTGGTGCTCAACCGCCCGTCGGACCTCGAGGTTCCCGATGAGATTCGTATCGGGCCTTCCTGGGCGAGCCCTGCGGTGATGTTCGCAGGTGGACCCGTCTCGCCCGAAGCCGTGATCATGTTGGGCAGACGCAAACTGGGTGAGGAGCCCCATGGCGCGGTCGCGGTCGGGGGAACGGTGACGGTCCTCGCAGCGGACGCAGTTCACAACAGGGAGGTGGAAGGTGTCGACCTCCTGCGGGCATACGTGGGATACGCAGGCTGGGGCCCCCGACAACTCGATGCCGAGATCGCCACAGGCGTCTGGGTTGCACTCGACGCGCTTCCCGACGATGTGTTCGCAAGTGAACCGGTGGAGCTCTGGCGGCGGGTGCTCAACCGTCAGGGCGGAAAGCTGGCATCGATAGCCCGCCACCCCCCGGATCCGAGCGTCAACTGACCTGCATGCGAACAAACCAGGACGGCTTCGTCGAGGTGGACGGAATCCCGGGACCGGAAGCGGCAAAGTCAGTCG
This sequence comes from uncultured Microthrixaceae bacterium, assembly GCA_963805905.1. Taxonomy (GTDB): domain Bacteria; phylum Actinomycetota; class Acidimicrobiia; order Acidimicrobiales; family Microtrichaceae; genus JAMLGJ01. Next base: position 1,547,252 of record CAWDVV010000001.1, read on the forward strand.
TCGTCGAGAAAGCGTTCCGAGAGGAATTCCGCGTCGAGCAGTTCGTCCTCCGAGCTGTCGCTGGAGTCGGAGCCACGACCGGACCCGCCTGACGCCGCTGACTCATCGGAGACCCCTGTCGACTTGAAGTACTTGTTCGCGGCGCGTCCCACAGAGATCGCCAGCGCGAGATTGCCCGCAGCGCCGACCGATGCGCCGAGGGCGTAGGGGAGTAGTGCCGGCAGACTCCACGGCCCCGACTTCGAGGACAGACGTGAACCGATTCTCGCCGCTCTTCCGGCATTCGGCCCGACCGAAGTGGTGGGCACACGCCGCATCAGCCTGGCGCTGCCCCGTACACCGGCGCGGGCAGCGAGGCCGGTGAGCCCGATTGCCGTACCTTCGGAAGCACCCAGTGCCGCAGCCAGCCAGAGAGCCCGGTCATCCCTGGGGGCATCGGTGTGTCCGTGGAGGATGCCGATGGCCATGACCATCTCCCCGAGGCGTGCCGCGTTGATGGCCCCTTCTGCTCCGAGCAATGCAGCAGCACCGACCGGGGCGGCTCCGGGAGACGCTGCGGCGCCGCCGCTCACTGCCCCGGCGACCGCCAGGTCGCGGGCACACTGCGGTTATGAGCCGTCGAGTGAGTTCGCCGACGCTGTCCTCGGGGTGTGCCTCGCGGAGCGCCGCCACGCTGGATCTGGCGGCGTTGTGGCGCTCATCGGCGATGCCGAGCAGAAATCCTCGCGGATCGCCACGCTGGGATTTGGAACCGTCACCTGAGCGGCCTGCCATAGGCGGACACTACCGGCCGGCACGTCCGATGGTCAGGCACGTGCCGGCCGGGTTGGGTCAGGCGAGCGATTCGTAGGCGGTGTTGCGCCTGGCGCGCTCATTGTTGCGCCGTTTCCAGAACGACTGCTTCCAATGGCGAAGGCGCCTACGGGGCTGCGTCACCTCATGGGACAGCGGCTGTTCGTGTTCGTCGGTGTAGCCGTGAGTCGGGTGGGGGAGGTCCAGTACCAGTTCGTCGTGGTCCTCCTCGAGTGCGGCCAGATGCAACGCCTGGTGTACCCCCCTTCGAACCCGCCGGTGCTCGGCCTTTCGGCGTTCCCGGTCCTCTGGCAATGCGGACGTTGCTCCGGATTGCCGATTTCGGTGGCGGCTTGACATCGACACACCTCCTGGGTTGTAGGCGGCGGCACCGGTCGGTCCCGCCTGTAGCAGGTCGACCGAGGGAACCCCTCATCGACCCGGTACCTCTATGAGACATGATCCGAGAAGCGTTGTAAAGGATCTCTGGAACGGACATAATCAGGATTATGGGCGTTCTGTCCTGAGAGGGGGAGAGGGGCATATGCGCGTGTTGGACCGATCCGCAGCGCTACGTGGAGTCCTCGGTGTGCAGCGGATGCTTCCGCCGGGTCGCTGTCCGTGGACTGTCGGGTAGATCACGGCGCCTGGATCTGCGACACACTCGCAGATGAACAACTGAGTGGTATGGAGGTCTGGCTGGTCATCTGAGTCCAAGGCGGCCCGTGCCCGTTGGATGAGCCGGACCACCGATCCGGCGGTGCGGTGCATTCACCCGCTCACGCCATACTCCCCCGATGTGTGTGAATTACATCGGTGTGGTTCGTCGCCCGACCGCAAGGCTCTCCCTTTCGTGATCGCGCAGAGCGCTGGCGCCGACACGGCCTGGTCGTCGAGCCTGTCGACGGTCGAGCTGTCAGGCAGGCTCGGCGGCCAGGCGCCGGCCCAGGCTCACGAGGTGCTCCGATGCGCCGCCGAGTTGCAGCTCGAGTTCCTTGGCCAGGAAGAAGTACCGGTGCAGCGGGTAATCCCGGTCGACGCCCGGTTCCTCCATGGAGATGCTGGCCGGCGTGGACGATCCGGTGTCCCGCCGACGCCGCCCAGTACTTGGCGACGTCGACCTCCTTGGAGGCTTCCATGCCCTCCCGAGGCGCCACATGGCCGCGCGGCTGGTGATCTGGACCGCCTCGGTGTCCATGTAGGCGTCAGCTGCCCGGTGGGCCACCGCCTGGAACGAGGCGATGGCGACGTCGAACTGCTTGCGTTCCTTGGTGTAGACTGGCGATGAGTGCGAGGTCTCCAGCGCAGACCCCTGCGGCCAGTGAGCACTGCGATGCGACCGCCCGCTCGTAGGCCCACTGCGAGGCGCGCTGGCCCTCGCCGACCAGCTCGGCCTGGCGCATCCGCCAGCAACAATGCTGCCTGAGGGTCACCGAAGGTCGTGTTCAGGGGCTCGAGGGCGACGCCGTCGGCGTTCGTCCGCACGAGGAACAATCCGACCGAGCCGCTGCCTCGGACCGGAGCCTCCAGCGCTGCGGGTACGATCACTGCGTCGGCGACCATGCCGGCGGGAACGCAGATCTTCGATGCCGGTCAGCGACCATGACTCCCCTTGCCGGTTCGCGGCGATGATCGTGGGCGCGAGGCAGTCCCCCGGTCCTCGTGCCAGCCGGCGGTGAGCACCATCTCGCCCGACGGCGACCGCACGCGAGCACCTCGGCCGCGAGCGTCTTCGGGGGCGAACTCGGCGATCGGCAGCACGCCGAGGCCGAGCGTCTCCCACAAGGGGAACCGCCGCGGCGGTCTGCGCCCGGCAGCCTCGAGCGTTGCGGCCAGGGCGACGAGCCCAAGGCCCGCTCCCCCGTGTCTCCTCGGGCACGAACGCGCCGAGCACGCCCGGTCTCGGCGAGTGTGGCCCACAGCGAGCGGTCGAAACGGTGCTCCGTCGGCGCGTTCGATCGACCGCAGTTGTTCGTGGCTGGAGCGTCGCCGAGCACCTGCGCGGCCAGTTCGGCGATCGCCTGTTCGGTCTCGTTCGAGTGTGAAGTCCATTGTGGTATCCGGTCCTTGGTGAGGTTGGTCGGTTCTGGTCTGCTCTGGTGTGGTGGTCGGCGACGCCGGGTCACATTCGCATCGCCCGGGGCATGCCCAGGCCGAACATCGCGATCAGGTCCCGCTGGATCTCGTTGGTCCCGCCACCGAAGGTGAGGATCAGCAGGCTGCGGTAGTTCATCTCGAGGCGGCCGCGTAGCACCGATCCGGCCGAGTCGCGGTCGAGGTACGCGCGAGGACCCGAGCACCTCCATGAGCAGCCGGAAGGCCTCGACGAAGAACTCCGAACCGAAGGTCTTGACAGTGGATGCCTGCGCAACGTCGAGTTCGTCTCCGGCGGCAACCTTCCAGTTGATCGAGCCGGAGGAACTCGAGCCCGGCGTGCACCTGGGCCAGGTTGACCTGCACCCACTCGGCATCGATCACCCGCTCGCCGTCGGTCCGTCGGGTGCTCCTGGGCCCATTCGCGCACCTCCGTGTAGCTCTGTTCGAGCAGCCCGGGCGACAGCAGCGTGACGCGCTCGTGGTTGAGCTGGTTGACGATCAGGTCCCAGCCGCTCGCCCTGCCCGCCGACGAGGTTGGCATCGGGAACCCGGACGTCGTTCCACACGGTCTCGTTGATGTCGTGGGTCGACATCAACGACAGTGGGTTGACCTCGATGCCCGGGCGTCTTCATGTCGACGCGAAGATCGAGATCCCCTTGTGCTTGGGCGCATCGGGATCGGTGCGCACCGCCAGCCAGCAGTAGTCGGCGTCACTCGCGAGCGAAGTCCACATCTTGGTGCCGTTGACGACCCACTCGTCGCCGTCGCGCACCGCCGGGTCTTGAGCGAGGCCAGGTCGGTGCCGGCTTCGGGTTCGGAGTAGCCGATGCAGAAGTGAAGGTCGCCGGCGAGGATCTTCGGGAGGAAGAAGTCCTTCTGCTCCTCGGTGCCGAAATCCATGATCGTCGGACCGACGGTGTTGACCGTGAGCGTCGGCACGGGTGCACCACTGCGCATCGACTCGTCGTAGAAGATGAACTGGTCGAACTGGTCGCGGCCCTGGCCGCCGTACTCGGTCGGCCAGCCGATGCCGAGCCAGCCGTCAGCCGCCATCTGCTTGACGATCGCCCGTGTGGTGGGCCCGCAACCCATCTCCCGGTGCAGCTCCTCGCGGACCTCGTCGGTGAGGAGATGGTCGTAGTAGGCGCGCAGTTCGTCGCGCAGCGCGAGTTGTTCGGGCGTGTAGGCGATGTGCATCTGGTCCCCCGGCACGGTCTGTCGAATCGAGCGAACTGTGACGCGTTCCAGTCTTGGCTCGGCAACATGGTTCGATCGGGCACGCTGGCCGGACGGCTCTTCGACGAATGTGCTCCTAGGCTCCGACGATGGCTGATTTCGACCTGTTGATCATCGGCACCGGCTCGGGCAACTCGATTCTCACCGACGGAATTCGAGGACTGGAACGTGGCGATCGTCGAGCGAGGCGTGTTCGGAGGAACCTGCCTGAACCGGGGCTGCATCCCCTCGAAGATGCTCGTGGTGCCGGCAAATCGGGTGGTCGAGGGCGAGGAGGCAGCCGGCCTGGGGATCGAGTTCGCTCGCCGGCGGTCGCATTGGCCCGCGATCCGGCGACCGGATCTTCGGGCGGATCGACCCGATCGCCCGCAGCGGAGAGGACTACCGAGAGGGCCTCGAAGGCGTCACGGTCGTTCCGCGGTGATGCCGCTGATGCGTCGACGCCCACACTCATCGACGGTCGACTACACGATGGACGACCGGATCGCACGAGCGTGACCAGTGACCGCATCGTGCTCGCGGCCGGGGCGTCCCGCGGATCCCGGACATCCCCGGCCTGGTCGGGCACGCCATTCCACACCTCGGACTCGATCATGCGGATCGAGCTCGGTGCCCGAACACCTGATCATCCTCGGAGGCGGATTCATCGCCGCCGAGATGGGCCATGTGTTCTCCGCGCTGGGTTGCACGGGTGAGCGTGGTGCACCGGGGCTCACAGCTGCTGCGCCACGAGGACACCGAGGTCTCGGCACGCTTCACCCAGCAGTTCTCCAAGCGGGTGTTCCTGCACCTCAACAGCGAGGTGTCGAGCGGTCGGAGCACGACGGAGGCCGAGTTCGCGCTGACCCTCGACTGCGAACACGCGAGCGCGGCATCGGACGCGGAGATGCTCGCGGCGACGCCCTGCTGGTCACCACCGGACGGATGCCCAACGGCGAGCAGCTCGGTGTTCGCCACGCCGGGGTGCGACTCGACCCGGCCGGCTACGTGGTCACCGACGACACCCTCGCGACCGGCGTCGAAGGGATCTGGGCGCTGGGCGACATCCGCAACCCCTGCAGCTGAAGCACCTCGCCAACCAGGAGGCACGAGTGGTGTCCCACAACCTGTTGCATCCGGGATGCCCCGATGACCATCGACCAGCGGGTGGTACCGCACGCGGTGTTCTCGCATCCCGAGGTCGGTTCGGTGGGTGCGCGCCAGGTGGACCTGGACGCCCAGCGATCATCCCTACCGGGTCGGGCGCTGCGACTACGGCACAGTGGCCTACGGCTGGGCCCTCGAGGACACCTCGGGCTTCGCGAAGGTGCTCATCGATGCCGATACGGGACTGATCCTCGGTGCGCACGTCATCGGCTACCAGGCTGCAACGCTGATGCAGCAGATGGCACAGGCGATGCAGTTCGGGATCCCCGCCGAGCGTCTCGCACGCGAACAGATCTGGTGCCACCCTGCCCTGCCCGAAGCTGCTGGAGAACGCGCTGCTCGACGCGCTCGGCTGACGTCGGCCACGAGTCATCCGGCGAGCATTCCGGCCGGCATCTCCTTTCGGGGTTTGGGCTCCTTGCGAGTACCGTTGCTGGCCTATGTCCCGTCGTCTCGAGATCGAACTGACCAGCTCCCGCCCCGATGGCACCTGGACCTGGAGGGCGCGCAGGTGCCAAACAGCCCAAGGGTGACCTGGACGGATCCATCCTGCCCGGGAGGTACCGAGGTCGGTGCCGTACTGCGGGTCGATGCCGAATTCATGGTCGACGGCATCGAGATCACCGCGCGTGGTTGCCCGACAAGACCCAACGCAAGGAGCCCGAACTGCTCGAGATCCTCGGTTCCGGCAAGGAGGAACCGCTCGTGACCACCCAGCTGGCTCCCAAGGGACGCGGACGGGGCAAGGGCGACCGCAAGCAACGCGACGGACGGGGCAGGGGCCGTGGGGACCGTGGGGACCGTCGAGGGACCGAGGTGACCGCCCACGTGGCCCGCGTCCGGACCCGGTCCCCGAACGACCCGCGCCCAAGCGCCTCCGACCACGCCGGACCCACCGTGACGCAGCGCTCGGCGGAGGTACCCGACGCCGAGCGCCCGATCGCCGAACAGGTCCTCAAGGGCGGTGTCCCCGCTGTCCGCGACGCGGTTCGCAAGCAGAACGAGGCCGCCAAGGCCGAGAACCGTCCTGAGATGCCCGTCGACCAGGTCGTCGACATGGCCGAGAAGTTGCTGCCCAAGCTGCGCTCGGCCGAGTGGCTCGGACCGTGCCGAGGCGGCCAAGGCCGACCTCGAGGAGCTCGACCTGCGGGACCTCCGCTCGGTGGTCGTTGCCGCCGACGGTGCGGCCAAGGGCGAAGAGGCCCGCGCGCTGCGCGACGAGTTGACCGCCGGGCTCACAGCGACGTGTCGAAGAAGAGCACCGACTCTGGATCTCCGACATGGAAGCCAACCTGAGTGCGGGGCGTTTCGTGCGGGCGCTGCGGCTCTCCTCGCGCCCTCCCAAGGCCGGGACTCCCCTGCCTCCGGAGCTTTGCGACGCGTCTCATCGACGCCGTGAACAGTGGCCTCGACCGCGGGGACCAAGCAGGAGCTCTACGCGGCTGCGCTGGACGCACTGAGCTTCTCCCCCGTGCACGCGAAGGTGACTCCCGCCGGCAAGCCGGACGACCCCGACTGAGGAGCTGCTCGAGGCCGCCACGCGGATCGCCGACAAGGCACCGGCGATCGCCGCCCTGTTCGGGGTGGATCCCTCCGAGGCGAACGCGGCACGCAAACGCCGCAAGCGCACCCGACGTGACTGCCAAGGGCGCCGAAGGTCCCGAAGTCCCCGAGGGGTCCGCGGAGCCAAGGCGCAGTCGGGTCCGATGAGCCCCGGAGCGAAGAAGGAAGAGCTCCGGGGTGACGGAGACGAAGCCGCCGACGAGGACGAGCCGAAGGCTCGAGGGCGATGAGGTCGCCCCGAGCAGAAGGCACCGGCTGAAGGCTCAGGGCGATGTGGTCGCCCCGGCAGAGGCACCGGTCGACGGCTCAGGACGATGTGGCCGCAGTCAGATGTGGCCCGGAGGTCCCCGAGAACGACTCCGAAGCGCCGACCGGCGCCCTCAGACGAGACCGAGAGCTGAAGGAGGTCGGCGGGTGGTCCACGACCTCGCCCGTCGGGGACGGCGCTGCACCCGCTCGTTCCAACCGGCCCAGATGAAGCGGCAGCCACCTCGCGGGCGCAGCGGACGTCGCCCTCGCTGTCGCCCACCATCACCACCTCCTCCGCGTCGAGTCCGAGCGCGATCGAGCATCGGCTCGCAGGGACTTGTGGGCCCAGCCGAAGGCATCGGCGCACATGAGCGGCCTCAGGCTCCCAGTCCAGGCGTCCGAGCTCGGCGATGGCGGAGTCGGGGTGCTTGTTGGACAGCACCGCCCATCGCGGAATCGCTGCGAGCATCGCTCGCGCACGCCGGCGATACGGCTCGACGACGCTCGGTGTCGTAGGCGTCCACGTAGTCCTGCATGGAATCCCGAGGCGTTCGCACTCCTCGGCGACCGCAGAGCCCATCACCACATCGGATGCGGTCGACGCCGAGCGGGTCGAAGGGGACGAGCAGGGCCTCGTCGGAGTCGACGAGCGTGCCGTCGAAGTCGAACACGACCACTGCGGGAGGCTTCCGGGTGGGTGTCATCGCAGCACCGTACCCGATCGAAGTCACACCCATCTCCGCGGAGTCATCGCACCTGCGCCGATCCAACTAGACCGGCTGGTCAAGTCTGCCTAGATTGCGACCATGACCGTTGAGTACGAGAAGCAGGGCAATGTCGGGATCATCACGATCAACCGGCCCGACGCACGCAACGCGGTGAACTCCGATGTGGCCCAAGGGATCGAATCGGCGATCGACCAGATCGAGGACGACCCCGAGGTTTGGGTCGGCATGCTCACCGGTGCCCGAAGACCGAGAAGGGCTACATCTTCTGCGCCGGGGCCGACCTGAAGCAGATGAGCGTCGATCCGGGCGGCATGCAGACCGAACGTGGTGGGTTCGGTGGGTTCGTCACCCGTGAGCGCACCAAGCCCGATCATCGCCGCCGTCGACGGCCCGGCACTGGCCGGCGGGACCGAGCTGGTGCTGGCCGCGGACATGGTGGTGGCATCGCGAACCGCCAAGTTCGGGATTCCCGAGGTGAAGCGCAACCTGGTGGCGGCGGCTGGTGGTCTGTTCCGCCTCGCCGCGGAAGATCCCCCGCAACATCGCCATGGAGCTGGCGCTCACCGGCAGCCTCGAATTCTCCGCCGAGCGGGCGCACCACTTCGGGCTGGTCAACCGGCTGGCAGAGGAGGGCGAGGCCCTGGAGGGTCGCCAAGCAGCTCGCCGGCCGAGATCTGTGAGAACGCGCCGCTGGCGGTCGCGGAGAGCCGCAGCATCATGATCGAAGCCACCGACGAGCCGGACGAGGTCGGCTGGAAGATGTCCGGTGACGGAATCATGAAGATGTTCGGCACCGAGGACTTCTCGGAGGGGCTGACCGCCTCGCCGAGAAGCGCAAGCCGGAGTGGAAGGGTCGCTAGACGCCCCGAGCCCGAGCGCAGCGAGGGAAGCGCTCGGGTGGAACAGCAGCGATCCCGGCGTGCGCCGGACACCGCTGTCGACGGCGGAGCCGTGTCGCTACACGATCGTCTCGATGATGTCGTGATCGGCCAGGAACTCGGCCAGACCGTCCACCAGGTCGAGTTCCGGCACGGTCCACACGGGGACCCACGAGGCCTCCGAGGCGTCGCTGCCTGCCCGGGGGTCGGCGTCGTCGAGCACCGTCACCTCGAAGTCCAGGATCACGAAGTGGTAGCTCGTCGTGCACGATCTCGGTCCAACCATGAGCGGGCCCGCAGACTCCGACGAGCAGGTCTCCTCCTCGAGTTCGCGCACCACGGCTTCGGCGAGTGTCTCACCGCACCTGACACGCCCGCCCGGGATCGACCACCGTCCCCTACCCGGATCGGTCGCCCGGCGGATCATGAGCAGCTCGTTGGTCCGCGTCGCGACAGCTCCGACGCACACCTCTGGGTGCTTCTGATCCGGATCCACCAGATCGTGGCCCCCTGGCGCAGTCTCGGCTTCCATCAACAGGCGTCCGGGTAGTGGTTGATCATCGCTTTTCCGGCGTGTACTCCGAGACCGGCGTGCACGATGATCGCCCGGGCAACCATCGAGTGGTCCTCGAAGAAGTTCTTGGTGCCCGGTCGCCCGGCAGTGCCACGGCATCCAGTCCGGTGCAACCGGCCTCGGTCGCGAAGCTCTCGCGCTGTCCAGCAACGCCGAACCAAGCCCGATGCTGCGGGCCCCGGGTGTGACATAGAGCTCTTCGATCACCGCCAGGCCCGGTACCTTCGAGCCCTCCGGTCCCCACCGCGGACCAGGTGGCCGAGTGGCTCGCCGGTCTCCCCCACCGTGTGTTCGCGTGGGGTGAGTTCCGCCACCAGCACGATGACCCCGGATTCGTCGATCTCGTCGAGGAACGACTGTTCGATGTTGTTCAGCCCTGACGCCGCGCGTGGTGGCCGCAACGAGCGTTGCCCCTCCGCGGTGTTCCATGCGCTCGACGCATGCCTCGCTGATGGAGGCGTCCCACAGAGTGGGCGTCCGAGGGTCCGAAAGGGCGAATCCGGATCGCCATGGCGGGGACCTGGGTGATCAGGTAGATGCAGCATTGCCGCACCTCACGGAGCCCACGCGGGGATCAGCCCTCACCATCAGCGGCCGCCTGGAGCTGACGGACGCGGTTGAGGATGGTCCGACGTCCGCGGTTCGCCTGTTCATAGGTTCCGATCGCATCCAACTCGGCGATGCCGAGCGTCATGAGCCGAGGGACGACCTGCGAGGCCGCGAGGCTGTCGTAGCCGGGTATCGCGAGGTCGTCGGCTACCGGAACCAGCTGTGGTGTCTCCGGCGGATCTCGACGGTCCGACCGGCGAAGCCTCGACGGTAGCGGTCCGGGCAGTGGCGAGGCCTTCTCCATCGTCGTCATCCGGAACCGGCTCGTCATCGAGCACGGCGAGCACATCGACGGGCTACGTCGAGGACGGATCGCGCGCCACATCGGCTGCCACGAGGTGATCTGCAGGCGACGTGCCGGCGCACCTGAGCATCGCCATCAGCTGTTGCGATGCCTGGATCTGAGCGATCGTGCGGCTCGCCAGCCGTGGGGCCAACGACAGCACCTCTCCGAGGAGGGTCACCTCACGGTCCGTGTCCGGGCGTTCGTCGAGCCGCGGATGCTCGTCGGGCGGGTCATGACATCTCCGGCAACTGCCCCATGCGAACGGAGCCAGAATGTCCGGGTGTCGATGCCGGTGAGGCTCCTTGGGTCTCCGGCTGGGGTCGACGTTCATGCCTTCTTCGCCTTCTCGAGCATTTTGCGCGACCTTCGGGATCGAGGAGCAGGCGTCGTATCCCTCGGGGCAGACTGAGGTTGCCGAGTCGGCCGAACTGGCGGGGATGCATGATCAGGAAGCAGGTCTGGCAGGTGAACTCGTCTGCTGCCTTCGCCGCCACCTTGTCCGATGACTTCGCTGCCGGTTCGACCTCGTCTCCGTCTTCGTCTTCTTCGTCGTCGTCGTCGCCGGATGCGATCTTGTCCTTCAGGATGCTGTCGAGGTCGGCCTCGATGTCATCGGGGTTTACGTCGTCCTCCTCCTCATCCTCGGCGCCCGGACGAGCCGTTGCGCGTGGGAACGTCGTCTTCGTCCTCGTCCTCCGCTCATCGGCCGAATCGGACCTCGTCGTCATCGTCGGAGACGCGGCATCGGCTGTCGTCGTCGAGTTCGTCCACATCGTCGAGGTCGGCGTCCAGATCCTCGGCATCCAGATCATCATCCAGGTCTTCGTCCAGGTCTTCGTCCAGTTCCTCGTCTTCAAGGTCTCGACGTCAATATCGTCGTCGCTCACTTGTCCATCGCATTCTGAAGTAGTCGATCATGAATACCCCGGGAACCACGCCCTGCGTGAGTGCCAGACCTCCCAACTGAGGGAACCGGGGCATCATAGACACCCGTGCGACGCGAGGTTCGCACCCCGGCGGCACCGAATGCAATACCTGATGCGGTGTCCGGGCTCACCGGAGCCGGACGCTTCGGTTTCTTCAGTTCCCGCCTGCTGCATCCCGACGCTGCTGGGCCCGGCGCTCCGCCGAAATGCGTTCGAGCTCAGCTTCGCCGGAATGGTCGACGAAGGTCATCATTGCGGCGATCGCGCGGTGCCCGGCCTCTTCGCGCGATCAGCCGGTGCATCCGCTGTGCCACCGCCCGGTAGCTGGGATGGCCCTGAACCGATGAACGCAGCTCGAGCAGGTGGATGGCCTCGCGCGCATTGAACTGCATCACGTAGCGGATGCGGTGGGCCAGCGATACGGCGTAACTGGCCCTGTCGGGGAATTGCTCGGCGAGCGGCCGCCCACAGATCCTGCGGAGGTCCCCATTGCGTCGTCGAAGCGTCTGGGCCACTCCTGCGTCGCTCAGTGACGAGGGCCTGACGTAGCCATGTCGCGGGCCGAGCGGTTGCCACTCGATGGTGGCGATCCGGTGTCGCTGCAGGTCTCTGAAGCCGCCGTAGTCTCCCAGTACGTCGAAGCGGTAGTCGGTGCGTTCCAGTGCACGTCCGGGGCGGTGGCGTCGGTTCTGGCGGTGGCCGACGTATGCCTTCATCACCGAAAGGCGATCTTCGGTCGGACATGGCATGCACGCGTGCCAGGACCGAGGACTCGGACATGTCGGTGTGTGGATACAGCATGGCGGCAACGACCTTGAGCTCGCCTTCGGGATCGAAGTCGACGAGTTCAACCTCGGAACCGTGGGGGCTCGCCACGTTGTCGTCGCCGAGCATCTCGTAGGCCGCCATCTCCATGCCGCGTGGGTTTCCTTCAGGTACTCCGAGGTGGCGACCCCCCGATCGGGCAGATCAACGCGCTTCGAGGAAGCTCGGGATCACCTTGCGCAGCTCTTCGAGCATGAGATCCGAATAATCGCGCGGCCTCCGGCAACGAACTCGCCCTCATTCTCACCAGCAGAGCCTCATAGGCCTGCCCGGAGCCGTATATCCCGACGTTGGAGAGTGCACCCGCGGGCAGGATTCCTCGCACGGCGTCGAAGGCCTTGGCGCGCACGGCCTGTCGATGCACGAAATCCGAGTCACCTTCACCCTTGGGATGCAGCGCCCGGAAGTGCTCGGTCATCACGGAGGCCAGTTCGGAATAGGTCCCGAAGAGTTCATCCATGCCGCCGACATAGCGTGCGCCGAGGTTGGATGAAAGTATCTCAGGGTCCCGGTGGTACCGGTAGCGACCGCCGAGGCGTTCATCGTATGGGATGTAGCGGGTCGACTGCTCGAGGTACGACATGAGTCGTCCCCATTCGAGGATCTTCGTGAGTATGTTGGATGCCTGCTCGCAGGCCAGGTGGACACCACCCAATTGTGCGACGCTGTCGTCGCCGTACTCGAAGAACACCCTGTCGTAGAGTGCCTCGGCGCGCACGAGTCCGATGGTGGCATCGACCGTCGCATCGCCGGCGGTATCCAACTCCCCTACGAACTCATCGAGGAAGAGCCTGCGAAGCGACTTCGACGAGCGGGAGTAGCGGGCGAAAAGGGCCCCCTTGACCACTTCCGGGAGGTTTACCAGAGCAAAGACCGGACCATCGAGGTTGCTGAAGTACGGCCTCAGGATCTCGCGCTCCTCGGAGGTGAACTCCTCCGCCACGTAGTTCGCCTGTGCTTGATTGGGCCCGGACACGCTGAGGAGCCTATTGCGCTGGCAGGGCGCGATCGCGGTTACCCCCCACGGCTCCGGGGTCGGCCGTGTACCTGGAATCCCTGCGGCGCTACTCGGTACCGCTCAACCATGCGTCGACTACGGTGCAGGCAAGGGCTTTGGCCCCGTCGAGAACAGCCGCATCTCCGCGTGGACCACGGGCGTGTTCGGCGAACTCGGCAGTGTGTATGGCCACCCCGGGTGGTGCCACGGCAATCATCGGATGGATGGAGGGCACCTCCTGGCTGACATTGCCCATGTCCGTACTACCGACCACCGGGGCAGCTCCGGGAGGATCGAGGTGGCGCCCGAGAGCAGAGATGTTCTGGGCGTACCTGGCGCTGAGCCACTCGTCATCGACCATCTCCGCATATGCGGGATCCAGCCACTCCTGGGTCATGGTCGCACCGGTCGCGATGGCTCCTGCATTCAAGGCGGCCATGACCCTGGGTTCGAGAGCTTCGAGTGCCCTGGTGGTGGGGGCTCTGACGTACCAGTGCATCGAAGCCCGGGAAGGCACGATGTTGGGTTTGTCGCCACCTTCGGTGAATACACCGTGGATCCGTTCGCGTTCCCCGATGTGTTGACGCAATGTTGCCACCCCCATGTAGCCGAGGACCGCTGCGTCGAGAGCGTTCACACCCAGTTCTGGGGCGGCTGCGGCATGAGCGGCGCGCCCCTCATAGGTGACGTGGAGCTGGTGAACCGCGATGCAGTCCATCACCGACAGGTCGTGATCTGCGGGATGGACCATCATGGCGGCGCTCAGGCCTTCCAGAGCACCTTCACGGGCCATGAACACCTTCCCCCCGCCACCTTCCTCCGCCGGTGTGCCGAGCACCCGGATCCGGCCGGGCGCATCGGCAGCGACCCCGGCGGCAGCTATTCCGGCTCCCAGGCCCGACGCGGCGATGATGTTGTGTCCACATGCATGTCCCACGCCGGGAAGTGCGTCGTACTCACACAACACTGCAACCTCGGGCCCGGTGGTTCCGCTCCTGGCATCGAACGCGGTGTCGAGTCCGTAGGCCCCACGACGGGTCTCGAGTCCGTGCGCTTCGAGGGCGGCGGTCAGGACATCGTGTGCGTGGTGTTCCGAGAACGCGAGTTCCGGGTGTTCCCACAGATCGTGGGAGATTCCGAGGAGCTCCCCGGAGATCTGATCCACGATGGATACGACTCGTTCCTTGAGGGCTGCTGATCTACCGTCGGCCGATTCCATGGTCGCGAGGCTACCGCCGGCGGCGCTCCCACAACCCCCGTTCCCCGCTGGACGATCACCTGCCCCAGTGCGGTCCGCCCGGCCGGGCGTATCGTCAGTGTTCGAGCACGATCTTGCCGAACTGGTTGCCTTCGCGGAGGCGTTGCAGCGCCCTCGGGTACTCCGAGAGCGGCAGGATCTCGTCGGTCACGACCGGCAACCCGTCGGCCATGAACCCCGTCACGGTTTCGAATTCCTCCTGGCTGCCACAGCTGGCTCCGATGATGTCCAGCTGTTTGAAGAACAGTCGCGGAAGTTCCAGCTCCACCTTCGCCCCACTGGTACCGCCACAGATGCACATGCGGCCACCTCGTCGAAGGGTACGCATCGCCGGCTTCCAGACGGCGGGCCCGATGCTGTCCACGACCACGTCGGCGGAGATCGGGAACGCGTCCGAGCTGTCAAACGCGTCCGACGCCCCGAGCTCGATCGCCCGCGCCCGCTTGTTCGCATCCCGGGATGTGACGACGACCTCCGCCCCCAGGTGCAGCGCCAGGGTCATCGCCGCGGTCGCTACCCCGCCACCAATTCCGGTGACCAGAACGGTCTCGCCGGCCTTCAGTCGCGCACGGCGCAGGAGTCGCCACGCCGTGGTGAGACATACCGGATAGGTGGCAACCTCGACCCAACTGCGGTTCGGCGGCTTCGGCGCCAGTTGGTGGGAGCCGACCACGCAGAACTCTCCATGTCCCCCGTCACAGTGCTCTCCGAGGAGCCGCATGTCCTCGTGGAGCACGGAATCGACACCCATCGACAGCGCTTCTGGAGGTACCAGGGCAGTGTTGATGACAACTTCGTCACCCACCGACCACCTGGTGACCCCGTCTCCCACCGACTCGATCACGCCCGCCACATCGTTGCCCGGAACATGAGGATACCTGGGTGGTTTGGGCATGCCGGTCGTCAACCACACGTCCATGTGGTTGAGAGCCGATGTGCGAACCTCCACCCTCACCTCCCCCGGCCCGGCGACCGGGTCGGCGACACCCCCCCATCGGTATGTCCCGGGGGATTCATCGAGCAGCCAAGCGTCCATGGATTCACGGTACAAGGCAATCGCTCACACCACGACGGTGACCGCGTCCGGAATGGCGCGGATCGAGAACACCGCAGCACGAATGGGCATCTCGCCGTCGAGGACGATGACAGCCTGCGAGTCGAACTCGAACGTCGCTTCTCTCACCCTTCGGGTATCGATCCCCGGGTGCGGGATGTGGGTACCGGTGGCGTAGCGCCTACGGGCACGCACCCGATCCCCGGCGTTGAGCGAGCCTTCGAGGGTATCGATCAGTCCATCGCCGGGGTGTGCCCGCGGTGCCAGGTTGTCCGAACCCCGGAAAGCGGCGTTCATCGCAACCACGGTATGGCCGTCGAAGAGCTTGCGTTCCAGCCCCATGCGCGGTGCCCGGGTGGCCACCAGATGTGCACAGAACAGCTTGGTCTGACCTTCGTCGGGGCCATCACCCAGGGTCACTGCCACCGCGTCGACGGGCAGTCTCATTCCGAGGCCGCTACGCAGGTCGCCTTCGGAGTGGCGCGGTGACCCGAGGGTCCGGTGCAGGTCACCCCCGGTCAGTCCGACTTCGATCCGCGGAGCACCGGTATCCCGCTGCTCGCCGCCTCCGGTGATCCACGAGGTATCCGCCTGCATCAGCACATCCGCCAACGCCGCGTCCGAGGCGGCCAGTGGGGCGTCCGGTGCCAAGAGACCCTTCTTCCCCCAGTCCTGTCCGCGCCGGATACTCACGACAGGCCGCCTGCTCCGAGGACCACGTCGCGGCCGATGCTCTGGGCCGCAGTCCGGGCTGAGGCTGCAGTGCGGCCGCTGGTCACCGTTGCGATCTGCGTCAGCAGGTCGACGAGATTGCGTGAGTTGCGAACGAAGTCACCGCCGGAGAGGTCGTCGCCGACACATGTGCCGAGGTCCATTCCGCCGCACCAGAGACGTGCCGGCACGGCGAAACCATCAGAGGGTTCACGGGTCGGTGGCAGTCCCAGACTCTGTTCCACCCTCGTCAGGTTGCGCCAGATGGATTGCAGTTCCCCGTATCGGGACTGGAGCTCCCGCGTGGGTAGCCGCGGCGGCGGAGGGCGATCACTCCCCCTGTGTTCGTGTGTCAGACAACTCACCAGTGCCGCGAGGTCCGCCGGACCGAGATCGTCCAGCAGGCCTTCTCCCACCGACAGGGACACGAACAGGTCCGATTCGTTGAAGATCTGACGGAGGCGTTCCCCGGTAGGGGTCAGCTGCCAACCCTCCAGCGCATCGAATCTCTCCATGACTTCCCTGACCGAGTCGAATCGGGCCAGGAGGTCGCCGTCGGACCCGTGGAGCCTGCGTTCCACGCGGTCGCGTGTCCTCGCGCGCCGAAGCGATCCGATCCACTGCCTCCAGGATCTTCTCGGCTTCTGTGTGCCCGAAGAGCCTGTGGCTGCCCAGTGCGGCCCGCGCTGCTTCCAACTCGCGCTCACGCGGGCCGCCAACGGATGCGGACGCATTCGACGAACGCAGCCGCTTGGGGTTCAGCCGTCGCAGGCGCGCTGCAGCCTGATTTCGGAAGTCGGCGTCGTGGGGCAGGAACGGTACGGGCAACTCCACGTGGCCAACGGGACGCAGTGGTCCTGAAAGGTCCCCCGAATGCAGGCGGACCGACCTTCCCCGCGCGGTCAGCGTATCGATGCGCGCCCCTCGCTTGCGTTGTGAGGTGGCGACCACGACGAGGAGGCGGTGCTTGTCACCTTTACCCGTGTCCACCACGTCGCCGGGTTTCAAACTGCTGAGCGACTGCTCGATTGCTTCGAAATCACGACGATGGGAAGAAGTTGCTCGTCGTTCCGCGGCGACTGCCTCGCGGTAGCTCTCTGCGATCGAAGGGTCCACTCCGAGTTCTTCGAGGACCTGCTGTGCCCCGGCGAGTTCATCATCGAGATGAGCCAGGGCGCTGCGGTTCCCGACCAGCGTCGCGTCGAGTTGGAACTGGGCGAAGGAACGTCCGAGCACAGCGCGGGCACGCTCCAGGGGGTACCTGGCCACCAGGTTCGCCACCATGTTGTAGGTGGGACGGAACGAGGAAACGAGAGGGTACTCACCGCTGGCGGCCAGTTCGGCGGCGGTCGTGAAGTCGACCCACGGTGACCAGAGCACCACCGCAGCCCCCCGGTCATCGATGCCGCGGCGCCCGGCCCTACCAGTGAGCTGGGTGAACTGCGCCGGCGTGAGCATCTCGTGCCCGTCTCCGGTGAACTTGCTCAGCTGTTCGATCACCACCGAGCGTGCGGGCATGTTGATCCCCAGCGCGAGTGTCTCGGTGGCGAAAACGACTCGTATCAGGCCCTGGGTGAAGCAACGTTCGACCGCCTCGCGGAACGCGGGAACCATCCCGGCGTGGTGTGCCGCGATGCCATGGCATGCCGTTTCGGTGAAGGTGTCGTATCCGAGGACGTCCAGATCCTCGTTGGCGAGGTCACTCGTGGCGTCCTCGATGATCTCACGTATCCGTGTCGCCTCACCTGAGTCGGTGAGGCGCAATCCGTCTGCGAAGCACCGGCTCGCCGCTTCCTCGCAACCCTTGCGACTGAACACGAAGTAGATGGCCGGAAGGAGCCCTTCGTGGTCCAGTCGTTCCACGGTCTCGGTGCGTCGCGGCGAACGAAACCTGGCTCGTCCGTGTTGTCGGGGGCGGTTGCGTGGGGTCGCCCGCCCGTTGTTGGCAGCTGGGGAACCCGCGTCGTCGAATCGGGTCCCCTGGGGATTGGGGGCTCCGTCGATCAGCAGCGGGATCAGGTGATCGAGGTGGGAACTGCGGTCTCCGACCAGATAGAGCACATCGAGTTCGACCGGTCGCCGGTGCTCGATCACACAGCGGGTCGGTCCCCGAAGGGAAACGATCCACGAGCTCAGCTGTTCGGCGTTCGACACGGTTGCGGACAGGCACGCAAAGCGCACTGATGCGGGTGTGTGGATGAGCACCTCCTCCCAGACAGCTCCCCTGTAGGGGTCCTGGAGGAAGTGCACCTCGTCGAGGACCACCCAGCGAAGGTCTTCGAGCGCGCGGGTGAACTCACGTAGATCATGTTCCGGAGCACCTCTGTGGTCATGACGACCACCGGTGCATCGGGATTGATCACGTGGTCCCCCGTGAGCAGCCCGACCTGGTTGTCTCCAAGGGCAGCCCGGAGGTCGTGGAACTTCTGGTTCGACAACGCCTTGATCGGAGTCGTGTAGAAGGCGCGACCGCCGGCGGAGAGCGCCTCCGTGCATCGCCTGTTCGCCGGCGACGGTCTTGCCTGATCCCGTCGGTGCGGCCACCAGCACGTTGATTCCAGCCGCAATTGCGTTCCCGGCTTCGCGCTGGAAGCCGTCAAGGGGAAATGAGTGGTCGAACCCCGACCAGGCGGCCTCGGCGCTCAAGGAACCATCAATTCGTCCCGGCTGTGGATTCTTTTTCGGCCTTACGACGTTTGCGCCGGTTCATCAAGCGCCCGATGAGAATGCTGATCTCGAAGAGCAGGTACATGGGTATTGCAAGGGCGAACAAGCTGAACGGATCACCCGAGGGCGTGATCCCTGCGGCCACCACGACGATCAGCAGGATGGCGGGGCGTCGCCACGACGCCAGTTTCTGGGGAGTGACGATCCCCACCGATTGCAGCGCAACCATGACCACCGGGAACTGGAATCCCACACCGAACGCCACCATCATCAGCAGAGCCAGCCGGGTGAAGTTCCCGATCCCGGCGCGGACCTCCACCTCGTTGCCGGCGACTCCGATCAGGAACTGGGTCGCTTTGGTGAGCGTGAAATATGCGATCCCGGCACCGAGTGCGAACAGGAACGTTCCCGAGGCCACGAACGCGAATGTGTAGCGGCGTTCCTTGCGGTACAGCCCCGGGGCGATGAACCGCCACAGCTGCCAGAGGATCACGGGCATGGCGAGTATGACTGCACCCCACCCTGCGATCCGCAGGCGCAGGGTGAAGGGATCCAAGAGGTTGGTCTCGAGGAATTTGCAGGACGCTCCCGGATCCAGGGACTGTTGGGCGGAACAGTACGGAGCGTTCAGGAAATCCACGAGCCACGGATAGGCGAACCAGGCGGGAATGAGTGCCAGCGCGATCACGGCAAGGCAGATGAACATTCTCGTGCGGAGTTCACGCAAGTGGTCACCGAGGCTCATGTTCCCCGGGTCGCGTTCAGCTCCCTTGAAGATGCGGGCACTCACTGCGGGCGACACTCAGTCCCGGTCCGAATCCGCGCCACCGGACAACTCCGGTTCCCCGGCTGCGGAATCGTTCGAAGCACCGGCTTCTGATGCACCGTCGGTGACGATGGTGGCATCGTCGATCTGCTCGTCTCCGGAGGTTCCCGACGTGGTGTCGGGTTTCGATTCAGCTTCGGACTTGCGCTGACGTTCCTCGGCCTCCGCCTCGAGGGCATATTCGGCCAGCTTCTGCCGCGGTCGGGTCGCAAACTCCCCCAGCTCGCGGATCGGTTGCATGGATGGGTCGTTGATTACATCCGACATCTCACCGGAGAGATCGCTGCTCATGGTGCGGACCTTGTTGATCAGGCGTCCCGCTCCGCGGGCCATCTCGGGAAGGCGTTCAGGCCCCAGGATCACCAGTGCCAGGAACGCGATGACGACCACTTCCCCGCCACCGATGTTCTCGACTATGAGTCCCAGAACGTCGGGACCATTGACCACAACCATTGCCCGATGCTACCCGGGTACAGCAGTACCCAAGCTGCGCTCAGCGGTCGGTCATCGATGCGAGGGTCGAGAACCAGTCGCTCGTGCCGAGAATGTCGTGAAAATCGAGCACGTCGTCGTGGGTGATGGCATCGCCGCCACGCCTCTCTTCGAGTTCGGCGGGAAGGCTCCACTCAGTGCTGTGGACCCCAGCGGCCAGGAGAACATCGACCACGTGTGCTTCTGCATCGCGAACCTCGATCATCGCGCAGCTCGGGCACCGGAAGAGATACGTGGATGCCTCGGTGTCGCGGCAGTGTCGGACCTTGAGGTCACGCGATCGGAGTTCCACGTCTCCACAATCGCTGCAAGTTGCTCGGATGAGTGCCATCGGCTTTCTCCTGTCGGCTACTCCAGATATTTCGGCTCCGAACCCACAAGAGTTGACAATTCTCACCAAAACATCCGGAACTGAGCCGTATGGCACATAGCCGCATGCTCTTCGGGCACCATTGGTTCATGGTTGATTCGAGCGCGAGGCCGTTCGAGGGGCGCGGGGCCACCTCAGCTGTGGTTGGAGGTTGCCCGACTGGAGCCCGGACGTGTCGAAGCCTGGAGTTCACTCGGCGAAGCGATGGCCGAGCTCACTTCGGGAGACGCACCGGGGGTCCGGATCGACTGTGTCGAGGTATCGGCGCGGGTCTCGGGTACCCAGGACGCTGCACCTCAGGCGGAACTGGTCGGGTCGGGAAAGTCCTCGCTCAGGCGCTTCAGGCGTTCGGACCGCTCGGGGGTCGAGCCCCGGGTCCTGATGAAGAGCCTCGAGCGGCAAGTGAACCTCGCGGTTGCGGCACCTGACGTGGATTCGGCTCTGGCCGTTGTGAAAGATGCGCGCCGGGCCGGAATGCTCGAGCATCTCTGGGTGACGTCAACGGACCTCGGTGTACTCGAAGTCGTACGGAGCGACTCGCCGGCCACACGTCTGTTGCATGTCTGTGACCCGGTGAAGGAGCCACGCGGGGCGGAGCGCCATGCAGCAACCCTTCGCGAGGCCCGAATCGAGGGGGTGATGGTCCGTCACGACATCGCAGGCTCGGGACTGGTGGCCCTGATGCACCGTTTCGGCTGCATTCTGGGTGCCCATGGTGCCGAATACCCGCGCATGGTTCGTTCGTGTCTCGCTGCCGGGGCCGACCTGGTCTGCAGCCCCTCCGCTCGGGCCTTCGAAGACCTGTAGTGGGTCAGAGGCCCGAGAAGCGCGACAGCGGCCAGATGATGGCGAAGGCCCGGCCCACCACGAGGTCTTCGGGAATGGTCCCGATGAAGCGGCTGTCCGATGAGTTTCCGCGGTTGTCCCCCATCACGAAGAGCTCTCCCTCCGGGACCTTCACCGGTTCGTCGAGGTTGGTGGTCATGGTCCCCTCGGCGAGATACGGCTCATCCAACTTGCGGTTGTTCACGTACACGTCCCCGTCACGGGCTTCCACGGTGTCACCCGGCAACCCGATCACCCGTTTGATCAGGTCTTCGGGTTCCCCCGGCGCGGCGGGAGCTGATTCCGGGCGGGCGAAGACGATGACGTCGCCGCGATTGATGTCGTGGAGGCGGTAGCTGAGTCGGTTCACGAGCACGCGATCACCTTCGACCAACGTGGGGTGCATGGAGCCGCTCGGGATCTGGAACGACTGGACAACGAAGTTTCGCACCAGCAGAGCGATAACCACGGCGCCGACGATCACAGCCACCCACTCGACCGCGTTGCGAAGTGGTGATGGGCCTTCGTTGTCCTGGTCGAGGCCTATCGGGCTCAGATCCGTTCGGGGGTCGACAGTCGCATCCGGTACGGCCCCACCGATGGGCTGGTCGTCACCCGGAAATGAACTCATCGGGGCAGGGTACCGCCTCGTGCCGGGGGGTCCGGCAATCGCCCGCGTGCGGATCCGTCAGGCACCGGGGGCCTGTTCGCCGTGTCGTTGGAGGATCCGTCGCGCCGCCTCGCTGCGTCGCCCCATGAGGTCAGCGCCATCATCACCGACTGCATCAGAGCCCGGAGGAAGTCGCAGGAGTAGTCGATCGAGCCATGTGTCATGGGTGACGACCAGAGTGACTTCAACGAACTCGCCATCGTCTGTGAACGACTCGTGTGGATAGGACTCGACGACCCAGAGTGCCTCAGACGGGATTCGCAAGGTGACCAGGCGTTGGTCGCCGCCGAAGCCCGATGCCGGCCGTGGGATCTCGGGCGGGGGTTCGTGGGTCACGGGGAGGCCCGTTCGGATCAATCCGAGCATCCGGTCGAGGCGGAAATGCCGCAACGCATCTCGATCGGTGCACCAGCCCGTGAGGTACCAGTGGCCATGTTCGCTGTGCAGCGCCCACGGGTCGACGGTCCGCGAACCCACTTCGTCGGAACTCCACGAGAAGTAGTGCAGCTCGATAGATTCGCCGGTGTCGATCGCATCGCTCAGCTGTTCACGGATCCTGGGGTCACCTCCGCCGAGGTCGACCTCGAGGGCGAGCGCCGCCCGGGGGCCGAGGATCGCCACAAGTTTCTCGAGAGCGGGTACCAACGCCACTTCGCTGCCCCGTTCGGCAACGAGCGCCCTGCCCGCAGCCAGCAGGGCCAGCGCCTCGCCCTGGGTGAGCTTCAGAGGTTCCTCGAACGACCCCGGAAGTCGAACCGATACGAAATCGGAATCGTTCTCGTCTATGTCGACCTCAACCATCGAGTCTGCACCGGTGTTCGGTTCCACGTCGTAGAACACCTTCATCAGGTCGGCCCTGAGAACTTCAGGTCCAATATCGAAGTTGTGTGCTACCTCTTCCAGCGGGGCGCCCCCCTTGGCGGCGAGCCATGGCAGGACGCTGAGCATCACCTCCACCCGCTCTGCATCGGTCATCTTCTTGTCTCGGGGTGCCATCACGCTTCCCCCTCGGCGAGCGGTTCGCAGGGGGTGGCATCGACCAGGGCACGTACGTGGTCGAGGTAGGCCTCACGGACAGTCCGGGGTTCCAGGAGCTCCGCCCGATCCAGGAACGAGAGGATCCAGGGCCACAATCCCACCGGGTTCCGCACGGCCAGAGCCACCGTCGTGTTAAGCGGTCCGGCATCGGCGATCTCCAGATCAGGGTCCTCGGCAATGGCGACAGCGGCGGCGGGGGGATCGAGCGCCACGAGGACTCTCACCGGTTCGTTGTCACCGAACTCCCATGGGCGGATGCGCAAGGTCCCGGCAGTCGGTGCGGTGAGGACAGCCTGCTCGTCAAGGTCTCTCACATCTTCTGGTCTGAGTCGCAGGACAGCGCCCTGAATGCGGTCGAGGCGATAGGTCCGCGATTCCAACGCGTCGAGATCCGACGACCGCAGGTACCAGCGTCCGGCCCGGTTCGCCAGCTGGGATGGTGCGATCCTCCGCGTCCGCCCGGCATAGGTGAATCCCACCGCTGCAGAGTCGATGATCGCGCTGAAGAGAGTTGACAGGTTCTCATCCATGTTGACGTCTGCGAGGGTTCTCGGCGCGGTCGGGTTGCCCACGCCCCCGTACTTCCGGAGGCCGTCGGCGGCTTCTGCGACGCTGTCGACCGTTTCGCCGCGCAGGGCGACCGCGGTCGCCGCAAATCTGAGAGCGGCCAGTTCCCCGGGGGTGAACCCCGGATCGGAGATCGAGTGGTCCCCTGAGGCGATCCGGTATCCGCTGGCCGATGGGTCCTCGGGGTTGACCACGGTCTGTAGTGGCACGCCCATTTCGAGCAGGTCGGCCTTGTCCCGTTCGAAGCTCCTGCGGGCTGATTCCGGGTCTCGTTGCGGATATGCCCCTTCGGCCAGACGGGTGCGGATGTCGGAGAAAGTGAGGGTTGACCCGGCCTGCTGCAGCAGGGCCACAACATTGAGCTGCCGTGTGAATTTGTCCACTCGGCGACCCTAGTGCCGGGCCCCGGAGGGCTCCGGGAGTTCTCGGGCAGCAAGCACGCCCGCAGCCACCGCAGCGTGGAAAAACACCGGATCCTGTTCGAATGAGCGGCCCATTGTGGTCACCTCGAGACCGTGGCTGTCCAACAGAGCGCGTGGATCCGGTGTGGAATCCATCTCGACCGCTGACACCCCGGGCAGGTCGGACACCGACGATGGCACGGCGGCGGCCAGGGGCATGCAGCGCGTGAGCCCGAGCGTGGTGCTCACATGGTGCGAGATCCCACGATGACGGCCCCGTGGGTCTCCGTCGGAGCTGCGCACACAGAGGATCGGGTTTCCGCCACGGGCAGAGGCCGTGTCGAGCAACGATGCGGCCTCGATGCCCGTGGTTCCCATGGCGGTTCCGGTTCCGACCACTCCTGGCCCCATGCACACGACGATCGCATCCGCTTCGAGGACGTGGCGCGCCAGACCCAGTGCAGAAGCAGGCGTGACGGCTTCGAGGTCGCCGCCGAACGCGTGCCCCGCGGTGACGCTGCCAACTAGGAGACTCCGGTCGCGCAGGCCGGCAACGAGATCTGACAGCACCAGCGGCAACGACGCTCCGTCGGTCATCACGTAAGCCAGACGTGCACCCGGGGCTGCGTGGGCGAAGCCGAGGGCGACCATTGCCATCTGGCTGTGAACGGTGCAGACCACCACCGGAGTGCCATCCAGTGGTGAGTCGGCAGCCTCGGGGTACTCCAACTCGCTGGTGCCGACATCACACTGCAGGCTCGTATAGCGCAGCTTCATGATGTGGTCGGGCCCGGGTGCATCCCAGTCGGAACGCGAAGTGTTCCAATGCACTACGTGCCATCCGCCGGTGCCCAGGGCGAGATCGACCGCAGTGGTGTTGCACACCACCCGGTCTCCCACCTCTGCCGGGCCGACAAGAGCCGTCAACGCATATGCACGGGCATCGCTACCGTCGGGCATCATTACGCGGTAGCGCTGGAGGCCCTCGCGTTCCGAGAGCAGCTCTGTGACTTCAGCGGTCCGGAAACTCGTCATGTCGGGCCTCTGGGGGCGTCATAGGCTCTCTATGAGGCGCTCGACGCGATCATCGGTGGAGCGGAAGGGGTCCTTGCACAGCACGGTGCGCTGCGCCTGGTCATTCAGTTTCAGGTGCACCCAGTCGACGGTGTAGTCGCGTTTGCGCTCCTTGGCCTTGCGGATGAACTCGCCGCGGAGCTTCGCTCTCGTGGTCTGCGGAGGCCGTTCCATGGCTTCGGCGATGTCCGCGTCGGTGGTCACGCGTTCGATGCGGCCGGCCTTCTGGAGTTTGTAGAAGACCGAGCGTGAACGCCGGATGTCGTGATACTGGAGGTCGACCAGTGCCACCCTCGGGTCGCTCAACTCGAGGTCGTGGCGCGCCATGTACGCGTCGATCAATGAACGCTTGGTCACCCAGTCGATTTCGCGGGTCAGGCTCATGGGGTCTGTGCCGAGACCGGCCATGACGTGTTCCCACATCGTGAGGGCCTGCTTCTCCTGAGGGGAGAGCTCATGGGTCTGGGCATAACGCTGTGCCCGCTCCAGGTACTCCGACTGGATCTCCCAAGCGGTGAGTTCGCGTCCGTTGGCGAGCTTCACAGGACGTTTGAGCCCCAGGTCATGGGAGATCTCGCGAATTGCGCGAATCGGGTTCTCGAGGGTCATGTCCCGCAGGATGACGCCGGGATCCTCGAGCATCCGCAGGACCAACGCTGCCGCTCCGACCTTGAGGTAGGTGGCATACTCACTCATGTTGGAGTCGCCCACGATCACGTGCAGCCGCCGATACAGCTCGGAGTCGGCATGGGGTTCATCGCGGGTGTTGATGATGGGGCGCGACCTGGTCGTGGCCGAGGACACGCCCTCCCAGATGTGTTCAGCACGTTGGGACACCGCGTACTGCGCTCCCCTCGCCGTGTGGAGCACCTTGCCCGCACCCGCATATATCTGACGGGTCACGAGAAACGGGATGAGGACCTCGGAGTAGCGGATCAACTCGTCGGTTCGGGCGGTCAGGTAGTTCTCGTGGCATCCGTAGCTGTTTCCGGCGGAATCGGTGTTGTTCCGGAACAGGTAGATGTCTCCGCGGATCCCCTCGTCTGCGAGCCGCTGCTCTGCAGAGTCCAGAAGTTGTTCGAGGATCCACTCCCCGGCCTTGTCGTGGGCAACCAGGTCCGCGAGCGAGTCGCACTCGGGTGTGGCGTACTCGGGATGGGATCCGACATCGAGGTAGAGGCGCGCTCCATTGGCGAGGAACACGTTGGAACTCCGGCCCCAGGAGACAACACGACGGAAGAGGTACCTGGCGACCTCGTCAGGGCTGAGACGACGCTGACCGCGCAACGTGCACGTCACTCCGTACTCGTTCTCGAGGCCGTAGATCCTGCGTTGCATCGCAGTTCAACCTATCCGTGCCGCGCTCGAAGCGGAGTGCATGTGGACCAACTCGCCCGAAATCGCGGTGAGGCAGCTGGTTCCGGAGCTGCGGAAACCAGCTGGCTCGCGGCCAGCTGTGATCAATCCGGTGCGACGGATGCAATCGCTGCTTCCACTGCTGCATCGTCGAGGCGCGAGAAACGACGACGCCCGTTCGTGCGTTCGAGGATTGCGACCTCGAGGTCGGCCGGTCCGAGAGTCCGATCCTCACCCGCCAGCGCGGCAACGCAGACCGCAACGGCTGCGTCGCTATCTGCATCGGCGCTCCACGTCTCAGCCATCCTCGCGGTGACTGCTTCCGCCTCACCCCCGAGGACGCAGAACCCATCCTCGTCGACGAGGGTGCCGTCATAGAGGATGTGGAACAACTGGTCCGAATCTGCATCGACGCCGACCTCGCTCACGAGGATCTCGACCTCCATCGGCTTCATCTCGTGGGTGAACACATTGCCGAGGATCTGCGCGTACTGATTGGCGAGGCTGCGGGCGTCGACGTCTTCGCGTGAGAAGGAATAGCCCTTGAGGTCGGCATGCCGGATTCCTGCGATGCGAAGCTGATCGAATTCGTTGTACTTGCCGACGCCGGCGAAGCCGATGCGGTCGTAGATTTCAGAAATCTTGCGCAACATCCGCGACGGGTTCTCGGCGCACAGCACGATCCCGTCTGCACAGATCGATGCAACCAGGGCGCGTCCGCGGGCGATCCCCTTGCGGGCGTAGTCGGCCCGGTCCTTCATCATCTGCTCGGGCGCCACATAGAAGGGCATGGTCATGGCCGCACCTCCGGTGTGGGGATGACCATTCGTCCAGAGGGGGTGGGTGGTCGGGGGGTGTAGGGCGGGGGCATGGTCATGACCGCACCTGCTTCCACGCCTCGATGATCGTTTCGTAGCGTTCAGCCAGATCCTCGTCGGCTATACGTTCGAACCCGGTTTCGTCGATCGTTGCCACGACCGGATAGATACCGCGGACGACGTCAACTCCACCGGTTGCCGAGTCCTCGTCGGCAGCCTCCAGCAAGGCCGACAGAGCGAGGTCCACCGTGGCATCGGCGGCAAGGTCGTTTCGCCATCCGAGCTTGATGACGGTGGTCGCATGGAGGCTGCCAGAACCGGTGGCGGCGTAGTTGTGTTCCTCGTAGCGCCCGCCGGTCACGTCGTACTGGAACAGTCGCCCCGACGAACGGATCGCGTCGTACCCGGCAAAGATCGGCACCACGGCCAAACCCGACATCGCCGCCGGCAGGTGGTTCCGAACCATCTGTGAGAGCTGGTTGGCCTTGCCTTCGAGCGATACCGGAGCCCCTTCGACCTTTTCGTAGTGCTCCAGTTGGAGTTGGAACAGTTGGACCATCTCCATGGCGGGACCTGCAGCACCGGCAATGGCCACCCCTGAGTGCCTGTCGGCTGGAAAGACCTTCTCGATCGACCGGTGCGAGATGAAGTTCCCTGCGGTGGCTCTACGGTCGCCCGCCATGACTACTCCGCCCTCATAGCGGATCGCGACACAGGTCGTGGCATGCGGGACCTGGTTGTTCCCGTCATGGAGGCGACCCTCGGTGGCGGTCGCCCGCATATCGGGTCGGTCCAGGTTGCGTCGCACAAGTGCTGCGAAATCGGGGCCCGGGTCTTCCTGGGGGCTGTAGAGCGGTAGGTTCACCTCCGGCAGGCTACTCGCCACCCTTTTGGATGTAGGACTTCACGAAATCCTCTGCATTCGTTTCGAGGACGTCATCGATCTCGTCGAGGAGGTCGTCCATCTCTGCCTTGAGCTTGTCGCCCGTCTCGGTCGATACCGAAACATCCTCAGCGGCAGCCTCGTCGTCCCGCTCAGGAGCGGCCTTGCGCTTCTGTTCACGTTCTGGCATCAGGGTGTCCTCCCAGCGTCTGCGCCGATAGATGCTTGCTCGTTCACCGTAGCCCGACTGCGGTGGATCAAGACGTCATGAGGCGAACACGGCGAGGCGATCCCGGGTCACGGATCCGGCTGTGCGCGTCTGTGAGCTCGCGCTCGCGGGTCACATCGTCCGGCGAAGGTAGGAATCGGGCGGGCTGTCGCGGAGACCGCCCGCCCGATCCTCAGGATCGGAGCCCCTCCAGCAGTTCGACTGCGGTTCCGGATCGCTCGAGCAGCTCGCCGACGTGTTCTTCGGTACCCCGGCCGGGTTCCATCATCGGCACACGCTGCAATGCAGGGCCACCCACATCGAAGACCACTGAGTCCCAGTTGGCCGCAACGACCTCATTGGGGAAGCGCTCCAGACACCGTCCCCTGAAGAAGGCCCGCGTGTCCCTCGGCGGGCTGGTGACGCTCGAGATGACCTCGCTGGTCGGCACGATCTGTTGGAGGCCCAGACGGGCCGCCAGTCCGCTTTCGACTCGGAGGTCGTGGTACTGCAGATCCATCGCTCGCAGGTGGTTGTCGTCCCATTCGATGCCATGGCGCTCCTTGTACGCCGACAGCAACCTGTACTTGGCAACCCAGTCCAGACGGTTCGCCAGGCCCATGGGGTTTCGTTCGAGACCTTCGAGGACGTCCTGCCAGGTATCGAGTACGAGCGTGGAGACGCTCTCTCCTCCAACCACCCCGAGATCCGCACCACGCGTCCACGCCATGACCCGTGTGAGGAGCTCCCACTGGATCTCCAGTGCGGTGAGTTGCCGGCCGCCTTCGAGGCGCAGCGGTGCATCCAATCCGACGTCGCGCGACACGGTGTGCATGCAATGCACCGGATCCGCGAATCGCAGCGGATCACCCGAGCGGCCGTCTTCGAGCATCGCCAGCACCATCGCGGTGGTGCCGAGCTTGAGAAGTGTCGCCGTCTCGCTCACATTGGAGTCCCCGGCGATGACGTGGAGGCGCCGGTATTTCGCGGAATCGGAGTGCGGCTCATCGCGGGTGTTGATGATCGGGCGCTTGAGCGTTGTTTCCAGCCCGACAGGTTCTTCGAAGAAGTCTGCGCGCTGGGTCAACTGGAAGGGCTGTTCGTCGGTGCGTGCACCCGGTGATTCAGTGCCGACCTTGCCGGAACCGGTGAACAGCTGGCGGGTCACCAGGTGTGCCGTCGCATGCGCCACGATCTCACCGAATGGAAGCGTTCGATCAAGCAGGTAGTTCTCATGGCAGCCGTAGCTGTTGCCCTTGCCATCGGAGTTGTTCTTGTACACGACCAGTTCCTGGCCATCGGGTAGGACCCCGCGGGCCGCCTTCATGGAGCGGCGCATGATCTCCTCACCGGCCAGGTCATAGCGCAGGGCATCCAGAGCATTGGTGCACTCGGGTGCGGAGTACTCCGGATGTGCGTGGTCGACGTAGTAGCGGGCACCGTTGGTGAGCACCGCGTTCACCAGATGGGTCTCCACCTCCGGAGCCACTGAACGCCGAACCACATCGGCTCGGGCGTCGTTCGCGGGCATTTCGTCCTCGAAGTCCCAACGAATCCGCGCGCTGGGTGGACCAGCGGCTTCCGAGAGCGAACCCAGATAAGAGTTGATGAGCATGGACGATGCCGAGATCGGGTTCGCATCGGAGGCGCCCTTCACCACGATCCCGTATTCGGTCTCGATTCCCAGGATCTTCGCTACGGCCATGGGAGGTACACCCTAACGGGGTCCCTTCTCACAGGTACTGGCCAGTTGCGACCCGTTCGATCGAACGACCCCCCACAGCTTCATCGTCGATCTGGTGGACGAGGGTTCTCACGTAGGTGATCCGTTCGCCCTTCTTGCCCGAGATCTTCGCCCAGTCATCGGGGTTGGTCGTGTTCGGCAGGTCTTCGTGTTCCTTGTACTCCTGGTGGATCGAGGCGATCAGATCATCGACACGTATACCCCCGGGACCTTCGATGAGTTCGCGCTTGATGGCGAGCTTCTTCGCCCTGCGCACGATGTTCTCGATCATCGCTCCCGACGAGAAATCCTTGAAGTACATGACCTCCTTGTCGCCGTTCGCATAGGTGACCTCCAGAAACTCGTTGGCTTCGTCGGTGCGGTACATCTCCGCGACGGTGGTCTCGATCATCGCCGCGGTCGCCTTCGCCGGATCCCCACCCCCGAGGCTCTCGACCTCGCCGGGATCGAGCGGGAGTCCGGGAGCCAGGTATCTGGCGAAGATCTGCTGGGCAGATTCAGAATCGGGCCGGTTGATCTTGATCTTCACATCGAGACGCCCCGGGCGCAGGATGGCCGGATCGATCAGGTCCTCGCGATTGGATGCGCCGATCACGATCACATTGCGCAGCGTTTCCACACCGTCGATCTCCGCGAGGAGCTGGGGCACGATGGTTGCCTCCATGTCCGATGAGATGCCGCTGCCCGCGGGTTCGGAACAGCGATTCCATCTCGTCGAAGAAAACGATCACGGGGGTTCCGTCGGCTGCCTTTTCGCGGGCGCGTTGGAACACGAGGCGGATGTGACGCTCGGTCTCACCCACGTACTTGTTCAGCAGCTCGGGACCCTTGATGTTGAGGAAGTAGCTGCGCGCTTCGCGGCCGGTGAGTGCGGTCACCTTCCGCGCCAGACTGTTGGCCACAGCCTTGGCTATGAGCGTCTTGCCGCAGCCCGGAGGCCCGTAGAGGAGGATGCCCTTGGGTGCGGGAAGCTCGTAGCGTGCGAACAGTTCCTGGTGGATGAACGGCAGTTCGACAGCATCGGTGATCATCTCGATCTGGTCATCGAGACCACCGATGTCGCTGTAGGAGATGTCCGGAACCTCTTCCAGTACCAGCTCTTCGACTTCGGCTCGCGGAATCTTCTCGACGAGCAGGCCCGAGCGCTGATCCATCAGTGCATAGTCGCCTGCCTTCATTCGCACGCCGGCGAGACTCTCGGCAATCGGCGCGACTCGTTCCTCATCCGCGCGGCCCACCACGAGAGCCCGTGCTCCATCGTCGAGGAACTCCTTGAACGTCACGATCTCGCCCGTTCCGTCCGAAGCCCGCGCATGAACGACGTTGTAGGCCTCGTTGAGGACCACCTCGGCGCCGCTCACCAGCGCCTCTCGGGTGATGTCGGGCGAGACCTCGACGCGCATTTTGCGTCCAGCGGCCTGTACGTCCACGGTTCCGTCGTCGTTCGTGCCCAACAGGGTGGCGTATGCCGAGGGTGGCTGAGTCAGCTTCTCCACCTCGTCGCGCAAGGCTGCAATGTGGTCGCGGGCTTCACTAAGGGTGTAGGAGAGCTTCTCGTTCTGGCTGACTGCCCGCGCGAGTTGACCCTTGGTCTCGAGGAGTCGTTCTTCGAGGGTGCGGACCCTCTTGGGAGCGTCCTGGAGACGTCGCAACAGGGTTGCCACCTCCGCTTCGAGGTCGGCTACCCGCGCATCGGGGTCGCCTTCGGCCGCGGAACTCGGGACCCTGGGGTCCTCGGGGATGTCCATTGCCTCGTCCTCGGTGCTCATCTGTACCTCCACCTCGTGCGCGTATCGAAATCGACAGGGGCCGCTCCGGTTGCAGTGGACCCCGTTGCACCTGTTCTAGCGCCGCGAAGGGCATTTGTGGCGGAGGCCGCTCGACGTTGTCGGATTGTGAAGCATCGGGCCGGCCTTCCCGGAGTCGACGTTCACCTCCACCGGGATGCTGCGACGGCTTGCCATGACATGATTCACACCGGAATCGCGTAGATGTTTACTTGTTGAATACCGTGGAAACTATTTGGGCGGTATGATCAGATGTGTTGGTGGATTGACCGGCTACTACGGTCAGGAACCGACCGGAGCGACCACCCAGCCGTTCCGACCCGCAAAGCCCGGACAAGGGCACGACCGAAAGGCCGATGAACATGGCGATGAAGGTGTGGATCGACCAGGACCTCTGTACTGGTGATGGACTGTGCGAGGAGATCTCTCCAGCGGTGTTCACCCTGCTCGACGATGGGCTCGCCTACGTCAAAGAAGGCGACAAGGTTCTCAGTGATCCGGGTGGCTCCGAGGGCATGGCCGTCATTCCCGACAGTGAGCTCGAAGGTGTGATCGAGTCCGCCGAGGAATGCCCCGGCGAGTGCATCTTCATCGAAGTTGACTGAATAGCCGGGGCGCATCCGCTGCGCTCAACCCAGACAGGGTCCTGTACCGGCCGGGGATCTGTCGGTTGTGTCGATCCGTTGTGCCACGGCTTCGCCGTCGAGTGCGTATGCGACACCTTCGCGATCCGGTGCCACCGCAACTGCCACTCCCAGGACCTGACCCGCTTCGTTGACCACCGCGCTGCCGGAATCACCCGGCTCGAGTTCGCTTGCCAGCACAAGGAGTTGGCGCCGCACGAGTGCGTCGTCATAGATGTCGTAGCCGGTCGCCGTCATCTCTTCGCCCACCAGGAAGGACGACGGCCTGAAGGGTCCGCCCCCCGGAAAGCCCAGAACCAGTCCTGTGGCATCGGTTGTTGCCGGAGTGAATTCCAGCGGTGGCCCTGAGAGATCCGGACTCGACACGAGCGCGAGGTCGAAGGATGGATCGAAGGCGACGGTGGTGCCGGTGCCGGTCGCTCCGTCCGCAGTAGTCAACTGCAGCTCACCTGTGCCTGCCACTACGTGAGCGTTGGTCAACCAGAGGCCATCGCCCACCGAGAATCCACTCCCCGACTGGATCAACGAGCATGCTTCGCCCTGGATCTTGACAGAGCTGGATGCAAGTGCCTGGAGCATCTCCGCGCTGAGCGGGCTGTCCGCCGGTGGATCAGGCAGATCCGGCGCTCGGTGCAGCTCTGTGAACAGTTGTGGGAAGTTGCCGTCAACCAGACTGCGTTCGAGGTTCTGCAATGACTCCGGAGGTGCAGGCAGGTGATTGCTGACCGCTCGCGCAACCGCGGATGAGCGCGTGGCAGACGAAACCCAACCGCTCGTGGAGGCCATGATCGGCGTCATCAACCACACCAGTGCGAGCACGCCCAGAAGGCCGAGAATCGACCCACCCACGGCGTCGACGCGATGGAGCCCACGGTCCTGTGGATTCGGTCTCAACCGGGCGCCGCCTGCCGCGCCGAGAGCCTGGCCGAGGGAGATGAGCAGGATGAAGCATCCGGAGGTCAACAACAACACACCGCCATCGGACGGAGGTTGGATCCAGTTGACAAGGGCCGGTACGACGAGGATTCCGATTGCTCCGGCACCGAGCGCGCCCACCCAACCGAGTGCTCTCGTGAGCAAGCCGAGCCTCCATCCGCCGATCACTGCGAGTGCAGTGATGGCAAGCAGCGCCAGGTCGAGTCCGTTCACTCCTGAGTCCCGGTCACGACGATCCCCCTCAGGCTGCCTTCCGAGCATGTGTCAGAAACCCGGTGTGTCCAACCATCCGGTGGTCGGGACGGACCGCCTGGCCCTCGACGTACCAACCGCGGTTGAGTACCTCGACGGTTTCCGCCGCGAAGAACCCGTGATCAGCCAGCGAACCGCGCAATTGCGAAACCTGCATGACGCTCGGGGTGTAGGCGAGGAATATCCCACCCGGCCTGAGCGCCCCTGCCGCGTGGGGCACGACCTGCCACGGTTCGGGTAGATCAAGGACAACCCGATCCAGACCGGTGTCGTCGATTCCCTCGTAGCAGTCCCTCAACTGGACGTCGTAGCGGCCCCGGTGCTCCTCGCCCAGGAACCGTTCGACGTTTGCAGTCGCACGGTTGGCGAAATCCTCGCGGATCTCGTAGCCGGTGATGTCTGCCCCGCACCGCAGCATGGCCATCGACAAGTGCTCCCGATCCCACTCCGCTCTCGAGCACCTTCATGCCGGGGCCGATGTCAGCCATCATCAGGATCGGACCCAGGTCCTTGGGATAGATGACCTGTGCTCCCCGTGGCATCTTCAGCACGAATTCCCCGAGGGTGGGGCGCAACACCGTGTATGTCTGGCGTCGCGAGGAATGAAGGGTGGAGCCTTCCGGTATCCCGATCAGTTCATCGTGGGTGATGATCCCCGAATGGAAGTGGAACTCCTTGCCGGGGGTCAGCACGCCCTGGTAACGACGCCCCTTCGAGTCGATGAGCTGCACGAGGTCTCCCTCGGAGAGTTCGGGATTCATATGCCGTCCTGGGTGGGGGTGTCGTGGGATATCCGTCTGGTGGGTTCGGGAATCCCCACGCTCACACTCTGTTCGAGTCGGCAGAATGCACACAGATCTGAGGGGCTGGGTGCTCCGCATGCGCTGCAGCTCCCCAGTGCCTGGCGCGCCTCGTCGCCGATCTCGTCGAAGTACCCGACGGCGCGCTTCTGGAAGGTGAGGTAGAAGTTGGCCTTCGTCCCCGGTGAGGTGGCCTCGATCTCGTTGAGTGCGTTCTTGTACATCAGGTGCTTGTTGCCTGCCGCCATCGGACACTCGTCGACCTGGTA
This sequence comes from uncultured Microthrixaceae bacterium, assembly GCA_963805905.1. GTDB lineage: Bacteria > Actinomycetota > Acidimicrobiia > Acidimicrobiales > Microtrichaceae > JAMLGJ01. Next base: position 1,581,809 of record CAWDVV010000001.1, read on the forward strand.
GTCGATGCCGGCCACGATGCAGTAGGCCGCAGTCTCTCGTTCAGTCAGCCGCACGAGGGGCTTGGCCTTGCGCGGCAGGCCCTGCCTCGCCGCCAGGACAGGACGCTGACGCGACAGGTAGTCGAGTTGCCACCTCAGCACGTTGCCGAACAACACGGCTGCTTCGTCATCGAGGTTGTGGCCCGTCAGCAGCACGTCGTAGCCACCCTCGATGGCTGCGCGGTCGAACAGATGCCGTTTGGAGAGCCCGCACGCCGAACAGGGCGTCCGCCGGGAACGTTCTGCTGCCCCGGGAATGTCGTAGCCGTGTTCGTCGAGGAGGTCCACCTCCGTTAGTGATCCACTCCGCTGGACGGCGAACCGGCGGACGAAATCTCCCGAGGTGTCGCTGTACCCGCCGATACCCAGCCCGACGTAGAACCCGTCGACGTCGTACCCGAGTTCCTCGAGAATGTGCCAGAGCGCAAGGGAATCCTTGCCGCCGGAAACGGCGAGGAGCAGCCGGGCATCGGTGGCGAACATGTCGAACTGGTGGATCGAACGCTCGACCTGGTCGCGACAGAACTTCAGCAGGTGTTCACCACAGAAGTTCGAATTGTGGCGTGGGAGATCGATTAGTGCTGGACCCCTGCAGACCGTGCACTTCATACCTTCACCGGACACTTCACGACTCAGCCACCCGATATCACGGGACGCAGCTCAACCGAGTCGTCCTCGCCGAGGGTCGTGTCGCCGGCGACGATTTCTCCGTTGCGAATGACGAGAACCGATTCGCGATTCACCTCGAGGCGTTCGAGCAGGACCGCGACCTGCACCGGTGCGGCCATCGTGATTTCACGTGTGGGGTTGCGGAGTTTTACCAACACCATCCAATGATGACCCACGTCGACCCGCAAGGGGTAAGCGGGTCCGGCGTTCGATTCAATGAAAGACGGTGGTGGCGTCATCCACCGGGCGGCCCGCCCTCGCCGCGAGGAAGCTCTGGCCGCGCAGGGTCTGGAGCTCCTTGGTCGCAGAGGCGAGATCGCGACGCACCTTCACCAGCTTCTGGGAAGGCTTCATGACCGCGTCGAATCGGGCTGCCGCACGGGCCTCGTTCCTCTTCGCCCGACGGTACCGCGCAGTTCCCGGGCGGCGGCGATCCAGGCGGCGTTGCATCTTTGCCAGCGCACGAGCGGACCTGCGTTGGCTCCTGCGTGTGCGTGCGAGCTTCTCCTCATCGGCGCGCAACTGCTCGACGCGTGAGGCGAGCTTGCGTTCCCGGCGCGTGGCTGGAGGTCTTGCAATGATCGTGTACGAGTCCCCCGGTCGCAGGCGCACCTCGTCGAGGAATTCCGGTTCGGCGTTGCGCGCCTTGGCGAATTCATCCCGCAGCCAGTCGATGCCCTTGTCGGCCATCATCCCCTGGATCCCATCGCCGAAGACCTTGCGTACGAACAGGCCTCGAAGTTGCTCCAACATCAGCTGCGACGCACCTCGATGACAGCGGAAGCCCGCTTGCCGCCCCGACGGCCCAGGAGGAAAACGAAGATCAGTACCAGAATGCCGGCGAGCACTCCGGCTGCTATCACCTGATTCTTGACCGCCTCCACCTGCTCGGTCGCTTCACCCTGGATCTCGGTGAGCTTCGAGCGGATGTCATCGGGGCTGACCCTGTCGTTTGGCATGCTCACTTGGAATCTCCGTTCTGGTCAAGCCTTCTGGCGAGCATTCGACCGTACACGGCGGCCACGAGCGCACCCACCACTGTCACCACCAGGTAGGTGAGCCAGCTCCAGGTTCCGCCATCGGGTTGTGCCGGGTCGTTGAAGAATGAAATCTGTTGCAGCCCCCGCAGGAGGGCGAGGAGCGCAAAGACCCACCCGATACCGATCGCGAGCGCTCCCGCGATCCCGAATCCGAGGTAGCGACCGAGGGTCTTGAGCGGGTCGATCGTCTCCTGGCGGGCGTATGCCACCACGAGGTCCTTCAGCTCCATCAGCTGGTCGACGGCGCTCTTGGGTTCAGGGGGCTTGGACCACGGGCGGGACCCGCCGGGCTGTTTCATCGACTCGTTCACATCAGGTCCGGACATATGGTCTCCTGGAGTTCAACCACGGGATTCGGGACATGCTCGGTCGTCTGAGGTGGACCGTTGCCTTCCACGTACCCCGAACCCTAATGGACCGTCGCCGCGCAGCCTGTCCCGGAGGGTTGCCAGCGGGCCTTTCGAACCTCATGGGGAGTTGCTGCGGCGCCGAATCGTCGTTGGTGTGTCTGCGGCAGGTCAGCGGTCCGTCTCCGGTGGCCCCAGGGCGAGGCGGCCGGTGAGGATCTCATCGAGTTCGCGAAGTTGCTCACCCAACAGTTCCGCTCGACGCGTCGGGTCCCCGGTCGCCAGGAGCTTGTAGCGGTCGATCGTGGCGAGCGGAACTCCGAGCGCTATCTGCCACACGACCGTTGTGGGATCACCTGCGAAGTCGGGACGCTGGCGCTGAGGAGGTTGGCCGAGTGCCTCAGCCAGCTCCCGAACCCGCTCAGCGGTGGTGACCAGGGCAGGAATCAAAGTGTCGCTGGGCCATTCTCTCCCCACTCCGAGTTGCTGATCTGCTCCGGGAGGTCCGTCGGTGAGCCGCTCCACGTCGGCCATCGGGTACGGATCCTCAGGTAGCCAGGTCCTCACCCGGGCGCGATCGGTTCCCACGACCGTGAGGATCGTCGATCCGTCCTCGGCATCCTGTGTGTCCGCGACACGTGCCACGCAACCGAACGCAGAACGGACGTCACCACCCCCGACCTCGCTCCCACGTTCGATCATGGTGACGATGAATTCGGCGGGCTCGTCATTGCGGAGATCGAAGAGCATCACCCGGTAACGGGGTTCGAAGACGCGCAGGGTCATCAACTGTCCGGGAAGCAGGACCGTACCGAGAGGAAAGGCCGCCATCCGGACCTCAGCCATCGGTGGCCTTGATCGGACCGGCTGCATCGAGAGGTGGTGCCACCGGTTGGGCCAACAACGCGGTGAGCATCCGGGGTTGGAGGCCCAGGTCTGTCGCAGTGAGCGCTCCGGCGTCGGAATTCATCACGTACTCGAAATCCAGCACGGCCCCGGGGTCGGTGCCCAGCCACCCTGACAGGGCTGCAACATCGTTGAGCGTGCCGGTCTTGGCCCGGAGGCGTTCGGGGAGCTCACCGCTGTCGAGCCGCTCATCGAGGGTGCCGGACTGTCCCGGGACGGCCAGTCCGGCCGCCAGGGGTGAGTCCGGACCGCTGCGCCGCAGCAGGGCGCCGAGCATGGAACAGGTCATGCGGTTTCCCGAGGACAGGCCGGAACCGTCGACCATGACCCAACCGTCGGTGTCGAGGTCGATATCGCTGACCCACTTCTCGACCGCTGCAACGCCGGCCTCGGTCGATCCGGTGCCGCTCGAGCGGAACCCCATCTCCTTCAGGAACATTTCTGCCGTCGTGTTGTCCGAGAATGCCAGGAGTTCCTTGAGCACTTCCTTCACGGGAGCCGACTCGGCGACGGCGACCTGCTGAGCTCCTTCGGGTGTCCTGCCGCTGCGGGCCGGTCCGCCGATCTTCACCCCGCGGTCGGTGAGCAGCCGGGCGAACACCGCCGCCGTGTGTTGCGCAGGATCCGGAGTCGGGCCGGTTGAGCCTTCCCCGGTGACTGGGTCCATCACCCACCCATCGTTCACCAACAGCGCTGACAACGGTGCGACCGTACCGTTGTCAAACCACCGTTGGGGCCACCCTGGAACACCGCGTTCGGAGTCATATCGGCTGGCATCGCCCACGACCGCGCCTGTGATCTCCACCAGACCGTCGGCAACCATGGAATCGGCAACCGCCTCGAGGTCGGTAGCGGGAAAGTCTCCGTGACTCTGACGGGCCTGATAGGCGTCCGTCGTCAAGACCGGATCACCCCCACCCACCATGAACAGGTCACCATCGACCACACCACCCTTCATCGGCGCGGCCACGTCGAACGCCGTGGTGAAGACCTCATCCTCTCCGATCAGCTCCATTGCGGCGGATGCCGTCAGGAGCTTCTGGTTCGATGCGGGGATCACCGGAGTAGATGCGTTGTGCAGGTAGAGACCCTCTGTTCCGTTGCCGATGCTCAGGCAACTCGCCGCGGGGCTCGCGGCCGCAATGGGATCCATGGCCGCAGCCATTGCACGCACGGGGATCAGGGCCGTGGTGAAAGAGGGGATGCGTCGGGCCGACAACACCGGGGTTGCGGCGACGGTTTGTGGCGCGCCAGCTGTCGGTGGGACCGGGGTTACAGCGGGCGGTTGGCCACGGTTCCACGCCAGAAGGATCACGAGCAGGCCTGAGATCACCAGGGCTGCGCCCGCGATGAAGAGCCCCCTGGGGGTTCGCTTCGTTCGGTCCGGATGGGGCCGCACGGGTCTGCGCACAGATGGAGTGTCCGGAATCTCCGGGGGTTGCGTGCTCAACCTGCCTACCGCCGTGACAGGTATCGGGAGCGACGCACGAGGTGCCCGAGAGCAACCACTGCACGGTCCGCCGATGGATAGCAGAGTCGTCCCGCGTCGCGGATCGCAGCGACTCCCGCGTTGTCAGGGAAGGCGACTGCCAGTTCGGTAGCAGTGAGGATGGGTTTGCCCGTCGCCTCGGATACCTCCACCGCGGTCGTGGCAAACCGTGCATCCTGACGTTCGTGGTAGGCGACAATGCGTTGGATGGAGTGGTCGTCCTCGCCTTCGTTTCCGTAGAAGCCACCTTCGCGGAACATGCGGGCCTGGTTGGCCTGAATCCCGAGTCCCAGATGTATCACGGCATCGACGTCGCTGTGGCCGGCGATGAGTTGCAGTACCTCGGGGATCGTGTCGCGGGTCTCGCCCCCTGCCAGATCCACAGGGTTGTTCCGGCTCCAGCGGGGTGGCAGCAGTTTGTCGATCGCTGCGCAGAGGTCGTCGGGTAGCGACGCCAGTTGGAGCTCAGGGTGGCGCGTGATCGCATCCGCGGTGACCACGCCCCAACCTCCGGCAGTGGTCATCACGACCACGCGATTGCCCTTCGGCAATGGCTGGGTGGCGAATGTGGCGGCGGCCTCGAAAGCCTCTTCGACCGTTGTGGCCCGTGTTGCACCCGCTTGTGCACACATGCCGTCGAAGGTGCGATCGTCGGTCGCGAGCGAACCCGTGTGACTGGCAGCAGCGCGCGCTCCCCCGGTCGTGGTACCGCCCTTGAGAACGACGAGCGGGAGGACGCCGGCCACGTCGTGGAACGCGTCGGCAACCTCGCGGCCGTCGTCCACTCCTTCGATGTATGCAAGCGCCACGGACGTCGCAGGGTCCTGTTCATAGAAGCGCAGGAAGTCCGAGACCTTGGTGGCCGCGGCGTTTCCCGCAGAGACCGCTCGGGATATTCCCACCCCCGTGGCGCACGACCAGTTGAGGAAGCTGGACACGAAGTTGCCCGACTGGCTTGCCACCGCGATCGGGCCGCTCGGGGGATATGGAGCGACGATCTGAGCGCACAACGATGCCGGTGTCGATACAACCCCCTGCCCGTTGGGTCCCACGACGAGGATTCCGACATCCTCGGCCAGCTCGACCAGCCGCTGTTCGTCGGCTCGGCCCTGTTCCCCCGCCTCGCCGTAGCCGGCACTGGTCATGAACGCGGCCTTGATTCCCTTTCGGGCAGCGACCCGTAGCAACTCCTCGTTTGCGTCCTTGGGAGTGCAGACGAAGATCAGATCCGCTTCCCCAACGGGTAGTTCCTCCAGGGACCGAAGGCACGTGATGCCCAGGACGTCCGCGCCGGCACGGTTGGTCGCGAAGACCCGGCCCCGGTATCCACTCGCGAGGATGTTGTGGAGGCTGACGAATCCGAATTTGCCCGGATGGGTGGATGCTCCGGCCACGACGACCCCGCGAGGATCGAACAGTGCGTCGAAATTCGCGGTGGACAGGTTGGCGGTGGAGCGGGGGGCAGGCACTCCACCGGCAGTTTCGGAAGCGACCGGGCCCCGGGTCTCGGCGAGTTCCACGAGCGCGTCCACCGGTACAGGTATGCCATCGTGGATGATCAGGGGGTTGAGGTCCACCGACACCACGGCGCGGTCGCCGTCGTCGAACTCGGTGGCAACCGCGGAAAGTCGCGAGGAGTATCTCCACGAGCACCTCTCGATCTACCGCAGGTTCGCCGCGGAACTCGCCGAGCAATGCCTGGGATCTGAGGTCATCGATCATCTCACGGGCATCCACCTCGGTGATGGGTGCGAGCCGTACCGACACGTCGCCCACGGCTTCAGCAAGCACTCCGCCGAGGCCCACCATCACGGTGGGTCCGAACTGTTCGTCGGTGGACATTCCTGCAATGAGTTCGCGGGAACCTGCGATCATCGGGGTGATGAGCACGCCGGTGGCCCGGTCCTCGGGGCGTGCCCGCTCGAGGAGTTCGGTCACCGCCCGGGCGACTTCCTCGGAGGATCCGATGCCCAGACGAACCAGACCCCGCTCGGTCTTGTGCGCCACGTTGTCGCCGCAGAGCTTTGCAGCGACGGGAAATCCGAGATCCTCAGCTGCCTCGGCCGCAGCCTGGGGATCAGCGACCAGTCGTTCGGCGGGAAATGCTATTCCGTGGCGCGCCAGTAGGGCCTTGGATGCGTCCTCGGAGAGTGTTTCTGTCATGGCGTGCAATCGTACGGGCTGATCGTGGGCGCGCAGGAACACCCGGACGCCAGAAGTTGCTAGAACAACGTGAATGTTTGGCGTGGCCACCTCCGAGCACCCGATAGCTGCGCACGCGGTAGCCGAGTGCGCCGGAGTTCTTCTCGACCAACATGCGAGCGGGTTCGAATCGGTGCTCTGCATCGTGTCGACCGGTTTCGAAGGTGCCACCGAGGACATCACCCGCGCATTGCGTGAACTCCTCGGCGCCGAGTGCGTGAGTGGCGTGGTGAGCCGCGGCGTCCTGATGGGATCCAGGCTGGGATGGGATTCTCCGGCGATGGCGGTTCTGGCCGGTTCGGCATCGGAGATGACGATCTCCGATGCCGAAACACGCGATGACGACTTCGATCCGCCGAAGGGGCGCCGGCGCAGCGCCGGGGTGCAGTCTTCGAACAGCGCCGTGGTCCGTGTCGACACGCCGGGCGCGAGCGCAAGCATCGTGTTGCCGCAGACTCCCAGGGGAACCGGTCGCGTCCTCGTGGAACTCCACCCCGCTGACCACTACACCGATGAACGCAGGAACTCGCTGATTGTCACTCCACTCGATGGCGCCGCAATGTTCGGACCGGAGGTGGTCGTCACCGCGGTCGAAGCCGGCCAACTCGTTGCGATCGACGAGCTCCCGGCTGCCGAGTTCTTCGAATCCCTGATCATCTCGAGTGCCGAGGGTGCACTCGATGGGGCAACCGAAATCGGTTTCACCACCGATGAGGACGGCCAGTTCGTAGCCGCGCGCGCATCACCGCTCGGGCTGGCCACTTCGGTTCCCGTTCTGCTGGGATCGAGGCTCGTTCCGGCGGCACGGGGTCCTCGAACCGTCCTGTCCCAGCTCGCCGAGCGGGTTGACGAGTGTGTCGGGGGAACTGTTCTGGCGATGGTCGATGAGGGTGTCCTGAGCCGGCTCTCGCCCGCTCGGCCCACGGGAATCGACCTGCACGGCGCAATCGCCCTGGCGGGTGCCGCTGTGAGCGGCATCACATACGACGACCGGTCCGGACGCGGGCTGCGCTCTACCGGTGCTGTTGTCATATCGCTCTCACCCAGCCCGCTTTGCTGAGACCTTGACCTGCGCGGCTGGCGGCCACCCGCCCGAGGATCTGTAGCATGCGTTCCGCGGGCACCGAAGCGCTCCCGGCGATGTGCACCCGTGCATTCCGGACGAATCGTGAAACCCGCACATCAACTGATCAGTGCGCTCCGGGCGCATGTGTGACAAATGGAGTGAAACCCTATGACCCCAAGCGACGCCGGCCCTCGACCAGCCGACATCGAGGCCCTCGCAATCAACGTGATCAGAGGCCTCTCAATGGATGCCCCCCACGCTGCACGCTCAGGTCACCAGGGCACCGCCATGGCTCTGGCTCCGCTGGCTCACGTGCTGTTCACGCGGATCCTGCGCTACGACGCGGCTGCTCCGCACTGGGCGGACCGCGACCGCTTCATCCTGAGCTGTGGCCACGCCTCGATTCTCCAGTACGCGATGCTCTATCTCACCGGGTACGGCCTCACCCTCGATGATCTGCGGGAGTTCAGACAGTGGGGCTCGGCTACTCCGGGTCATCCCGAGGTCGGCCACACGCTGGGTGTGGAAGTGACGACCGGGCCCCTGGGTCAGGGTTTCGCCAATGGTGTTGGCATGGCGCTGGCCGAGCAGTCCCTGCGCGAACGTTTCGGGACCGAGGTGTGTGACCATCACATACATGCCATCGTGTCGGACGGTGACCTGGAGGAAGGTGTCTCCCACGAGGCCGCTTCCCTCGCGGGGCACCTCGGCCTGGGCCGGCTGGTCTACGTCTACGACGAGAACCACATCTCGATAGACGGCCCCACCGAACTGGCGCTGAACGATGATCCGGTGAAGCGCTTCGAGGCCTATGGATGGCACGTACAGGATCTCGGCGACGCGGCAGAGGACCTCGAGGCGATCAGCAGTGCTGTCACCGACGCCCGCAATGAGCAGGAACGACCGAGCCTGGTCGTGTTGCGAAGCCATATCGGGTACCCCTCCCCCAAGCACACCGATGATCCCGCGGCTCACGGCCTGGCGTTCGACGAAGAGGACATATCCGAAGCCAAGCGGGTCATGGGCATTCCCGATGAGCCGTTCTGGGTTCCCCAGGAAGTTCTGGACTTCTACCGTGAGGCAGGGAGTCGTGGTGCTCCGGCGAGGCTCGATTGGGAGCAGCGCTCAGCAATAGCTCTCTCCGGGCGATCTGCGGAGTGGGAAGCCACGCTGGCATCGCGACCGCTCGGTTCGGACTGGGCAGGTTCACTGCCGAGCTTCGGTACGGATGAATCTCCGGCCACCCGGGCCGCGAACCAGAAGGTGTTGAACGCAGTCGACCTTGTCGTGCCCGGGGTCCTGGGCGGGTCGGCGGATCTCACCGGCAACACGGGGACGAAACTGACCGACACGGTTGCGGTCTCGCGTGACGCCCGGGACGGCCGCCAGGTCCACTACGGCATCCGTGAACATGCGATGGGATCTGCACTGGTCGGGGCGGCTCTGCACGGAGGCGTGCTCGCCGTTTCCGGGACCTTCCTCGTGTTCTCGGACTACATGCGCCCGGCAGTCCGCCTGGCGGCGCTGAGCGGTGCCAAGTGTGTGTTCGTATGGAGCCACGATTCGGTGGGAGTCGGCGAGGACGGCCCCACCCACCAACCGGTGGAACACGTGATGGCGCTCCGGTTGATACCGGACCTCACCGTGGTGCGACCTGCGGACGGCAACGAGGTGGCAGGTGCCTGGAAGTTGGCCGTCGAAGGCGACGGACCGGTCGCGATCATCACCAGTCGCCAGTCGACACCCACGCTGGAAGGTTCTGACGCCCTGGCGCTCGAGGGGGTCGGGCGAGGTGCCTACGTCCTCGATGGTGCAACCGACCCGGATGTGGTCCTCGTCGGGACCGGTACCGAGGTCGCGGTGGCGGTCGACGCGGCAACGCAACTCCGTTCGGAGGGCACCTCGGTTTCAGTGGTGTCCATGCCCACCTGGGAGCGCTTCGAGTCCCAGGACGAGACCTACCGACGCTTGGTCTTCCCCGAGGGCGTTCCGGTCGTATCGGTGGAAGCAGGAGTGACAAGCGGCTGGCAGCGTTGGGCGAACGCGAGCGTCGGCATCGATCGCTTCGGAGCTTCCGCCCCCGGGGCAACCGTGATGGCCGAGCTGGGAATCACAGCCGATGCCGTGGCAGCCGCCGCCAGGAACCTCCTCAACTGACCCGTTCTGAGCGCTGTGGCGGTGGACTCTCCACCGCCACAGCGCTCAGAACGAAGAGTTGGACATGGTTCGGATAACGAACCATGTTAGGGTGCGCGGCGATGCAGACCCCTGTGCCCCAACGTTCCAGGGTTCCCGACCAGAAGTCTCCCGGCCCGGCTGCCACGCCCGCAGCATGTTCGATTGCCCGCGCACTGGACGTGATGGGTGATCGCTGGAGCATCCTGATCCTGCGGGACACATTCCGGGGGATCCGGAGGTTCTCCGAGATCCGGCGGGATCTGCACATTCCGAAGGCAGTGCTCTCCGAACGCCTCGCCCGCCTCGTCGACTCGGGAGTGCTGGCCAGGCGCCGTTACATGGATCACCCGCCACGTTTCGAGTACCGGCTCACCGACATGGGTCGTGAGCTCTCCCCCGTGCTCGTGGGTCTGATGCAGTGGGGTGACCGCTGGTGCAGCGATGGTATTCCTCCGACCCTCCTGGTCCACGAACCATGTGGGACCGAGGTGGATCTGAGCTTCCACTGCGAAGAATGCGACCTCGATTTCGGACCCACGGACATAGCCGGTCGGCCCGGCCCCGGTTCGATCCCACCCAAGGAGACCGCGTGACCCTCACGAACGACACACCACCCGCAGTTCCGACAGCGGATTCGCGTGGCAGGTCGACGTCCTCCGATGTCGAAGCCGTGTTGATGCTTTCCCGCGATGAACTCCGCCGGACGGCATCCAAGCGCCGTGACGCTGCACATGGGACACGGATCACCTACTCCCCCAAGGTCTTCATCCCCCTCACGAAACTCTGCCGGGACCGCTGTGGATACTGCACGTTCGCCCAGCCTCCGGCGCGGCTGGAATCTCCCTACCTGTCTATCGACGAGGTCGTGGCTCTCGCCGCGCCGGAGCCAGGGCCGGTTGTCACGAAGCGCTGTTCACCCTCGGTGAGGCACCCGAGGAACGGTACGAGGTCGCCCGGCGATGGCTGGAGGAGAACGGGTATGACTCCACGGTCGACTACCTGCATGCAGCCGCCTCCGCCGTGCTCGAGCACACCGGGTTGCTCCCGCACGCCAACGCTGGTGCGCTCAGCGAGTCCGAGCTCGAACGGTTACGCACGGTCGCACCGTCCCAGGGAATGATGCTGGAGACTCTGCGCGACGACCTCGAGTGCCATCGTGGAGCACCCGACAAGGTTCCCCAGCGAAGGCTCGACACGCTGGAGGCCGCTGGTCGTCTGGGTATCCCATTCACCACCGGGATCCTGGTCGGCATCGGAGAGGACAGGCGTGACCGTGCCGCGGCCCTCGCCGCCATCGCTGAATCCCATGAACGACATGGACACGTACAGGAAGTCATCGTTCAGAACTTCCTGCCCAAGGACGGCACCGCCATGGCATCGCATCCGGCATGTGACAGCGCCGAGTTCATGGATGCAATCGCACTCGCACGTGTGTTGCTTCCGGCGGAGGTCCATCTACAAGCCCCGCCGAACCTCAGCGAGGACTTCGGTAGCCTCCTCGATGCGGGTATCGATGATTGGGGCGGGGTCTCGCCCGTGACGGCGGACCATGTGAACCCGGAACGACCGTGGCCGGCGCTCGATCGCCTCAGAGACGTGACCGAGGCCCATGACTTCGCCCTGACTCCGCGTCTTACGGTGTATCCAGAGTTCGTCCGGGACGCCCCCAGGTGGATCGACGAATCGCTCCGGTTCCCGGTGATGGACCGCAGCGATGCCGAAGGTTTCGCACGCGACGACCCCGGCGCGGTGTTTCCCGAGCGTGTCTCGGCGGTCAAGGGGCCCGTTGGTGATGGGGCCGAGGTGGTCCGCATCGGTGATCGTTCGACGCAGTGGTACTCGGGTGCAACCGTGACGCCCAGAACCATCGTCGCACTCGGGCAGTCGGCAACCGAGCTCAGGAACGGTGCCGTGAAGGAGGTACTGAGCGGATTCTCCGAAGGACAGGATCTGGGCGAGGATGAGATCGTCACCTTGTTCTCCGCACGGGGAGCCGAGGTCCGGGCTATCGCACAGACCGCCGACCGGGTGCGGCGTGAGATCGTGGGTGACGAAGTCACCTGGGTATCCAACCGCAACATCAACTACACCAACGTCTGTACCTTCAAGTGCCGCTTCTGTGGTTTCTCCAAGGGTCCGCTCAGCCTCAATCTCCGTGGCAAGCCATACCTGCTGACCCTTGACGACATCGCCGAGCGCGCAGCGGAGGCAGAGCGCCTCGGCGCGACCGAGGTGTGCCTGCAGGGTGGGATCCACCCCGATTTCGACGGCGATTACTACATAGACGTCGCCCGAGCGGTCTCCGAGGCTGCTCCGGGGGTGCACATCCACGGTTTCACGGCACTCGAAGTGACCGAGGGCGCTCGCCGGTTGGGTGAGCCACTCGAGAAATACCTGACGCGGCTCAAGGAAGCGGGCCTGCGCACACTTCCCGGCACCGCGGCCGAGATCCTCGATGACGACGTACGTGCGGTGCTGTGCCCCGACAAGGTCAACACCGAGGAGTGGTTGGAGGCCCACCGGGTCGCCCACAGCGTGGGGCTCCGTTCGAACGTGACGATCATGTTCGGATCGATAGAACACCCGAGGAGCTGGGCCCGACACCTGCTTGTCACCCGCGACCTCCAACGAGATACCGGGGGCTTCACGGAATTCGTCGGTCTCCCATTCGTCCATATGGCCTCACCCATCTACCTGCAACACAAGGCGCGGCGTGGGCCGACCTTCCGCGAGGTGATCCTGATGCACGCGGTGGCCCGGATCGTCTACGCCGGCTGCATCGACCACATCCAGGCCTCATGGGTGAAGCTCGGATTCGACGGCGTCTCTCAGCTGCTCCAGAGCGGAGCCGACGACCTGGGGGGAACCCTCATGGACGAGAACATCAGTCGGGCAGCCGGTGCCGAACATGGCACGGGAGTCGGGCCCGATGACTTCCGGGGGCTCGTGGAGCCCCTGGGGCGCACGCTCGCCCAACGGAGCACGCTCTATGGGCGCATCTAGGGCAGATCCGTCCCCTTCGGGTTCTTGGCCACCATGCGGACGTGGGTGGCGGAGCCGTCGGGTGCAGATGCGGCTTCCAGTCTGCCGCTGAAGATGCCGGGCGACGTGTTCGCAGCACCGGGTACCACCAGGACCAGTTCCCCTGCCTCGTCGGCCGGAACGACAACGACAACACCCAGCAACGAGAAACCGTTCTCGGGTTCCAGGCGATGGGTGATGTCTGGTGCTCCGGGCTGGACCGTCACCGACTCCCCGGTATCGGGTCGGAACTCCCAGCCTGCTTCCTGCGCCACTTGGTACAGGTCGGGCACCTCGGCGGTCACTGCACGACCCGGGCCATCGCCGAACCTTGGCGGAGCCACATCCACATCGGTGGTGTAAACGCTTGGTGCGGCATCGCAGTAGGACACTGCCACGGTCACGCGGCGCCGCCCCGTACTGGCGAACTGGACCTGGTCGCGCAGGGCGCCGCGGCTGCCCGGTCCACCAGTGCAACTCCCCGAGTGCCTGGTGGCGAGCACGGCGACTTGGGAACCTGGTTCGTCTGTGTACACGATCATCGTCGGTTTCGCAGAGGGGCCATCGGGATCCCAGAAGTCGAAACTCAACTCGAGTGCGGACCCGGCCGAGCCCGAAGTGACCGCGAGTGTTCCCTGAGGAGGGAGATCACCGATCGTAGGAGGGGTCGTTGTGGCAGCTGGTGATCGGGTCGGCGTCGGGGCGGGCGGAGCGGTGGGTCCCTGCGTGGCGGAACCCGCTGCAGCGTCGGCGGGGAGCGATGGATCGGGAAGGCTGACAGGAGGTTGGGTGGCCGTGGTCACCGGAGCCACTGCGGCTGGTTTCGTCGAAGCGGTCACGTCGCCCATTTCGGCGGTGACCTGCTGAGTCGTGGTGCTCTTCGAAGCGGGGCTGACGATTTCCTCGGGGTCGTCGGTGCCCCCGATCGTCAGTGCCGTGGCACCCGCGGCAAGGACCAGGATGGCAGCGATCCCTGCGATCGTGCGCCGACGCCTGGTGCGCGCCGCAATGAGGCCCATCGCGTATTCGCCGACAACCCCCGGATCGCCATCGCCCACCGAGAGTCGAGACAACACCTCGTCCAGCGGGGGTGGCTCCACAGCCTCGGAGGCCACACCCGGGGACTCTGCAGCACGCGTTCCTGACGCTCTCACGGGATCGTCTCCACGAGGTCGCTCTCGTCGGACTCCGCGACGGGTCCGTCTCCTTGCATCTCGGAGATCCTGTGGGCGATCCGCTGGAGCGAGGCATCCACCTTCGCCTGGTCGACGCCGAGGATCACGGCCGTATCAGACGCGGGGATGCCTGCTGCGAGCACGATGAATGCCACCCGACGGTCGCTGCGCCGCGCCGCAGCGGTGGCATCCTGGAGCAGGGCGAACTGGAGTTGGCCGCCGTGTACCCCACCAGCGGGGCGCTCGACGGGTATGGAGGCGTTCAGGCCCGCTGGGACCGGGGCCGATCCGGGATGACCCACCAGTGCATCGAGACCCGCTTCGGCCACCGTTCCCATGACCTTGCGGATACCGGCGTCGTCGTCGGACGCCCCGGACGCAGCGCAACGGGCGATGGAGTCCATGGCCACCATCCGCGCCTTGTCGCGCCCCTCGGGGTTGTCGCCGAAGGGATCGAAAACGCGCACACAGAGACCCAGGGCCGGCGGCAGTGTGCGGATGACCAGCGCATCCACTTCGGCTCGGCGTGAACGCTCGCGGTCGCCGCCGGCCGGCGCATCCGAGGGAGGCATGGGTGTGTCTTCGCCGATACGAACAGGGGTGCCCCTGCGAGGATCCGCACGCGTCATTCATGCATTATCCCAGCCACGGACTGGGAACCGGGCGATCCCATTGGCTCTTCCACCCGGGTACCTGCAGTCAGAAGTCGTTGTCGTCGGGTTCCGCCAGCAGGTGCGATGCCTTCTCGACTGCGCGCCTGGCCCTGGTGATGCGCTTCTCGTCCACCGGTAGTTCGGTGCCTCCGGCATCTATGGAGTCCCGCAGACGCGCTATTGCCAGGTCGGCGAGTTCTTCGGACAACGCGTCGAGCCGTCCCCGAATGTCCTCGAACTCCCCTGCCATGGCATCGCTCCTTCTCTGTTCCGCCGGCGAGTGGCACCGATGCCATCGTCGAGACGGCGGTGCAGCCGACTGGCAGGCGCACAGCGCATAGTGTTCCTGAAGTGCAAGACGATACCCGCCGCGACTGGCTCTCATTCGAACACAACGGTGAGACGTACATGTTCGATCTCACCTTTCTCAACAGCAACTGGGAGTGCATCTTCGGTAGGGGTTGCAAGGGAATCCACGAGACCGACACCACCGAGTTGGGCCATGGATGCTGCTCCCACGGTGCACACTTCGCAGACAAGTTGGACCGCTCGCGTACGAGCAGGGCGATCAAGCGACTCACCGATGATCAATGGCAGCTCAAGGGCGTTGCCGAAGACCTCGGAGGGCCGATCGTGCGCGACGAAGAAGGTGACTGGGTGACTCGCACCCATGACGGTGCCTGCATCATGTTGAATCGTGCAGATTCACCGCGCGGCGTGGGCTGCGCGCTCCACGTGGCGGCACTCGACGACGGCGCGAGCTTCGTGGACTACAAGCCCGAAGTGTGCTGGCAACTTCCGCTTCGACTGACCTACACCACCGACGAACTGGATCACACGACATACACCCTCCGCGAATGGAAGCGTCGCGATTGGGGTGAAGGTGGTGACGACATGCACTGGTGGTGCACGGAAGGCCCTGAGGCGTTCAGCTCCGGATCGCGGGTGCTCGAGACGCTTCGGGACGAGATCGTTGCGATGCTCGACGAAGAGATCTACCTGCGACTGAGATCCGAGGTGGCTCTGCGCAACGAGATCGGTACCCCGGTGCCCCACCCCGCACGCCGTCAGCGCGCGACCACCTGAGGAGCGAGACGGTTACCAGCTGAGGAGACGGCTCCGGCGACGGGGGAGGACCCTTGCAAACCCTTCCTACAGCCGGCTGGCGGAGCTGCCGATGAGAAAGGCGTGAGTCTGTTCACCGCGCAGGAACTAACCGACCTCAGCCGTGCGAAAGGGATGATCTTTCCCGACCACGTCGTGGAGCAGCTCGTGGCGGCGCTCGATGCCGGCAAGCACGTCATCCTCACGGGAGCTCCGGGTACCGGTAAGACGACGCTCGCCTACCTGGCGGCCGAGCTCGGGCGCCACTCGATGCTCTGCACCGGGTACCAACCGACCACTGCCACCTCGGAGTGGACGACCTTCGAGACGATCGGGGGGCTCCAGCCCACACCCGAGGGTCTGATCTTCAGGCCGGGCCTGTTCGTGGAGGCCATCCAGAACGGCAAGTGGCTGGTCGTCGACGAGATGAACCGTTCGAACTTCGACCGGGCATTCGGTCAGCTGTTCACGGTGCTCTCGGGCTCCGCTGTAGTGCTGCCGTACCGCCGATCAGGCCAGGTCGTTCCGGTGAGCATCGTGCCTCACGGTGTCGAAGCACCCGAGGACACCGATCCGATTCGCGTGCCTGCGAGCTGGCGGATCATCGCCACCATGAACGCGGTCGACAAGAGCCTTCTGTTCGACATGAGTTATGCGCTCATGAGGCGGTTCGCGTTCATCGAGGTGGGGGCTCCCGATGAGTCCGCTTACCGTCAACTGCTGGCGGGCGGAGGCGAGATCCTCACAGAGCTACTTCCGTTGCGTCGGCTCAAGGATCTCGGACCCGCCATCTACGTCGACGCCCGGCGGTACGTGGAGCGTCGCATGAAGGATCACGTCGATCCCTCGCGCCTTCTCTACGAGGTCTTCTACGGGTTCTTTCTCCCTCAGTTCGAGGGTATCGACGAGTACCAGGCCGTCGAGTTGTTCAACGAAATCGCGCCCCGAATGGCTGAGACCGAGCAGAACGGAGACGCGGCGGGTGATCGAGGAACTTCTTGGTGAGGAACTGATGGTGTGAACCGCTCCACCACGGACCTCAATTCGGCCACAGCGATATTGTGGGAACACCGCGACCGCCGCACGCCGGCTGTCGCAGCCGCAGTTGCACTCACGGGTCGACCTCCGGGCTTGATCGCGCGATGCCGGCGCGGGTGTCCTTCGTGGCATCCCCAGAATGCGAAGCCCTGCTCGACGGGATGGACCAGCGCCTGAGATTGCTTCCAAGCACTCTGGTGGATACCCCCGAGCGCTGCCTCCATGCGGTGAGGGGCCCGGTGCTCTGGTCCGAGACCATCACGGCCCGGGCCAACTCCTTCGGGGATGAGGACGTCTTCGTGTGTCGCACCGTCCGCCGGGAGTTCGACTGTATGGAGAACCGACTCCTCGTCTGGCTGCTGGAACGAGCAGCGTCGGTGGGCCGGGTGCTCCGCCGTGAGGTCACGGGTTCGGGAATCACCGGATTCATGGACCCGGGAACCCAACGTCGCACCGAGGAACTCGCGGCGCGGTCGAAGGCGTGGCGCACACATCCGCGACTCATATCGGTACCGCCCCACGAGCCCAGTCGCATGGAGCTGACCAAGCTGCGCAGGACCCGCGGAAGTCGGTTGCACGTCGAAACGCTGCTGGCCGCTCGCAAGCGCGCCTCACAGCCGTTCTCGTCATCTGAGGTGGCGGCGCTGGTGGATGCATCGACCGCGGCAATGCACGAGCAGTTTCTCGACGAACTCCGAAAGCGCTGTGTCGGCGAGTGGACCCTTGAATGCACCCAGAATGTGCTCAGCGCGCACGGGATGCGTTGGCATCATCCGGACAACGGCGCTACCGCTGTCTGAGCAGTTCAGCCTGCAGACTCGTAACCGTCGTCATCGTCGTCGTCGTCTTCGGTGTCGTCGCCCACGGACGGGTCGGCTTCACCTGACAGGTCATTCAGAATGCTTTCGATGTCGAGATCCGAGCCACGCTTGAGGGCTCTGGCCTCTTCGTATCGGCGATGCCGACCCTTCTTCACGGTTTCTCCCCGTAGGACCTGCGTACGTAGGTCATTGGTTGCGACTTGGACTGGTTTGGTTCGCCCATCTGTAGCAGACGAACAGCCCCGCTGTCGGCAACCGGACCCTGTAAGGCCCGACCCGACAGTATGTGGCGGGACTGCGTACTGTAGCGCGGCCGTCCCCACACACCATGGTCAGAGAATCAATCGGGTGATGTGACAAATGGCTGGTTGCCCTTGCAGGAGCCCGGAACCGGCCTCTCCATCAGTCCCTGCCCAGTTCCACGAGTTCGAGTCCCCGCCCCTTGGTGAAGGCCAGGGCGACGCTGCCCTCGACGAGGCGCCGAATCGGACCGCCCACGATCTCGGCGCGCCACCCGGATGCCAACCGGGCATCGGGATCACCCCTCAACAGCGCTTCGAGGTCGTTCCTGGTGGCGAGTAGTGCTGTCTCGATCTCGAGATCCCGGCACCGTTGATTGACCCACGTGGATATGAGGGGAAGGACCGGTCGGAGTTCACTGGGAAGTTCTGCCGCAGGCTGTTCGCGGCGGCGTACGGGGCGTACATCGCTCTGAGCACGGATCAGCTCCAGTAGGTCCTCGCCTCCACCACCCTTGAGTACCCTTCCATCTACACCCCTCAGGCCGGTCAGCGCCTCCAGGGTCCGAGGCGCGGCAGAGGCCACCGATACGACGCCGAGGTCGGACAGGATGAATCGAGGGGTGACATCGGTTTCCACCGCTCGACGTTCGCGCCATGCGGCCACCTGCTGGGCCAGCGCGAGGCGCGAACCCTTGAGATGTCGGATCTCCTTGATGCGCTTCCAGACGTCCTCGGGGTCACGGGGGGACGGCGGGTCTGCTCTGGACTCTTCACAGACCTCCCTCACCCACGCCGTCCTACCCCGCTTTTCCAGTTCGGCCGTCAACCGTTCGTAGACCTGCAGCAGATAGGCCACATCATCGGCTGCGTAGGAGAGTTGAGCGTCGGTCAGGGGCCTCTTCATCCAGTCGGTCAGGCGGTCTGCCTTGCCCAGCTTGAGTCCCATCTCACCCTGGAGCAGCGCGCTCGAGGCTGGGTGTGGTGTAGCCCACGAACCCTGCGGCCAACTGTGTGTCGAACAGCTCGCGGGCACCGTGCCACAGGCCCGGCCGAGCACCTCCATGTCCTGCTTTGCAGCATGCATGATCGCCAGGCCGGGCCCCTCCAGAACCTTGCGCAGCGGAGCCAGGTCCACCTCCAGGGCGTCGATGACGTACGTCCCGGTGCTGTCCGCGATCTGCAGGACCGCGACATGGGGGAAGTAGGTCTTCTCACGATGGAATTCGGTATCGATGGCGTAGAGCGGTTCATCAACCATGCGTTCCACCAGTTCGCGGAACGCTTCATCGTCGGTCACCACGCGGAAGTCCTTGGTCATCGTGGACCTGGTGGACCTACCCCGGATGCGGATCGCGTGCGCATCAGCCCGACTCGGTGTCTCTGCCGCTGCCGATCCATGCGATGGTGCCGCCGGCCACATTCACTGCGGGGCGACCCATGGCCCCGAGTTGCTGGCAGGCCACCATCGAACGTGCCCCACTGCGGCATATGACGAACAATTCACCCTCGGGAATCTCGGTTGCCCGTGTCTCGAGTTCACCGAGCGGTATGTGCGTCACTCCGGGCACCCGGACCTCCACCAACTCCTGGGCCTCGCGCACATCGAGCAGGATGACCCCCGGGGCCAGCCGCGCCGCCAACTCATCCACACTGATTTCTTCCACCGACACGGGCTCCTCCTTCAAGGGGTCTCGGGTGTCTACCGCAGTGTGGAGGTTACCCGGGGGTTCGTCGATGTCAGTCACCGACACGGGGTCGAGCGGATCCAATAGTTGTGCCGCCGGGCCGAACAGGGCGTTCAAGGACCGACCGATCCCCGCTCCGGGTCCGGCCGTGGCGAGTCGGGCAGCTGCCCGTGGACCGAGCGCCACGAGTGACCAGTTCGCCCGCTGTTGGATGCGGTAAGCAGCGGTTCCCACACCAGCTGCGTGGACCAGAGTCTCCACATCCCGACCGGTCAGGTTGGGAAGGTCGCACACGGCAAACACGATCCCGCTCCCGGGGTGGCGCTCTGCAGCCTGCAGCACCGCTGGAACAGGTCCTGCTCCGATCGCCGCGTCGGCGAATTGCCTCCAGTTCCCGCTGCGGAGGCTCGAGACTCCTCCCTGGAGCTCAACCGTGGAGCATCCGGCCTCCTGGAGCGCCTGGGCGACCCGGTGTGCCCAGGGTGGATTGCCCAGCGATGCCTTGTCGGTGCCCATCCGCGTCGAGCCTCCACCGCAGAGCACCACCCCTACCAACCGATGGGGGTACCGGGAACGCTGTGCGGCGTTCGGTGGTTCCATCAATTCTCTTGAGATCCAGCATGTGGGTAGGCAGCAGGGTCGAGCTGGTTGAGGAACTGTCGACACCGCACAGCCTCGTCCTCCTCCCCTATTGCTTCGGCCTGGTCTGCCAGGCCGACCAGGGAATCCAGGAACCCTCGGTTGGGTTCGTGGGCCCATGGGACGTAGCCGCTGCCCCGCCACCCGGCACCGCGCAGTGCGTCGAGTCCACGGTGGTACCCGACCCGGTAGGCCACGTACTGTTCGATCGGATCGCGTCCGAGGTCGCCCAGTCGGGCCCATGCCTCGCAGTAGCGGGGCCATCGAGCGACAACCTCAGCAACCGCCGCACGTCGATCGGCCCGGGGCATGGCCATTGCTTCGGCCAGAGCAAGGGAGGCTTCAGACGGTGCGCCGCCGAGAAGCGTTCGAGGTGGGCCTTCAGCATGCAGGTTCACTGGCGAGTCTGTCATGTGTCCAGCTTCTCATGTCCTGATCCTGGGATACTCCGGCGCACCCAATCACCGAACTTTCCCGGAGTGCTGAGGTGTGCACCGTGGGGGGCTCCTTCGATGACATCACATTGATTCCCGGCTGCCTGAGCGAGCGTCTCTGCGGCGGAGCGCAGATGGGCGGGGCCGGTATCGCCACGCCCTACATGCAACCGCCGGGCGTCCGGCGGAAGCGGAATCCGGTTGCGTGGTCGGCGAGCTCCGCGCAACTCGCCGACCAGCGCCTGTCCCTCGCTGCGTCGCAGTGTCCGTTGTGTCGCATCGATACGTTCCCACGTCGTGTCACCCACCATCGATCGGTAGAAGAACTCAGCCGCCACCTCCGGACCTTGCGCATTCGCCACATCGATGGTGCGGGAGCCCGAAGTGGCCCGGTCGAGGTCGAGCCAGGGCAGCGGCGCCTCGAAAGCGCAGAGCGCGTCAGGGGTGATCAGGGCAGGAGCCTCCGAGGCCACGAGAGCGATCAGTCCGCCCAGACTGTGTCCCACGACGGCGATGGGTCCTGTTGTCATGGTTCGGTGTGATCCGGAAGGATCCGACCTCGCCCAGTCGGTGATCGTGCCCAGGTCCCGGGCGTGACGATCCAACTCGTCCTCGGGAGCATGTGCAGGGTCACCCATCGTGGTTCCGGCCGCGAGGGAACCGGCATATCCGCGGCGGTCGTAGGCAACCGTGTCGAAATCGGCGAGACGCCTCATCACCCGCCTGAAGCTCGAGGCACGGTCCATTGCACCGTGCACGAAGACGACCACACCCAGCGGAGCAGTCACCCGCCTGTGGATCACCTCCAGACCATCGACGTTCAGGCGTTCGATCGGCTGGCGTGCTTGCGGGGAGCCGGTCTCGATAGCGGCACCGCCGAGCGTATTCGAGGGATCGGTCACGGAACCTCGGCCAGACGCAACATGTCGGTGGATCGCCCACCCGTGCCGGCCAGGACGGCAACCACATCGCCGCTACGGACATGGCCGGCCTCGCGGGCCGCGAGGATCATCTCGTCCATCGTCTCGATACTGTCGACGTGTCCGCTGGCGAGGACCGGCACCGTTCCCCAACTGAGGGTGAGCTGTCGTACGGTGCGGATACGGGGACTGAACCCGATGATCGGCATCTTCGGACGGAACCGGGCGATCGAGCGAACCGTGAACCCCGATTCGCTGATGCACACGATGGCCGTAACTCCCATTTCGGTGGCAGCGCGCCAAGTGGCGAGTGTCATCGCGTCTGTGATCTGGTTGGATCCCCCGGTGGATTCGTCGGAGCTGCGGATGAGACGGATCTGACGAGCCCAGGCGTCGTAGTCGAACCCGGCGTCGGCGCGCTCTGCCACGCGTGACATCGTTGCCACCGTGGCGACCGGATCGCGGCCCACCGCTGTCTCTGCGGAGAGCATGACCGCCGAAGATCCATCGAAGATGGCGTTCGCCACGTCGCTCACCTCGGCCCGCGTGGGTGCGGGAGAGGTGATCATCGATTCGAACATCTGGGTCGCGGTGATCACCGGCTTACCTCCGGAGATGCAGTCCCTCGTGATCTTCTTCTGCAGGTGTGGGAGTTCCTCGATGCCGAGTTCGGAACCCAGATCGCCGCGGGCGATCATGATCGCCCCGGCGGCCTCGATTATGCCTTCCAGGTTCTCGACCGCGGCCCGGGTCTCGATCTTGGCCACGAGCAGTGGGCCCCGCGGGTAGGGCTCGGTGCCGACACGCCGGATGTCGTGGGCCGAACGGACGAACGACAGCGCCACCATGTCGATGCCGGCATCCACGAAGGCATCGAGTGCCTGAAGATCGGCGTCGGTCGGCGAGGCTATCGACAGCCGGTCCGATGGGATGTGAAGGCCGGGTCGACCCTGTACGTAGCCCCCATTGCAGATGCTCGCCTCGGCGCTGTCGGTGCCGATGGACTCGACGCGTATGACGACGCTCCCGTCGCCCACCGCGAGCATGTCGCCGGGATGGACGTCCCCGAGGATGTCCGAGTGGTCGACTCCGACAGCACGTTCGTCGGACGTGTCGCGATCAGGAACCAGCTGGAATCGGTGGCCATCGGCCAGGAGTAACGGTGAATCGCCGAAGCTCCCCAGGCGCACCTTCGGCCCCGGGAGGTCCACGAGGATTCCGACGTTGTGCCCGTTGTCCTCTGCGACCCTGCGGATCCTGCGGTAGCGCTCCAGCACCTCGTCGGTGGTGTTGTGGGCGAGGCCCAGGCGGGCCACGTCCATCCCGGCATCCATGAGGTCGGCGAGTGTGGATTCATCATCTGATGCGGGACCGATTGTGGCCACGATCTTGGTTCGGCGGGACATGGCCCCACGCTATTGCCAAGTTGCGTACAACCGGTGCCACCGGGACCGTTCAGGAACGGGGCACCTCGGACCAGGGCCGATCCTTGTCCACGCGTACATCCCCGGGAAGTCCGAGCACCCGTTCCCCGAGTATGTTGCGCAGCACCTCGGAGGTACCGCCCTCGATCGAATTGGCCCGCGCCCGCAGGAAGTTGGCGCCAAGATCGTCCCCGAACATCGCGCTCTTCGAGGGCGGGGTCCCGTAGGAGCCGTAGAGCATCCCGGGGGCGCCCTGAATGTCGGTGGTGGTCTCGTATATGTCCTTGTTGAGTTCCGCCATCGCGAGTTTGGCGACCGAACCCTCCGGTCCGGGAGTGCCCATCTTGCGACCTGCCGCAGCGCGCATGTTGGTGAGACGGTTCACTTCCGCCCGGATCCAGAGGGAGGTGACTCTGTCAGCCATCACCGGGTCGTCGTCGCCGTGGCGGGCCCAGCAGTCCACGAGCTGCGCAATCGGCCCCGTGCCCTTCGGCGGGGCGCCGCTACCCGCGCCGATCGACACCCGTTCGTTCATCAGGGTGGTGATCGACACGGCCCAACCCCGCCCGACCTCGTCGAGGCGCATCTCGTCGGGGATCCGCACGTCGGTGAAGTAGACCTCGTTGAACTCGGCGTCGCCGGTCATCTGGCGAAGAGGCCGAGTCTCCACACCTGGAGCGTTCATGTCGACGATGAATGCGGTGATGCCGCGGTGTTTCGGGAGCTGTGGATCGGAGCGCGCGATCAAGAGGCCGTAGCTCGCGATGTGAGCCAGGGTCGTCCAGACCTTCTGTCCGTTGATGATCCACTCGTCACCGTCACGGTCCGCGCGGGTTGCCAGCGAAGCCACGTCGGACCCGGCACCGGGTTCACTGAAGAGCTGACACCAGATCGCTTCATTCGTGAACAACGGACGGAGCAGTTCCTTCTGTGCATCGGAGCCGTGCACCTCCACCGCGGGGCCACACATGCCGTACCCGATCGGATTCCGCATCCCGCCGAGCGGTCCACCGGCATCGAGGATCCGGCGGCTCGCAAGGCCCTGCAACCTGGGATTGACCGCCAGGCCTCCGAGGCCCTCGGGGAAGTGGACCCATGCGAGCCCTGCGTCGAATTGTGCTCCGAGGAACTCCTCTTCGGAGACGCCGTGCGGATCGTGCTCGGCGAGCAGGCGCTCGGTTGTAGCGACGACACGTATGGCATCCGGATCGGTATTCAATTCCTCGGTCGGAGTCGCGGCCTGTGCAACCATCGGATTCGATCCCCCTGTGGGTCAGCAAGTGCGGTACCTGCAACGGTAGCCTCACCTGAAAACGCAACATCATCCTGAATGGCGGCATTGATGCGATGACAGTCCCCCCGGCGTCCCACAGCTTCCTGATCAACGATGAGCCTCTCGGGTTCGCCCACCGCGGCGGGGTAGAAGTTGCTCCCGAGAACAGCATCGCAGCGTTTGCCGCCGCGGTGGATACCGGCCTGCACTACCTCGAGACCGATGTCCATCTGAGCGTTGACGGTGTCGTCGTGGCCGCCCACGACGAGCGGCTGGACCGTGTGGCCGACACCGGGGGCGAGATTGCGTCGATGACATGGAGGGAGATCTCAACTCCGCGTTTGGGCGGGACCGAACCGATACCTACCTTCGAGGAACTGCTCGACGCGTTTCCGGACCAGCGCTTCAACGTCGACCCCAAGTCCGATGAGGTGCTCGACCCACTGCTCGACCTCCTGGTCCGAATGGACGCGGTCGACCGCGTATGCATCGCCGCATTCTCACAACCCCGGATACAACGCGTACGGGACCGGTTCGCCAACGCCATCTGCACTGCCGCAGGACCCCGCGAGATAACCCGGGCGGTGGCTAGGGCGCGTCTCGGTGTGCGCCGGGTCGAATCTGGCCCAGAGAGTGCATCCGGGGAGCCGAGGAATGTGTCCGACCTGCCGTATGCGTGCCTCCAGATCCCGTTGCGCCACAAGGGCGTGGCGGTGCTCACCCCACGACTCGTGGAATGGGCACATCGCCATGGGGCCCAGGTGCACGTGTGGACCATCAATGACGCATCCGAGATGTCCCGCCTCCTCGACCTGGGGGTGGACGGCATCATGACGGATCTTCCCAGCGTGCTGAGGGCCGAGCTCGACCGTCGCGGCGATGCCGCCGAATCAATCGGCCCCTCTCGGGGGTGACCTCGCCCGGTTGTGTCCGGTCTCGCTGAATTCTCACGATTGGGCGACATGAGCAGACTGCCCGGGCCTAGATTGCCGGGCATGTCCCGCCACAGTGTGACCTCCGCCACCCAAGCGCGACGCCGAAGGGCCGTTCTGCTGCTCTCGCCGCTGTTGGCGCTGAGCCTCGTGTCCGCAGCCTGTGGAGGTGGAAGCGACCCAGGCTCAGCTGAGACGACCGGCAACGGGTCGAACGGCGCATCCGAGCCGACCATGGGCGGTGACGTGACGTACGCACTCGAGGCGGAGACGTCCGGGGGCTTCTGTATTCCAGAGGCCCAACTGGCCATCAGCGGGATGATGGTGGCATGGACGATCTACGACTTCTTGTTCGTGCCCAGCAAGGACGACGGTTTCGTCCCGTTCCTCGCAGAATCAATGGAGTCCAACGCGGACGACACCGAATGGACGATGACCTTGCGCAAGGGGGTCAAGTTCCATGACGGGACCGACCTCGACGCGACCGTCGTCAAGAACAACCTGGATGCCTCGATGGGCCGCTATCCCGCCCGGACATCGCTGTTGGGATCATTCACCCTGGCCAACATCGACACCGTTGAGGTCGTCGACGACATGACGTTGGAGATCACCACGAAGGTTCCGTGGCCGGCGTTGCCCGCCTACCTCTATGGCGGGGGGCGGGCAGGGATCATGGCCCAGGCCCAACTCGATGATCCGGATACCTGTGACCGGAAGCTGATCGGAACCGGGCCGTACAAGTTGAAGGAGTGGGAGGTGAATGACCACCTCACGGCTGTGAAGAACCAGGACTACTGGCGAAAGGATGCCGACGGAGTTCAACTCCCCTACCTGGACAGCATCACCTTCAGGCCCGTCCCGGATCCTCAGACCAGGGCGAATGGGCTGCTGTCGGGGCAGTACGACCTCGCGCTGGCGTCAGCTCCTCCTGCGATCGAAACCCTGGAGCAGGAGGCTGATGGAGGCAACATCGACGTGTACCAGACCTCGGACAACACCGAGGTGAACTACATCATGTTCAATGAATCGCAGCCTCCGTTCGATGATCTCGGTGCACGCAAGGCCGTCGCCACAGCGCTGGACCGGCCGACCTATGAGGACGTTGTGTCCCTCGGCCTCACCCAGATCGCCTCCGGACCCTTTCCCCCCGGAGCTCCCGGGTATGTGAAGGACACCGGTTTTCCCGACTTCGACCTCGAAGAGGCCAAGAAGTTGGTGGCCGACTACGAATCCCGCACGGGTTCTCCCCTGGAGTTCACCTATGCCCATGTGGCGTCCGACGAGGGAGTGCGGTCAGCCCAGTTCATCCAGGAACAGCTCCAGAAGGCCGGGATGAAGGTCAACCTCAAGTCCCAGGAACAGGCGACGTTGATCAACACCGCTCTGAGCGGTGACTGGCAGGCGATGGCATTCCGGAACTTTCCCGGGGGCGTCCCTGACGGCAACTACGTGTGGTGGTACACCGGTTCGCCGGTCAACTTCGGCAACATCGATGATCCAGAGGTCGACAAGCTCCTCACGGAGGGACGCTCGGAGCTGGATCCGGACAAGGCCGACAAGATCTATGAAGACCTCAACCGCCGAATGGCCGAGCAGGTGCATTTCGGCTGGCTGGACTGGACCCTGTGGACGATCGGCTATCAGAAAGGGGTCCACGGCATCCTCGGACCGGCGCTCCCGAATGGTTCGGAACCGAGCCCGGGACTCGTCACCGGTCACGCTACCTCCGGCCTCTACAAGTCGAGCTGAGATACGTCGTGACTGCACAGAGCTGCCTGAACGTGTCCTACGGGCACGAGCGTTGTGCACGGTATCGTCCACAGCGTGGAATCGCCGTGTAGGCAGCACCGCGTACCGGGCGGGAATGACCGACTACGGTGGGCGAACTGAGGGGCGTCCGGGGCGCAAGAGGACGAATCCGCGCGTACAGCGCGCACAGAACAGGAGTGGCAGATGTGGTTTCACGATTCACCAGAGCGTTCGCGTACAGAACCGCGTGGCGCGCGAAGAGTCGATCTTCGACGCCCGCAAGGACGGCATCCCGGCCGGCGCCTGCGTGTAGGTCTTGCGGCGTTGGCTGGATTGGCACTCGTGGCATCGGCGTGCGGAGGCGGTGACGACACTTCCTCGGGCAGCTCGAATGGTTCCGATGGTTCTACGGCATCGGACACCCCCGTGGACGGCGGAACCCTGATCTACGGCCTCGAGGCCGCCACGACAGGCGGCTGGTGTCTACCCGAGAGCCAGTTGGCCATCTCGGGGATCATGGTGGCCCGAGCGGTCTACGACACGCTCACGATTCCCGATGAGAACGCCGAGTACGTCCCCTTCCTGGCGGAATCGGTGGAACACAACGACGACTACACGACCTGGACGATCAAGCTCCGCGAGAACGTGAAGTTCAGCGACGGCTCAGACCTCGACGCAACGGTGGTCAAGAACAACATCGACTCCTGGCGCGGAGCGTACGCCAATCGCCTTCCGCTGCTCCTGCGTTTCGCCTACACCAATGTCAAGACCGTGGATGTTGTCGATCCCCTCACCGTTTCGGTCACGACGTCGACTCCCTGGCCCTCCTTCGCTGCGTACCTCTACTACCAGGGACGTGTCGGGATCATGGGTCAGGCGCAGCTGGACGACAAGGACCACTGCGATACGAACCTCATCGGAACGGGTCCCTTCATCAAACAGGAATGGGTACCCAACGACCACTTCACAGCTGTGAAGAACACTGACTACTGGCGCACCGATTCCGATGGCAACAAATTGCCGTACCTCGACACGGTGGAGTTCAAGCCCTACCCGGAGGTCTCGTCGCGGGTGAATGCGCTGCTGAGCGATGAGATCCAGGCCATGCACACCACGGATGCAACGAGTGTCGCCACGCTCGAGGACGCTGCCGAAGCCGGTGACATCGCAATTGAGCAGTCCGGGGACTATCCCGAGGTCTCATACGGCCTGTTGAACACTGCCAAACCGCCTTTCGACGATCCACTCGCCCGCAAGGCTGCTGTCGCAGCTCTCGACCGTGCAGAGATCCAGAAGATCATCAACCTCGACAAGTTCCCCACCGCGAACGGTCCGTTCGGCCCCGGTGAGATCGGCTACCTGGAGGACACGGGGTTCCCTGGATACGACCCGGACGAGGCCAAGAAGCTCGTCCAACAGTACAAGGAAGAGACCGGCAACCCACTCGAGTTCACCTTCACCGTCCAGAACACGACCGAGGTCATAGCCACTGCGCAACTCATAAAGGAACAGGCTGCGAAGGTCGGCGTGAAGGTCAACATCGAACCCGTGGAGCAGGCCACGTTGATCAGCCGGGCCATCGCCGGCGACTTCCAGACGCTCAGTTTCCGCAACCATGCCGGTGGTGATCCCGACCTGCAGTACATCTGGTGGCACAGTGGTTCACCCACGAACTTCGGCAACATCGATGATCCCGAGATCGACAAGCTCCTCGACGAGGGCCGTGCCGAAGCCGACAAGACCAAGCGGCAGACGATCTACGAGGACCTGAACCGACGCTTCGCCGACGAGGTCTACGACATCTGGCTCAACTGGTCTGTTTGGACGATCGGTAACCAGACCTATGTGCACGACCTCCTCGGCGGACCACTGCCGGGTGGACAGGCGCCGTTCCCCGGCCTGGCCGATGGCCACAGCCTCGCGAGTGCCTGGATATCGAACTAGCGCACCTTGTCGTTACGAGGCGTTCTGAGTCGTTCTGAGTGCTGTGGCGGTGGTCGTACCACCGCCACAGCACTCAGAATGCCACTTCTTTGCATATGGCGGATAGAGGATCCATGAAACGTTGGTCAGTCGTATTCGGTGCCGGTCTGTTCGCTCTGAGCACCCTGGTGGTTGCCTGCGGTGGAGGCAGCGGGTCTGCGGGGGGCGAGGACTCCGGTGGCAAAGCCGATACCGGGGCGCCGGTCTACGGAGGTCAGGTCACCTACGGTCTCGAAGCCGAGACCTCTGGCGGGTGGTGTCTACCCGAGGGGCAGTTGGCCATCTCCGGCATCATGGTGGCCCGAGCGGTCTACGACACGCTCACCATCCCCGATGAGAACGCCGAGTACGTGCCGTTCCTGGCCGAATCGGTGGAGCCGAACGACGAATACACCTCGTGGACGATCAAATTGCGTGAGGGCGTCAAGTTCCACGACGGAACGGATCTCACCTCGACCGTGGTGAAGAACAACCTGGATGCATTCCTGGGGAGGTACCCGGCACGCAACCCGCTGCTCTTGAAGTTCATCTTCGACCCCGTGGACAAGGTGGAGGTGGTCGATGACCTCACGCTCACTGTCACTACCAAGGTGCCGTGGCCGGCGTTCCCGGCAGCCCTGTATTCGGAGGGACGCGCGGGAATCATCGCCCAGGCCCAGCTCGATGACACCGAGACCTGCGACAGCAAACTGATCGGTACCGGTCCCTTCGAGTTCCACGACTGGGTCGTCAACGACCACCTCACGGTCACCCGGAACGATGACTACTGGCGCACCGACGCTGACGGCAATGAGTTGCCCTATCTCGACGAGGTGACCTTCAGGCCCTACGTCGATGGAACCACGCGCGCCAACTCGCTGCTCTCGGGAGAGACTCAGATGGTTCTGGCTGCGTCGGCAACCGACACTCTGATCCTGGAGGATGCTGCGGCTGACGGGTCAGTGAAGCTGGTGCAGTCGGACAAGTTCCCGGAGGTGGGTTTCCAGATACTCAACGTGGGCAAGCCCCCATTCGACAACCGTGACGCACGCCTCGCCGCCGCGTATGCGTTCGACCGCCAGGAGTTCAAGGAGGTCCGCAACCAGAACATGTTCACACTCGCGTCGGGGCCGTTCGGTCCCGGGAACATGGGGTACCTCGAGGATGCGGGATACCCGGACTTCGACCTGTCGGCGGCCATGGAACACGCGGCTGCCTACGAGCAGGAAACCGGTGAACCGCTCACATTCACCTACACGTACCAGTCGGATCCCGAGACAGCCCAGACCGCTCAGCTGCTCCAACAGCAGTGGGCCAAGGCGGGGATCAAGGTGAACCTGGAGGCGATCGAACAGTCGGCACTCATAAGTACCGCCATCTCGGGTGACTACCAGATGATCTCGTTCCGCAACCATGCCGGGGGCGACCCCGATCAGCAGTACATCTGGTGGTACGGCGGTTCACCGCTCAACTTCGGGAACATAGACGACCCGGAGCTCAACAAGTTGCTCGACGAGGGTCGATCCGAGACCGACCCCGCTGAACGCACGAAGATCTACGAACAGGTGAACCGGATCTTCGGAGCCGAGGCGTACAACGAGTGGGTCTCCTGGGTTCAGTGGACAATCGGGACCGCGCCCGATGTGAATGGTGTGATGGGGCCACCTCTGCCGGACGGTTCACCACCGTTCCCCGGGCTCGCCGCAGGGCAGACGATGGCAGGAGTCTGGCTGAGTGATGGCTGAGCCTCTCTCACCTGACATGCAGCTGCCGGAACATCACCATCTCGGCCGTCGATGTGTGACTACAGTGACACGCCTAGGTTCCTGCGGGCACCTCTGCAGTGAACAAATGCCGGTGACACCGACCAATCCATCCAACAGGGGGAAACGTTGAAGCGACAAGCTGGTCTCAGCCGCACCTTGACCTTTGCAGCAGCACTGAGCGTGCTCGCGCTACTCGGCGCCGCCTGTGGCGGTGGGTCCGATGGAGGGTCGGGCAATGGCAACAGCTCCGGGGGTGATGCCGGCACGCCTGTCAGCGGCGGAGAGGTCGCTTACGGTCTCGAGGCCGAGACCTCCGGCGGTTGGTGCCTTCCCGAGGCCCAGCTCGCGATCTCGGGGATCCAGGTTGCACGCACCATCTACGACACGCTCACGATCCCCAACTCCGATGGTGAGATCGAACCCTTCCTGGCGAAGTCGGTTGAGCCCAACGACGACTACACCGAGTTCACCATCACGTTGCGCGAAGGCGTGAAGTTCCACGACGGATCCGAACTTGACGCAACGGTGGTCAAGAACAACCTGGATGCGTACCGGGGCGCCTACCCCAACCGCGCTCCACTGCTGTTCAAGTTCGTCTTCGAGGACGTGGCCTCTGTCGACGTGGTCGACCCGCTGACGGTCAAGGTGACCACCTCGATCCCCTGGCCGGCGTTCCCGTGGGCACTATTCGGCTCGGGCCGCATCGGCATCGCTGCCCAGGCGCAGCTCGATGATCCCGACCATTGTGATACCAACCTCATCGGCACCGGGCCGTTCAAGCTGGACGAGTGGGTGCAGAACGACCACCTCACGGCGGTCAAGAACCCGGACTACTGGAACAAGGACTCCCAGGGTACCCAGCTTCCCTATCTCGACAAGATCACCTACCGGCCCATCATCGATGAGACCGCCCGCGTCAATGCGCTGGAGTCCGGCCAACTGCAGGCCATGCAAACCAACGACGGAAACACCATCGAACAGATCAAACAGAGTGCGGATGATGGCAGCCTCGCCGCGGTCCAGTCGGACAAGAACCACGAGGTGAGCTACGTGATGTTCAACGTGTCCCACCCGCCGTTCGACAGCCAGACCGCCCGCGAAGCGGTGGCGAATGCGATCAATACCGACGAGTACGGGACCTTGATCGGCCGCGACCAGTTCGAGATGGCCTCAGGGCCATTCGCAAAGGGTGTGCTGGGATACCTCGAGGACGCAGGATTCCCGAAGTTCGATACCGACAATGCCAAGAAGTTGGCCGCACAGTACGAATCCGAGAGTGGGTCGCCACTCAAGTTCACCCTCGCAGGGGCGAACAGCGACGCGACGGTGCAGTCGTTGAGTCTCCTGCAGGACCAGATGAAGACTGCTGGTATGGACGTGGATGTGAAGCCTGTCGAGCAGGCATCCCTCATCAACACCGCACTCGGCGACGACTGGGACGCCATGTTGTTCCGGAACTTCCCCGGGGCCGACCCCGACACCCAGTACAACTGGTGGTACGGCGGTTCGCCCGTCAACTTCGGGAAGTTCACCGATCCCGAAGTCGACAAGCTCCTCGACGAGGGTCGCCAGAGCCCCGACCAGGACCAGCGCAAGACCATCTACGAGGATCTGAACAAGCTCTTCGGTGAACAGGTCTACTTCTCCTGGCTCAACTGGTCCCACTGGACAATCGGTACCCAGCCCGACGTACACGGCGTCTTCGGCCCGGACCTCCCGGACGGCACGAAGCCCTTCCAGGGTCTGCCCATGGGGCACCCCGTATCCGGCATGTGGATCAGCCAGTGACACGGATCTCCGAGTGACACGACTTGAAATCCCGGCTCCCCTCCGGCAGCCACGGGAGATCCTCCTGTGACTGCCGGGGGTCTGGCCAAACGCCTGGTCCAACTCATCGCAACGGTGCTGGCGGTGACGCTCTTCTCCGCGTTCCTGCTCGAGCTCCTGCCCGGGGACCCCGTCGAGGTACTCGTGCCCTTCGGCAGCGACCAACAGCGTGAAGCGGTCCGCCAGGACCTGAATCTCGACCGTCCATTCATCGCCCGCTATGGGTCATGGCTGGGCGACTTCGCGACCGGCGACATGGGCAACTACTACACGGTGTCGTCCAAGCGGCCCGTCTGGGACCGTGTGAAGGAAGCGTTCCCCAAGTCGGCGCAGCTCGTCATCTACTCCCAGATCCTGGCGTTGGTCATCGCCATCCCGGCAGGCGTATTCGCCGCGGCAAGGAAGGATACGGTTTTCGACCGTGTGAGCAACACCACGGCATTCGCGATGCTCGCCATCCCAAACTTCGCGCTCGCGCTCGTGCTCCAGTACTACCTGGGGGTGAAGTGGAAGATCTTCCCCACCTCGGGGTATACGCCGATAACCGAGAACCCGGTGGAGCACTTCCAGAAGATGGTGCTGCCCTGCATCACCCTCGCTGTGGGACAGATAGCCGTGTACATGCGGCTCCTGCGCTCCGACATGATCGCAACCCTGCAGCAGGACTTCATCCTGCTGGCGAAGGCCAAGGGCATGAAGTCAAAGCGGATCCTCTTCCGCCATGCGCTGCGTCCGTCATCGCTCACGCTGCTGACGGTCGCCGGACTCAACGTCGGTACCCTCATCGGAGGTGCCCTGATCGTGGAGGTCCTGTTCCAGATCCCCGGAATGGGCTTCATGCTCCAGGAAGCCATCGGGCAGCGTCAGATCGTGGTGTTCCAGTCGTTGGTGGCGATCATCGCGATCATCTACGTGGTGGTGAACTTCGGGGTCGACCTGCTCTACACCGCACTCGATCCACGTATCCGCAACGACAGGTCGCAGTCGTGAAGGGAGCGGAATCATGAACGGACCCACAGACCACTCCGAGGCCGAAACCGGCGGCCTGGGGTTGGCTCCATCTTCGGTCGCCGGAATTGAAGCCGTCGGCGTTGCCGTGGGCGACACCCATCCCGACATCCCCTCGGGGGTCACTCCGCAGCGGAAGCTGGGCTTCATAGCCTGGGTGGCGATCATCTGGCTCGGCACCATGTTGTTGCTGGCGATCCTCGCTCCGGTCCTGCCGATTCCGGACCCCACCGAGACCTTCCCGGAGATCGCCCGCCAGGGACCCAGTGCCGGCCACTTGTTGGGTGGTGACACCCTCGGACGTGACCTGCTCTCGCGCATCATCTGGGGTGGACGTGCGAGCTTTGCGGTCGGGTTCGGCGCTGTGGGAGTCGGACTCTTCATCGGCGGCTTCCTGGGTCTGGTCACCGGCTTCTACAGAGGCAAGGTCGATACCATCGTCACCCCGCTCATGAGCCTCCTGTTGGCCATTCCGCAGTTCGTGTTGGCCTTGTCATTGGTGACCGTGCTCGCATCGGCGGACGACGTTTCCTCCGTACGGCGCATAGGCGTGGTGGTGGTCGGTCTCGGCATCGTCTCCATTCCGATTCTCGGCCGCATAACCAGGGCCAACACGCTCGCGTGGTCCGAACGGGATTTCGTCACCGCAGCGAAGGCAATGGGCGCGAAGAACTGGCGGATCATGTTCCGCGACGTGCTGCCGAACGTGGTCCCTGCAATGGTCGCCATAACCCTGCTGGGTGTCGGTGTCGCGATCATCGCCGAGGGTGGGCTGAGCGTCTTCGGAGTCGGAGTGCAGCTCCCGACCCCCTCCTGGGGGAACATCATCGCGGAAGCCCGGGGGCAGCTCCGCACCGCGCCACACATCGTGTTGATCACCTCCCTGGTCCTGTTCCTCACGGTGCTCTCGTTGAACTTCCTCGGAGACGTGATCAGCCGTCGCTTCGAGGTCAGGGAGGGTCAGCTGTGAGCGACACGATGACGACCGGCCATGCGGCCATGCCAGCTCCCGGTAGCGGGACGCTGCTCGAGGTGGATGACCTCTCGACCTCGTTCACGAGTCCGCGCGGTCGGGTGAAGGCCGTCAACAACGTCAGCCTTTCGATAGAAAGGGGAAAGACCCTCGGGATCGTCGGGGAGTCCGGCTCGGGCAAGTCCGTGCTGTCGCGATCGATCATGGGGCTCCTTCCGGGCAACGCCGAGCGGACAGGCTCGATCACCTTCGGCGGCAGCGACCTCTCGGACTGGGGTGACAAGGAGTACCGCAGCATCTGGGGCACCGAGATGGCGATGATCTTCCAGGATCCGATGACCGCCCTGAATCCGGTCATGAAGATCGGAAAGCAGATCACCGAGTCCCTGCACTTCCACCTCGACATGGACCGCTCCACCGCAAAGGAGACTGCGGTCGAGCTCCTGCGTTCCGTACGGATTCCCGAACCGGAGAAGCGTTTTTCCGCCTACCCCCACGAGATGTCCGGAGGGATGCGCCAGACGCGTGGTGATCGCGGTTGCCCTGGCATGTGGGCCGAAGTTGCTCTTCGCGGATGAACCGACCACCGCCCTGGACGTGACGGTCCAGGCCCAGGTACTCGACCTCCTCGCCGAACAACAACGCGACCGCTTCATGGCGATGATCCTCGTGACCCATGACCTGGGAGTCGTCGCCGGTCGGGCCCACGAGATCGTGGTGATGTACGCGGGCCGGATCGTTGAACGTGCCCCCACGCGCACCCTGTTCGCGGGCATGAAGATGCCCTACACCGAGGCACTTCTCTCGGCCATCCCCAAACTTGCGAATCCATCACACACACGCCTGGCCGCCATCGGGGGAATGCCTCCAGACCTGGTGAGCCCACCTCAGGGTTGTCCTTTCGCTCCCCGGTGCCCGTACGTGCGTCAGAAGTGCCTCGACGAACGACCGCCATTGTCTCCTGTCGCCGGAGACCCTGAACACCTGTTTGCCTGTCACTACCCCGTCGACTCCCCGGAGACCCTTGAGATCAAAGAGCGACTTGCCGTGGACGCGATGATGAGCAGTGCACCGAGATCGGTCGTGGACCCGCAGGTGCCAGGGTCGACAGGGGCACCTGCGGCCGAACAGGGGGATGACGATGGCCGGTAGCGGATCGGCCCACATGCGCGACCCCCAGAACGCCTTGTTGCGGGTCGAGAACCTGTTCATGGAGTTTCCGGCCGGCCGGGGCAAGCGGGTCTCGGCCGTTGCAAACGTGAGTTTCGATCTACAGGCCGGCGAGACCCTCGGATTGGTGGGAGAGTCCGGGTGCGGCAAGTCCACCACCGGTAAGGCTGTGATGCAGTTGCCCCACCCCACCAGGGGTCTGGTGCAGTTGGGCGACACGGAACTCACTGCACTCAAGGGCGCGGCGTTGCGGTCGACCCGGCCACGCATGCAGATGATCTTCCAGGATCCGATCTCCTCGCTCAATCCCCGACGTACGGTCCGGGACATCGTCGAGGAACCACTACGCATCTGGAACCTCGGCAACGCCGAGGAGCGAGAGGCGAAGGTCCGCGAGGTCCTTGAAACCGTCGGCATCGACGTGGATGCCGCGAGCGAACGCAAGCCTCACGAATTCTCGGGCGGTCAGTGTCAGCGCATCTCGATTGCCCGCGCGGTCGTCACCGATCCTCAGGTGATCATCTGCGACGAACCGGTTTCTGCGTTGGACGTGTCGGTTCAGGCTCAGATCCTCAACCTGCTCGAGGACATGAAGGAGCGGTACGGACTCACCCTGGTGTTCATTGCCCACGACCTCGCGGTGGTGAAAAACATCTCGGACCGGGTGGCGGTGATGTACCTCGGCAAGCTGTGTGAGGTCGGCCCCCCGGACGCGCTGTATTCCGCTCCCGCCCACCCCTACACCGCAGCACTGCTGGCAGCGATTCCCGTGCCGGATCCCGACGTTGATCCCGAGGCGACCAACCACCTCGGAGGTGACCTGCCCTCCCCCATCAATCCGCCATCTGGTTGTCGCTTCCGTACGCGGTGTGACCGTTCCACAGATGTCTGTGCGCAGGCGGAGCCGCAGATGCGACCGGTGGGTGACGATCACTTCGTGGCGTGTCACCATCCTCTGGTCACCCCTGTGGAGATACACCGATAGACCAGGCTCGATCAGGGGCCGTCGGGACCCACGTTCCGTGACGCTTCACCCGGTTCGTTCCATGACGCTGCTCCACGGTCCACGAATCCGCTGAGGAAGTCCACGAGGGAACGGAGGTCTGCCGCGTCGGTCACCCATCCGACCGAGGCCCTGAGTGCAGAGGCTCCGCTACCCCGTCGTGCCCACATCTGATCGTCCAGGTCGCAGAATCCAGGAGTGTTCTCGCGCTCGAAGAACGGTGCCATATCGGAGGCGGTCAGCGATCGAGCTGCCTCTCCGCAACCCGGGTTGCAGAAGCACCCCGACCGTAGGGAGATGCCCTCGAGTGCTGCGGCTTCGGTCACCACACGGTCCTTGACCATGTTCCCGGTGGGGTCGAAGACGTTGAAGGCGATGGTTCCGCCGCGGTTCACCCCCTCTGCGCCACCCGTCGCCGCCGGTCCGAGGACCCCGATGACGGGTTCGCCGTTGCTGTGAAGCAACGAATCGAAGGAACCCAGCAGGTATGCCGTCGCCGATGACACGCGTTCGTGGACTGTCTCCATGCCCACCTCGCTGAGCACGTCGAGCCCGAAGGTGACCGCCGGTATCGATGCAAAGTTCAGGGTTCCGTCCTCGAACCCGCCGTGACCTGCACTCAGGCGATGATCATCGGCTGCGACCGAGACCATCGCGATCGTGCCGCCGGCGAACCATGGCCGCCGTAGCTCGGCGAGCGCATCACGCCGGGCGATCAGCGCTCCCACTCCGGTCGGCAGGCCGAACATCTTGTAGAAGCTGACGCACACGAAGTCGGCTGCAACATCATCGAGGTTCAGGCTGTTGCTCGGGACGTACGCCGCAGTGTCCACCAGCACCCTCCAACCGGCCGCCCGCGCGCTTTCGACCAGCGAGAGAGGATGTTGGGTACCCGAGTAGTTCGACTGCGCGGGGAATGCGAACAACCCGGGATGACCGCCCGGGGGGTTGGCCAGGAGTGTTTCCACCGCTTCGCGATCCAGAGTGAGCTCCGGAACCTCCAGCGGCGTCGCCCGTACCGGTGCCCCGGCGGAACGAGCGAACTCCCGGATGCCGTTGACAGAATTGTGGTTGTCGGCAGTGAGGACGAAGGGACGCCGAGGGCCGAATGGAAAGGACTCCCCCACCAACTTGAGTGCTCCCGAAGCGTTCGCGGTGAAAACGCACTCGTGATCCGTGGCCCCGAAGAAGGCAAGTACGGCTTCCCGCGTCGGCCTCCACGAGGTCCGTGGCCGGTGTGCTCGTCGGATTCTGGGAGTGGGGATTGCCCAGGGTCTGGGTGCTCAGCAGCGAGTGGATGGCATCGCACTGGCGTTGTGTGGCGAGCCCGGCGCCCGTGTAGTCGAAGTACCTGTGTCCAGATGCGTCCAGTCGGCCGAAATCGCTCCGGCGCAGGCGATCGAGCACCGGCGTGCCGAGCTGGGGGTCACCTGGACGGGAACTCGGGATAGCGGCATCAGTCATGGCGAGTCCAGTGTGTCGCTTCGTGATGCGATACACCACACGGCCCGACGATGTGGTTGTATTCGGCGCTGTGGAATCCAACAGCTTCCAACTGAACATGGCGACGATCACCGAAGCGGTCGCCGGTGCCCACCCCGAACGCGAAGCGCTCGTCTACCGGGAACGGATCCTCACATGGGCCGACGTCGCCGAGCGGACCAGGCGCCTTGCGAACGTACTGCAGGGTCACGGCCTGGGAATCCGGGCGCCGTTCGCGAGCAGGCCGCCCTGGGAGTCGGTGCACGACCATGTTGCGCTGTACCTGCACAACGGGAACGAATACCTCGAAGGAATGCTCGGCTCGTGGAAGGCACGTTGTGCTCCGTTCAATGTCAACTACAGGTACGTGGCTGACGAACTCACCTACCTGTTCGAGGATTCCTCGGCCCGTGCTGTGATCTACCACGAGTGCTTTGCCCCCATCCTGGCTCCGGTACTCGAGACCCTCGCGGATCCACCGAGGTTGTTGCTGCAGGTATCCGACGGCTCTGGCCATCCGGTCGCGAGCGGCACGGTGCCCGGAGCCATCGACTACGAGGAAGCCCTCGGCGCGGTCTCCGGTACGCTCCCGGAAGGACTCGCGGATTCCTGGAGCGGGGATGATCTGTATCTCTGCTACACAGGCGGTACGACGGGAATGCCCAAGGGTGCCATGTGGCGCCAGGAGGACTTTCTCGTCGCGGCGCTGGGGGTCCGCCGCCGTGACGGCTCCGACTACGAAACCATGGATGACCTGGTCGCCGATGCAAGAGGGACCGTTCGCGCCCTGCCGGCCCCACCGCTCATGCACGGCGCTGCCCACTGGAACGCGCTTTCGGCATGGGTGGCAGGCGGTACCGTGGTCATCCAGGACTCTCCTGAACGCTTCGATGCACCCGATGTCCTTTCCGCGGCAGAACGCCACGACGTGACGTCCCTGCTCGTAGTGGGTGATCCGATGGCCCGTCCTCTGGTTGAGGAACTCGAACATGCTCCGAGGCGCCTTCCCGCCCTCCGGCACATTCTCTCGGGTGGAGCGGTCCTCTCGGGAGCGACCAAGACCCGGTTGCAGGAACTGATTCCGGGTGTGACGATCGTGGACGTGCTCGGATCCACCGAATCGGGCCGCCAGGCTGTCGGAGTGTCCCGTCCCGGCAGCGATGCGGGGGGTGGATTCAAACCGGCTGCCACCGCGGTGGTTCTGGACGAGGGCCTCACCTCGGTGTCCGAACCCGGGGAAGGAGCCATCGGATGGCTCGCCCAGAGTGGACGGGTGCCCCTGGGATACCTGAACGATCCCGACAAGTCTGCTTCGACGTTCCCCACGATCGGTTCGACCCGGTACTCGGTGCCCGGCGACAGGGCCCGTTGGCGACCCGACGGCACGATCGAACTGTTGGGCAGGGATTCGGTCTGCATCAACACCGGCGGGGAGAAGGTATTCGCCGAAGAAGTAGAGACTGCGATGAAGACGCATCATGCGGTTGACGATGTGGTTGTGTGCGGCCGCCCGAGCGAGCGGTGGGGCTCGGAGGTCGTTGCGATCGTCTCGATGCGCTCCGACGCCGCCGGGGTCGCGTTCGCGCCGGCTGATTCCGAGCTGCGTGCAGCCGCAGGCGAACACCTGGCGGGCTACAAGCTCCCGAAGGCGATCATCCGCGTGGATCACGTGGTGCGCGCTCCATCGGGCAAGGCCGACTACCGCTGGGCAGGCTCCGTGGCCGAGGGCGCCGCTCCGTGACCGCCCGTTCTCAGGTGCCTGCGGCAACTCCTGTGCTGTTCGATCAGTCCTTCAGGGCAACGGCATTCGGCGTGACGTTCATCTTGGGTTCGTAGTCCCCCACCTCGATATCGGTTGCCTCGGCCGAGATCTTGGCCCGGAGTTGATCCCTGCATTTGTCACACGGTCCGTAGAACAGGCTGCTGACAGGCGTGCCACATCGGGGACAGTCGAAGTCGAAGGTCTCGTTCGTTTCAGCGGACCCTCTCGCCTCCGAAATGTTATCCACAGGTTCGAGTCGCTCGTCGGCCATCCGATGAGTCTGCCCGATCCCATACACCATCGGCCCAACGCGACCTACCTCCCATATCCGCTGGACGCGGATCGTATGGATTCGCCGGTCCGATCCCCCGTCGGTCAACAAACGCAAGCCGGTATTGCACAACCCGGAGCGCGAAATTCACATGAATTCGCCTCTGGTTCCCCACAGGCGGTCCGTCGTACGGTGCAAACCATGACGACGATCACTCCGAACACGTTCACCGAGCAGGCCCAGCAGGCCTCGATGGCGCCGAGAACCGGATCACCCTGCTCCCTCGTTGCCTTCCTCGTCACCTTGCGGGACGGCTCCGAGGAGCGAGTGGAGGGGGCCGACGCGTACCAGCAGGAACAGTCCATGACGACGTTCTTCCGCACCGAGGGACGCCAGACGGTTGACTGTTGGTCGGTTCGCATGGCCAGCTTCCGCACCGACCACATCCTCGCGGTCCGGCGGGTGGACGCACCCGGCGTTCCGGTCGCCGCCTGAGCTCACACCGGCTGCCCCGACGGTCTGCTGGTACGACACTCACAACAGCTAACGTCGCGCTGGCAGCCGAGGCTCCAGATGCCGTTTGTTCCGCCCTCATCCCCCATTCCGGCTGCGGTGAAAGCGAATGCCTGAATCATCAGACAAGCCAGACGAAGCCGCGCCGCCGAGCAACGGAGTTGACGACACCGATGCTCCTGACAGCAGTGGGGCTCCTGACAGCAGTGAGGCTCCTGACAAAGGCACCGCTCCTGCGAACAGCGACGGTGGCGACGGGGACATCGTCATAATCGGTGCCGGTCCCGCAGGGCTCACCGCTGCGTACGAGCTCGCCAAGGCGGGTCGGACCTCCACCATCCTCGAAGCCACCGACGTGGTCGGGGGGATTTCGCAGACTGCCGAACGCGAAGGGTGGAAGTTCGACATCGGCGGGCACCGCTTCTTCACCAAGGTGAAGCCTGTCGATGACCTCTGGCACGAGATTCTCAGCGATGACGAGTTCCTCACCCGCCCTCGGATGAGTCGCATCTACTACCAGGGCAAGTACTACGACTACCCGATCAAGCCGATGAATGCTCTGAAGAACCTGGGCTTCATCGAGGCGGTACGTTGCGTGCTGTCGTACGGGTGGGCCAAGATCCGCCCTCCGAAGGACCAGAGCACCCTCGAAGGCTACGTGGTTGCCGACTACGGCAGACGACTGTACGAACACTTCTTCAAGACCTACAACGAGAAGGTGTGGGGGATCCCCCCATCGGAGCTCTCGTCGGACTTCGGCGCGCAGCGCATCAAGGGCATGTCCTTGTTCCATGCGGTGTGGGAACCCATACGCGCCCAGCTCTTCGGCTCCCGGGCCGACAAG
Source organism: uncultured Microthrixaceae bacterium (assembly GCA_963805905.1). Taxonomy (GTDB): domain Bacteria; phylum Actinomycetota; class Acidimicrobiia; order Acidimicrobiales; family Microtrichaceae; genus JAMLGJ01. Next base: position 1,623,436 of record CAWDVV010000001.1, read on the forward strand.
GGCAAACAGGTGACGAGTCTCATCGAGGAGTTCCAGTATCCGAAGTTCGGCCCCGGAATGATGTGGCAACGGTGCAGGGAACTCGTCGAGGCGGACGGATCCCGCGTCGCATTCCACCAGAAGGTGACTTCGATACGGCGCAACGACGAAGGTGCCACCACTGTCGTGGCCGAGGATGCGGATGGCATCACAACGGAATATCCAGCTGACGAGGTCATCTCCTCGATGCCCTTCGCCACCATGGCGAGGATCTTCGACCCACCGGCCCCGCCCAGGGTGATCGAAGCGGCCGAAGGCCTGCGCTTCAGGGATTTCCTGACCGTTGCACTCGTGGTCCCGGAGAAGGACGGATTCCCCGACAACTGGATCTACATCCATTCGCCCGAGGTGAAGGTGGGCAGGATCCAGAACTTCGGGCAATGGTCGCCCTACATGGTCAAGGACGGCCGGGCATGCCTGGGCCTCGAGTACTTCGTATTCGAAGGTGATGGGATGTGGACCAGCAGCGACGAGGACCTCATCGAGCTTGCCAAGACCGAACTCGGCATCCTCGGCCTCACAGATCCTGCGACCGTTGAAGCCGGGTACGTGGTGCGGATGCCCAAGGCCTATCCGGTCTACGACGAGGGCTACAAGGCAAAGGTGGCGGTACTTCGCGACTGGATCCTCTCCGAGGTCTCCAACGTGCATCCCGTTGGCCGAAACGGCATGCACAAGTACAACAACCAGGATCACTCGATGCTGACCGCCATGCTCACCGCGCAGAACATCACCCAGGGCACTGACCTGGACGTCTGGTCCGTCAACGTGGAAGCGGACTACCACGAGACCGACGCCACCGCGGAAGCCTGGGTCGGCTCGAGCGAGGACGGTGGTACCGGCCGTGACGCCCCCGTGATGCCAGCTCGCTGACCAGGACCATGTCGTTCTGAGCGCTGTGGCGGTGGTTTCACCACCGCCACAGCGCTCAGAACGGGTCACTGTCAGCCGCCGGGTGGGGGCGGCACGCCGTTGTGGGCCACATCGATCACGATCGGACCCAACCAGGCGCCGATGGACGGCGAGTATGCATCGTAGAAATGCAGCCCGTCCTCCCTTTTGGCCGGATCCAGCTCACCACCAGGTTGTTGTGCCAGCCAATCCTGGAAGTCGACCAGCATGGCCACGCCCGGTCGCATCGACACCGCCTCGGCAAGGATCTCGTTGAGGCGATCCACCCGGGTGGGATCGGACTCCGGCAGATCCGAGTACCCCTGATCACGTCCGGCCTCGAAGTGCGGGTACGTGAGGACGACCACGTTCGCGCCGCGGGAACCGAGAGTATCGATCGCTGAGAGGAACTCTGCCAGGACATAGCGATCCACCGATGGTTCACCCACGTGGCGGAACCGGTCATCGCCGGGTAGGCGGCGGTCCACTACCTCCCAGATCCCGGACACGAGCACTGCCACATCGGGATCGTTGCTGTCGACCCAGTCCGGGTACAGCTTCGCCCAGTCGCAGCGATCCTCGAAGGTCTCGATGTTGCGCAGGAACTTGAACTGTCCACCACGGGCCACCGGGCACCCGAACTGACCCGCAGACTGAACCTTCGCGTCTCCGGTTCCCTCGGCCCAGTCGGTTAGCCCGAGCCCGATGTTGAAGGCCACCGAATCCCCCACCACCAGGACGTCCGCGGTCTGTCCGCCCGCAACGGTCTTGCGCGGCGTGAAGGGCGGCGCCGCCGGTAGTGGCGCATCGGCGGCGACCTGTGCCGTCGGATCGGGCCTCTGGGGTGGAAGCTTGGCCTTCTCGAGTTCGGCGGCCACGGACTCGGCCAACTCGGTCATGCCCTGCGCTGTGAGTCCCACACCACCTGGATCACGGCGTTCAGGGTCGAACTCGCCACCCGGCCAATTCGCCATCGCTCCGGCCAGATCGATCACTTCAGCACCTGTCGCCGCTCCGGCAGCACCGAGCAATTCGTTCCAATGGTCGATCCGGGCGTCGTCGTTCTCGGCATGACCCGGACCGGGGATCCCGACTTCGGCCGCGACCCATTCCTCCCCCAACAACCCGGCGCGCACAGGATCGGGCGGGAGTACCGGAGGCATGGCCTCCGGTCCGGGTGCCGTGTTGCGCATGTGCGGCGCCGTACCGAGAACCACCGGAACCCCGTCCGCAGAGAAGCGGTCCACCAGTTCCCGCACCTCGGTCGACAAGAAGTCATCTATCTCGGGCGAACCCGGAGCCTGCCACGGAGCGTCGGTGCTCATACGGCGGTCGGACACGTCGCGCAACCCCGCCCACACCAGCACCACGTCGGGTTTGGTGGCCAACAGTGCACCCTCCCACGCGTCAACGACCTTGCCGCAACGATCGGCATCGCGTTCGAGTTCGCCGTTCGCGAGGCGTACGAAACCGCCAACGGCCAGACCGCAGTCGGGTGCCGATGCAACGGTCACCTCAACCGGCGCGCCGGTGTCGGGGATGGTCACCTGAGGTTGGTCCGGGTTCTCCGGGTCGTTCGTGGACCCGCCTTCCGTCCCAGGATCCGGTTCGGCACCCACGGTCGTACCCAGGGTGGTCCACGAAGCTGCCAGTTGGTCCCCCAGGACCAGAACCCTCAGGGGGGCGGGTGGCACCGTCGTGGGAGCGCTCTCGCTGGCCGAAGCCAACTCCGAGGGCGCAGGCAGACCGGAAGTGACCACCGCAGACGCCAGGAGGATCACCACCGCGGCGGGTGCGGTCATACGCACGGCAAACTTCCTGAAGGCCGGTGATCCGGAACGCACAGGGGTCTCGAGGAACCTGAACATCACGATGGCTCCGGCGAGGGTCACCGCCATTCTCAGACCGAACAGCGGCCATTGCGGCAATCCGGTACGGGCGGGCGTCAACCACAGGAATATGGGCCAGTGCAGCAGATATACGCCGTAGCTGATCCGTCCCAGGGCGACCACCGGAGCAAGGCTCAACGCGCTGCGCAAGGCTCCCGATCGGAGCGAACCCACGATCATCGATGCACTCGCGGCCGATGCGGCCATGAACCCCCACGGATACATCCATGTGGCACTCAGGTCGGCGGCGTACCACAGAACTGCGCTACCGATCAGCCCCAGCACGCCCAACACAGCCAGCAACCTTCCGCGCTGCACTGAACCCCCGCGGATGCGCCGAAGACCTACGCACGCGAGTAGCGCTCCGACTGCCAGTTCGGCCAGGCGGGTGTCTGTACCGAAGTAGCTCCGGTCGACGGAGGACTGGGCAAAGTGCCAGTTGAGGTACCAGGAGATGGCGGCAGCCAGACCGAGCACGGTCACCAGGATCCGGATAGGTGTGCGATTCGGGGCTGCAGTGCCGCCGGAACGGGCGAGGGCGCGACGCTGGGACCACCCGAGGAGTCCCAGGATCACGAGCGGGAGAATCAGGTAGAACTGTTGCTCTATCGCGAGGGACCAGTAGTGCTCCAGTGGAGAAGGTGCATCGAACTGGGCTCCGTAGCTGCGATCGCTGGCGATGAAGTGCCAGTTGACGAGCTCGACGATCGACCACGGAACGTCGCCCCGTAGGCTTCGCATCTGGTCGGTCGACCAGACACCCAGCGCACCCATCACCACGACGAGCCCGAGGGTGAACCAGGACGCCGGAAGCAAACGACGGAAACGCCTCGAGAAGAACCCGCGGAAGCTCACTCCCCCGCTGCGGCGCCACTCCCCCAGGAGCAGTGAGGTGATCAGAAAGCCGGAGAGTGTGAAGAAGGTCGAGACTCCCAGGAAGCCACCCGCAGCCCAGGAGAACCGGGCGTGGAAGAACAGCACTGCCACCACTGCCACAGCTCGGAGCCCGTCGAGTGGGGGTTCGTAGCTGAGCTCGTCTGATGGCGAACCGTTACGTCGCGCACGCCGCTTTCGCACCACCGGCTCCACCCCATCGGCGGGGTCTTCGTTGTTCATCGACGGCAGGTCGTTCATTCAGGATGGAATCACTGCTCGTTGCCCGACGGGGTCGCCGGGTCCGTCGGAATCCCGTTGGGACGCACCCGCGAGCGCAGGAAGCGGCCCGGTCGGGTTCCTCTGAAGCGATCGGAAACCGCGGGTGCACGCAACGAGATGCCCCACCAGGTCACGCGTAGCTCTGTTTCCAGCATCGTACGTCCGACGGCCATCTTGGAGCTCCCCGCAACCCGGTCGAGGAATGTGATCGGGATCTCGGCCACGGCAACGCCGGTCTGGGACACCCGGAATGCGGTCTCTATCTGGAAGAGGTAACCGTTGGCGGTGGTGCCATCGATGTCGATTGCTTCGAGAACCTCGGCACGATACGCCCGGAAGGCCGTGGTGGCATCGCACATCGACAGCTTGAGCATCGCCCTCGCGTAGCTGTTTCCCCAGCTCGACAGCGTTCGTCGGAACCATGTCCAACTGGGCACTGAACCTCCCGGCACATAGCGCGATCCCACGGCCACATCGGCCCCGTCATCGAGGGCCTCGAGCAGCGCCGGGAGCAGCGCCGGATCGTGAGAGAGGTCCGCGTCCATCTGGACCACCACGTCGTAGCCACTGTTGAGAGCGTGCCGGAAGCCGTGACGGTAGGCCGCACCGAGTCCTGCCTTGCCGGGTCGGTGGAGTACCTCCACTCCGCCCACCTCGATGCCGATCTTCTCTGCGATGGCGCCGGTGTCGTCGGGACTGTTGTCATCGACGATGAGGATCTGCAGTTCCGGCACCGCTGCACGAACCGACCTCAGCAGGGTTTCAATGTTGTCGGCCTCCTGATAGGTGGGCACGACGACGACCTTGGAGGTCGAGACCTTGGACATCGAATCACATTACCGGGCACCAGGGCCTGAGCTGTAGACCCCCGGCCACTGCTCCGGTGGCCCGTCGACCTCAGGGTTCGACCCGGTCGCAGCGGCCCCAGAGCTCGAAGGTCGCCGTGGCATCCACCTGGCAGAAGTCCTCGCGCATGACTGCGTTCGGAGCCTGGGAACGTGACTGTGAGGAGTCGTTGGGTTCGGACCAGTCGGCCCAGGCGTTGGACAGGATCACCCAATCGGTGTTCTCGAGTTCCTCGGCGAGGCCGCTGTCGGGCGCATCGGCGAGACCCGGGTCCATCTCGATGTAGCGGGTCCCTACTTCGAGGTCGGGAAACAGGTAGTAGAAGAAGGCGTCGCTGTAATTGGTGCGTGAGAGGTCCTTGGGCCCGGTGATGAGGGAATCCCCGGGCTCCGCGAGGCGGTCGAGGTCATCGACTATCTGCTGCGCATCAGCAGCACCTTCGGCTGATCCGAACGGGAAGACGCGCCCGTCGTGGCGGATGGGAAACCCGAACCCGTTGATACCCAGGCTCTGGCCGACGAGATCGACATACGTCCGCACGGGGTAGAACGGGATGACAGCGAGCAGAAGGACCGTGAACGTCACCCCGGCGATGGCGAACCGCTTCATAGATCCGAGCGACGGCGCGATCTCCTCGAGGAGGACGACCACAGCCGCCACACCGAGCGGAAACGTGACGCCGGTGACCCAGGAGAGGTGTGCGGTGTCAGGTCGTTGGATCGCTTGCTGCAGGAGCGCCGCGCCGAACAGAGCGGCAGGCCAGTACGTCATCGATCGCCGGCTGTGCGGTTCACGCCTGCGGAGCCGCCATGCAGCGACGACGACCAGGATGATCGACAGCGGCACCAACCAGAACCACATGCTGATCTGTTGGGACAACTGTGGCATGGGCAGCGGCCATCCGCTGGTTCGGAGGGTGCCTGCGCGTTGCAGGAAGCCGTCGACCTCGCCCCAACTGGGTGGGATCGGCAATGAGCGCCCCCCACGGAGCTTGAACACCGGTTCGATGAACATCCCCTCTATGGAGTTCCCCATCCCAGATCGGATCATGTGCGGGATGTAGAGAGCCAGCGTGATCCCCAGGCCCCAGGCGATCGGTGAACGGCGTCCCTTCGGCAGCTGGAACCACCAGGCCCCCAACCCGAGACCGACCGCGAGGATCAGGTCCGGGCGGAACAACAGTGCCGCCCCCGAGAGCGCTCCTGCGACGAACAGCAGGTTGCGCCGTGTCCTGCCGCTACGTCGAGCGGCTGCAGCCGCTACCGCCAGACCCGCCAGACCGAATGCGAGGGCGCCGTTCCATGCCATCGCTGAGAGGCCCAGTGGGCCTATGAGGATGACCACACACATCGCGGCCCCCGATGTGGCCACCCGCCGCCCGAACGGACGCAGTAGGAACCACATCGAATACGCGACCGCGGCGTGCTGGAGGAGTCCGACGCTGCGTTCCACGTACAGATGCGTCCCGAACACCTTGAAGATCCCGGCCAACATGTAGATCGACCCCGGACCGTACAGATGCAGGAAGTCTCGGTGCGGCACGGCCCCGCGGAGGATCTCCTCGGGGAAGGCCAACATGAACCCCTCTTCCATCGGAGGCCCCTGGTAGTGCATGAGACCCCACACAGGAGCCAGCAGGACGACTCCCACGATGCCGAGCGCCAGATAGTCCGATCGTGTCAGTCGCCACCGTGTGGTGGTCGATGCCTCGTCACCCACGCCCGAGTCGTCGCCGACTCCGTTCGGATCGGTGGCGACGTGGCCTGAATCGGCTGTGGCTCCCGATCGGTCGGCCGCTGCCGATGTGGCACTTTCGTCGCTCACGGTGGACAAGCCTCGCGCGGGCCTACCGCGCGCGGGGGTATCCGGACCTCTAGATTCGCTGCGATGCACCTCGACGATGCGGGCACAGGGACTGAGCAAGGCGGCGAGGCCGGTCACCGGCGGGTCGCCCGCGGGGGATCCGGTGACAGTTCCCAGCGGCGTACCGGATGGTTGTTGGCAGTCCTGCTCGGGCTGTGTGCTCTTCCTCTCGTGGCGGCCGCAACCGCGGTCGCCCTCAAGGGCTGGGTACCCGTGGGAGAGTTCGCGCAGGCCGAGCTGCGGGTGCGTGACTTCTGGGCGCATCCGCCGTTGCTGGGTGCAGTCGGGCGCCTGCGAACGCCCACGCACGTGACCTCCCATCCGGGACCGGCCGCCTGGTACGCGATGTATCCCGTTTACGCGATTGCAGGTCGCAGCGCGGTGGCCCTTTCGGCCGCGGTCGCTTCCACAGCGTTCGCCTGGGCAGCTGCAGCGGTCATCCTGGCGTGGCGTCGTGCAGGTGACGCTCTCGCGGCTGCAGTCTGTGGCGGCGTCCTGTTGCTGATGGCCTCGTTGGGGCCGATTTCGTTCATCGAACCCTGGAACCCGTGGTTCACGGTCATGCCCTTCCTCGCGATGGTCGTCGCGGCATGGGCCGTGGTCGACGGAAGTCCCTGGGCGCTCGTGATGGTGGTGGCCGCAGGTTCCTACTGCGTGCAGGCACACTTCGGGTACCTGCCATTGGTCGGCCTCCTGGGTGTCATCTCGCTCGTGGGTCTGGTCCGGTACACCCGTAGGTTCCATGACATGGCCCGCGTCGGCGCAGCGGTGGGCGTCGCGCTCGTCATCGGGTTGGTGATGTGGCTCCCTCCCATCATCGAACAACTCACGAACGACCCCGGCAATGTGACGTTGACAGTGGAGGCATACCGACAGGAAGCCGGGAATGAACCGGCGTTGGGCCTCGGTGGAGCGGTCAGGTTGACCGGGGCATACCTGAACGTCACCACCCCCCTGCGTCTCAGCGACGACAGCCGTGCCACCGACAGGGGAATGGACCTCGGGACGGTCGCGATGTTGGTTGGTCTCGGGATCGCGGCATTTTTGGCGTGGCGCCGGAGAAGCGATCAGACGATGGGTCGTGCCGCCATGTTGCTGGGTGTGGTCGGGGTCTCCCTCGTGGGTTCGTTGGTCACAGCCTCTCGGATACCCGGTGAGGTCTTCACATACCTGATCCTGTGGTTGGTCGTTCTGGTGGTGATGGGGGTGACGGCCATGGTGTGGATCGCCTGGATCGCGTCGCGGCACCAGCGCGTTGTGGCGCGCTTCGCACGCGGCGTGGGGCTCGTGGTTCTCGCAGCTCTGTGCGTTTCTACGACGATTGGATTCGCGAGGACGTCGATACCGGCTGAACCCCTGTCGGACGTCGGTGGTGAGCTCATCAACCAACTCGGGAACGCTTCAGCACCCGGGTGGAATCCGGACAGCCCGGATGATCGGGCCTACCTCGTGCGCTGGGAGGATCCGGCATCCTTCGGAGCGCTCGGAACCGCCGTGCTCTCGGAGTTGGAGCGATCGGGCACCCGCGTCGGGGTCGACGAGCGTTTGAGCGTCGAGATGCGTCCCCACCGGGTCCTGAATGAATCGGATGCATACAAGGCACTCTGGGTCGTGACCGGAGATGGGATTGAGAGTTGGCGCGCGCTGGGTGACGAAGTGACCGAACTCGCGTATGTGGATCCACGCACCGAGGCGCAACGGGCGGACGCACGCAGACTCACACTGCAGATCCAGGACGAACTCCGCGCGATCGGTGGCGAGGAGCTGGCGGAGGAGTTGCCCATCAACTACTGGGCCGTGAGGAGCGACCCACGGGTGGGTCGCGACGTCGATGACCAGATCGACCGACTCACATCGATGGGCCTTCCCACTGCGGTGTTTCTGGCGCCTGCCGACATGACCCAACCCGGCCCGCACTAGCGTGTTGCCCACGGTGGCAGGTCTCGACGACGGGCGACGCGTGACCCTGCTCGCCACTTACGTTGTTGAGTACCCCGTGGCTGTCCACCGCCGCGATCGAATACCCCGTACCGAAGATGAGTGACGTGACACAACGGGTAACAGCGCCCGACCCACAAGCAGCGGATCCACAGGCGGCGACCACGGTCGCGGCGACTCCCGCGGGCGAGGTGAACACGCGGCTCACCCATCAACCCGCCCTGGACGGGCTGCGGGGTCTGGCCGTGGTGGCTGTCGTGGCCTACCACACAGCTGCTGCGAACGGCCTCGCCGGCGTCGAGCGCTTCACACGTGGTGGATTCCTCGGTGTCTCGGCCTTTTTCACCCTCTCGGGGTTCCTCATCGTTTCGCTGCTGATCCGCGAACGGCGCGCCAGCGGATCGGTGTCGCTGCGTGGATTCTGGCGACGCCGCGCCAGGAGGCTCCTACCGGCGCTGTTCCTGCTGCTCGCAGCGGTCCTCGTCCTGACGCCACTCGTGGGAACCGAGGCCCAATTGGCATCGTTGCCGGGCGATGCCTGGTCGACGTTGCTGTACGTCGCCAACTGGCACTTCATCGTGGACGGCACCGACTACGCAGCCATGTTCAACGGCGCCCCTTCCCCGCTACGCCATGTCTGGAGTCTCGCAGTCGAGGAGCAGTGGTACATACTGCTGCCGCTGGCGGCGCTCGTGGGTGCTGCCGTGGTGCGCCGAACCGGCAGGGTAGGCCGGCGGGAGTTGCGCTGGATCCTCGGAGTCGTAGTGGGTCTCTCGACCGCGTGGATGGTGTTCGTCTCGGGAGGGGCCTGGGACAACCGCGGCGTACATGGGAACCGACACTCGGCTCGCCGAGATGGCGGTGGGGGCATTTCTGGCCGTGGCACTCGGCGGTTCTCTCACCGTGTCGCCCCGGGTGAGGCGGTTGCTCGCCCGCATCGCCCCCCTGTTGTTGGTCGTGCTGCTGGCTACCTGGGCATTCACCCCGATACGTGCTGACTGGTTGTACCGCGGGGGCCTGACGCTCCATGCAATCGTGGTGGCGCTGCTCATCGCGACGGTCGTGCAGCCCGACGGTTCGGTCAGGAAGCTGCTGTCCAGCCGTGTACTCGTCACACTCGGCGTCGTTTCGTACGGGATCTATCTGTTCCACTGGCCGATCATCTGGTGGTTGACCCCTGAGCGCCTGGGCACTTCGCCAGCGCTTGCCGCCGTGGCCCAGTTGGCGCTCACACTCGCCGTGGCGGGGATCTCCTACAAGCTGTTGGAGCACCCGATCCGACGCGGAACGGCGTTGCGGGGCTTCCGTGTCGCTCCGGTCGCCATCGGGGCTGCCGCTCTTCTCGTGGTAGGGATCGTGACTCTTCCCCAGGCCGATCGTTCGGCCGTCGTAGCGCTCGGAAACACCGTCGACGTGGCAATACCGACCACCACCGTTGCACCCGCCACGACCCTGCCGTCGACCGCCGCCACCCCGGGCAGCGCCGCGGCGGTGAACACACCGACCACCACGGTTGCTCCACTTCCGCCACTGCGGGTGATGGTCGTGGGCGACTCCTTTGCCCAGTCCATCGTGATCGGACTCCAACGTTGGGGCATGACGACCGGCAAGATGGCCGTCATGGACCGCAGCATCCCGGGTTGTCCGTTCGGGCGGGGCGGGCGGAACAAGGGAGTGAGCATTCCGCGCGACGAGGAGCCGGACTGCATTGCCCGTGATGGCGAACTGTTGCGCTCGATCAAGGAGTTCAACCCGCAGGTGGTTCTGTTGGCGGGCGGGATGTGGGATGTGACCGACCGGCGACCCGAAGGGTTCAGCCGCTGGACCCGGATCGGCCGTCCCGACTACGACGGGTACCTACGCGGCGAGATCAACCACCTCCTGGACCTGGTCTCCGGCGAAGGTGCCGAAGTGCTCTGGGCAGACTCGCCCTACTGGTCGCCGGTTCCAGGTTCGGTGATCTACATGGGAAAGCCTCCCTACGCCGAGGCCCAGACCGACCGTGTGGATCTGTACAACCAGATGCTCACCGAGGAGGTCGCCAAGCGTCCGAACGCGTCGATTCTCGACATCGCATCGTGGATGCGTGTCCAACCCGGGGGTGAGTTCGACCCCGCCTTCCGCCCCGACGGCGTTCATTTCAGCGAGGTCAGCACCGACACTGTCGCAGCGTGGTTGGGTCCGGTTCTACTCAAGTCGGCCGGCCGCTGAGCGCCTCCGGGGATGGTTCCGGAGCCTGCTCCGACTCCTTGGGTTCCGGCCATCCCGACCACGCCAGGAGTTCGACCAGAGCGAGCCCCGCGAACACTGCGAAAAGCGGTGTCGTGGGGACCTTGAAACGGGGATCGCCAAAGAAGAGGACCGGGACTGCCACCCCTGCCAACGTGAGACCCAGCAGGGACAGCACCGCCGCATCGCGTGGCCTGCGCAAGGCGGGGCGGAGTGCAATGACGATTCCCGCGATAGCAGCAACCATCACCAATGCGTAGTAGCCCTGGGTCATGATGATCCAGATCGTGCGTGGTGTCCCCGAGAACACCTGGCCGTCGTCGACGGTCGATCCTTCGAACCCCTCCCGGGGGACCCCGCTGAGGCTCTGGTCGCCGTAGGATTCGTTGCCGCGCAGGCCGTCGTCATCGGTGCGGAACGTCCAGTAGAGCTTGCGAACGCCCAGCCACGGTAGCGACAGGGGCTCCTCCCTGATGTAGTCGAGCGCCAGCTGTCTCGTCTCGGAGTTCCTGCCGCAGCTCGGCGTCAACACCGTCGACGCGCGGTCTCCCCGGTGTCGCAGTACGGCGGTATGGCAAAGCCGCCCCGCGCCTCCGGGGTGGTAGCCGACGCACAGGTTGTCACCTCCGTTGGTGGACACGAACACCGGCTCTCCGAGCACCGCGTCGTTGCGGATCGCCCATGGCACCACCAGGGCGGCAACCGCAGCGGTCGTGGCCAGGCCGAGTGCAAGGGTGCGTCGCCAGCCGATGCCGGCCCACAACCACGCCACTGCCAGCAGTGGCAGACCGAGCAGCACCTGGGGCCTGACCATCGTGGCGAGCGCGAACATCACGGCCGCAACACCGATGGCGCGTGTACCGCCGTCGGTCATGCGGAGTGCACCGGGCGACGAAGGTCACTGCTGCCACTCCGACCGCGAACAGGCAGACGAAGAGTGATTCCGAGAGCCACGCTCCCGCGTACGTGATCAGGTTCGGCCACAGCGCGAGTACCGAGTCCGGCTGCGATGCCGACTCGGGCGCTGTCGAATGCCCAGCGGGCGGTCAGTACGACTGCAATGGCAGCGATGGCCCAGAGCAGCGACTGGACGCCGCCCCACGACCTCGGCACGCCAGCTGCTGGAGACCCAATGCATCGATCATCCGGTACACGATCCCGAGGAAGAACGGATAGCCCGGTGGGTAGTAGCTGGTGGGCAGGTCGACCAGTGACACGTAGCCCCGACCGGCGGCGAAGCGCAGCGCGTAGCCGTGATACAGCAGCGGATCGCTGAGCCGAGGTTCCCGAGGGAACCCTGGCGAATGCCAGCACCCAGACCATGCGCATACCGAACGCCACGAGTCCGACTGACCGCAGTTGGGCGGTCCATGGCAATCCGGTCGGGGTGGGACCCCAGCGGTTTGAGAACGTCTGGGTCGGCCGCTCTCTGCACCCGCGCAGGATAGACCGCAGTGTCGTCGCGGGCAAGGTAGCGTCACTGACCTCGTGGGTACCGTCGAACACACTGACGCTCCGGACGTGGCGTACCCTTGGACCGGGTACCGCCTCGATCGGCCTGCGACGTCAGTCGATTTCGTGCTCCCGCAGTGGTTGTCGTCCTCGTGGTCGGTATTGCTGCGTGGATCGGACGTCGCCTCTGGTTCTTCAGCGATGACTGGAACATCTTCACCGACTACCGTCGGGGAATCTGACCGTGCCGTTCAACGGCCACCTGTCGATGGTGCCTGTGGGCATCTACCAGGCGCTGTTCCACACCGTCGGCATGGGGTCCTACTGGCCCTACCGGATCGTGGGGCTGGCGGGGCTGGCGGTGTTGGGATTTCAGGTGACCCGTTGGTGTGGCGTCAGGTTGGGCCCACTGGCCGCAGTGATCGCCGTCGGCGCGCTGCATGTGGAACAGCGCCGGAACCACGAACGTGTTGTTCCCGTTCCTGATCAACTTCTCGCTGCCGATAGCCGCATTGGTTGCTATGTGGTGGCACCTCGACCGCCTGCCGGAAGCCGGCACCACCGGCGGGACCGGGTCGACAACGCGCCGGGAACCCGCTCGACCCACGAGGCGGCCGTCGGACTCTGGCTGGCACTCGCCCTCGCCACCAGCGGACTCGGGGTGATGGCTGCGGCAGCGGTGCTCGTCGAGCTTCTGTTGCGGCGGGCTCCACGGCGCACCTGGTTGGCGTGGGTCCTCCCTGTAGGTGTCTGGATGCTTTGGTGGGTCGGCCACCGTGAATCGAATGAGATCTCCACCAGGGCGTCCGAGGTCGTTCCGTACTTCCTGCGAATGCTCTGGGGTGGGCCGACATCGATCGCCGCGGGCAACAAGGTACTCGGGGCCGCTCTGGGGATTCTCCTGGTGGCGTGGGTGCCCACCGCGTCCATCCGGGCGCGTCGCCTCGATCCCAGGGTCGGCGGCGCATTGGTGGCTGCGCTCGCTTTCGCCGGACTGACATCACTCACGCGCCAGGGCACCTTCCCTCCGATCGTCCCCGACGAGCCCCGCTACGCGTGGACCATCGGGGCCTACCTGCTGCTCGCGGCCGTAGCCCAGGCGACGGTGTCGAGGCCGTCGGGCAGGCGTTCGGGAGAGTCCGGCACCAGGACTGACCCCTCCCGTTCAACAGCTCGGAGTCTGGTACCGCCCGACTCTCGCTGCGGGGGCCGGCCTCGCGGTGGTCCTGCTCCTCATCGGGGCTGTCAGGCTCACCCAGCACATGGGCGATTGGACCGACACGGTCGCGGGAGCTGCGCCGGGACTCCGTACGAACCTCTACTCGGCCGAGGCGGTGGGGTCCCAACGGATGGGAGACGATGCGATCATCGCTCCGCTCTCGTTCCTGCCCGTATCGGCGCCTGCCTATCTCCGAGCGGTCCGTGCAGTGGGCTCTCCGCTGGCTGGAGCAACATCGTCCGAGATCGCGGGTCGCCCGGATCAGTTGACCGCGGCCGAAGAACTCTTCTTCGCCAACGTCGCGATACCTCCTCCCGAAGGGACAGCCGCGTCGGTCGGGCCGGGACCACCTATGTGTTCAGGTGCGACCGAGGCTCTCCCCGGGACCTCGGTGCTCGTCGTCTGGCCTCTCACGGGCCCCGGATCCGAGCGTGCATCCGTGGTCATCCGTCGGTTCGTGGACGCCGAGACCTCCGATGGACCGGGCGAAGCGGGACTGGTGGTCGAGGTGCCGGCGGGAGCGAGCACCCTGGCACTTCCCCGGGACGCCGGAGTGTCCACCGACGTCGCCATTCCATACGAGTTGGTCGGCCAGCACGGAGCGCTGTTCTGCCGCGAGGTGATCTGTCCGGGGCGGAGCACGGGACGCGTAGGCAGCCGTGTTTCTCCGCCGCCAGGGGGCCAGGACCCGTGTTTCCACCAGGCGGTACGACAACCACCCGGCCAGCACCGACAGCGGAACTGCCACCGCCGACCTTGACGCCCAGCGGTGCTGTGTCACCGAAGACCTTCACGGTCCAGATGTAGATGGGCAGGTGCCAGAGGTACAACGAGTAGGAGATCTCACCCACCCACCGCAGCGGTCCCCAGCGACCGATCATGGCCACGATGCCCGATCCTGTGACTGCCGCTGCCACGACCGCCGCAGATGCGGCACCCACGAGCGTGAAGCCACCTTCGAAGAGCCATGCGAGACTCTGCCGAACCGAACACCATCGCTCCTCCCAGTGCCACTATGGCCGCGGCACCGACCTTGCGGAGGACTTCATCGCTCACGAGGCCGCTGCGCCATATGAGTGCCGCTGCAACACCCAGGAGCATCGAATCAGCGCGGGCACCCGTTCGTTCGTAGAGCGCCGGCAACTCGACACCGCGCTGGAAGAGCCACAGCCGCCAGAGCGCCACGCAGGCCGCCAACAATATGAGTAGCGCAACGTTTCGTTGGGGCCGCTTCAGTCGTCGCCTCCACAGCCAGAAGCCCACGGCCATGAGGAGGTAGAACTGCGCCTCGAGCGACAGCGACCACAGGTGTGCCAACTCGAAGGGCGGATGCATCCCCCAGCTCAGTTGCCAGTTGGCGAGGAAGCTCAGGGCCAACGCACTCTGTTGGAGGAGTTGGGTGAGCGTGGTGGGCAACAACCAGACCGAGATCGCCCCGGCCACGACGAGGAACACGATCAACGGTGGGTACAGGCGACGAAGGCGACGCTTGGCAAACCCACCGAGGTCCAGCATCGGACCACCGGTGCGGGCCGCGGTCGTATCCAGCTCGCGCAGGAGTACCGCTGCGATGAGGAACGCCGAAAGGCCCAGGAACACATCGACACCGAGGAACCCGCCCCGTAGGGACCACGTGGACGAACCCGCGTCCAGGAATACGACATGGGTACCCAGAACTGCCACGATCGCGAGCCCGCGGATGCCATCGAGGGTTCGTTGCGGGCCGAGCTGTCGGGGTACCGGCGAGGGGATCCCGCCACCCCGACCGGTCGCGAGGGTGGTGGCAGGACGTTCGACGAACCAGTAGGTCAGAGCTGCGAGTGCTGTGGATATCGTCACCACGAACACGAACGTGCTGGGGAACGGCGCTGCGAAGTCGGTGAGGTTCCTGGACGTGAACCATTTGTGGGTCACCCATTGGTGCCAGAGGTATACCCCGTAGCTCGCCGAGCGCGGCACCCTTGGCTACCTGTGCCGCCCATCGCGGCGCGACCCAGGCGGATCGCGCGTACCGGAGACCCGGCACGAGCGAAAGCACTCGGCAGGACCGCAGCTCCGGCCACAACGAGGAACAGGAGATGCCGCAGGTGCGTCTGTACGTCGTTGAAACCAGTGAACAGCGCGGTCAGGTCCAGTTGTGTGGAGACGATCCACAGGGCCCCGAGCCCAATGGCGTAGCTGACGGTGCGACCGACCCGGGACAGCGGTCTTGCCCATCCGTTCTCGAGGGCGAGGGCCATCGCCACACCGATGGCGAACGCGTCCAGGTGGTTCGGCAGCCAGGTGAGAAGTGCCCCACGCGTGTCCACGGCCCCCGGGATCGTGAAGTCATAGGTATCGGTACCCAGCACGACTCCGATCCGCCAACCCAGGGCGACGAGTACCCAGATCCAGAGTCCCATCGCGATCCAGCGCGCCCGTTCGCGCTGTTCGTGCACGCCTCGTCGATCGAGGTAGGCGCCGAGCGCTGCGAAGAAGGCCGGCAGGAACAGGTAGAAAGCAACCTCGGTCGCGAGCGTCCAGCTCTGGGTGATCGGTCCTATCGCCCAACCCGGGTTGTAGATGTGCAGGAGCAACAGGTCCGCTACGACCTGGCCCGGGCCACCGTGGCCAACGGTGATGAAAGTGACGATGAGCACGAACCAGTAGACGGGGTAGATCCTCGACACGCGGCGGATCGCGTACGGACGGAAGGCGGGCCCCGGTTCACCTCGAATGATCCGACGCACGAACGGTCGCCCGACGAGCAGCCCGGACAACACGAAGAACACAGCAACGCCGACGTCGAGGCGCGGCAGGACGTCGCGCAGCGGGGAACTCCAACGCTGTGGATTGACGACACCGGTGGCGAACGCCACGTGGGTCACGAGGACACCGATCGCGGCCAACGCCCGGGCCACGTCGAGACCGAAGGAACGCCCGTTCGCAGCGATGCGTCGAGGTGGGGTGGAGGTCACGGAACTCACGTCACCCAACCCCACCCTGACACCCAGATCGTGAGGATCAGCGACAGCCCGGCCGGAACACCCCACACGACCAGCCCCCGTGGCCAACGCGCTCCGGGCCACTTGCTCAGGGGGCGCTCGAGAAGCTTGTAGATGGCAACCGAGACCGCGATGCTCACCACCCAACGGAGCCCGATCAGAGGCCAACCATGCATGTCCAACCGGTCGGGGCTCATGATGAGGGCCACCGGCCAGTGGACGAGGTAGACCGGGTAGCTGATCAATCCCAGGTACACGAGTGGGCGCCATGCGAGCGCTTGTCTCATCGGTCCCTCGACGCTCGCTCCGATGATCATCGCGACCGTCACGAGGCTGAACGCCGAGAGGCCACCCATGAGCACCCAGGCATCGAGCTCGTGAACGAATGTGAACAGCACGAATGCCAGCGCCGTTGCTCCGATACCCACCCATCGCCACACCGGACTGCGCGGCAGTCCGTGATGGTGCACCCAGATGGCAAGCAGACATCCTGCTATGACCTCGGCCGCGCGCATGTCGGTTCCGAAGAACTGGCGCTGCGGCGAAGCATCGCTGAGGTACAACAGGGCCACCGAAGTGGTTGCCGCCACCACGAGTATCGAGGTGAGCCATTTCATCGGGTTGCGCCGCCGCAACGAGAACACGATGACCACGAACAGCCCCAGGTAGAACTGTTCCTCGAGGCCGAGTGACCAGAACACTCCGAGCGGACCCAGTTCCCTGAGCCCGACGAACCCGGATGCATCTGCCAGGCGAATGGCCTGCCAATTGGACATCGAGAAGAGCCCGCCGGCCGCATCGCTACCCGGGAACGGCCCCCACAGGTCCTTGGAGAAGGCCGTGAGCACCGCCGCTGTGAGGATCACCGCCACCGACGCCGGCAGGAGCCGGCGGAAACGTCTGCCCCAGAATCTGGAGCCATCGATCGCTTCGGAACGTTCGCGTTCGGCGAGCAGGACAGAGGTGATGAGGTAGCCCGAAAGCGTGAAGAAACCCGATGGAGCGAAGAAGGAACCGGGAAAGAACTCCCTGCGTGGGTCCCAACCCCCTGTGATCGAGAAGTGGAACATCGCGATCACGAGCACGTACACGCCGCGCAGCCCGTCGAGCGCCGGCACGTAGGAGAACTTGGTAGGCCGCCGGACCGCGGCGGTCTGGGTCACCGCACCGATGATACCGGTGGGCACCGGGTGCACCGGTGACCCGCCACGGGCCGATCGCTCCCCGAACCGCACTCCCCCTCCGGAGCTCGTGCGCCACTACGGTCATCCCGGTGCAAGCTTCCGCCCCCAGAGCCGACGAGCTCCGCCCACCCGGAACCGGGAACTGGTGGCGCCTGTCCGGATGGTGGTTCACATCGGTGCTCGTCGCCCTGTTCCACAACGGCCTGTGGGCGACTCCCAACCTTGCTTTTCTCTCGCTGATCGCCGAGAACCCGGGAACCAACCCGTTTCACGGAGCGCTGACCGGTGACTACCTCCTGACCGATGTTTCGATGACCGGACTCGCCGCCGCGCTCGGCCAGACCAGTCCTCACGAGGTGGCCCGCCTCCACCTGGTGGTGCTCGTGGTGTGTTGGGCCGCGGTTGTCGCCCTCGCCCGCCATCGCTTCGGATATGGGACCGCGCGGAACCTGACGGTACTCCTGGCCGCTGCACCAGTCGTCACGGTATCGATGCAATGGTTGGGCCAACCCGATCCCCTCACGGCGATGGCCGGAATGGCGATGGTGCTGGTGCGACCCCGTTGGGCAGTTGCTGTCCTCGGTGTACTGGTGGGACTGACCCATCCCGAACAAGGTGTGTTCATGGCTGCGACCGCGGCAACGGTGCGCTGCTTCCTGCCCGACGGGGAGACGACCAGACCCGATGCGGGCACGTCAGAGGCCGAAGCACGACCGGTGCACCGGGCAGCGGTCGTGCTCGTCGAACTCGCCGTGGGCGTATCTGCAGTTGCTGCAGGCCGGCTTCTCACCCAGATCTGGTTCTGGGTGAACGACATGGTCATCGCCACGCCCCGCACTGCGTATCTCCGATACGGGGCCGGTTCGTTCTGGCACCACCACTCGCAGGCTCCCGGGGCACTGCTGTGGAGCCTCTGGGGACCATTGTGGTTCGTGGTCGCGGGCCTGGCCGCTGTCGGAATCTCCGGGAGATCCACTGGCTCACACGAGGCGGGGCGCCCCGGCAACGACCGCCACCTTCCGCTCGTCCTGGGTGTTCTGGCCCTGCTGGCAGTCATCCCGATGCTGATCACCCTCGACGAGACACGTGTCTACGCAGTGATCACCGCACCGTTGCTCGTCGGAGCCGGCCTGGCGATCACCCACGGCCCGTTCACAGGGGCGCTGCGCGAGCGGGTCGTGGTCCGGGCATCGGTGGCCCTGCTGGTGGTGACGGCCATGCTCCCGGGGGTGATGGTCACCGGAACGCCATCATGGCGCCAGCCGCTCGAAACGCCCGACATGGCAAGGTTCCTGGTGGATGGACGCATGCCGCTCGACGCCGGCGACAACCTCACCGGCTGGCTCCTCTCCCCCTACGACTTCGTCATTCCAGAGCCACCCAGCTGACTCACGGCGCCGTGGGTACGGACATGGCGCGTCCGGGGCGCGATCCTGGGAAGTCCGGGCTGAAACCTCCGTGCGCTCCGGATCGTCCAGCAGCAGCGACATCGCTTCGCGCAGACAGATCCGGATGCCAATGCCGGGGCCCAGCACAGTGAGCCGGTAGATTCTTGTGCGATTCATGAGCACTTCCGCGGCGCGGGCCGAACCCTCCGAACCACGGCCCTTCTGGCGGCGGATTCCTCCGCTCGGGGTCATCGCACTCGCTGTCGTCTCCTATGTTCCGCTGCTCCTGACGGCGCCGGGGGTCGTCGGTGCCGACACCAAGACCTACCTGTACCTGGACCCGGCCAGGCTGTTGAGCCGGGCGCCATGGATGTGGGACACCCACATCGGGCTCGGAACCGTGACGCACCAGAACATCGGCTACCTGTGGCCGATGGGCCCCTGGTACTGGTTCTTCGAACGGATCGGCTCGCCGGACTGGGTCGCCCAACGCCTTTGGCTGGCGACGATCATCTTCGCTGCCGGCATGGGTGTCCGGTTCATGCTGCGGGAGCTCCGCTGGGTCGGACCGGGTCTGACCGTCGCCTCGTTCGCGTATGCACTGTCGCCGTACCTGCTCCACTACGGAGCGCGTATCTCGGTGATCCTGCTGCCGTTCGCAGGTCTGCCGTGGCTGATCGGCATGGCATCGCGCTCGGTGCATCGCGGTGGTTGGCGTTGGCCCGCAGCGTTCGCACTCGTGACCCTGACCGTTGGCGGCGTGAACGCCACATCCCTGCTGCTCGTCATGGCCGGGCCTCTGCTCTGGATGGTCCACGCGGTGTGGATCAGCCGCGAAGCCACGTTCCGGCGGGTTGTCGCCGCCGGGTTGCGGATCACCGCGCTGACGGCCATCACGTCACTGTGGTGGATCGCCGGACTCGCGGTGCAGGGCGCTTTCGGGATCCCGATCCTGCGCTTCACCGAGACCTACTACACGGTTGCCCATGCAGCACTCGCCACCGAGCTGCTGCGGGGGCTCGGCTACTGGTTCTTCTATGGGCGCGATGCCCTCGGTCCATGGATCCGACCGGCCGCACGCATGACCCAGTCGATACCTGCGCTGGCACTGAGTTTCGCCTTACCCGCGTTGGCGCTCATGTCAGGGCTGCTCACCCGATTCCGCAACCGCGGGTACTTCCTGGCCCTCGTACTGGTGGGCCTGCTCATAGGCGTTGGTGCGCATCCGTGGGACGCGGCCACACCGGCAGGAGCCGTGTTCAAGGCCTGGACTGAGACCGACAGCGGGTTGGCGTTTCGTTCGACCCCTCGCGCCGTGCCGCTCATAGCCCTGGGCCTGGCTGTCATGTTGGCTGCCGCCGTGGCCGCGCTGGCCTCACGGTTCGGTGAGAACGCACCAAGGATCCAGACCGTCGTTGCGGGAGTCCTGCTCCTCATGATCCTCGGCAACCAATGGGCACTGTTCACCGGAGACTTCGTCGACCGGAACCTCGAACGCCCCGAGGAGCTGCCCGGGTACTGGAACAAGGCCGCAGCGGCCATGGATGCCGGCGACCACGACACCCGTGTCTATGAAATGCCCGGCACCGACTTCGCGTCCTACCGGTGGGGAAATACCGTCGATCCGGTCACGCCCGGGTTGATCGACCGCCCGTACACTGCGCGGGAACTCATTCCATACGGAACCCCGTCTTCTGCGGACATGCTCAACGCCTGGGACATACCACTCCAGGAAGGGCGGTTCGATCCCGCCACAGTCGCTCCTGTGGCCCAACTCCTCGGCATCGGCACCATTGCCCACCGTGGAGACCTCCGCTATGAACGGTTCCGGACACCCCGACCCGACATCACGTACCGACAACTGCTCGAAGCGCCCGGTCTCTCCCAGCCCGAGGATTTCGGCGTCGGGGTCCCCAATGACACCACCCCGGAGGTACGTCTTGACGATGAACTGGCTCTCGGACCGGGTGAGTACGCCCCACCGGCGCCGGCAATCAGCCTGTTCGACGTCGAGGATCCACGTCCGATCAACCGTGCAGTCTCTGCTGACTCTCCCACCGTTCTCTCGGGTGACGGAGCCGGCATGGTCGCATGGGCCGGCATCGGCGCGCTGAACCCAGACCGCCCGATCCTGTACTCAGCGTCATTCGCAGATGATCCGGAGGCACTCGACTCACAGATTGACGAACCCGGCTCACAACTGGTCGTCACCGACACCAATCGTAGACAGGCCCGGCGGTGGGGTTCGGTGCGGGAGAACGACGGCTACACCGAACGAGCCGGAGAGGTGGCACTCGAACCAGATCCGGCGGACAACCGGCTGGACAAGTTCCCCGATGCCGGCGACGACTCGTTCACCGTCAGCGAGCAGCTGGGCGATGCGACACTCAGCGCGTCCGCCTACGGCAATCCGGTGTCCTACACGCCTGCCGACCGTGCGGTGCGTGCAATGGACGGGGACCCGTCGACTGCATGGCGCGTGGGGGCATTCGGCGAACCACGTGGAGAATTCCTGGACATCAGGCTGGACTCGCCGGTCACGACCGACACGATCTCCCTGCAGCAGAGCCAGCGCCTCGCGAACCGCTGGATCACCCAGGTCGAGATCGCCTTCGACGGAGGTGCCCCGATCACAGTCGATCTGGACGACTCATCCCGGGGTGAATTTCCGGGCCAGCAGATCAACTTCGACGAACGGACCTTCTCGGAGGCCCGCATCACGATCACCGATACCAACCTGCCCAGGATGGACCGCTACGTGGGTGTGTCCGACGTCGGATTGGCTGAGGTGACCATTCCGGGAGTCGACCCGGTGAGCGAGGTGATCCGTCCACCCACCGATCTGCTCGCAGCCGCGGGCGACTCCTCGTTGGAGCACCCACTCACGTGGCTGTTCACGAGGCGTTACGCAAATCCCTCAGAAGTCGTGGTCAGCGATGAGGAACCCACCATGAGACGGGTCGTGGACAACCCCGTCGAGCGCGACTACACCGCCTACGGAAGTGTCAGGGCATCGACGCTCCCGACCGACGGGTTCATCGATGACCTCCTCGGGGTGACGGGCGCGAGCGCGGCTGCCGACGTCCGACTCCCGGGCGACCTGCGCTCGCGGGCCACGAGCGCGATCGACGGGGATCCGACAACCGCCTGGCAGACGCCGATCAATTCGCCGACAGGCCACAGCCTCACGGTGACCAATCCGGAACCCTTCGATGTGGATGGGATCGATCTCACTGTTCGAACCGACGGGCTCCATTCCGTGCCGACGGTCCTCAGCGTGTCGGTGGATGGCGGCGCACCGCAACAGATCGAGGTACCTCCGATCGCCATCGGAGACCGTTCGGGAGCCGGGGACACCACGACCGTCGAGTTGCCGTTCGAAGCAGAACAGATCAGCACCCTGAACATCTCGATCGACCAGGTGGACGAGGCCAACTCGATCGACTGGTTCGGTGGTTCCACGACCGTGCTCCCTGTCGCGGTGGTCGATCTAGGTCTCCCCGTGCACGCCACGGTCCCTGCGGCACAGACAGCGATCGACGCAACATGTCGCGACGACCTGCTGCGTGTGGACGGAACACCGGTGCCCGTGCGCATCGACGGCACCGTCGGGCAGGTCCTCGATGACACGCTCATGGACGTCAAGGCGTGTGGCCCTCAGACGCTGTCCGCCGGGGATTCCCTGGTCGAGACCACCCGGGGCGCCGTCACCGGATTCGACATCGACCGCCTCGCCTTCGCATCCGCCCCGGGTGGCGATCCGGCCCCTGACACTCTCGTCGACGGTCCGGCACCGGTCACCGCGCCACCCGAGAACACCGTCGCCCAGACCGGGAAGCTGGCATGGGATATGTCGATCCGTGGAGCGGACAAGCCGTATTGGGTCGTATTGGGTGAATCCCAGAGCCCCGGTTTCACCGCCACTGCCACCACGCCGGACGGAGGGACGCTCGACCTCGGAACATCGACGGTGATAAACGGTTATGCAAACGGGTGGATGGTCGATCCGTCAGTTGTCGGGCCCGACACCGTGATCACGATGAAGTTCGCACCCCAACGAATGGTCTGGGTGGCGCTCGGACTGTCCGGCGTGGGTGTTCTCATCTGCCTGGTGTTGCTCTTCCTGCCGGGTGGGTCCGCCAGGAGGCGACGATCCGGCAGTGCACCTGAGGAGGTGGACGCGGATCAGGTCGGGCCGGCCCGGGAACGCACCATGGTCGTCCGCTCCGTGAACCCGTTCGCAGTCGAGGGCTCCCCCCTCTCTCCGGGACGCTCCATGTTGATCGCGCTCGCGACAGCCATCACCACCTTCGTGTTCATGGGGTGGGCCGTCGGTCTGGCCGTAGGACTGGTAACCACCGCAGCGCTGGCCCTGCCCCGGGGACGCGTGTTCATGCGGATCCTGGCTGCTGCGTCCTTCGTTGCGGCAGCGGGCTTCGTCGTGGCCAAGGAGTTCCGGGGTGGCTATATGGTGGACTTCAACTGGATGAACCTCTTCGAGGTCACTCACGCATGGAGTCTCACTGCGGTGGCGCTGCTGGTACTGGACCCGTTGGTGGGCCGGCTCAGGGGGACCGACATGCCAGATGTCGGGGGAGACCTCACACCAGAGGCTTCCGACCGACAGCAAACAGCACCAGGGTCGAGTCCGTGATGTCTGCCTCGGGGCCGGTGAACAGATCGGCCTCGGTGATACCGGAGGTTCCTCCGGTCTGATCGGTGTTGGTGAACCGGTATGCCACCCGACGCCCCGTCGCGTGGAGCCACACGAAGGCCCTGCGCGGCAACTTGTGGCGTAGTCCGAAGGGATCCAGGCGCAGCATCTTCTCAGCCATCGAGCGACGGGTGGCGAAGTCCTCGAGCACTTTCTCGTTGCCCTCCAGGCCCATGATCTCGACTTCCTCGAATGAGCGTTCCAGCATCTCGCGCAACGCAGGAGCGTCGAAGAGATAGACATGGTACGGGTTCTCGAAATCGGCGGGTTCGTTCGGGGTGAGGAAGAACGCCGTACCTCCCGGTGAGAGGACCCGGGCGACCTCCCGCACGTGATGCTCGGGCTCCACGAAGTGCTCGATCAGGTGGGACGAGCACACATTGTCGAAAGCGTCACTTCGCAGTCCGAGCCTCGATCCGTCGGCACACTCTGTACGCAAGCCTGCCTCGCCGTGTGTCTGCACTGCGCTCGCTGCAGTCTCGGCGTCGTAGTCCACCCCGACGACGAACCTGTCGGCGCCGGTGAACCCGACGCTCTCATCACCCATCCCGCAACCCACGTCGAGGAAGCGCCCCTGGCCCATCCGGGCCCGTACTTCCCGGTAGCCCGCAGCGTGCAGGGCCAACAGGGAGTCGGGCGTCTCGCCCTGCATCGGTCGTTCACCGGTCAGTTTCACAAGTAGATCCTCGGCGTAGATGCACCGCTGTGTCCCGTGGCAGTCCCCACCAGGGGAATCCTGCGCAGCACAGAACGAGGGCGCGCGTGTCAGCCCGTATCATAGGAGCCTTGCTGAACACCCCTGTTGCAGACGACGCGGTTCGCACACGTATCTCGGAGCTGGCGTCCGCTGCCGGAATCCGGACCGTTCACGTGCTCGCCTGGCGCGACCTCGATGATGACGAAGCCGGAGGTTCGGAGATCCACGCCCACAACATCGCGTCGATATGGGTGCAATCGGGGCTCGAAGTGACCCACCGCACCTCGGCCGCAGTCGGGCGCCCACAGGAGGCCATGCGCGACGGCTACCGGGTGATCCGTAGGGGAAGCCGCTACTCGGTGTTCCCACGTGCCGCTCTCGCCGAGGTGACAGGGCGCTACGGCCACGCAGATGCCCTCGTGGAGATCTGGAACGGCATGCCGTTCGGTTCCCCGGTGTGGCGAAGGGGACCGCGGGTCATCTGGTTGCACCATATTCACGGCCCCATGTGGCACATGAGCCTTCCCAGACCCCTGGGGCATGCAGGTGTGGCACTCGAGGAGAAGCTCGGTCCGGTCCTCTACCGCAACCAACCCATCGTCACGTTGTCGCGATCCTCCGAGGACGAGCTTCTGGAACTCGGGTTTCCGGCGCGAAATATCTCGGTCATCACCCCGGGGGTGGATCCCGGCTTCAGCCCTATGGGACCCAAGAACCAGACACCTCTCGCGATGGCCGTTGGTCGGCTCGTGCCTGTGAAGGACTTCCGCCGACTCGTGCGGATCTGGGCACGGGTACTTGAACAGGTGCCAACGGCCGAGCTGGTCATCGTCGGAGAGGGCTATGAACGATCCGCCATCGAGGACGAGATCGAGTCATTGGGAATCGGTGATTCCGTGCGCCTGCCCGGGCGCATACCCGATGCGGAGCTACTGGATCTCTACCGGCGTAGCTGGGTGGCGACTTCGGCGTCGGTCCGCGAGGGGTGGGGTATGACCCTGACTGAGGCAGCCGCGTGTGGAACGCCTGCCGTCGCCACGGACATCGCAGGTCACGCAGATGCAGTTGCGCGCGACCAATCGGGGCTGTTGGCGGAACGCGACGAAGACCTGGTGGCCGACATGGTCGCCGTGCTCACCAACCCGGGACTACGCCGGCGACTGGAGGAAGGTGCCATCGAGCGGGCGCGGCAGCTGACCTGGCAGCACTGTGCGCTCGCCAATTTCGAGGTACTCGCCGCGGACGCCTTCAGGCGGGCGAAGCGGGAGGAGCGCAGTGCCTGACTTCGTACTCGGGGTCGACCTGGACGGCGTGTGTGTTGACTACAACACCGCCTTCCGTGCCGCTGTCGCACGGCATCGGGGGATGGACCCCGAGGACCTCACCATGGAGGTCACCTGGGACTTCGCGGAATGGGGACTGGACCGGGAGGGATTTCTCGACCACCACCACCGGGCTGTCACCGAAGATGGCCTGTTTCGCAACGCTCCTCCCATCGAGGGAGCCTCGGACACGCTCTGGCGACTCTCGGACGCGGGTATCTGGATCAGGATCATCACCCACCGAATCGTCGCGAACTGGTCCCACGCGAGGGTGGTCGGCGACACGGTCGCATGGCTGGACGATGCCCGAGTCCCGTATCGGGACATCTGCTTCCTGGGCCAGAAGCCCGAGGTCGAGGCCGATGCATACATCGACGATGCCCCCCACAACATCGAAGCCCTGCGCGACTCGGGCAACACCGTCATCGTTTTCGATCAGCCCTACAACCGCGGGATCGAGGGGCTCCGCGCCATGAACTGGGATGAAGTGGAGTTGATCGTCGCCGACCTCGCGTCTGAACACGACAGCGGGTACCAAGGACAATTCCCCGGGATCGACCCCGGTGCAGAGCGTCTGGATCGTCACCGGGATGCCCTGGGCTGACCTGGCGCGCACAATTGTCGTGACGATGTTCTTCGGGGCGCCCCTGATGCTGTCCCTGGTCGCGCTCCTCGATGCGGCCCGACGACCCCAGTGGTCCTGGGCACTGGCTGAACGCAATCAGGTGATGTGGATGGCGATGATCATGGCCGGGGTGTTGCTTCTCTGTGGAGGCCTCGCGGTCAGCGGTTGGTACCTGTGGAAGATTCGTCCGGAGATCGCAGCGGCCGAAGCCGGGCGGGTGCAGCCGCGGCGCGGCAACGGTAACTCCCGGAGAGGCGACCAGACGGGTGGACCAGGCGACCGGTGAGCGTGGCATAACCACGATCCGGAGGACCTCCACGAGTAGGATCCTCCGGTGCCGAAGGACTCCCCTACCGCCGTTCCAGACCATGATTCCGAAGGTTCAGCCGATGAATCGGCGGCCATCGCCCAGGCTCCTGAACCGCTCGGTCTGAACCGCCGGTCGGCTCTCTGGGCCATCTTCGCGGTGAGCCTTTCAGGCTTGCTCCTGGAGGTCGCCTACACGCGGATCATCTCCTACAAGCTCTGGTACTACTACACCTACCTGGTCATCGGCCTCGCACTGCTGGGTCTCGGTAGCGGTGCCACCGCAGTGGTGCTCTCGAAGCGCCTCCGCGGCGCGTCGACCCGTTCCATCATCACCGTGTTCGGCATCATCGGCGGTGTGGGGATCGTGATCGGCTACACGGTCGTGGCGCTCATGCCCATCGACACCGTGGCGTTGTGGGACTACGGCACATCGGCTTCGTTCAGCAACTTCGGCGCGCTCGGCGATCATCTGTTTCGCGCTGTTCGTCTCGTTCATGCCGATCGGAGTGATCGTCTCGAGCCTGTTGAGCCGTGCCAGGTCACAGGTCGGCCGTCTCTACTTCGCCGACCTGTTGGGTGCGGGCCTCGGTTGTCTCGTGGTCGTCGCCCTCATCTCGCGTATGGGGCCACCGGCGGTTGTGATGGGGGCCGGAGCAATTCTGGCACTCACCTCCGTTTCGCTGGCTTGGCGCTCGCGCGGGGCCCTGCGGATCGTTGGAATTGCAGTGGTAGCGGTGTTGGTGGTCCTGACCGTCCTCGGGGAATCAGCGCTCCCAACCCTTCGCACCGAGAACTCCAAGGTGCCGAACTCCGGCAACGAATCCACCGGTTGGGGTCCCGTGTTCCGGGTCGACGTGAGGGAGACCCCGGAATTCACCGCTGGCAAACTGCTCGTACACGACGGAACCTACGGTTCGGCCATCTACCGCTTCGATGGCGATGTCGCCGGGCTGACTCGCTTCGACGACGATCCGCGGGCCTGGCCGTTCGCGACCCTCGGAGATCCTCCGTCGAAGCAACTGATCATCGGTTCCGCCGGGGGCAACGAGATCCTGGCATCGCTCTACAACGGCACCAAGGAGATCGAAGCAGTCGAGTTGAACCCCGTGACCGTGGGGCTGCTCACCGACGAGTACGCGGACTACACCGGCAATCTCACCGACTACCCGAATGTGAAACTCACCCAGGGCGACGGACGGTCATACCTCGCCAGGAGCAACGGCGGCTACGACCTCGTCTGGTTCGTCGCTCCTGACAGCTATGCGGCCAACAATGCGGCCTCGGCCGGAGCGTTCGTGCTCTCGGAGAGCTACCTCTACACAACGGACATGGTCAGCACGACTCTCGACCACCTGAGCGACGATGGCATCTCCGTTGCCCAGTTCGGTGAGGTGGACTTCGCGCAACGAGCCCAATCGCACCATGCGCTACGTTGCGACCGCCCGCGAGGCGCTCGTGGAGTCGGGGATCGATGACCCGGCGCGGCACCTCCTGGTGGCAACGTCCGAGGACCCCTTCACGAGCGGCCTGTCCACGATCATCGTCTCGAAGGCACCACTGACACAGGACCGGATCGACCGTTTCGTGCAGCAGGTCGAATCAACGAGCGACAGCACGGTTGTGTACGCACCGGGAACCGTCCAGACCGACAGCCCCGTCGCG
The DNA here is from genome assembly GCA_963805905.1 of uncultured Microthrixaceae bacterium. GTDB lineage: Bacteria > Actinomycetota > Acidimicrobiia > Acidimicrobiales > Microtrichaceae > JAMLGJ01. Next base: position 1,651,842 of record CAWDVV010000001.1, read on the forward strand.
GCCCTGGCCGCCGCGCCTGATCAGGCGACCGCCGACTCACTCATCGCCGACTATCCCGCATCAGTACACGCCATCTCCGATGACGCTCCGTTCTTCTGGCACTTCTCGGGCTTCAACGACGTCGTGAAGGACATCGGTCGGGCAACCACGGTGGACTTCCGCGAATACGCCATCGGTGAACGTGTCCTGCTGCTGTTGTTGGTGATCGCAACTCTGTTCGCGGTGTTGTTCCTACTCCTTCCGTTCCTCGTGATCCGACGACAATGGAAGCGACTTCCCGCCAAGGGCACTTCGGCTTTGTACTTTGCGGCCCTGGGGCTCGGTTTCATGCTCTTCGAGATCACGATGATCCAGATGCTCGTGGGATACCTGGGCTATCCCAGCTATTCACTCACGGTGACTCTCGCATCCATTCTGGTGTTCACCGGCTGTGGAGCGCTCCTGTCGAACCGGTTCTCGACCGCTGCCCACGAAGGCCCTACCGGTGCTGTTCACGGTGCTGGCAGTGTTGACCGTCTTCTACCGGCTCGCCCTTCCCCCGCTCATGGAATCCACTCTCACGGCATCGCTGCCGTTGCGTATTGCCATGGCGTTCCTGGTGCTCGCACCCCTCGGGCTGTGTCTCGGCATGTTCATGCCGTTCGGGCTCCGTATCGTCGGGGTGCTCAGTCCCTATTCGGATGAGTACGTCGCCTGGGGTTGGGCGATCAATGGAGTCTTCTCGGTGATCGGATCCGTCCTGACGACCATCCTCGCCATGTCCTGGGGTTTCCGCACGGTGCACCTAATCGCCCTCGCCGTCTACGGGCTGGCCGTACTCGTGCTCTGGAGACTCGACACGATCCGCAAGCGCGGCAGGTATCGAGATCGTCGACGACGATCCGGACGACTACACCGCGGACATACGCTCGGGTGGCACGTCCGGGGACGAACTCACCGCGGCGGGGGCCCGAAGCGCCCCCTGAGGAAGTCGGCCACCCCGGATACCCGGGCTCCCGCATCGAACACAGGCGGTCGGGAAGCCGGCACCAACAGACCCTTGGCGACCTGCGCCACGGTGAAACAGATCCGCACGAACGCGTGGTACGGCCCGGAGGCCTCGCGGACCAACAGGAGTGTGTTGCGGGTCTGCAGATAGTCGACAGTTCGGACCGTGGATCCGAGGTTGCGGTTCCGTACCATTGCGCCGCGGATCAGACCCACCTGCCAACCCCGGCGACGGGCTCGCAGCGCCAGGTCTGCTTCCTCGCAGTACGAGAAGAATCGCTCATCGAAGAGTCCGACCTCCTCCAGGCAGGCCCTCCGAAGCCCCATCAGCGTTCCGTGTGGGTAGTCGACGGGCTCCCAACCGGGATCTGGAGCTCCGGGGACGACCATGCCACCGAAGTAGGGGTCGAACACCGGCGACATCCCATCACCGACGTCGGCGCAGCAGAGCCCCGCCGTCGGTACCGCTCCCGCGGCACCGAGCATCTGCTCCAACGTCTCGCGTTGCAGCTCCACGTCATGGGGCACGAGGAACGCCCACTCACCGTCAGCAGGGTCTCCGAGGAACCTCGTCAGGCCCAGGTTGGCGCCGGGACCGAATCCCAGGTTCTGGGGAGCATCGATGATCTCCACACTCCCGTCGATGAGTCGTGGCGCCAAACCCGCGTCGAGCTGGGCACGTTCAAGCGATCCGGAGGCATTGTCGACCACGGTCACTGCCACGTCGATAGTTGAGTCGAACAACTGCTCGACGGTTCGCAGGCAATCCGCCGGCTGGTTCCAGTGGACGACGACGACACGTGTCCGGGCGGACTCATTCATCTGGATCGTAGGAGTGGCACGGCGTCATACGGGACGGGTCCGATGCTGCGATGTGCGATGAGGTGATCGTCGTTCAGAACATCACCGTTCAAGACATGGGTCGGTCGGTCGGCCTGACCGGCGCCGGCAGGTTGGTCTCACCCATGAGGTGACGGTCCACAGCGGAGGCGCACGCCCGTCCCTCTGCTATCGCCCACACGATGAGGCTCTGACCACGACCGGCGTCCCCGGCGACGAACACGTCGGGAACCGTGCTCTGCCAGCCATCGTCGCGAACGACGTTGCCACGGGTGTCGAACTCGACTCCGAGGTCTTCGAGCAAACCGTTGCGTTCGGGACCGACGAATCCCATCGCGAGGAGCACGAGTTCCACGTCGAGTTCGGCCTCCGTTCCCTCGATCGGTAGGAAGCTGGGTCGGCCATCGACGAACTCCTGTTCCACCTGGCAGTAGCGGACCGCCCGCACGTTGCCGTCGGGATCGCCGAGGAACTCGATCGTGTTGACCGAATAGTCGCGCTCTCCGCCTTCCTCATGTGCTGAAGTCACCTTGTAGGTGAACGGCCACGTGGGCCAGGGATGTTCGGGTGGACGTTCGTCCGGAGGACGTTCCATGATCTCGAACTGGTGAACTGACCGGGCGCCCTGGCGGTGGACCGTTCCGAGGCAGTCGGCCCCTGTGTCACCGCCGCCGATGATGAGCACGTTCTTCCCTGCCGCCGAGATCGGCAGCTCCGCCTCGGTGAGGTCACCCTGTTGCACCCGGTTGGACAGAGGCAGGAACTCCATGGCCTGGTGGATGCCGTGCAGATCCCGACCTGGAAGGGGAAGGTCGCGGCCGATCGTGGAGCCGGTGGCGATCACCACCGCGTCGCAGTTCGCCCGTAGTTCATCGACGGTCAGATCCACGCCCACGTTCACGTTCCGACGGAACTCGGTACCTTCGGCACGCATCTGTGCCAGGCGACGGTCGATGACCCACTTCTCCATTTTGAACTCGGGGATGCCGTAGCGCAGGAGACCACCGATACGGTCGTCGCGTTCGTAGACCACCACTCGGTGGCCAGCTCTGGTCAACTGCTGTGCGGCTGCCAGGCCGGCGGGCCCGGAACCGATCACCGCCGTCGAGCGACCGGTGAACCGCGTCGGACGTTGAGGAACCATCGCATCATCTTCAAAGGCCTTCTCGACGATGGTCTTCTCGATCTCCTTGATCGTCACCGGAGGCTGGTTGATGCCGAGCACGCACGCCGTCTCGCACGGGGCCGGACAGAGCCGACCTGTGAAGTCGGGAAAGTTGTTCGTTGCGTGGAGACGATCCATCGCCTGACTCCAATGGCCACGGTAGGTGAGATCGTTCCAGTCGGGGATGATGTTGCCGAGGGGGCACCCGTCGTTGCAGAACGGAATCCCACAGTCCATGCACCTGCTGGCCTGGGTCTGGAGGTCCTCCAGGGGAAAGTCCTCATAGACCTCCTTCCAGTCGCGTAGGCGCACCGGCACCGGACGATGATCGGGTGTCTTGCGATCGTGCTTGAGGAACCCGTATATGTCACCCATCGTAAGAACTCCTCACTTCTGGCTCGCGGCCATGATCGTCTCAGTCACATCAAGGCCTTCACGCTCTGCACGAGCGGTTGCATTCAGGACTCGCTGGTAGTCGTTGGGCATCACTTTGGTGAACGTTCCGAGCGCTGCATCCCAGTCGGCGAGAAGACGCTCGGCCACGGCGGAGTCGGTCTCGCTGTGCGTGTGTCTCCACTGCCTCGCGTAGGAACCGGTGGTCGGCATCATCGAGTTCGGTCAACGACACCATCCCGAAGTTGACGAGGTCGCCGAAGCCTCCGTCAGGGTCATGGACATAGGCGATACCGCCCGACATGCCCGCCCCGAAGTTGCGGCCGGTCGGCCCGAGGATCACCACGCTGTCCACCGGTCATGTACTCGCACCCATGGTCACCCACCCCCTCCACGACCGCGGTGACGCCGGAGTTGCGTACACAGAAGCGCTCCCCCACGACTCCCCGCAGGTAGATCTCACCACCCGTGGCGCCGTAGGCGATCACGTTGCCCGCGACTATGTTGTCCTCCGCCACGAGGTCTGGATGCGAGTTCCGCGGTGGGGCGACCACCAGCCGTCCGCCCGAAAGTCCCTTGCCCACGTAGTCGTTGGCGTCACCATGGAGGCGCATTGTGATCCCGCGGGGCACGAAGGCCCCGAAGCTGTTGCCCGCCGAACCGGTGAGGCCGATCGTGATCGTGTCATCTGGAAGTCCACCGGCACCATGGCGCTTTGTCAGTTCATGACCGAGCATCGTGCCGACGGTCCTGTTCACGTTGTTGACCTCGAGGTCGAGACTCACCGCTTCACCGCGTTCGAGCGCTGGCTCACAGTCGATGATCAGTTGTTGGTCGAGGGCGACATCGAGCCCGTGGTACTGCTCGCGGGTGTTCAGGAGATGGTCCTCCTCCCACGGCTCCACCACCTCGAGGATCGGAGACAGGTCGAGACCGGATGCCTTCCAATGGTCGAGCGCCGCTCGGGTGCTGATCAACTCGGCGTGGCCGATCGCCTCCGCAATCGACCTGAAACCCAGTTCGGCCAGGAGTTCACGGACCTCCTGGGCGATGAACTCCATGAAGTTGACGACGAAATCGGCCTGGCCGGTGTAACGCTCGCGAAGGACAGGGTTCTGTGTGGCGATGCCCACCGGGCACGTGTTCAGATGGCAGACCCGCATCATTATGCAACCCGATACCACCAGGGGTGCGGTGGCGAAGCCGAATTCCTCGGCTCCCAGTAGTGCCGCGATCACCACATCGCGCCCCGTCTTCAGCTGCCCATCCACCTGCACCACGATGCGGTCGCGGCAGACCGTTGAGCAGGAGCGTCTGCTGGGTTTCGGCGAGGCCCAGTTCCCATGGCGCACCTGCATGCTTGATGGATGTGAGTGGGCTGGCACCGGTGCCGCCGTCATGACCCGATATCAGCACGACGTCCGACTTGGCCTTGGCCACCCCGGCCGCCACGGTCCCGACACCGACCTCGGCCACCAGTTTCACGTGTATACGGGCGCTCGGGTTTGCGTTCTTCAGGTCATGGATGAGCTGGGCGAGATCCTCGATCGAGTAGATGTCGTGATGCGGAGGGGGCGAGATGAGCCCAACCCCGGGAGTGGAATAGCGGACTTCCGCGATCCACGGATACACCTTGTGACCGGGAAGCTGACCACCTTCACCCGGCTTGGCGCCCTGAGCCATTTTGATCTGGATGTCGTCCGCGTTGGTCAGGTAGTCCGAAGTGACGCCGAAGCGCCCCGATGCGACCTGCTTGATGGCTGAGCGGCGAGAATCGCCGTTGGCATCGGGAACGTACCGTGCCGGGTTCTCCCCACCTTCTCCGGTGTTGGACTTGGCCCCGAGGCGGTTCATGGCTATTGCAAGGGTCTCGTGGGCTTCCGCCGAGATGGACCCGTAGCTCATCGCTCCGGTCGAGAAGCGCTTTACGATCTCGCTCACAGGCTCCACCTCTTCGATGGGTACGGGCGGGCGCTCACCTGTGCGCAATTCGAAGAGGCCACGCAGGGTGGCGATCTGCTTCGACTGATCATTCACCAGGGAGGTGTACTCCTTGAATATGTCGTAACTGCCGCTCCTGGTGGAGTGCTGCAGCTTGAACACCGTCTCCGGGTTGAACAGGTGGTACTCACCCTCGCGACGCCACTGGTACTCACCGCCCGATTCGAGTCCGCGATGGGCGAGTTCCGTGGGCCGCAGCGGATACGCCTTCGCATGGCGCCGACGCACCTCCTCTGCGAGTTCGTCGAGGCCGATGCCTCCAAGTCGACTGACCGTTCCGGTGAAGTACTCGTCGATCAGCGACTCGCCCAGGCCCGTCGCCTCGAAGATCTGGGCCCCGGTGTAGGAAGCTGCGGTGGAGATGCCCATCTTGGACATGACCTTCAGGATGCCCTTGCCGGAGGCCTTGATGTAGCTGCGGACCGCCTGTTCGTAGTCGATCATGGTGGTGGAGCCGTCCTCGATCAGTTTCTCGATCGAGTCGAACGCGAGATACGGGTTGATGGCCGCGGCTCCATAACCCAACAGGAGACAGTGGTGGTGGACGGTACGGGCCTCGCCGGTCTCGACGATCAGACCGACCTGGGTCCTTGTCTTCTCCCTGATCAGATGGTGATGGACCGCCGAGGTGGCCAACAGCATCGGGATCGGAGCAAGGTCCTCGGTCGTCATGTCGTCGGAGAGCACAATGATGTTGACACCCTCCTGGATTGCCTGGGACACCTCACTTCTGAGGCGTTCCAGGGCACGCCCGAGGCCGGGGCCACCGGCGAACGCCGGATAGAGGCACCGGATCTTGCGCGCCCGGAAGCGCGCATCGGCTTCCTCAATGTGGATGATCCGCTCGAGTGAGTCGTTGTCGATGATCGGATAGGGCAATCCGAGCAACTGGCAACTCTCGGGACCTGGATCCAGGATGTTGGCCTCTGGCCCGATGTTGCGCCCGAGGCTCGTGACGAGTTCCTCGCGGATCGCGTCGAGCGGGGGGTTCGTGACCTGTGCGAAGAGCTGCTTGAAATATTCGTAGAGCAGTTTCGGCCGATCCGACAGCACCGCCAGTGGGGTGTCGGTGCCCATGGATCCGAGGGCCTCAGCTCCATTGCGGGCCATCGGTTCGATCAGCACCTTCAGCTCTTCGATCGTGTAGCCGAAGGTCTGCTGGTCCCGCAGCACGTCGTTGCGGGACTCCGTCACATGGGCGGTGTAGGGAAGGTCTTCCAGGCGCTTGACGCCCTTGGCGAGCCATTCACCGTAAGGATGCGCAGCTGCCAGTTCGGCCTTGATCTCCTCATCTTCGATGATCCGTCCCTGGGATGTGTCGATGAGGAACATCCGACCCGGCTGCAGCCGGCCCTTGCGCACCACCTTGGAGACATCGATGGGCAACGTTCCGACCTCAGAGGCCATCACCACCAGGCCCTCGTCGGTGACCCAGTACCGCGAAGGCCGAAGTCCGTTGCGGTCCAGAACTGCTCCCACGACGGTTCCGTCGGTGAACGTCACCGATGCCGGCCCGTCCCATGGTTCCATGATCCCTGCGTGGAAGCGGTAGAAATCCCGCACTGCAGGAGCCATGTCGCGGTGGTTCTCCCATGCCTCCGGGATCATCATCAACATGGCGTGTGGCAGCGAGTACCCACCCAGATGCAGCAGTTCGAGCGCCTCGTCCATGCGAGCGGTGTCTGATGCGCCGGGAGTGCATATGGGGAAGATCCGCTCGAGCTTCTCGGGCGTCTCGCCGCCGGGCAGCAACGGTGAGGCCAACAACGCCTCGCGGGCGCGCATCCAGTTCTGGTTGCCCTGCACGGTGTTGATCTCGCCGTTGTGGGCGACGTAGCGATAGGGATGCGCCAACGGCCACGACGGAAACGTGTTGGTGGAGAATCTGCTGTGAACGAGCGCCAGGGCCGAAGCAAATCTCTCATCGCGGAGGTCGGTGAAGAACTCCCCGAGTTGTGGAGTGGTGAGCATTCCCTTGTAGACGAGGGTGCGAGACGACAGCGACGGGAAGTAGACGAGGGATTCCCCGTCGGGACTCCTCACCTCGTGTTCGATCCGCTTGCGGGCGATGTAGGCCAGCCGGTCGAGCTCGATCCCCACGCGCTGGGTTGCGGCGTCGGCGAGGAACAACTGGGTGAAACGAGGCATTGCCTTCTCGGCGGTGGATCCGATCATCGATGAATCCACCGGTACGTCGCGCCATCCGAGAACCCTCAGACCCTCGGAACCGCAGATCTTCTCGATTCCCTCCGCGGCCTCGCGGAACTGGGTGGGGTCCGTCGGCATGAACGCGATCCCCACCGCGTAGGACCCATGAGGGGGGATGGCGAACTCCGTCACCTCCCGCAGGAATGCGTCGGGCACCTGAACCAGGACGCCGGCGCCGTCACCGGTGTTGGGTTCCGCTCCGGTGGCTCCCCGGTGGTCGAGATTGCACAGCGACTCCAGTGACAACGCCACGAGGTCGTGGCTCGCCCGACCATGCATGTCGACCACGAACGAAACCCCGCACGCATCGTGTTCCCGGGTCGGGTCGTAGAGGCCGACCTGCTTCGGGGGTCCCGAGGTGGCCTGTGATTGTTGAGTGTTGGGCATCTGGAATTGTCCTGTGGGCGTGGGTCCTGCGGATATGGACGCGAACGTGTAGAAAGCTGGCTTGTCCGCGTCGTTGCGGTCCCAACGGCCACGGCGACGATGCCGGTGACCAGGCTGCAGGATCCGTGCGCTCGGCCTGCTGGGGCGGCGACGGTCCAGCGGAGACAATCTAGCCGATCCGCTCCCGCGACCTGCAACGACTTCTGATCAACCGTGGTGAGCTGACCACGGACTGCGGTTTTCCACTCCCGAGGTGTGGCTCCCCGTTCGCCCCGGCAGCACAGCGGCGAACGGCGCCGGGCCTACGCTGGGTGCATGGCAACTGGCACGGTGGCGAATCCTGCAGATCCAGTGGATGGGCTGAGCGATTTCATCGCCACTTCGCCGACCCCTTGGCACGCGGCGCGCAACGGTGGCGACATTCTCGTTGCTGCCGGCTTCGTAGAGGTCGGTACGTCGGGTGACTGGCTCGGTGCCGCCACACGCGGATTCGTCGTGCGCGACGGGTCCCTGGTGGCTTGGAGCGGCGCACCCGGCGCGGTGGCCGGCCCCATACGGATGATCGGCGCCCACACGGACTCGCCGGGGCTGAGAGTGCGGCCCCGACCCGATCTCTCTGGCGCCGGCACACGTCAACTCGGAGTGGAGACCTATGGCGGAACGCTGCTCAATACATGGCTGGACCTCGACCTGACCGTCGCCGGTCGTGTCGTGGTGGCCGACCGGAACTCACCCGATGGACTGAGCAGCAGGCTCTTCCACCACCCTGACGCCCTCCTGAGGGTGACCCAACTCGCAATCCACCTGGACCGCAACGTGAACGAGGGATTGGTGCTCGACCGCCAACGCCATGTGAATCCGATTTGGGGTCTCGGCGATCCTCGCCCCACCGGATTCCGCGATTTCCTGGCTCAGAACGTGGGCGTCCGACCAGAGGAAGTGCTGTCCTGGGATGCGCAACTGGCAGGCATCGAACCGCCCAGGAGGATTGGGGCAGACCTCGAAATGTTCGCTGCACCACGACTCGATGACCTCTGTTGTTGCTACGGCGCTCTGCGCGCACTGGCCGCCCAACCAACTGACGGCCCACCTTCGGTGGTGGTGCTCAATGACCACGAGGAAGTGGGCTCCACCAGCGCCACCGGAGCGGTGGGAGCCTGGCTCGCGGAGGTGCTCGAGCGTGTCGCGGTGGCCAACGGTGGATCCCGATCCGATCTGATCGCATCGCTACCTCTGTCGAATCTCGCCTCAGCCGACATGGCGCATGCAACCCACCCGAACTACGAGGACCGCCACGAACCCTCCCACCCGATACACATGGGTGGTGGGCCGGTGATCAAATACAACGTGAACGCCCGGTATGCCACCGATTCGAACACTGCAGCGGCGTTCAAGTCGGCGTGTGAGACAGCGGGTGTGGCCTTCCAGGAGTACTCGCATCGGGGCGACCTGCCTTGTGGGTCGACCATCGGTCCGATCAGCGCGGCGGCCCTGGCCATTGACACCGTTGATGTGGGTATGGCGCAACTTTCCATGCATTCCGCACGCGAGTTGATGGCGTGTTCTGATGTGCAGGCCATGTGTGGGGCATTCGGGACCTGGCTGAACCCGTGAACACACTCGAGGTGGAGACCCCCAGCCAAAGACTGTTGATTTTCTCAGACAGCCGTTAGCATTGGATGCGTGCATAGAGAGGAAGCACTCGGGATACTGGGACTCGCGCCTGCTGAGGCAAAGGATTTTGCTGCAGTCCGCGCGGCCTACCACCGACGGATGCGCGCGGTTCACCCCGACCTGAACCCGGCACCTGAGGCAGCGAGCGCGGCCGCCATGGTGAGCGCTGCATACGACCTGCTCGATCGCTCGTACCGCTCCCAGAAGCAGGCACGTTTGAGTCGTGAGGCGGCCACCGCACGGGAAGCGAGCTCCCAGCGCGGCCGATCCCCGGGTCGGGAGACCCCAACGGCCGGAACGAAGGTGCGCGTCCTCAACGACACCACCGTCACCGCCATGGGGACCCCCCCGGAGATCTTCTCGATGGCGCGTCGTGCAGCAGCGCTCATCGGAGAGGTATCGAGCATCGACTCCGGTTCGGGCATGATCCTGGTCACCGCCGAGTTTCTCCACATGCCCCCCTGCCAGGTGACCCTCACCGTCGTCAAGCGCGGCATAGACCGCGTTCATGTCCGATGTTCGGTCGATGCCCTCTCCCCCGGTGAAGCTCCACCTGTGGCAGCGGTGACGCGCCTCGTTGCCCAGAAGCTCGGCGAGGTTCCCGCTGGTGCCGATGGCGACGACCACGCAGCCGGGGTGTCGACACAGCCTCAGCGCGCGGGCTACTGCTTGAATCGGCCACGGTCCCTCCCAGAGCGCAACTCGCCAACCGAGGCGTGTATCGTCCGCGTATGACCTCCACCGTCGATTCACAGGACACCGTCGACTACCCGGATGCAGTTGGGTCTGTGGACACGGCGCCGGGCGGACCAACGTTCGAGACGCGCGACCCACGGACCAACGAGCTGATCGCGATCGTGCCGGAGATGGGAACTCCCGAAGTTCGCGAAGCCGTGGCTCGTGCCCGTACGGCCCAGGCGACCTGGGGATCGCTCAGCTTCGCCCAGCGGCGGGATCACCTCCTGGTCGTCCGCGACCGCCTGCTCGATCAGGCGGAGGATCTCGTGGCGGTCATCTGCGCCGAGACGGGCAAACAACCGGCGGAAGCGGTCACGACCGAGTTGATGGCGGTGTGTGAAACGATCGGATGGTATGCCCACAACGGCGCTGCAGCGCTGCGTGAGGTACCTGTCTCCCCCGGAACCCTGGTTCACAAGCGCGCATGGAAGGAATACTCCCCCATGGGTGTGATCGGGGTCATTTCCCCGTGGAACTACCCCTTCACGCTCTCGATGACGCCACTCGTGACGGCACTGTTCGCCGGGAACACCGTCGTCCTGAAACCCTCCGAGGTCACGCCCACAGTGGGCCTGGCGATCCGCGACCTGTTTGCAGGTGACCCGACCGTGGCCGCATCAAAGCCGACCGATCGCCCATTTGCGGAGATCGTCCAGGTGGTCACTGGTGGAGGACCGACCGGTGAGGCGCTCGTCCGGTCGGGAGTCGACAAGGTGGTGTTCACCGGCTCTGCGGCGACGGGGAGGCGGGTGATGCACGCCGCGGCCGACACCCTGACTCCGGTCCTCCTGGAGCTGGGCGGCAAGGACCCCATGATCGTTGCCGGGGATGCCGACCTGGATCGAGCGGCCAAGGGCGCTGTCTGGGGTGCGTTCCAGAATTCGGGTCAGACGTGTATGTCGGTCGAACGTGTCTACGTGGACGAATCAATCCACGATGAATTCGTCGATCGGGTGGTCAATGAGACCCAGCGCATCCGTCAGGATGCCACCGGCGAAGGTGACATCGGATCGATGACGTTTCCGCCCCAGATAGACCGTGTCGAGGCGCACATCTCCGACGCACTCGAACGCGGGGCCACTCTGCACACCGGAGGCAAGCGTCTGGCACGCGAAGGGCTCTGGTTCGCACCGACCGTGCTGAGCGGCGTTGACCACTCGATGGCAGTGATGACCGAAGAGACCTTCGGTCCCGTTCTTCCGATCATGGCGGTCTCGGGTATCGACGAAGCCCTCGAACTGGCCAACGATTCCGAGTACGGGCTCAACAGCTCGGTCTGGAGCGAGAACCGGGAGCTTGCGGAGTCCCTGGCAACAGGTCTCGAGGCCGGCAACGTGTGCATCAATGACTGCATCGTGAGCTACGCGGTGACAGGCCTGCCCTTCGGCGGTGTGAAGAATTCCGGCATGGGTCGTGTCCACGGAGCCGAAGGGCTGCGCGAGTTCTGCCACGTCAAGGCAGTGCTGGGCCAGAAACGCGTTCCCGCGATGAACGAGCTGTGGTGGTTTCCCGTTCCCAGGCATCTCGCTGCAACCGCAATTGCTGCGATGCGCCTCCGTTTCGGGCGCTCCGCCAGCACCAGGTTGAGGTCGCTCCGACGCCGTTGACGCCCGGTGGGCTTTCCGGAACGGCCCTGACAGCTCCGAACGTATCGGCGAGATGACCGTCCGGGGCGGGGACCCGACCACTGGTTCGCTCATAGGGACAGGACTCAGCATTTCCCGGGTTTTGGCCCTACAGCTTTGCCGTCCAGATGCCGATGCTCTCTGGGGAGCGTCGAACGAAAGGCAACACCGGCATGGGGCTTGGTGGCACAACGACCAGGATTTCTGCGGGAGGCATGACTGCATTCATCCGCCGTCGGAGCAATGCACGTGGCCAGCAGGGCGCAGTGCTGGTGGAAGCCGCGCTCGTCCTTCCGATAATGATCCTCGTGGTGATGGGGATCATCGAGTTCGGGTTCGCCTTCGCATCCGCCACCACGACCACCGGATCGAGTCGCTCAGGTGCCCGGCTGGGTGCCGCCGCCTACGCCACCTCGGGCACCATCGCAGCGAATCAGCGTTCCGCCGCGGATCAGATCGCAGATACCGTCTCCGCCGACCTGGTGGGCCTCACGAGCGCCACCCCGGTTGGAATGTTGATCTACCGCGTCGACAAGACCTCCAGCGAAGGTGCGCCCATCGGCGGCTTCCCCACTGATGACGGTGTTGCCACAGGTTGCACGACCGACTGCTTCCGCTACGAGTGGGACGGCTCGAAAATGGTCTGGACATCCGGGGGCTGGCCCGACCCCGATGCCTGTGGCATGGAACTGGACTCCATCGGGGTGTATGTGAAGTCCCGTCACCACTACATCACCGGCATGATCGGCGATCATGTCGACGTGGACGGGCAGACGGTCATGCGCCTCGAGCCCCTGCCTTCGGACCAGTGCTCAGGCGGAAGCACATGAGGACTTCTCACCCGTGCGTCGAGCCTGTGTGCCTGGCTGACACCAGCGGCGACCTCTCCGATGCAACCTGTGATCATGGCGCAGCAGGAACTGGGGGATCCCGAGTTGCGGGACGTGGCGCACCGCATGCTGGCGCCCACCGGGCGACACCCAGAGAACGCGGAATGGTGTTGGTCTGGATCTCACTGATGCTGTTCACGTTGCTGTCGGTAGCCGGCTTCGCGGTGGACATGGGGAACTGGTGGTTCCAGGCCACCAAGCTCCAACGGGCTGTCGATGCCGGTGCTCACGCAGGCGCGGTGTTCCTACCCGGCAACGTCGCAGAGGCAAAGATCAAGGCCCGCACCGAAACCGCCCGAAACAACTTCAACGACGGGATCCTCGCGGGAACCCCGAATGCCACGGTGTTCGTGGAGCAGCTAGCGAACCCGTACCAGCTCCGTGTCCAGTCCACCATCGAAGTGGACAACTTCTTCTTGTCCCTCGTCGGCCTCAAGACACCCAGACGATCACCCGTGACGCTGTGGGTGAGTTCGAGGTACCGATTGCCATGGGATCACCCGAGAACAAGTTGGGCGACGATCCCGTAGCGGGTGATCTCGACTCACAGTTCTGGCTCAATATCGCCGGCCCCAACTCCACCAAGATCTCCGGCGACAGGTACGCCTCCAAGGTCTGTCCCACCACAGTCGCCCGATGCACCAAGACAGCGGATCCCAACGTCGACAACGACGACTACTCGAAGGACGGCTACTTCTTCACGATGAACGTGAAGTCCGTGGATCCCGGAAAGGACCTGATCCTGCAGGTCTTCGACGGCGCACAGACCTACGTGGGTGACCACTGCGAGTACGGGAAGTTCCCCGACACCGGCCAACGTTCATACCTGGCCGGCCTCGATGGGGGCACCCGCTTTCCACTCGCGGACGAGCAGTTCAAGGGTGGGGAAACCTCGTGGTGTACGGGTGACCAGAAGATCAACGGCGGGTGGGACACGGAGACCACGTTCATAGTGCGCGAGCCGGACTCGACGCCATGGAGCGTGACCGACAATCCGGTGGTGAGACTCACGGGAAGGTGTACTCCACAGACACTGCCCGCCTATGACGGCACCATCAACAACCGAATATTCGAGATGCTCGACCCCTACGACGGCAAATACAACTCCGAAGGAGACACGGCCCCTCCGTACGGCACCTGGACCTTCGCCTCGACGTTCCGACGGTGGGCCACCATATGTTCGATCCCGGCGGGTACGGTCAAGACCGGTGAGTACATGGTCCAGGTGCGATCCAACGCCAATCCATCGGACCTCGAGGCATATGACCCCGGCGTGAACGGCAGGGGCCACAACCGCATGTCCCTGCGTGCAGGTTTCGGGCCGTCCGGCGTGTCAGTCGCTCGATGGTTCCAACGTGACCATCAACGCACGGACCAAACTGCCCATCTACGCGAACGCCAAGGGCGCGGACACCTCGTTCAACCTGGCTCGGATTCTTCCCGCCGATGCCGGGCGGACCCTGAGGGTCACCCTGTTCGACATCGGCGATGCGACCAAGGCCGGTACCTTGAGGATCCTCGCGCCTGCTGAGGCCCCGACAGGGTTCACCGGATGTTCGTTCACCCGCGACGACGGCGGCTCTCTCAACGTGAGCAGCAACTGCCGTTTGAACGATGCCTCGAGCGGCAACGGGTTCAACGGTCGCCTGGTCGAGGTCGACATACCGATACCGGCAGACTACGACTGCGATGCAGACCTACCCACCGGTTGCTGGACCAAGGTCCTCGCCGATTTCCCCGATGGCGTCCAGGACACGACCACCTGGTCCGCATCGATCCTGGGTAGTCCCGTGAGGCTCGTGGAGTAGTCCGCCTCGAAGGCGCCCACTGTGTTCACACAGGTGGCCCGGACTGGCCTCCAGGGCAGTCGGTACTGTTCGCACCGGTGCTCACTTCCGCGTCTTCCGATTTCCAGAGTGCGATTCGCTCACCCATCGGAGTGGACGGTGCAGCATCCACGAACGGCCACAGTTCCTCGGCGATCCGCCGCCAGTTGTTGCGCGCTCCCAGATCGCCGAAGAGCGCGTACAACCCGAGGTTGATGCGTTGGACGATCACCATGGAAGGAGGCAGGTTCGAGGCCCTCATGATCTCGTTGTGCGGACCCGAGAGGTCGAAGAAGCGTCGCACCGACTCCGAGGAATACTCAGGGGTGATCTCCATCACCTCGTCTCTCATCACGAAGTCGTAGAAGTGTCCGAAGTACTCCCGTACCTGTTCGTCGCTGAAGTCACTTCCGGCAGCGAGGATCCCGATCCGTTCGAGTAGTTGCGCGAATCGGGCAACGTCGCGGTCGATGACCATGATCTGGATCATCTCGGCGAACTCGGCGACCTCGGCAGACGTTGAATCGCTTGACGAGCCCGAAGTCGAGGAAGGTCACCTCTCCACCGGGGCGGAACAGATAGTTCCCGGGGTGGGGATCTCCGTTGAACGCACCGAGGGAGTAGATGGAACCGAACACGAACCGGTAGAGGGTCTCTGCTGCGAGCTGGCGTTCCTCGTCGGACCAACCGACGACCTCTTCGAAGCGTGCACCAGTTGCCATCTCGGTCGTGAGCACGCGGCCCGCACTCAGGTCATGCAGCACCTCGGGCACATGGATGTAGGGGTGGCCGCGGTATGCCTCGACGAACATCTGCTGGTTCTCGGCCTCGGTGCGATAGTCGAGCTCCTCGACGATACGGGCGCGTAGCTCCTCGACGATCGGCCCGGGATCCATACCCGGGAACAGCATCCCCAGCATCGAGAACAACAACTCGGTGTTGTCGAGGTCCGCGGAGATCGCTTCAGCGACCCCGGGATACTGCACCTTCACGGCGACTTCCATCCCCTGGTGGGTCACAGCCCGGTGCACCTGTCCGATCGAAGCTGACGCAATCGGGGTGGCATCCCACTCGGCGAAGAGCTCACGGGGATGTGATCCCAACTCTGATTCCACCACCGATTCGGCGAGGTCCGATGCCATCGGAGGAGCGTCCGCCTGCAACTCGGCGAGGGCGTCACGGACCGGCTGCGGGAGGCCCTGATCCAGATAGCTGGCCATCTGGCCGAGCTTCATGAGTGCGCCCTTCATGTGCCCGAGTGACTCGGCAACCTGTTCCGCAGTCCGCAGCTCGAACGCAGCCGCGAGCTCATCGGCTCGATCGGCGGACGCGAAAGTGGATCGGGCGCGGGTCGCCAGGTAGTCAGCCCCGGTGCGTGCCGAGAGCCCTGCCATGCGGCCGGTCCTGCCAACACGGCCGGTATGCATCCGCGACGAAGCCGACCCTCGCCGTGACGCCGCACAGAGCGTCCCCGCGGCGGCGCCTGCCGCCAGTGTGAGCACCAGTGCGGCCTTGCCCCACTTCATGGATGACACCCGTTGATCGGTGCCTGCGGGTTCATGGGGTTTGCAGCTGTCGTCTGTCCGTCAGGTTCAGTCGGACTCGGTGATGGTGACGCTCTCGATGACCACCGGCTCCTTCGGCCGATCCTGGGTGGTGGGAACCTTCTGGAGCTCGTCGAGCACGTCGAGTCCATCGATCAGCTTGCCGAACAGCGAATACTGCGGGGGAAGACCGACCCCGTGGGAACCCGACACGATGAAGAACTGGCTCCCGTTGGTGTCGGGGCCCGCATTTGCCATAGCGAGGGACCCGATCTCGTAGTCGCCGGGCGCCGGCAACTCATCGGCGAAGCGGTATCCGGGGTTGCCCCGTCCGCTGCCCTCGGGACAGCCGCCCTGGATCATGAAATTCCTGATGATGCGATGGAAGACCAGGCCGTCGTAGTACTTGTAGCGTGCGAGGCAGACGAAGTTGTTCACAGTTTTGGGGGCCTTCTGTGGGTACAGGAAGGCGGTCATCGTGCCGTGGTTGGTCTCGATGGTGGCCTGGTACTGCTTACTGTCGTCGATGCACATCGGCATCTCGCCATCGAAGTGGCGCGTCTGGGGGGCAGATCCGTCGGTCGGGGGACATTGGGGGGCCATGGGGGTCCTTTCGTCGTCTCCACACGCTAGTGGTCTGGCGACCCGGGTCGGGAGTCCGGGTCAACGACTCCGTATCCTCAACGGAACCGGTCCAGTACAGGCTCCGCGGCGGCGTCCCGGAGCAACAGCACGGACGCACCTCCGATCCTCGCCCCTTCCGTGGGAAGCACCACGGTTTCAGGAGTCGATCCGCCGAGGCGTCTCGCCAGGCTGATGGCATCGAGGAATCCAACCCCACTGTCGAGGGTCAAACCGCCCGACATTGCAGACGCAGCGCGTCCCAGAGCAACCGGGTTGCGTTCCGAACCGACCTCCCCCAGAGCGGTCGTCAGGAACTGTTGTTGGCGTTTCTGGCGGCCCAGGTCGGCCGTGGGATCCTTCACCTCACGACCGTCGACGATCTCGGTGTAGTGGCGCGCACGCACGTATGCCAGCGCCTCGGTGCCATCGAGGGTCACCGGCCCGGTCTCCTTCACGTCCAGACCTGATCCCGGATCGAACGCAGGGTGTTCGAAGTTGATCGTGATTCCGCCGACCGCGTCGATCAGTCCGGCAAAGGACGCGAAGTCCACCTCTGCGTAGTGGTTGACAGGAATGCCGAGGTTGCTCTGGACGGCGCGGATCAGGTTCGCCGGCCCGTCGTTGTAGGTGCCGTTGATCCGCCCCTTCTTTCCCGTGGCCGGGTTCGTCACCCAGAGGTCACGCGGGATCGACATCATCACCGAACCCCGGGGACCCACGCGCAGCACGATGATCGTGTCGGCTCGACTCCCCTTCACCGTGGGTTCCACGGCATCCGGCGCCTCGGGATCGAGGTTCTCACGTGAATCCGAACCAACCAGCAGGTAGTTCACTTCGTCTCCGGCCGGCTGGTCGAGCACAGTCTCGAGGTCGACCCGGTTGATGCCCCTGTAGGAGGACCACAGCCACAGGACATATCCGATGAGCAGGAGGAGAACCAGACCGACCAGGCCCAGAAGCACCCGCCGGCCGCGATGTCGGCCTTTCGGGCCCCTTGGTGGTTTCGGCCCCTTCGGGTGCGGGGTGTGCCCGGGAGGCACGGGAGGCTGAGGGGACCGTGGTGGTGCCTGCGGTTGCGACGGGACCGGCGGTGGTACCACGTATGGCGCGGGCCCTGAGTGGCCCGGGGATCCGGAGCCGGTGGGATCCGGCACGTGCCACTGGCGTGATGGCGCACCCCGCCGTGGCCGTGCCCCCGATCCGTCTTCGGGACGCTCGGAATCTCCGGAGTCGGGGGGCGCCACGGACCAAGTGTGCCACCTGTATCGGAGCGCAGAGTGCATCCTGGGTACAGTCCGCCGGGATGGCATGTGCATGGCCCGCCACGGGTCCCGTTCGGTCCTAACGTGTCACGGTGTCCAGTGAGTCCCCTGACGTTCGTGATCCGGCATTCGCCAACGCGTATGCCATTTCGTACCGACTCCTGGGCGATAAATCCCTTGCATCCGAAGTGGCGGCGCAGATCGCCCCTGACGGCGTCACGGGGGAGGATCGGCAGGGGCAGTCGATGCGTACCCTCGATGCGATCGCAGGAGCCGCCGTCGAGGGGTCCCTCCAGGTCGCGGCCGAACGCGGCGCCGAACTCGAGGCGGTCACGAACAGGACGACCCGTGAGGGGTTGCGCCGTCGCTTCGCGGCGGCGACGGCGCCCCAGCGACAGGCAGCTGCTCTGGTGCATCTTGGGGGGTACGGACGCGAAGACGTAGCGGATCTACTCGAAACCGACGCCGCACAGATCGACCGGTGGTGCGCTCCGTTCGAACCACCTCCCGGCAGCTCATGGAGCGCACTCGGTGATCCCGAGCTCTCCGCTCCCGGTGGAGTCACACCAGGGAGGTCCTGGCTCAGGCGCATCCCGTTGTTCTACTGGATCCTCGGAGCGTGTGTCGTCGTGTTCGGGCTGTGGGCCGCAACGAGCGTCGGCAAACGCCCGAGTATCGAGCCCGTTCCGAACGCTGACAGCTCCGGGATCGAAACCGGAACTCCCGACCCTGCGGACAACAGCACACCTACGACGCTTCCCGGAGGAGCGACGCCCACTCACGATGACACCGGCACGAGCTTCTCCGTCGCCGCACCGACACTGCCCAGCGCCGGTTGTGCGGCCGGAGACAATGCCGCGGCAGGCGTCGCCGCTTCTCGTCCTGGTGGGTGATGCACAGACACCGCCGGACAGCGTCGCGAAGGAAAGCGGGCTCTTCGACCTGACCGAGGAATGGGTCCACGTACCGGTCCAGGCCGCGGACCTCGATGGAGAGGGGTCGATGGTCGATCTCATCGAAACGACGATCGAGGACAAGTGCATCGACCTGAATCGCACGTTCGTCGTGGGGTTCGGACAGGGAGGACGCGTGGCTGCAGAGGCAGCATGTTCCGCACCCCAACTCGTAAGCGGCATCGTCATGGTCGCGGGTTGGGCCGAACCGGACTGCTCACCCAGCCCACGCGTGGCGGTGCTCACCGTGGGCGCCCAGGATGACCCGGAAACCGATGCAGGGACCGCCCTGGAGGAATTGGGCAGCGCGTGGGCGACAGCGCTCGGAACAGGCCCGATGGCGGTCGACGGCCGTGATGAAGAGACCCTGGTTCGGCGATGGAGCGGACCGGGCGACGTCACGGTCGAGACTGTAGCGACGGTATCCGGCGGACACACCTGGACTCCAGCAGCATCACTGGCAGTGGGCCCCTTCCTCAAAGCCACTGCCCGATCCCTTGACTAGGACCCCGTACGTTCACCGTAGGCGAGGACCCGAAACCCAGGCGACCAGCGAGTGGCGGATGCCCGATCGAAGAGGGGTGACCCGGTGGTACTCGAACGAACAGAAGCTGATCACACTGCCGCGGGAGCGCGTCTCGCTCCGGTACACGTCCAGGTCGTCCTGTGCGTAGTCGGTTGCGACCTCGAGGAACTCGAGGTCGGCTCCGTTGTACGCCTCTGGATCGCTCAGTTGCACGACCAGTGACATCTTGCGGTCCTCGACACCGGTCTCGAGGCCATCGTGATGCCACGTGTAGTGAGCACCGGGAGCGTTGTACTCGGTGAACTGCAGATCCTCTTCGATCCCGTCGATGTCGAGTCGCCAGGTTTCGTTGGCTCGTTCCGAAAGTGCCTCCAGGCGAGCGAACACCCACTCGGTGTCGGTGTCCCGCGGGATCCATGCAACCGAGGTCCGACGCAATGACGCCTCGGAGCCGACACCTTCGATCCCCCCGTCCTCGGTTCCATCGATGATCTGGGTTGCCCGACCGAGATCGACGAGCGTGTTGCACTCGTGCTCGTCGAATGCGTGCAGGTCCACGAGGAAGTTGGGCCAGGGAGCGGGTGGCCGCTGTGTCATGGTTGCGTCTCATCCAACATCGAACCCAACTCAATCACACAACCGGCGGCGACCACGCAAGGGGCACACGGCGATCCCCTGCCACTACCCTGCGGCTGGAAAGGAGACACCACATGGCTGACAATTTCGAGGTCCTGTCCTCTGCTTGGACTACCGCAACCCACTTGGAGCGTGGCTCGGACGCTGCGGACGACTATCGAGCCGACGAGTGCCTCACGGTTCCGGGCAACATTCCCGCCGCTGTGGCGGTACCGGCGAACACAGCCGAAGTGTCCGAACTGCTCGCCATATGTGATCGTGAAGGCATCGCGGTGACCGGGAGGGGCGCAGGTACCGGGCTCTCGGGTGCCGCCGTACCTACCGAACAGTCGGTGGTGGTGAGCTTCGAGGCGATGAACCAGGTGCTCGAAGTGGACACCGACAACCACGTTGCCGTCGTTCAGCCCGGCATCCGCCTCAACGAGCTCGACGAGATCCTCGCTGGATACGGATTCGTCTACCCCGTCTATCCCGGTGAGTACTCGGCAAGCCTCGGCGGCAACGTCAGCACGAACGCCGGAGGTATGCGGGCGGTGAAGTACGGGGTGACCCGCCACCACGTCCTCGGCCTCGAGGTGGTGCTGCCCGGCGGCGAGGTGATCCGAACCGGCGGGAAGTTCGTGAAGTCCTCGTCGGGGTATGACCTCACACAGTTGATCGTGGGGAGCGAGGGCACCTTGGGATTGGTGACCGAGATCACGTTGCGACTCCAGCCGCGGCTCTCCCATCAGGCGACCGTGCTGGCCCCGTTCGCCACATTGGCCGAGGTGACAGCAGCAGTTCCACGAATTCTCGACTCGGGTGTCGCTCCGCTCATCCTCGAATACATAGACCTCATGACCATGGCGGCCACGAAGGCCCACGTCGGCCTCGAACTCGGAGTTCCGAGCGATATCGAGGAGTCTGCTCTGGCATACCTCGTCGTGATGCTCGAGAGCACCCACGAGGAGCGACTCGAAGAGGATACAGCCGCGTCTGGCCGAACATCTGAGCGAACTCGGTGCCATGGACGTCTACGTGCTCCCACCATCGGCCGCAGAAGATCTGATCCGCGCCCACGAACAGGCGTTCTGGGTGTCCAAGGCGAACAACGCTGATGACGTGGTCGACATCGTGGTGCCGAGAGCGAGCATCCCCGAATTCATGGAGCGGGTATCGGCTCTCTCCGGTGAGTACGAGGCGTTCATCGTGGGCTGCGGCCATGCAGGTGACGGCAACGTGCATCTGGGAGTCTTCTGTGGCGGAGATGATGTGAAGCGCCACCGGATCCTGGATGAACTCTTCGAAGCTGCGACCCGCCTCGGAGGGGCGATCTCAGCAGAGCACGGGATCGGCCTGGCAAAGCGCGACCACTTCCTCGCATTGGAGGACCCGACGAAGATCGAGTTGATGCGGCGAATCAAGGCGGCCTTCGATCCCAACGGCATCATGAACCCGGGAACTGTCTTCTGAGTCCCGGAGAAGCGATCGACCCGTCTGCGAACCGATGAACAACGAAGGATCCACCAAGTGAACGACCCACAGAAGAACGAGGCGAACATGAACGGAGCACAAGCTCTGATCCGAACCCTGATAGCGGCAGGTGTGGACACCTGCTTCATGAACCCTGGAACGTCCGAGATGCACTTCGTCGCAGCGCTCGATGACGTTCCGGAGATGCGAGGGGTGCTTGCTCTCTTCGAGGGCGTCGCAACGGGGGCTGCCGACGGGTACTCGCGCATGGCGGGCCACCCGGCTGCTGTGTTGTTGCACCTGGGCCCCGGCCTGGGCAACGGTCTGGCAAACCTGCACAACGCTCGCCGGGGTCACGTCGGGGTGGTCAACATCGTGGGCGACCACGCCACGTACCACGCCGTGTTCGACGCTCCTCTGCAATCCGACATTGCGGGGATAGCGGCAAGTCTCGAAGGCTGGGTGCGCATGTGTTCAGACCCCGCATCCGTCGCAGCCGACGCTGCGGCGGCCGTTGCAGCAGCGACCGGACCTCCCGGCCGGGTGGCGACGTTGATCCTGCCTGCGGATACCTCCTGGCTACCTTCGGGGGGGCTCGCAGAGATACAGGTACCAGCCGTTCCTGCGCCGGTGGATCACAACGTGGTCGACGAGATCGCCGGAGTTCTCGCCGGAGGCGAACGGGCTGCCCTCATGGTCGGTGGAAGTGCATGTATGGCCGAACCGCTCCTCGATGCCGGACGGATCTGCGAACGCACGGGCGCTCTGCTACTCGCCGAGACGTTCCCCCCCGCCTGCAGCGCGGAGCGGGCCGCGTGGAACCACAGCGACTCGGCTACCTGGCAGAGTTCGCACAGGCGCAACTCGACGGCCTCGAGCATCTCGTGCTGGTGGAAGCCGCCTCACCGGTGTCGTTCTTCGCCTACCCGGACAAGGCCTCCGACCTTGTACCGGACGGTTGCACGGTCCACGTGTTGACGTGTTCCGGGTGACGACTCCGCCGGAGCTCTCGCATCCCTCGCGGAGGCGGTCGGCGCGCCGCAGGCGACCGAGTCCATCCGCCAGCCGACGCGTGGAGCGTGCGCGCCCGACCGGAGAGCTCAACGCTGAGACGATGGCCCAGGCGGTGGGGGCTCTGCTTCCCGAAGAGGCCATCGTGTCCGACGAAGGCAACACAACAGGCCTGTTCGTGGCGGGAGCCACCGCCGGTGCCCCGCCACACGACTGGCTCTGCCTGCCCGGCGGGGCAATCGGCTTCGGGATGCCCGTGGCGACAGGTGCAGCCGTTGCATCACCGGGCAGGAAGGTCCTCAACCTGGAATCGGATGGCAGTGCGATGTACACCTTGCAGTCCCTGTGGACGCAGGTTCGCGAGAACCTGGATGTCACGACCGTGATCCTCAACAACAGCTCGTACGCGATCCTCGAGCTCGAACTCGCACGTGTCGGCGCCTCAGCTGATGGGAAGAAGGCTCACGAGATGTTGGACATCTCCGGGCCGGATCTGGACTTCGTGAAGCTGGCCAACGGGCTCGGCGTGCAGCACGCAACCAGGGCCACCACAGCAGAGGAGTTCACGACTCAATTGGAAGCAGCGCTGGCGGTCGAAGGTCCCGCCCTGGTCGAAGCGGTCGTGCCGCCGCTGCTGTGAGCGGCATGGCGCACCCGGGTCCTACCGGCGGATGAATTTCCAGTCGTCCCACCTGGGCGATCGCATCCGCCTGCGGTACTCGGTGGTGCGACCCACCCAGTTGTTGGTCAGTCTGCCGCCATCGGTCTTGTACCAGGAGTTGCAGTCCCCCGCCCACACGGTGTCCTCGGATCGCTCCTGCATCTCGATGTCCCACCGTTGCAGGGCTCGGGCGGTGACCTCCAGGGCAGCGGAACCGCGCCGATCCAGCTGCTCGAGTGCTTCCAGCACGTAGTGCACCTGCTGTTCGATCATGAACAGGATCGAGTTGTGGCCCAGGTTGGTGTTGGGTCCGTACAGCATGAACAGGTTCGGGAAGCCCGCGACCGATATGCCCATGTAGGCGACCGCTCCGTCCGCCCATACCTCGTTGAGGTCCTGGCCGCCGCTACCGGTGATCTTGAGTGGCGTGAGGAACTGTGTGGTCGTGAAGCCGGTGCCGAAGATGATCGTGTCCACATCGAAGTGGCGGCCATCGGTGGTACCGATCCCATGCCTGGTGATCTTGTCCACCCCGCAGCCGACGACATCGACGTTGTCGCGCAGCAGTGTCGGGTACCACTCGTTCGACACGAGCAGGCGCCGACAACCGGGCGCGTAGTCGGGTATGAGGACTTCTTCGGGAAGGCGCTCGGAAACCATCGCCGAGAGTTCCCTCGCAAACGCCTTCTGGAGAAAGCGGCCCAGTCTCGAATCACGCCGCATCAGGTCGAAACGGGACTCCAGACGCCAGTAGGTCCAGGCCCGATAGGCGCGTTGCACCGGGCCCACGTTGCGAAACAACCAGCGCTCCCACGCCTTGAACTCACGGTCTGGTTTGGGGGCGACGTAGTTGGCGCTGCGCTGGAACAGGATCAGGCGCCCGGCCTCCCGGGCGATCGGCGGCACGAACTGGATGGCGGAGGCGCCTATGCCCACCACACCCACCGTCTCGCCCGTTAGATCGTGGTCATGGTTCCAACGCGCAGAATGGAACTTGGTGCCCTCGAACTCGCCCAGACCCTCGAAGTCCGGGATGTTCGGCATGTTCAGTTGACCCAACCCCGAGACGACCACGTCCGCTGTGATCCGCTCGCCCTGAGCGGTTCGTACGGTCCAGCAGAGGTCGTCATCGGACCACGTGGCCTCGGTCACCTCCACGCCGAAGCGGAAGTGTGCGCTCAGGTCGAAGCGGTCCACGAGCGACTCGAAGTATTCGAGGATCTCAGGCTGTTTGGCCCACTTCCTTGACCAGTCGGGATTCTGGGCGAACGAGAAACTGTAGAAGTGCGACGGCACATCACAACCCGAGTCCGGATAGGAATTGTCGCGCCATGTACCGCCGACACCGTCGGAGCGCTCGAGCACGACGAAGTCCTCCATACCGGCCATCCGGAGACGTGCGGCCATACAGAGCCCACCGGCTCCCGCCCCGATGACCAGCACGCGTACATCTGTAGCAGCGTTGTGCGCAGCAGGGTTCCGGTGTTCGGTCATTGCTGCGTCACACTACCGGACGGAATACCTGAGGCATCCGCCATGTTGATCACTATCGAGGCCGAACAACCCGGACGCCCTCTTACATCGACTCCCCCGATTCCGGGTAGATGAACCAGCAGAGGAGTTCAACATGTCCATCGTCAATCTGACCGAGGGCACCTTCGAAGAGACTGTGAAGGCAGACGGCATAGTGCTCGTCGATCTGTGGGCGGAGTGGTGCGGCCCGTGCAAGGCCTTCGCTCCGGTCTTCGAGAAGGTTTCCCAGGACCACGAAGACGTCACCTTCGCAAAGGTGGACACCGAGGCAGAGCAGGCTCTCGCCGGCAGTCTCGGCATAATGTCGATCCCGACGTTGATGGTCTTCCGTGATGGCATCCTCTTGTTCAACCAGGCCGGCGCGCTCGGTGAATCGGCTCTCGAGGACCTCGTGACCCAGGCGGAGGGCCTCGACATGGACGAAGTCCGGAGCCAACTAGCGGAATCCAAGGCGTAAAGCTTCACCATCGGCGTGTTCGCGCCGATGGTGACCACATGGACTTCGAGGCGCGTATCGGCGAGCGATTCCATGTCGCTGGGACCCCGATCCACTGGGATCCACATGCCGACAGCGAATGGGTCGCTCGGCTGCGCCAGGCCCGCGGCACCGCGTCGGCAACACCGGCCACCGGTATGCCGGCCTCCGGCAATGCCTTCCTCGAGAACGTGTCGGTGAGCGGAGCCGGTGTCCGCGCTCCGGCAGAAGCCCGTTGTGTGGTCCACACGTCTGTGTCCGTCTCGCTGACCCGGGAGTGCTCCTTCGAGGCGGTGATCCGGCGCATATTGCCGGCTGACGAAGTCGGGTGGGCCTACTTCGGAGTGGAGTTCACGACGATCAGCCCTTCGTTCGCCCGATGGCTCGACCAGGTGATCCAAACGCAGCGTTCCAAGCAACGGAACTGACAAACTCGGTCGGTGTTCCCGCACGCGGTCGCCATCGGTTCGAGACGCTCCTTCATCCTGGCGATCAGCATCGCGCCGTTCGGCATCGTCTATGGAGTCGCGGCGGCACAGGCGGGCGTCGGTGCGCTACCCGGGTTGTTCGGAAGCCTTGGGATCTTCGCCGGGGCTTCGCAGCTGACGCTCGTGGATCTGCATACCCAGGACGCTGCGTGGATCGTGGCGGTCAGTACCTCACTGGTGATCAATGCCAGATTCGTGCTCTATTCCGCTGCGTTGGCACCGGCATTCGGAGAGTTCAGCGCGCCCTGGCGATTCGGTCTGACACACCTCATGACAGACCAGAACGCAACCCTTTCCCTGATCGAGTTCCAAACCGAACAGGACCCGGCAGCGCGACGCGGCTTCTATTTCGGTGCGGGGATCACCATCTTCGTCCTGTGGCAACTCGGAACCATCCTGGGGCTCCTCGCAGGGGCAAGGATTCCCGAGGAGCTCCAACTCGGTTTCATCATCCCGTTGACGTTCGCATCGCTTGTCGTTCCGGCCCTGCGTGATCGCCCAGCGATCGCCGCGGCGATCACCTCGGTGATCGTGACCATTGCAGCTGGTCGGTTGCCGGCGGGTATCAATATCCTCCTCGGTGCACTGGCCGGGATATGTGTGGGGGCATTCTTCACCGCGCCCGACGCATCGGATGCCCCTGATCGCCGGCACGAGGAACCACGGTGAGCTTCACCTTCGAGGTCGCTCTGGCAGCGATCGGGACCTACCTACTGCGCGTCTCGGTCATAGCGTTGTCCGCGGGCCGACATATCTCCCCACGCCTGAGATCGCTCCTCGGGCTGATTCCGGCGGCCGTGCTCCCGGCCCTCGTGGCCAACGCGCTCGTGTTCGAAGGCGCTGCCATACGCGAGTTCGGCCCCTGGTACGTGGCATTCGCGGTGGCATTCGCGGTTTCGGTTGCAACCAGGTCCATCGGGTGGACCATTTCCGCGGGGATGGTCGCCGTCTGGGTCATCACAGCCATGTGGCCATGATCCCTGCTCGCCGAGCACCAGGCGCACCCGAGCCACGCAGTACCTCGATTCCGACGTTTTGGAATCTGATATTTTGCGGATCCGTGAACGACGCAGGATCCCCTCACAGGTGTGCCGGGCGAATCGCACCTCATCGCAGGAGCGCCTGGATTGCCATCGTATGCATTCTGGTTGTGGTCGCTGGTGCCTGCGGAGGAGAGGATGCCTCAGCCCCGGAGCAGACCATACAGACGACACCGGCCGACGACCGATCGATCGAATCCTGGTGTTCGACCATGTTGGGTCAGAAGGCCATCTTGCGAGAGCAGTACGCCGACGTGTTCGCGGAAGCACCGGACGGGGCCGAGACCCCCTCGTCGGCGTTGCTGTCACTTGACGGCTCGGTGGAGTCGGCGGTGAGTCTGAGGGAGTACGTCGCGACTCTGGCCCCGGACGAGCCAGCCGAGATCGAGGGAGTGTCGTCAGCGGTAGTCGGGGAACTGGATGATCTGATCGTGGAGCTCAAGATGTCGCCGCAGGAGCCGGGAAAGGCCTTCATCGGTGGACTGGGCGCCCTGGGAGTTCTCTCCGCTCTGGACTCGTTCGCGGTCGAGAACTGCGGCGAGAGCATCTGACCGAGGTCCCGCGACCGCCGCCGCGTCAGCCGTGACCGTGTACGGGTCATACGGGTGGCCGCTCCACACCGGGGATGGCCGGAGGTACGCCGATCAGGCTTTCCACATGGCATCGTGGAGCTGTGCATGACAACAGTCAGATTGTCGAGAACCGAGTCAACCGGGTGCTCAGCGAGAGAATCATGCCCACCGAGATACACCAGCGCGTGGCACTCGAGGTAACCGCGTCACATCTACCGGGTGAACCAGTCGGCGTAACCGAACTCGACCTGGACGCCTTCCGAGCGGTTGCCCCCGGGGATCGGTGGGGACCGCCGTGGGGTACGACGTGGTTCTCGGTCAGCGGAACGGTACTGGCTCTCGATGACCCGCCAGCGGCCGAAGGCCTCGGAGTCGAGGTGAAGGCTGATATCGGGTTCACCGGTGCCATGGCAGGCTTCCAGGCCGAAGCGGCTGTGTACGTGGACAACCTCATCCGATGCGGAGTGCACCCCCGCAGACGCAGCATCCCACTGGAGGTGGTGACAGACGGCGATCGGATCGAGTTCCTCCTGGAAGCGGCCGCCAACCCCGATTTCGCCTCCAGTTTCACTCCCAACCCGTTGGGAGACCGGAGCACCTCCGGAACCTCACCCCTGTATGTGTTCCGCGGGGTGGACCTGGTCAGCTACCACCGCCAGGTCCGCGAGCTCATACGGGAGTTCTCCACGCTCAACCAGATAATGCGAGCGCTCAGGAAGGGCACTGCCCGGCGAACCCGTCTGACGGCGATTCTTGGCCGTGCTCTCGACTCACTCGACATGGACGACGTCCCGGCCACTGCACGGCAGGCACGGCACGTCCTGGCCGAGGGCTTCGCTCCCGGGGCGGCAGACGATGCCCACCACCTGACAGCGGTGGGACATGCTCACATCGACACCGCATGGCTGTGGCCGATCCGCGAAACACGTCGTAAAGCGGCTCGTACGTTCGCCAACCAGGTGCAGTTGATGGAGCGGTACCCGGAGCACATCTTCGTGTGCTCCCAGGCTGCGCAGTACGAGTTCATCGAGGAGGATCATCCGGAACTCTTCGACGAGATCCGTGAGCGCGCCTCGCAGGGGCAGTGGATCCCCGTCGGCGGCATGTGGGTCGAGGCCGACATGAACCTCCCCAACGGCGAGTCGCTCGTGCGCCAGATCGTTGCCGGTCAGCGATACTTCGAAGAGCATTTCGGTGCCCGCTGTGATGAGGTCTGGATCCCCGATGTCTTCGGCTATCCGGGGAGCCTCCCGCAGATCTTTCGCGAGGGGGGCTTCACGCGGTTCCTCACCCAGAAGCTGAGTTGGAACAAGCAGAATCGCTTCCCACACCACAGTTTCACCTGGGAGGGCATCGATGGATCGACCGTGGTGGCCCACTTCCCTCCCGTGGAGACCTACAACTCCGAGCTCAGCCCCGCGGAACTCATCCACGCGTCGGCGAACTTCTCCGACCACGCATGGTCGGATCATTCGCTCGTTCCGTTCGGATATGGAGACGGTGGTGGCGGACCGACCGCTGACATGCTCGAGCGTGCCCGGCTGCTCGCCGACACGGCCGGGCTCCCCCACCTGTCGATCCGCCAACCCACGGCGTTCTTCGAGGACCTCGAAGCAGAACTCGCACGGCCCGGGACTCCCCGCTGGCGCGGCGAGCTCTATTTCGAGATGCACCGCGGAACACTCACTTCCCAGACAGAGACCAAGCTCGGTAACCGGCGCTGCGAAGGGCTCCTGCGTGAAGTGGAGCTCTGGGCCGCCACGCTCGGTGACAACAGTCATCGTGGTGAACTGGACCGACTGTGGAAGCGGGTCCTCATCCAACAGTTCCACGACATCATCCCGGGGTCGTCGATCGCGTGGGTCCACCACGACGCCGAGGCGGAACACGCCGCAGTCGCCGAACGACTCGAGGAGATCCTCTCGGGGCTGATCGCCCGGATCAACCCCGAACACACAGTCGTGATCAACTCGGCCACCCATCCCAGGGGTGAGGTCGTCGCGGTACCGGCGTCGCCGAACGCACCCGGGTCGACACAACAGCTCGCCGATGGCAGCCACGTCGCACTCGTCGCGGTCCCCGGGATGGGAACCTCCGAACTCGTTACCCTGGCGACAACCGATGCCGTTGAGGCCTCTGCCAACAGCCTCAGGAACGGTCTGCTCGAGGTGACGTTCAACGAAACCGGCGCTGTCGGATCGGTCGTCGATCGCCGTATCGATCGCGAGCTGGTACCTGCTGGCATGAGCGTCGCCCAGCTCCAGATCGCGACGGACCAACCGGTCGAGTTCGACGCGTGGGACCTCGAGAGCTGGACCGCTCCGGGTTCGGTCCCGGTTCCGGCCGCTGATTCGATCACCGTGACCGAACGCGGCCCACTGGTGGGTGAGGTCCAGGCGCACTACACATTCGGAGCTTCATCGGCGACCCAGACCTACAGACTCACCGCAGACAGTGCACGCCTCGATATCACGATGGATGTCGCCTGGGCCGAGGACGAGAAGTACCTGAGCCTCTACTTCCCACTGGATATCCGTAGCGAGACCGCCGAATGCGAGGTGCAGTTCGGTCATGTGAGCCGCCCCACACACGCCAGCTCCAGCTGGGACGCGGCAAAGTTCGAGGTAGCGGCCCACCGATGGGTGGATCTCAGCGAACCACGGTTCGGCGTGGCCCTACTCAACAACGGGCGCTACGGATACTCGGTTCAGGAGGGCGGTATCCGGATCTCCTTGCTCCGCGCTCCCAGCTACCCCGATCCCACGGCGGATCGCGGTCACCATCGTGTGACCGTTTCGCTGCTCCCCCACGGGCCCGGTTTGGCCGAGGTTCTGAGTCAGGCGGAGGCACTGAACACACCGCTGCGGGTGCGCCCCCCGGCATCGGCGCCAGAGCAGGAACCACCATCCCTCGCTGTCACCTCCGACCCCGTCTGCACGCTCGCGGACCCCCGGATCGCGGTGTCTGCAGTGAAGCTTGCGGACGATGGTTCGGGCGACCTCGTGGTGCGCATGTGGGAAGCGACCGGCGACCGGGTGCGTACCACCCTGGAACTCGCCCGGCCGGCCCTCGCCGCGTTCCGCACCAATCTGATGGAGGAACCCTACGGAGATGGTCATCCCCAAGTCGTTGCGGGCGTCATCGAGTTGGAAATGCGGCCCTTCGAACTACTGACCCTCAGGATCGAGCGCCAACCCGAGCGGTGAGCCTGAGCCACACCGGGGGTCGCCCGCGGTCACACTGCGGCACGCTGGCTTCGTTCACGCCCCGCACCCATCCATGATGTGATGTCGACCACGAAACCGAACGCAACCAGGAGCATGCCGAGACCACTCACTCCATGGAGCGGGGCGTATGCGATCGCCCAGAAAAGGGTGGTCCATGGCAAGAACAGGAACCCGGCGAACCCGAGCCAGAACGAATCGATGGCAACTGACATCCGGTCACTGAACAACCACACGAGGAACAGCGCCAGGCGAGGCGATATCCCCGAAGCGAGCAATATGAGGCAGCCGCATCCCATGGACCAGACGCTACACACATTCACGACCCCCGTTCCGCCTGTCACCGAAACCTCCGGTCGGTGGGCCACACTGGGGGAGATTCTCATGAACCCTGGAGCCAA
Organism: uncultured Microthrixaceae bacterium; assembly: GCA_963805905.1. Taxonomy (GTDB): domain Bacteria; phylum Actinomycetota; class Acidimicrobiia; order Acidimicrobiales; family Microtrichaceae; genus JAMLGJ01. Next base: position 1,682,978 of record CAWDVV010000001.1, read on the forward strand.
ATGACCCCGTCAACGCGCAAGATCGGAGTGATGACGAGCGGCGGCGACTGCCCGGGGCTGAACGCCGCCATCCGTGCGATCACACGCCGAGCCGTCAACGGCCATGGCTTCGAGGTTCTCGGGATCGAGGATGCTGTGGCGGGACTGGCAAACCGTCAGGCGCGTCCGCTAACGCCCACCTTGTTGGATCTGGATGGTTACGACCCGATGTTGAGCACCGGTGGCACCATCCTCGGTTCCATCAACAGGCCCATAGATGCGGTGGCCTCGGTGATCGAAGCGGGCTACGACGCCCTGGGTCTGGACGCCCTGATCGCCATCGGAGGCGACGGCAGCCTCGCGATCCTCCAGGAACACGCCCGATCAGGTTGGAACCTCGTGGGGATCCCGAAGACCATCGACAACGACGTGGCCCTCACCGACCAATCGATCGGATTCGACACTGCTGTTCGCACCGTCACCCGGGCCTGCTCCCAGCTTCGCACCACCGGAGTCAGCCACGACCGCGTCATGATTCTCGAGACCATGGGCCGCGGAGCCGGCCATCTCGCTCTCTCGTCAGGTATCGCGGGCGGGGCGGATGCGATCCTGATTCCAGAGATCCCATGGTCACTCGAGGGTCTCGTGGAGACCATCGAGGCAACCCGCAAGCGACGGACCCAGGCCTTTGCGTTGGTCGTGGTAGCCGAAGGCGCTGCTCCACCCGAGGGAGCCACCGTGGGCGCCAGCGACCGGTCTCAGAGGCGCCACCACGGCGGGGTCGGTGAAGCGATCGCCATGGCTCTCGAGGATGCAACCGACGGTTCGCTCGAAGCGAGGGCGACCGTCCTCGGACATCTCCAACGAGGTGGTGAGCCGAGTGCAATAGACATGATCCTCGCAACCGAATTCGGCATCCACGCGGTCGATCTGGTCGCAGAAGGCCGCTACGACACGATGGTCGCCCTGCACGGCACCCGGATCAATCCGGTTCCACTCCGTGATGTCGTGGCAGCTGGTTCCGCGTTGGTGGACCCGACCGAGGAACTTGCCCATACCGCTCGTTCGGTGGGGATCTACCTCGGCGACACGCCGGCCGGCTGAGGGCGCAGAATGTGCTCGGACAAGAGTCACACCGCATACGTTGCACGAACCGGCCGTCGCAACGCACACTTGTCGCACCCCTAGAAGTCCGCCTGCGGTTGACCCGCGGTCGTCTCCGCACCTCCCCGGGAGCCACATGTTCAGCCGTATAGGAAGCTTCTGCGTTCGACGCCGCCGTCTCGTAGTCGCACTGTGGATCGGCGCATTGGTCATCCTCGGAGCCCTCTCGGGGATCATCGGCAGCGATGTCCACACCGAGTTCGACCTTCCCGACGTGGAGAGCCGCGCAGGGTTCGACATCCTCGACAACAGCTTCGGAGGCTTCGGCGCCGGTGCCACGGGGACGATCGTCTTCCAGAGCGCGGACGGCTTCGAGAATCCGACCGTGCGTGCGGATATCGACAAATTCCTGAACGAGGTCGATGACCTCGACAACACGACCGTCACCAGCCCGTTCGCCCCTCCGACCGAAGATCCACAGGCAGCACTCGCGATCATGAGCCGGTTCCTGGGCGACAACTTCGATCCCACGACTCTGGCCGGACAGAGCAGAATGTCCGAGGACGGAACGATCGCCTACGCGGAGGTCGAACTCCCGGGCAAGGTCGATCAGGCAGAGTCGGCAGACTTCGCCAAGGCCGTCGAGGACCTGGCGCCGGACATGGCCGGGGTGCGCATCGAATACGGCGGCCAGATCTTTGCGAACTTCGAACCTCCTGCGTCAGAACTGCTCGGGCTCGCCTTCGCGATCGTGATCCTCATCCTCGCCACTGGATCGGTGCTCGCCATGGGTCTCCCCATAGGCGTCGCGCTGGGTGGTATCGGAATCGGTTCGACCCTGATCCTTCTCCTGTCCAACCTGATGTCCATGCCTGACTTCGCCGCCACCCTTGGGGTGATGATCGGCCTCGGAGTCGGAATCGACTACGCGTTGTTCATAGTCACCCGCTACCGCGAACAGCTCTCGGCTGGCCATGACGTCGCTGAATCGGTCGCTATTGCTGTCGACACCTCCGGGCGGGCGGTCACCTTCGCCGGGGTCACCGTGGTCATCTCCCTGTTGGGCATGCTCCTCATGGGCATCAGTTTCGTCAATGGACTCGCCATTGGTTCAGCCGTGGTGGTCGCTGTGACACTGCTGGCTTCACTCACCTTGCTTCCGGCCCTGTTGGGTTTCGTCGGTGAGCGCATCAACGTGAGCCGTTGGCGCGGCATGATCGCTGCCGGTCTCGTGGTCATGGCACTGCTCGGCCTCGGTCTGAAGATCCAACCACTGATGATCGGCTTCCCACTCGCGTTGATCGTCCTGGTGGCGAGCCTCGCGTATGCCCCGTTGAGAGTGAAGCTGCCGAGCAGGCGCCACCGTCCACTGCGCGAGACCTTTGCCTACCGCTGGAGCCGCGTCGTCCAGGCACGACCGTGGACCATCGCCCTGAGCAGCGCGGCACTGTTGTTGATCGCAGCCATCCCCGTGTTCTCGATGCGACTCGGGTTCTCGGACTCCGGCAACGACCCCGAGAGCAGCACAACACGCCAGGCCTATGACCTGTTGGCGGAGGGATTCGGCCCCGGATCCAATGGCCCGTTGATCCTGGTGACCGAACTCGACGGCAACGTCGATCCTGCCGGTCTGGTGGCAACGACCGATGCCATCGCGTCCACTCCGGGGGTATCAAGCGTCTCCGGGCCGATACCGAACAACCTGACGAACCCCGATCTGGACACGGCGACTGCGGCGTTGTGGCAGGTGCAGCCCGAAACCTCCCCCCAGGCCGCCGGTACCACCGACCTCGTCAACACCCTGCGCGATGACGTTCTGCCGTCGGTTCAACCCAGCGGCACGGACGTCAAGGTGACGGGGTTCGTGGCGGTGACCGTCGACTTCTCGGAGTATCTCTCGGCGCGCCTGCCCTGGTTCTTCGCTGCGGTGCTTGGACTGTCCTTCCTGCTGCTAATGGGCGTCTTCCGGTCCGTCCTCGTGCCGCTCAAGGCCGTCATCATGAACCTCCTGTCCATCGGCGCCGCATACGGCCTGATGGTGGCGGTGTTCCAATGGGGATGGGGTCGGGCCTTCCTCGGTGTCGAGGCAGCGCCGATAGAGCCCTTCCTACCCATGATGCTGTTCGCGATCGTTTTCGGGCTGTCGATGGATTACGAGGTCTTCCTGTTGTCACGGATCCACGAGGAATGGGTGCGCACCGGGGACTCACGCACGTCGGTCGCAGACGGCCTCGCGGCGACAGCACGGGTGATCACCGCCGCAGCAGCGATCATGGTGTTCGTCTTCGGTTCGTTCATCCTCGAGTCCAACCGGACCGTGAGGCTCATGGGGTTCGGACTGGCGATTGCCGTCCTGCTCGATGCCACCATCGTCCGCATGCTCCTCGTGCCGGCGACCATGGAGTTGCTCGGTGACAAGAACTGGTGGCTACCCCGCTGGCTGGATCGCATCATTCCGCACCTCAACGTGGAAGGCGACGCGCCCGTGGTCGACGAGATCGAGGCGTTCGAACTCGGCTCGCTCGAAACCGAAAAGCGCCCCGACGAACCCGTCCGTTAGGTAGGTCCGCCCAACCCACGGCGCACATTCCCCGCCAATTGTTTACCGCTGGGCCTTCTACAGGGGTATCCTGAACCGAGTTCGGCATCCGCGTTCGGGCGTAACGCGCATGACATTCCGGGCGGAGGGACACGGAAGGGCATATGAGTCGTGATACGTAGAACCTTGGTAGCCGTAGCAATCCTCGGCGTGGCGACGCTGGGAGCGTCGTGTGCTCCCGCATCCCCTGCACCCACAGGGTCGGGATGCCCCACCGCTGTACACGACCCTGCGGGCCCCGCGTACAAGGGTGTTCCCTACGGCGACGGCCTGTTCAGAACGGCCAACATCTATCCCGCGTGCACCGCCTCAGCAGTGGGCACGATCATGTACATGCACGGGGGCGGTTACACCTCGGGAGACCGATTCGAGGGTGATTGGCCCTGGATCAGGCGCCTCCGTAGCGAAGGATGGGTCGTCGTGTCGATCGACTACAGGTTGGCGCCGCTGGACGTGTGGCCCGCTCAACCAAACGACGTCCGCACGGCCATCAACTGGTGGCGCAATACCGGGGCCGCACAATACGAGGCTCCCGCCTACCCCCTCGTCGGCATGGGTTGGTCCGCAGGGGCCCAGATGGCCGAGTGGGTGACCCTCGATGACTCCGGGGCGAAGTTCGACGCCGCGGTATCGGTCAGCGGTTCGACCTATTGGCCCGACCGTCCCGACGCAACCGCCACCAAAGTGCTCTTCGGGCTACCCGGCTACCAGGACATGGCCGCAATGATCGCTGCATCGTCGGTCACCAAGATCGACCCGTCGGATCCTCCACTGCTCCACATCCACGGTGCCAACGATCCCCTCGTGCCTGTCTCACAGGCGAACCTCCTCGCTGACGCGATCGCCACCGACGGAAATCCCGCCATACACCAGGTCGTGATCGTGCCGGACTGTGGCCATTCGCTCGCTTGCATGGAGCCTGACACCATCGATCCTTTCCTGGCCTCGATCGCCAGTCCGTGAGCGAACACAGCCCGCCATCGGGCACGGTACGTCATGAATCGTCCGAAACTCGCGTCGTTCGTGTGTCAGCCCGTAGTCTCAGTCGACACTGATCGACCGCAATCGAGACTGATCGACGGAGCCACTGCCATGGATATCGAAATCTTCTACGACAGCAACCCCAAGCGCCGCACATCGCGTGAGTACACCTTCGGTTCGGACTGGACCGATGAAGGCGGTGTCCGCTGGGAATGCAACTGGGTTCAGGATACCGGGGAGCTGTACGTGATGAGGGAGCCCTCTGAGCCCATCATGATGGACCCGTTGGGAGATACACGTGTTGCCGACATGGCAGCTGACGAAGTCACCGTCGAGATCCTGGGCACGATACCCGACCTCGAGTCGGTCGAAGTCACGCTCGAGGGCTGGGTCGATGCACAGGACGTTTCGGCGAGCCTCAACTGGATCCGCGACCGGGTCGCCGGCGGCCCGCACACGCTGACTCCCGGAACCCATGGCACAGACCCGGACCCTGAATCGCTTCCCGGATCTGGCTGACCACACCTGGTACGGGTGCGATACTGCCTGAGTGGGTATTCCTGAAAGCGAGAGGCCGGTGATCGAGGCAGGGTCCGCGGACCACGAGGTCGTGGTTCTGGGCGCGGGGTTCGCCGGGCTGGCAGCATCCTCCCAACTCAGGGACGCGGGCGTCGACAATGTGGTTCTCGAAGCACGCGACCGCGTAGGCGGACGTGTCTTCACCGAATCAGTCCCGGGCATCGAGTCTCTGCGAGTGGATCTCGGCGGTCAGTGGCTGGGACCGACCCAGGAGCGCTTGAGGCACCACGTCGACAAACACGGGTTGCAGACCTTCACCACATGGACCGGCGGCGACTCACTGCTGCACCTCGACGGAGCGGAGATCCGGTACCGGGGTTTGATACCCAAGTTGCCGGTCAGGTCACTCCTCAACATCGCATGGGCCCAGAAGCGCCTCGAGCAGATGTCGAGAGGCGTCCCGCTCGATGCGCCTTGGCGTGCCCGGGGGGCGATTCAGCGTGACGCGGTCACGCTCGGGAGTTGGCTCGATCGGAACCTGCCCGACGCGGATGCACGAGAGGTCTTCGAGTTGGGTCTCCAGGCGGTGTTCGCGGAGAACTCCCACAACATCTCGCTACTCCACGCCTTGTTCTACATCCATTCGGGAGACGACCTCGACATGCTGTTCGGTACCGGAGGTGGCGCGCAGGATTCAAGGGTCGTCGGCGGCATGCAGACGGTGGCCGAAGCCATGGCCCGCGGGCTGGACATTCGGTTCGACAGCCCCGTCACCTCGGTCCATTGGTCCAATGACGGCGTCGACGTGCGTACTGCCGATACGACCTTCACGGCCAGGCACCTGATCCTGACAGCCCCTCCCCGGCTCCTGGCCGACATCGAGTTCGAGCCCCGGCTGCCCGCTGATCGTGCGCAGATGATCGCTTCTTCACCGATGGCCGCGGTGGTGAAGTGCCATGCCGTCTACGAAACACCTTTCTGGCGCGAAGATGATCTCAACGGGTCAGCGGTGAGCGACGAGGGACCTATCCACCTCACTTTCGACAACAGCCCTCACGACCCGTCGTACGGGGTGCTCGTGGCTTTCGCCGATGCAGATTCCGCCAGGTCCATGGCCCGGCTGGATGCCGAGCAACGGCGGGAGGCAACCCTGCGCTGCCTCGAACGCTTCTTCGGACGGCGCGCCTCGGTTCCACTCGCGTACACGGACAAGGTCTGGGAACATGACGAATGGGCCGGAGGTTGCTACGGCGCCTTCTGTCCTCCCGGGCTGTGGACCTCCTACGGTCACTCGATGCGCAAACAGACCGGCGCTCTGCACTGGGCAGGCACCGAGACAGCGACGCGCTGGAGCGGCTACATAGATGGGGCCATATCCAGTGGCGAGCGGGCGGCGCGGGAAATCCTGGGCGACGCACTCGATGGAGGTGCCTGATGCGATTTATCGAACCGACTGTGGAGCCACGTGGGGAACGAGGTGTCTCCGCCCGCCCGAAATCCAGGTCCGGGCGTGTATCCAGGACACTGCTAGCGACGCTTGCCGCGTTGAGTGTCATGGCCGGTTGCAGTTCACCTTCGGTGCTCTCACCCGACCGCGCGGCGAAGGAGATCTCCGATGTGCTCGAACAACAGCTCGGCAAACGACCCGACGGCGTGGCCTGTCCAGCTGAGATAGACGCTGAAGTAGGTAACCAGATGCGGTGCGAGCTCACCGATGGCGGCGACACCTACGGCGTGACGGTCACCATCACCTCGGTCGCAGACGGCCAGGCGAAGTTCGACATCGTCGTCGACGAGAGTCCTAGCTGAAATAGTCCCTTCTGGTAGACGTTGAGATCGCCCCTCCGGGACATACGAGTGGCCGGCACCCTCGGGTACCGGCCACTCGTATGTCCAGACCCCTTACAGGGGTCTTTCACCGGTGCTTGATTCAGCCCTTGACCAATCCCTGGTCCACGAGGTACTTCTGGGCGACGTCTGCGGGATCCTCGCCGTCGACGGACACCTGACGGTTCAATTCCGCCATCGCGTCATTGTCGAGCGGGTCCATGAGGATCGGCACCAGCGCATCGAACTGATCCGGTGCCTTCTGGTAGACCTCGTCACGGATGTTCAGTGAGACGTTGTAGAGAATGAACGCCCCGCCGTCATCGACGATCGAGAGGTCAAGAGCCGGGATCCGACCGTCTGTGGTGAAGATCTCACCGAAGTCGCATTCGCCCTTGGCGGTCTCGGTGTAGATCACGTTCGTGTCGAGGATCTGCGTCTGGCTCTCGGGGATCTCGTAGCCTGTGGCCTTGGTGAACAGTGGCGCACCGTCGGGACGGTTCGGGAACTCCGTCTCCATGCAGACCGTGGCGTCGGGATTGGCCTTCAGGTAGTCGGCCATTCCCTGCAGATCGAACGCACCACCGTTTGCTTTGGTCAGATCTGGTCCGGTAGCGAAGCCGTAGGTGTTGTTGAACGGAGCGCGACCGATCCAGTCGATCTGGTTCTGTTCGAGATCCATTTTCCGGACGTCCTCAGTGAGTGTCTGGGGGTCATCCGAGGGATCCTGCTGGGCGAGGTGAACCGTCCAGCCGGTTCCGTTGTACTCCCAGTACATGTCGATCTCACCGGCGAGAAGTGCTTCGCGGTTGACCGATGTCCCACCCAGGTTGATCTTGTCGGTTACGTTTGCGCCGGTCGCGGTGAGTGCCTGCTCGAGAATCTGGCTGAGCACGAACTGCTCGGTGAAGTCCTTCGACCCAACTGTCAGGTCCATGCCGGAGAAGTCGAGATCTGCGAGAGCTCCGGTGGCTGTCTCTCCACCCGAGTTGCCCGAGTCGGCGTTGTCTCCGCTGTCGTCGCTGCCGCTGCTGCAGGCAGCCGCCACGAGCGCCAATGGCAGCAGTATGGCTGCGAGCCATTTGAGTGAGGCTTTCATGTAGTTTCTCCTATTGTTGTCGAACTGTGGATTGCGAAGTCTCTCGGTGACGCGCGAAGCAGTACCCCCGAGCCGGAACTGCTATTTGAGTCCTTTCGGGCGCAGGAACTGTTCAGCCATGGCGGCTACCCAGTCCACGGTCAGAGCGACGATCGCAGTGAGGGCAGCACCCGTGATGATCACCAGGTTCCGCTGCAGCTTGATGCCTGCCTGGATCGTTTCACCGAGGCCGCCGCCGCCGATCAAGAAGGCCAGGGCCGCCATACCTACGTTGATGATCAGAGCGGTGCGCACACCTGCGAGCATCACCGGAACCGCGAGAGGCATCTCGATCGAGCGGAGAGCCTGGAACTTGGTGAGTCCCATACCCCTTCCGGCTTCGATCACGGCGGGATCCACCTGGTCTATTCCGACCATCGTGTTTCTCAGGACGGGGAGGATTGAAAAGAAGGCCAGCGCGAACACTGCCGTCCAGAAGCCGGTACCCGCCCAGAAATAGAACACCACGAAAAGCCCGTAGGCCGGAACGGACTGGCCTACGTTCGCTACCCACAGCACCGGTGAAGAGAATTTCCGTGCAGCAGCTCGTGTCAGCAGCATCCCCAGGGGTATCGCCACGAACAACACGATCGTGGTCGACGCGAGAGTCAACTGGATCTGCTGGATGATCTGCGGTTGCAGCTTCTTCGACCAGTCGAGAGCCAGGGAATCCTGGGTGATCATGGTCGCATTGCTCACATAGAGCCACAGGAGGACTGCGGAGACAACGATAACCACTGGGATGTAGAACAGCGCCGGCTTGTCGCGCAGCGCCCCGGTGGCACCGGTACTGGGATCCTTGAGGATCTCGCCCTCGAAGTCGTCGAGCGTGACGCTCATCGGTCTGCACCGTTACCGCTTGTCAACTCCGTGGGATGAACCTCGGCAGCAAGTTCCTCGTAATGTCGCTGCGCCTCTGCGCGCATCCTTGACACGGCCCCGGTCAGGGTCTCGGCCGCGATCACGCCCTGGAACGTACCCCTACCATCGACGACCACGCAGCTGCCGGCGTTGGATGACAGCATCTCCTCGAGGGCATCGTGGAGCGTTGCCTGAGGTTCCACTGTGGCGACGACCGGAGCGCCGAGTTGCGTGAGCGGGGTGCCGGCCCGGGCAAGGTGTTGCTCGTTGACCCACCTCGCAGGATGGTTCTGCTCGTCAAGCACCAACAGCCATTTCTCAGGGCTCGCATGCAGGAGTGCAAGTGCCTCGGAGCGATCAGCGCCAGCGCTGACAACCGGCCAGTCCGCCAACTCGACGTTGCGCACGCGCTCGAAGTGCAAGCCCTTGAGCGTTGAACCACTGCCGGTGAAATCGTTCACGAAATCGTTCGCGGGTAGAGCCAGGATCCGTTCCGGGGTATCCAGCTGCGCCACCTTGCTGCGCTCGCCGAGGATCGCTATCCGATCCCCCATCTTGATGGCCTCGTCAACGTCGTGGGTCACGAACACGATCGTCTTGCGCAACTCCCCCTGCAGACGCAGGAACTCGTTCTGAAGGCGATCCCGCGTGATGGGATCGATCGCACCGAAAGGCTCGTCCATGAGCAGAACATCCGGGTCCGCGCCGAGGGCCCGGGCCACGCCAACGCGCTGAGCCTGACCACCGGAGAGTTCTTTCGGATAGCGCCTGGCGAATACGGCTGGGTCGAGGCCCACCATCTCGAGCAGCTCGTTGACCCGCGGACCGATCTTGGTCTTCGGCCACCCGAGCAGCTTCGGTACCGTCGCGACATTCTCGGCGATCGTTCGGTGCGGAAAGAGGCCGATCTGCTGGATCACGTAGCCGATGCGCCGTCGGAGATCATCGGGGTTGACATCGGTGACGTCCTCGCCGCCGAAATAGATCCGACCCCCTGATGGCTCGATCATTCTGTTGATCAGGCGCAGGGTGGTCGACTTGCCACAACCCGAAGGGCCGACGAGCACCAGGATCTCACCCTTGGGAATGTCCAGCGTCAGATCTTCCACGGCAGCGTCAGCGGATCCCGGGTAACGCTTTGAGACATCCTGAAGATGGATCATCGCTTCCGAACCCGGAGCTGCACCAACTGTGTGAGCGGGGGGTGTGGATTCCTGGATACTCATGAGCGGATTCCCTTGGATGTCGTAAAGCGGTTGAGCCCCGTGAATGCGAAGTCGAACAACAGGGCCAGCACGACGGTGAAGATGATGCCGGTCCAGGTGCGTTCAACCGACGTGGGCAGTGGGAACCGGTTGAGTCCATCGTTTATGTAGACGCCTAGTCCGCCGCCCCCCACGAGCACTGCGATGGCCGAGATACCCAGGTTCAACACGGCGGAGATCCGGATACCTGTGAGTATGACGGGCCAGGCCAGCGGCAGTTCCACGATTCGCAGGCGCTGCAGACCTGAGAGCCCCATGCCTTTCGCTGACTCCACGACCGCCGGGTCAACGCCGTCGAGTCCCGTGATCGTGTTCCGAAGGATCGGCATGAGCGAATAGATGGTCAACGCCACGATCGCCGGCTTGGCCCCGGTGCCGATGAGCGGGATGAAAATAGCGAACAGCGCGAGCGATGGGATCGTCATGGCCACGGACGTAACGGCCAGAAACGGTTCCCTGAGTGCGGGCTTGCGGTGCGCGAGCACACCGAGAATCACGCAGATCACGGTGCCGACCGCCATCGCGATCACAACCATCCGCGCGGTTTCCAAGGTCGCCGTCAACACCTCGTCCCAATGATCCGAGACGAACTCCCACCAACTACTCAAGCTGTCCATCAATGGACTGCCCGCTCTGTCTGGGGAGTAACGGACAGCATGGTCCGCCGGTTGTCGAGAGTCACATGGCCCTTCCTGCCCCTGACGCAGCCGATTTCAACATCTGGTCGCGACAAGCACCGACGATCTGTCGGCGGGCATCGATCAAACGATAGTCGACAAAGCGAAGATGGCAAGTCTCTCAGGAATCGGCAAGCCGTGGCAGTCGTCTGTCCGGTCCAATACTGGGCGCGGGCCCCTCGACGGACGATCCATTGCGGGCTGGAGTTCGACCCGGAACCCGACAATGAGCACACTAGGGCGATGGGTTCCTCCACCAGTCGCCAGAGCATCGTCACCCTCGACCTCGAGGGGGTGCTGATTCCCGAAGTGTGGATCGCCACAGCGGAGGCCACCGGCATCGACGCACTCGCGCGCACCACCCGCGACGAACCCGACTACGACATCCTCATGGGCCAACGCCTTGCGACGCTGGCCTCGAACGGCCTGGGCATGGGAGAGATCACCGAGGTGATCTCGACCCTCGCTCCACTCGAAGGTGCGAAGGCTTTCCTGGACGAACTCCGATCGACCACACAGGTCGTGATCCTGTCCGACACCTTCGAGGAGTTCGCCCGGCCGTTCATGGCCCAACTCGGTTGGCCGACGATTTTCTGCCATCGTCTCGAAATCGACACCGATGGCAGGATCACCGACTACAGGTTGCGCCAGCCCGATCAGAAGCGTCGCGCGGTCGAGGCACTGCACTCACTTGAATACAGAGTGATCGCCGCTGGTGACTCCTACAACGACACGACCATGCTCGCCGAAGCCGACCACGGGTTCCTCTTCAGTGCTCCGGCAAACGTGATCGCCGAGTTCCCGCAGTTCCCCGCGATGGACACCTACGAGGGGCTCGCGGCAGCCATCGGGCGAATTCTGCGCGATGGGTAGATGTCAGCCTGGTTCACCTGCGGGTACCGGCGCCGGCACCGCGGCGGGTGTCGGAACGGCCGGCGCCTGATCCGGTCCATCCGGGGCCAATGCCGCCCATTTCTGGGCCTCTCGCTGGCGCTCCGCGGCAAATGCCAACATGTCGTTGTAGATCGTGAGGATCTTCACTCCATAGCCGGGGCCTGTCGCCCATACTCCCGAAAGCTCCATCCACGTGTCGCAGCATCCCCTGACGCTGCTCGACTCCGGAGGCTTGCCCGCCGGAGGGAATGCCAGGTCCGAGGCGGTGAGGTTGTCGTCGGCGTAGGTGTGGAGGAGTTGTACCTGGGCCCGGACTCCCATCTGTGGCGTTCCGTACCTGAACCCTCCCGAGCAACTGTCGCAGGCACCGATACCGGCGTAGTTGTTGTCAGATGTGGCAACCATCGAGCCTCGATAGCCGAAGTTTCCCGTTTCCAGGATGGATTGCGCCCAGGCGATATCGGCACGGACCCCTTCTGCGGTGCCTTCCAGTACGAAGAGTCGTGCCAGTTCCAGTAGGTCCACCGATGGTGCCGCTCCGCTGCGCCTGGCTGAGAAAGCGGCGAGATCCTCGGGTGAGAGAAGGGTCTCTCCCATAATCGTCGGTCCCAGCCCTGCCACCGACAGATCGTCACCGATGGCATTCGCCACGGCAATCCGGTTCTCACCCTCGGCGGCAACCTGTTCGGCATTGCTCACCGATGCATCCACGGCACTCTGGGCCGCCCCGATACGACGTTCGAGGTGTTTGCGTGTGTCGATAGCGGCTTGTGTGGCCGCCTCCGCCTGAGCGAGCGAACGCTCGGCCACCCCGACACCTCGCTCGAGGGAACTCCATGCCGCCCCGCTGTACTGGGTGGTGCGCACGAAGTTCTCGTAGCCATCGGAATCAGCGAGCAGGTCAGCTGCCGCGTCCATCGTGGCGGAACTCCCTGAGAGTGCCAGCGTGTAGGACTCCACAGCCAGGTCGGCTTTGCGGGCACGTGCCCGTTCGAGTTCAGCGGTGGCGTCGCGCTCCCCTGCCCGCGCATCTGCCACCGCAGCGTCGAGAGCGGGAACCTGGGCGTTCAGCTTCGCGAGTGCCGATTTCTGGTCGGCCACCAACGAGAGTGCCTCGGAGTTGGCTGCATCGGTGATACCGGTTGCCTGTTCGACCGCCGCGGCGCGACGCGTACCGAGCAGTTGGTTGAGCGACGTCAGATCGATGGGCGGCGGAACGAGTTGTTCGCGTCTCGTGGGTGGGATGGTGGTCCCTCCGGGATCACGGAAGTCATCAACCGGTGAAGTGTCGGGGACAGTGGTCGAACTGGTTGCTCCGGGCGCGGATGGCTTCTGCGGGGCGGCGGTTGTGGGGGTGCTCGGAAGCGTCGTCGGTTCGGTTGCAACAGGCGGAGCGACGGTGGTAGTCGTGCCGGAGCTACCCACGGGGTTCTGGGCAAGCGCCACTGTGGGGCTGAGCAGCGCGCCCAGGACAGCCGCTATCAGAGCAGCGCTGAACATCGCTGTCGCTCTGCGCGACGTTACCGCCACAGGAAAACCCACCTATCGATGCTACAGGGGCCTACCACCATTCCCCAACGTGTTGAATTACCCAGGCGCGGTGAACTGCGAAGAGCGTGATCTCCGCAACTGCGCTGAGGCCTTTGTTGAATTCACGTATCGACTCGCGGTCGCGTGGCGCTTGATCGGCCACCGGAGCGCTCCGCAGCATCGAGAACACGGCGGCCGCATCTGTCGACGCCACCACAGCACCCAGAAGTGCCGAGGCCTCCTTCGAAGAGGAGGGCCGCCCCGACGAGGACCGCACCGTCGCCTGGGAGTGAGGCATCCACGTGTTCACACCAGGGAGTTGCGGACCCCTCGGGTGCAGGGATCAGGTGGCTATCGCGGACGCAGGTGCCCAGACCGCGTGGGTCCCGCTCGAAATGCGCTCGGGCAGAGCCACCTCGGCCAATGGGCCGGCCGCGGGGTCGGCAGCGTCGAAGATCAGGCACGCTGAACGATCCTCGTTCATGTCGGAGATGTACGTCAGGAGGTAACCGTCATCTTCGGCGTCGGCCCCCTCTCGGGGTGCCATCACGGTCTCGGATGCAAAGACGCCCTCGGGCAACCCGACGACTGTTTCTTCGCCGCTCACAACGTCCTGTTTCACCAGTCCGTTGAACCCGAACCAACCCTTGGTGGGAAGCGCGTTGTAGGTGAACCGGTACTCCCGACCGGCAAAGGAACTGTTGATCATCCCGAACTCCATCACCCGATCGCTCAAGGTCTCCTCTATCGTCTCACCGGTACGGAGGTTGAAACGCCAGCGACGGACCTCGGCGCGCAGGGAGTGCAGGTCCAGATGGCTGTAGATGATCTGTTCGAATGCTGCGTCCCTGGGTTGCCGGGGCATCGGATCGTGCTGGAAGAAGCCGTCCAGGACCACCTCGTCGCCATCCTCATATGCATTGATCCAATGCAGTACGTAGGTCGCAGAGGCATCGAACCAGCTGATGTCGCAGGTGTCTCCGTGGCGCGGAATCAGCGCGAACCGGGTCGGCAGCTCGGGGTAGTAGCGCGGCAGGTACAGGCCCGCTTCCATCGCCGCCGGATCCCAGAACATCGGACAATCCGAGAGGATCGCGTAGTTCTCGGTGAATGCCATGTCATGTGTCAATCGTGGTCCCGGGAGGGGAACGTCGATGTAGTTCTCGAGGACACCTTCGGCCGACACTTCTCCGTAGTGCATATAGGGAGCGTAGGTGGAGTAGTTGAAGAACAGGAGCTCACCGGTTCGTTCATCCACCTTCGGATGGGCAGACACACCCTCGGACGGCACCGCATCACCCCACGTCTCTGTACCCCGGGTCTCCAGTGTGCGCGGGTCCACACGGTAGAGGTCCCCGCACTGCCAGAAACTCGTGAGTGCCACACCGCCGTGGATGGAAACATCGGTACTGGAGGCATCCTTCATCCGGGTGCGCGCACCCCAACCGTCTTCGCGTAGGGCCTGCGACGGCTGTTCCACGAACCCGGCCCAGAGTGCTCCGCCGGCGGCGATCTCCGCCTGGAGACCGGCGGTTCTGATGAAACGGTTGGTATAGACGGCCTCGCCATTCGAAAATGACATCGAGTGGAGCATCCCATCACCGTCGAATGGGTGATAGGTCTGCAATGGGAGGTGGAGCGGGTTCTCGGTGTTGCGGAGGTAGACGCCAGCCAGGTCACCGGGAATCACCCCTTTGACGTCCAGGTCCCAGGCACGCCACTCGGTGTGTTGCGGGCGCCATGGGCCGGATCGATACGGATGGTCATCGTCCGCGGGCAGGTTGGTCTCGAACTCCTGGAGTATCTCAGTTCGCATTTGCAGCCTCCACGACGAATGACACGGTGGTCGCGGTACTGCCACCGATGTTGAGCGTCTGGACCCGCCGGGCTTCATCAACCTGGTGGTCGCCGGCCCCGTTGGTCACCTGGGCAGCAGCATCGAGCAACATCCGCGCTCCGGTGGCACCGACCGGATGGCCGCCGCCGATGAGGCCGCCACCGGGATTGACAGGGATCTTCCCGTCACGGTCGATGAGCCCGTCTTCGAGTGCCTTCCAGCTCTCCCCCGGAGCCGTGATGCCCAGATGGTCGATAGCCATGTATTCGGACGGCGTCATGCAGTCATGTGTCTCGATCACATCGATGCTCTCGACCCCCTCGCTGATGCCCGCACGTACCCGCGCCTCGGTGATGGCCTGCCGAACATGTGGCATGACGAATTCCTCTTTGCGGGACTTCTCCAACTTGGCCGCCAGCCCGAGACCCACGGTCGTGTGGCCCCACCCGGCGATCCGGGCCCGGGGTGTGCTGCGATGGCCTGAAAGCCACCGGTCCGATACCAGCACCAGTCCAACTCCCCCATCGGTGATCTGACAACAGTCGTTGCGTCGGAGTCGCGCAGTGACCGGCGGATTGGCACGGTCGTCGTCGCCGAAGCTCTCCGCGCCCAGCTTCCAGGACCGCGTCTGGGCGAGCGGGTTGTCCCTGGCATTGGTGAGATTCAACTCACCGATGGCACGCAGATACCTGTCGTCGAGCCCGAACCGCTTGTCGTATTCTTCGGCCACGCGTTCGAACGTGGCAGGCCAGATGAGATCCACTCCGTCGGTGTCGGGTCCCACCCAGGCTGCAGCTTGCTGGGTACGCGCAGCATCCGGTCCCGGCATAGTCTTTTCCTGTTCGACACCCAGCACCAACACGCAGTCGTAGCGGCCCGCTTCGATTTCCGCCATTGCCGCAAGCGTCGCCACTGAACTGGATGCACATGCAGCCTCGTGGCGCATCGCGGGGATACCCCAGAGACCTTCGAGCACCGATGACGGCATGGCACCCAGGTGGCCCTGGCCGGTGTAGAGCTGGCCGAAGGCATTGCCGACGTGAATGCTCTCGATGTCGGACGGGTCAACCGCGGCGGCATCGAGCGCTCCCTGCGCAACTTCCTCGAACAGGTCTGCTATCCCCAATCCTTCCTTCGCGAAGGTGCGTGAGAAGTCGCTCTGATAGCCACCGAGAATCCAAGTATCAGCCACGGCCACATCCTAGAACGGGATTGCAGCTTCCCAATCCGACGTTGTACCCGATCGAGGAGTCGGGGTCAGCCACCGACCGTTCGCCAGATAACGGCCAGCGACGGGACCACTGTGCCGATTGCCATTGCAGTCAGAGCCACGTAGCCGCACATACGCACCCATGAGCTCCGGCCCGCCACCGATTGGTAGTCGCGTTCCTCAGTGCTCGAATCGGTGTCGTCGAATTCCTCGAACTCGTCGATGTCCCCACGGGATTCGAGCATCATGATCTCGAGTTCGGCTTCGAAGCGTTGCTCGGAATCAACGATGACGACCGCGCCTCCGAGACCGGCGTAGGTGGTTCGATCCAGGTTCGTGCGGGCCAGGGCCTCGATCCCCTGCGACCTGAGTCGACCCACGAGTAGGTCCGCTTCGGTGACCGACCTCGTGTTGGTGACGACCACCGGCGAGCGCATGTCGAGAGCATAGGACCACGCGGCCGATCCAGGCCGGTCGTACCCCGCAGAGTTCGCTTCGGGTGGCCTGAGCGTGGCGACGACCGCGGGGTCAGTGGTGGCGCAACTCGCGACCGCCGTCAGCCTCCCATGACCCGCGCATGGTCTGGCTCATCCGGTCGGTTGCGCGGATCTGGACGACGATGCCGACGACGGCGAGAACCACGTAGAGGAGATACCACCAGGGATTGCCCGCCAGGATCTGCGTCGTGGTCCGGTCACCGAGTTCGGCGTTGTCGATCGTTCCTGCGATCAACATCACCCCCGCTACGACGACACTGGATCCCGCCAGGGCGGTCAGAACACTGAGCAGCACCATGGGAAGGTCACCCATGACCGCAACCACAGCCATGACCACTCCAGCGGCAACTCCCAGGAGAATGATCAACCAGTTCCACGTCACCCCGAGGCCGACGAGGATGCTGGTGGCCACCACGAATCCAATTGCCGACATGGCGAGTGCAACCGACACCTCGAAGTAGAGGTACGCGAGAAGCCCGAAGACCACCGCAACAGCGAGACCCACCAACCACGCAGCGGCATTCGCCAGAAAGCCCTCTCCTCCGAGGCCGGCCACCAACCCCGCTCCGAGGAAGAACCCGGCGAATGCACCCCAGATGGGGATGATGACCCGCATGGTCAGGTACCCCCTGAAGCAGAACAGGCCGCCGATGGCGATGGCTGCGAGACCAACCAGGAAGTCACCCATCGCCGCAGGCTAGTCCTGTGCTTCCGCGAGAGGCTCAGGGAACAATCGCGGCGGCCATCAGACTACGCGGCCAACCCTGTTGGAGCGGTCCCAACCGTCTTTTCGGATGTGGCCATCACAAGTCCTCGAGATGTCCCACAGGTGAACGCTCGTGGACGCACCCACAAACTCTGCACTATTGTCGTGTCACTCCTTGTTTCGTTGTGGGGAATTCGGCGGACCGTATCCGCCGGACGAGGCAGGCAGTGTCCGGGGGGAAATCATGAGCCAATTGGCATATCTCGATCCAGCAACGGGGAGCTTGATCGCAGCCACGGCTGCGGGAGGTCTGGCCGGTATGGGTGTGGCAGCGAAGTCGGTGTGGCACCGTCGTACAGCCCGTTTCCGCAAGGGTGACACCGAAGACACCACCATCGACATCACCGATGATGCCGAAGCAGACGCTCTCGACGGCACAGATCCGGTCGCCGCCACAGAATCCGAGGCGGACCCGGAGTCGGACCTGGAGGACGTGTCTGCCTCTGTGGACCAAGCGTCTACCAACGACAACTGAACCGAATGTCGATCCAGGACGGCGTTGAACCGTCTTCGTTTCGCGACCCCAGCGGGTCTGTGTTCTACCACGAGGGCCGCGTCCTCAGGTGGCTGGATGAAAAGGGTGCCGCAGATTGGGCTGCCCTGAACAACACCAGATTTTTCGGCGAGATGGTCGCCGAAGGACGGATCATCGGCACACACGAGGTCGCGATCGAACCGGGCGTGGCCTGGTCACCCGCCCACGGTGGAACGGCTGCCGTGCTCGAACACGAACGGATTCCGTTCATCTCATATCCCTACGAGTGGACCTTCGGAATGCTGCGATCAGCTGCGATCCTCCACCTCGAGATCCTTCTGGCCGCCCTCGATGAGGGTTTGACCACCAAGGACGGATACGCGTTCAACATCCAGTTTCGAGGGTCAGCTCCCGTATTCATCGACATCGGATCGTTCGAGCCCGTCGGGGTTGGAGGGCCGTGGGTCGGATACCGCCAGTTCTGCCAGACCATGCTCTACCCGTTGATGCTCGAGGCGTACCTGGGGATCCCTTTCCAGCACATTCTCCGAGGCCGGCTCGAAGGTATCGACACCTCGGAGATGCGCAGGCTGCTCGGGCCGACCACCTACCTTCGCAAGGGCGTCCTCAACCATGTCGTGATCCACGATGCGTTGTCGGCCAAGCTCAACACCGACAGCCAGGACACGCGCAAACAGCTGGCAACCGATGGGGCGGACACCAGCATCGCGAAGGTCGCCGCAACAAAGCTTCTGACACTTGTCAGATCGCTCAAATCACCACGTTCGGATTCGGTGTGGTCGAGCTACCGCAACACGTGCTCGTACACCGATGCTGACACGGCAGCCAAGACCGAGTTCATAGCGTCAGCGGTTGCCGGAGAACGTCGTCGACTCGTATTCGATCTGGGATGCAACGACGGCGTCTTCTCGAAGCTCGTGGCCGAACACGCGGACCAGATCGTGTCAGTCGATTTCGACCCACTCGTGGTCGACAACTTCTTCCGGGACCTCAGACAGTCCGGGGTTCCTTCAAACGTCCTGCCTCTGGTTCAGGACCTCACCGACCCCTCTCCTGCACGCGGCTGGCGAGGCAGTGAGCGCAAGGCCTTCTTCGATCGGTCGAAACCGGATCTGATCCTCGCACTGGCGCTCGTGCACCACCTCAGCATCGGAGCCAACGTTCCATTGGCCGAAGTCGTCGACTTCCTGGCCTCGAACTGCGACGAACTGATCATCGAGTTCGTTGAACGCCATGACCCGATGGCCAAACAGCTCCTGGCCAACAAGCCGCCCGGAACCCATGACGACTACCGCACCGACAACTTCGAGAAGATCCTCGAAGAGCGCTGCAGTGTCGTTTCAACGCAGGTGCTTCCCGGCGAGAGCAGACGGATCTACCACGCGGCTCCTCGCGTCTGATCCGGTTCGCGGAGACTTGCGATGACTGATCGCGTTTCAACATCCGACGTTGCGACAGCGTTGCGGGTACGCGACCGGAGTATCTCCTGGGGAAGGTCTTTCGCCGAGTTCCTCGGGCTGAGCAGTCTCGCCATTGCTCAGCCGATCCTTGCTCCATTCGGAGCGGACGCCGGATCTTTCGTGACTGCTCGCGCCAGCGGGTTGGACATCGTGGTATTCGCGCTCGCGGTGGTAGTGGTTCCCCCTGCGCTCATCTGGCTCGTTGAGCGCTTGATCGGCCTGTTCGGTCGCACTGCCTCGCTGTGGTTCCATCGACTGTCGATCGTGGGGCTTGTTGCCATATTCGCTTCAAAGGGACTGCGCGACGCGCTCGGGCTCGCTCCTGCCGCCGTGGTGGCACTGGCTATTGGGGTCGGGGTAGTAATGCTCGTTGAGCGGTTCGAAACTGCTCGCCAGTTCCTCGGTTTCCTGGCGTTCGCGCCGCTGTTGTTCCTCGTGTTTTTCTTCATGACCCCCGTCAACAGGCTCCTGATCACCAACAACCCACCTGCCGGCGGCGAATTGGCAACCCATGGGGAGTTGCCTCCGATCGTGATGATCGTCCTCGACGAACTACCGCTCGATTCGCTCCTCGACGGCAGCGGAAACATCGATAGCGATGCCTTCCCCGGTCTGGCCGCGCTTGCACAGGACGCTACGTTCGCGAGGAACCACACAACTGTGGCTCCCAATACAGCTGTCGCCGTGCCCTCGATCCTCACCGGCCTGTACCCAACAAGTCAGAACGACCTGGCCACGGGAGGCGATCACCCCAGGAACCTGTTCACACTGCTCGGCGGCTCATACGCGATGCGAGCTGGGGAACACGTCACACACATGTGCCCGGATTCGTACTGCGAGACCCCACAGGCGAAGGACACGGACCGCTCCCCACCGCTGGTTTCCCTGTTCGAATCGACTGCCAGGCTCGTCAAAGGCACCTTGCTTCCGTTCGATCGGAGGCCCCACGGGATCGATCCCCACGGGATCGATCCCGGCGCCCGCTTCCGATGGTTGGATGAGTTCCCCGTCGACGAAGGAGGGATGCCCACGCTCAACTACCTACACTCCATGCTCCCCCACGAGGATTGGAACCGGTTGCCCAACGGCCAGGAACATGATGCCCCGAACCCTCCCCTCGGGATGAACGGACTCTTGATGAGAGATGACCCCGCGTCGGTCCAGGTCGTCAGACAGCGCCACCTACTCCAGACGGCCTACGCGGACAGTCTGGTCGCAGACACACTGGACACGCTTCGCGAAGATGGCTTGTACGACGAATCACTGATCATCGTCACCTCGGACCATGGCGTTTCGTTCAGACCCGGCGAGCCTGCCCGCCCGGTCAGCGACGACAACAAGGACGACATTTTCTGGACACCCCTGTTGATAAAGGCACCGCACCAAGACAAGCCAGTGGTGATCGACACCCCCACTGCATCGATCGACGTCCTACCCACCATCGTCGACCTCCTCGGCGTGGACGTGGACTGGGACTTCGATGGTCAGTCCATCTTCGGGCCCCCTCGCAAGGACGACTGGAGTCCCCATGTCATCGCGTGGAAGCCCGATTCTGCCGTGCCCGCGGACGACGGTTTCGTCTATGCCGATGGCCCGGCCGGACATGACGAGGTGGTCGAGAGCAAGGCCCTGGACTACGGACCCGACACCGATCTCAGGTTCTGGCGCTGGGGCGACTTCGGTGACCTCGTGGGCGAGAAGGTCGACGATCTCGAAGTAGCTGCAGACGGAGCCTCCACGGTTGTTCTCGACGATCCGGCACGCTTCGATTCGGTTGATCTCGCTGCTCCCGTGCTGCCGTTGTTCGTGTCCGGTCAAATCAGTGGTAGCGGTCCGGACGCTGTGGCGGTCTCCGTCAACGGTGTGATCGGAGGCTGGTTCGACACCTCCGACCCGACAGGCACGGACGGATCAACGGCGTTCCACGTATTGGTGCCACCGCAACTGCTGCAGGACGGCGCGAACGTCATCGATGTGTACCGGATCGACGACAACGACGGCGAACCGGTGCTCGTCCCGACTCGATAGTTTGAACGCACATGGCTGGGTTCCTTCCGTGAGACTGCTCAGATCATCATCGTTCGTGCTCGTTGTCGGTACCACCGCACTGGCAGCCGGGCTCCTGGGTTGCTCGAACGCGAGCGACGTTGCCCGAAGTGGTTCATCCACTGAGCCCACTCCCCTGGCAACCGACGACGACCCAGTTGAACCGGTACCGCTGATCCCGCTCCCCGCGAAGGTGGCGTGGGGCGACGGACATCTCCTCATTCCCGACGCGGGGGCACCTCCCTCATCAGCCGTGTCGATCAGTTCTGGTGCGGAAGAGCTCGGGGATGAGGGTTACAAGTTGGATATCTCCCAGGATGGGATACAAATCGTTGCTGCCGGGGATGCGGGCGTGTTCTACGCGAAACAGACCCTTGCCCAGTTGGGCGGTGCCCCCGACCAGGTGGGGGCCGGGGCGCAACGACTTCCATTCGTTTCGATCACTGACAGTCCCCGCTTCGAATGGCGCGGCTACATGCTCGATGTCTCCCGGCACTTCTTCGACATCGGCGTCGTGAAGAAGCAGATCGACGTGCTGTCGAGCTACAAGGTCAACCGATTGCACCTCCACCTCACAGATGACCAGGGCTGGCGGATCGAGATTCCGTCCATGCCCGGGCTGACCGAACTCGGGGCGTCGATCGACTTCAGCGGTGAGGGCCCGGGTGGCTTCTTCACCACGGAGCAGTACCAGCAGATCGTCGACTATGCCGCAGCACACTTCATGACGCTCGTGCCGGAGATCGACGTACCTGGGCACACCAACGCAGCACTGGCGTCCTATGGCAACCTGAACGATGACGGAGTTCCGACCCAACTCGAAGGAGTCGTTCCGTTCGGCCAGAGTGCGCTGTCGATGCAGGCATCGGGATCACCGAAGTTCCTCTCAGAAGTGTTCACCGAATTGGCCCGGATGACACCTGGCCCCTACATCCACATCGGCGGAGACGAGGCACTGTCTCTCGATCATGATGAATATTCGGAGCTCGTCGCGCTCGCCGCCGATGCCGTGGTCGCCAGCGGCAAGACATCCGTTGCGTGGGAGGAAGCAGCGACTGCAGCCGTGCCTGAATCCCTCATCGCGCAATACTGGAACAACACCGATGTGGCTCATCAAGCCGCTCGATCTGGCCATCAACTCATAGTTTCTCCGGCGAAGCACGCCTACCTGGACATGAAATACGACGAGGACACCGCTATCGGGGTGAACTGGGCCGGCTTCGTCGACCTGGAGAGCGCCTACGCGTGGGACCCGACCGACGAAGGTTTCCCTGAGGACACCATCCTGGGTGTCGAGGCACCGCTGTGGACCGAGACGATAGAGACCCCTTCACAGGTCGACTACATGACCTACCCACGCATGCTCGGCTACGCCGAGATCGGGTGGACTCCGCAGGCCGAGCGGAATTGGCCGAACTACCGGAGCCGTCTGGCGGCATACGGACCCCGACTCTCCGAAGCAGGGGTCGGCTTCTACGCATCCCCGGCGGTTGACTGGGACCAGTAGGTCAACTCCTGTGTTACAGCTCGTCAGGGTCACATGATTCCCGACTTGTGTGGAGCCCCGGCTGTACTCCCACTCAAGTAGCTTCGCCGTCATGGCTGAACACAACGACATCGCCGAGTACAACGTGTCGCAACAGGACGCCGCTGCCGTCGTTGCATCCCTGGACCTGGCCACGAAGGTGAAACTGCTCTCGGGTCACGGGTTCTGGGCGTTGGAGGCACTTCCCGAACACGACATCCGAGCGATCACGGTCTCCGATGGCCCACACGGGTTACGTTCCCAGATAAGCACCGCGGATCATCTGGGACTTACCGCGGCACTACCGGCAACGTGCTTCCCAACGGCTGTGACCCTCGGGTCCAGCTGGGACACGGACCTGCTCAATTCGGTCGGCTCGGCCATAGGAGAGGAAGCCCTGGCCCTGGGGGTCTCCGTGGTCCTCGGCCCGGGAATCAACATCAAACGGCACCCTGCTGGTGGACGTTGCTTCGAATATCTCTCCGAAGATCCGATCCTCAGCGGACTGCTGGCTGCGGCCATGGTTCATGGTGTCCAGGCCCACGGAGTGGGGACGAGCCTCAAACACTTCGCAGTGAACAACCAGGAGTCCCACCGACTGGTGGTGGATGCGGTCCTCGATGAGAGAACCCTGCGGGAGGTATACCTCCGCGGCTTCGAGATAGTGGTCACCGAGGCTCAGCCATGGACCGTCATGTGCTCCTACAACAAGGTCAACGGCATCTACGCTTCGGAACACACGGAACTGCTAAGCACCATCTTGCGAGACGAGTGGGGCTTCGATGGCCTGGTGGTGAGCGACTGGGGTGCGGTGAATGACCGGGCACACGGCGTTGCTGCCGGGATGGACCTGGAGATGCCCGGCAGCAGAGGTGCGAATGACCCTGCGATCATCGAGGCGGTGAGATCGGGCGCATTGGATGAATCAGCGGTCGACGCATGTGCAGTGCGTGTGGTCGAGCTGCTCCAGCGAGGCCAGACCGCTCGCTCGACGAACCGGTCGAGTGTTCCCGAGGTGTCGGAGGAGGACAGGGACACACACCACGCGCTGGCGCGCAGGGCGGCAGCAGCCGGGACCGTCCTTTTGGCCAACAACGGGGTGCTACCTCTGCGGGTCGATCGACACATCGCTGTTGTGGGAGCGTTTGCGGTCGAACCGCGGTACCAGGGTGCCGGCAGCTCCCAGGTCAACCCCACGAAGCTGGATCGGCCCCTCGATGCACTCCGTGAGCGAGTCGGATCAGCTGGTCGGGTCACCTACACGCAGGGCTTCGACATCCACGGTGGCACCTCGCCGCGCGACGGACTCGGCACAGCGATTGGCGCAGCACGCGACGCTGACGTGGTGGTCGTGTTCGCAGGACTCCCCGCCGCACAGGAGTCCGAGGGCTTCGACCGCAAGTCGCTCGACCTGCCACCGGAGCAGGTGGAACTCATTGAAGCGCTCACGGCGACCACAACGCCGGTCGTCGTCGTGCTCAACAATGGCGGCGTGGTGCACATGGGTTGGGCCGACCGCGTCGATGGTGTGCTCGAGTGCTGGCTGGGCGGACAGGCCGGGGGAGCCGCCGTGGTCGATGTGCTGATGGGCGACGCGGACCCGGGTGGGCGACTCGCGCAGAGCATTCCCGCGCACGTCGCCCAGCTGCCTGCACATCTCAACTTTCCCGGCGCAGCGCGCCAGGTTGAATACCGCGAGGGGTTGTACGTCGGCTACCGATTCCATGACACAGCCGGTGTGCCTGCACGGTTCGCGTTCGGACACGGGATGTCCTACACAACCTTCGAGTGGTCAGACATCACCCTGAGCGGATCCGGAACCGACCCCGAGGTCCGCACAACGGTCACCAACAGTGGGATCAGGCCGGGATCCGATGTCGTTCAGGTCTATGTCCGTGCCGTTTCTCCCAACGTTCACCGACCCGACAAGGAACTCGCGGGATTTGCCAAGGTCCACCTCGATGCGGGCGAGAGCCAGGAGGTTGTCGTTGCGCTCCGCCGTCGTTCCTTCGCAATATGGGATGTTTCAGCACACGACTGGTTGGTGGAGGCCGGACCATACGAGCTGATCGTTGCTCGATCATCGGTCGATCCCGTCGAGGTCCTCCATGTGGAGATCGAATCGCGCGATGAGCTCGGCGCAGCACTTCGTCCGGTCGGCTTCGTCGCCACCGACGAAGAGTTCGCCGGGATGCTCGGTCGGCCGATTCCGACCCCCACTCCGAGTCAACCCTTCACACGCAACTCCACGCTCGAGGAGATGGCATCAACGCGCCTTGGCCGTACGCTCGCCTCGCTCGTCACCCGCGAAGCCCTGAAGCGTTCGGCCGCGGAGTTCCCCGATCCCGACGATGCGACGCTGGAGATGATCCGTGCATCGGTTCTCGAAGCACCGGCTCGATCACTGGTGCTCATGAGTGGCGGCGCGATCGGTTTCGAACAGCTCGACACCGTCATCGACGCGCTGAACGGCAACTGGAAATCACTCGGAGTGGACGCCTGGAACAGGATCCGTGATGCGTTCAACGCGGGCCCCGAATAGGGGCTGCAGGCAATCCGTTCCTGTACAGCTACGCAGTCCTATTCAGGAACGCAGTCGTCCTCGGACGCGGAACCCACAGCGAGCGTCGTTGTACCGGGCGGACACAGGGTTGCAGATACCGCTCCCTCAACCGACACGTAAGAACCAAGCGGCGCAGGGAAACAATGGTCCTGGCCTGCGGCGTCCTGATAGGTACCTACCGCGCACCGCGTCGCCTCTGTCGCACCGACAGTCGCCACGAAGGTCCCCGGCGGGGCCGGCGTACACGGTTCGTTGCCATTGTCGCTATTGAATGTTCCCGGCTGGCAAGCACCCGCAGGTGGAGGTGGCGGTGGCGGTGCGGCGCAGCCGGCGCCCACGAGGCCGATCAGCGCGATTGCGAGCGACACGGAGCGTGCGCGCGTGCGGTGGTGCGGAGATGACATGTGCTTTCCTCGTTCGTCGTGAGTCTGGGAGGCTCCAACTCGCCGAGCCGGAACCGAGCCGCTGCACGGTAGCGAATGCACCGCGTCACTTGCGCGTCACCACCACCGACGAATCGCGATCCATATGGACGAGAAATGTGTCGCCGACCGCCCAAGCCGGACCACCCGCACCATTCCAGGTCCGCATGCGAAGCGTTGTCTGGATCAGCGGTTGATGTGCCCTGGGAGAAGGAAAGGGTATTCGCGCCGTCGGACGTTTCGTTGCCACCAACGATCTGCTCGGCGAAGCTGCAACATGACCTCCCACAGGCGTGCATCAGAGCGGTAGTAGCGCTGCACCTCATCGCGGGTCACCGCCGGCGTCAACGTTCCGTTGAGCACCTCGAGTGCAGCCGGGATCCAATGCGACAACCGCTCCTTGATCAGGTTGGCCGTCATGTCGACCAGCACGTGCCGAGGATCGCGGTAGGCGGCCACGACCCCGGGGGCGACGAAGCGACCTATGAAGTAGCGCAGTGCCCACGGATATGCCGCAAGGAAGAGATCCATGTCGAGATCCATGCGTCCCGTTTCGTCAAAACACATGGGAGTGGTGACGTCCAGGTACCGGAGCCCTCCTTCGTCGTGGGACCAGTTCGAGATTTGGGCATCGAGGCCGGTGCGCTCGTCGAGGACACCGGTGACGGCGTCGACCACGGTGCGCAACAAGGGATGCGCCGGGTCGGGTCGGGTCGCTCGCAGTACCTCTGGCCCGAGGATCGATGTAGGGAGAACCGGCTGCACCACGTAACCGACGACGCTGCCCCCGTCCGCGTCCAGCGTGCGGAACTGGCTGTGCACCGGCGTGACTCCGCGTTCGGTCAGGATTCGCAGGTAATCCTCGAATCGTCTGTGGTACCGCGACGCAGCCCGGTCGGAATCGAAGACCGGAAGGCGTTTGCATGCAACCTTCGGCTCATCACCCGGCCATCCGATGACCAGGGATATCTCGCCGTAGCCGAGGACAGTGAGTCCTGATGCCAACCTTGGGTCCGGAGGTGCTCTCAGTGCACTCTGCACCGCGGCTTCGACCGCCTCCAGGTCGACACCACCCACAACGGAACTGACATCCTCGCGATTCGAGTGGTTCGCCGGCCCCATGATGTCCCCGGGAAGCGGTTCTTCCTCAGGCACCGAAGGCGCTCCTCACGGTGTCGATGAGTTCGTCGGCCTCGTCGTCGGAGATCACCAGTGGTGGCAGGAACTGCAACACGGAAGGATCATTGTTGGCGAAGATGGCGAAGACGCCGCTGTCGATCATCGACTTGGTGGCAACGAGTCCGCCATCGGCTTCGTCGAAGCGCAGTCCCATGAAGAGGCCCCGTCTGCGCAGCTCGAAGGGCAGGTCTGCGAATCCTTCTTCGAATCGTTCGCCGAGCGAACGAACCTGCTCCAGGAATCCCGGGGTTTCGACCACGTCGAGTACGGCCAGAGCGGCGACACAACCGAGCTCCGCTCCACCGAAGGTCGAAACATGTATGAACGGGTGCTCCTCGAAGAGAGCGTGGAGCTCCGCCGTCATCAGAGTGACGGTGATCGGATACACACCCCCGGAGAGTCCTTTTCCCGTGACCAGGAGGTCCGGTGTGACACCAGCCTGTTGATGGAACCACATCGTGCCGGTGCGCCCTAGCCCGGTCTGCACCTCGTCGAAGGCCAAGAGGGCTCCCCTCTCGTTGCAGAGCTCGCGCACCGCGCCCAGGTAGTCGGGATGAGGTATCGGCATGCCCAGGGTCGCCGGAATCGGTTCCAGCAGGACCACTGCGGTGTCACTGTCGAGAGCGGCGGCCAGAGCGTCGATGTCATCGAAGGCGACCTGACGGAATCCGGGAGGATTCGGGCCGAACAGGTCGCGGTACGCCGGGTCACCGGCAGCCATGGCCAGCCCGGTGTGGCCGTGATAGCCACCCACAGCCGATACCACACCGGCTCTTCCGGTTTGGGCCCGTGCAACCTTTATGGCCAGATCCACGGCCTCTCCCCCACCGACCCCGAACACCACTCCGGGTAGGGCCCCGTCGGTCGTGGCCGAGAGTCGTTCGGCGAGGCGGGCACGCAATCCCGACACGAGGTGATGGTTGCCGACATCGAGGTCGTCGAGTCCACGATGCACGGCTTCCACGATCTGTGGGTGGCGGTGTCCGAGGTTGAACACCCCGCCGTTGCAATGACAGTTCACGTACCACCGGCCATCGTACGCGTCGCGGAAGCGAATCCCGTCGCGTTCGCCCATGACGATCTCCAACCCAAGGCTCCGGTAGGTGTTCACCTTTCCGGGGTTGACGTGTGCGGCAAAGGCCTCTTCTACCGCGGTGCGGGTCGGGTACGGCTGTGACCGGTCCGGGTTCATCTACGCCCCCTTCGCATCGCTGAGCCTGAAGAAGATCAGCATAGACTCTTGCAACCACAACGGTGATCCGCAGTGAACTGATGCTGTTGTTGGTGGGGGACAGTTGCGACCATCCCGACCGTCTGACCGCCGAGATCGCGTCATTCTTCGTGGATGTCTGGTCACGTAGCCAGACCGCGGCCTCCACAGGACACACAGCCGATCGAACGAGGTGACGCCCGAATCCCAGGAGTGGAAGGCTGTGGTCATGGCGAGTCTCCACGAACAGCTGCTGGGCCGTTGGATCGGAGAAGGATCCGGCGAGTACCCGACGATCCAACCCTTCACCTACCGCGAAACAATTGAGATCAGTCAGGTACCCGGCAAGCCGCTCGCGCGCTGGCAGACGACGACTGCCGATGCCGAAAGTGGCGAACCCCGCCACAGCGAAGTCGGCTTCCTGCGCTCCACTGGCGACTCATGTGAACTCGTGCTTGCCCACAACTTCGGTATCACCGAGATCACGGTTGCGACCCCGAGCGAGGCCGGTTTGTTCCGTTTCGAGTCGCAGTTGATCGCCTGCTCCCCCACTGCGAAGAGCGTGACCGAGGTGATACGGACCATTTCCGTGCAGGGGAACACCCTCGAATACGACGTATCGATGGCCGCGGTCGGTCTCGGAATGACCCACCACCTCGCGGCCCGACTGACACGAGGCTGATCGTGGCCATGCAACCCGAGCAGCGAGGCCGAGTCCCACCTCGGCTGTCCGACCCCAAGCGCGGGGCCCCTCGCCCATCGGGCTGTGTCCTACAGGTAGGCCCTGTCCTTGATGGACTCAGCCGCCCTCGTACTTGAACGAGACGGTCACTTTGGCGCGGTATGCCGCCACCTGCCCGTCCTCAATGGTCATGTCAAGTTCCTTGACCTCCGCTATGCGCAGGTCTCTCAGTGACTCTGCGGCTTTGGAAACCGCTGCGGCAGCGGCCTTCTCCCATGAATCAGGACTCGTACCGACGAGTTCGACAACCTTGTAGACGTTCTCTGCCATGACAAACCTCCGATGATTCTCGCTGCCCCTGTACTACCAGCTTCCCGTCTGATCTTGTCGGGGATCGTGAGGTCGGCGACTCATACCTGCTTGCTCCTGATGAGCATGATCGCGGCTTGGAGGAAGGATCGGGGCAGGTTGGACGAACGAGGTTACGTCAGCCGACCGTGACGCCCTTGCGCTTGGTCGCCACCGCTCCACGTAGGTCATCCTCGCTGAAAGGGCCCAGCGCACCGTCACCGGTGGCCCAGCGGTAGAGCGCCACGCCGAACACGTTGCGGCACGTCGCCGCCTTGACGGCTCCGATGATGATCAGTGCCATCCCGACAAGCGCCAGCAGCACTCCGAGCACCAGTATCGGTCCGCCGACAGCAAAGCCCAGCACGATCCCGCCGACCAGCAGGAGTATTCCGGGCAACGAGTACATGAGGGCGAAGCGCATACCTATGCGAACGCTCCCGAACACCGCCTCACCCCAGGTCGAGCGGATGATGCCGGCGGAACGTTTGATGGCCGGGACGGCACCCAGGTCCTCGAGCATCATGACGGGCATCACGAGTGTGGTCACGACGGACCACACAGCTGCAACGAGTCCCGCCAGAAGGGCGCGAATGATCGAGGTCACGACCCCGCTGTCACCATCGCCTCGGATCAGCGAGACGAGCGCCCCCACGGCTACTGATATCCCCGACCAAGCTGCCACCGCTCCCAGACGCGAGTGAGCCGCATCCCGGGCCGCCTGCTCATCGAGTTCACGCCCGTGCAGGACGTCGTCTGTCGCGTGCACCAATCCCGCGAGCTGCATGTTGGCGGCCGTCAGCCCAGCCACCGCAGAGGACAGCACGACGAGGCCTCCCACCACGAGCAGAACCACGCCGAGCACGCTTCCATTGCCATCGCTCATCGCAGCGCCGACCAGGACCAACGCCGTGCCCAGGAGAAGACCGACGCCGCCGATCAAGCCTCCGTGGACCGCGGCGCGCACCGTCCAACGGTTCATTCCGGGGTTCTCCTTGACGAACCCGTAGGTCGTCTGCGTCAAAGCTCTGCTGTTACCCCATCGGCTCATGTCACTTCGTCCTAACGTCAGGTTGCTCCACCACTACTTGTGCAGCTCAGTCGTTACCCTGTCGGCCGAAGCTCGTGGGAGCTGAACCATTGCGCCACAAATGCCGCGACCCTCTGGCGCAGTCGGACGGTCGGCCCTGAGCTCATCGGAATCTCTCACCCGCACTCGGCTGGCGTGGCAGGATCCGCATGGTCACGAACGGGGAGGTCGTCGATCTGAGCAATGCTGCGTAGCCGGGAGTGAAGCGGATCTCCTCGCCCGGGCTTCGCCGACTGGTGGTCTCGGTTATGAGATGGTCGCTGCTCGCTCCCAGAACCTGTACTCCCGCAGGTGGGGCCAGCTGCTCGGGTTCGGTGTCGCTTCGCCCCACCGCGAGGATTGTCTGCCAAACATCACCTCTGTCGATCACCGCCCCAC
Organism: uncultured Microthrixaceae bacterium; assembly: GCA_963805905.1. GTDB lineage: Bacteria > Actinomycetota > Acidimicrobiia > Acidimicrobiales > Microtrichaceae > JAMLGJ01. The sequence continues at coordinate 1,714,061 of CAWDVV010000001.1, forward strand.
TGGTACCGAACGCGTTCTGTCCGAGTCGACCCCACGGTCGGGTCGGCTTCCGCTTCGACTCGATCACCTCTGCAATCAGGCAGACAGCATCGGTGTGTAGGCCCGCTATCGGTTGACGGTCCAGTGGTTCCCGACCGAGCAGGATCGCCTCACCAATTCGGAGGTCGTTCACGCGTCCGGTGTCTGTCCCACCGAGCGCCCAGGTGATGTTGGCAGAGTTCCCACCCGAGACGGTCACGATCTCGATCCCGAAGGTCGCTTCCACCGTGTCGACCAACGAGCAGAGTTGGTTCATGTTCTGATCACTCGGGGCGACGCCACTGCGACATGCGAGATTCGTGCCGATACCCGTCAGTCGGAGACCTTTGAGGCCGAGCACTTGTCGCACGGTCTCATTCAGGTCGGCCGGGAGGATCCCTTCGCGCAGGTCGCCCAGTTCGACCATGAGCATGACATCGTGGATCAGCCCGGCAGCCCTACCGGCTGCGGCGAGCAGTGTCAGGACGTCGAGCTCCGTGTTGGCGCTGGTGACGCCAGAGCGGATCACACGATCCACCTGGCTAGACGCCGGGGAACGGAGCAGGAGCATCGGACCGTCGATGCCGTCCTGACGCATCCGTTCGATGCTCTCGATGCGGGAGTCCCCCACCATGTGGACACCGGATTCGAAGAGGACCCGTCCGAGCTCGGGTAGGCCGAGCATGGCCTTCGTGACCCCGGTGATCGATATGCCACGAGCAGCGGTGCGCTCGACGAGCTCGCGAGCATTGGATTCGATCTTTTCGAGGTCGACCTCGAGCCTCAGACCATTCACGTTGTGACGATCGGTGAACTCAATTCCAGATCGGGGAACGCGGCGAAAACGATGTCCAGCAGTCGGTCAGTCGGCCGGAGAAGTGCATCCGTCGCGGGAATCCCGAGCTCGAGCTGGTACATCGCAATGGCCGCCGACACTTCGCTGTCGGTCATGTTCTCATGGTTGATCGTCAAGCCGATCACCTTGGTGTCTGCAAAGGTCTGGATCAGGTTGATCTCGCTCGCTGGTGTTGGGACATCGAAGCTCGGGAAGTCGCTCACCTTCTTCCGGGTGGGCGAATGTTGGAGGATGACCGCCGCAGGAAGGCTGCCGCGCAAGATTGCAGTCGAGCTGAGATACGTCGGGTGACTCAGCGCCCCCTGGCCTTCGACGATGATCACGTCAGGTTGTTCGGAATCGAACGCCTCGACCACGGTGGCTTCGAGTTCACCCGTGACGAACTGTGCTGGGACCGCGTCCAGGGCAACGCCATGACGGGCACCCTGGATCACGCTGGTCTGCCCGGTTCCGACCATCACCGCCTTCACCCCGCGCTCAGTGAGTGCTCTCGTCAGGATCGTCGCGGTCGTGCGCTTACCGATGGCCCCATCGGTCCCGAGAATTGCGATTCTGGGACACGTGACTCGCTGGATGCTCCCGTCGAACATACGGAGCTCCGGAGTTGGACGAGGGCGGCGAACGTCGAGAATCTCTACGTCGTTGATCACCGCGGCAGCAAAGAGTTCAGGGTCGTCGTTCAGGAACTCGTGGAGGCCGTTCACGATGCCCAGGCCACAACTCATCGCATCCAACAGAGCCGAACGTTGGCCGGTTGACAACAAACCACTCGTGGGAGCCAGGCCGATGATGAATAGTTCGGGTCTGGGACCAGGTTGATTCAGTGCTTCACGGAGATCTCGGAGAATCGGGATGCCGTTCAGTCGACCGTCCAGCACCATCCCGGCATCCTGGCCAACACAGCGGCTGTCGATCACCGAATCGATTTCGTACTTCCTGCTCGAACGCACCAAACCGTTTGCTGTCTTGCCATCGATCTCGCCGAAGTTTCCTTCGCAGTAGATGATCGCCCTCGACCTCGGACCGTCGTCCGAGCGCGCGGACGGGTCGGTTTGTGGAACCTCGGACATGTCATCTCCTCGAATAGTGCTCAGAGGAGGCGCAAGGATGGTGTTCGGACCAGAAGCAGCAACCGACAATTCACCAGAAGTCCCCACCAAGAAGTGGAAAGCAACATCAGCCTACCTGCTGATCGCCCCAACTACGGTGCGCCGCACGAGTTTGCCTGCTTTGACCCGTCCCCGTTACCCGTGCCCCGAAGCTGTGGAGGAGGCCATCTGCTTCGGTTGGACTTCTCCCGCCACTACTGCCCTCGAGGACCACCTGCCCACAGCTGACCGGCGTGCCATAACCTCGTTCTCATGATTTCCGCTGTAGTGCTGATCGAGGCCGAACCTGCCTCCATTGCTCGCCTCGCCGAACAGCTGGTCGACATCGAACGCGTGTCAGAGGTGTATTCCGTTACCGGCGAGTTCGATCTGGTGGTCATGTTGAGGGTTTCCGAACACGAGGAGCTCGCAGAGGTGGTGACCGGGAAGATCGCCCAGCTCGAGGGCATCCGGAGCACGCATTCGATGGTTGCGTTTCGCACCTACCGCGACCGCGGACTTCGTCTGGGACTTCGACTGAGCGTGTCCGTCGGGGTCTTCGGTGCGAATTGGCTCGGAAGGTATCCGCGACGTTCAGACAGAAACCCGGGATCGAGTTGTGGCGATGCCTTCCGCGTGGATCCTGTCTCCGAGAGCTGCCTGCTGCAGTCCGGGCCGCTGACGGCGCCCGTCAGCGGACTCCCCAGCATTGCCTCCGGCGATGAACTCAGGCTCCCGGCGCCACGAAAGGGGTGTCGCTGACGACCGCGGAGATGCGTTCGCCGATCGTGACCGAGGTGTTGGATTCGTCTGTGCTGTTGGGTCCAGCAGTCGACCAGACCACGATGGTGACCGAGGGGTCGCGGAGCTGCCCGGTGAAGCCCCGGTAGCCGTTGAGGCTGGGATTTCCGTACACCCAGCCGTCAGCGACAACCGAGCCGAACGCGAAGTATTGCTCCTCGGTCATCGGACCCAGACCGGCTGTGATCGGTGACAGCGCCAACTTGCCGTCTTCGGCGTTCAGGAGCTCACCGTCGTTCAGCGCTCGCAGCCAGAGGCCGAGGTCGGTGACCGACGCGTTCATCCCGCCGTTGAGACCCCAGGCGGGATTCCACGTGGTGGACTCCTCATAGACACCGCGCTCGCTGGTGAAGGCACGGTAGGCGGGCCGGCCGATCTGGGCGTCGTCGTGGGCCGAACTGTGCTCCATGCCCAGGGGCTCGAAGATGCGCTCGGCCAACAACTCCTCGAGCGTCTGGCCCGAAGCTGCCTCGAGCACCTCCACGAGCGATGCCATGTCGGTGTGCGAGTAGGCGAAACTGGTACCGGGTTCGAACAGCGGGGGCGACTGCTGGGCGAAACCGAGCAGCTCCTCATAGGTGTAGTCAGCGAACGGGTTGGCATCGACGGTGGCCGCGAACTGTTCGTTGCGCACGTAGTCGGGCGTACCGGAAGTCGAATTGGCGAGCATCTCGGGGGTGATGGTGTCGGCGTTGACCAGCTGCGGGAGGTACTTCTCCACCGGTGCGTCCTTGTCGAGGAGGCCCTCCTCGTCGAGTTTGAGCATGACCGTGCCCAACATCGCCTCCATTGGCTGGCCCACGCGCACCAGGGCATCCACTGCGGTGGGTTCCATGATCGACGGAGCGTCGACGGCACCGCGCACGATCTCGTTGTCTCCAACCCAGACACCGAACACAACCGACTGCAGGCCGAAGTCGGTCACAGCCTTGTCGACTATGTCGACGATCTCGGCGGCGCGGGGATCGTCGCTGGCGATGATGCCCGTCGGCTCCTCCGCTACCCCTGTGGTCACGGTGCTGGAGGCGGTGCCCCCAGCTGTGTCGCCCTCACTGCTGGAGGTGCAGGCGGCGACCGACCCCACGAGCAGAACTGTCATGCACATGATGGTGATTCGACGATTCATACATCAAGGCTACGGACACGACCCGGGAACGCGACCCACGCCCGATCTGCCTTCGCGGAACTGATCGTCGCTCAGAACGCGGGCCTTCAGCAGGAGCCTCGTCGGATCAGGCGCGGACGTCGATGATGAAGGTCTCGACATCGGGCGGGGGAACCCCACAACCACCGCTCTTGTCACTGAAGATGATGCCCTCCAGCTCCCCGGGGGTATTGAACGCCATCGTCACGGTCTCACCGGGCCGGACGTCGAAGATCCCCAACCTGGCGAATTCGCTGTCATCATTGCGGACCTGGATCTTGTCGCCGACGTGGACCACGAGAGGCTGAGGAATGATCGCTGAATCTTTGCGCCATGCCAGGCGATCCGCGGTGCCTTCGGGAATCACGAACTCGTGGGTCACGCTCTCAGGGGGCACCGTCGTCTCGACGGGATCCGGCTGCGTGGACTTCGGTGCGCCCTGCTGACCGGTGCACGACACGCCAGACGCGAACACCACACCCACGGCTACCGCTGCCGCGGCGATACGTAGACGCGTCGTTGGTCCGGGAAGCATCTCAGGCCTCCCCACTTGCCGAGTGGCCCGCAATTCTGCGGCGTCCCCGAACGCCGATGTACAGGGATACGGGTACCCGACCGAGGGAACGCGGCTACTGGTCATCGTTGCTCCACTCCGGTTCCCTGGGACGACTCTGCCGTTGGACCTGCCGGAGGGCGCTCGCCGCCGAGCAGGCGGGTGAGGTCTCTTTCGATGTCGGGCTCTGCGGTTCCGAACGGCCAGGCGAGAATGACGGTCCCGGTGTCGTCGACGACATACAGATCGCCGGTGTGGGAGACCTGCCTCTCGCCCTTCTCGTCGATCCGGGAGGTGAAGTCGGCGCCGAAGGCATCGGCTGCCGAACGCAACAGAACGAAGTCCTCGGTACGGATTGCGTTGCCGGAAGGAACGAAGTTGGCGACGTACTTCCCCAACCTCTCCTGAGTGTCGCGGCTGGGGTCGATCGTGATCATGTCAACCTGTACACGGTCGCGGGCAGCCTGGGACTGCCCAGCCAGTGCCATCTTGACGTGGCTCAAGGTCGTCGGACATACATCGGGGCACGAGGTGTAGCCGAAGTAGACGAGCTTCAGACCACCCGGATCCGCAACCATGTTGACAGGTGTTCCGTCGACACTCGGAAGCGTGACCGATGAGACGTTGATCGCCGGAGACCGGACATAGCCGGAGAACTCTGTCGGCACAGGGGTTGACGTGGAAGCAGAGGATTGCGCCAGGGTTTCGGATCCACCGCACGCCGTCAGCAGCAGGCCGATGCCGACCATCGAGGCGAAAACAAGGGTGCGAACCCGCACATATCCAGGTATCACGAACACCTCACGGATAGAGGAGAACAACGAGAATTCATGATGATGATACCCCCTCGTTGCGTATACAACTTCTAGATGGGTCCAGATGGAGAAGGTCATCGGTCACATGTGTTGCGGCGGATTGGAGCGGCGTGCCCGGTGATACCCGGGTTGATGGCGGCCTCCCTGCCCGTTGGAGTCGACGCCGACTCACCCATCTACGCAGGTCTCTGTGGACGGAACGGTCCGCACAATCCGGTACCCACCGCTGGAGCCTCGTCGGTGAGACGTCGCGGGTTTCTCTCGTTCGGTCGACTTTTCGGCTCGTACGCGATGTCAGCGCGTTAGCGTCCGGGGGTCTGTAACGCTGGTTTCCCAGCCCGAGGAGATGCCATGCGAAAGACCTCGCGAGTGATCATCGTCGCCGGCGTGCTGTGGATCTTGTTCTACATGGGCAGCTTCGCTGCCCTGGGGTCCTCGGTTCCGACAATCGCGTCGAGCGGCCAGGACATCGTCAAGTGGTTCACCGAATATGGAACCAACGCCCGCGTCTATGCGTGGACCACTCCGTTTGCAGCAGTTGCACTTACCGTGTGGGGCGGCACGTTGACCGGGCTCCTGCCGAAGCCGCACCGCTACGTGTTCTTCGGTGGAATCATGGCCTGGGTGATCACCGGCATGGTTCAGGCCTGGTTCTGGGCGGGGCTGGCACTTCATCCCGAAAGCCTGGATCCAACTGTCGCTCGGACCCTCTTCGACATCCCCCAGTACTGGGGCCCCATCATCAACGGCGCAACGATGACCTTTTCCGCAGCGCTGATACCACTGGCGTTCGGTCGCCACCGGACGATTCCGACCTGGTTGGGTTTGCTCAGCGTCCTGCTGTTCGTCGAGCAAGCCATCGAGACGATCACGGTGTTCGGTGAATCAGGGTTCATCGCTCCCGGCGGGACGATGAACCTGTACCTGGGTGGGGTGATCGGAATGGCCTGGGTGATCGGCGTGTTGGTGTGGGGAGCCCAAGAAGCATCATCGCGAGAAACACCCGCAGCGAACGCCGAGGAACGCAGCGCCTAGTTGAACACCCACCCGGTCCCACCGATGCCGGGAGAGAGACAACGAGCCGAGTACCCGGTACCCCGCAACATCGGACCAACTCGTCGAGCGGGACCGGGGTGACGGCTCGGGTCGTGCCAGGTGCCCTCGACTGAATGTCGACCGCGACCCGGCTGTGTGCACCGAAGGTCTAATCTCACAGCTTGGACGATCAGCAGCATGAGCGCTTCGAGGATCCCATCGACGGGACGATCTGGGATGTCGACACGACATTCCTGAAGTCGAACTGGACTTGCATCTGGGGCAAGGGCTGCCAAGGGATCCTGCCAACAAGAGCAGAACACCTGAACCAGGGTTGCTGTTCGCACGGGGCCCAATTCCTCGATGAACAGGAGTCGATGGATACCAGTGCGTTGGCGATGTTCATCGAGCCGTCCAGGTTCCAGTTCCACGCCGAGGCCAGCGAGGGCGGCATCTACGCGGATGCTGCTCGCACCCTCACACGTGTTGTCGACGGTGCCTGCATCTTCCACAACCGCCCGGGGTTTGAGGGCGGAGAGGGATGTGCTCTCCATCTCGCTGCAATTGACGCTGGGGAATCGCCAACCACATGGAAGCCATCGGTGTGTTGGCAGTTGCCACTTCGAGCAGAGACCCGTCCCGATGGCTCGAAGGTCCTGCGACACTGGGCTCGCGCCGATTGGGACGACGAGAACGAAACGATCGCCTGGTGTTGCACCGAGGAGCCCGAGCCCTTCGTGGGTGAAACGACAGTGGTTCATTCACTCGCGGAGGAGTTGACCGCGTTGGTGGGACCCGAGGTCTACGTCGAGATCAGGGACAGGCTCGGCTGACGACCGCAAGCCTGGTCACCCAGCGGCTCTCCATCTCCTGTTTCACCAAGGTGGCTTTCAACCGGAGTCGCTGCAGCGCAGAACTTTCCCCGGTAGCTTCACCCGATGACCTATGAGACGGTGAGCGGATACTGCTGGCCCCAATCCACCGAACCCGGTGGCACCGTGGGACTGCATCTGTCGTCGGCCGGAGGCCGTCCGGTCTCGGTCGAGATCGCCCGCGTCGGGCTCCACCGTGACGTCGTGTTCCACGATCCGGCCCTCGTTGTCGAGGACCACCCGACACCGATCGGCGCCGACCGAGAGGGCTGCAACTGGCCGATCGCAGCCGAAGTCGCCATCGGAGCGCACTGGCGCAGCGGCTACTACGAGGTCGCCCTCGAGATCGACGTCGACGGGCGGTGCCGCCGGAGCCATGCGTTCTTCGTGGTCCGCCCCCGCGCCGGAGCGCCGACGGCGCCGGCGTTGCTCGCTCTGACGACCAACACGTGGCACGCCTACAACGATTTCGGTGGACGCAACCTCTACACGGGCGGAACCGCTGTCTCACTGCAGCGACCCATGTCTCCGGGTTACCTGTACAAGCCCGCCGGTGCCGGCCGGAGGGTGACGACCATGCAGGTGCCCGATCCAGAAATGGCGGCGCATCGGGGGTATCTGCAGCTCAATCACCTCTCACCGTTCGCTGGGTCCGCTGGCTGGCCCGACTGGGAACTGCCGTTCCTGGCATGGACAGAACGGGAGGGCTACGCCGTGGACGTCGTGACCAACGTGGACCTCGAGGACCATCCACAACTGTTGACCCATCCCGGCGACGGCGGTTATTCGCTCTACCTCTCGGTCGGCCACGACGAGTACTGGTCCGGACCCATGCGCGACACCGTCGAAGGCTTCATCGCAGCGGGCGGCAACGCGGCCTTCCTGTCGGGCAACACCTCGTTCTGGCAGGTTCGCCTGGAGGACCCCACCCCGGAGGGCCCCGCCACGACGATGGTGGGCTACAAAGGTCAGCTGAAGTCCGACCCCGTGTACGACACCGAACGCGTCGGGGAGCTGACGAGCATGTGGTCGGACCGAGACGTCAACCGTCCGGAGAACCACATGACCGGCGTCAGTTTCGTGCGTGGCGGGTACCACCGCATCGGCAAGCGGGCGACCCGCGGCGCAGGTGGCTACACGATCCACCGCCCCGACAACTGGCTCTTCGACGGCGCAGATGTCGGCTACGGAGATCTGCTCGGAGCGGGAGCCACGGTTGTCGGCTACGAGTGCGACGGCTGTGACTTCACCTACCGACACGGGTTGCCGCATCCAACCGGCCTCGACGGTACCCCGGAGGACTTCGAGATCCTCGGCACCGCGCCCGCGGCACACTTCACGCGGGAGACCGCGACGCGGCCGCCACCACCGGACCAGCCATCCGAGGTCGAGTTCATCGCTGCACGGATGGCCGGTGGTGGTCGCACCGATGAAGATGTCGAGCGCATCTCGCATGGTCACGCCGTGTTCGGAACCTTCACCTCACCCGGCGGTGGCGTGGTCGTCACCTCGGGAAGTACCGACTGGGCCCACGGGCTCGACCTGCGAGACCCGCAGATCGAACAGATCACCCGAAACCTCCTGAACCGCCTCTCGGGTGGCTACAGTCCCCCACCGTCAGGCTAGAACGACGGGGTCCAGAAGTGGATCTGCCACTGTCGGACGAGCCCAAAACGAGCTGACGGCTCCGCTGCAAGGCGCTGCTGGGCCTCAGCCGACCCACGTGTGTACTACCGGCAACGGGATCTGAGGAGGTTCAGGTGGAAGATCTTCGCCGAACACCTCGGCGAGCAGTCGGTGCACGACCGGATGTAGACGCTCCTGCACGAAGCGGTCGCAATCCGCCTCGGTTGCCCAGACGTCGATGTAGCGCAACCCACCCTCGGGGAGTTCGACGGCCAGATGGACAACCATTCCGGGCGGCGGGTCGTCTCCGAGACCTTCCACGATCCGTTGATAGGCGGCGGCATCAATCGGCACATCCTGAGTGAACGCGTAGGTCATGGGATCCCCCAAATTGCTCCGAAGGAGCATCGGATGAAAGTATGCTCTCGATGCGCGAACCGGTCAAGCCCCGCTCCTACGACTCGAGCTCACGGCGTGCTCGTTCAGAACAGACACGCCAGAGGATCATCGACACCGCCCGGACCGTGATGCTCGAATACGGCTACCGGGCGACGACGATCGCTGAGATCTCAGGACGTGCCGGCGTCCACGTGGACACCGTGTACAGGCTCGTGGGGCGAAAGCCGGTCCTGCTCCGAGAACTCATCGAGCAGGCCATCTCCGGCACCGACCATCCGATCCCGGCCAAGGACCGCGGGTATGTAGCGGCGATCCGCGCCGAACCCGATCCCCGTCGCAAGCTCCAGACCTATGCAGCTGCCTCCTGTGCCATCCATCCGCGCCTCGCCCCACTTCTCGCTGCATTGCGGGATGCTTCGACCACCGAGCCCGAAGCAGAACAGGTCTGGCAACAGATCAACGAGCGACGGGCCACCAACATGGTCGAACTCGCCGAGGACCTCCAGCGGGCCGGTGGGCTCCGGCCCGGCCTTTCCGTCACCGAGGCCGCCGACGTGATCTGGGCAACCAACAGCGCCGAGCTCTACCTACTGCTGGTCAACGAGCGGGGATGGTCAATGGACCACTACGAACGCTGGCTCGGTGACACCTGGATACGCCTCCTTCTCCCGGACGCCGACCAGGCCGAACACCCCGGAGCGTGAATGCAGGCGTTCTCGTGGTCCCGGCTCATCGGCCTCCTCGATCGCCAATGCCGGAATTCACTGATCGCGCACACTGGGAACGTCTGGCCGTGAACGTGGGAATCCTCCTCGCGTGCGTGGTGTCGGAGGGCCGAGCAGCGTCAATCCCATGCCGGCCGCTGGAGGCTCGTGGCCTGACCCATGGCCGTTCGGGCATGAGGAGGACGACAAACGCATACCAGGGCCGGGTCGAGCAGAATGCGACGTGCCAGTTCCTTCGCGGGATAGGCTGAGGCTGCATTCGGGGGGCACCGTGGGTGAGAAAGAAGATGTGTTGGCGAGTCTGCGCGAGCAGCGTCAAGCCTTGATCGGGAAACTCGAGGGCCTCACGGAGGCGCAGGCTTGCCGGGTGATGGTTCCTTCGGGATGGTCTCCTCTTGACATGGCGAATCACGTTCGCCGAGGCGAGCAGTACTGGATCGAAGTGATGATGCGCGGTGCCGAGGTCGACTTCGATCCTGACGATGTCCGGGGTACGTGGAGGACCCCGCCGGGGCTCACGATGTCGGCGGCTATTGATCTCTACCGTGACCAGTGTCGCTCCAGCGACGAGTTCGTCCTGCAAGCGCCATCGCTCGAGATGCCTCCAGCCCGTCTTCCCACCTGGGAAGTCGCATGGCATTGGGCGCAGTCGCTACGCACCGTGCTGCTTCACCTGATCGACGAGACTGCACGACACGCAGGTCACATGGATATCGCACGCGAAATCCTCGAGGACACCCACCGTTCGAATTGAACATGCGATCAGCGTGCCATGCCTAGGCCGCGGACCGCTCTCCTCAGTTAAAGTTGCGCCACGCCTGAGCGATGGCCGGGTCGCCGACCACCGTGACCTCGGTGGTACTGCATCGCACAGTCCTGATCGATGACCTCAAGGGTGATCTGCTCGCTGAGCGGGCTCGGATTCCCTACTGCCATCGCCGCGTCCCAGACATGGACTGCGACCTCCATGATGATCTGGCGCAGCCAGAACCGCGCGGGAGCAGTGCTGTCGAACACCCAGACGTTGCGATCGAGATGGATGTCTCGGGCGTGATCCGCGAATCGTGAGGCGTTCCGCACGATGTAGTCGAGCAGTTCCTCGAATTCGTCGGGTATAGACGGAAGTGCTGCCGCCGTTGCCTTCATCGGATCTGGATGACCTGGAGCGAGAGTGAGGTTCGAGTAGTACCAGCCGGCGTACTCCACTGCGACGTGCTCGCAGAGCTGCCTCATCGTCCAGGCAGGACACGACGGGATCGCACAATCCCCCCCGCCGACGCGCGCCGCCTCCACGAAGGAAGTTGCCAGGTGACGAGTCGTTGCAATCCGCTGCTCGGCGGATTCCCCCACAACTCGACGGGAACTGGAGACGTGGAAGGCGGAAGACCGTCCGCCTCCATTTCAGGACGGGAAGTACGACGAATAGTCGCTGTAGCGGACAAAGCCCGTCTTCTTGGCCGCCAGAATTGCGTCAGCCACGGGTGTCGGGATCGGCGTCCAGTAGGCAGGCATTTGGGCTGCGATTGTCGGGTTGAGGGTGTAGAGCAGGGCGAAGTTGGTCAGCCACAGCGAAGGTGCCATCGACATTCCGACCTTGGTGTTCGTCCCATCCTTGGTGTTGGTAACGAGCTGCCAGACTCCAGACGCCTGTTGCGACTGGTTGCCGTAGAGGGCCTCGATCGTGTACGCGGACTGGTAGAGCTGGATCAGCGACTCAGCAGCCCCATTGTTGAGGAACCAGGAGTTGATGTAGCCGCAGAGAGGCTTGTCGGAACAGGCCGCGTTCGGTGCCAACAGGACGTTCACCTGTCGGGTCGGTGCTATCTCGTTGGCCGGGCTCATCAACAATCCGTCCTTGTCAACGAAGAGTCCGTAACTTGCGAGCACCGTCTTGGTCGGGACACCGTTGACGTTGGACGTCAGCGGATGGCCATTGGTGTTGACGAGGATCTGGGCGGCCCGGTCCGCCAGGGCTGCGCCCTCCTTGTTGCCCTCGATGCCTCCGCCGGTGATGAACTGGCGGAACTGCTCGGGCCTGAGAACGCGATCCCTTCTCAGGCCTATCTGCAACGCGATCGCATTGGCGCGCTTCGGCCCGATCGGCACATTGAGCTGACTGACATGGGTTGCCTTGGTCGGCCCCAGGTACTCGAAACGCTCCGGTCCCGAGAAGGGACTGGCGAAGCCGGTGTCCACTCTGGGGGGTGCTGTGCAACCCAACGCGATCATGCAGATGAGCAGTCCTGCAGCTACACCGAATCGTCTCATGAACACTCCTCCAGGTCGGACTACTGCGTACGACTCGTGGAGTGAGCCTGCAGAATCCATCGACCTCGAAGGGTACGAGTAGGACTTGCTGATTCAAACGTCACAATCCGGTTGTGTGCGCAAACGCCGTCGACGCTCCCATGGCCTGCGATCGCATCACGGGCTGCTCGTGCTTGCTCGTATCGGCAGAAACCAACGTGCCGACCCGGCACGGATTCGGTGACGCGAATCCTGATACGGTCACGGCCTCGCCGACGCAGGAGAACGGATCATGGCAGGCAACGGACACCTCGAAGGACGTGTGCTCGTCATCACCGGTGGTGCGGGCGGCTTCGGCCGACTGCTGGCTAGGGGTTCCGCCACTCGAGGGGCCAAGGTGGCCCTCGGAGACATCGACCGGGACGGAGTCGACGAGGTGGTCGCAGGTCTCACCGCCAGCGGCGCCGAAGCCGTCGGTGTTCGCACCGACGTCACCGAACTCGGCGACGTGAAGGCACTCGTCGGAGCAGCGATCGAGGCGTTCGGGGCAGTCGATGTCATGGTGAACAACGCTGGCATCATGCCGCTCGCGTTCATCGCGGATCACGAGCAGGCCGCTCAGGCATGGGACCGTTGCATCGACATCAACATCAAGGGCGTGCTGCACGGGATGATCGCCGCTCACGACCCGATGATCGAACAAGGCCGCGGCCAGGTCGTGAACATCTCGTCGATCTACGGCAACAGTCCCACGGGCGGTGCAGCGGTCTACGGCGCCACGAAGGCCGCTGTGAACACGATGTCCGAGGCATTCCGTATCGAGAGCCAGGGAAAGATCAAGGTCACCATCGTCAAACCGACCGGTGTTCCCGCCACCGGCCTCGGTGACAGCATCGTCAACCCGCAGGGCGTCGCTGGGATCCTCGGCCAGAACATGGACGAGTACCTGGGCGTGCTGCTGGGCGGCGCCACTGCCGAACAGCAAGATCGTGATCGGGTCGAGTACGCCGCTCTTGCACCCGAGGACCTCGTCGAGCAGATCCTCTATGCCATCGACCAACCCTGGGGCGTGTCGATCAGCGACATCACCGTGCGGGCGACCGGCGATCGCTACCTGATCTGATCACTCACGATCCATCGAGATAGCGATGTCGGGCAGCTCGACCCACGGCTGCTTGTCGACACACCACGCCTCGACCGCAGGCGCGATGTCGGATCGGTCATCGAGCGTGCCGACCTTGACCGCGATCAGGCCCTCGGTCTGCAGCATCTCGGAGACGATCGGGGACCCGCACGAGCCACAGAACCTCCGGTTTACGTAGGTACCGTCGTCGTTCTCCCCGGTCTCCACGTAGTCCTGCAGCGTTCCATCGACCGACAGCTGGGACTCATGGGCGATCAGGTTCAACGAGAAGGCCCCTCCACCCTGGCGCTGGCAGTGTTCGCAATGGCACACCACAACGGCGATCGGGTCGCCGCTGAGTTCGTAGCGCACGTCTCCGCAGAGGCATCGACCGGTCCGGTTCATTGCCGGAACGTACCACTCTGCTCCCCTCCAGGGTCCCGGGCTCGCCGCCGTTAAAGTCGGTGCCCTCGAAAGCGTACGGAGCAGCCAGGCGCGCCTCTCGCCGCGACGGCTCGAAAGCAGCGGCCGTCCATTGAGTCGATCGTGGTTCGCTTCTTCATGGTCTTGACCGTGACGCGCGTAGCTACTAAGGCACTGAGAGGAAGTGAAGCGACAGCTGTGAGATCGCGACGGCGGCACGCCGAGACCACGACGATTCGACCGGGCATTGCAACGCTCATCTGAGCCACTGGCAGCCAACGGTCTGACCTGCCGAGGTCCCCGTCGAAGGTCCGAACGCAACAGTTCCATGCCGGCCAATCACGACCCGACGCCATGTCTGGTCGGGACATCGAGTGCGCGGACAACGGCCTGGCGTCCCCGCCAAGCCACGCTCTGCTTGTCAGACCGCACGCAAATCAGGGCGACCGTCACCGGAGCGACTAATCACCCACACGAAGGGGTTACAGAAGATCGCCAAGGTCCCGATCACGACCAAGATCACCGTGATGGTGTCGTCGAGACTGGCCCCGGCCCCCTCTTGGACTGCGGTGTTGGCAACAGCTGCTGCGGCCGCAACCCCGACACCGCCAGCGCCGACCAGGACCGTCATGAGAACACCTGAGACAGCGCCGGCCTGTGCAGGAGGCACGAGCGACTGGGTGACCACGTTGGCGAAGGAGAAGGCCAGTCCAAGTCCAAATCCAGCGAAGACCGACGCCGAGAAGAACAGGACCGAACGATCCACCGTGAGACCCATCACGATGGCGCCGGCTCCGCCGACGGCCAGAGCTACAACCATGACGGCCGAGGACGAGAACTGCTCGAGGCGGCCCGAGAGCTGGGATGCGATCGCAACACCGGACGAGAACGCCAGAAAGGCAAACCCCGCACCCAGTGGCGAGAACCCGCGCTCGGTCTGCAGGTAGATCATCGAGATAAAGATCGCTACGACGATGGCGACGTTGCCCACAGTGCCCGCCGCCAGCATGATGTTGAACTCACGATTGCCGAACAGTCCGAGATCGACGAGCGGATCGCGGACTCTACCCTCGAGGACGACGAAGGTGCCGAAGAGCACCACTGACAACGCCACGACCCCGATGGTACGGGCCGATCCCCAACCCCAGGCAGGAGCCTGGTCGATCGCGAGGGTGAACGACCCGATCGACACCGATACGAGCAGGAGGCCAGCCCAGTCGACCCGGTCGGTGGTTTCGTCGCGGCTGTCCTCCACCGCGGAGATCGCCAAGGCCACGATCGCCACACACACCGGCACGTTGATCAACAGTACCCAACGCCAGCTCACGAGCTCGGTGAAGAACCCGCCAGCCACTGGACCGAGCGCCATGCCGAGCGCCGAGATCCCGAAGACGAGCCCGACAGCTCGTTGGACAGAGTCGCCCGGAAACGCGTTGGTCACCACCGCAATCGACACCGTGAACAAGATCGCTCCGCCAACGCCTTGCAGCACACGGGCGCCGATTACGACCGCATCAGTCGGAGCGGCCCCACCGATCAGGGAGCAGAGCCCGAACAGCACTGCACCGATAATGAGCCACGTGCGTCGGCCGAAGATATCGGCCAGTCGTCCCCCAGCGATGAACGAAGCCGCCAGGCTGAGCATGTAGCCGCTGATGCACCACTGCAACGTGTTGATACTGGTATGGAGGTCCATTGCCATCTGCGGCAGCGCAGCCTGCATGGAAAAGAAGTCGAGTTGGATGGCGAACAGCCCCACGCTGGCTGCGATAACAACCATCCACAGCCGCCGGTCGGTGGTGAGAGGCATGCTGAACGATAACAGCGCGCTCCGCTCCAGCGACTCGCATTCGAGGCACCGACTTGCGACGACCGTTCGCTCCAGAAGCAGCCTCTGACTCGAAACGTGTCGAGGACCGATCCGCACAAATCCCGTACTGGCAATTGGAGGATGTGGCCTGAGCGACCTACCGGCGAACACCCGCCGAGCATGGACGGTGGGCCCCAGGCCTCGAGGGATCGGTTTGCGAACCTCGGTGATCGTCCCGTGAAGCCAATCAGCCACTCGGGATACCTGGGACTTGGAGAGTGACTCGGCGCCCAAGGTGCGCACCAGGGCACCCACACGGCGACTCGACGCGTTCCGTACCCAATACTCGGCAACGCCGCCCCGAGCCCACACTTTCTCGGCGCGTCTGCGAGCGTCCAGGAGCCGGTCCGGGAAGTAACAAGATGGCTCGTGGATCCGCTGTGATGTGCGCCCTTTCGCTGATGGAACTAGACAGGAAGCCAACAACAGCGAAGGAACGTTGATGAAGCTGGAACTTGACGAGGCCCAATCGAGTCTCTTGCGGGAGATCCTCGATCACTCTTTCCGGGAGCTGCGATACGAGATTGCTGATACTGACAAGGTCGCGTTCAAGCGGGAGCTCGTGGTTCGCGAGGAGATGCTCCGGGCGATTCTGGACCAGATGGGTGGACCGCTGCCAGATTCGCTGTGACGGATTCGGCATCAAGACCGTGGTTCCCGTTGCCCCATACAACAGGGCCGGCTGGCTGGAGCCTGCTGTTACACGCAAGAGGGCCGTACCTGCGCTCATCTCCTCCCGCCGAAGCGGCACGCGACCGCGGTGGCCTGACACCTCAGGCCCGACCGTCGGTGATCTCATTGGTTCTGATCGCCAGCACATTGATCGCCGATCCCGGGCCTCAGCGATCGCTCACAACGATGCCGACACCACCGGATATCCTCCCGATGCCCATGAGGCCGCCGCGGACCTTCAGCCTTGTGCGCCCGATCTGACCAGACCGTAAGGTTCGGGCTTCAACCATCACTCTGGAGGATATGGCGATGGAACGTATTTTGGTTGGTGTCGACGGCTCCCCCGCTGCTCATGACGTGCTCGAATGGTCAGCCAACCTCGCTGGACGTGCCAACCTCGACCTGGTCGCGGCCCGCGTGTTCGTGCCCACCCAGGCCGAGCTTCCTCCCGACGAGGATGATCTCCTTCACGACCAGCAGCTGCAGGAGCTCGACAACTGGTGCAGCTCGCTTCCTGCCGACACACCGGAGCCCCGTAGGCTCCTGCTTGACGGCAGCCCACCGGACGCGCTGCTCGCCGCCGCCGAAGAACAGCACGCGGACCTCCTCGCGGTCGGCGGACGCGGTAGCGGTGGGTTCAGCCATCTGCACGTCGGCAGCGTCGCCCACCACCTCACCCACCACACGACGTTGCCGTTGGCTATCGTGCCCCGGACCGGGTCCGCTCCCATCCGCCACGTCGTCGTCGGCGTCGACGGCTCGCCCGCCAACCTCGCCGCCGTCGAGATCTGCGCTGAGCTCGCGGCACGACTCGGCGTGCCCGTCACCGCAGTCTACTCCTTCGAACCACTCGTCGAATGGGTGCCCGAGGACGACCCCGGTAGCTGGCGCACCTCCGCCGAAGACGACGTACGGAGATGGACGGCCCCCCTCGAGCGGGCGGGCATCGCGGTCGAGTTCGACATCGAGCGCGACATCCACCCCGTCGCCGCCATCTCCCGCGCGCTCGACAGCCATCCCGACTCGATCGCCATGGTCGGCACCCGCGGGCTCGGCGGCTTCACCGGCCTCCGCCTCGGCCGGGTACCCCTCCAACTCGTTCACCACACCGGCGCCGCGGTCATCCTCATACCACCAGCACCCGGCGAATGACCCTCTCGACGGAGACCACCGGACTCCTCCCTCCGGCGTTCCGGCCGCACTCCCAGGGCCGTGCGGACGGCCGAGATGCTTCAGAGATCTTCCATGACAACGGCCGGGTCCTCGCCGTTGTGGCGGCGCAACCCGGGTGTAGGCCCCCGGCTTCGAACGACACCCGAACCAGTCGGATCCGGATACGTCTCTGAGGAGCAAGGAGGGCGGGGTGGCTCCATCCGAGGAAGTCGACCCGAGCGACGTTCTGTGCACCGTGGGTTCGAGCGTCGACGGGCTCACGGACGCCGAGGCGGGCGAGCGGTTGGTTCGTGATGGTCGCAACGAGATCGTCGAACGGGGGGAGTCGTTCCTGGTTCGCCTGCTGCGGCATTGGTGGGGGCCGATGCCGTGGATGATCGAAGTCGCGCTCGCCTTGTCCATAGCGACCAGGCATTGGGCGGATGCGGCGATCATCGGCGCGTTGTTGGTACTCAACGGCGCAGTGTCGTTCTGGGAGGAGTACCAGGCCGGCAACGCGATCGATGCGTTGAAGGAACGACTGGCGACCGAAGCGCAGGTCCGCCGAGACGGCCAGTGGCGCACCCTCGATGCCCGCGAACTCGTCGTCGGCGACGTGGTACGCCTCCGACTCGGTGATCTCGTCCCCGCTGACGTGGCCCTGCTCGAGGACGCTGAGCTCGAGGTGGACCAGTCGGCGTTGACCGGCGAATCGTTGCCGGTGACCCGTGCCGCGGGCGGTGCGTGCTACTCGGGGTCGGTGGTCACTCTCGGTGACACCCAGGCTGTGGTTGTGGCGACCGGGGCCCGCACCTACTTCGGTCGGACCGCGCAGCTGGTGCAGGACGCGGGCACGGTCAGCCACTTTCAGCAGGCGGTGCTGCGCATCGCTCGGTACCTGATCCTGCTCGCGGTGGTCCTGGTGGCCGTGATCGTCGTCGTCGGTGTGGTGCGGGGCAATCCGCTGGCGGAGCTGTTGGAATTCGCGCTCGTGGTGACCGTCGCGTCGATCCCCGTAGCGTTGCCAGCGGTCCTGTCGGTGACGATGGCCGTCGGCGCGTCCGAACTGGCCCGCCACGATGCCGTGGTCAGCCACCTGGCCGCAGTTGAGGAACTGGGCGGTGTAGACGTGCTGTGTTCGGACAAGACAGGGACGATCACTCAGAACCGATTGGAGGCCGGACCGCCCGCCCCGGGAGCCGGCGTGGACGCCGACGACGTGTTGCGCTGGGCGGGGCTCGCGTCAAGGAGCGGCACCCGGGACGTGATCGACCAGGCAGTGACGGCCGCAGTCGACGATCTCGGCCCGATCGACGGGTGCAGGGTCGACGGGTTCCAGCCGTTCGACCCCGTGCACAAGCGGACCGAGGCAACCGTCCGAGGCGCTGACGGCACAACGGCGAAGGTGAGCAAAGGGGCACCGCAGGTGATCCTGGCGTTGCTCGACCCTGACGACGAACGTACCGCCGAGGCCGTCGAGAGGGCGACCCGGGCGGTGGATCGGTTCGCCGCCACCGGATCGCGTTCACTGGCGGTCGCCCGAACCGACGACGCGGGCCGATGGATGTTGATCGGCGTGCTCCCCCTCGCCGATCCACCCCGGGAGGATTCTCGCGCCACGATCGACGCCGCGGCGAGCTCTCGGAGTCACGGTCAAGATGGTGACCGGGGACCAGATGGCCATCGCCCGCGAGATCGCCGGGGAGGTCGGCCTCGGCACCGATCTTCTCGACGCCACCCACCTGGATGAACGCGACGACGATATCCAGGGGGAGATCATCGAGGACGCCGACGGCTTCTCCCAGGTCTTCCCCGAACACAAGTACCACATCGTCGAACTGCTCCAAGCCCGCGGCCATCTGGTCGGCATGACCGGCGACGGCGTGAACGACGCCCCCGCGCTCAAACAAGCCGACGCCGGCATCGCAGTGGCCGGTGCCACTGACGCGGCGCGTGCGGCGGCCGACATCGTGCTCACCGCGCCAGGCCTGAGCGTGATCGTGGGCGCGATCCGGACCAGCCGGGAGATCTTCGAGCGAATGACCAGCTACGCGATCTACCGCATCACCGAAACGATTCGCGTCCTGTTGTTCGTGACCGCATCGATCGTGGTGTTCAACTTCTTCCCGGTCACGACCATGATGATCGTGCTGCTCGCGTTGCTCAACGACGGCGCCATCCTCTCCATCGCCTATGACAACTCAACCCCGTCGCCGACGCCGGTCAGGTGGAAGATGCGCACCGTGCTGACCGTCGCCACCACCATCGGCCTCGCCGGGCTCGCCGCCTCGTTCACACTGTTCGCGGTGGCGAACTCGGTGTCCGGTCTCGGCCACGATCAGATCCAAACCCTCATGTACCTCAAGTTGTCCGTCGCCGGGCACCTGACCATCTTCTTGACCCGCACCCGAGGACGGTTCTGGCTCGAGCCGCCCCTCGAACCTCCTGCTCGGCGCGGTGCTCGGAACCCAGGCCATAGCCACTCTCATCGCCGTCTACGGCCTGCTCGTACCAGCAATCGGGTGGGGATGGGCCGCCATCGTGTGGGCCTACGCCCTGGCCTGTTTCCTGATCAACGACCAGGTCAAGCTGCTCACCTACCGGATCCTCGATCGCCACGACGCCCGAACCACCCCACCGCGCCACGATCCGCCACTGCCCACCGCGGTCGCCACGAGTCGGTGATGACCGCCTCCGATGCCGACGGCGAGGAGATCCCCTGTCCGTGAGAGCACGCCTCGTGTAGAGTTGCCACCGCAAGTAGCACATCGGTCCGTCGAGGAACGGTCCCATGTGAGAGGAGGGCATCATGGCCGAATCCACCCCTGCGAGGCTGCGAAGTCAACGCCGCCGAGCCACGATGCTGCTCGCCGGCGTCGTGGCCGTGCTGTCCGTCGCGTTCGCGGGCTGCACCACGAACCCGCCCCAGGCGGTACTCAACGTTCCGGGGACCTACGTCGCCGACCTGTGGGCCACTCCGGAGTACCTGGACCCGACCACCGCCAGCGTGCTCTTGTGCCTGGATGAGACCTCCGCTGTGTTCCTGGAGACAGGCCCCGGGAGCGAGGGGTCCGTCGGCAGCATCGAGCTCCAGTGGGCGGGCTCGACGTATGAGGCCTCGAACGGCGGAGACCCGGTGACACTCACCACTCCGGTGTTGCAGGCCGGATGTGGGCTGCTCACCTTCGGAGTGGACTGCTGTCACGTCGACCACTACCTGGCGATCAAGGCCACGAAGGTCTGACCGAGGAGACGCGCCGTTCGGCTCATCATCCGCGAGCGAGGCGGCCGAAAGGGTGCGTGGTTCCTTGAGCGCGCCGTCGGGTTCGTAGCGAACCAGACCCCCGGTGATTCCCAAACCGAGTCCTGCCAGGGTGATCGCCATCTCAGAACTTGGCGCGATGGCCGCTGAGTTGGGCCCACCTCAGCGGTACCGCAGCTGTCACAACCAACCGCAGTGTCTGTGGACTGCACTTCCACCGCCGGCTCGTGGCCAACATTGAATACTTCGAACAGCTCGAACCCAGAAGGGCCCAAAACAAGGCTGTGCCACCACAGGGGTGTTGCGTCGTGGTCGATGCCGTCAACGAGCATGTCGAGGGTGAGCTGGCGGATGGCCTTGTGCGGGTCGAGACCCGCTCGCCTCAATCCAATGATGGGAAGCAGGACGAATAGTCGCTGAAGCGGACAAAGCCAGTCTTCTCGGTCGCCAGAATCGCGTCGGCCACGGGCGTGGGAATCGCTGTCCAGTAGGCGGGCATGAGTGCCGCGATTGCTGGTTTCAGGGTGTAGAGCAGAGCGAAATTGGTCAGCCACAGAGAGGGTGCATTGACATTCCAACCTTCGTGCTTGTGCCGTCTTTGGTTTTGTTCACAAGCTGCCAGACGCCCGAATTGAATCTCCCCTGCAAAGCAGCACCTCCACACTGCATTCGAGACGCCTTGGCTGTACGACACGGCGTCATATGACGCTCTCGGGTGTGAGTCGTCTCGGAGGGGCAAATCGACCCACGTCCGAGTGGGGTTTGCATCGCGACTCGAATCACGTATTAGCGGAAATCCGTCGGAATTTGATATTCCGACCGTAAAATGGTCGTACTCGCAATTGAATCGGTTCCCGTCTGGTCCCCGCGGTCGCTATCTGGCGAAGGAGCACCAGTGACGATTCACCGCAAGCTATCGCAGGTGTTGGGCGAATTTGCCAGCACTCTGGTGACCGATTTCCCGATCCAGGCGATTCTCGACCAGCTGGTCGAACGTATCGTCGATGTGCTTCCAGTCGACGCGGCGGGTGTCACGCTGATCTCGCCCGGGTTGACGCCGAGGTATCTGGCAGCGTCGGACAAGAACGCCTTGCGCTTCGAGCAATTGCAGAGCGAGCTGAAGGAGAGCCCGTGTCTGCTCGCCTATTCGACCGGCCTGCCCGTGACGATCTCGGATCTGCACGACGACCGCAAGTTCTCCCAATTCTCGGCTCGTGCCGTTGACGCCGGGTTGCACGCGGTGTTCACCTTCCCGCTGCGACATGAGGACGAACGGCTGGGCGCCCTCGACCTGTATCGCATGACCCCGGGCAGGTTGGAAGCCGATGCCATGGCAGGCGCGGAGATCTTCGCCGACGTGGCCACCGCCTATCTTCTCAACGCGAAGTCCCGTTCGGAACTGGTCGAGTCGTCGGACCGAGCCCATCACCTCGCCATGCACGACTCGCTGACCGGCCTACCGAACCGGGCTCTGTTGATCGAGAGACTCGAGCACGCGATCGCCAGAAACGAACGGTCGGAGCTGTCGGTGGCAATCTTCTACGCCGACCTGGACCGGTTCAAAGCGATCAACGACACCTACGGACACCAGATGGGCGATGAACTGCTCATTGCTGTCGGTCAGCGTCTCACACGCCTGTTGCGAACCGGCGACACCGTTGCGCGCCTCTCGGGCGATGAGTTCGTCATCCTGTGTGAGGACTTCGCAGACCCGTCACAGGCTCATGTACTCGCCGAGCGCATTCAAGTTGCGCTCGGGACGCCCTTCGATGTGTGCGGCGTTGATCTTAATCTCAGCGCTAGCGTCGGCGTCGCCTTCGCCGGGGCCGGCTGCGACGTGCCGGACCGGGTGCTCCAGGACGCTGACTCCGCGATGTACCTCGCGAAGCGGAAGGGCGGCGCGCGCACCATGACGTGGGATATTCGCTCCTACAGCGCTGCCACCTTCCGTACGAACCTGAACCATGATCTCCGAGGTGCGCTCGAACGCCACGAGATCTTCTGCGACTACCAGCCGATCGTCTGCACGAGCACGGGAGAGGTTCGCGGGGCCGAAGCACTCGTGCGCTGGGCACACCCGTCCCAGGGGATCATTGCGCCGGACACGCTCATCCCGCTCGCCGAACACTCGGGTCTCATCAACGAGATCGGACGCTGGGTGCTCAAGCAGGCCTGCGAGGACCGCAACCGCTGGCCCCGAGGAGCGGGCGGTGACCGCTTCGAGCTGTCTGTGAACGTCTCTGCATGCGAGCTCATGTCCCACGGGTATGCCGCCTCGGTCCGCAACCTGCTGACCGAGACCCACACCGACCCGGCCTGCATCACGCTCGAGGTCACCGAGAGCGTTTTCGTACACGACGTGCGACGGCTTCTCTCCGTACTCGAGGACCTGAAGGCTGTCGGTGTGGCCGTCGCACTCGACGACTTCGGTACCGGGTACTCCTCGCTCAGCTACCTGAAGCAGTTTCCGGTCGACACCGTCAAGATCGACAAGCTGTTCGTCGCGGATGTCGACAGCGACGCGGAGAGCTACCTCATCGTGAACGCTGTGATCGACCTCGCCCACGGACTCCACTTGACCGCTGTCGCCGAGGGCGTAGAAACAGTGGCTCAGTTCCAACATCTGGCATCACTCGGCTGTGACTCCTGCCAAGGCTTCCTCTTCGCCAGACCCGTGTCGGCCGCAGCGTTCGCTGAGCTGCTCGTATCGCCGATGGCCAGCGGGTCCGTTTCGGCCTGGAGAACCCATGTGGCCGACGGGGCGGTCGTCGAGAGCGCGGCCCGCCCGGCGTTGATCCCATTCCCGGTTGTCACCGACCTGTGATGCACAGCGGCGCCACATCGCGATCACTGAGGACGTTCACCGATGGTCCGCGACCCCACCCTGATTGGGTTCGACGTGGCCGGTGAGCTGCATGTCATCGATTCCTCGTGCGTCGACGTCGACCGTTCGTGTGTCGACGCGTCCATGTTTGCGGCGACCAGTCCGCGCACTTGTGCTCGCCGCGATGGTCCCGCCAGACGGAACCGACATTATGGACAATATCCGTTTCGCGGTCGGTCAAGGGCCCTGCCGGGACACGTTCACCACAGGGGGCAGCTCTCACAGAGACCAACCTCGCGGATAGTCGGGTCAACAGGTGGCCGCAGTTCACACCTCGGGCGCTCGAGATTGGCGCCCGGGGAGTGCGCGCCCGGTCCTTGGGCGCTGGTCAGACTTGGATTGCGGTGCTCACTCTGTATCAGGAGCCTACGGGTCCCCTGACGGAGGAACAGGATACTGACTGCCTCGTTGTCACCGGAGTGGCAGAGAAATTTGTTGCGCTGCGCCTCCGACAGGACAACGATCGCGACCACGGAGATCGAAGGATTTCGGGGTGACAGAGCCGTCCGAGGTTCTCTGCACACGAAAGGACACGAGATGAATCGCGTATTTCTCGCCGAGACATTCGTTCAACTCGCCGACTACCTGGTCGATGACTTCGACATCATCGAACTGCTCACCGTCGTCGCCGACCGATGCGTCGACCTGCTCGACACTGAAGCGGCGGGGATACTTCTGGTCGACTCCGACGGGAACCTGCGCGTGATGGCAGCGTCCAACGAGCAGGCGCGCATGCTTGAACTGTTCCAACTCCAGAACGACGAAGGGCCATGTCTCGAATCGCATTCGAACTCACAGCAAGTTTCATGCCCGGATCTTCACATCGCCCGGGATCTTTGGCCCAATTTTGCGTCCGAAGCGCTCAACGCCGGGTTCAACTCCGTCTACGCACTCCCGCTGAGGCACCGCAGCGTCACCCTCGGCGCCCTCAACCTGTTCCGCTCCAGCCCAGAACTGATGCCCGACACCGACGTTCGTCTAGCGCAGGCTCTGGCCGACAGCGCCACGATTGCGATCCTTCAAGACCAAGCAGTTCGCGACATCTCCTTGAAGGTGGGAAGACTCCAACATGCACTCGACAGCCGCATCTCGATCGAACAGGCGAAGGGGATGATCGCCGAACACAGCCACATCGACATGAGTGAGGCGTTCGAGAGGATGCGCACCTACTCCCGGAACAACAATCGTCAAATCACTACCGTCGCTCGCGACATCATCGCAAGCACACTCCCCCTCGACGCGCTTCGATCGCATCCATCCACATGACCCGGCGCTCCGAATGACGTATGGAGCATGCGGACTGCCTCGGCCTGGTGGCGGGTTGGCCGACCCGGCTGGCGGCCTGTCGGTCAGTCACGAGCCGACGGTCTGGAAGTGACGATTCCACTCCATCATCGAGCACCACTGAAGACACCGACATGCCTTGGCGCGCCACGACGGTTGGGCGGCGCCGCCATCCCGGCGGGGTGCAGTCCGACTACGCAACGGGGCCGGCGAGCATCCAGGGAACGGCGGGGCGCTCCACCACCATGGCGATTGCCCAGGTGTACGAAACATCGTCAGGGCACGCGGTTTCCATCGAGGTGGACATGATCTTCTGATCGGTTCAGCCCCAACCCGGCCACTGGATGGCACAACGAGCCGGAGGTTCGCGTGTCGTTGCGACCGAATGGTTCTCAGGTGCGGGCGACAATGGCCGATATCTAGTGCATGAGCGCGTTTTCCGGCGCTCGGGGCTCCCCGGCCACTGGTCGGAGACATCCGGGTGGCCTCACCTCCTGGGTCGCTGTGGCCGCGTGGTCGACCCTCTTGGTCGGCCTGGTCGCCTCGGTCCTGGTGGCGGTGCGCTGGGCGGATGCCCTGAACTCCAGCGCTCGCAGTGACTTCATTCAGAGCGCGAACGAAGTTCGCTCGGCCGTGTCCTCGGACTTGTCCCGCGACCAACAGCTGATCGCCTCGCTCCAGGGCCTGATGGCGGCCGAGCCAGACCTCACCAACGCAGGTTTCCTGCGCTGGTACGAGGCGTCCGACACCGACGGACAGTTCCCGGGGGGGATCGGGTTCGCCTACATCGAGCGTGTCCCCGCGGCCGCACTCCCCGCCTTCGAAGCCACGATGGTCGACGACCCGGTAAGCGGTCTCGCAGCCCCGGATCCCTACACGGTGTTCCCGGATCAACCCGCAAGCGAGTACTGCCTCCAGCGGGTCGGCTTATGGAAACAGACGAACGTCCAGGGGTTCGAGATACCGCCCGGCCTGGATTTCTGTGCGAACGAGCTGCCGGGCGCAGGCGTCGTCGAGCTTCCGGCCGTGTTGGCCCGCGCCACGGACGAAGGCGTGTCCGTCGTGCTGCCACCGGAGCAATTCATCGCCGGATCATTCGGCCTGTTCGCTCCCATCTACTCCGGACCTCTGCCGGACACCGTCGCTGCACGACGGGCCAGGTCGCTCGGGTGGGTAGGAGCCTCGTTCGATTCGCAGGCGCTGGTGTCTGCTGCGTTGGAGAACCAGCCCGGGCTCGCCGCGACCGTGAGCCTCACGACGCCGTCGGGCACGTTCGAGATCGCCCGCGGTGGCACCGCTCCCGCCGACGCCGGCGCGCTGACCCTGCCCTTGAGCGGGGTCGGATCCTGGAGCGTGCAGGTGACCGGCACCCCATCGGTTCCCGGAGCCTCGGCACTCAGCCAGGGTGTCGGCATCCTCACGGTGGGCGTGGCGTTGTCGGTGATGCTCTTTCTTCTGGTTCGTCTGCTCGGCGACTCCCGGGCCCGGGCGCTGGGGCTGGTGGACCGCAAGACGGCCGAATTGGAGTACCAGGCTCTCCACGACACGCTGACCGGCCTGCCGAACCGTTCCCTGCTGCTCGACCGGGCCGGCCAGATGCTCGCCAGGTACCGGCGTGACGGCACGCCGGTCGCAGCGTTGTTCATCGACATCGACAACTTCAAGACGGTCAACGACACGCTCGGCCACGCGGCCGGTGACGAGCTGCTCGCCGCAGTCGCGGCCCGCATCAGGCTTGCCCTGCGGGCCACCGACACCATCGGGCGGCTCGGCGGAGACGAGTTCGTGGTCCTGGCCGAGGGTGAAGGGTTGCTGGCGGGCCCGGAACAGGTGGCGGAACGGATCATGGAACTGATGGCCAACCCCTTCGACATCAAGGGCTCCTTGATGTCGGTCACTGTCAGCATCGGCATCGCCGTCGGCCAGACTGATGACCCGGACGCGCTCCTGCGGGACGCTGACGTGGCCATGTACGAGGCGAAGGCGGCCGGGCGCAACCGGGCGGTCGTGTTCAGGCCCGAGATGGGCGGCGCTTTGGCCGATCGGCTGCAACTCGAGTGGGACCTCCGCCACGCTGTCGAGGTCGGCCAGTTCCGACTCCAGTACCAACCGACCTTCGACCTCCAATCCGGCATCACCACCGGCGTCGAGGCACTTCTCCGCTGGGATCACCCCACGCGGGACCCGGTCCTCCCCGAGGAGTTCATCCCCCTGGCCGAGGAGACCGGCCTCATCATCCCGATCGGTCGTTGGGTCCTCCGCGAGGCCTGCCGGCAAGGTGCCAGGTGGATCCATGCCGGACACCAGCTGCGCGTCGCGGTCAACGTCTCGTCCCGCCAGCTCGAGGGTCGCCCCTTTCTGGACGAGGTACGCTCTGCTCTCGACGACTCCGGATTCCCTGCGGAACTCCTCGTTCTCGAGATCACTGAACGGGCGCTCATGCACGACACTGCCTCGGTGCAGGCCCAGCTCGAGGCGGTCAAGGGCCTCGGCATCGGTATCGCGGTCGACGACTTCGGCACCGGGTACTCATCGCTGGCCTACCTGCAGCAGTTCCCGGTCGATGCCATCAAGATCGACAAGTCGTTCATCACTGCGGTCGGCCAGCGCCCCGAGGCCGCCGCCCTCCTCCACACCCTCGTGAGGCTCGGCAAGTCGCTCGGACTCGAGACGCTCGCCGAGGGCATCGAGGAACCCGGCCAGCTCCAACAACTGATCGACGAGCACTGCGACCAAGGGCAGGGCTTCCTCCACGCCCGGCCGCTCGACGCGGATGCCGTAGGCGAGTTCCTCGAACAGCACCGGCCGGCGCTCGACCCCAGCGGGTCCTAGCGCCGAGCGAAGGACCCGAGCATCCCGACCAGCTCCGGCGCCTCATCGAGGAGCGCCATCGCTTCAATTCAACGGCGCACGCACGATCGCTTCTGCCAAGCTGGCCACATGTTGCCCGAACTGAACAACGAGCAGCGGACCGTTGCCCTGGCAGCCCTCCATGAGGTGGCCAGTGCCAAACGGTCCCGCAACCTCACAGCCGCGGATCGCGCCGCCCTGGACGGGGTGGCACACCACGTGCTCGGTGGCGCGGCGGAACCGGTCGATGTCGAAGCGCTCCCGGAGGTCTGGCCCGGCGACCTCTCCGAGGAGTTCGTCGATCGCGACCTCGCGCACTTCGTGGGCGGCCTGTTGGCGGTGATGCCCTTCGTCGACGGCACGGTCGACGACGAACGGATCGGGATCGTCCTCGAGTACACCGCGGCGATGCGGATCGACGAGCCCTATGTTCGCGAGCTCGCCGAGCTCATGGCCGACAACGTCTCTTGGATCATCGCCGACATGTCGCGGCGCAACCTGGAGTCGATCACCAACCATCCTTGGGCGGCCGATGTGGACGTCGGCGCCTGGCTCCTCCCGTACGCCAACCAGGGCGGAGACGCGGAGCTGGCCCGGCGCTACGGGGCGCTGCGCGACCTGCCCGACGGCTCGTTCGGCCGTGCATTCGCCGACTTCTACGACACCAACGGCTTCGCCTTCCCCGGCACCGAGACCGCTCTCCAGGAGCAGTTCGCCACACCGCACGACTCGGCCCACGTGATCAGCGGCTACGACACCACCCCCCAGGGCGAACTGCTGGTCTCGACGTTCACCTCCACCATGCACCAGGAGGAGCCCATTGCCGGCCACGTCCTGCCGGTCATCCTCAGCTGGCACGTGGGCATCAAGTTCAACGACGTGGCCGGATCGACGACGGGTGCCCTCGACCCGGAGAAGCTTTGGGTGGCCTGGCAGCGCGGCGCCGACTGCACGATCGACACCTTCGGACGCGACTGGGACTTCTGGACCCAAATCGAGCGCCCCCTCGCCGAACTGCGGGAGGAAGGCGACATCGCACCCCTCGAGCAACGCTACGCCGCCGCGTGGCGCAAGCCCGGAACCTGGACGCCGATCGCCTGAGCCGTCAGCTCAGAGGCGTCCGGGTGATTCACGCAATGGTTGGATGACCTGTTACTCGAAGCGGAGGGCCAGATCTTCGTTCGCATCTCCCTCGATCATCGACCGGCGGTGATCTCCCTCGTCTAGGGGACTGCGGTCGTGGTCGTCGTGGAGGAGGTCGTGGAGGTCGTGGTCGTGGTCGTTGTCGACGTGGTCGACTCGGTGGTCGGCGTCGTGGTCGGTGACGACGTCGACGTGGTTGACGTCGTTGTGGTGGTGAGCTCCAGGCCGGGCGGGATCAGCACTGCGTTGATGCCCTGGACAACGCCATTGCTGGCGAGCAGGTTCGGATCGACCACCTTTGCTCCGTTGACCGTGACCGTGTCGCCGGAAACGACGATGTCGAGGGTGCTGCCCTCGAGCGAGTTCACCTGCGTGGTGGTGAGCTCGGCTGTCGTCAGTTCACCCGCAGTGACGTGGTAGTTGAGCACCTGTCGCAGCAGGTTCGGGTTGGCGGCGAGTGCGTCGAGCTGCTCCTGGGGCAAGGCGTCGAACGCGGCATTGTCGGGAGCGAAGACGGTGAACGGCCCGGCACCGCTGAGAGTGTTCGAGAGCCCGGCTGTATTCATGAGGTTGGCGAGCGTTGAGTAGTCGGGGTTGTTGGAGAGCAATTCCACGACGTTCTCCGATGGTGCGTTCAAGTCGACCCCCGGCGGGATGAGCACCTCATCGATGCCTTGGATCAGCCCGTTTGAGGCCTCGATGTCGGCGGCGATGATCTTTGCAGAGCCGTTGATCGTCGCACTCGAACCCGAACCCGAACCAGTGACGGTCAGATCAGACCCTTCCTGGGTTGGGATCTTCACAGGCAGATCATCGGAGGACAGCTCGCCGGTGGTGATCTGGTATTGCACGACCTCGCGAAGCTTCGCGTCGTCGGACTCGAGCACCTGGAGCTCCTTCGGAGGCAGGGCCTCGAACGCGGCGTTGTCGGGAGCAAACACCGTGTAGGGCCCGGTCTGGGACAACAGGTCGGTGAGTCCCGCCTTCTCGATGAGATCTGCGAACGTCGTGTAGTTGCTGTCGCCGGCAAGGGTGTCAGGGATGTTCTGCGTATCGTCGCCGCCGAAAAGAAGCCACGCCCCGATACCCAGCAATGCCAGCACGACCACGACGATGGCGATGATCGGCCACGGGTTTCGCTTCTTCGGCCAGAGAACGCCCACACCCGGCACCTCCACCCCCGCGACCGTTGACCGCACGGCAGCGATGTCACCGGCGCGAGCCGAGAACTCGAACTCCCGCATCTGTTCGCCGGTGAGGTATTGCGGCAACATCGCGAGCTCGCCGCTGTCCAACGCCTGCTGGATCAACGGTAAATTGCCGTCCTTGAGCATCTGGGGCAACGCAGCCAGCGCGGGAGGAATCGCCTGCTCCGCGGATGCCTCGTAGTTCATAGCCGATCCTTCGTCGTCTTGTGCCAGGACCCGTCCCGCACACTCACTGAACCTATCGGAGAGAAACCCACGAGTCGCGGAACCGGAACACGACGCCAGCGCCGACCTGCTGACGATCGCCGGATGGATGCGGGAGGTCCAGGGCGAACAGCTCGCCGCGGAGCGCGAGCTGGGAGGAGCGACCGACAAGTAGGACGAGCTGACCCTCGACCAGGTACGGGATCCGGTCGTGCTCCATCTCACAGGTGCCGGCCACGTGCAGGGATCGTTGCGTACACATCACAACCTCGCCCGTCGGGTGGCCCTGGCGGAGGGACACGACCACGCCCTTGCCCTCGCCGCGCGTGGGTTGTTGTTCCGCTGGAAGCTGCGCCGATCGGGCGGGCCGCCGTCAACGAGGGGGCGACGGAGCGTCCGGAGCAAGACGCGACGAGAACGCGGATCGCTCGGAATCGTCCCAGAACACGAGGACTGCCCAGGTGTGGGTGGCCCCGGCCCGGCGGAGGGCATCGTGGCGGTGGTTGCCGTCTTCCAGCACGTACGCCCCGCCGCGGTACGAGACGAGGAGCGGCGGTGGCTCCCATCCCCGGGCCAGGCTCTCCTCCATGGCGTCGACCTTGTCGTCCCACTCGAGTTCAGGCACGGGGATGCTGACGTCGTGGTGGTCCGGGCCCGCCAAGGGGTGGAGGTCGTCCAACGCGACGCGTACGGGCCCGAGGAATGAGGCACCACCGAAGGCGAGCTCGGCTGCCAGCGCCTCGTTGTCGCTCCCCGGGCTGACCAGGAACGTCGTGACCCACTCGGCCAGGCGGCCGGCCTCGTCGGCCCGTTTCGCCGCCTCGACCGAGTAGGGGTCCTCGGCGGTCACCGATCCGCGGCCGAGGAAATCGCGGCGGCCAGCGACGCCAGCGAGGTCGTGCGGTCGTAGTCGGCATCGTGGTGCAGGCCGAAGGGGTCCATGAGGAACGGCCGGAGGCCTGCTCGTCGGGCGCCGACGACGTCGATGGCCGGCATGTCGCCGACGTACCAGGTCGCCTCCGCTTCGAGCCCCAGCAGGTCCAGCGCGGCGTGGAAGATGCGCGGGTCGGGCTTCATCATGCCGACGTTGCCCGAGTCGACGACGAACTCGATGGGTACGCCCATGCCCGGGCCCACCTGGCAGATCTCGAACGCCGCCAGCCGCCGAGCCATCATGCCGTCGGCGTTGGACACGATCCCCAGGCGCACGCCGGCATCGGCCAATGCCTGCAACCCGTCCCTGGCGCCATCGATCGGCTCCACCCACAGGGCGGCGTCGGCGAACTCGCTGTCGATGTGCCGGTGCGCCTCGATGCGTTGGGCGTGGTCCACGTCGCATGCCTCGATGTAGGTCTGCAGGTAGCCCAGCCACGCCTCGGCCCAACCAGTCTCGACGTCGATGTCGGTGGTGAAGCGGGCCGCCGCTCGGTAGTGGGCTTCGGTGAGTACCGAGGAGTCGACGTCGCACTCGGCGCGCGCGAATGCCCCCAGCACCCGTGTCGGGTCCGGCAAGACGAACACGCCGCCGGCGTCGAGCAGGACGGCGGACGGGACGGTGGGTAAGGTCACCGATCCAAGGTAGCCACCGCTGCTCCGGCTTGCGCGACCAGTTCGGCCATTCCCGGCTGCTGTTCATCACGCGCCGCGAGGAGATCCTGGACCAGAGCGTCGCCAACTTCCGTTACGCCATGCGCGACCGCTCCTTCGACGAGATGTGGGTGCGCGGCTCGCGACGGATGCGCTTCGAGCACGTCTTCGTTGACGGGGCTGGTGCGTTCGTCCTAAGCGACTGGCGGCCGCGGCTGCGGTCGCCAGGTGGAACGAGGCGCAGCGCAGGGCCGGCAGCCCGAAGGGTGCAGTTGCACGGCCCCATGTCCGGCGTTCGGGGAAGTTGCCCACATCGCCGCTCTACACTTCCAGGGTGATCGAGAATCCTCGTTCTGGTGAGCAGGTCGAGTTCGTCTCTGAGTCTCCGGAGCTCCTGTCGATGATCAGCACTTGGTCGCGGCCGGGACACAGAGCCAGCGAACACGTGCACCCGATCATGGAAGAGCGCTTCGAAGTGCTCGCGGGTCGAGCAGCGTTCCGGATCGATGGGATTGTGATAGACGCCACCGTTGGCACCGTCGTGGTGGCACCCCCGGGCCGCCGCCATCTCGCATGGAACCCGACCGAAGAACCGGTCCAGCTCAAGATCGAGATGCGACCGGCACTGCGATGGCGCGAGTTCACCACACGCTTCTTCCGCGGCGACGACCCCATCGCTCTCCTCGCCGAGTATTCGGACGAGGTCCAGCTTCCGCCAGACTGAGGGCCAACTGGTGTGCCCTGCCAAAGGCGATCGCAGGCACGCACTTGGCAGCTCGAGCGGGTAGGTCGGCTCTCAGCTGCCGTCGCGGATCGGGAGCTGCAAGCGCGCGAGTTCGGCCATCCGGGTGAGCCCACTGTCGGCGACGCTGTCCAGGCGTGCTGCGGCGGATCGCACGAGTGGCTCGTCGCGTTGCCACGCCTGGATGCGCGCCGGGTTCAGTGCGCAGCCGTTCGCCCACGCAGCAATGTCCGGCTCCGCGCCGTAGGAGCGCGCAGCGAGGGATCCACGGACCTGCATCCGGGCCCAGTCGGCCGGGTTGTCCGGGAGGCTGTTCGGTGGGCACAGTCGATTGCGCTCCGTGTCATCGTCGCGGGTTGCTTCCACGTATCCGGCAAGAGCTGCACAGAAGCAGGGGAAGCCGGCACGAATCGTCTGAAGGCGGATCTTGTGGGGACCCCAGAGCGGCACGAGAGGCGGGTACTGCAGCCCGGCCGCCGCACAGTGAACGACCAGTGCTCCGGGTGCCAGGGGAACCCTCCCGCGGTCGAGCACGATCTCTCCAGAATCCACGTACTTGACGTGCCCGAGGCGAACGACGTTGTCGATGGACCGGAGCAGCTGCAGTTCCCACCTTCCAAGAGTGGGGGTCTTCGCCATCGTGGGCACGGCGTCGGGGTCGATCCGGAGCATCACCCCCGCCGCCTCGAGACGCAGGAACAGATCATCGAGCGAGACAGCATCAGCGGCGGCCGCCATCGTGTCAGCCGCCAGCCCGAGCGCCACCGCTGGGTCAGGCTGCACGACGGCGCGATTGAGCATCCATGGCTCGCGTGGCCGCACCCACACGAGCCGGTCCGGAGGCACACCGTTGGAAAGCAACCAGACGATTCCGTCGGTCGCTGTCTTTCCGGACCCGACGATTACGTAGCTGCGCGACTCCTCCGCCAATCCAGCGAGCTCATTGATGGGGACAACCCTCACCCCATCGGCAACCCCGAACGGCGGGGGTGTCGTGGCCGGGATTGTCGGCGACAGATAGGACGCGTCGACGACGCGCCGTCGCACCTCGACACGGATGGTCTCGCCCGACTCCCTGGCCGTGACGAGATCGGAGACGCCGTCCGAGCGGTACTCGCTCTCCCCCAAGAACGTGACGCGGCCCGAACCGACGAAGCGGCGACGCAGGATCTCGTCGTAGTAGTCCTGGATCTCCGAGCGCCGCGCCCGCTCCTGCAAACCAGACTCAGGACCGTCCCGCTGCACGGCGCCGGCCCCGAGCACCGTCGACGCCACGCCGTAGAACAGCGAGGCTTGATGGAGCTGGACGAAGGGATATGCGTCCTGCCAGTGCCCACCGGCCACCGGGCGACGATCAACCAGCGTCACATGGACGTCGGAATGGTCGATCAACGCGTCCGTGAACGCCATGCCCATCGCGCCTGCGCCGACCACGAGATAGTCGGTCCGCAGCGAGCGCATCAGCTCGACTCCTCATTGAGCGCCTGATTCGGGCGCTCGACTGGGCGTGATTCGCATACGGTCATTCCAGCTTCACAGACTCGTGTGGTCCAACACGTTGAGGTTCATTCTAACCACCTCAGGGTCCACCTCAACCGTGCACCACGCCTGGGCGATATCCGCGGCCTGGGCCTGACGGCTTTGGTGTCAGGCGGTCTGGTCGGTCGCTGCGTGCCGTGGTTCGAAGACGATCACGGGCGTGTCCGCAGAGCGCGAATCGGCGTAGGCATCGAGCCCATCGTCGACCTCGGCCCACAGCTGCCACAGTCGATCCCGCTCCTCGCCCTCGACCTTGCGGGCGCGCACCGGGCGCTCCGGCTGGCCCTTTTGGACGATGACGGCGTCCGGATGCGCGTCGAGGTTGAGCCACCACGCCGGCTGGCCCTCGTCCCAACCGTTCATCGCCAGCACGACAGGGGTCGAGCCATCATCGATGTAGCCGACGATGACACTGCGTTGCTGGCCGGACCGCCGGCCGATCGCCGTGAGGTGCATCGCTCCCCATCCGCGCTTGCTCTTCGGAGTCCACAGGACGCGCCCGCCGGTGAGCCGGTAGAGAAGGCGGTGGACCCGCCAGAAGAGGTGCTTGAACCACACCGGCGGCAACTTTGGTGGCTTGGTGATCTGGGTGTCCATGCCACTCTCCCATCGCCGACGACTCGACAATCGTAGCGGGCTATCACCCAGGTGATGTTTGGAGATGGTCCCGGCGGGTGCGCCCGCTGCGACACAGCGCCCGCGGGCTGAACAACCCTGCGAGTCCGAGTTCACCGAGGGTATAGTCCGGTCGCGGCTCGGGCTGTTGGGCGTCCCGCGACGCCTCGGTGGACTCGGATCCGACAAAGGGTCAGCAACGCGCTCTTCGTGGGTTCGGGCCGTCGTAGAGGGGGTCCCGCATGATGCATGAATGTAGATCGGCCACTGCCAACGAACCGATCGCGGGTGGGCGTTCGGTTCGATGGTCGCTGCGGCCTCGCCACCAGTGCTTGCTCCCTGCCCTGGCAGCGGTTCTCCTCATTGCGGCGGCCTGCGGCGGCTCGGAGTCAGACGACCTGGGATCCGGGGGATCGGCGGGCGCTGACAACGGGGCGTCCGAGCCCACCTATGGCGGCACGCTCGACTACGCCATCACAGCCGAGACGTCAGGCGGATGGTGCCTGCCCGAGGCACAGCTGGTTGCACCGGGCGTACAGGTTGCTCGCGCGGTCTACGACCAGCTCACTGCCCCCGACGAGAACGGCGAGATCGCACCGTTTCTAGCGGACGAGGTCGTAGCCAACGACACCTTCGACATCTGGACCATCCGGCTGCGAGAAGGGATCACCTTCCACGACGGCTCACCCCTCGACGCCGAGGTGGTCAAGAACAACCTGGACGCCTACCGGGGCACCTATCCCAATCGCTCACCGCTGTTGTTCCGTTTCGTGCTCGACAACATCGCCTCGGTCGAGGTCATCGACGACCTCACGGTCGAGGTCCGCACCGCCACTCCGTGGACAGCGTTCCCCTGGTACCTGTGGAACGACGGCCGAATGGGCATCATGGCTCAATCCCAGCTCGACGACCCCGACACCTGCGACAGCAACCTGGTCGGTACCGGTCCGTTCGTCGCCGGTGAGTGGCACATCAACGACAGCTTCACGATGACCCGCAACGAGAACTACTGGCTCACCGATGCCGCGGGCAATCAGCTGCCGTATCTCGATGGTGTGGTGTTCCGCCCCGTACCCGAGGGCGCCACCCGCATCAACATGCTCGAGGCCGGCGAGGCGGACGTCATCCACACCGCCACTTCTGTGGACATCAACACCCTCGAGTCCCTGGGGGACAACATCACCTTGTCGATCGCCCAGAGCGGCAACGGGGTGTACTACTTCCAGCTGAACTCAGGCGAAGGGAAGATCTTTCACGACCGATCGGCCCGACTGGCTGCGGCTCACGCCATCGACCGGGACCAGATCAACGAGGTCACCGACCTCGACTCCCTGGAGTTGGCCAGCGGGCCCTTCGCCCCGGGTGAGATGGGCTACCTCGACGACACCGGCTACCCCGAGTTCAACCCCGATCGTGCCCGCGAACTGGTCGAAGAGACGGAACGGGAACAGGGACGCCCCTTTGAGGTGACACTCATGACCGTCGTTGGGGGGAGCACCGCCGCGGACCAGGTCCAGCAGATGTTCGAGGAGGTCGGCATCGAGGTGAACCGTCAGCAGTTCGAGGCCTCCACGTTCATCGACAAGGCTTTGGCGGGCTCGTACGACCTGATGCTGGTGGGCAACCACCCAGCCGGCGATCCAGACCTCCAGGAGATCTGGTGGAGCTCCGACTCCCCGGTGAACCTCGGCCGCATCGACGACCCGGAGCTCGATGCGCTGTTGAACCAGGGTCGTGTGGAAACGGACCCGGACCGACGCACCGAGACGTACGAGGAGGTGAACCGGCTATTCGGAGAGCAGGTATACAACCTTTGGCAGGCCTATAGCCGCTGGGCCATCGCCACCGGCACCGACGTGCACGGAGTACTCGACACGACGCTGCCCGACGGCACCCCTTCCGCACCGAACCTCTCGGCCGGGCACTCACTGGCGTCGACCTGGATCAGTGGCTCGTCCTGACCTGTGGCGGTTCGTGTCCGAGGAGCTACCCGACTCAACCCCGAGTGGCCCTTGGGGTTCTAGTCGGGAGCCACTTGGGTTGTCGCCGCGGTTCATCGATGGCTCGGCCTCGTTCGCCGTGGGGTGATCCCTTGCCGGGGAGCCGGTCGTTTGCGATGGATGAACCGTTGGATAGCAGAGGGGGTCTGGCGATGCGACCCAGGACATCTCCGGTGGGGATCGTTGCAACAGTGGTGTTGGCGCTCAGCCGAGATCACAGAACCGACATGCTCGGCATCATCTTCAACTCGGGGACCATGACACGGGGATCTGTGGCTCGAGTGCCATACATCGCGATCCTGAGCTGTCTGGCAATGGCACACCCGAGTGCCCTCGATCCGCCAGTGACGATGGCGGGTCCGCGTTCAGTCGTGTTCGCCATGGTCCTGCGGGCGGCCGAGGGGCCGTGGCGTCGGTCGACGTCTTGGTCGCCCCGTTCTGCGGCAGCAGCTCTTGGAATTGGAACCCGTGGCTACCGCGGACGCGAGACTGTGGGTCCCACGAGCCTCGGGAGCAACCATGTCTGATCACACCTACCGGATTACCGAAGTCGTCGGCACCTCGCCCGATTCGGTGCAGCAGGCGATCCGCAACGGCGTGGCCCGTGCCGCGACGACCCTTCGCAACGTCGAATGGTTCGAGACGACCGAGATCCGCGGTCAAGTGGTCGACGGTGAGGTCGCCCACTTCCAGGTCACGATGAAGATCGGTTTCCGCCTCGAGGACGAGGTCTGAGCCGCCGTCACCAGCGCACCGGGCCTCGGCGGCTGAGCTGAACCTCGCGTCGCCCTGTGCGGATGAACCAACCCCGGTCGTCAGTCGGGCCCGCGCGCCGGTGACGTGGGTGACCTCGTTGAACACTCGCCAGGAACCATCGTCCTCAGCCGCCAGAAGCAGCTGGCGTGTCCCATCGCTGTCCTGCCGAACTCCGAACCGGACGGGACCACACGTCCATCCCGGCAAGGAGAGGAACGCTGGACCAGTCTCGCAGAGGTCGTCGAGGTCATCATCTGCGTCGACACCCGGAAACTGCATCGGAGACCTCAGCGTGTTGATCGGTTCGGTTGGGTCAGGTCGATCCTCACCCAAGACCATGCGTGGCTCGGGGAAACGGCCTGGCCAACTGGGTCGGAGGACCGAACCGACTGAACTCCGAGTGGCGACTGTCGGGCTAAGCAAGTTCGGGGCCGGTCGCAGCGCGGACGGGGAGGCGCAGACCCCCGGGAGCGGGCGACCGGCCCGTCACCGTGCGGAAGGGTCGGCGAGGGGGTAGCCCAAGGGTTCGCCTCGTCGCCCACATATCCGGCGATCGGGGGGGGCAGGACTCGATGGGGTTCCGACTGCGTGAGATATGGTTCCGGGTCGGGGACGTGTGGTCAATCCGATGTGATCCGATGCGCGAGGTGTCGCATGGCCGACGAAGCCGAGGTCAACGAGTGGGAGTCGGTCGCCGACGCATGGGAGGCGAACCGCCATCGTGTGTTCGATTCCTTCAGGCCGGCGTCGGATTGGCTTGTAGAGGCCATCGGCCCGCAACCCGGTCATGTCGTCCTCGATGTGGCGGCCGGGCCGGGTGAGACCGGCTTCTTGGTTGCCGAAGCCGTCGGGCCGGAGGGCCGGGTCATCTCATCGGACCTGGCACCCACGATGGTCGCAGCGGCTCGCCGGGGCGCGGAGGCACGCGGGCTCGCCAACGTCGACTGCCGGGTGATGGACGCTCAGGCGCTCGATCTGGACGACGATTCCGTCGACGCGGCCATCTCCCGCCTGGGACTGATGCTGGTCCCGGACCCCGCAGCCGCGATCCGGGAGCTCCGGCGCGTCGTCCGAGCGGGTGGCTCGGTCGCCTACGCGGTGATCGGCGCGCCGGACCAGAACCAGTGGATGGCCGTGATGATGGGTGCGTTGATGCAGAACGGCCACCAGCCCACAACCGGCAACCCCTTCGAGCTGGGCGGACCGTTCGGCCTGTCGTCTCCCGACGTCAACGCCGAGATGCTGCGCGGCGCTGGGTTCGCCGACATCCACGTCGAGCAGATCTCGGGTGCCATGACCGTCGTCGATGCCGACGACTACTGGGAGATCCAATCCAGTCTGACGGGCCCGGTCAAGGCGACGGTCGAACAACTGACGGACGACGAGCGAGCGACAGTGCAGGCGACTCTCGTCGACATGATGGCGCCCTTCGAGGCCGAGGGCGGATTCGCACTGCCCTCCCAACTGGTCGCAGTTCGGGCGTCCTAGCCCGACCTTGCGCGGCTCGTCCGGAGGGTGAGCCGACGTCGGAGCCCTCGCAGTCGAAGGCCATCGCAGTTTCCCGGAGGTGCCGCTGTGGGACAGGCTGGCTCAGCCGTGAAAGATGGTCTCCCATGCCTTCAAGTCGTCGGGATAGACCCATCTTTCGGTCTGTACTCCCGATTCGAATGAGAGCAGGCTCACGACCCGCGTGGACACATCGACGCCCTCTCGGCGGGCACCCATCTCGCTGGTGCGCCGCCCGCCCGATCGGCCTGTACACAGTCGACACAACTGCGGGCCGAGCCCCTATCTCATCTCCAACAAGGGAGTCCCTGTGTCGGAGGACCCACCCGCACAAACCCATACCAGCCGCTGGCGGCTTGGTCCGTGGTTCACGCTGAGCCATGTGGACCATTGAGATGTCCGACGGAGGATCTCGACGGACGCGTTCTCACCACTACCGGCAATGAGCCTCAAAGATGATGTAGGCAGCGATCATCGAGCCGCTCCAAGGTCACGGCTCGTGGTGGCCGCCTTGAGATCGCACTACTTGCTCGGAGCCGGTCCTACCGGGTCACTACAGCTAGACTGAGCGCTAGCGCTGGTGTCGGTCTAGGGCTACTCATCAGGACGGTCGGTGTGCCGGGAAGCCTGATCGGCGAATGAGGAGTGCGCCTTGTCCAGAACCTCGGCAAACCTTGGGGGGCCGGGTTCACGTGGCTTGGCGGACGGCGACTGCTCGTGGTTCGCCAACGATGCGGCTGATGTCGTGCGGGCGCTGGGGAGCGACCCGGTTGCCGGGCTGACGCGTGAGGACGCCGCGGCGCGCCTCGATCGCCACGGCCCCAACGAACTGACCGTCGTCCGAGGGCCCGGGATCATCCGTCGACTCGCGTCCCAGTTCAACCAGCCCCTCGTCTACATCCTGCTGGCGGCGGTCTTGGTGACCGCTGCGTTGCAGGAATGGCTCGACGCCGCGGTGATCCTTGCGGTCGTGCTGGTGAACGCAGTCATCGGCTACGTCGAGGAGTCACGGGCCCGATCCGCGCTCGACGCGTTGGCTCAGGCCATGACCCAGGAGGCGTTGGTGGTGCGGGGCGGTGACGAGCACCGCATCTACGCCAGGGAGCTGGTCGTGGGCGACGTCGTCCTGGTCCGGTCGGGCGACAAGGTGCCCGCCGATCTACGGATCCTGCGGTCCCGTGCCCTACGTGTCGATGAGTCGACGTTGACCGGGGAGCCGATGCCAGCGGGCAAGGACGTCGACCCGGTCCCCGAGGATGCGGTGCTGGGCGACCGTTCGTCGATGTCGTTCGCCTCGACGGTGGTCACCTTCGGCCAGGGAGCCGGGATAGTCGTCGCGACGGGCGACCGCACCGAGTTGGGTCGCGTGTCGACGATGCTCGCCGGTGTCGTCGAGATGGATACCCCACTCACCCGCAAGATCAACGAGTTCAGCCGTGTGCTGGTGTTCGCGATCCTGGGGCTGGCAGCGCTGACCTTCGGCGTCGGGCTGCTGCGTGGGCTCGACCGTGTCGAGACGTTCATGGCCGCAGTGGCGCTCACGGTGGCCGCTATCCCCGAAGGTCTTCCCGCTGCGATGACGATCATCCTGGCGATCGGTGTCGGACGCATGGCGAGCCGGCGCGCGATCATCCGCAAGCTCCCTGCGGTCGAGACACTCGGTAGCACCACCGTCGTGTGTTCCGACAAGACCGGGACCTTGACCGCCAACGCGATGACGGTGACGTCGGTCAGAGCAGGTGCGGGCGACTACGAGCTCACCGGAGTCGGCTACGACCCCGGTGAGATCCTCCAGCAGGAACTGCCCGTCGGCCCACTCCCTGAGGCGCTCGCCGGGGTGCTCCGATGCGGACTGCTGTGCAACGACGCGCATCTCATCGACGATGAGGAGGCGAGCGATGGGGAGCGTTGGGTCATCGAGGGCGATCCGACCGAGGGGGCGCTCGTCGTGGCGGCGCACAAGGCCGGGCTCCACGTCGACGTCGAACGGGTGTCTCACCCGCGGCTGGACACCGTCCCGTTCGAGTCGGAGCACCAGTACATGGCGACGCTGCATGCTCGCGACGGCGGCCGCGAGCGGGTCGTGTTCGTCAAGGGCTCGGTGGAGCGGGTGCTGGAGCGTTGCACGGACATGTTGGGCCGGGACGGCACCTTGCTGCCACTCGACCCCGACGAGGTCCACCGCCGTGTCCGGCGCATGGCATCCGACGGGTTGCGGGTGCTGGCGTTCGCTCGCAAGGTCCCCGATACCTCGCTCGACGAGATCGACGACACCGATGTCGACAGTGGCCTGACCCTGCTGGGCCTACAGGGCATGATAGATCCGTTGCGTCCGGAGGTGATCGACGCGGTAGCCGCCTGTAGCGAGGCCGGCATCTCGGTTCGCATGATCACCGGCGACCACCCGGTGACCGCGGTCGCCATCGCGTCGCAGCTCGGACTCACCGACCGAGACGGTTCCGACGGGGCCGTGACGGGTGGCGATCTGGACGCCATGGACGCTGCGCAGCTCGCCGACGTCGTTCGCTCGACGACAGTGTTCGCCCGTGTCAGCCCGGAGCAGAAGCTGCGGCTCGTGGATGCCCTGCAACACGAGGGCCACGTGGTCGCGATGACCGGCGACGGCGTCAACGACTCCCCCGCACTGAAGCAGGCCGACATCGGCGTGGCGATGGGCCTCAAGGGCACCGATGCTGCGAAGGACGCGTCGGACATGATCCTGACCGACGACAACTTCGCCTCGATCCGCGCAGCCATCGAGGAGGGTCGCGGCACCTTCG
Organism: uncultured Microthrixaceae bacterium; assembly: GCA_963805905.1. GTDB lineage: Bacteria > Actinomycetota > Acidimicrobiia > Acidimicrobiales > Microtrichaceae > JAMLGJ01. The sequence continues at coordinate 1,755,840 of CAWDVV010000001.1, forward strand.
ACAACCTCATCAAGTTCATCACCTGGACCCTTCCCACGAACCTGGGAGAGGCACTCGTGGTCATGATCGCGGTCGTGTTCGCACTCGACCTGCCGATCACCCCGGTCCAGATCCTGTGGATCAACATGTCCACCGCGGTGTTCCTCGGGCTCATGCTGGCCTTCGAACCGAAGGAACCGGCGATCATGCAGCGGCAGCCGCGGGTCCCGGACGAGCCGATCCTCACCCCGGCGATCCTCACCCGGATCGCGCTCGTAGGAACGCTGCTCGTGGCGGCGGCGTTCGGGCTCTTCGCCATCGAGCGATCGACTGGCTCCAGCATCGAGGTGGCACGCACCGCCGCGGTGACCACGTTCGTGATGATCGAAGTCGCCTACCTGTTCAACTGTCGCTCGCTGCGTCAGCCGCTCGCCGCTATCGGAGTGTTCTCCAACAGGTGGATCTGGATCGGCTCGGCCGCCATGATCGCCAGCCAACTGGTGATCGTCTACGCGCCCGTCGCCCAGACGCTCTTCGGCACCGCCGCCATCGACGCAGCGAGCTGGGCCCGCATCATCGCTGCAGCGATCGGTGTCCACATCCTGGTCGCCCTCGAAGCCCGATGGCGACGCTCACCCCAGACTCAGCCCGCATCGAGCTGACGACGACATGACCGCTGCCGCGAGGTCACTGCGGTAGCCGACCGGGGTCAGGGCTGCCGATCGAGTACCACGACCAGCCGATCGAGCAGGTTGGCACCCGGCTGGACAGAGACCGGATTCGCACACATGAGGTGGTCCCGCGGCACCGCGTCGAGTACCTGGTGTGCGAACGCATCGACCTGCGCGAGCAGATCGTCGGGGAAGTCCACCTCGCTTCCCGTCAGCGATCCGACGTCCCAGGTGTGCACGGCGAGGTCGAAGGCACCTCGGGTTGCGTCCGCGAGATCGCCTTGGCCACCGCTCGGGTGCGGTGCCCGGGACGCTCGGATAGGCGCCGCAACCCGCTTGGAGCGACGCCACCCATGTCGGTCGTCAGTTGTTTCATGGCGCGGAAGGTGTCGCGGCCCTCCGACGTGCCAAACAGGTTGAAAGCGTTTCTCCGCAGCGGAGAAGCCGAGGGTTCACCCGGCTCGTCGAAACCGACCAGGTTGCGCAACACCCGCGACTGCGGACGGTGGGTCAGGTCACCAACAAGTCGCCCGACCCTGAACTCACGCTCGACAGGCCTCGGGTTCACACCCCGACTATGGGACCGGGACATCTCCCACTGATGCTTGTCGGAGGGGGGAACTTGAACTCGGCCTTCAGCCGTGCCGGTCCGTGCCGTCGAATGCCAGTTTGCCCAGCGCTGGAGCGGGTTTCGACGATTCGACGTTCTGGCCGGTACCGCGCCGTCTCTACAGCGGTCCCACCGGCCGGGCTGGGCGACGCCACAATTGACCCGCGTGGGTTTAGATCGTGTCGGAGGACCCACCCGCACAATCCCCTACCGGCCACTGGCGGCTCGTCGCATGACCCGTGGAGGTTCCACCTCAGACGCGGGAGCCGACTCGACCCCGAGAATGGCCGCCCTGACGCTTGATAGGCATGGCGGGTCGGGCTTATCATCGATCGAAAGTTGAGGGAGGGCAGGATGAAGAGAACTCGTCGCTGGCTGAATGGCGTGTCAATGCTGGTGTTGGTCACGATCGGGTTGGGGGCTGCCTGCGTTCCCGATCCGCCGGCGCCGACGCTTCCACCGGTAATTGCATCATTCGAAGCGATCACACCGTCCGGGGACTCGCCGGTTACGACAGCACTCACGTGGACCATCTCAGATCCTGAATCGAACCCGCTCAGTTGCGCACTGGACCTCGACGGTGATCCCGCCCATGTGGTGACAATCACGAACTGCACGTCGGAGTCGATTCGAACGGTGACGTTCACCGACGTGGGCGTGAACACCGTGACACTCGAGGTCAGCAACGGGTCCTTCACCGAGACTGCGACTACCGAGGTCAGTGTTGGTCCTGCCGACGCCGACTTCTTCGACATCACAGTCCGCGTCGACCCGTCGCTGGACCCGGAGGTCGAGATGCTGGCGGAAGCCGCCGCCACCCGATGGGAGAGCGTCATCGTCGCAGGGCTACCGGACCATGGGGTCGCCGTGCCGCCAGGGACGATCTTCGGCGCCACGCCGGGGTTGGACGCGACCGTCGACGATCTGTACGTCGACATCGTTCTTGACCCGATCGACGGCCCTGGGAACGGCTTGGCACTCGGCGGGGGAGCACGCTTCCGGCCAGACGGAACCACCGCCTGGGGTGCGGTCGCAATCGATTCCGACGACTACGCCAGCTTGCTGACAGACCCGTCGACGTTCCTCGACACGCTCACGCACGAGATCGGCCACATCCTGTTCGCCGGTCCTGTGTTCTCTTCACTGGTCGACGACTCCGATCCAGTCGACCCGCGCTTCACAGGTGCAGCAGCGACTGGCGCCTACCAGGGTCTCGGTGGTGTCGGATCCGTACCGATGGACGGCACTGCCCATTGGCGCACCTCGATCTTCGGATCCGAACTGATGACCTCGGCGTCCGGTGTCGGCGTATCGTCGCAGCTGAGCGAGGTGACAGCGGCCGCGTTGGCGGATCTGCACTACGGAGTCGATCTCGCGGGTGCCGAGGCGTACGCGCTTCCAACCTCCCCGTAGACGCCTCGGGGGTGTCCCTCGGGGAGCGGATGACCGGCCTGAACTACACGGCGAGGTGCCTCACGTTCGCCGCGCGCCGAATCGTGACCGCCGGAAGGCAACTGGCGCGCCAACCGATCAACACGGCACCCCACGAGTTCTCGGCATCTTCAGGCTCAGGGGTTCCCGCTGAACATCAGGGCCGCCACGCCCACGGCCACGGCCACGGCAGACGAGGCGTAGCAAAGGACGATCACAGGACGGGGAGCACGATGTCTCGAGGCGCCCATGCCGCTACCGAAGCACAACCCCGAGATCGCCAGAGCGACCAACTCGATCATGACCGGTCGGCGTCGACGGGTTCCTGCACGTGCTGCTCGCGCTCGACCAACCGGTAGTAGTCACCCCACATCAGCCGGTAGACCCTCGTAAGTTTCGGGACGCCCCGCAGGCCGGGAATCCACGGCAGGAACATGAACGGCAGGCTGGCCCGCGCCGAGGTGATTTCGGGCTGAGCTCACGTCACTGCCGCGATGGTCGCCCGGGCATCGGACACCTGGACCAGAAGCCCCGGTGATCACTACGCCCGACCTTCAATCGTGAACACTCAGAGTCGTGTCCCCGTCACTATCTGTGTGGTGTCGGAGGGGGGACTTGAACCCCCACGCCCTTGCGGGCACTAGCCCCTCAAGCTAGCGCGTCTGCCAATTCCGCCACTCCGACGTGGTTGCCCACCGAAGCGGGACACAGGACTCTAGCGCGCGATGGCTGCGGCCAGAAACGTTGGCCACGGGGTCAGCTGGACGTCATCGGAGGGATATCGGTGACCGTCATCACTTCGGATGCTGGCTGCACGACCCGAGGGTCGGGAGCTCTTGCTACATCCGGATCCTTGTGCTCGTAGTCAATGCTGCGCACGACATGTCGGATCGACTCGAGCCGTGCCCGCTTCTTCTCGTTTGAATTGATCACGATCCATGGGGCCACGGGACTATCGGTGTGTATCAACATCGCATCACGTGCTCTTGTGTACTCGTCCCACTTCTCGAGCGAGGCCTCATCAACAGGCGAGTACTTCCACTGCCTCAGCGGATCTTCCTTGCGGGCCTCGAAGCGCGCCAACTGGTTGGTACGCGAAACGGTGAACCAGAACTTGAACAGGTGAGTTCCCGACTCCACGACGCTCCGTTCGAATCCGGGAGCCTGGCGGAAAAACTGGCCATACTCCTGGGGCGTACAGAATCCCATCACGATCTCGACACCGGCCCGGTTGTACCAGGAACGGTCGAAGAAGACCATCTCGCCTGCCGTGGGCAGGTGGGCGACGTAGCGCTGGAAATACCACTGGCCACGCTCGGTTTCGTCAGGCTTGGTGAGGGCCACGGTGCGAGCGCCGCGGGGGTTGATGTTCTCGGTGAACCGTCGTATTGCACCACCCTTGCCAGCTGCATCCCGGCCCTCGAAGAGGACGACAACTCGTTCACCGTTGTTCTTGACCCATTGCTGCAACTTCAGCAACTCGACCTGAAGATCGCGCAGTTCCGAGAGATACTCCTTCTTCCTGATCTTCTCGGCGTGAGCGTGCGCGTCCTCCATGTGGGTGATCGTGAGGTCGCCTGGATCAATGCGCTCGTTGTCCATCCGTACGACGGGCACCGCCATGGTGTCGACGCCGTCGAAAGTGATTCGTTCTTCGTCCTTGGTCACCGTTGGTCCTCGCTCGAACGGAACTCGTTCGCATGGGAAGTCCAGCGTACGGGAACGCTCGCCGGATCGGCGCTCAAAGTGCACGGCGCGCCGTTGACGGGACGCTCAGGTGTCGAGGACCAGCGCCATGATCAGCGTGTTGAATGCGAACAGCAGCGAGATCACGACCGTGATTCGGTCGAGGTTCTTCTCCATGACGGTCGACCCGGCAGCAGAGGCACCGAGGCCACCGCCGAACATGTCAGAAAGGCCACCGCCCTTGCCGGAATGGATGAGCACCAGGAAGATCAGGCCGATGCCCAAGCCGAACTGGAGGATCCACAGGATGAGCGTAATGATTCCCACGGAGTGAAATCGTAGTGGACCGGATAGCTCCAGCGGTACTACAGGGACGAAAAACGGATGGGACCGTCGACTCCCGGGCAGACCTCAGTGGTTGCGGTACTGCACGATCGCGGCAAATTCGTCCGCAACGAGCGATGCACCACCCACCAGGGCCCCATCGATGTCCGGCTGTCCCATCAATTCCACGATGTTGCCCGGCTTGACCGAACCGCCGTACTGGACACGTACCCCGTTCGCCGCATCGGCTCCATACACCTCGCGTATGACCTCACGAACCTTGGCGCACATCGCCTGTGCATCACCGGCGGTCGCGGTCATTCCCGTGCCGATTGCCCAGATCGGCTCGTACGCAACGACGAGATTTCCGACCATCTCCCCGGACAGGCCGGCCAACCCCTCGCGCACCTGACCCTCGACCTTGGCTTCAGCCATACCACTCTCGCGTTCATCGAGAGTCTCGCCACAACACATGATCGGAACCATCTTGTGCGCGATCACGGCCTTGACCTTCTTGTTCACAGAATCATCGGTCTCGCCGAAGAACTGCCGGCGCTCGGAGTGACCCACGATCACGTAACCCACATCCAACTTCGAGAGCATTCCGGGTGCTATCTCACCGGTGAACGCACCCTTTTCCTCCCAATGACAGTTCTGGGCGCCGAGGCCGATCTTCATCTTGTCGCCCTCGATCACTGTCTGGATCGAGCGGATGTCGGTGAATGGCGGATGAACCGTCACCTCGACACTTTCGTAGTCGTCTGATTCGAGGCGGTAGTGCAGTTTCTGAACTGTTTGGATCGCCTCGAAATGGTTGTGGTGCATCTTCCAATTACCACTGATGATCGGCTTGCGGGCATCGGCCATATCGGCTCCTTGGAGGTCGGGATCTGGGGGTGGCAGCGGGTTCTGTGTCCTGAATCAGGTGCAGCTCGCCGGTTTCAGGACACCGCACGATCGTAGGCGGTGGGGGTACCGACAGGTGCCGGGCTAGCCGGCATTGGGCGCGGAGCGCAGTGCTGCCAAACCAGGTAGGTCACCCTGTTCGATCAGCTCCAGAGAAGCCCCGCCCCCGGTCGAGATGTGGCTGACTTCGCTGGCGAGCCCGAACTGTGCGATCGCTGCGGCAGAATCCCCACCACCGATCACAGAGAAGCCTCGGGATTCGGCCACCGCTGCGGCCACGGCACGTGTTCCGGCTTCAAATCGGGGATCCTCGAACACGCCCATGGGGCCATTCCACAAGATCGTGCGGGCATCAAGGATCACGTCTCCGAAGGCGGCCGCCGTGCCAGGACCTACATCGAGGCCCATCCAGCCATCAGGCAACGCCCGACCGAAGTTGCGCACCTCTCCCCCGGCTTCCGGATCGCCGATGGCACCGCCGGGGCCGAGGCCAACAACGTCCTCGGGCAACAAAAGACGTTCTCCGAATTCGTCGATCAGGGCCTTGGTGCTATCGACCTGGTCGTCCTCGCAGAGCGAGTTGCCGATGCCGTAGCCCATCGCCTTGAAGAACGTGAAACACATGCCTCCACCGATGAGAACAGTGTCGGCGACCCCGAGCAGCGCTCGGATGACACCCAGCTTGTCGGAGATCTTGGCACCACCGATGATCGCCACGAACGGCCGTTTCGGGTGTTCACGAACTCCGAGCAGAACGTCCACCTCCGAGGCAAGCAGACGACCCGCGGCGGACGGCAGGGTGCGCGGTGGACCCACTATCGAGGCGTGAGCCCGATGGGACGCACCGAAGGCGTCGTTCACGTACATGTCATGGCCAGCGACCAACCGCGACACGAACTCGGGTGAATTCGCTGTCTCCCCGGGATCGAAGCGGAGGTTGTCCAACAACTCGATACCCGGCGCCAATTCACCCAGGCGGGTTCTCACAGGTTCAACGGAGAACTGCGGGTCCGGATGGCTCTTCGGGCGACCCAGGTGTGTGCATGCCGTGACCTCGGCGCCATGTTCGGTCAGCCAGTTGAGCGTCGGCAACGCGGCACGGATCCGCAGATCGTCGGTGATCTCTCCGTTCCGGATCGGAACGTTGAAGTCAGTACGTACGAGTACGGACTTTCCATTGACATCACCCAGGTCTTCGAGTTCAGGTACACCGAACTTCAACGTTCACTCCCGACATCGGTCGACATGGTGGTTCTGTGTGGCGTGCGTGGCGCTGTGCGCCACGCACGCCACACAGAAGGAGCGGTCAGGAGTTTGCGGCGCCGACTCGAAGGGCGAGGTCGACCAGACGATTCGAATACCCGGTCTCATTGTCGTACCAGGACAACACCTTGACGAGGTTGCCCATCGCCATGGTGAGTCCCGAGTCGAAGATCGAGCTGTAGGTGGAACCCACGATGTCGGTGCTCACGAGCGGCTCATCTGTGTACTGCAGCACACCCGAGAGGGGTCCATCCGATGCGGCAGCCTCGAAGGCCGCGTTGACCTGCTCGACGGTGACGTCAGCCTTGAGCACACCCACGAAGTCGGTGATCGAGCCGGTGGGAACCGGCACCCGCAGCGAAGTGCCATCGAGCTTGCCCTGCATCGACTGCAGGACCAGGCCGGTCGCGCGGGCCGCTCCGGTGGAAGTGGGCACGATGTTGATTGCGGCGGCACGTGCGCGACGGGGGTCCTTGTGCGGGCCATCCACGAGGCTCTGATCGCCGGTGTACGCATGGATCGTGTTCATGAGACCCTTTTCGACACCGAAGGCGTCGTCGAGGACCTTGATCAGAGGTACGAAGCAGTTGGTGGTGCACGATGCGTTGGAAACAACGATGTGCTGCTCGGGATCGAAGGTGTCATCGTTCACGCCCACGACGAATGTGGCGTCAGCTCCAGCTGCCGGTGCGGAGATGACCACCCGAGGGGCCCCACCGTCGATGTGCGCCGCGGCCTTGTCACGGGTGGCGAAGATGCCCGTCGACTCGATGACCACGTCGACGCCGAGGTCGCCCCAGCCGATGTCCTTGGGGTCACGTTCGGAGACCACCTTGAGGACGTCACCATCGACGCTGATTCCGCCGTCGACAACCTCGACCTCGCCCGGGTAGGTACCCGCGACCGAGTCACGCTTCAGCAGCAGCGCCATCGTGTCGAGCGACCCGAGGTCGTTCACCGCCACGAAGTCGATATCGGCTCCACGCTTCTTGGCTGCCCGGAAGAAGTTACGGCCGATCCGCCCGAAACCATTGATTCCAACGCGAACTGTCATACCTCAGTACCCCTCATCCACAGAGTTCGTGCCTTGATTCACAAGACCTCATGTCTATCCGACCAGAAAACGCTCCGCTGTGCCAATCGACACCCGCCACCGCTGGTTGCTCCCGAACACCAGCGAGCTCTCAGATACCCAACAGCTCCCCGAGGGCGGATGCCAGCAACTCCGGATCGTGAGCGAGGCCACGGGAATGGGACAACTTCACCGGTACAGCCCCGGAGATCCCCTCGGCGCCCGTGATCTGGGCCGGGTCATAGAGGACGCTGTCCGGCGTCACACCATGCCTCTCCAGGGCGGCCACATGGTCGGCCACCCGGTAGAGATCGGTCTCATGTGCCTGCGGGTGCAGATTGCACACGTACACCAGTGGAACCTCGAGCGCTCCGAGCGCCTCCGGTACCCCCGGTACCACCGCTGCGGCCAGGACCGATGTATACAGCGATCCCGGACCGAGCACGACTGCATCCGCGTTCGCCACCGCTGCGAGCACCTCGGGGGGCGCAACGGACTCGGGCTCGAGATGCACCCGGACCACCCCTGTCGTGGCGGAGATCGCGACCTGGCCCTGAACCTGTGTTCCGTCGTCGACCTCAGCGACGAGGTCGACGACCTGTGAGGTCGCCGGCAGGACCTGACCCTGCAACCCGAGTAGGTCGGATGCCACTGCCAACGCCGCCATCAGGTCACCTTCGGATTCCTCGAGCGCGGCGAGCAGCAGGTTGCCGAACGCATGGCCCGCCAGTTCACCGCTGACGAAACGGTGCTCCATGACACGACTCAGAGGCCCTGAGTCGCTTGCCAGAGCTACGAGACACTTCCGGATATCGCCGGGGGCAACGCGCGTCCGAAGCCGACCGGAGACGTCCGCTTGAGCCCCCATCGTCGGCCACCGACACCACGGCCACGGGCCAGACCGGCAGTCGCCTGAGCGCCCGCAGGGTGGCTGCCAGGCCGTGTCCCCCACCAAGTGCAACGACCCGGGGGACTCCTTCGCTGGCCTGTTTCAACGTTCGATGTCCCGGTGGCGAATCCGAGGCGACAGCCCGCGGTCACCCAGGATCACTGCGAACTGTTCGGCGATCGCCACCGATCGGTGATGGCCTCCCGTGCAACCGAACGCGATCGTCAGAACCGACTTGCCCTCATCCTGGTACGCGGGAATCAGCAACTCCAACAGGGAGTCGGTGCGGGCAACGAACTCCCGCGCCAGGTCGCTGTCTCCGACATAGGCCTGCACGCTCGGATCGAGGCCGGTCAACTCCTGGAGATCCTCGTCCCAGTAAGGGTTGGGCAGGAATCGGCAATCCAGCAGCAGGTCGATGTCAGCGGGCACCCCGTGCTTGAAACCGAAGGAGACCAAGGTGATCTGTGTCGAAGAATCCTCGGCGTTGGCGAACAGCTCGGTGACCTTCCTGCGCAGGTCGTGGATGTTCAGGTCACTTGTGTCGATCACCACATCGGCACGGTTGCGCACCTCGGAGAGCAGGCGTCGCTCCTCATCGATCGCTGCCTCGGTCGAGCCCGTCAGGCCCAGCAAGGGGTGTCGGCGTCGGGTGTCGCGGTATCGACGTACCAGCACCGGCGTGGCGGCCTCCAGGAACACCGTCTGCACCGAAGCGCCGGACGCCCGCAGCTCCTCCACAGCCGGGGCAACCGCACCCATGTCGTCCTCGGTACCCGCAACCAGCGCCAGACCGGTTGTGCCCTGGCTGAAACGCCCCAACTCGGCGACCTTCGGGATGAGTTCGACCGGCATGTTGTCGATGACGAACCAACCCAGGTCCTCGAGGGTGTTGCCCGCCTGGGTCCGCCCAGCACCTGACATGCCTGCTATGAGAAGTACGTCGACCACACGGCAACGCTAGCGGCGCCGGGAAGCAACGCCGTCGCCCTCACCTGAACGTGGAGCACAACGTCGCAATTCGCTCGTTCAGAGCCGCTCGAAATCCAGCATCACCATCCGGGGCATGGTGAGTTGTTCTGTGTAGGCAGGATCGAGAGCGATGAAACCCGGTGGAGGAGGGGGTTCCTCCATCGACACGAGCGCCATACCGAGCGATCGTGCGGTATTGAGATAGCTCGACAGGGGCCGGTGGAAGAAAGTCAGGGTCACTCCATCGGCAACCGTCTCATGAACCTCCCTCGCCGGGAGGTAGGCGCCGAGCTGCCAGTACTGCTCGGGTGGATCGACGATGTGGTCGTCCACCCAACCGCTGCCGGGGGTCGACACGATCGGGTGATTTAGGACCACCACCAGGTGCGCACCCGGGCGCAGCACCCGGGCGACCTCCCCCAGGGCTCCAGCGAGATCCCCGACGTGCTCCAGAACCAAACAGGCCACGACCGCATCCACCGACCCCGAACGCACCGGCAAGTCGGTCACCGATCCCGCCAGGTAGGACGGATCACCACCGCGGCGCCGCGCTTCGCTCAGCTGGGTCCAGGAGAAGTCGCAGGCATCGACATCCCAGTTCCCCAGGTCGGCAACCGCGCGGCTGACCTGGCCCTCCCCCGCTCCCACATCGAGCATCCTCCGGTTGCGCGTCGGCGTGGGTTCATCGACACCGCCGGGCGTCCCGGCGGAGCGGATGTGATCGAGGATCATCGGAATGATCAGCTCGGAGTATTCCGGATCAGATCCCTGTGTGAAGTTGGTCTGCCACCAACGAGCATGGCGTTCCCACTCCCATTCGACGTCCGTAGGTTGCGCGTCGGCTTCGCTCCGCTGGCTTTCATCCGTGGGGAGCGGGTCCACGGAGCTGCGGTACTCCTCGGCCGGATCCATCAAGGAACTTCGCCGTCGTCAGCCGGGTCGCCCACCACCTGCACTTCGCCCTCGAGCGTGAACAGCCCGTCGATCAGGCGAGCATTGTGGGTTGCCCGTTCTCCGCACCAGCAGCGGGCTTCCACCTGCAGGTCCTGACGTTCGTCGGCGAGTTCCAGCAGGCGAGCTGTACCGGGGAACAGGCGGCCCTGCAAGGTCGTGAGCAGTCCGAACGCCCAGACATCCACCCCATGGTCATCGACGACACGCTCGAGATTGTGATTGATCTGCAATGCGAGAGTGGACTTCCCTGAGCCCATGGTGCCGTGGAAGAAGCGCAGGAGAGCCACCCAAGGATCGTATTGGAGGATGGCATCCCGGGCCGATATTCCGCAGCGGGGCAACGGTCAAGGATGGACTCGGCCCTGACCCGGAGTTGTCATCGTCGACGGTCAGGAAGGCGTGCCGTGCAGGCGGTCGTGTACCGCTTCGGCCACCGTGTCGGGTAGCCACGACAGTGCACGCAACTCGTCGAGTTCGGCTGAACGGACCTTGGCAACGCTGCCGAAGTGCTTGATCAGACGCTCCTTGCGAACGGGACCGAGTCCGGCCACGTCATCGAGCTCCGACAGGGTCATACGCTTCCCGCGCAACTGGCGGTGATAGGTGATGGCGAACCGGTGGGACTCGTCGCGGATGCGCTGCAACATGAAAAGCGCTTCAGAACCGCGGGGTACCTCCACCGGTTGCGAGCGACCGGGCAGGTAGACCTCCTCGAAGCGCTTGGCCAGCGAGGCCACTGGAATCTCCTCGGTGAGCCCGAGATCCTCGAGCACCTTGGTCGCTACACCGAGTTGCCCCTTGCCTCCGTCGACCAGAAGCAGCTGTGGCGGGTAGGAGAACTTCCCCCGTTCGGCAACCGGGAGTTCCTTGTCGGCCACGTAGGCGCTGAACCGGCGGTGCAGAACCTCGGTCATGGCTGCGAAATCGTCGTTGCCCTCCACACCCTTGATCTTGAACCGCCGGTACTCGGACTTGCGCGGTAGGCCGTCTTCCAGGACCACCATCGATCCGACGTAGTCGGTGCCCTGCAGGTGACTCATGTCGTAGCACTCGATACGGAGCGGAGCCTCGGGAAGCTCGAGGCTGGACTGCAGCTCGTTCAGGGCCTTGGAACGCGTGTTGTGATCGCTCGCACGACGCAGCCGGTGGCGGGTCAGTGCCTCGGCCGCGTTGTTGTGCACCGTCTCCGCGAGTTCCCGCTTCGCACCGCGCTTGGGTACCCGCAACTCGACATGGGTCTCGCGCATCTCGGACAACCACGCCCTGTACAGCTCGGGGTCGTCCGGGAGTTCGGGCACCATCACCGACTTCGGCCAGCCCATGGCCGGTTCATCTCCGTAGAGATGTTCCATGGCGGCACTCACGGTCTCGGCCGCGCTGAGATCGAGGACCTTGTCGAGGAGGAACCCGGTTCGACCCACCACCCGCCCGCGCCGGACCAGGAACACCTGCACCGATGCTTCCAGTTCGTCCTCGGCAATCCCGATGACGTCATAGTTCTCGCTCTGGTCACCGACCATCTGTTGGCGCTCGACCGCCCGTCTGACCGTTGCGATCCGATCCCGCAGGCGGGCTGCCTGCTCGAACTCCATGTCCGAAGCAGCGGCCTGCATCTCACGGTCGAGTTGGTCGAGCACCGGTTGCGTGTCGCCATCGAGGAAATCCATGAGACTCGTGACGAGTTCGTCGTAGTCCTCCTTGGAGATCTCGCCGACACAGGGTGCGGAGCATTTCTCGATGTGGAACAACAGACACGGCCGCCCGAGTTGCTGGTGGCGGCGCAGCTTCGCGTCGGAACAAGTACGGATGGGAAACGTCCTCAGCAGTTCATCGAGTGTGTCCCGGATCGCATATGCGTGTGCGTACGGACCGAAATAGCGGGTGCCCTTGCGTTTGCGGCCCCGCATGACCATCGGTCGAGGCCACTCATCGGACAATGTCACTGCGAGGTAGGGATACGACTTGTCGTCCACGAGGCGAACGTTGAAGCGGGGCCGGTGCTGTTTGATGAGCGAGTACTCGAGCATCAGCGCCTCGACCTCGTTGCGCACCTGGATCCACTCGACCGACTCAGCGGTGCGGACCATCTGCGCCGTACGGGCCGGCAGCGTACGAGGATCCGCGAAGTAGTTCGAGAGACGTTGGCGCAGCGATTTCGCCTTGCCCACGTAGATCACCCGGCCGTGAGCATCCTTGAACTGGTAACTACCGGGTGTATCGGGGATTGTGCCAACCGGTGGACGCTCGACCATCACCGCGACCGTACCCCCGAAACCTCTGTTGCACAGCCCGCCGCCAAAGGCGTCGGACTCACCGGGGACCCACCTGCGAAGACCAGGTGCCTACTTGGATCAGGTACGAGGCTCAGCGCTCAGGGGCAGCGCTCAGGCACAGCGCTCAGGGGCAGGGCCTCGGATTCAGGAAGAACTCGCACTCCTGCAATGCCGGAGGTCCCACGTCTGGTTGAACCTGGCTCTCAACGGCCGGACGGACCTGGGAGCCATCGGGCCACCTCCCGGTGTCGGTCAGGTCCGCATCGCAGTAGCGACCGGAGAGTGCACACTGGGCCGTCGCATCCGCAACCCGGTAGGTGACCCATCGATCCAGGTTGTCGGTCGAGATCGTGCCCACGCCGGGCACCAGTTCCACGGTCACCGGCCCGAGGTGGTCGGCCTCCAGTGCGGGGGTGTGTGAACGGTCCGAGTAGACCATGAGGTGTTTCCTCTGCGACTCAGGCAGATCCAGAGAGCCGTAGATCTCATTGCCGATCCGGGCATCCACGAAGTAGTCGTTCTCGTAGTTCACCATTACGAAACGCAGGTTGTCGGGCATGTGGATCGTGCCTGTTCCGACTTTCAGCGCGAACCATGGCGCGTAATCGACAGCCCAGAAGGCCTCGCCGCCCCACCCACGGGCATCGATCTGCTGCACGAGCCAAGGGAGCATTCCGCCACCGAAGGAATGCCCGATCACGCCAACGCGCGACAGGTCCATGCGGTCGCTCCACTCGGTGGCCTGCACGAAGCCGTCGCCCACAACCGCGTACTGGTGGTCCGGGTCGTAGTCGGTCGTGTAGCCGGGGAACACGACCACATACCCCTGACTGACCAGGTGACGTGCCAGTCCTTCGTAGCCTTCTATGAAATTGCCGGCGAATCCGTGTGCGATCAGTACGACCGGGCGCTCGTCGTCGTCGCACGAGCCGCCGTCAGGGGCCGTGCCCGATCCTGTGGGTTCGGCAACCACGAGCGCAAACCGCCAGTCGACCCGGTTCACGAGATCGGTCGACGACATCCCACACGGTCCTGATGCTCCGGGCTCACCCGCAGGTACATCCACAGCAGCTGGGGGCGTACATGCGCCAGTCACCAGCGCCAGCGCCAGCGCCAGCGCGAACCCTGCGACGACACTGCGCGACCCCCAGCGTGTTCCTGTATTGGTCATGGATCCCCCCAACTCGGTCCAGGCCGCCCACCCAGCGCCCTGGGAGCATCAACTTTCGCACATCAGCCGGATCTGCCCACTACTGCGCCGCCGCCACGGACCTCGGGACTCCGGTCGACCGCGACGGTCCGATCATCCGTGCCGGGACCACTGCGCGATGGGCCCAGCGCGGGGATGCAGCCCGCAACGATCATGCCGATGGTCAGTCCCGTGATGATCGAGAAAACCAGGCGGCTGTCTGCCAGGGGGGCCGCGAGGAACACGACAGCAACAGTGGTCAACGCACTGACAGACCAGAACCCCAGGCGCACCGCTGCACAGGGGCGGAACCGTCGAGCAGCAAGAACAGCCTCGGATCCATACCACTGTTCGAGCAGTCGGTTGCGTCCTATGTACAGGAACAACAGCAGACCCACGACCGACCCGACTGTGTGGCCCAGGTACTGCAGCGTTCGGGCGATGCTGAGATCGCCCCGCATCGGGAGCTGCATCCAAACTGCGTCGAATCCAGCCCAACGTGAACCCCAACGCGAGGAGTGCGTGAATGCGTCGATGACGATGTGGCTGAGCACGCCGATCAGGGCCGACACCACCGAGATCGCGAGTCGGGGTCGTCGTCGGGATATCACCGAGTACGACCGCAGTCGTAGCTGGTACAGATCAGGAAACTGTGCGAACACCGTCGGGGCCGCCCGCCACCGGAGCACCGCGGCGGTCAACACGGTGAGAGGCACCAGCACGACCAGTGCCGGAAAACTGTGGCCCCGGTCGCCTGCGAACGGATACAACAGATCCGGCAGTGCAGACCCGATGCACAACGCCGTGGCATCGAACCATTGCGGACGCCACAGTTTCAGCGGCAGAACCGGCGCCTGATGTGCGGGGATCGTGAGTGGAATATCGCTTCCTTTCAAGCGCGGACATGACCTCAAGGGACACTCGACATGCAACAGGCGCCTCAGCCGCTCCAGCACCCCACACAAGGATCGCACGCCTCGAGAGAAATATGCAGTCAGAAGCCCTCCGCGGGGTCTACTCTTGTGTTCAGTCGGCCTGGCACCCGGCACCATATGTTTCCGAGGCCGACAAACCCGTGGCGTGGCGACCAGGCTGCCCCCACCGGCCAAATCGGAAGCCCTCATTGTTGCGAGCGAAGTCCGACCCGGCCTATCCGGAGATGGCGTCCCCCGCACCCCCAAGGAGGTCATCTGAGATGCTGCGCCTACAAACCGGCCTGCCGCCGGAATACACAAACGCGTCCGCCGAAGAACTGGCCGCCCGTATTGGCAAGGCCAAATCCGAGTTGGGCGACCGCCTGTTCATCCTCGGCCACCACTACCAACGCGATGAGGTCATGAAGTGGGCTGACGCACGTGGTGACAGCTTCGGTCTGTCTGTGCTCGCCCAACAACGTCCACAAGCCGAGTACATCGTGTTTTGTGGAGTCCACTTCATGGCCGAATCGGCCGACATACTCACCAGCGACACACAACAGGTTCTCCTTCCGGATCTGAACGCAGGCTGTTCGATGGCTGACATGGCCGATATCGATTCTGTGGAGGAAGCCTGGGAGGCAATCTCGGAGCGTTCCGATATCAGCGCCGTGGTCCCCATCACCTACATGAACTCCTCGGCCGACCTGAAGGCTTTTGTCGGAGCCCACGGTGGTGCCGTGTGTACCTCCAGCAACGCACGAGCGATCCTCGAATGGGCTCTCAACGATCCCGATGGGCCGCTCGCCCAGCAGGTCCTGTTCTTCCCTGACCAGCACCTGGGACGCAACACAGCCATGAACATGGGCTTCACGGCAGCCGACATGGCGGTCTGGAACCCCCGCGAGGAATTGGGTGGCCTCACCGAAGCCGCCCTCAAGGAAACCAGGTTCCTACTGTGGAAGGGACACTGTTCGGTACACCAACGCTTCAGCACCGAACACATTGATGCGTTCCGGGCCGAGTACCCCGAGGGGATCGTCATCACACATCCGGAGTGCAGCTATGACGTGTGCTCGGCTGCCGACAGCGTCGGGTCCACCAAATTCATCATCGAGGCGGTCGAGGCTGCTCCCCCTGGTTCGGTGATCGGCGTCGGGACCGAGATCCACCTGGTCAACCGGCTCAACGAGGAGACCCCCGACAAAACCGTGGTGTCGCTCGATCCTCTCGTGTGCCCGTGTTCGACGATGTTCCGAATCGATGGTCCGCATCTGGCTTGGACCCTCGAGAACCTCCTCGAGGGCAACGTCGTCAACCGCATCGCGGTTGACCCGGACATAGCGAAGGACGCCAGGTTGGCGTTGGATCGGATGCTCTCGATCACCTGAACGTATCTGCGCGGTCAGGTCGGCTGACCCTGGAGAGACTGCCCACCAGGGGTTTCAGGTGGCTGGGGTCACAAGGAGCAGCCCGAAACCGGCCGCCCGCATCGCTTTGCATATCGGGTTGGGTGAGTCGAACTCGGCATCCGCGAAGCGATCGCCATCATCCGGCGGCGCCAGATCCTCGAGATGGGCCCGACGCACGAGAATCCTGCCACTCAGGCTGTCCACCTCGCGCACACCACGCATGACCCTCACATCCCAGTCGTCTCGTGGCGGCACTATTGCAGTGCGGATCCGCCTCGCATGGAGCGACCAGGGGTTGCCACGTACCGACCAACCCACAGCACCGGCCATGGGTATCGCTGCGAGCACGTCGGAGGCCTGGGCCACTTGTTGCCCGTTGGGCAGTATTCCCTCGCCCATCCACACGAAGTCTTCGGGCAAGCGGACCGCAGGGCTCAACCGGTTCGGATCGAACTCCACCAGATCGGCCTCCGAGACAAGCATCTCGGGGGACTGTGGGGTCTCGCGAACCGGTGCGCGAACGAATGCCATGCCCATAGGATCGGCAGACCGGAACGGGACTTGAACAGTGGGAAGCTCGAGGCCGCACGCACCGCAAGTTCACAGGCAGTGGGAGCCGTCGGGTGGTCGAACTGCTCAGGTCGCCAGCAGTGGGGCCAGGAATCTTCCCGTATAGCTGTCCTTGTTGGCAGCAACGACATCGGGGGGCCCTTCGGCCACGACTCGCCCACCTCCCACTCCGCCCTCGGGACCGAGGTCGATGAGCCAATCGGCGGTCTTGACCACATCGAGGTTGTGTTCGATCACAAGCACCGTGTTGCCCGCGTCGACCAGTCGTGTGAGCACCGTGAGGAGCTTTCGGATGTCCTCGAAATGCAGGCCGGTGGTGGGTTCGTCGAGCATGTACATCGTGTGGCCCGTGGAGCGCTTCGCCAGCTCCGAAGCCAGCTTCACACGCTGAGCCTCACCACCGGAGAGGGTGGTTGCAGGCTGACCCAGACGAACATATCCGAGCCCGACATCCACGAGTGTCTGCATGTGACGGGCGATCGGAGGTTGGTTGGCGAAGAACTCGAGTGCCTCTTCACACGGCAGGTCGAGTACCTCGGAGATATTGAGACCCTTGAAGGTGATGTCGAGGGTGTCACGGTTGTAGCGGGCGCCCTTGCAAACCTCGCACGGGACGTATATATCCGGCAGGAAGTGCATCTCGATCTTGATCGTCCCGTCGCCGGAGCACGCTTCACAGCGACCACCCTTGACGTTGAAGCTGAAACGTCCCGGCAGGTAGCCACGCACCTTCGACTCGTTGGTCTTCGCGAACAGCTTCCGGATGTGGTCGAAGACACCGGTGTAGGTCGCTGGATTCGAGCGCGGGGTACGCCCGATCGGCGACTGGTCGATGTTGATGACCTTGTCGATGTTGTCCATGCCCTCCACACGGCGGTGCAGACCGGGCGGCACCTTCGACCCATAGATGTGGCCCATGAGGGAGCGCAGCAGGATGTCGTTGACGAGCGTCGACTTGCCCGATCCGGAGACTCCGGTGACGGCCACGAAACAGCCGAGCGGGATATCGACGTCGATGTTGGCGAGGTTGTGCTCCCTGGCTCCGATGACTCGCAGCTGTTCCTCGCCGGGCCGGCGGCGCTGCGCCGGTAGGGGTATCGCACGCTTGCCGGACAGGTACTGGCCGGTGATGGAGCGTCTGGACCTCTCGAGCTGCTTGACCGATCCGGAGACGACCACCTCGCCACCGTGTTCGCCCGCGCCCGGGCCGATGTCGACCACATGGTCGGCAACACGGATCGTGTCTTCGTCGTGTTCCACGACGAGCACCGTGTTGCCGAGGTCGCGGAGTCGTTCGAGGGTCTCGATCAAGCGGTGGTTGTCGCGCTGGTGCAAGCCGATGGATGGCTCATCGAGCACATACAGGACCCCCACGAGACCAGAACCGATCTGCGAGGCGAGGCGGATCCTCTGGGCCTCGCCACCCGAGAGTGTCGCGGCGGAGCGTTCGAGGTTCAGGTAGTCGAGCCCTACATCACACAGGAAGCGCAACCTCGCGTTGATCTCCTTGAGGATCCGTTCTGCGATCAGCGCCTGACGATCATCCAGCTGCAACTCGACCAGCCGTTCTGTGGCCTCCGCTATCGGCAGGGAGCAGAGCTGATGCATGTTGAGCTCACCGACGGTGACTGCCAGAGCCAGTGGATTCAGGCGGGCACCGTCGCAGGTTTCACACGGCACCTGGCGCATGTATCCCTCGACGGCCTCGCGGGCCGAGTCGCTCTCAGACTCCGCGTGACGACGTTTCAGGTACGGAATCACTCCTTCGTACTTGGCCGAATAGGTGCGGGTGCGCCCATAGCGATTGCGGAACCGCACCTTGACCTTCTCCGCGCCCGGAATCCCATGCAGCAGGATCTTCTGGTGCTTTTTGGGCAGTTTTGCGAACGGGGTCCGGTATTCGATGCCCTCTTCCTCGCAAACAGACTCCAGTAGACGGTGGAAGTACTTGGCGTGCCCCGATGCCCACGGCGCCAGGGCCCCGTCGGCGACCGAAAGGTCTGGATCCGGCACCACCATCTCGGGATCCACTTCGAAGTTCGTACCCAGGCCGTCGCAGACCGTGCACGCGCCGTAGGGCGAGTTGAACGAGAAGTTGCGTGGTGCCAGCTCTTCGAAGCTCTTGCCATCCGATGGTCTCGACAGGCTCTCGGAGAAGGTGAACAACTCCGCCTCGCCGTCGTCATCGGAGCGTGGGACGATCTCCACCTGCGCGACGCCCTCGGCCAGGTTCAGGGCAGTCTCCATGGAATCGGTGAGGCGCTGCTCGATGCCCTCACGCAGTACCAGCCGGTCGACCACCGCCTCGATGTGGTGGACCTCGTAGCGCGCCAGGTCGAGCTCAACCGGCAGGTCGTGTACTTCGCCGTCCACCCTCACCCGCGGAAACCCCGACGACGCCAGATCGGTGAAAAGTTGTTCGTAGGTTCCCTTGCGACCACGAACCACCGGCGACAGCACCTGGAACCGGGTGCCCTCGGGCATCTTCATGATCCGGTCGACGATCTGCTGTGGTGTCTGACGAACCAGTCGCTCCCCGGTGTCGGGGTCGTGGGGTATGCCAACACGGGCGAAGAGCAACCTCAGGTAGTCGTACACCTCGGTCACGGTGCCGACGGTGGAACGCGGGTTGCGCGACGCCGATTTCTGATCTATCGAGATCGCCGGCGAGAGTCCTTCGATCACGTCCACATCGGGCTTGTCCATCTGGCCCAGGAACTGCCGGGCATAGGCGGACAGTGATTCGACGTAACGACGTTGACCTTCTGCATAGATCGTGTCGAACGCCAACGACGATTTGCCCGAACCCGAAAGCCCCGTGAACACGATGAGGCGATCGCGCGGAAGTTCGAGATTGACGTCCCGCAGGTTGTGTTCGCGGGCTCCACGAATCACGATCCGGTCGTCGCGAGACGTGCTCGTTCGTGCAGTTCCCATCAGCTGCACAATAGCCGACGCCACCAAGTCACCCGAACACGTGTTCCCATGCCCGGAAACGTGGGATCCCACGAGTGGCACCACCAATCACGACGTCTCCGTAGGCGGGGCGGCCATACTTGCACCATGAGTTTCCCGCCACCTGACCCCGACCAGCAGTCCCAATGGGGCCAGCCTCAACCTCAGCCTCAACCTCAATGGGGTCAACCGCCGGCGTCGCCGTACCAGAACGGGTTCCAGGGCTTGAACCCCTACGAATCCGAGAGCACGCCCATCCTCGTGACGGGAATCCTCTCCCTGGTTGTCTGTGGGCCCATCGGCATCTATGCCTGGATCAAGGGGAACTCCCTCAGGGAGCGATCGAGGATGGCCGGATGGCCTGAACCGTCGACCGCGAAGGTGGGACGAATCCTCGGGATCATCGGAACGATCATCGGCATCATCCAGGTCGCCTTCGTGGTGATCTGGGTCGTCTTCGCGTTCGCGGCTGTCGGTTCCGCCGGCTACTAGAAACGCCCCGTTGCAGCCCTCAGATCACCGTCGGGTCGACGACAAGGCATACTGAGGCCATGGCATCGACCACCGGCGTGCTCTTTCGCGTCACCACTTTCGGAGAGTCCCACGGAGGTGCCGTGGGCTGCGTGGTCGACGGATGTCCACCGCTGCTGGAACTCAACGAGGCCGACATCCAACCAGATCTCGATCGTCGACGTCCCGGTCAGAGCCGGCTCGTGACCCAACGCGACGAAACAGACACCGTGGAGATCCTTTCAGGCGTGGACGGCGGTCACACGATCGGCTCGCCGATCGCGATGATCGTGCGCAACAAGGACCAACGATCTGGCGCGTACGACCACATGAGCGAGCTCTACCGACCCAGCCACGCCGACTACACCACCGAAGCAAAATTCGGGACCAGAGCGGTTGCCGGCGGTGGCCGGGCTTCGGCGCGCGAAACGATCGGCCGGGTGGCGGCCGCGGCGGTTGCCCGCAAACTCCTGGCCGAACGGGCGGGTATCGAGGTGCTGTCCTGGGTTCAGAGCGTCCACGGCATCGAGGCCGTCACAGATCCCGAGACCATCAGTCTGGAGGACGTCGAAGCAGATCCGACCCGGTGCCCCGACCCCGAAGCAGCGAGCCGGATCACCGAAGCCATCGAACGAGCCCGGCGCGACGGCGATTCTCTCGGTGGAGTCGTCGCGTGTGTGGCCCGCAACGTTCCTCCCGGGTTGGGAGAACCGGTCTTCGACAAGCTCGAAGCCGACCTCGCCGCGCGATCATGTCGCTGCCGGCGACCAAGGGATTCGAGGTCGGCTCCGGATTCGCTGCTACGCACATGACGGGACGTGAGCACAACGACGCCTTCGAACCGGGCCCCGACGGCAGACCCAGAACCTCGACGAACCACTCCGGCGGGATCCAGGGCGGGATCTCCAACGGCGAGACCATCAATCTGCGGGTGGCCTTCAAGCCCACTGCGACGATCGCCTCCCCCCAGAAGACAGTCACCCGCGATGGGGAAGCCACCACCCTCGAGGCGATTGGCCGTCACGACCCATGTGTCCTCCCCCGCGGTACCGATGGTGGAGGCGGGAGTCCTGCTCGTACTGGCCGACCACTGGCTACGCCAGCAAGCTGTACGTCCCAACTGATCAAATGGCAACGAGCGCTCGCCTATGCACCTGCATTTCGGCGCTCACGTTCGAGGTCCTTGATCTCGTCACGTAGCCGAGCTGCCTCTTCGAAGCGGAGATTGGCAGAAGCATCCTGCATCTCCTGTTCGAGCAGGGTGATCAGCGCACCGAGTTCCTGGGGCGGAAGATCGGCGAACTGTTCGGAACGGGCCTTCTCCCCCGGCCGACGCTTGCGCCTGCCGCCGTCGGGTAGCGGTGCGGAGCCGTCATTGCCCCGCAGGTCGGCGAGGATGTCGGTCACGGCCTTGCGGATCGTCTGTGGGCGAATGCCGTGCTCGGTGTTGTAGGCCTCCTGGAGTCCACGACGGCGGTTCGTCTCGGAGATCGCCTTCGTCATTGAGTCGGTGACCGCGTCGGCGTACATCACCACCTGCCCGTTGACGTTTCGCGCGGCCCTGCCGATCATCTGGATCAGGGACCGCTCGGAGCGCAGGAAGCCTTCCTTGTCGGCATCGAGGATGGCTACCAATGAGACTTCGGGTAGATCCAGACCCTCGCGTAGCAGGTTGATGCCGACGAGGACGTCGTACTCCCCGAGCCGCAGGTCGCGGATCAGCTCGATGCGCTCCAGCGTGTCGACCTCGGAGTGCAGGTAGCGCACCCGGACACCCATCTCGAGGAGATAGTCGGTGAGGTCTTCGGCCATCTTCTTGGTGAGTGTCGTGACGAGCACCCGTTCGCTCGCCTCGACACGCGTACCGATGAGAGCCAGGAGATCGTCGATCTGACCCTTGGTCGGCTTGATGATCACCTCGGGATCCAAGAGGCCTGTGGGACGAACGATCTGCTCGACGACGTTGGTGGAGTGTTCGAGTTCCCAGTCGCCCGGAGTCGCCGAGAGGAAGACCGTCTGACCCGCACGCTCCTGCCATTCTTCGAAGCGCAGGGGACGGTTGTCGGCTGCTGACGGCAGACGGAAGCCGTGTTCGATGAGGTTGTCCTTGCGTGAACGATCGCCCTGATACTGACCATGCAGCTGGGGAATCGCCACGTGCGATTCGTCGATGATCGTGAGGAAGTCGGCAGGAAAGAAGTTGAGCAGCGTGTTGGGGGTCTCTCCCGGTGAGCGACCGTCGAGCGGCGCCGAGTAGTTCTCCACCCCGTTGCAGAAGCCCATCTCCTGGAGCATCTCGAGGTCGTACTCGGTGCGCATCCGAAGTCGCTGGGCCTCGAGGAGCTTGCCCTCCGATTCGAAGTAGGCGAGGCGTTCCTGGAGCTCCTTCTCGATCCGACCGATGGCGGTGTGCAGACGTTCATCGGAAGTGGCGTAGTGGGTGTTCGGGAACACGGCGAGCTCTTCGAGTTGACCGACACGCTCGCCGGTCAGGGGATCCACGACGTTGATCGCCTCGATCTCGTCGCCGAAGAACTCGACCCGAACCGCGGTCTCGTCGTAGGCGGGATGGATCTCGACCACATCGCCCCGCACCCGGAACTTGCCCCGCACCAGGTTCATGTCGTTGCGTTCGTACTGAAGGTCGACGAGGCGGCGCAGCATCGCGCGCTGGTCGACGGTGTCTCCCACACGGACCGCCAACAGGCGCGAGGCGTACTCTTCGGGCGAACCCAAGCCGTAGATGCAGCTCACGGAAGCCACCACGATCACGTCGCGCCTGGTGAGCAGGGCCGACGTGGCCGAGTGGCGGAGACGATCGATCTCATCGTTGACCGAGGAATCCTTCTCTATGTAGGTGTCGCTGGAGGCGATGTAGGCCTCGGGCTGGTAGTAGTCGTAATAGGACACGAAGTACTCCACCCGGTTGTTGGGGAAGAACTCGCGGAACTCGTTCGCCAACTGGGCTGCGAGGCTCTTGTTGGGAGCCAGGATCAGCGTGGGCCGCTGAACTGCCTCGATCGTCCATGCGATCGTTGCCGACTTGCCCGATCCTGTGATGCCCAGCAACGTCTGGAAGCGCTCTCCCCCGTCGATTCCCTCGGCAAGTGATGCAATGGCCTTCGGTTGGTCACCGGCAGGTTCAAACGGAGACACCACCTCGAACGGGCGGATCATCCGAGGTTCGGCCGGTACTCCCACGAGGTCGGCGAACTCGGGCTCGCCAGGTGACACCGGCGACAGGTCGCCGGATGACATCGGCGGAGACTTGGTTTGCGGTGCGTCGACCATCTGCTGATCGTACAACTGCGCTGCGACACAGCTTCCGCGACGGTCCCACATCCCCCGGGAGAGCCCACCGCGGACACCCCCCGGCGAGCTGTCAGCTCCGGATACGAGCGGCCGCCGTTGTCACTTCCGGGGCTCGAGACCCACGATCCACGCCCATGCCCGGGTGACCTCGCGTTCCAGATCGGTCGCCGAACCGGAATTGTCGAGCACGAAATCAGCAAAAGCCAATCGATCATGGTGCTCGATCTGTGCCTCTATGCGCGCCTGCGCATCGGCACGTGACATGCCGCGACTCGTGACCAGTCGCTCCAGAGCGACCTCCGGTGGGGTATCGACCACGATCGTGCCGAGGATGCCCGGCCAACCGGACTCTCCCAGCAAGGGGATGTCGAGAACGACCACGTCATCGGTATCCACGTGTTCGCCGACGCGGCGTTCTATCTCCTCGTGCACCCGCGGATGAACGATCGATCCCAGGGCTGCGAGCGCGTCGGGAGAGCCGAAGACGATCCTTGCAACGGCTTCGCGGTCGAGGCTGCCATCGTCGGCCACGATCTGCTCGCCGAAGTTCTCGACCATCTCGGAAAACACCTGCGTACCCGGTCTCTGGAGTTCATGCACGATGCGGTCCGCGTCAATGAGGACCGCTCCGCGTTCGACAAGTGCATCGGCCACTGTCGACTTGCCTGATCCGATTCCACCGGTGAGTCCGACCAACAACATGGTCGGCACCTTATCCGTGCACGGTTCAGCCCCGGACACCGACGCCGGGAGGTCCTCATCACCGCTGAGATCGGCGCCTGCGGGGTTCCCGCGGGATCCTCGCCGAACCCGTGCCTACCGGACCGCACACCATCCGAGCCCGCTCCACGGTGCAAAACGTTCAGTGTCGCCGAGCCGGTGCCGATGGCTTTTGGAGACCTGCGAAGTCAGTCCGGGCTGCCAACCGGACAGAACCGGAGCCGATCCGGATTCCCGAGAGGCGACCAGACCAACAAACCCATGTACCCCACCACCAGGAATCCCACATGACAGGCGAGCCTCAAGACCACGGGCTGTCACCAGCCTTCGCTCCCCCACCCACGTCCGAGGTGGATCCTCCCCCTGTGCAGGAACCCGGAGACTTCCTCGACTCCACGTCCGAGGAACCGAGCGGCTTCCGCCAACGCATCCGCTCACGGCTGTCCCGCGAGATGCGCGACGCCATGATCGATCCGAGCGATCAACCCACCGGCGACTTCGACATCGTCGCGGATCAGATGTCGAGTTCACGCGGCGACAGGGTTGCCGGGTTCTCGAGCCTCATCACCGCGATGAGACTCGCCACGGTCGCGATCTCGCTGCTCCTCGCGGCCAGTACCAACCAGCTCGGCACCTCCCTGCGGATCTGGACGGCCATCGTTGTCGGCTACGCGGTGTTCAGGGCGTTCAAGCCGGTTGTCTACGACGACGACGTCCGTTCGCTGGTGCGGGTCATGGCCGAGGTCGGCCTGCATGTGGTCGCGGTCATCTACACGGGTGGCTGGGATTCGCCGCTCATATTCACTCTCTTCACCCCGATAGCCCTGGCCGGGCTGGCCCGGGGCTTCGGATTCGCAATCCGGATCGCCGTCGCTGCGGTGATTGCGGTGACCTGGCCGTACGTGCTCGATTCACCCGACCGCCGTGAGGCACTCATCACGTCGGCGTCCTGGGGCTCGATCGTCCTGATCGTCGCGGTCATCTCCGGATATCGCGCGCCGCATTTCGGGCGAGGCAGTCAAGGAACGCGAGCTCGCCCTCGACCGGCTTGGCCGACTGTCGGACGCCAACACCCTGCTGTTCTCGCTGCACCGGGTCACCCAGACGCTGCCCGCCTCGCTGGACCTCGACGATGTACTGGATTCGACCCTCTCCCGCATGAAGTCGCTCGTGTCCTATGACAGCGTCGCCGTACTCCTGTTCGATGAGACCGACGGACGTTGGGCCGTGGCACGGCATCACGGTCTCCACGTACCACGCCGGTTCGGCGCCACCGACCTCGCACCAGGGCTCCGTCAGGCTCTCACCGAGAGTCGGCCCGTGTACATCCCCAACGTGCCCTCGATCGGAGGCGGACTCAACGACCGTGCCGGTTCCGGCATCTACACGGTCATGCCCGCGCGCGGTTCTGTCATCGGCATGATCGCCATAGAGCACGCCGACGTGGACCATTTCACCGGCGCGCGACGTAGAATTGATCGAAGGCTTCGTGGCACCCGCCTCGCTTGCGGTCGACAACGCCCGATGGTTCGCCCGACTGCGGACGGTGGGCGCAGACGAAGAACGAACCCGAATAGCGCGTGACCTGCACGACCGGATCGGCCAGAGCCTGGCATACCTCGCCTTCCAGCTCGACCACATATCCGAGCGAGACGCTGCCGGAGACCCGGTTTCCGCAGAGATCGGTGAGCTACGTGAAGACGTCCGGGGTGTGATCCGCGAGGTTCGGGACACCCTCTATGACCTCAGGACCGACGTCTCCGAAACGGTGGGCATCGGCGAAGTCCTCGAGCAGTTCGTCGACCGCGTGACCGAGCGCAGCGGCCTCAACATCCAGGTCGACGCCGATCGCAATGCCGCGATTGCCGTTGCTCCAGGAGCGCGAACTGTGGCGGGTGGCCCAGGAGGCAGTTGCCAACGTCGAACGCCATGCCCAGGCCACAGCTGTACGCATCGTGTGGCGCTGCGATGGGCAGCGGGCACTCATCGAGGTCACCGACAACGGCGTCGGATTCGAAGCAGGGCGCGCCGGACGACTCGACTCCTACGGGATGCTCGGCATGCGTGAACGCGCCTCCAGCATCGGAGCGACTCTCGAGATCCTCAGCGCTCCAGGCCGCGGGACCCGCGTCCGCTGTGTGCTCGACCCATCCGAACAAGAAACCAACAACACTCCGGGGCTGGCTCCCGGAACTGACCAGGCGGCGATGTCCGCCACGGACCGGACGGCTGACGCTGTTCAGGCCGGGAGGTGACCGTGACGATCCGTCTGCTACTCGCTGATGATCACCGTCTTCTACGTGAAGGTCTGCGCCGTTCCATGAGCGACGCAGGATTCGACGTGGTGGGCGAGGCGTCCGACGGGGTCGAGGCAATACGCCTCGCTTCCGAACTGCTGCCGGATGTGATCCTCATGGATGTAACCATGCCCAACTGCGATGGCGTGGAGGCATGCCGTCAGGTCATCGCCTCGGGGGGTCGTTCACGAATCGTGATGCTGACCATGCACGCCGACCAGGAGGTCCTCGCCGAAGCCATCCGGGCCGGTGCAGCGGGCTACCTCACCAAGGACTGTTCCACGAGGGAAATAGCGGAGGCCGTGAGGATGGCGGCCGAGGGTGACACCGTCCTGTCGCCCCAACTGGCCCGTTCCATGCTCGCCGAGGTCCGACGGCTGGACGCACCGGCAGACGCCGGCGTACTCGACGAACGGGTTGTGTCCAAGCGCGAGGAGGAAGTGCTGCAACTCATCGCGGACGGCTGCAGCACCCCCGAGGTGGCGGCTCAGCTCTACATCTCCCAGAAGACGGTCAAGAACCATCTCGCGTCGATCTACCAGAAGCTCGACGCACGGGACCGTACCCAGGCTGTGCTGCAGGCGGTCCGCATGGGCATCGTTTCGCTCTCCTAGGAACCACCCCGGCTGCCGCCACCGGACCGAGACCCGAAACGGCAGTGAATGGGTCGGAAGGCCCCAAATGGGCCATAGGACCTATTCAGGAATCGGGCACAAGCATGCCGATGAATCAAGTGAGGCCACACACCTCACAGCACCAGCAAGACAAGCACCTTCACAAACCGAGAAGCACCAACCAAGGAGTCAAAGACATGATGGTTCAGTTCCAGTACATCCGGGCATGGTTGAACGCACAGGCACGCACTGAACGTGGCGCCTCCCTCGTGGAGTACGCACTGCTCGTTGCACTGATCGCCGTGGCCTGTATCGCTGCGATGCAGCTTCCTCAAGGGTGGCATCGACACCAAGTTCTCAGAGGCGGGCAGCGAACTCAGCTAGCTGCCCGGGAGATCCTCCCCAACACACCCGGAGAAGGGGCCCCCGGGGCCCCTTCTCCGCGTCCGGGTGCAGGTGCTGCTCCCTTGTAGGGTTCAGTCAGAACGAACGACACAGACCGGCCATGTGGCGGCACCCCGCAGCGAGCACCCACATCGTGACAGGACAACGTAACAACACAGCGGAGGACATCCATGGCAGTGACCGCAACCACACCCATCTCATTGGTGAACGACACCTATGAGCGGTTCAACGACCGGATAGACACGGCGCGGATGCGTCTGGGCAGGCCCGTCACACTCGCCGAGAAGATCCTCATAGCCCACCTGGCGGACCCGTCGGCAACCTTCGAACGTGGCCGGACATACAACGATCTCCTTCCTGATCGGGTCGCCATGCAGGACGCGACCGCCCAGATGGCTCTGCTGCAGTTCATGACTGCGGGTCTCGACGAGGTGGCCGTCCCCAGCACCGTCCACTGCGACCACCTGATCCAGGCAAAGGAGAACGGCAAGATCGACCTCCTGGCTGCCGAGAAGGGCAACTCGGAGGTATACGACTTCCTGGAATCTGTTTCGGCCCGCTACGGGATCGGATTCTGGAAGCCGGGTTCGGGGATAATCCACCAGGTGGTACTCGAGCAGTACGCGTTCCCGGGCGGGATGATGATCGGAACCGACTCCCACACGCCGAATGCAGGTGGCCTCGGGATGGTTGCGATCGGGGTCGGCGGGGCTGACGCAGTCGACGTCATGACGAGTTTCCCTTCAATGTGCGGTGGCCAAAGCTGATCGGGAGTCCATCTCAAGGGCTCGCTCAACGGATGGTCATCACCCAAGGACGTGATCCTCAAGGTGGCCGACATCCTAACCGTCAAGGGTGGTACGGGCGCGATCGTGGAGTACTTCGGCGAGGTGCCACTTCCATCTCGGCGACCGGCAAGGGCACCATCTGCAACATGGGGGCGGAGGTGGGTGCAACAACTTCGCTCTTCCCCTTCGACGATGCAATGGTCCGTTACCTCAAGAGCACCGGCCGCGAAGAGATCGCTGACGCCGCCAGCTGCGATCGCGCACCATCTCCGGGCCGACGACGAGGTGCTCGCCGATCCTGAGTCCTATTTCGACGAGGTGGTCACGATCGACCTGGACACGCTCACACCCCACATCAACGGCCCGGCCACTCCCGACCTGGCCCGTCCGGTCGGTGATCTGGGAGCCGAGGCGAAGGAGAAGGGATGGCCCTTGGAGCCCTCCGCGGCTCTGGTCGGATCCTGCACGAACTCTTCCTATGAGGACATCACGCGTGCCGCTTCCATCCTCCGCCACGCGGCCGAGCACGGACTCAAGGTGAAGACGCCATTGATGATCACCCCGGGTTCCGAGCAGGTGCACGCCACCATCCAGCGCGACGGATTGCTCGAGGTCTTCGAGAGCGCCGGAGCAACGGTGTTGGCCAATGCCTGTGGGCCATGCATCGGCCAATGGTCCCGCCCCGAGGAGATCCTCGACGAAGTGAACACCATCGTCACCTCATACAACCGCAACTTCCCCAAACGCAACGACGGGTCGGCCAAGACCCTCGCGTTCGTCACCTCGCCGGACACCGTTGTTGCTCTGGCACTGGCGGGAACGCTCGACTTCGACCCCCTCACCGACACCATCACAAACGATGCAGGCGAGGACATCCAACTCACCGCTCCCGTCGGCGAGGAGCTACCGGCGCTCGGGTTCACCCCCGGGGAGTCGGGATTCATCTCACCTCCGGCCGATGGGTCCGACATCGACGTCAAGGTGTCTCCCACCTCGGATCGCATCCAGTTGCTGACCCCGTTCGAGCCGTGGGATGGAAACGACTACCTGGACCTGCCGGTGCTGCTCAAGGCCCAGGGCAAGTGCACCACCGACCACATCTCGATGGCAGGACCGTGGCTCAAGTACCGGGGCCACCTCGAGAACATCTCGGGCAACCTCTTCCAGGGAGCCATCAACGCCTTCACCGGTGTCGCCGGCGAAGGCAAGGACGCTCTCGACGGAAAGACGAAGGGATTCCCCGCGATCGCGCAGCATTACCACGAGGCGGGTCAGGGGTGGGTCGCCGTCGGCGACGAGAACTGGGGAGAGGGCTCGAGCCGCGAACACGCCGCAATGGAACCCCGTTTCCGGGGAGCGAAGGCCATCATCGTGCGGAGCTTCGCCCGGATCCACGAGACCAACCTCAAGAAACAAGGGGTGTTGGCGCTCACCTTCGCCGACCCCGGCACCTATGACCTGATCGAAGAGGACGACCGGATCAACATCCTGGGTCTCGCCGAGCTCGCGCCGGACAGCCCGTCGATTGCGAGATCGTCAAGCCCGACGGGTCGACGGTCGCGTTCCAGACGACCCACACGATGAGCCCCGAACACATCGAGTGGTTCCGCGCCGGATCAGCCCTGAACATCATCCGACAACGCCGCCTCGTAACCCCACGGGGCAGGAACCCGGTTCAGTCCCGCCCGGGACGACGGTCGGATTCGTGCTCCGCAGCTTCGGACGCGTCCTCGGGCGCCCTGCCGTGGGGATAGGTGGCGGCCAGCTCCTCGGCGGTCGGCTCGTGTTCAACACGTGCCACCTCAGGCAAGAGATCGGTGATCGCGGACATCATCGTCGCGGTGTCCTCGTCGAGATCCTCGCCGCCCAACTCCACCGGTTCGCCGACCTTCAACCAGACCGTCGGCGGCGATAGGACATTGGTGACGTTCGGTAGCTTCGCACTGCGCGGCCAGACCTTCTCGGTGCCCCATATGCCGACCGGGATCACCGGCGCCCCTGTGGCGTGGGCCAGCTTCATCGCCCCCCAGCGACCCTTCAGCTCGGGATCGAAGAACGCAGGACCCCGCGGGATCGTCCCCTGCGGCATCAGCGCCACCATTTCACCTGCCTCGAGAGCCTCTCTGGCCGCCGCGAGCGGCTCATCGGAGCCGGTTCCACGGTCTACCCGTATACCCCCCATGGCGGTCGCGAGGTCGCCGATCACCGGCGCGTCGAAGACCTCCTTCTTGCCCAGGAAGCGAACCGGTCGACCGGCCCGGCTCACCAGATAGCCGATCGCCAGCGGGTCGAAGTAGCTGCGGTGGTTGCCCACGAGTATCGCCTTGCCGGTCCGGGGAATGTTCTCGAGTCCATCCACCTGGAATCGGACATAGGGGAACATCTGCGGGCGCACCATCATCTGTATTGCTTCCTGGGGTTCGACCCCCAGGAACTTGGGTACACCATTTGGCACGTCCAGATGCATCACGGGCCAACGACGCAGAGTAGCGACTGCAAGCATCCGTGGATCCGGATTCACCGCGGTGGGATGGCCCACCATCGACAGCAGCGGCGTGTCATAGAAGCTGTCCGAATACGCGAAGGATGCGTCCAGGGCGGCGTCGTTGGCCTCCGCCCACTCCGCAACCGCCCGCGCTTTGTCCTTGCCCCACACGAACATGCCATCGATGGTCCCGTCATAGCGGCCATCAACCACGCCGTAACGCGTGGCGATCACGTCGTCGAAACCGAGCGCATCGGCCAGTGGGAGCACCAGATCCCGCGGGGTGGTCGTGGCCATGACCAACCTGCGGCCCACTTCACGATGTTCGTCGAACAACGTATGGGCATACGGGGCAATCGATTCAACCAGTGGCTCTGCTGCCATCTCCGCGGCACGGTGGACCAACTCCAGGCGCCAACCCTTTGACATGCGCGCTCCCTGGCGCGTTACCAACATCGCAGGCAGCGTCTCGCCGATGGCATTGAACACCTTGAACACCAGCGACTCCACAGCGCTGGGTTCGCCTCCCAGGAGCCCCACGGTTCGCAATGCATCGCTGATGTACGGTCCCGAGGCTCCTGTGAGCAGAGTCCGGTCGAGATCGAAGAATGCAACACCACGTTCGGGGTCACCGCGGTCGGAATCCGACGAGGTCGGATCCTCGGCGATGGTGGAGGTGGATTGCGCGTCGGCTGGCTTCTTCGGCATCGGGCCTGACGCTACATGCAGGTGCACCGACAGTGCCGCCGGGCGGCCGAAGGAGGCCTGAAAACGGCCGAAGGACTGGTGGGGGGACCAGTCCTTCAGCATATGCGCCTGGGTCGGGGGGGCGACTCCAGTGCGCTTCCTGAGGGGGATCAGTGGGGGGACCGTCCGCACCCTCAGGCGTTTTCTTGTTGTATTCAACATAGCCAATTGCAAGCAATCGGTCAACGACATAGATGTGATATCTAGTATCGTTTGATGCGATGGACAGAAAGCAACTGAGAACCCTGCTCGCAGTGGCGGAACACCGCTCCTTCTCCGGGGCGGCGGTGGCCCTGGGAACGGTCCAATCCAACGTCTCCGCGCACATCAGCCGGCTGGAGAATGAACTCGGCGTCGTGCTCATCGACAGGGCGACAACTGAACCCACCGACGAAGGCCGAGCTGTTCTCGAACGCGCTCGGCGAATCGAGGGGGAGTTCGACTCATTGGCATCGGATCTGGCATACCTCCGCGACGTCGTGGTCGGAACAGTGCGTCTCGGAGTGATCGGGACCACCGCGCGTTGGCTGGTGGCACCTCTACTGAAAGCCGTGTGGGAGGAGTATCCGAGGGTCGGGGTCACTGTGCTGGACGCCCCATCGAGCGTGCTCAGCACCGGTGTCACGACCGGCACGATCGACCTCGGCGTGGTGAACCTGCCGATCGAGCATCCCGACATCCACGTCGACCCACTCTTCACCGAAGACCGCATCCTGATTGCTCCCGTCGGCCACCCCCTCCACGACCGCGACGAGGTGAGCCTCGAGGAACTTGCCGACCACGAGCTGCTGCTGGAAGCCCCAGGTACGGCGTTCCGGGACGTGCTCGACAGAGCAGCCAAGGAGTCGGGGGTGAGGCTCAGGGCCCGTGCCGAGTTCGATGGCATGCGCCTCCTTGCAAGCCTCGCGTTCGAAGGATTCGGGGCAGGTGTGGTGCCGGCCTCGGCGATCCCGGCCGGACTCCACGGTGCATGGAGGGCGGTTCCGGTTGTCGGAGTTCCGCGCCGCCGGGTAGGGCTGATCCGCGCTCAGAGGGCTCTGCCGTCACCCGCAGCCCGCATGATCGCCGAGCTCGTCACGAGAGTGGTCGTAGAGCGGGATTCACCACAACCCACGATCACGACCGATGTCCGTGAGAGCCGCGGGTAGGTGCCCCCCTCCCGAGAGGCGGAACCGGTCGATTGCGGCACCCGAAATCACCGCGGCGTCCCCGATCCCTGCCCTTGACCATCTAGAATGGGTCGGTACCAGCAGCAGGAGTCCCTCACTCAGCGAGAGATCCTGCGCCCAGCAGGAGACGTTGTGCCAGAAACGATCACGATCACCGACAACCGCACCGGCGACAGCATCGAAATCCCCATAGACCAGGGTGGAGCTGACGCCAAGGATTGGAGCAAGCTCCTTCCGGGAGTGTGGTTCCACGATCCCGGGTTCGGTGCCACCTCGGGCGCAGCCTCTGCGATCACCGAACTAGACGGCGCCAACGGCATCTTGCGTTACCGGGGATACCCGATCGAGCAACTCGCCGAGCATTCGAGCTACCTCGAGGTCGCCTACCTGCTGATCCACGGCGAGCTACCCACCGCGCAAGAGTTCGAGGCCTGGCGCTACGAGATCACCCATCACACGTTCATCCACGAGAACGTCCGCAAACGCTTCATGGAGGGCTTCCACCACGATGCCCACCCCATGGGGATACTCGTGTCCACGGTCGCCGCGCTGTCCACTTTCTATCCCGGCGCCAAGGACATCGAGGATCGCGACGTTCTGATGAAGCAGGTCGTGCGCCTCATAGCCAAGATGCCGACACTGGCAGCTGGCGCATACCGCCACAGCGCCGGGATGCCCTTCGTCTATCCAGACAACAGCCTGGACTTCGCGGCCAACTTCCTTTCGATGATGTGGAAGACCGCCGAACCGCGCTACGAGGCGAACCCCGTGCTGGCACGAGCGCTCGACGTGTTGTTCATCCTGCACGCCGACCACGAACAGAACTGTTCGACCACGGCCATGCGCACGGTCGGGTCCGCTCATGCAGATCCCTACATCTCGACCGCGGCAGCTGCCTGCGCCCTCTACGGTCCCCGCCACGGAGGAGCGAACGAAGCCGTCATTCGCATGCTCGGTGAGATCGGCACGATCGACAACGTCGCCCCCTACGTCGAGAAGGTGAAGCGCGGCGAGGCCCGCCTGCAGGGATTCGGGCACCGCGTCTACAAGAACTACGACCCCAGGGCGAAGATCATCAAGCGCACCGCGTATGAGGTGTTCGAAGTGACGGGCAAGAGCCCGTTGCTCGATCTGGCGTTGGCTCTCGAAGAGGTCGCTCTGAGCGACGACTACTTCATCAGCCGCAAGCTCTACCCCAATGTCGACTTCTACTCCGGATTGATCTACCAGGCCATGGGTTTCCCGATGGAGATGTTCACGGTCCTGTTCGCGATACCACGTACTGCCGGTTGGCTCTCGCACTACATGGAGTTGCTCGACATGGACAGCCGCATCTACCGGCCACGCCAGATCTACACCGGCGAAACCGAACGCGACTACATACCCATCGTCTCGCGCTGAGGCCGCCGGCTGGAACCCGCGGGCACGGTTCAGGTCGAATCGACGGTCAACAGCACCTTGCCGATGTTCGCATTGGTGGCCACGTACTCATGAGCATCGGCCACATCCCACAGTGACATTCTCCGGTCGATCACGGGCCGCAGATCGCCTGTCTCGAAGGCTCCGAGCAGGTCGTGCCCGCATCGCCGGGTGATGGCGATCTTCTCCTCGAGCGGCCTGGCACGCAGGACCGTGCCGATCAACGACACACGCCGTGGAAGCAGTTCACCCACCGGTACGGTCGCCTTTCCACCGCCCATCACACCCACCTGGATGATCCGTGCACCGATGGCGCAACTGCGGATGTTGCGAGCCACGTAGTCACCTCCGATCACATCCAGTACGACCTCCACGCCCCCGCCTCCGGTTGCCTCGCGAACGCGTTCCACGAAGTCATCGTCGGTGTAGTCGATCACCACATCGGCACCCAGCGCCTCACACGCCGCAACCTTGGCTGTCGAGCACGTGACCGCCACGTTCGCCCCGAACAGTTTGCATATCTGGATCGCCGCTGTACCCACACCGGAAGCTCCGGCATGGACCAGCGCCCAGCTCCCCCTCCTCAGGCCACCCTGGATCACCAGCGCGTCATAGGCGGTGATGAACACCTCGGGGACAGCGCCTGCATCCGGAAGGCCCAGGGCCACCGGTACGGCCATGACCTGACGCTCGTGAACCGCCACCCGCTGGGCGTACGCACCACCGGTGACGACACCCATGACCTCGTCGCCGACCTTCCAGTCGTTCACCCTCCGGCCCAGCGCAGCCACTCGGCCGGCGAACTCGAGGCCGGGGATCTCGTGCTGCGGATTCGGCACGGGATCTGGATACATGCCCATGCGTTGGAGCAGATCAGCGCGGTTGACAGCCGTCGCAGCTACATCGACGAGCACTTCGTCCGGCCCGGGCGAGGGGTCTGGAACCTCCCGTTCCACAAGTACTTCGGGACCGCCGTAGGACTCCAACGTGATTGCGCGCATGACGGGACTGTACCCGCGGCACGCGACCCGACAGGATGGGCGGGTGCCCTCACAACCGCAGGTGTCAGAGATCACGATCGACCGTCCCAACGGTGTCATCAAACTTGCCTTCGAGAACGGACCGGCCGGTGACATCGGACTGGCCGAACTACGACTCGCCTGCCCATGCGCCAGCTGTCGGCGCGCCCGGCAGTTCGACCGCGCCACCTGGGTTCCCCGCAGCGGAGAGACATTCCCCTCGGTGCGCAGTGCCGAGTTGGTGGGAGCATGGGGCCTGTCGATCACCTGGGATGATGGCCATGCAACCGGCATATACCCGTTCACCTCCCTGGCGGAATGGGTGGCCACCGGCACTCCGCCACGAAACCCGGATTCGGGTCTGCCAGGATGAGCCTCGACTACACGCTCCCGGTCGAGCTGACCGAACTTGCCCTGGAAGCCGCCGAGGTCGCGCACAGTGTCACCGAGAGCCGCGAGGTGAGAGAGGACTCCTGGCTGATCGGCACCTCACGCGAGTTCTCGCTGGAACTGGCCCGACGCGGTTGGTTGGGGATGACCTGGCCCGAACGATGGGGCGGGGGTGCCCGTAGCGCTCTCGAACGGTTCGTGGTGTTCGAGGAACTCATAGCCGCCGGTGCACCGATCGCCACCAGCTGGTTCGCTGATCGTCAGATCGGACCCACCTTGTTGCTGTTCGGGACCGACGATCAACGTCGGAGATGGTTGCCCGACATCGTCGCCGGACGCTCCGCCTGGTGTATCGGCATGAGCGAGCCCGATGCCGGCAGCGACGTGGCCTCGATACGTACCCGGGCAATCCGCTCCGGTGCCACAACAGACGATTCGTGGATCATCTCCGGAAGCAAAGTGTGGACCTCGGGCGCCGCGGAAGCAGACCTGTGCTACCTGATCGCGCGTACCGACCCCGATAGTCCACCCCACAAGGGGCTGTCGGAGTTCGTCGTGGACATGTCGTCGCCTGGGATCGAGATCAGTCGTATCACCGACGCCACGGGCAACGACCACTTCTGCGAGGTCAGCCTGACGGATGTCGAGGTTCCCGCGGAAAACCTGATCGGCACCGAGAACGGCAGCTTCACGCAGGTGATGAGACAACTGGAGCACGAACGCGGTGGGATCGACCGCTTGATCTCCAACCGGGCCCTCTACCTCGATACCCGTGCCGGGCTCACGGAGCCGACGGCCCTGCAGCGACAGGACATGGCGAAGATCGAGACCACCTACCGGGTCGGGCGCCTCATGGTTCTCCGGGAGGTCCTCGGGCAGGCCCCCGGGGGTTGGTCTTCGATCACCAAGACATGGTGCACCGAGTTCGAACAGCGGGTTTCTATGTTCTGTGCATCGGCGGCGGGCCCCGAAGCACTGCTCTGGAACCGGATGTCCCGGGGAGTCTGCTATGCGCCCGCATACACACTCATGGGGGGCACGACGCAGGTCCTGCGCAACATCATCGGCGAGAGGGTCCTCGGGCTGGCGAAGGAACCGCGGCGTCCCTAGCCCCCCTTCGGGCTCCGAGCACGCGATCAGTCGAGCTGTCGTACTTCCAGGTCATCGGAGCGGGTCCGGATTTCGATGCGTACGTCGGCCACCCATGCCCCACGTACTGATGCCACTACGGGATCAGCGACCACCGAGACCACCTCATCTGTGTGTTCGACGAGGCTCGCCAGACGCTGCACGATCCCGATGAGGCCAACCCTCTCGAGTGGATCAGGCAGCGCCCGACCCGGGGCGCTGGCCGCCACGAGTGCACGGGCATCCGCGAGCGTGAGCGGCAGGTAACCGAGTTGCGGATTGTCCAGAGCCGTGGCCGGACCACCCAGACCCACCTCGATCGTCGTGGCATTGGACTTGCGCCGGATCGTGATCGCTGCGTCCACCCCACGCTCGATGAAGCTCTGCACCACCGCAGGGTGCATGTCCGCTCCGAGCGCTGACTCCATCCGCTCCCAGCTAGCTCTCAGATCCTCCTCTGTTGCGATGTCCACGGCAACCCCGGACATCACGGATCGAGTGCGTCTGTCGCGTCTCTGCGCCTTGAGGGCAACGGGCCAGCCGATCCGCCGGGCGGCGTCGACTGCGCAATCCACGTCGGGGACGATCTCGCGCCTCGCGAGGTTCACGTTGAAAGCATCCAGCAGCGCTTCCTGGGCGACCAGGTCGAGCGTAACGAACCTCACCGGATCAACACCCTCGAGGGCGGCGTCGATGGTGGCTCTGGCTTGTTGATTGTCGTCGCGCCTGACGGTCTCGAGCTGGATGTCGCGGTTCGCGGTCACCCATTCGCGATATCGGGCCAGCCGACCCATCGCCTCGGCAGGGTGCTCCGGGAAGGCGAACACAGGCACATGATGGTCACCCTCACCAACACGCGGGACCTCCGCGGCTCCGAGCATCGCCGCGGCGAAACAGATCTCGGGGTTGGCCGCCGAGGCCTCTGATATCACCCGGCCCACCTCTGAGGAATGGCCCAATCTCGGCGGTGAGTGCACGACCAGTACCGCTGACACCCTCGGATCTGCGCATACCTCGCGGAGCTCTCGCTCGTAGTCCTCCGCGGTGGAGCGAAAGGACATCGTCACCGGCCCGACCCAATGCTTGGCCCCAGATCCGGTTGCAGGTTCAACGAGCGAATCCGACGCATCAGGATCC
The DNA here is from genome assembly GCA_963805905.1 of uncultured Microthrixaceae bacterium. GTDB lineage: Bacteria > Actinomycetota > Acidimicrobiia > Acidimicrobiales > Microtrichaceae > JAMLGJ01. The sequence continues at coordinate 1,794,050 of CAWDVV010000001.1, forward strand.
CGATCTCCCACGAGAATCAACCCGCTGCCGACACATGCGTCGGCAGCCAGCGTGACCGCACCCTCGGAGTTGCCGATCACGGCCACTCCCCTGTCTCGGGGCACAGGCTGATCGGCCAGCAACCGACCGATGTCAGTCAGCTGTTCGAGCGTTCCGACACTGATGATCCCGGTCTGGCGACTCAGTGCAGCCACCCGCCTCCGGGTCAGGGAAGTGTCACCACCAACTCCCACCAGGAGATGCCCCAGAACGGCGATCGGCTTGACCATCGAAGCCGCTCGCGCTGCCCTCAGAAGTCGCGAGCCGACGACCGCCGATCGCAGGTACAACAGGATGGCCGATGTTGCCGCATCATGGGTCCAGAAGCTCAGCATGTCGGACGCACCCACGTCGAGGCCCCCGCCACCGGCGACGAAGGTGGATATCCCGAGCGCCGTTCTTTCCGCTTCCTCGAGGATCGCGGCTGCAAGCGTCCCGGATTCCGCGAGCATGGCCACTGTCCCCCGCGGAGGTTGGGCCGGGGCGATCGTGGCGTGCAGACGGACAGCCGGATCGGTGTTGAGAATACCCAGGCAGTCCGGACCCAGGATGCGCACACCGTGGCGGCGTCCTATCTCGATGATCTCCGCCTCCAGAGCACCGCCGTCGAGGGCCGCGTCGGCGAACCCCGAGGAGATGATCATGATCGCTCCGACGTCGGCGCGTGCGCATCTGGTCACGACCGAGGGCACCAGATCTGCCCGAACGGCAACGATCGCAAGGTCGGTGTCCTCAGGAACCTCGGGTTCGAACGGAACGGTCGCCACAGGTGCTGACTGGCTGTCGGTCACAAGCGCCACCGTCCCTGTGAACCCGCCCGCGAGGATCGATTCGACCACCGCGACTCCCAGCCCGCCAGAAGAGGACCCACCTATCACAGCAACGGAGGCGGGACGGAGCAACCGCTGGACGGTGGCCGCCTCGGCGGTGCGCTCGCGATCCTCCACCGCCGCCGTGGAACGATCGGTCGGATCTATCGAGAACGAGAGCGCCACGACGCCGTCCTCGATGTGTGAGTTCACATCGAATCCGGCTTTCGCGAACACCTTGAGCATCTTGCGATTGTTCGGCAGGGTCGATGCCGTGAAGCGTCGAAGTCCTCGTTGCCGCGCAGCCGCTGCGAGATACTCCAACATCACCGTTGCAAGACCCCGACCGTGATGGCGGTCATCGACGAAGAACGCCACTTCGGCGGTATCGCTGTCGGTGTACCGCTCGTAGCGCGCCACCGCCACGAGTTCACCGTCCAACTCGGCCACGAACGCCACGCGGTCTCGGTAGTCGACGCCGGTGAAGTGTCGGAGATCCTTTGTGCTCAGGCGTGGCCGTGGAGAGAGGTACCTGAAGTAGACCGATTCCGCGGACTGTCGGGCATGGAACTCCTCCAGCGCGGCGGTATCGTCGGGCACGATCGGACGGATGTGCACGGTGTGCCCATCGCGAAGCACGACATCGGTGACCCACGATTCGGGATACCCGGGTCGGTCAGATCCATCCGCTGATGACGGGACCGTATTGCCGGTACGGGTGTCTGCGTCACTCATGATCGCGGTCCGCCATCTGTCGCGTCTCGCATCTCTGCGGAGATGATACGTGCCAGTTCCACAGGACGATCGCCCTGGATGCTGTGGCCTGCCCCCTCAACGACCTGCACGACTGCATCGGGCCTTCTCCTGAGCAGTTCGGCGACATCGGCGTCGTCAGTCACGGGACTGTCGGCCCCGCGGACCAACAGGTACGGTCCCTCGCTCGCTGAGACATCCGCCCAGAGCGCTTCGCGGCTGGTGAAGCCTGCGTCGTCAGGCATGGATCGGTGGTAGTTCCAACGCCAGGTTCCATCGGACTCGCGGTGTGCGTTGTGCAGGATTCCTCGCTTCAACGACGCTTCGGTACGCGTCGGGTTGAACTCGACCGTGCGCTCGAGGATCTCGCCGAATGAACCGAAGCTCTGTGGTCCTTCTATGAAGTTGTGTATGTCACGGGCCTTCTCCGAGGTGACTCCCGGGGTGATGTCCACCACCGTCAGGCGCGAGACGAGTTCGGGAGCAACGGCTGCGATCCTGTTGGCTGTCAGCCCGCCCAGCGACATTCCCACGAGCAGGGCTGGTCCGTCGAGAACTCCCGCAAGCGCTTCGATCAGGGTCTCTGCATTGGTGTGGGGGTCATAGTGGGCATCGTCGTCGCCACTGCGATCGCCCATGGCCCGGCAGGTCGACGACGACGGCGGACGGCGCACCCAGAGCCAACATCACGGTGTCCCAGGTGTGCGCGTTCTGCGCGGTTCCGTGGACCATCACCGCTACGGGACGTCCGGAACCCCACCGCAGGGCGGACACGTTCCCGGCCGACGTCTCGAACTGAACCCGCTCCACCTCGGGTGGCCCGGCTCCCGAGATCCCGAACTCGATACGGTTCTCGTCGAAATAGCCGAACTCGTCGTAGATGAAGTCCGGCGAATCTGGTTCGAATTGTTCCATCTCGATCGATTCTTCCACGGCAACGGCGACCCAGGTCCTCCATAGCGGGTCGCTTCTCTCAACTGTTCGACTCCGGGGACACAGGGCGAATGGGGAATCTTCCCCGGTCCCAGACTTGCAAGGACACGGCTGAACCGGATTCACTGGGCTCTCACCACATTCACGGGGGAATTCGTGACCATTCGATCCAGCGCGGTTCGATCAATGCACTCGTGGCGGGTGCTCCTGTCGGCCATCGCAGCGCTCACGCTGGTGGCCGCAGCATGTACCGACAGTTCCGTTGCCGCCGACGGGAGTCCATCGGATGCCATCAGCAGCAGTGCATCCAACGCGGATTTGCAAGCCACACGAGCTTCGGCCAGGTGACAGTCACTGGCGCGGAAGCGGGTGAGGAACTGATGCTCGTCTCCGGCGGTAAGGCCGTGGAGACAGAGAAGGCGGACACAGAGGGGGCCTTGATCTTCCGCGCCGTTGAACCGGGCACGTACCAGGTGGCCACCGCGACCGGCGAAAACCAGCAGGTGAGCGAAGACCTCGACGTCCCGACCGAAGAGGGATCGCTCCCGCCCCAGAGTTTCTATTCGGACCAGAAGCTCGACGCCGGCTACACCTACATCAAGACACGCGACGGCACCACGCTCGCCACCTCTGTGTACCTGCCGGGACCCGCCGAGGACGGTCCATACCCAACCGTCGTGGAGTATTCGGGCTATGACCCGGCCAAACCGGGGACGAACCTGCTCGAGAGCAACGCCGACAAGATCGCCGAGTTGGGAATCAACCCCGATGATCTCTGCGACACGCTGGCATTCCTATGCGACGCTCCGGCACAGCCGAGTTCCACCATCGCCATCGCCATGGGCTACGCCGTCGTGGCAGTCAATGTCCGCGGCACCGGGTGTTCAGGCGGGGCCTATGACTTTTTCGAACCGCTGCAGGTGCTCGACGGCTACGACGTCATCGAGACAGTCGCCGCACAGCCGTGGGTGAAGAATGGCAAGGTCGGAATGGTGGGCCTCTCATATCCGGGCATCAGCCAACTCTTCGTGGCACGCTCGCAGCCACCTCATCTCGCAGCCATCGCTCCCCTGTCGGTGACCGACGATACGGTTCGTGGTCTGTTGACTCCCGGCGGGATCTTCAACGAGGGATTCGCCCTCAGCTGGGCGAATGAGGTCCTCACCAAGGCCGAGCCCTACGGCCAGGGTTGGGAACAGGCACTCGTCGACGAAGGGGACAAGATCTGCGAGGCCAACCAGGACCTGCGCGGCCAGAACGTCGACATCACCGAGGAGGCGTTGAGTTACGAGCATTACCCCAATGAACTCGGCGACTGGTACAACCCATCGGTCTTCGGCAAGGACATCACGGTTCCGATCTTCCTGACCGGTGCGTTCGAGGACGAACAGACCGGCGGACGGTTCGCTCGTCTGTGGGGCAAGTTCCCGAACTCTCCCATGGTGCGCTTCAGCATGTGGAACGGAGCCCACGCCGACGGCTACGCGCCAATGAACCTCTCGGAGTGGAAGGCCTATCTGGATCTGTACGTGGCGGATCAGGTGCCGAGCATGCCCCCGATCCTCAACCTGTTGGCCCCGATCCTCATGGAGGACGTGTTCGACGCGAAGCTCGCCCTCGAGCCGGTCCCGTTCGCCGATGCACCGGATGCCGAAACGGCCCGCAAGGAGTGGGAGGCCCAGAAGCCGGTGCGATTGATCGTCGAATCCGGTGCTGGTGATCCCCAACAGCCGGGCGCCCCGGGTGGCACCAACGAGTACCGCTTCGACCAGTGGCCCCCTGCTGACGTCACGGCCGAGTCATTCTTCCTGCACGAGGATGGCTCGATGGACGTCACCGAACCCAACGCCAAGGATGGATCTGCGACGCGCTACAACTTCGATGGCAAGTTGGCAGACACGGTCACCTTGCCCGGCGACAGCACCTCTGAGGCGTTCCACGCGCTCCCGAACTACCAGTGGGACCAGCTACCCGAGGGTTCCGCAGCGGTGTTCGTGACTCCCCCCATGGAAGAGGACCTCACGCTGTTCGGCGGAGCTTCGGCTGACCTGTGGATCCGTTCGAGTGTCCCCGAGGCCGATATAGGTGTCACGCTCTCGGAAGTCCGCCCCGACGGCAAGGAGACCTACATCCAGTCCGGTGTGCTGAGCGGCAGCGCGCGCAAGCCCGGGCCGGATGCAACCGAATTGTTCCCGGACCAGACCTTCTACGAGGACGACGCCGAGCCGATGCCCGTCGGTGAGTTCACAGAGGCCCGGGTCGAGATCTTCCCGTTCGACCAGATCGTCCGCAAGGGATCCAGATTGCTGCTGTCGGTCCACACACCCGGCGGGGACCGGCCCCGCTGGTCCTACATCCTCGCCAAGGGCCAGGACGGCGCCACCTTCGATGTCGGTCATTCAGAGGCCACACCATCCAAGTTGGTGCTGCCCGTGACGTCGTCGATCACCGGATACCCGGAGGCATTCCCGCCCTGTCCGGGGCTGCGCGGTCAGCCATGCCGTAACTTCGTCGAGTACACGAACACACCGGCGCCCTGACGTCAGTCGTAGGCGTCGATCTTCTCCCACCACTGGCACCACCACTCACCTCCGACGAGGATCCGCAGCTTCGAGTGCCAGCAATACGAAATATCGGCTGTCGGCTCCAGGTAGTACAGGCAGTTGTCGCACTGTTCATCACCCGAGGGGTGACCCTTGAGCACCGCATTGTCGGCGAGAATTCGGAGCTCCATGGAGAGCTTCTCGTCGATCTCCTTGGGTTCTGGTGGGGGAATCTCGTAGTCAGCCATGGATGCGAGATTACCCAACGGGGCCCGAGGTCCAGCGCATGGCCGAAACACCTGACTTCCGTACCTATCGTGTGCCCCATGACGACTTCTGGCCATGTCGCCGAACGGGACCACGCCGAACAGACCGAACTGATCCGTGAGGCGTTGGTCATGGTTCTGTACATCTCGATTGCGCTGCTGGGAGCGCTGGTTGCGCTCCCCGACGATGACGAACCCGGTGACCCGGGACCACATGGATGGCGCCTCGTGGGACTGATCTGGGGAACCGCTCTCGGACTGGCGATCGCCCACTGGTTCGCCTTCGATGTCGTGGCCCGGGGTTTCGCCAAGGGCCAGCGAGTGCTCGCTGATGTCGAGCACGGGGCTTCCCAACTTCTCGGAGCGGCCGCGGTGGCATTCCTCACGTGCCTGCCGATCCTGTTTGCCTCCGATGCGACCGACCAGGAGGCGGCCACCTGGGTTCCCACCATCATCGTGGGAGTCGCCGGGTTCTTCATGGCACGTCAGGCAGGACGCGGCGTTGCCCGCAGCGTGTTGACCGGAGCAGGTATCGCGACGATCGGAATCATTGTCGCGATCATCAAGATCGAACTCGTCGGACACTGAGGCGGTGACGCTTACGGGTGCGGTGTGGTCAACCCGCAGGCGTTGATGGACCCCTGAGGACCTTCTCCATCGGCTTGCCCTTGCTGCCCTCGACAGGATCGAAGAGCCGAGGTCCCCTCGGCACGCCGTTCGGCACCGCGGATTCATCAATGAGGCTCATGGGACCGCGAGGGCCCCGAGTATTTCAGTCCTTGCCGGCCACTTCGAGTCGCCCGTCGGCGATGGCTTGTTGGAAGCGTGTGAAGTCGTCGTGGTTCTGTTTGGCGTAGGACTCGGCGAACGCCGTGATCGCCCGGTCCAGATTGGTTCCGCTGCCTGCATAGGCCCGGATTGCCACAGGGTCGCCGGAGCGGGCGTGGCCTCTGGCGAGAGTGAGGCCGCGCAGTGCGGCGTAGAACGCGAGTTCGTGCGGTTTGGCACGTTCGATCTCGACCGAACCCTTCCAGTCCCGGAGCTGGCGTAGATAGAAGTCGTGTTGCTCCGGACCGTGCCCCTCGCTCCAACCCAGGAAGATGTCGGTCTGGGCCTGCACCAACCGCTGCCCTTCCACCACGCGCCGCCCGTGGTTGTCGAACTCGCTCGGCCCGAGGTGCTCTTCGAGTACCGACGGGTCGGCCTCCTTGGCCTGGAGGAAAAGGGGGTCGTTCAGGTCGCGGCCGCGCAGCAGGAGCACCATGGAGATGGTTCCGACACTGCCCACCCCGACCACCTTCATCCCCACGTCACAGAGTTCGTACCGGTCCATCAATCGATGCCGGTCCGCGGCCAGGGTCTGCTTGTAGGCCTCGAACGTCGCGGCCGCCGCAGCCTCGAGTGCTTCGGGCGTCGTGTTCGGCGGGTAGGTCGCGCAGCGAGAACAGCACGGGTGGATCACTGCGGATCCGATAGCTGCCCTTCTCGGCGAATTTGGACATGGCGTCGCGGTAGGCGCGGGTCGCCTCCGCGGTGGCCCTGCGGCAGTGTGCCCGGCCGAAGCCCAGGTAGAAGGTGAACGGTGACGCCATCATTCGACGGTGACGGATCGGCACCAGCCAGGTGACACGACCGGCGTTCTGTTCCTCCAGGAGTTCCACCGGATCCCGCCGGCCCGGTTGTGGTGACCAGCCCCCGTGAGAGGACCTGGGGGCGACCTTGCGTCGCAACCGGCCGAACTCGGTTCGGTCGTCCAACGATCCCACTATGTCAGCGAGCTCGGCGTTCTTGGTCATGGGAACACCATCCTCGCCCCAACAGGCTACGGAGACCCGCCGGAGATGGCATCGTGGCCCGGGCGGGCGATGGCTTCGAACGGTCACGATGGCATGCGTTTGGCACCGCGGGATCACCGGGAACGCAGTGCCGGGTTTCCTGTCGGCTCATCCGAGGCGCGATGGGAAGTTTCAACGGAGCCGGTATCGTGGGCCAATATCACCCCGTCCGGGTGTTTACATCTCAACAGTCCGGGCAACATCCTTGCCTGAGGAAGTACTGGTCAGGCAGGACGGCAGCGCATGCACTACTCGGATGATGAAGAACTCGGTGACGTGGGGCGCTCGCAGAACTACCTGCCGACGGTGCTCCTGGGTTGCGCGCGGCGACGAGCCAATTGTTCATGCAATGTGCACCGGGCGCTCGGTGGCAGGCCACCGACTCGACATCTCGGCTCCGTAAGGTGATCCCGCACGCACACTCTGTATCGGAGGCCATACATGGTCGAGGCTGTTGTTGCCGGACTGCTGATCGAACTGGCGCTGTTGTTGGCGCGTGCCACCGCGAGGTGGCTCCAGGGCGAGGTGCTGGCTGGGGGCTGAGTCCCGGTGACGCGGGCCCGGGTGCGTCGCGGTGAGACTCCCCATCTCCATCGACCCTCTTGCACCGGTGCGGGCCCTGCGATCGTGGCTCGGCAACGCTGAGGGACGTCGCCACCGTCGCAGCACCGTCACCGGCAACCGGGCCCACATCGAGGTGCGGGGCGTGCAGGACACTCAGCGTACGAAGATGGTGGAGGATCTCCGCTCGGCTCTCTCCGCGCTCGAAGGGGTGGACTGGGCCGAGGTCGACGCGATCGTCGGGCGAGCGGTGGTGTTGTTCGATCCCGATGCCATCGAACTGGACGACATCGTCTCGGCGGTAGAGGAGGTCGAGGAGAGCCACGAGGCTTCGGATGAACTCTTCCCCCACGATCGTCCGGACCACCCTGCCGACACCGAGCCGATCCAGCGTCAGGCGGTAGCTCTCGGAGCGGATGCGCTCGGCTTCGGGGTGGCGGCCATCAGTCAGGCGCTGCGGGTCACGCGGATACCTGCGGAAATCCCTGGGGTCCTGGCGCTGATCGATGGTCAGCCGCGGTTCCACCGGTTCCTGGAGAATCGCATCGGCCCGCCGGCGGCCGATCTGACCATCACCACGACCGCCGCGCTCGCCCAGGCATTGAGTGCGGGCCCGGTGGGCCTGATGGCGGACATGGCCCATCGCAGCTCGCTCATCGCAGAGCAGGCCGCCAGGCGTTCGGCTTGGCGACGCCGCGAACCGGAGCTGATCGAGGGGCCCCACAGTGTCCGGCACGAAGCGGTCGAGATCCCTGCGCGACCTGCGCCGATCCCGAAAGGGCCGATCGAGCGGTACACCGAGGTGGCCACGATCTCGTCGTTGGGTGTCGTCGGAGCGACGCTTGGGGCCACCCGCGATCCGCGACGCGCAGCCGATCTGGTCTTCGTCGGCGTGCCCAAGGCGGCCACCCTCGGCCGTGAGGCCTTCGCTGCGCACCTCGACGCGGCGTTGTCACGGCACGGGGTGCTCGTGATGGACCCTGCGGTCCTGCGCCGCTTCGACCGCGTCGATACCCTCGTGCTGGATGCCCGGCTGATTCGCACGGGCCGTTGGTCTGTCGATCGTGTGGAGTCCGTCGCGGACGGCGTCGACGCGACGTCGGTCACGGCGCGTGCTCGTTCGATGCTCGACCCCATGGATCCTTTCACCCGCCGCACCAAGCGGGCGTGGACGGTTGAGCCGTGGGAGGGTGACGAACGTGCGCCGCGCGGGACGACCACGCGCGCCCGTCGACTCGGCGGGGGTGGTCGGCGGATCATGGGCCTCTGGCGGGGTGACCAGCTGAGCGCGCTCGTTGCGCTCGCCGAGGACCCCGCGCCGCTCAGCGTCGATCTGGTGGCCGCAGCGCGTTCGGAGGGGCTCGACGTGGTGCTCTCCGGGGGCAACGACGCCATGGCGGAGCGACTCGGCGATGTCCCCCGGTGGACCGCCACCCACATCGTCGAGGAGATCAGGACACATCAGTCCGCCGGCCACATGGTGATGTTCGTCAGCGGTCGTGCGCACACCGCGCTGCGCACCGCGGATGTAGGCGTTGGCGTCGAGTCACCCGGTCGCCGGGCGCCGCTCGGTGCCCACCTCGTGATCGACGAGGGGCTCGGCCAGGGCTGGCTGGTGCTCGATGGTCTGCGTCGTGCACGATCGGTGAGCCGCCGTAGCGCGCTGATCGCGCTGGGCGGCGCCACCTCGGGAGGCACCTGGGCGTTGCTCGGGCCGTCGCGCTTCGCGGCCCAGCGGGTGATGCTCGCGGTCAACTCGAGCGCCCTGCTCAGTATGACCAACGGGGTGTTCGCCGGAGCGCGGGTCGGAACGTTGTCACCCCCGCCGTCTCCCTCGCCGTACATGTGGCATGAGCTCGGCAGTCGTGAGGTGCTGCGTGTGTTGGGGTCCGGGCCCACCGGGCTCGAGGTTGGCGACCGCAACATCCGACTGGACGCGGAGATCGCCCGACCCGACCGCAGCCCGGTCGGGCTCGGCCGGGCGGTACTCGACGAGCTCGCCAACCCGCTCACCCCTCTCCTCGGCCTCGGTGCCGCCCTGTCGGCAGCTGTGGGGTCTGTCACCGACTCGGCGCTGGTGATGGGCGTGGTCGGTGTCAATTCGCTCGTCGGGGCCGCGCAGCGTCTGCAGACCGAGCGGGCACTGGTCGAGCTCGAGTCGAACGGCGAGACGACGGCCCGGGTGCTGGTGGCGGGCGACGTGGTGGAGGTCCCGTCCACGTCGGTGGTCGTGGGTGACGTCGTGCAACTGGAGGCGGGCGATACCCTGCCGGGCGATGCGCGGGTGCTGTCCGCGCTCGGACTCGAGGTGGATGAGTCGTCGCTAACCGGTGAGTCGTTGCCGGTCGCCAAGACCGTGGATCCGACACCCGGGGTTCCCGTGACGGAGCGGTCCTCCATGTTGTACGAGGGGACGGTGATCGCGACCGGCGAAACGACAGCAGTCGTGGTGGCTGTCGGCGTCGACACCGAGGCCGGCCGCAGCGCGGTGGCTGCCGGGACTCCACCGCCGTCGGGCGTCGAGCAGCGCCTCAGCCGGCTCACCAATCTGACCGTCCCTGTCACCATTGGGGCAGGCGCGCTGGCCACGGGGCTCAGCTTTCTGTACCGACGGCCAACTCGTGAGGCGGTCGGAACCGGGGTGAGTCTCATGGTCGCCGCTGTGCCCGAGGGACTTCCCGCGCTCGCCACGCTGGCGCAGGTGGCGTCCGCGCGGCGCCTCGCAGGGCGCAACGCTCTGGTCCGCAACCCGAGGGCGGTCGAGGCTTTGGGCAGGGTGGACCGGGTGTGTTTCGACAAGACCGGCACCCTCACCGAGGGGCGCGTGTCGCTGGTGAGCATCAGCAACGACGGTGTCGTTCAGCAGCCCGGTTCCTTCGACGATGAACACCGCGAGATCCTTGCCACGACCCGCAAGGCCACGCCCCCGACCAACGGCGACCAGGGCCTCCCCCACGCAACCGACCGAGCGGTGCTCGAGGCAGCGATCGACTGCGGGCTGGACGACGCCGACACCGGCTGGATCCGCATCGACGACCTGCCCTTCGAGGCCCACCGCAGCTTTCACGCCGTGCTGGGTCGACACGGTCGCCGGCGCGAGGTTGCCGTCAAGGGGGCCCCGGAGGCCGTGCTCCCGATGTGTGTCGACTGGCGTCGCAACGGCGAATCAATTCCGATCGAGGCCGAGACGTTGCGGTTGCTCGAGGACGAGATCGACGCGCTTGCCCGACGTGGGCTGCGGGTGCTCGCGGCCGCAACAGCGAAGCCGCCACCTCGTGCGGTGCTGAACGAACCTGCAGATGTGCCGCCGCTCACGCTGGTCGGCTTCGTGTGTCTCGCCGACTCGATCCGCCCGGCAGCCACCGCCGCGGTGAGGACCCTGTCCGATGCGGGCATTCAGATCGCCATGGTCACTGGCGACCATCCCAGCACCGCCGAGGCCATCGCGGCGGATCTCGGGATGCTCAATGGCGGCCGGGTGCTCACCGGCAGCGAACTGGACTCGTTCGATGACGATCAACTCGACACCGTCATCGACGACGTTGTCGTGTTCGCCCGGACCACTCCACTGCAGAAGGTCCGGATCGTGGCTGCATATCAGCGCGCCGGTCACGCAGTGGCCATGACCGGCGACGGCGCCAACGATGCCGCCGCGATCCGGCTCGCGGATGTAGGGATCGCGCTCGGTGGACGGGGCACGGACGCCGCGCGCAGCCAGGCGGACGTCGTTGTGGTCGACGACCGGATCGAAACCATCGTGGACGCGGTCGTGGAAGGTCGCGCCATGTGGGAGTCCGTACGCCACGCCGTGGCGATCCTCGTCGGGGGGAACCTCGGTGAGATCGGTTTCACCCTGGCGGGCACGATGTTCGGTGGAACCGCACCGCTCAACCCTCGTCAGCTCCTGCTCGTCAACCTGCTCACCGACATGGCTCCCGCGCTCGCGATCGCACTACGGGAGCCGGACGATCGCTCCCCGGAGGCCCTGCTGCACGCAGGTCCCGATGAATCGCTGGGGTGGTCGTTGAACCGCGAGATAGCGGTTCGCGCCGGTGCCACCGCTGTCGGAGCGAGCGGAGCGTGGGCCGTCGGCAGGGTGACAGGGACCCCCACGCGGGCCCGCACCATCGGACTCGCAGCACTGGTCGGCACCCAATTGGGACAGACCCTCGTGGCAGGTGGCACCAGCCCCATGGTGCTGGGCGCCACCGTGGTGAGCACCGGGGTGCTCGTGGTTGCCATCCAGACACCGGGGGTGAGCCAGTTCTTCGGCTGCCGACCGCTCGGACCCATCGGCTGGTCGACCGCCGTCAGCTCATCGTTGCTGGCAACCGGCGGCTCCATCGTGATACCACGGGCCCTGGAGTCGGTGGGTGCTTCGATCGCAGCGCGCCGCGCCCGGCAGCCGGCCGACACCCCGATAGCTACCGAAACAACCTGAGGAGATCACCATGAACCCGATTCCGTTCGTCGCTGCAGCTGCCGCGATCGCCGTCATCCCTCCGCTGCGGCGTCGCGTCGTTCCCGTGGCCGGCGCGGCGGCAGGAGCTGCCGCAGCGGTGGCAACCACCGTGGCGGTCAGCGTCGTCGACATGTCCGGCGCTCTGGTCGAGGGACTCTCCGGCATCGCCGACGCCGCGGTGCACGGGCCGCAAGAGTGACTGAGTAGTACACGATCAGTCGTGGCGCTGCAGTCCTTGCCCCGGGGTAGATGGTCATGGCGCCTCGTACACCGAGGTGGTGGACACAACGACAACTGAACGCCCTCCGGACCGTTCACCCCATCTGGGCGAGGCGAGCAGTGTGAAGTGGACGTAATGTCCGTACCCGACCGGGTTCCGCCCACTCTCGAGGAGAACCATGCGCAAGCCCCTCATCGCAGGACTGATTGCCATCGTCGGTGTCGTCGCCCTCGGAGCGTCGGCGTGTTCGAGCGATTCGTCCGGCGATTCCGCCACGACCACGCAGAAGGACTCGGCCTCGGCCTCCATTACGAGCGGTGGGTTCGACATCTCGACACCCGAGGGTCAGGTCTCGGTCTCACTCAACGGCGACCTTCCGTCTGGATGGCCCAGCGACTACCCGCTGCCCGAGCGAACCGATCCAGCCGGTTCGGGCTCTCTCGCGGACACCTCCTCAGGGGTCATGGTCGGCGTGTTCACGTCCAAGGAATCCGGCCAGGATGCCTATGATTTCTACACCGGTGAGTCCTCCTTGGACCCCTCATCGCAGAGCAGCGCCGGCGGCAGCAGCAACTTCCTCGGCTCCATGACAACCGGAGGTTCCTACCCCGGATCCGTCACCGTCGGTGAGGTCGATGGCTCCACCTACATCGTGGTCATCCTGACCAACGACGGCAAGGGTTCGTCAACCACGACGACCTCGACCGGCGGCTGACAGGTCCCGAGTACCCAGCTGGCCACCCGAGTTCTCGAAGTTGCTGCCTCACTCTCCGCGGCTTCGCCGACCCCACGGTCGTGTGTCCACGGACAAGAACAGTCGGTTCATCGACGAAACGATCTCCGTCGAACAACTGCTCCGCCCGTAGCAGCTGGCTCTGCATCGCGATCTCCTGGTCCGTCTTGTTGATCCGACAGACCATGCATGAGAGCCGTTGCCAAACTGCTACGAGGTCGTCTGGATAGACCCACCTCGCCCGCGGCTTGACTCCAGGACCACTTCACCAACGCTGCGATCAGGCTCACCCGAGAGCAGGGGCACAACGTGCTCGGTCATGAAAGGACCGCCCACATCGCGAGCAACACGGGCCGCGTCCTCGCCGTTGTCGAACATGAGCAGCAGGACCAGGTGGCGGTCATCAGCCTCGACGACGTGCTCGGAGAGTCCACCGGCATCGATGACCGCCTGACCTGCGATACGGAACGCGGCGAGCGTCTCCTCGGTCACTGGATTCTCGAAGTGCAGGTGATTGATGACCGCGAACATGAACACACCCTATCGATGGTCTACGGCTCTCGACCACAACCGGATCAGCAACCGGTCGCCGCTCGGAGCGTCCGGCAGGCCTCGGCCATCCGCTCAGGCGGCAGCACCCCCACCCTCCGGCGGAACGTCTCCCGAGGAATCGTGTGGAGATTGTCGAAGTTGACCACGCTCTCGCTCGGAACGCCGTCAGCCTCTGTCAGCGCCAGTTCGGAAACGAGCCCCCGACGCGTTCGGGTCAGCGCAGCAACCACGACCGAACCGATGCGGTCCGCAACAGGGTCGCGGGTCAGCACCAGGACTGGCCGATCGCCGCCGGACGTCGCAGCGAACCAGATCTCACCGCGCTGCATCGACAGCCCAATCCGACCAATCCTCTGCTGGCCCCCAGTCGGTGATCTCGCCCAACGCTTGTTCGCCCTTGTCCAGCGGTGTGGCCATCCAACGATCTGCGTCACCCTCCGACGCCAACCGGTTCAGGTGGCGACGGAGTGCTTCACGCAACAGTTCGGAGCGGTCGATACCGAGTACCTCCGCCCACTGTTGAGCTTCGTTGGCCTCACGGTCGTCGACGCGAAAACTGAGCATCGTCATACAAGAACTATATCTTGTATGACACAGCTCGCTACCCGCCACCCATCGCAGGCTCGGGAACATCGACGACAATCCTGGCTCACGCTCAGCCCGCAGATGCGACTAGCGGACGTACCCACGTAGATCCCAGAGGGCGCAGACACCCTCAATCGCAGCGTCGCCAACGTCGGCGCGGGAACTGAACATCATGGCTGTCGATTCAGCTTCGCAAACCCGACCGATGCGAAGTCGACGCCATGTGCGGCGGCGGGAACATCAGTCGGACAGCGGCGTTGTCGTACTTGTGCCCACACTTGAAGACAACAAACGCAATGTCCAGTCGTTCTACGACCTGATGTTCAACCAGAATCGGCCAGCGGAGGCGATCGAGCAGTTCGCTGGGGCCGAGTACCGGCAACACAACCCCCACGTCGGTGACGGAACACGGGCGTTCATCGAGTATTTCGAGCGCATGGCCGAGGAGTACCCCGACAAGCACGTCGAATTCCTCCGATCAGTCGCTGAGGACGACATGGTCGTGCTGCATTGCCGGCAGGTCTGGCCTGGTGACGAGGTGTACGCCGGCATTGACATCTTCAGGCTGGATGCCTACGGCAAGGTCGTTGAGCACTGGGACGTTCTGCAACTCGTTCCCAGCGAATCCAAGAACGACAACGGCATGTTCTGACCTGTTCCGTCGACCCTGTCAGGAAACAAGTAATCGGCCGTCTGTCGTTCACAAGGAGATACGAATAGGCACACACCCCCACGTGTGATCTCGCAAGCGGGCGGGCCATCTGAGGGCGCTCCAACACACGGGCGAAATCCGCTTGATACCACTGCCGGCCAGTAGGCCTGACAGCAGCGAATCCCCTGCAATGGCAAGGGATTCCGGTGGTGGGCGTACACGGACTTGAACCGTGGACCTCTTCCGTGTCGAGGAAGCGCTCTAGCCAACTGAGCTATACGCCCGGAACCGACGACATTAGCAGGCCGACACCGGGCAACTTGAGTCCACTTTGCGGGTCTGGTGGTAACACCTCGGCGGGGACCCGGAAGTCCGCTGCTGTCGGACATCCGGGACCGATCCCGATTCTGAGTGCCGGAGGATTGTGAGACAGGAGACACAAAGAAAACCATTCCGATACGCCAACGTACAGGAATAGGATCCGTCCGTCGGCGTTTTAGAACCCGAGCCTGCAATCTCCAAAGGCACGGTGCACGGCGTACAACTCCGACCGTAGCGAAGGCCGCGGGCACAATGTGTCCCACCCACCCCCGAAGAAACACACTTTCACGAAGGAGCGCACCCTCTTGGATGCCGAAACCATTCACCGCCGCCGTTGGTGGACACTCTTGGTCCTGTGCTTTTCACTACTCGTGATCACGCTCGACAACACGATCCTCAACGTGGCTCTTCCGACGCTGGTCGAGAAGCTGAACGCCACCAACAGCCAGTTGCAGTGGATCGTTGACGGCTACACGCTCGTCTTCGCAGGTCTCCTTCTCACCGCCGGCACCCTGGGTGACCGCTTCGGACGCAAGGGCTTCCTGCAACTGGGTCTGGCCGTATTCGCCCTGGGTTCATTGCTTTCAGCGTTGGCCACAGATCCGACCCAGCTCATCATCACCCGTTCAATCATGGGCATCGGTGGTGCGTTCATCATGCCTTCGACGCTGTCGATCCTCACGAATGTCTTCAAGGATGACGAACGCGGCAGAGCGATCGGGATCTGGTCCGGAGTCGCCGGTGTGGGGGTTGCCATAGGCCCGCTCGCCGGGGGTTACCTGGTCGATCACATCGGGTGGGAGGCCATCTTCCTGGTCAACCTGCCTATCGTCGCGGGCGCCATTGTCGCCGGCGCGTACCTCATCCCGACATCGAAGGATCCAAGCCACGCGAAGTTGGACATTCCAGGTGCCGTACTGTCGATCGTGGCACTCACTTCACTCGTGTTCGGGCTCATCGAGGCTCCCTCGTGGGGATGGACCAACGCCACGATCCTCGGAGCGTTCGCAATTGCTCTGGTGGGGTTCGCGCTCTTTGCCCTGCGAGAACTCCACACAGAACACCCGATGCTCGACATCTCGTTCTTCAAGAACGCGAGGTTCACCGCCGCCAGCGCGGCCGTGTCACTCGTGTTCTTCGCCATGTTCGGCTACAGCTTCCTGCTCACGCAGTACCTGCAGTTCGTCCTCGAATACAGCCCTTCGGGCGCCGGCCTGGCGATGCTTCCGTTCGCCCTGGCGATGATGATCACCGCTCCGCTGGCTCCGAGAATCGTTGAAAAGGTGGGCACGAAGCTCGTGGTCACCACCGGACTCACGTTGGCCGCGATCAGCATGCTGCTGCAGACACAACTCACGGTGGAGAGCACCTACCCGTCGATCCTCTGGCGCATGCTGCTGCTCTCTGTGGGCATGGGCCTCACGATGGCGCCCGCCACGGAGTCGATCATGGGTTCGCTTCCCCTGTCGAAGGCCGGTGTCGGCTCGGCCATGAACGACACGACCCGTCAGGTGGGTGGGACACTCGGTGTCGCCATCATCGGCAGCGTCCTCTCGAGCGTATACGGCACCAAGGTCATCGATGTGCTGAGCGGCACCCCTGCGCCACAGTCTGCCGTCGCCGCAGCCAGCGAGAGCCTCGGCGGCGCGCTCGCAGTAGCAGACAGAATCGGGCAAACATCCCAACAGCTGGGTCAGCAACTCGCCGAGGTGGCCCGTGGTGCATTCGTCGACGGCCTCCATGGCGGCGCACTGGTGGCAGCCATCGCAGCGGCGATCGGTGCGATCGTGACAGCCGTCTACCTCCCGGCACACGCCCGGAAGTCCGATGAGGAGCTCCAGGACCTCGAGTTCGACATGGAAATGGATGCTCTCGACGAGCAGGTCGGGTCGGGGTCCCACTCGCGTGTCGACGACGCCTCCGGGTCCGTCAACCCGAACCCGGCCACGTGACCCAGGCCGCAGCAACCGGTTCAGTCGGCGGCGACCAGGGCGTTTCGAGGGGCAGACCACGCGATCCGGCACTTGACGAAGCAATCCTCGACGCCACCGCCTCACTCCTCGCCGAAGCCGGCTTCGACGGCCTCACGATGGAACAGGTGGCTTCGCATGCCGGAGTCTCCAAGGCGTCGCTCTACCGGCGCTTTGCGAACCGATCTGACCTCCTCGCTGCAACATGTGAGGCGTTCGCGCCGGAATCGCCGCCGACCCCTGACACAGGATCCAGCCACGCCGATGCAGCGATCCTCCTGACACACTTCGCGCAAGCCATCTCCGACCCATCCACAGGCGGGCCCCTACGCGCAATCCTCGCTGCCTCCAGGGCGAACGAGGACGCCCGCCAGGCACTCAAGCGTTTCAGTTCCAACAGACGCGCCCCCCTACGCGAGATCGCCGAACGTGCGGTCAAGCGGGGGGAGCTCCCACCGGACACCGATCCCGATGTCGTGGCGGACCTTCTGGCCGGTGCAGTGTTGTATCGCACCCTGGTGCGTGACGACCATGTCGGAGATGAGCGGATCAATGCATATGTGGGACTGGTCCTACCCGAACGGTCCGCTCACTGATCAGCATCGCCGACCGGGAGCACGCTCCCGATCACGACCATGAGCAACATGCCGGCCACGAGCATGAGCCAGAGACCCATCCCGGGCCCACTACGCCTACCTGCGTCGCCGAATGCCCATTCAAGCACCGGCACCACGATGAGAGCGGTCGAGCCGATCCTGGCCCAGACGCGCCCGGATGAGCGCCTTCCCGCAACCAACAGAACCCCGGCCACCGCCAGAACGACTGCGATGGCAACCGCAATCCATCCTCGCCCGATCGCCCCGTTGGCCAGATGCCAACCGTTCTCATCGGGGTTCAGCGCCGGCCCGTAGTCCCTCCACGGCAGGAGACTCGCGACCGCCGTCACCACCGAAGCGACCAGCAGCATCGTGGCGACAGTGAGATCACGCCAGTGAGAACGCGGCTTGGACTGAACCGGGGCCGCTACCGAACCCCCCAGTGGGGTCGTCGAGGCGAAGCGGGAACTCGCGTTCGTGGCCACCGGCCCAGCTGGGACATCGGGCGCCGCCCACTGCTGTTGATCCTGCACCCCACCAGCATGCCAGCTCACCGCCGCCATACGACATCAGGAAGGTCCCACCTGCGAGCAGCAGCGTGAACGAGCGATTCGGGGGCCACGCCAGTGGGCGGGCCCCCAATGAGTCATTCGAGGGGTCACTTTCGTTACTGACTCCTCTTGGAGGCGACGAGGGGAATCGAACCCCTGTACAAGGCTTTGCAGGCCTCTGCCTAACCACTCGGCCACGTCGCCAGTCCGGTCAGGATAGGCGATGGCCGGACCTTTCCCCGAAAATGTCGAACGACCCCCGAAGGGGTCGTTCTGTGGAGCGGACGACGAGATTCGAACCCGCGACCTCAACCTTGGCAAGGTTGCGCTCTACCAACTGAGCTACGTCCGCAAGGCGACGACTCTACCAGCCTCCGTGCACACAACGGCAAGCTGGAACCGGCCGTGCACAGCGTGTCAACGAATCGTGTAGGCAACGGGTAAGTGCTTGACTCCCCCGACGAAGTTGGCCTCTGCATACTCGGGCTCGCCAGCCACTTCGATCGAGTCGACCGCCTCGAGTAACTTCGGGATCATCGTGTGGATCTCGCGACCGCGCGAACTGCGAGCCGAGGCAGTAGTGGGCTCCCACTCCGAACGAAAGCAGTCTGTCGACATCCGTACGGCCGATGTCGAATGTTCCGGGTTCGTCGAAGACCGCAGGATCACGGTTTGCCGCAGGATATGACAGCAACACACGGTCCCCCTCCGAGATGTCCACATCGCCGATGGTCGTGTCCGCTTGCGCGTAGCGCATGAACTGGCGAACGGGGGAGGTCCAACGAATCATCTCCTCGGCCGCGTTGTTCGCGAGCGTCGGATCGGCACGGAGACGTGCAAGCTGTTCGGGGTGGCTCAGAAGCTGTTGGAGGCCGCCTGAGAGCCCGTAACTGGTGGTGTCGTGACCGGCAGTGGCCACGATGATGTAGTACCAGAGCTGTGCTGTGTCGCCCATGGGACAGCCGTCGATCTCGCCCGTCGCGATAACGGTTGCCAGATCGTCGCTCGGAGCGTTGCGCCGGTCCTCGGTGATGGCACCGAAATACTCCTTGAACCCCTCGATCGTGGACACGACAGTCTCGAACGGATCAGACATGTCCCCCATGAACTCGGGATCCGCAGCTCCGAACATGCCCTGGGTGAGCTCCAGCATCTTGGCCTCGTCCTCGCGTGGAACGCCGTAGATGTCCATGATCACATGAAGCGTGTAGGGCACCGCTATGTCCTGCGCGAAATCGCACTCCCCGCCGAGGTCGCGGAGCTTGTCGATGTATTCGTCAGCAATGGCTGCGATCGATTCCTGACGCTTCTTGACCGCAGCCGGCTTGAACCAGTCGTTGGTCACCTTGCGGTGTGCCAGGTGTTCCTCGCCGTCCATGTGGACGAGCGTGTGGGGCGTGAACCCCATGGCATCGAGCATCTGCTGTTGGATGTCGGGCATCAGCACCGAGTGGCGTGTGTTCTGCCAGATGTCGTTTCGGCGCGACACCTCGAAGACGTCCTCGTGTCGAGTGAGCGCGTAGAAGGGACTCACCAGCTCGTGTTCCACCCGGAAGACCGGATCGGTGCTGCGCAACTCGGCTGCTATTTCATGCCATCGGATCGGATCGGTACTCATGCGCGGATCGATGAAGATGGCGGCCCGTGGATCCTCTACCTCGAAGGTCAACATGAGGACATTCTTACCCGTTGCAGGCCAGCGGACGCCCCAGTAGCGACGGTCCCGGGATCTCGGGGACCCGAAGTGTCAATCCGGGCGAACGCAGCTACACGCCCCGCTGGATCACCCGTTTCGCCGCGTCATGCACCTCGCGAACCCATCTTGCGCATCCGCTCCGCGAGTTCGACCGCTCCGGTGACGTCGGTGATGCCGTCAACGGTGGTCAACCGGTCTCCCGAGACGATGGTGAGCGACGCGACGTCGCGGTCGTGCCGCAGGTGGACCATCAGCTCAGCCGCTGGAAGGAACTGGTCCAGAAGCGGCTTCCAACGCCGCGAGTTTCCGACCAGGATCCGTGTGTTGGTGACCATGAGGATCGACGAATGCCCCATCAGGTAGCCGGCGAGGACTCCCAGCACCACCTCCTGTTCGCCCAGGAGGGCGCCACACACGCCGATGGGAACCGCACAACGCTCGCGCTCCGCCGGATCCAACGCCTCGATCGCTATGGACAAACCGTTCTCATCGGGAGTGACGCGAGATGTCTGGGAGTCCTGCCAGCGGCCCTGTGAGTGCTGCTGGTCATGGGACCACTGTTGGTCCTGAGCGCGCTGTTGTTCCGGGGACCACTGTTCCTGGGACCACTGATGGTCCTGTGCGCGCTGTTGTTCCGGGGACCACTGTTCCTGGGACCACTGATGCGGGCGTTCACCGGCCGGTGCCCCGGTGCGCGCATCGAAGCTCCGGGGTCCGAAGGGTTGGGCGCCTCTCTGCGGGGGTGTCCCCGCTCCGGCTGGGCCGAACGATGAGCGGTCCGGCCCGAAAGGACCGTTGCCGGTGGACTCGCCCGCACCTCCGCGCGGGGTATCAGCCCCGCGATCGGCTTCACCGGCATCGAAGACCGACTGCTGCGAGGCCTCGCTCGGCGCAGTCGAGCTCTGCGAAAACGGACCGACCCGCGACGACGCCATACCTGCCGGAGGACCCATCGGATCCGCAGGCTCCATGGGTGGTTCGGCCACCGCCTCGGCCACGACCTCCTCAGGTGGAACCTCGGTGCTCCACAACATCTCACGGACGCGGGGAGCGTCCGGATCGACCACGTGCGCGTTCTCGGTGGCGACGGTTGTGAACAGGTCGTCCTCGTCGGGGTCACGAAGCTGCGCGTGGCAGCCCGCGCAGACCGGTGATTCAATCGCATTCGAGGTGCCGCAGTACGGGCACGGCCACGCCCATGCGTCCTCGTGGGTCTCATGCGTTGTCACCACTGCAACTCCCCGAGGGGCCTCTCCCCCTCTGTGTAATCACCTTCTAGTTGACCACAAGGGTATGGGGACGAGGACCGATCCATGCACCGCGACCGGCCAAAACCGGATCTCATGGCTCAGCCGGCGGATCCGCGCTGAATGGACTCGACGGTTCTTCCACTCTTCGTGTTGCCTTCGCCGTCTCATCTCCGGCCACCCGCTCCGGGTTGCTACGACGCCAGAAGACCACCGTCGCCGCAATGACGATCACCGCGAGGACCAACAATGCGACAACGACTCTCTCCACGCGGGTACTCGCGCGCTGGGAATCGGTTTGGACATCGGAACCCTCGGCAGGACCCAGCAAAGCAACGCTGGTGGTGGTGATCGAGCCACCATCGCTTCCACCGCCAGTGGTGCCTGACTGGCTCACGCTCAGGTCTACTCCGCTTCGTTGAGCCGGGTCGACCAGAACCGAAGCACGGGCAACGGGCACCCACCCGAGCAGCAATCCGCCCAGGCAGAGTCCCGTCGCTGCCAGAAGGATGCGGGTCCGCGCGATCGCGGCCCGTCGTGGCCCCGGACGGTTCCTTGGCGGTCGCTCGGGCATCACAGGAGGCTAGCGCCGGACCCACTCGGACCCACTCACCCACCGCCCATGGCCGCCGACAAGTCGGCAGCCAGGTCGTCGGGGTCCTCGAGCCCCACCGACATTCGGATCGTTCCCGGGCCGATGCCCGACAGGGCGAGTTCGTCCGGAAGCAAGCTGACGTGCGTGGTCGATGCGGGGTGGGTCACGAGTGTCTCGGGTCCACCCAGAGACGTGGCGAAGCGACAGATCCGGGTTGATTCGACGAAGCGCGACCCGGCATCGAGCCCACCCGCCAGGTCGAAGGTGACGAGTCCACCCATCAGATCCATCTGTGAGAGGGCGAGGGCGTGCTGTGGGTGGGAGGCAAGTCCCGGATAGCGCACCTCGGAGACCCGATCGTCGGCTTCGAGCAACTCGGCGAGCTTCGCGGCCGAGGAACACTGGTGCCGCAGGCGTACACCGAGCGTACGTATACCGCGGATGCCCGCCGCAGCATCGTGGGGGCTGGCGACCGCTCCCTGGACCACCGCGAATCCCCAGACCCAGTCGATGAGCTCACGCGATCCGGCGACGGCACCGAGAGTCACGTCATTGTGGCCTCCCAGGAACTTCGTGGCGGAATGCACCACCAGATCGCATCCGAATTCCAGGGGCTTCTGCGCGAGAGGAGTGGCGAACGTCGAGTCGACGACCTTCATCGGCCCCTTGATCCGCCCGAGCGCCGTGAGGTCGACCAGGTCGAGCCGCGGATTGGCGGGGGTCTCTGCCAACAGCATCATCGTGCGACCCGGGATGACTGCATCGGACCAGGCCGCCGTATCGGTGCCGTCCACGAATGTGACGTCGATACCCATACGGGGACACACGGACTGCAGGAGCATCTGCGTCCCGCCATAGAGCTGACGTTGGGCAACCAGGTGGTCCCCGCTCGAACACAACCCGAGCACCACCGCAGCGATCGCTCCCATCCCCGAGCCGAACGCACGGGCGGCCTCCGCTCCCTCGAGGGAGGCCACGGCCTCCTCGAAATCACATACCGTCGGGTTGCCGTAACGGCTGTAGAAACTGTTCGCCTGTGTGGAGAGGGCCATTCGGCGCCCTTCGTCAACCGATGGAACCACGAACGTGGAAGTGGCTGCGACATTTGGTGCCAGGCCCGTGCCGTTGTTGGCGCGCCCCACCTGGATCAGGCGCGTGTCCATGGAGAGTGCCTCTGATTCCGGGGTCTCCGACCGTGGAGACGGGGTCAGTTCTTCGTCAGTGCTCATATGCCCTCCTCGGAGTGTGTCCAGCGGGACTCGGTGTTGCGAAGCGCGGTTGCGTTCGTCTCGAGCCCACGCTCGAGCACCCGGTTGATCCAGGGAGCCAACGCGTCTGTATCGATCAGGAACCCATCGTGTCCGTGTGGTGAATCGATCTCCACGAACTCACTCGGAACGCCCACGTCTCGGAGCCCTTCGTACAACTGTTGCTGTTGGTAGGGCGGATACAGGGCATCGGAACGGATCGCCGCCACCACCGAGGCACAGCGGATCCGCTTCAGTGCAGCTCGGGTGGTCCCCCGTCCCCTACCCAGATCGTGCAGGTCCATCGCCCGGTTCAACCGGAGATAGCTGTTGGCATCGAATCGTCGGGCCAGCTTGAGACCCTGGTAGTCGAGGTACCCCTCGATGTCGAACGTCGGCTCGAGTGAGAACTCCAACTGGTTGATCACCGTACGACCGAAGCGTTCGGCGAACACCTCGTCGCTCCTGTAGGTGACCATCGCGGCCATGCGGGCCACGGCCAATCCCCTGTGTGGGCCATCGCCGGGAGCAGCGTCGTAGTAATCACCGTCGCGGAATCGGGGATCAGCTTCGATCGCCATCCGGCCGATGTGGCTCCACGCGATCTGCTGTGCGGAGGCGTCGACCGTAGTGGACGCGAGAAACAGCGATCCCACCCGTCCGGGGTACATGGCTGCCCATTCCAGGGCCTGCATCCCACCCATCGACCCTCCGACGATGCTGGCCCAGCGTTTGACGCCGAGGCTGTCAGCAAGGGAGGCCTGACACCGAACCATGTCACGGATAGACACCACCGGAAACCGGGAACCGTAGGGTGAGCCGGTCCGGGGATCGGAAGAAGCCGGTCCGGTACTACCCTGACATCCACCCAACACATTCACCCCGACCACGAACAGTTCATCGGTGTCGAGTGCCTTGCCCGGGCCGACGAGCGAATCCCACCAACCCGGTGTCGGCTGACCGGGCCCGCTGTTGCCTGCGACGTGGCTGTCTCCGGTCAACGCGTGACATACGAGTACCGCATTCGACGCCCTGTCATCGAGGTGTCCCCACGTTTCATAGGCCACCACCACCTCGTCCAGGCTGCCACCACCTTCGAGATTGAAACGCCGCCCCGCGGCCAAACGGTGGAACCTCCGCTCACCGACCGGATCGCCCGCAAACCACGCGCCCGTGGCCGCGACAGGGTCCTGTGCACGATATTCACTGGACGTTCGGGGTTCGGAGGTCACTTCTGGCTGCGCTTCTCGTGTCTGGTCGATTGTCGAGTCCGTCGACGGATCGGTGGACCGCCTGAGTCGGCGACTGGGAAACGCACCTGCAGGTGCCACGGACACGTAGTTGCCGCCCCAACGGGCTGCCACATCCCTGCTTCTGCAGGTAAGCACCTTGGGTGTCCGTCCCAGGTTGCCGGACCCAAGCGGGTCGCTCCGGATGTTTGAAACAGTGAAGCGGACACGCGGCATTCGCGGTCAAATGCATTGCAGTGGCCGCTGCGACCCACCCGCATGGATCCCCTTGCTCAGATCCCGTCCGGCTGCCGACGCGATGGTCCATCGACCCGGCTCTGACCGACAACTCAGCTCTGACCAACGATCCTGCGCGGGAGTCGGTCGACCCACCAGGACACCACCTCCTCGTCGTGCCCACCACCGATCAAGGTATCCAGATCCATCCCGAGCTCGTGCCACCGCGCGGGTACAGCACGCGAAGTCGAACACGACTCGAAGCGGTCCCATAGGTGTTCCGCGGCCTGCCAGACCGCCGGGTCTCTGTCTGCGATCAGGCCCGAAACCGCTCTGGCCCCCACCCTCAGAACCGACGGATTCCGGCCTGTACCGGCTGCAGCCGTAGCGAGCCTGGCGCTGTTCGACGGAGCGCTCAGCATCGCTGCCAGGGCTGCAGGGGGGCACTCCCCCGTCGGCTCGACCGACACGACCGGAGTGACACCCACACAGTCCCCCTCGACATCCACCACAGCTTCCAGAACCTTGGTCTGAGACGCCACCAGAACCTTCGGAACCGACCGGTCACGTGCCCAGCGAGCAACCCGGGGTGAGACATCCGCCAGTCGAGCAACATCCACACGCGGAGCCGTGAAGCGATTCCCCGCAAGCCTGAAGGAACCGTCACTCCAACGCAAAACAGCGGGATCGATCATCCCCACCGTGACCGCCCGCAGCGAGCGTTCGGGCGCGAGCTCTGATTCACATGCGGCTTCGGCCAACGCATAGAACTCGTCTCGGAACCCCGCGGTGCAACGGGCCAGATCACCCACGACCACCAACGAAGTCCGACCGAACGGGTCCGGGTGGCCGCGTACAGCTGGAATTCCCATGCCCGCTGCCAGGAGGGACGCCCACGGCTCACCCGGGGCGCACTCCACCTCGAATACCGGATCGTCGTTCCATTGAACGGTCGCCGTTGCGCCATCGGCCGGTTCGTCAGTGCGATCTCCGGATTGTCGTAGGTGGTGTGACCCACTCTCCGGTTCGGTCCCACGATGACGGACGAGTACCGGAGCACACACCCGCACCGACGCCTCGCTGAACAGGTCCGCGTCGCTCGCCCAGAGCATCTCCAGTCGGGCTGAGCGTTCGATCTCGTCGCGTATCCCGGCGGCATCCCGGGATCCGAGTACCGATTGTGGTTGCAGAAGACAGACGACGCCCCCCGGCGAGACCATGTTGACCGCCGCTCCCAGGTGGACCACTGCCTCGTCCGCGTAGGCTCCACCGCCCTGGTTGGTATGTGGTCTCCGTGACACCGCAGAACTCAGTGGGGACGCGAATGGCGGATTCCCGACAACCAGATCCACCTCGGGAAACCCCTTCGGCAGGTTCAGTGCGTCGCCCTCGATGATCCGCGGTTCAGGTGGGCTCGGCTCTCCCACGTCGCGAGCCCACTGTTGCATCGCCCACCGGGCGGCTCCCACGGCCGCAGGGTCTATGTCACAGCCGAGCAGGCGTTCCCTGAGAACCTCCGACGGTGATACCCCACGTGCCACGAGTTCGTCGGCCGCGGCGAGCAACACCGAACCGGCGCCACAACTCGGATCACAGACACGAGGGGGACGCTCGGCACCCACCATGTCGTAACGGTCGAATGCCATCCCCACCAACCGACGCGCCAGGTCTTCGGGCGTGTAGTGAGCGCTCAACGCGCCGCGACGCTCCGCCGACATCGATTGTTCATGGGCGCTTATGCGCTCGCGCGCACGGCGGGGACCCACAGGATGCGCTACTTGTCGTCCTCTACGAAGCTCATCAGGTCAGCCAGGCGCGGGTCATTGGAGAACACCTCGATCGGGGTGATATCGAGCCCCAGCCGCTTCTGGAGCCGACGTACCTCGAGTTCCTCGTTCCAAAGGACCAGCGACACGATCACACCCGACTCGCCGGCACGCGCGGTGCGGCCGGACCGGTGGACGTAGGTCTTGTGATCCTGGGGAGGGTCGTAGTGGACCACGATGTCCACATCGTCGACGTGGATGCCGCGGGCCGCTACGTCGGTCGCGACGAGCGCATTGATCTTGCCCTTCGAGAAGTCCGACAGGGACCGTTCGCGCATGTTCTGCCTCAGATCCCCATGGATCGCACGTGCATCTACGCCGTCGTCTGTCAGCCTCTTCGCCAGCCTGTCGGCGCCGTGCTTGGTGGCGGAGAACACCATCGTGCGGTCAGCCCCGTTGATGATCGCCGCTGCCACCTTCGGCTTGTCCATTTCGTGCACGGTGAGGAAGATGTGAGTCATCTCGTCCATCGAGACTCCCTTGGACGCAACCTCGTGACGAGCCGGATCGTGCTGGTACCGACGCACCAGCGAGTCCACCACACCGTCGAGGGTCGCGGAGAAGAGCAGTGTCTGCTGTGTACCCTCCACGTTGCGCAGGATCCACTCCACCTGTGGGAGGAATCCCATGTCGGCCATCCGATCGGCCTCGTCGATGACCACCCGCGTAACGTCTGCAACCGAGAGGTCACCACGTTCGATGAGATCGATGGCTCGCCCGGGGGTACACACCGCAAGGTCGATGCCCGACTTGAGCGCCTTGATCTGCTTCTCGATCGGGTCACCGCCGTAGATCGCCCCGATGCGGATCCCATGGGCATGAGCGGCCGCGGTCAGTTCGTCGCGGACCTGGGTGGCCAGTTCCCTCGTGGGCACGAGGGCCAATCCGGTGGGCCGGCCCGGTTTGGCTCGTTCGAGCATCTGTATGAGCGGGAGCCCGAAGGCGAGGGTCTTGCCGGAACCCGTTCGTGCCTTGCCGCACACATCACGTCCGGCAAGGATGTCGGGAATGGTTTGCTCCTGGATGGGAAATGCGGTCTCGATTCCACGTTCGCTGAGCGCAGCGCAGATGTCCTGGTCGAGGCCCAGTGATTCAAAAGTCTTAGTCATGTTCCCCTCAGGCTACCGGTACTGATGGTGGGCACTGCATCGGGCGGCGATGCTGTGGTTGACCTCGCGGCGTCACTGGCCGAGATCGAAGACTGGGGAGCGGACTTCTGTGCCGCCGCGGTGTGTGGACCCGACGGGCTGCTCGCCTCTCGGGGAGACCTCGGTGCCGTGGTCCGGGTGGCTTCGCTCACGAAGCTCGTCACCGCGTGGGGTTGCTTGATCGCCATCGAGGAGGGTGCGGTGTCCCTCGATGACCCGGCGGGCCCACCAGGGGCCACCGTCGCTCACCTGCTCTGCCACGCGAGTGGTCTGGACTTCGATACCGCAGCGGTCCTCGCACGTCCGGGCACGAGGCGCATCTATTCCAACACGGGATACGAATACCTGGCTGCCCACATCGAATCAGCCACCTCCATGCCGTTCTCGACCTACGTGGCCGAGGGGGTGCTCGACCCTCTGGGAATGGCCAACAGCGAACTCCGCGGGTCCGCTGCGAAGGATCTCCACTCCGATGTGACCGACATGCTGGCGCTGCTCGGGGAGTTTCGCCACCCGGTCCTCATTGATTCGACCACCGCTTCAGCGGCACGTTCTGTTCAGTTTCCGGGTCTGGCCGGTGTGCTTCCGGGATGGGGTCGACAGGATCCCTGTGATTGGGGATACGGCCCCGAGCTGAAGGGCACGAAGGCACCGCATTGGATGGGGGCCACAGCCGATCCCCTGACCCTCGGCCATTTCGGAGGTTCCGGATGCCTGCTGTGGTTGGACCCGGCCGACGGCCCGGGCTGTGTGGCACTGAGCGACCGGGATTTCGGTGAATGGTCAGTCCGACTCTGGCCCGGATTCTCCGATTCGGTCAGAGTCGCCGGCCGACGCGTCATCGCCGGTGGCATCAGCTGAACCTGCCACTTCGTGCGAGCCGGCGACTTCGTCCGGACCGGCAGGATCATCCGGGCCGGCAGAATCATCCGGACCCGAGCCTTCACTGGGAGCAGCCTCACCCTCGCCCTCGACTGCACCCTCGGGCGCACCGACCGTCGCGAAGGCAGTCTCCTCGCCGAACAGATCCGCTGGATCCGCTCCATTGCGGAGCAATTCGGTCGAGTCACGGTCGACCGGACCACCACCCCACATGAACCAGATCAGACCAAATGCGATGATGACCAACGACATCCAGATGTTCACCCGAAGCCCGAACACATGTGTTGCGGGATCGATCCTCAGACTCTCCACCCACAACCGTCCCAGGCCGTATCCGGCGATGTAGAACGCGAACCACCGGCCGGGTTTGAGCACGAACTTGGTTCCGCCCCAGACGATGAGTCCGGCCAACGCCAGGTTCCACAATCCTTCGTAGAGGAACGTCGGATGGAACGTCACATTGGGGAGCTGTTCGGGATTCTGGACCTCGACAATGCGATTGTCCACCCTCAACGCCCAGGGAAGGTCGGTGGCACGGCCGTAGAGTTCCTGGTTGAAGTAGTTGCCGAGACGTCCGATGGCCTGAGCCACCGGGAGCGCCGGAGCAACCGCATCACCGAGGCGTCGCCAGGATGGGACGGTTCGCCGGGCGACGATGACGCCTACGATCGCGCCCGCGAGAACGCCCCCGGGGATACCGAGCCCACCGTTGTAGATCTTGAACGCGTTGACCCAACGGCCATCGCTGTAGAGGGTCTCCCAGTCGGTGATCACATGGTACAGGCGTGCACCGATGAGCCCCGCGGGAACTGCCCAGACAGCGATCGAGACAATTGCCTCCTCGTCACCACCCCACTTGCTCCAACGACGCTGGGCGATCATGACTGCCACCAACACGCCGATCGCGATCATCAGCCCGTATATGCGGAAGGGGCCTATGTGGTCGAAAGGTGGCGGGGGTATGAACCCCAACGTGCCACCGGCACGGGTCAGATCCATCAGGTGTGTCACGGTCCTCCCACTATCCCGTCGCCTCCGGTGTCACCACCTGCGCTATCGGAGGTGATCGTGTCACCGCCATCGGACTCACCGGTGGATGCTCCACCACCAGCGAGGCGATCAGGGTCTATCGGATCATCACCGGGAAGGTCCAACCCGTTCCACGTGAACACGTCGTCCGGAAGGCAGACCTTCGTGTAGTCGAGCATCGACATGTTCAATTCGGCGTCGTCGCCGACCGGGTCGAAGCCGGTGCCGAACATCCAACCCTTGAGCATCGCGGCCGGCATCGCCGTGCCGTCCAGACCCTGTGCCATACATACCGCCTCCGAGGGCAACATGTTGCCCGATCCCATGAACAGGGCGGCCAACATCTGTTCGGTGTCGACACACCCCTCGAAGAGTCCGGCGATCTCGGTTCGTTCGTTTCCGGTGAGCGCTATGTCGTTGATACCGGCACCGTCAACTCCGGGTTCATAGCCCAGATCCGACAGTCGTTCAGCAAACTTGTCCACGATTGCTTCGGCAGCGCATTGCGCCTCGGATGCCGACGGCACCCACAGGTTCAGGTCCACTTCTGTGGTCGAGAAGTCATAGATGAGCCCCTTGATGAGCAGTTCAGGGGGCACCTGACCTGTTTCCGGAAACACCGGGGGCTTCCTCACGACGTCCCGGGCTCGTCCGACCTCGGTCGGATCACGCACGTC
Source organism: uncultured Microthrixaceae bacterium (assembly GCA_963805905.1). Taxonomy (GTDB): domain Bacteria; phylum Actinomycetota; class Acidimicrobiia; order Acidimicrobiales; family Microtrichaceae; genus JAMLGJ01. Next base: position 1,824,244 of record CAWDVV010000001.1, read on the forward strand.
CTTGGGCACACAGGACACCGAACACACCAGCGCGGTCACGACAGCAGGTATGGCGATGAGTTGCCATGAGCGCGCAGGACGCGTCCGTGTCCCCGTGTGGTTCGCCCGCATCCTCACAAACCTAGCGATACGGAACCGGTCCGCCCCTTCACCCCGGGGCGCGCCCGGCCCTCGGTCAGGGGCCCGGCGCCGGGTTCGTCGCCTCATTCGCCCGACGCGGAGTTCGACGAACCGGATTCGACCGAGGCGAGCAGTACGGCCTTCCATGCCCCGGGGTCGACGCCCGAACCTGAATCGAGCTCGAATACGGGGCGGTTCTTCCGCGAGCCGGTCAGTCGTTGCACGAACATCGCAGCCGCGCCAGCGCAGATGATCACGTCGGCCCAACGCTGCTCGCGGCGAAGTTGCATCACCGAGGCGAGCGAGCGGGTCGTAGGCGCCAGAACCGGAACAACCTCGTCCAGGCCGCCATGAGGTGCCGGGGCCAGAGCGATGGTGCGCACCTCGAATCCTTCGCGATGAAGGCCGCGGTGCAGTGACAACGCGTTGTTGTTGAGGTCGGAACCCCCGGTGTCCGCGAGCACGATCAGCAGTCGGATCAGCACGGACGTCAATCGACCGATCAGCTCAGGCGAGCTTCAACCTCGCCGAGCGCATCATCTTCGGGTACCTCGAGCGCAAAGCTGAGCTCGGAGACCAGCACTGACCTGGCCTTTACGAACATCGATTTCTCACCTGCAGACAGGCCCTTCGACTGGTCCCGCAGGGACAGGTTCCGCACGACCTCGGCCACCTGGTAGACGTCACCCGACTTGAGCTTCTCCTGATGGTTCTTGAACCGCCGCGACCAGTTCGATGGTTCACGGATGTCGCGTTTGGCCAACAGTTCGAAGAGATCCTCGACCTCGTCCTTACCGATGGGAGGACGCATGCCAACGTCGTCGGCCTTGGCCACCGGGACCGAGAGCGTGAGCTCACCGTGGGCCATTTCGAGCACGAGATACTCGTCCTTCTCGCCCTTGACCTCACGCTTCTCGCGTCGGACGATGATTGCAGCTCCATGGTGCGGGTAGACCACCCGATCACCGACGTCATAGGCCACTTGGGCTCCTCACGGGGTTCGATTTAACCTGCTGACAGCCCGGTTCACCCGTGCTGCCAGCCGATCTACGATAGCAGATCTGCCCTCCCAAACGAAGGCGGGCAACCCGGGGCGACAGGTCATCCGCCGTCCCGGAGCGCCGGAACACATCAAGCCGGCGAGCTCGCATTCGCCTCTACCAATCCCTCGGCAAGGTCATCGAGTCTGTTCGGATCCATCTCGGAGGACAATGCCCCGATGAGCATCGAAGTGTCCTCGTGGATCTGGCGGAGTTCGGTGTCGATCGCCCGCATCACCGCGGTGCGCCGGGCAACGTCATCTTCGTGGAGGTGGAGCCCGTCCAGCATCGCCAGTACCAAGTGGACCCGTTCCTCGGACCGTCTGGCAAGTCCGACGTCGTCGTCTGTCCCGTGCAGCTCCACGGTGGGGTACAGAATCCTGGAAATGGCGTCCAGGTGGGCCTTGGTCATGTGACGGAACACGGTCGTGGTGCCTGCTGAACCATCGATGCAGGCCAGCAGCGCCGCGTGGATCTCGTCGTGGCTGTTGTTGAGCACTTCCGCGGGATCGATCAACGGTTCTACCGAAGCACCCGAATCCACACTCAAAGAGCGTGCTCCGTCCGTTCGGGTGATGTGGACCGGAGTGTTCTCGAGACGCTCTGCGGGTGTGCGCCCGGAGTCATGCGAGCCGATCGACCAGTCCGGTTGTTTACGACGTTGGGACTCATCGAGTACCGCTCGGCCCGCAACGATGTCAAGGATTTCGGCGACCATCGGAACGGCCCTGTGGGTCGCCGCCCCATAACCTTCACCGGCGCGTTCGATGCTCTCGGGGAACCGCTCCAGAAGGCTCTGGACCACAGCCTGGATCTGGTAGGCGAGGTTGCAACGAGCTCCGTCGGTGACCCGCTCCATGTGTGTGCGCAGTTGGTCAAGAGATGCCTTCTCGGGACGGTCGTTGCGCATGTGGGTGAGCATCGATGAAATCGCCAGACCATCGGACTTGCACGGTTGGCACTGCCCGCAGGACTCGACCGAGAGGAACTTCGAGATTCCCAGCGCGATGTCGAGCGGTTCGGTGAGCGTGTCGAACACGATGAAGCCGGCCGAACCGAGCCCCGAGCCGGCGTCCGACATGGCTTCGTAGGTCAGCGCCACATCACAATCCGCGCCGGGAATCATGGCATTCGCGGTCCCGGGGACGATGACACCTACGGGCAGACCCGAACGTGTGCCCCAGCTGAGGTGCTCGATCACCTCCGCCAGGGAGGTACCCATCGGGAACTCGCCCACTGCTGCACGACGGACATCGCCGGTGACAGTGCAAACGATCGTGCCCGGTGAGGCCTCCGTTCCGCACTCGCGGAACCAGTCAGGGCCATTGCTGACGATGAGCGGCACATTGGCGAGCGTCTCGACGTTGCCCACGAGTGCGGGTGCTTCATCGGACCCACCTTCCACTGCCATGTGGGTACCGGCAGCCGACCGGCGGTCTCCATGTTCGACGATGCCGCGCCTGAACGGAGGCGTGACACGGGGAAACGGTTGGCGCCCCTCGACCACCTCCAGCATGGCTGTCTCCTCGCCGAACAGGTATTCGTTGGGTCCGAGGAGGATCTCGATCCTGATGTCTCCACACCACCCTGCGCCTGCAATCTCCTCGATTGCAGATCGTAGGCGCTCGACCTCCCTCACGAAGGTTGCCTTGGTACCGATCCTGATCGTTGCCGCCCCGACGACCTCGGCAGCGATGAGAGCTCCCTCGAGGATCCTGTAGGGGTTGCGTCGAATCAATGCTCGGTCCTTGAAGGTCCCGGGCTCGCCTTCGGCGGCGTTGATGACAACGGTCGTCGGGACATCCGCGGAGTGAGCCGCAGCCACGGTCTCCCATTTGGTGGACGTGGGGAACCCGGCGCCACCCCGACCACGCAGACCAGACTCTGCGATCACCTCGAGGACCTTGTCCGCGCCAACCCGACGCGCCATCGTGAGCGCTTCTCCGCCACCGCCGACGACGTACTGGTCGAGAGTCTCGACCGGAGAGCGATCGAGGACCCGGTTCACCTGGACAGCGGAGGCAAACGGGGCCTCACCGCCTGGTCCTCCCGAGCCCGTAGGCGATTGCGATCCGGTGGGCGACAGCGTCTCAGCAACATCGGCCATGTCCTTGACCTCACCTTCTGTGGGCACCGAGGCCCACGTGCCCAACATAGGACCTCGACGCGCCGCGGGCCGGTCAGGTCGACGAAATGCACGAGGGGCCCCCGACAAGCAGCGGGGACCCCTGGCCGGTACGTCTCCTCGATTGTGATCGAAATGAGGGCTCTGCACCCTCGGACGGTCTGTCTCAGCTACAACCGCTCGTGGTGCCGCACTCGTTGCACACGTAGCAGGAACCTGCTCTCGTCATTGCGACACCACACGACATGCACATCGGTGCGTCGGCAGCGGACATGGCCGGTTTCGGCATCGGGCGTGAGATCACAGGGGTCGGCGGGTCAGGTGCGACGTCGTGGCCCTGTTCTGTCGCCACCACGGCCTCCTCGACACCCGGCAAGGAGGGTTGCATGCGCTCCGAGTTGCCGAGTACGCCGAGAGCTTCACGCGTCTCGCGGGGCAGGTAGTCGATCGCGAGGCGACGGAAGAGATAGTCGATCAGACTGTTGGCGATCCGCACCTCGGGATCGTCGGTCATACCTGCCGGTTCGAAACGCATACCCACAAATGCACCAACGAACGACTCGAGCGGAACCCCGTACTGGAGGCCGTGGCTCACCGAGATGGCAAATGCATCCATGATTCCAGCCAGGGTGGAACCCTGTTTGGAAACACGGATGAACAGCTCTCCGGGCCGGCCGTCGTCGTATTCGCCCACGGTCGCGAAACCTTTGCAGTCGGCAACCCTGAACTCGAAGGTGCGTGAGCTCCGCGAGCGCGGCAGCCGTTCACGGACCGGGCCCTGGGGGCCCACTGCCTGGGCCACGGTTGCTGAGACAACTCCGGACAACGTCTCCCCTGACGTCGCATCCGAGCGCTTCTCGTTGGATGCACCGGTTCCCAGGTTGAGTGGTTGGGAGACCTTGCAGTTGTCGCGGTACAGAGCCACGCACTTGAGACCACCGCGCCAGGCTTCGATCAGGAGACGTTCGATCTCGTCGGCGGTGGTGGATTCAGGGAGGTTCACCGTCTTCGACATCGCTCCCGAGAAGAACGGCTGGATTGCGATCATCATGGCGAGGTGCCCGGTGTGGGTGATCACCGTCCCGGATTCGAGGTCCTCACCGAACGCACAGGCGAACACCGGTATGTGCGCCGCACTCAGGTGTGGAGCGCCCAGCACACTGTGGTGCTCGGCGATGTGAGCCTCGATGTCCGAAATCTCCGAAGCTCCGTAGCCCAGTCGCTTCAAGGCGCGTGGAACGGTCTGGTTGACGATCTCCAGGGTGCCTCCACCAACGAGCTTCTTGTGCTTCACCAGAGCCAACTCGGGTTCGATGCCGGTGGTGTCGGCACCCATCATGAATGAGATAGTTCCCGTGGGTGCGGCCACCGACAACTCGGCATTGCGCGCACCATGGGCTGCGATGCGGTCGTTGGCCAGCTCCCACAGGGCAACCAGCCATTGGTTCAGATCGGTCTGATGTTCAACCGCGTCGACCGCACGGGCCGCCTCCAGATGCTTGGCGTAGACCCGCTGCCAACCAGGTGCGTCATGTTCGTAGAGGGGTGCCGGAGCCAGGTCTGCGGCCAGTTCGGTGGACCGTACAGCAGCTGCACCGGTCAGGATGCCGGTGACCGCCGCCGCCCACGCCCGGCCATCTTCGGAATCGTAGGCGAGGCCCTGTGCCATGAGAGCGGCACCGAGGTTGGTGTATCCCAGTCCGATGTCGCGCGCCGTGCGGGACTGCTCGGCGATCTCCTCGGTCGGATAGTCGGATCCCCCGACCAGGATGTCCTGAGCAGTCACCAGCACCCGACACGTGTGCACGAAGCCTTCCACGTCGAACTGGCCATCCTCATCTAGGTACGACAACAAGTTGACCGATGCGAGGTTGCAGGCGCTGTTGTTGAGCCGGAGGTGTTCGGAACAGGGGTTGCTGGCTTCGATCCGCCCGGCATTCGGGGTGGTGTTCCAGTCGTTGATCGTGGTGTCGAACTGGACGCCCGGATCAGCGCATTCCCACGACGCAGCCGCGATCTGGCGCAACACCGAGCGCGCCGGCACAGACCGGACCGTCTCGCCGCTGGTACGAGCTTTCAGTTCCCACTCTGCGTCGTCGAGCACCGCCGACATGAACGCGTCGCTCAGCCGCACGGAGTTGTTCGCGTTCTGGTACTGCACCGAGAACGAGTCGGCACCGTCGATGTCCATGTCGAAGCCGGCTTCCGAGAGGACGTGGGCCTTGCGCTCCTCGATGGCCTTGCACCAGATGAACTCTTCGACGTCGGGATGGTCGACGTCGAGGATGACCATCTTCGCGGCCCGGCGGGTGGTGCCGCCGGACTTGATCGTGCCGGCGGATGCATCGGCGCCGCGCATGAAGCTCACCGGACCTGATGGCACTCCCCCGTTGCCGAGTTGCTCAGCCGAGGAACGGATCCTCGACAAGTTGGTGCCCGCACCGGATCCCCCCTTGAAAATGACACCTTCTTCGGCGTACCAATTGAGGATCGAGGTGAGCTCGTCTTCGACCTGGAGGATGAAGCACGCTGCCGCCTGCTGGCTGACTCCAGGCACTCCGATGTTGAACCAGACAGGCGAGTTGAACGATGCCCGCTGGTTGACGAGTAGGTAGCGGAGTTCCTCGGCGAACGCTTCAGCCTCCTCGGCGTCGGCGAAGTAACCGGATTCACCACCCCAACGGGTGATGGTTCCGACGACCCGATCTATCACCTCTCTGAGCGAACGCTCGCGGCGATCGCTGCCCAGCGGTCCGCGGAAGTACTTCTGGGTGACGATGTTCGATGACGTGACCGACCAGGACACGGGGAACTCGACGTCTCGTTGTTCGAATGCCACCGACCCGTCTCGGTGATCCACCAACCTTGCGTCCCGTAGGGACCAATCGAGCTCACCGTATACAGAGCTACCGGGTTTGGTGAAGTGTCGCCCTAGGGCCGCCACGCGCGGGATGTCGACGGTACTCATCGTGTGTCGCTCCTTACAGGACTGGATTGATCGAGGGGAATGTGAACGAGGGGGATCCGACTAGACGAGTTTTACCAGGCGACAGGTGCCTCGCGGTTGACCGAAGGTAGACACAGGCAGCCGGGCGGGAGCGGACATTTCGGACACCAAGTTGCCCGAGTGGGTACCTACTAACCCCCAGGCGGCGCGCCATGGGAAATCCCGGAGACACGCCTGCCACCGTTCCGACCACCTGTGTCGAACCATCGATCTCTGAACCTAGGTAGTCCACCTTGTGGGAAGAAAGGGGAGAGGGCTGTGAATTGCTGTTGAAAGCTGGGGACAGAGACGACTTTGGGGCTACTGCACCACCACCGTGAGCGATCCGTCCACCACCCGAGAGGCTCAGGGCGTGCCAATTGCCCCGCCGGTCGAGGTATTTCATGAAGTTTGGTCGCTCTCGACTATCCACAAGCTGTGTGTCCTCCTGTGGAACAAGTTTCTCAGGTAATTTTCTCCTACATGCAGCGCCTGACGCCATCCGGACCATCACTGGACGCTCTGGACGCGCTCGAAATGATGCTCTCGACGAACGGCATCGATCCACCGCCCGGCCGCCCCTGGATTTCCACGGACATGGTGATGAGCATGGACGGTGCGTATTCCCGGCAGGGCACATCCGGAGCTCTGAGTTCGCCCGCAGATCACGCTCTCTTCATCGCTCATCGCAACACCGCCGATGCCATCCTCGTTGGCGCTTCGACCGTTCGCAAGGAGCGGTACAGGCGCCCCATCATCGATGAAGCAGCGTCCCGCCACCGCCGGGAACGGGGCCAGAGTGCGGCACCCGTTCTCGTGGTCGTTTCCGCCAGCATCGATCTCGGCAGCGACACTCCCCTGCTGCACGGCGAACCGCCCGAACCGCCCGAACCGATCATCGTGCATCCGAGCACCTCTGATATCTCGGCGGCGCCGGCGGGATTCGAACTCATCGTGGCGGGCACAAGTGAGGTGGACCTCCGCGTGTTGCTCGGGATACTCGCGGCCCGCGGCATCCACCGGGTTGCCTGTGAAGGTGGTCCGCGTCTGCTCGGCCAGCTCGCGGAGGCCGACCTGATAGACGAGTACCTGCTCACCATCTCGCCACAACTGGTGGGCGGAACCATGGTGGGCCTTGTCGGCAGCGCAGAGATCGACGAGAACCGGTTCGTGTTGCATCAGGTGCTCCACGAACAGGATCACCTGATGTGTTCGTACCGACGCAGCGACGTCAGGGCTCGGAGTGACCCTCCAGGAGCCTGATCTCGGCCTCGAAGTCCTCTGGATCCTCGAATGCCTTGTAGACCGAGGCAAACCGCACTGCGGCCACCCCGTCGAGCGGACGCAGTCCCTCGAGAGCCAGCGCCCCGATACGTGCGGTTTCGACCTCACCACCGAGCATCCGGACCGTCTCCTCGACCTCCGAGACGAGAGCTGCCACCTCGGTCTCACCCACCGGCCGACCCTTGCACGCAGAACGGAGGCCGCCTTCGATCTTGTGGCGTTCGAAGGGTTCGATCTGACCGTCGCGCTTGACCACCGACAGGGGCTGCTCCTCGACGCGTTCAAAGGTGGTGAATCGCTCGCCGCAATCCTCGCAGAGCCGACGTCGCCTGATGGCGGAAGCCTGATCGGCCGACCGTGAATCGACCACTCTGTTCTCGAGGGAATCACACGATGGGCAACGCACACTTCGAAAGCTACTCCGGAGAATGCAGATCTCCTGATCGAGTGTGGCGTGTTGGCTTCCATCCGACATGAAACGCCGGAGTCGATCGGGCTCCGACATGGGTTCATTCGTCGAGAATGGGCATCGCCAGTACCTGCCCGACCTCGACAGAGCGTTCGCCGCCGTTGAGGGCCTCCATCGCGGCGATGGTCCTGCCGGGGTCCGACTCAGGGCCGTACTCCCTCGCCAGCGAGTCGAGGGTGTCGCCAGGACCCACCACGACATATTCACCGGACCTGGTGGGTACCGACCACGATTCAGCACTGATTCCGGATCCGCTGGCGACGCCCCTGATGCCCAACAGGACAACCGACGCGACGACCGACGTCGTCAACACGAAAACCCGGGACCGACGACCTGGCTTCCCACGGGACCCGGTCGCCCGCCCCGACGGGGTCTGAGAGGACGCGCAACGGGCTGGGCCTGCGTGCCGACTCGGCGAATGCACTGCATCCGGCGTTGGAGTCGCTGAGACGAAAGGTGAACGGATCGGGAATTCAATGACTGCGGCCATGGATCAAGTCTCCATCGGGGGTGTGACATCGGCGGGCTCGAACGTTTCGGCTCGAACGCCCGTTCGGCCCATATTGCACAGAACGCGTGTTCGAGGTCAAGCATTTCTTCGAACAGGTGTTCCACCACCTGAGGCAACTCAGCTGCTAGGTTGCCAAACAAGTGTTCGACACACCCGAGGCGCAGAACGCCGCCAGGTCAACAAGGAGAGACGACCCAGATGGCCCCCACCGAGAACGACACGAGCGGCAGCGACACAAATGACCGCAACACCGATGCCAACCAGGACCGAACCCTGACCCAGCGCCAACGTGCGGTCCTGGAGTGTGTCGACGAGAACATCCGCAACCGCGGATATCCTCCATCGGTCCGCGAGATCTGCGAACGCGTGGGACTGGCCTCCACCTCCACGGTCCACAGCCACCTGCGAACGCTCCAGAAGCTCGGATACCTGCGCCGTGACCCCACCAAGCCGCGGGCCATCGAGGTGACCGCCGATCTCGGCAGCGGAGCTCATGCAGAGAGGCGTCCCGCCCGTCACGTCCCACTCGTGGGAGACGTTGCAGCAGGCACCGGCGTGCTCGCTGACGAACAGGTCGAGGAGCTCGTGCCGCTACCGGCTGACTTCACCGGAGACGGAGAGTTGTTCATGCTGCGGGTACGCGGAGAGTCGATGATCGACGCGGGCATCCTCGACGGCGATTTCGTGGTCGCCTGTGTGCAGGACGTCGTGGGCAACGGAGACATCGTCGTAGCCGGCATTCCGGGGGAAGAGGCCACCGTCAAGACGTATAGACGCAAGGACAACGAGGTGATCCTCGAACCAGCCAACGATTCATTCGAGCCCATGTATTTCTCGAGGGGCGAGGTATCGGTCTACGGCAAGGTCGTCACGGTTCTCCGCAAGCTCTGAACGCCTCGGGCTCACATGGTCCGCGAGCCCGCAGAGTCAGCGCGAACCCACATAGTCAGCACGGAGCGGAGCCCTATTGTGGGTCAGTTGGTATGCAGGGCGTCGTTGAGTCCTTCTGACCAGGTGCCCTCGCGAGGTAGCACCTCGACCGCACCGCTCGCGGAGTTCCGACGGAACAGCAGCCCCGAAGCACCGCTCAACGAGGCTGCCTTGACGATCTCGCCCTCAGGTGTCGTCACCCTGGTGCCCGCGGTCACGTAGAGACCTGCCTCGACGATGCAACCATCTCCGAGAGAGATGCCGACTCCCCCGTTGGCCCCCAACAGGCAGTCGCTCCCGACGGAGATGACCTCCTTGCCGCCGCCTGAGAGGGTCCCCATGATCGAGGATCCACCTCCGACGTCGGTATCGGCTCCCACGACCACACCCGCGCTGATTCTTCCTTCGACCATCGACGGTCCGAGCGTTCCCGCATTGAAATTCACGAAGCCCTCGTGCATCACCGTGGTGCCTTCGGCGAGATGGGCTCCCAGACGCACCCGCGACCCATCGGCGATCCGTACACCGCTGGGCACCACGTAATCGAGCATCCTGGGAAACTTGTCCACTCCGTTCGACCACCAGATGCACCCCGGCGCAGAGGAACTCCCGCTGGGCGGCCGGGAACGAGCCCACATCACAGGGTCCTGCCGAGGTCCACACGGCATTGGCCAGGAGCCCGAAGAGCCCATCGAGGTTCGCCCCGTGTGGCTGGACCCGACGGTGCGACAGGAGGTGGAGCCGCAGGTACGCATCGTGGATGTCCACGGGCGCTGTGTCCAGATCGTCGATGAACGTGATGACCCCCACCCTGTGGGTGGGAAGTCGCGGTGCGAGTCGGCCCTGGCCGGAGCCACTCGATTCCTGCGGCCCCGCAGAGGGTGAGCGGGGAGCCATCGCCGCCAGGGAGCGGATCATGGCGAGATTGGGATGATCGCCGGCATCATCGAGCATCGGGGCCGATCGGGCCAGGATCTCGGACAACTCGGGCTCTCCCAGGCGGTGGGTTCCGGCGCCCGCTTCACGACCCACGACCTCGGCGAAGATGGCAGCGGCTCCGAGGTTTTCATCGAGGTTGACCGCTCCGAACCAGGTGTCGAGCACCGAGTCGTCGGCGTCGGCGATGGTTGCGAGCCCCAACCCGAACGCCCTCGGCGGAACGTAACCGGCTCGGGTCGACAGTCGTTCTACCATCGCGACGAACTCATCACGATCGGTTGGTCTCAGGTCACTCAAGGCTGCTCCACATCGTCACTGGTACGGAAACCCCGTGGGTCCGCGGAAGGCGGACCAGGAGGCCATGTCGACCATCATCCCAGACGCCGGTACCGGCTCAGAAGCCGGCGCGTATGGCTTCATCCAACGCTGCATATGCACGCTCGATGCTCTGGCGTTCGACGCGTTCGTCGCGTGTGTGGGCGAGGATGGCATCACCGGGACCAAGGTTGACCGCGGGTATGCCCATTGCCGCAAAGCGAGCCACGTCGGTCCAACCCAGCTTGGCCCGCACATCCAGCGATCGTCGCTCGATCATCCCCGCGACGAATGGATGGTCGAGTGCCGGCATCGCTGCATTGGCGACATCCTCGACCTCGAGGTCGTCTCCGTCCTCCAGGAACGGAGCGATGACCGAGGTGAGGTGCTCCGTCGCTTCGCTCGGGGTGCGGTCGGGGGCGAACCGGTGCGCGATCACGATGACCACTTCATCGGGGACCACGTTCCCGGCCACTCCCCCAGCTACAGATACCGCCTGCATAGCCTCGTGGAACTGACATCCGAGTATCTCAGGTTGGCGCGGGACATACGCCTCGAGCGCACTCAGCAGGCCACCCAGTCGATGAACCGCGTTGCGCCCCATCCATGCTCGCGCCGTGTGTGCTCGCTCACCCCGGAAGGTCACGCGGACCCGAACCGATCCCTGACATCCCGCTTCGACATCCCCGCCCGTTGGTTCGCCGAGGATGGCGACGTCTCCGCTCAACAGATCGGGTCGCAGTTCGGCGAGTTCGCCGAAGCCGCTGTGGCGCGCCGCGACCTCCTCGCGGGCGTAGAACACGAATGTGAGGTCCACCGGCGGACTCTCGTGTTCCCGGGCAAGCGCCATCATCACCGCCAGGCCACTCTTCATGTCAGTGGATCCGACGCCCCAGAGAGTGTCGCCCTCGAGTCGTGCACGAACGTTGCCGTTGGCGGGCACAGTGTCGGTGTGACCCCCCAGGATGACCCGTCTGACCTTGCCCAGATCGGTGCGGGCAACCAGGTTGTCACCCACCCGTACGCAGTCCAGATGGGTGAGTCCCGACAAGCGATCTTCGATCAGATCGACGATGGCTGCCTCGGCGAAACTCTCAGATGGAACCTCGACCAGCTCCGCAGTGAGCGCGACAAGGTCGATCGCGGCCTCCGGCGCGGTCACCTCAGTGGTGGCGGAGCCGGAGGCTCGTCACCCGATGGCGGTGGCGGAGGCGGCGGGGACGTCGGCGGCTGCTGCTGAGGAGGCGGCGGGGACGTCGGCGGCTGCTGCTGAGGAGGCGGCGGGGCCGTCGGCGGCTGCTGCTGAGGAGGTAACGGCGGCGGCTGGTAGGGCGTGGAGGATGGGGGCGCCTGGCCATACCCGGGTGCAGGCTGACCCGGAGCCGGTGGAGCTCCTCCTGCCGGGTATCCGGGTTGGGTTGCGTAGGCCGGTTGTTGCTGGCGCTTCTTCCAACTGCTGCGTTGAACGAGGCCGACTATGAACAAGATGATGGCGATGATCACGAACAGGGAGCCCAGCAACCCGGCTCCGATACCTCCGAAGAAACCCGGCGCACCGTCGACGAGAAAGCCGGGGGCGGTGGTCGCGGTGTAGGAACCCACCGAGGACGCATCGCCGCAACGGACCCTGTAGTCGGTGCCACTGTCCGTTCGGAACAGTATGTATCCGCTGATCTGGGCTCCACCGAGTTCCACGTTGGTTCCGGGTCCGAACGATTGGTAACCCTCGAAGGAGATGGCTCCACCGGATCCCTCACCCGAACACACGGCCTCGCTGGTCAGGAGCACGATGCCGTCGGACCCACTCGAGGTGAAGGTCAGCTCCTGACCCATCGGAACCATGCTGTTGACCTTGCCGACGTCGGTGGCGAAGTCCACGACATCGGAGATGTACGGAACCGTCTTCGCTGCGGCATACCCGCAACCGGCGATCCCGAGCAGCAGGAACACCAACGCCGCTATCAGCGCTCCCTTGGGTTTCGGCTTGCTCGTTTGTACTGTGACACTTGCCATGGTCACTCCTGTTCAGGTGGCCTGCCGCTGCTTGCCGGTACTCAGACAAGTATGGCTGTTGGACGGCTCCCCGCGAGGGACTCTGCGAGGTTCTTTCAACCGGTTGTGGCACGCTCGGCCACGAGTTGGATCTCGGCCTCGGGCCGGACGAGTGCGAAGCGAACGTAGGCATCGGCTGCTCCGCCGTAGAACTCCCCGGGGCTGCACACCACACCCATCTCGGACGCAAGACGACGGGCGAGTGCCCATGCGTCGGCTCCCGGTGACCTCGCCCACAGGTAGAAACCTCCGTCCGGGAGTGGGACCTCGACACCCATCCCGACCAGGACGTCCCGCATCGACTCGAGGCGCCTGCGATAGCGCCCACGCTGGACATTCACGTCCTCCTGGGACCCCAGCGCGGCAACGGCTGCCGCCTGGGCAGGTCCCGGAACCATGAATCCGGCGTGTTTGCGCACTTCGGACAGGTAGCTGACGAGTTCACTGTCACCGGCATAGAAGCCCACCCGCAAACCAGCGAGGTTCGACCGTTTGGACAGCGAGTGGACTGCGACCACGCCGTCGATGCCCTCACTGAGGATCGTCGATCCGGGCGCCTCACCGGGCACCGGTGGAGTTCCAGACCACGTGAACTCCACGTAGCACTCGTCCGAGAAGACCGGCACACCATGGTCGCGCCCCCACGCCGCCACCGAGGACAGATCCTCCAGAGCGCCGGTGGGATTGCCGGGACTGTTCACCCACAGGCACAGGGCCCGTTCCGCGTCACTGCTGTCTATCGAATCCAGATCCAGGCGCCACGCCTCATCGAGGTGCACCGGGACGGCTCTGACGCCGGCGAGCTTCGCCCCCATGGCGTAGGAGGGATAGGACACCGCTGGATACAACACCGTGTCGCGGCTCGGATCGCGAAGGGCCAACCAATGGGGTAGACCTGCCACGAACTCCTTGGTGCCGACACAGGCGGCGATGTCAGTTGCCGCCACGTCGACCCCGAAGCGACGTTCGAACCACGATTGCGCGGCGCCACGAAACGCGGGCGTACCTATCGAAGGCGGGTACCCGCGTTCGGTGTTCGAATTGGCGAGTACTTCGAGCACGGCCACGGGCGGCGGATCGTTCGGAGTACCGATCGAGAGATCCACGACACCACCCGGGACCAGGGCTGCCATCTCGTGCAACTCGTCGAGTCGATCGTAGGGATATGGAGGCGGCACGAATCCGCGGGATGGCGACTCGGCGGGACCCATCATGGAACGACGTCCGGCTCCGCAACGTCCGGTTCCGCAACGCGGAAGTCGGTAAACCGTTCGGCATCTTGAGCGTCCATTCGGGCCGTGATCCGCATCACCTCGGACCCCGCGACCTCTGAGAGGACCTCACCCGATCGGTGTACAGCGGCCAAGACGTCACCACGGGAGTACGGAACATCGAGCACGGAAGTTCCCATCCGTGCCCTCAGCCGGTCACCGATGCGCGCCAGCAATTCTTCGACCCCGTCGCCTCTCGTCGCTGAGATGGCAACTGAACCGGGAGTCCTGGAAGCGAGCCGTTCGGCCTCCGCGTTGCGATCCGACTTGTTGAACACGATGATCTCAGGAACGTCCGCCCCACCGATCTCCGAGAGCACAGTGCGTACCGCATCCATCGCTCCGTCGGGATCGGGCGCGGACCCGTCGACGACATGGACCAACAAATCGGCTTCGGTCACCACATCCAGGGTCGTTCTGAACGCCTCCACGAGTTGGTGGGGCAACTTGCGCACGAATCCAACAGTGTCGGTGAGCAACACGGTCTCGCCACCGGGCAGGGACAGGCGTCTGGTGGTGGCGTCAAGGGTGGCGAACAGGCGATCCTCCACCAGTACGCCTGCATCGGTCAGGCGGTTGAGCAGTGTCGACTTGCCGGCGTTCGTGTACCCGACGACGACCACATGCGGAATCCGCGAACGTGCCCTCGCCTTGTGTTGGTTGGCACGATGCCTGCCGATGCGTTCCAGATCGGACTCGAGCTTGTGGATCTGGCGCTCGATACGACGCCGGTCGATCTCGAACTGTGTCTCGCCCGGGCCACGACGGGCACCGATCCCACCGGCCTGCTGGGACAGGCTCAGCCCCTTGCCCCGCAGCCTGGGTAGTCGATACCTGAACAGCGCGAGTTGAACCTGCGCCTTTCCTTCCTGGCTGTGCGCGTTCTGGGCGAAGATGTCGAGGATCACTGCCGTTCGGTCGATCGCTGAACGACCAAGGGCCTTGGTCAGGTTGTTCTGCTGCGCCGGAGTCAGCTCATCATCGAACACGACAGTGTCGCAGTCGGTTGCTTCGGCGAGTTCGAGGATCTCGGTCACCTTGCCGCGCCCGACATAGGTCGCGGGGTCCGGAGCGTCGCGCCGTTGCACGATCCGGCCGACCTCGTCGGCCCCGGCGGTGTCGACCAGGAGTGAGAGTTCATCGAGGCTCGCATCGAGCGTCGGTACGCCGTCAATGGTGCTTCCGTGCGGCGGGAGATCCACTCCCACGAGGATGATCCGCTCACGGAATGACCGTTCGATGAACGCGCCCGACTCACCGCCGTACTCACCGAATGCTCCGCGGTGGGACTCCTCGGGGGTCCCACCGCCGGAGTCCCGGGAATCATCGACCGATGGGTCCGGGTACGGGGAATCCGACTCGCGCGGTTCGTTCACGGTGTGAACACCTCGCCGACGTACTGCGAGGGTCCACTCAACAGAAGGTGACCGTCACGGAGCTCAACCGAAGCCTGGCCGCCGGGCATCGTCACCTTCACCGGAGCATTCTCGGCATCCACGATCCCCCAACGCTCAGCGACCGCCACCGCTGCAGCGGCACCGGATCCGCATGCATCGGTGATTCCCACGCCTCGTTCCCACACGAAGAGATCCAGATGCGATCGATCGACCGCGGATACGAAATGCACGTTCATGCCGCCCGGATACGCAGCCTCCAATGTGGGGCCTGCGACGGCCAGGTCGACCTCGGACGGGTCCTCCACCTCGAGGACCAGGTGTGGGTTGCCGATGTCGACGGTTCCGATGTTCTGCGCAGCCCACCCCAGTGAGGCCCCGGCGAGCGCGGGGCCATCCGAGATGACGCCCATGTCGACCACGAACCAGGCTCGGTCCCGCGGGTCACCCCCCGCGAAGGTCACGTCGCGCACGCCGCTATCGCTCTGGATCCTCAACACCTGGGGCGGCGACGCACTACCTGGAGCGGCGACCCGGTCGTCCTGCGAGTTCGACAACCGCTCCCTCATGAGGGCCTGCGCCATGCACCGGATGCCGTTGCCCGAGATCTCCGCCCGCGATCCGTCTGCGTTCAACAACACCATCTGGGCATCGTTGGCCGCATCCGATGGGGTGAGCACGTATATGAGACCATCGGCTCCGATGCCCCGCTTTCGATCACACAACGCTGCGGCTGTCCCGGGGTCGACCGACAGATCCTGGTTCTGCGCCGCGAGGGCGATCAGGAAATCGTTGCCCAATCCGTGGTACTTGCCGAGATGCATCAGCTGTCGTCGCTCCTTGATCGCGGGCCAGGCTCGTCGGGGCCCACGGATGAACCACCCACCCGCTCAGCGCCAACGGTACCTGCAGCTCCACCGCCGGAGACACCCAATTTCCCCGATGACCCGGCAGCCCATCGATCCCGGATCTCGACCGCCACCGCGCCGACGGAACGCCCGGGACCCGGGGGTGGCACCCACACGATCCGTGGATCACGACCGAACCAACGCAACTGGCGCACCGCGAACTTGCGGGTTCGCACCCTCGCCGTCTCGAGTGACTTCTCCAGCACCATCGCTCCATCGAGATGGTCCAACAGTTCGCGATACCCCAGGGCCTGACGCGCCGTACGCGACATGGGCGGTACGAGAGACGCGAGAACCCTGACTTCTTCGAGGAATCCCTGCGACATCTGTTCCTCGTAGCGTTGAGCGATGGCGCGGGTTAGCACGTCGCGCTCGGGGCGGAGACCCACCAGAGCGAAACGGGTCGGTCCGTACTGTTCCAGATCCGTTCCATGACGTGAGAACGGAATTCCGGTGCCGAGGCTCACCTCGAGTGCCCGCACGATCCGGCGACGGTTCCCCGGAGGAATCCTCGACAGGCCGAGGGGATCCAACTCTGCGAGCCGCTCGGTCAGCTTCGAGGTGTCCTCGACCGCTTCGAGCTCCGCTGTGATGTCGGGAAAGTGTGGCGGAGGTGTGAAGTCATCGACGATGCCGCGCACATACAGGCCCGTGCCTCCCACCAGCACTGCCCGGGCGCCTCGGGATTCGATCCCTGAGACCACCTCACGGGCCTCGTCGATGAACATTGCGAGGTTGTGGTCTTCACTCGGTTCGACCAGGTCGATGAGGTGGTGAGGCACTTCGGCTCGATCAGCGAGACTGGGTTTGGCCGTACCGATGTCCATCCCCCGGTAGACCTGCATCGAGTCGCAACTGACGATCTCGACCCTGACCCCGTGGTCCATCAGGTCACGGGCCAACTGCATGGCCACCGCCGACTTCCCCGATGCGGTCGGCCCGACGATGGCGAGGTGCGAGCCCGATCCGTCGACTCCTTCCACGATGGATCCGGCGGGTGCTTCCCGGACCATCAGTTCGCAGCCTGCGGCGCTGGAAGCAGTTGGGCAGCCAGCAGCCACCAGTCCAGGCGGAGCGGGTCGGGGTGCGAACCGTACCGCTCGAAGAACTCCGGCAACATCATCGGACCCATGTCCGAGACCAGCGAGGCCGCTACACGCGCCAGGTCGCGGTGCCGGTCCGCCACCGCTATTGCATCCCAACGGATCAGACCAACTGCGGTGCCTTCCTCGCACATGAACACACCCAGTTCGGGTGTTCCGTGGGTGACCACGAGGGCAGAGTCCGCGACTTCACCCAGCCGATCCAGACCGGCATCGAGCACACCGAGCAACTCGCGCCGCGACATGTGGCGATAGGCGGCATCCAACGGGGCATCGGGAGCGGCTTCGGTGGTTGCCCGGGCCAATTCGACAACGGCACCCATTGTGAGCACCGGCTCCGCGGCCTCGTTCACATCGAGCGAGTGCAGGCGTGCCATCTCTTCGGCGAACATGGCCACGGTTCGCTGTGGGTCGAAGTGGTAGTCCTTGGCTGACGCAGGTTCGAGCGTCGGGTGTTCACGGGGTGGAGGCGCGATCAGGCCCGCTCCGCCCACGATGTCCAGCAAAGCACCCTTCTCGGAGCACATGGGCTGCCCGGACGGCACAGGTTGCCGGTCACTCCCCGGTACCGGCCCGCTCAAAGGGATGCCACGCGGATACGTCGGCGGTGTGCCGGTTCTACGGTCACCTCTCGCACGCGCCCGAGCATGTGGGTGACTGATGCATCAGTCACCTCAACCATGACGTAGCTTCCGGCACGGATCGGACGATCGAGATCATGCTTCGCCGCGTGGTCGGGGTCTCCAGAACCCCCGGGACGGTCGAAGTGGACCAGACGGTTGTGACGGGTACGACCAGTCAGGCGGTCCGGATTGCGCTTCGAAGGTCCTTCGACGAGAACCTCTTCGATCCTGCCGATTCGGGCTTCGTTCCCCAGCCGACTCGAACGTTCGATCACCGCGCGTAGACGTGCCATGCGTGCCACGGCCACGTCGTGGGGTACCTCGGGTTCGCCACTGTCAGCAGCTTCGGTGCCCGGTCTGGGTGAGTAGACGAATGTGTAGGCATTGTCGTAGCGAGCGGCGGCGGCCACTTCGAGAGTCTTCTCGAAGTCCTCGTCGGTCTCCCCGGGGAACCCGACGATGATGTCGGTACTGACCGCGAGGTCGTCGATACCGGCCCTCGCTGCCCCGAGTCGTTCGAGGTAGCGCTCCGCGGTGTAGCCACGGTGCATGGCTGCGAGAACCCGGTTGCTCCCGGACTGCAGAGGCAGGTGCAGGTGCTCACACACCTCGGGCACCTCGGCCATCGCAACGATCGTCTCCGGACGCAGGTCCTTGGGATGCGGGCTGGTGTAACGAACCCTGCTGATCCCGTCCACCGCGCCCGCAGCCCGCAGGAGGTCGGCGAACAAGGGTCGGGCGCGAGGTGATTCATCCAGCCACTGCGAACCCACCCTCGCCTCGAGTTGGTCGCGACCCGGACCGGTGTCACCGGATGGAACTTCTCCACGCAGTGCAAGGGTGAGGTCGCGGCCATAGGAATTGACGTTCTGGCCCAGCAGGGTCACCTCGGTCACCCCGTCGGCCGCAGCCGACTCGATCTCGGTGATGATATCTCCGAAGCTCCGACTGACCTCGGGCCCTCGCACGCTCGGAACGATGCAGAAGGCACAGTTGTTGTCACAGCCGACCTGGATCGTGACCCACGCAGCCCACCCCTGCTCGCGTACCACGGGCAGCGCGGATGGGAACTGATCGTGATCGGTGGCAACGGTTGCTTCCAGGATTTCGATCACCGGCAACCCGCTCGCACGGTGTTCGGCCAGCAGTTCGGTGGCGCGGCCCACGTTGTGTGTTCCCAGAACCACATCCACGTGGGGAGCACGTTCAAGTAGATCCTGGCGGTCCTTCTGGGCCAGGCAGCCAGCCACCATGATCTCGACATCGGCACCCTCGGCGGCTCGGGTGTCCTTGAGGCTCTTCAGGTGGCCGAGGGTGCCGTAGAGCTTGGTGTCGGCCCCTTCGCGGATGCAGCACGTGTTGAGCACGATCACATCAGCATCGGACTCGGTGTCGGCGCGTTCGTATCCTTCGGCTTCGAGCAGTCCTGAGATGCGCTCGGAGTCGTGTTCGTTCATCTGGCACCCGAAGGTGCGAACCAGGTAGCGCTTGGAATCCGGGCCTTCAGTCACGATGCCATGGTAGGACGCCACCCCTGTTCAGCCCCATCGCCGTTCAGCCCCATCGCTGTTGAGCCCCATCGCTGCTCAGCCCAACGACACACGCTGAGCAGCTGGCACCCGACCACCAGAGCCAACAGCCGGGATCATTCTCAGCACGGTCACCCTTCATCGGGTACATGCCCGTTGAAGTGCTCCGTTCTACCAAGTTGTGATCCGCGTACCGTTGTTTCCGGGGTTGGGGGGTGATCCAGGGGTTCTACCTGGACGATGGATCCTGGAAACCTGACCTCAGGTTGATGGTCAGTCCAGGGTGATGGGTTGGTCGTCGGGATCCATGACCACACCATTCAGAACCTCGCCCGTTTCCGGGTCGACAGTGGCGGGTACTTCCTCTTCGGTCGACACGATACCGACCGCCTTGAGGATTCGCTCCTGAATTTCGACCATGATGTCGAGATTGTCCGCGATGAACGCCTTGGAGTTCTCGCGGCCCTGACCCAGTTGCTCGCCTTCGTAAGTGTACCACGCACCAGACTTCTTGATGATCTCGTACTCCACACCCAGGTCCAGCAGCGATCCCTCACGGGAGATCCCCTTGCCGTACATGATGTCGAACTCGGCCTGGCGGAACGGAGCTGAGACCTTGTTCTTCACCACTTTCACACGAGTGCGGTTGCCCACCACTTCGACGCCATCCTTGATTGCCTCGATGCGACGGATATCCAACCGTACTGAGCTGTAGAACTTGAGTGCCCGGCCGCCCGGGGTGGTTTCCGGTGACCCGAACATCACACCGATCTTCTCGCGGAGCTGGTTGATGAACACGCAGATCGTCTGGGTCTTGCTGAGACTCCCCGTGAGCTTGCGCAAGGCCTGGGACATGAGGCGTGCCTGCAAGCCGACGTGGCTGTCGCCCATGTCGCCTTCGATCTCGGCCCGGGGGGTCAGCGCTGCGACCGAGTCGATGACGACGACGTCGATCGCGCCGGAGCGAACCAACATGTCGCAGATCTCGAGTGCCTGCTCACCGGTGTCTGGCTGGGAGATGTAGAGCTGGTCGATGTCGACGCCGATCGCGGCGGCATAGATGGGATCCATCGCGTGCTCGGCATCGATGTAGGCACACGTGCCGCCGGTGCGCTGCGCCTCAGCCACAACGTGCATCGCAAGGGTCGATTTACCCGAGGACTCCGGGCCGTACACCTCTGTGACGCGGCCTCGTGGGAGCCCCCCTATTCCCAGGGCAATGTCCAGCGCCAGCGCCCCTGTGGAGATCGACTCGATCTCCATGGAGGGCTTGTCGCCCATCTTCATGACCGAGCCCTTGCCGAACTGTTTCTCGATCTGGCCGAGGGCCATGTCCAGTGCCTTGGCTGCGTCCTGCTTCGGGTCCTTCGCCATCGTGTGCTCCTTGGGTGCGGTGGTTGTCGTGCCGGGCCTCATCGGACATCGGCTGTCAGTGGATGAAGTTACGTCGGGGGTGTGACACGCCCCTCGTGACCCCCACTCGAGCCTGCAATTCGGTGTGTCCATGCCAACGTGGCGCCCACGTGAATGTAGTGACATGAATGTAGTTCCGAACGGGTGTTCGATTCAAGCATTTACCAACAATGCGTGGCGCAGCATTCCCAACAGCGAGATCACGGTGAACTCCCGAACCTGCCTGCGACGTCCGGGGAGTCGCACCTCGAGCGACTCGATCGCTCCCCCATCAGCGGGGTCTCCCACCACGACCGCCATGCAAACGGTGCCGGGGGGATGGCCCTCCGAAGAAGCAGGCCCGGCCACGCCCGTGGCGGCAACAGCCACATCGGTACCGAGGAGCCTGCGAACGCCGACAGCCATTTCACGGGCAGCAGCTTCGCTCACCACGGGGCCCTCGGACACCTCCAGGAGTTCGTGCTTCACAGCTGCGGCGTAGCTGACCACGCCACCGACGAAGACGTCGCTGGCGCCGGGGATGTCACACAGCCGTGAGCTGACCATCCCACCTGTCAATGACTCCGCGGTGGCCAGGGACAGCCCCCGTTCGCGCAGGAGGTCGAGTACAACTGATTCCATCGTGTCGTCATCGGTGCCGAACACGAGCGGACCCAGCAGTTCCCGTAGCCGTTGTTCCTCGTCGGCCAGGAGGGAGTCAGCCTCATCGCTGGAAGCTGACTTCGCGGTGATGCGAACCTTCAGACCTTCGCCGCCCGAAGCCAGGAATGCGATGGTGGGGTTTCCGGCCGCGTCGAGTTCGTAGATGCGTTCCGCCAGCAACTCGGCGAGTCCTGATTCGGACTCACCCCAGGTACGCAGGACGCGGGAGCGGATCACGCTGTCGAGGCCTGCCCGATGCTGCAGGTCACGTAGCACCGTCCCCTGCATCATCTCCTGCATCTCCCAGGGGACCCCGGGGACTGCATAGATGACCTTCTCCTCGCCGTCGACGTCCACGGGGCAGATCAGCCCCGGTGCCGTCCCGGGTTGTTCGGGAATGAACTGCGCTCCGATGGGACGCATCGCCTGGGAGAGGTTGTTGGCGGGCATACGACGGGTTCGGCCTGCGAACATCGCGATGATCTTCTCCTCCATCGCCTCATCGGATTCGAGCTCCACACCCATCACAGCTGCCAGCGCCGTTCGGGTCAGGTCGTCCTGGGTCGGCCCCAGCCCTCCGCAACAGATGACGGCATCGCTGCGGGCCAGGGCCGTATGCAGTACGTCGATCATCCGCTGCCGGTTGTCGCCGACCTTCACCTGGAAGTGCGAGTCCAGGCCCACGAGAGCCAACTGCTCCCCGATCCAGGCCGAGTTGGTGTCGTTGATCTGCCCAAGCAGCAGTTCGGTTCCTATGGCAACCACTTCGACGCGCATGGCGGCGAACCTAGCGCCTTCCCGTTCCCCACGATGGTGACTCGACATCCCTCGCCAGGAAACGCCAGCGTGCAGCCCTGGCATCCCAGCTGTAGACCACTGCGGTGCCGGCGATGCGGTCGTGCAGCGCTCTGCGGTGGCGCCCGAACAAGATCGGCAGGAAGCCGATCCCCAGCGTCAGGAACGACAACGGCAGAGCAAGGGTACGCTCCACAGCCGACCGCGCCGAGCACCGGTCCCCATCGGCAGCTACGACCTGTATCCCCAGCACCGCCATCCCGAAGGACTTCCCGCTCACGGCCCAGGGGTACGAGTAGTAGACGAAGAGCCATATCCCGAATGCGATCAGGCCGATCAGAATCCCTGTGGTGTCCAGCTCGACTCCTCCGCTCGTCACCAGCGAAACCGTCCAGGCCGCAACCGTAACGACGAGCGAGAATGACGCGACGGCAATCGCCTGGTCCAGCGCGAACGCAGCCAGTCGCGTCACCGCGCCCGTGTAGTGGCCCTGGAGGCTGACCGCCTCCCCGTGACCTGCGGTACCCATTAGAGCCCATCTCCGTGTCGTGAATCAGCATCGGGTTCAGGATGTGCGTCACCGGGGTCGTCGGACCCGCCCAGGTCCTCATTTCCCGGGAACGTCGGTGGGTCCTCATCCGTCGTCAGGTTGTGTGTCGGTTCCATCAGGAGCGGCGGGCCCGCCGGGAGCTCGCTGGGATCGCGACGCATGACCCGGTTGGCGAGTTGTGCCATCACATTGTCGAGACCCACGCCCTGCCTGCGGACGGCATCCAGCGCCTGGGACGCAACACCGGTTGTCGACTGCGCGATGATCGCTCCGAGCTCCGTCTGGCTCATGATGCGGTCCATGTCAATCCGGCTCACCAGTTCGTTGACGTCTATCCGGTCCAGCAACGCATCGAGGTCTATCCGGTCCAGGATGGAACCAACGTCGATCCGCTCCAGCAACGCATCGATGTCGATCCGGTCCAGCAATGCATCCAGGTCGACCCTCGAGATGATGCCGTCGATATCCACCCGGTCGATGATCCCCTGAACGTCCACATCGCCGACCAGCCCGTTCACATCGACCTGCGAGACGATGGCCGACACATCGATTCGTGAAACGAGCCGATCCATGTCGATCCGGTCCAGCAACGCATCGACGTCGATCGCCTCGAGGATCTCGTTCAGGTTGACGACTTCTACGACCTCTGGAGTGATGTTCCTGACCGCTCGGCGTGCAGCCGGAGCGGCACGCTCGCGGACCTCCCTACCCTCATCGGCCAGGGGTGAGGTCACGAACCGGGCAGCGGCCGACATGGCCCGCCCGGGAAGGCTGCGCCCCAACGCGCTTGCAGCACGTCCGGCACCCGATGCCGCCCCGAGCGCTGCATCGATGGCCCACTCATCCCCGTCCGCCTCGGCAGCCGGTTCGTCCGGGTCGTACTCCACATGCGGTTCCTGCGGGCTCACGGTCAAGAGTCTGCACCATTTCGACCGGCCATCAGGCGATCCGGCGTCTACGAGGAGGGCTCGGGATCCCCCATCGAGGTGGCACGAGAACCGGAACCGATGTACTGGATCGCACTGACCCAGGCGACAACGACCGCCAGCCACAGGCAGGTCACGGCGAGCCAATGGTGACCGGCTGTCCATGGCCACAGGACCAGCGACACCGACGAGAACTGCAGGAACGTTTTGCCTTGGCGACATTGGATGCCTGCACGGCGAGGCCACGCTTGGCCCAGAACCACCTGAACGCAGAGATCACGGCCTCCCGCAAGGTGATCAGCGCCACCGGGAACCACCAGAATCCGCCCCCGAGCACCACCGCCCACAGTCCACCCAGAGCGAGCACCTTGTCCGCCAGGGGATCCAGGAACGCCCCCGATCGGGTGGTTCCCTGACGTCGCGCCAAGTAGCCATCGAGGCTGTCAGAAGCGATCACGACCAACCACAGAGCGAACACGCCCCAGGCCGCGCCGCGGTCGATGATCAGCCAGAACACCACCGGCGAGAGCAACAACCGCACGATCGTGATCACGTTCGCGGGGGTCAGCACGGCCGAAGGTCCGAACGTCTTGGGCGCCTCAGCGGTACTCATGGGACAGCACCAACAGGAGCTGAACCACACGTCTCCCACATCAGGTCGGTTCCGCAGACAGGTCGGGGCCCGCTGCAGCCGTGATCCGAACCGTGTGGAACTCGCCGACCTGGAGCATCGCAGGTACCTCCACGATCCCGTCGATCTCGGGAGCCTCGCGATGGGACCGGGCGATACCCGGCGAGTCCACGAGCACCGACACCTCGGTCCCGATGAGCGCGTCCCTGCGCGTTGCCGTGATCACATCCTGCAGCTCGGACAGTTCCGACATCCGCTCGGTGACGAGACCCGGGTCCACCATCCCGTCGAGACCCGCCGCGTAGGTTCCGTCCTCGGATGAGTATGAGAAGAAGCCGCACCAGTCGAGCTGGGCTTCTTCCACGAATGCCAGCAACCGATCGTGGTCTTCTTCGGTTTCACCGGGATACCCGACGATGAAATTCGACCGAGTCGCAGCATCCGGCGCCACTGCACGGATCCGACCTATCCGCTCGAGATACGCCTCAGCGTTGCCGGGGCGCCGCATACGCCGCACCAATGGCGCAGAGACATGCTGCAGGGACAGGTCGAAGTACCGCACAGGCGACGCAGCAATGGCATCGATGAGCGAGTCGGACAACTCACTCGGGAACAGGTACAACAGGCGGACCCAATCGACACGGTGGGCGACCTCATCGAAGAGTTCGGTGATCCTGCGTCGGCCTACTCCGCCGTCACGGCCGAACGCACCCAGATCCTGCGCAACGAGGACCACCTCCCTGACCGCGAGGGCATCCACCTCCGCAAGGATGGCTTCGATGTTGCGGCTCCGCTGGGGGCCACGGAATGACGGGATCGCACAGAATCCGCACGACTTGTCGCAACCCTCGGCGACCTTCACGTAGGCCCAAGGTCTCTCGGAACGAGGGCGTGGCAGGTTCAACAGGTCGAACTCGGGTATTGCCTCGGCCGTACGCCCGGCCCTCAGGGTCACGGGCACACCGAACCCACTCACACGATCGGCCTCAGGGAGTGCTTCGGCCAGTTCGTCGCCGTAGCGCTCCGCCATGCAGCCGGTCACGATGAGTTCTGAATCCTCGCGGCGCTGGTCGTGCAGCGCCAGAATCGTCGCAACCGACTCCTCACGCGCCTCCTCGACAAAGGCACAGGTGTTCACGACCACCAGGTCGGCCTCACCAGGCTCGGTCGCTGCGCCGAGCCCTTCGGCAGCCATGCGCGCGGCCAGTTTCTCGGAGTCCACCTCGTTCTTCGGACAGCCCAAGGTCTCGAGCCAGTACGTGCGCGCCACCGCATCAGACTAGGCCCGGAGGTCCACATGGCCACTCATGGGATGAGTCACTCCGAGCACGGGTTCGGCCTACCGTAGGGGCGCGTACCGCTCCGATCGTGCGCTCAGGCGTTGTGAGCGAGCCTCAGCCCCGGTACCGGCCAGGTGCACTTCAGGAGGCGCCCTGAACCCGATGCCGTGACCCAGGCCGTGCGCATGTCCGGTCCACCGAAACAGATATTGGTGGTCACGACATCATCAACGGGTACGAACTCGGCAGTCCCGCCGCCTGGGGGAACGACCGTGATCCCTCCGGTCTGCAGGGTTGCGACACAGACATTGCCTGCCGAGTCCACTCCCAGGCTGTCGAAGAGGTCATCGCGGGGGGCCGCATACATCAACTCGCCGTGGGGTGGCATCAGGCCGGCACCCGTGACCACGCCGGGAGCGGTGACATCCCACGCCCACAGGCGTCCTGTGTGGGTCTCGGCCACATAGAGGCGATCACCTGCCGGGCTCAGACCAACCCCGTTCGGGGCATCGAGAGGAAAGACTACCTCGGAGATCGAGGATCCATCGCAGAGGGCGTAGTACACCGCGGTGCGATCCGAGGTGCGTTCGAGACGCAGACCGTGGTCAGTGAACCAGAACCCTCCGTGGCCATCCATGACGAGGTCGTTCGGAGCCCGAAGAGGATGTCCGTCACACTCGGTGTAGACGCTCTGCACCTCGCCGCTCACAAGGTCAACGCGTTGGATCGAACCGCCCTCATAGGAGTCCGGCACCGGGCCTGGAATGACAAGCCCGCCCAGGTCGATGAATTCGAAACAACCACCATTGTTGGCGATCCACACGTCGCCCTCAGGACCGATCGCAGCGCTGTTCGGGCCTCCCCCACAGTCCGCCACCACTTCAACGGTCCCTCCGGGCAGAACACGCGAGAGCGTCCCGCGGTTGATCTCCACAACCAGAACCGAGCCATCGTCGGTGGCAACGGGCCCTTCGGGGAACCGTAGGCCTTCGGCAACCGTTTCGAAGGTGATGTCGGTGAAGTCCATGCTCGAAGGTCTACCACCCGCATGTTGCGGTACCCGGGGAATCATCCTCCGGCGCCCACCCGCCGGGATATCCGGGGCCGACGGTGGACCGGGAGTCAGCTCAGGTCGCAGTCGGAGAGTTCGGCAGAGACCTTGGCCGTCAGCGACCTCCATGCCGCTTCGACTCCTGCAACTTCCTGTTCCAGCCGGGGTAGAACCTCGACCAGGCCACCGCCTCCGCCGATTCCGGCCTGGAGCGTCGCGGTGAGGGCGTCAACCGAAGCCTGCAACCCCTTCAGTTCGGGCCCGAACTGGTTGCCGGCACTCTTGAGCACCTTGTTCCAGCTCTCTTCGATCCGGTTGATCTGTGCGTCAAGACCGTCGGTGCCGGACTCGACCAGGTTCAGCTGGGCCAAACCACGAACGTTGGTGGAGAGTTCCTGCAGGTCCTCGCAGGTCGAAGGGTGCAGGAACGAGCATCCGACACCACTCAATGCCACACAGAGCGCAAGAACGAGTGCTGCCACCGGGTTCATCGACCGGTCGGGACCCTTACAACTCGCCGGACTCGACTGCATTCTCGAAGTCTTCAACGGTCATCATCACCTCGCGGGCCTTGGACCCCTCGGAGGGACCGACCACACCACGTTGTTCGAGTAGGTCCATTATCCGACCGGCCCGGGCGAAACCCACCTTGAGCTTGCGCTGGAGCATGGATGTGGATCCCAACTGACTCCGTACAACCAACTCCATGGCCTGGATCATGAGGGCGTCGTCCTCGCTGTCGCCTCCACCGCCGCCGGGGCCACCCGGTGCACCACCGATGGGCTCCTCTGTAGCCACGCCCTCGACGTAGCGGTCTTCGACATCGGGCGCTTGTTCCCGCCACTTCGTCACGATCGCGCGGACCTCGGTCTCCTCGACCCATGCGCCCTGGATACGTTGGGGTGCAGAGGATGCAGGACCCAGGAGCAGCATGTCGCCCTTGCCCACGAGGCGTTCAGCCCCTGGCTGGTCGAGGATCACTTTCGAATCGGTCGAGGAGGAAACAGCAAACGCAAGCCTGGCGGGCACATTTGCCTTGATGACACCTGTGATCACGTTCACCGAAGGACGCTGTGTGGCGATCACGAGGTGGATACCGACCGCCCGGGCCATCTGTGCGATGCGACAGATCGCATCCTCTACGTCCCGCGGTGCGACCATCATCAGGTCCGACAACTCGTCGACCACGACCAGGATGAACGGCAGGCGCTGGAACTCGCGGTCAGCTCCCAGTCCCTCGGCAAGGTCACCGCGGTCGAATGCCGAGTTGTACCCGGTGATGTCACGCACGCCGACCTCTGAGAGCAGGTCGTAACGGCGTTCCATTTCCTTCACGGCCCAAGCGAGCGCGTTGGCAGCCTTCTTCGGGTTGGCCACCACCGAGGTCAACAGGTGGGGAATCCGGTCGTACTGGGTGAGTTCCACCCGCTTGGGATCGATCAGGATCATGCGTACCTGGTCAGGGGTGGAGCGCATCATGATCGACGTGATGATCGAGTTGATGCAACTCGACTTACCGGCTCCTGTCTGACCCGCTATCAGGAGGTGGGGCATGGTGGCCAGGTTCATGAGGATGGAATGACCGTTGATGTCGCGTCCGACCGCGACCTCCAGCGGATGGGTTGCACGTTTCGCCTCGGGAGACGTGAGGATGTCGCCCACCGCCACCACCTGGCGTTCCTCGTTGGGCACCTCCACGCCGATGGCCTGACGTCCGGGGATCGGGGCCAGGATCCTCACATCGGGTGAGGCCATGGCATATGCGATGTCCTTGCTGAGCGACGTGACCTTGGAGACCTTCACGCCGGTGCCGAGCTCGAGTTCGTATCGGGTGACGGTGGGGCCGGCGGTCATACCGATCAGGCGTGTCTGCACGCCGTGGTCGGCCAGTGCGGACTCGAGAACCCGACCGCGTTGTTCGATCGCAGCGGTGTCGACGTCTTGGTGTCCGCTCAGGGTGAGCAGCTTGGCTGGAGGCAGCTTCCACGGTGAGCTGGCGGCGCCGGGACCGAGATCCAGATCGAGTTGCTCCGAATCGCCTGCTTCGGCTTGCGGAACGTTGACGGTTGGCCCCTTTGAGGCCTTGGACCTGGTCTTGCGCTTCCGCTTGGGGGTGGCCTCCTCCGGAAGGTCCGCGTCCTGGTCGTACAGGGCCGGCCCCTGTGACCCGTCGTCGGATTCGTTGGGGTCCGGGCGGTCTGCGGAGACCCTGAACAGCCCCGCCAACCAGGCTCCGGTAGCAGACGAACGCCGGCTTGACCACAGTTGCGACACCACCGGCCATCTGCCGGAACGACCAACCGGTGATGAGACTCAGCGCCAACACGGTGAGCCCCACGAGTACCACCGCGGTCCCCCATGGGCCTATGACCCCTTGGAGCGTCCCGGCGATACCGGCGCCGACGAGACCACCCGCAGACGAGTAGGCGTCCACACCGTCGGCTGTGATCGTGGCTCCATCAGCGGCGATCAGGTGCGCGAAGCCCATGATGACGATCGCCGCGAGGACCCCGCCAGCGACCATCGCAGCAGTCCGTCGCGGAGTGCCGCGGACACGCCGTCGTCGCCCGAGTATGCCGAGCCACCCCGGCGGCCCGGCACGGTGGTGGCATCGCTGTTGCCATCGGGGTCCGCCAGATCCACGACGGCATCGGCCGTCGGGGCCCGCGGATGAGCATGACCCCTCCGACCAGGAGTGCAAGGGGAACCAGACCCTGCGCGAATCCGAAGAGCGCCCCGGTGGCACTGTCCAACCAGCGACCGACCACCCCACCGGCGGCGAACCACACCCCCGCCGCGGAAACCGCGGCCAGGACCACCAGCAGGAGACCCCAGACGTCGTGACCACGACCATCGAACAACGTCGAGAACCAGCGTGTGCCTTCCTGTCTCACCGAATCACGACCGTTCTTCTTTGATTCGCGGCCTCTCGGAGCCCGGCCGGCCGATCCACTGCCACGGACCCGCGAAGCGCCCGAAGCACCTCCAGAGGGGCGCGACCGACCTCTCGTTGAAGACGAGCGATTCGCGCTCGTGCGGGACGGAGATTGTTTCGTTGCCACCGCCCACAACGGTACTCACCCGGAGTGACACGGACAGGGAACTGCCCGTCCGCACGCTCATTCACCCCCGGTCGACACCCCGACGGCCTGCCGGCACCCTGACCCCGGGCGCTGGTCAGGCCTCGATGACCACGGGCACGATCATGGGACGTCGCCGGGTGCGTTCCGAGACGAACCCACCGGCCGCCCTTCGCACCGCACGCTCGATCTTGGACGTGATCTTCCCCGTCAGCCAACGCCTTGGAGGCGGCGTCGTGGACCCTCTCACCCAACTCAGCGAGGATCTCGGCGGATTCGGGTCTCATGGATCCAGCCCCTGGTGGCGATCTCCGGGCCGGCAGTGACCCGGCCGGCCTTGCGGTCCACGACCAGGATCGCCGAGACCATCCCCTCTTCGGACGAGAATCCGGCGATCAGCGCAGCACATTGGTTCCCACACCGCCGACCGTGCCGTGCACGTAGACGTACTCCGAGGGCACGCTTCCGGCCAACGCCAGACCATC
This sequence comes from uncultured Microthrixaceae bacterium, assembly GCA_963805905.1. GTDB lineage: Bacteria > Actinomycetota > Acidimicrobiia > Acidimicrobiales > Microtrichaceae > JAMLGJ01. Next base: position 1,854,696 of record CAWDVV010000001.1, read on the forward strand.
GGCGCTGAGCTCGAGCCGGTCGCCGTCCTCGGCGACGATGATGCGGTCCTCGGGCGTCCCCATCGTCTGCGCCAGCCGAGCGTGGGCGACCATGTGGCGGTACTCGCCGTGAACGGGGACGAACCATTCAGGTTGGATGATCGAGTGGAGCAACTTGAGTTCGTCGGCCTTGGCGTGACCCGTTGCATGCACATCGGAGATTCCGGAGTGAACCACCTCGGCGCCCATGCGGATCAGGTTGCCGATCACGCGCGAGACGTCGCTCTCGTTGCCCGGTATCGGATGTGAACTGAGGATCACGGTGTCGGTCGGGGCGAGTTTGAGGAATCGGTTCTCGGACTGCGACAACCGGGTCAGCGCCGACATCGGCTCACCCTGGGAACCCGTGCAGATGACGCAAACCTCGCCCGGTTCGTAGTCGTCGACGTCCTCGATGTCGATCATCGACCGATCCGGGATGTGCAACAGGCCCATCTCACGCGCCATCGAGACGTTGCGCATCATCGAACGACCCAGCGGAGCGACCTTGCGTCCATGACTCACGGCGGCGTCGGCGATCTGCTGTACCCGGTGGATATGGCTCGCGAAGCAAGCTGTGATGACCCTCCGGCCCTCGTGTTCGTGCATGATCTGGTACAGAACTCGTCCGACCGACGTCTCGGAGCTCGAATGGCCCCGCTCCTCGGCGTTGGTTGAGTCGGCCAGGAGCAGCCGGACTCCCTCGGAGTCGGCAATCGCTCCCATCCGGGTGAGGTCGGTGAGGCGCCCATCGACAGGCGTCAGGTCGATCTTGATGTCACCCGAATGCAGGATCACGCCCTGCGCGGTGCGGATCACCGTCGCAACGCCCTCGGGTACCGAGTGCGTGACCGGCAGGAACTCCAGATCGAACGGACCGACCTTGATCTGGCTCGTTGTCGGCCACGACGTTGAACTCGGTGCGTTTGGCAAGTCCGGCTTCCTCGATGCGACCACGGGCCAACCCGAGGGTCAGCGCTGTGCCGTAGATCGGGAAGCTGGCTTCACGCAGGAGGTAGGACAATCCCCCTACGTGATCCTCGTGACCATGTGTTGCCACCAGGCCGACGATCGAGTCAGCTGCGTTCGATGAGCCAGGAGAAATCCGGTAGTACGAGGTCGACGCCCAACATGTCGTCGTCGGGGAACATGAGCCCGCAGTCGATGAGCAGGATCGCTCCGTCCTGTTCTATCGCAGCACAATTGCGTCCGATCTCCCCGAGGCCCCCCAGGAACGTGATCGACACCCTGGAGGTGTTCTTGCGCTTCGCCGGGGCGTTCTTCGCCGGGCCTTTCGAGGATTTCTTGGATTCAGCCATCAGGCGAGACCTTCGATCACTTTGCGGGCCCTGTTCTCAAGGTCCTCGGGTTCGCCGACCATCGGCGCCCTGCAGGCTCCCACACGAAGCCCGAGCACACGCATCATTGCCTTGGTGGGTATCGGGTTCGGGCAGTCGTCGTCACTGCTCGTGAACGCGTACGACTCACCGAGCTGGCCATTGATCCGCCGCGCGGTCGCGACGTCTCCCTTTGCATACGCATCGATCATCTCCGAGAACTGGGTTGCGGCCCAGTGCGATGCCACGGATACAACACCCACCGCACCGACCGACAAGAACGGAAGCGTCATCGAATCATCGCCGCTGTAGAGCTCGAATCCATCGGGAGCCATGGAGAGGAGTCGAGCCGACTCGGTCGGGTCACCCGCTGCGTCCTTCACAGCCACGATGTTCTCGACATCCCCGGCCAGCGTGAGGAGGGTTTCGGTTGCCACTTTGCGGCCGGTCCGCACCGGAATGTCATAGATGACGATCGGCAGGTCGGTCGCGTTCGCGACAGCCGTGAAATGAGCCAGCAGGCCGGCCTGCGGCGGCCGGTTGTAGTACGGGGTCACCGACAGGATCCCGTCCACGCCGGTGTCGGCTGCCATGCGGGTGAGCTCCACCGCGTGGGCGGTCGAGTTGGATCCCGCGCCGGCGAGCAGTGGCACATCGACGGATTCCCTGACCCGTCGGAGTAGCGCTGTCGATTCAGAGTCGGTGAGGGCGGGGCTCTCCCCGGTGGTACCAACCAGCACCAGACCGTCGCTACCCGTCTCCACCAGGAACTGTGCGAGTTCCGCAGCCGCACCCAGGTCGAGTTCTCCCGACTCATCGAAGGGTGTCACCATGGCGGTGAGGACGCGACCGAACCGCCCGCTCACGATCGGGTGCCGTTCAACTCGGGACCACCCACCGGCCGAGGCGCCGGAGCCGTGGCCGTGGCCTTGACGGACGCCGGGTGGGCGGGCCCAACCAGTTCAAGGATGGTTGATTCGTGGGTCATTGTCGTGTTTCTCCCCTTCGGGACTGGCTGGACGGGCGATCGTATCCGCAGGGAGACACCTCATTGCTGTGCCCGGGCGTCGCCCTCATCTGTGCGCCGGCGTCCGAGCGTTGCCAACAGGTCCTCGTGCAACTCGAACCACACGGTGTGGTACGAGTCGATCAATGGCCTCGTCACCCAGTCCACACCGCCGCTCGATGCCCGGTCCAATGCCAGAGCCAACCGTGGATGATAGGAGCCGAACCGTGGTAGCTCTGCAGCGAGTTCCCCGAGTATCCTGGCAGCCACGGCATCGAGCCTCGAGAGCCGACTCAGTACAGCTCGGTCGTACTCAGGATCAGAATGGTCGTTCAGGTCCACTGGATCCGCCCACGAAGACACCTGCCAATCCGTACATATGGCGAGCAGGTCGCCGTTGACGGTACGAAACTCCTCGTAGGCCGCGACCACGGCCGGCCTGGCTCCCCGGGAGTCGAGTTCCTCGGCCAGTAGCTCCTCGCCCCTGGTACGACCTCCGACGGTCAACGACCAACCCCGAAGTGCTCCGACGTGCCGTCTCACCAGGGTCGAGCGCTCCATGTCTATGAGCAGGTCATCGAGACGCGGACGGGCCACGGCGGTTCGACGCGATACCTCATCGATCCGCAGGACGCCTCCGACACGCAACGAGTGCAGAACCCTCGCCTCCTCAAGCACGAGAGACACCGGGAAACGGACTCATCGCCCGCAGCAGTGGTCGGACACACCCATGGCCGAAGGTTAGCGAGCGGAGGCGTCCTTGAATCGACGATATTGACCGGGGAGGTTTCGGGATGGGGAACCGACCGGCGCTGGGCCGAGCCGAGCGCAGCTCAGGCCGAGGCCTGAAGTTCCTGCTCGCTGAGAGCGAACTGCTCGTACTCGTCGCCCGTATCCGCCCAGTCCTCGAACTGGATGACACCGATCTCCTCGAAGCGACGGCGCAGCCACTGGTCGTTGCGATCCAGGAGCCCGAGCTTCTTGCAGTTGGGCACGATCTTCGAGAAGAGCATCATCTGGAACATCTGGCGTGTCGGGGTGCGCATCACCATCTCGATGGCATCCTTCACCGGTACGCCCATGCGCTCCCAGACCTCCTGTTGGAGGAACCGGTCGCGCATTCGCACCGCCGCTTCGAACGCGAACTCCTGGCGTTCGAGAATCTCGGCGTCGCTCAGTTCCGCGTAGAAGTCCTTGAGCGACAGCACACCGAACGCCACGTGGCGGGCCTCGTCGCTCATCACGTAGCGCAGGAGCTTCTTCAACAGAGGCTCGGTGGTCATCTGGTGCATGAATCCGAACGCAGCCAGAGCCAGACCCTCGACCATGATCTGCATACCGAGGTAGGTCATGTCCCAACGCCGGTCCTGGACGATGTCGTCCAGGAGCAACTTCAGGTGAGTGTTGACCGGGTAGTACCCGGACAGCTTCGTGTCGAGATACTTTGCGAACACCTCGACGTGGCGCGCCTCGTCCATCACCTGGGTCGATGCGTAGTACTTGGCGTCGATCCACGGCACCGTCTCGACGATGTTGGCGGTGCAGATGAGCGCGCCCTGTTCACCGTGCATGAACTGCGACAGGGTCCAGTTCTGGCTCTCGATCCCGAGCTCGAGCCATTCCTTGTCGCTCCACTTCTCGAAGGGCGTGCCGGTGGCATCGAAGTCGATCAGGCCGAACCCTTCCGGCGAATTCTGCGTGGCGTTGGCTATCACGACTGATTCCTGATCCACCTCGGTGTCCCAGGGGAGGTCGGTCTCCCCGTTCCACATGGAGTTCTTGGCCTTCTCGTAGAGCTTCTCCAGCGACGGCTTGGCGCCCTTGTCGTAGTCCCATGTGAACACGACGTCGGAATTCTGTTCCACGTGGCTTATCACTGCATCGCGGTCCGTGTTGGAAACCGCAAGAATCGCCTCGAGATCGTTCACATCGGCCCGGTCGATCATGTCCTCATTGGTGCTCATGGGTGTGCCTCCTGTGGGCTTGGGTCCTGGGTTGCAGATGGGTTTGTGTACAACTCGTCGATTCGATGGACAGGCCGGCAACGATGTAGTTCTCGGCAAGCCGCCGGGCGAACGCCCGGTCTTCGAGGTCGTGTCCTGGATCAGGGTTGAGGAAGTAGGACACGACGAGGCGCGCCGCCCAGATCACACAGTCGCCCGCCTCATCGCGGGGAAGGAACCTGTACAACGAGGACGCCAACACATCGGCGGTCGTGGCGAAGAGGGAATCGAGATGTCTGAACGAGAAGAACGCATGCAGGGTCGCGGGCTCGTGGTTGCGCATGTAGGCGATTGCCGGTTGACCGGCGACACACATGGTTCCCCCATGGAGGAGTTCCACGACTGCATCGGCCAGCGTCTCGGCACGTTCGACCAGATCCAACAGGTCGATCAGCATCGCAACCACCTCACGGTGGGTTGTGAGCTGGACCATCGCGGCCTTGCCTCCCGGGAAGTGGCGGTACACCGTTGCCCGCGACACGCCGGCCTCACGGGCCACATCATCGACCGTCGTCTTGTCGATACCCCACCGGGCCGCGCAGACAACCACGGCATCGAGCACCTTGGCCTCGGTGGAATCGGGATCGACCCCGACCGCGGTCGCAGCATTGTTCATGACATCGGTCGTCGCTCACGAGCCAGGCCCCACAACTTTCAGCCGGAGAGGTGCTTTGCCTCCGGCGATCCTGTCCCCCGTGATCATGATCATCGCTTGTTACAATAAGACCTGTTCTGTCTCATCGCCACGGGTTCTTGTGTGATTTCGGTCACCGCGTGATCGCCGGCAGGTGCAGCCTCCGACTCGCAGGTTCAACGAGGAGGGTTCACGATTCCGGCAGTGAACTGTCGTCGGACCAGGTCGCGCGTCTGCACCTCATCGCTCAGGTCGGTCCCTGCGGGACTGCTCATGACCGAGAGGATCATCCTGGTCAGGTAATCCGCTGCTTCGCCAATCTCCACCGGTTGACCATCGGCACTCCGTCCCAGACGACCTTCCGCACGCTCGGTGTCGAGCAACACGACCATGTAGTCACGGATCACAGCCTGCACGAGCGGTTGGGCCGGCTGGAGTGCGTCCACGAGCACTTCCAGCTCGGGGTCCATGAGGTTGCCCATGATGCGACTCTCGGTGATCTGATGCGCACCCAGCATGAGCCCCGCCACCAACCGGTCCTCGAGGTTGTCGAGATCGACCACGGCATCCGCCAGGCGCGACCAGAATCGACCCACTTCCCAGGTGGCCGTCTCCTCGATCAGCTGGTGACGTCCACCTGGGAAGTGCCTGTATATGGAGGTACGGGACAGGCCCGACTCGCGTGCTACATCCTCGAGCGAGAATCCGCTGAGTCCGTTCCGCTCAACGCACCGCAGGGCGCCACGCATGATGCGCTCACGCGCGTCGCCCTGTTCCTCAGCCATTCGATGCCTCAGCCATTCTGCTCAGTCACGGATCGGCTCGGGCGGATCGTCCTCGGGCACCAGGGACATGCCACCGAGTCCCGCCTTCGAACGAGCCACCTTGCGCAGGATCAGGGCATATCCCACAATCGCGATCGCTGCGAAGAACCACCATTGCATCATGTAGGAAAAGTTCTGTGACGGCGAAGGTAGCTCGTACACCACGGGCTTGATACCCGAGGTCGGCTGTGGCGGTTCGGTGGACTGGGCCAACACCCATACCGGAGCCAATTCCGGGTCGACCTGCTCGGCAAAGCGATCGAGGTCGACACGCGCAAGGCTGTCCAACACGCCACCCGCTGGATCCTGGGGGCCGATCCCGCCGCCCTGCTGGGTGCGCTGGATGAGACCTGTCACCGTCGCCTCCCCGGGTGGTGGCGCAGTGCCCTCATAGGGGGGCCCGGCGTTCGCCTCCTGGAGGGGGATCCACCCGCGCAGCACCGCCACCGCGGTGCCATCGGATTGAACCAACGGCGTGAGGAGCCAGCCTCCGGGCCGCCCGTCATCGGAGCGATTGCGGATCAGCACCTGCTCAGCGGTGTCCCAGGTGCCGGACACCGTAACCCGCCGGAACTCGGCCGATTCGTCCACATCGGAGGTGCTGATCGGGTTGCCCAAACCGCTCAGCGCATCCTCCAAGGGTACGGGTTCGGCCGTCGTGCCGGCCTCGATGCGTTCGAGATTGCCCTGCTCTTCGTGCCAACGGTCCATCTGCCAGAAGCCGAGCCGGAGCATCACGAGCACGGCCGCGGCAACCAGTACATGGCTGAGAATCCACAGGGGCCGTTTCGCGAAGTCGTACACGCTCCGACTCTAGGGTTTGCCACTCCCGCGCTCAGACTCCGCGCCTCCAACCGGACGGCCGGGGTGCGCCGGGTTGGGCCGCCCGCCACGGCCGTCCCGGGGGGACTTTCTCAGGCAGTCGGCAGCGTGTAGTCGGCGAAACGGTCGCGCAGGTCCTTCTTTGAGAACTTGCCCACGCTGGTCTTGGGCACCTCCTCGATGAAGACGACATCGTCTGGCAACCACCATTTGGCGACCCGACCGTCGAGGAATTCGAGGATGTCCTCCTTGGTGACTTCCGCACCTTCCACCGCAACAACGCAAGCCATCGGACGCTCGGACCACTTCGGGTGCGGCATTCCGATGACCGCGGCTTCGGCTACGGCTGGGTGGGCCATGATCTCGTTCTCGAGTTCAACCGAGGAGATCCACTCACCTCCGGATTTCACGACGTCCTTGGTCCGGTCGACGATCTTGACGAAGCCCTCGGGAGTCATCACAGCCACGTCTCCGGTCTTCAACCAGCCATCCTCGGTGAACGACTGCGCAGATCGTTCATCGTTGTAGTAGCCACTGGCCACCCACGGGCCGGCGGCCTGCAACTCTCCCTGGCTCTCTCCATCCCAGGGCATTGCTTCTCCGCTCACCTGGTCTGCGATCCGCAGCTCCACGCCCATCACTGCCTGGCCCTGAGTGGCACGCAGATCTGCCTTGGCATCCTCGGGGAGGTCATCCATCGAGGAGAGCAGATTCGCCACCGACGCGACAGGAGACGTCTCGGTCATGCCCCATGCCTGAAGGATCGGTAGACCCACCTGTTCGCGATAGCTCTCCGAGAGTGATTTGGGAACCGCTGATCCACCACAGGGGATCAGGCGCAGCGAGGAGGTATCGCGCCCCTCGAGCGCCGGGAGCACACCCATCCAGATGGTGGGTACACCAGCGGCGACAGTCACCGACTCATCGACGATCATGTCCGCCAACGCAGGTGGGGTCATCTGCGGGCCGGGGAGCACCAGTCCCGACCCGGCTGCAACCGCCGCGTGGGCGAGGCCCCATGCGTTGGCATGGAACATGGGCACGACCGGCAGGAGCACGTCGCGCTCGGATGTGCCGACCGTGTCGGCGAGCATCGCCGCCATCGTGTGCAGGAATGTGGAGCGGTGTGTGTAGACCACGCCCTTCGGGTTCCCGGTGGTGCCGGAGGTGTAGCACATCGAGGCGGCACGGTTCTCGTCATCGATGGAGAACTCGGCCGGGTCCTTGCCGGCAATCAATTCCTCATAGTCCAGGAACTCATGGCCCTCGGGAAGCTCCGTGGGCGCACCGTCATCGATCACGACCAGGTGGCGCACGGTCTCGAACGAGTCGAGCAACGGGGCGATGATGCCGAGCAGCGAACGGTCGATGAAGATCACCTCGTCCTCGGCGTGGTTGACGATGTACGTGAGCTGTTCCGGGAACAACCTGAGGTTCAGCGTGTGCAGGACGCGTCCGCTGCACGGAGCCGCGAAGTACAACTCGAGGTGGATGTCGGTGTTCCAGCAGAACGTGGCAACCCGCCCATCCTCGGAGATGCCGAGGTCGTCGAGGGCAGTGGCGAGGCGGCGCGTCCGGTCGGCCCACTCACCGTAGTTTCGGCGACGCTTCTCCCCCGTGGCCATCGCGGTCACTATCTCCTTGTGGGGAAACAACTTCTCGGCCCTCTCGAAGATGTGCGGAAGCGCAAGTGGTCGATCCTGCATGGTGCCCAACATTGTTGATTCCCTTCGTTCCTCTCCGGAGTTGAGTCCCCGGCGGAAGTGTGATGACGCCGGTCCCCGTGACACACGCAAGGCGCCGTTTCGCGCGTGTCGGGTCAACTCTAGAACGTCTCGTTCCACCACTGGCGCGGAAGCCCACCCACCTTGCCGTGAATTCGCTTCCGGGTGGGCACTCGCACGCGCGTGCTGACACCGGCCCTGCCGGTCGCGCGTGAGTGAGGGTGATCGGCAAGACTGCACCGGTGAGTGACGGCCCCGAGATCGCGACCGAACCCACGCGCCACCCGCGCTGGATACTGCCGACGCTGGGAGCCGGCATCGTGGCGCTCATCATCGCAAACAACGTCGGGAACGCTGTCTGGGCGCACTGGATCAACAACCGACCGCTGCTGCTCGTTGCGTTCAACTCGTCGAACAAGTACCTCATCGGCACCACGCCCAACACGGGGTTCATAGAGGTACTCCTGGTGGGAACCGCCAGGCTGATGGCTCCTGACCCGCTGTTCTATGCCCTGGGCCACCTGTACCGGGAGCGGGCTGCGCACTGGGCGCGTCAGATATTTCCGACTTCGGGCCAGTTGTTCGATGCCCTGGATTCGGGAGACGGCTCGTTCACGAAGCTCCTGGACGTGCTCGTCTTCGTCATGCCGAACAACCCCGTCTGCCTGATCGCGGGCGTTGCCAGGATGAACGTGCGGCGCTTCCTGGTCCTCTCCCTCACCGGAACGATCGCACGAATCGTCCTCATGCGCTGGATCGGAACGGTCTTCAGCGACCAGATCGAGGACCTGCTGGATGTGGTCGCCCGCTACCAACGATGGCTACTCATCGCATCGGTGGTTTCGGTGGTTCTGTACGTGATGTGGCAGCTACGCAACCGCAGGGGCCTCGTGGGAGGTATCGAGAACCTCGACGAGGAATTCGGAGAATGAACGTCTCCGACTACGCGATGTGCGACATCGCCAGGCTGCCCGCTCCCCTGCGACATCTGTTCCCGTTGCGGAACGATGCAACTGTTCCTACGACGGCCGACACCCTCGCTCATCACACCTGGAGATCAGGGAACGGCAGGACCGTGCCACCGGGACCCTTGCGGGCGAGGGATCGGTAGGTGCGGTCTGCGAACCACCACCGTCCATCCACCCGCGCGTAGGTGTCCTGATACAGGCCGTATGCGGTGCTCCACCCATCACCTGTCGGATCACCGTCCGCGTCACAGCGAATCTCACACATCCACAACCTGGAGCCGGCAGCGTCTCGCCCGGGTGAGGTCTCGATGTGGGAGTTGAGAATCACGAACTCGAAGAACGAGAAGCGTTCGATTGCCGAACCGATGAAGTTCCCGATCTCGACAGGACCGGTGAGCGTCCGTTGCGGCGAGGTGACCAGGTCCAGATGCAGGCCGGCGGCCGGCAGGAACAGCTGATCCAGTTCCGACATCGCGCGACGGGTGATTGCGTCTGCGTACCGCGCCTGGAGTCGGCTGATGGCGTTGTGATCCACCAGCTCCCGGAGGTCGGCGTCGGATGTCATCTCGAAATCGCTCATGCGCCACGGTATCCCGCACATGGCTGCCCGGGCCGGGGCCTCCCGCACCGAACGTGATTCCGCGACACCGCGGGCCAGAGTACGTCACAGTCCGAGGAGACTGTCCAGTCCGATCGTGATGCCCGGGTGCTCGGCGACTGACTTCACCCCCAGAAGCACCCCCGGCATGAAGCTCGTGCGATCGATCGAATCGTGGCGGATGGTGAGAGTCTGCCCGGTCGTCCCGAGGAGCACTTCCTGGTGGGCGACCAGGCCGCGCAGGCGAACGGAATGCACCCTCACAGAGGCAGGTCCCTCGCCTCCACGTGCGCCCTCCAGAATCTCGTTCCGGGTCGGATCCGGCGACCACTGGTCCGATGCCTGTGCCATCCTCTCGGCGGTGAGCATCGCGGTGCCAGAGGGCGCGTCCACCTTGTTGTCGTGGTGCAACTCGATGATCTCGGCCGAGTCGAAGTACGGCGCCGCCATCTCGGCGAACCGCATCATCAGCACCGCCCCGATTGCGAAGTTGGGTGCGATCAGCGCATTGGACTTGACGAAGGCACGCCGGAACGCATCGAGGTCCTGATCCGTGAACCCCGTGGTACCGACCACCGCGTGGATTCCGGCCGAAGCGAGCCGCAAGAGGTTCGCCCGCGCCGAGTCACGCTCGGTGAAGTCGACTGCGACATCGGCACCCCGGTCGATCAGCGCGTCCAGACCCGGGGAAACCTGAAGATCGACATTCACGCCCGTCGCGGTGCGCAGGTCTATCCCCTGGTAGCCCGGATCGACCGCCGCAACGAGTTCCGTGGCCGGATCACCGGCAACCGCGGAACACACCGTCGACCCCATGCGACCGCCGGCGCCGATCACACCCACTCGAATTGGTTCAGTCGTTGCCATGAACGGAGATCCTAATTCTCGTTCTGATTGTCCTGGTGCTGCACCGGTCCAGCACCAGGACAATCAGAACGCTGCGAGGAGGGCGTCGGCCACCGTCTCGAGACCGGCCACCCGTGAACCCTTGACCAGGACCGCGGTCCCCGGGCCCAGGATCGACTCCGCCCTGATACGGGCAACGACGTCTCCGCGGGCGACGGATTCGACGCCGTAGAGGTCCGTATCCACCGCAATGATCTCGATGCCGAGCTCACTCGACAGAGCGGCAATGGCTGCGTGTTCCCGTTCGGCACGGTCACCGAGTTCTGCCATGACCCCCAGGACGGCCAGGTGGCGCTCAGCCCGCATTGCAACGAGCGAGCGCAGGGCAGCTTCCATCGCCGTCGGTCCGGCGTTGTAGGCATCGTTGAGCACCACGACTCCCGACCTCCCGTGGTTGAGTTCCATCCTCCACCGCGAGGCAAGCGGCTCAGCAAGGCCTGAGACCACATCATCTGGTGCAACCCCGGCCCACAGCCCGACCGTGGCCGCAGCGACAGCATTCCCGACGTTGTGGATCCCACGCGCACCCAGGTGGACCTTCATCGAGCCCCACGGTGAATCAAGGGTGAACCGTGCCCGTAGCTCGTCATCGAGCGAAACCGCCGATGCGCGTACATCGGGGACATCACCTGAGCCCCGCACCACCTGTCCCGTTTCAGCACCCCCACTGAAGGTGATGACCCTTGCCGAGCTCAGAGCTGCCATCGCAGCGACCCGGGGATCATCAGAGTTCAGTACGGCCAGCCCGCCACACGGCAGGGACTCGATCAGTTCACCCTTGACACGTGCGATCTGATCCTCGTCACCCATGACCTCCGTGTGCACTGCGGCCACCCTCGTGACCACGCCGACGGTCGGTTGCGCCATCGAACACAGGAACTCGACATGGCCCCGACCCCTCGCGCCCATCTCCACCACCGTTGCCCGGGCGTCGTCGGGCGCATTGGCGAGCGTGATGGGCACCCCGAGCTCGTTGTTGAACGACCCCTGCGACGCGGCTGTGACCATGGTCGTCGACAGGACGGCTGCCACCATGTCCTTGGTGGTCGTCTTGCCAACCGAGCCCGTGATCCCCACAACCGGGCCGACCAGGCGCCCGCGGGCTAACCGGGCCAATCTCCCGAGCGACGCGGAAACATCGCCGACCACGAGCGATACTCCGTCGTCAACACGACGCTCCACCACCACCGCGGCTGCACCCCCGGCCCGAGCATCCCCGACGAAGTCGTGGCCATCGCGCACATCGGTGACGGCTGCGAACATCTGGCCCGATTCGATCGTGCGGGAATCGATCGACAGGCCAGTGACGACCGTCTTGGAATCGCTGCATCCGACGAGCTCGGCGTCGAGGGCCTCAGCCAGTTCAGCGATGGTGAAATTCATCGGCCGATTCTCACACGTCGGCCCGCTGAGCGCCGCGCTTCCTAGACTCGCATTCCGATGGCCCCGCCCCCGACACCGAGCACTTCGAGCAGCCGCGGACTTCCAGACCACGTGCGCCTGGTTGTGCTTTTCGGAGGTCGATCCGCCGAACACGACATCAGCTGCATCTCGGCCCGGCACGTGATCGCCGCGGTCGATCCGCAGCGCTACCAGGTGGTACCGATCGGGATCACCCGCGAGGGACAGTTCGTGGCGGTCGGGGATACCCGGGACGAGCTGCGGGCCACCGGGACACCGACGTCGCTCACCGAGGTGCTCATGTCGACCGGCGACACCCCAGGTGCACCAACCGTGGTGCTCCCGATCCTGCACGGGCCCAACGGGGAGGACGGAACCATCCAGGGAGCGCTGGAAGTCGCCGGGGTGCCCTATGTGGGATCATCGGTGCTCTCTTCGGCACTCGCGATGGACAAGGACATGACCAAGATCGTGCTGAGGGCACTCGGGATCCCCCAGACGCCATGGCACACGATCCGGTCGCACCGACCACCGGGCGACGACGACCTGGCGAAACTGCTGGTCGAACTGGGTCCGGTCGTGTTCGTGAAGCCGGCCAACATGGGTTCCTCCATCGGGGTCTCGCGGGTCACCTCGGGAGCAGGTCCGGAAGCTCTCGCCGAGGCGGTGTCGAACGCACTCGGCTATGACGATGTGGTGATCGTCGAGACTGGCGTGGACTGCCGCGAACTCGAATGTGCGGTCCTCGGCAACGACGAACCGCGGGCATCGCTTCTCGGCGAAGTCGTAACCGATGCCGCCTTCTACGACTACAACGACAAGTACTTCGACGGAACGGCCTCCACGGTGATCCCGGCAGAGCTCGATGAAGACACGATGGATGCAGGTCGCGAACTCGCCGTGCGCACCTTCGAGGCTCTCCGTTGTGAAGGAATGGCCAGGGTGGACCTGTTCCTGACTGCCGGGGGAACGTTCCTGGTGAACGAGGTCAACACGATTCCCGGCTTCACCCCGATCTCGATGTACCCGAAGCTCTGGGCGGCCACCGGACTCGGGTACCCAGAATTGATAGATGAACTGGTCGAACTGGCCCTCGAGCGCCATGAACGCCACGCATCGCGGTCGGTGGAACCTTCATGACAGACTCGCAATCGTGATCGCAGAACAGCTCCGCGGACAACGGATCTTCGTTACCGGTGCGACCGGTTTCGTGGGTACGGCGCTGACCGAACGCATCCTGCGCTGCATTCCCGAATCGAAGCTCGTGTTGTTGGTGCGCGACGGGCGGCGGCGCGGGGCAACCGAACGTGTCAAACGGGAGATCCTCCGCAACAACGCATTCGACCGCCTCCGCGACCATCTGGGCAGCGATGGTTTCGAAACCATGACCACACAGCGGATCGAAGTCGTTGCAGGCGATGTGGGAACGAACGGACTCGGCCTCGACGCGGACGGAACGGCAGCGCTGGCGGCATGCGACCTCGTGATCCATTCGGCGGCCACCGTCGCATTCGACGCACCACTCGACCGCGCCGTGGAGATCAACCTGCTCGGTCCGGTGAGACTCGCTGAGACAATCGACGCCGCTTGCAGAGCGCACGGGACTCAACTGCCCCATCTGGTGACCGTCAGCACATGCTACGTGGCGGGCAACCGACGCGGATCGGCGCCCGAGGAACCGGTGCACGACAACCCGTTCTTCGTGAACATCGACTGGCAGGATGAGGTGACCGCGGCACGGAGAATCCGAGCGGATGCCGACGCGAAGAGCCGCACGGCCGAATCGCTGAAGCACTTCGGAGCAGAAGCCAGGTCGGCTCTCGGGCCTGCCGGCGGCCCGGCGCTCGCGGAACGCACCGAGACGCTCCGCACCGACTGGGTGCACGACACCATGGTCGAAGCCGGTCAGCGCCCGCGCCACCTCGCTCGGTTGGCCGGATGCGTACACGCTGACCAAGGCCCTCGGTGAGGTCGCCCTGACCAGCACGATCACATCCAGTCCACTTACTGTCAGCATCGTTCGGCCCTCGATCATCGAATCCGCATTCGCCGAACCCTCGCCGGGGTGGATCCGCGGCTTCCGGATGGCCGAACCGATCATCTTGTCCTACGCACGCGGTCTGCTCAGCGAGTTCCCCGGCGTCCCTGAGGGAATCATCGATGTGATCCCGGTCGACATGGTGGTTTCGGGGATACTCGCGGCCGCCGCCAGTCCGGGCGCACCTGGTGACGACCCGAGGATCATCCAGGTCGCATCCGGAGGTGTCAACCCGCTGCGCTACCAGGTGCTGGTCGACAACGTGCGCGACTGGTTCCTGGAGCGTCCGCTGCACGACGAGATGGGCCAACCCATCATGGTCCCCGACTGGACCTTCCCGGGCCGGGGAAGAGTGGAGCGCCAGTTCGCGCGCCGCGACCTCCGCGATCAGCACCGTCGAACGGGTGGTGACGAATCTTCCCCTGCGCGGACGTGCCGCCGAATGGGGTTCGAAACTCGAGCGCAAGCGCGCCGAAGCGGAACGTGCGCTCGAATACGTGACGCTCTACGGGGCCTACACCGAATGCGAAGCGGTGTACGGAATCGAATCGCTCCTGAACCTCGCCGAGGCTGAAGCAGCAAGCGCCGGGGACCAAGCAATGATCATGGATCCCCGGATCATCAATTGGGATCGCTACATCTCCGAGATCCACCTGCCTTCGGTCGTGGCCCACGGTCGCGCACGGACCACAGCCTCCAAGCGTGATCCGGACCGACGGAAACGTCGGCTGCGGTCCCAGGTACTCGATGAAAGACGCCACCTCGCGGCGTTCGACCTCGAGAACACCCTCATCGCATCGAACGTAGTGGGCACCTATGCATGGCTCGCCGGACGGCGCCTCGACACTGCCGACCGGGTACGTCTCGTGGCCAGGTTGATCAGCGAGGCACCGGGACTCCTCGCAGCCGACAGGGCCGACCGGTCGGACTTCCTGCGTTCCTTCTACAGGCGGTACGAAGGCGCGCCGACCGAGCAGATCCGCGCCGATTCGGCAGAGGCCATGAGCGCGTTGATGGTCTCGCGTTCATTTCCCGACGCAATCCGCCGGGTACGTGAACATCGGCGTGCCGGCCATCGCACGGTGTTGATCACAGGGGCGATCGACCTCGTTGTCGAACCGCTCGCCCCCCTCTTCGATGACATCGTGTGTGCTGAAACCACCCGGGAGATGCGCGACGGCGTGGAGGTTCTCACCGGACACCTCCGTCACGCACCTCCGACCGCCGAGGCCCGTGCACAGGTACTGCGGGACCTGTGTGCCCGACACGGCCTCGATCCCGCGGAATCGGTCGCCTACGCCGACTCATCGTCGGACCTGTCGATGCTCGAAGCCGTCGGGTTCCCCGTAGCGGTCAACCCGGAGGCACGCCTTGCCACGATTGCCCGCACCCGCGGCTGGCTGATCGAGAACTTCGAGACCGCGAGAGGACACCGCCCGCCGCTGCTACCACTCGCGACGCGGTGGCGCGGCACAGCTCCTGTGATCCCGAAGGGCTTCGCTCCCGATGCCGCCGGGAAGGACAGTGCCGCCGGGAAGGACAGTGCCGCCGTGAACGACGGTGCCGGCGGCGGGAACCCACCTCGGGTGCCCCCGGGCCCTGAAATGGATGGGTCACGATGAGCCGTTCACCCGAAGCACTCGTCTTCGTGGGATCCCCGGCCCGTCTGGCGGCCGCATTCATCGCGTCGACCCTGAGACAGGGCGCAGGCGGATCGGTTGGTCCGCTCCGCCACGAACGCGACTACGAAGTGCCCGGAGCGCCCGGCGACGACTGGGTCGTGATCGAGCCCAGGATGAGCGGCATCTGCGGATCCGATCTGTCCGCGATAGACGCCCGCTCGTCGCGCTGGTTCGAACCGATCGTCTCGGTGCCCTTCGTTCCGGGCCACGAGGTGGTGGCTGACCACGATGGTTCGCGGGTGGTCCTGGAACCGGTGCTCGGATGTGTTGCCCGCGGGGTCACTCCCCCTTGCGACGCCTGCGCCGAGGGCCATCTCGGCAACTGCGAACGACTCACCCATGGATGTGTATCTGCCGGCCTGCAGAGCGGATTCTGCGAGGACACCGGGGGTGGCTGGTCCACACAGATGGTCGCCCACCGCACCCAGCTCCATCCGGTACCCGATGACCTCGACGACAGGGCGGCGGTGATGATCGAGCCCACCGCGTGTGCGCTACACGGGGCACTGACGGCCGAGGTGGATGCCGATGAGACCGTCGCGGTGATCGGAGCGGGCACGATGGGGCTCGCAGCCATCGCGGCCCTCGCCCGTCACACACCGCCGCGGGACCTCCTCGTGGCAGCGCGCCATCCCCACCAGAGGGATCTGGCCACACGGCTCGCCGGGCACGTTCCGGTCACCGCGGTCGCCGACAAGGAGCTCATCCGGGCGGCCCGCCGGCTGAGTGCATCCATGCTCATCGGAGCGGGTTCACATCGCAGGGTCACGGGAGGAGTGGATGTGACCATCGACTGCGTGGGGTCACCCGAGAGCATTGCGTCCGCTCTGGCGGTGACCAGACCGCAGCGGACGCGTCGTGCTGATCGGGATGCCGGGAGTGACCACGGTCGACCTGACCCCCTTGTGGCAACGTGAGATAGCGGTTCGGGGGGCCTACACCTACGGCACCGAGACCATCGATGGAGGGCGACGACGCACCTTCGACCTCGCGATGGAACTCGTGGCCTCGGCCGGTCTGGGCGAGCTCGTGAGTGCCACCTATCCCCTGTCACGCGCCGCCGATGCAATCCGCCATGCCGCTCACGCAGGCCGTCGCGGTGCCACCAAAATCTGTTTCGAACCCCAAGGGATACGATGAGCACCAAGCGAGAATACAGACCCCGACCAGGCCTCGTTTCGCCGGTCGACCGTTCGACTCCCCCGGTGTTGATGCACCATGGTGAACAGCTCCGCCTCCAGAAGCTTCCGGCGGACCGATCCCGCATCATCTACCCGCCCGAGCCTCTCGAACCGATAGAGAATCCCCGCGCGGCAGTGCGTGCGGCCCTTGAATCACCGATGGGAAGCGATCCGCTACGAACGAGATTGTTCGCAGGCATGAAACTCACCATCGCGTTCGACGATGTATCGCTGCCGCTACCACCCATGCGCTCCCCCGACGTCCGACAGATGGTCATCGAGGCCGTGCTCGATCTGGCGGCCGAGGCCGGTGTGGAGGACGTGCACCTCATCGCGGCACTTGCACTCCACCGCAGGATGACCGAGGCCGAGCTGCGACACGCGGTGGGTGATCGGGTACACGACGCGTTCGCTCCGCGGGGCCAGCTGTACAACCTCGACGCCGAAGATCCTGACGGGATGGTGATCCTCGGAACCACCGACCATGGCGAGGAGGTCCAGATAGCGAAACGGGCGGCGGAGAGCGACCTCGTCATCTACGTGAACGTCAACCTGGTCGCCATGGATGGAGGCTGGAAGTCAACCGCCACCGGGCTGTCGGGCTACCAGGGGGTGCGCCACCACCACAATCCTGAGACCCTGGTTGCGAGCCGTTCATTCATGGACCGACACAACTCCGAGTTGCACAAGGCCAACTGGCGCCAGGGTGAGGTGTTGCGCTCGGCCGGGGTCGAGATCTTCCAGATCGAGACCACGCTGAACAATGATCTATATGGCGATGGACCACTGTCGGTCCTGTCCAAGCGCGAGTGGGAGTGGGGCGTCGCGGACCGGGCTTCGTTCCTGGCGGCACGCGCGGGCCTGGATCGTCTGAACCCCCCGGCACGGCGCAAGGTCCTCCACGGATGGCGCGCTCCATACGGACTCACCTCGGTCCAGGCCGGTGAGGTCGACGCGGTCCATGAGTTGACCGTCGCGAACGTCCACCGTCAACAACTCGTGGAGGTGGAGGGTCAAACCGATGTGCTCCTGTTCGGTCTGCCCTACATCTCGCCCTACAACGTCAACTCCATCCTCAATCCAGTGCTCGTGCACTGCATCGGACTCGGCTACTTCTTCAACATGTACAAGGGTCGCCCGCTGGTGCGGGAGGGTGGTGTCCTCATCATCAGCCATCCGACGACCCCTGAATTCGACCCGGTCCAACACCCGAGCTACATCGATTTCTTCGAAGAGGTGCTCCCGGAGACCACAGATCCCTCCGAGATGGCCAAGCGCTTCGAGAAGCGCTACGCCGAGGACGAGTGGTACCGGCACCTGTACCGCACCGGCAACGCGTATCACGGCGTACATCCGTTCTACATGTGGTATTGGGGAGCCCACGCGCTAGACCACCTGGGCGGTGTGATCGTCCTGGGCGGAGACCCCGCGACCGTTCGGCGCCTCGGCTACAAACCTGCTTCGACTCTCGATGACGCCCTCGAGATGGCCTCCGACATCGTCGGCCCGAGGCCGTCGATCACCTACTTCAAGAATCCGCCGTTGATGATGGCAGACGTCAAGTGAACCTGCGGGATCTGAACCCGTTCGCCCGGATCCGAGCGCTCGGGTTCCCGCTACACATCTGCCCCGACCCCATCGAATGTGGAACCGCTTCCCGGGCCACCACTGGGCGACCGCTACGACTCGGAGTGGGCCCGTAGGCCGCTGGCACGAGCCACACGGATGGCGGCGCAGGAAACGGTCGGGCGAGCAGTCACCTCCGCACTGTGCAACCCCCAGATCACCAACAGGGACCGGATCGACAACCTCGAGGGTCCGGCGATCTTCGTCGCCAACCACCACAGCCACCTCGACACCGGCCTCGTCATCCAGTCGCTGCCGCGCCCGTGGCGTCACGAGGTGATCGTCGCAGCAGCTGCCGACTACTTCTTCGACACACGCACCAAGGCTGCCGTGGCGGCATGGTTCTGGGGTGCCATACCCATGGAACGCAAGCGGGTCTCCCGACGCAGCGCTCTCGCAGCAGCCGGGTTGATAGGCGACGGCTGGTCGCTGGTCATCTTCCCCGAGGGAGGACGCAGTCCAGACGGGTGGGGACAACTCCACAAGGGTGGCGCCGCCTACCTGGCAGCTCGTTGTGACGTCCCGGTGGTACCGATCCACATCGACGGGACAGACGTGGTGTTGCCCAAGGGCGCCAGGACACCGAGGCTCAAGAGGGTCGGTGTCAACTTCGGGAAACCGATGTATCCCGGAGACGACGATGCACGCCGTTTCGCGGCCCGGATCGAGTCCGCCCTGGACCTACTCGCTCACGAGAGCGCCACGGACTGGTATACGGCTGCACTTGGCGCCCGGGACGACGGTTCTCCCTCGCTTCGGAGCCCGGAACCCGACAGCTGGCGCAGCGATTGGGCACTGGCCCAGCGACTCAATCGCAACGAGGAGCGATCCTGGCGCGACAGAGCACGCGGAAGTGATCCGTGGTGAGCGCAGTGTGCCACTCCGGGCGCTTGGCCAATTCGTCGGGAAGTGGATCATCTGCCTGCCACAGAACGACATCCGGGTCTGCTCGATCGAAGGCCTCCTGCCAACCCTCGGAGAGCCCGCGCAACCTGACGTAGTCGATCATCGTCTCCGGTGAAGGGCGATCATCGACCCACACATTGGCTTCCTCGCCGAAACGGTACTCGAGGTAGTTGCCGACCCAATCGTTCTCGATCAATGAAACGTCCTCGTTGGCGACCAGACCTCGTTCGTTGAGCCAGTCGACCTCCATCACCGGGTACCGCGACAGATCCTCGTGTGGCGGCTCCCACGCCGCGCACGCCCGCTCCTGCCAACAGAACGACTCCGGATGCCGCCACCAGCATCCGCACCGGAACCGGGGGAACCTCCATCTCCGAGAGCCTCGAAACACCCACAGCCGCCAACGCGGCGAGAGGTATGGCTGCGATCGGAAGGAGTCGCACGGCACTCAACCCCATGGCACCCAGGATCACAACCGCCAGGAGCGTGCCGAACCGGCGGGGTCGATCCACTCGCGATCGAGTCGCGGGAGAGAGGCTGCCGTAGAGCGCCAGGCCAACGAGGGCTGCGAAGATCCAGAACCACGGCGAGGAGATTCCGGCGGGCTTCCACTCCTCGTAGACGCGCATGACGGCTCGGGCCTGTGGCCCACCCAGCTGTTCGGTCGGTAGCAGAACCAGACGGAACCGTTCGGGATACGCGAGACCTCCCACGAGGATTCCACCTGCCATCGCCGCCAGACCCGCGAGTCGTTCGAAGTGCCATTCGCGGTCGTCCAGCAACTCGGCAACCCAGAGCACTCCGAACACCACCAGCCCGTAGAGCCACGTCCCGTGGACATTCACCCATATGGCGAACAGTGGAACCATCCACCATGGGGAATGGCGCCCACGCCAGACCAGTAGTGCGGCCGCCAGAAGGATGAACCCGCCGAGATGTGGACGGGCGTTCATCCACGGGAGAAGCATCGCGAGCACTCCCGCAGCCGGCAGGAGCTGGGTCAGTGACCCCGACGCCGGTTCGTTTGGTGCATCCACGGGCCGTGACACACGAACGACCAGCCATCCCAGACATGCCGCGACGAGGACGGTGAAGAGTCGTACTGCGCCCAGGCCCGAGAATCGTTCGAGCCACCCTAGAGTCGCCGACCACCACCAGCTGGGGGCCGGAAAATCACTCGACGTCGTGAGAAACGGGTTCGTCAGGGGTAACCCACCGGATGCCTGGAGTCGGCCTGTCGCGATGTGGGTCAGCAGGCTGTTGTCACTGATGGGACCCGATGCAGCAAGCGCCGCCAGCCCGGCGTACAGGGCGCACAGGGCGCTTTCCCAACTACGGCGAGGAGTCAACTCGATGGCGCGGACGAACCCCGAACTGCGCTCTCCCACGATCCCGGACCCGGTCGGACCAACCCGATCAAGGAGGGCTGTGTCATCTCGGCCGAGCGATACCACGGCGCGCCTACAGCCCGTCCTTGATCTGCAGGATCGCCGGTCCCAGAACAACTGCGAACAGAGCTGGGAAGATGCAGAAGACCATCGGGATCATCATCTTCACAGGAGCCTTCTGGGCCTGCTCCTCCGCCAGCTGACGACGTTTGATGCGCATTTCCTCGGACTGACTGCGCAATACCTGGCCGATCGAGATGCCGAAGGTGTCGGCCTGGATGATCGCCATCACGAAGCTGCGGAGTTCGGGCACGTTGCAGCGCTCGTCGAGAGCTCTCATCGCATCTGAACGGTTGGCTCCCGCCCGTGTCTCGCCGAGCATCCGGGAGAACTCATCGGACATCGTGCCGGGCACGGAATGGATCACACGATCAAGTGCCTGTTCGAAACCGAGACCTGCCTCGACGGAGATCACGAGGAGGTCGAGCACGTCGGGAAGGGTCACCTGGATCTCGTGCTGACGGGCAGACACCTTCTTGTTGAGCACACTGTCGGGTCCCATGACCAGCGCCGCCATCAGGCCGCCGCCGACAACCAGCTTGGGGACTCCACTGAGCGGAAGGAGGCCGAGCACGAACACCCCGATGAACACGAGAACGGCAATGGCGATCGTGATCACCCGAACAGCGATGAAGCGATCCACCTTCGTCGGGTCGTATTCGCCCGCCCATATGAAACGCTGCCGCACCTTCTCCGCATAGCCGGTCGGGGTGAACCGCTTGCCCACACCTGTGAGTCCTCCGAGGATCGGAGCCAGCGCCCTGTCCCGCAGGGGATCGAGGAGTTCCTGATCGCGGGTGCTCTCGACCTCGTAACTGTCGAGCTGGCGCAGGGTCTCGCGGATCACCTGTCGCTCCTCGATCTGCGACAGCACGACGAACGCGACCGCTGAAACACCGGCAGCGACCATCAATGCAGCGAAGAGAACCAATGGGGACATAGTCATACCTCGATCGTGATGATCTTTTTCATCCACATGAACCCGACGATCATTGCCACCACGGCGGCACCGATCATGAAGTAGCCGAGCCCGGGGGTGAACAGACTCGCTATGTATGCGCGGTTCATCATGAACATCACGGCCCCCAGAGCGGGAGGCAGCATTCCGAGCACGAACGCAGACACGCGTCCTTCAGCAGTCAAACTGTTCACGTCCCTGCGTAGGCGTTCGCGCTGGGTCATGGTGTTGGCAACGGTGAGCAGCAGTTCCGCCAGGTTGCCTCCGACCTCCCGCTGGATCTTGATGGCCATCACCGTCCATGCGAAGTCGTCGGAACCCATCCGTTCCGCCGTTGCATCCAGGGCATCCTCGAGGGTGCGTCCGAGGCGGTGTTCGGTGACCACCCTGCGGAGTTCCTTGCCCATCGGATCGCCGACCTCCTTGGAGACGGACTCGAAGGCCTGCGCAATCGAGTACCCGGCCTTCAGTGTGCCCGCCAGCAACGCCAACATGTCCGGTAGCTGGCCCACGAACTTCTTCTGGCGACGCTTCACCATGAAGTCGAGGCCCACCTTCGGGATCAACAATCCGAAGCCGAGCACCACCAGCCCCATGAGGGGACTCCCGGTCAGCACTGTCGCCAGGATGCCTGCCAGCACCGAGAGGCTGACCGCGAAGAACATTGCTTCGGGAGCCCGCAAGGGAAGGCTCGCCCTCTCCAGAGAAACCTCGATCGACTCGAGAAAGCCACGTTTCTCCGCCATCTCACCTGTGAAGTCGACCGCCCGTTGGAGCATCGGCACACTCATCATTCCCGACGGGCCGTCCAGTCCTTCCTCGATCGTCCCCTCACCCTCTTCATAGACCTGGAGTCTCGACGAAAGGCTGTTGTCATCCGGTATGACCATGTTCAGGATGGACCAAACCAAGCCGACCACAGCTGCACCGAGTGCGAGGATCGCCAGCCAGTAGATGAACACATTGGAAAGCAACGAGTCGAGCAGTCCCCGGGAGGTGTCGTGTGGAGCGAGCCCGAATGACCCCACGTTCAGCGACCCGCGCTCCACGGTCACGGCTATCGGTTCCTCAACGCCCGGCACTCTGACTCCGAAATTCACAAACGGGCCATCACCGCCCGGAGGCGCCATCTCGAGTCCGAATTGTGATGCGATACGGGCGAGTTCGGTCTGGGTGGCTCCAGCGTAAGCCTCATCAGATGTGAGCTGCACCATCGATCCGCCGGTCGTGTTGACCATCTCCGCCAACCTCGCCGCAGGTGCGCCCGGCGCCATGGCCATGACGTCCAATCGGGCATCAGCCAGACGCAGTTGCGTTTCGGCTCCCCCGGAGGAGGCATCCGAGAGCTTGCTGGGTGCACCGAGGTAGGCGACCACGCGCTTCAGCGTCGCATCACTGCTTTCGAGCATCTTCGCCGCGTGCGACACGGCATCCCAGGTGGCGGCGTCACCGTCGGCAACGATCCGGTCGATCGCGCTCGGTCACCGCCGTCTCGTCGGTCGTGAGTGGCTGGACGACGCGTGCGCCCTTCTTGGCGGTGCTCACCACGCCGACCGATCGGATCGGTCCGAAGCCCGGGAGCAACGTGGCCGCCGCGTCTCCAGAGAGCTGCAGGTTGCCGTTGGACAGTGCGCGGTCATTGTCGATGACGATCACCACATCAGTGGTGATATCCGTCGCCGTCGTCTCCAGGACCTCCTCCCCGGAGGAGACCTCGGGAGCACCTCCCGGGGAAACCCCGGTCATGAGCCACTTCTTCCCACGTGCATCGACGGACTCCACCGAAGGAGCCGGTGCCACTTCCTCCGTGTCCGATTCACCGCTGTTGTCGGGCTTTGGATCCGTGTTCTGGGCGCTCATCGAACGACCGGAGTCGTAGGTCTCACCTGCACCGACACGTGGGGCCACCACGCCCTGGGCGAACAGACCCAGGAGTGCCACGAGGAGCGACAGTGCAACGATCCGCGGGGCGACGGTGCGGCCGGTGGTCGAGGGCGAGCTACTCATGGGCTGACCCCGGGGCTGAACATCTCGGGACCCAATTTGATGCCGAGGTCAGAGAGCTTCGTGGCGAACTTGGGACGCACTCCGGTCGCCTGGAGCTGTCCACGGAAGCGACCCGCTTCGTCGACGCCCGCCGAGAAGTCGAACAGGAATACATCCTGGAGGGTGATGACATCACCTTCCATACCCTGGACCTCGGTGATGTGCGTGACGCGACGAGTTCCGTCGCGCAGCCTGGAGAGCTGCACGATCACGTCCACCGCGGAAGCCATCTGCTCCCGGATGGCACGCACGGGCAGGTCGAAGCCCGCCATCAGTACGAGGGTTTCCAGACGGGCGAGTGTGTCACGCGGGCTGTTGGCGTGGATGGTCGTGAGCGATCCGTCGTGGCCGGTGTTCATGGCCTGCAACATGTCGAGAGCCTCACCTGAACGGCACTCACCCACGACAATTCGATCCGGGCGCATACGCAGGGTGTTCTTCAC
Source organism: uncultured Microthrixaceae bacterium (assembly GCA_963805905.1). Taxonomy (GTDB): domain Bacteria; phylum Actinomycetota; class Acidimicrobiia; order Acidimicrobiales; family Microtrichaceae; genus JAMLGJ01. Next base: position 1,879,265 of record CAWDVV010000001.1, read on the forward strand.
CAGGTCGCGGATCGAGACCTCACCGCGACCCTCCACGTTGGGTGGCCGGGACTCGAGGCTGAGAACGTGGTCCTGGTGGAGTTGCAGCTCCTTCGCATCCTCGACGGTCACGATTCTCTCGTCGGTCGGGATGAACCCCGAGAGCACGTTGAGCATCGTCGTCTTACCGGTACCGGTACCGCCTGAGACGATGACGTTCAGCTTGCCGACGATGCATGCCTGCAGGAACCGCGCCGCCTGGGCGTTGACCGATCCGTATCGGATCAGATCGTCGATGCGCAGAGGATCGGTTGCAAATTTCCTGATCGTCAGGAACGGGCCCCCGATGGCCAGTGGGGCGATCACGGCGTTGACTCGGGAGCCGTCGGGCAGGCGTGCATCCACCATGGGTGTCGATTCGTCCACGCGGCGTCCGATCGCGGACACGATCTTGTCGATGACACGCCGAACGTGGTCGTAGTCGATGAACCGGACATTCTCATCGAGCGTCAGCTTGCCGTTGCGCTCGACGAAGACCATGTCCGGACCGTTGACCATGATCTCGGTGACTGCCTCCTCCTTCAACAAGCTGTCAATCGGGCCGTAGCCGAGAATGTCATCGGACACGTCCTGGATGAGCTTCGCCTTGTCGGCGGCAGAAAGCGGCGCGCGCTCTGCGGCGATCGCGGCCTGCAGCTGATCGTTGACCTTGCGGCGCAGGTCATCCTCGGAGAGCCGGCTATCGAAGAGGATCGGACCGAGTTCCTCGATGAGCTGTTCGTGCACCCGATGGCGCAACTCGGCATTCGCGGCTCCGGGCCGAGCTGCCTTCGCCTTGCCATCCGCCGCTCCCCTGTGGGCCTGACCATCCTTGGAGACTCCACGGTCCTCCGGAGCGCCAACGGCTCCCGCGGGGGCATGTGATCCTCCCTGGCCGGGCCCAGAGGGACCCTGTGGGGTTCCGTTGTGCTGCGCCCCGGAGGTTCCGTCCGGAATGTCGACCAGGGGAGACTGCGCGATGTTCGGCCTCTGATGAGTACCTGGCGACTGTGCGGGAGCGAACGACTGTGGCCCCGACGGAGTACCGGCGTGGGCAGGGGCTGGTTCAAATGGGGCACCCTGGGGAGCTGGTCCGGTTGAGCCGGCAACCGGCGGCGGAGCAAACGCTCCCAAACCCGACGTGGGGGATGGCGTAGCGCTCGGCCCCGGTGATGCCGACGGCGCTGCAACGGGTGGCGGCGAGAACGCTCCCAAACCGTTGGCACCGCGTTGTGCACCGCTACCCGCGGCTTCTGCGGGGGCCACTCCATCGGAGGAGTCCTCGTCGCGGTGTTCCTTCGGTTCTTCTGCGCCCGGTTGGCGGTAGGTCGGCATCTGGGTCCTCCTGGTGCTCTCAGCGCTTCTTGCGTGGGGCCTGTCGTGGCAGGACCATGTCGGCCATGTCCTCGATCGCCTTGGCTACCGAGGATTTCGGTGCGAACTGAACCACCGGCTCCCCTTTGTTGACCGATTGCGGCACCGCGATGTCGCTCGGAATGAGTGCCGCAGCCTTCATGCCGAGCGTCTTTTCCACCTCACTCGACCTCGAGCTTCACCTTCGAGTTGGCCCTGTTGAGGATGAGGTGGAGCTTCTCGGTGGGAGTGTCGAGCAACCGGAGCGTCTGCAATCCGATCTTCAAGTTCTTGATGTTCGGGATGTCCATGCCCGCCACCAGCAGCACCTGGTCGGACATCTCCACCAACCCGAGGACGACATCGTTGAAGTATGAGGGCATGTCCACCACGACATGGCCGCAGAACGTCCGCAACATGTCCACGATCCGCGTCATGTCATGGGCCGACACCTGATCGGCGTAAGCAGGTTCGAGGGGCGCCGGGAGTACCCGCAGGCCGCTCGGTTCATGGGTCACCAGCAGACCATCGAGCATGGCGGCATCGAGGCGGTCCAGTGAGGAGACCGCGTCCACGATCGTGTGTCTGGGGGCCAGTTTGAGCATCACGGCAACATCGCCGAACTGCAGATCGGCGTCGACGAGGGCCACGGGAAGGTCACTACGCCGGGCGAGGATGGTGGCCAGCGATGTGGCGAGGACCGACTTGCCGGAACCGCCCTTGGTCGAGAACACCGAGAGCACACTGCCGTGGATCACCTCACCATCGACTGGGACATCGCCGCTGGTGGGTGCAACCGGCACAGCGGCGGGGGCGACCTCGAGGGATACCGCCACGCGTTGAACCGCATGGGCCAGTGCGCCGGACTCGCCACCCAGGGCCAGAACGTCGCGAACCCCTGCCCTCAGCGCCTGCTGGAGGAGATGCGTGCTGAGTTCGCTGACCACCATGACCGAGGCCACGTACGGGTACTGGTGGTTGATCCGCTCGATCATCGGCAGCGTGTCGGGTCCCGTGCACGACGGACCGAGAACCGCCACGACCGGCATCGCTCCCGTGAGCCTTGAGGTGAGTTCCTCCAGCGTGTTGAACGGGGTCACACCGTCGCCGAGCAAGCGAGATGATGCGCTCGCGCGATCGGCACCTCGAGTTCCACCACGGCAACCGAGACACCGGGACTCACCGGCGCAGCAGCGGTGGGAGGAGGACTCGCCGGTACTGCATAGTCGATTTGTTGGGCCGACGCTTCAGCACCCGGGTACATCTCGCCGGTGGTCACAATGTCGCTCACTGCCCTGCGTCTTCGCCCTCGTAGATGTTGCTTCCATCCATACCAGGCAGTGCAGGTACGTCGCCGAGAACCTCCATCGGTTTGATCTTGTAGTCCGGCGGCACCAGCACTGCGTACAACTCGGCATCACGCACCGTGGCCAACAGCGCCGCGTCCTCGGGTGGCATCTGGACCGTGAGGAAGGTCGACGGGGCTGTCGCAGCCGCTGTTTCACCGTTGTCGCTCTTTTCCTTGGCGACCGCGGTCCCGGAATCCGTACCCACTGCGAATACCTTGACGGCCTGGAATGCATATCCGGCAGGTTGAGGGAACACGACTCCCCCGTCTCCGATCGTGAGCGCACCACTGTCCGATGCACCGGAACCCGCAGCGTCACCCTGCGACGCAGTGGTCCGACCGAACCTGACCAACAAGTTGACGAGGTCGCCGGGTTGGATCAGCCCACCGCTCACCGATGCGCTGTCAACGTTGACCGTGATGGCCACGTTGCCGGGATCGAGTCCCGCTGAGCGAGACCCTGTCAGTTCACCGAGGCCGGCAAACATCGTCGAGGTGATCACCTCACCGCCGCTCAGGTCGATTGCAGCGACCTGGCCCTCGATGTCGGCCAGGCGACTCACCGCGTTTGCCGGAACATCCTGCCGGGCTCGTTCGGACACAGCCAGTGCCTGGTCCGCAATCGCGGCGGATGCCTGGGAACCCTTGGCTACGGGGGCGGCCGCAACCACAACCGGAACCAACTCCGTGTCCTCGTCCACACGGTTCTCGACCCCGCGCACGTAGTTGAGCGTCAGGAAGGCCGCCAAGCCGCCCAAGAGCAACGCTCCGATCAGGATCATGGTTCGACGTGAACTCACTTGTATCTCCGTGGTCAGGGGGTCATGCACGAAAAGTCGGCGCAGAACGCAACTTCCGCATGTGAGTACGTTCGACCAGTTCCCTTGCCTCCTTTAGAACCTGGGAGCAAGAAGTAGGAGATAGGTGGAACTAATCCACCGCCGGACATGAAAGACCCGCCACGAGGGCGGGCCTTTCGGAGTTCAAGGTTGAAATGTCACGCCCACGGGGCACCGGGATGGCGCCGCACGGACCCCCCTCAGGACTCCTCGGTGGGCGCTCCTGCGGCATCGTCCGCGTCAGAGACAACCGGGGCTTGGACCTCGCCCTCCGGGCTCGAATCCTCAGCAGTGCTCTCCGCTGGTACGTCCTCGGCGGGCGCCGACTCGTTCGAATCGTCTGCAGCGGGGACCGCGGCCTCCTCGCCGGCAGGAACGTCGTCCTGTGCGGCAAAGAACTCGGCCCAGGCTTCCTGGCCCTCGGAGGTGCCGTCGGAATCGAGGGCCCCACCGATGTAGTTGCCCTCGTCGTCATATGCGTGCTCGCCGAAGTGCTCCTGGTACTCAGCAGCGACCACGCCACCCTCGGCGGCCTGTTTGATCGACAGGCTGATACGGCGGCGGTCCAGGTCCAGGTCGATGATCTTCACCCAGAGCTCTTCTCCCGGGGTCACGACCTGTTCTGGAAGGTCCACATGGTGTGCCGACATCTCGGAGATGTGCACGAGGCCCTCGATACCGTCACCCACCTGGATGAACGAGCCGAATGGCACGAGCTTGGTGACACGGCCGTAGACGAGTTCGCCGACCTGGTGGTTGGAGGCGAACTCCTGCCACGGATCCTGCTGGGTTGCCTTGAGAGACAGCGAAATGCGCTCACGATCGTGGTCGACCTCGAGCACCTCGACGTCTACCTCGTCGCCGACAGCAACGACCGATCCGGGATGGTCCACGTGCTTCCAGGACAACTCGGAGACGTGGATGAGACCATCCATGCCACCGAGATCCACGAATGCACCGAAGTTGACCACGCTCGAGACCGTGCCCTTGCGGCGCTCCCCCGGCTTGAGATTGGTGAGGAAGTCCTCACGCTGTTCCTTCTGGGTCTCCTCGAGGTATGCCCGGCGACTCAACACGACGTTGTTGCGGTTCTTGTCCAACTCAATGATCTTGGCTTCGAGTTCCCGGCCGATGTACGGCTGGAGATCCCTGACTCGGCGGAGTTCGACCAGCGATGCCGGTAGGAATCCACGCAAGCCGATGTCGAGGATGAGGCCACCCTTGACAACTTCGATGACCGGACCCGACACGACGTCGTCGTCTTCCTTTTTCTTCTCGATGTCGCCCCAGGCACGTTCATACTGTGCCCGCTTCTTGGACAGGATCAAGCGGCCTTCCTTGTCCTCCTTCTGGAGGACGAGGGCCTCTACCTCATCGCCGACGGTGACCACGGCGTCGGGATCCACCTCGTTGCGGATCGACAGCTCACGGTTGGGAATGACACCCTCGGACTTGTATCCGATGTCCAACAGCACTTCGTCGCGGTCGACCTTCACGACCTTGCCGGTGACCATCTGGCCATCGGCGACGTCGACCATCGAGTTCTCGTAGGCCTCGTCCAGTGAAATACCATCGAGATCGTTCTCGGTGATCTGGCGGGGTATGTAATCGCCCATGGGTGCGACCGCATCTTGCGGCTGGGCCTCGGCTGTTGTGGTATCGGACACGTGGTGGCTCTTGTGGGTAGAGGGATAGGGAACCCGACAAGACTACTCGCCGCAGGCACTCGGCCGAAAGTGCGCTCCGGTGGCTCCACCCGCTGGAACGCCGTCAGCGCTGTCGTCGGGCGACCATCAGGAACTCGTGACTCTCCAGAGTGGGCTCGGTTCGGGCGTATGCGCCGGGGGTGACCGACCAGATGTGGTCAACGACCAGCTCGACGCGTTGGGCGAGCATCGAGAGTTCCCTCGGGGTGTAACAGGTGGTCCAGAGTTCAGCCGGCACGGTGTCCCCATCCGAATCGGTGACTTCGGTGAACTCGTGGTTGACCGCCCCTGCAGGGTCGAAGTGGTCCTGTTCCTCGAGCCAACGCACCTGGAAATACGACGAGAAAGCCGACACCGCGCACCGTCCGCCCTCGCGCAGCGACGCCTCGACGCCCGCGAGTACCGCCTGGTCTGCCCCCAGGTTCTGGGGATCGGCCGGATCAGGCATCCCCCCGAGGCCGAATGCCCCCTGACACAGCGATATCGCGGCATCCAACTCCCTGCCGTCGAATCGGTCATCGCCGACCATCGAACGGGCGTCACCGCGGTGGAACTCCACCAGCGGCGAGAGACCCTCGCGGTCGGCCACTTCGATTGCGACTTCGATGAACCGTTCGCTGATGTCCACGCCGACCACCCCGATGCCCTCACGAGCGAGTGCCATGGCGTGCCTCCCCGGACCGCATCCGACATCGAGTACGGTCATGCCTGGTTCGAGGCCGAGCACTTCGATCAGGAACGACACCTCCTGCGCAGTGCCCATCGTGAAGGAATACCGCAGATAGGCAGGTCCGATGTGATCGGCGATGTCTTCGAACCAGTGCCTGCCCAGCGGTTCCCCGGGGTCCTTCAACTCTTGGCCTCCGCCCAGCTCTCGCCCACCGACAGATGCACTTCGAGTGGAACCAACAGGTCGAACGCTCCGGACAGGGTATCGAGAACGACCTCGGACGCCTCCTCGATCCGGGACGGAGGGACCTCGAGGATCACTTCGTCGTGGACCTGCAACACCAGTCGCCCCAGCCCCGCGTCGTGTCCCGGCGAACTGGCTGCGCCGCGCAGAGCTGTGTCGCCGGGCTCTGCGCCACGCAGAGCTGTGTCGAGGCGTACCAGCGCGACCTTGAAGATGTCGGCGGCCAGGCCCTGTATGGGAGCGTTCATGGCCTGACGTTCCCCAGCCAGTCGCACGTTGCGCTGGTTCGATGACAACTCGGGGATGCGTCGCCTGCGACCGAACTCCGTCTCGGTGTACCCACGGTCCCGCGCCTCTGCAACCGTGGCCTCCATGAATGCCCGGACGCTCGGGAACGCATCGAAGTAGGCATCGAGGATCCCCTGTGCCTCACCTGTCGGTATCGCCAGGCGCTGCGCCAGCCCATAGGCCTCCATTCCGTAGGCGAGACCGTAGGAAACCATCTTGGCCTTGGCACGCTGTTCGGTGGTCACATCGCCCGGCTCCACCCCGAACACGCTCGCTGCAGTGCGGTTGTGTATGTCCTCGCCGGTCGTGAACGCCTCGACCAATCCCGGGTCTCCTGAGAGATGGGCTATCACCCGGAGCTCTATCTGGTTGTAGTCCGCCACCAGCAGCTTGTAGCCCTCGGCCGGCACGAAGGCCTCGCGGAACCGCCGTCCGGTCTCGGTGCGCACGGGAATGTTGTGGAGGTTCGGTTGGTCAGATGACAACCGTCCCGTCCGGGCCACCATCTGATTGAAGGTCGCATGGATCCGGCCGTCATCGGCTACTTCGGCGAGCAGGCCCTCCCCATAGGTGGAACGGAGCTTCTCCACCTCCCGGTAGGCCAGGAGGTGCTCGATGATCGGATGGTCGCCCCTCAACTTCTCAAGGGTCTGGTGGTCGGTGGAAGGTCCGGTCTTGGTGCGCTTCTGAGGAGTCAACCCGAGCTTTTCGAACAGGATGGTGCGCAGCTGTGGTGTGGAGTTCACGTTGAACTCCTCGCCCGCGGCATCGACCACCGCTGCTCGTTCTCTGTCGCACTGCTCGCGCAGGGAATCGGCGAGGCCCTGGAGCACTTCACGGTCGACTCCCACGCCCAGATGTTCCATCTGGGCGAGTACCCGCACGAGCGGTGTTTCCACTTCATCGGAGAGGCGGCTCAGACCACGGGATTCGACTGCCTCCGCGAGGGGTTCGCGCAGGAACGCCACACCGAGAGCACGTGCGGCGGCAGCTGTCGGTACGTCGGCACCCGGGGCCCCCAGATCCAGTTGACCTGCTCCCGGGGCGCTGTCCTCGGGCAGTTCGGCCTCCGCGTACCTGGCCAGGAGATCCGACAGTCCATAGGACGTGTCAGAAGGGTCCAGTAGATACGCGATCAGGGCGGTGTCCATCTCCAGGCGGACCAGATCGGCACCCATGTCCAGCAGTGAACGGATCAGTGCCTTTGCCTCGTGGGCCACCACAGGGAGGCTTCCTCCAGCGAGCGCCTCGGTGAGCGGGCCCTCGAACAACTCCACCGGAACCCACGCGACCTCGCCGGCCGACTGGTCGGTGACGAACGCGACCCCCTGGAGCGCCGAACGTCCGGGATCGCCATCCCATGCGCCCGCCAGAGCCAGGCGCCCATCGTCGGCCGCCGAATCCAGCGCGGCTGCCACGTCTGCGAGGTCACGGACCACGTTCACCTCGGGGGTCAGAACCTTGATCTCTACCGCATCTGCGCCCAGGCCCTCACCGAACAGCTCCGGGAACGCCTCGGGCAGGCGGGGAATGAGGCTCGGGAACTCCAGGAAGTTGAACAACTCGATGACGGCATCAGGGTCCATGTCACCTTGTCGCTGTGCGTCGACGGACCCTTCCAGAGGGACGTCGCGCACAAGCGTCATCATCTCCACATTGCTACGAGCCTGTTGTTCAGCCCCGGTGAGGTTCTCCCGCAGTTTCGGGGTCTGCTCCCCGACATTCGCGAAGATCCCATCGAGGTCGCCGTACTTGTTGATCAGCTTTGCTGCGGTCTTCTCCCCCACTCCCGGAACGCCCGGCAGGTTGTCGGAGGGGTCCCCGCGCATCGCTGCGTAGGTCACGTACTTGTCGGGGGTGACCCCGGTGCGTTCCAGGATCCCCGCTTCGTCGTAGAGTGCGTAGTCGGACACTCCACGCTTGTTGTAGAGAACCTTCACGTGGGGGTCAGCGACGAGCTGGTAGCTGTCGCGGTCGCCCGTGACGATCATGACGTCCTCACCGCGCTCGGCTGCCTGGGTGGCCAAGGTGGCGATCACGTCATCGGCCTCGAACCCGACGGCGTCGATCATCGGTAGCGCAAAGGTCTCGACCACCTGACGGACGAGTCCCATCTGTTGGACGAGGATGTCCGGCGTCGCATCGCGGTTGGCCTTGTAGGACTCCACCATCTCGTGGCGGAAGGTGGGTTCCGGGCGGTCGAACGTGATGACGACGCGGTCGGGGTGATGGTCACGCACCAGGTTCAACATCATCGAGGTGAACCCGAAAACTGCGTTCGTCACCTGCCCGGAGGAGGTTTGGAGATCGGTAGGCAACGCATGGAACGCGCGGTAGGTGAGCGAATTTCCATCGACGAGCATCAGCATGGACACGACCGGAGGCTAGCGGTCCGGTGAGGGTCGCCATTCCAGCTCGGGACAGCTGCTTCAGGTCTTGGCGGCCGCCTCCGGGACGAGCACGCCCGAAAGGATGTCCTCGGACACATTGCGCATCTGCCTGCGTGAAGTCATGGCCGTTCGCTGGATGAAACCGAAGGCGTCCTGTTCTGACATCGAGTGGGCATCCATCAGGTGACCCTTGGCACGATCGACCAACTTGCGAACCTCGAGGCGTTCCTCGGCATTGGCCACTTGTTCTGCGAGTAGTCGTTCAGCCTGGAAGCGGGCCAGAGCCACTTCGATCGCAGGAACCAGGTCATGGCGTTCGAAGGGCTTGACCACATAGCCGTGGACACCTGCATCGGTGGCTTCTTCGATCAACTCCCGCTGGGAGAATGCGGTCACGAGCACGACCGCACAGATCCGTTCGTCGTTGATTTTCCGCGCCACCGAGATGCCGTCCATTCCGGGCATCTTTATGTCCAGGAGCGCCACATCGGGTCGCTCCTGGGTGACCAGAGCCAGTGCCGTGTCGCCACGACCGGCCTCTCCAACGACCTCATAGCCCTCCTCAGCCAGGAGCTCCTGGAGATCCATGCGGATGATGGCTTCGTCCTCTGCGACAACTACCCGGGTTGGCACCGTTGCCTTCCTAGTCTCGAGATCGGTCATGTGGGTGGTTCGCTCGCCTCGAATGCACCACGCCGGAATCGAGTGTAGACGGCAGATTGACGGATTCGGTGCACGCTGCCATTCGGTTCCTGCGTCCAGAGCTTCAGCCGGCGCTCCCCGAAGTCAGGCGGTCGAGCAGGTCGTCCTGTTCCGCCTCGAGGCGCGAGATCTCGCCGCGCAGGTCGTTGCGGTGGCGTTCCATGGCATCTGTCGTACGTTGCGCCTCGCGATGCTCCTGGTCGGCCAATGGGGTCTCCGACACCAGCGATCGAATCCTGGTGTCATCGGAAACCTCTGCGAAGTGGAGTGCCTGCTCGTCGGCCACCCGCAGTTCTTCGCGCAGTTTCGTGAGTCGCTTGCCCACGTTGCGCAATCTCCGCTCGACCGACATGGGTAGATCCTACTGCTGTTACATGCACACTCGGCCGTTGCGGCATCCCGGTTCGGACACCGCGCAGTTGCAACGATGCTCACTCCGGCTGTACTTCAGCTACCCACAGTGCCCTTCGGGAAGATGAGCTCGGTCCGGATCTCCCGCCCAGGAGCGGCCGTGCGCCTCAGCGCAGCGGTACCGAAGGGATCCGCGGCGCCGAGGTCGACGCCGTAGCCGATGTCGGCCAACGATCCGACGGTGACCGCGCTCAGGGGATTCGTACCGGGATCCAGGTAACCGGTCATGAGTTCGTTGCCGAAGACCGACTCCCGCCAATGGGCATCGGCGGTACCCGCCCCACCGGAATTCTCCACCGGAACCGAGATCCCCGACCCGCCAGCGACCGCGTCCCAGGCTCCACGTGCGGCGGATCCTGTGAAGGTCGGATCAGATGTGCCCGCCCCACTGAGCAGGGAACCCCAGACGGTCCCGATTCCGAGCACATGTCCCATCTCATGGCGGATCACGTCCTCCATCTGACCAGCGGCCTCGAGGTCCGCGAGATCTGCTGTGTCGAACAACATCGCCCCATACGCCGGGAGGCCGCCTCCGGTCCGGACGAGGCAGGGTCCGGCCTGCGCGAGAATTCCGCCCGGACCATCGATCGAACCACTGGCAGCGTCGATCAGGAGGTCGTCCACCGTTCCGCTGAACGCCGGCACACCGGGGGCGCAGTCACCGGCGGGAAGATCCAGCGACACGTCTGGCAGACCCGATCGAATCACCTCCGACCATCGGGCGGCGGCGGCGTCGAAGGCGCCCTGCTGCGACGGTGACAGGCCGCCGACGAACCTGACCGTGATCTCGAAGCTGTCCGAGGTTGGGGGCGCAGTCGCGACCGTGGCGGTGGCGACCACCGAAGAGGTGGCGTCAGAGACCCGCAGGCGAACCACGCTCGTGCCTTCCCAGAAGGTCGCAGACCGCTTCGAAGCACTCGTGCACGAATGCTCGGTGACCTCGTAGTACCCATCGTCGTCGAAGTCGAACTCGCAGGTGAGTGGGTCCTGATCGGGATCAGATATGACCCAGGAGAAGGCGGTGGTCAGAGGTGCTGAACCTGAATCCCACGTCGGAGCGAACTGCGAAATGACCGGCGGCCCGTTGCCTCCGGGTGTGGTGGGCGGTAGCGGTGTACAGGCAATCGCCGCGAGTGCAACGGCCATACCCATCACAGCAACAATGCCGGGCCGCGGTGAGGATCCCGGTGATCGCCGCGCCATCGTGGACTCCCGTCATTCGGCGAACGTGTTTCCAGTCTCCTGTTCATCCTACTCCAAGTGGGACGATATCTCCGTGACCATCTCGGCCCGCGGAACCGGACCACGTCCGGGACCGATGTGCGAAGATCGATCGATGCGATACGCCCTCAAGACCGCTCAGCACATGACCACATGGGAAGCTCTCCTCGAGGTCTGGCAGGCGGCCGACGAGATCCAGTTGTTCGAGTCAGCATGGAACTTCGACCATTTCGAACCCATCCTCGGCAAGCCGCGCAATGGCCCATGCCTCGAAGGTTGGTCGACCCTGGCCGCGTTGGCGCAGGCCACCGACCGGATCCGTGTGGGTTGCATGGTCACGGGCATGCCCTACAGACACCCCTCGGTACTGGCCCAGATGGCTGCCACCGTGGACGTGATCTCGGGCGGGCGTCTGGAACTGGGTCTGGGTGCAGGTTGGAACACCGAGGAAGCGGAGGCCCTCGGCATCGATCTCCCGCCGCTGCGTGAGCGCTTCGACCGCTTCGACGAAGGGCTCGACGTCATCACGACACTGCTGCGGAACCGAACCTCGAACTACTCCGGCAGCTACTACTCCCTGACCGATGCCCACTGTGAACCCGGGCCGATCCAGCAACCATCACCCCCGATCTGGATCGGAGGAGATGGTCCCAAACGCACGCTACGGGCGGTAGCCCGACATGCCGACTACTGGAACACACCGTTCACATCTCCAGATGCGTTGGCCCGCAGTGTCGAGATACTCCACGGACACTGCGCCGATGTCGGTCGGGATCCGGGCACGATCACGATCACGGCCCAGACGATCCATGACCCGGTCGCCGGTCCCGGCGCAACTGCTGAGGCGATAGGTGCGCTGGAGGAAGCCGGCTGCGAGCTCGTCGTCGTCTACCTGCCCGAGACACATCACAATGCCGACGAGCTCCAACGCCTCGCAGATGGGCTCAGCTGAGGCTCCACGTATAGGGAACAGCCGCCATGAGTTCTGACATCATGGGGCCGATGGATGACGCCGGTAGCTCTCAGACCCCGCCGAGGCGGGGTCGGGTGGTCCTGGAGCCCACCGGAGCGAGCGTGCTCGCTGACTCCCCCGCGTGGTTCAAAAGAGCCCTCTCCGTTCCGGTGGAGGACGGCTTCGTCACGGTCGACGGTTGTCCGATCCACTACCTGGCGTGGGGAGATCCCGACCAGAAAGGACTGCTCTTCGTCCACGGTGGAGGCGCCAATGCCCACTGGTGGTCGCACGTGGCAGCAAGGTTCTCCGAGGATTTCAGGGTGCTCGCCATGGACATGTCGGGCCACGGCGACAGCGGGCACCGAGACAGCTACTCGCTTGAACAGTGGACTGATGAAGCAATGGCCGTGGCCGCTCACGGGGGCATCGCGGGGCCGCCCCTGATCATCGGACACAGCATGGGAGGGTTCGTCACGATCGTGACCGCAGCGGTGCATTCCGACCGGCTGGCGGGGGTCATCGTCTGCGACTCACCCGTGACCGAACCGGACCCTGAGGTGTCGGGCTACCACGTGGGTGACGCCTTCGGTCGCGCCCGTGTCTATGAATCCCTCGACATCGCCGCCACCCGATTCCGTACCGTTCCCGCCCAGGAGCACTACCTGGACTACGTGATGGACAACATCGCACGTAATTCACTGCGAGCGGTCGAGGGGGGTTGGTCCTGGAAGTTCGACCGCAACATCTTCAGCCAGTTCGGTGGGTCGGCACGCGGCGTAGCGGTCCCATATCTCACCGACGTGACCTGCAGGCTTGCCCTTCTGCGCTCCGAGAACGGCCTCGTGACCCGCGACATCGGCGAGTCGATGTACGACATGCTGGGCCGCGTGACTCCCGTGATCGAACTCCCCGAAGCAGGCCACCACGCCATGCTCGACGAGCCGCTCGTCCTGCTGACCGCCATACGCTCGGTTCTGGCCGACTGGCAGCACTCCGAACCTCATGTGCGTTGAACGGCCGGCGACGCCACAAGTCGATCCGGATCACAGGCCCGCGACCACCACTCACTTCCGATGCCACGACTGTTGATCGTCCACCACACGCCGTCGCCCACGATGGAGACGCTCCTCGAGTCCCTGCTCGCAGGAGCTCGGGATGAGCAGGTCTCGGAGGTGGACGTCGTCCTGAAGCCGGCTCTCGGCGCTTCCGTACCGGACGTCCTGGAGTCAGACGGCTACATCCTGGGGACACCAGCGAACCTCGGGTACATGTCGGGAGCACTCAAGCATTTCTTCGACCAGATCTATTACCCGTGCCGTGAAGCGACCGCCGGTCGGCCCTACGGGTTGTATGCCCACGGGAACAACGACGTCGACGGCGCCGTCCGTAGTGTCGAGAAGATCACCACGGGCCTCGGGTGGCCGGCCGTGAGCAGGCCGGTGCGCTGCATCGGGGATGTCACCAGCGGGCAACGTGACGCCTGTTGGGAGCTGGGCGCGACCGTCGCCGCCAACCTGCTGCTCTGAGCCGTTGGGTCTCAACGGCCGTTCTGATTGTCCTCATGCACCCCCGTCAGGGGTTGGTCTCAAGTGGTGGGCGCGATGACAATCAGAACGGAGTGTGTGCCCGGGGTGGGATTTGAACCCACACGCCCTTTCGGACAGCGGATTTTGAGTCCGCCGCGTCTGCCGTTCCGCCACCCGGGCAGGTCGACCGACACCGACGACCGCGACCGCTGGGCCGGGCAACAATCGCGCGACAGCGATGGCGCTCATTGCCCGCCACGCATTGGTGCGGCGGCCGGATACGCGCCACTACCGCGTTCGGTCCGACAACTCGGGTATTGTCGGGACATGAGCGAAGACTCCACATCCGAGCAGAGCTCCGGCCACCTGGGACGATGGTTGGCGATCATCGTGCTGGCCATGCATCGCTGCTGTGGTGGGTCGCCAGATGGCGATCAACTCGGCCGACCGCGAGTTCGAAGCGCGTCTGGCAGAGCTGGACGCCAACCGCGACGGCGCCTGAGACACGGTCCGCCGCGCCCACGTCGGCCAGAGCCTGTCGGGCTCAGCCAGAGCGGCCAGGAGCTTCTTGCGGTGTCCTTGGGGCTGACCTTGTACCAGGCCTGTTCGACCCTGCCCTTCTCGTCGATGAGGAAGGCGCTGCGGATGATCCCCATGTAGGTCTTGCCGTAGAGCTTCTTCTCTCCCCAGACCCCGTATTTCTCGGCCACGGCGTGTTCGGGGTCGCTCAGCAGAGTGAACCCCAGCGAATGCTTCGTCGTCGAAGGAGTCGAGCTTGTCAGGCATGTCGGGGCTGATGCCGACGATGACCGTGTCGCCGATCTGTTCCGCGACGTCGCGCAGCCCGCAGGCCTGGTTGGTGCATCCGGGCGTGTTGGCCTTCGGATAGAAGAACACCATCACCTTGGATCCCTTGAGTTCCGAGAGTCGATGCCTGTCGCCGTGCTGGTCGGCGAGGTGGAACGCCGGAGCACGGTCCCCGGGGCAAGTCGGTCTGAGTCGCTCATGTTCCTGACTCTACGCGAACGCTCCCGCTGTACGCGCAACGCTCCCGGTCCTGAAACCGGGAGCGTTGCGTAGATCTGACGTCCGGAGCGCCGATGGCTGGTCAGCCGTCGGCTCCGGCAATCAAGTGGGCTGTCGCGCAGTCAGGCTGCGCAACGGCTCACTTCTGGGTCTTGGCCCGTGTCTTGAGCTTGGCGCCGGCCGAAACCTTCGCTGCCTTCGATGCCGGTACATCGATCTCTTCGCCGGTCTGCGGGTTGCGGGCCTTGCGGGCCTTGCGATCGGTCTGCTCGAACTTCAGGAAGCCCGGGATCGTCAACGCTTCCTGGCCCTTCGCGACGATGTCGCCGGCGATGGACTCGAACTCGTCCAATACCGACTGTACGTCCTTCTTGGACATCTCGGTGCGCTGGGAAATTGTTTCGACCAGTTCGGTCTTGTTCATGGTTCTCCTCCTGGCCATGCCCTTCGGGCTGGCTGTAACGGCTAAGTGACAACCATGTGATTATCACGGATTCAGGGCCAACCGCGGCATTTTGAAGCTGATTTTCAAGCGGCCACCACTCTCCGCGCGAATCGCCGGGGGCGATCGACGGAGCTTCAACCCCGGTCCAGAGCGTCCCGAAACTCTCCGACCAGCTCCCCGACAGCCTCGGGCGAACCGGTCTCGACAGCCACGCGAACCAGCGCCGAGCCGACCACGACACCGTCCGCGTCCTCACACACTTCGACTGCCTGGGCGGGTGTACCGATCCCCACGCCCACCAGCACCGGCATGTCAGTCCGTTGCCTTCAGGCGGCGGGCGATGACCCGCGACGTCGCTGCGAGCTCGGAGCGTTCACCGGTCACACCCAACAAGCCGACCGCATAGACGAAACCGCGGGCGCGTTCTATGACGCTGACCAGGCGTTCATCAGATGCCGTCGGCGCTGCCAACATCACCGTCTCCACTCCGGCTGCGTCCGCGGCGGTGCACCACGGTCCGGATTCCTCCAAGGGGATGTCCGGCAGGATCGCCGCGCCGACCCCCGCGACGCGCATGGATTCTGCGAAACGCTGCCAGCCGAAGCGATACACCAGGTTGGCGTAGGTCATCACAGCCAGGGGCACCCCGGCATCCAGGTTCGTGAGGTCCTCGAGGATGCTGTGGGGCGTGGTACCGGCGGCGAGGGAGAGCTCGGATGAATGCTGGATGATCGGGCCGTCCATCACCGGATCAGAGAACGGGATCCCGATCTCGATGCCGTCGGCCCCGGCAGCAGCGACCGCCGACACGGTCGTGGTCCAATCGGCGGGTGGAGCCTGGGGTAGCCCACCGGTCAGATACGGGAACGAGACATTTGCCACCGGCGTCGGATCCTGTGTTCCAGAACCGGTTGGAGCAATGTCGGCGCGCTGCTGTCCATGGTCGCCGTTCGCACGCTGCTCACAGCCGGTCCGCCAGGACGTCCATCATCTGTGCCACATCCTTGTCGCCCCGACCCGAGAGATTCACCAGCACGGTGGAACCTGCCAGCGCAGACTTCTCACGGATGACCCAGGCGAGCGCATGTGCGGACTCGAGCGCCGGGATGATTCCTTCGGTGCGGCTCAAGGAGACGAACGCATCGACCACCTCGCTGTCGGTGACGCTCGGATACCTCGCCCGCCCACTGTCGGCGAGGTGGCTGTGCTCGGGCCCGACCCCCGGATAGTCGAGGCCCGCCGAGATCGACTTCGCTTCGATGACCTGACCCCACTCGTCCTGCATCAGGTAGCTGAGCATGCCGTGCACGATCCCCGGCACCCCATGGCCCACAGCCGCTCCCCCGGCGGGTTCCACCCCGACCAGGTCGACATCGGGATCTTCGGCGAACCCGGAGAAGATCCCCGCCGCATTGGAACCACCGCCCACGCACGCGACGACCACATCCGGTGCACCACCATCGAGCAGCTTGCTGCACTGCCCGACCGCTTCGGTGCCGATCACCCGATGGAATTCACGCACCATCCACGGATATGGATGGGGACCCATCACCGAGCCCAGGCAGTAGTGCGAATCCTCGACCGTTGCCACCCAGTCGCGCATCGCTTCGTTCACCGCATCCTTGAGCGTCCGACTGCCACTGACCGCCGGGCGCACGCTGGCGCCCAACAATTGCATCCGGAACACGTTGAGCTCCTGGCGGACCATGTCGACCTCACCCATGTAGATCTCACACTCCAGACCCATGAGGGCAGCAGCTGTGGCCGTCGCCACGCCGTGCTGGCCCGCCCCGGTTTCGGCGAGGAGCCGCGTCTTGCCCATACGCTTGGCCAGAAGAGCCTGCCCCAACACGTTGTTGATCTTGTGGGAACCGGTGTGATTCAGGTCCTCGCGCTTCAGGAGCACGCGAACTCCAAGTTCCTCGGAGAGCCGGTGGCACTCGGTGACCGGGCTCGGGCGACCTGCGTAGTCGGCCAACAATGCGTCCAGTTCGCCACGGAAGCTCTCATCCGCCCACGCCCCGATGAACGCGTCGGTGAGCTCCAGGAGCGCCGGCATGAGGGTCTCTGGTACGAAACGGCCACCGAATTGGCCGAAATGTCCGTCCGAGCCGGGGTCACCCATCACCGTCGGTGGCTCCGGGCCGCCGGCTGCATGCCGACCTGCGTCGCCAAGGTCATGTGCTACCGGCTTTGCTTCGGCGTCGTGCTGGGGATCCACGGCGGCCACGGTACCCGAGCCACTCGACAAGGCCCGAAGCAATTGCCGGTTCAGTCGCCCTGCTCGGCCCAGTCGAAGGGCGCACGCCCCAGATCAGTTGACGCATCATCGCGGTCGAGGATCCGGTCCTGATGTGGGGTTCCCAGTGGGAGAGCTTCCGCGGCGCTCCGGGCAGCCTTGATGAACTCGTGGATCCGCAACGGGTCCTTGCGGCCCGGATTGCCGGCCATCTCGACACCACTCGAGACATCCACGCCCCACGGGCGGACCGTGGCTATACCGTCCGCGACGTTGGAGGGATTGAGTCCACCTGCGAGGATCACCCGCCTTCCGATCGGGATGGACTCGGCCAGGGACCAGTCGAACACATGACCCGACCCCGGAGCGGGCGCGTCCAACATGACCGCGTCGGCGTGGTACTCCTCGACGTACCTGAGGCCCGGATCTCCCGCCGGGAAAGCCACGAAGAGCACCTTTGCGGCGCGACGCACCTCCCGGGCTTCGGCAGGTGTCTCGTGGCCGTGTAGTTGCGCGCCGGTGAGTCCCGATTCCAGAACGGTCCTCGTGACCTCGTCGGCTGACTGGTCCCGAAAGACGCCGATCGTGAGAACATCGGCGGGCAGTCGCTTGACGATGTCACGCGCGGTGCTCGCTGTCACCTGCCGCGAGCTCGGAGCGAAAACGAACCCGAGAGCGTCGGCACCCAGACCGACTGCGGTCAACGCATCCTCTTCGTTGGTGATTCCGCAGATCTTGATGAACATGACAGGCGACTACCGGATCTATCGGGTGTACTTGGCGATGCGTGCAGGCGGGCCGACGTAGGCCTTGACTGTGCGCCTTACCTCGACGTTACCCCCGCTCGACCCTCAACTCGGTGAGGGTTTCAGCGGTGTCCCCAGCCGTGACGAGGTGCTCCCCCACCAGCACTGCGTCGTACCCTGCCGCAGCGAGGGCCAGGGCGTCGCCTCGTCCCCGGACGCCCGACTCGGCGACCGAGACCGCCCCATCGGGGATCTCGGCGGCGACCCGCACCGCCCGGGACTGGTCGACCCGGAAGGTGGCCAGGTCGCGTTGGTTGACCCCGATCAGGCCTGCCCGCGTGACCGAGACAGCCCGAGCCAGTTCAGCCTCGTCGTGAACCTCGACGAGCGCGTCCAGTCCGAGTTCGGCGGCCAGGGAGTCGAAGTCCCTCAGCTCTGCATCGTCGAGCGCGGCGGCGATCAGGAGCACCGCGTCAGCTCCCATGAGCCGGGCGTCGACCACATCATTGACACAAACCGTGAAGTCCTTGCGCAACACCGGCAGGCTCACTGCTCGACGGGCGGCCCCCAGGTCGGCCTGGGAACCCCCGAAGTACTCCTCGTCTGTCAGGACCGACAATGCGCTGGCTCCCGCGGCCTCATAGACCGACGCGAGCCCTGCGGGATCGAGTCCGACCGCCAGATCACCCTTGGAAGGCGACCGACGCTTGATCTCGGAGATGACCCGGAGACGTGGCCCCCCGCCCAGCGCGGCCGCGAAGCCTCTCGGTGACCCCAGTCCCCGGGCCTGTTCGATCAGCTGATCAGTTGAGCGACCATCCACCGCTGCTCGATCCCGGTGGTCATCGAGGATCTTGTCCAGGTACGTGGCCACCGCGCGAGGATACGCGACGCCGGGAGATCCGGCGGTCGGCAACTACTCGCCCATCGCCGGAGCACGGTCCGTGCGACGACGGAGTCGTCTTAAGCTGGCTGCCATGGACCGGATCACCTTCGCGGGCAGCCGAATCGAGACAGCGCCTTTCGGGGTGGGTACCTGGGCGTGGGGTGATGCGGACACGTGGGGTATGGGGACCTACGACCCTGCGGTCAACGAAGCCACCATCGCCGAAGCATTCGAGGCATCGATAGAAGCGGGGATCACCTTCTTCGACACTGCCGAGGTCTACGGGAATGGCGAGAGCGAACGAATCATCGGTCGTCTACTCGGAGCCAACCCGGGCGTGCGCGATGACCTCGTGATCGCGACGAAGTTCATGCCCATGCCCCAGAAGTTGAATGTCGTGGGCGCAGTACGCAAGTCACTCGAAGCCTCACTCGGACGTCTCGGTGTGGACCAGGTCGAGCTGTACCAGATCCACGGTCCGACCAGCCTCAGATCCCCCGCCGCGCTGGCCGAAGCACTTGCCCGGGTGCACTCCGATGGCCTGGTCAGGGCGGTTGGGGTATCGAACTATTCAGAACGAGAGATGACACGCATCCACCGCGAACTCGACAAGCGAGGGATGCGACTGGCATCCAACCAGATCGAATTCTCGCTACTGCGTCGCCAACCCGAGACCAGCGGACTGCTCGCTGCTTGCAAGCGTCAGGGCGTCATTCCGATCGCGTACTCACCGATCGGCCAGGGGCGTCTGACCGGGAAGTACTCAGCGGTCAACCCACCACCGAAGGTGAGGACGTTCTCGGCCCATCCGATGGAGCAGGTCGATCGTGTGGTGGGCCAGCTTCGCCTCATCGGAGATGAACACGATGGACGCACACCTGCCCAGGTCGCGCTGCGTTGGATCATCCAGAAAGGTGCCGTGCCGATCGCAGGGGCGAAATCGGCGGAGCAGGCGCGACAGAACGCCGGCGCGCTCGGCTGGACACTCAGCGACCGCGAAATGGCGACTCTCGACGGTGTTGCCCTCCGGGAGCACAGGTCGTTGCGCAACCGGATCTGGCAACACGGCTGAACCACAACAACACGCTGGCCCGCAACAACACGGCTGGCCCGCAACAACACGGCTGGCCCGGGCAGAGGCGGCAACCGACCGTCTAGCATCGCTGCAGGTAACAGCGGGGGTCCGGACAATGACTGCGAACTCACAATGAGAGTTTCGATGTCCGATCTGAACGGAATCCGTCGTGTTCTCGAGACGGCTGCTGTTGCCGTCCTGTGTGCGTTGGCCGCCGGCTGTGCACCACCCACCTCACCAGGTACCCCGGCGGGTCCACCGGCCATCCATTCATTGCGCTTCCACTCCGAACGCACCGACGCACCGGTGGTCGGGGTCTTGCGCTGGAGTATCTCCGACCCCAACGGCGACCAACTCTCCTGCCGTATTGACGTTGACGGCAACGGGACCGTCGACCACACGTTCAACCCGTGCAGTTCGAGCGACTCCGTGCTCCTCCAAATGGATCATGCCGAGACCCGCACCGCCACCCTCCAGGTGTCTGACTCCGATTTCGCTCCGGTGAGCGAGTCGGTGGAGATGCGAACTGACCCCGGTCCCACCGAGGACTTCCGGATATCCCTGAGACTCGATCCGGGGATGGATCCGATATTCAAGAATGCCTTCCAAAATGCAGCCAACCGTTGGGAAGAGGTGATCACAGCCGGTGTACCCGACGTTCCACTCGACCTTCCCGCAGGTCTCCTGGGATGGAACCCCGGATTCAACGGCGTCGTGGACGACGTACTCATCGATGCCCGGGACATCCCGATGGATGGACCAGGACGGGTGCTGGGGTCAGCCGGGGGGATCCTCATCCGGGAAGGCCATTGGCAGCCCTACTACGGCATCATGGAATTCGATACCGAGGACCTCCAACGGCTCGAGGAC
Organism: uncultured Microthrixaceae bacterium; assembly: GCA_963805905.1. Lineage (GTDB taxonomy): Bacteria > Actinomycetota > Acidimicrobiia > Acidimicrobiales > Microtrichaceae > JAMLGJ01. Next base: position 1,900,222 of record CAWDVV010000001.1, read on the forward strand.
CAAGGGAGTCTCGACGATGTGATTCTCCACGAAATGGGCCATGTACTCGGGCTCGGACCGAGCTGGATCATCGGTGGACGCCTCACCGACCTGTTCACCAACCCGGGCTACACCGGCCTCGCAGGAGTCGCTGCGTACCGCGAACTCGGCGGAAGCGGGCCAGTTCCGGTGGAGGACGGGGGCCGGTTGGGCACGGTGCTCGCCCACTGGCGCGAGTCCACCTTCGATGACGAGCTCATGACCGGCTATCTGGGGCTCCCACCCACGAAACTGAGCCGCGTCACCATCGCAGCGTTGGCGGACCAGGGCTACGGGGTGGACCTCGGCGCGGCCGATCCCTACACACTGCCTTCCGGTGCTCTGCGAAACACCCGGGACCCGTTCATGGCGACGGATGGCGATTCTGCTACGCAGAAGTCACTGCACACCGAGGCGATCCCCCCGATGCTCGACGGCATTCCCGGCTAGGACCCGGGACCGCCGGATCGGGTGCGGGCGAGTCATCCACCCGACGGTGCCACGGTCAGCTCTGCGCCTTCGTCGACCGAGCGCTTCACGAAGCCGAGTACAACCGACGCATTCGTTCGCGGATCGAGGATCGCACTGGTCACCACTCCCACCGGCGAACCGTCACCGCCAACTACCACGATCTCGCTTCCGGGGTCGGCTCCGACGCCTTCCGGTAGGCCGAAGCTCCGAAGGTTGCGTGGAACGTTGCCACCGCGACTGTTGATGCGGGTTGTGAGTTCCTGGCCCACATAGCAGCCCTTCGTGAAGCTGACCGCCGCAGTGATGAGCCACGGACCGATCTCGGCCGGAATGACCCCGGGAACGATCTCGGCGCCGTGAGCCGGCCAACCCGAACCGATCCGAAGGGCTTCGATCTCGCCCGGTTGCGCCTGGCGCACGTCGTCGCGTGCCGAGAACGTCGAGACACTCACATCGGGGCCGAGAAGATCCACCCCATCGACACCCGGCCACATGCCCAGACCGACCAGCTCCGCTCCGGCGACATCCAGTTCGCCCACGAGTTCGGTTGCCCCCGGACCGCGCAGGACCACACAATCCCAATCAAGGCGGTCGATGGTCACATCGGTGCGCAACAGGAAGCGCCGCAACCGGGCATCGAGTGCATCCCCAGCGCCTGCATCGGTGTCGATCACGATGACGTGTTCGCCGGTCCGCCACACGCGCGCCAGCAACTGGACCTTGCCGTTGGGCTCGAGGAGCAGAGCGAGGGTCGACTGGCCGGGTTCCAGCGTGATGACATCGGCAGACACCTGCCCCTGGAGGTAGGTGATCGCATCAGGACCCCGCACCACCAATACGTCGCGTCGCCAACGGCCCACCACCACTTCGGCTTCGCTCATGGGAGGTCCTCCATCGTGGCCCTGCGCTGGTCGGTCATCCGTTCCGCTGCGGGGATAGCAACCAGCAGGGCCTTGGCCTTGTTGCGCGTCTCGAGCTCCTCATCATCGGGATCCGAGTCTGCCACCACGCCGGCGCCTGCCTGCACCGACGCCCGCCTCGTCCCGTTGGACGCAGTGGTATCCATGATCAGCGTGCGAATCGCTATCGCTGTGTCTATGTTGCCCGAAAGTCCAGGTAGCCCACGACTCCTGCATACGGACCCCGCCGAGAGGCCTCGAGTTCGTCGATTATCTGCATCGCGCGAACCTTGGGTGCACCCGAGACCGTTCCCGCCGGCAGGGTCGCCCTCAACACGTCTATCGGGGTACTTCCAGGGGCCAACTCACCTGAGACCTGGGAGGTGAGGTGCATCACGTGGCTGTACCGCTCCAGGGTCATCAGCTCATCGAGTCGGCACGTGCCGAAGGTGACCACACGACCGACGTCGTTGCGGGCCAGATCCACCAACATGATGTGCTCGGCACGCTCCTTGGGGTGTTCGAGCAACTCTGCGGCCATCCGGCGGTCGGCCTCGTCGGTGGCGCCACGGAACCGGGTTCCGGCGATCGGTCTCGAGATCACACGGCCATCGAGGAGTTGCACCATCGGTTCGGGCGAACAACCCACCAGGGTCAGTTCCGGCTCGCGCACGTAGTACATGTAGGGCGAAGGGTTGACCTGGCGCAGCACCCGGTAGACGTCGAGTGGATCAGCAGTGGTCTCCACGTCGAAGCGCTGCGAGATGACCACCTGGAAGATATCCCCGGCGAGGATGTGCTCCTTGGCGACCGCCACCGCCTGTTGGTATGCCCCCCCAGCCATGCCCGAGACGACGTCAGCCGGCATTTCATCGATCGCCGGTGGGTCCACGAGTGGCTCGGAAATCGGGCTCGCGCCGTCGATGGCCATCGTGTCCAACCTCGCACAGGCACCTTCGTAGGCGGCTTCGATCGCGGCATCGTCCGCTCCGTCATCGATGAACGCGTTCGCGATGAGAGTGGCCCTGGCGTTCCAGTGGTCATAGGCCGCTATCTCGCCGATGACCGACAGCACCGCGTCGGGCCAACCCCGGTCGTCGGGAGGCGCCTCGTTCAGACGTTCCACCTCGCGCACGACATCGAATCCGAGATAGCCGACCACTCCGGCGTGGAGCGGTGGAACCTCGAAATTGGGTCCTGCGTTGAATGACGCGGCATCCGGGGCCCGGTAGAGGTCGAGCAGCCTCTGGAGCGTTGCGAGCACTCCTTCATCGAGCGGCAGGTCCGCGGGCAGGTCGCCGGTCACCTCCACCCGGCCGGCCGATGAGACGATCCTCGCCCGTGGATGACGCCCCACGAAGGACCACCGTGCCCAGCGGCCACCGTGGTCGACCGATTCGAGCAGGTAGCCGGGTTGACCGTCGGAGTCGTTGCCGCACAGACGGATGAAGGCGGCTACCGGAGAGGTGAGATCAGCCAGCAGGGGTCGCATCACCGGCACGACCCGGTGCGTCGCCGCTAGTTCCTTGAACGTCGACCATTCGGGGATCACGCCTGGCGAGTCGCCCACCGTTCAGACCGGTCCGGGTGCCCCGGTTGTCTGTTCATCAGACCCGAACGCCCGGAAGAAACACGAATACGCACCGGTGTGGCATGCACCCTTGCCTTCCTGTTCGACGAGAAACAACAGCGTGTCGCCATCGCAGTCATAGTGGGCAGATCGCACGAACTGTCGATCGCCTGACGTATCGCCCTTGCGCCACACCTCTGAGCGGCTGCGTGACCAGAACACGGTTCGGCCCTGTTCCAGGCTCATTCGCAGTGTTTCGGCGTTCATCCAGGCCATCATCAGAACTGCGCGGGTATCGACGTCCTGGACGATCGCGGCCACGAGGCCGTCCTCGTTGAATCGAATTGCCGAAAGGTCGGATTCGCGGATCTCGATCGGTGTTGCGCTGGGGGCCATATCCGCCATCGTAGGGGTATGTCGCCGGCTGGAGACAGTGGGTTCCCGGGGGAAATCGAGATGGAGCCTGGAAGCCTCACGCAGGCCCTCAGAACCAGAAGCAGCTCAGAGGTACAACCCGGTGTGGTCTTCCTCGAGCCGTTCGGCAGCCACGGCGTGCAGGTCGCGTTCACGCAGGATCACGAAGGTGTCTCCACGGACCTCCACCTCGTAGGTCTCCTCGGGGTTGTAGAGGACATTGTCGCCCTCCTCGACGGCCCTGACATTCGGACCGACCGCCCGCACCTCGGCCCATGCGAGCCGTTTGGCCAATTGGGCAGTGGCAGGGATCAGTATCCCGCTGTTGGTTCGCCTCTCCCCCGGGCCCTTGTCGATGGAGACGAGTATGCGGTCGGAGAGCATCCGAACCGGAACCTTCTCACGCTTGGGGACCGGTTGCCGGCTTTGCGGCGACCGGTCAGCAGGTCCCCCTTTCGTCTTGCCGCCCGAGGCGTTCGTCACTTCGGATGTGCCTTTGGGGTCTGTCATGCGGAGGCAACGCTACCGGAGGTTCGAACGCCTCGGCGCAGCCCCCGCACCGCCATCGAATGAATCCGGACCGCGGAAGCCGCGTTCAGCCGCCGATCCGTGACAGTTCATCGAGGTGATCGAGATCCGACAGGTCGAGGACCTGTAGGTAGAGACGCTCGATCCCGGCATCCTCGAACTCGCCGACCTTCTGCGCAGCCTCGGCCACACTGCCCGCGATGCCATTGACCCGCAGGTCCTCATCGAGGTCACGACCGATGGCCGCGGCCCGCCGACTGAGTTCCCCGGGATCGTCGGCCACGCACACGACCTGTGCCGCCGATCGCAACACGCTCGCAGGATCGCGGTCGACCATCTCGCAGGCCGCATCGATGTTGCGCCCCAGTGCCACGGTCGTCTCGGGGTCGGCGAAGGGAACGTTGTACTCGTTCGCGAATCGGGCCACCAGCGATGGAGTGCGCTTCGGGCCGAACCCTCCGACGATCACCGGTGGCCTCGGTGACTGCACCGGTTTCGGCAATGCGGGCGACCCGGCAACGAGGTAGTGCTCGCCGGTGAAATCGAAGGTACTGCCGACCGGGGTGGACCACAGACCGGTGATGATCTCCAGTTGTTCTTCGAGTCGGTCGAAGCGTTCACCCATCGATGGAAACGGAATGCCGTAGTTGCGGTGCTCCTCGTCGTACCAGCCCGCACCGATGCCGAACTCCACCCTCCCATTGGACATGTCGTCCACGGTGGCCACCGCGATGGCGAGAGGTCCGGGCAGCCTGAACGTCGCCGCGGTGACCATCGTGCCCAGCCGTATGGTGGACGTGTCACGGGCCAGGCCGGAGAGAGTGACCCAGGCATCGGTCGGGCCCGGCAGCGGGGACCCCTCACCGATCCTCAGGTAGTGGTCGGAACGGAAGAACGCCGAGAACCCGAGCCTCTCGGCCCGCAGTGCGACCGCGAGGAGGTCCGCGTAGCGGGCTCCCTGTTGGGGTTCGGTGAAGATGCGCAGATCCACTCGGGTCTCCTTGTAGACGCAGGGGTTCAGGGTTGGCGGACGGTGATCCCGGCAGCTGCCATCACTGTCTTGGCATCATCCACCGTGTGTTCTCCGAAATGGAAGATCGACGCAGCCAGCACCGCGTCGGCGTGACCGACAGTGACCCCTTCCACCAGATCATCGAGCGACCCGACACCACCCGAGGCGATGACCGGCACATTGGTGGCAGCCGAGACCGCCGAGGTCAGTTCACAGTCGAATCCGGAGCGCGTTCCGTCGCGATCCATCGAGGTGAGGAGAATCTCACCTGCTCCCAGATCGGTGGCGCGGACCGCCCACCCGAGCACGTCGAGGCCGCTCGGTGTGCGGCCACCATGTGTGTAGACCTCGAAGGAACCGTGCGGCGATGTCGGAGTATCAGCCCCATGGTCGGCCGTGACGACATCGCCGCTCGCATCGGCGCTGCTGCGCCGTGCGTCGATCGCTACCACGACACACTGCGCTCCGAACTCGTCTGCGATCTCGGCGATCAACTCGGGACGCTCCACGGCGGCGGTGTTGACGCCGACCTTGTCGGCTCCCGCGCGCAGGATCCGTCTCGCATCCTCGACGGTCCGGATGCCGCCGCCGACGGTGAACGGTATGAAGACCTGCTCGGCGACGTGGCGAACCATTTCGATTGTGGTGTCGCGACGATCAGACGACGCAGTTATGTCCAGGAACACGAGTTCATCGGCACCCTGTTCGTCATAGCGGGCGGCCAGTTCCACCGGATCGCCTGCATCACGCAGGTCGACGAAGTTGACGCCCTTGACCACGCGGCCGGCATCGACGTCCAGACACGGAATCACCCTTGCGGTCCTCACGATCGACCTCCTCCGGAGGCTGCACAGGCATCGAGTGCGTCACCCACCTCGAAGGCACCCTCGTAGATCGCCCGTCCGACGATCGCACCCGAGAGCCTCCTACCGGATGCTTCGAGGAGGGCCAGTGTCCGCAGATCGTCGAGGGTACCGACACCACCCGACGCCACCACGGGCACGTCAGTGGCGGCAAGCACCTCAGCCAGCCCTTCGGTGTCCGGACCTTCCAGCGTGCCGTCCCGACCGATCTCGGTGACCACCAACGCAGCCACCCCTGCATCATCGAACCGATGCACCAGCGAGAGCAGATCCAGTCCGGAACCTTCACGCCAACCACGAACGGCCACTTCACCACCGCGGGCGTCGAGTCCCACAGCCACCGGAAAGCGTGCTGCCAGACGTTCGACCATCGAGGGATCCTCGATGGCGGCGGTTCCGATCACGACGCGGGCCACCCCGAGATCGAACAGAGTCTCCGCGGCCTCCGCATCGCGCACTCCTCCGCCTGTCTGCACCGGCACGTTGACGGCTTCGGCAACACGTCCGATCACCTCGCGGTTGACCGGATCACCGGCGCGGGCCGCATCCAGATCAACCACGTGGATCCAGGATGCTCCGGCAGATTCAAACGCCCGGGCCCACTCGACAGGATCATCGCCGTAGTCGGTCACACGGTCGTAGTCACCTTGGTACAGCCGCACACAACGGCCCCCCAGCAGATCTATCGCGGGGTACAGATCCATCATCGCTGACCGGACTCCGTGAGACCGCTGCCTTCCGCCGGGGCACCGGCCGCTGGGGCACTGCGGCGAATCCCCTCGTAGGCATCCCTCTCGGAACGCGCCTCGGCCGCGAGTTTCACGAAATTGCCCAGCAGCGCCAGGCCGGCCGTCGACGACTTCTCGGGGTGGAACTGGGTGGCGTGGACATTGTCGCGCTGTGCCAGGGCGGATATCTCGCCGCCGTAGTCGCAGGTAGCCACGGTCTGAGCGGTCACCTCCGGTGCGTAGCTGTGCACGAAGTACATCCAGGGATCGGCCTCGAGGCCTTCGAGAAGCGGGGATTCCCCTCGGGGGCGGAGCCTGTTCCACTGCATCTGCGGGTGGCGTACTCCGGGCGGCAAAGAAATGACCATCCCGGGCAGGACTCCGAGACCCACGACCCCGGGGGCCTCCTCCGATCCGTCGTGCAGCAGTTGCATACCCACACATATGCCGAGAAACGGCCGCCCTGAAGCCACCGCCTCCAGAGCCACCTCATCGAGGCCGCTTTCATGGAGAGCTTCTCGACAACGCCCGAACGCTCCCACCCCCGGCAGCACCACGCCGTCCGCCTGGGCCACCAACTCCGGCTCTGCGGTCAGGAACGCGTCCGCTCCGATGTGGATGAACGCCTTCTCCGCCGAGCGCAGGTTTCCGATCCCGTAGTCGAGTACCGCGATCCGCGGGCGATCGCCCGGACCGGCGTCGCTCACAGCACGCCCTTGGTGGAGGGAACGCCTCCGCCTTCGACACGCACCGCATCGCGCAGAGCGCGCGCCACAGCCTTGACCGAGGCTTCGACTATGTGGTGGGTGTTCTTTCCCCGCACCAGCTGGAGGTGCAGTGTGATTTCCGCATTGCCCGCGAATGCCCGCCAGAACTCCTCCATGAGTTGTGGATCAAACGGCGGGTCTCCGAGGATCTTCTGACCCGGCGGCACCACGTCGTAGAACACATAGGGTCGACCCGAGAGATCCACCACAGCTTCCACCAGTGCTTCGTCGAGCGGAACCCGGATCGAGGCAAACCGGCGGACACCACGTCGATCCCCGAGCGCCTCGGCGAGTACCGAACCAACGAGGATCCCGCTGTCCTCGACCGTGTGGTGTGCATCCACTGCAAGGTCACCCTTCGCCACGACCTCGAGGTTCATCCCACTGTGGCGCCCGAGTTGATCGAGCATGTGATCGAAGAACGGCAATCCGGTGTGGCAATCGGTTTCGCCACTGCCGTCCACTTCGAGCGAGACCGAAATGTCGGTCTCCGCGGTATTCCTGGCCTTCTGAGCCGTTCGAGTCGCCTTTGTCGGAGAGTTGCCCACCGGGACAGCTTCGCATGTCGACGCGGTGCTATCGCAACGCATTCGTCTACAGGGCCTCCGCCAGCGCGGCGAGGAACCTGTCGTTCTCCTCCGGCGTACCGAGCGTGACGCGAAGGCATCCGTCGAGTCCGGGCCAACTCGCACAGTTGCGCACCAACACACCGCTTTCGACCAGCCGTTGCCACAGAACGTCCCCATCAGAAACCTCGGGGCTCTCCTGCATCCCGCGGGCACCGGTCGCTCCACCGAGTTCGGGACGGAAGAGGATGTAGTTGGCATCCGAGGGCCATCGTTCGACACCGAGGTCATCGAGCGCCAGGGCCACACGTCCACGTTCCTCCACCAGGTTCGCCACCCGAAGGTCCATCTCGTCACGGAACTCCAGCGCCAACAGACCCGCAGCCTGCTTCAACGCGTCCAGGTGGTAGGGCAACAGGACACCTTCGGCGTCGTTGGCCACCCAGGTGGGGCCCACCAGGTACCCGAGTCGAAGTGCGGCAGCCGACCATGTCTTGGAGAACGTCCGGGTCACCACCAATGGTGTGCCCTCGTCGACCAACCGGAGCGCAGTCTCGGCCGCAAACTGCCCATATGCCTCGTCCACGACCAACAGGCCACCGACAGCCCGTACCAGCTCGAGCACCGCCGCTATCGTCCCGTTGCTCTCAGCCCCGCCTGTGGGGTTGTTGGGTGAACACAGGAACGTGATCGCGGGCCGTGCGGAGGCGACCACGTCCTCCACCTCGTCGAGGTCGAGGGAGAAGTCCTCCCGCCGCGACCCCGACACGACCTTCGTACCGGTGATCCGAGCTATGTGCGAGTGGAGGGCGTAGGTCGGTTCGAACGTGACCGCGGTCCGACCGGGGCCCCCGTAGGTCAGACACAGGGTCTGCAGGATCTCGTTCGATCCGTTGGCCACCATCACCTGGTCCGCGGACAGGCCACCCACCGGCCCGGAGGCCTCGAGTTCAGCGATGGCGGTTCTCAGCGCGAGAGCGGAACGGTCCGGGTAGCGATTGAACTCGATGTCGGACACGGCCTCGGCCAGCTTCTCGGCGAACGCTGCAGGGGGTGGCTCCGGGGCCTCATTGGTGTTGAGTCGCACCTCCACATCGAGTTGGGGTGAGTGGTACCCCGCCATCATCGCCAGGTCGTCGCGCACCCTCGGCCGACCCGGGTGCACCTCGCTCTCTTCGCTGTTCAACTCGGGCCTCCGGCTTCATCTCGTCGCTGATCCCCGGCAGTCGCCGAATCCGGATGCTCGAGCCGCATCCTCACGGAATCGGCGTGCGCGTTCAGCCCTTCGGCCTCTGCGAGGGCCACCGTCGCCGGGCCGACCGCAGCCAGACCCTGCTGTGTCGCAGAGACGATGTGGATGTGCTTCGTGAAGTCGTCCACGCTCAACGCGGAGGAGAACCTGGCGCTGCGATGTGTGGGCAGCACATGTGACGGACCCGCGATGTAGTCACCGATCGAGGCCGGAGACCACGGCCCGCAGAACACAGCCCCGGCATTTCGCACTTCGGTGGCCATCTCCTCGGCCCCGTTGCAGAGCAACTCGAGGTGTTCGGGTGCCACCTCATCGGTCACCTTCAATGCCATCGCGGGCGAATCCACCAGAACCGCGTACCCGGACCGCACGAGCGTCGACTCGATGTCGTTGCGCCGGTCGGCAACCGCCACGAGTCGGGCGATCGACGCCTGCACCGAGTCGATCACGGAAGCCTCCCATGTGACCAACCAGGCCAACCCGTCGGGACCATGTTCAGCCTGGAGCATCAGATCGATCGCCACCAGATCAGGGTCGACGGTGCCGTCAGCAACCACAACCACCTCGGAAGGACCGGCAAAGGCGGCCGCTACACCCACCCGGGAAGCAACTTCCCGCTTCGCGACAGCCACGTAGAGGTTCCCGGGCCCACAGACCACGTCGACCGGAGGAATCGTCCCGGTACCGTATGCGAGCGCAGCTATCGCCTGGGCTCCCCCAACCTGGTAGAGCTCGTCCACCCCGGCGATCGCGGCAGCCGCGAGGGTCACGCGGGCGACCCTGCCCGTTCGGGCATCCGGGGGCACGCACACCACCACCCGATGCACTCCCGCAACCTTCGCCGGTATCACCGTCATCAACAAGGTCGACGGATATGACGCCCTTCCACCCGGTACGTAACAACCGGCGCTCTGCACCGGGCGCGTCGTGCTGGTGACCCTGACCCCGTCCGATTCGTGGGTCACGTCGGCCCGCAGTTGTGCGAGGTGGTGCACCCGGATCCGTTCGGCCGCCAGCTCGAGTGCTTCGCGAACCTCGTCGGGTACGTCCTCGAGAGCTGAAGCGAGCTCTGAATCGGGCACCCGGATCTTCTCGAGCGACACCCCGTCGAATCGCTCCGTGAGTTCGATGAGAGACGCATCCCCACCTTCGCGGACCGCTTCGATGATCTCCCGCACCGCGGCGACAGGCTGTTCGCCGGAGATGTCCGGAGCCGGCAACGAGCTGGCTACGTCGGTGACGCCGCGCAGGTCGATGAGCGAGAGCAGATCTGTGGTGCGATCCCGGGAGTTGGGTTCGGCTTCGGAGGCGGTCACCGCCCAAAGGTACCGAGGCAGACGCCTTGCGACCAACGAGTTGAAGAGGACTCGATCTGGATGAGCACGGTCCCGAAACGGCCGGGGCGTGAACGGGACGGGCCGGTGCTAGAACTTGGCGATGTCGCTGCAAGCCGATCTGTTGAGCCTGTCCTCCACCCTCGATCAGATGATCAAGCGCCTCGACGAGGCTGCCGACGAGGTCCGCGGCACCGACAAGGATGACCTCCTCGGCTCCATCTACGACATCGAACGCCACCTTCGGTCGGCGAACCGCAAGTTGAACCGCACGCTCGCCGCAGGCGTCTGACCGACTCGGTATCACCCAGGGCCTGCATGCAGCCGCAGGACTGCGTACCTCTCGCAGAACGAGGACCGGCGCCCCGAAGGGCGCCGGTCGTGCGAAGCGGGCGGCGGGAGCCCACGTTCGCGGGTCAGGTGGCGGGTTCCTGACACAGTTCACAAAACCACAATCGTGCTTCGATGTCGAGAGTCCGGGCCGACTCACTTCACCTTTTCAGCAACTTCCCACCCTGTGCGTTCAGTTGATCGCGGATATCCGAACGTCGGTCACTAACAGTGTTCGCTGTGACGAGCGTTCACGGCCCGTGCTCACAGGCACGAGTTGGGCTCAGAGCTCGGCCGAGGGACAGAACCACGCGAGCACGCATTCCCCACATCGAGGGCGGCGAGCGACACAGACCCGGCGCCCGTGGAGGATCATCCGCAAGCTGAAATCGCCCCGGTCGTACGCGGGCACCATCGGATTGAGCTCCATCTCGACCTTGACCGGATCGGTTTCCTCGGTGAGTCCGAGAAGACGTGAGAGTCGCAGGACGTGGGTGTCGACTGGCAGGCCGGGCAGGCCGAGGGAGACGCTGCGGACCACGTTCGCCGTCTTTCGCCCGACCCCCGGGACCGTCACGAGGTCGGACATCCTGGATGGAACCTCGCCACAGAAGCGCTCCTCGAGAGCTGTCGCCATGCCGATCAGACTCCGGGCCTTCGCCCGGTAGAACCCGGTGGAGTGAATGATCTCCTCGAGCTCCTCGGGGTTCGCAGCTGAAAGGTCCTCGGGACTCGGATAGCGCGCGAACAACGCGGGAGTGACCATGTTCACCCGGACATCGGTGCACTGCGCCGAGAGGATCGTGGCGACGAGCAACTCGAATGCGTTCGAGTGATCGAGTTCGCACACCGCTCCCGGATACTCCTCGCTGAGCAACTGGTTGGTCCAGCGCGCACGTCCCTTGGGCGAACGCGGACGACGAGCGCCTCGGGGGGGATCAGGTCGTGCGTTCTTGGATGCCATGGGCGCACGGTAGTCCGGCGGGTTGACCTGCCCGAACGGCAGGCCCACCCAGGTACCGTTGGCCCCAGTGAGCGACGACCGAAGCAATCCCGAAACCCAGCCGGACAGACCCCATGCGGCCTCGCTCGATTGGTGCAGCACCGTACCGGGGTCGATCGATCTCGAACCATGTGATGAACGCATGGCGGCCATGGGGCTGCGGAGGGTCCGCACACTGGTGCAGATGCGAAGGGATCTACCACTCGACGCCTCCGCCCGCGATGGCATCCCCCGGGTCCACACCCGCCCGTTCGAGGTCGACCGGGACTCCGAATCACTGTTGGCCGTCAACAATGCCGCGTTTGCCTGGCACCCCGAGCAGGGCAACTGGGACGGGTCGCGGCTCGGCGAAGCTCTCGCCGAACCATGGGTCGACCGTTCGGGGATCCTCGTCCACGATGCCGACGGCGCTCCTGCGGCCCCGGGCATCGACGGGTTCTGTTGGACGCGGATCCATCCCGGAGACGATCCGGAAACAGTCGCGGCCGGGGACCCTCCGCAGGGTGAGATCTGGGTGATAGCAACCGACCCCCGGGTTCACGGAACCAGGTTGGGGCCCGCCATGGTCGAGGCCGGCCTCGACTTCCTGGCCAGCCGTGGACTGCGCACGGCGAACCTCTACACCGAAGCCGACAATGCCTCCGCTCTGCGCATGTACGAGCGCATGGGCTTCGATGTGGTCGAACGACGGGGAGGGTACCGATGAAGGGGAACGCTACGAACCGGGGCGCACCGACCACGATCTATGACCTCGGCCGGGAGGCACTCGGGGACGCACTGTCCGACGAAGCGACCTACAGGGTCGATCAGCTCTGGGATGGTCTCTACAGGCAGTCTCGCAGCCCTGCAGACATCACAAACCTGCCTGCAGAGCTGCGAAAACACCTCGAAGATCGATTTCCGTCTGCGCTGACGAAGGTGGAGGAATCCGTCTCCGACGCCGGTAACACCGTCAAATGGCTCTGGGAACTCCATGACGGTGCCGCCATCGAAACCGTCCTCATGTACTACCCCGCCACTGATTCGAGCGGACCGCGTACCACGGTGTGCGTGTCGAGTCAGGCGGGATGCGCTATGGGCTGCAGCTTCTGTGCCACCGGTCAGGCCGGGTTCGAACGCCATCTCACCACCGGCGAGATCGTTGAACAGGTGATCCGCGGACAACAGCACACCATCGCCCGTACTCGGAGGACGGGACGTTCATCGAGCGAGGGCACCCCTGCACGTGTATCCAACATCGTCTTCATGGGAATGGGCGAGCCGCTCGCGAACATGGACGGCACATGGGGCGCGGTCCGTCGGTTGCATGACGACATAGGCATAGGAGCCCGTCACCTCACGGTGTCCACGGTCGGGTTGGTACCCGGCATCAAGCGCCTGGCCACAGCAGATCTTCCCGTGAACCTCGCCGTATCACTTCATGCAGCCGACGACACACTGCGCGATGAGCTCGTACCGATCAACCGCCGCTGGCCCATCGCGACGCTCATGGAGACCTGTGAGGCCTACTTCGAAGCAACACACCGGCGGATCAGTTTCGAATGGGCACTCATATCGGACGTGAACGATCGCTACGAGGATGCGGACCGCCTCATTCCACTGGCTCGCAGGCTCCAGGCACACGTGAACCTCATCCCGCTCAACCCAACGCCCGGTTACGCGGTCAGAGGTTCATCACGAAACAGGGTCCACGCTTTCTCGCGCCGCCTCCGCGACGCCGGCGTGAACACGACGATCCGGGACACACGAGGTTCGGAGATCGACGCAGCATGTGGTCAGTTGCGGGCCGGCCACCTTGCAACTCCGGTGCGAGCACCACGCAAACGGAACTGAGGCCTCACCAACACGGTCCGAAACGGCGTGCGGACGGCATTGCTGAGAACCTCGGTGGATTTCACCTCGGCACCCGGCCAGACCACACAACCTCTCGTCGTTCCGTCCACGCGGGCTCCGCTCCCGACCACGCTGTAGCGGATGTCGCCGGTCACGATGGAGTCCCGTCCGAACCATGAGCTCTCCGCTCCGGCCGCACGGCCGCCGGCCCGCAGCCACATCAGGTTTGCCTCCAGATACCTCACTGGTGTTCCACAGTCGATGGCAGCAGCGTCTGTGTGGACGGTCTGCAGGCGTCCGGCTTCGAGTTCCGGGCTCCAGAGCACCTCCCACAACCCCGCCGGCGCCGCCGCAATCCCTGCTGCGACAGCGCCGGGAACTATTGAGGCAACGACCGCACTCCTTGGTCCGAAGTCGCCCGGGGTGTCGGTCAGCACACACGCGCGTGTTCGGTCCCACTCCCCCACGAACGCGCCCAGATCCGCGGTCGTGTACATGTCCGCGTTCACGACCAACACCGATCGGCCGTCGAGCCACGCTGCAAGGTTGCCGATTGCTCCGGCAGTCCCCAACACGATCGGTGCTTCCAGCGAGACGTGAACCGGAAGTGCCAATTCGTCGAGATGTGCCAGGAGCGGAACGGCTCCGTGTCGGACGTTGACCGCGACACCGCCGACGAGCGGCGCCAACTGATCGATCCGGTGATCCACAAGTGCACGGTCACCGAGCGGACACAGTGCCTTGGTCAACTCCGCGGTCAACGGCCAGAGTCGGGTACCGGCTCCAGCAGCGAGGACGAGTCCTGCCAGACTGTCAGTCATGTCGACCCGCTGGTTCAACTCCCGCCTCCCCCAGACCCTCGTGGTCAGCCAGTTCCTGTTGTACTTCGACGCATTCTGGGCCGTTCTCAACTTTCTCAGCGTGAGTTTCAACAACCAGATCAGCTACACGCTCTGGGGCCGGATCATCGCGGTCGGGTCCATCGTGGGCTTCCTCTACGGGGCATGGGGGATAGCGAACGAGCGCAAGCTTGGTTACCGGGTCGCCATAGCGGCGTCGTTCCTCCCGCTCGCATCGAGGCTCGTGAACACCCTCGGCGTCGGCGGACCGGTCGGCAACCTGGGCTACGTACTCATCGGCGGAAACATCATCAACGCGATGTTCGAGTACGCCCTGATCGTGGTTCTCCTGCACTCCCAATCCAGGGAACACACCAAAATCTGGTTCAGCTAGCAAACTGCACGCCTCGACGACCTGCCCATTCTCGACTCCGTCGGTCGCGTCGGCAATGATGCTGGGATGGCAAAGACAGTAGAGGGCATTGCAGGACTCGAGGCGCTCGTAGGTGAGCATCTCGGATACTCGGACTGGTTGGAGATAACCCAGGAGAGGGTCAACACGTTCGCGGACGCCACCGGAGACCACCAGTGGATCCACGTCGACCCCGAACGGGCCAAGGCAGAGTCGCCTTTCGGCGGACCGATCGCCCACGGCTACCTCACCCTGTCCCTGGGACCCGTCCTCATGCCCACCATCATGACCGTCACCGGCATCAGGATGGGTGTCAACTACGGAGCCGGCAAGGTTCGCTTCCCTTCACCGGTACCCGTGGGCTCCAATCTACGGCTGGGGGCCAAGCTGGATTCGATCGAGCGGCTTCCCAACAACGGTGCGCAGGTCCAGATGACGTTCACCTTCGAGATCGAGGACGCACCCAAGCCCGCGTGCGTGGCAGAGATCATCTTCCGCTACTACGAGTGAACCCCATCTCCGGTCGCCTGGGCGGCCCGGGGTCACCCAGTTCGCGGTCCACTCAGTGCACGCATTCTCTTCGCAACGCCGGAGCGTTGTTGATCGCGATGTCGCTCATTGCGATCGCAGGGGCGTGTTCGAACAGCAATACAACCGACGCCTCAACGGCCGAGTCGTTCACGGAACCACCTACGGAGTCCTCCGGCTTTCCGGCTGACTGGTCGCCCGGAGAACTGGATTGGACCGAGTGTGACCTCGGATCGGCGTCCCGTTTCGAATGCGCCACCCTGCCGGTTCCCCTCGACTGGTCCAATTCCGATGGTGCCACGATCGACCTTGCTCTCGCACGGAGCAAACCAACCCGGGCACCAACCGATGGAGAACCAGTCGGAAGCCTCATCGCCAATCCCGGCGGTCCGGGAGCTTCGGGAATCGACTTCCTCGCGGCTGGCCCCTTCGACGCGGACCTGGCGTCCCACTTCAACCTCGTGTCGTGGGATCCCCGCGGAGTCGGCCGCTCCACTTCGGTGGACTGTGATGGACACGCGGCAGATCTGTACATGGCCGACCCGACCCCCGACGACGATGTGGAACGCTCCGAGGCCTCCGATGCCGCAACCGCGATAGTCGCGGACTGTACGGGCGCTGGTGGCGATCTGCTCGAACACCTCAATACCGAGGAGGTGGCACGGGATCTCGAAGCCATCCGCCTGGCGCTCGGTTCCGAAAAGCTCAACTACGTCGGATTCTCATACGGCACCCACATCGGCCAGGAGTATGCCGAATTGTTCGGACCCAGCATCCGCACGATGGTGCTCGACGGTGTGGTGGACCCCGCTCTGGACTTCGAACAGTTCCTGACCGGCCAGGCCGAGGGCTTCGACGCGGCCTTCGAGGAACAATCGCAAGCCTGCGCGGGTGCTGGAATCGAGACCTGTGGTGTCCAGGACCTGACCTCGGCCTATGACGAGGTGATGCAGCAGGCGGAGTCAGGCACGATCGGGCTCGGACCCGACGGGAGTGGCGCCGCTCGACTGGCACCTGCCCAGGTGGCGCTCGCAGCCACCTACACCGGCTATCTCACCGATGGCTGGCAAATGCTCGGACCGGCACTGGCCGATGCACTCGACGGTGATGGCCGGTCGCTCGCCGCACTGGCGGCGTCCTACGTGGACCTGGCGGCCTACGGTTCGTACGCGGGGGTGGTTTGCACCGACAGCGCACACCCCGAGGGCCTTGATGAATACGAGGCCTTCACGGAACGCATCACCGAGGTTTCGCCACGCTTCGGGCCATCGATCGCGGCAGAGATGCTTCCCTGTGCGACTTGGCCGGTCGAACCACAGGACGTGGCAGCACCGTTGACAGCGCCGCTCGCCCCGCCGATCCTCGTCGTCGGCAACACCGGCGACCCCGCGACGCCCTTCGCCAATGCTCAAACGGTGGCTGACACACTCGAGAGCGGAGTGCTGCTGACAGTCGAGAGCGAAGGTCACACCGCGTATGGCTCCAACCAATGTGCCACCGAGGTCATCGACGCCTACCTCATAGACCTCGCGGTACCGGATCCTGGAACGCGATGTTGAGCGAACGAGGGTCCGGGGAAGCCGGCGTCGGGAGACACCTCCCGACGGTCACCACCGTGGTTTGGGACCTCGGCAACGTGCTCATCCCGTGGGATCGCTCCCGGGCGCTCGAAGCCGCGTTCGGGGACCGGACCGAGGCTCGGCTACTCGCCGAGACGATCTTCACGATGGATCTCAACGACATCGTGGATGCAGGTTCCAACCGCGATGAGATACTCGCAACAGTCGACGAAATCCGCCCCGGAGCCGTACCTATCGTGGCGGCGTACCTCGACTACTTCAACCACAGTCTCGGACCCGTCATCACAGGTAGCGCACAGCTGCTCGAAGACCTGAGCGCCCGCGGTGTGCGTTGTGTGGGCCTGTCGAACTTCTCACGGGTGACCTTCGGCGGGGTTCCGGATCGCTACCCGGTCCTCGGATTGCTCGAAGGCATTCTGATCTCGGGCGACGTGGGGTTCACGAAGCCCGATCCCAGGATCTACCGGCTCTGCGAACATCGCTTCGATTTCGGCCCCGGAGAGGTGCTCTTCGTCGACGACAACGAGGCCAACGTCGACGCCGCTCTGGTGCTCGGCTGGGATGCCGTGCGATTCACCGACCCCGAAGCACTGAGAAGCATCTTGACCGAACGCGGCCTACTTCCAGGTCTCCGTTGAGCGATGGTCACCCGGATGAACCGCTCCGCTCCCTACTCTGAGGGGGTGGACGCCACAGACACCACCTTCGACGGGGTCGAACTGGCGTTGATTCCCCGGGACCGAATCCGCGCCCCCGGCGATGTGCTCCGAGTCCTGAGCGGTTTGCTGGTTCTGGCGCTCGGGCTGTTGTTGGCATTGTTCGCCCGGCACACCCTCGGGGGAGCCCAGACCGACCTCACCCACACCCTGGACCGTCTCCCCAGTCGTTGGGAACGCACCCTCCTGGGAATCACCGAAGTGAGCCTCGTTGCCGCTGCCATCGCCCTGGCGGTCTTTCTCGCAGTCACCCGCAGAAGGCGCCTTCTCGGATGGTTGGCAACCACGGTCGTCTCCGCTTCGGCCCTCACATTCGCGATCGGTCTCCTGCTGGCGAACAACAGCGTCGAGGTCATCGCCGGTGTGACCAGCGCACGGGAACGGTTCCTGGCGGATCCTGCGTTTCCCAGTTCCGGACTCATGGCAGGGGTGACTGCAGGCCTGATCTTCGGTTCGCCGTGGCTGACCGACCGCTGGCGACGCACCGGTTGGGCAATCGTGGGGCTGCTCATCGTCGAGCGTGTCGCGTTCTCTGCTGACCCCTCCGTCGACGTGCTCGCGGCGATCGGAATGGGAATCGTCGTGGGAGCGGGGATCCTGTTGTGGAGGGGTGCGCCCAGTCTCGAACCGTCCGGTGCCCAGATAGTGCAGGCTTGCCGCGACGCGGGATACCAACCCGTGCGGGTGGAACAGCTCCTGCCCGGACACACCAGTGTCACCTACCGGATCCTCACCGATACCGGAACATGGTTGCGCCTCGGCCTGCGCACGGCACATGACCGCTCAGCGGACACCTTGACCCACTTGTGGCGCAGCGTCCGCCTCCGTGCCGACGAGGTGGACGCTCCGTTCAACACGATCCGTCAACGGGTCGAGCATGAAGCACTCTCGATCGAGATGGCGAGGCGAAGTGGTGCGCGGGCACCGGAGATGGTCGATGTGCTGGCGACCGGCGGAGAGGCAATCGGTCTGCTCGAACAACAGGTTCCCGGCACCCCGATGTCGAACATGGTCGTCGACCACGCACACCTCGTCGACATATGGACCCAGATCGCCAAGTTGCACCGTGCCCGCATCGCCCATCGGGGCCTGACGCTGCGGCGCTGCATCCTGGGTCCCGAGGGCAAGGCATGGATCACCGGCTACCAGATGTGCCGTCTGGCTGCCACGAAGCGCGAACGGGCACTCGATATCGCACAATTGCTCACCGACACCACACTCGCGGTTGGTGCAGAGGCGGCAGTTGCCGCCGCGGTGGACGCGATCGGAACCACCGAGGTCGCCACGGCGTACCCGCTGCTGCAACCCCTGGCCCTGCCGCGATCCACCCGCAGCGCCCTGCGCGACCACTCCGGCATGCTCGACTCGCTCCGTTCGTGCGTTGCTGCCAGCTGCAACATCGAGGACCCCGAGCTGGAACGTATAGAGCGGGTGCGGCCCCGCACGATAGTCACAATCGTGGCGCTCAGCCTGGCCTTCTACCTGGTACTCCCCCAGCTCACCGACCTGCGCAGCACCGCTGATGCCTTCTCAGCCGGAGACTGGGCCTGGGCACCATGGGTGATCTTCGCATCGGCAACTTCGTACCTCTTCGCCGCCGTCTCTTTCGTCGGTGCCGTACCCGACTCGGTGCCGTTCGTACCGGCCCTGCGCGCACAGGTGGCGGCCAGCTTCGTGAGCATCATCGCTCCGGGTGCCTCAGGCAGCATCGCTCTGGGTGTTCGCTTCCTCCAACGTTCGGGAGTGGATACCGCGGCTGCCGGAGCATCGGTGGCACTCAACACGGTCGCCGGGCTGGTAGGACACATCGCGGTTCTGCTGGTCGCCATTGCGTGGGGTGGAACCCAGGGCATCGAGGACTTCTCGCTTCCCGATGCGAGTTGGATCCTGGGCGCCGCGGCAATCCTGCTGGCCCTCGCGGGGGTCACGCTTGCACACCGCGGACTGCGCGAACGCCTGTTGGGACCACTGCGCGAAGCACTGCGATCAGCTGCAGGTTCGATCGCAGCTGTGCTCACCAACCCGGTCAGGGTGGTCCAACTCCTGGGAGGCTCGATCGGGGTGACGGTCAGCTACCTGGTGGCCATGGTGGCAGCTGTGGAGGCCTTCGGCGGCGGCGTCAGCGTGAACCAGATCGCAATCGGCTACCTGCTCGCATCGGCGCTTGCCAGTGCGGCGCCCACACCGGGCGGTCTCGGGGCATTCGAGGCAGCGATGATTACCGCGCTCACCGGCTTCGGAATGTCGAGCGGGGCCGCCGTGTCGGCCACGTTGTCGTTCCGACTGGCCACCTACTGGCTCCCGATCCTGCCCGGCTGGCTGTCGTTCACCTGGATGCAGCATCACGAGGAACTCTGAGGCCCGGCCCGACATCCTGGTAGAGCGCGTAGGCTGGCTCGGTGAGCCAACCGACCCGCGCAACGGAGCGCACCGATGCGATCCCGTCGAAGGGCGACCCTCTGCCCTCCGGTGAGTCCAAGACAGTTGCCGTGCGCCAGATGTTCGACTCCATCGCTGCCCGCTACGACCTCGTCAATCGCCTCATGACCTTCGGGATGGACCGTGGCTGGAGGTCCCGGGCAATCACCTCCCTGGAACTACCCCGGGGATCCACGGTGCTGGACCTCGCCTGTGGAACCGGAGACATGGCACGCGAACTCCGTTCCCGGGGCGCCATTGCCGTCGGTGTGGACCTGAGTTTCGGGATGCTGGCCGCGGCTCCAGCACCATTTCCCCGTATCCAGTGCGATTCACTCGACCTGGCGCTCGCTGGGAGTTCCGTGGATGGAGTGACGTGCGGATTCGCATTGAGGAACTTCACCGACCTCGGAGCGACGTTCGTGGAGCTGGCCCGGGTGGTGGCCCCGGGAGGGCGTATCGCACTCCTCGATGTAGCAGAACCTCCCAATCCCCTGATGCGTGCTGGTCACAGCATCTATTTCAACCGGGTCGTACCGATCGTCGGTGGGGTGCTCTCGGACCGCGATGCCTACGCATACCTGCCCCGCTCGGTTGCCTACCTACCTCCGACCGGTCACCTGCTCGCGCTGGTGGCCGACGCCGGGTTCATGAACATCTCCCGCACGCTGTTGACCGGAGGTATCGCTCAACTCATCACCGCGGAGCGTTCCGAGACGTGACCGGTGAAACCACAGGAGTGTTGACAGGCGCTCTCACCGAACTCGATGCAACCGGACCCGACCCGCGGATCGACGACCCGCTGAGCGGCTTCTCCATGCCCGGCCAGACGCTCTGGGGCAGCGGTATCGCCGGAATCATCGAGGTTCCGGCGCCATGGAACGAGAACCTCGAGGTGGTCTCCCGGGAACTCGGTCGGATCACCCTGGCATCGGGAGCTCACACGTCGGGCGCGACCGCCTTCGCTGCCCTGCCGTTCGATCCGACGGAAGCAGCCCGGTTCGTCATCCCCCGAACGTTGTGGAAGCGGGACCACGGACAACTCCTACACGAAGTTCGAGATCACCGGTCCTGCTCACGCCTCCATGACTCCGAACCGGGATGGGACCGGTGACGACAGCGCCGCGCCCGCACCCCGCATGCAGACCCGCTCGGTCATGGCTCCACAACAGTGGTGTGACAGCGTTGGAGTCGCCCGTGACCGGATCAGGGCCGGCGAATTGACAAGGTGGTCCTGGCCCGCGAGATCGAACTGACAGCCGATCGCCCCATCAATGCCAGAAGGCTCTGGACCCGTCTCCGCGCCTCCTACCCGAGCGCATTGTGCTTTGCGATCGATGACTTCGTGGGAGCCAGCCCCGAACTGCTGGTGTCCCGGAGCGGGACGACCGTCCGAGCACAACCCATGGCCGGCACCACGCCCCGTACCGGACGCACCCGGGATGACCAACGTCGGGCCGACGAGTTGATGGAGTCGCCCAAGAACCGCACGGAGCACCAGATAACGATCGATGCGGTCCACGACGGACTGCTCAACTGGTGCTCATTCCTGGATGCGGAGCCAACTCCGAAAGTGGTCGCCGCAGGGCCGGTGCAGCACCTCGCCACGCTCGTAGAGGGCCAACTCAGCCATCCCGAACCATCGGTACTGGAACTCGTGGCGGCGCTGCACCCCACCCCGGCGGTGGGTGGCTGCCCCCACCCAGGCCGCTATCGCTGTCCAACGCGAACTCGAACCTGCTGCACGTGGCCGCTACGCAGGACCTGTCGGTTGGGTCGACGCTGCACGGAAACGGGACGTTCGCGGTCGGTATCCGTTCAGTGAGATCTCCGGTAGCACGGGGACGGCTCTTCGCCGGCGTGGGAGTGGTCGCAGATTCCGACCCACAGGCCGAACTCGAGGAGACCACGGCGAAGGCCCAGGCCATGCTCTCCGCCATCGAGCATCTGACCGACTCGCCTCCGCTCATCCTGCGAGCTGCTGATTCCGGGAACTGCCCCATGGCAGAACGGGATCAGGCTCATCGTGGTGGGTTCGAGCGACTCGAGAGCCCACACCTCGCGGGTGACGTCGAGCACCTCGGCAACCTCGGAGAATCCCGGCGAAGTGTCCCTCGCCCGGACGAACCCGCAGTTGGGCATTGGGCAACCGTGCGGCTTGGTGGTGGCCGTGGCGACGGCGGCACGATCGTGTCGGCCAGTCCCTGCCAGACGATCACCGGAACCGTCACCTCTTCGAGGAGGAACCCCCAGTGGCGCGAGAACAGGGCCAGATCGTGTGCGACCGAGCGGAGTTGACCGGCGCCGGTCAGGTCCGAGAGGAACATGGCCCCGAAATCCGGGTCGGAGAGCACTTCGCGGTCGCTACCACCGAGCAATCGGGCCATCAGGTCCAGTGCCTGTTCTCCCACGACTTCAGCAGCTCCGACCATCGGGTCCCAAAGCTGAGCCGATGGGCGAACGGAGCAATTCGAGCGTCGGGGCGAGGAACCTCATGGCACGTGTGTAGGACCACACTGCGTCTGGACCCCGGGTGGGGCCGATGCCGCCCAGCAGCGAGCCGACCACGGTGCGTTCAGGCAGGTGGCGAGCGATCGCCAGGACGTAGGGTCCTCCGCCGGAGAGCCCCACGGCTCCGAAACGCTCCAGACCGAGGTCGTCCACGAGCACTTCTATATCGGGCGCGAAATCCGCGATGCGCCGGTACTGGTGGTCAGTGGACGCGCCGGTGCCGGGCCGCTCCACCGTGATGATCCGGAAACCTCGTTGAAGTGCAACCTCATGCGCAGCGGGCGGGATCTGAGTGCGCGCGCCCGGAGTGCCGTGGAACCAGAGGAGCGGGTCGCCATCCGGATGCCCGTACTCGGCCCACGCCAAGCTACGTCCGTCGGGAAGGACTGTCTCCCCCATGGACATCGGAGGTGACGGACGCGGTTTCACGGTTGCATCGTGGCCTTTGTCACCAGCGGGCGCCATGACCCCCACTCTAGGCCGGTCGAACCCGACGGGCTCGGTTCGAGCCGGTGCAGCGCGCCGGTCACGATCTCCTGGATCCGGCGGTGGAGCTCGAGGTTGCGGATACGGTCGCTGCGGACGATCACCACCTTCACCCCACCCCGTGTCACAGCACCGGCCAGCGCGGCGGTGAGCCCACCCCGCGTTGTGACCACCTCGACGTCCAGCCCGAAGCCACCAGCTACAGCTGCAAGGTCCTGGCCATGCGGCGTTCCGAAGACCGTCTCGAAGGTTTCCGCTTCGAGTTCTTCGTGCTGCGCGAGGAAATGGAAGATTCCTCCACCGTCGTTGTCGACGACCACGACGGTCATGTCGAGTCGCTGCCGACGATTGGTTCCGCCGCCCCGGGAATCACTCCCCGGGGCACGACGAGCAAGACCGTTCAGTGATCCCACATCATGGAGGAATGCCACGTCGCCACAGAGCACCATCGTGTGGCCTACGGATCCGAGCGCGATACCTGTGGCGGTGGCAATCGTGCCATCGATCCCGTTGGTTCCCCGGTTGGCGTACACCTTCGTACCATCTCGGGGAACACCGAATCCTTCGAGGTCGCGCACCGGCATGGAAGACGCCACGAGCAGTGCGCCGGATGCCGGGGTCGATGCCAGCACATCGCGTGCAACGGCGGGCTCGCTCGTCACACCCTGCGATGTCGAATCGATGGCCCGCCCGATCGCCTCCCGGGCGGTACTTCGCGGCTGAGCTCCAACGGCGGGTCCACTCCTGCGGAGCCGGATCGGGTTTTCCTGCTGCGAGGCGGCCGGTCACCGATGCCGGTACAGCGGTGAATCGCTGCGACAGAACTGCATCGGGGTCGGGAATGAGCCCATGACGGTCGATCCCCAGTTGCAGCGCTCCGGAGCGGGCGAGCCACTGGTTGGTCGCCTTCGACGTCAGCAGCGCACCGAGGCGGATCACGACCTCGGGCAGCGAGTCGTCGAAGATCCCCGAACGAATCGTGGCGTCGAAATGGGCGATCACGGACTCTGACTGCACGCGCACCTGCGAGGGAGCATCAGCGAACAAGGGCCATCCGAGTGCCCGGGCGAAATCCAACAACCCACGGCGTTCGGCTTCGGAACGACAGGTCCGCGCCCCTGCGGTGATGACTCCCCTGCGACCGGATATCGCCGGCACGAGACGGGCGACGTCCTCATCGGTGATGTCCCATGGGATCTCCCTCTCGAATCCGGGGAACGGTGCCATGTCGGACCGCCTGGGGGGCAGGTCACCCGCAACACCGTTCAGGGGCTCCCGGAACGCCAGGTTCAGGTGGACCGGACCCGGAACCTCCCCACATGTCCGCACGCAGCGCGTCACGCGCCAGGTCGCGCCACCACGGTGATCCGCCCGGCGCCGGTGGACCCGGCTCGCAGAACCATCGCACCGCCCGGCCGTAGAGATCGCGTTGGTTGATCGTCTGGGGAGCGAGGACGCCCTGTAGCTCGGGAGGGCGGTCAGCGGTGATCACGAGCATCGGTATGGCCGCCGCATCGGCTTCGACCACAGCCGGATGGAAGTGCGTCCCAGCGGAACCACTCGTGCAGGTGAGCACTGCGGGGCGACCGGTACGCAGCCCGAGCCCCAGCGCCATGAACGCGGCGCTGCGTTCGTCGTGGACCACCTGGGTTCGGATGCGACCATCGGATACCAGCGCAACCGAGATTGCGGTGTTGCGCGAACCGGGGCATACAACTGCGTCGGTCACGCCCAGAGATGCCCACTCGTCCACGAGCGTGGCGCAGTATGTGGCCGCCGTGACGCCGACATCCTGCGGCACTGCGGCCTCGGAATCGCGGGGACCTGGCGCTGGGTGGTCGTGGGACATGGGACCCGTGAGCCTAGGGTCTCTTTCCGTGGGCGACGATTTGGAACCTGTGGTGATGTTGCACGGCTTCTCCCAGAACGGCCGATGCCTGGGTCCACTCGCAGATCGGCTGTCCGAAGCCCACACCGTTCTGACACCGGACCTGGCGGGCCACGGGAGCGCTGGCAGGTTCGCATTCATGAACTGCGCCGAGGCCGGTGACCACCTCCTCGATACGCTCGGGTGGACCGATCCACCCGGGGCCGGCGGACACGGCCCCGCCCATTGGATCGGCTACAGCCTGGGAGGGCGGATCGCTCTGCACGTGGCCCTGCGACATCCCGAATGGGTGCGTTCGCTCGTGCTCATCGGAACCACTGGAGGGATCTGGGACGACTCCGAACGACACGAACGCAGAGCCCTCGATCACCTCCGGGCCGATGACCTGGAACGCGAGGGAGTGTGGGAGTTCACGCGTCGATGGCTCGAGATGGACATGTTCGCCGGACTACCTGAGGATGCCCGGTTCCAAGCAGAACGCTGTTCCAATACGGCAGAGGGGTTGGCCGGGTCGCTCCGAAATGCCGGCACCGGGTCGATGGAGCCCCTCTGGAACCGACTCGGCGCGCTGGAGATGCCGGTGCTCATACTCAGTGGTTCCCTCGACGCGAAGTTCACTGAACAGGGCACCCAACTGGTGGACGCGATCGGCGACAATGCGACCGGCGCGACCGTCGCCGCGGCGGGCCATGCAGCGCATCTGGAGGCGCCGGGACCCACATACGAACTCGTGGCGGACTTCCTCGCGTGTTCCGGGGCGTCGGGTGGCCGGGTCAGATGATGACGAGACCGATCGTCACCGCGATCGCATAGATCATCTGTACCCGGCCGGTTGCCCCGAGCACCGGGATCAACGCAGGTCCCCTGGCACCGGATAGCACAGCAACGACCGTTCTCCGGGCAACGACCACGGTCACGAACGCGAGTGCCACCACCGGCGAAGCGCCCAGCACCACCATCGCCGGCAACAAGATGATCGCCAGCAACAGCAGCGCGACATAGAGAATCCGGGTGGAACGATCACCGATGCGCACGGCCAGTGTGACCTTCCCCGAACGCGTATCGCCCGGGATGTCACGCAGGTTGTTCACGACCAACAACGCGGTTGCCAACGCCCCCATGGCTACGCCGGCCACCCAGGTCAACGCCGGCAGTCCAAGCGTCTGGACGTATCCCGACCCGACGGTTGCAACCAGGCCGAAGAACACGAACACGAACGCCTCACCAAGACCTGCATACCCGTAGGGACGCGGTCCGCCGGTGTAGAACCAGCCCGCAGCCACGGCTGCCGCCCCGACCACGGCGAGCCGCCAGTCGACCAGTATGACCAATGGGGTACCGGCAATGAGGGTCAGGCCGAAACACAACAACATCGCGTTGCGTACCGCTTCGGGCGAAGCCAGCGAATTCCCGACCAACCGGGGTGGACCCATGCGTTCTCGGGGATCGTCCGTGCCCCTGGTGCCATCCGAATAGTCATTCGCGTAGTTCGTGCCGATCTGCACGAACAATGCCACCGCCAGCGCACATAAGAAGCGCCACCAGATGATCCCGCCGGGTCCTGCACCCGATCCGCCTGCACCGACCGCCGCCGCGGTCCCCACGAGTACCGGAGCAACTGCTGCCGGCAGCGTGCGGGGCCGCGCACCCAGGACCCACACCCGCCATCCACGCGGTGGGTCGGCCGGCCTGGGAGCGTTCGAGGATCCACGGGGCTCGAGAGAAGGCGGTGGCATCGGCCGACGATGCTAACGGCGTCTCGCTCCGGGGCCCACCATGGGGCAACCTGTGGACATGACCGATCTCGAGGCCATCGACATCGAACCGGGCGCCGCATTCCTCTCCGCCCTGGAGAATGCCTGGGAACGAGGCAACGCGGTACTCCCGCTCGCCCGCAACACCCCGGTCACACAGAGACACCGGCTCGCTCAACGCCTCGGGGCACGGTGGTTGGTCACCGGGGCAGCGCAGGAGAACCAGCGACGGATCGAACTGGACCGACACAGGCCGCTGACCGAGGGGGATGCACTGGTCGTCGCCACATCGGGTACGACCGGGGATCCGAAAGGGGCAATCCTCACCCACCGAGCAATCGAGTACGCGGCCTACGCTACGGCCACGGCACTCGGTACTGCTGCGGACACACACTGGGTGGCATGCCTGCCCCTGTCCCACGTCGGTGGATTCTCGGTTCTGACACGGGCGCTGTACACCCGGGCCCAGCTGACGATCCTGCCGCGATTCGATCCCGAGCAGCTCGAGGAGGCGCTCGAACACGGCGCGACCCACGTTTCGTTGGTCCACACCGCCTTGAGACGCCTTGATCCGAGTCCATGGCAACGGATCCTGCTGGGTGGGTCGGCCGCTCCCGAACACCTCCCACCCAACTGCGTGACGACCTACGGGATGACCGAGACCTTCGGCGGGGTCGTCTACGACGGGCTCGCGCTCAACGGGGTCGAGATGCGGATTGCCACCTCCGGGGGCACCGGATCGGATGATCCTGTGGGTCCGGTGGAGTTGAGGTCGCCGACGATGATGCGGGCCTACCGGGGAGTCGAGGGCGCTCCCGACCGGGTTCCCTTCGACGACCAGGGTTGGTTCCGCACCGGCGATCTCGGATCGATCTCGGACGACGAGCGGCGCCTGAGCGTTGCCGGGCGTGCAGATGACCTGATCATCACCGGTGGCGAGAAGGTGTGGCCGACGCCGGTTGAGGCCCGCCTGGAGACACATCCGGGAGTGGATCGGGCCGTGGTCATGGGCCGCAGCAACGAGGAGTGGGGCCAACTCGTGACTGCCGTCATCGTGCCCACGGACCCCGGAGATCCCGTGACTCTCGACGAGCTGCGGACGTGGGTACGGGAAACGATGCCGGTTGCATGCGCGCCCAAGGCACTCGAACTCGTCGTTCAACTACCCATGACCGCTCTGGGCAAGGTGATCCGCTCAGAGCTCGCGTGAGGATCGCGTGACCGGGCGGTGGTCGCGTGTGTGACCCGGGAACTCAGCCGGAGACGCTGAGAGCAGCCGGTGACTGGGTCACCTGAACGCCCTCGACGGTCGCACCTGGTTGAGAGCCAACATTGGGACTGACCGAGGGGCCGGGGCCATCCGAGTTTTCCTTGATGGTCGTCTCGGGCGAGACCGTCACCGGCGGTTCGCTCGTCGGGGTGGTGCTCGACGAGGTGGGCGCCACTGTCGGAGTGGTGGTCGACGAGGTCGGGAAGCAATCCGGGTTGGTCGGGAAGAACTGATGTGCCGAACTGCCAGAGAAATCGAGGCCGTTGTTTGGGTACAGCAACGGCGAGTGGTGGTCGCCCAGGAGATCGATCACCGGGGGTGTGTTGGACCCTTCGATTATGTCGAACTGCAAGGGGGTGCATTCCTTGGAGAAGGTGACGGTGGTGACACCCGCTGCGCCGAGGGGAATCGGGGCCTTCTCCACGAAGGTCTGGGGCCACGGCCAGGCTGAGGCCGGCATTTGGTAGACGGCGGCCCAGGCGTCGATCGGATCGCAGAGATCGGTCTTCACCGTGAACACGTACGAGTAGGTGTCGGCGGTCTCGTTGGTGGACATCGACAGACCGGCACCACGCGTAGCGCAACCGTCGCCTGCGGACTGCCCCGGCCGGAAGTCCACCGAGACCACATGATCCGAGCCATCAGATGCCTGAGCTGCAACGCCTGTAGCGGCGAGACCGCACAGTGCGGCGACCGCAACGGTGGCAGTGGCAACCGCCCTGTGGTTACGAATCTTCACTTGAGTCCTCCATCAACACACGGCCGAGTTCCACTGGTCAGGGCTCCTCGGGGCATCGCCCAACATTGCGGAATGTACTACACAAACTGAGATGGTGACCACATGGTCGGGGCATCCACCGGGTGCTCACCGCTCAGGGGGTTTGGAACTCATCGCCGCTTCGAGCGCCTTGGCTTCGGCCTCGCTCCGCGGTACGTCGAGGAATGGCTCTTCCTTGCGGTCCATCATCCCCTTCGACACCCAGCCGTGGCCATCGGCCCATATCACCAGCGGGGGCAGGATCACCAAGGCGGCCAGGAGGGCCACGAGTATGTTGATACCGACTGTTATGCCGAAGTCGCGCAGCAATGGCAGCGATGACAGCGCTATGACAGCTACACCGGCGAGTGTGGTGAGCCCGGATACGACGAAGGCACGCCCCGTTCGGGCACCGGCGGCATCCATGGCCTCACTCGGGCTGTAGCCTCTTCGTCTCTCTTCCAGGTAGCGGTACAGGATGAGTGTCGTGAACTCCGTACAGGCAGCGACCACGAGCGGCCCACCCACCGCGGTCATCGGGCTCAGTTTGAAGCCACCGAAGTAGGCGATCAGCGATGCCGTGCCGACCGCGATCAACACCGGTGTGACCGCCAGGAGCGAGCGCACGAAGGACCGCAGTGCGATCGTCAGCCACACGAACACCAGACCGAGCGCCAGGTACGTCAACAGGATGCGTCCCGACGTGAGATTGTTCAGAAGTCCCACGCCCACCACGGCCAGCCCGGAAGGGGTCAA
Organism: uncultured Microthrixaceae bacterium; assembly: GCA_963805905.1. Classification (GTDB taxonomy): domain Bacteria; phylum Actinomycetota; class Acidimicrobiia; order Acidimicrobiales; family Microtrichaceae; genus JAMLGJ01. The sequence continues at coordinate 1,929,725 of CAWDVV010000001.1, forward strand.
CCTGACACCGTCGGGACCCGAGCCATTGGCATCGAGGTAGTCCACGATCGGAGCCCTGTCCTCGAGGGAACCCTTGCCCGTGAGGAATATGACGTTCATGGCATTTCCGTCGGGAGATGCGGTAGTGGTCTGAACGTCCTCCGGGGCGATGTCCCACGCCTGCTGCACGAGTTCGGCGCTGGGCGTCACATGGGTGGCTCCGGGCACGTCGGTGAGGTCCGAGATGGTGGAGACGATCCCCGATCCCACGAGCAATCGCTCGGGGAACTCCTCCAGGGTGTCCCGAGTGACTTTGTCCACGTAGGTGACCGTGGGATCGGTGAAGGTGGTGTCGCCCTTGGGCGCCAACACGTACACACCGAGTTCGGATGACCCACCGATCTCGGATTCGACCTTGTCGATGTCATGGATGACCTGGGTGTCCTGGTTCACCCACCGGACCGGATCCGTCTGGATCTTGAGGCTGCCCTCCGCCAACACCCCTCCGATGAACACGGCCACCGAAGCGATCATGAGCACAACGGCGAAACTCTTGGGGATGCGCCCCAGGTTGTTGACGAAGGTGGCCAGGTACCCGTCCTTCCACTCGCGCCCGACGGTCGGCTTCTTGTATTCGCGGATACCGAGGATCGCGAGCGGGTTGATCAGCGAGGAAATGCAGATGGCGACGATCCCGAGGGCGAGCAGAAGTCCGAACTGACGAATCATCGGCGTCTTGGAACCCAGGATCGCCAAGAACGACAAGGCGGCCGCCGTGGTCACCACGAGCATCGGCCCACCGAGACCACGGGCCGCTTCCTGGATCGGATGGGGTGATCTGTCGAGCACCACTTCCTCCTCGATGCGCGATTGCATCTGGATCGCGTAGTCGATCCCCACGCCCAACATCACCGGCAGCCCGGCGATCGTGACCAACGTGAGCGGGATGCCCGCGTACCCGGTCAGACCGAATGCCCATATGACACCCATACTCACGACCAGCAATGGCAGGAGTCGCCAGCGCACGCCGAAGAACACGATGAGGATCAGAGCCATCATGGCCAAGGCGATTCCGCCCAGCGAGATCATCCCCCCGCGCAGGTAGTCGTTGATGTCCTTGAGCAGTACGGGCGCCCCGGTCGTCACGACCGATGCGTTCTCGAACTGGTAGTCCTGTGCTATCGCGACCACCTGGTCCGAAGCGGTGCCCTCCTGTTCGATCGACAGGTTCCCTCCCAACCGGGTGATCGCGAGGGCGTGGGTGTCGTCGGGGAAGAACGGCAGAAGTGCCTTGCGCACGTTGCCGCCCCCATCTTGATTCTCGTTGTCGTAGAGGATGAACTTGGTGTAGTCGGGATTCGTGAGGACCGCTCCCCCGGCGCCCGGATCGGCCGTAGCAGCCAACAACTGTGCCGTGGTGTCGGTCAGGTTGGCCTTGCGCAGTGCGACATCTGCGCACAGGGGATCGAGTCCCGAGACATCCTTGGGAGGTTCTTGGGTTTCCGGACACTCCACGCCGGCGTCCACGACCGCCTGCTCAGCCTCGGCTTCGGCATCGGTGAGCGCGGTTGTGCCGATCGCGCTCAGGGCCCGCGGCGCAATCGCACATTCAGGCTCTGCGCTGGAGGCCGGATCCTCGCATCCCGCTACCGGTGGCACCACTAGGTCGCTGGAGAACTCCATCGCCGACACCGGATCGATCAGGTTGTCGACGTTCTTGACCTTGCGGATGCGTTCACCGACGTCGGCGAAGGTCTTGATGGCATCTTCGTTGATGAGTTCATCAACGGTGTGGCCGGGATCCATGGTGATCACGGTCAACATCGCCTGGCCACCGAAGAGGTCCTGGTATTCGACGTTGTCCTGATACACCTGCGAGTCGGTGTTCAGGTAGCTGTCCTGGCCGGTCGCGAAGTCCAGCCGCGTGATCCCGAAACCCAACCCGAGAGTCACTATCAGCCCTACGAGACTGACAACGCCAGCACGTCGACCGAGGTTGACCGCGAGCCATGACCACATTCGTTGCATCAACGTCTCCATATCCCCCGAATCGGGTACCGCGGGACCCGTGAACGCCCCATTCGTCAGGGGCGGCACTTCACCTTAGATCAAAGAAACCTCTCAGGTGACAAGCGATCAGAACGTCTCCCGTCGGTGATCTCCGGCTGCACGCAGCGCTGATTCGGAGGCCTTGCATCACCAGCGGGCATGGTGGACGTGACGCGACCCCGATGGACGACCGCGGCCCTCGGAGGCACCCGGGGAGGACTCTGCGGCACGGTGACCCAACGCCACGGTGCCGAGTGCCCGCAAACCCGAGGGCACTCCCAATGCCTTGCGCACCCGGGGCTCGTGGCTGAACTGTCCGAAGAAGAGCGCTCCCAGGCCTGCTGCCTCGGCGCACAGGAGCATCGCCATGACCGCGGCTCCCCCGTCGACGAACCAGTACGGGACGCTCCACGCGTCGCTGCCCCCGCCGAGTCCCGAACCTTCCTTGTCTGCCCCCGAGTAGCGCAGGACGTACGCCTCGGGATCGACATAGGGCACAACGAGCGCCCCGGCTTTCAACAACCCGGGCCAGCGAAAGCCCGCTCGGCGTTGCTGTGGCAGCGTCGTGTCCCAGTAGAGGGCCCGTTCGGGACCCTGGAGAACCACCAGGTGCAACCCATGGGTGTTTCCCGCAGCAGGAGCGCCCAGAGCGGCATCGCAGATCGCGTCGAGTGTTGCCGAGGAGACGCTCTGGTCCAGAAAGTTCCGACACATCCGGCGCGACGCCAGAAGTTCGGTCAGGCTCTGCGAAATGTCCGTCTGCTCAGTTGTACTTGAGGAGGTCTTCGGCCATTATCCACCCGAAGGCGACCAGGCAGTCCCCGTTGATCGGCTCGATGTCCTCGAACAGGTTCACCACATCGCGGTCGAGGGATTCGGGCTTCGCACTCTCGTGGTCGAGTACGTGGGGTAGGTTGCCGTCACCGGCGACCCTGAAGGTCTTGTCGTTGTAGGCGCTGGAGGGAACGCTGAACCGCTTGGCCAGTCGGCGCCCCCATGCCCGCTCCTCACCGGTTGCCTTGTAGCCGGGCCGGGGAACGATCTCCACCGTGGGCTTGTACGCCTCGAAACCACTCGCGTCACACAGGCGCGTGCCGAGTAGCACATCCTCGTCGGGGAAGGCCATGAGCGCACGGCGGAAGTTGTCAGCGACAACCGCACGCAACACCGCGTCACGCCTCGAAGTGCGCTTCACCGTTGCCAGACCTATCAGCACACAGGGTGTCCCACCGATGCGCTCGAGAGTCGAGAACGAGAACCCGCGCAGGTGGTTGCCCTCGCGCACGAGTGTGACCAGCACCCATTCCTCGACCTGCTTGGACAACAGGCCTATCTCGTGACAGATGCCGGCTTCGGCACAGACATCGGCCATCTCTGCCAGCTCGGCATCACCGAGTGCAGTGCAATCTTTTGTGGTCACATCAAGCGCCATGCTGCTCCCCTGCGCCTCGAAATCGTTCTCACAAGTTCAGTCGCTCAGCTCGCGACAAGCAATTCGGGCCACCCGAACGGGACCGGACGGGCTCACGACAGCACCGCGTCCGAGCCGAGCAACACCCGCAGTTCGCCCACCAAACCGCTGTTTGTGTCGACCAGGAAGTCGTCCGGGAGCCGCAGAACCCGTTTGTCGCCGAGCAGAATGTGCACCTCGGCCTCACCCGGGAAGTCGGCGAACAACTCCTTGAGCTTCGCCACGGTCGGTTCGGTCATCCGGTTGGGCTGCAACGCCAGCCGCAACGGCGGAGTGCCCTCAGGGGTGGCTTCGAATGGCTCGATGTCCGATGCGATGAGCTTGGGAGTGTCGTCGCGTCGGTCGACCCGGGCACCGAGCAGCACCACCGCATCTTCTTCGAGGAGGTGACCGATCGCCTCCATGGTCTTGGGAAACACCATGACCTCGACCGCCCCCTGGAGGTCCTCGAGGGTGAACACGGCCATCAGCGCACCCTTCTTGGTCCACTTCCGCTGGAGAGCGGTTATGACACCTCCTATGGTTCGCCGCGCGCCGTCCTCGAGCTCCTCGAGGTCCGCAACGGTGGCATCGGCCTTGCGGGCGATCAGGCGCTCCAATCCGAACAGGGGATGATCCGAGACGTACAGACCGAGCATCTCCTTTTCGTGCGCCAGGCGTTCCTTCTTGGGAAAGTCCACCTCCGGGATGCTCGGTCGCTCATCGAAGGTCGGGCCGTCCTCCATCGAGCCGAAAAGGCTCTGGACTCCCATGTCGTGCTCACGCCGCCTGGCCAGAGTCCCATCGACTATGGCCTCGAACGTCTGCAACAGCCCGAGGCGCTTGTGCCCGAGTGAATCGAAACCACCAGCCTTGACGAGAGACTCGACGGCCTTCTTGTTGAGAACCGAGGTATCGACGCGTTCGCAGAAGTCATAGAAGTCGACGTAGGGGCCGTTCTCGGAGCGTTCGGCGACGATGAGCTCAACGATCCCCTCACCGACGTTGCGCACCGCGGAGAGTCCGAAGTGGATCAGTGGATTCTCGGCATCGGAGATGTCCGGCGTGAAATGAGAGGCCGAGGCGTTCACGTCCGGAACGACCACCACGATGCCCATCGAACGACACTCGGCGAGGTAGACCGCTGCCTTGTCCAGGTTGTGCGAGACCGAGGTGAGCAACGCCGAGAGGTACTCGGGACCGTAGTTGGCCTTGAGGAACGCGGTTTGGTACGAGACCAGTCCGTATCCATAGGAGTGCGACTTGTTGAACGCGTAGTCGGCGAAGTTCTCGATGATGTCGAAGAGCTGCGGACCCAGCGTGTCGCCGTAGCCCGTGGAGACCACACCGTCCTCGAACGCCAGCGCGTTCCTTCGCCATCACCTCGCGGTTCTTCTTTCCACACGCCTTGCGCAGGTTGTCCGCCTGGGCGAGCGAGTAGCCGGCAAACTGCTGGGCTACCCGCATGACCGACTCCTGGTAGATCATGAGCCCATAGGTGTCGCTCAGGATCTCCTCGCGTCGGTGTGGAAGTAGCTGACTTCCTTGCGGCCGTTCTTGATGTCCGCGTAGTCGGTGTGCATGTTCACCGACATGGGACCGGGGCGGTAGAGGGCCACGAGAGCCGCCACGTCCTCGAACGCCGTGGGGCCAGCGAGCGGATCAACGCCCGCATGTTGGCACCTTCGAGCTGGAACACGCCGATCGTCTCGGCTCGTTGGAGCAGCTGGTAGGTCGGTTCGTCGTCCAGGGGCACCCGGTCGATGTCGACCTCGATCCCGCGCACTTCCTCGATGATCTTGAGCGTGTCGGTGATCACGTCCAGGTTGCGCAGTCCGAGGAAGTCCATCTTGAGCAGACCCAGCTCCTCCACACCGCCCATCTCGTATTGGGTCACCACTGGTGCCTCTTCGATGGGTGCGGCCCGATTCGGGCTTGCGCTGGATCGGCAGGTACTCGGTGAGGGGTTCCTTCGTGATCACCACCGCCGCTGCGTGGATACCGTCCTGACGCCGCATACCCTCGAGACCCTTGGCGACGTCCATGACCTTGCGCGAATCGGGATCCTGCGTCGTACATCTGACGCAGTTCACCCGCCATCTTGTAGCCATCGGTGAACTTCTCATGCTCCTCGAGGCAGGCGTACAACGGCGTGTCTCGGCCCATTATGAGTGGAGGCATCGCCTTGGCGATCCGATCACCCATCGACCATTCGTAGTCGAGCACCCGCGCCGCGTCGCGCACCGCAGCCCGTGCCTTGATGGTGGAGAACGTGACGATCTGTGCCACATGGTCGCGGCCGTAGCGTTCGGCGGCATACCGAATCATCTCGTCGCGGTAGCGGGAATCGAAGTCCATGTCGATATCCGGCATCGATACCCGACTCGGGTTCAGGAAGCGCTCGAACAGCAGGTCGTAGCGGATGGGATCCAGGTCGGTGATCCAGAGGCAGTACGCAACAGCACAACCTGCAGCCGATCCCCTCCCGGGTCCCACCCTGATGTTCGCTTCTCGGGCGTGGGCAATCAGGTCCCATGTGATGAGGAAGTACGAGCTGAATCCCATGTCGCCGATCACCTTGAGCTCGTAGGCCAGGCGATCCACCACGTCGTCGGAGAGTTGTTCACCCCACCGTCGACGTGCACCTTCGAAGGTGAGGTGCTCGAGGTAGGCCGCAGCGTCGTCGTCGAAACCAGCCGGGAATCGGGAAGTCGGGAAGCTGCGGCTTGCCGAACTCGATCTCCACCTCGGAGCGTTCGGCGATCCAGAGCGAGTTGTCGCAGGCGGACGGCAGTTCGTCGAACAGCGCACGCATTTCGTACGCGGTCTTCAGGTAGTGGTGATCGCCGTGGAACCTGAAGCGGTCGGGGTCGCTCATCTTGGAACCGGTCTGCACACACAACAGGGCGTCGTGGGCCACCGCATCGCCCCGACGCACATAGTGACTGTCGTTGGTCGCCAGCAGCGGGGCCCCGAGCCGTCGGGCAATCTCGAGCAACTGGGGATTGGTGCGGGTCTGTTCGGGGATGCCGTGGTCCTGCAACTCGACGAACAGACTGTCGCGCCCGAATATGTCCTGCAGGCGGGCTGCCTTTCCCAGCGCAGCATCGAAGCCCTCATTCATCAGTGACTGCAGACACATGACCGCCGAGACACCCTGTGGTTGCGATCACGCCTTCGTGATGGGCCTCGAGTACCTCCCAGTCGACACGCGGCTTGTAGTAGTAGCCCTCCATGTATGCCCGACTGGCGAGTTGGATCAGGTTCTTGTAGCCGGCGTTGTTCTCCGCGAGCAACGTCAGGTGGTAGTAGAGCTTCTGCCCACCCTCGGTGTCGCCGCCGGAGTCGTCGACCTTGCCCCGGCGCGGCGGACGCTCGGTGCGTCGGTCGTGGGCCATGTAGGCCTCGGTGCCGATGATCGGTTTGACGTCGGCCTTCTTGCAGGCCTTGTAGAAGGGTAGGACGCCATACATGTTGCCGTGGTCGGTGATGCCCATGGCGGGTTGGCCGTCCGATTTGGCAGCCGCCACGACATCTTCGATCCGCGCGGCTCCATCGAGCATCGAGTATTCGGTGTGTTGGTGAAGGTGTACGAAGGAATCCGGCACCAGATCTAGCTCCCCACGCTGGCGAACAACGCTCTCAGGTATGGTCGACACCGGCTGCGGTTTGCCCGTGTCGAATCATGGACCGGGAATCACACAGGTGTGTTTAACCACTATCGCGCGACCGGAGCACCCGGCGCGCTTCGGTTCCTCAGAGATAGCCCGGCCCGCTGCCATGCTGCGAGCCGGTCGTCTCGGGAAGCTGTTGACGCATGCCTTCGAGCTGCTGACGCATATTCATCTGTTGGGCCATCAGGGCAGCCTGCATGCCGTGGAAGAGGCCCTCCAGCCAGCCCACCAACTGGGCCTTGGCCAGTCGCAGTTCCACCGCTGAGGGGAGATCGTCGTCGTCGAAGATCGAATGACAATGAATCGAGTTCTTCGGCGAGTTCCGGGCGAGAGCGCGGTCTTCAGCTCAGTCACCGAGTTGCTGTAGATGTCCCGGAGCTGGTCGCGCGAGGGCTCGTCGAGTTCGATCTCACGAAGTTCCTCCAGCAGCTGTTTCACCATCGCCCCGATACGGATGATCTTGGCCGGTTCCACTTCCGGCGCCTCCGAAGGTGCTTCGTCGGACGCTTCCGGGGCACTCCGCGAGGCAACCCCGTCGGGCGCCAGGATCTCGTTGGGCGTGGGATCGTCTGGGGTCTCGGAGGTGCTGGAGCCGTTGGAGTCACTCGCCATGGCACGGATCCTACCGGTGATCGCGTCGGTGACTTCGAGCGGCCTCGCGGACACACCCCGCCCAATGCAGATCTCCAGCTGTCGAAATCCCTGTCCTCACCTCCTGACAGGGCAGCCGGGCTTCAGGCAACCGCCACGAGTAGCGGTACCTCCACCTCGGCGGCGGTCATCGACCCATGGCGTCCTATGAGCACGAACGGGCCGGTGTCACCCACATCCTCGAAAGCCACATCGGCATGGGTGACCAGGGCAACATCGCCCAGACGTCGCCAATGGCCCCGGAAGGACCTTGGGCCCGAACCAACCCTCATCGAGGATCTGTTCACGGGTCACGACCCATGCGACGTCACTGTGATGTTCCTTCGCGGCCTCATACAGTGCAACCTCGGCACCCGGCTGGGCATGGAGCCAACGGAACCTGGCTTCACCGCTCTGGGTACGAACGGCCGAGAGCACTTCTGGATCCGGCGAGAGCACGTTGCGACCCACATCCACCTGGCCGTGGTCCGCGGTGATCACCAGCGCCGCGCCCGAAGGTAGGGCGCTCAGCAGGTACTCGACCATGCGATCGACGAACACCACTTCGGAGTCGTAGAACGCCCCGAGACCGTATTCGTGGGCGACCTTGTCGATACCGTCGTAGTAGGCGTAGACGAAAGGTTCCCCGTTGCTCAGTTGACGCAGGATCTCGGCGTTGAGGGTGGAGGGCATCCGATACGGCACCATGCGCGTGCCACCGAGGTGCGCCCTCGTGAAACCCGAGTCCTTGAACTCGGCACGAACCACGATCGGCGGCCGATGCCCCTCGAATGCCAGCCCCTGTTGAACCGACTCGGGTGGGATCGACTCGCGGGCGTCACCCTTTGATGTCGACCAGCGCAGCACGTTGAGAATGTCGTCATTGGCGGTGTTCATCCGATAGCCGATGACGCCGTGCTCCCCCGGCGGCAGCCCGGTCGTGATCGAGGTCAGCGCCGTCGCAGTGGTGGTCGGAGCGACGGTACGGATCATTGCCTCGGCCATGGACGTGAATCCACGGAACAGCTCGCGCCGTTCCTGCATCTGATGCCAACCCAGACCGTCGAGCACCAGCACCACGACCTGGTCGACCCCGTCGAGGTTCATCGGGAACCAGTCCGGCAGGTTTCCCGGGTCCTCGATGAGGGGACGTATGACGTTGGAGGTGCAAGCGCCGTCATAGTCCGGAAGTGTCGGACGAGCTGTCATCACCAACAACGCTATCCACATGTTCCACCCAGATCACACATGGCCCCGGGAGTTTGGGCATTCATGTCATCGAGGAGGCCGATCCGAGGTCCCACGCTGCACGCGGAAGGTCCGGTCGCCACCTACGATGGGGGGTCGTGAAGGTCCCCCCGACATGAAGCTCCCAGCCGACATGAAGGTCCCAGCACCGTGAAGGTGTCGACACGTGGTGACTACGCCAGCCGGGCTCTTCTCTCTCTCGCACTGCACAGTTCCGACGGCCCTACCTCGGTACGTGACGTCGCAGAGCGCACGGGGCTGCCCCAGCCGTATCTGGAACAGATCCTCCTCGCACTCAAGGGAGCCGGGCTGGTGCGGTCCAAGCGGGGTGCAGGCGGCGGCTACATCCTCTCGAGGGATCCTTCCGAGATCAACGCTCGCCCAGATCGTCTCGGCGGTGGACGGACCCATACAGGCCGGGGATTTCGGCGAACCCCACAGCGACGGGGCATGCGACCACGAAGGACAATGCGTGTTGTTGTCGATCTGGAGCGATGTCGGAGCGACGATGCGCAAGATGCTGTCCGGGTTCACCCTCGAGGACCTCCGAGCCATGACCGAGGGTGAACTGCCGTGGCCCGGCTGATCCTGCAGGTCCCCACCTCGAACCGGCACTAACCGGGGCGGTTGCTCAACCAGGTGTCCAGATCCTCGGGGAGCGGGGACGAAAACGACATCCTCGCGCCCGTGGACGGGTGCTCGAACTCCAACTCGGATGCGTGCAGGAACATCCGCTCCAAACCATCGCTGGGACGTTCACCACCGTAGAGCGTCATCGCCCAACACGGGATGGCCGATCGAAGACATGTGCACCCGGATCTGATGTGTTCGTCCCGTTTCGAGCCGGCAGCGCAGGAGTGCACATTCCGGGTCCTCGAAACGCTCCAGAACCTCGAAGTGTGTGCGGGCCGGCTTGGCACCCGTTGCAACGGTCATCCGCAGCGGGTTGCGGCGCGAACGGCCGATCGGTGCATCCACCACTCCGGCCTTCGCTGCCGGATGGCCCACGATCACGCACAGGTACACGCGCTCGACGCGATGTTCGGCCAGTTGTTCGGTGAGCGAGCGATATGCCTGGTCGGTGCGGGCCACGACCAGCAGGCCCGAGGTCATTCGGTCGAGTCGGTGCACGATGCCCGGGCGTGTCGGGTCGCCCACACCCTCGACATCTGGAAACCGATCGAGCAGTCCGTTGCACAAGCGTCCCATCGCCGTGTCCCGGCGCAGGGTGCACCACCAGCCCCGCGGGTTTGTCCACCACGATGACCGAGGGATCCTCATGGATCACCCCGAATGCCACGTCGGGATCACCCACGACCGGCGCAGTCCTGCGTGATCGGGTCGGACAGAAGAGTTACGACCTGGCCCACAGCCAGCTTCGTCGCCGCCTTTGTCTGCACTCCACCGTCGACGAGCACCTGGGAGCCGGACACGGCGCCTGGCGGCTTCCGAACGCGAACAGCCCGTCACGAGAGCGACGAAGCGGTCGAGCCGCTCGCCCTCCGCCGCACTGGGTACCTCAGCGACAGCGACTGGGTACCTCAGCGACAGGACTGGGTACCTCAGCAGGAGCCACCGGCCCGCTCACGTCAGGGTCGTCGCGGTCGTTCACTCCCCGCCGTTCTGCTCGGTGAGCGCAGAACCATCGGATGGCTCCGGATCCTGCTTCGGTTCGGTTGGTTCTCGTGTCGCCACGAACACCAACGCGATACCACCCACCACGACCGCGCTGTCTGCCACATTGAACACCGGCCACCATTGGAGGTCCACGAAGTCGACCACTGCACCGCTCAGCCAACCGTTGTTCGCCCGGAAGGCGCGGTCCAGCAGATTACCGAGCGCACCGCCGATCACGATGCCCAGCAACACCACGACGGTCCTCGAACGCACTCGAGCAGCGAAATACACCATCATGATCACCACAACGACAACCACGAGACCGATCCAACGCCCCGAATCGGCACCCCGGGAGAACGCCATGCCCGTGTTCTCCGCGTAGGTGAAGCGGAGTGTACCGACGACGTCGATCGTCCTCCCCTCCCCCATCGGCACGGGAGCCAGCTGCCGTACAGCCCACCACTTCGTGAGTTGATCGACTGCAATCACGATCCCCGCGCTGGCCACCAACAACAACCAGCGGCGAGCCGACGTCATCGGGGACCGTTGGTCGATCGGAGCTGATGGACTCGTGTTGCGGAGCTCTGACATGGCGCGGTCAGTGGAAACGACTGGTCTTGTACTCCACACGCAGACGTGCCGAGGGAATCGCTCGGAGCCGCTCCTTGGGTATCGGGAGGTTGGATGACTCACAGATGCCGTAGGTGCCCTTCTCTATCCGCACCAACGCAGCATCGATCTCTTCGATCTGGGCCAGTGCCGACGCCGCTCGAGCGAGGTCGAAGTCACGCTCCACAGCTACAGAATCGCCCTCTCCGGATTCCTCGTCGAACTGGACGTCCCCGGGTTCCCGGTCCGCGACCAATGAGTCAGCCTCGGCCTTAAGCGAGGCTGCCTGGCCCGCCAGAATCTTGCGGTCTGCGATGAGGGCCACCTTCTGAGCCTCGAGGAACTTCGCGTCGAACGGAGACTTCTTCGGCGCTGAAGCCTTCTTCGCGGGCGCCTTCTTCGCGGGCGCCTTCTTCGTGGGCGCCTTCTTCGCGGGCGCCTTCTTCGCGGGCGCCTTCTTCGCGGGCGCCTTCTTCGTGGGCGCCTTCTTCGTGGGCGCCTTCTTCTTCGCGGGCGCCTTCTTCGTGGGCGCCTTCTTCGCGGGCGCCTTCTTCGGCGGGCGCCTTCGACTTGGCAGCTGCCTTGGTCTTGGCTGACGCCTTGGCCTTGCCCGGGGCCTTCTTCGCAGGCGTCTTCTTGGTTGGCACTTTCGTTGCGGGGGACTTCTTCTTTGCGGGGGACTTCTTCTTGGGCGCCATGTAGCGTCTCCTTGACCCGGGTGACCCGGTTGACCTAGTTGGTCTCGTGCTATGAGTCCGAGAACACTAGCCGTTTCGGGCCGGAATGCGCGGACGCTGACACTCGGTCTGCTGTGAAATCAGAAGTCGGAGCCCGTCCCGGTAGGGAATCAGCCCGAGAGTTCAGCGACGCCAACCGAAACGCGAACGTCCGCGTTCGGATCCCTCGCCATCGAAGAATGCCGACATCGCTTCTTCGTCACCCTTGGGTTCGGATGACTCGTTGACCGCCTCATCGAGTTCACGCAGGAACCGATCCGACGTCTGTCCGGTCACGGGTTCCGCATCAACGATCACGCTCGACTCGCGAACCTGCGCCTCAACCGATGCAGGTGCGACCTCCGGGTTGCCACCTGGAGCGCCCACCACGTCGGTCGCAGCTGAGATTGCTTCTCCGCCATGGGCCTGTGCTGCAGCGACGGTGTCGTGGGCCTGGGTCTTGTCGGTGAGATCGACAGCGTCCTGCTGGGTCGGCCGCGGTTGTTCGAAATGGTCCGCCGGAGGAGTGTGACCGGCTGCAGCTTCTGGAACATAGAGCGGATCGCGTTCAGAGAGGATCTCCGGGTCATCTGCGATCGAACGCAACCTGTCGGCTGCCTCACCGAACTGGGCACGGTATTCCTCGACACGCTTCTCGAAGCCCTCCACCACGGACGCAACAGCGTCGCGGCGGGCTTCCAGCGCAGTCACAACCTCGGTGGTGTACCGACGTTTGGCATAGCCCTCCTCCTCGGCACTGCGCCTCGCATCCGAAACAATCGCTTCTGCCCGTTGGTTGGCCTCGGTCACCAGGCGTGCCGCCTCGGACTCGGCCTCGGCGATAGTCGCATCCGCGGTCCGTTTCGCCATCACCAGGGTCGACGTCGCACGTTCGATGTCATCCGACTCGCTGTTCTGGCGTGGAGCGGGCTCGCGTGGCGCCTGGGATGCAGCAGACAGCCGATTCTGGGCATCGGCCAATCGGGCCTCGGCCTGGTTGGCCCGTTCTTCGGTCTGCCGGAAGCGCACGAGCATCTGCGCAACCGCAGTACCCGTCTCCTCGAGGAACGACTCGACCTGGTCGATGTCGTACCCACGCCGCCTCTCGGCGAACTCGGCCTTCTCGAACAGCTCGGGAGTCAGCTCATTCAGATCCATGTGAGCGATGGTAGTGCGACCCTCGCAGCCATTGCGGTATCGACTCGTTCTAGTTGCTGATACCGACCAACACACCTGAGAGGATCTGTATCCCGATGAGCACGATCAGGGGTGACAGGTCGAGGCCTGCGCCACCGATACGCAGTGTGGGAACGACACGCCGTACGGGTCCGAGCAGCCACTCGGTGCTGAGGCGCAGGAATCCCCTGATCGACTCCAGGAAGTCTCCGCCGCGGGGAATCCAGGAAACAATGATCTCGGCGATGATCAGGAAGAAAAGTATGTTGAGCGCCAGTAGGACTACGGCCATCAGCTGTTGTACTCGTCTATGTTTCCCTCGGACATCGCCAGACGGTCGTCTGCGGAGACCTCGGCGCCACGCGGAGTGAGCAGGAACACCTGATCTGCGACACGCTCCATCTCTCCCTCGAGCCCGTAGCAGAGACCGCTCGCGAAATCGATGAGGCGCCGCGAGAGGTCACGGTCCACGCCCTGAAGGTTGATGATCACAGGTTGCACCGCCTTGAACGCATCCGCAACAGTCTGCACGTCATCGAAGCGGTTCGGCGACACGACTTCCGGTTTGTTGGTCGTCGGTAGCGGCCGCACCACGCCACGTTCACTTCCCGTAGTCGTCGCAGACACCGCTGAGACGCCTCCACGTCCTCGGCTCTCCGAAGGCGGGTGGACCAGCGCCGACTCGTCGTTCTCCGGGGTGATCATCCGCACGCCGCCGTCACCCTCGTCCCACGCACCGGCTTCTGAATCGCGTTGGCGCCGTGCACCTCCTGAAGAAGCGACCTCGCGCGTGCGCCCGTTCTCTCGCGCGACCTGAGGGGATCGCGCTCCCGAACGTCATCTTCGGAACGCCCGGAGTCCGCCGGACGGACAGCTCCCGAGCGCGAGCCGACGGGAGCCTCCGCAGGCTCGTCGTCGGCGTCGTCGACGAGGTCGTAGTCGTCGTCGTAGTAGGGGTCTTCGCCGAGACCCAGAAAGTCACGCGCACTATCCATCCATTTCGGCATGCTGAAGGCATCCTCCCGATTCGGCTGCGCAGCCACATTGATGGCCCAGATACTAGGCGCGCCGCGCCAACCGACACCGATGGCGCCGCCAGCCGCTCCGTCTGGCACCGCCGCTTCGCTCGGGGGATGGCGAATCGAAGCGCGCGTCAGGCGTCCCTGGCACCGAACAACCCGGTGCCGATACGCACCATCGTCGCACCGGCGGCGATTGCATCCTCCATGTCCCCCGACATCCCGATCGACACCTCGGCCAACCCCAACTCACCGGCTGTTTCGACGGTCCGGGCGAAAGCCCTCCGCGTGGCGACGACATCGTGAGGGTCGGCGACTCCCATCAGCCCCCTCACGAGGAGCCCGGAATCGCCAGCAGCTGCCACGAGCCCGGGGACCTCCGCTGGGTCTGCCCCACCGCGACCATCGATTCCGGCCAGGTCCACCTGGATCAGGATCTGCGCTCCGGGTGCCCGTTTGGCCAGTTCCCTGATCAGGGACAGACGGTCGATCGACTGCCACAGGTACACATGGTCCACCAGCTGGCGGACCTTGTTGGACTGGAGGCGCCCCACGAAGTGCCATCGCACCTCCTCGGCTCCGTCACCTGTCCCGCCGGCCACGGAACCGACCTTCCGCAGCAACTCCTGGGCATAGTTCTCCCCGAGGTCGCGGAAGCCGACTTCATAGGCCGCGACCGCCACCTCGGGTGGATGACCCTTGGTCACTGCCACCACCCGGACATCGCGGTCGGTCAGTTCCGAGATCCGCCTCAGCAGTTGATCGCGACGCACCGCCACTTCCGGGGCGATCCGATCGACGAGCAATCGATCGATCGCCGTACCATCGTGCGGGGAACATCCCATGGGGTCGGCATCCATCAGGCCGGTTCCAACCAGATCGCACCAACCTGACGCTCACAGGCACCCTCGCCCCGATACGACCAGTGTTTCTCCGAGGTCGTGCAGACCGGCGACACATACTCTGGTCGGGGATACCCCTGCCGCGACATGGCGACCCCGACGGCAGCCCGCATGTCGAGCGCAGGTCGGCCTTTCGTCGTTCTGCCCGACACCTCGGGCCCGAAGGCTTCCACAAGAGGTTCCAGATCGGCTTCGGAGAACTCGTAGTTCGCGGCACTGATGCATGGACCCAACAGCCAGTCGATCTGCGAGGCTCCGAGTTCGCGCATGACGCCGATCGTGGACCCCAGAACGCCGTCGAGCAACCCACGCCAACCAGCATGTGCAGCAGCGACCACCCCACCGGCCCGAGTGGCCGAGAACATCAATACAGGAGCACAGTCGGCAACCTGGACCGACATCACAGCCGCTGGTGAGGTGGTCACCGCAGCGTCGGCGACTGCTCCCGATTCCCCTCCGGGTTCCTCGACGACGACCACGGTGTTGCCATGAACCTGCCGGAGCCAGGTCCACGGGTGGGCAACGAGTCGCCGGCGCCGTGCAGCCGCAACCGGGGCATCCAGATCGCATCCGAGGTCATCGTCGGCACGGTCGGTGAACAGAGCATGGACTGTCATCCCGCCACCGGCGGTGAACTGGAAACGGTCAACCATCCTGGGACCCCGCGTAGGCGCTCGGTTCTGCTTCGATCGGGGCTACTTGAGGAACGAGGGGACGTCGAAGTCGTCCTCTCCGAACACCTCTTCGTCGGATTCGTCGTCGCCGAACACGTCGGAGATCACCGGTGTGTCGTCCTTCGCAGATGATGCACCCGAGGTGCCCGGACGCGGCTGATTCCTCGCTGGTGCGCGATGGCCGCGCCGCCTTGGGATCGTCCCAACGTTCGAAGCCGGCCGCGATCACCGTGATGCGCACCTCGTCTCCCAGTTCATCGTCGATTACCGCACCGAAGATGATGTTGGCTTCCGGGTGGGCCACTTCGTGGATCACCGATGCGGCCTCGTTCACCTCGAACAGACCGAGGTCGCTGCCACCGGAGATATTCAACAGAATGCCGCGCGCCCCGTCGATGGCCGCTTCGAGCAACGGGGAGGAGATCGCATACCTTGCGGCTTCGAGGGACCTCCCCTCACCCGAGGAGTAGCCGACGCCCATGAGTGCGCTGCCCGCGTCGCTCATGATCATCCGGACGTCCGCGAAGTCGGTGTTGATGAGGCCCGGAGTGGTGATCAGGTCCGTGATGCCCTGGACGCCCTGGAGGAGCACTTCGTCGGCCATCTTGAATGCGTTGAGCACCGATGTCTTGTCGTTGGCGACGCTCAGCAGCCGATCGTTCGGAATGACGATCTGGGTGTCGACCTTCTCCTTGAGCACGCGTGATCCCCTGGTCGGCCTGAACCGCACGCCTGCGACCCTCGAAGTTGAACGGACGCGTCACGACCCCGATGGTGAGCGAACCCTGGTCCTTTGCGATCTCGGCCACGACCGGAGCTGATCCGGTGCCCGTGCCGCCGCCTTCGCCAGCGGTGACGAAGACCATGTCGGCACCGCGGAGCACCTCTTCGATCTCCGCGCGATGGTCCTCTGCAGCCTGGCGTCCGACTTCCGGATCGCTACCGGCACCGAGACCACGGGTGAGATCCCGACCGATGTCCAACTTGATGTCGGCATCAGACATGAGCAGGGCCTGGGCATCGGTATTGATGGCGATGAACTCAACACCCTTCAGGCCGGCGTCGATCATGCGGTTGACCGCGTTGCAACCCCCGCCGCCGATGCCGACGACTTTGATGACAGCTAGGTAGTTCTGGGGATTCTGGGCCATGCAGGTGCCTCTCGATTCGGATATGTGGGTCGACACCTGAACGTCAGGTACCGGTTGAGGTTACGAAAATGTCGCGAACGGTTCAACGATGGTCAACCACCGCTGCGGGTCGGAATCGTACAACCCTCCGAGCGTCGGATGGTCACCCGGGTCGGTACGGAGACGTCGACACGGTCGATGCAGGCCAGTTCGACGGACCCCGACAGCACCGAATCCAACGCCGTGGCCTTGGCCGGTAGGTCGTCCGGAGCGCCGAGTGAGAGCTCCGCAGCAGCATCACTGCCGGGCAGTGTCCTCGTCAGGGTCACGTTGCCCTTGGAGTCGATGTGCAGCTCCTGCAGGCCAGCGGCAGCCACCGGACGGAGCTGTGTCAACACGGCCAGGGCGACCTTCGAGGACTCCCCTGGGACATTGCTTGCGTCCCGGGCCGCAGCCGCGTCGTAACCGGGATCAACGCTGATGTGCGGTGCTCCTCCGGCAAAGGCGGTGAGCGGACCCGCCGCCGACGCGGAAAGGACCACCCCGCTGGACATGAGGATGGCCCCTCTGCCCTTCGTTCCATCGTCGAGGACCGCCAACGGACGCTCCGCGGTGACGGTCACCTTCACGGTGTCCGGCCAGTGAGCATCGACGTCGGCATGCGCCACCCAGGGCAACGACTCGACACGGGCGCGCACATCGCCCGGTCGTATGCCGAACATCGCCGTTCCGGTGGTGAGCCCGGTGGCCTCGGCCACAGCGCCCGACGGGTCGCCCTCGACCCCGGCCACTTCCAGGTGATCGAGGTCCAGGAACGGTGAGAAGAGGCCGGCGACCACGAGCGACAGGAGAATCGCAATGCCCAACAAGGTCCAACGGCGCCAGTTCCTACGCAGTGAGCTACGGCCAACCGCCTTGCGTCGCCGCTCGATGCGGGGATGTACCTCCATCTCGGGCGCTCTTGGCTGATCCGCGGGAACGACATCCGAATCGGCGCGCTTCAGACCGGGCACCGACACCTTGGGGATCGCGACCTTCGGAAGCGACAGCTTCGGCATCGACATCCTGGGTAGAGAGACCCTGGGCAGCGACACCTTGGGCACGGATATCTTGGGCAGCGAAACATCACCCAGACCGATCTTGCGCTGCGGACGCGACGGCGGTTCGGTTCCGACCGGTCTGCGGCCGCTCGCCGTTGTCACTGCTCACCGCCCGACGGCCCGCTACCTGATATCTCGAACCGTCCGGTGCGCATAGGATGAGTTTTGTCGCTCGCGGGGGGCGGAACGCGGACCCCGGCACCAACGGCGGCACCGGCGAGCAGTTCGAGATGACTCTCGCCCACGCGTCATGATCCACCGCCTCGGGGAGGTGTCGGAGGGTCTGAGCGATTCCCCCCCGAGGCATCCGGGTTCGGGAACTCCGGATCACCCGAGACCCTGTCACCCAACGCCCTGTCACCCAACGCCCTGTCACCCAAGACCCTGTCACCCACTTCGCGGACATCTCCCGCGCCGACGGTCATCAGCAGGTCGCCCTCACGGAGGACACCCCTGAGAACCTCGGCGGCTTCGACGAGAGTGGCGGCCCAGATGGGTTCCAACACCCCCCGCTGGGCCACCGCGTCGAGGATGAGTCGGCCGGATACACCCTCCCTGGGAGCCTCCCCGGCGGGGTAGATGTCGGTCAGAACAAGGACGTCGGCCGCATCGAAGCACTCGGCGAAGCTTGCCCAGAGTGCCTGGGTACGCGGATAGCGGTGCGGTTGGAACACCACGACAAGGCGCCCGGAGGCGGCAGCCCTGCCCGCCTGCAACGCCGCCGCGACCTCGGTCGGCAGGTGCGCATAGTCATCGACCACATCGGCTCCTGCGATCCGACCTCGTCGTTCGAAACGGCGGTGCACCCCGGTGTGTTCACCGAGCCCGGCTATTGCAGCAGGCACGTCGACGCCCAACTCCGCACACAGCGCCAGCGCGGCGGTCGCGTTGAGCGCGTTGTGGACCCCTGGCAGGGCAAGACGGACCTGATGGCGCCCAGTCGGCGTCACCAGGTCAAAAGCTGATCCGGTTGCGTCGCTCTGCAGATCAGCTATCGCATAGTCGGGGCCATCGGCGCGACCCGAGCCCGGACCCGGGTCCCTCCCGTAGGTGACCGTCCGACCACCGGGATGGGCGATCGCAACCAGCGCGGCCGCCTCGGGATCGTCCGCGCACACCACAACCGGTCCGTCGGTGCCTGCCACGAAACGCTCGAATCCCTGCTTCAACGCCGCCCAGTCGCCCCAGTACTCGAGATGGTCCGCTTCGAGGTTCGTAACGATCGCACCGGCTCGCGGAGCAGCGAGGAAGGATCCATCGCTCTCGTCGGCTTCGAGGACCATCCATGGACCGTCGTCGTGGTGGGCGGGTGACCCCAGCGTCGGCACGTCTGCACCGATCAACCACGACACCCGAGATCCCGCACCCCTCAGAGCCACAGCCAACATCGATGATGTCGTGGTCTTGCCGTGGGTGCCCGACACCGACAACAGAGGCTGGGTCATTGCCATGGCCGGAAGGAACTCCCGCCGCGAGAGCACCGGGACCCCGAGTTCGCGGGCTGCGACGACTTCGACGTTCGTCGATGGGATGGCACTCGACGCAACGACGAACTCTGCGCCGCCGACAGCCGATGGCCGGTGGCCGACCGACACGCTGACCCCCTGATCGGCCAGCACCCCGAGAATGGGTCCGTCACCTTGATCGCTACCGCTCACGAGGTGCCCGCGCTCGGGCCAACACGGTGGCGATCGCGCTCATTCCTGCCCCTCCCAGACCAACGATGTGGACCCGCCTGGGCGCGACAGGTCGACTGGTTCGGACAACCGGTTCTCCGGGGACCCATCAGGTTCAACGGGCATGTTCTTCCAACAGGTCGGCCAGGCGCGATGCCGCGTCAGGTCTGGCGAAAGCGTGTGCAGCCGCCGCCATGGAGCTCGAGTCGATCAGGTTGGTCGAGCAGTCTCGAGACCTCTCCGACAAGCCTCGACTCATCGAACTGCGCATCCTCCACCACTACTGCTGCGCCGATTCCGGTCAGCTCCGCAGCGTTGGCGCTCTGGTGATCGCGGGTCGCGATCGGCAGCGGAATGAGCACTGACGGGGTGCCCATGACCGCGAGTTCGGCAACGGTCGTGCCCCCTGCCCTGCACACAGCCAGGTCAGCCCCGTCCAGCAGCAGTTCCATGTGATCCTCGTAGCGCACCGGGTTGTAGTGGGGACCCGGAGACCCACCTGCTCCCTGCGGGTCGGGCGGAGGACCATTGGTCGACCCCACGGTCGATGGGTCCCCATCGCCGTCGCCATCGCCGGCCTCATGGAGTTGCCAGTCGCGCGCGCCGAGGACATGGTGAATCACGAGATCCGAGCGGTCCGACCAACCGCCCTCGAGCGCATCACGGACCGCTGAGTTGATGCGGCGGGCTCCCAGCGAGCCTGCGAACACGGCAACCAGGGTCCCCTCGACCGGAAGGCCGAGCGCTTCCCTCGCCTGTCGGGCGTTCCGATTCGCTGCGCGGCTCTCGGATCTCCGGTCGGACCGGGTTCCCGACCACGACCTTGTGGGGCAGGTCGGTGCTCTCGAAAGGCACCGCACTGACGCGTGCGAACGGGGCTGCGAGCCGATTCACGGCACCGGCGCGGGCGTTCTGGTCGGCCACGACCATGGGGGCGCGCCAGAGCACCGAGGCCAATGCGGCAGCGAACGAGGCGTACCCACCCAGCACCAGAACGACACTCGGGCGACACCTGCGAACGAGCCGCACCGCGGTCCAGACGCCACGCAGGAGGTCCCGGGCCGAGCGCAGGTTCTCCAGCGTCAACTTGCGTTGGATTCCGCGTCCGGGGAGCAGGGTGATTCCGAAACCAGCGGCAGACACGAGGTCCGCTTCGGGCCCTCGGGCCGAACCCACGAAGTGGATCGAGCTCCGCGAATGGCCTCGCGCCACGAGTTCGTCGGCGACTGCCAGTCCGGGCAGGACATGACCCGCGGTACCGCCTCCGGCAATGAGGATCGATCCGCGTTCAGGCACCCGGTCGCCCGGATGTGACTCACCCACGACGGCCGACGAGCGCACTGGTTCGTTCCCGCGGTCGATGACTACTCGATGGGTCCGAGGAGATCGCCCACAACACGCCGACCGCCAGCAAGCACATGACCATCGAGGTTCCGCCGGCAGACACGAACGGGAGCGGAATCCCCTTAGTGGGTAGCGCACCAACTGCCACCCCGACATTGACCGCGGCCTGCACCCCCAGCCAGGTGGCGATGCCGAATGCGACCAGGCGACCGAATGGATCCCGGCACCGCAGTCCGATGACGATCGCAGACCCGACGACTGCAACCAATCCTCCGAGGACGACGAGCGTTCCGATGAGGCCCAGCTCCTCACCGATCACAGCGAGAATGAAGTCGGTGTGTGCCTCCGGGAGGAATCCCCATTTGGCCTTCGATGCACCGGGACCCTGTCCCCAGAGTCCACCGGACGCGAAACCTATCTGGGATTGCAGTGTCTGGTACCCGGCCCCGGTGGCGTGTTGGTCGGGGCTCAGGAACGCGAGGACCCGCTGCACGCGGAATCCCTCCATGACGGTGAGCGCTGCAATGGACACGCCCAACATGGCAGCTCCGACAGTTCCGACCTGTGCGAGCGGTGCGCCGGCCAGGAACCAGAGGGTGACGAAGATGACGCCCAGGAGCATCGTGGTACCCAGATCGTCGCCCATGAGCACCAACAGGCACAGGGGCACCACCACGAATGCGGCCCGCTTGAGCAGGCTCCATTCACCGATGCTTCTCCGGTTCACCACGAGGAAACGTGCGGACCACAGCACCATCGCGAGCTTTGCGAGGTCGGATGGTTGGAACCCGAACGGCCCCACCTTCAACCATCTGGAGGCGCCATTGACAGAACTCGCGAGCGGCATCCCGGGAATCGCGACCAGGACCAGGCCTCCGAACGCGAGCCCGAGCATCAACGGCGTGAGTCGGTCCTTCCAGACTCGAAGCGGCACCTTCGAAGCTCCGAGCATCAACACCAGACCGACCGCTATGAAGATCAGGTGCCGCTCCAGCACACTCCACGTATGACCGCTCTCGCGCAACGCAGTGACCGACGATGCCGAATAGACCATCACCGCACCGAGTCCCAACAGCAACCACATCGACCACAACAGAACGGTCCGTTCGACCGGGCGGCGATTCAGCGTTTCGGCCATCAGTTGGCTCCTCCTCGAACGGGTCGTGCCCGTCGGGCCATGAGCCCGAGCACGACTTCACGGAAGTCGTCGCCGCGCTCGCTGTAGGACCCGTACCAGTCGAACGATGCACACCCCGGCGACAGCAGAACCACTTCTCCGGCATGTGCCATAGAAGCCGCACGCTCCACCGCGTCGGCCATGTTCGACGCCGTCACCCCGGGCAGATCCGCAAAGGCCTCTCGAACCTCACCGCCGGACTCACCGATGCCCACTATCGCGCTGACGTTGGTGGCATCGGCCATGACGGCGAGATCGACTCCCTTGTTGTGACCACCGGCGATCAGCACAACGCCGTCGAAACCCTCGAGCGCCGCCAGAACGGCATGGGGTGTGGTGGCTTTGGAATCGTTGTAGAAGCGCACACCATCCACCTCTGCGACCAACTCGACGCGGTGCGGAAGTCCGACATACGACTCTGCGCCGGAGCGAATGCCTTCAGCGGTGGCACCACCCGCCCATGCGGTCGCCGCGGCAGCAAGGACGTTGCGGCGGTCGTGGGGCAGCTTCCTCCACAGTTCGTCGACCTGGACCAGGCCGACCCCGTCGGGTCCCCGCAGCCATCGTTCCGATTCGTAGAAGTCCACCTGGCGACCATCCACCACGGGATCGAGCGCAAATGCGACCGGCTGCCCTGCACCGCTGGTGCTGGCGATCTCATCGCACAGAACCGGGTCCTGCGCATTGAACACCGAAACGTCCCGATCCGATTGATCGGACCAGATCCGTGCCTTGGCGGCCCTGTAGGACTCGAGGTCGTGATGCACGTCCAGGTGGTCCTCGGCGAAGTTCAACCAGGTACCCACATGCGGAGCGAAACGTCTGCTGTGGGCAAGGCGGAACGAGGATGCCTCCACCACGAAACACTGCGGCTCGGGATCGTCGATCGCCTGGACCAGGGGAACCTCCACGTTTCCCGACGTCGCGCACGCTATGCCCGAGTGTTCGAGCATGGCGGCCGTGAGAGTCACCACCGTGGTCTTGCCGTTCGTGCCCGTTATGGCCACCAGTGGGCGGTCATCCCACGCGGCAGCGAGATCGAACTCGCTGATGCCCGACATACCGATGGATCGGGCCACATCGAAGACCGCATGACGCTCGGGTAGGCCCGGGGTCGCCATGTATGTCCCACTGCGAACGAGCAACGCGTGGAGTTGTGCAGCATCAGGTCGGTAGTGGAACTCGGCTCCGAGTGATCCGGCCAGGGCGGCAGCGGGTCCGTCTTCGCCACCCGAATCGTCGGTGATGAGCACCCTGTGGCCGCGCTTGACGAGACCTCTTGCCGCGGCGGCGTTGGTGACTCCGAGACCCACGAGAGTCACAACCTGGGGGATGGCTCCGGTGCTGGGATTCATTCGAGTCCACCAGCGCGCAGGAACTCACGGTAGAACAGGGCGATCCCGAAGGCGGTGCAGGCACCGGTGATCATCCAGAACCGGATTATCACCGTCGTTTCCGGCCAGCCCGACAATTCGAAGTGGTGATGGATCGGCGCCATCCGGAACACCCGCTTGCCGGTTGTGCGGAAACCTGCGACCTGGATGATCACCGAGAGCGTCTCGATCACGAAGATCGCCCCGACGATCGGCAACAGAAGTGTGGTCGACGAGGACAGCGCGAGTGCAGCAAGCGCAGTACCGATCGCCAGGGACCCCGTATCACCCATGAAGATCTGTGCGGGGGCCACGTTCCACCACAGGAATCCGGCACATGCTCCCATCATCGCTGCGGCTATCACCGCCAGGTCGAGTCCGACAGAGATTCCGTAGGAAGGATGACGGAAGATCCAGTAGCCGATGAAGACGTACGCGGAGAACACGAGCGCTGCCGATCCCGCAGCGAGACCGTCGAGACCGTCGGTGAGGTTCACGGCATTGGATGACCCCAGGATCAACAGCACTGCCCAGATCGCCCAACCGAGCCGACCCACGCTCCACCCGAGGTCGTCCCAACGGGTGAACGAGATGCTCAGGTTCACATTGGTGAGCATCAGCATTCCAACGGTGAAACCCCCAGCCACGATCAGCAGTCCGATCATCTTGGCGCGCTTGTTGAGCCCCAGGTTGCGTTCACGGACGATCTTCAGCCAGTCATCGAGGGCCCCGACAAGTCCTGCTCCCGCGATGGCTGCAACGGTCATCAACCCGGTCCAGGTGAACACACCGTCATAGAGGTTCGACACCAGGTATCCGGCGACACAGCCGGCCACGATGGCGATGCCACCCATCGTGGGTGTCCCTGCCTTGATCGTATGGCCCTCCGGTACGTCCTCATGGATCGGTTGACCCATGCGCCTGCGTGTGAGAGCGGTTATGAGCACCCGTGTTCCCACGAGCGCCACGATGACGCTGATACCAGCGGCCAACAGGAGCCGGATCATCGATCGAGGCTTCCCTGATCTTGACTCAGGAGGTCGAGGATGCGGCTGGCGACCACGCGGTCGTCGAACTCCTCGGTCCGCGACGCAAATTCCTGACCCACCTCGTGGCCCTTACCGGCCAACACGACCACATCCGCGACGCCGCGACCTTCGAGGGCTCTTGCTATCGCTTCGGTCCGATCGGGCTCAACCACCACTGAATCATCACAGCCGACGAGCACCTCATCGATGATTTCCATCGGATCCTCGCTCCGCGGGTTGTCGGAGGTGACCACAACGGTGTCGGCCCCTCGTGTTGCGACAGCACCCATCTCAGGCCGTTTTGCGCGGTCCCGGTCACCCCCACATCCGAAGACAACGACCAGTTCCCCATCGGAACCCCGGAGCTCTGACGCCGCCTCGAGGACGTTCTCCAGGGCGTCGGGAGTGTGGGCGTAGTCCACGACGACCGTCGGCTGACCAGCGGTTCGGGGCAGCACCTCGAAGCGTCCCGGCACCGAGAGATCTTCACGGAACGCCTCGACCACCACCGCAGGTGGAACTCCGAGTTCGACCGCGGTCTCGGCCGCGGCGAGGGCATTGGAAACGTTGTATCGACCTCGCAGCGCAAGCTCCACGCGCAGGCCCCGCCATGTGAAATGCGAACCCCGGCTCGTGACCTCCAGGTCCTCGAGTTGACTGACCCCGAACGTCGTGAGCGGGACCTCGACGGTGTCCGCCAGCAGCCTGCCGCGCAGGTCATCGGTGTTGATGACCGCGTGCGCGCACATGTCGATGCCGAACAGGCTCGCCTTGGCAGCGAAGTAGGCCTCCTGGGTCCCGTGGAAATCCAGGTGGTCGCGACCCAGGTTGGTGAAGACCGCGACGTCGAAGATCAGACCCCGGACGCGGTGCATGGCGAGCGCGTGGGAACTCACTTCCATCACCACATGGGTCTTGCCCTCGGCGCTCAGCTCGAGAAGCCGTCCCTGGAGGTCAGTTGATTCGGGCGTGGTGCGGGAGCCGGTGAGAGTGCCCATCGCTGCGCTGGCAATGCCGGCATGGATGAGTATCCGGTTGATCAATGAGACGACGGTGGTCTTGCCGTTGGTGCCGGTCACGCCGACCATCGTCAGTGCCCTCGCGGGGTCGTGGTACACCACGCGCGCTGCGTCGGCCATGGACGACCGCACGTCCTCGACGATGATCTGCGGGACGTCCAGATCGAGGTGGCGCTGGGTCAGCACCGCAACGGCGCCGGACCCGACAGCCTCGGCCGCGAACTCTGCGCCATCATGAAAAGCACCCACCACTGCACAGAACAACCAACCTGGTTCCACCGCGGCGGAATCGTGGGACACACCGAGCAGCTCGACATCTTCGCTTCCGAGCAGGTTTCCACCGACGGAGCGCGCCACGTCGGCGGTGGTCGGGACTGCTCCGGAGGCGTCAACACCCGAACGGGCATCAGCCATCGGGGGCCCCTGCCGACCCTGCGGCTTCATTTGATGTCCCTCGCTGTGCAACCTCGTGTTTCACCGCTACCGCGGGTGCTGCTCGCAGTGGAGCGCTGCCCGCTGTGTAGTCATGAGCACCCTGGGGAGCGATCCCGAGTTCCCGGATTCCCAGACGTGCCAGGGCCGAGAACACCGGGCCGGCGCCGGTCGATCCCGTGAGTCCCTCGGTGGTGTCCTCGAGAATCACCGTGATCGAGAGTTCAGGGTTGTCGACCGGGAGGTAGCCGGTCAGCACGTTCAGGTAGTGGTAGTGCCCGTCCGCCCATAGATAGCCATCGGTCCTGTCGCTCTGTGCAGGATCGGGCATCCGGCTGGTACCGGTCTTGGCGGCAGCAGGGAAACCGGGGATGTCCCATGCCTTGGCCGTACCCTCGGTGACCACCGCACGGAGCGCCTCCTCGACCTGTTCGGCGGCCTGGGAGGAAATCACACGGCGCTTCGACCCCGGTTCAGGGTCAACCTCGGTTCCATCGGAACGCTCGACTCGCTTCACGAGTTTGGGGGCGACGTACTCACCGTTGTTCGCAATCACGTTGTAGGCCGCCCAGAGCTGCACCGCTGTGGCCGATTGCAGCGTCCCGATGGCGCTGGCAGCGATGTCGGGCCCGTTCCACAGATTCACGTCCGGCAGCTGGCCTGCCGACTCGGCCGGAGCCGCCACACCGGTCCGTCGACCGAATCCGAAGTCCGTGAGTTCCTTGTGCATTCGTTCGTCACCCAACTTCTGGGCGATCTTGATCGTGCCCACGTTCGAACTGTGGGCCACGATGTCCCGAACGGACATCGCTTCGGTGCCATGGTCCTCGTAGTCGCTGAACGTGCGGTCATAGAGCGTGATGTGGGGCGGCACGTTCAACTTCGTGTCGAGTCCGACCAAACCGTCGTCGATCGCCGCAGACACCGGGACCAGTTTGAACACGGATCCCGCCTGGTATGCATCCGCGAAGGGCTTCGGCGAATCTGCGAGGCGCATCTCGGATGTATCCGGGTCCCGCTCGACGCCTGCCACCGCGAGGAGCTCACCGGTGAGGGGTCGTCCCACCACGACGACGCCGCCTGCGGCCCCGGCTGCCTCTGCACCCTGTAGCAGCACCTGTTCGACCTCGTACTGCATGTTGCGGTCGAGGGTCAGCGTTACTGCGGCTCCATCCTTCGGCGCCTTCACCACGGTGTCGGACCCCGCGATCACCTCGCCGCTCGGGCTCAGTTCAACGGTCCGCTCGCCGTCGGTACCACGCAACTCCTCATCGAGCGCTGCTTCTACTCCGGCGCCGGGGCCGGGTCCCTCGGGTCCGAGTGTGCCCACGACCCGCAGTCCACTGTCACCGGACGGGTGCACTCGCACAGAGGTGTCCTCCAACACGAGCGCGTCGAGGAGGTGGGCCTTGAGAAGTGCGGCTCTGGCTGCCTTGGCCTGTGTCGGTGTCGCCTCGGGTATCAGTTCCACCCAGGGGTCATCGGGGTCCGATGAACTCAGTGTGTTGATCAGTTCCATCTGGTCCACGTCGCACGCATCCGAGAGCAGCTCCACGAACCTGCCCTCGGCGGTGGGATCCTTCTCAGAGAGCTTGCCGAGTACCTTCGCGTTCGCTGCGACACGGACCCGAGGCAGGGAGGTCGCCAGCTCAGCCCCGTTGCGATCCAGGATCGAACCTCTCAGAGCAGGTATCTCCTGGCGCGTGGTTCCCTGACTCCGGCCACTCGCCGCCAGCAGATCTCCCTCGCCCACGACGACGCCCAACAATTTCCACACCGGTAGAGCTCCGAGGAGCACGAGTACCGCCACCACCACGCGGACCCGCGGGGCGGGACCTCCACGGTTTCCGCCACGATGCTTGGGGGACTTGCGCCGCGAGCGACGCTTGGCCCGATCGGGGCTGTTGGTTCTACGCGTCATTTCAGCCAACCGGTGAACTTCCACCGGGTCGTGTCGCGGAGTCTGCGGCGTCGGCTCCCACAGACGGCACTGCCACGACCGCTGCCGGGGTCACCATGTCCATATCCTGCGCCTTCGCCAGCACCTCGGCGGGCGACTCTGCCTCCGCGACCCGGGCACGGAGTTCTGCACCCTCGGTCGTTGCCGCCTCGGTCCTGGCGACGAGCCCCTCGATGGCGTCCTGTCCGCTGACGCGCTGTGCCTGCAGCGTGACCGCCAGAGCCACCATGGCGACGATGGCTGCCATGATCACCTGTGCAGTACCGACTCGAGGGAACCTCAATCGTCCGGCCAGGGTCCGCGTGGAGGTCCGGACATCATGTGTACGCCCCGACATCCGGGACGGCTTCGCTCCCCGATGTCCGCGGGCGCGCTTCGACGTGTGCGCCTTCGACGCAACCGGGGCGTCGTGGATGGTCGAATGCCTGGCCCCTTTACGGGCCCTATGGGGTCGGACTGTCGCCATCGTCATGATGCACGGCCCCTGAGGGCTTCGGGAGCAGGACCATCGAGGGCCTCGACAGCTCGCAGCCTCGCGCTGCGTGACCGCGGATTCTCCGCGACCTCCTCAGCGGACGGCTTCCACGCACCCCGCTTGAGCAGTCGGACCGTCGGCGTGGCTCCACAAACGCATTCGAGTCCGTCCGGGCACACACAGCCCCCGGTCTCGGCCTTGCGGAAAGACTGCTTCACCATTCGGTCCTCGAGGCTGTGATAAGACAGCACACACATCCGTCCTCCAGGCGCCAGCACCCCGAGTGCGGCATCCAGTGCCTCGGCGAGTTCGTCGAGCTCACGGTTCACCTCGATGCGGATCGCCTGGAACGTCCGAGTTGCCGGGTTGCCACCTCGTCGACGTGCCGGAGCCGGGATCGCGGACGAGACCACCTCGGAGAGATGTGCGGTGTCGGTGATCGGCCGTGCATCCACGATCCGTCGGGCGACACGGTCGGCATAGCGTTCCTCACCCAGGTCCGAGATGACCCGCCTCAGGCGGACGAACGAATATTCGTTCACCACGTCCGAGGCACGCACGCGGCTTCTACGGTCCATCCGCATGTCCAACGGAGCCGCGCTGCGGTGTGAGAACCCGCGGTCGGCCTCATCGAGTTGGGGTGAGCTGACACCAAGATCCATCAACACGGCTGTTGCTCCTTTTCGGGTCCTCTGGAGGACCAGTTCGTCAAGTTGGGAAAATGGGCTGCGCACGATCTCCCCGCGGGGTCCGAATCGCGCAAGGCGCTCTGTTGCAGCAGCGACCGCACGGTCGTCGCGGTCGATTCCGAGCAGCTGCAGCGCGGGGTTGGCGTCGAGGATCGCCTCGGCATGACCCGCGCCACCGAGGGTGGCATCGACGAACAGACCTTCGGGCGCATCGCCGAGGATCCCGACGATGCGTTCGAGAAGCACCGGGCGGTGAACGAACGTTGCGGGTTCCGGAATGCGCCCCGTGTCGCCACCGTCGGTTCTGTCGTCGGATCGCTCGGTGGTCCCGTCACCATGTGGGTCGCCAACACCGTTCACAACGCCTCGGCCAGACGGTCCGCAAGGTCCCCACCTGCATCCAGGCGCTGCTCGAAGGACTTCCATTCGTCGCGGGCGTACACGGATATGTGCTCACCCATACCGATCAGTGCCACCTCTTTGTCGATACCGGCTCGTTCACGAAGGCGCACCGGAATGGTCACGCGGTTCTGGGAATCCGGCTTGAACTCGGTGACGAACGACTTGACGTAGCGGAGCTCCTCGGCAGTGAAGTCCCCGCTGTCACGCATCGTGCGCATCTTGGCCTGCCAACGCGAGTGCTCGAATATGGCGAGGTACCTGCCCTGGAAGGTGAGCACCCCACCGTCCTCGAAGGCGTCGCGGAACGAAGCGGGCAGCACCAGACGGCCCTTGCCGTCGATGTTGTGTTCGTTGTATTCCCAGAAGTCCACGTCGCTCCACAAGGGGTCTCAACTGCGATGGTTCCGAAGTTGCCGATACCAACACCGACAACCACGAGGCCACCTCCATGCCCCACAGCGCCCCACCTTATGACACAACCACCCACCCGGAAAGAGTTTCACGCGTGAAATTTCCACTCAAAGAGCCGATGCCATCACCCAGAGTGGTGAATTGAGCCCTGTTCACACCGAGCGTGGGCAATGGGGCACCCCCGGTCCCCCACTCCGCGCCACACTTGCCCGTCCCGTCATGTCCGGGGCAGCTACACGTCCGGGGCAGCTACACGTCCAGGGCAGCTACGAAGCGTTCCAACAGGCCGGTGTTCCATTCCTGGACCTGCGGATCATCAACGAGCGGGTCCCCGGGCGCGCTGTTTCCACCGGTGGCGCCGAGTTGGGACAGCACTGCCACTTCCCGCCGCAGCGCGTTCGCGACCTCGGATTGCAGTTCCATCGATACGGACCCGAGGTCCAGATTGGCCAGCAGGTCCTCGGGGTTCCAACGGTGATAGGCGACACACTGGAACCTCGACCAGTCGCGGGTACGCCGCTGGGAGATGCCCACGAGCTTGCGATCCCCGAGCATCACCTCACCAGGTCCGACGCCGGCAAAGCACGCGATCCGTGACGCCTCGACGTTGGTCATGCCCGACCTCCACGTCGCCGCAGGTGTACCCAGCGCGGCGCTCCATGCATCACCGATCCAATGTGCAGCTCGCCGGATGTCATCGAAGTGCCGTGGGTCGTCACTCGTAACGAGGACATCGACCCACAACTGCGCACCGGGCGACAGCCACACCGCGCCGCCCCCGGAGTGCCGCCTGGCCAGCTCCACGCCCGGAGTCCGGGCGGCAAGGCCGCTACGCGAGCGATCGCTCCCGAGGACGACCGCAGGTCCGGTGACTTCGTTGATCCTCACCAGAGGGTCCGGACCCATTGCCAGGTCATGCAGGTCCTGGGCGGTCCCCGCGGAGTGTTCAATGGTCCAGCGCACGAGACCATTGTCTCTCATCGGTCTGCTCGCCCACCTGCCCGACTCCCGAGTTGGTCGGCCTAGTCTCCGGTCATGGGGCCATCACATCCACACTTTCCCGGTTCGTTCGATGGACGCCGGCGCCAGGCAGCACGTGTCCTCGTTTTCGATCCTCAGGACCGGCTCCTGATGATCGAAGCATCCGACCCGGTGAACCGCAGGTCGCCACCGTGGTGGGAGATACCCGGTGGCGGGGTCGACCCCGGCGAACAGACCGCTGACACCGCAGCACGTGAACTCTGGGAGGAGGCCGGCATCCGTGAAGCGGCGGTCGGACCTGTCGTGTGGACCCAGACGGTCAACTTCAACTTCGGCGGTTGGCAGTTCGACCAGGACGAATGGATCCACGTGGCCCGGTGCGATGGATCCACAAAGGGTCCGGGAGCCCTCGAGGCACTCGAGGTGCTCGCCTTCACATCACAACGCTGGTGGGACCCCGAAGAGATACTCGCGACCCGACCGCGGACCATTCCCTACCGCTTGGCCGAGTTCCTGCCGGCGGTGCTGGACCAGCTCCCGAACCTGCACACGACAGCAGAGAGTCCGGTCGACATCTCCCCCGACGCGGACCATGTACTTGCCTGGCGCAACGTCACGAAGAGCGACATCGTGGAGCCCGACCCGCAGGAGCGCTGACCTACATGCTTCGGCATCCCCCCGGCCCGCCGATCCACCGACCCTCAACTCCCTGTCGGAGGCGGAGCGGTACAAGCCCGGGCGCGTGAGTGGGGCCGCGTGGGGGCGGCCCTGGTCGGGTTCGTGATGATCGGTTGGTGCTGTGCGTGCCGCTGTTCGCGGGGTGGGGACCTTGGGTGCCTGCTTCAGGCTGCGGTTTGTCGTCGGGGTGGGGCCGGGCCGCGGTGATCGATCGCGTTTTGTGCGAGGAACAGGCGGTCTTTGGGTGACCGTATGACGGTGACGTCAACGGTGGGTTCCATACCGGCACTCTCAGCGCGCACCTGATGTGCCACAAGGAGGTCCGGGGGCAGGTCATCAACGTTGCAGTGTTCGATGACCCATGGGTCGTGACGATGCACGAGTCCGTGATGGCGTCGGCATAGAAGCCCGCCATTGTTTGTATCGGTCAGTCCACCGTTTTCCCATTCCAAATGGTGGTGGGCATCACAATGCGACGGAGGTTGGTCACAACCAGGAAAGACACACCCGCCGTCACGTAGGACCATGGCTTTGCGTTGATCTGCAGTGAACAACCGGCAATGGCGACCCATGTTCAACGGATTGCCCGAAGAATCAACAACAATCGGGGTGAACTGCGCTCCACATATCAGAACCGCAGCGGTAACCGTATCCAGATCGAACCCGTCGACGGTGTGTACCCCGAACAGGTTTCCGTCACAATCCACTGAGATCGGCAACAACGCCTCAACCACAGGAGAACTGGCTTTCGGGTTGGGTTGCGCACCACGGCGAATCAACTCGATGACCGCCCTGGCCCTCAATACCCCTTGACTGGGTACAGGGATACCTGCCGCTTGTTGTTCGCGGACCGCAGCCCGATACTGCCGGTCGAGTTCGGTGTTGATGATCTGTTCGACTTCAACGGCGTTGTGACCTGATGCTTCCAGGCGGACATGTAGATGTCCTTCCAGATCGCGGGCCACCGACGCGGTGTCGCGGTCTCCGCAATCAGGTTCGGCCCCGTCGGGGTCCAACACCCGAACGACACGGCGAAGATGCGTGACAAACACATGATAAGGATGAAATTTCGCGAACCGCAGCAGTTCGTCCTGCAACCCGATCAGAGCGTCAATGGTGCGGTCGTTGCACACTGCTGCCAACGCAGCAACATGTTCAGCACCGACATCCGCGCGACCCATCGCCTCGGCGAACGCATCGAAACGTGAAGCCGTGCTCGACACGTTCAACTCCCGGGCCACTCTCACATCACTGGAATGGGTGCGACTCGAAATCCACCGTTTCACACCCAACCCCGCCTCAACCTCGGTAACACCAGAAACAACCAGGCCAGCCAACACTTTCGCCTTCACAGCGTCGAACAGACGCTGATTGCTCTCCAACGCCAACACAGTGCCCATCAAAGCCTCACCGTCGAGATCCGCCACATCGGTCTCCGCATACAGTGCAGCGGCGGCCCGTAGATGGTCGTTCGCTTCGACAACCCGATCAGTCGCGTGTTCCCCGGTCAACATTTCGTTTTCGGCCTGTTCACGCATCCACACCCGATACTCACCCAGAAGCTGCTCACCACGACGACGCTCCGACGCCGGGCACACACCATCGCGACCCAGATCACGGTCACGACCATGAGCAAACGAATCCACACACGAACAATCCCGCGCCTGGCCCAACCAACGACCATCCGGAGTGACAGGAGTACTCGGTGCAACTGCCTGCGGGGCATCGGCTGACGCACGGCTCGCGGCAGCGGAGTCTGAACGCTCCGTACCACTTGCACTGCTTGGATCCTCTCCCATGCACAGGAACCTACTATCGAACGTATGTTCGAGTCAAGGGAGTGTCAGGGGGTTTCCGCTACTCCCCTGCCGGGCCGCCACCCAGCCCGAAACGGCGACGGATGATGCGCTGCTGGTCATCAACAGAGGTCACCTCTTTGGTACCCGTCGGATACCTCCACCAGAACTTGCGATCCGCGTCATCTGAGCCTTCGAACACCGCGAAGTCGGCCTCCAGCCCATGGACGCTGCCGTCGTCGGCAACACCGACCACCAACGTGCCACCGAACTCGGAGTTGAAGAACCCGGCCACGGTTTTGACGACTGCCTTCTCGGGGATGCCGGTCTTCTTGGATTCGGCGCGGATGTCCCAACGCAGGGTCGACTTGTACTCGAGGTGCAGGTCTTCGCGGTCGGGGCCCAGAAGTTCGCCGATGGGACAGTTCCGCTGACGCACCACCCGGGCACGCGGCATAGATGCGCGGCAGGTACTCGGCCTGTAGAGCGGCACGCAGGTCCCCGTCGTCGAGCAGCCGGCCAGCAACCTTCTCGTTACGGTCCAGTCCGTGCCGCAACGCTCGTTGAAGCGTTCGATGCTCGTAGAGAAGGTCGGGATCGGTGGGCGGTGCGACGGTCTCGCCGTAATAGGGCTCGAACGCGGCGAGAATGTCGTCGACGTCGTTGCGGAAGTCGAGCACGAAGGTGCCGTCCTTGTCGGAGCGGATCCGGTTGAGACGCGACAGGGTCTGCACCGCAGCAAGCCCCGACAGCGGCTTGTCGACATACATCGCGTACAGCAGCGGTTGGTCGAAACCGGTCTGGAACTTCTCGGCCACCACCATGATCTGGAACTCGTCGGTGTCGAAGCGTGCCGCGGTCTCGCTATCGCCAAAGCCGTTGTCTTCGATGTGGGCCCGCAGCGCGCGACAGAACCGCACTGGGTGGGCTCGGGATGAACACACGACCATGGCCTTGGCGCGGCCTTTGATCTTGGTGGCGACGTGGCTGCGGAAGTGGTCGCGACCACAGCTGCCTTCTGATCGAGATTGGACTCATGGAGGGTGAGGAAGCGGGCGATGGCCGCCCGGGCTGCGCGGGTGTCGTATCGGGGGTCGTCCTCTATGGCCTGTTCGAGGTGGAAGAACAGCTCGAAGCGGCGTGGTTCTTGATCGCCTCCGGATGCTGGGCACCTCATGCCCGTGACGACGACGTACCCGTCTCGCTGCTCATCTTCCCTTCCTTGGTGACGCGACCACCCACAGTCTGCACGAGTGGGCGATGCTTCCTGTAGCCTGCACGCGAATGGAACCCCGGGGGGCACCTTCCATCATGAAACGCTATCTACGGTACGCCCTGGTGGCGTTTCCCGTTCTCCTGATCGTCACCGCGTTCGTAACCAGGAACCAGTGGGACTGGCTGCTCGAAGACGGTACGCCGCAGACCGTCGGGGCGGTGGCCCCGGCGCTGGAGAACGTGGACGAAGCCACCGAGCGGCTCTACCGAATCAACAGTGACGACAGCTCTTCGGTGACCTATGAGGTCGACGAGTCCCTCGCCGGCAAGACGCGGACTGCCAAGGGAACCACGAAGGCGGTCGCAGGCGACATTGCGGTGGACCCGGAAGCCCCCTCCGAGAGCCGGGTGGGAACGATCGTCATCAACATCGAGCAGTTCAAGTCCGACTCCGCTCTGCGCGACAAGCGGATCCGTACCGACTTCCTCAACTCGAGCGAGTATCCCATGGCGGAGTTCGACGTCACATCGATGACCGGATTGCCGGACCGCATCGAAGGCGAAACGAGCGCCGAGCTCACTCTCGATGGCAACCTCACCGTCGGCGAGGCGACGGTGCCTGCCACATTCACCGGCACTGCCACCATCGACGAGGACACGCTCACGGCAACCGTCACGGGGGCCGTCAAGATGTCGGAGCTCGGGGTGGGCCCGATCAACGTTGCAGGTCTGGTGAAGACCGCTGATGAGGTCCAACTCACCTTCAAACTTGTCGCGGACCGCACCGACGTCGGCACTCCGACTCCGGGAGGCGCAGTGCTCCTACTGGACCCGCCGGAGATACCTGAAGGAGAATTCGCCGACACGGTGCAGCCGATCATCGAGGCCCGCTGCGCTTCGTGCCACACCGGCGAGGGCGCAGGAACCCATACCATCGAGTTGGAAACCGCCGGTGATGTCGCCGAGATCGCAGATGAGATCAAGCTCGTCACACAGACCGGCTACATGCCTCCGTGGCCAGCGGGCGATCTGAGTGTCCCCATGAAGCACGACTTCTCGATGGAGCCCGACGAGATCAAGGTGCTCGCGAAGTGGGCCGAAGCCGGCGGGGGTCTGGACGTGCCTGTTGACACGAAGCTGAAGGCCACCGAGTTGCCGGCCGCTCCGATCGAACGCGACATCGTGACCGCCCCCGCCGAGCCCTACACGGGCTCGCGCGAGCGGCCCGATGACTACCGATGCGTGATCTCGGAGATTCCCGACCCCGAAGGGGACGGCACCTGGATGACGGGATTCCATTTCGAACCCGACGCCGAGGAGGTCGTACACCACTCCATCATCAGCGTCGTGGCGCCGGAGAGCCGGGCCGCAATTGACGCCCTCGATGCCGCCGAAGAGGGTTCGGGATTCACCTGCTACGGCCAGGTGGGAGCGATGGGCAACGTCTCGGCCTACAGCATCGGAGGCTGGACCCCCGGTCGACAACCCACGCAGTATCCCGACGGATACGCGACCTATCTGGCCCCGGGTTCGTTCCTGGTCGATCAGATCCACTACCACTACGACCACGAGGAACTACCGGACCGCTCGGCAATCGCTCTCGACACCCTCTCCAGCGATGAGGTCGCGACCATGACTGCCGCCGGTACCCTGCCCAAACAACTGGCCGGTCGCACGTTCATCAACCCGGCCGAAGGCCCGTGTACGCCGGAGGAGAGCGGACCCCTCTGCGACCGCGACGCGGTGCTCGAGCAGATCGGACAGAAATACGGCACCTTCGCGAAGTTCCTGCCAGATGTGTTCGTGAGGGGGTGCGGGGGAACCGTCGACGACTACGACGACCTCGACGGGACGAAGTTCTCGAGCACGTGTGACCATCGCGCACCACGCAGCGGAACGATCTACTCGGTGCTGCCCCACATGCACGAGTTGGGTTCCTCCTACCGTCTCACGCTCAACCCGGACACCCCAGAAGAACTGGTGCTGATCGACATCCCGAAGTGGAACTTCGACTGGCAGCTCGACTACGAGCCCGCCGAACCCATTCACATCAACAGGGGCGACGTCGTACGTATCCGCTGCACATGGGACCGCTCACTGCGGGAGATGAAAGAACCGCGCTACATCACCTGGAGCGACGGAACAGTCGACGAGATGTGTTTCACGCCGCTCACGGTGCTCCCCGACCCTGAGCTCCCCAAGTCCTGAGTTTCCATCGGACTCAGGTCCGCGGTGGGAAGTGGACACGCTCGACCACGTGCTGCTCCACTGCCGATTCATCCGGCACGCGGCCGATCCCGGCTCCCGTGGGAACCAGAACCCGGCCGGCTGCGCCTACCAGGAGCGGCTCTGTGATGTCACAGTGGAAGTAGCGAGCCGATGGACCGAGATCGGTCGGCAAGGTACAGCCGCTCATTGCAGCCACAGCCAGGGCGCTCGCCCGCCCGATACCCAGCTCGAACATGCCGCCCACAAAACAGTCGAGGCCGCGTTTCGCGCAGAGGCGCACCGAAGCGGCAGCCGGGGCGAGCCCTCCCATGCGGACCGGTTTGATCGAAGCGACGTCCAGTGCCCCGGCCCTGATGGCATCGTTCAACGCATCGGATGAACGCAGCGATTCGTCGAGCGCGACAGGAGTGACCATGTTCGTGTGGAGTTCACTCAGCGCGTCCCACGAAGTCCCGACCGGGAGCGGTTGTTCCAGATAGACCAGGCCCAGGTCGTCGACGGACATCGCCTCGGCAGCGGAGAGCGCGCCGTTCGCGTCCGCAGCCAAAGGCGGCCCGACAGCGCTGCCAGCCGTGTCGTCGCGAACCGCGTCGACCAGCATCCTCAGGCGGGCTGGATCATCGAACTTGAACTTCACCATGGACGCACCAGCCTCCAGAGCCACCCTCACCCACTGCGTTGCTGTGGCCGGGTCGACGCTCACGTCCGCGAGGACCGCGCACCATTCAACCGAACGCCTCGGAGGCTGCCCGACCCTGTCAGGCGCTGAGACCCCGCTGGGCGCAGAAAGGTGATCCGCCAGTGATACCCCCTTCGCCCGCAAGGAAGCGTCCAGAAGTGCGTCAGCCATGGCCGCGCTCGCGGCAGGGGCTCCCGGTGCGGCCATGCGCGACCCGGACAGCCATCGAGGCACCAGTTCACTGCGGAGAACGCGCCATGCCTCATCGGTGGTCTCGGTGACATACCCGGGTGTCGCGAGCGTCGGGCACTCAGCCACGCCAACGGTCCCTGCCGACGAGCGCAGCGATACGACTATCGAATCCCGATTGCTCTGGACCAATCTCGCCGACCGGTGTGTCGACACCAGGGGAACACTCACCCGCGCGAGTTCCACCTCGAAGATCTCCAGACCGTCGATGTCACTGTCGGCCATACCGGCCCGAACCCCCCGGGGCACCCAGGCCCTCGGAACACCAACGGAGATAGGCGACGACGTCGTGTGCCAACTCCGATGGAGTGGCCGAACCATCACCTCCATAGGCGGTCACGAGCCTGAAACGCAGATAGTCCGACGGTGGCAGCGGCAACGGGGGAAAGCGTTTCCACCACCCTCGTGGCGCCATGCGGTGCGCCTGGCGCAGAGCCACCGCCCACAACGACGGGCGCCGGAGAACCGCAGCAACGACAGCTAGAACAGCTCGGAATCCCATGACCGGCCCGGCGTTGCCGGTCTCGTTTCGAGCGCCTGCGGTGTCCCTGCTGTTCATGGCGTCCCGACGGCGGTCGGAGCCACGGCCAACCTGCCCACGCAGGCTGCGCCCAACAACGGACCATCCGCCCCGAGAGCACCGATACGCAACCGTGCTCCAACGGAATGGTCGAGCTTCGCCACGCGGTCGAGTTCCGACTGTGCCGATTCCAGGAACGGTGCACCGAACCCGATGGCAACCGATCCGGCGAGCACCGCCAATCGCAGGTCCAACAGATTGCATACCGACCCGACCGCCCGCCCCACGAGACGTCCCGCCCACCTGCGCACCGCAATATCGGCTTCCTGCGCCGGTGCCCCGGTGATCTCTGCGATAGCAGTGCCCGAGACCTGCGCTTCGAGACAACCCCGTGCCCCACAGGGGCAACGTCTGCCCTGTGGGTCCACGACGATGTGGCCGATGTGACCAGCGTTGCCCCCTCCCCCATCCAGGAGACGGCCGTCCAACACGATCCCTCCACCCACCCCGGTGGAAACAACCATCGCGAGGAAGTCGTCCACTCCGACAGCCGCGCCGTGGATGCCCTCGGCGAGCGCCAGAGCCTTCGCGTCGTTGTCGACCCGAACTGGCACGCCGAATTCATCCTCCAACCGCTCGGCGAGGGGAAAGTCCCTCCACTGGGTGATGTTCAGCGGTGACACATTCGGCGGAGCCATCGGGCCGCCGCAACCCACACCGATCGAACCGATTCGCATCCCGGCCGGCCGGGTTGAGTCAGCACCCACCGTGCCAGCTCCTTCACCAGCAGCCACTATCACATCAGCCTGAGCGATCACCTCGCACAACAACTCGACGACGCACTCGAACAGCGCCTCGGATGCGTCCGGGGTGCCGTCGTCGACAGGCGTGAGCACACGTTTGCGGGAAAGCGCCTCGCCCGAAGATGAGACAACTCCCCCTTCGAGCTTGGTGCCGCCCACATCGAGGGCGACGATCACCTCCGAAGAAGCATCGAAACCGGGATCCCCCGGGCGGTCGTGGCCCATCGGGTCAAACTACCCCGGCAGACCGCCCCAACTGTTCTCTGCCAGAATGTCCCCACGATGAGTGCCACCGGACCCACCACAACCGCGGCCACAGGGTCGAACGCAGCGCCGTTCGCGACCTCCGATGCGGCGGTTCCCCCTGCAATGCCCCCCACTTTCGGCCAACTCTTCGAGTCGCTGGTCGTATCGGTCGAACACGCCATCCACGGCAAGTCGGAGGTTATCCGGGCCGCCCTGACATGCCTTCTCGCCGAAGGACACCTGTTGATCGAGGATGTTCCCGGGGTCGGCAAGACCAGCCTCGCGAAGGCACTCGCCAAGGCGATGCAGCTGCAGTTCTCGCGGATCCAGTTCACGCCCGACCTGCTTCCCAGCGATGTGGTCGGTTCCACGATCTGGAACTCGGCCGATGGAAGCGTCGAGTTCCACCCCGGGCCGGTGTTCACCAACCTGGTGCTCGGGGACGAGATCAACCGCGCCTCTCCCAAGACACAGGCTGCACTGCTCGAGGCGATGGAAGAACACCAGGTCACCGCCGATGGAACCACCAGGGTGCTGCCCAGACCGTTCGCGGTCATCGCCACCCAGAACCCGGTCGAACACCACGGAACCTTCCCGCTGCCCGAGAGCCAACTCGACCGGTTTCTCATGCGCCTCTCGGTCGGCTATCCGGATCCCGGCCACGAGGTGGCGCTCCTCACCGAAGTCGACCACGACCACTCCATCGACCGTGTGACCCCGGTCGTGGACGCCGCTGGTATCGCGGCCATGATTCGCGTGGCGGCCGGCGTCCACGTGGCAGATTCGGTTGCGCGCTATGTCGTCGACCTCGCAACCGCGAGCCGCTCCAACGAGGACGTGGTCCTCGGGATCTCACCCCGGGCCGCGCTCGGGCTGCTGCGCAGCGCCCGGGTACGAGCGGCCGTCCAGGGGCGCGACTTCGTGACCCCTGACGACGTGAAGGCACTTGCGTCACCGGTGCTCGCGCACCGCATCCTGTTGTCCAACACCGCCAATGCGCGTGGCGCAACGACCGAATCCTTCGTTGCCGAACTGCTCCACATGGTCGCGGTGCCCCAGTGACCGCCCAGTGACACCACCGGTGTGCCGCCCACCCCATGACCCCACCTGTGCCATGAGGTCGCGACGGCGATGAGACTGCGGCTCCTGCCCCTGGGGGTGATCATGGTCCTCACCGGCGCCGCGATCTTCCTCGGATGGCTCTTCGGGCTTCCCGAACTGACCGTGCTGGCGGTGGGAGCTGCGACCGCCGCGGTGTTGGCCGCCATCGAACTGCGGTTCGGCCGCGTCGGGCCCCACCTGGACGTCACGGTCACACCGCGGGCGGTTACGCGAGGATCCGAGGCCCGCCTCGACCTGGTGTTCACCAACGAAGGCTCCAGGTCCAGTCGCCCGGCACTCGTATCCGGGCACTTCGGAACAGCCGGCAACGGACTGGTGGCCATCGCCCCCCTAGATCCGGGCGCCGATACCACGGTGTCGTTGAGAATCCCCACGCACTCACGAGGCACCGTGAGTTTCGGTCCACTCTTCGTCAGGACCAGCGATCCGCTGCGAATCTGGAGGCAGACCAGGAAAGTCGGAATCGAAACAGTTCTCCTGGTGCATCCCCGGGTACACCCCATCGCTGCGGTCTCCGGGCCCAGCAGTGAACGGGTACCGACCGGGCACCTCACCGCAGCGATCCACGGTGGAGCGGATGCCGAGGTCGACCTCGTGGGCCTTCGACCGTATGTGGCGGGAGATGACCTGCGGCGGATCCACTGGAGAACCTCGGCCCGACGCAATGAACCACACGTGGTGCAGGTGGAACCACCCGTTGGCCCGGCTCCGATCGTGATCGTGGTGGACACACGTGCCCAGGCATCCGATGCCGAGCTCTTCGAATTGTCGATCGAGGCTGCCGCAAGCGTGGCCACCGCTGCCGCACGACTCGGACGGCCGCTCAGGCTCACCACCACGTCGGCTGGGGCACCCCGTACGACCGACGATGCGCGCACGCTGGAACTGGCCGAGGTACTCGACACTCTCGCCACTGTGCAGCAGAGCCGGGGCGGAGATCTTCTGACACAACTGGTCGGCGTCATGGCTCCCGGCCACACTGTCGTGCTGTGTACCGGGGACCCGGGAGCGGTCAGCGACCCCCGTGTGGCTGCGTCGACAACGCTCGTGGTGCACTGGGACGGCACGACGAACCTCGATCAGGTCGTAGGCCCCCGTCCTGGCGGGCGGAACGCTTCAGGGGCGACCCGGTGACTTCTCGATCCGGCCGCCGTGAACCCGTTCCGGGGAGTACCGACAGTCCCCGAACCACGGGAGGTTGGTACGACCTCGCCGACCTTGGATGCGCCGGGCTCAGCCTGGGACTCGCCATAGCTTCCGTACGACTGTTCTCCGATACCGACACGGTACTGGTGCTCGTAGCAGTCGGCCTCGGATCATGGGCCCTCGCTTCGACATTGAGGCGCACTCCGCTGCCGGGATGGCTCGCTGACATCGCGCACCTCCTGATCGGGGTGGTGGCCCTCCTGGTGGTGGCCGCACCTGCACAGCGTTGGGGGTTCCTGCCCACTCCAGGATCGGTCCAGACAATTGTGGCCGCGGTACGACATGACTTCACGCGCTTTGACCAGGACGTGGCGCCCCTCGCTGCCGGCGTCGGACACCTCGTGGTCATGTCGGTGCTGTTGTGGGTCCTCGCCCTGTTCAACTCCACGAGCGCCATGCGCTTGAAAGCGCCGGTGCAGGGAGTCATCCCACACATCGTGGCCTTCGTGGGACTCGGCTTCGTTGCTCGCGAACCCGGTCGCACCACCGCCTCGGTAGCGATGTTCGTGGCCGTTGGGATCTACGGCGTGACACAGGTGGCGTGGCGCAATGCAGCCATCAACTGGGTACCGGGGCATCCGAAGGTCGCTGTGCGCTCGCTCGCCGCGGGGTTGGGGATCCTCACGTTGACGGCCCTGGTCACCACGATCGCAGTGCCGCTGTTGCCCGGTGATGCCGAACCGCAGGTCGACCTGCGGCGCGGTGGACTCGGCGAGAGTGGTCCACGTACGGTCGTGTCCCCGTTCGTCGAGGTGGGGGCCAACCTGGGCCCCAGAAGTGACGAATTATTGTTCGAGGTCGAGTCCGAAACGGCGCAGTACTGGCGCCTCACAGCCCTGGATACCTACGACGCCGAGCAGAACATCTGGGTCCTCTCCAACACCTACACCCCCGTGGACGGAGAGCTGGTGGACGGGGCCCACGAGACCGGTTCCGCCACGATGATCGTTCGGGGCCTGGGCGGCATCTGGGTACCCGCACCCGACGGTGCGGTCACAGCTGACGCACCTTTCGCGCTCAATTGGGATGCCGCCGCCGGGTCGCTGATCAAGCGCTCCGGGGACCTGTCATCGGCTGATGCCGTCTCGATCGGGACGTCCGGAGACCCTGGGGTGGACATAGATGTCGAGAGGCTGCGTTCCGCCTCACCAGCGGCGGTCCACGGAGACCTGGTGGATCCCACCGGTACCCCACCGGTTCTCGGCGACCTGGCCAGAGACATGGCGCGCGATCTCAGTCCTTATGAGGGACTCCTCGCGCTCCAGAACTACTTCCATGACAGCTTCTCCTACGACGAGTCGATCGACCTGTCGGGGGAAGATGACCCCTTGGCGGCATTCCTGGATCTGAAGCGCGGCTTCTGCCAGCAGTTCTCGACCGCGTTCGCCCTCGGCGCCCGATCGATGGGCTATCCCGCGAGGGTGGTCGTCGGTTTCACACCGGGCGACAGGCAGCTCGGGGATCCGGGCGAGCCGTCGGTGTTCTCGGTGCGCGGACGCCATGCCCACGCATGGCCCGAGGTTCGCTTCGAAGGCGTGGGATGGGTGCCGTTCGAACCAACGCCCGGGCGCGGAAACCCGGCCACGAGCGACATCACAGGTATTACGGGAGCTCAAGCTGCGCCGCCGATCAGCGTGCCGGACGAGGCATCCGACCCGTCCACGGTCGAACCCGTTACGGAGCCCACGACCGCACCTCAGGCAGATCCCGCCACGCCTGACACCGGAGAGCAGGTCACCGCAGGGGAGCCTCAACCGCCGGCAGACGGAGGTTCTGCTCTGAATCGGTGGCCGATCGCACTCGGGGTGCTCGTAGCGTTGGCAATTCTCATCGCAGCGGGGCTGTTCGCCGCCCGACGGCGCTCAGCGCGCCAACCGCTCGAGGAGCCACATCCAGTTGCCCGCCAATGGATACTGGCCTGCGACGCGGTC
Source organism: uncultured Microthrixaceae bacterium (assembly GCA_963805905.1). Lineage (GTDB taxonomy): Bacteria > Actinomycetota > Acidimicrobiia > Acidimicrobiales > Microtrichaceae > JAMLGJ01. Next base: position 1,973,339 of record CAWDVV010000001.1, read on the forward strand.
GCTCACATCGGCCTGATCCGAGCAGAGCACGAGACTCCGATGGAGTTCGCCCGTCGATGTGATGCGCGAGTCGACCTCCCCGGGATGATCGACCTGGCTGAAGTCGAAACGGTGCGCCTCTGGTCGCCCTTTCCCACCTCGGATTCGGATGTTGCCGCTGCCCGTGTCGCAGTAGAGGCCATCAACCGACGGCTCGAAGACCTCGACGATGCCGTTCTGAGCGCTGTGGCGGTTGAGGGGTAACCGCCACAGCGCTCAGAACGGAAGTAGGACGGCTCAGGACTCGCTCGGGTCGTCGTCGCGACGCAGACGTTCGCGGGCTTTGGTGCCGGCGTTGTCCAGGTAGTCGCGCAAGCTGTTGCGCCGGATCGCGCGGGTGGCTTCGTCGATCCCCGCCTTGCCCACCCGCCGGAGGTTTCGTTCGATGTACATCGCGGCACCGAACATCGCCAGGAACCCGCCGAATGCCAGTAGGTAGTTGATACTCAGCAACAGGACCGAAACACCGAGCGCGACGACGAACGCCACAACTGCCCAACGCAGTTTGCCGAAGGCGTCGCGATAGACAGTCTTGCGCGACACCTCGTCGGCCAGATCGGGATCAGATTCCCGCAGCTGGCTCTCGATCTCGCTCAGGATGCGCTGTTCGTCCTCAGACAGCGGCATGCGCCTGAACCCCCTCGCTAGTACTCGCCGCTCCGGTGGCGACCGGTGTGCACTGCATAATGCCATACGGTATCGCTGCTGGCCCTTTGTGCACCTTCACGAGCGGGAAAATATCCGGCAGTGAACGGGAAATCATGCGTTGGTCGGTCAATCGATACGTTCGATGGCGAGATCGCTGAGATCGGTTCCTGCAACCTGGTAGCGGTAGTGGCGTGTTCCGGCCCAGCGCTGGGCCATCCATTCCACCAGCGGTTCACGTACCCACCGATGGGCGCCATCCATGCGCGGACCACACTCCTGCACGGGCACCACGTCGGCTTCAACCACGATTCCGTCCGGATCATGGCCCACCCGCAGATCTCCTGCGACCTCCAGGGCCAGATGCACCTCCACGTTCAGCTGCCACCCCAGCCCCGGAGCCTCAGCCGTGATCAGGTAGAGGGGGCCTTCCCAGCGGCTCACCGTCAGCCCCGTCTCCTCGTTCACCTCCCGCGTCAAGCCGCCGATGACGGCCTCGCCGGTGTCGATCACACCACCCGGTGGGGTCCAATCCAACCGGCCACCCCTGCGGAGGTTCTTCACCATGAGGACCCCCGGGTCGTCCTCGGGTACTCCACCGTGGTCGACCGAACAGGCGGCGAGAACCTCCGAAGTGATCACCGCACCCCCGACCGACCATTGCTTCACCCCCCGAGTCTGCCACCTAGGATCCAGGCCATGACGACACCACATACCCCCCAGGTGTCCTCCGGACCAGAAACAGCTCTGCCTCCGCTGTGGGCGAGAATCGTTGCCTTCACCTCTGTGCTGCTCGGAGGCACCGCTGGCGGACTCATCGGCGCAGCGTTCGGACACCTCGGCAACTTCGGTTCCATCGCCACCGGCCTGCTGACCCTGGTATGCGGCCTCGGCTTCGCCGGTGGTGTCGCTGTCGTCGCGGTGCTGACCCTGCGGGCCCTCGGTGAGTGGAACACGATCCGCGAACGCGACTGAGGCTCCAGAGCATGCGAACACCCGCCGGCGAAACAGACCCAACGACCGCGAAGAGCACGATCCCGGAACTACCAGAGCTCCTGGATGTGGCGATGGAGGCGGCGGCGACCGCCGTCGAGCTGATCCACACCAACCGTCCGGCATCACTGCAGGTGCACACCAAGTCATCGGCCACGGACCATGTGACCAACATGGACATCGCATCGGAGGATGCGATCCGTCGGGTGATCACAACCAGGCGCCCACACGATTCCCTGCTGGGTGAGGAGCACGGCGGCACGATCGACCCCGAACGCCTGACCTGGGTGATAGATCCGATAGACGGCACCACCAACTACCTGTACGACCACCCCGGCTATGCGGTGTCGATCGCAGCGATGACAGGCGGAACCTCCGTTGTCGGAGTGGTCGCCGACCCAACCCATGGCCGAACGTACCGGGCGGCACTCGACATGGGTGCGCACTGCGTGTCCTCAGGATCACCGTCACGGGCGATCCCGCTCAATCTGAGCGCACCGCCACCGCTCGACGAGATGCTCGTCGCGACCGGATTCGGCTACGAGAGTGGACAGCGTGCAGGTCAGGGTCTGCTGGTGGCTTCGCTACTCCCCCGCATTCGCGACATCAGGCGAATGGGTGCAGCAGCCAACGACCTGTGTTCGGTGGCTTCGGGACGCGTCGATGCCTACTACGAGGCAGGCCTGTCCATCTGGGACCTCGCCGCGGGCCAACTCGTGGCATCGGAAGCCGGCGCTTCGGTCGAAGCGATCGAAGGCGGACCGGCAAAACCGGGATCGGTACTGGTCGCTCACCCCGACCGGATCGGGGCACTGCGCTCACTGTTGTTCGAATGCGGCGCAGCCGACGCTCTGGGCATACCCGACCCACGCTCCTGACGACTCAACGTGTCTGCTGGGGTCCCGGAGAACCGTCGGGGTTGCGCTCCTGGACGGCCGCGGTGCCGATCTCGGCCTCTGGTGCCACGGGGTCCTGCGCTGCCACGGGGTGTTGAGTGCCTCCCCGTTCGAGCACAACGGCTTCGCCGATGGTCACGGTCGGATTGGGTGGCAGCTGCGCCTGGGACACCACAGTTGCCTGGGACACCACAGTTGAAGGACTGCTGTCAGCGCCGCTCGCGCCACTACCGATGAACAGTCCGCCGGTCACGACCGCGATCGCCAGACCCAATCCGACAAGAACCCGCCGCTTGGGGACTCCAGGGGAACGGTCGACCACGAAACCGGCCATGATCGCCATCAGGTCCCGACGCACAGCCTGGGGTTCGGCCTGCAGCGTCTCGCCCAGGACATCCAGGTCGGGATCGCGCAGAGGAACCCGACTGCCCGGCTCAACTGCGCGCAGTTCCCAGATCATCTCCAGGTAGCGCGACAAGAGATCGTGGTGACCCACTCCGCCGTCGAGCAGGACCATGTCCTGGCCCGCACGCATGTATCCCTCGGCACGGTCCACCACCAGGTGATCACGCGGCGGGACGAGATCCTGGGGCGACACTTCGTAGATTCCGCACAGCTCTCGCATCAACTCGGGCCCGGCCGTCAGCGCACCGCTCTCGAGAGCCATGATCTCACCGGGTGTGAGTTGTCCCCCGATCCGATTGGCCACCTCGGTCAGGCGGAGCCCTCGACGTGTGCGTGCGTCAGCGAGCAGGAGACCCACCCGCTCCGGGGGCGCCTCCATCACCGCCACGGCCCCGGGCCCTTGTGGATCGAGCGTCTCGTCAGCGGTTTCCCCGACTGCGCCCGCGCAGCCCGGGCCTCCGGGAGATTGATTGTCGTCGTACATCGTCTGCCTCCTGCCACCAGATCGGTGGACGCGAGACCACTCTGTACCTTTTCCGCGAGTTTCTGGACCACGACCGGCTTCTGGGCTCCCGATCCGGGCTCCGAATCGACGCCCGACAGAGCCGTCAACACGAAGAGTCCCGAGATGTCACACAATGGCGATGTTTCTGGGCGACAATGTGGGGGTGAGCACGACGATCATGACGGTGGAAGACGACGAACGCATCCGCACTTCGGTGCGTCTCGCCCTCGAAGACGAGGGTTGGGACGTGGTCGAATCCGAAACCGGTGAGGACGCAATCAGCAAGTTCCCGGGTTCCAACGCGGACGTGGTGCTGATCGACATCATGTTGCCCGGCATCGACGGCTTCGAGGTCTGCCGGTCGATTCGCCGCGAGAGCGACGTGCCTATCGTGATGGTCACCGCCCGAGCCGATACCCACGACGTGGTGGCGGGCCTCGAGGCCGGCGCCGACGACTACCTCACGAAGCCGTTCGTACCCAAGGAACTCTCGGCCCGGATACGAGCGATGCTCCGCCGCGCCCGCACCCCACCTCCGGGAAATCCACATCTGAGTTTCGGTGAGCTCGAGATCATTCCGTTGGAGGGTCTCGTGCTGCGCAACGGATCACCGGTGCACCTGACCAAGACCGAGTTCAAGTTGCTGGTCGAACTGGCGGCACAACCCGGCACCGTACTGTCGCGCGAAGACCTGCTCGACCGCGTATGGGGCCATGGAGTGTTCGGGGACGGTCGGCTGGTGGACGTACACATCAGGCGGTTGAGGACCAAGATCGAACCCGATCCCGCGAACCCGACCCACGTAGCCACCGTGCGAGGGCTCGGCTACAAGCTCCAGGGCTGAACATGGCCGATGGGCCGCTGACCACCTACCAACCCCGGATCGGTCTGCGCAGACGTATCGGTCTGGCAGTGGGCCTCGTCTCACTTGCGTTGTCGGTGACGATGTCACTGACTGTCTACACCGTCGCCCGACAGGTCCTTCTCGACGCACGCGAGGAGACCGCCAGTCTCCGCGCCATCAAGAATTCGAACTCGTTCTCCTCCAGGTCAATCGCCGAGACATCCCCGGGCGACCTGCTCACCATGCTGAACCTGCCCGACACGAGCAACCCGTCGATCATCTGGGATGGCGGACAGCATTCGCAGGCACTCAATTCGAACTACCCGGCCGACAAACTCCCCACGGAGCTCAAGAACCGCGCACTCGTCGACGAGGAACCGGCCATCATGCGCTTCGAAGGCGACGGGGAGATGGTGGTCGGCGTCGCGGTACCCATTCCCGAACAGAGTGCGGCCTTCTTCGAAGTCACTCCCCTGGGCGACATCACGGACGCTCTCTCATCGATCCGGGCCGCGCTCGCTGGAGCCGTGGTGGTCTCCACCGTGCTCGCGTGGCTGCTCGGATCGTGGGCCAGCCGTTACACGATCCGGCCCCTCACGAGGGTGTCCCAGGCCGCCCAGGAGGTGGCGCTCGGCGAACTCGACACCCGGATCAACTACGACGACTACAGCCATGATCCCGACCTCGCGCCGCTGGTCGAGAACTTCAACGCAATGCTCCACGCCCTGCAGGCGAGGATCAACCGCGATGCCCGGTTCGCGAGCGACGTAAGCCACGAGTTGCGTTCGCCGCTCACCACTCTCAATGCCGGCCTTCAGGTGTTGGACAACAACCGCGCCGAGATGCCCGACCGGGCACAACAGGCCCTCGACCTGTTGGCGCTCGACGTCGATCGTTTCACCCAACTCGTCGAGGACCTGCTCGAGATATCCCGCTTCGACGCGGGTGCAGTTCGCCTCGAGCTGGACAACGTGGCGATCGTCCCGATGGTCCGGACCATCGTCGAATCGCTCACCGACCACGATGTGCCTGTGGAAATGGAACCTGGGCTCGAGGACCTGGTGATCGCATGCGACAAGCGTCGCCTTGCACGAATTCTCGTGAACTTTGCGAACAACGCCGACAAGTACGCCGACGGCGCAACCCACATCGCAATCTCGACACACGAACCTGACCCCCACGACCCACTCGCCGAACCGACCATCCGCATCGAGGTCGAAGATGCCGGACCGGGGGTACCACCCGAACAACGCGAAGCCGTCTTCGACCGCTTCAACCGTGGCGACCAGGGCGGAGCCCGGGGCTCCGACATCGGTGTCGGCCTGGGACTTGCCCTCGCTGCCGAACATGCGCGCCTCCAAGGTGGAAGCGTCTGGGTCGAGGACCGCTCCGATGGCGGTCAGGGTGCTCGTTTCGTGGTGGAGCTTCCTCTGATGCAGATCGGCGAATCGCCAGATGAAGATCTGTCGATGGCGAGCCCCGACTCCACGAGCAACCTGACCTTCACCGGCGAACACACCACTATCGGCAATTCCGGATCCCCCGATACCCCAGTGACCCAGGAGAAGCTGTGAACAGTGAAGGACGGCTGACGAGATCGCTCGCTGCGCTGGTCGGAGCGGTCGCGCTCGCGGCCACACTGGTGACGTCCTGCGGCATCGACGCGGACCCCGAACCTCGGGCCATACCCGTCACGACCACGAGCAGCACCATCCCGACGACTGAGCCGCGCGGTGACCAGGATGCCCTCATCTACATGGTCAAGAACACAGCGCTGGTCCCGATCACACGTCAGCTCCCTGCTCACACGGCCCGGGAGGTCATGAATTCGCTGCTCGTTCCTCCGAGTGGAGGCGAAGGGCAGGGGCTGTCCAGTTCGATACCTTCGAACACCGAACTCATCGGAATCACCGGACCCGAGGACGGTCTGGTTTCGATCGACCTCTCGACTGATTTCGAGGACACCCAGGCCGAGGCGCGGATACTCGCCCTGGGCCAGATCGTGATGAGCGAAACGCTCGTACCGGGAGTGACGCGGGTGGAGTTCTCGATCGACGGCGAACCACTGTCGATCTTCTCACCCAAACGCGGCGACGTGGAGGTGGTGGACGCTTGTGACTACCAGGAGAGCCTCGCCAACCCGGAGGGCGACGGATCCGACCTCACGATCCAACAGAAGAGCGCTCTGGTGCAAAGACAAGCAGCACTTGATCTGCAGTGTTGAGCCGGGGTGGATCTAGCGTGTGGGCATGTCATGGATCATTGCCATAGACGCAGGAACCACCGGGGTACGCGCCATAGCAAGCCGCCCGGATACCGGAGACGGCACAACCCACTCGGCATACCGGGAGTTCACCCAGTACTTCCCGCAGCCGGGGTGGGTGGAACACGACGCCGACGAGATCTGGAGGATCACCCAGACCGTTCTGGACGAAGTCACCGAAGCGCTGAACCAGAGAGATGACGACGCGGTCATAGCTGCCATAGGGATCACCAACCAGCGCGAGACGATCGTTGCCTGGGATGCCAGGGATGGTCGACCGAGGCATCGGGCAATCGTGTGGCAGGACCGACGAACCACCGACCGTTGCAACGAACTGCTCGGGAATGGTGAGCTCCCCCGGATACGCCAGCTCACCGGACTGGTACTGGACCCGTACTTCTCCGGCTCCAAGGCCGAGTGGCTCCTCGGTCCGGGCGGTGTGGCGGCGGATGAACACCTGCGATTCGGAACGATCGACACCTGGCTGTTGTGGAAGCTCAGCGGTGGGTCGGCGTATGCCACAGATGTCTCCAATGCCTCACGGACGATGCTCTATGACATCAACGAGCTGCACTGGTCCCCGGAGCTTCTGGAACTCTTCGGCATTCCCGTGACAGCCCTCCCGGAGGTACTCCACTCAGCCGGCATTTTCGGCTACACCACAGCAGACTCTCCGGTCGGTGCGGGGATCGCGGTTGCGGGGATCGCGGGCGACCAGCAATCGAGCCTGTTCGGCCAGGCATGCGTATCGCCGGGAATGGCCAAGAACACCTACGGAACGGGTTCGTTCGTATTGATGAACGTCGGAGAGACCCGGCCCGCGGTGAGCGACGCTCTGCTGAGCACCGTGGCGTGGCAGCTTCCCGGAGTGATGCTCGGTTCAGATGCAGCGACGGTCACCCACTACGCGCTCGAGGGTGCGGTCTTCTCCACAGGGTCAGCTGTGCAATGGCTACGTGATGGTCTGGGCCTGATCCAGGATGCCTCCGAGATGGGGCCCCTCGCCGAGTCGGTCGACGACACGGCGGGGGTCTACCTGGTACCGGCATTCACCGGTCTCGGTTCGCCATGGTGGGACCCTGACGCACGCGGTGCTGTTCTCGGAATCACGCGTGGCACCACGAGGGCACACATCGCCCGAGCGGTCATCGAGGCAATGGTCTACCAGTGCAGGGACGTCGTCGACGCGATGCGTGAGGTGTCCGAACACGAGGTCTCGGAACTACGCGTCGATGGCGGCGCCGCCGTGATGGACCTGTTGTGTCAACGCCAGGCCGATGAGCTCGGCGTCCCCGTGGCTCGCTCTGCGACCACCGACTCCACCGCCGTCGGGGCCACATACCTCGCAGGGCTCGGGGTCGGGATGTTCACCAGGGTCGACGAGGTCTCGCGCATATGGAGATCCGACCGACGTTTCGACCCGAGCGGCGACCGTGTCGCCCTGGACGCCTCACACGCCATGTGGAAGCAGGCGGTACAACGGTCGATCGATTTCGCCTGAGCGATCGGGCCCGGCCAGCTGCGCCTCTCGAGGAGCCAGGCTCCTGACGAGATCAGCTTCTCTGCCACCGGCAGTGCCGCTGGCGGACCGAGCTGTGGAGCACACTACGGTGGTCGGGTGTCACAGGCGTCCACAGGGAGCCAAGAGTCCGCTCCACAGCAGGCCCGTCGCCTCACGGCGCGGGGCGCGAGCGTCGTTCACAACTGATTGCCTATGCCACCACCCGCTTCGCCCGTGACGGTTTCCATCCCACTTCAGTTGCAGACGTGGTCGACGGGGTCGGAGTCGGCAAGGGGGTGTTCTACTGGTACTTCGCATCCAAGGATGAGTTGTTCGTCGAGATCCTGCGCAACGCACAACATGACCTGCGACGAACCCAGAACCGGGCTCTCAGCGGAATCGAAGATCCACTGGGAAGGATCGAGGCGGGTATCCGCGCGGGGGCGCTGTGGATGGTCTGCAACCCGGACCTGCGGAGGTTGTTCGAGTTCGCACGCACCGACGAGACATTCACCAAGGTGATCCGCAGGGGTCAGCGCCAGTTGGTCACCGATGCTGTAGATGCGCTCCAGGCCGCGATCGACTGCGGAGCGATCCCTGAACGCGACCCCGAAGCGCTGGCACATGCCATCCTGGGCGTGACGAACCAGCTGACGATGGTGTACATCGAGGCAGCGGAGCGCGATCCCGAAGAGATCGCCGACCTGGTCGTGGCGATCTGCCGCAACGGGTTCGCGGGGTCCTAGACCTGTTGGGACCTAGCCGAGCTTCGTGAGTGAGCGCTTCAGGTTCCGGACAGCCTGCGTGATCCGCTGTTCGTTCTCGATGAGGGCGAACCGCACATGGCCTTCACCCCCGGGGCCGAAGCCCACTCCGGGCGAAAGGGCCACCTGCGCGTCCTTCACCAGATGTGAACAGAACTCGACCGAGCCCATCTCCGAATACGCGTCGGGGATCTTCGCCCACGTGAACATCGTGCCCTTCGGGGGCTCGACCTCCCAACCGATGCGATTCAGCCCGTCACACAGCGTGTCCCGGCGACCCTGGTACACAGCGTTCACCCCGACGGGAAACTCCGGCGCCTCGTTCAAGGTCACCGTGGCTGCGATCTGGATGGGTTGGAAGGTGCCGTAGTCGAGGTAGGACTTCAACTTCGCGAGTGCCGCCACCACCTCGGCGTTGCCGACCATGAACGCCACACGCCAGCCGGCCATGGAGAACGACTTGGTCATCGAGTACAACTCGACCGCCACCTCCTTGGCACCTTCGGCCTGGAGGATCGACGGCGGCCGGTAACCGTCGAATCCCAGATCGGCGTATGCGTTGTCGTGAACGAGCACGACCTCCTTCTCACGAGCGAAGTCGACGATGCGTTGCATGAAGTCGAGATCCACACACGTCGTGGTGGGATTGTGCGGGAACGACAGCACGATCACCCGTGGCTTGGGATGACTGAACTCCCACGCACGCAACATGTTCTCGAAGAACTCCTCGCCGGTTCCGAGTGGGATCTCGCGCACGTTCGCCCCCACGAACAGGGGCGCAAAGATGTGGATCGGATAGCTGGGCGCGGGGACCAGTGCAGCATCGTGTGGTTGCAGAAGGGTCCACATCAGGTGGCTGAACCCCTCCTTGGCCCCGATCGTGTTGATCACCTCTGTATCAGGATCGAGGTCCACCCCGAAACGGGTCTTGTAGTAGCCCGCTATCGCCGCTCGGAGCTTCGGAATGCCCTTCGACGACGAGTAGCGGTGATTGCGGGGATTGTGCGCCGCCTCGGCAAGTTTGTCGACGGTGATCTCGGGTGAGGGCAGGTCGGGATTGCCGAAACCCAGGTCGATGATGTCCTCGCCACCCCGCCTCGCCTCCACCTTGAGGCTGTCAATGATCGTGAACACATAGGGTGGCAGGGCTTCAATACGACGGAACTCCATGCCTGAACGCTAATCCCTCCACATCCTCCGCACAGACCTGGTTACGTGACCAGGCCGGTTCCCGGCCCCGTGGTCACACCGATGCTGCTGCAGTGGCCGCGCCAACCGCCCCTGCAGCCTCCCCGAAGGGGGCGAGTTCGACCACGGGCAACCTGGGACGGACCGTCGGGTTCGCGCTGAGTTCGGCGAGGAGAGGTCCCGTGATCACATCGAGGGCGCGCGACACACCTCCGCCCAACACCACGATCTCGGGGTCCAGGATGTTTATGAGGTTCCCGAGTCCATCTGCAATGTGGCCTGCGAACTCGCCCATCACAGCGACAGCTCCGGGATCCCCCCGACGGGCCGACTCCACGAGTAGCTCTGCGCTCCCGCCGATGGCACCGGCACTTCCACCGGAGGTCGGACCGATGGCGGTTTCGGCCATGCGTGCGAGTGCAGACCCCGACGCGTATCGCTCCCAACATCCATTCTGTCCACATACGCACGGGAGCCCATCGGGGACCACGACCATGTGGCCCGGTTCCCCAGCAAATCCGTGGGCACCACGGATCAGGGTTCCACCTGACACAACGGCGCCACCGATCCCGGTGCCCAGGGTGACGACCAGCAGATCGTCCACCGTCGGTCGTCTCCATGCAAGCGCTGCGGTCGCCACACAGTTGGCGTCGTTGTCGATGAAGGGCTCCACCCCGCAGACCTGACCCAGCACGGCGCCGAAATCAATCCCCACGGCCTGGGGAACGTTCGGAGAGACCACTACGGCACCATTCAAGCTCACGTATCCGGCAACGCCGATGCCAGCCGCCGTGACTCCCCCACCCCCGACATCCGACATCAGCTGCCTGGCCACCCCGGCCAGCTGACCGGCGAGATCTCCGGCAGTTCCCGGACCGTTCCGTGCCACAGGTACCTCGACGCGGTCGAGGATCCGACACGTCCCGTTCGCGGCGAACTCGACCAACACGCCCAGCACCTTCGTACCGCCCACATCCACTCCGAGTCCGCGTGACCCCGCGATGACGAGGGGTTCAGACACGGATGACACCCACGTCATCGCCCAGCGGCTCCAGCTCGGCGAGGACCTCTGGCCGGTCGGTGACCCACAACACCTGGCCACCGAGGGACATCGCGGCAACCACCAGAGGATCGGGAACATCGAAGCCGCGAGCCGTGCCCGCGAGCGAGCGACCAGCCGGCTCGATCAGCAGTACCGGCAGCGTTCCGACTCCCGCAACGGTGCGAACGTCGCCCAACTCCTCGGGCAACGACAACGCTCCCGCCGGGAACGGCTCTCCCTCATACATCGCGGATGGACCGCCGTCGGTTGTGCCGAAGGGATTCGGACCCGGGCTTCGGTTTTGTCGTGGGGCCACTCGCAGTCCCCTCTCGATAGCTGCCAACTCGGCCCTGGCAGCAACGAGTCTCCTCTGCAACTGGTGTTCGGTGTCCTCGAGCGCAGCGACCCGATCGGGCGACCCCGCACGCCATTCGGACAACGGCGCCGCGGGCATCGATCCGCCCTGCGGTGTCGATCCGCCCTGCGGTGTCGATCCGCCCTGCGATGTCGATCCGCTGCCGCGAGCCAGCCTCGACTCAGCTGCTTCGAGCAATGCCTGGGGGGTCAGCGCGTCGGGAGCCAGCTCCAGGTACGACGCCAGTGACTCGATGAGCTCCTCGACTGCTTCGATGTCGGCGGTCTCACCCGTCGAAATACTCCGCAATCGACGCGCAAGCACCCGTGGCCCACCGCCGGTGGCCACACCCGCGCCAGCCAACAGAGCGCGGGCACGCTCGGTCAGAGAAGCCTCACGCTCACCCTCCTCATCGAGTTCACCCTGTCGGTGCTGCCAGAAGTCGGCGAGTTCCTCGAGAAGCTCGAGTCTCGCGATTCCCTGCGCCTGCATCGACGCATCCTCTACACGCTCTGCACCGGAATCGGCTCCGCCACTCTCACGACCAGAGCCGGACGCATCGTTTCGGTGGGGCCCGCCCGGGTCCAGGAATGCCTGCACCGATGCAATGGCGACCGAACATTCCTCCATCAGCTGTGCCAGAGCGACACCGCGGTGCACCGCGTAGACCTGTCGCCTGGAGATGCCCTCGAGGTCCTCTGCAAGGGCCAGCTCCTCGGAGGGAGCCTGCCGCCCCAGGAGGTCACGTAGACGATCACACATGACTGCCACATCTGCCGGATGAAACTCGTGTGCGGGTTGGGTACCAGCCTCAGCACGTGGACCCTGAGCAGCGGTTCCACCTTGTTCCGCCTCGTTGTCGGCACGGACCTGTTGCTCGCTCGGTCCATCGAGCGCGGCGCGTTCGCGACTGAGGTCGCGACCCCACCAACTCGAGTTGTGATGCGAGGCTGCGTTCTTCGGCCCTCAGCTCGCTCAGCCGCACCTCGGAGGGATCTCTGTGGGCACCCGATTCAGGACCGTGGTTCCACTGCGCCACAGGAATCTCCACGATCGGAGGTCTCCCGCCGACGAGCCCGTGGACCCGGGAGAACGCTTCATCCACCGGTACCACAGCCCCGTCAACTTCGATCATGGCATCGAGCCTCGCACGTCCGGCGCCGGTGAGAGCCTCGAACACCGAGCGGATCAGCGCGTGATCCTCCTGGGAACCACCTAGGAGAACGTTCAGCCCGGGTCTTAGCCCGATCCCGGGCGCGTCTGAACCCTGGGCACGAAACGATACGAACTTGAAGATCCGTTTGGACGAATCCCGCTCATGTGGTCTCAACCGCTCCTCCGAGGCATCCCGTCCATCCGAGTGTAGGAGATCCACCGCCCTGTCAGGTCATGCCATTTGATTCCGTTTCAACTGCCCGAGCGCTCCAATGAGGCTCCCCGAATGATTCTCCGGCGCCCGTCCGAGCCCAGACGACGTCACCGATGATGGCTCCGACCTGTTCCGCATTGATTCCCTATTCCACATTGATTCGCCGCACTCTGGAACCCTTCGGAGGGTCTTCGGGAGCAGCGGTTGCCGGCCCATCCGTGACACGTCCAGCCAGGTTCTTCAAAAAGAGCCCATCTCCTCGACCACAGCCGAATCCTCGATGGCCTCTTCTGCCACGTCGAGGAAAGACCTGGCAGCCGCTATCAGTTCCTTGGCTGCTGCCTGCAGATGCTCCGTTCCATCAGCCAGACGCGCCTCGGATGCCCCTTCCTCGGCCGTGTCGGATTCATCATCATCGATCATGGACGCCTTCCCACCTCACAGATTCGATCCTCGGTATCGGTCCATCGCCCGGTTGCGCGAACGCTCGTCGATTCATGATTGCCCGAACTCGGAACGTCCTGGCGCAACGGGTGCACACGAGCCGAACTCGATGCACAGTTCTCCATCGGTGACCTCGGCACGTTTGACGGACCTGCCCCTCAACCCGGCGGGAAGCGCAAGGTTGCGGCGATACGGGCCCACGGCAACGGCCAGATCACCGCCCGAGGAGACGAGGTCGACCTCTCCCGGCCCGGTGTTCGGAAGTGAAATCACGAGTACCGGCCGGTCATCGCGGTATCTGAGGGTGACCGGAGCTCCAGGTGAGAGGTCACCCGCAGGGTCCACGCCTTCCCACAGGGCCATTCCATGGTCACACAGTGCTTCAACCCCGATGATCTCTCCCGCCCCGTGACCGGATTCGAGAACCTGCAGCGGTGCGAACTCGCCCCTGACCCGCGCCAGTTGGCGTTGCTGTGACTCCCGGAGCCCGGCCAGGAACGGATCCCTGACCCCTTCGGGCAACAAACGGTTCACCACCACGGCATCGGTGTGGTAGCCGAACATCGACAGGTAGGTGAATGTCCGGGCGGCCTCGGCGATCACGACCTGTTCGGGTGTCATCACGATCCGGGCGCGGGTCGAGCGCGTCGTCAGTGAGCAGGTCCCGAACTGCTATCAGGCGTTCGTGCAGACGTTCGATCGTGTCGAACACCTCCGGGGTCGCCATTGGGACATCACTCACCCGCGAGAGCACGGGACCGACCAACTTGGTCAGGCGTCGCGTGGTCGGGAATGCGCGGCGGATGTACCAGTCCAATACGTCGGGCAGCGACAACAGACGGATCGTCTCCGCAGTCGGCGCGCAGTCGACCACGACTACGTCGTAGGTACCACTGCGGGCCAGGGACTCTATCTCCATGAGGGCGATCAGCTCTTCGAGACCGGGCAGAACGGCCAACTCCTCGGCCTCCATCGCCGACAGCCCGGCCCAGTCGAGCAGTTCCACCAACCATGAACGCACATCGCCCCATGAGTGCTCCATGCGCTCCAGCGCATCGACCTGCTGCGCGAAACATCCCGGGGCCACCTCCCTCGGTTCGGCACCGAGGCGGAGGTCGAAGACGTCGGCCAACGAGTGCGCCGGATCCGCAGAGGTAACCACGACCCGTTCACCGCGCCGCGCCAACTCGACCGCTGTCGCAGCAGCTGTCGTGGTCTTTCCCACCCCGCCCTTGCCGGTGAACAACAACACTTTCGGTGAATCAGAGTGCACCGGCGGATTCCTCCCGGTCGGGGAAGAGACCGTGCCGAACCCCCCAGAGCCCGCTCAGGGACAACTGCAGCAGCGGGGCGAGCGTCCCGAACGCGAGTTCAGGCGTGGACAGGCCCACCACCGCGGTCACGATCGACACCGCGACCGCTGCACCAAGTGATCCATTGAGCCAGCGTTGCACCTTCGGGGGTGCGGCGTCGGCCAGAAAGAAGATCCCTCCGATACCCATCAGATCAGCGCGTGCTGCGAGCCGCCGCCAACACCACATCAACAGCGAGCAACAACGCACCGAGACAGAACATCGAGAACGTCGCTACGAAGAAGGCCTCCAGCGCACCGTTCGACACGAGCGCCACCACCGAGACCACCGCAAGTAGTGCGGTTGCCATCCACGTGGACACCACGATCGCCTGCCCCGGAGGATTGCCCACGAAGGCCTCGTTGAGTCGCTTCTCTTTCGCCTCGCGATGTTCGGCCCGCTGCGCTTCAGCCGCGGCACGGGCTTCCGCCACAGTCCGGGGCTGGCCTCCGCCAGTCCGGGGCCGGTCTCCCGCACCGGCGCTCCCTTTGCCCGGGATCAGGTCATCAGGTCGAGCCATCTGAGCCATTGTCGCGGGGAAGTCGCCCGCCCACCAACAGTTCAGTGGAGCGCGGATGTGGTCGTGCCATCTCGGCGAGGACCTCGGGATGCGTTTGCCACGGGTCCTCATGGAGGATCCATTCGACACCGGCCCGCCTGGCCGCCCAGGAGGCGTGTGCCACGAGGAGGGGGTCTTCATCGCCCAGGTATCTGCGCAGGAGGACCAGGGCGGTCACAGCGGGCTCGTCGGTCGCCCCCACATCAGACGCGCAACCCGCGAACAACGCTCGAAGTGCTGCCACATTGCCCAGTACGACGAGTGCGTTGCGGCGGAGGTAGCGGGGGTCGCGCCGGGGTATGTACCAGGCACCGAAGCGATCCAGAAGCGAGGAGTCAGAGGACGTCAGAAGGTCCTCGAGATCAGCCCAGTCCCCCGGTGCGGTGGAACCACGGCTGACTCCCATGCTCGGAGGGCAGACTTCCTGGCAATCGTCACATCCGTAGATGCGCCTACCCAGCGCTACCCGGTACTGGCGCGGGAAGTCTCCCGTTCGTTGCAGCAACCAGGAGAGGCACCGCGAGTTGTCCATCACGCCCGGGGCGATCAGGGCGCCGGTGGGGCATGCGGTGAGGCAGCGCGTGCAGGATCCACAACCCCGCTCGATCGTGGGATCCGATCCAGCCTGGGCCGTTGCGCCAGAAGGCAGAGGGGCATCGGTGAGGATGCTTCCCAAAACGACCCAGCTGCCGGCGCCCGGGACCAGGAGGTTCGTGTTCTTGCCCAACCAACCGAGCCCGGCGCGGGCCGCCATCGAACGGTCCACCAGCGCATTGTCGTCAGCCAGCACCACTGCGCGGTGCCCCGAGGCACGCAACTCGTCCGCGCCGTTCAGGAGAACGTTGCGGAGTTCCCCGTAGGTATCTCCGCTCGCATAGCGAGCAACTTCGCCAGACAGGCGACCCGGCTCCCCCGAACGTGCGGTGTCATAGGGAAATGCGACAACGACAGCACTCCGCGCCGATGGAAATGCCCGCAGGGGATCGGTGGAACGCTGCGGGTTGCGGTAAGTGAAGGCCATTCCATCGTGAAGGCCAACCGACCGACGTCGGGAGATCACACCACGAGCTTCGGTGAGCACGTCGACACCGCACACACCTGCGACGACTGCTCCCGCGTCGAGCACTACGCGAAGCACGCGATCGCGCGTCGCCACATCAATCTGGCGAACCTCAGGTGTCTGAGCGGACCCGGCCATGGCACCAAGTCTGACGTGCCCGGGATCCCGTGCGCGTATCAACCGGCTACGGACGCGCCATCTGTGTTCGGGCCCCTGTGGTAGCGCAACGGCGGCGCCAGACCACCCACCTGGAGGCTGCGCACCAGGCGCAGCTCGTCCATGCTGACGACAACAGACCCGGTGTCGTCGGAACAGAGGTAGGTCACGACACAGTCGGCGCAATGACTACTGCCCTGGAGCGTGCAATCGTCGCAACCGAAACTGAGCGTGTCGGGAACTTCATTCGAGGAAACTGCCATGTCCGGAACCCTAGGAACCCGCTGTGACATCTAAGGTCGCCTGTAGGGTCCACGGCTGGTTGGTGGGCTTGTTCATAGGGTGCGTTGTGCCCGGTTTGGTTGGTTCGACTCGGAACTGTGACCGGAGCGGATTTGTCCGACTCCTTACCGCTGATCGTCGTCCAGGCGAACTCCACAACGCTCGTGAATACCTGTTGGGAACTCGATGGCCAGCCTTTGTGTTGGACCTCTGTTTCGTGATGTCCGTTTTCTTCACCCCCTTTGGAACGAGCTTTCCGTGCCGGCTGCTGTGACCGGGCTCGCTGTGAACTATCGGAGAACAGGAGCGAAGATATGAATGAGGTCCGCCTTGGAATAGATGTGGCGTGTCGCGCTGCGCATCAGGCCTCGTTGGCTGATGAGACCGGCAAGTTTTTGTGGCAGGGATGGAAGTTCCATACCACCACCGACGAACTTGATGTGTTGTGGGCCAAGATCCCTGACGACGTGTCGGTTGTGGTGGTGATGGAACCGACCCGCAACGCGTGGGTGCCGCTCGCGGCGTGGCTGAGGGCCAAGGGAGCGTCAGTGTCTGTGGTGCCCCCGGAACAGTCCGCTGATTTGCGGGACTATTACAACAAGCACACCAAGACCGACCGGTTGGATTCCAAGATGCTGGCTCGCATGGCGATGTTGCATCCTGAGGGGCTGCGGGTGGTGGACCATCTCGGTCCGGCTGAGCCACTGAAACGTGCGGTGCGCCATCGCAGCAGTATCCAGAAACGACGCACCGCAGCCGCGATGCGTCTCGATGCTCTACTCGAGTTGATGGGCCCGGGCTGGCTCGATCTGTTCGGCACCGTGTCCTACGGCAAAACCGCGGTCGCGGTGTTTGAGCGTTACGCCAACCCTCACGCGCTTCGCAAGCTTGGCCGGTCGCGACTCGCGAAACTGTTGATACGGGCCAGTCGCGGTCATTGGCGTGAGGACAAAGCCGACGAAATTCTTGACGTCGCGGCCGAAACACTCACACTGTGGGCCCATGGGGGCCTCGATTTCGATGAGCTCGCCGAGGACATCGCGATCGAGATCCGGTTGATCAAGCTCCTCGATGCTGAGATCGCGTCGCTTGATGACCGCGTCGAAGCCCTCTATGAGACCGCTGATCCCGCCGGGATCGTCGCCTCAGCACCCGGGATCGGGGTCACGCTCGCCGCTGGCATCCTGGGTCGCGCCGGTGACCTCAACCGGTTCCACAGCCTCGCCGGTGTTCGTGCTTTCACTGGTCTGGTCCCCAAGATCGACCAGTCCGGGATCGAAGACCACAACCAAGGGCCAACCAAACACGGTGACCCTGGCCTACGCCAAGCGTTGTTCCTCGCAGCGGATCTCGCCCGCAAGGTCGATCCCACCCTCGCCGCTCGCTACCACCGGCTCTACGTCAAAGGGGGCAAACACCACAACTCCGCGATCTGCACGCTCGCAGCCGTGCTGATCACCCGCATCGCGGCGTGCTGGCGCAACGGACAGCTCTACGAAATTCGAGACACCAACGGTCAGCTCATCACCGCCGCAGAGGGCCGCCAGATCTGTGCCGAACGCTACCGGATCGACCCCACCAGCCGAGCGAAACGACGCAACACCACCAACACCAAAAAGCTGAAAGGGGCGAACCGGGACAAAAAGGAGTCGCAGAACGCTCCGGTCACCAGCCCGCCCCAAGCCCAGCCTACAAAAGCCGCATGAAGCCCTCGACACCCGTTAGGAACTCATCAATGTGAGATGTGCATCAGCGCGAGGAGGCTCTCCGATGAGACGACGTTCGCACCACGACTCCGCGCTCCATCACGAACCCTGTTGTCCGAGGACACGACCACGATCGGAACCTCGATGTGGGCCTGCTCCACGAACTCCAGCAGGCGATCATCGGCTTCGAGGTTTGCCGGCGTGAAATGCACCCGCACACCCATGGGCGCGCTCACCGCCGGCCGCTGACCCGCCTCTGAACCATCGAAGACCAGATGCCA
This sequence comes from uncultured Microthrixaceae bacterium, assembly GCA_963805905.1. Taxonomy (GTDB): domain Bacteria; phylum Actinomycetota; class Acidimicrobiia; order Acidimicrobiales; family Microtrichaceae; genus JAMLGJ01. Next base: position 1,991,988 of record CAWDVV010000001.1, read on the forward strand.
ACTACCACCATGACGGCGTTGGAGGGTCGTCACCGACCGGATCAACGACTCCCTCTGTTGGGAGATCCCGAGGTGCGCCCATCCCTTCATCGTGACGTTGTAGCCATCGACCATCACCAGCACATCGGGTAGGTCCAGCATTGCTGCCAGACCCTCGGGCGAGTCTGCCGAGAGGCCCCGGCCCAACCGGACCGCCCGCCGCGGCGCGGACCTGTCACGTCCAGCACCCGCAGCGACACCGACATCGGCATCGGCATCGGCATCGGCACCTATATCGACGTCGACAGGGTCGCTGTGGTCCGCATCGGACAGGTTGGCGCCCAGCACCTCGTCGAGCGCCGTCAATTGATCCGAGAGTTCATCGACGAGCGCCCTCGCCCTTGCTGAGAAGGACATGGCAGCTGCAACGATCGGTGGATCCCCGGGATCGGCCTCCGGATCACCGGCCCCACCCGGTCCAGATTCCACGGAGGTGGAGTGTTCGAGTCGTTCGTTCGCCGCGGCGAGCTCGGACTCGAGGCGTTTCTGGGTCTCCAGACGGCGCACCGACAGGGATTCCTGGGTCTTCAGCTGCCGGATCGCCTCGGTCCGGGCTTCATTGGCTTCCTCGAACCCGGCACGTGCTTCGGCCAGTTCGTTCTCGAGCGACGAAATGAGTTCATCATGGGTGGATGCCCGCTCCCGGAGCCGAGCGACTTCGGAGCCGAGACCATCCAAGGTGGTGCGGAGTTCGTCACGCTCAGCCGAGAGGATCCGGACCTCCTGCCGGGCCGATTCACGGCTCGCCTCCAACTCCCGGGCCTCGTCGTGTCGGATCTGTTCATCCACCAACGCAGCGATTCCTTCGGCCCACCCGTCCGGGCGCTCGAGAAACAGGCGGGCACCCCTGTCAAGGGTGTCCGGGTCCACCATCTCCCAGACCCGCTGCCTGAACACATCATCGGCTTCGAGGGCGTCACGGACCAGTCCGAGCGCACGATCCGGGAGACTTGCGAATTCCAGGAACGGACCCAGCGCCCGGGGCGGAGGCGGAGCGGCCGGATCGCGCCGCTCACGTCGAACCATCACGAACGCCGCCTCGAGGGCGTCGTAGATCGGGGCCAGGTCAGCTTCGATTGTTCCCGGATTCCCCTGAGTCGAACTGTGTCACTTCATCCGCGCCGCCGTCCCGGGCCGGCACATAGGACACGACCGCGGACCCGTTGCCACACCAACGGCAGCTGACTTCTTCGATGTCCTCACTCAGGACCTCGGTGGCTTCGACACTGAGCTCCCCGGCCACCGAGTAGTGGTGAAAGCTCCTCGTCCTCCGCGTGGAGGTGACGTCAAAGCGTGTGAGGTTCCCGCAAGCTTCGCACCGGTAGCGGACCGTGGAATCTTCCGTCGGGAGATTGGAGACAGAATCGGCGACCATCGTCCCATTGTGCACCCTGGAGGATCCGCCCCGTGCACCGGGAACCAACCTCCACGGGTCGGACCTGCCCGGGCCCCGATCCGCACGAACCCTCCACCGGTGGATCCGGGGCCTCCCGAAGTTGTCGGCGCTCGAGTTACTCGCTTCGAGCCGATTCAGCGGCACGGCTCGCCTCGACCAGCCGGCCCAAGGTCATTTCCGCAGCGCCGCTGCTCAGCGCTTCGCGGGCCACGTCGAGTCCGCTGGCGAGATCAACCGCCAGATCGCTCACCACCAGGCCTGCCGCGGCGTTCAGCGCGACCATGTCGGCCACGGGACCACCCTCGCCTTCGAACAGCGACTTCGCGGCTGAGGCGTTGGCGGCGGGGTCACCCACGGATATGGCGTCGGCATCCACGCGATCCAGCCCGAGCTCCTCAGGTGTGATCTCGAATCGACCGATCTCGGCGTTTCCGACGACATCGATGACCGTGGTGGTGCCGGTGGTGGTCAGTTCGTCGAGACCGCCGTGACCGTGGAGTACCCAGGAATGCACGGTCCCACGTTCAGCTACCGCAGCAGCCACCAGCTCCAGGCGACCCGGGTCCGCAACGCCGATCACCTGACGGCCCACACGCCCGGGGTGCGAAAGAGGGCCCAGAAGGTTGAAGACCGTCGGAATCCCGAGTTCGGCTCTGACGGGGCCTGCGTGGCGCATGGCCGGGTGGAACATGCGGGCAAAGGCGAATCCGACTCCGGCTTCGCGTACACAGGAAACGACGCCCGGACCGTCCAATTCCACCTCGACATCGAGGGCTTCGAGCAGGTCGGTGCTCCCCGAGGTGGAGGAAGCCTTGCGATTTCCGTGCTTGCACACCGTGGCACCTGCCGCGGCCGCCACCACCGACGACATCGTGGACACGTTGAAGGCGCCCTTGCGCAGCACCGTGGACCCGCCGGTGCCAACGAGATCGAGTGTGTTCTCGGGGTCGACCAGGTCCAACGGGAGGGCCTCGTCCCACATCGCACCGACCATGCCTGCGACTTCCTCGGGGGATTCACCCTTGGCGCGAAGGGCCGTGAGCAGACCACCGATCTGTGCCGAGGTCGCGTTGCCTGCGAGAACCTCGGCCAGCACCGCACGGGCCTGCTCCGCGGACAGGTCATCTCCGGCGACGATGTGGCCCAGAACATCGGGCCACCGGAAGCCCCCAGAAGCGTCAGTCATCGCTCAGGAAGCGGCGGCGGCACGCGCAAGGCTGCGCTCGCGGCGGCGCCGGCGAATGATGCGTTGGCGCTCCCGCTCGGTCGCCCCACCCCATACGCCGTTGTGCTCACGGTTCGCGATGGCGTGCTCCAGGCATGTTTCCTGCACGGGACACATGCCACAGACCTCCTTGGCTGATTCAGCCTCTTCGTCGGTCGCGGGATAGAAAATCGCAGAATCGAGGCCCTTGCACGCAGCGTTCGCCGCCCATGCCGGAGCCGAGGTGGGGGGAGTCATATGGAGCCATACTGCCAAGGGCGACCCGAGATTCCAAAGCGGTAACCGATCGGGTCGTTTCACCCAATCTCCGGGGATCGTCCGCGCCGCTCGATGACATTTGGCACAGAAGTGGTCGCGGGACGGGATTCAGGGCCCGAGATCGGCGCCCAGCTCCTCGACCGTGGCAGGTTCGAGCGTGGTTTCGTAGCGGTACTCGGGGTGGTCCACGGCAACCACAACCGGCCCGGATCCCCACGCTGCCACCTGGTCCGCTGTGAACGAAAACCCGATGAAATGGACCGCTGCAGTCACATCCGCACGCGTCAGCATCTCGCCATGTGACTGTTCCACGACACTGCGGATCTCCTCACCACCGGTGCGGATGACGACATCACCCTCGATGCCGACGAGTTTCGGCAACCATTCGCGTAGCTGGGCCTCGTCGGTCAACTCCAGGAACAGGGTCGCGGAAAGTGTGCCGGGCTCGGGAATGAGCGGGTTGTAGGTATCGAGTTGTTCCTGGATCCCCGAATCGCTCAGGATCCGCTCCACCCGGGCCATCTCGTGGATCTGCGAGAGCACGGTGTCGCGATTGTCGAACAGCAAGGTCGCGATCGGGCCCACGTGGATCCTCCGGCGCTTCTTGAGCGCCCTGATCCGAGTCATCGTCTCGTCGCGCTCCCGTTCATAGGCCCTCAGATCGAGAACATCGTCCTGGGTCAGTTTGCGGCTGGGGTTCTGGGTCATCCGATCCTCCGGGTCTGCCTCATCGCTGGGATCCGTCTCACTGTTCACACAACGCTGGCACCGAAACAGGACCCACGGTTCGCGGCTCCCGGAACGACTTGTCGGCGAGAAGGCAACCGGTTCGAAGGATCGTCCACCGGACGTACCCTCCGAACCGGGTGCTGAAAGTGTCTTCTAGAAGTTGCCGACGTGCGACGTCGGCGAACCTGCGCTCAGGAGATGGACTCGAGACCCTCGCCGAAGCGCCCGGCGTGTGACTTCTCGGCGCGGCGCCAGCGTCTCGAGCCACTCGGCGACCTCTTCGAAGCCTTCCTCGCGGGCGGTCTTGGAGAACCCGGGGTACATCTCGGTGTACTCGTAGGTCTCACCTGCGATGGCGGACCGCAGATTGTCCGCTGTGGAACCCACCGGCTCGCCGGTCACGGGGTCACCTGTTTCGACCAGGAAGTCGAAGTGGCCGAATGCGTGACCCGTTTCGCCTTCGGCGACGCTGCGGAACAGCGCTGCGGTGTCCGGGTAACCCTCGACGTCCGCCTTCTGGGCGAAGTAGAGGTAACGGCGGTTCGCCTGGCTCTCTCCTGCGAATGCTTCCTTGAGGTTGCCCTCGGTCTGCGATCCCTTCAGGTCTGGCATTTGTCCTCCATTTGGTTGGTTCGGTTCCAAACCGCTCTGTTGGTTCGTTGCGTTCCGGATCGGGCGTCATTGTTGACGCACACAACACCATAGATCCTCCAGCGGGGGGCAAACTCTCACTCGACGATCGGGCGCGGGTGACAGACGCACACCGCCCCCGATCTCCCCGTGGTTGCCCGGGTTATCTAGTGTTGGGTGGTGAGCATTCGAGCATTCGACCGGGAAGCCTCCCTACGCGCGCTGCGGGAGGAGGAATTCGACCTCGTTGTTGTGGGCGGCGGTATCACCGGAGCCGGAGTGGTCCTCGACGCGGCGGCGAGAGGAATGAAGGCCGCGCTCGTGGAAGCTGGCGACTTCGCCGAGGGAACATCGTCCAAGTCGTCCAAGTTGGTCCATGGCGGTCTGCGCTACCTCCAACAAGGTGAGATCAACCTCGTCTACCAGGCCCTCAGGGAGCGACGCCGCCTGTTGCGCAATGCACCGCACCTCGTCGAGATCATCCCGTTCCTGATCCCCATGTTCGGCAAGGGCGGAGTCATCCCGGCCAAAATCTCACGGATCCTCGGTCTCGCCATGTGGGGATACGACATAACCGGTGGTTGGCGCATCGGCAAGCTCCACAAACGCCTCGACCGCGACGAGGCTTTGTCATACATGCCGACCCTGCCCACCGAGAAGCTCGTGTCGGCCTACCTCTACTACGACGCCACCGCCGATGATGCCCGGCTCGTGATGACCGTCCTGCGTACCGCAGCGCTCGGTCATGGTGCAGTCATAGCGAACCGGACTCCGGCGGTGGGGATCTCCAAGGACCCCAACGGCCGCATCAATGGAGTGGTCGTCCGACCCCACGAGCCTGGGACCGACGAGGAGTTCACCATCTCGACGCGGGCGGTGGTCAATGCAGCGGGCGTGTGGAGCGACGACATCCGCTCCCAGGACGAGGGCGTCAACCCCGGGTCGATCCGTCCGGCCAAGGGCATCCACGTGACGGTTCCCTGGGAGAAGATCCGCAACCAGGTGGCGGCAGTGATCTCCGTACCCGGTGACCGGCGCTCTGTCTTCGTGGTACCCCACGACAACCTCACCTACATAGGCACGACCGACACCGACTACACGGGCACACTCGACGACCCCCAGTGCACCCCCGAAGACGTGGCCTACCTCCTGAATGCCATCAACCGCTCGATCACAAATGAGATCACCACTGCTGATGTGACGGGCACATGGGCGGGGTTGCGGCCACTCGTGGCGTCGGGCAGCGATGGCAGGACGGCCGACCTCTCGCGTATGCACCGGGTGATGCTCTCCGATTCCGGCATGGTGACGATCACCGGCGGCAAGCTCACCACCTACCGGGAAATGGCAGCGGACACAGTCGATGAGGTCATCGACAAGATCCATTCCACCGATGTCGGGTTCGCCGGCTGGGGACGCAGCACCACGGCCCGGCTACCCCTCATCGGCGCAGCCGGCCACGAGACGGTCCTCGAGGCCCGGGCCAGCTTCCCCGCAGTTCCCGTCCACACTGCAGAGCACCTCGCTGGCCGCTACGGCGGGGAGGCACGGGCGCTCATGGCCATGATCCAGAATGATCCGACGCTCGGTGAGCCGCTCGTGGATGGGCTCCCCTACGTGGCTGCCGAAGCCGTGTTCGGGGCACGCCACGAGATGGCGGGGAGCGTCACGGACGTGTTGTCACGCCGGACCCGTGCACGCATATTCGGACGTGACGACTCCCTCGATGCGGCCCGGCGCACCGCAGAGCTGATCGCCCCCGAACTCGGTTGGGACATCGAGCGCATCGCCTCCGAGGTAGCCGCCTATGCAGCGCTGATCGAAGAGGAACGAACGAGCGCCGACCTGCCCGAGAAGCGCTTCGGCGACACTCCCACACCGACGTCAGCATCACCGGTGGAGTTCCGCTGATGGCGACCAGCGGTGGTATCCCGAACATTCAACCCGGCCCCGGAGCCCCAACTCCGCCGATCACGATCGCAGGCGGCGCTGACCGAGCGACGGCCAGAACCGCTCTGCCGGCGATCGAAGTGAGCGACGAGCTGGCCCAGCGCCTCATCGCCACCGGATCCGAGCTCAGTCGAGACAGGGCGGATCTGGCTGAGGCAGGACGTGACTGGTGGCCTCTGGCGCAGACCTGGGCCACAGGGGGCGAGGTGCCGGCACTGGCTTCGGTCATTGTGCGTCCGAGCGAGGCCGCCCAGGTGGCCGAGATCCTTGCGATCTGCAACGAGGCCCGGGTTCCGGTGACGCCCACTGCCGGCCGTTCGGGCGTTCTGGGAGGCTCGGTCCCGTTGCACGGCGGTGTGCAGCTCGACCTCTGTGGTCTGTCGGGCATCGTCGGTGTGGATGACACGTCGCTCATCGTCGATGTTGAGGCAGGAACCTTCGGGGACCGTTTCGAGGACGAACTACGCGACTCATACAGCCTCACGTGTGGTCACTGGCCCCAATCGATGACACTCTCCACCGTCGGGGGTTGGTTGGCGTGCCGTGGAGCCGGTCAGCTCTCGACCCGCTACGGCAAGATCGAGGACATGGTCGTCGGCCTCGATGTCGCACTCGCTGACGGGCGCACCATCACCACCGGCGGCGCGCCCCGTCAAGCCGGGGGACCCGACCTCAACCAGCTGTTCGTGGGGTCGGAGGGCACCCTCGGGGTGATCACATCAGCCCGTCTGCGGGTCCACCCCGCGCCCGTGTCGACGGCCCGGGGCGCATGGGCGTTCTCCACATTCGAGGATGGGCTCGACTTCTGTCGGCGGATTCTGCGACGCGGCGCCACTCCGGCGGTTCTACGCCTCTACGACGGCACTGAGTCCGATCGCAACTACCACCTCGGAGCGGAACGGGCGGTGGTGCTCGTCCTCGACGAAGGTGATCCGATCATCGTCGATGCGATGTTGGAGGTCGCTGGATCCGAAGCCCATGACATCGACGGGTCAGCCGCCGAACGCCTCGACGACGGCGTCATCGACCATTGGGTCGACAAACGCAATGATGTGAGCCAGTTGGAGCCCCTCATCGAGGGTGGACTCGTTGTCGACACCATGGAGGTCTCGGGGCCGTGGTCGGTCCTGGACCGCGCCTACCACTCGGCGGTGGACGCGATTTCCGACGTGCCCGGGTGCCTCGCCGCCTCGGCCCATGCGAGCCACAGCTACACCGACGGCGCATGTCTGTACTTCACCTTCGCCGGCAAGCCGGCTGAGGGTTCCATCGAAGCCCGGGCCGAGCTCCACCGCAACATGTGGACCGCCGGCCAGCGGGCGACGCTCGAATCCGGCTGTGCCGTGTCGCACCACCACGGCATCGGATTGCACCGGGGAGAGTGGCTCCGGCGGGCAATGGGACCAACCCATGATGTACTGGCAGAGATCAAGGGGGTCCTCGATCCGAACGGGATCCTGAACCCCTCCAAACTGGGTTTGGCGTCCACCTTCGGAGCGTCCGACCTTCCCTGAACACCGGCGCGGCCAGCTGTGATGAGCGAGGACGTCCTCCCCGGCCGTTTTCGGTATGAGGTCGTCTCAGATGAGAGTCACTGCGTCCCCCAGCTTCACCTCGCCGGGGGTCGTGACCTTCGCATAGATACCCAGCAGTTGGTCGAGATCGGCCACGATGTGGCGTAGCACCGAGCCATCCACGCCGATGTCCTCATCGATCTCACGAGTGACCATCACGCAGCGGGGAATCCCTGTGAGGAGTTCCAGTTCCACCTCTCCGACCTTGAGCTGGCGACCCTCCCAACCGAGTTCCGGATGCCCCGGCGCATCGGCGGTGTCAACGACGAGGTTCGGCCTGAAACGGCGGATGTCGATCTGTGACCCGGGCAGGGCCTCGGCCATCGACCGCATCGCGGAGGTCGTCATCACCGAGATGGGATACGCGTCGAGATAGGTACCCGGCGGCGACTCGAACTCGATGATCTCGGGTGGGAACACCGAGAGGTCCGGCAGTGGTTCGTCCTCGGTGCGTCCGAAGATGTCGCGTAGTTCCACCATGATGTCGTCGGTATCTGCCGCACCACGGCGATAGTGATCCAGATCCTCGGCGGGCTGCAATGGCCACAGCGACACTTCGTGGCCGAGACCTTCGGACACGATCCGGTCGACTTCTGGATCAGAACTGTTGACCGTGCGGCCGTCTGGCAGGGTGATCGTGATCGACCCGCCGGACGGGTCGTCATGGCGGGCTGCGAACTGCATGAGTCCGCCGATCTTCTTTGCTCCCCGGATGCCGCCACGAACCTCGTCGCGCACGGCCCAAACACGGTCGCCCTCCATTCCGGCATCCATGATCGACGCTGCCCCCAGCTGTTCGCCGATCATCGACTTCACCGGATATCGCCAGAGGGAATCAAGCTGCATGGAACGAGATCCTATGGCTCTCGGAGGCGATCACCGGCCCTCCCACGGCGGCGCAGCGTTGTGAGGCGGGGTCAGTTGCTCCCACTCAGGGGGCGGACACCTACTGCGATGGGCCCCTTGCGACCGTTCGACAGTTGGAAGGCCACCTGGTTCCCCTTGACGAGCACCTCGGCCGGTTCGCCGTCCACACCCGAGATGTGCACGAATACGTCATCGCGACCCTTCACCTTGATGAACCCGAAGCCCTTTCGCTTCTCGTAGCGGGCCACGCGCCCGGTGAGTTCCTTGGTGTCTGTGGAGCCATTCGCGGCATTGCTCCCGGAGTACTTGCCACGCTGCGGACGTTGGGAACCGTTGCGGCGTTCGGATCCATTGGGATGTCCGGAGCCATTGGGACGTTGGGATTCCCGGCCCTTCGGGCGCCGTGCATCGCGGGCCGACCTGTCGGATGTGGTGGCATCGCCGGACGCCCGCTCGCTGGACACACCATCGCGCGACGCACTGTCTCGTGAGTCACTGCGGCGGGACACTGCGCTCTCCTCATGGGGATGCGGGGTATCGACCCGGAGCGCACGCACCTCGGCGATATCGGGTTGACCCATTCCCATGGGTAGACCCAGCTTGCGCTGCATCGCCGTGGTCGACTTGCGCGCAGACGGTTCGATCATCGACAACACGACTCCGGAGGCCCCTGCACGGGCCGTTCGCCCTGATCGGTGAACATAGGTGGCGGCATCTTCGGGGGGATCGAAGTGGACCACTGCTGCCACATCGTCCACATGGATTCCCCGTGCGGCAACGTCAGTCGCAACGAGGGCCGTCACCTTGCCATCGGCGAACGCCTGCAGTGCCCGGGTGCGCTGGCTCTGGCTCCGGCCACCATGGATCGGGGCGGCCTTGACCCCATGGCGATCGAGTTGCTTGGTGAGCCGATCGGCGCCGTGGCGGGTGCGGGTGAACACGATCGTGGATCCCGTGGTGTCGACGAACTGGGCGACATGAGGAACCCGTTCGGTGCGATCCACCGTCCAGAACATGTGGTGGGCGAGGGTCATGTCGGGCTCAGCGGAGCCGACCTCGTGACGTACCGGATCCGATTGGAAGTCCCGGGTCAGCTTTGCGACCGGGCCCTCGAGCGTGGCCGAGAACAACTGGACCTGACGATTCGGGGCAGTGGCCTCGATGATCCGGCGTACCGCCGGGAGGAAACCCATGTCGGCCATGCGGTCGGCCTCATCGATCACGACCTGGGTGACCTCGTCCAGGGTGAGGGCGCCCATCGACAGGAGATCCTCGAGGCGACCCGGGCAGGCGACGACAAGTGACGCTCCACGATCCAGCGCACGGTGCTGGTGCTTGTAGCCAACACCGCCGTAGACAGCTGACACGCTGTGGCCCATGGTTTGGGCGAGTGGTCGCAACTCCTCGGCGATCTGCTCAGCAAGTTCGCGCGTCGGTGAAAGGATCAGCGCGGTCGGGCGACGACGCTGACCCTTGTCCATGAGGGCCACGACGGGAATCCCGAAGGCCAGGGTCTTACCCGAGCCGGTCGGAGCGCGCCCGAGGATGTCTCGGCCCGCCAGGGCATCCGGCATGGCAGCAGCCTGGATGGGAAAAGGTTCGGTGATACCTCGCTCAGCGAGGCGATCGACGATCTTGCGCGGCGCGCCAAGGTCGGCAAATGAAGGATTCTCGGGGGACATCTCTGGTCTTTCTGTCTCTTTGCGAGACATTCTCTGGTGCAGGGCACCTACTACTCGACAACGCCCTCGAGCAGCGGAGCCACATTGTGTCAATCGCAGACGCGGCCATTGCGGACCAAGTCTTTGAAGGACGGCTCCCAGACCGAAGATTTGATGGTGCAACACCGGTTGGTGGCACGCATCTCACATCGCGAGACCCGGACAGCATTTCCATCCGGTGGGTACATCATACACGCGACCATGCGCGATCCTAGATCCATGGTCGAAGTTCCCAGCCTCTCCCCCGCCCAGGCCACGTGGCGCGGAACCGTGACCGCGCTCGTGGTTGCACTACCGGTCGCAGTGTTGAACCAACTCCTGGTGAGCAGCGGCGATGTCGACGGCGGTTCCCCGTTGGTGCTGTTGTTCTGGGCGATCATCCTCTTCGGTGCTGCCGCCGGGGGCTGGGGTGTCATCAGGCTCTGCCAGGAAGCCCCGCTCGCATACGCGGCGGCAGCCGGAGCGCTGGCCTACGCGATCGTCCAGGGCATAGGGGTGGTGAGCCGCACGTTACGCGGCGCCTCACTCTCGTGGGCCGCGTATCCACTGTTGGCAGTCATGATGGCAACCGCGGCAATGCTGGGCGGCATGTTCGCTCGCCGCTGGAACCACGATGGCTAGCCTCACCACGATGGCCAGCCTCGTGGTCCACCTGATCTGAGAGCAGGAACAGTCGTTGAGCATTTTGGTAGTCGATCTCGGGACCTCCAGCGTGAGGGCGGCGGTAGTGCATCCCGATTCCACGATCACCCACGAGAACGCCCGGGCCACTCCACCGGACACGCCTGTCGCGGGTCTCGTCGAGTTCGACGCCACCCATTATGTCGACGCTGCGCTCGTGTGTGCACGCGAGACCCTCGCTGCACACGGACCGGTCGAGGCTGTGGGAGTCACCAACCAGCGCGCAACCACGATCATCTGGGATCGGGTTTCCGGCGAACCAGTGGCTCCGGCGCAGGGCTGGCAGGACCTGCGAACGGTCGGCGACTGTCTCGTCCTGGGGGCCGAGGGGCTCAGGCTCGCTCCGAACCAGTCAGCGACGAAGATCGCCAACATCCTCGACACCATGGATCCCGAGCGGGATCTGGATCTCTGCTTCGGCACGCCTGACAGTTGGCTCATATGGCACCTGACCGAGGGCCGCCACCATGTGTCAGACCTTTCGAATGCCGGCATCTGGGGACTGCTCGAGCCAGGTGGGAGTTCCTTCGACGACAACGTGCTGGAACGACTCCGCATCCCCGTCTCCATGATTCCCAGGATCGTCGACAGCACCGGAGTGATCGGTGAGGCAACGGCCCTGCCCGGAGCTCCGCCGATCTGCGGGATTGCGGGCGACCAGCAGGCATCCCTGATCGGACAGGGTTGCGTGCATCCCGGAGCCGCCAAGGCAACCTTCGGTACCGGCGGCATGCTCGACGTGTGCATGGGAACTGAGCGTCCATCTTTCTCCCACCGAGGGCCGGCTGGGTGTTTCCCATTGATTGCATGGCGCGACACCGCCGGTACGACCTGGGGCATCGAGGCGGTCATGCTTTCTGCAGGTACCAACGTCGAGTGGCTCGTCGAGGACCTCGGGATCATCGCTACACCCAAAGACTCCGAAGCCGTTGCCTCGGGCGTGGCTGGCACCGACGGCGTCGTCTATGTGCCCGCACTGCTGGGCCTCGGAACACCGAGATGGGACTATGGAGCTCGCGGCGCACTGCTGGGGGTCACCCGCGGCACCACCGCGGCCCATGTGGTGCGAGCGGTTCTGGAGGGTGTGGCACAGCGTGGTGCTGATCTCCTCGAATCGGCCCGGAGTGACTCAGGGCTGACACTTGACCACATCCGCGTCGACGGCGGCATGACAACGAACGCACTGTTCACCCAGATGCTCGCCGACACCACCGGGGTCCCGGTCGAGGTGGCACCCGTGAAAGAGGCCACCACTCTCGGAGCCGGCTACCTGGCGGGGTTGGCAATCGGAACCTGGAGTGGTTGGGATGACATCTCAGCCGCCTGGTCCCCGTCATCGATCGTGGAGCCCTCCGAGGATCCGGGCTCGGTCACCGACCGCGACCGCTGGGCGTCTGCGGTGGAACAGGCGGCCGGCTGGCACACGGATCTCTCGGCCCTGGATTTCTGAGCGTCCACCCGCGGTTCTGAACCACGAGGGGTCCGGTGTGTCACACTGTGGCAGCCGGTGAGCCGTCCGGGTGACCGCAGATCGGGACCTGGTTCCTGATCTGAGGAAGGTCGGGACTCCGAAGGGCAGGGTGCTGGCGTGAGCCAGGTTGGAGTGATCTGACGGTAGAGGGCAACAGAGAGCAGACCGCCGATGGCGACCCTCGGGTCGCACAGGTAAGGGTGAAACGGTGCGGTAAGAGCGCACCAGCGTCGGGGGCGACTCCGGCGGCTGGGTAACCCCCGCCCGGAGCAAGGCCGAGCAGAGGACACGGACGGCCCGTCCGTCATGGGAGACCGTGACAACCTCGGGTAGGCCGCAAAGATGGATGGTCACCGAACCGGATTCCCGCAAGGGACCGGGGAACAGAATCCCGCCTACAGGACGGCTCACCGGCACCATGAGCGGCAACCCAGCGGCGACAGCTGACGCCGCACAGCGGTCCAAGCGGGCAAGAGCATGCGCTCAGCGTCAGGCTCCGTCCGGAAGGCGGTCAGAGAAGCCAGTCGTGGATGGCGCGCCCGATCTCATCGGGGCTGTCCTCCTGGATGAAATGGATGCCCGGCACCGTCACCTCGGTCTGATGCTTCCAGGTCCGACAGAACTCCCTCTGGGCACCCGTGAGGATCGCCCCGGGTTCGGCGTTGATGAACAGCTTCTTGAAACCGGTATGCGGCATCCATTCGCTGTATCTGCGGACGATCTCGGTGACATCGGATGGTTCTCCGTCCAGGGGAATCTCGCGGGGCCAGGTGAGCATCGGTCGCCGATCCAGCGGATCCACGAAAGGCCGGCGGTACTCGTCGAACTCCTCCGGAGTGAGGTCACGCAGGATCGATGCCGGTAGCACCGCCTCGACGAAGAGGTTGTCGTCCATCACCATCGCCTCGCCCGCTTCCGAGCGGAACCCGTGGAACATCTCGGTAGCAGCCTCGGGCCATTCGGACCATGTCATCGGGCGGACGATCGCCTCCATGTACGCTACTCCGACCACCCGATGGTGATTCCGCCTCGCCCAGTCGAACCCGAGTGCGGACCCCCAGTCGTGCAGCACCAGGGTGATCGCATCACCCAGGGCGAGTTCCTCGAGGAGCCCGTCCAGGTAGTGACGGTGTTCCTCGAAACGATACGAATCGGGGCCTGGTTCGGGTAGCTTCGCCGAGTCACCCATTCCGATCAGGTCCGGGGCTATGCAGCGACGCCGGTCCGAGATGTGGGGGATCACATTGCGCCAGAGATACGACGAAGTCGGGTTGCCGTGCAGGAACACTACCGACTCACCCTGCCCGGACTCGTGGTAGGCCATCTCGAGCCCGTCAACGTCTATCCGGTTCTTGCTCAATTGCTCGGCGGACATCTGCGGCCTCCACGGTACGACGACATCACCAACCTATTCCCCGGTGGTACTCCGGGGTGACGGAGGCCGAGCGTGCGCCGAATGCAAGGAGGTCGCCGCAGACAGTTCCGGTACCCTCGATGTGTGCAGAGAGTCGACGAACAACTATTCGCCCAGTTGTCCCGACGGGAACCACGTTCAACGATCGGCCTCGCAGCTGCGTTCTCGGCGGGGAACGTCCGGGATGTGAGAGTCATCCGCGCCGGATCCTCCTGCTGCATTCTCGTGAAACGCGAGACGATGGTGTGGCTGGGATACCCGAATCTGCTCGACCCCGCTGATGCCGCCGGAACTCGCTGGCGCCATCGAGGCGACTTCGGTGGTGGGTCTGGACGGACATCCCGATGACATGGATCCACTGTTGGCACACATGGGGCGTGTCGGCGAAGTTGAGCGATTCCACAGAATGGTCGTACCGGCTGAACAATGCGGATGGTCATCGAGCGGTCCCGAGACTCGTGTGGCAACACCATTGGACCTCCCTGCACTGGAGGCACTCTTCAGCGACTACGAGGTGCAGTTCGTCAAGGGTGCCCGCTCCAAGCTGCGATACCTGCAAAGGTGCATCTCGAACCACGGGGCGATCGTTCATACGAGCGGTGCGTCCATTGACGGAGCCGTACTCACCGGAGGTCTCACGCCTGCGTACCTGGTATTCGATCACCTCCGCGTCGCACCCAGATCGCGGGGCCGCGGAATCAGCTGGGCCCTGGTTTCGCGAGTGGTGGAGATAGCACAGGCATATGGGGTCGGGATGCTGGGCAGCATCGTGCAGGGGAATCCGATGTCGATGCCCGAAGGACAGGGATCGATGGAGACTCAGGTCTCAGCCAACCTCCGGTTCCCTGATCGGTTCCCCGGAGAGCGCCGCTCACGCCGATTCACAACGAAGGTGACGCGTCGACTGCTGGGTTGAGTCTCCGAACCGTTTCGGCACGTCCTCCGCTTCGGCACCTCGGGCTCCAGCCACAATCATTCCAACCTGCTATTCGCCCAGCGACCACCAAAACGGCCGGAACGGTACCCCTCACAGCCGTTGGCGGAGGGATACCGTTCCGGAAATCCGTACGGCTGAGTTACTCTCAGCGGTAGCCGCCACCACCGTGGTTGCCGCCGCCACCCCAGCCCATGAGGCCCTTGACTTCGGAGCGTGTTTCAATCTTTGGCGCTGTGTATTTCACGTCTTACTCCCCTGCTTGTGCGGCTCTGGCATGCGTGGCGCCGGTCGGATCGAACGACGCCTCGAATGGATCTCATGCTATCTGAAAGCACGTGCTGCAACAAGGTCATCCGGCCAGATATCGACTGGGTTCAACTACCCGGTCGGGTGGTTGTGGCCCACCATCTCATGCGTCCTTTGACCCTCCTCAGATGGAGGCGCATCGCCATCACCCTCGAACGACGAATCTCACGGACCTTGCCATTGCTGCGCAACAGACCGACCGGCCCGACGAGTTCGGCACGGCGGACCGCACGGTCGGTCCTCGGGGCGCCGTCGCCCCGCAGCAACCACTCATTTCGCCAGGTGCGACCGAGTACCCGGTGAACGATCACCGATCCCTCACAACCGACGAATGCCCAGACCTCGCCCCACCTGGGACGTCGGAACTCGCCGACCAGACCCTCAGCCGGCGCTTCGATCGTCGGCGACATGGACACACCCTCGAGAGGGACCCACAGGTCCGCTGAAGCAGCCCTTCGCCGGAGGATCCCGGCGATCGATTCTGCCGAAGTCACTTGGGCGCCGATAGCCTCATCGTCCATGGATGTCGCAACCTCCGAGCGACTTCTGGACGTCGCAGGCATATGCATACTTGCTCGAACCTCGACTCCCGAGGACCTCGGACTGCTGAGCCGAGTGCTGGGACGGCGTGAACCAGATCCCGGCGCCGCCCGCGACCCCGTGATACTTGCGCTGGGCGCCGACGAACCTGACGTGCCGACGAGGACGCCCGACTTCGCAGGACCCTATGGCGACCACTGGGTCGAGGATGGAATCGCGCACTTCCGCCACCACTGGGGCCTCAGCGCCCGCATCACCCGCGGCGAGGTGATAATGGGCGGCCCGGCGGAGGGTTACAGACGCTGGGTGACGGTCCGCAACAGCATGCTGTTCGTGCTGGCTCACCTCTACATGGACCGGGGCCGATTCTTGCTGCATGCGGCAGCCCTGCACCACCAAGGTGAGACGGGCTTCCCGGATGCCACATTGTTGGTGGTCGGTGACAGTGGTCGGGGAAAATCGACCCTCACATTCGCCGGGTTGCAGGCCGGACTGGAGGTGATGGGCGACGACATGGTGGTGGTTACGCCCACCGAGAACGGACTCGTAGCCCAGGGTGTGCCGAGAGTCCTGACCGTTCCGTCCGACATACTTTCCGAGGCGCACGGCATGTCTGAGATCCTTCCCGGCGACGACCGGAACCGCATCGAGTTGGAGGACTACGACCTTCATCGCGGAGAAGCGCTCATCACGATGGTGGTCCTCAGCGACCACGATGACGGGAATGGCCGACTGAGCCCGGTCCCGCCGACCGGGACGATTGAACAGCTTGCCGGCGCGTTCGTGCTGTCGGCACTCACCGCACCGATGCGCCGGTGGTTCCCGAACGCCTTGAAGCTCGCCAACGGGCCGACAATCGGTCTTCGGCACGCCGCCGACCCCGAGACGCGTCTTTCGAGGGCCGTCGAGATGCTCGATCAGTTGACCCGGCCCGATCATCTGGGCTCTCCCACGATCGACCCTGCCTGAGGTCCTCCGGGTAGAACCTCGGTCCCGCCTGACCCACACGTCTCGATCTCGGGCACACAGCGACCCGCGTCCGACACATAGGACCAGTATCTGTCCCTGCCTGCCCGCTCATCGAGCCGGCTGCCCGTGTCCCAGTGCAACCGACCGCCTTCAGAGGTCAACACAGTCATACCCAGACGTGTCCTGATGGCCTCTGAAACACCGCTCAACAAGGCTCTGGAAGTCGCGACCAACCCGGCACGACCGGCCGCGACCAAGGCTCCGGGAGGAACGAGGTGACCTGTTCGCGACGTGGCCGACCATGCCCGGTCCACCAGCCGGTTCGTTGCAATCCAGTAGTGATGCCCACACAGCCGGACCGCGTCGCAGAGGGACCCATCCGGCGAACGGACCGGGCCGAAATGCTGAATGGCCCTGGCCAGCAGGGGTGCCGCCAACCGGTCACAACCTGCCTCGACCAGCGCACGCCGTGCATCCTCGGGATCAACCCGTTGCGCAAACAGGTGAATATCGCGGAGCATACGAAGCGTTCGCCCACCGGCCAGGCCCGCGTGGCAACAAAGGTGGACGAAGGCATCCAGATCGCTCAGAACCGGGACACTGGATCCGGCGACATGTTCGCGTGTCGTGCCGGCAAGCAGGTTCGACGTGTCCAGCCTCAACACATGACGCTGCTGTTCCAACGCCACCAGATTCCAATGGAGGTCCACGACAACGGATCCGTCATCAAGGGGGATCTCGGCAACACCCAGATCCACGAATCCGTCCCAGTTGTGATTTCTATGGGAGAAGCCGATGCCTTCCAAGGCCGCGGTGGCCTGCCGGAAGGAACACGGGCCGACGAGGAGGTCCAGGTCGTCGTACGTTCGGCTCACCGAACCACCCGGCCACACACGGGCGACTGCCGGACCCTTGACCACCGCCCAGTCGATGCCGAGTGCGTCGAAACAGGTCTCTATCGAAGCCAGTGCCCTCGAAGTCTGAAGGTGAACCATCGCCGCGCGTTGGTCAGCCAGTTCCAGGACATCGGGAACCTCGAGGCCGTTGCAACGCAGCGCAACCACCAGGCACGCGTCCACCCGATTCAGAACCGCGAGCTCGATCAGCTCCGGAGGGACCTCGCCGGACCGAACGACAGAGGGAAGGCCGTTCTCGCCGGTCGGGTCCGACACGACTTCAGCGAGCACTGTGGTGAGCAGTTGCAGGGAGGTCTTCGTAGACCGTCGACTGGGCATCACGACTCCCGAGCGTATCCGGATCGCACCGGATCGCATGTCGCCGGAGTGCCGGTAGAGTCCGAAGTGTGATTACCTCTCAGAAGTACTTCAAGCACGTGGGCGGGCTCACTTGGGACGTTGTCGATGACCGGGTGGTGGTTCTCGATGCCGAAGGTATCTCCATGATCACCCTCAATCCGATCGGCAGCATTTTGTGGCCCAAACTGGAATCCAAGGCGAGCGTCGACGGTCTGGCGGAGGCGCTCGGACAGACCTTCTCCGAGGTCCCGACGGACCAGTTGCGCTCGGACGTGGACGCCTTCGTCGAGGAACTATTCGAGGAAGGTCTGATCGAGGTGGTCGACGAGGCGTAGAGGTCCGCGCGACCTCCCGACAGGATTCACAATGCTCGACATCGAACACGTGAGCCGCACGTACCGGCCACCAACCGGGTTCACGCGGGCATTCCTGCGCTCAGCGGTGAAGTCCGAAGTTCGCGCCCTGAGCGATGTCACGCTCCACGCAGATCCCGGGCGGGTCCATGGCCTTGTGGGTCCCAACGGTGCCGGTAAGACAACTTTGATCCGGATCATCAGTGGGCTGTTGAGCGCCGATTCAGGAAGAGTCTCCCTCGATGGCGTCGACCCTTCGGCGTCACGACGCGCTGCGGGCCGCAAACTGGGCCTCGTACTTGCAGACGACCGTTCCCTGTATTGGAGACTGACCGGGCGCCAGAACCTCGAGTTCCACGGCACCCTCCACGGACTGACACGAACCGAATCACAGAATCGTGCTTCGGAACTACTCGAACAATTCAACCTTGCAGACCGCGACCGCCTGGTATTCGGCTATTCCACCGGGATGCGGGCAAAGCTGGGAATAGCGCGCGCACTGGTTCATGATCCGGCAGTCGTGCTGCTCGATGAACCCACACGCAGTCTCGACCCGATCGCTGCGACCGAGGTCTGCACGACGCTGGTGAACCTCGCATCGACGGGCCGAACCATCGTGTTGTCCTCACACCGCCTCGAAGAACTCGAACGCACAGCCCAGGACGTCTCGGTACTGATCGAAGGACACATCCGCTACAGCGGCACCATGAACAACCTGCGGGACGAAGGTTCCACGGTCGCGGTGGCCCTGGAGCGGATGCTGATGATCGATTCCCGGCTTACCCGGGTTCAGGCACACCGGGTTCAGGCACAGAGAGCCCGCTGAGTTGACCCTGATACTCGCGATCCTGCGTCGGGACTGGGAGATCGAACGCAGCTACCAACTGCGCTTGGTACTGCAATTCGTGAACGTGGCCGTGATCGCCACGGTGATCTACTTCGTTTCGAAGATGGTTGAGGACCCCGCCTCACTGGCCCGGTACGGAGGCAACTATTTCGACTTCGCACTCGTGGGTCTCGCTGTCACATCCTTCGCCGGCGTGGGCCTTTCATCATTCGGCGAATCCCTGGCGAGAGAGCAGAACACGGGAACCATAGATCTGCTCCTCGCGTCGCCGGCATCGATTCCCCAACTCATGGCAGGCATGTTCGCCCTCCCCTTCATGCTCGCTGTGCTGCAGGTGGCGGGCCTGCTCGGATTCGGGATCGGAGTCGTCGGCAGCGGCATCCCGATCGGCGGCCTGATCATGTCCATCCCGATTCTCCTGTTGACCACGGCCACGTTCGCTGCCGTGGGCGTGTGCATCGGAGGGATGATGCTCCTGGTCAAGCGCGGCGACCCGATATCGGGACCGTTCTACCAGGCCAGCATGCTGCTCTCGGGAGTCATCGTGCCGATCGACCTGCTCCCGGGTGCGATCAGGGTGATCAGCTGGATGCTCCCTGCGACGTGGGGAATCCGCGCAGTACGCGAACTCCTGCTCTCCGACGCCGGGTGGCGCGATGTAGCGCCCGAAACGCTCGTTCTGGTGGGATTCGTGGTGGTGATGCTGCCCACATCGATCATGATCTACCGCTGGTGCCTACGTACTGCCGTGCGCACCGGCGTGCTGGGCAGCTACTGATGAGGTAGTTGGCACGACCGCATCTACCGTGCCGAGAAGCGGCCCGAAGCATCGCGGTGTATCCCCACGATCGCGACATCGGGGTCATGTGTCAGGGCCAGACGTCCGCCGCGTCGGTACAGATCCTCGAGCAGAGCCGCCTTCTCGTCGATGAGCAATTCGGGGTAGCGGTCATAGCCCATCGTGATCGGCAGGTGGACCCACGGGCGTGCTGGAATCAGGTCACCTGCGAACACCAGCGGTCCGTCCTCCGTGTCGATCTCGGTGAGCATCAGCCCGGGCGTGTGGCCCTGGGAGAAATGGAACCGGTACCGATCACCCAGCGTTGCCGAGCGTTCTGAGTCGACCATCTCCAGATGTCCTGATTCTGTGAGGAGATTCGGCAGCTCGGCGATGAACGAGGCCCGATCACGCATGTGAGGTTGCAGTGCCCGTTCCCAGGCCGCGGTGCTCACGAGGTACCTGGCACTGTCGAACACGAGCGAATGGGGGGCCGATTCGTTCCATGCAGTGAGCAGCCCGCCTGCGTGATCGAAGTGCAGGTGTGACAGCACCACTACGTCGACATCTCCGGGGCGCAAGCCCAGCTCAGCAAGATTCGCGAGCAGCACGTGGGTGTCCTCGACCACGCCGTACCGGCGCCGCAGCTCCGGGTCTAGGAAGGCCCCGATCCCGGCTTCCAACAACACGTTGCGCCCACTTGCCTCCTGGACGAGGAGCGCCCTCGTGGCGAGTGGTATCAGGTTGTCCTCGTCGGGGACCATCCATCGCGACCACAACGCTCTGGGGGCGTTGCCGAACATCGCGCCGCCATCGAGACGTTGCGTGTTTCCATCCACGGGCGTGACCTTCATCGGCAGTCCCTCAAGTTGGTGACTCCAGGTGCATGGTCTCATTGAATGACATCAACGTGGGATGCAGTTCGCCCCCGTCGTCCACAGCTACATCCAAACGGGTGATCGATGCGTTGGAGAGCCTCATACGCCAGGTCACCAACTCATCGACGTTCAACGCCCATGTCACCGCGGCCTTGATGGGCGAAACATGGCTGGCGACCACGAGCGCACCTCCGTTCGAGTGTCGGATCCACTCAGCCATGCCGTCGACGACACGCTCCGTCACCGACCTGAGCGATTCCCCACCGGGTGGGGTGAATCCGGCATCGTTGCGCCAGTCGCGCCATGCCTGAGTCGGTACATCCGAGAGCGCCACACCATCCCACTCGCCATAGTCGACTTCTATGAAGCGGTCATCACTCGTCACGGCGTCCGGGCTACCGAGGCACTCGGAGGCAATCGCCCCGGCGGTCTGACGACAACGGCCGAGCGGAGAGGTCACGACGGTGATCATTCGATCCGCCGTCGCTGCCTTCACAGCCAGCGCCAGTTCCCGCACCTGGGCCTCACCGACATCGTCCAGAACCGGATCATGACGCCCCGAGAGCCTCGCCTGGGCGTTCACGACGGTACGGCCGTGGCGCACGAGCAACACACTCGTGATCCCGGAGGGCCCGGTGGAGGTGCTCAACAGCCCGCGCTCTCGGCTCCGGTCACCGATCGGTCGAGCTGACCGGTCCGCCAGAACCTGTGCCGACGGTCGCTGTCATCGAGTCCGAATCGACGATATGCCCATACAGCCATCGCGATCCCGATCAACTCGAGCACCAGGCTCCACCACCCACGCTGCATCTCGGGGGCTTCGCTGGCACCGAAGGACCACCCCAGGAAGGGCCACCAGAACGTCTGCGACGCGTTCGCCAGGGCATCGAGCACGAGGTGCAGATACATCCCGATGGGCAGCCCCAACCACCGGCGACGCACCAGGCGTCGCCGATTCGTGGCCACCATCACGACGATCAACACGAGCGTAGGTGTGACCAGCGCATGCAACGGGCCCACACCGAACGGGACTTCGGCTACGGGAATGATCGCCCCCAGAGCCACGAGCCGGTAGTCGATCATGGGGGATCGAAAGACGACGAAGGTGATGACGACGGCACCTGCGGCGAACCAGATCAGCATCGCTCGGGCGGGGACGGACATCGTCCAGCGGGCACCTGTGGCCCAGCGGTCGGGTCAGACTCAGCGAACAAGGATACGCCCGCACTCCGGGCAGTTGACTGCCTCGTCAGCTGGTGCCCGCTTCAGCTCCTCGAGCTGCGCCGAGGGAATTTCGAGGTGACAACCCTCGCACCGCGAGCCAACGAGCGCAGCCACGCCGACTCCGCCGAGAGCGCGCCTCAAAGCCACATACTGCTCTACCACATCGGGCGACAGGTGCTCGAGCAACGGGGCACGCCCAGATTCGACGGCGCGGATCTGCTCGTCGATATCAGCCTCGGCCCGTGCCAGTCGCGCCGTAATTGCGGCGACCTCGGCCTTCGCATCATCGGTGGCCAGGCGCTTCTCGGCAAGTGCCACCTCGAGCGGTTCGGCCCGCTCCAGCAGCTCGATGGCCCCATCCTCCAGAATCACCTGGCGCTCCTTGAGCGATTTCAGGTCGGCCTGGTAGGCCTCGAGCTCCTTGATCGCGGTCACAGTTCCGCCATAGAGCATCCGTTCCGCTTCGATGGCCTTCGCCTCGACCGACGACGCCTCGTCCTCGGCTGCCTTCTCCTGCTTGCGGATCTCTGAGAGCTCGGCGAATATCGCCTCGACGTCGGCTCCACATGAGCGGACCGCTGCCTCCGCTGCTTCCAGCTCCGAGCGTTCGGGCAATGTTTCGCGCCGATGACGTAGCTGATCGAGAGACGTGTCGATCTTTTGGAGACCGAGCAGATTGTCCAAGGCGCTCACTGGCCTGACATTAGTTGGTGGCCCGTCGGTGGGAGTCAGTCGTTGCCACTTGTGGAGCTGCTCGACGAGTTGCTCTTGGAGTCTTTGGACGAGCCATCTGTGCCACCCCACCCGTCGGGAATCTTGTCGCCGCCCCGGACACGGTCCGGAGCCTCGAAGTCGACCACGGGTGCGTCCTCGAGATAGTCGGACATGAACCCCTGCCATACGACACCCGCGGTTCTGCCGCCCTGGGGGTTGCTCCGCAGGCCAGACTGCTGATCGAGTGGATTGCCGATCCACACCGCCGTGGAGAGGTGAGGCGTGAACCCGGTGAACCACACGCCGGTATTCGCATTTCCGCCGACCTCGACGGTACCGGTCTTTCCTGCGGCAGGTTGGCCGCGGGGCAGACGACAACGTGTGCAGGTTCCGCCGGTGATCACGCCCTCCATCGCGCTGACGGCCTCGCGGGCGCTCTGCACCCTGATCACCTGTTCATTCACCGGTTCGTACTGGAACAACACCTTCCCGTTGCGATCGGTCACCCGATCCACGAAATGGGAGGGATTGCGACGACCGTCGTTACCGATCGTGGCGTAGGCCTCCGCCATGTCCAAAGGTGTCACAAAGGCATCACAGCCGATCGTGAAACATGCCGGGCGGTGGTGTTCGGGATCCAGCGGAGCCGCCTTGATTCCGAGCTCGACCGCGGTATCGCGCACTGCGTCGAAGCCGACCGCGGACTGCAACCTCATGAAAGCGCAGTTGTTGGATGCCTTGAGGTGGCTGGCGATGCTCTGTTGGCCCTTGGTCGGACAATCCTTCGGGTATGAGCGGCTCAGGGGCGTGACTCCCCACAGCTTCTTCATCTTCGTGGGCGCGGGATCACCTGCGATCGTGTCCTTGATCGAGTAGCCCTGTTCGAGCGCTGCGATCATCGTGAACGGTTTGAACGCCGACCCGGAACTGAAGCCGCCGAAGCCGGAGCGTTCACCCTTCACGGGGTCGCCGATCTCGATCGGCGTACCGTCAACGGTCACCTCACCCACGATCGCGCGCACTGCCCCGGTAGAGGGTTCCACCGCCGCGAGTGCAACTGCGGTATCGGGGTCACGGGCGGCGATCGGGTTGTCGGCCGCCGCCTTCTCCGCGAGTGCCTGGGCACGGGCATCGATCGTGCTCGTGATCCGCAACCCACCGTTGAAGATCAGGTACCGGCGTTGTTCCACCGTCGGCGCCAACCATTCGGCGTCGAGCAGCTCATCACGGATCTTGCGTTCCACGTAACTGAGTGACTCGGTGGTGCGGGCCGAAGTCCGACCGTACGCCTGGGTGGGCAGAGGCAGGTTGTCGATGAAATCGACTCCGGACGGTTCGATCAGGCCGACCTGCTCCATTCGACCCAGCGCCACCTTTCGACGGTCCTTGGCCAACTCCGGGTTCTTGATCGGGTCGTAGTTGGCAGGATTTCGAATGAGTGAGGCCAGCACGGCCGAGTCCGCGTAGTCGAGTTCGGAGGCGTGCTTGTTGAAGTAGGTCCTCGCCGCAGCCTCTGCTCCGTAGGCTCCCTCGCCGAGGTACACCTGGTTGAGGTACTGCTGCAGGATGATGTCCTTGCACTGCTTCTTGCTCGCCTCCTTGCCACAGAGCTGATCCTCGAGCTGGACCGCCAGGGAGGCTTCCTTGAGCTTGCGCTGAATCGTCCGTTCGTTACCCACGAGGTTCATCTTCACGAGCTGCTGGGTGATCGTGGATCCGCCCTGGGCCACGTCGCCGGCCTCGGAGTTGGCCTTGATGGCGCGGAGCACGCTCCGTCCGGAAACACCATCGTGCTCGTAGAAGTTGGCGTCCTCTACGGCCAGTACGGTGTCCCTGAATTCCTGCGACATCTCGCCCAGCGGTACGACGACCCGGTTCTCGGTGCCGCGCAACGCACCCACCGGGTTACCCGCGGAGTCGAGGATCGTCGATCCTTCGGGCAGCTTCGGAAGCTGGATCTTCGAGCGCGGTGTCCACGAGACCGCTTCCGAGACGTCAGCCACCTCGGGCATCATCTGCGTGGCTATCAGCCCGATCGCTGCCACACTGAGCACAACGATGGCGCCGAAACGCAGGAGCAGGTTGATTGGGCGGCGCATCTACTCTCTATCGGCTGGGATCATCGTCGGGCGGGACAGGACCCCACCAAGCTACCGTTCCAGCCACCGCCGGGGCAGTCACCCCACCGGATCAATCGACTCGATCTGTCCGTCGGGGAATCCGGACGCGGCGGGATCCGCCCGACCCACTCAGAACTCCTCGTCGAAGGCGACGTCCCCGTCGACACCCACCTGGTAGGACGAGACCGTCCGTTCGAAGAAGTTGGTGAGCTCCTGGACATCCTGGAGTTCCATGAAGTGGAACGGGTTCTTGGAACCCCACACGGTCGGCATTCCCAATACGGTCAGGCGCTGATCTGCTATGTACTGCAGGTACTCCTTCATGTCGGCGATCGACATCCCTGCGATCCCCTCGGAGAGGAGATCCTCGGCGAACGCGTACTCCACCTCGACTGCCTCGGACATCATCTGGGTCACCCGTTCGGTGAGGTCGTCGTCGAAGAGATCCGGATCCTCCCGGCGCACCTGATCGATGACGCTGAAAGCAAAGTTCATGTGGCAGGACTCGTCGCGGAACACCCAGTTGGTGCCCGAGGCGAGCCCGTTCAACAGCCCCTTCGAACGCAGGAAATACACATAGGCGAACGCTGCGAAGAAGAACAGGCCCTCGATACACGCCGCGAAACAGATCAGGTTCAACAGGAACTGCTTGCGCTCCTCGCGCGTGTTGAGTTCGCCGAGGGAGTTGATCGAATCGATCCAACGGAAACAGAAGTCACCCTTGGCGGCGATCGAAGGGATGTTCTCGATCGCGTCGAATGCTTCTCGACGCTCATCGATGTCGGGTATGTAGTTGTCGAGCAGCGTCAGGTAGAACTGCACATGCAGCGCTTCTTCATAGAGCTGCCGGCTCAGGTACATGCGTGCTTCGGGCGAGTTGATGTGTTTGTAGAGGTTGAGCACCAGGTTGTTGGAAACGATCGAATCCCCGGTGGCGAAGAAGGCCACCAGGCGGTTGATCATGTGGCGCTCCGCCGGGAGGAGCTTGCGGTTCAGGTCGACGATGTCGTCGGAGAAATCCACCTCCTCGACCGTCCACGTGTTCTTTATTGCATCGCGGTACATGTCGTAGAACTGCGGGTAGCGCATCGGCCTGAGCGTGAGGTTGAATCCGGGGTCGAGCAGATTGCCCGACCCACGGGCGGCCGCCCTGCCGGGCGTGGGATTCCCGGTCTCCGGTGTCGGGGCGACCTCGAGTTCGGCATCGCGTTGTAGTGCTGTGTCATATGCGAGTGACATGGTGCTTCCTCTGTTGGTTCTGGTTCGTGGTGTTCCGGCCGGGCGTCACTGACACGCTTCGCAGGAATCGGGATTTTCGAGCGAGCAGGCGACCGACTCCTCGTCGGTGTAGGTCGGATCGGTCGCCGTCGGACGCGCCAGGGGTTGTGGCTGGCCACCGCCCCCACCGGGACCCGACGAGTTGCCCCCGGATGACGAATCGGTCTTGTTGATGCGCGTAGCCGGACGGGAGCGCAGGTAGTAGGTGGTCTTTATGCCCGACTTCCAGGCGTGCAGGTACATGGAGGACAACTTGCCGATGGTCGGAGACTCCATGAACAGGTTGAGCGACTGCGACTGGTCGATGAATGCACCCCGACCTGCGGCCATGTCGATGAGTGAGCGCATGGGAAGCTCCCACGCGGTGCGGTAGAGCAGACGGAGCTCCTCGGGAATCACCTCGATGTCGGTGACCGAACCCTCGTTGCGCTTGATGGCCGAAATCACCTCTTCGGTCCACAAGCCACGAGCCTGCAGGTCGCGGACCAGATAGTGGTTTATCTGCAGGAACTCGCCCGAGAGCGTCTCGCGCTTGAACAGGTTGGACACCTGGGGTTCGATGCACTCGTAGCAGCCGGCGATCGAGGCGATGGTCGCCGTCGGTGCGATCGCGATCAGCAGGGAGTTCCGCAGGCCGTGTTCCTTGATGCGATCACGTAGTGGCTGCCACCGCTCCGGATCACCGGGGGTCACACCCCACAGGTCGAACTGCAGGTCACCCCGGGAGGCACGCGTGAGGTCGAATCCGGGATGCGGACCGCTCACTTCGGCCAGTTCCGTACTGGCCCACAGCGCGTTGAAGTAGATCTCCTCGGATATGCGGGTGGAGATCTCGCGGGCCTCGGTGCTGTCGAATGGGAGACCCAACCTGAAGAAGACATCCTGGAGACCCATCATCCCGAGGCCTACCGGGCGCCATCTGGCGTTGGATGTTCCGGCTTCGTCAGTCGGGTAGAAGTTGATGTCCACGACACGGTCGAGGTACGGGACCGCCGTACGCACGACCTCTGCGAGCCGATCGAAGTCGAACGCGGGCTGACCGTCTGCATCCGGGCGCACCATCGCACCCAGGTTCACCGAACCCAGGTTGCACACTGCGGTTTCAGCCTGGTTCGTGACCTCGAGGATCTCGGTGCAGAGGTTGGAAAGGTGCACCACACGTGCCGGCGAGGCGCCTTCGTCCTCGGCCGCAGTGGCGGAACCGGTCTGGTTGCACTTCTCGTTCGATGCATCCTTGAAGGTCATCCAACCGTTGCCGGTCTCGGCCAGGGTCCGCATCATGCGGCTGTAGAGCATCCGCGCCGAGACCTGGCGCTCGTACAGACCATCGGATTCTGCTGCCATGTAGGCGGCTTCGAAGTCGTCGCCGTACAGGTCGGTCAGGTGCGGCACCTTCTTGGGGTCGAACAGGCTCCACTGCCAGTCCTTCTCCACCCGTTCCATGAACAGGTCGGGGACCCAATTGGCGATGTTGAGGTTGTGGGCGCGACGGGCCGCGTCACCCGTGTTGTCCTTGAGCTCGAGGAACTCCTCGATGTCTGCATGCCAACTCTCCAGGTACACGCACGCTGCGCCCTTGCGCCGACCTCCCTGGTTGACCGCTGCCACCGAGCTGTCAAGAGTCTTGAGCCAGGGGACGATGCCGTTGGAGAGCCCGTTCGTACCCTTGATCAGCGACCCACGCGCACGAATACGGCTGTACGACAGTCCGATTCCCCCGGCGTGCTTGGACAGCCGGGCGATGTCGCGGTAGCGGTCATAGATCGCATCGAGGTTGTCCTCGGGCGAATCCAGCAGGTAGCAGCTCGACATCTGGGGGTGGCTCGTGCCCGAGTTGAACAGAGTGGGCGAACTCGGGAGGTATTCCAGACTCGAGATCAGCTCGTAGAAGGTGATCGCCTCCTCGGCGCTGCGCGAGAGCCCGCAGGCCACGCGCATGAGGAAGTACTGGGGTGTCTCGGTGACCTCGCGGGTCTCTGGATGCTTCAGCAGGTAGCGGTCATAGACGGTGCGCAGCCCGAAGAAGCCATAGAGCCAGTTGCGGTCCGCCAGGATCGCATCGTTGAGTTTGCGGGCGTTGCGGGCGACGAACTCAGCCGTCGCTTCCCCGATGAGCCCCTGTTCCACGCCCAGTTGGACGGATTGGCTGAACGAGTAGACGTCCTGGTTCTGGACCTCCTTGTCGATCACCGTGGAAAGCAGACGCGCTGCCAGCCGGGAGTAGTTGGGCTCCTCGGAGATGAGCCCGGCTGAGGTGCGTATCGAGAGTTCGTCCAGCTCCTCGGTGGTTGCGCCGTCGACCAGACCCGAGATCGTGCGTGTCGCAACGCGCATGGGGTCGACGTTCTCGAGGCCCACTGCGCACCGGGCAACCGCCTTGACGATCTTGTTCACGTCGACCGGCTCTTTGGTGCCGTCGCGCTTCGTGACCCGCATCGAGGACCCGGTCGGGGTTTCCTCCAGCACTTCGATGGCGGTCGCAGCGTCGGTGGTGTCGGCGATCTCTGGATCGGTGCTGTCGGCGATCTCTGGATCGGTGTCCTGGAGCATTGTCACTTTGGGGATTCCCCTCTTGGAAGTCTCGGAGGCCCCGAGGTCTCGGGTGTCTCGAAGTGTCGAATTTCGTCTGGAACCGGCGTGACATAGGTGCGAAACCGCCCCATCGCGATCCTGTGCCACTCGTCACGCTCCCGGAGCGAAACACCAGATGTTGTGGTGGTCCGTTCCCCGCACCCCAACATGTTGGGGAACAGGGATGTAATTACAGTCATGCAACCCCGCCGAGTCAAGCATTTGTGCAAAGCTCGCTCTGGGTCACCGCCAGCACCACCGACGGTGGTCGGTCCAGGTCCCGGACCGAACGCCCCGGTTCCACTCGGCTACGGTCGGGGGCGAATGCACAGCGACCCGACCAGTACCGGGGAATCCGGCGCATCCCCGGTGGACGACACGCCTGTCTCCGAGCCGACTGCCACAGAATTCGGACCGCGCCCTCTCTGGGATCCCGGCGCCATACCCGCCGCTACGATCATCCCGCTGCGTTCCAATCCCGGGGCCGGCCAACACGGCGAACTCGAGATTCTCATGTTGCGGCGCGACACGCGCCTTCGATTCGCCGGGGGCATGTGGGTCTTCCCCGGTGGGCGCATCGACGATGAGGACTTCACCGATTCACGCGTGCGCAGCAAACCGGGTCATGACGACATCGAAGCCGCGGCACTGGTAGCTGTGCAACGTGAGTTGGCCGAAGAAGCCGGGATCGCCATCGAATCATCGACCATCAGGCGATGGTCCCAATGGACTCCCCCGCCGCGCAGCGACCAGAACGAGGGCTTGCTGCGGCACCGGTTCACAACCGCGTTCTACGTCGGAGTGGCGATCGGTGACACTGATTCGGTGACCATCGACGACGGCGAGATCCGAGACCATCGCTGGGTATCTCCGCACCAGATGCTCGAGTCCCACGCTACGGGCGAGGTCGAGATGGCACCCCCGACCTTCATAACCCTCGTTCACCTCGCCGCACTGGCGAACCCGGCCGAGGTACTCATGGGAGCCCCCGGCGGCCGAAACGGCCCGCCCGAGGTGGAACACTTCTCCACCCACGTGGGAATC
The DNA here is from genome assembly GCA_963805905.1 of uncultured Microthrixaceae bacterium. Taxonomy (GTDB): domain Bacteria; phylum Actinomycetota; class Acidimicrobiia; order Acidimicrobiales; family Microtrichaceae; genus JAMLGJ01. Next base: position 2,021,758 of record CAWDVV010000001.1, read on the forward strand.
ACAGGAGACGGTTGGGCCGCGCTCTACCACGGTGACGTGGCTTATGAAGGTGGCGAGATGGAGGCCGCCGGTGGCCGCCACCGCCTCTGGATGGACGAACTGCCTTGGCGCTATGAACGCCGACACGCAGCCGACGGGATGAAGGAACGCCCTTGAGCGACAACGAAATGCCCCCCGCCGGGGACCATGCTGCGGACGACGCCGAAGGGATCGTGGAGGCACCCGAGTCGATCATCTGCGTCGACTGTGGCGGCGTTTGCGGGCTTCTGACGAGCCAGCGAACCGACGACGACGGCCGACCGGAGGCTTTCCGCAGCGGGAGATGTGGTCGCCTACCGCTGTGCGGACTGTCTCGATCGATGGGACATCGTTCTCGAGTGAGCCGGACCACCCGGCGTCGTGTCCCCGTGTCGCACGTGCTGCATGTTCGGCCGGGGTGAACGGGGTCCGTCGCAGCGGAGTCCATCCGGCCATGGTCCACAAGGGGTTCCAGCGACCCGAAGGTCGACAACTAGCCTTGTAGGTCCCACTCCCCCGGCAGGTCGAGATGTCCCCAGAATCCAAATCAGAACGCGCAGACGAGCCCTACCCACACGTGCCCACACGGGCAGACTTTCCGGCGATCGAACGCCGCCTCCTGGATCGCTGGGAGGCGCAGCACACTTTCGAACGTTCGGTGGACCAGCGGCCCGCTGATGACGAGTTCGTCTTCTACGACGGTCCTCCCTTCGCCAACGGCCTGCCCCACTACGGCCACCTGCTGACCGGATACGTCAAGGACGTCGTTCCCCGATACCAGACCATGCGGGGGCACCGGGTGGAACGCCGTTTCGGCTGGGACTGCCACGGCCTGCCCGCCGAGATGGGCGTGGAGCAGGAACTCGGAGTTTCGGGCCACGTCGAGATCACCGAGTACGGCATCGAGCGATTCAACGAGCAATGCCGTTCATCGGTGCATGCGCTTCACCGAGGAATGGGAACGCTACGTCACCCGCCAGGCCCGTTGGGTGGACTTCGCCGACGACTACAAGACCATGGACCTCGACTACATGGAGTCCGTGATCTGGGCGTTCGGCCAGCTCTGGGACAAGGGTCTCGTATACGAGGCATACCGGGTCATGCCCTACTCCTGGGGAGCGGAGACGCCGCTGTCGAACTTCGAGATCCGCCTCGACGACGCCACCCGACCCCGACAGGACCCCGCTCTCACCGTGGCCTTCCCGGTCGATCGACGCCGGCCCGGAGCACTCGAGGCCATCACCGGCTGATGAGCCGACTCGAGATCTGGGCATGGACGACCACGCCCTGGACACTGCCGTCCAACCTGGCGCTGGCCGTCGGGCCGGAGGTCGACTACGCCATGGTGAGGCCGCACAGCGGGGACAGACCGGAACGAATCGTCCTGCTGGGCGCGAATGCCCTCGAGAAGTACTCGGCCGAGCTGGGAGACGACTCCGAAGTGCTCGCCACGGTGCCCGGGACCGAACTCGGCCAACTCGACTACACGCCGCTGTTCGACTACTTCGCGGATCACGCCGACTCGTTCCGTGTCCTGGTCGCCGACTGGGTCACCGACGACGACGGCACCGGGGTGGTCCACCTGGCTCCGGGCTTCGGTGAGGACGACCAGGCGACCTGCGAGGCAGCCGGGATCGAACTGGTGGTCCCCGTGGACGACTCGGGGCGCTTCACCTCCGAGGTGCCCGACTGGGCGGGCCAGAACGTCTTCGACGCCAACACCGACATCGCCCGCACCCTGCGCGAGCGGGGACAACTCGTCCGCCACGACACCTACGACCACAACTACCCGCACTGCTGGCGCACCGACACCCCGATCATCTACAAGGCCGTGAACTCCTGGTACGTGGAGGTGACCGCTCTGTCGGACCGTCTCGTGGAGCTCAACCAGCAGATCAACTGGATCCCCGGGTCACGTCCGCGACGGCCAGTTCGGCAAGTGGCTGGAGGGCGCCCGCGACTGGTCGATCAGCCGCAACCGTTTCTGGGGTTCCCCGATCCCGGTGTGGCGGTCCGACGACCCCGCCTACCCACGCACCGACGTCTACGGCTCACTCGACGAGATCGAGGCCGACTTCGGGGTGACGACCCGACGACCTGCACCGACCCTTCGTGGATGAACTCGTGCGGCCCAACCCCGACGACCCCACGGGCGACTCCATGATGCGGCGCGTACCCGAGGTGTTCGACTGCTGGTTCGAGTCGGGTTCAATGCCCTTCGCCCAGCGTGCACTACCCCTTCGAGAACCAGACCTGGTTCGACGAACACTCCCCGGCAGACTTCATCGTCGAGTACATCGCCCAGACGCGCGGCTGGTTCTACACGATGCACGTGCTCTCGACGGCGCTGTTCGACCGGCCGGCGTTCTCCAATGTGATCTGCCACGGCGTGGTGCTCGACCACGAAGGGCCGCAAGCTCTCCAAGAAGCTGCGCAACTACCCCGACCCCGAAGAGGTCATGGAGTCCCACGGTTCCGACGCACTGCGCTGGCACCTGATGGCATCACCCATCCTGCGTGGCGGCGACCTGCGCATCGCCACCGACGCCTCGGACTTCTCCGAGGTCGTGCGCCTCGTGCTCAACCCCATCTGGAACGCCTATTCGTTCTTCACGCTCTACGCGAACGCAGATCGGCTACCGGGCAAGGTTCCGCACCGACGCACCGGGACAACTCGACCGCTACATCCTTGCCAAGACCGCACAGCTGGCCGAGGCGGTCACCGCATCGATGGACGCGTTCGAGATCGCGCCTGCATGTGCCGACATACACGGCTTCCTCGATGCGCTCAACAACTGGTACATCCGCCGTTCACGTGAGCGCTTCTGGGCCCATCGGTGACCAGGGTTCGGAGTCCAGCCAAGGCCGATGCGTACGACACGCTCTACACAGTGCTCGTCACCCTCATGAAGGTCACCGCTCCGCTGTTGCCGTTCCTGAGTCGAGGAGATCTGGTTGGGCCTCACCGCGCCCGAGGTCGGCGACGGCGCCGCCATCGACCATGAGACGCGGTCCGTGCACCTGACGGATTGGCCCGACGTGTCCGGATGGCCCCACGATCCCGACCTGGTCGCATCGATGGATGCGGTCCGCGACGTTTGCTCCGCCGCATTGAGCCTCCGTGAGGACAACCGCCTCCGGGCCCGCCTGCCCCTCGCGCGCCTCACCATCGCGGGAACCGAGGTGGAACGCCTCGCCGAGATGACGGACCTGATCCGCGACGAGGTCAACGTCAAGGAGGTTGGCTTCACAACTGACCTTGCCTCGGTTGGTGATTTCGTACTGAAGCCCAACGCCAAGGTGCTCGGACCCCGCTTGGGGTCCGAGGTGCAACGTGTCATCAAGGCTGCCAAGGCCGGTGAATGGACCCAGGCCGAAGACGGAACCGTCGAGGTGGACGGCATGGTCCTGGCAGAGGGAGAGTTCGAACTTGCACTGTTGCCGCGCCAGGGGGCGGTCGCAACCGCGCTCCCCGGCAACCGGATGCTCGTCGAACTCGACGTGGAGGTGACCCCGGAACTGGCCGCCGAGGGTATGGCCCGCGACGTCGTGCGGCTCATACAGCAGGCACGCAAGGACGCCGGGCTCGATGTGACCGACCGTATCCAATGCCACGTCAACAGCACGGCCGAGGTCACCGAGGCACTCGAGACCCACCGCGACACGGTCGCCGACGCGGTGCTCGCCGTGGATCTGACGATCGCCGAAGGTGTCGATGACGACCAGCCCGCGCGGTGGAGGGTCACCCGGTGGAGATCCTGGTGAGTCGCGCCTGAGTTCAGCCCTGGCTGATGCTGGTGGTCTGGTTCGGTTCCAGTTCGTCACGCCGCACCAGAGCCTCGGCTTCGCGGGCATCGTGCACCTCGGTCAACTCGAGGGCGCGGCCACGGTCATAGAGCACCACCACGAGGGTGCCTCCCGGTCCGGGCCGAACGACCACCCCGGTGGCGATCGGGTGCAGTGACTCAACTGCCATCCGTCCGGGACGCTGGGCAACCAACAACAGGCGACGGTCGGTGCGGGTGACCGCAGCAGGTTCAGCCCTCACACGGCCACACACGAGGGGTCCCACATCTTCTCCACTTGCGAGTGCCGCGTTCATCGAATGCAGCACGGCCGCCCAGTGTTCACGGGTTTCCTCATCCAGTCTCTCGACCGCGCCCGCCAGGGTTCCCCGCCCGACACCCGCGTCCGCGGTCGTGTCGCCAGTGACCCAGCCTTCGGCGGCGGCGGATTGCTGGCCCCGCCGAACTCTGCGCGGAGGACGCCGGTCTGCTGGATCGTTTCTCTTGGACCTCCGTAGGCCTCGGCGCTGCTCGGGAAGACCTGCGGACACAGGTTCGGGGGCGCCGGCCATCGGGACCCGGGGCGGTGTCGGCGGTACAGCAGCAGGTGGCTCTGCAACCGGTGGCGGAACCTCTGCGGGCTGCGCCTCGCCGGGAAGAACCTCGCCGGGCACCCCGGTGATGGGATGGACCTCGGTGGGATGGACCCCGGTCGGATCAATGGCTGTCGGATCAACAGCGGTGGCCTCGGAGGATCCGAACAGCGCGTCGGAGAGGAGAACCCCGATCGCCGCCTCCATGCTCGGTGTGACGTCTGGAACTGCTGGCCGGGCCTGAACCGGTTGGGCCGGACCAGGTACCGACTCTGCGCGCTCCGACTGCGCCACGGGCTGCGACGCGGGTTGAGCGTGGGCGGCAGTTTGCGGCTCCGGAGTTGCGGCAACGGCGGAAGGAAGCATGTCGTAGAGAGCCAGTAGGGCCTTGGCCTCGTCCGAACCGGCCTCGGTGTTGAACACCGACGATCCGTCGAGAACGGCGACCGAGAGAACTGCGCTCTCTGATACGGGAGCCGACACGGCTGCCGTCAGGTTGGCCGGCAGTGGGGCGGTGACCCGGGATGGATCGAACGGGGGCGGCATGAGCGAATGGTTTCCGGAAGCAGCCACAGCGGTGACCGGTGAAATGGGGCCGGACGCGGCTGGAACTGCGGCGACAGTGCGCGCTGGTACCGCGCTGCCGGCGAGGTGAGCTCCTGCGCCCGAAATCGCTACCGAGGGTTCCAGGGGCCGCGTGACCCGCCTCGGTGCACGCGCGAGGGTCGGTTCGGCACCGATGTCTCCGATCGCCTCGAGTGGAGGCACCCTCGAAGCCATGCGGGCGGGGAACCATGCGGCGCCGACACCCACTGCAACTGCTGCCACCGCGATGAACACGAGGGTGGGTACCGGAACCGTGAAGACGCCGAACCCCAACGGACCCAGCGCCCATATGGCCACAGCTGCAGCTGCGGTCCCGATGCCTATACCCAGGAGAGTTCCGACCGACGAGAAGGAGACCCCCTCGTAGAGGACCATCTTCAACAACGCCCGCCGCGAGGTACCGGCCACCCGTAGCAGCCCGAATTCGCGTCGGCGCTCCCCCACCGACAGCATCAGCGTGTTGACGACTCCGACGAGTGCCTGCAACAAGGTGAACAGCAGCATCCACAACACCACGCGTTCGAACCCCCGCAGCATCTCGCTGCGCTGACCGACGAACTTGGCCGGGGTACTCACCGCAGTGATCCCGTAGGACGCCGCCAGATCCTCCACCGCCTTGGTCGTCGAGGTGGATCCATCGGTGCGCACGAGCGCAGCCAGGTCATACGTTGCGGGAACCTGGGCGGATAGGACCGAGCGGTCCAGCACCACGTCGCCCAGCAGACCGCGACCGTCGCTGTAGACACCGGTGACGGTCAGGTTGTCGAACCCTCCGGAGTAGAACACCACCGGCATCACATCTCCGACACCGAAACCAGACGCGGCCGCCAACTGCGATGAGATCCACGCCGAGGAAGGGGTCATGTCCCCCGCTCCGCCCTCCACGAAGTCGGGGGCGATCACCTGAGCGGCATCGGCCGAATCCAGACCGGTCATTCGTACCGCCGAATCACCTACCGACCCGCGTCCCAACTGCCACCCGCTCGACGCCGTCACCCCGTCGACGAAGCCCAACTGGTCGACCAGATCGGCCGGTAGCCCACCACGGGTGAAGGTCTCTGAATCGACAACCAGGTTGGCTGACACCACATTGTCGACCACACCCTCGACCGATGCCGTGAACGAACTGAGGAATACCGCCAGGCCGGAGATCACTGCCGCTGCCAGGAGAACAGCTGCCGTCGTAGCAGCGGTACGCCTGGGATTGCGTGCGGCATCGCGTGCGGCCACTCGGCGCAATGGCCTGGGGCGGAACGGAAGCAACCTCATCGTGGCCGATACGGCCGTGGTCAGGATCAACGGCAGGAAGCTGACCAGGAATATGAAGGCGCCTACGCAGACCGACGAGATCACCACGACCATGGGTTGCGCCGAGGCGATGAGCGTCACGCCGGCCACGGCAACTGCCCCGACCAGCGCCCGAGCCAGTGCGATCACGGCAAACGGCCTGGGCGACCCGGTTGGCCGGTCGACCGCTTGTACGGCCTCGATCGGAGGCACCGAACAGGCGCTCCTGACTGGTCGCCATGCAGCGCCGAGGGTCGCCAGCAGGCCTACTCCCATGGCGATGCCAGCGGCCTGTGGGGTCAGCAGGGGCCCTGCGGTCGGCACTGCCGTACCGAGCGCACCCAGAGCCCTCTCGATCAGAACCGCCAGGAGCAAACCGAGCGGAAGCCCCAGCAGTGAGGACGCAACAGCGAGGATCGCAGCTTCACTCAGTGCCGCCCGACGGAGTTGGTTGCGACGGGCGCCGACAAGTCGGAAGGTCGCGAAGAGCCGCCTCCGTTGTGCGTGCAGCAGGGTGAGTGAGTTGGCGACGGTGACCATTCCGACGAGTAGCGCCAGAACACCGAATCCCGTGACCAGGACACGCACGATCGTGAAACTGCGCGTGAGGCCTTCCTGTGCGTGGAGCGCAGCGGTTGCACCGTCCACGACCTCCGCTCCCGGAGGCATCCGGCCTTCCAGGTCGGAGATGACCTGGGTAACGCTCGCCCCGGGGTCCACCTTGATGGCAATGCGGTTGTCGTCAACCGGCTGGTCGAACACGACGCGGGCTTCATCGGTCGTGAAGGCGACCAGACTCGAACCTGCGGAGCGGCCCAGGGACTCAGAGTCCACGATCCCCGTGACCCGGTACTCGCCGACCTTCCCCTTGCCGCCCACCCTCACGGTGTCCCCAACGCCTACCCGGGCGCTATCGGCGGTGTGTTCATCGAGCACCACCTCGCCGTCCTCGGCGGGGGCCCTGCCCTCCACGAGGTCCAGGTTCGACACTGCCGAATCCTCGGGCCAGTTGATCCCGAGTGGCTGTTCGGACAGACCCGGCGCGGCCACAGGGTCGCCCTCCGAGTCGATGACCAACACGATGTCTTCGAGACGATGCGAAACCGAGTCGACACCAGATGTGCCCGCAGCCGTGTCGGCGAGTGACGCCGGGACCAGTCGCCGCACCTGCTCGAGCGATGACTCGTATGCAACCGAACCCTCGATCACGACATCCGCTCGGTCGGCCGACGCCGAGGCCAAGTCGTCCAACCCCGCTCCGATACGACCCAGGAGTCCCAGCGACCCTGCGAGATAGCCCACACCCAGGGCTATGGACAGACCTGCGAGGAGCAATCGTCTGCGCTGACGCAGAAGCGCACGCAGGATGGCGAAACCACCTGTCATCCGCGCGCCCCCAACGTGTCTTCGCATAGGACGCAGGGTACTAGTGGTCCGGGCCCGGCAATAGCGGTGACCGAAGATCAGGTTGGATTGCCCATGCTCTGTGGGTACTGCGACCCACTGCGGAACCGATCGCCTGTCACTCCCCGGCTGCGATCGCCAGAACTCCGACGACGTCGGAGGAAACGAGCGCGCCGACCCGACCATCGCGATCGGTCATCAGTGCCCACCAGGGACGGCCCTCGCCCAGGCGCTCGACCACCGAACGGACCGGTTCGCCCGGATCGACCCGGGGTAGGTACAACAACGGCTCTGCCACCGAGGTTGCCGGGACTGCACGTTGCTGGGCAGGCGGGATCCGGGCCACCGAATCGCGGGTCACCATGGAATCCACGGTGTTGCGGGTTCCCACGAGGGGCACGAACGGTGCATCGGGGAAACTGTCGAAACTCGCCTGGACAGCCGCGACGGTTGCCGTCGGACCCAGTGACGGCGGGAGGTCACGTCGCATCTGTCCCACGGGCATGTCGAGCAGAGCCGGAGCCGGGGCCGATGCCGACCATTCGGACCGCGCGGCCACGAACAGGAACAATGCCAGCGCCAGGATCCAGAGCCCTGACCACACGGCCACGGTGAAGATCAACCACACCGCGATCGCTGCCATGACCCCGGCGAGGATCTGACCCCACAATGCCGCCAACCTGGTGGCGCGGATGCGACGGCCCGTGTGGCGCCAGATCACGGCCCTCAGTATGCGCCCACCATCGAGGGGGAACGCCGGGATGAGATTGGACACCGCGAGAATTGCGTTGATTCCGGCAAGCCACACGAACAGGCCCAGAAGGACCTGCGAGCCATCCAGACGCCATGTGAGCCAACCAGCGCCTGCGCACACCGCACCCGTCAGGGCGCTCATGGCCGGGCCCGCAGCTGCTATCCGGAACTCGGCTCCCGCATCGGAAGCCTCGCCATCGAGTTTCGCCACCCCTCCGAAGAGCCAGAGTGTGATACCGAGTACGCGCACGTTGTTGCGCTGAGCGACCCAGCTGTGGCCGAGTTCGTGGGCAACCAGCGAACCGAGGAAGCCCACCACTCCGACCACGCCTGCGAACCAGTATGCAGACTCAGGGTTGTTCGGAGCGATGTTGGGTAGCGACAGCTCTGCAAGTGACACGGCCAACACGATGGCCACGAGACCCACCCAGAGGTTGACGCCTATGGGGACACCGAACATGCGGCCGAGAGTGAGGTGGGACTTCATGAACCCCGAAGGTTACCCAGATCGCCTCTACTGCAACACGTCACCCACCAGATGACCTGAGGGCGTACAAATAGGCACGCACCGCCGACTCCCTGCATCATGGGACCGTGCACAGGGACGACCACCGAGATGCAACTCCGATGCTCGAACGACGAACCGAACTGCTGTCCTCGGGAGAGCGGAACGACCCGGAGATGGTCGAACTCACCGCAGCGCTCTCGGAGATCCTCTCGTCGGGGACCCGGGTGCGGCGATTGCAGTTGGGTTCAACGCAGGCCGATGACGCCCTGGCGAGGCAACTCCTCGAGACCGAACCCGTCAACCCGCAGCGAACAGAACGCGAAGGTGAACGGCGATTCGCGCAGGACCGCCGAGTGGAACTACTCGTTCACCCAGGGTTGGCGAATCGCCCGCTCGCAGTCGTGTGGGTCGCGTTGTGCACGCGGAGTCCGGAATCCCTCGGGGCCATCCTCGATCCGGATACACCGACAATCGATCACACCCGCGCCGACACAGCGGTGTTCTATTCGATCTGGACGATCGAGCCGGGACTCCGCGGCCTCGGAGTGGCCGGCAGACTGATCGCCGGTGCCACTGGCGCACTCCGCGACGAACTCCCTGAGCTGTCGACGATGACGACGATGTCGCCAATTCCCGGTTTCCGGAGGTGGCTCGACGCCCAACCCACTGGTGGCTCCGACCCGCGGGATGGCGCATCGTTGCTGGGGTCGTGCGCGCGCTACCTGGTCGGTGACCCCGGCACGACCCCGCAGAAACGTTCGGACGACCCCGTTGCCCGTTTCCACATGGGTAACGGAGCTCGCCTCTGGCGCCTCCTGGAGAACGCGGACAGTTCAGAACTGGGGATTCCGCGTTCCTACGGCGTGATGGCGAACTACCGCTACGAGCCAGAGGATCTGGCTGCGAACAGGGCGGTACTCGACGCGGGCGAACCGGCGCTGGGTAGCCAGGTGGCGGAACTTCTCGCCCGCGGGTGATTCAAACGCTGCCACGCATGACCAGAGCGCCCGCGAGCCCGCCATCATGCGTGAGAGAAACCCACCACTTCCCGCAGTCGCGATCGCCTCCGGGTTGAGTAATCACCAGAGATGGTGCAGCACCGCGTGAGGACAACACCTCCACCCGCCGCAGGACTTCCGGTGGCAGGGTGGGCCCTGTGTCCGCAACCAACAGGCAACCCGCAGCCAGTTTCGCCGCCAATCGGGCAGCTACTGACTCCGCTGATGCTGAGCGCAAGCCAAAGCCCGACCACTCACGGTCGGTGAAACAAGCCCGGACCTCGGGGGTTACGTCGAGGCGCTCGACGTCCACCACCACGCACGCTCGCGGTTGAGGTTCTGAATAGATTGTAAAAATGGCCGGTGGGTTGAACCCACCGGCCATCTGGGCAGTCTGATTCAGACTGCGCGTACGTTCAGGGCCTCAGGACCCTTGCGGCCCGGGCCGACCTCGAATTCGACCGTTTGGCCTTCTTCGAGAGACTTGAACCCATCGCCAGAAATGTTCGAGAAGTGAACGAACACGTCGTCCTCACCCTCGATCGAGATGAAGCCGTAGCCCTTCTCGTTGTTGAAGAACTTGACGGTTCCGGTGGAGACACTCATTGCACTTGCTTTCTGTACTACGGACGGCGCGGGTGCGCTGCCAGCTTCACCGGGAGGACTTCGCCCGGCATCATTTCAGTGTAGGTGAACACCACCACGAATTACGACCAAAACAGTCGTGACGCCTCGAACATCAGGAGAACTTCGTCGCAGGTCGCTCTTGGCGCACACCGTCCACCTCGACGTCGAGCTTCTCATCGTAGAAGCAGACATATCCGGCCACACGTGCTGCATCGCGCAGGGGAGTGCGATACCCCCACGCGACATCGCCGTGTACGGCATCTCCCACCGTGACCGACCAGTAGTGGGCCCAACCCTTGTACGGACACGCCGAAGTGGTGTCCGTCGGTGTGAGCATGTCCATCCGCACATCGGCCTTGGGAAGGTAGTATCGGATCGGAAGACCGGTTTCGAACAGGGTCACGGGGTGCGTCGAGTCGGCAACCAACTCCTCGTCCACCGATACCCGCACGTGACGCCTCGAGGAGATCGCGTCCACCCGCACGAACGGGCTACGCGGATGGACGAACACCTCCTCGTCTTCCTCGAACCATGAATCCAGCGCATCCCACTCGAGGTGAACCATGCCGCGCAGCTCGGGGGTGGGAGCGTCGAGATATCGCGCTGCAGCATCGCTGAGCGTCCTTCCGTCCGGGAGGGTGACGTCGTAGCGGGTGCGTTCCCCGAGACGTTCGGACGTACCCGTGAGCCCGTTGGTGATCAGCTCGGCATCGATGTCACCGAGCGGTACGTACCATGCCGGGTAGTACGGAACCTCCCAGACGTACAGGGCGCTTCGGGTGTCCACGACGGTGTGACCGCCGGCGGTTCCCCGGATCCAGCGCGGGTTCGGTTGCACCACAGGGTCGGTAGAACTCATGCGGGCGCCTCCACTTCCAATAGACGGACATCACTGGACAGCGTTGCATACAGGTCGGCCACGAGATCGTCACGCACCGCCCGGTATTGCGGATTGTCCCACAGGTTCCACCACTGGTGCGGGTCGTCATCGAGTTTGTAGAGCTCACCCCCGGTGCCGTCGTATCTGATGTCGATCGGGTTCAGCAGGGCTTCGCCGAAGATGGCTGTCACGATCTTCGACTTCTCCAATCCGTTGGGCTGACCGGCGTGCGGGCAACTGTTCCACCGTTGCAACCGAGCGAGTCGCAGCGCTGCTGGTCGGTCGTGATGAACGGGATGTTGCGACCCATCGGTCCTCTTTCTCATACCTTCAGTGTCGATCCCGATCGCTTCATGGATCCGGCACCTCCCACGGCCACCCACCGCGTTGATCAGCAGAACTCGAGCCCTTCGAACTCTCCGCTGGTGCGCCAGCGGTACATGAGGTTGAAGAAGGCGACCGGACCTTCGGGATAGCGGGCCCCGTTCAGGCGCTCACGTGTGCCCGGTTCGCGACCTTCGTTGTTGTAGTAGCCGGGGGTGCAATCGGCGTTGCCTATGAAACCCGATCCGAGTACATCGAGTTGTTGCACCCACTCGTCCTCCGCGTTCCGGGTCGCCTCCACCACACCCTTGTCGAACTCGAGGGCACGGGACACAACTGCTGCGATTCGCCGGGACGCCTCGACGTAGTTGTGGGTCACGTTGGATATGAGGTTCGCACCCTGGGAGAGACCCAGCACGAACAGGTTCGGGAAGCCATGGACATGGGTGCCGTGGAGGCTCCTCATTCCCTCGGACCAGTACTCGTCGAGTCCCATGCCACCACGCCCGATCGTCTCGTAGCGGGCACGTGGCGAGATGTTCACCTCGAAACCCGATGCGAAGACCAGGCAGTCGAGTTCGTGGTGCCGGCCGGCGGCCCACACACCGGTCTCGTCAATGCGTTCCACACCGGCGCCGTCGGTATCGACGAGCGTCACGTTCGGGTTGTTGTACGCCTGCAGGTACTCATCGTGGAAGCACGGCCGTTTGCACAGCTGGCGGTACCAGGGCTTGAGCCCGGCCCCCGTCGCAGGATCTGCCACCACCGCATCCACGCGTGCCCGTATCTCGTTCATCTTCTCGTCGTCACTGTCCTCGTATGCGGCCAGGATGAGCTCCGGTCCGAAGCCCTCACCCTCACCCAGAGCACTCATCTTCTCGACGATCCGATCACGGATCCGCTGTGCGATGTCGGTCCAGCCATCCATCACGAGATCCTCGTCGGTGAAGCCGCCGGTCTGGAGGGTCGCGAAGTTCAACAACCAGTCCTGTTGCCAACCGGGTTCCAGCAGCGCGAACTCATCCGGATCGATGGCATGGTTGTCACGGATGTCGATCGACGACGGCGTACGTTGGAAAACGAACAGTTCGCCCGCGTCAGCGGCGAGCTTGGGGATCACCTGCACCCCTGTCGCTCCGGTACCGATCACACCCACGCGCTTTCCGGCGAGGTTCGTCATCGGAGCACCCGATGGATCACCACCCGTATAGGCCCAGTCCCATCGACTCGTGTGGAAGCTGTGGCCCTCGTACGTCTCGATACCGGGGATTCCGGGCAGCTTCGGTCGGTTCAGCGGACCCGTGCCCATGGCCACGAACCTGGCCATCATCTCGTCGCCGCGGTCGGTGGAGATGATCCAACGCGACGTGCCCTCGTCCCAGCGCACCTCGGTGACCTCGGTCGAGAACACGGCGTTGTCACACAGATCGTACTGATCGGCGATCCGCTGCGCATGGGCCAGGATCTCGGACCCCGGGACGTACTTCGCGGACGGACGGTGGCCCGTTTCCTCCAACAGCGGTAGGTAGATCATGGCCGCCGTGTCACACATCGCGCCCGGGTAGCGGTTCCAGTACCACACACCTCCCACTCCCCCGGCGCTGTCAATGAGACGGATATCGGTGATCCCTGCCTCGGCCAGACGCGCTCCGGTGAGCAGCCCGGCGAATCCGGCACCGATGATGGCGACGGTCACCTCATCGTGGATGGGTTCGCGTTCGACCCGTGGAGCCCATGGATCATCGAGGAAGTGAGCAAAGTTCCCGATGGGGTCCAGGTACTGCTCGGATCCATCGGGACGGAGGCGCTTCTCGCGTTCGATCCGGTAGCGGTCACGCAGATCCGCTGCGCTCGTCGGGTCTGCATGCGCCGGGGCAGTTGGTTCGCTCATCTTCCAATGATCACCGACGGACGCACCCGACGCTGCCGAAAGATCGGCATGTGCCCCATGACACACAACAGATGCGAAGCGGCCCAGAATCCTGGATTCCACCCAGGCCCTATCGTGGCGCCGTGGACTCCGCAGCGGGCGGCGCTTCGCCACCGCTTCGACCACCCTCCGCGACAGCCACGGCACCGCGGTACTGAGCACCCTCGGATCGTTCTCGGACCTGTCCCGCAGCAACGGACCGGAAAGGATCGATGCACCACCTCCGGATCTACCACCGGTCGAGGAATGCATCCGAAGACAGAGCGCCCCCGGCTCCACGTCGCCGGGTCAGGGCGCTCCGTCGTTCATGGACCGCATCGACCTGCGCCTGCACCCCGATGATGCCGGGTTCTGCTTCGGCGAACCGAGCGGTACCCCACGCGTCAGGGGCTGGTTCCGCTTCGCAGATGGCGAAGCGATCGACACGATCGCGTTGCTCTGCGTCCTGGACGCGTTCCCGCCCACGGTGTTCAACGCGAAACTGCCCATGGCCTGGGTTCCGACCCTGGAGTACACGACCCACGTCCGTGCCCGTCCGGCACCCGGCCGGCTGGCCTGCGAATTCACAACCCGGATCATCTCCGATGGTTTCCTCGAAGAAGACGGATTGGTGTGGGACAGCGAGAGCCGCCCGGTAGCCCAGTCCCGTCAACTCGCGCTGGTCCCCCGCGGCTGACCACAGCCTCAACCTCTGGGTCCTCAGCCATCGGCGCAGTGCGACAGGCGGGGCTGCGCTCAGGCGAGTGCTCTCGTGATGCGTTGGATCGCCTCACAGAACAGAGCGACCTCGGCCTCCGTGTTGTAGTAGTGAACCGATGCCCGCACGAGTTCCTCGAGACCCCGTTCGGGTAGGTCGTACATGGACTTCGCCGCGTCGGCCACCGAGGTGTTGATGTGCTGGGACCGCAGCTGTTCGCTCACAACGCCTGCGGCAACTGCGTCAACGGCGAAGGTGACGATCCCACCACGCACCGCACCCTTGTCGTGCACCTCCACGCCCTCGATCCCGGCCAGCTGGCTTCTCAGGTGTTCAGCGAGCCGGCGGATTCGGATCCAGGTCCTTTCGACTCCGAGATCGGCCGCGTACTCGCACGCCCTGCCGAGGCCGAGGCGTCCGGCGACACTGCACTCGAAGGACTCGAACCGTTGGGCGCCCTCATGGATCGCATAGGTTCCTCCCCCGCCCGCCTCGGCGGAGGTCCAGTCAGCCGAGAAGAGGTCGAGGAACTGTGGTTCGATCCGCTCGAGGGCACGGTCACCAACGGCCAGGAATCCGGTTCCCCGAGGAGCTCGCAGATACTTGCGCCCGGTCGCAGTCAGCACGTCGCAGCGGATCTCCTCCATATCGATCGGCACCTGCCCGATCGACTGACACGCATCGAGCACGTAGAAGGCCCCGTACTCGCCGCAGAGCCGGCCCACCTCCGCAGCAGGGTTGACCAGTCCGCCGCCGGTCGGAATGTGGGTGAGGGAGACCATCACGGCCCCCATCTCCAACTCATCGGCAAGGTGCTCGAGGGATACCTGACCATGTGCGTCGTCCTCGATCAACACGAGCTCGATTCCGAAGCGTTCGCGGAGCTGCAGGAGGGCGATCACGTTGCTCGCATATTCGGCTCGAGCCACGAGTACCCGGTCACCCGATCTGAACGGATATCCGTATACCGCCATGTCCCACGCCCGGGTGGCGCTGTCGGTCAACGCGATGTGGTCGGGTCGTACACCGATGAGCGCCGCCGCTGATTCATGGACGGCCACCATCGCGTCGCCTGCTTCTGCCGCCGCTTCATATCCACCGATCTCGGCCTCTCGGCGGAGGTGTGAAATGACGGTCTCGAGCACCTGCCGTGTGGGCAGGGAACTCCCCGCGTTGTTGAAATGGAGGACGTGTTCCACTCCGGGCGTTTCGCCACGAAGGCTCTCTACATCCAGGCCTGCAACGTCGGAATCCACCATGTGACGGTAACGGTCACGACCCCGCGGCCGGCGAACCTGCGGGGGGCGGGTATTCGGGCGGTCGCAAATCCGGGGGCAATTTGTCGAATCGGGTCACGGTATCCCCGGTGACGAACGGCGCCGGATCAGGCGGGTCCTCGGGGGTGAACCGGGCACCATTGTGGGCGTAGCGCCACATGCCCTTTCCCAACTTGTCGGTCTCGTCGGGCCCCTCCACCTCGGGATCCCACCAGATCTCCGCGAGGTCATCGAAGCTGTTGTAGTCGGTGTCCTTGAAGAAGCCCCAGTGGCCGGTGCTCTGTTGAGGGCTCACAGGACTCCCACCTGCGGGCGGGATCCTGAACCTCCCGAGCTCGAACGTTTCGGGGGTCAGATCCGGGCCCGCCATCTGAATGCCGCTGAACAGGGGCGGAATGTTCGACTGCAATACGGCATAGCCGGCCTTCGCCGGCGGGTACGAGTCGGCTCCGAAGTACCAGCGGTACAAAAAGAGGGCACCTCCCGCCGATGAGTCCACAGGCACTGCGGTCTGGGAGACACCGAACGCGTGAGCCATCTGGTCCTGGTTGTAGAGGCGGCCGAACGAATTCGTGTCTGTCAGCACGGTACCGGTGAAGATCCACTCCGGGTGATAGTCGATTGCCTGCGCGGCGTTGGTCAGGTAGATCGGCATGAGCGGATCGCCCGCGAAGATGATCGTGGTGACACCGGCGCTCTTCATCTTCGCCATGATCTCCGAACCCACCTGCGGCATGGTCGCGAAGTCGAGCAGGTAGGTCTCGACGGTGAAGTCGTCAGACCAGGGCTCCGCACCCGGGCATACGGTCGCCATTGGCGGATCCTGGTCAAAGTGGATGACCCCGTACTGTCTCTCCCGCGTCGCAAGGTCCTTCTCTCCTGCGTATTCGGCCGGCCCGGTCAGCCCGGCGTTGTTCTCACCGGGCTTCAGCCAGGCCTTGAGCCCGGCCACGAACTGTGCAGTGGCGGGCAGGGTTCCCCAGTTGTAGGGAGCGTTGTCCAGCACCTTGCACTCGGGCATCCCGATGGTGCAGTCAAAGCAGATGATCTCGTTGCGGGCCAGTTCATCCGCAAATGCTCCGCCGTCACTCGGTGGGCCGCCCAGCACGGCGAACGGTTTGATGTCCTTCGCGATGTGCTCAGCATCGGCCTGCGCCGCAACTGCGTCGCCCAGACCGCCGGTGGCCTTGAAGCGGACCACCTCGACGTTGCGCCCATAGGTCTCGGTGACCGACTGGTAGAGCTCGACCCAATCCTGCAGCGTAGAGAACTGCTGCTCCGGGCTGTCCTTGAGCCCCGCGCTGCCGAGCAACGAGTCGAGACCACCGGACTCTGACGCGTCGTACCACACGACCTTGATCGAGTCCGCCGTCACTCCGGTGGACGTGGCACCTCCATTGTCACCCTCGAAGACCGGGACACACGGCGGCGCGTAGACACTCGGGAGTTTCACCGTCCCCGTGTCCGTGTCGCAATGATTACCCCAGTCATAGTCGTCGACAGTTCCTGCCTCCTCGGCCTCCGCGTAGGTGATCGGCATGTCGCCGACAGCCGGAGGAGCCCCGACCGCAGGCATTTCCGTGTCCTGCGGTGAGCTGGCATCGCCTGAGCCGACTGCTACTGATCGCCCGGATCCCTTGAATACGACCAGCGCCCCGAGGACCGCGATGGCAACCATGATCGCCGTGAACGGGCCCCATTTGCGGATCCACCTTCCGACACCCCGACTCGGTTCGTCCCGTTCTGGCAACACCTAGCACCACCTCATCTGGTCTTCGTTCACTTCCCGAACGCTTCGCTGCGGGCGAAGGCGGCAGGAGACCCGCCGAGATACGACTGCACCACGGCTGGGTCACCGAGCACCTCGTCAACAGCGCCATTGGCGATGACGGAGCCACTCTCGAGTGCGATCAGACGGTCAGCAACCCCCGCCAACAGGGCCATGTCGTGTTCGATGATCACGACCGTGAGGCCCATCTCATCGCGCATCCGCAGGATCACCGGTCCCAGGGCTTCGGATTCCCGCTGGGCGATTCCCGAGCTCGGTTCATCGAGCAACACGACCTTCGGCCGGTGTGCGACGAGTGCCGCGATGTCGACCACACGGCGCGAACCGGTGGAGAGTTCATGTACGAACTTGGAACGGAACGCTTCGAGTCCGAAGAGGTCGATCAGGTGGTCGACCGAGTGCTCCACCGCCTCCTCGGCGTCGAAAACGACCGGCATCCACAACGCCTCGAGAACAGGGTTGCGCACCTCGATCTCCGTTTCATGGGCGACTGCGATCGCCTGTTCCACGGTGAGGCCCGGGAACAGCGCCGCATCCTGGAACGAACGGCCGAGTCCGGCAGCCGCCCGCTGGTGGGGCGCCAGTGGCGTCATGTCGACCCCGCACAGTTCGATCCGACCGGAGTCGAGCGACGTGAAACCGGAGATGATGTCGAACAACGTCGTCTTGCCGGCACCATTCGCACCGATGAGGCCGACGATCTCGCCCGGGCGAACGTCCATGTCGACGTCGTGGACCGCAACCAGCCCTCCGAAACGCCGCGTAACACCCCGCAGGCTCAGAGCGGGCTGCCTGAAACCATCGGGCTCCACATCCGGGTCCACCGGATCCGACGTTGCTGATCGGGGCCTCTCCCGGACCGGCCCCATCGACGAACCCGTCATTTCCGGCGAGCCGTTCACTACCGAAGAACACCGAGCGCAGGATGTCGGGGCGGTCGAGGAGTTCTGCCGTCGGACCGTCGAATCGGATCTCGCCCTTTTCCATGAAGTACGCATGATCCGCAATCGTGAGCGCAACGTTCACCGATTGCTCCACGATGACGATCGTGGTTCCGCCGTCGGCAATCCGGCGTACGACCTCGAGGAGCTGTTCGACCACCAGGGGCGCCAAGCCCAGTGAGAGCTCGTCGATCATCAACAGCCGGGGCCTCGACAGCAACGCCATGGCAAGCGCGAGCATCTGCTGTTGGCCGCCGGAGAGGTTCACCGCTGCTTCGCCGCGACGGCCCGCCAACGCCGGGAAGGTTTCGTAGACCTCGGCTGTCCGTTCCGCGACCAGCGCCCGATCGGAGCGATCCATCCATGCTGCTGCACGCAGGTTCTCCTCCACCGACAGCGTCGGGAACACGCCCTTACCACCCGGCATCTGGACGATGCCCTTGGCTGCCACTTCGTTGGGAGGAGCGTGCGTGATGTCGACTCCGTCCAGGAGGACGGCTCCGCGATCGGCTTCTGCAATACCTGAGATGGCCTTGAGGAGCGTTGATTTGCCCGCACCGTTGGTGCCGAGGAGCGCCACCACCTCGCCCTCGTCCACTTCGAGGTCCACCCCGAAGAGAACCTGCGTGTCGCCATAAGAAACGTCCACGCCGCGGACCAACAACAATTTGGCGGCACCGGATCGGCGTTGAAGCAACACCTCGGATCGTGCTGCGGATCCTGTCCACACGTCGGTGATGTCGCGGTTGATGAGGGCTCCCGCACTCTGGATCGCAAATCCTCCGATCGCGAACATGGGTGCCAGCAGCATCATGCCGACCCGGATTCCCCAGGCGTCACCGAGCGCACCGATGATCGGCAACAACACGAGCCCCGGCACAACGAACACCGACATCATCGAGAACCCCATGGCGCGGGCCCTCGACGGGATGGCCACCGACAGCGCTGCGAGGATGCCGGGAATCAGGAACGCAAGCGAACCGGAGATGACGGCGTTGATCAACAACGAGACCCATGGCAGGCGGATGTCGCCGATGTTGATGAACCATGGCGGCGAGAGGGCGAACGCGATCGCCAGGACGGACACGCCGAGCGTCACGACACCGAGGAACCTGAAGATGAGGCGCGGGTCCCGGCGATACAGACGTGTGCCGACCGATGCTCCGATCACGAGCCCGAGGACCTGCGCAGGTTCGGTCAACGAAGCCAGGACGCCCCGCGAACGCTCGTCGAGGCCGAACTCCTCCGCGTACAGGAACGACGCGAATGACACGAATCCCACCACTGCCGGAGCGAGGAAGGGCAGCGTTCGATAGATGCGGCGCAGGCTGTCGACCTTCCAGCACATCCGCCATGCCTCGGCCATCGACGGTGGCGGTTCCTCTGTATCGAGCGCCTCATCGCTGGCACCGGCAGCGCTACGTTCCCAGCGCCCGCGTACCGGTTCGGGTATGAACAGCACGAGCAAGGCAGCGACGAGGATGATCGGGCCGAACACGAAGAACGGAGTGCGCCAGGAAAAGTAGAAGGCGATGAATCCGGCGAGCAACGGTCCCAGGAACTGACCCATGGCGTTGGCCGCCCGGTGAAATGCGAACACACGGGCCCGGACGTCGGGGTTGAAGTGATCGCTCAGCAACGAGTTGTGGGTCGGGTCGATGAACGACTTGCCGAGCCCTGCGGCACCCATGGTGATGCCCACCAACCAGATATTGGGTGCCAGCCCGACGAGCGATGTGAACAACGCCATGATGACGCCTCCGAGCGCGGCCAGGCGCACACGGTTGTAGCGGTCGGCGAGGCTGGCGATGGGTACCTGCAGAGCCAGCGATACCGCGGCCACGAACGCGAGCGCCGTGAAGATGCCGGCGAGCCCCGTGCCCATGTCGTCGGCTATGTCGGGGGCCAGCACGGCGAACCCGGTCCGGGTCAACTCATCGACGCCGTTGAGCACGAACAACAGAACGAGTACACGCAACGGGCCGCCATCGAGCGAATCCCGCAACGCGCGGATCGGGTGAAACAGCGAGACAACGGACTCGTCAAAGGGTCCACCGGCGGGAGGAACGGACCCGGGTATCACTGGTCCACCACCATCTCGGGTTCGGGATCAACCGCATCGGTCGACGAACCGATCGCTACCGGTTCGCCACCCTCGGACTCCTCGGAGGTGTCCGCCAACAGACTCGCGACGATGATTCCCCTATGTCGGGCGACCCAACGCAGATACGAGTCACGCAGGCCGAAGAGCACTCCACCGATCCCACCGGGAGCAATGAGCAACACGATCAGAACACCCGCACCCGACACGATCAGCCGCCAGTTTCCCGGGAGCCACCACTCACCGCCCTTGACGAACAGCGCTCCGATCACTCCCCCGGCAAGGGACCCGACACCCCCCACCACCACTGCGGAGAACACAACGAGGTTGTCGAACGGGGCGAACAGCGAGGTGTTGTAGCCGCGCTGGAGCAACACCAGCAGAGCGCCCCCAATGGCTGCTATGGCACCCGAGAGAGCGAACGCGGTGAGCTTCGACCGCACGATCGAGACGCCATAGGAGGCAGCTCCAGCCTCGTTGTCCCTCATCGCGGCAAGCACCCGTCCCGTACGCGTCCGGCGGATTCCTTCGAGGCCCAGCAGGACCAGCACTCCGACCGTCAGACACAGGTAGTAGAACGATCGCGCGGAGTCGATCTCGAACACGCCGAGCACGTCGGGTCGCTGCGACATGCGTGTCGTGGGAACCCAGCTGAAAAATGTGGGGTTCAGGAAGTAGCCGACCGCTGCCAGCGCGAAGGCAAGGGTCACGACAGCCAGTTGGAGCCCCCCCACCCTGAGCGCGGGCAACCCGACCACCGTCGCGACGATCCCACCCGCAAGTGCTGCAACGACGATGGCGGCCACCGGGTCGAGTCCCCAGTCCATGATCGCGGTAGCGGCGAAGGCCCCACCGACAGCAGCGAACGCCAGTTGGCCGAGCGAAACCTGCCCCGCCCATCCGGTGAGCAACACGAGCGACAGTCCGATTATCGAGAACGCGACCAGCGCCGCGGCCTTGGAGATGTTGCTGGTGCTGCCGACGAGGAAGGGCAGCCCCACAGCCAACGCCATGAGTACGAGCACCAGAGCAGATCGGGCCAGACGTACCTCGGGGAGGTGGACCAGTTCCCGGGGTACGGGCCGCACGGCCTCGGATGCACGCCAACTCGACGAGCGATCCGTACCCAGGCGGGTTCCACGCGAGCGACGCAGGAGAAGTGCCACAACGATCACGAGCCCCAACACGGCCGGAACCGCGAGTTCGGTGAGGGGCAGCTCGAACAGCCCGAGGATGTTGGTCGAGGACTTCCAGGTGACTGCCTGGATGAGCATCCCGACCGCGACCGAGGAGACCACGATCGTGGGCAGGTCGTCGAGGCCTCCGAGGACCAGGGCGGTCAACGCTGCGAGGAGAGCCGTGAGACCCAGCGCGCCTCCGACGGGGAGGCCGAACAACCCTGCATGGAGGAACAACGAGATGAACGACAATGCTGCGGCCATCGCCCACACATAGGTGTGGAGCCGCTTGACAGGGATACCCAGCAACAGTGCCCGGTCAGCCGATTCTGCCGAGGCCCTGATTGCGATGCCGACGTTGGTGAACTTGAGGACCACACCCACTACCGCAATGGCCAGCGGTGCGAGTATCCATGCCATCACGTGTTGTCCACGGAACGGGAGGCCACCAACGGTGAGGGTCCAGTCGATCGGGAAGATGGGGCGACCCAGCGGTTCGATCACCGGTTGGCGACCCCACAGTTTCGCCGGTATCCACAGCGCCGCTGCCGCCAGGACCTGTGCGAGACCGATCGTCGCCACTGTCACCAACAGCCTCGGAGCCCGGAAGAAGCGACGCAACACGGCGAGTTCGACGATTGCGCCGAGGATCACCGCTGCAAGCAACCCCAGGAACAGCGCGAGCAGGTAGCTGAGACCGCTGAGCACAACTAGGTTCACCGCAATTGCTGCAGGGAGGATCCCGAGATCGGCCTGCGCGAAGTTGATGACGCGGTTGGTGCGGTGGATGAGTGCCAATCCCATGGCCATCAGTGCCACGAGCAACCCCTGGGTGAACCCCATCAAATAGACCTGTGGTTCCTGCGCGGGAGAGATCCACAGGAACGCCAGCTGGAACGCGAACACGACCAGCGCGGGACCCACCACCCGAGCAGGCTTGCGCAAGGTGGGCGACCGTCTCAGGGCTTCCGAGTTTCGCAACGACGCGCTGGGTGCCCCCACCCAATCCCCCGTCTGTTCGTGTGTCGAGCTACAGACCGTGACCTCCGTCACGCCCGATCGACTGACCGTAGTCGTTCGTATGTCCGGACGTGGGCGATGTCGCCCCTCTGCGACTTGACGAGATGGGACTCCGGTGAATCAGGAAGGCCCCCTCCGTCACTGCGTACGATGGATGCCCACAATGACTGATCGACGGCGTTCGTGGTGGGGATGGGGTTGGCTCGACGAGGCCGTACCTCCTCAGCAGGTGGAGGCCATGGCCCCCATGGTCGCTGAAAGCCTCGGCTGTGAGGTGGTTCGTCGGGACCCGACACGACTCGACCGACTCGTGCTGCGTGCACCCCGGGTAGAGACACCCGCGGCGCTGGCCGGGATCTGCTCGACCACCACCGCCGATCGGGCCGGGCATTCCTATGGAAAGTCGTTCCGCGATGTCGTACGGGGATTCCGAGGGGAGATCCCCGGTCCTCCCGACGCGGTTGCGAGGCCTCGCAACGAAAGGGAGCTGTCGGCCCTGCTCGACTGGTGTGGTACCGAAGACATCGCGGCGATTCCCTATGGTGCAGGATCATCAGTGGTGGGAGGTGTTGACACCGGAGGGGACTGGAGCGAGGACTTCAATGGCGTGATCTCACTCGACCTGGGTGAGATGAACGAGGTGATCGAAGTGGACCGACGCTCACCGCGGCCCGGATAGCCGGCGGTGCAACGGGCCCGCAGATCGAAGGGGCGCTCCGGCCGCTCGGTCTGACACTTCGGCACTATCCGCAGTCCTTCGAGTTCTCGACCCTGGGTGGATGGATCGCCACCCGCTCGGGTGGCCACTACGCGACCGGCCGCACCCACATCGAGGACTTCGTTGAGTCCACCCGCATGATCACACCGCGGGGCGCAATGGAATCCCGTCGACTCCCGGGTTCGGGGGCCGGCCCGTCCCCGGACCGGCTCGTCGCAGGATCCGAAGGGATCCTCGGGGTGATTACAGAAGCGTGGATGCGGATCCAGGAGAGGCCGGTTCACAAAGCCACCGCGTCGGTGCGGTTCGACTCGTTCGCCGAAGGTGTCGAAGCGGCCAGGTCCCTGGCTCAGAGCACCCTCTGGCCGACGAACTGCAGGCTGCTCGACCCCGGCGAAGCCGCCGCCAACGCCGGCGGCGACGGACAGCGCGATTCTCGTGGTCGGATTCGAGTCGGTCCACGAACCCGTGATCCACAACATGGAGCAGGCGCTCGCGATGTGCGCCGATGTCGGTGGGGACATCTCCGGGGGCTCTCGCGTCACCGCGCCGTCCGCAGACCGTACGGGCGCCCACCGGTCGGGTACGGGGGTCAACGCAACAGCGGACGCTGACGACAGTGCCGCCGACAGTGCCGACCGATGGCGTTCGGCCTTCCTGCGCGCACCATACCTACGGGATGCAATGGTCTCGCTCGGCTGCATAGCCGAGACGTTCGAAACGGCCGTCACCTGGGATCGCTTCGCTGAACTCCACGAGGCGGTCACCACCGCGGCCGAACGGTCGCTCTCCGGGCTGTGCGGTGGCGGAACGCTGACCTGCCGTTTCACACACGTATACCCCGACGGAGCAGCCCCGTATTTCACCGTCCTGGCACCGTCGCGCCACGGTGAACAGCTCGCCATGTGGGATGAGGTCAAGGCCGCGGTCAGCGAGGCCATCATCGATTCGGGCGGCACGATCAGCCATCACCACGCAGTCGGACGGGACCACCGTCGCTGGTATGACCGGCAACGACCGGACCTGTTCGCCGAGACGCTCACAGCCGCGAAATCCGCAGTCGATCCGAGAGGTTTCCTCAACCCCGGCGTCCTCATCGACCCCCTCCGCTGAGCAACCCTCCGACCCGGGGCGGACCGGCCGTTTGCTTGCCCTACCTGTGGTCCCGGGTCGCCAGGAGTGCAGGCACGAAGAGCGCCGGGAGCGCACCCCAGGAGGGGTCGGCCGAGAAGTGGGTCAGTCGTTCGCCCAGCACATCGGCGCGCTTGTGGGTGACGAACCACGGCGGCAACGTGGCGAGGTTCAGATCACCATGGGTGATCGATTGAGGAAACGTCCGGAAGGGTCCACTCACCACCGCCTTGGCGGTGTCTGTCAACATCAGGCCGTTGTGGACGGTACCGATCCCACTCTGCACGTCGTTGAGTTCGTGGCCGGGATGTGCTCCCCAGGGAACGTCGGCGAGCAGGTAGCCCACCGCGTTCCAGCAGTTGACGCCGATCGTCCCGTAACGAAGGCGCGCCAGAGCCTCATCGAAGCGCACACCCAGCGCACGTTGGGTCTTCGGGTGGATCAGGATGTTCACACCGAGTGTCCCTGCCAGCCGATCGTTGCAGAACTCGACTGCCGCGTCGAGGAAGGCCCCCGGGTCTGATTCGCGGAGCTTCGTGGTAGCGAACGCGCCGCCGAATGCCTCGGTTGTGAACACGGGATCGTCGCTGTCCGCGTCGACGTCGCGGATCAGCGTGGGTGGAGCATCACCGTTGCCGAGCACCCGGGCATCCGGGTGGTCGGCGGTGAGGTCGGCGAGACGGTCCTGCGCACCCGGATAGTACGGGTAGCGGGTCCCGTGACCGGACACGACCGACATCGCCTGATCGATCAGGTCATCACTCGAAGGCCATTGTTCCGACAGGATCACGACCTGGAGGGCGATGCAGTTGAACCCCGCGTTGTGGGTCTTCATGCTGGCGAGATTGACCGCCTGGTGGGTGATGTCACTCTTGTCCCACGGTCCCGGCACGACGATCGTGGGTCCCACTCCGCCGAGCTCGGATGTGATGGGTTTGGTGAGGCGCGGCCGGGCGTCGCGTTTGGCCCGTTCACCTTCTTCGCCCGTTCCGAAGACGATCGCGTCGTGGGTTCGCGAACTGCCGGTTATGTGCACCGAATCGACGGCCGGGTCATCGACGATGCGGGAGCCGACCTCGGCGCCTCCGTAGACGATCCGCACGAATCCGGCCTCGATGAGTTGGGCGAAAACGATCTCGAGGAACTTCCCCAGATAGTCGTTCACCGGGTTCAACTTCACGATCGCCACCGATCCCTTGACGAACAGTTCATGCATGACGTCGAGCGGAGGGATCGATGCGATGTTGCCCGCCCCCAGCACGAGCGCGACGCTTCCGGGACCCGGCGGCACCTGGTAGATCTCTGCGACGTGTTCGCTCAGGGTCCCCATACCGACCTCGGGTTGCATCCACACTTCGGCGCGGTACCTGTTGAGCAGGAGTCGATCGAACGTGGTGCCGGGGAACACCTGGATGGCAACGCTTCCATCAGCCGTGAGGCGTGTCGGTAGCCCTGCGAGCGGGTCGGCTCCGTCAGCAACTGCACGAAGGGTGCGCGCGTAGGCCTGGGCCCCTGTGATGACTGCCCACGGCCCGCTCGTCCATTCCTCTCCCGCCAAGGGCGAACCCGCGGCAATCCGCTTCGCCCCGCACGCAGCATCGACCCAGTCCCCGGCACACCGATCCGTCGCAGCAACGATCGCCTCGAGATCACGGACCTTGGCCCGGATGGATCGTTTGGACCATTCGTCGGCATGATCGGCCAACATCGCCAGGTCATCCTCGATCCTGGCTTCCGGAGTCGGTTCGATATGCCCGGTCGCAGTTGCATTCATCGTGGACCTCCGTCGGTTCGTGATTGGAGTCGCTCAC
Source organism: uncultured Microthrixaceae bacterium (assembly GCA_963805905.1). Lineage (GTDB taxonomy): Bacteria > Actinomycetota > Acidimicrobiia > Acidimicrobiales > Microtrichaceae > JAMLGJ01. The sequence goes on from CAWDVV010000001.1 coordinate 2,048,134, forward strand.
GCACACCGTATGGCATCCTCGACGGTGAGCCGTTGCAGGGGCGGCTGACCAGACGAGTCAGTCGATCCTCGCCATCAGCCCGGGGAACCGATGACGGCTACACGCTTTCGCCATGAACTATCCCGGCTACCGGAGACTGTCCGAAGGCATCGAAGAACGCACGAACAGCTGCGGTCGACCCCTGCAGGGTGACATTCCCGGATCGTCGTGCATCCGAGAGGGACCGGCGCCCCAGATAGGTCTCGTACAGGGCCGCGCGATCGGTTTCGACCGTCACGTCCACGTCGAAGCCAGGATCCGCTAGGCACAGCGAAACTGTGTCCTCGATAACGATCCAGTAGCGCTTCGGATGGTCCGAGAAGGGCACGTAGACCGTGAATCGCGGTCCCGGGATGCCGCTCGGGTCCAACTGTCGGTGCAGCCACCACAACAGAAGATCCGGGTCGAGTTCGTCCTGGGCAGGCTCACCGAACATCCAGCGGGCACCCCACGTCGCCAGACCGAAAACCACCGGCTTCAGATCGCGTCCGGCCTCGGTGAGTTCGTAGGTGCCGTCGGTGCCGCGGTCGACCACTCCCGCCGCCTGCAACTGCCGGAGCCGGCGGCTGAGCAAGGCGCGCGAGAGTCCCGGGTTTCCCCGTATGAGTTCGTTGAAGCGACTGGTCCCGGTCAGCAGGTCGCGGACTATGTGGATGCTCCAGCGATCACCGAGAACCTCGGCGGTTCTCGATATGGGGCAGTACTGACCGTAGGACGCCATGGCCCATTCTGGCACGGTTCAGTATTGGAACTATGCACAACGCGCGGACCGGTGTTCAGTTGAATTACCAACGGATGGAGCGGAGCTCGAGCGAGTCCCGCGACACCACAGACGAACCGAGGACCGATGCACATCACCAAGAGCGACATACCCACCAAGATCGACGTACCCGGTGCGGTTGCCAGGCAAGCCGTCGAATTCGGCGACGTCTCGTCGTATTCGACCCTCGGAGCGGAGTACTTCTCCCTGGGTGCCGGCACCGACATCGCGCCCCTACTCGAGGGACTCGAAGGTGATGCATGCCAGGCACCCCATTGGGGATACATGGTCTCGGGTGAACTCGTGGTCTCGTACACCGATGGGACCGAGGAGCCGTGCGTTGCGAACGACGTCTTCTACTGGCATCCGGGCCACAGCGTCCGCGTGATCGACGACGCGGAGGTCATCCTGTTCAGCCCGCAGACCGAACACAGCGCCGTCATGGACCACATGCTCGACCGCATGACCGCATGACCGCTTGACCGCAAGAATCAGTACAGGCCACGAGACCAACCAAGAACGACAGACAGGACACCGAACGATGGAACCCAACGAACAACTTGCAGTGATCATCCCGATGCTGAAGCGGGTGGCTGACGGAATCAACCGAGACCAACTCGGCGCCGCCACGCCGTGCAGCGAGTTCAGCGTCGAGGGAGTACTCGACCACATGACATCCCTGGCGACAGGGTTCGCACCGATGTTCAGGGGTGAGGATCCGGCCTCCGCCCCGGCGCCTTCGGATCAGGGCGACATCATCGACGGATTCGACAGTGCCATGGACGGCCTGCTCTCCGCGGTCGAGAGCCCCGGAGCACTTGAGCGAACGATCCAGACACCCGGCGGCGAGATGCCCGGTGACGTGTTCGCCAGACTGGTCGCCCTCGATGGCCTCGTGCACGGCTGGGATCTGGCCACCTCGACGTCACAGGCATGGACGCCTGCCGAAGACCTGGTGGCAGAAGTGGATGGCTTCGCCCGTGCCGCAATCTCCCCGGACATGCGCGATGGCGGTGCCTTCGGCCCCGAGCAGACCCCGCGGGCCGGCACCAACGCCATGGAGCACCTCGCTGCGTTCACCGGCCGAGAGGTCTGAGCCACAGCGAGTCCGGCTCCACAACCGACCGCGCCACTCACGGCACTATCCCGATGGGGGACCCATCGCGGGGTTGTGCTCGGTTCGCGCCACGTGGAGACGGGCGTGAGCCATGGCATCGTCGAAGCTCTCGAAGATGTGGTGTTCACTCGCTAGATGATCGAGTGCTCCTACTGATCCGAGCAGGCGTTGATGTTCAGGCCGCGGCCCCTTGAGCAGAACGGTCACGTTGCGGCGCTCCAGATCCTCGACGATCTCGCCGATGGCCTGCGCACCGGTGGCGTCGAGCACCTGGAGATCCGGGAGTCGGAGGATCACCACCCGCACATCTGCGACACGGGCCAAATCGTTCAGGAAGCGCTGGGTGGCACCGAAAAACAGTGCGCCATCGATGCGGTAGGCCACGATGTGCTCCCGGAGCAGTTCCTGCTCCTCGTCGCTGTCCACTTCGTGATCGATGGGTGTCGGATCGAATGTGGTGGTCCGTGCCACGCTGCGAAGGGCGAGGATGGCCGCGGCCGCAACCCCGATCTCGACGGCGAGGATGAGGTCGAACGCAACGGTGGCAACCGCGGTGAGAGTCAGTACCGCGGCATCGGAACGGGTCGAGCGCAGGATCGACCGGATGTTGTGAACCTCGACCATTCGAACAGCGGTGACCATCAGCACTCCCGCCAGAGCAGCGAGGGGAATCTCCGCGACGAGCGAGGCCCCGAACAGCACCACCACGGTCAGGGTGAGGGAGTGCACGATCGACGAGACACGCGTGCGTCCACCGGCGCGGACGTTGACCGCGGTTCGCGCGATGGCTCCGGTGGCAGGCATACCTCCGAACAGCGGAGCTGCGATGTTGGCGAAGCCCTGCCCGAACAGTTCCCGATCGGGGTCATGACGCTCAACGTCTGTCATTCCATCAGCAACCTTGGCCGACATCAGACTCTCGATTGCTGCAAGAAGCGCGATCGCGAACGCGGCGCCCATGAAACGAGATAGATCGCCCAGTTCCACCGCTGGCAACGACAGTTTCGGAAGGGCACCGGGCAGAGCCCCGATGGTCGCAACCTCCCAACCGGCCACGATCGCGACGACGGTGGCGACGATGACTGCCAGCAGCGATGCCGGGAGTGACCGGTGGATACGCGGGCTGATCAACATGACGATCACCACGATTGCCACCAACCCGATCGCCTGCATGTTCGCGGAACTGAACGACTCACCGACGGCTTTGACAGCAACCACTGCCGTATCCTCCCCATCGGGCTTCGTCACACCCAATGCGGCCGGCACCTGCTGCAGGAAGATGATGACCGCTATGCCGAGGGTGAAGCCTTCGATCACGGGCCACGGCATGTACGCCAGGGCGCGCCCGAGTCGGAACACTCCGGCCAGTACCACGAGGATTCCCGCCAGTACTCCGACGATCACAACGGCATCCGCGCCATAACGGGCAACCACGGGAACCAGCACGACCGTCATGGCCCCCGTCGGTCCAGACACCTGGACGTTCGAGCCACCCAGGATTCCTGCGACGATTCCCGCGACGATGGCCGTGGTCAGCCCGGCCGCCGCCCCGAGACCACTGGTCACCCCGAACGCCAGTGCAAGCGGCAACGCCACGACACCCACGGACAGACCGGCGACGACGTCTCCTCTCCATGAGCGCGACAGCCCCGCATAGTCCGCACGTCTGGGCAGCAGTGTGGTCAGCGCCGACCACGGTGAGGACCGCGACGCCCGCGACGCCAATGATTCGGACTGAACCTCCTGCTGGTCGGTCACCGTGGGTTCACCTCTTCATTGAGGTCCGAGAGCAGGTCCCGGGTCTGTGCGAGAGACACGATCAGAAAGCGCTTGGCAACGTCGAGCAGCTCCGATACGAGCGGATCCCTGAGCTTGTAGAGCACAGTGGATCCTTCCTTTCGGTTGGTGACCAGGCCGGCACGGCGCAGCACGCCGAGTTGCTGGGACAGGTGCGACGACTCGATGTCCACGAGCGGTTGCAGCTCACCGACACTGCGTTCGCCCTGTCCGAGCACCTCCAGCGCCCTGATCCGCGCCGGGTGCGCGAGGGCCTTGAAGAGCTCCGACTTCACCTCCGACAGCGGTCGAGCGGAATCAGGCAGTTCTGCGTCTGTAGGCATGCGCGGGTACTCCAGGATCAGGGGGAAACAGGCGAATGGTTCACCGGGTGAGCCCTCACCATTCACTACCTGACAGATTTGTCAGATGATCAGACTATCACCATCCACCCGGGTCCCGATACGCGGGCCCCAGGTCGGCCTTCTCTCCCCGAGGCGCGTGCGTTCGGGAGAGGCTCCGACGACTATCCCGCCTGGAGCATCGCCAGTGGCGGCCCGTGAAGGGTGATGCCATGACGCTGCGCGACCGCGGCGAGAGCGGCGAAGTCGGGTGGACCGTCGGCGAAGGCTTCCGAGAACTCGGCGTAAGGCCGGTGGAAACCGCCCGGCCATTGGAACTGGACGATCTCCGCCGGCTCTTCACCGGTCGCCATGAACGCGTGCACCACGTCTGGAGGAACGTACGCGAAGTCGCCCGGGCCGAGGTCGTGGGTGTCGCTGCCGATGAGATACCGGACACTCCCCCGGGTAACCACGTCCCATGCCGACCAAGGGTGGCTGTGTTGCGGCGGGCCGTCGCCCGGCGCCAACCGCTCGACCATCACGTCTGGCATCTCGTCGTCGCCCTGACACAAGAACTGCATCACGTCGGTGGGTGTCGTGTTGTAGGTGAGTGCCTCGTCGGCCCTCGTCACGATCGGCTGGCTCATGAGGAGTCCCCCTCTCTCAGTACCAGGTGAAACTGTACGGTACAGTTTCACCTGGGTCAAGACCCGGATAGAGTCCGCAACGTGGATCGACGCTCCCGCTATCTCGATGAGGCCCTGCGGCTCTTCATCCGCCACGGGTACAACGGCGTCAGCATGGACAGGGTTGTCGAGGCGGCCGGCGGATCGAAGGCCACCCTGTACCGCTACTTCGACTCGAAGGAGGCGCTGTTCTCAGCGATCGTCGACGACCTGCAGACGACCCTCGCGGCCACCGCTCCGCCTCCCGACTACGTTGACCTTCCACTCGAAGATGGGTTGCGGCTGCTGGCCCGGGCAACCGCCGATGCCGCCCTGAGCGAGCGGGCAGTCGTTCTGCTGCGGCTGGCCAGCGGGGAGTTCGCTCGATTTCCCGAGTTGGCACGGCTCCTCTTCGAGCAGGCGCCTGCGAAGAGCTACGCGAGGTTCGCGGCGTTCCTCGTCGCCAAACGCGAGCGCGGCGAGGTCCGGTTCGAGGACCCTCAGGTGGTGGCCGAACAGTTCCTCGCAGGTATCGTCGGCCACCTGCAGCTCCGCATGTTGCTCGGAGTCGGCACACCGTCCGAGGACGACATCCAACGACGCATCGACGCCGCTGTCGCCATGTTCCAACGCACCTACGGCAGCGCACCGTCGGTCGCCTGATCGACGGTTGCCGGAGACCGACCCGGTCTCTGATGGGTCGGGCCCCGATCAGTGTTAGCAGCGTCGGTTTCGATCTGGAAACCCTCGTCCCGGATGAGCGTCACACAGGCGTCGACAGGGTCGGGGTCATAGATCTTGCCGCGACCCTCGATGATGATCTCCAGTGCCCTGTCGATCCCGAGTCCCGACCGATACGGCCGATGCGAAGCCACTGCCTCGACGGTGTCGGCGACCGCAATGATCCTGGCTCCCAGAAGGATGTCGTTGCCGCTCAGGCCGCGCGGGTAGCCGGAGCCGTCGATGCGTTCGTGGTGCTGCGCGATCATGTCTGCGACCGGCCACGGGAGCGGCACTCTCGCGAGAATGTCTGCTCCGCTCTGTGCGTGGCATTCCACGAGCCGACGCTCGGCGTCGGTGAGCGGTCCGGGTCGGGCCAGGATCTCCGCCGGGATCGCGAGTTTGCCGATGTCGTGGATCGTCGCTGCCACACCGATCCCATCGACGTCCTCGGCAGGAAGTCCGAGGTGTACTGCTATCGCGGGTCGCGAGTTTGGCGACGCGACGTTGGTGACCTGCTGTGTACGGGTCACGGAACTCGACGATCACTGCAAACGCAGCGATCGTCTCTCGGAGCAACTTCTCGAGCCGCTCAACGGCCTCCACGAGGTCGGTGACGTCCTTGCTGTGGACGACGAACCCGCCGATCGCAGGGTCGTCGACAGTGTTCGTGGCACCAACCTCCAGTACGCGTATGGGGCCCCGCTGAGGGTTCGTACGGAACCTCCCCCTCATCGTCTGGCCAGGCTGCCCCAAGGCGCTGTGCAGCAGCGTGTGGAGGGCGGCATTCTCGCCGGGCGCCACCAGCTCGAAGATGCTGTGACCCAGAACAGCAGACACCTCGTAGCCGTAGACCGCCTCGTGCGCAGGGTTCGCGTACCGCACCACCCCGTTGCGATCCACGACCGAGAGGAGATCCGGGGAATGCTCGACCAGCGACGCCAGCGCCTCGATGCCCAGGCGCCATCCCGCACTGCTTGCGGGTTCGCCCGGCCCTGCATCGAGCCTTTCGGCTGGCAGGCTCCGCGGTCGATACGTCATATGGTCCAGTCGGCATCTCATGTGTGACCTTGAGGCTTCCGGGCGATCTCGATCACCACGAACCCGGAGCCCCGGTGGAGGTCCCACAACACCTGGGCCACGATGCCTCCGACGCGACGCTCGGCTACGGCATTTGCACCAAATCGGTCGCGGGCTGCTTGCGTTGTTCCAACAACCTGGTTGCGTTGTTCCAACAACGTTGTGGGCGTGGAGGGTCTCGACTACGTGGGACGGCAGACCCTCCAGCTGTGTCCTCCGGTGCTTCACTACCAGGACCAAGGTGTTGTGATGGCGCCACCGATCGGTACCTTGGTCACGGTGGTGCGGGAAGCCCCCGCCACTGAGGAAGGAACCGAATCGATGTCGAACACCTGCCCACGCCCCACATGTCGCCGCCGACCCATTCGCATCGCGATGGCTGCCGTGGCGGTGGCACTCCTACCGCTCGTAGCATGCGGCGGTGGCGATGACGGCAACGCCGCAGAACAGAACTCGACGACCACTGTGCCGACGACAACCACTGCGCCGACGACGACCGAGGCGACCACCACGACCGCTGCTCCCCGCGAGGAGGCGGACCAGGCGACCAAGGCCCTGGCGAGTGCCGCCGTGCTGCAGCCCGCCGACTTCCCGGAGGGGTGGACCGAATTCTCCAAGGGCGATAGCTGGACGCCCGGCGACAAGTCCTGCGGCGCCGTCGACGGGGGCGGGCCCGAGGACAAGCTGCTCGACGGCGCCGTCCTCAACGGCCCGACGATGCAGCTGGGCGACGAGCCGGGATTCGTCTCGTCCCGTGCGTACGTGTTCCCCACTGAAGCCGACGCCATCGCGTGGGTCGACATCACCAAGGGCGACGCCTGGGGTGAGTGCGAGCGCGCCCGCATGGAGCAGGCCTACTACCCCGATGGCGACGCCCAGCTGCGCATCGAGAACGCGCGACAACGATGCCCTCGGCCAGTCCGGCTTCGAGTCATTCCTCCAGCTGACCGGAGAGAACGACAAGGGCGAGGTCTCCGCACTTGTCACGTTCAGCGTCTACCGGCTCGGGCGGACCGTGATCCGGACCGGCATCGAGGACGGTGGCACCGGTGGTGACTTCCAGAAGCTGGTCGATGCCGGGTACCCGGCCCTGACGGCTGCCTACGACCGGGTCAACGCACTGGGCTGACCCGCACCCGCAACTGGCACGGGGTCATCGAGACAGTGCCGGTCGGGCGGGACGGCGCTCCATCGGCCGCGCGAATGCCCACCACCATCACCACCACCGTGATGTGCCCATGTGAGGTCCCACGATTCGCGGAGCGCAGGGCGGACGGAGCCGAACGTTCAGAGGTGCTCTCAGCTGCCGGATACTCTCCGTCGATGGGCGATGCAGACGAAGCAGGGACCACATCTTGAGCGTCACGCGGGGCCACGCCTGGAGTGCGGATCACTTCGGCGCGCCCGAGATCGTGTTGTCGTACGGGCCACGGACCTGGGACGATCCGGGCGAGGGAGCGGTGCTGGTCGAGGTCAACGCCGCCGGAATCGGGCTGCCGGACCTGTTGATGATCGAGGGTTCCTACCCGCTCGTACGCAGGCCGCCGGTCACGCCTGGCCAGGAGGTGTGCGGCACGGTCGTCGCGACGTCTGCGGGTTCGCGGTTCTCGGTGGGCGACCGAATCCTCGGTCCGACGTACTTCTACGCCGGATCGGGCGGCTTCGCGACGCACGCCTACGTGAGCGATCCTCAGGCGATGATCGCTCCGGCCAGCCTGTCCGACGAGGAAGCGGCCGGATTCTGGATCGGATTCCGCACGGCCTATTCGGCGCTGGTGACCCGGGCCGACCTCGCGCCCGGAGAGACCGTGCTGGTCCTCGGCGGATCGGGGGGTACGGGTGCGGCCGCCATCTCGCTCGCCAAGGCCCTCGGCGCACGGGTGCTCGCCGTGGCCAGCTCCGAGACCGGGCGAGCCTTCTGTCTCGGAATCGGTGCCGATGAGGTCATCGATCGAGACCCGGACGCGATCCGTTCGGAGGTGGCGGCGCAAACGGGAGGCGTAGGGTGCGACGTCGTGATCGACCCCGTGGGTGGCGAGATAGCGAACGCGGCCCTCGAGGTCGTCGCCCGCTACGGTCGATTCGCGACCATCGGGTTCGCCAGCGGCTCATGGCCGACGCTGGACCCAATCCACATGGTGATGGGTAACTACTCGGTGGTCGGCGTTCTCGCAGCCGGATTCACGCCAGAGGAAGATGCAGACCAGAACGCCGAGCTCATCGACCTGGCGGACAAAGGGCGTATCCGGACACCGATCGGCCGGGTGGCGACCCTCGAGGAGATCCCCGAGGTCCTCGCGTCGCTGAACGGCGCAGCGCCTCCGGGGAAGCAGATCGTTCGCCTCTGAGCCCCATCAGCAGACCAAGAGGCAGCATCGGCTTCGACCCGCGAACCAGTCCTCGCTCGGTCCACCGACGAAACACAGAACCGACAGGTGTGCTGTGGAGGACCGAAGATAGCGTCGATCAGAATCCTCCGATGACCGCCACCGGAGTTGCCGCATCCGATAGGTTCCCCGTGCCCAGTTGACCCCCGTTGTTGCGGCCCCAACAGACGGCCGAGCCACCCGCCCTCACTGCACACGTGTGGTCGTAGCCCACTGAGATCGAAGTGGCATCCGCGAGGCCCGTGACCGGCGCCGGCAGGTTCACAGCAAGATTGGCCCCGTTGCCCAGCTGGCCATAGTCGTTGTGGCCCCAACACATGACCGACCCATCGGAGATCGCGGCGCATGCGTGACGCACCCCCTGCCCGGCATCAGTCGCTCCGGAAACGCCGACCGCCGAGACGGGCACGGTGCTGTAGGAGGAAGTCGTGCCGTCGCCCAGCTCGCCCCACGTGTTGCTCCCCCAGCACTCGACTCCTCCGGCGACGACTGCGCATGTGCTCGCATAGGGGCCGGCACCCACAGCTGTTGCGCCCGCGATACCGACCACTGATACCGGTGTGCTGGAGGAAACGGTTGTACCGTCACCCAACTGTCCGGCGTCGTTGTTGCCCCAGCACATGACCTGCCCACCGGAAACCAGCGCACACGCATAGGGCCCGTGGTAGAACAGATTTGGCTCGTCGCCGACGCTCACCGCTGTAGCACCCGAGATTCCCGGCACCTGGGTTGGCGTGAGTGAGCCGTACCCCCAGCACGAAACGGTCCCGTCCGATATGACTGCGCAGGTCTGCGTGTTGCCCGCGGAGATGGAAGTGGCGCCGGAGAGGCCGACCACCTCGACGGGGAGATTGCTGGATGTCGTCGAACCGTCGCCGAGTTGGCCCTGCTGGTTGTCGCCCCAGCACCGGGCCTCGCCCCCGGCCACGAGCGCGCACGTGTGCGATGCGCCTGCGCTGATGTCCGACGCCTCGCCGAGCCCCTGCACGTCGACCGGCACGAGTTCGAATCCGGAGGTACCGGAGCCGCCACCGTTGCCGATCTGACCGTTGAAGTTGGAGCCCCAGCACTTGGCAGTGCCGCCGTTGACGAGCGCACACGTATGGCTCGCACCGGCATCAATCTTCTCAATCCCGAGGAGAGGTGAGCTGCCAACGGACCCGGCAGGATGCAGGACCAGGGGGCCGCCCTCGATCACTGCTTCGGTAACCCCACCGCCGCCGCAGGTGCCGGCACCACCGGTGGCGAACATCGGTAGAGAAGCAGTCGCTCCCGCCCAGAGGCCACCAGTGATCTGGATGTCCACCCTCAAGGGGATTTCGCCAACGAGCACAGCGGAGTAGTCGGACACCGATCCATCACTCCAACTGAGTTGGCCGGTCCCCCAGGCCCACTCCTCCCCCGGCGAGTGAGATGAGCAGGCACCCTCAACGTCAAAGGATCCATCGATAGTGGCTCCGGTCACGCCACGACCGGTGAAATCGGTGCAGCCAGAGAGTCCACTTCCGGGCTGCACGGTCCCCATGACGTCATCGGCGCCGGTCGTGGCCGGCGGGGTGTAGGCGCTGGATACCAGCATGGAATCACAGGATATGAGTGGGTCCGGTGGTGGAGCCGGCGTCGGAACGCAGGCAGAAACAGCGAACAGCGCAAGAGCAGCCGCCACCGCCAGGACGAATCGTCGTTCCGCAGTCATGATGCACCCCCATCGGACCGGTTCATTGTGGACCGAACCGATGGCAACCTACCACGAAACCGTCGCACGGAAGGTCGAACGAGCAGTGCTGGACCGATGCGATGGGTCCACTTGATGAGCGTCGCCTCCGGACGCAGACGACAGGCATGGGCGCCGGGTTGATCTATTGGGTCGTGCGTCTACGGAATCCCAACCACGTCAACGGGGATCGAGCTGTTCGTCATTCCGCCGTTCCCCAGTCGACCGTTTCCGCCGAAGCCCCAGCACTTCACACCCGCTCCGACGATCGCACACGAGTGGACGAGCCCGGTGGCCACGGCCGATGCGCCCGAGAGGCCGACCACATCGACTGGCGTCGACGAGTCGGTCGTGGTGCCATCACCAAGCTGTCCGAACGTGTTGTCGCCCCAGCACTTCGCTGCTCCGGAGACGGTGGCGCAGGCGTTGTGTGCACCGCTCCCGAGCGAATCCGCTCCCGAAAGCGAAACCACGTTCACCGCTGTGAGGCTGTCCGTCGTCGTACCGTCACCGAGCTGACCGTCCGTGTTCTGTCCCCAGCACTTCACACTGCCACCGCTGAGAGCGACGCACGAGTGGTAGTAGCCGACAGCGACATCGAGCGCACCGCTCACACCGGTCGCGGCCACAGGGTTCAAGGAGTTGGTGGTTGTGCCGTCACCGAGCTGGCCGAACTGATTGCTGCCCCAGCACTTGACCCCACCCGAGGCCACCGCGCAAGTGTGATGGAGCCCACCCGCCACGTCGGTCGCTCCGCTCAAGCCCGCAACGTCAACCGGTGTGGACGAATCGGTGGTCGTGCCGTCACCGAGCTGACCGTCCTGGTTCTCGCCCCAGCACTTCACTCCACCTCCAGAACGCACGGCGCAAGTCAGATTGGTTGATCCAGCGAGTTGGACGGCATCGGTGATGCCGATCACGTCAACGGGTGTCGACGAATCAGTGGTCGTCCCGTCGCCCAGCTGTCCGTGATCGTTGTTGCCCCAGCACTTCACGGTTCCACCCGCCAGCAGGGCGCAGTTGTGTCCTCCCGTGCCGGTCGCCATCTGTTCGGCGCCGGTCAGGCCGACAACATCCACCGGGACCAGCGACTGGGTCGTAGTGCCGTCGCCGAGCTGACCGTCCCCGTTGTGTCCCCAACACTTCACGGTGCCACCGGTGACCACCGCGCATGCGCCCCCGGCACTCACGGCGACCGTGGTCGGTTCAGGACCATCCGGCGTTGGTGGAGGTGATGGCGGAGCGGCACAGGCTGCCGCCACAACGGCCAGTACTGACGTGAGAACTAGTCCTCGACGAAACCCCATGACGCTCCCTCCCAGCAACTTTCCGCCTATCGCAAGTCACCTCAAGATATTTCAATGTAGGACCCGGTACTTCGCAAGTCAACCGATCTTGCTCCACCGCCCACAGCAAGCCGAGCCGGACCTGCTCCGCTTCGCATTCAAGATCTTCGCCACACGGCGCAAGAGATGAGCGGCTGGTCCTGCGGCGGGAAATGCCGGAAGGGCCAGGGGAAGCGCAGAGCACTCGCAAGATCTTGCCCGGCCCATGGAAAAACGACAGTCGGGCTGGATCACTTTGGTAGGTGCCTCGTCAGGCTGGTGTGTCCGCCGCGCACCTTCTCTCGCAGCATCAACTATTGGCGTTCTCGGTGACCATCAAACAATCAAGCCCCATCGAACTGTTATCTTGCCGGCGTGGCCGAACCCGTCAGCCCCGGCGCCATGCATCGCCTCTGGTCGTCGATCGACCGACCCGCTGCCGAGGGCTCACCAGAGGCCACGCTGCCCGGCGAAGGGTACATCCGCGGTTTCGACGGCATGCGGGCGCTCGCCGTGATGATGGTCATCCAGGGTCATCTCGGGTTCACGCAGGGAACCTTCGAACCGTTCAGCGGGATGAATGACGGCGTTGCGATCTTCTTCGTGATGTCGGGATTCCTCATCACCGGGCTGCTCCTCCGCGAGCAGGACAAGGGCGGCATCCAGGTGCTCCGGTTTTACGGCCGCCGGATACTGCGTCTGTATCCGGCGTTGCTGCTCTACGTTGCCGGCGTGGCGATCGCCGACTGGTTGGACATCGCCACCGTCAAGCCGGTGGCATACGTCGCCAGCCTCACGTACCTGATGAATTACATCTCGCCCGCCAACCACTCGCGCGAACTCTCGCACCTGTGGTCGCTGGCGGTTGAGGAACAGTTTTACCTCACCTGGCCGCTCGTGATGAAGTACGCCCGCCGGATCGTCATGCCGCTCGCAGTCGTCGCACTGATCGCCAGCTTCTGGTTGCGCGTCCATCCTCTGGACCCCACGAACAGGTTGATCCCCCGGTGGTTCCTTCCGGCTGCGGACTCGATTCTGCTCGGATCGGTTGCCGCTCTCATCGTGGTCCCTCGGTATCGGTCGACAGCCTGGATGCGCAGACTGCTGTCGTCGCCGGAATGTCTCATGCTCGCAGTGGTTGCGTACACGGCGTTCAAGTGGTCAGTGATCCCGGGGATCGGGGTCGGCAACAGCGCGTTCGTACTGCTGTACATCCAGCACGCAGGAGTTGTGCTCGGCCTGATCTGGATCTGCACCAATCAGCAATCGCTCCTGGTGCGGACGCTTGAACTGGCCCCGATCGCATATCTCGGCAGGATCTCGTACGGCATCTACCTCTGGCAGGGGCTGTTCGTACGCAACGGTCCGGCCGACCCTCGGTCGTGGGTGCACGAGTTCCCGGTGAACGTCGTCTTGTCGGTCGCCGTTGCGGCGTTGAGCTATTCACTCGTCGAGAGGCGCTTCCTGTCGATCAAGCGCTATTTCAAGCCTCGCGACCGCCGAGTTCACAACTCGGAGGCACTCTCTGGGCGCTGACACGAAACACCCAAAACACCCTTGCAACCAAAGGGATCCGCTCATGTCGCGAGATCGTTGGGATTTCAAGGATTCCTCCGTCGGGGTCCATGGGTGTCCCGAGAGGTTTGGAGCCCTCTTTGGAGTCCCACGAACGTTGAAGCACGAGGTAGCCAGAATCCGTCGGGTGGGTCTGCGGCGCCGTCCCGGTGGGACGATCGCCTGGTGGAGCACGTGCGAGAGCCATCCGTCCTCAAGCGCAGTTGGGGCTGGCTCGCTCTGTCCCCCGGGCGTATCGCGGTGTTCGAGTCCCCGATGCTCGGCGCGCACGACGACGAGGATGCGTTCTCTGCTGGCGAAGGCGGTGAATGGTCCCGGTATCCCCTAGCGGGTTCACTTCGCCCGGTGCCCCTCACACGCTGGTTGAAGATCGCTGGGGGCGGCGTGGCAGTCGCAACGTCAGACGGGACCGCACTTCTCCGGAACCGCGGCAACCGGGCCGACTGAAGTCTTGCGAGCCCGGACTCCATCCGACCTGGCGGGCCGCTCGTCGGTACCCTTGCCCGGTGGCACGACTGGTCCTGAAAGGTGTTGGCATACTCACGTTGTTGTTGCTCGCCTCGTGTTCACCGAAGACCAAGATCGTGCCGATCCAGCTGAGCCTCGATACCAAGGCCACACCGGACCCTTCCGGACGGCTGATCCTGCTTGCATCGGGCTACACCTGCGGGGACAAACTCGAAGTCACGACGTCGGTCAACAAGTCGAGCAAGACCATCACAGTGTCGGGCTCCGGCCCCGTGCCCGACAACGAGAACGGATATTGCTACAGATACATCGACACTGGAGGCTCCGGAACCGAGTCAACGACCCGGGCGGTGCCCGTCGAGCTCGACGACGGACAGTGGACGGTCCGTTCGGAGCGCGGTGGCGAGGACGCCGACGGACAGATCGAAGTCATCGTCGACGGCAGCTCGATCAAGTCGTCGACGCCATGGAGGACCTTCGAGCAGAAGACTGACGAGGCAGCAGCCGAAGCAGCCATGGAGCCGCATCGTCAGGCGACTGAGGCAGTCGCGAACGCCTTGTCGACCGCGTGGCTCCCGGAATGGCCGAGGGATCCGGTCTGCACTGTCGATCCTGGGGCCCCCGAGAGGTATTTCACGACGTGCACGCTGGGTCTGAATGGGCTAGGTCCGGATGGACACGGGTCCCTCATCCTCGACGTCGGGCAGACTCCGATGCCGCCCGAGGTCCTCGAAGCGGTTGGTTGCTCGAGTCCGAGGACCAGCGAGCCGATCGACGGACCAGCCGACTGGGTTCTGACCTGCGAGCTCGCCGGCGAAGTTGCGCCCGGGTGGACTCTTGAAGTTCGAGGCGATCCGTTGTCGAATCGCAGAGAGGGACAGGAAGATGGCTGGTACTGGGAGGACGTCGAGATCCTGTTGCGATAGCCGTTCCACTTCCTCGCATCGGCGCAGCAACCCCCTTACCTTCACGCAGCACTGCTGACCGCGGCTGTGAGCACCAGAGCCCGACCCGGGGAGCTCATCGCACTGTGTAACGAAGAGCTCGACCTCACAGGAGGTGT
This sequence comes from uncultured Microthrixaceae bacterium, assembly GCA_963805905.1. GTDB lineage: Bacteria > Actinomycetota > Acidimicrobiia > Acidimicrobiales > Microtrichaceae > JAMLGJ01. The sequence continues at coordinate 2,063,167 of CAWDVV010000001.1, forward strand.
GCTTCTGATCTGTGGCGCATGGAAGAGCCGTGGCGAGTTCCGCCACCTGGGCGAACCGAAGACGACCACCCGCATGGTCGAGATCCGCTACCGCCACCGACTCACCGACATCATCGATGTCACCGTGCAACCGATGGAGCAGGTTCTGCGGCCGGAAGACCCCGGCGGCCCCGAGACGCGATAGGTCGTCGATCGCTGAAAGCGCGAAGACGAGGCAGCGACGCGCATATCGCTTCGAAGACGTGTGGACCGTGGACATCCGCTCGAACACAGCGTGGAATCGACCGATCTGACCAAACGTAAGGAACCCCCTTTGGAGCCCTGCGAGGGTGTCGGACGCGCCGAGCAATCCGGCGGAAGCTCCACAACCCAAGGGGTGCAAGGGATCCGAGAGTGGACCTTTGGGGACAGCTTTCAAACCCCATCCAGCGAAGGCTCGCCTCAGAGCACGTGGAGTTCCTCGTGCACGGTTACCGGGCCGGTTCGTCGCTGGCTCAGTTGGGCGAGCGGCTCGGGCTACACCCGCGAACGATCGCAGCGCATCTGGAACGAGCCGGGGTGCCTCGTCGGCGTCCCTCAGTGTGGGATAGCAAGAGCCTTGCTCGGGCACGGAAGCTGTATGAGTCTGGGGCCTCGCTCGTGGCTGTCGGGGAACGGTTCGATGTTGACGCGTCGACTGTTGCCCGCCGCTTCACTCGGGCAGGTATCCCTGTGAGTCCCCGACGAGGTTGGACGCGGGAAGGACGGTGACCGAGATCCTGGAAGGCAGAGACCGTCCGCCGTCTCGCCTGGATACGCCACGAGTCCACCAAGCGATGCCGAAGTACGGATTCAACTTCGGCGGCATACCGACTCAGACCCTGTGGCGCCTGGCCGCATGATCAGGCGGTCGCTTCGCTGAGCTCTACCCCGGAGGGCCTGCCAGCTCCTCTGCCTGCCTCTTGAGACCGGCGACATCGCCATCGTTGTGTTCCCGGAGTCCCTCCAGGAAGAGATCGCGTGTTGCCTGGTCGAGCGAGGCGCCCGGTTCGAGGCTGTAGCGCATGCTGAGGATCGTGCCCCCGGTCCCGTCGTCGACGCACTCCCAGCTGTGGTACATCCGATCCACGATCTGAACGTTCGAGACGAGGTGCGTGGCCCGAAACGTCTTCGAATCGAACGCGATCACTTGATGGACCATCTTTCCGATGGCCTCCCCGTGGAAGCACGTGTGCACGCTGCCGACGTCGCTGAGCGATCCGGTCAGCATGTCGAGCTCGAGCATCGTCGGGTGCGTGCCGACCATGTTCGTGGCGTCCGCCATCAGATCCCACACCAGCTGAGGCGGTGCGTCGATGGCCACGCTCATGGCGAGGTCGGCATCCGCGTCATCGAGGTAGACCTCACGTCGCTTCCGCCAGTCGTCCCGCAGTGCGGCGAGATCGACATACTGGTAGTCGACCGATCCGACGTCGTCGTAGGCATCGGAGGCAGAGTTGCACTCGTACCCGCAGCCGTCGACGGCGCCCCGGAGCGGCTCCGTCAGCAGCGCGTACTCGCGCACCGGCACGGAGTTCTTGAGCAAGCGATGGGCAACCACTACCTCCGGCCCGATCAGCTCGGTCCGCCCGGCGATCTCATGGGTCTCGAACTCGCCGGTGTGGACCACGAACTTGAGCGTCAGGTCGCCGCTGCGGTCGCACGCGCCGCACTTGCACGTCGAGCCCGCGACGATCTCCTCGATGCCCTCGCGGAAGCGCTCATACAACCTGCACACGTAATCGAACGCGGTGTCGGCCGCCCTGGGGTCATCGTTGTAGAGAAACAGGCAATCGCCTTCCACGTTTCCGACCCGCCACCCTTCGGGATCGACAGCGTGAAGGCCGTTGAGGAGATGACTGGTGATCTCCTTGGCGTGCTCGATTCCGACGTCGCTGAGAAACGACGTGTAGCCGCCGATGTCGGCGAGCACAAACGTTCCTCTTGCCATGGCAACCCTCTCGAGGAGTGCAGGGACCGGCCCTCTCCAATGGAGAACGTACCGCAGGAGTCATTGCCGGGCAGCGGATCGCGCCGGCCACCGCTACCTCGACACGAGTGCGAGTCGCTCGGTCGATTCAGTCAGCTGTGCGTTTCGAGGTCGATCACGAACTGGCAGAACTCGAACTGGGTCATCTCGCGGCCTCGGCGCTCCGCCGCAGCGATCGCAGGATCCGCCATCGCCGCGTCGATCTCCTCGACGACGACACCGACGTTCTTCTGGAATAGCGCTTCGCCCTTGACGCCGAGCGATTCCTGCAGCGCCCGCGACGCTCCGACACACGTGGCGGCGTCGACGAGTCGGTCTTGGTGGACAAGGGCGTAGGCGGCGGCCTGGAGACCGCCGACGATCGCCCCGGGCTGGACGGGATGTTCGCGGTACAGCGCCATCGCGTCGGCGAGTCGTCCCAGGGCTTCGGGCCGTCCCTGTTCTGCCGAGATCAGGCCGAGAGCGAGGATTCCCCACATCTCTACGTGCGGGCTCACGTCACCGACGGTCTGCACTGCTTGCTGGAGTGCGTCCTCCGCCTCGGAGACCCGGCCGGTTCGAAGCAGACCATGGGCCACCTGCAGGTAGCCGGATGCGGTGAGCACCGCAAGGCCGAGCGGGCGGACCTCGGCCAGGAACTCTTGCGCGCCGACGAGCCCATCGGCCGGATCCCGCACCATGCGACTGCCGATCACGGCGGTGGACGCCGCCCCTTGCCAGAACGGGTCGCCATGACGCTCGGCCGCGGTGGCGCTCAGCTCAGCGGCCGCGACGAACTGGTCGACCTCTTGACGCTCCATCGCCAACTGCGCTCGGGCAAAGAGCGTTCGTGGGCTGAGTTTCGACAGGTCGCTCCCGACCAAGCGCTCGAGTTCGTCGATCAGCTCGACGGCGCGCCGCCAGCCTCCCGTGGAGTAGAGGACGAACGCCCCTTGGGCCACGAGCTCGAGACGCAACTCGCGGTCGGGCACTTCCCCGCTCCGGTCGAGCAGGATCTCGGACCAGTACTGCCCGGCTGCACTTCCGGACTGCCCCCAGAGGGGAGCCAGCTCGAGGTTGAGAAGCGCCGCCTCGCTGACGCGATCTGCATCGAGCAAGCCACTCGAAGATGGCATCGAAGTTGTCGAGCTCTGGGCTCAACCGGGCGGAGGCGGTCGGTTGGTCCATCGTGTTCAACGCCGGGACCCACTCCGCTGCGAGCGCGGCGAAGTGCCGGTGATGCCGTTCGCGCCGTTCCTCGGACTCGCCCGACTTCGCGAGCTGCTGCGTCGGCGTACTGGCGCATCGTCTCCAGCAGGCGATACCTGGCCGGACCCACCGCGCTGACGGTTGTGACCATCGACTTGTCGACCAGTCGTTCAAGCAGATCGATCACGCTCGAACTCGTCGACCTGGCCCCCGGTACAGACCGACTCGACCGCCGCGAGATCGAACGAGCCGGGGAATACCGCCAAGCGATCGAACAGCTCGCGCTCGTCGCCATCCAGGAGGTCGTAGGACCATTCGACGGCTGCGAGCAGCGTCTGGTGTCGTTCACGACCACCGCGACGACCACCGGAGAGGAGCCGGAATCGCTCGTCGAGGCGCGCCAGGATGTCGGCCGGCATCATCGATCGTGATCGCGCCGCGGCGAATTCGATTGCGAGCGGAATGCCGTCGAGGCGCTCACAAATCTGCACGAGATCGTCGACGTGGATCCGCCCAGTCGACATCGTCTCGAACCGCCTCGGCCCGACTGACGAAGAGCTGGGCGGCGTCGGCGACGTCCATCGACACCACCCGGCGCACCTGTTCTCCGGGAACTCCGAGTGCCTCACGCGAAGTGACCACCAGATGCGTCATGATGGGCCGGCTCGTGATCTCGGTGACGAAGTCCGCCACCTCGTCGACGAGGTGCTCACAGTTGTCGAGCACGACGATCATCGACCGGGACGTGAACGCACTGGCAAGTGTGACCATGATCGACTCACCGGGACGCTCCGGGATCGCACACGCGGCTGCCACCGCAGAAGCGATCTGCGCCCCTTCGCGCAGGGGTGCGAGCTCGACGAACCAGGCGCCGTCCGGGAAGTGTGGCAGAAGATCCGCACACACCTGCGCTGCGGTGCGTGTCTTCCCGACACCGCCGGTGCCGCTCAGGGTTACGAGATGGTGCTCCTCGATGTCGCGGGCCAGCGCCTCGACCACCGCGCCCCGCCCGATGAACGACGACAGCGAGTGGGGCAGGTTGGTCGGGTAGGCGTCGAGGGTCCGAAGCGGCGGGAACTCGCCGTCGCCGACCTGGAACATGCGCTGGGGTGCCGTGAGGTCGCGCAGCCGGTGCTCTCCGAGATCGACGAGGGCGTCGTTGCCGGCGAGCTCCGCGAACGCTTGGGTGGCGATGATCTGACCGCCATGGCCCGCAGCCATCACCCGCGCGGCGCGATTCACTGCGGTGCCGAAGTAGTCGCCGTCGCGCTCCTCCGCCTCACCGCAGTGCAGCCCCATTCGCACCCGGATCACTGCCTCATCCCAGGACTCGGCCACGAGCAAGACCTGCGCGTCCGTCGCGGCCGCCTCTGCATCGCCGGCCCGGGCGAACGCAGCGGCGAACCCGTCACCGCCGGTTGCGAACACGTATCCGCCGTGGCCCTCGATCGCCCCGCGCACGATCGCGTCGTGACGGGCGAGCGCCCCGGCCATCGCCTCGTTCTGCTCCTCCCAAAGACGCGTCGACCCCTCGATGTCGGTGAACAAGAACGTGACCGTTCCAGAGGGCGGCGCCGGGGTGGTCACGTTCTCTTGGCTGCGCGTTGGGGAGGGAGCCGGCTGGTCCTGGCGCTCGAGACGTCAGTGTTCGCAAGCATCGAACCGAGTCCTGGGAGTAGGCGGAGCGGCCGAGCGTCGGCTCGGTAGTGCTGGGGCAACAAGCCACGTTAGGTTAGCCGCTCGCTCAGTGAGCGGCGTCGGCCTTTGCACTCACGGGCGTTTCGAGGCCAGCGCACGAGGAGATTGCCCGCCTTCAGATGGCTCGAGTACACCCACGCAATGCCGTTCTCGTGCCTTCGCCCACCTTCACGGCCGTTTCAACGCCCCGGCTCGACCGGCCCCGTGGGCACGGACCAGCGACTCGTGCCACCGAGTTCCGGGGGAACCACCGCGTGTCGGGTTCGAAAGACGCACCAAAGGTCCGGGGCAGTGGGCGTGGAGGGTGGCTTTCAAACGCTTCCGAGCATGTCGAATTCCCTGAATCCCAGGGGTCTACTGCGCTTCGACACAACACCCACGTGTGCAATAGGGGTCCCGAGTCAACTCTGAGCGACGGTCCGCGGGATCGTCGAGAGGAAACGGGACGGCTTTCAAACCCGGTCCAACGCAGGCTGGACCGGGCTGGTGCTAAGGAGCTCGCACGCCGCTATCTGGCCGGCGTCACCGTGACCGACCTGGCCGAGCTGTTCGGAGTGCACCGCACCACGGTCGCGGCGCACTTGGACCGGGCAGGCGTCCCTCGAAGGACGGCGCCTGCGTGGGACTGGCAAACTCTCGGCGAAGCTCGAGCGATGTACGAGTCCGGCGCCTCGCTCGCAGCAGTCGGACAGCAATTCGGACTGGATGCCAAGACCGTGGCCGACAGGTTCCGGCACGCCGGAATCCGCACCCGGCCCCGCAAGGGCTGGCCACCCAGCCCCCAGTGACAGTAGGTATCATCTCAACCCACGGCGGACCCACCTGCCCGCTGAGCACAGCTGGGGCTCATGGCGGGACATGGCGCATGGGCAGGTACTGTGACCAGCCGATCGTCCATGCATGGAGGAGACCTCGGCCTTGCTCGCCAGCGAAGCGCTGCATGCGCTCAAGCTGGAGGAGTTGGCCGAGGAGCTGGGCGTGACCGCAGCGCTGTGCGGACAGCTATGCGCCTCGCTAACCGGGCGTACCGCGGCAGACCCTGGGACGTGGCAACAGGCGTTGCAGCTCGCAACGCTGGCCGTCACCTTCCACGTGTCTACCGTTTCTCTACCCGAGTATCGGATGCTCGACACATGCCCGACCATCGCCTGCCTCCGACCGGCACGGCCAATGAACCCGCCCACGTGGATCTGCTTCCTGAGAATGTCGACGACGCCTTCGAGCTACTGGCAAGCGCCCGTGAACAGCACCCCTGGGCAGCGACGCCGATGGGGCCGGAGTTGCTCAGACATGCAGAGGTAGAGGCGCTGCTGGTCAGCCCGGAACTCGACCAGACCGGGATGTCCCTGATGGAGTTCAACGGCGTCACCGAAGGGCTCCTGCACGACTGGTGGTCGATGATCATGTTCGCCTCCGAGGGCGAGCAGCACCGGCGCCTTCGGTCGGCGGTGCGCGGTTGGCTGACGCCGCGACGTCTCTCAGAGTTGGAGGATCCCATCCGGGATGCCTGCGAAGGACTAATGGCGGGGCTTCCACGGGGCACACGTGTGGACCTTGCACAAACCTTGGCCGCCGAGGTCCCCCTCACGGCGGTTTGCCTCCTCCTCGGTGTGGATGTCGACGGTGTGGCCGTTCTGGGCTCTGCAGCCACCGATGTGGGCATGGCTTTCGGAGTATTCGACAAGGATGAGCGACGTCAGATCGAGGCCGCGCTGGAGGTGTTGCTGGAGTGGGCGGAGCGGACGCTGGCCGAGGCTCGACCCGGCACGCTTGCCGCGTCGATCGCCGAATCTGCAGACGGTGGAGCGCTGTCCCGACAAGAATCGGAAGCCTTGGTCGCCAACATCGTCTTCGCCGCACAGGACACCACCAGGTTCCTGATCGCGAACACGTTGTGGCTGCTCGGTCGTAACCCATCGGTCCTGACGGATCTGCGCCACGGGCGGACTCCCGCGTCAGCGGTGGTCGAGGAATCGCTCCGGTTCCTGCCCCGCCGCGGGGCACGATGCGGCTGGCGACCAGGCCCACCCGAATCGGGGCGCTCGAGCTCTCAGCCGGCGACTTGGTTATGGGCTCACTTTGGTCAGCCGGACGCGATCCAAGGGTCCACCCCGACCCCGACACCTTCCGTCCGGGGCGAAGCGAAGGTGTCACCCTCAGCTTCGGACACGGCGCCCACTATTGCATCGGCGCCGCGCTCGCCCGGCTGGAAGCCGCCGCCGTGGTCGACACGATTGCCAGCCGGCGCTGGAACGTCTTGATTGACTGGGAGGCTGCAACAGTTCGGCCTGGCCGGGCCGCGATCACCGGTGTGGACCACCTGCCCGGAGTTCTGTCGTGATCAGCGCTTCGTCTCCGCTTCCGGACGACGTTCGCGTCGTGCTTCTCGGACCCGTCTCGGCGACCCTCGGTGGAGAACCGGTCGACCTGGGGGGACCGAAAGAGCGGACCGTACTTGCGCTGCTGGCTGCGAATCCGGCCTCGCCCAGATCGCAGGACTGGCTCATCGATGCCCTCTGGGGGGCCGGAGTTCCAAAGACAGCCCGCAAGACGCTGCAGACCTATGTGTCACGCATACGCTCGGCCCTTGGTGACGCTGCGGGAGGGGTGATAACGACCGGACCGGGCGGCTACACGCTCTCGTCGTCGGCCCGAACCGACGTCGAGGAGGTCGAGGCGCTCATGGCGGCCGCGAACCGGCCGGGCGCAGATGGGAGTTCGGAAGCTCGCACCAAGCTCCTTTCGGACGCGCTGGAACTCTGCGGATCCGAGCCGTTGAGCGGCACGGCTCCATGCCTCATCCTCGATGCCCTGGCCGAGTCCTACGTGCAATTGCGCTGCAACGTCATCGAGGCACTCGCCGAGGCCCGCCTGCAAGGCGGGGAAGACCCGGCGCTCACGATGGCGCTGCGCGCCTGGGTCGACGAGAACCCGATGCGGGAAGGGCTTTGGGCGAGCCTGATGTTGGCTCTCTACCGCTCGGGCCGCCAGACGGAGGCACTGTCCACGTTCCAGCGGGCGCGAAACCACCTGGTGGAAGGACTCGGGGTGGAGCCCGGGCCGGAGCTGCGCGACCTCGAGGCAGCGATACTGCGCCAGGACCCGGAACTGCACGACACCCGCGGCAAACGCAACCCGGCGGCCGCCTCTGAGACGTTGACGTTCCTGTTCACCGACATCGAAGGGTCAACCGTCCGTTGGGACCTGGAGCCCAAGGCCATGCAGAAGGCCTTGGCACTGCACGACTCGGTGGTGGGCGACGCCCTGACCAGAGCGGGTGGCCGTGTCTTCTACGAGGGTGGCGACAGCCTGGGAGCCGGCTTCGTGAGCGCCGAATCCGCCTTCACAGCCGCAGTGGAGCTGCAGGAGGGACTCGCCACCGTCGACTGGCCCACCAGTGAACCGATCCGGGTTCGGGTCGGACTTCATACCGGCACTGCGGAAGTCCGGGGAGGCAACTACTTCGGCGCGGCGGTCAACAGGGCGGCACGGTTGATGGAGACAGCACACGGCGGGCAGACGCTGTGCTCTGCCGCGACGGCAGCCCTGCTCGCGGACACACGCGGATGCGAGGCCGTACCCATGGGTCGAATCCATCTGAAGGGCTTGGAACGCCCCGAGGCAGTACACCAGCTGAGCCGGCTTGGATCGCATCTCGAGTTCCCGGGCCTGCACTCCGCCGAGCCCACCGAGAGAGTCCCGCCCCGGCCGCTCGACACACTGCACGGCCGTGACGCCGAGATCGCCGAGATCAGCGATCTGCTTGCAGACAACCGTCTCGTGACGATGACCGGGGTCGGAGGCGTGGGCAAGACCCGGTTGGCGGTCGAGGTGGCCTCCCGGATTGCCGAATCACACGCGGACGGTGTCGTGTGGGTCGAACTCGCGCCGGTCGATGCACAGGGTGTCGTGGCCGCCGTGGCCGCCGCGGCGGGGGTGGGGCTATCAGGTGCGTCCACCGACCACGAGCGCCAGCTCGAGGCGGCGCTTTCCGGGGACCGCGCACTGGTGGTGCTCGACAACTGCGAGCACCTGTTGGGCCCCGCCGCTGCGGTGGCAGAACGGCTCGTGCGTGGCTGTGGTGGCCTCGCCCTGCTCACGACCAGCCGGGAACCCCTCGGAATGGCGGGCGAACGGGTCTACTTCGTACCGTCACTCGGCCTGCCCACCGATGGCGAGGCACCGTCCCCATCCGAAGCACTGCTGCGCGACCGCGCCGAGTCAGCAGGTGCACGGATCCCCGAGGACGACGCCACGGCCCACGCCCTCGAAGAGATCTGTCGGCGCCTCGACGGCATCCCACTGGCCCTGGAGTTCGCAGGAGCACAGCTCGCCACGTTCACTGCGCCACAGTTGATGAAACGCCTGGAGGACCACTTCCGCCTCCTCGGCACACCGGGACGATCCGCAATCGCCCGGCAGCAGACCATCGACTCGACCGTCGAGTGGAGCTACGACCTGCTCGACGCCGACGAACGAACCCTGCTGCGGAATTTGTCGGTGTTCGTCGACGGGTTCACCCTCGGGGCCGCCGCAGCGGTGGGTGGCCGCCTCGCGGATCCAGCCGAGGCAGTGGTGGAACGCCTTCGCTGGAAGTCCCTCGTCGTGCTCCATCCGAGACCGCACGATGAACCTCGTTTCAAACTGCTCGAACCAGTCAGGCAATTCGCGCTGTCCAGACTCCAATCCCACGGGGACCTCGATTCGGTGCTCGACCTCCACGCGGAACACTTCGTGGCCATCACGCAGCGGGGCCTCGTTGGTGACCGCTTCGCGGACGACGAGGCGCGCTCGAATGTCTTCCTGACTGATCTCGCCAACACGCAACTCGCTGCAGCGACTCTGGACCGACGAGACGACCCGACGGACCTGCTCTTGCTGTTCGATGCCGCCCGAACCGTGATACCCGCCCTGATCGACCTGGGCGAACTGACCGAGCGACCGATGACGCGACTGCGCAACGGCGTCGATGTTGACCCGCTGCTCGAAGGACACGCCTGCAACACCGCCGCATTCGCGGATGCCTACGCAGGCGATACCGGCGCGATCGGCTGGCTGGAGAAGGCCCTCGACCTGGCCGAACGAACAGGAGACGGGACCCTGCGGGCAGAAACCGAGTTCCACCTCGGCGTCGCGGACATCACGTTGGGCGATATGGCAGGCGCAGCTCGTCACCTCAGCACGTCGACTCACTTGCACGAGGAACTCGGCAACGTGGGAACCCTGTCGATCAACATGGCCTGGCTCGCAGAGGTTCTGGCCAGGCTGGGACAAACCGCTGAAGCGATGGACCTCACGCGCAGGGCGCTCAGGATTGCCCGCTCCTCGGGTGTCCTGATGGGCACGGTCCTGGATGCTGCAGCCGCTGTCGCTGTTTGGGCAGGCGAAGTGGAGATGGCAGAGGAGTGTCTCGAGGAGATCGTGCGAACCAACCAGCGGACGAGCCCGGTGGCCTTCGCTTCGGCGCTGAGCATCGGACGCATGGACCTGAGTCTCGAACTTGTGATCGCAGCTCTCACGGCGCATCGCCGCTACCAGGGTCTGGATGGCCCACTGGCGAAGTACACAGCCGTCCTTGTCCGCCGGATCGGCGAGTCGGATCTGGCTGCGCTGTGGGTCGCCGTATCCGAGGCCCACAGCGCAGCACTTGCCGGGAGCTTCAAGGTCGCAGAGCTCGGCCCGACCATCGCGATGACCTCCGGCGATGAGCGGGAGGAGGCAATGACCCAGTGGGCGCGATCGGTCATCGGCGACCGATGGGACGAGCTGCTGCGCGGTATCAACGGGATCGCTGGGCTCTCGTCGATCAGACGCTGCCGATTCTGGAGACCGCCCGGTCAGTGCATCGGATCAACTAGATACAGACGTCGTGCTCGACGCTGGCCGGACATGCTCGACCCCTGCGATCTGCACCGCCGACAACCCATCTACCGCTGGAAGCCGACGTACACGGTGCCCTTCACCGGTTGGAACGACGACACGATGGTCCGGCCAGTGGGCGTGGAGGGTCTCGAACCCCCGACTTCTTCCTTGTAAGGGAAGCGCTCTAGCCAACTGAGCTACACGCCCGCGGCGGGTGAGCGTACTCGCACGGCCCCGATCTGTCAGAGTCGCCGCCGCCAGAGACGTCACCCGCAGGTCCACTCCCGGATCCGCATCAGCATGCCGACCCTGGATGCGCACGCCTCAACCAGGTTGCTCGCCTGGTGGCTCGAGCAGCCCCGCCTCGGCCAGGGCACTCCATGCCGCTTCGGTATCCGGAGAGAGCCGAGGCGGCTCCGATGGCATGAACCAACGTGTTTCGAGGATCTCCGGCGACCGCGGTCCGACCTCATCCGCCGATGATTCGTCCGTGGGGTGTGCGTGGAACACCACGTCCACCCGACCCAGGTCGGCCATCACCAGGACCACCGGTGGAGCCGCGATCGTGATCCTCAGACCCACTTCTTCGAACGTCTCACGAACCGCGCACACCTCGGGGCGTTCGCGTCGCTTGGCGAGACCACCTACGGTCCCCCACCGACGGTTGTAGCTGTGGCGGACCAGGAGCACCGAGCCACCTTCTCGCTCCACGATGCACAATGCCCCGACGGTGTACTTGGGCGACACTGCACGGATTACGTGACGGCGCACCGTCGGCGGAAGCCAACCGAACACCGAGAAGACAGCCACCATGAAGCTGCGCCGCATCAACCCGTGCCTCTCGCTGCGAGCGCCTGGGCCAGCAATTCCGGGGTCGAGGCTGAAACCGGAGTGCGCCGAACCGACGGATCGAGTTCCACGAGCTCGCGCCCGTCGGCATCGACGATGACGCCTCCGGCTTCGCCGAGCACCAACATTGCGCCCATGTAGTCCCACGGCCCGAGTTCGCTGTGCGTGCAGTCGATGGTGGCATCGACCGTTCCATCAGCAACGGCGCAGATGTCCAGAGCTGTCGCTCCCAGGGCTCGGTACTGGCGCCATCCGAAGTGTGCCGGGGGGTGGCCGTTGAGCACCACGAGCGCGTCCGCGAGCCCTACTCCGGCTGCAACCGCTATGGGAGTCCCGTCGCGCCTTGCTCCTCCACCACGGACCGCCGAATAGCGCACGCCCGATGCAAGGTTGGCCACCAGCGACAACCACGGTCCCTCCGCATCCACGGCGCACAGACTGCACGCATACCAGGGGATCCCGCGCGCGGCATTCGTGGATCCATCGACCGGGTCAACGACCACGACCACGTCCGAATCAGCATCCGTGAGACCGGATTCCTCGGAGAACACCCCGACCCCTGCGCTCAACAACACTTCGAGCACCGCGTGGTCGACGCTCAGGTCGAGCTGGTACTGGCCATCGCGGTGTCCCGGAGCCCTTGCATCTCCACCCGCGCGGAAGCCAGGAACCGCCGCAGCGTCACTGCAGCGACATCCGCAGCGCGCTCCAGCAGGGCGACGACCAGTGCCTCCGACATTCCACCTTCCTCCTTGCCTGGCTGCACTGCAGCAGGGTATCTGGGCGGAGGATCCCCGCGGGCCGGGACGCGATCTGCAAGATGTTCATGGATGCGGCTTTTCGATCGGGCTTCGGACTGGCAACCTGTTGGGGATGGCACTCATCGATGTCGCCGGCTTCGTGTCGGATCTCAAGAACCACGCCGCCGACCATGGGTTCCATGTGCACGACGAGCGTCATTTCGTGGAGACGTACTCGATGCGTCAGTCCTTCGAGGTGGATCTGCACCCCGAGGACGCTTGCGGCGGACCGCTGGAGTTCCACTTCAGCGTGGAGGTGGACCCCCGTACCATGCTCGCGTTCGAGGATGCGCTGACTCCGCTACCCGAGGGTGAAGAACCCGAGGAATCGTTCCAGATCCCCCTGTCGTTCAACTGGTCCCTCCCACCGCTCCCGCATAGCCCCGACCTACTCCTCCTGGCCACCGAACTGGCGGGCCTGGGCGGCCCCGACCTCCCGGTCGAGGTGTCCGCCATCGATTCATTCCTGTTCGTGACCGACCCGTCGGTGAGAACCCTGAACGTGGTCGCACGTATCTCGGTGGACATGTGGCAGGTATTCATGGGCGAGGAGATGCTCTGCGATGCTCTGGAACGATGCCTCGAGGTGAGCCGGTTCCTACTCGAGGCGGCTCCGGCCTGGATCGACGGACCCTGATTCCGTTTCGGAGTCAACCTCGGTTGCAGGAACACCGACGGCCAGATTCCATACCTGCGCCAGGCAGTAACCCAGAGCCGCCCCACCCACGACGTCGAGCGGCAGGTGTGCAGAGACCTGGATCCTCGCGAGGCCGGTGAGAGTAGCCATCGAATAGGCAACCATCCGACCTCTACGGCGCAGGTACGGCGAACACACTCCCGCTACTGCAAAGGCAACCGCAGAGTGGCCGGAAACGAATCCGAGACCGTCGGTGGGCGTGCCGGCCCGCATCGCAAACGAGCCCAACTCCTCGAAGGGCCTGCCCCGCTCGACTGCGGTCTTCACGGTCTTGGCAAGTTGCCACGCAACGACTCCGGCGACGACCGAGCCGAGCGCCGGGCGCCAACGCCTCCACTGACGCCATGCGACTCCACCGACGACGAACGGTCCGAACAGACTCCCGACCTGCATCGGGACCCACAAGAGGTATTCGAGACCATCGGGTCCGCCGTTCAGCAGTTCGAAGAAGTCTTCCTCGAGCCGCGGTACTCCGGTGGCCGCAACTGCGGTGGCCGCGCCCAACACGGCCACCGACGCTCCCAGGTGCACCCCGAGCGCTGCTGGACGATTGAGCACATCATCGGCCGATTCGGATCCAATTCTGCCAATTGCATCCGATAGTGATGACATCAGGCCAACATAGGACGTGTGCCATTGAATGACTCACATACCCTCGAACACGATGCTCCGGAGTTCCCGTCGAGTATCGATGACTCCGACGCGGGCGAGTCCTTCGATGTGGATGCCGAAGTCGTTTCATACGATCGCTCGCCGCTGGATCTCCTGAGGCTGGTCGGCTGGGCCGCCGCTGCGCTCACCGTCACGGTGGCGACGCGCTACCTCCATGACGGCATGGACGGCATCGAAGCGGGCCTCAGTTCGTTGCTGACGATCAACGTGGAGGCCGTGCGGGTGACTCTCGATGTGTTGCTGCTGGCGGCGTCGGTGACCGCGACCCTGGTGGTGTTGATACTTCCGCTTGTGACCAGGAGGTGGCGGCTGTTCGGCTATGTCCTGACTGCAAACATTCTGGCGAGCCTGGCGATTGCGGCAATCGGAGAATGGGTCGGGAATCTGGATCCCGTCACCCATGGGTTGAGCGCGGCAAGTGCGAGCGTCGCGCTCGACACGGGCACCGATGTGGTCGCTACCGCCCAGATGATCGCCGCGTTCGTGGCCGTTGCACCGTTCGTTTCCAGCCGTTGGCGCCACCTGGGGATGTGGCTGGTCGGATCGATCATGGTCCTACGCCTCGCAGTTGCTCCCGGAGTCTCCACACACGCGTTGCTGAGCCTCACAACGGGAGTTGCGATCGGTTCCGGAGTGTTGTTGATGTTCGGTCGACCGACCACCCAACCACGCGCATCCTCGATCATCACCGCCCTGGTCTCGAGTGGCCTCGCCGCGGTGACGATCAACCCGGCGTCGGTGGACGCACGCGGTTCGGTCCCCTGGTTCGCAGAGACCGCTGATGGGTCCGAGCTGTTCGTCAAGGTGCTCGGGACCGACCAACGCGCAGCGGATCTGTTGTTCCGCGTCTATCGAATGCTTCGATTGCGCAACGTCGGTGACGAACGCCCGTTCTCCTCGCTGCGCCGCACGATCGAACACGAGGCACTGGTCGCCCTCGCTGCGCGTGACGTCGGGGTCAACACTCCACGTCTGCGCTCCATGTCGATGATCGGCCGCGAGAGCTTTCTGCTCGCCTATGACCGGATCGACGGCCGAAGCCTCGATGCTGTAGACGCCGAGGAACTGACCGACGAGATCCTCACGATCATCTGGGACGAGGTCCGGATCCTTCGCGAACACAGGATCGCCCATCGCGATCTCCGGCTGGCGAACGTCTTCCTCACCGCGCGAGAACGAGCCCCTGATCATCGATTTCGGATTCTCGGAGATTGCGGCCGACGACGCACTGCTGCAGGCCGACCTCGCGCAGCTCCTCGTGAGTCTCTCGCTGGTCGTCGGTGTCAGGCGCGCCAGTTCCACCGCGATCGCGGTCCTCGGCGCACCAACCGTGGCGGACACGCTCGGGCGCATGCAGCCGGCGGCAATGAGCGGGGCCACCCAGGCCTCACTCAAGACCCGCAAGGGTCTGCTCGACGAACTGCGCCTGGAGATCGAGGCACTCAGCGATACCGAACCCCCGACGCTGGAGCCCGTGACCAGGGTCACTCCCCTTGCAGTGGGTGCCCTGGTGGCGATGGTGATCCTCGTCTACATCCTCGCCCCCGTTCTGGCAGACCTACCGGGCCTCTTCGGAGAGCTCTCAGGAGTCGATCCATGGTGGTCGATTCCCGCAATCGCGGCCACGGCCGCTGCGTTCGTTGCAGGGGCTGTGCAGATACTGGGAAGCGTCGCATCGCGTCTGCCCGTTGGTCCCACGCTCGCGGCCCAGGTCGCCACTGCGTTCGCCGGCAAGTTCAAACCGGCGGGGGTCGGTGCCGCTTCGGTCGAGCGACGGTACCTGCAACGCGAGGGCATCGACGCCCGCAGCGCCACCCGGGCAGTCGGTCTGCGCCAATTCACCACCGTTGTCAGCTACGTGGTGCTCATCGCGGTGTTCGTGTTGTGGTGGGTGAGGTCCGACAACCAGGACCGACTCGTGTCGCCTTCCGCACTGTTGATCGGCCTTGCTCTGGCCGTGGGGTTGGGCGCGCTGGCCATGGTGGTCCCCGCCACACGCAGAACGGTGATCGGAACCTCGCTGCCACTCGCCCGGAATGCGATGCCGAGCGTGCGTGCGGCCCTGAACAATCCGGGCCGACTCTCATGGGTCTTCCTCGGAGCGGCAGCCCGACTCCTGTTCGGTGCACTGGCGTTCTTCTACACGGCCCACGCGTTCGGCATCCGTGACGAAGTCGTCGCGATAATGACGATCTACCTGATCAGCTCTGCCATCGCCTCACTCGCTCCGACGCCCGGTGGCCTGGGAGCAGTCGAAGTAGCCCTGATCGGGGGCCTGATGGCCCTCGGCGTGACCGGGGCGATAGCGGTGCCGAGCGTGTTCCTGTACCGCCTGATCACGTTCTGGCTGCCGACCCTTCCCGGCTGGATCTCCTTCAGGTGGCTGCGGCGCTCCGAGAGGCTCTAGCCCGCAGCTAGTTTCAGAGAGTGCAACGTATCGACGCGGTCATATTCGACACCGACGGAGTGATTACCCGGACAGCCACGGTCCACTTCGCCGCCTGGAAGCACGTGTTCGACAGTTTCCTGACATCCCACGCATCCGGGCCGTCGGCAGCACCCTTCACCGATGACGACTACCGCGCCCACGTCGACGGAATCGGGAGGTACGACGGAGTCGACGCCATGTTGCGTTCACGTGGGATCGAACTCCCCCGGGGCGATCCGAGCGATCCACCGGGCGACAGCACAGTCTGCGCGGTGGCGAACACCAAGAACGCGGCGTTCGAGGAGGCTGTGGCGACCGACGGCGTAGCCCCATATGTGACCACCCGTCGCTTCGTGGAGGCGCTCCATGCAGCCGATATCCGAACTGCTGTCATCTCGGCATCGAAGAACTGCGAGATGGTGCTGAGAGTTGCCGGCATGGCGGACCTCTTCGAGGTTCGTGTGGATGGAATCGACCAGGCAGCGCTGGGCTTTCCGGGCAAGCCTTCGCCTGACGTGTTCCTGGAAGCAGCGCGCAGGCTCGGCGTCGACCCATTGCACGCAGCGGTGGTTGAGGACGCCATCTCGGGGGTGGCCGCAGGACGCGCAGGTGGCTTCGGTTTGGTCATAGGCCTCGACCGGTCGCTCAATCCCGGCCCTCTCGCTGAGCACGCCGATCTGGTCGTTCCCGATGCCGCGGACCTCGAGGTTGTCGGCATCGACGAGCGCGGCCACTCGATCCAACGAGCTCAGCCAGCGCGGACGGTGGCATCGGACCTCCCCCATGCACTGGACGACGACGACCTCACGCGGCGCACCGCGGGGCGGCCGATCGCCGTGTTCTGTGACTACGACGGGACCCTCACCCCGATCGTGGACCGGCCCGAGGACGCCCGACTCGACCCCCACGTACTCGCGCAGCTCGAGGCCCTCGCGGATCTGGTACCGGTCGCGATCGTGAGTGGTCGTGGACTCGATGACGTGGCGTCCATGATCGCCAGTGACAAGTTCTGGATCTCGGGCAGCCACGGTTTCGAGGTGCGTTCTCCCGAAGGTACCTACCACGAGATCGAGCTCGGCACCGACGCTCTGCCTGCTCTGGCGCAGGCAACGGCCAACCTGGAAGAAGCAGTCGCCCGGGTGCCGGGCGCTCGAGTCGAGCCCAAGCGCTATGCCACCGCTATCCACTATCGCGAGACCCCCGAACACCTCCATGGCGAACTCGAAGCCCTCGTTTCACAGGAAGTGGAACGTCACGATGAACTTCGAATGACCGGCGGCAAGGCGATCTTCGAGCTCCGCCCGGCCGCCCAGTGGGACAAGGGGAGGGCGATCGAATGGCTCCTCGACGCGATCGACACGGGCTATGCCCTGACGACACCGGTCTTCTTCGGAGATGACTTGACAGACGAGGACGGCTTTGTTGCGGTCAGAACGACGGGCGTCGGAATTCTGGTCGCACCGGAACACGACAGACGGATCACGGCCGCTCTCGACCGTGCAAACAGCACAGATGAGGTCGCGCGTATCCTTGAGAGGCTTCTCGCACACGCACGCTTGGAACCGAAGGGCTGATATGAGCGATACACCGCAGGGAGATGGGTGGTGGCAGACCTCTGATGGGTTGTGGCACCCACCCGACTACGACCCGACTGTCATTTCCGACGAATCCGCGCCGAGCGATGAGTCGACTTCCACAGCGCTGCCGGGTGTTCCAACGAACGCACCACCCGGCGCAGTTCCGCCACCTTGGTCCCCGACGGGTGGATCCACATCCACGCCACACCCCGACGGCGAGCAGTCACCTGCCAGCCCCCAGTGGGGCGATGAGATCCAGGCACCCGCGTATCCACCGCCTGCCGGTCCCGAGAACACTCCCGGTGGCTCCCCAGAGGATCCGCTGTTCGGTGAATCCGTAGCGGCCGGAACGCAAACGGGAGTGGAACCGGCCCCAGGTACCCTCCGCCCCGGAGAGTTCGGACTCACCTCGGACCTACCGCCGCCCACCGAGCCCCGGGTCGTCCGTCAGGCTCCGCAGAAGACAGCGGCCGCCGCACCAACCGGGAGCCCGGTGGACAAGCCGGGGATGTCGCCGGTGATCAAGTGGTCCGGACTGGTCGTCGCCGTGCTGGTCGTGTTGTTCGCAGGTTGGTACTTCCTGTTGCGCGACAGCGGATCCGGCGAAAACGCTGCAACCGCCGAGGCCTCCGCGGTGGCTGGTGAGACGACGGTTTCCGACCCTGGTGCCACAACCGGAACAGAGGCCACGACCTCGATGCTCCCACCCAAGCCCACGATCGCACCCGGAGCTCGCCTCCCGGTGCTCGAGTTCAGTGGTACCGCCGACTCGACCGTGACGATCGATCCCCCCGGTCCCCGGGTCGCGAAGATCACCTACAGCGGGTCGGGACCCTTCAAGGTCACCGGATTGGATGCAAACGGCGGCCAAGTAGCACCCTACGTCGACACCACGGGCTCGTACAAGGGCGCCGTGGCAGTTGATTTTCACGACGAACAGGACTCGCGCAGTCTCGAGATCACGGCGAACGGTCCATGGGAAATCCGGATGGTCCCCGTGGAATCGCTCACGGCCCAGGAAGGTGCCTTCTCGGGAGCAGGAGACAACGTCGTCCTGTATGCGGGAGATGTCGGCCCTGTGACCATCACGCATTCCGGTAGCGGCCGGTTCACTGTGAACACGTTCGAGATCAAAACGCGTGAGATCGACACGATCGTTGACGAGACCGGCCCCTACGACGGAACGGTCGAAATGCGAGGCCCCGCCTTCGTCTGGATCACCGCGGACGGCAACTGGTCGGTCACTCCGGGATAGGCCAACCCCACCGGCCAACCTTGACCCTTGGTCGCTTGCCCCTTCCGACTGCGTGTCGCCCCTCAGGTGTCTGCTGGTCGGGTCAGGCCCGGGCGCGGGAAGCGGGCCGTTTGGGGACGGCCCTGGGTGAATGGTGTCAGGTTGGCAGTGCTGAGAGTGCTCTGTGCCCTTGTCCCCTCGTGCTGTTGTCCCCACGGGCGGGAATGTCGGGTGCCTGCTTCAGGCTGCGGGAGGTCGCTGTGGTGGGGCCGGACCGCGGTGATCAACCGCGTTCTGAGCGAGAAACCGTTTCCCTTTGGGAGAACGGACGACCACGACGTCAACACTAGGATCCATCCCGCCACTCGCCGCGCGCACCCGATGAGCTTCACGCAGATCCGCAGGTAGATCCTCGATACAGAAGTGTTCGATCACCCACGGGTCGTGACAATGAACAAGACCGTGATGACGACGACACAGGAAGCCGCCGTTGCAAATATCAGTCAGTCCACCGTTGACCCACTCGAGACCGTGATGGGCATCACAACGAGACGCAGGCTGATCACAACCCGGAAAGATGCAACCGCCATCACGCAGGACCATTGCTTTGCGTTGTTCAGCAGTGAAAAACCGGCACAGACGGCCCATGTTCAACGGATTCCCCGCCGAATCAACCACCACCGGTTGGGTATGCGCATCGCAAATCAAGGTTGCAGCGGTGATCGTGTCCAGGTCATAGCCATCGACCGTATGAATCCCCACCACGTTCCCATGCACGTCAACGGTGACCGGCAACACCGCCTCCACCACCGGAGATGACGCTTTCGGGTTCGGTTGCGCTCCCCGACGAATCAACTCGACGATCGCCCTGGCCCGCAACACCGAATGTGCAGGCACCCCCATCCCGGTCGCATCGTATTCTTTGACCGCCGACCTGAACTGACGGTCTGTCTCAGCGTTGATGATCTGTTCAACTTCAACCGCGTTGTGACCTGACGCCTCCAAACGGACATGCAGATGACCTTCCAGATCGCGACCCAACGACGCAGTGTCACGATCACCGCAATCCGGTTCAGACCCGTCAGGATCGACCACCGCCACAACACGGCGCAGATGAGCCACGAACACCTTGTACGACTGCAACTTCGCGAACCGCACGAGTGAATCCTGGAGTTCGACCAAACCATCAACAGTGCGGTCGTTGCACACAGCTGCGAGAGCCAACACATGATCCACGCCGACAGCACCCCGCGCCAGAGCATCAGCGAAATGCTCAAACCGGGCCAACGTCCGAGACACCCTCAACTCACGCGCCACCGTCGCGTCACTGCCATGGGTGCGATACGCCTTCCAACGCTTCGCGCCCAACCCCGCTTCCGACTCCGTCACACCAGATGAAACCAGAACACCCAACACACTCGCCTTCACAGCATCCAAACGACGTTGAGTGTCCTCCAGGCCCAACACCGCCCCCATCAAAGCGTCACCATCCAGACCAGCGACCTCCGAGCGGTCCGAACCCACCCCGGTCAACAAACGGTTCAACACCGCCACCTGGGCGTTGATCTCAACAAGCGGATCAGCCTCACACTCCCCGACCAACGCCCCGTTCTCAGCCTGCTCAACCATCCACACCCGCAACTGAGCGAGAAGGTCCTCACCGCGCCGTCGGATCGTCGCCGGACACTGTGCCTCGTCACCCAGATCCCGGTCACGGCCATGGGCCCACGAATCTGCACACGTGCAATCCTGCAACTGTCCCAACCAAGCAGCATTCGAGCCCGAACCTGAGCCTGACCTGACATCGTGGAGCCGATCAGCCTCGACCCCCGAAGGGCGGGACCCGCGACCGCAACCGCGAGAGCCCAGACGCTCCGACTCACTCCCCTCTCGAACCATGAACACAACCCTAAACAGGCGGTGCGACATCAATGCGGAGACCGACCGCACAACCTCGGCGGAGAACATCCAACGAGCCGATCCATGCCGGCAGCCTGTCGCTCGCGCTCTATCGATCCTCGACGATCCACAGAACCTGGTCGTCGGCGGCCGGAGCGTAGGTGCAGCGCACCCCGGTCCGGATTGAACGATCGAGATGGGCCGCAAGTTGCGGTGATGCTGAGTGGAGATTCCCGATGGCATCGCGGATACGGGCGCTGACGGCTTTGCGGGCTCTCTCGGCCGGCCCGTTGGGTGTGTTGCGAAGTCGTCCACCCAGACCAGTCGTGCTTCGGATCTCGGCAAGGAGCTGTTCGCGCTCGCGATGGAGCATTTCGATCCGCCCGATGTCGGCATCGGTGTCAGCCTGATCGATCTCGGTATCCAGTTCTTCGAGGCGCATCCGGTACGCGTCGAGGGCCGCGTGGTCGATGAGAGGCTCGTTGGTCATCTCGCCACCGGTGGCGTTGCCGACCAGCCGAAGTGCGGGAATCTCCTCACCGCGATGGCGAACCAGCTCGGCGATGTCTGCCAGACCCTTGGAGTGTGGAATGCTGCATTCATTGCCGCACCACGAGATCGTCCAGAGCCTGCCGGAGCGCGTCATCGAGGCCGTGTTCGTCGCGACCCGTGCCTCCGACGAATGTTCCTCCTGTGGATCTTCGAGCGACCTGAGGGCTTCTTCTCCTCGGCGGAGCCACACCGTGGCTCCGAGCCGGCGGGAGGTGTCGACGGACGATCGAAGGACCACCCGAGCATGATCGATGCTGGCCGAGCGCCGCAGCGAGGCGCCCAGCGGGGTGTGCGAACGGACCGGCGAAGGCCACGACCGCTCCGTTCACACCGCAACTCTCGGTGAGATCCTCTATGTCGTGGAGAAGAGCCTGGCAGAGGTCGGTGTCGTCGAGGGCTATGGCGGCATCGGCGAGGTGGGCTACGAGAACTGACCGGAGGTAGGAGCTTTCGCTTGCCAGCCCCCCGGCTTGTGTAACGCTGGCGACCTCGCGGGCTGCCGCATCGAGATCACCGGCGGCCGCGTAGGCGCCGGCGGCCACTGCGTGGGCGAGTACCGGGGCGCCGGTCCACCAGTCGACGGCGTCATGGGCGAGCCTGATCAGCTCGTCGGGTTCGTTGCGTGTCCTGGCGAGCGCGACGCGTTGGGACATCAGAACGTTGCCCGGTGTCTGGTTCGTGGATGACCTCGCCGCACCGGGCCGCGGCGGTCATCAGCGCCTCGGCCCGATCAGCGTCTCCGTCGAGCAATGCCAGCGCGGCCCGGCGGGTCAGGACCATGTAGCGGTCGCGTGGTTCGTCCCTGGCCTCCAAGAGGCCGAACCAGCGGTCGAGCACGGGGCGAAACGCGGCCGACCCGGATTCGAGGAGCCCGTTGGCTTCGAGGATGAGACCCTCGGCCAGACGGTCGACGCTGCCCACCCGGCCACCGACGGCTCGCGATCTCGTGACCGAGCGCCGCTCGCTCGACACCGGTGCCCGGCTCCCACAAGGCGTCGTGGCGGGCGAGCAGGCAGGCGATGAGGGTCTCGTCGTCGTCCGGACTCGCGACCCAGGAGCAGCGCCCGTTCGCTCAGTGGACCGGCCCTCTGGCGGTCTTCGGCCACGGAGTGCTGGAGCTCGCGGGCCAACGCCGCTGTGAGCTGGGCCTCATGGATGGGGTCGATGCCGGCCACCGCCTTCCAGGGCCGCCTCGAGCTGGCTATGATCTCGTCGCGAGGGGCCGCGAACTTGGCTCCGAGGCGCTGCACCGCGAGCGCAACGTCGGCCTCCGACGCTGGAGTGGGTGCGACCTTGGCGGCGTCGGAGAGCAGACCGCGAGCCACGTCCGGGTCGCCTGAGCGGGCCTGATCGTCGGCTTCGTCGATGAGGAGCTCGACGAGCAGACCGGGTTCGATGGTGACTCCCGCATCGGCGGCTGCGCTACGGACCCGCCGCAGGTGTGCGGCCGCTTCGCCGAACGCCGAGCGTCGGCGCTCATCGGAGGCAGCGTCCCTCGCCCACCGGATCGCGTGGGTCGGATCGACCAGGGCTATCGCCTGTGCGAAGTGCTCGGCCAGATCGCCCGGTGGCACCATCGCGCCCGCGATCGGCTCGGGCTTCGAGCGCATGCCCGATCCTTCCGTGGAGCTCACGTTCGGCCGAGACACTCAGTTGGGCGTGGATGGTCTCGCGGAACAGGTCGTGTGAGAACCAGAGCTCGTCTCCCGGTGACCTCCGCACGAGGCCGGCATCGATCGCCGGCGCCAACCGGTCGAGGATCACTGCAGGGGGATCTCCGGTGACCGCGCCCAGCACGTCGGGCAGCAGGCGGTTACCCAGCACGCTGGCGGCGTCAAGGATCCCCCGGGTCTCCGTGGGCAGGAAGTCGAGCCGACTGGCCACGGCACCGGTCACGGCCGTTGGGAGCGGACCCTCGCTGCCGGCATCTGACAGCTTCGCGAGCTCGCTGACGAACAGGGGGTGACCCGCCGGTGCGGCGATGGAGCTCAGGCGCGAGCGTACGAGCAGCGTCGGGTCCGCAGATCCCGCTCGACCAGTTCTTCGACCTCATCGATCGACAAGCCCCCGAGGTGGATGTGCTCGCTGTGGGAGACCAGCGCGCCCAGACGGGCCTGCTCGTCGTCGTCGAGCTCGTCCTGTCGGTAGGCCCCGACCACCAACAGCCGCGCCCTGGCCGGCGCCGCCATCACATAGTCGAGGAGGTCGAGGGTCGAAGGATCAGCCCACTGGAGGTCATCGAGCACCACGACGACCGGCCGCTCCGCCGCCAACGCCTCGAGCCACCGACCAGCCGCGTCGAGCAGGAGGAGCCGATGCCGGTCCGGATCGTCGGTCGAGGTCGACGCTTCGCATCGAGGTCCCGGATCAGCACCGACAGGGTTCCACGGTCCCGGCCCGCTGCTTCGATCGCCCCGTCGACCCCAACTGCAGCGCACAGGTCGTCGAAGGCCTGCATCCACGGCCAGAACCCGGGCGCGCCATCACCTTGCCAGCAGGTCCCCCATCCCACGATCGCCCCGTCGACCACCGAAGCTTCCAGGGCAGCGCGAATGAGCGATGTCTTGCCCATCCCGGCTGTTCCGCTCACCAGCACGGCAGTACGAACACCACGCGCTGACGCCTGGACCGCCGAGTCCAGCCGTCTCAGAGACGTCACCCGGCCGACCAATTCCCGCCCGTCCGCTTCGGTCAAGGTCCACTCCCTTCGGAGACTTGCCAGGACATCGCCAGACCGGATCTGGCGGATATCGGCGAGATCTGGCGCCTTGAGGATGACACCACATCCACGGTGACACCGCCAGCGACAGATCCGGCCCCGAGGAGCAAGCCAATGTCATTTGACTCTGCACAGTACAAGACCACTACCCGCCAGCAATGGGAGGAGTACGCCTCGGGCTGGAACGCATGGGCCCCCGTGATCGAGAAATGGCTCACCGGGGCAACCCACCAGATGCTGGGGTCCCTCGACCCGGGCGAACAACAGAGCGTGTGGGAAGAGATCGAGACCGCTCTCGGCCAATTCGAGACAGACGCGGGGTTCGTCGGCCCCCGCGAGCTGGTGATCGCCGGCGCGACACGATGAACGGCCGGGGCCAGTTCCGGGTGGCCGCCGTGCAGGCCACCCCCGCCTACCTCGACCGCGATGCCACCCTCAGTGCCGCCGCCCACAGCATCACCAGGGCCGGAACCGACGGAGTGGACCTCGTCGTATTCCCCGAGTCGTTCGTGCCGGGCTATCCCGACTGGGTCTGGCGGAAGAACCCGTGGAGTGATGCCGACTGGTACGCCCGTTTCCAGGACCAGGCCATCGAACTTCCCGGCTCTGCTCTCGACCCCGTATGCGATGCGGCCGTCGAGGCGGGCACCTGGGTCGCACTCGGTATCACCGAACGATGTGCGTCAGGCACGCTGTACAACGCAGTCGTCTACATCGACGACTGCGGGCAGATAGCCGGGCTGCACCGCAAACTCATCCCCACGGGCGCAGAACGACTCGTCTGGGCCAATGGCCAAGGCCCTCTGCTCACAGTCGTGGACATCGGCGGCGTCAAGGTCGGTTCGCTCATCTGCTGGGAGAACTACATGCCCCTCGCCCGGGCCGCGCTCTACGAGAAGGGCATCGACGTGCTGCTGGCACCCACCTGGGACAACAGCGACGAATGGGTCCCCACCCTGCGGCACATCGCCAAGGAAGGCCGGGTCTTCGTGGTCGGGATCGCTTCCTACCTCCGCGGCTCTGACGTACCCCGCGACCTCCCAGGTGCCGACGACATATACGGGGGTGACGAGGACTTCATGTCCAGGGGCAACAGCACCATCGTGGCCCCCGGCGGCGAGATCCTCCGAGGACCCCTCACGGGGCAGTCCGGAGCCCTGACCGCGACCCTTGACCTGGACCGCATCGCCGCCGGCCGACACACCTTCGACCCCTCCGGGCACTACAGCCGCCCCGACATCCTCTCACTGACCATCAACACGAACGGAGACAACAATGGCGCATGAACAAGGGCATACGACCAGAGAGACTGATCATCACCGGCCCGCACTGGCCACGCCCGAGTGGCTGACGCGGCACCTCGACGATCCGGAGGTAGCGATCATCGAGGTCGACGTTTCCGCCGCGGCACATGACGAGGGGCACATACCCGGTGCGGTGCTGTGGAACATCTACAGCGACATCAAGGACGAAAACTACGACTTCGTGGAGCGCACCGCCTTCGAGGAGTTGGTGCGCCGGTCGGGCATCGACAAGGGAACAACCGTTGTCTGCTATGGCTACGCCCCGGCCTTCGGATTCTGGCTGTTGCGACTCTTCGGCCACGACAACGTCCGGATCCTCGATGTGGATCGGGCAACGTGGCAGTTCGAGGAACGCCCGTGGACGAGCTCGATATCCGAGCCGACGCGATCGCAATATGTGCTCGGACAGGAAGCGCCAACGCTACGGGCATCGTTGGCCGATGTCTGGAACGGGATCAACGATCCGACCCAGATGACCATCGATGTCCGCTCGGTGAACGAGTACGAGGGTGAACGGTTCTGGCCTTCGGGTGGGATGCATCCGGACGGCCGAGCCGGGCACGTACCCGGAGCCGTCAACTTTCCCGCTGATGCCTACCTCGATGAACGTGGAGCGTTCTTGTCCGAATCTGAGCTGAGCCGGCAGTTCCCCGCGCTCGACGAGCGTAACGACGCCCGACTGATCACGTACTGCACCATCGGAGCGCGAGCTTGTTCCGCTTGGTTCATCCTGTCCGAACTACTCGGGCACGAGGATGTGAGCGTCTACGACGGCTCCTGGGCCGAGTGGGGGCTGACGCCAGAGGTACCTGTCGATACCTGAGACCGTGGGGCGGGTGGGGATCGAACCCACGACCGAGCGATCATGAATCGACCGGGATCGAGGGTGCCCGGCGCCTGTCGCCTTCCAGTACGTGATCGTGCACATTCGTAGTGCCAGCGGCGGCACGGAACCTCACCCGCCTGGGCAGGACGGTGTTGTCCACCTCGGGGAGCGGGCGACCGGCCCCATATTAGGCGTTCGGGGCGAGCCCTACATCGGGACGCTGCGACAGTCCGGGTTCCGCTAGATGGACATGCTGGTCAGGGCGTCCAGGAACACGACGCGCTTCTCGGTGAAGACCTCCCCATGGCGTCGTATGGCCGTGTCCCGTCGCTCGTCTGCGAGATAGCGGTCCAGGGACGGCTGACCCGGAAACCACAACACGTGGAACTCGAGCGGTTCAGCTTCCGGCTGATCCTTCCGGCGCGTCCCTCGGAAGATCAATCGTCCGCCATGATCCGGCAGTCAGCGCGAGAACCTCGTCTTCAAACGAGCGGGCGGCCTCGGACATCTCATTCGGGCCGTAGCCGTGGAATCCGATCACGATCTCTGACGATTCCTGGATATCCCGGTCGGGCTTCCGCTTCTCCACGGCCTTCAGAGTACGCAGGCGCCACCGCCGAGGTGTCGATCAGTCACGATCGCGAACGACACGGACCCGGCGTTCTGGGGAGGGGCTGGATCCCGGTTGGGCTTCTGGGGGAGGGGCCTCTGGGATGCAGTTTGCGGGTGATGTGTTTCCAGAACACGCACCGCCAAGAACTGCGCCTGTCCCGAAATTGGGTGCTTTCCGGGGCGCGCATCCTCATCGGGCACTGGGGTAACGGCGACTCTACAATTCTGTGCCCGAGCTGGCTATCCAATGCCGCCTTCGGGTACCGGTGCGCTCCTACTGGTCGGACTGGCGGGTGATCGTCACATCGCAGCTCAGGTTGGGGCCGGGGCCGACGCCGCTGTACCCGCTGCCGACGAGGTCGGCCAGGGCGAAGCCTTCTTCGAAGGCGATGGTGGTGGGGTTTCCGAACCAGCCGCCGTCCACCAGGCACTCGATGTCGTAGGTGAGTCGGAGGCCATCGTTGTCCAGGCCTTCCAGGACGTGGACAACCCCGCTTGTGCCGGGGGGAGAGGATTCGTGTTGTCCATGGTCCATTCGTATGACAGCGCTGGATCGATCTGTGTGTCCTGTACGGACCCGCTCATCGGGCCGAGGGCGGCGGGGTCCATGGTCATGGAGTCGGCGAGTGTCATAGGAATCCCGAACGCTGCCGTTGCGTCGGCGAAGTCGGCGTTGTCGGTCTGGAAGGAGACCGGATGGAAGTAGTCGGTGGGGTTCGCGACGATCTTTGGTTGACCTTCGATCGTGCGCGTCTCCTCGGCCCCATTGATGCGTATCCATGCGGTGTTGAAGTGGCCGGGGCCGCTAGAGGTGCCATCCATGACGATGTCCCGGCAGTCCTTGGCGATTACCGTGAACCTGCCCGAGCCTTCGGCGTCGAGGAACAGCTCCTGGTTCTCAGAGAGCCGGGCTCCAGCTGCTGCGGCGTCGATGGCAGTTGGAAAACCGGCCTGGTGGCAGTCCACCAACTGCAACATCATCTGATCTGCCCGGGCGGTCGTGGTCGACGATGACGGTGAGCCAGCCTGGTCTGAGTCGCTACCGCCGCATCCGGCGACGAGCAGGGCTGCGACTGCCACCGCTGCAACGATTGGGATTCTGCGAATGTCCATTCGTGGGTATCTCCAAGGTCTGTGCCGCCGGCTTTGGAGCCATGCGGCAGGGCTGGGTTCGAGCAGGGCCGACTGTCAGGTGACCGTGACGGTGCGACAGCCGAGCAGGACGTGTTCGCCGAAGAAGTTGCCCCAATCAGAGTTCAGAGCAACGACGCACACGCTGGTCGCGCCAGGGGCAGCCTTCACGGTGAAATCGAACCCGTAGGCGTTGCCAGGTTGGCGGAACCCGAGGAGTGTCGCGTTGCGGTTGCTCGTCGTGACGTCGAGGATTGCCTGGTCCACATCCGGTCTGGCCTGGTCGGACTTGGAGGCCTGAGCGACCCAGTCCCCGTCGACCATGACCACGATGTTGTTCGGGCCAGCTGGCTGAGCGTAGGGACCAACCGGTCCGTTGGCAGCCCAACCCGAAATCGTGACCGATCCGTTGCCGGCTGTCACTGAGTCAAGGACTCCTTGTGGGTTTGCCAAAGGGCCGCTGCCAAGCGGCGTCACGGGCGTACACGCTGAGAACGCCAGAGCGAGTACCGCGACGATCGTTGCTGCGGCCGGCGCACGGTGCGCCCGCAGAGTGCTGGTGACTGACACAGCAAGTTCCTTTCCCCGCCGAACCTCTCCTGGTCCCACCCACAGCCGGTGGTTTACTACGCAATGACTTCGTACACTCGGTTGGGTGGGCACCACGCGGACGACAGGGCCACGAACCGACACGGATAGGATCGGCCAGTGCTCCCCTTCGAGTTGACCTGGTACCGACGAATCATCGGATTCGCGGTCCTTCTCGGAGCAGCGGGTGGCGTCTACGGCCTGATCTACCTCGGTGTGACCGGAGCGATGATCGACGGCTTCTTCGGCGACGCCGGAACCACGTGGTGGTCCGGGGAGTGGTGGTGGATCCCCTTGATCACCGCCGGTGGCCTGATCGTGGCCGCGTTGCGCCAGCTCTGGGGCGAAGTGCCGCCCAGCGGCTCTGTTGCGTCGTCCTCGATCATGGCCCGCCGGTGCTTCAGCCGGCGGCGGCCACTCGTGCGCACTGCTCGGCGACGGCACCGCCCGCTGCTGGGGCTTCGGCATTGGCTGTCAGCTTTCAGTGATCGCTCACATTGGCGGGGCGCTCGGTGACGGCAACGCGTGGAGGTCGGTCGGGGTTCGCCCGTCACTCAGGGCGTCGGCACCGGTGTTGACTACCCGAGGCTGTCTTAGCAGAAGTTCTTGGGGGGCGTGGACCCTACCGCTGAGGTCCGGGTGGGCTACTTGTGGCGTTCTTGTGGGGCGGGTGGGGATCGAACCCACGACCGAGCGATTATGAGTCGGCCCGAACTGAGCGCTGTGCTAACTCGCGGGATCGCAGTCCTGGAGCGGAACTCGCTTCTGCGCAGTTAGCGAATCGCTTGCTGTTGTGCCTCGGCCCCAGCAGGCCGCGCTCGCCACAGGGCATGACGCAAACCCGAGTGCCCCGATCGGTCCGGGTGGGGTGGCAAGCAAGGTGGGTGCCCCCGTGGGAGACGACAGCACAGCTGAGTCACTCCCACTGGGGCACCTCGACGCGTACTCGGGCCGACCATGACGCACCGGACAGCGGGTCGTACCGACAGCTTCCCGCGAAACCGCTGCCCTGGGCGCCTCGTCCTGGGTGTCCATGACCCGCTCACAAAGTAGGGATCAACGCCGGAAGGCCGGAGATGTCCGCTCCGACACCAGGCCCCATCCCTCGACTCCGGTACGGCGCTCCCCGGACCAGCTCGCCTCGGCGTCGGCCGGACAGGGATGCCGCAAGAGCGGATTCGGGCGTGGGTCGACGCCTCCCAATCCAAGTGCCGATCGCAACGGGTGCACCAATGCGCTCAGTTCGCTACGTTGGTGGTCGTGCCATCGACCCGGGGGAAGAACGTGAAGCACCGTTTGGCAATTGCAGCAGTCGCCGTGGGCACCCTGATCGCGAGCGCAGCCTGTGTCCCGCACCCAGAACCCGAACCGGCGACCTTGGCCATCGCCTATTCGAACCTCGATGGAGTCGATGGGTACGACCCGGGCAGCACCGACGTGCTCATCGCGAGGCTGGTGGACACCAACCTCGACGAACAGGTGTCCGTTGGCGACACGGTGCAGACGGCGCAATATCCACTCGACCTCGACGCGACCGCATTCGGAGCGTTCCAGTCCACAACCCACACGGTGGGCCATGTCGATTTCGCGCTCCCCGAAACGATCGACGTGTCGTCGTCAGACGGCTACCCACGATCCACATTCCGCTTCCAGGTGTATGCCGGGGACTACGAGACCTATCTGGAGCGAACGCTCGAGACCCCTGCGACCGTGGATGGGGCCACCAACCTCTTCGACGGCCAGGGTTTCGGAGACGTCCTCGCTGCGAACCAGGCTTCTCCGAGCGACCCCGAGACAGAGGTGCCCTACTCGAGCTCATTGGATGAAGACGACTCGCCGTTCATCGACGTCGACATCTTCGTCTGACCGCTGCCACTTCCGCGGATCGACACCCGGTGTTCGTGGGGCGGGTGGGGATCGAACCCACGACCGAGCGATTATGAGTCGCCTGCTCTAACCACTGAGCTACCGCCCCTCGGAACCGTCAGGATCGGGTCGGTTCGCGCCTGCGCTCCCCGGAATCCACCGTCGGCTATGCCGGACCAAGGAGCGTAGGGGATGGCAGCCCGCGTGTCCGATCTTCTCGTCCACAGTAGTGGGAGGCCGTGAGACAATTGGCACGTATCGCCGTCACGATGACCGCGGTATGGTCCTTTGCATAGCAACTATCTGGGAGGTATGATGCCGACCGGCCAGGGGGACATGTGGCAACCATCGATGGCGGTGAGGTTCTCGCCAGAGCTCTGCAGAACGAGGGCATGGACACGGTCTTCTCCATCTCGGACATCGCCTCGAGCCCCTTCCTGCGAAGTGCGGAGCAACTCGGTTTCGACCACGTGGACCACGCCACGAGAGCGCCGGCAGTACACATGGCCGACGGTTGGGCCCGCAGCAGCGGCCCATGGCGGTCGTGGTTGGAGCAGCCGGACCCTGGTGTCGCAAACCTCGTCCCCGGCGTGATGTGCGCGTGGATGGAGGGCGTGCCGGTACTGGTCATCGGCACTCAGCGGGTCCGCCGTTCGATCCACGCGCGTGCGGCGCGGGCCGGTTCCAGTTCGGGCCCCAGATCGAGGTGATGGCTCCGGTGACGAAGTTCGCGGCCAGGATCGAGTCGGCTGGGAGGATCCCCGAGTTCGTCGCCGAAGCAACCGGCAAGCGCTCAGCGGTCGCCAGGGGCCGGTATTCCTCGAGATCCCGACAGATGTGCTTGACCGAGGAACTGGACGAATCCGAGTTCTGACCTGCGCCCACCCCAGCTCGCACCGCTTCTCCCCCGGCGCCCCCGACGCCGGGTCGCTGCCCGTGCGGCCGACCTACTGGCCGCGGCAGAGTTCCCACTCATCCTGGCGGGCCACGGAGTACATCGCGCCGGTGCGGCCGACGAACTGCGGGCTCTGGCCGAACAACCGGCGCAGCTTGTGATGACCACCGCCGGCGCCAGAGGTGCGTTTCCCGAGGACCATCCACAGTCGGTCGGGATGAGCCTTTCCCTGGGGCACGCCGGCCCACATGGACTCCGACGTGGTGCTGGCCGTCGGAACACAACTCGGCGAGACCGTGCAGTACCTGTCCGAACCCGGTTGGGCAGGCCCCGCGACACAGAAACTGATCCACCTCGAACGCGATCCCGACCAGATCGGCGTGAACCGAGCCACCGACGTGGCGCTGGTCGGAGACGCCCGCAGGGGTCTAGCTCGCTCTCAACGAGCTACTCGCTGAGCGCAACGGGCCCCGGCCACCGGGAGACGCCGCCGCCAGTTATGCCGCCGAGTACCACGAGTTCCGTCGAGCGATGGTCGACTCCTATGCGGACATAGGAGGATCGCCGGTACATCCCGGACGCCTGGCCGCCGAGGTCGCACGGTGGCTTCCCGAGGACGCGATCATCTCGATCGACGGCGGGGACACCGGACTGTGGGCCCATCTCGCGTTCACCCACCGCCAGCAGCGCTCCCTCCTATGGACCGGCCACTACGGCCACCTGGGTACGGGATTGCCCTACGCCATCGGGGCCAAGTTGGCCAATCCCGAACGACCTTCGGTGCTCTTCACCGGCGACGGCGCGTTCGGGTTCAACCTGCAGGAACTCGAGACCGCTGCCAGCGTCGGGGCGAACGTGGTGGTGGTCATCAATTGCGACCAGCGCCTGGGGCATGGAGGCCCTGCACATGCGCAAGAACGTGGGCACGACCATCGGCGTGCCACTCTCCGAGGTCCGCTACGACCACGTGGCCGCAGGCCCTGGGCTGCCACGGTGAGCTCGTGGACACCCCGACGCCATCGCCAGGTGCACTGCAGCGGGCCAGCGAATGTGGACTCCCGGCGGTCGTCCAGGTACAGGTGGACCCCGACCGAGAACGAGAACCCACCGGGCCTCGATGACTTCTCGGCCATGTACGGTGCCGAGAACACCTGAGCCCGATGGCGACGTGAATCCCCCCCTGGTCGGTAGTCGTCACCGGCGGAGCCGGTGGGCTGGGCACGCGCGCTCACCGCGGCGCTCGACCGGACCGGCTACCAGGTCGTGCCGGTGGACCTGGCCGGCACCGCCCGCGACCTCGACGTAACCGACGCCGCCGCCTGCCGGGCTCTGGCCGAGGAGCTGCAGCCGTCGCTTTGGATCAACAACGCCGGGACTCACCGGGGCGGGCGCACTGCATGGAACGCAGCGACGACGAGATGAGAGGAGTCGTCTCGGTCAACCTCGCTCGGGTGTGATCCATGGCACCCGCGCGGCGCTGTCGACAATGCTCCCCACTGGTCGCGGTCGAGTGCTCAACATCGCATCGCTGGCCGGTTGGGGACCCGGTTCCCAACATCGCGGTCTACTCGGCGACCAAGAACGGGGTACGGGCATTCAGCGTGGCGGCCGACGCCGAGTTGGCCAGCCGGACCGTTCGGATCCAATGCCTGCTACCCGATGGAATCGCGCACGCCGATGGTGGACATCACCGACCCCCGGCACCTCATGTCGTTCACCGGGCAAGCGTCTCCTGGATCCCGCCGAAGTTGCGGAGGCAGCGCTGGAGCTGCTCGACAGCCAGCGGCCGGTGGCGTCAGTCCCCCACTGCCGCGGTGCGGTCGTACGCTCGCTGGCCGTGTTCCCTTCGCTGGGCCGCGCTGCTGAAAGGTCGCATCGAGCACAAGGCACGGGCCAACCAGGAAAGGGCAATCTCAACTGCCCGGTCCCCGCGAAGTGTCGAGAGCACGGGTAGCACCGGGAGCACGGGTAGTAGCGGGAGCACAGGGAGTTCCCATGGATAGCCCACCGAGGGCGTTCGTGACCGGGGCAGCCGGATTCATGGGCGCCGCAGTCAGTGACAGGCTACGCGACCTCGGATATGACGTCGCCGGAGTCGACACGACTGCGGGAGACCAACCCGCGCACCGTCGAGGCAGACATCTCTGTGACGGGAACATGGCAGGAACAGATGTCCGGTTGCGAACTCGTGGTCCACACAGCAGCCGTCGTGTCCAACAGCGCCGTCGTGGGACTCTGCCTGGCGGGTCAACGTGCTCGGCACACGCAACGTCGTCGAAGCCTGCCGTGACGCTTCGGTGCGGCGCCTGCTGCATGTGTCCTCCGCCGCGGTCTACTCCCACAACCGACCGGCAGTCGTCACCGAGGACCTTCCGGTGCGTCCATCGCGGCGGGTCTACGGCGACACCAAGATCGCGGCGGAACAGGTCGTCTGGCAGGCCCACGCCGCCGGAGAGGTGACAGCCACCATGGTTCGTCCCGGCGACGTCTATGGCCCCGGCTCGCGCCCCTGGACGATCCTGCCGGTACAGATGCTCGAGGCCGGCCAGTTCCTGCTACCTGCCAAGGGTCACGGCATCATGAATCCGCTCTATGTGAGCGACCTCGTCGAAGGCCTGTTGGCCGCAGCGACCAATCCGTCGGGAGCGGGCCAGGTTTTCAACCTGAGCGGACCCGAGGCGGTCGAGACCCGCGAGTTTTTCGGTCACTACTGCGAAATGCTGGGCATGGGCCCTCCGAGAGTCGCACCCACCGGCCTGGCCGTGGCGTTCGCCACGGTGCTCGGCGGCACCCTGCGCGCCCTTGGGCGGTCGAGCGAGGCCAGTTCCGACACCATGGCAATGCTCGCGACCACAGCCAGGGTGTCCAATCGGAAAGCTCAGGACACCCTCGGGTGGGAGCCGACAGTGGATCTCGAAGACGGCATGCGTCTTACCGAGACGTGGCTCCGCTCCAAAGGCCTGATCGACCGCGCCCGAAAGGCGAACTGACCGGTCTGCTACCCGGATCGCAGGTACCTCGGCGGACAGTTCAAGAATGGCTCCGGGGGTGGGGCTCGAACCCACGACCTGCGGATTAACAGTCCGACGCTCTGCCAGCTGAGCTACCCCGGAAGGGATTCACGAATGTAGCAGCGGAGGGGGCCTGCGACGAACCCTGCTGACGGCTCCGTTTCGACAACGCCTCTCTCATCAGAGGCCACGCCTCTGGCGGGGCACCTCAGTCCGCGTTCAGATAGTCCTCAAGTTTCTGGCGGCGGTGAGGATGGCGCAGCTTGGCGAGAGTCTTGGATTCGATCTGTCGGATCCGTTCCCGGGTCACCCCGAATCGCTGCCCGACTTCCTCGAGGGTATGAGGTTGGTCGCCGTCGAGACCGAAGCGCATACGGACGACCTCCTTCTCGCGATCGGACAGTTCGGAGAGTGATTCCGTGATCTGTTCCGACAATGAGTGGGCAGTGGCCACGTCGGCCGGCATCGCCACCTGCTGGTCCTCGATGAAGTCACCGAGAAAGCTGTCGTCCTCATCGCCCACCGGAGAATCGAGCGAAAGTGGATCCTGGCCCAGACGGAGGATCTCACGGATCTTCTCCGTCGGGAGCTCAGCCTTCTCGGCCAGTTCATCGACGGTGGGATCGCGCTCGAGTTCCTGGGCCATCTGACGTTGCAGGCGGTGAACCTTGTTCATGGACTCCACCATGTGGACAGGAATCCGGATGGTACGCGACTGGTCCGCGATAGCCCTCGTGATCGCCTGACGTATCCACCAGGTCGCATATGTGGAGAACTTGAACCCCTTGGTGTAGTCGAACTTCTCCACTGCCCGCATCAGGCCGAGGTTGCCCTCCTGGACCAGGTCCAACATGGGAAGGCCCCGGCCCGTGTAGCGCTTGGCGATCGACACGACCAGACGCAGGTTCGCCTGGGTCAGTTCGTCCTTGGCCGCCTGACCATCGCGCAGGGAGCGACGCAGGCGTGCTTTCTCCACGGGATCGACCTCGTCGATCTCACCTGAGACGACCAGTTCGGCCATGCGTTCCTCAGCATGCATCCCCGATTCGATGCGCCGGGCCAGGGAGACCTCCTGTTCCGCGTTGAGCAACGAAACCTGCCCGATCTCGCGCAGGTACATCTTCACCGGATCCGAAAGACCCGGGCCCCCGGCGTTCACGCCCGCCTTGAGGCGTGCGAGTCGGTCACCCCGACGCCGTACCTCATTGGGATCCACGACCTCGATCGGATCGACCACATTGGCCTTGGCTTCTACCGGCATCTCATCCACTTCCACCTTGAGCTCCACTCCCCTGCGCTTCCAGAACTCACGGGACTCCTCGACGACCTCATCGTTCATCTCGAGCCCGAGAGCACTCAATGCGTCGTCCAATGAGATCACACCACAGGCGGAGTCCACGCGCGCCTGGAGTCCGGCGATCTCATTGTCGGGCACTTGGTCCCACATCGACACTGGTCAGGCTCCCCGGTTGGGCGATTGTTGGTTGGCCCTAGGAGTCCCCCTCGGACCTTCTGAGCTTCAGCCAATCTAGCAACTCTCCAACCGTTTCCGACTCGAGATGT
This sequence comes from uncultured Microthrixaceae bacterium, assembly GCA_963805905.1. Lineage (GTDB taxonomy): Bacteria > Actinomycetota > Acidimicrobiia > Acidimicrobiales > Microtrichaceae > JAMLGJ01. The sequence goes on from CAWDVV010000001.1 coordinate 2,099,146, forward strand.
GGACGCCTCAGTTCCTCGAGGGTGACCTTCAGGTAGGAGATGGCCTGCGAATAGTCAAGCGGGTCATCCGCAGTGCGGGCCTCACGCTCGAGTTCGGTGAGTTCCACACGTGCCACCTCGGTTGCCAGACGACCCAACGCGTCCGTGGGGTCCAGTTCCAGATCCTCCACCGAGATCCGCGTGAGCTCCTCTGCCAGCTCCGGGGGCGCCGCTGCGACCGCTGCGGCAAGTGAGTCAGTCGAGATCAACAGTTCGATGGCCGCCCGGCTCGTCGGATGGTCGAACAGGAGAGGCTCCAGGGCTGCGGCAGCGATGTCGGGGCGGTGCACGGCGAGTCGCACGGCTTCACGTTCCGCCCCCTGGGGCAACGGTGGCAGGCCCACCGAGCCGCTCGGAGCATCGCCCATGTACTCGGATTCGATGGCCACCACGATCAGCTTGGTTCTCCGGACTGCGTCAGGTCTCGACATCGACCCGTCGCTGAGCTGCGCGGCACCTCCCCGGGTTGCGTCGCTCCTGACGTCGGGCGCCGCCTCACCTCCACCAAGCGCTCCCGCAGCCGATCCACGTCGATGCGAGTGGAGTCCGCGAGGGCCATCAGGTACTGGTCGACCACCAGGGCGTCGTGATGCGGGGCGATCACTTCGAGTGCGGCATCGGCAGCACGGGCACGACCTTCTGCACTGCCCAGGTCGCCTGCTTAAAGCGCCCGTTCAACCCGGAACTCGACGAACGGCCGGGCATTTTCCACCGCCGCGGCCAACGCCGCGGGGTCCTGCCTCGCCAACTCATCGGGATCGGCCCCGCCAGGCAGGTCGACCACCGAGAAGCCGACGTCATGGGCCTTCTCCCAGCCGTAGACCCGTTCCGCCGCCGACTGGCCGGCCTCATCGGCGTCGTAGGCGAGCAGGATCCTCCGGGTGAAACGAGACAACAGCTTCACGTGATCCTCGGTCAACGCGGTTCCACAGGTGGCAACCGCCCGCGGGATCCCCGCACGATCGAACCCGACCACATCGGTGTAGCCCTCGCAGACGATCACCTCGTTGGCATTCACCGCATCGACTTTCGCCCGATCCAGCCCGTAGAGCGCCCGGGACTTGTGGTAGAGCACGTTGTCACGCGAGTTCTGGTACTTGGCACCCTCCCCGTCGGGGAGCTTGCGCCCACCGAAGCCGATCGGGCGGCCCTGCTCATCGAAGATCGGAAACAGCACCCGTGCCCGGAAGAAGTCCTGTAGACGGTTGCGCCGGTTGAGCATCCCCAGCCCGGTGTCCTCCAGGTCGCGTTGTGACAGACGCAGGGACCCGGGTCAGCTGGTCCCACCCATCGGGAGCCCAACCGATGCGATAGGTGCCGACCTCTTCGGCGGTGAAACCCCGTGAGCGCAGGTAGCCACGGGCGTGAGCTGCGTCGGACCCGGTCCGCAATCTCTCGTGGTACCAATCCACTGCGCGTCCCATCACCTCGTGAGATGGTTGCGTCGCTTGCGGTCCTCCCCGCCACCCGCCTCGGTATAACGCAGCGTGATCCCTGCCTTGGCAGCCAGGTTCTCGACCGCGTCGACGAAGTCGAGGTGCTCGATCTCGCGGATGAACGTGATCGCGTCACCTGAGGCCTTGCAACCGAAGCAGTGGTACAAGCCCCTCGGTCGCGTTGACTGAGAACGACGGTGACTTCTCGGCGTGGAAGGGCACAACCCCGTCCAGCGCTGACCGACACGACGCAACTGGGTGTACTGGGTCACGAGCGCCACCATGTCGGTGCTCTCGCGCACCCGCGCAATGTCTTCATCGACGATCCCCATGGATCACCCCCCATGCGGGTCGAATCAGCTGGCCGGGCAGGCCGTGCCCGACGAACGGCCCTCGCAGCGAGCTCAACCGGGCCTCGCGGCACGGCGAGTTCAGCCGAGCCTCCCGACGAGGTAGTCGGCGACACCATCGAGCGGCATGCGAACCTGCTCCATGGAGTCTCTGTCGCGCACCGTGACCGCATGGTCTTCGAGTGTGTCGAAGTCGTAGGTGACACAGAACGGGGTGCCGAGTTCGTCCTGGCGACGGTACCGGCGCCCGATCGACTGTGTCTCGTCGTAGTCACACATGAAGCGCTTGCGCAGTTGCGCTGCCAATTCGCTCGCAGGACCCGAGAGTTCGGGCTTCTTGGACAGCGGCAATACTGCGACCTTGTACGGAGCGATCCTGCGGATGCAGGCGGAGAACCACGCGTTGTTCGCCCCGCACCTCCTCCTCGTCGTATGCGGCCATCAGGAATGCCATCGCCGTCCGGGTGGCACCCGCCGCAGGCTCGATCACGTGGGGAACCCAACGCTCGTTGGCGGCCTGGTCGTACCATTCGAGGCGCTCGCCGGAGTGCTTTGCGTGTTGGGTCAGGTCGTAGTCGCCGCGGTTGGCGATGCCCTCGAGCTCGTCCCATCCCCACGGGAACAGGAACTCGACATCGGCAGTAGCGGATGAATAGTGCGAGAGTTCGTCCTCGATCGTGTTCACGCAGCCGTAGCTTGTCCTCGGGCATGCCATGGTCGATGTACCACTGGTAGCGCTCGGTGCACCAGTACTCGTAGTACTCCCGGGCATCGTCGGGATGACAGAAATACTCCATCTCCATCTGTTCGAATTCCCTGGTCCGGAACACGAACTGGCCCGGGGTGATCTCGTTGCGGAACGACTTGCCGACCTGCGCAATGCCGAACGGGGGACGCACACGGGTGGTGTCGATCACATTCTTGAAGTTGATGAACATCCCCTGGGCGGTTTCCGGTCGCAGGAATGCCTTTGCCGAGGCATCGGCAACGGGGCCGGCCTGGGTCTCGAACATCAGGTTGAACTGACGCGGTTCGGTGAACGTGCCCCGCTTTCCACAACTCGGACACACCTCGGGGTCATCCAACTTGTCGAGGCGGAAACGGTTCTTGCAATTGGTGCAATCGACGAGCGGATCAGTGAAGTTGTCGAGGTGGCCCGAGGCCTCCCAGACAGCAGGCGGCGACAGTATCGAGGCGTCGAGACCCACGACATCACCACGTTGTTGGACCATCGAGGTCCACCAGGCCTCCTTGACGTTGCGCAACAGGAGCACCCCCAGAGGGCCGTAGTCGTAGGTGGAGCGGAACCCGCCGTAGATCTCGGCTGACGGGTACACGAACCCGCGGCGCTTCGTGAGGTTGACGATCTTGTCGAACAACTCGGGATCGCCCGATCGCTCTGGAGTCGATTCTGCTGACATCTCCAAAGAGTACAAGGCGCCCGTGTCGGCTCCGGACGACAAAACGGCTCCGGGGGTCGTAGGTCCACCTGTACGGCCCGCTACCCCTATAGCGTCGGGGTTCTTGAGCGAATCGGACCTACCTCCCCCGCCATCCGGAGTACCTCCGAGCCCAGGGCCGCCTCCGGGTTCACCTGGGACCCCACTCGGCGGCCCCGTACCGCCGGCTCCGGGATCGGGTGGCTACGGCGGACCACCCCAGCCGGGTCAGCCCAGCCATTGGGATCAACCACCTGCCCAGCCATACATCCCGGGCGGGCCACCCGGCGGAAGCAATCCCTACGGTCCGCCGCCGGTCGAACCCGGCAAACGGCTCATCGCCCGCCTGATCGATTTCGTGCTCCTCGGCATCGTGTACGTGGCCGCCATCATCGTCGTTGTCGTGGTGATACTCGCCAACTCGACGTCATCGACCAGCGAGGTCAACTCGATCCAGTTCGGCACGAACATCGCGAGCTTCTTCATCAACTTCGGGATCCTCGCGCTCTACTGGCTCTACGAGTCGGTCATGGTGGCGAGCAGGGGCCAGACCATCGGCAAGATGATCATGAAGCTCGAGGTCGTCGACCTGAATGGCAACAGGCTCACCATGGGCGCCTCGATGAAGCGCGCTCTGGTGTGGCTCACTCCGCTGGTTCCCTGCTGCATCGGAAACATCGCGTTTCTCGTGATCGAGATCTGGGGCATCGTCAACATCTTCAACCAACCCGACCGGCGCACCCTGATGGACCAGTTCGCCGATTCCACCGTCACATACGCCTGACCTCACATCCGCCTGAAGCATGCCGATAGGACAGTCGGCACAACGAAGTCCAATTCGCCCAACCAGAACACACCACTCGGAGGATTCATGAGTGATCCAAACCTGCCACCGCCCCCCGGGGGCCAACCACCAGCTGCACCGCCCCCCGGGCCTCCCGGTGGAGGCATGCCACCGCCCCCCGGAGGTGGCGGATACAACCAGCCACCCGCGCAGCCCTACGGCGGCGGTGGATACGGTGGCGGCCAACAGCTCGACGTGGGAGCAGCGATCTCCTACGGATGGAACAAATTCGTTGAGCACTGGCAGCAATTCGTTCTGTTGATGCTCGGGGTGTTCGTTGCGACGATCGTCGCTTGGGCGATCGGGTTCATCCTCATAATCCCGGCGCTCAACGGCAACGGATTCTTCGTGAGTCTCATTGGCAGCGCCCTGGCGTTCGCCGTGATCTTCGTCGTGTCGTTGGCGACCCAGGCAGGCGTCATGCGTGCCGGACTCGCGGTGACACGGGGAGAGGCACCGAAGTTTGAGATGTTCACCGACTCGACGAACCTCGGCCAGTTCCTGGTCACGATTCTCCTTGTCGGCCTCGGAACCGCATTGCTCTCCCTGTTCTGTTACTTCCCGGGCATCATCTTTGCCTTCTTCGTCGTATTTGCACCGTTCCGCGCATTGGATCGTGGCGAAAATGCAGTCGACGCCATCAAGGGAAGCTTCGAGATGGTCACATCCAACATCGGCCAGGTGCTGCTCGTGGTGATCGTCAGCTACCTCGTCTACTACCTGGGCGCCCTCGCATGTGGTGTCGGACTCCTGGTGTCGATTCCGGTTGCGCTGATCGCCCTGTGCTGGGCGTACCGGGTCATCCTCGGTGAGCCAGTCGCACCATAACGCCAAACAACTGAGATCAGTTTCTTCGGCGGGGGCCCTCGGGCTCCCGCCGAAGTGCCTTTTCAAGCGCCTCCAACCGAGGCACCCCAACCGGCGTCCGAGATGCCCGGGTTCCCGGGATCAACCCTCGTGAATCACCCTGATCGCCCGCAGGCGCCGTTCGATGTGGTGTTCCAACAGGGAGGAGGCAAATGCTTCGAGGTCGTGGACCACCGGTCCTTCGGGCAATTCGAGCACCGCATTGAGGCCGCCACCCAGTACCGCACGTGCCAGCGTCAGAGTCTCTGAGGTCACCTGACGACCTCCGCCGCATGAACCACAGCGGAGCCCACCCACCTCGGGGGCCCACATCAGGGTCTCCGGCGACTCGCCACACACCGCGCACACGTCAACCTCGGGAGCGACGCCCTCGACGGCGAGCAACTTGAGATAGAAGCCGGCCACGACCGCGGGCGGGTCGGAGATCTCCACTGCCCGCAGACCACCTACGACCATGTCGAACAACGTGGCATTGGGCTCGCCCTCCTGGGCCACCTGGTCGATCGCCTCCAACAGGGCGGCGGCATGGCCCAAGCGGGTCAGGTCTGAACGCGTGAGCGGGTGGGACTGCGCCGTTTCGACCTGGGACACGCCCTCGAGGTCGCCCCGCCCCTCATAGAGCTGGACGTCGATCACCGAGCCGGGTTCCATGCGCGAACCGAACTTGGAGCCCGTCCGGCGGACACCTTTGGCAACGGCTCGTACCTTGCCGTGCGAACGGGTCATCAACACCACAATCCGGTCGGCTTCACGCAGCTTGTAGGTACGCAGCACAACCGCGGATTCCCTGTACAGCGCCATTCAGGGTTCCGCCGACATCGCCATCAAGGCCATCAAGGCCATCAACGGATCGTCGACGAAGGCGATGTCTTTGTGTCGATACCGCCGAAACGACGATCGCGATGCTGGTATTCGGCAATCGCGTCGTAGAGGTTCTCGCGACGGAAGTCCGGCCACAACACCTCGGTGAAGACCAGCTCCGAATAGGCAAGCTGCCACAGCAGGTAGTTGGAGATCCGGTACTCACCCGAGGTGCGCACCATCAGTTCCGGATCGGGCATTTTCGGGTCATACAGGTGCTTGCGGATCGCCTTCTCGGTCACCTTGCCGGGAGCCACGCCCTCGGCCACCAGCGCGTTCACGGCATCGACGAGCTCCGCACGTCCCCCGTAGTTGAACGCAAGCGTCAAGGTCATGGCCTTGTTGTGCCGCGTCATCTCCTCGGTATCGGTTATGTGACGCAACACCCGCTTGGGGACTCTCCAGTCACGGCGTCCGATGAACTGCACCTTCACGCCTGCAGCGTGGAGCTCGTCGCGCCTTCCCAGGAGAAGCCGTTCGTTGAAGCCCATCAGGAAGCGCACCTCGTCGGCCGGCCGTTTCCAGTTCTCGGTGGAGAACGCATAGACGGTGATCCACCGGATGCCTATGTCCAACGCACCCCAGACAGTGTCGAGCAGGGCTTCCTCGCCCGCCGCGTGGCCATCGGTTCTGGGAAGCCCCCTCCGCTGCGCCCAACGCCCATTGCCATCCATCACCAGCGCAACGTGCTTGGGGATCCGCTTGCGGTCTAGCTGGTCACGATTCACTCTCTGAACCGTACCCGAGTCGCACGGGTACACCGATGCACAGACGTCACAGGACCCGGACCCAACAAGACCTGCCCGGTCAGTAGCCGAGGCGATCGAGTGAGCGGGGATTGCGTTGCCAGTCCTTGTCCACCGACACGTGAAGTTCGAGGAACGCCCCTTCTGGCAGTTGACGCCGCACGCGGGTACCGACCTCCTTGAGCACCGAGCCAGCCTTGCCGATGACCATCGGCTTCTGTGACTCACGCTCGACGGTGATCTCGACGCGGATTCGAGGCCATTCCCATTCGGTCACACGAGTCGCTATCGAGTGCGGAAGTTCCTCGCGGGCGACCGCCAGGAGTTGCTCACGCACCAGCTCGGCCACCTTGAACTCCTCGGTCTGATCGCTCGTGGTTCCCTCGGGATACCACCGAGGCCCCTCTGGAAGTCGACCCAACAGGTACTCGAGAAGAGCGTCAACGCCCTTGCCGGTGCGAGCAGATATCGGAAAGTACTCGGCAAAATCCATGCTCGATGCGACCGCCAGCTGTTCACCGATACCAACGTTGCCTGCCCAGTCACACTTGTTGAGGACCAGCACGGCTCCGGGACCGACCAGTCCGGCCAGGTACCGGTCTCCCGGTCCGATACCCCTGTTTGCGTCGACCAACAGGCACACGGCATCCACGCCCGTGAGCACAGAGGTGGCGGTTTCGTTCAGCCGCTCCCCCATTGCGGTGCGTGGCTTGTGGATCCCGGGCGTGTCGACGAACACCACCTGCGCGTCCACACGGTCGAGGACACCTCGGATCTGGTGACGGGTGGTCTGCGGTCGCGGCGAGGTGATCGACACCTTCTCACCCAGGATGCGGTTCATGAGGGTGGACTTCCCCACGTTCGGGCGACCGACGAGCGCGACGAACCCCGATTTGTGGCCCTCGGGAACCTGCGGGCCATCCGAGGCCTCGAGACCCGCCTCTGACATCATCCGTTCCAGACGGACCTCCGAGTCGACAGGGGACCCCTCACTCTCGGAAGCTTGCATATCCGGCGACCCGGTGTCCGGCGTTTCAGGCGTTTCAGGCGCCTCAGGTGTTTTCGGCGTGCTCATGAGGGGTTCCCCCCGATCTCAGTCGTGACCTCGCCACGATCCGTGGACTTCCGAATCAGCTCCGGCAGGTGCATCCGCACCCTGAGGATCCGCCGCCCATCGACACGTTGAACCCTCATCGACACGCCGGCCACCTCGACGGTGTCGCCCTGCGCGGGAACACGCCCGAGCGTGCCGAAGACGAGGCCTCCGAGCGAATCCCAGCCCTCTTCGGGGAGTTCCAGATCCAGTTCCTCATTGAGGTGACCCACGTTGACGCTCGCATCAACCAACACCTGGCCACCCGGGAGCACCTGGATGGGGTCGACCTCGCTGTCGAATTCGTCCTGGATCTCGCCGACCAGTTCCTCGAGGAGGTCCTCGAGAGTCACCAACCCTGCGGTTCCGCCATATTCGTCGATGAGAATCGCGATGTGCACAGACCCGGCCTGCATCTCAGCGAGCAGTTCGGCCACGCGCTTGGTCTCGGGCACGAAGTAGGCATCGTTGGTGATCGTTTCGACGGCATCTGATCCTCCACCGCCTCGCTCGGCTCGCACCGCGTCTTTGAGGTTGACGACCCCCAGGACATCGTCCGCGCCCTCACCCAGGACGGGCAATCGGGTGAGTCCCTTGTCTATCGAGAGCTCGACGGTCTCCGACACGGTCATGTCGCTGTCCACCGCCACGATGTCCGGCCGCGGAACCATGACCTCACGGGCAACGGTGTCGCCGAAGTCGATGATCGACTCGATCAGTTCGCGTTCGGACTCCTCGATCACCGCTGCCTGTGCTGCCTGTTCGGCCAGCGCGAGGATCTCCTCCTCGGTGACGAAGGGCCCGGCCTTGAGACCCTTGCCGGGCAGGATGACGTTGGCGACGCCGATGAGCGCCCGCGCCGGCCATCGCATGACCGCACCGATCCACTCGACGAGACCGGACGTCATGAGGGCAGCCCGATCGGTGTGCTGGAGCGCCCACGTCTTCGGTGCAGCTTCGGCGATCGTGAAGAGCACGACGACGTTCAACACGACGCCCACCGCGACCCCGAGCGCTCCGAACAAGCGCCCGGCCAACACGCCGACGAGAGCCGATTGGACGACCTGCACCACGTTCACAGCGAGGTACACCGAGTTCAGATCGCGTTCGATGTGATCAACGATGCGGACCAGTCGGTCAGCCCCGCGACGACCCTGTTCGTGAAGCGCCGCTGCATGGACCTTGCTCATCCGCGTGATCGAGGTCTCGGCGACAGCGAGTACCGCGGCAACGAGTACGAGAATGATCGAGACGACGAACAGCCAGATGTCCGTGCCGTTCATGGAGCCCACCTGTTCATGCGAACGACCGGATCATGAGTCTGCCCAGGGGTCGCGGCTGGGCGACACGCCGAGTTGGTCCATCAACTCACGTTCGCGCAACCACATGGCGCCCTGCTCGTCGGGCGTCGAATGATCCCAGCCACAGAGGTGCAATCCCCCGTGTACGACCAGCAGGCGGAACTCGTCATCGATCGTGCCTGCGTGGGAAGGGGCATTTGCCATCGCCACCTGTGGACACAGGACCACGTCACCCACCAACTGGGGCAACGTCGGGTCATGGGAGGGCTCGTCGTCGTCCGGACCGCCCGAGTTGCCGTCGATCGGAAAGCTCAGCACATCGGTGGGACCGTGCTTGCCCATGGTCTCGAGGTTCAAACGGTCCATCTCGTGCGCGTCCACGAGGAGCAGACCAACCTCAGCCGCAGCGGAGACACCCTCGGAGCGCAACACGGCAGCGAGGAGCTCGCCCAGGGTCTCGCCGTCGAAGCTCTCGCCCGTGCGGTCCTCGACGAGGACGACCGGACCGATGGCCGGCGACCCGGCAGCGGGATCGTTCACCTGGGGTTACCGGAGCTCCGGGAGGGTTCCTCAGCACGCGCGTAGGCATCGACGATGTCGGCCACGATGCGATGGCGAACAACATCTCGGGCAGTCAGGTACACGAAGTCGACACCCTCGATGTCACCGAGGATCAGTTCGAGGGATTCGAGGCCCGAACGACCGCCGGCGACGTCGACCTGTGTGGTGTCTCCAGTCACCACTGCCTTGGATCCGAAGCCGATCCGGGTCAGGAACATCTTCATCTGTTCCGAGGTGGTGTTCTGTGCCTCATCGAGGATGATGAAACTCGAGTTCAGGGTACGGCCACGCATGAATGCGAGGGGCGCTACCTCCACCGATCCATTCTCCAGATGACGCTGTGCCCCTTCCGGGCCGATCATGTCGTGCAGTGCGTCATACAGCGGCCGGAGATACGGATCGACCTTGGCCATCAGGTCACCGGGGAGGTATCCGAGTCGCTCACCGGCTTCGACCGCGGGCCGCGTCAACACGATACGTTCGACCTCCTTGGCCTGGAGCGCCTGGACCGCCATCGCCACCGCCAACCATGACTTGCCGGTCCCGGCGGGTCCGATACCGAATGTCACCGTGTGATCGGCGATCGATTCGATGTACCGCTTCTGGCCGGCGGTCTTGGGACGGACATGGGCACCTCGCGTCGTCCGCATGACCTCGGTGGTGAGCACCTCCGACGGACGTTCATCTGAACGCACCATGTCGATGGTGCGTTCGAGCACGGGGCCGGTCAGTCCGTGGCCCGATTCGAGCAGGCTGACCAGCTCGCTGAACAGACGCTCAACGGTTGCGAACTCGCCTCCCACGAGCGACACCTCCGTGCCGCGCACGGTGATGTCGGTCGTCGGGAAGGCATCCTCGATGACCCGCAGGTGCTCGTCTGCAGTGCCCAGAAGATCGGTCATCAGGTGGTTGCCCGGAACCTGAACGCGGGCGGCGACATCAGTCATTTCGCTAGCAAGCCTACCTGCCGGGCCGGGTCACGTCTTCAGGCATTCTCGTTTGCAGCCTGTTCGCGGCACCAGAGGCACCAAGGGACGCTCAACCCCCCGATGAGTGGACTCAGCCCTGGCCGATCGTGCCGCTGGGTGACTCCGTCGGGACTTCCCGTAGATCGTGGGTGGGCTGGGAAGTCGTGAGATCAAGTGTGCCGGGGGGGATGCGACACCTCTCGATGAAGTCATCGACCTCATGTTCCTTGAGGCGAATCACGCGACCGAACCGGTACGCGGGCACCTGGCCCTCGTCGATGAAGCGGTAAAGCGTCCGAGGAGTCACCCCGAGACGCTCGGCGGCTTTCGCAGTGTTCAGCCAGATCACGTCACCCGAATTCACAGTTCTGACAATAGCCACCCATCGAGCGCCGAGCGTGGATGGGGTCGAGGGCTGCGATCGAAATCGCTCTTCCGATCGAGTGCCTCGGGGCCCCTGTGCGCCGGCAGATGGTTCCGACGCGGGAGTCATGGCATCGGTGATTCGGGATTCCCGGGCCACTAGATCAACGCCGCTTCGACCCCTTCGGTGCCTTTCCTTGTCATTTGACATTGTTTCCTGCGTCCATCATTGTTCAGCTCGGGAAAGGAATTGGAAGTATGAGGGTGACCAGGGAGAGGTCCATCCGCGGATCGCGCACGTCTGACGAGGCGCGTCCGCCGACCGGTGCAAATGCGTCGCGCGGAGGTCAGTTCGTGCGCTGGCGCGCCGTCGCCGGCGCAGCACTGGTCACCGTTGCTGCTTTCGGCGTGTTGTTTGCACACCGGGCTGCACAGAACCCACCGACCACCCGCTACCTGGTCATCACCTCCACGGTGGATGCCGGAACAACCCTCGACGCGGGCCACCTGGGCTCGGTCGCGATCGATCTACCGCACGCGGTCGATGCCGTTCCGGAGGGTCACAGTGAGGATGTGATCGGCCGCGTCGCTGCGCACACGCTGAGCGCGTCCGAGCTCGTGAGTGAATCCGCACTACTGGACCGAGACCGCTTCAACGCACCGGGAGAAGCTGAGATCGCGGTGAGCGTGGACCCTGCGCGCACTCCGCTCGGGCAGTTCGCAACAGGCGACAGGGTGGCAGTGCTCTCGAGTGCCGCGACCGGCACCCGCGAACTCGCCACGGACGCACGGGTCACCCGCATCGAGGGCGACGATTCGCACGAGAGCATCGGGAGCGTCAGCCAGATACGTCTCGGCCTTGCCCTGCGTGACATGGACCAGGCCAGGGCCATCGTCGACGCGGCAGTCAATGAAGAACTCACGATCGCCCTGGGTGCCCCCGGATCAGGGGAATCTCCATGACTGCGCGACAGGTCCTCGCAACACTCGCACATCCCCTGGCCCAGTGGCCGACCACCATCGCCCAATGGTCAACCAACGGCGCAGTTCCCATCGAACTGCGCGCCTGCCTCTCCGTGGGTGAACTCGAAGCAGTCACCGCGACCGGGATCCGTCCCCTCGTGGTCCTCCTGGACGGCGGCTCGAACCGGATCGATGAACACGCGATCGCGGCTGTCGCCCGTTGTGGATCGGTTCCCGTCGGGGTCGCTGCCCGCGAAACCATGACCGACTGGGACCGCCTGGGTGTTACCCGCGTCTTGCACGCAGAGTTCACTCCGGCTGACCTCATGGATCTCCTGGACACCGTTGGCGACGATGATCCATCAGCGCGTTCGGGTTCGGAGGATGACTCCCGAGGTGGCTCCGGATCAGGCGACTTCCGTGAAGGAGTATCCGATCCGGTAGACCTCGGCGCACGCCACTCGGCGCCGCATGGGTCAGCTCCGAACAGCACCGCGGGAAGCGTGTTCACCGAGGCCGGTCGTCGACGCAGCGGGGCGGTCATCTCAGTGTGCGGACCGGGCGGCTGTGGGGCATCGGTGATCTCGATGGCCATTGCCCAGGGAATTGCACTCGACCCCGCATCGGAGAACTCCAAAGTCCTTCTCGTCGATGGAGCACGACGAACACATCAGGCGCTCTACCACCACACCGGCGACGTTCTACCGGCAATCGGAGATCTGGTGAATCGAGTCCGCTCCGGTACCACGGGCCTCGATGACCTCGAGCGGGGCACGTTTGGAACGTCCCGCGGATACCGAATCCTGGCCGGCGCTCCGACCCCCGCGAGCTCTCCGGTTTCGATTCCCGGAGCGTGCAGGAAACCATCGAGTTCGTCGCCCGCAGCAACGACTTCATCGTGGTCGACCACGACGGCGACCTTCCCGGTGGGCCCGTAGCGCAAGCAGTGCTCCCCCTTGCATCCCTGTGGATCGTCGTCACCCGAACCGGCCTCAAGGGAATGCACGATGCGGTACGTTTCACCGAGGAAGCATGCGCTGGCGGCGTCCCGCCACAACGCGTGGCCATCGTGTGCAACCAGGTGCAGCGACACGACCTGTCCGGGATGGCATTTCCAGCCGAGTTCGCACGCATGGTCGGAGACCTCGGCCTCGACACCTGCCCCACGATCCTCGTTCCGCGGGTGCGCACGCTCGAGGCAACCCACAGGGACGCCGCGCAATTGCCTCGTGCGCTGACGCGGGTCCTGACAAATCGGGTTGGGCGACTCCTCGACCGCGACCTACCGCCGAGACCACCTGCACCGGCATCGAGTGCCGGCGCAATGGCGAGTTCGGGGACTCGATGATCTCCGCCACGCAGCACGTCGGGCCCCCGAGCCCGCTCCAGGACATAGAACGACGAGTCCGGGAGCGCGCAAACGCCATGGGGCTCGACGCGACCACCCCGGAGGGTGATTCAACCCTGCGGGGACTGATCTACGACGCTGTCGACGCCTACCAGGAGGGCCACCGACGCGGCACCGAGACCCACTCGCTCGCGGATCCAGACCGTCTGGTTGAACGGGCACACCACAACCTCGCACGATACGGGCCCCTGACGGAGCTCCTCGATGATCCCGACGTGTGGGAAATCATGGTCAACTCCCCCACGGCGATCTTCGCCAAGAGGCATACCGGCCACACAGGTCGCCACACAGAGGTCTTCCACGACGACGAACATGTGATCCGCACCATCACGAAGCTGTTGGACGATTCCGGAACTTCACATCGCAAGCTCGATCCTTCTGAGGGCCTCCAGGACGCACAGTTGGACGACGGTGCCCGGGTCCACATCGTGCACGGAGACCTCACCCGGGGCGGTCACCTCCAGGTGAACATCCGAAAGTTCACCGGGGTCAGCATCTCGAACCTCGACGAACTGGTTGCACGCGGTTCGCTCACCATCGAAGCAGCCCGGTTCCTGGCTGCAGCAGTGCGTGCACACACCTCCATCGTGTTCGCCGGGGCGCCCGGATCGGGCAAGACCACGCTCCTGTCGTGTTGTGCCGCCGAGCTCGACCCCTCCCTGCGTGTGGTCATCGCAGAAGAGGTCTTCGAGGCGGACATTCCGGTCGCCAACCTCGCCGGGCTCCAGACCCGTCCGGCCCGCAACGACCGACCCGAGATAGACCTGCGGCGGCTCGTGGCCGGGTTCCTTCGCATGGCCCCTGACGTAGCGATCGTGGGCGAGGTCCGCGACCATGAGGCGCTGCCCCTGCTTCTGACCCTCTCGAGTGGAGTCACCGGCTACACCACCATCCACGCGGGATCAGCCCGAAATGCCCTCACACGCCTGAGGTTCGTTGCCCAATTGTCCGAGGCGGCGCGTGACCTCCCACTGAGCGCACTGAACGCGTTGGTGAGCGACTCGGTGGACCTGGTCGTCCACACCGAACGAGCGAGGGAAGGTCCGAGGGTCACCTCAATCCTCGCTGTCGAAGACCTCACCGCGGGGAGCGAGGCCGTCAACCTGACCACCACTGAGGTATTCACCAGGAACGGCCAGGGCTTCATCGAGTGGACAGGTCTGGTACCCAGCCGGTTGCGGGACCGCATGAGTGCACATGGCGAGGACCTCACGTCGCTACTGGATCCCACCGGATTCGAGGGCCCCCGGTCAACTCACGACGGACTGGACCACACCGGCCCACACTCGAGAGCTGCCGCGCTCTGCGACGACGATGCAGGACGTCGGGCAGTGATGTCGATCGCGTTCGGCCTGATCGCCGCGCTCGGGGCGTACCTCCTCATCCCACGCAAGAGTGGAGGCAGCGCCCGATCCGAGCTGCTGAGGCACTTCTCACTGACGGCGCTGAGCGAGCGACTCCGAGGCTGGTTGGTCAGAACCGGCCTCGGGGACGTATCGCCACTGCAGTTCATCGCTGTGTCACTGGGCTTCGGGTTCGCAGCCGGAGGACTCTGGTCGTTGCTCGTGGGGGTTGGCATTCCCGGCATCGTCGTTGGAGCCCTCGCCGCCTGCGTGCCCACCACGCTCTGGAGGCGACGCCATGGGGCCGCTCGAGCGGCCACCCTCGAATCGTGGCCCCGCATGATCGAAGAGATCCGCGTGCGCGTCGGCTCAGTAGGGCAGTCCATTCCGCAGGCCCTCCTGGAGTCAGGGATGGGTTCACCCGAACCAATCCGGTCTGCCTTCGTTGCCGCGCAACGCGAATGGGCACTGACAACCGATTTCGAGCGCACCGTTGTGGTGCTGAAGGATTCCCTGGCGGACCCGACAGCTGATGTCGTGTGTGAGACCCTGCTCGTGACCCAACAGGTCGGCGGCGATCTGGATGCACGCCTCGAAGCGCTTGCGGCTGACAGGAGAACCGACCTCCGCGAGCGGAGCGAGGCCGACGCACGCTCAGCTGGAGCTCGTCTGGCCCGCTGGTTCGTGATCATCGTTCCAGCCGGCATGGCATTCGCCGGACTCAACCTGGGCGACGGCCGGGCCGCGTATGCCGGGGCAGGCGGGCAGGTCGCCACGGTGATCGCGATCACGATGGTCGTTGCATGTTGGTGGTGGGCCGGCCGGATCATGGCCACACCGCCCCAGCGAAGGGTCTTCGACCGATGAACCGCCTGGACGCGTTTCTCGGGTTGTTGTGCTTCATGGGATTGGTGTTGTCCTTCAGTGGGTTCCGGCGATTCAATCGCGAGCCACTCCCGGTGCGTATCTATCCCTACGTTCCGAGCCGTCGTGTTGGCAGGGCACCGGCCGACCCGACCTCGGCGCTCACCGCGGTTCTCTCACCTATGGCCGAGACGTTCGGCTCAGCGCTTTCCCAGGTGACCGGAATCCACACCGACCTGGCCGCTCGACTCTCCGCGGCCGGTCGTACCGAGTCTGCGAGCGAATTCCGATTGTCCCAGTTCACGAGGGCGCTGGTGGGGTTCGGTTTGAGCGCGGTCATCGTCCTGTCGTTGCGACCCAACGCATTCGTTGCGCTGGCGCTCCTGATCGGCGCACCCACACTCGCAGCACTGGCGCAGGAGCAACGGCTCGAATCCGCGATCCAGGCCCGAAGGGAGCGGGTGGAGGCGGAACTGCCCATCGTTGCCGAGCAGATTGCGGTCCTGCTCGCTTCAGGGATGTCGCTCGGAGCAACCCTGGAAAGGATCTCCGTGAGGGGCACCGGTGAGATAGCAGCCGAGATGACAGTGGTGATGCGACAGGTGAGACAGGGCGGCACCGAGACCGAAGCCTTGCGCGGTTGGGCTGATCGGTCAGACAGCGAGGGTGTCGAGCGTCTGGTCGCGGTCCTCGCAATGCATCGCGACGCGTCCGATCTGGGCGCCATGTTGGCCACCGAGTCGCGCTCGATCCGCGCGGCGGCACACCGACAGTTGGTCGCGTCGATCGAACGCAGGGCACAGCTGGTCTGGGTTCCGGTGACTGTTGCGACGTTGGTCCCCGGACTGATCCTCATCGGAGTCCCATTTGTCAGCGCCATGACCCAGCTGACCGGTTGAAACCAGCTCGATCGCGACCAATGAGAACCCAGGACGCACCGCCGATCAAACACCGCCGATCAAACACCGCCGATCAAACAAGGAGAGGGAGAAACAGATGAATGAGCCGAATGACCGAAGAGCACGCAATGGGCGGAGGTCCCACGCGGATGATGAGTCAGGCGAAGGGGTGATCTCCACCGCTATTGCAGTGCTCATCGTCGCCCTGCTGGGAGTCGCGCTCTGGGCGGGTTTCAGCACGATCATGGGCGACGCCACCAACCGCACCAGCGAACAGATCCAGAGCATCGACGGCACCCCCTGAGCGGTGCGCAGGCCTTCACCAATGACTCTCGAACAGGTGGATCACCCAACACAGCCGACGCCCGGGAAACGCGCTCCCCGTCCCGGGCAGTCGCGTCGTTCCACGCATTCGCGCATCCGCCGGCGCTCCCACAGCGAACGTGGGTCAGGACTCCTCCCGACGGTGTTCGGGGTTGCAATCCTGCTCGGCATGCTCGGATTGGCCGTGAACGTGTCGCTCGGCCTGTGGTGCCGCACGACCACCGAATCGATCGCGTACGAAGCTGCCCGAACGGTGGCCACAGCCCCTTCCGACGCCGACCCCATGCGGACCCAGGATCAGGCAATCGAACGGGCGTGTGCGCAACTCGGCCCGCGATGCGGGCAAGTGCAGCTGGCCTTCGAGCATTCGACCGCAGATCGGATGGTCACCTTGCGGGTCGAAGCACCCGGGGTTCGACTACTCCCCCGGTTCCTTGCCGATGCCGGACCTGTGGTGGGTGACCTGGACCGGACCATCCGCATCCGGAGAGAACTGCCGTGAGGCGTCCTGAGCGCTCCATGGTGGGTGGAGCCGAGGCCCTGGCGTTGGCCACGGTCGTCGTGCTCGCGGGCATGATCCTGATCCTCAATGCGTGGGCCGTGGTCGAGAACCGCATGGCAATCGAAGGGGCCTCTCGTGAGTACCTTCGGGCCTACACGGAGGCCGACGACCCGGCGACTGCCGCGACTGACGCTCGACGAGCTGCCACCGCCGTACTCGCGGACCGCCCTGCACTCCTGGAGAGGCTCGTGATTGATCCACCTCCACCGGAGCTGTTCGGGCCGTGCGCTCCCGCCGGCGTGACACTCTCGGCACGCGTGCCCTCCATCCACATCCCCGCGATCGGGACGCAGTGGGGCGAACACACAGTGAGCGTGAGCGCGGTTGAACTCATCGACGCTCACCAGGAGATGACCAGCGGGCACGCCTATGACCGAACCAGGACGGCCTGCGGTGGCTAGCCGAACCATCACCGGAGACTCCTCACGGAATCGGGAGCGGGGCACCGCGCTCATGATGGCCCCCGCTCTCGTACTCGTCATGTTGGTCCTGGGAGCCATCGCAGTGGACCTCACATTGATCCATACCGCCCGGAGATCGGCCTACCGGAGCCTTTCAGCCGCCGCGGACGACGCTGCAGCAATGGTCGACTCGGCCGAGTTCCAACGCACCGGGGAGATACGGATCGACCCCGACGCCGCAGAGCGCGTGGTACGGGCACATCTGGGGCTCCTCGACGGGGATGCACCTCCGGGATTCTCCGAGCCTGCGTTCGAGATCGTGAAGGCCGATGTCGCAACGGACGTGCCCGCTCGTGAGGTACGCATCGATGCAACCGTTGAAGTGGACCACATATTCGGCCCGGCTGTTCCGGGTCTGGGCGACACCACACTCCTGCACCTGAGCGTGACAGGGACGATGTTGTGAACCCCGTGGGCAATACCGGTGACACTGAGGCGACAGGGCCGACCAGCACCTCCACGATCGACATCGGATCCGTCGGCCACGATGCTCGAGAACACCTCGCGGATCCGACAGTCGCCGGTCGCGAGCGCTCCGCTGGAGAACCCGGACCTCCGCCCGGCGACGACTACAACGAGATCAGTTGGGCCACCATGGCGGGTGTCGCCGTGGTGGTGAAGGCCGCTCGTCAACCCCACCGGAGCAGGTTGCGCCGTGAGGCCGAGGTGTTGGCACGCTTGGCAGCGGACGCGCCGGATCCGCCGATCGCGGTGGAACTCGTGGAACTCACCGAGGGAGCCGACCACACCGAACTGGTCACGCGTCGCAGCGGCTCGGTGACGCTCGCCGAAGTCGGGCTTCTGAACGCTACCGAGCGGGCAACAGCGCTCATCTCACTGTGTGAGGCCGTGGACACCCTCCACGCCGGCGGGTGGGTTCACGCCGCACTGGAGCCATCACACGTGCTGGTGACCACCGATGCTCCGGGCGAGCGTCCACAGGAACTGTGCGGGGCGGCCCGCCGGAGTCGAGCGGTTCGGCTGTGCTCTTTCGCTGACGCCCGACAGCCATCCGGATCCGATGTGGCAAAGGCGCGCTCGTTCGACCGCGAAGCGCTGACCGCAATCGTTGTGGAAACCCTCGACCACCCCGGTGCCTTCGGCACCCGGCGCGAGCGTCGACGCTACGAGAAGGCCGCTCGCAGAGCCCGGGACAGACTCTCGCGGACACGCGGACTCCTCGACGGAGCGGGCATGAGAGCGATTCTCCTCGACACGATCGCGCGAGGCACCACGACCGTCTCCGGGGTCGAACCGCAGCGCGAGGAACCCACGCACCGGAAGGCACCGGATCAGACCAGGGTCATTCGCTCACGTCCGAGTCCGTCAAAGGGGTGGCGAATCCCACTGGTGGCGGCAACAGCACTCGCGACCATGTTGGCAGGGGCCTTCGTCGCTCGCACCGTTCACGGCGTTCGGGATGTCGCCGACGGGTCGGCTTGCACGATCGAGGTGGGACCTGCGCGCTTCCCCTGCGAAGCGGCGAGGATCAACCAGAACGTGGTCACAGTCGGCGATGAGGTGCTGGAGATCGGCGGATCCGAGGACACCGTGCTGGTCGGCGACTGGGACTGCGACGGTTCGGGTACCGCGGTCCTCCTGGAGGACCGCACTGGTCGGCTCTTCCACTTCGAGTCGTGGGCTTCGGGCTCGGACGAGGTGACCGGCGAGGAGATAGGGCGGTTCCAGGATGCGATCGGGCTGACACGTGGTGAAGCGTGCGCCTACCCCGACGTCGAACTCGCGGACGGGTCCAACCTCTCCCCATTGGATCAGCACGACCCGGGTGTCGGCGTTGCCGCCGAACGCCCCGCGGGTGGCAGATCCGGGAGCGATGAGGGGCAATGATCGGCTCAGACGAGACGTCACAGGCGTTGCTGACGCGCACGGGTGCCCAGGACGGAGAACGCCCATGGGTCAGATGATCAAGCGTTGGGTACCGCTGCTCGGGTGGTTCGCAGGGGGAACCATCGCGCTCGTTGCACTGTGGTCGATCGACCAAACTCGGTTCGACCTACCTCCGCCGCAGCCCGCACAGTGGAGCCAGTGGGCAGCCACCCGCGACCCCTTCGATGCTGTGGCCGGCGTATCCCGGCTCATAGCAACTGTGGCCATCGCCTACCTGCTGGTTGTGTCCGCGGTACACCTCGTGTCACTGCTGTGGGGTCCTCGAGGATCCCGACGCTTCACCGCACGACTCAACCCGGGTCCGATTGCGGCAATCGTTGCCACCGCCGTGCTGGGCAGTTCACCGTTCGCCGGAGCAGCCAACGCCACCGCCACAACGTCGGGCCCGGACCTCGGGAGCAATGACCCTCCGGCACCCGTGATGCGGGTACTGGGCGACGACGACCCGGCCCACACCGAGTCCACGACAACGGTCGTGACCACGGCTACGACAGCGCCGCCCAACACAGTGCCGCCCAACACAGTGCCGCCCAACACAGTGCCGCCCAACACGGGGCCGCCCACGACCACGAGCACGAGCACCACGAATCCGAGCGTGATACGGCAACCCGCGCCCACTCCCGCTCCGTCTCCGGGGCCCGGAAGATCCGGTGAGCTCCCATCGGACCGCGGGAAGAAGCCTTCTGGCTCGTTCGACTACAGGGTCACCCGGGGCGACAACCTGTGGTTGATCGCCGAACGCAGGATACGGCTCGGGCTCGGCCGCGAAGGCACCGAGGACGAGGTCCGCGGCTACTGGCTGGCGCTGATGGATCTGAACGCCGGGCGATTGGTCCAACCGGGCAATCCGAACGTGTTGTATTCGGGCCAGGAACTGATTCTCCCCGGCTAGATCGGCAGCGAAGTCGGCTCCGCTCAGCCCATGCTCAGGCCCAGTTCCGCCAGCTTGCGGTCGGCGGCGTCGAAGGAGACGCCGAGGATGCAGGCGATCGCCCGCATATCGTCGCTGCGAATCGTGAGCATCTTGCCATTGAAGTCCTGGCGCTGCACCTGAATCATGTTCAGGTACCGCGCCAACATCGCCGACTCAGCGCCACCCAGTCCTTCCAGGCGCGTCAGGTCGATCACGGCGCCGTGGCGGTCGGGTTCGCGCTGGGAATCGGGCGAGTCGGACTCGACCGACGGAAGGAGTTGGTCGATGGGCACCCTGTAGAACTCCGCCAGGTGGGCGAGACGTCTGACCGATATGGCACGTTCGCCCCGTTCGTAGGCGCCGAGCACCGAGGCCTTGAACTGCTCGTTCGACTCTGCCTCGACCGCCTGGAGCGAGAGGCCCTTCTGACCACGGATCAGTCGGAGTCGCTCACCGACCGCGGCACTGAATCCGTCCTGTCCGTCAGATGCCATGTCTTCGCTCATACCCATGTCTTCGGTCACTCGCTCCCCCTCATCCACTGACAACCACTCTCTGTGTTGCAAAACCCCGAGCAGTAACTACTCAGGGTGACAATTGTTACAGACCCGGGCGCATCAGACCAACACGGAGCTGAGCTGCGGTGGCACCCGCGACGATTGCCGCCGTCTCGGCTCGCAGCACGTGTTCGCCGAGGGCCACCGATGTCGCCCGTCCCCGTTCCTTTTCGCTCCAGCCACCCTCGGGTCCCACGAGAATCACTGTGTCCGACCCGGTCAGTCCCCTACCGCCGGCATCAGCCATCACGGGTGCCGGGGCGGAACCATCGGTCTCTTCGTCATGAGCGCGATCGAGTGCCTCCGACAGCGACAGCACATCTAGTTCGGGCAGTCGAAGGCGACGACACTGGCCGGAAGCCTCGGTCGCCACCCGGTGGAGACGATCGAGATGCCCGTGCGCCCGCGACGCATCCCACCGCACCACGCTGTGCTCACACTGCAGTAGCCAGATCCGATCTACACCCAGCTCCGTCAGCTTCTGGACCACCAGCTCGTTTCGTGAGCCTTTCAGTGCGGCGAAGCCCACTGTGAGGGCTGGAACGGTGGGTTCGGTCCGGGCGATCCCACCCTCCGCCACGAGCTCACCGGCTGCATCCAATCGGCAGAGCCGCCATGCACCGGAGCCGTCGGATGCACAAATGGCTTCGTCGGGACGGAGCCGCAACACACGACCCAGATGATGGGCCGATTCGGAGTCGAGCACCAGGGTTTCGAGGTCGGCCACGAACACGTGAGCCGCCGTATCGCGCCAGGGGTGCTCACCCACTGCGGGCGAGGAGTCGGTGCCCATCAGTGCCGGCTCAGGAGAATGCCGAACGGATCCGCGACATGAATCCCTCCGAGGGTGGGGCCACTTCTTCGCCCCGCTGTTCAGCCAGCTCCCGCAGCAGCCTCTCGTCCTCTTCGTCCAACGAAGTCGGCACCTTCACCTCTGCGACCACCAGGAGATCGCCACGACCGCGGCCGTTGAGGTGCGGTACTCCCTTGCCCCGAACCTTGAACACGCGACCCGGCTGTGTCCCCGCTGGAACCTCCAGGGTCTCGGAACCGTCGGGTGTGTCGATCTGGATCTGAGCTCCCAGGGTGGCCTGGGTGACCGGGACCTCCAGGCGGTGCACCAGGTCGTCGCCCTGGCGTTCGAAGTCCGGATCGGTGTTGACCCGGAGACGTACGTAGAGGTCGCCGCTCCCACCGCCACGGGCCCCAACTGCTCCGCGTCCCGTGAGTCGCAGCGTAGAGCCGTCGTCGACCCCGCCGGGCACGTCGACAGTGAAGGTCTTGTCGGTGACGATGCGGCCTTCGCCCTTGCAGATATCGCACGGGTCGGCGATGACTTCGCCTGCCCCACCACACGTCCGACATGGCGACGCCGAGACGATCTGACCGAGAACGGTGTTGCGAACTGCCCGCACTTCACCTGAACCACCACACTCACTGCAGGTCGATGCCGACGTTCCGGGTGCAGCTCCAGTCGCTTCGCAGACTTCACAGGCGATCGCCGTACGCACGGTCACATCGGTCTCCACTCCGAAGAGCGAATCGATGAAGTCGATCGTGGCGGTCACCTCCAGATCAGGCCCACGGGCCGGTCCTTGCGGACCCCGCTGACGGGCTCCGCCAAATCCACCCGAACCGCCGAAGAATGCATCGAAGAGATCACCGAAACCTCCACCCGCGCCGAAGGGGTCGCCCATGTCGAACCCGTCCGCCGAGCCGAACTGGTCGTAGCGATTGCGCTTCTCGGGATCCGAGAGCACCTCGTAGGCGGCCGCGAGCTCCTTGAACCGGGCCTCTGCCTCGGCGTCTTCGGGGTTCGCGTCGGGATGAGAGTCCCGGGCCGCGCGGCGATAAGCCTTCTTTATCTCCTCGGGGGAGGCATCACGGGAGATCCCGAGGATCTCATAGAAGTCCGACACTGAGTTCCATCCTTACAAACGTCATGTGTTCAACCACAACCAGTTGCGATCCATCCGATTCCGAATCAACCTTCGGTGAGCAGACGACTGAGCCGGTCCGACACCGCGGCCACCGCAGAAACCGTGCGGGTGTAGTCCATCCGGGTGGGCCCCAGCACCGCGATAGCCCCGGTCGCTCCCGACTCGGACCTGTACGGTGCAACCACCACCGAGCACTCCGACAAGGGCGCCACCCCTGTTTCGGAACCGATGGCAACGGTCATCCCACTGTCGACGATCTCCTTCAGGAGACTGACCACCACAAACTGCTTCTCGAGCACGGTGAGTACCGATTCGACTGTCTCGCGGGCGTCGAACACGTTGGCTATCCGGCTGGTGCCATCGACGTACAACAGGTCACGCTCGGCCTGAACGCCATCGACGAGTGCCCGCAGTGCCGGCGCGGCGAGTTCCGCTCCCCTCGCACCGGGCGGCACCGATGCAGAACCGAGTTCTGACAACGAACTCCCCACCAGGGTCGCCGCAAGCAACTCCTGTGCAGCTGCCACTTCGGCTTCCATGGAAACCGGGGCCTCCTCTGATCTCTGCGACGTGCCGTCTGCACGTTGGCCATCTCCCGAGGAGTCGAACGTGTACTTGAGAACTGAACCCGCAGAGGTGACGACCACGAGCATGCACACCGAAGCATTCAGGTCCACGAGTTGGACCGAGCGCACCGTTGCGGCCTCGGCTTCGGTGCCGGTGACCACCGCTGCCGAATCGGTGAGAGAGCTCAGCAGGTGGCTCGTTCGACCGAGGAGTTGTTCGAGTTCTCCGTGGGCTGCAGCAAAGAACTCCGAGACCTGGGCCACACCACTGGGGCTGAGCGGCTCTCTGCCACCGATCGCGTCCACGAAGAACCGGTAGCCCTTCTCGGTCGGAATCCTGCCCGCACTCGTGTGGGGCGCCACGAGGTAGCCCTCGGTCTCCAGGTTGTGCATCTCGTTGCGAACCGTGGCAGAGGACACAGATACGTCATCACGCTGCGCGATCGTGCCGGAACCCACAGGCTGAGCGGTCTCGATGTACTGCTGGACCACTGCCCGCAGAATCGCTGACTTGCGGTCATCAAGTGACATCAGGGGCCTCGGGTAGTCGTCCCGACCGCTGCGGCCGGTTCTCGCCGGTCTGCGATGTCGGAACTGGTGGGAGCAGGTTGGCACTCAGTCTATGCGAGTGCCAACCGGATGGCGGATCAGGTCGGGGCTACATGCCGATCAGGGAGGTCACCAACTCGCGGTGAACGCAAACCATCCACCTCCGAGGTCGACGTACTGCGGGTTCTCGAACGCGCCGTTGCCCTCGGGTGGAGAATGCCGGGTCGTATACAGGAATCCGGCATCGTCGAAGAACTCACCGTTGACCTCGTCGAGGCGAAGCGCTCCATCCATCTCGCTGACAAGAAAGATGTCGTAGCTACCGATTCTCATCGGGAACCCGCTCTGATCGGCGTTGGCTATGTCGGCCGCAATCGCCTCGTCGAACGCTCCACGTGAGAGAGCGAAACGCGCCTTGAGCGGAAAACTCGTGAAGAACACCACGACGGCCAACGCCATCAGTGCCGGCATCACCATCAGCCAACGCGGCCACATGCCCCTTCGCAACGAGGGTGCCGCAACCCAGGCAACGGTGACCGCACCCCAGACGAGCACCAGCAGGAAACCGAAGAACTCGACCGTGAGACCCCACAACGGGAGGCCCGGAAAACTCACAGCCCACAGCCCGGGTGGAACCAACAGGCAGCTGAACACCACCATCGACCAATCCAGGGACCTGCCCCATCCCGGCAACGGTCGACGACCCGTGGGAGCGGGCGATTCTCCCGGATCTGTCGTCGAAAACGTCGGCTCAGCCACCAGACGGTTCAGGCTATCTGCGGATCGGGCCGTCGAGGCGGGTTCAGTCGTCGAGGCGCAGGGCACGGATGAACGCGTCGGAGGGTATCTCGACCGAACCGAGGCTCTTCATGCGCTTCTTGCCCTTCTTCTGCTTCTCGAGCAATTTGCGCTTACGTGTGACGTCACCGCCGTAGAGCTTGGCAGTCACGTCCTTGCGGAATGCCCGGACCGTCTTGCGGGAGATGATCCGACTACCGATGGCGGCCTGGATCGGCACATCGAACTGCTGACGCGGGATGATCTCGGCCAACTTCTCGCACATGCGCTTGCCGTACTCCTCGGCGCGGTCGCGGTGCACGATCGTGCAGAACGCGTCGACCACCTCGCTGTGAAGGAGGATGTCCACCTTCACCAGATCGCCACGCTCGTAGCCGTGGGGTTCGTAGTCGAGGCTGGCGTAACCCTGGGTGCGGCTCTTGAGTTGGTCGAAGAAGTCGACCACCACCTCGGCAAGTGGCAGTTGGTAGCGCAGGTCGACCCTTTCGGGCGACAGGTACTCCATGCGGGACAACTCTCCGCGACGTCCCTGACAGAGTTCCATCAGCGGACCCACGTACTCACTCGGACTGATGATCGAACACGACAGCATGGGCTCGCGGATCTCGTCGATCGACGCCGGATCGGGCAGGTCCGCAGGGTTGTCGATGAAAAGGTCCTCACCCGCGGTGGTGGTCACCTCGTACTCCACCGACGGGGCGGTCGCGATCAGCGACAGATCGAACTCACGCTCGAGCCGCTCACGAATGATCTCCATGTGCAGCAAACCGAGGAACCCGCAACGGAATCCGAACCCCAGCGCCCCCGAGGTCTCCGGTTCGTAGGAGAAGGAACTGTCGTTGAGGCGCATCTTTAGAAGCGACTCCCGCAGGTCCTCGAAATCATCGCCCTCCACCGGATACAACCCGCAGAACACCATCGGTTTGGGTTCGCGGTAACCCTCGAGCGGGCTGTCGGCAGGTGCATGGGCCTCGGTGACGGTTTCACCGGAACGCGCCTCGCCGACGTCCTTGATACCCGCTATCAGGTAGCCGACCTCACCGGGGCCGAGTGCATCGACCGGAGAGTTCTGCGGGGTGCAGACCCCCACTTCAAGCGCCTCATGGGTTGCCCCGGCCTGCATGAAGCGCAACTTGGCACCGGATCGCAGGTATCCATTGACCACCCTCACAGATGAGACGACCCCGCGGTATTTGTCGAAATGTGAATCGAATATGAGGCCCTGCGTAGCAGCATCGGGATCACCGACCGGATGTGGAATCCGCTCCACGACGGCATCGAGCAGGCCGGGGACGCCCTCGCCCGTCTTCGCTGATACTCGCAGTATCTCCTCAGCGGGGATGCCGAGCACCC
Organism: uncultured Microthrixaceae bacterium; assembly: GCA_963805905.1. Taxonomy (GTDB): domain Bacteria; phylum Actinomycetota; class Acidimicrobiia; order Acidimicrobiales; family Microtrichaceae; genus JAMLGJ01. The sequence goes on from CAWDVV010000001.1 coordinate 2,125,422, forward strand.
GCTCAATCTCAGCGGCGTAGGTATCGGGGTCGGCCGCCGGTAGGTCGATCTTGTTGAGCACTGCGACGATCTCGAGATCGCTCTCGAGAGCGAGGTAGCAGTTGGCGAGCGTCTGGGCCTCGATGCCCTGGGACGCGTCTACGACCAGGATCACACCTTCACATGCCGCCAGGCTGCGTGACACCTCGTAGCCGAAGTCCACGTGGCCGGGGGTGTCTATCAGGTTGACGACGTGGTCCTTCCAGTCGAGGCGGACCGACTGCAGCTTGATCGTGATTCCCCGTTCACGTTCCAGATCCATCGAGTCCAGGTACTGCTCTCGCATGTCGCGCGCGTCGACCGCTCCACATATCTCCAGGAGGCGGTCCGCCAAGGTGGACTTGCCGTGGTCGATGTGCGCGATGATCGACAGATTGCGTATGTGGCTCAGGTCGGTCACGGTGGTTGGTATCCGGGAGATTGCTGGGAGGATCGGAACGCCGCCAGTCTGGCGCAAAGGGTCCCGTCTGGTGGCATCGGGCGTTCTTCGCTACGATTCGAGGTCCGTCCGCGTACCAGCGGCCACCACGACCCCACGCGAGGAATACCAGGCCCATGGCCAACATCAAGAGCCAGATCAAGCGCAACCGACAGAACGACAAGGCTCGGGCACGCAACCGTTCCGTACGCAGCGAGCTACGTACCACGGTCCGCCATGCAGAAGCATCGCTCGGGACCGACGAGGCCCCCGAAGCAGTCGCCACCGCCGTGCAGCACATCGACAAGGCCGCCAGCAAGGGCATCCTCCACCGCAACACTGCAGCCCGCCAGAAGTCCCGCCTCATGGCGAAGCTCAACACCCAGGACGCCTGAACCCGCAGTTCCTGAACCCGAGGGTTCCCCCGACCACCGTGGGTTCCTCAGTGGTGCTGTTTCGAGGCCTTGGCTGAGCCACCCAGCGCAGCGAGTCTCGCAACGAGCAGTTCGATCACCGCTTCACCCGGTGCACCGGTCGCGCCCTTCAGATCCAGATCGGCCTGCGCCAGGAGACGAATCGCCCTGACGATCCGCTCGTGTCCGAGCCGACTGCACTGTGCCAGCGCCTTCTTGGCCGGAAACGTCGACCCCTTCATCCCCAGTAGGGCTGCGGCGGCCTTTTCATCACGAGCACCCGAACCGTCCAGGCGCAACATCCGGTCATAATGCGTCTGGAGACTGGACATGATCGCCAGGGGGTGGCGCTCACCCGCACCGATCATGCGTCTCACCAGCTCCACCGAGTGAGCAGTCCTGCCCGCGTCGATGGCATCGGTGAGGTCCCATGGCGGTACTCCACCCCCCTCCCCGAGGAACGGCTGGACCTCGGTGAGACCCACCCGCTCCACACCGGGATTGGCCGCCGCGATCAGTTCGAGCAGGGCCGGCAGGCGACCGAGCTCTTCGCCGAGATGGTCCTCGATCCGCGCACGAGCGGCTCCGTCGATGGACACATCGGCTGCATCGAACTGTTGGCTCAGCCAACTTCCTCGGGCTCTCCCAGCCTTGGGCGGGGTCGTGTCGATGATCTCGCCACCCGCAGCCTTCACCGCGTCGGTGAGCTTCTTGGGCACCGCGTTCGCACGAAGGCTGGGGGTCGTCGGCTTGTCCCATACGAGAACGAGAGTCACGTCGTCCGGAAGATCCGCCAGCAACTCGAGCAGCGGCGGCAACTCCTTGACACTGAACCGTGCGAGGTTTCGGGCGGCCACGACACGATCGCCGAACATCGAGATCGTGCTGGCGGCCAGGCACACCTCGCCGAGTTCGTACTCGTCACCGCGGAACTCATCGAAGACCTCGCTGCGAACCGCCTCACCCACTGCGTCACGGACCGCTGAGACTGCGGCGTCCTCCAGCAACACGGGGTCGGACCCCTTGAGCAGGGTGATGGTCACGACACGGCCTCGCCCGCGAGCACCAGCTCCATCGCCACGTCGGCGCAACGGCGAACCACCGCGACATCGCAGGTCCTCAACAGGCGGGCACCGCCGGCCACAGCAATCGTGGTCAAAGCCTCGATCGAGCCATCGGCCACCAACGATGAATCCGGGATGGCGCAGGCGATCCTGACAGTGCCCCTCGCCTCTCCTGAGGTTCGATCGCGGCCGATCGGAAGCTCTGCGTGCAGATCGCCGGCAAAGGATGCGGCGCGTGCAGCTGTGCACTCGAGAATCAGCCGCTCGCCCGCGCGTGCGTGCTGTTGGAACGCTCTCACAACCGGTCAACCACAGGAACACGCCGTTGGCAGATGCCAGGCGCCGCATCGGCGAAGCAGGACCTGCCTCGACCAGCAGGCCGCCGGCACCTGCGTCGATCACCGAGGTCGCCCGAGCCACGTCCGAGGCATCAACAGCCACGGTGACGTCGGTCAACGCCGCAGCCGCTTCGATCAGTTCCGGGCGAATCGACTTCGCTCCTGACGTGGCCGGGGATTCCAGACAGACCCCAACCGCACCAGCACTCAGGTGAGACCCGACCAGGGCTTCCAGCGACGCCACCCGGGTGCTCGGTTCGAGGGGAACCCGCGCGATGACGGCAACTCTCTGGGTGGGCGCAAGCACACAGTGAGGCTAGATCGTGGAGCAGCGGTCCTCTCATCCGCACCCGGAGGAGGACGCCTGCTCAACCGTGACCAACTCTGCACGCAGTTGGTCGGCGATTGTCTCCGGACCACCGGAGGAGACCTTGGGCGAAACCGTCCCATCGAGCGGCCTGACGACCCGCACTTCTGCGACCCGGGTCACTCCCGCCTGCCAGAGCGACTCGAGGATCTCCACTGCCCCGGATTCATCCAACGACGCCGGGCCCACTTCGAGCACCCACTGGTCGCAGGCCGCGACCAACTCGGCCTCGCCGGGAAGGTCGGGCGGTGGGGTCCTGCCCGGTACCGGTGGACGCAGGAGGACCAGCATGGGAACAACTGCCACCACCAGAGCGCGCCCCGGACCGGTCCTCGACCTGGGTGAGCCGGTGGGACGAGAACTCGCGATGGATCGCTGACGCACCGATGACCCGCCACCTCCCCAGAGCAGCGCGGCCCACATCCATGCTCCCACCACGACCAGCCAGACGAAGGGTCCCGATGGAGGCACTGCCAACTGGGAGCTGGATGCCCCGACTCCGTCAACCCAGGACACCGCCGCCCGCACCGGAACCTGCAGCACCCACGCGACCTGCTCGCGGACAATCCCCGAGACCAACCCGGTGGTCATCCCCAGCGTCATCACCAAACCGGCCGCTGGCTCAGCCAGCAGGTTCGCGGGGACCGCTACCAGCGAGACCTTGCCGAAGGTCGCCGCCATCACCGGAACAGCACCCAACTGGGCCGAGAGGGTGACCGCCAGGGGAAGCCTCACCACGGTCGGCCCCACCAGGTGGGCTTCGACGCGTCTGGTGAACAGGACGAGGCCCAGGGTTGCTGCCACCGACAACCTGAAGCCGACCGAGTAGACGAGCATCGGATCGGCGAGCAGCAACACGATCACGGTCAGGCTGACCAATCGAACGCCCGAAACCTTGCGTCCGGTCCCTGCGGCGGTGAGTCCGAGAACTGCCATGGTGGCTGCCCGTAGAACCGAGGGCTCAGCCCTGGTGATGAGAACGAATCCCGCGATGGCTGCGACGCCGAGGATCCACCGCGCCCGATGGGTGAGCCTTCTGCTCAGCGGTGCGAGCACCGCCAGTACGAACACCAGATTCTGACCCGACACGGCCAGGAGATGGGTCAGACCCGATGCCTGGAACTGGAACCGGGTGAGTTCGGACTGGTCGCGATCGTCGCCGACAACGAGGCCCAGGTACAGCGAACGATCGGTCTGATCCATCGATCCCGCCCCTCGCTCCAGCAGTTCATGTACACCGTTGGCGGCGCGGAACCACGGTCGTGTGCCGGGCAGCGGTTCCGCGCTGTGGAGGTCCAGGCGCCCGGCCAGGTGGCGTGACAGCACCCATTCACGAGGGGCACGATCGAGGTCGCTGACACGCGCCGACATCCGGATCCTGTCACCGGTGCGTAGCTCCGAGACCATTGACTCCACACCGCGGCCCGCGCTCGCGGCCCAACGTCGCCCAACGGCGATGAGCTCGAAGTTCGTACCGAATGCAGAGCTCTCCGGATCCGATCCGAGTTCGGCTATGCCCTCGACCCGCGCAGGCCGTGGTCGATCGAGCGATGCGAGATCCTGCGCCGAACGGAAACCGACCCCGCCCGAAACCACAGCGAGCAGTCCGACCGCCGACAGAACCAGCTGAGCCAGGTCATTCGTAGATTGGATCGCTCGCCGCCGGTATGCCCCCATCGCAGCGAAGAAGGCTCCTGAACAGGCGATGGCGGGCCACAACGCGGCGGGCACGCGCGACGCCGCCAGGGCCGCGCCCCCAGCACACAGGGCAGCGATCACCACCCGGGAGTCGCCCATCGGGAGTCAGCCGACTGTCAGGAGGTCGCGGATGGCATCGAGTTTCGCGTCACCGATTCCCCTCACATCCAGCAGCGATTCTGCGCTGTCGAAGCGACCGTTCTCATCGCGGTGCTCGACGATGGCGGCTGCAGTGGCGGGTCCGATCCCCGGCAGTGATTCAAGTGCCTCGGCATCCGCGGTGTTGATGTTCAATGGCGCGCCCGCGCTGGGTTCGCCACCACCCGAAGCCGGGCCGACCGGTGCTTCTGGTGGGATCTCCTGCCCCACGACGGGCAGGAAGATCCGGGACCCATCTACCACGGGAGCTGCAAGGTTCACACGATCGAGATCGGCTGTGGACAGAAGTCCTCCGGCAGCCTTCGCGGCATCTGCCACACGCGAGCCCTCGGGGATCGAGACGAGGCCCGGATGTTCAACCGCTCCAGCCACGTGGACGGTCACCGTTTCGCTCCCGGCTACGGCCCCACCCGTGGACCCGACGGGGTCGCCTTGCACACCCGCGTCGGGCGAAGCGCTGGTGGCGTCTGTCGCAGTGGCAGCCTGGGACTTGCCCGAATCGGGGGTGGCCATGGGCATGCGGTCTTCGATCGGAGCCGGGCGGGCGATGAGGTGCCAACCGAAGAAGCCCACGAGTGCGGCCACCACGAGCGCCGCCACCGCAGGGCCTCTCGGGACAGTACGGGGCACGAGATCCCCCAGCCGATCGCGCCAATCGGGCGCTGGTTGGGTCCGGGGACCTCTGGTCCTGCGCACCAGGACATCAAGGGCCGTCTCAGCATCCGCGCCGGGCTCGACAACATCTCGCGCAGAGCGCTGACTGCGATCACGCTCGGGTTCGGACGCGACGAAATCCGAGGATCCGTTGCCCGAGGGGCCACCTCCCGCCGTCGAATTCGCCTGCACGGCACAAACCTATGTAGGCGTCCCCCGGAAAGCAGCGGGTCGCTCGACCCGGTCGCGAAGTCAGAACAGGTTGGCAGAGAGCTTGCGCCTCCACGCGGCCCGGGACTCATCGTCGCCCAGGACTTCGAGGAGATCCACGAACCGGGCACGGGCATCGTCATCTGTGCGTACCTGACCGAGCAAGGTGGCGAGCTCGGCTTCCACCGCCCCATCTCCACCCTCGGGGCGTCCACCGGCGCGAGCCAGCGCTGCGAGATGTCGGGTTTCGGCGCTCTCGGGAATCCGCTCCAGCAGATCTGACACTTCTTCTGCATCACCCGGTTCACCGCGATCCACCAACAGGGAACACAATGCCAGAACAGCGCCGGTGTGATCCGGTATCACCTCGAGCGCACTCCTCAGCGATGCCTCATCCCCGAGAGCGATCAGTTGGTCGACCTTCTTTTCCTCTGGTGACTGCACGAGCTTCTGCACGAACGCGCGAACGGCCGCCTCGGGTTGCGCTCCCTGGAAGCTGTCGGCCACCTTCCCCTCGACAATGGCGTGGACGGCGGGAATCGACTGGACCTGGAAGGCCTGTTTGACCTGCGGGTTGGCTTCTATGTCGACCTTGGCCAGCTCGACGGTGCCGTTGGTCTCTGCGACGACCTTCTCGATCACGGGTCCGAGAACCTTGCACGGCTGGCACCAATCGGCCCAGAGGTCCACGACCACCGGCACTGTGGCCGACCGCTCGATCACCTGGGTCTGGAATGTCGCATCGGTTACATCTGCCATCTCCCAATCGTAGGGCCTGCCCGAACGCGTACCGGGCGCGGGCCATCAGACGTCTCCGACGGGATGTAGCGTGGGTCCTCCACACCCCCGATCACCTGCAGCGCGCACCGACATGACACCACCACCAGACAGTTCACATGACAACGGCTCCCGCCCCGAGGGCATCGACGCGGCGGCGGTGACCGCCTGGTTCTCCGATCACGTTCCCGGTTCCACCCCGCCACTCGAGTTCTCGCTCATAGCCGGGGGCCATTCCAACCTCACCTTTGCGGTCGAGGACAACGCCGACCACAGCTGGGTGCTGCGCCGTCCTCCGCTGGGTCAGGTGCTTGCATCTGCCCACGACATGGGTCGCGAACACAAGATCATCTCCGCGCTCGTACCCACGGATGTGCCGGTACCCCACACACACGGCCTGTGCACCGACGAAGCGGTGAACGGGGCTCCGTTCTACGTGATGGACTTCGTCGACGGCACGATCGTGCGCACGAGCTCCGATGCACATTCGCTGTCGATCGACCAGAGGCGCCGCGCCGGTGAATCACTGGTGGACGTGATGGCAGCCATCCATGCGGTCGATGTCGACGCTGTAGGGCTGGGCGACCTCGGCAAGAAGAGCGACTACATCGCCCGCCAGTTGCATCGCTGGGGTGGACAGTTCGCAAAGTCCGACTCCCAGGTCGAGGGCGGGCTCGACCTGCCCGGAGTCGAGCGCGTCGGCGCCCTGTTGGGGCAACGGATTCCCGAACAACACGACGCATCGATCGTCCATGGCGACTACCGCCTCGACAACACGATGCTGGGGGCCGACGGCTCAGTCGTCGCCGTTCTCGACTGGGAGATCTGCACGCTCGGCGACCCCATGGCAGATCTCGGTCTTCTGTGGGTCTACTGGACGGATCCCGGCGACGAGGCAGTTCTTCCCCAGGCGTCACCCACCTCCCTCGAAGGGTTCCCCTCCAAGGCCGAGGTCGTGCAACGCTACGCAGCTGCTTCCGGCCGGGACATCTCTGACCTCGACTACTACGTGGCGTTCGGCTTCTGGAAGCTCACCTGCATCATCGCCGGGGTCTATGCCCGCTACGCCGGCGGCGCAATGGGTGACGTGGCTCCCGAGCAGGTGCAGGGGTTCCGCATCATGCTCGACACACTGGCCGAACAGACCGAGAACTCCGCGAAAGGCCTGTCGTGACCGGACTCCTCGAATACCACCTGCATCCCGACCTCACGAGTCCGGTGCTGGTCGTATCACTCGACGGGTGGATCGACGCCGGAGCATCTGCAGCAGGGGCCATGACCAGCCTCATTGATGCCTCGGGTGCCGAGATCATTGCCTCGTTCGACTCCGATCGTCTTCTCGACCACCGCGCCAGAAGACCGGTCATGCACCTCATCAACGGCGTGATCTCGGGGATGGACTGGCCGTCGGTCGACCTGTATGCAGGAACCGATGCCGCGGGAGCTGACATCCTGTTGCTCACTGGAGCCGAACCGGATTTCGAGTGGGAGGCATTCACCCGCACCGTCATGGAACTCGTCGAGGACAACGAGGTTTCCATGTTGATGTACCTGGGTGCGTATCCCGCGCCGGTCCCCCACACCCGACCTGTGACATTGTCGATAACCACCTCGTCGGACGACATGTCGGACCGCCTGCGTGGTTACGTCCGAGGATCACTCGATGTGCCGGCAGGCATCCACGCGGTACTCGACGTGGAAGCGACGGGTATGGGTATACCGGCTGTGGGACTGTGGGCCCAGGTGCCCCACTACATCTCGGCGATGCCATACCCGGCAGCCAGCCTCGCCCTGCTCCAGGGTCTTGACGAGGTTGCGGGACTCACGGTCGATGCAAAGGATCTCGTCGCCGAGGCTGCAGCTACGAGAGACCGGCTCGATTCGCTCGTTGCGGAGAACCCCGAACACCAGGCGATGGTCCACCAACTCGAAACGGTCATCGACACGGCCGAACCCACCGAGGACCCGGCCGGGCCGATCACCATCGGTGAGATCCCGAGCGGGGACGAGCTTGCAGCCGAGTTCCAACGGTTCCTCGAGGAACGCCCCGACAGCGACTGACGTTGCAGCGCGGTGCCAGCGGTACTACCCGGCGGAATTCGACCGGCAACCGGGCGAATCAGTCGACGAGCACCATCAGCTCACCTGACTCGTAGGAGATCTTGGCTGCCGACCTTTGGAGTTTGCCCGAGGAGGTCTTGGGAACCGTCCCCGGCTCCACGAGTACAACCTCCTTGGGAGGAATGCCCTCCGCCTGTGTGACCGCGTGGGTCACGCTTCGGCGGATCTCCTTGAGGTCACCGCCCTTGGATTCGGCGACCACGATGATGTTCTGGGCGCCGTGACGACCATCCACACCGAACGCGATGACGTTGCCGGTTCGCACGCCGTCGAGAGCGCCGACGGTCTTCTCGACGTCCTGCGGGTACACGTTGCGGCCACCGACGATGATCACGTCCTTGGAACGCCCGCACACCACGAGTTGACCGTCGATCGTGTAGGAGAGGTCACCTGTTCGCAGCCAACCGCCTCCGAGCAGTTCCTCTGTCGCTTCCGGGCGCTTGTAGTAGCCCGAGGTGACCGACGCTCCCCGCAGCTGCAGTTCACCCACCCGACGGTCCGGTAGCTCCTCACCGGTGATGGGATCGACGATCCTCATCTCCATGCCCGGGATCGCATATCCGAGTGCCACCAATTCGACCGCATCGATACCCTCTCTGCTCTGCGCACCCGGGGAGTCCCCCGATGCACCCGGGGCTCCGGAAGGTTCGGAGTTCTCAGGATCGGCCGGGTCCTCCATGTGATCCGGGTCGACCGGCACCGCCACCTGGTCGATCTCGAGCGCTCGCTTGTCCACCCAATCGGTGTGCAGTCCCTTGCCCGGTTCCGGGAATGTACCTGCGATGCACACTTCGGCCATGCCGAACGCCGGGAAGGCCGCTCTCGAATCCAGACCGAACCGCTCCCCCGCTTCGAAGAACTTGCGGAATGTCGTGGGGTCGACCGGTTCTGCACCGTTGAGGCACACCCGGACCTGCGACAGATCGAGATCCTCCTCGCATCGGCGAAGTGTCCGCGCTGCAAGCGCATAGGCAAAGTTGGGACCCGCAGTGGCAGTGCCATTGAAATCAGATAGCCAACGCATCCAGCGCAAGGGGCGAGCGAGGAAGTCCTGGGGAGCACCCTGGATGAGGTCGGTGCCCTTGGTCATCGGAATCGTGAGCAGCCCGACGAGACCCATGTCGTGGTAGAGGGGCAACCAGGAAACTATGCGCTCGGTGTGGCTCACTGCCGCGGCTTCCCAAGCCCCGTCCAGGTTGTTGCAGATATTGGAGTGCTTGAGCATCACTCCCTTGGGCTCGGAGGTAGAGCCCGAGGTGAACTGCAGGACGGCCAACGCATCAGGGTCCGATGCGGGGCGCGCGTAGTCTTCGGACACGGAGCCGTCGTCGGCGCAGAGTTCATCGAGGGACAGGAACGGCGGGTCGCCCTCGATGGGCTCCACGAAGGCCATCAGTTCGGAGTCGATGAGCACGATGGACGCATCTGAGTTCCTGATGCGGGCGCGGGTCTGGTCGATGAACACCTCGAGGGCACCCATCCGCATCGGCAGGGGCATCGTGACCAGTCCCGCCCCGGTCAGCCAGACCGCCTGAATGGCGGTGATCAGATTCCGGGTGGTCGGCCCGAGCAGTGCCACATGGTCCCCGGGTTTCACCCCGCGGGCCTGCAGGTTGGCGGCAGCCGCCCGAGCCTGCAGGTGCAGATCCGACCAGGACGCCGTTTCGTGGTCGTCGCCGGAAAGGAACGTGATCGTGCGACCCGAGTACTCGGCTACGTTTTCGATTCGATCAATCAATGACAGCACGGTGAAAGCTGGTCCTCAGGTTAGTGGACGGCTGGTCTGTTGTCGGACGACCGTTTGGTCGATGGTTCTGATGTCCGTCGGATGAAAGGGCCCTCGTCGGCCTCCCAGCGACGTTACTCGGGGTGCGGGCCCACGCTCAGGTACCCGGGCTCAGGTGACCAAGTTCACAAGCCCCGGTGGTCGCACGATGATCTTCCGCGGTTCTCCGTCGAGGTGGGAAGCGACCTTCTCCGAAGCGAGCGCGGCAGCGGTACAGGCTTCCTCATCGGCATCGGCAGACAACTCGATCCGGTCGCGTACCTTGCCGTTGACCTGCACCACCATGGTGACCGTCGACTCCACGAGCATGGCCTCGTCGGGCACGGGCCAGGAGAGTGCGTGGATGTGTTCGCCATCGTGACGACGCGACCACAGTTCGGCCGTGATGTGCGGCGTTGCCGGCGCCAGCAGCTGCAACAGGGTGTCGATCGCGGCCTCGAGGGTCCCCCGGTTGATCCCGGCGCTCGTCCTGTACGTACCTGTACAGGTGGTTGAGGAAGGCCATGGCCCGGGCGACAGCCACGTTGTAGGCCCAGCGGTCGTATGCGTCGGAGACGTCCACGATGAGGTGATGCGCACCGCGGATCACCTCCAGGTCCGCCTCGGCAGGTGTGCCCTCCCGTGCGTGCGACGAAGCCACCAGTTCGGACTCCGGAACGGCGATACGCCAGAGCTCGCGCCAGGAAGCGGCTGCAACCATCGAGGCCGAAATCCTCCCAGTCGACGTCTTCCTCGGGTGGTTTGACCGCAAGATGGGCGAGGCGCAACGTGTCCGCACCCAGCGTGTCGATGATCTCCTCGGGAGCAATCAGGTTGCCCTTCGACTTCGACATCTTCGCACCATCGAGGCGGATCATCCCCTGGGTGAAGAGCCTCTGGAACGGCTCGCGCAGCTCTCCGGGAGCAACGCCGAGGTCAGAGAGCGCCTTGGTGAAGAAACGTGCATACATGAGGTGCAGAACTGCGTGCTCGGCGCCACCGATGTACTGGTCGACCGGCATCCAGCTCCACGCGGCCTCCGGGTCGAACGGGATCTCGGTGTTCCACGGATCACAGAACCGCAGGAAGTACCACGACGAATCGACGAAGGTATCCATGGTGTCGGTCTCGCGACGTGCCGGTCCATCGCAGTCGGGACACGTCGTGTGCAGGAACCCCTCGTGGAGTTGCAGCGGAGACTGCCCCGTCGGGCGGAACTCCACATCGTCGGGTGCGAGCACCGGCAGTTGGTCGACCGGTACGGGCCTGATCCCGCAGTCGTCGCAGTACACAACCGGTATCGGACATCCCCAGAACCGTTGACGGGACACGAGCCAGTCACGCAGACGGAAGTTGACCGTTCCCTCACCGATGCCCGCCGATTCGATCCATCCGATTGCTGCAACCTTGGCCTCGGCGCTCGACATGCCGTTGAGAACAGGGCCCGGAGCGTCTTGTCGGCTGGGTGCCGGACTGTTGATCGCCATGCCCTCACCCGGATAGGCAGCCACCTCCGGCGTTCCCTCCCACTCCTCGGGTCGTTCGACGGTGGGGATGACGGGTAGACCGAAAGCTGTGGCGAAATCGAAGTCTCGTTGGTCCTCGCCCGGCACCGCCATGACTGCACCCGTGCCATATGTCGCCAGGACGTAGTCAGCCAGATAGACCGGCACCGGCAATCCGGTGAACGGGTTCAACGCGTGGGCACCTGTGAAGGTCCCACGCTTGGCGAGGTTCCCTTCCGCGCTCAGGCGGTCGATCTCGGAGGTGTTGCGAACCTGCTCGACGAATGCGGCGACCTTGTCCGAGAACTCAGTGGTCGTGATCTGTTCCACGAGCGGTGCTTCCGGGGCCAGCACGCAGAAGGTCATCCCGTAGGAGGTGTCGGGCCTCGTCGTGAACACCCGCATCGTGGTGCCATCCGAACTGGGTACGCCGTCTGCGTCACAGATGGGCATTTCGAACTCAACGCCCTCGGAACGACCTATCCAGTTGCGTTGCTGGGTGACCACCCGCTCGGGCCAGTCCAGTCCGTCGAGGTCGTCGAGGAGCTGTTGCGCGTAGTCGGTTATGCGGAAGTACCACTGATCGAGGTCCCGGCGCTCCACCGGATCATCGGAGCGTTCGCAGCGGCCATCCACCACCTGCTCGTTGGCGAGGACCGTCTGACAACCCGGACACCAGTTCACGGTCCCGGACTTGCGGTAGGCGAGCCCGGCCTCCAGGAACTTCAGGAAGATCCACTGTGTCTGGCGCATGTAGGACGGATCGTGGCTGCGCACCTGCCGACGCCAGTCGTAGACGCCGCCGATGCGAGTCAATGAACTCGTGAGCTCGATGATCCTGGCCTCGGTGTACTCCCGGGGGTGGACCCCTGTGCGGATCGCAGCGTTCTCTGCAGGCAGGCCGAAGGAATCGAAACCCATCGGCGAGAGCACCGCGTCACCCTTCATGGTCCGGTAGCGGGTCAGCAGGTCACCGAAGGTGTAGTTGCGCACATGACCCATGTGTGCCGCGCCTGAGGGGTAGGGGTACATACACAGGACATAGGAGCGTGGACGGGGGTCATCGTTGTCCACCTCATAGCTCGCGTTGTCGACCCAGAACTGCTGCCAGCGCGGTTCCATCTCCGTCGGCTCATAGCGCTCAGGCAGCGCGTGAGTTGGCTCGGAGTGATCCGGGGCCGCTGGACCGGGCGCGCTGTACTCGGGTTCGGAAGCGGGGCGGGACCGGGGGCCTTCGGGCATGTCCGGATGCTACCGATGCCCGGCGTCCGCCCCAGAAACCGACTTCCCGGGTTCTCCGGGATGGGTCGAGCAACCTGCAATTCCGTCGCGTGCCAGCAGCTGCGATATGGTTCAACCTCCCTTGAGGGGCCGTAGCTCAGTTGGGAGAGCGCTTCCATGGCATGGAAGAGGTCGTGGGTTCGATTCCCATCGGCTCCACCAAAGGACCCGGTAGTGCCGGGGTCGCGAGAATCCGGGTCCCCCTAGAAGGCCTCTGAACGCACCCTGAGCCCGGAAGCCCGCATGTGCCTATCGATGTTGGCGACCATCCCCGCGTTGCCGCTGGCATACACGCAGGCATGTGACCGATCCAGACCCACGGTATGGCGGACCGCCAGGCGTTCCACCCTGCCGACCTCACCGGACCAACGGGCGCTGTCAGGGTCGCCGGGCCGGCTGATGGTGGATACGTACGTGATCCTGGCGCTCTCCTCCGCGAGTTGCTCGAATTCCGATCGGTACGGCAGGTCCGAAGGCCTGCTGGCACCGTGCAACACAGTGAAGTGCGCTCGTGTGCCGCGACCCAGTGCGTCCCGGAACATCGAGCGGATGGGAGCGATTCCGGTGGTCGTGGCGATCAGGAGGTGATGGGAGGCTCCACCGTCTTCACCGGCGACCGGGCCAACGTCCGGATCAGTCCCGATCTCGCCAACAGTGCGAACCTTGGCAGCGGACGCGGCACCGACGGACTCAGTCGGCTCGGGGATCGCCGGCCCAATCGACCCGTGGCACGTCGCCATAGAGGCGATCGAGTCGGTAGTAGGCACGCTCATCGGTGTGGAACACGTGCACGACGACGTCGCCGTAGTCGAGCACGACCCAACGTCGGGCACCGCGACCTTCATCTGCGACGGGCGAACGGTCGAGTTGCTCGGAGACAGCTTGCTCCACCTGGTCCACAACAGCCTTGACCTGACGCTCGCTGGCGGCCGACGCAATCACGAAGTGGTCACATATGCCGATCGCGTCGCCCACGGCGAGGATCACCACATCCGTGGCCAACTTCTCCGCAGCTGCCCGGGCAGCCACGACGGCCAGTTGCGTTGATTCGTCCAGAACGGTCATAGGAGGCACGTGATCATGTTGACTGATCCGAGCCGACCACGACGCGCACCGCAACTCCATCGGTGTCGGGGACCGAAGCGCCAGCGGAACTTCCGTCGCCGTTGGCCGTGCCGTCGGTGGCCGTGACACCGAGTTCATCGGCCAGGGCTTCTGCCACGGCCCGACCGGACGGGTCCATGTACTGAACGGTCGATGTCCCGATATCGAACGCAGACGCGTTCCCGACGAGGGTCACGGCACCTCCCGCTTTCACGGCGAGCGGGAACACGGTCGTGGTGGCTCCCGGATCCGTGGTGCCGTTGAGCAGGGCCACCGAAGGGCGTCTCCCCGGAGTCGGCGAACGTGGCACAGGTACGACCCTGGCGACAAAGGAATTGAGTTCGGCTGGATCGGGCATCCATGCCACGTAATAGGTGTCCGGGACAGGCACCTTCGCCATCGGCACGGAGTCGAAGGCAAGATCCCCGGCGTTGAGGATGTCGACCGCCTTACCGAAAGGGGGTGCAGCAGGGCCTTCGGATGAATCCCCATCGGGCAGGTCCGCATGAGACGTACCCTTGGCCCCTGTCAGGAGTTGTTCCCACACCTCGGTGCTACGCAGGGCCTGATTGGGCGCTGGATCGTTTGTTCCTTCGAAACTCAGGAACGAGACCAGATCCTCGGGGGGGATGGTCACCTCCCCGTCGGGATACCGCACTTCCTCGGTACCGTCCTCATTTCGTGCCACCAGCGGTTCGGGGTTGTCGATCACCACGGGTTGTCCGCCCGCCAGTTCCTGCACGGCTTCCGCCGGGACCTCCCGGACCGAATCGAGCGAGGTGCCCAGAGCCAGCCCCAGCCGCTCTTTGAAGCCGTCCAGTCCGTCCTGGTTGTAGAGGTCCCGGAGGAACAACGGAGGAGAGCCCTCGACCTCGGGAACGACGAACGAAGGCGGCAGGGCGACGAGCGTTCCCCCTTCACCGGAATTGTCCGCGACGATCAGCAGTGCGGTTGCGAAGTTCCCATCGGCATCAGTCACCACGTAGCCATCGAGCGGAGTAGGAATCGGTTCTGCGACATATCCCGGCGCTGCCGGATCGGTGACCCGCGAGTCGGTACCTCCCCCCACCTTGAGCGTCGCGTTGTACCCGACGAACACCAGGGCGGCGAGCAGCACCACGAACAACACCGAAACACCAACCTGCCACATCGTGATCCGACGCTGGCGCGCCTGCATCCGACGTCGCCGCACAACGGCGCGGGCACGTGGTGGCAGTGACACCTCGGAAGCGTCGTCGTGACGCGGTGCATCAGACGTCTCGTCGGTCGCCATCATCGGCCTCAAGCGTAGAGTCCGCGCTCTTCGATCACCGCGATGGCTCCGCTCGGTACCAGAAATGCGAGGGATCGGCCGTCGGCGGCTCTCGCCCGTAGTTCGGTTGAGGAAACATCCAGGCGGGGTGCCTCGACGAAGGTCACATCCATGCCTTCGGGCACGGACAACGGGGTACCCGGGCGATCCACAACCACCAATCTGGCGAGATCGGTCAGCTCCTTGTAGCGATGCCACGTGCTGAGCCCCGAAAGCGCATCGGCGCCGAGGATCCAGTGTAGTTGCGCTTCGGGACGGTCGGCACGGAGCTCCTGGAGTGTCTCGACGGTGTAGGTGGGACCACCACGTCGGATCTCGATATCGGAGACCTCGAGATGTTCCACCCCCTCTACTGCGGCCCGGGTCATCGCCAAGCGGTCCTCTGCCGGCGTCACGCGCGACGAGCCGCTCTTCTGCCAGGGATCTCCCGCGACCACGAGCGTCACGACCTCGAGGTCGAGGGCTTCGAGCACCGCGGTCGCCATCACGAGGTGCCCGATGTGGGGAGGATCGAAGGTGCCGCCGAGAACACCGACCCGTATCGGATCCACAACGGGAGCTGTTTCGGGGCTGGCTGCGCGTGCCCGTTGTGTTCCACCCGGCTCAACCGCCACCTGACCACGGTACCGGCTGGATAGGCCAAACGGACATACCTGGGAGGAGTTCTCAACTCACCGACGCACGCGCCGATATCTGAACTTGTCGGGATTCACTCCCGAACCGCGGATGCGGATTCAAATCGGAAGGCAAGCACATGAGCGACTCGGTGGGGATGTACCTCAATGAAATCGGCGCAGTTCCGCTCCTCGACGCGGACGATGAGGTCGCCCTGGCCCAGGCGATCGAAGCGGGCCACGACGCCCGCAGACGCAAGGATGCCGGCGAACGCGGACGCCAACTGGACCGATCGATCGCGGCTGGTTCAGCAGCGAAGGACCGCTTCATACGTGCGAACCTCCGACTCGTGGTGAGCGTCGCCCGACGCTACCCGCTGCCATCAGGAATGGAGCTCCTCGATCTGGTCCAGGAAGGCAACCTCGGACTCGAGCATGCCGTCGACAAGTTCGATTGGCGCAAAGGCTTCAAGTTCTCCACCTACGCGACGTTCTGGATCCGCCAGTCGATCGGGCGGGCACTCGACCAGAAGGCATCGCTCGTGCGGTTGCCGGGCGATCGCTCCGCAAGCCTGCGCTCCGGCGCTCCGCCATGTCTCCGGTGACGGCGACGAGTTGGACAAGGAGAACGCACGCCTGCACCGACTCACGACTCCGACTTCACTTGATCGGACCGTCGGCGAAGACGACTCGAACGAACTGGTGGATCTGATCGCAGACTCGAAGCCGGGGCCGGAATCGGTACTCCTGGATGCTGAGCACGAACAGTGGCTCCACGGACTCCTCGATGTGTTGGACCCACGGGCCCGCAGTGCCGTCGAACAGCGGTTCGGGCTCTCCGACGGCAGGCGTCGGAGCTACCGGGAAGTCGGAGAGGAACTCGGTGTCACTGCCGAAGCTGCCCGCCGCCTCGTGAAACGGGCCGTCAACTCCGTGCGACAGAACGCTCTGAGCACTGCGGGGTAGCGCTCGGGCCGCTCGGGACACCCGATCGGATCGGACTGGTCGGTCACTGCTCCACAGGACACGGGAAACTGCTTTCTGTGCACCATGGGCCCACTTGTATCCTCTGTGTCGATGAGTACCACCGACCGCGAACCATGGAACCCCGACTCGTGGCGTGCGCGCACGGCCCTGCAGCAACCGGATTGGCCCGATGAGGCAGCCCTCGACGCGGTTCTCAAGACTCTCTCGCAGGTCCCGCCACTCGTGTTCGCAGGTGAGGCCCGGGCGCTGACAGCGAGCCTCGCCCGCGTCGCGCATGGGGAGGCTTTCCTGTTGCAGGCTGGTGACTGCGCTGAATCGTTCGACGCCTTCTCGGCCGATTCGATTCGCGAACGACTCCGCGTGATCCTGCAGATGGCAGTTGTGCTGTCCTACTCGTCGGGCGTTCCGGCGGTGAAGGTCGGACGCATAGCCGGCCAGTTCGCCAAACCCCGTTCCTCGGCGATGGAATCCGTCGGCGGCACAGAACTGCCCAGCTTCCGGGGCCACATGGTCAACGACATCGACTTCTCGGCGGCCGCCCGCGAGGCTGACCCCGAACGCCTCCTGCACGCCTACAACCAGTCGGCGTCGACGCTCAACCTCCTCCGGGCGTTCACCAAGGGCGGGTTCGCCAAGCTGACCAGGGTTCACCAGTGGAACCAGGAGTTCGTGGCCAGCAGTCCCCAGGGTCCACGCTACGAGAAGGTGGCCGACGACATCAGCCGGGCGATGCGCTTCATGAAAGCGTGCGGCATCGACCCCGAAACCGTTCCGACGCTGAACGAGGTGGACTTCTTCACCAGCCATGAAGCACTCGTACTCGGCTACGAAGAAGCACTCACCCGCAGAGACTCGCTCACCGGGGACTACTACGACTGTTCGGCACACATGGTGTGGATAGGCGAGAGAACCCGGGGCCTGCAGGACGCTCACGTCGAGTTCTTCCGGGGTATCTCCAATCCGGTGGGTTGCAAGGTCGGGCCGACCATGGACCCCGACGAGGTCGTCGAACTGTGCGAGGTGCTCAACCCCGACAAGATCCCCGGCCGACTCACGCTCATCTCGCGCATGGGTGCCGATTCGGTGGAAGAACTCCTGCCGCCGCTGTTGCGCGCCACGACCGATGCCGGCCATCCGGTGGTGTGGGCATGTGATCCGATGCACGGAAACACCTTCACGGCGCCCTCGGGTCGCA
This sequence comes from uncultured Microthrixaceae bacterium, assembly GCA_963805905.1. Taxonomy (GTDB): domain Bacteria; phylum Actinomycetota; class Acidimicrobiia; order Acidimicrobiales; family Microtrichaceae; genus JAMLGJ01. Next base: position 2,143,443 of record CAWDVV010000001.1, read on the forward strand.
AGACCCGCCACTTCGACGCGATTCTCGCCGAGATCGCAGGCTTCTTTGCTGCACACCGGGCTGAGGGCACCTGGCCCGGAGGCGTGCACGTGGAGTTGACCGGCGACGACGTGACCGAGTGCCTCGGTGGGGCCCAGGACCTCATCGACGACGACCTCGGCCTGAGGTACGAAACCATGTGCGACCCCCGCCTCAACGGACCCCAGGCAGTCGAGTTGGCGTTCCGGGTCGCTGAACTCCTCCGGGGCAACTGAACCGCCCCGTTTCGAGTGTCGGCCCGCCGACGGCTGAGGGTCAGTCGCCCAGTTCGCGTGGCATCGTCTCGGGGGTAGCGGGGTTGCCATCAGCGTCGAGCGGGTGGTCGTTGTCGAACCAGTCCGGCCCGGGTTCGAGCCAGTTGACCACCTCGGCATCGAGCTTGGCCTTCGCAAAGCCCTCTTTGTGATGGTAGTCGCGGTACAGCTCGCCGGAGCGGGGCCGACCGGGCACCGCCAGCCCGGCACCTGAATGGCGGCCTTCCTTCGAGAAAGGGCCGAACTTGGGCGAGTCCGATCCCGGTTCCAGGGTCACCCAGAACCGGCCGACCTCGATCTCGGTGAACTCCTGGACTGGCCACATGCCGTACAGGAGGGTCATCAGGTTGCGTGATGCCTCGTTGTCCTTGTGGGCATAGCCGTAGACCCAGCGCTTCTCGGGGAACAGGTTGTCGACAACCCTGCCCATTTCGTATGCAACCGTGAACGACACCGCCTGACGGCGGAAATCCGGATGGGTCCAGATGTCGAGGATGAATGCTTCGTCGCGAGCCAGTTTGATCGGCAACAGGCCGCGTTTCGCATCCGCAGGACTCGGGGTGAAGGTGAGCAACCACATCTTCGACACGGCCTGATCGGTCGGTCGGTGGATGGCGAGCATCGCGAAACCACCCTTGGCGAAGTACGGCTTCATCAGCTCGCAACGCTCGGGACCCTCGAGCGCCACCAGATGGCGGTCGGTCGGGTCCAACACGGCCTTGAAGTAGTAGTCCTCGCCCGGATCCGGGTATTCATCGGCGATCAGCGGTATGGGTCGACCGAACAGGACACACTCGGTTCGCCTCGGTTTGTAGTACTTGACCCGATCGACAACAGACATGTTTGTGGTCTCCGTTCGTGAGAGCGCGCGGAACCGCCCGCCGGCCCGTCAAGCAGGGTAGTCAACGCGGGCGCACGGCAACGGCCTGATCGCACACCCTTTGACTCGGGTGTCCCGAAGGCGGGATCATCTGGTCGTGGCTGATACGAGCGTTGACTCTACGACCGAGAATCCAGAAGGCATCGGATCCGGGCCGCTCATAGACACAACCGACGGAGGCATCACCACCCGTTTGATGGTGCTGGGCCTGGCGCACGAGAACGGTCAGGTAGTCGGTACGGAGTTGTACCGGGTGGCGACCGAATGCGATATATCAGTTGAAACCGTACGGTCGTGTGTGCGCAGGCTGATCAACGAAGGGCTGTTCGAGCGCGACGGCGAGGGCCGCGATGCAGTGTTCAATGCGACCGATGCCGGCATGGCCGCACTCGAAGTCACCCACCAACGGCACCTTCTCGCCTACGCCCAGGACGCGTCGGGGCGTGGTTGGGATCGCTGCTGGCACATGACGGCGTTTGCCATACCCGAGTCGCAACGCACCTCACGGGACCGCTTCCGAGACCATCTGCTGGACCTGGGCGGTGCACAGATCCAACCCGGTCTCTACACCTCACCGCACCCATGGGAGGACGAGGTTCACGCCGACGCACAGCGCCTCGGGATCTCCGGCCATGTCAACACATGGAGCACTGACGACCTCGACCTCTCGAGTGTCACCGACCCGCGCCTCATCGCGTCGCTGCTGTGGGACCTCGACAGCGTCGCCGGGCACTACCAGGCGTTCATCGACACGTATCGCGAGGTTCCCCGCCGACTCGAAGAGATGCGGAACCGCGGCGAACGCCTGTCCGAACGAGATTTCCTCCCCGGTGCCCTTCACATCGCGATCCGGTTCAATGATTGCTTCGAGCGCGACCCGCTGCTGCCCCCGGAGCTGCTGCCACGGCCGTGGCCGGGGCGCGAGGCCCGCGACATCCTTGCAAAGTGCCGCAAGCTCGGCGTGCTGAGCCGTTCGGAGAAATCAGGCCCGGCTCTGTTCAGGGTCTTCGACGACGCGATCGCCCACCTACCCTGACTCCTCGGATGGGGATTCTTCACCGGTGATGTATCCCCATTCACTTGTGCATGCCGGTTCCGTACCCTTGGGACCGAGGGCGACTCAGGATGCGTGAAAGGGAACCATGTTCAAGGAGCTTGCGCTGGGTGCTTGTGCCGTCGCGGGATCGATCACCCTCGGAGCGGCATCATGCCAACCGCCGTTGCCACCCACCTACTCCCCCACCTACTCCATCGTCTCGCTCGGTGAGGGGAACACCAATGGCGACAGCGCAGTGGTGTCTGCAGAAATCAGCGCAGACGGATCCACGGTCGCTTTCGCAACCACCTCGACGAACGTGATCCCGGGAGAACCAGGACACGGAATCTTCCTGAGAGACCTCGAGACCGGCGACGTGGCCCGCGTTTCCGATCTGCTTCCGGGAGTCGAGGGAGCCCTGAGCGGTATCAGCGCCGACGGACGCTTCGTCACCTATTCGGTACCCATATCGATCGACCTCGGCGGCGGCACTTCGTACCAGGTCTATGACGCCCGGGCGGGAAGCGTCGTTGACGCCGTCGGTGGGCGCTACGCACCGTACCCCGGCCCGGTCGTCTCGCCCGACGGTTCCACGTTGACGGTCCCCGCCACCTCGACCCCATCGGGGATACGACCGTGCTACACACGCCCCCTGGGATCTTCTGACCCGGCTCAGCAGACAGACTGCCCCTCCGGTCAGAACGGTGGAAGCGTGGGTCAGACCTACGCGGTCAGCTCCAACGGACGCTTCGTGATCTACTCGTGGTTCACCCCGGATGCCTCGCCCGGTGGGCAGATGATCTGGGACTCCGTCACGGGTACCTCGGACGACCTCCCCCTCCCGGGGTCCCACCCGACCGCGGTTTCGGACGATGGCAGGTTCATCACAGGAACTGACCTCGCCAACGGGATCGACCGGGGTCAGACCGTGCAGTACGACCGTCAGACCAACTCCACCGAGCGCCTGCCCGGGGTGCACAAGGCCATCGAGGCAAGCCGCGACGGAAAATACGTCGCCATACTGTCCGAGATCGATCAGGTGTCCGGAACGATCTCTCGCTGGAACACCCGCACCAACCGAGTCGACGATCTGGTCGTAGTCAATACCGGCGAACCTGCGGCGGGCACGTGTGGCAACCTCTTTGCTCCTCTGACCGACAACGGCAGCATCTGCCGGAAAACGGCGGAGTCTCACGATTCCATCGACACCAACACCGTGGCCGACGCCTACATGGTCCGCTGAGGCTTCCTACCCGGGCACCATGTCGGATCGCGCACTCAGACCAGGTGGTCGACGAACTTCTCGAGTTGGCGCAGGTTTCGGCACTCGAACACTCCGTCACAGTGCACTCCGTACTCCCCGACGATCGAGTCGCCGGTATCCCAATAGGCATTGGGTTCAGGATTGAGCCAGTACACGTGGCGGGCCTTGTGCCGGATCTCCTTGATCACCCATGACTGCGACGCGTGGTAGTTGTTTCTTGCATCGCCGAGGATCATCACAGTGGTCTTGGGACCGATGTCGCGGCCGTGGCGTTCCCAGAACACCTCGAACGCGTGCCCGTAGTCGGAGTGGCCGTCGACCCAGATCACATCCGCTTCGGTGTTCACCCGGTGGATCGCGTCGAGGATGTCCTCGTTGCCCTCGAAGTAGTCGGTGACCTCGTCGATGCCATCGATGAAAACAAAGCTGCGCACCTTGGAGAACTGACCCGCTATGGCATGGACCAGGTGCAACGTGAATCGGGCAAAGGCCGCCACCGACCCCGAGATGTCGGCGATCACGTAGATCTCCGGTTTGGAGGGCCGTGGGTAGCGGAACTTCGGTTCCACGGGTACGCCCCCGTAGCTGAGAGATTCACGCACCGTGGCGCGGAAATCGAGTGCCCCTTTGCGCCCATGTCGGCGTTTGCGGGCGAGGCGAACAGCTAGACGACGGGTGAGTGGCTGCAGGGCCTTGCGCAGCGAGATCATCTCCTCGCGGCTGGCATGCATGAAGTCGATGTCTTCCGGGAGGGGCTTGCGAAGGGTCTTGGCCATCGCCTCGACACCACGGTCGGCCACGAGGCGTCGTCGGATCTCGGCTTCGACCTCCTGTTTGAACTGGTCGATCCGGCTCTCGTACTCGTCGGTTTCGAGACGCTCTTCCAAAGGCGACAACTCGCTCGGAGCCTGCTCGCGGGCAGCCTCCATGAGTTCGTTCAACATCCCGTCGAGATCCAGGTTCCGCAACGTGCGGTACAGGTAGTAGGTGCCACCCACCGGACGGCCCGGTTCCATGCCGGCATAGCGCTTCACGGACTGGCGCGCCGCAGCGCGCATCATGGCCTGATCCGCCTTCAGCAGCGACTGGTAGAGCATCTTTGCCAGCTCTTCGGGAGTCATGTCATCGCCAGAACCACCCTGACCCTGCCCCTGACCGGCACCGTCACCCTGACCGTCGGCATCCATGTCGTCGGGGTCGACCAGGTCCCTGGGATCGAACTCCCCGTCCTCACCGACCGCGTACTCACTACCCCGCTGGGAGAAGTACACCTCGAACACGGTCTCGAAGGCCCGCCAGTGGGCGTGGTTCTTCACCAGCGTGGCAGCAAGGGCGTACTTGAACGCGGATCGGTCCTCGAGGGGGATCTCCTGCACGGCTGCCATCGCATCGAGGTTCTCGGTGAGGCTCACCGGAAGTCCGGCTTCACGCAACTGCACGATGAACCCACTGAGTAGCTCCAGGAGGGCGTCGCCCGTCACCTGCTGGGCGGCTCTGACATCTGGATCAGAACCATCCGTCGACGAGCCATCGAGGGTGTCGACGGCCGGCACGCCGGCAGTCGGTTCGGAGCGGTCTCCGGTCACGCTGAGGATCCCTCGAATGCCTGCGCGTCGGCTGCGAACTCCTTGCGGGCCTTGGCGATGTCGGTCTGGTACTTGAGCAGGATGTTCACTGTGTCCGACGCTGTCGCCGCATCGACATTGTCGATTCCGAGGAGCATCAGGGTGTTTGCCCAGTCGAGGGTCTCCGAAACCGAGGGAGCCTTCTTCAGTTCGAGTTGACGGATCGAACGCACGATCCGGGCCACCTGGTCGGCCAGCGACTCGGAGATCCCCGGAACCTTCGTGAGCACGATCTTCTTCTCGCGCTCCATGTCCGGGTAGTCGATGTGCAGGTAGAGACACCGACGCTTGAGCGCTTCGGACAGCTCACGGGTGTTGTTCGACGTGAGGAACACCAGCGGGATCTGTTTGGCCTCGATCGTTCCCAACTCGGGAATGGAGACCTGGTAGTCGGAGAGTATCTCCAGGAGCAATGCCTCGGTCTCCACCTCGACGCGGTCGACCTCATCGATGAGCAGCACCACTGGATCATCGGCGGTGATCGCCTCGAGCAGCGGACGGGTCAGGAGGAAGTCATCCGAGAAGATGTCCTCGGCGATGTCGGACCACCCGGCTCCATCATCGTCGGCCTTGGTGGCCTGGATCCTCAGCAGCTGCTTCTTGTAGTTCCATTCATAGAGAGCCTTTGACTCATCGAGGCCTTCGTAACACTGGAGGCGGATGAGCCTCGCACCCAGGATCTCAGCGGTCGACTTGGCCAGCTGGGTCTTGCCCGTACCGGCCGGACCCTCCACCAGAACAGGCTTTCCGAGACGATCCGCCAGGTAGATGATCCCGGCGATTCCCTCATCCGAGAGGTAATCGACCTCGCGGAGTTGGTCACGGACGGCATCGACTGAAGAGAACCGGGGATCGCTCATGCTCCGAGATTAGCTACCCGAGGGGAACTTGACCGAACGGTCAAGCAACGACAGAGCACCGAACGGTCAAGCAACGACAGAGCACCGAACGGTCATGCGATGTTTTACATGCTGTGTTGCGCATCGCGGGACTTGCTGGTTGCGCATCGAGGCGCTACTGGTGGCGCATCACGCGCTCGAACTCGGCATCCAGATCCAGCGGTGGTGGGCTGCCGGTGACCACCGACATTCCCACGAAGGACTCGGGAGCTTCGTCGTAGGGGTCATAGCGATCGGTCACCGGGAAGGGCCGGCCGTAGCCAACCGTGAGGAACGACCCATCGGGTGACCATGCGAGTGGAACGGGACGCCCCAGGAACCCACGCCCGATCTCGGTTCCGTCAGCACCCAGGATGAGCTCGACGTCATCGGCCGAGGTCACTCCTTCGACGGTGAGGACGCTCGTGCCAGGGGGAACCGGGGCGGCCAGTTCGCTGGGATCGCCGAAACCTGCCATCACCCAACGCAGCTCGCCATCGGCCAGGTACATTGCCCAGCCGGCGTTCCAGTCGCCCTGCTCGGCCAGCACCCCGGTCGCGTCATCGGTGATCGGCTCGTCGAAGGTTGCGACCATGCGGAACCCTCCAGCGAGGTTGGGGCCACTCACCTCGTGGATCTTGTCGCCTGCGGAGAATACGAAGTCGCTCCGCCAGGAGGTCCACGGCACCTTCAGATGTGCAATGCGGTTGGCAGCACTGTCATCGAGGGGAAACACACCGTTGGCCTCAGCTTGGGCAAACCACTCTTTGACCAACTCGACCAGCAACTCGGGACGTTCCTGCGACAGATCCGTTGTCTCGGCGGGATCGGCGACCGTGTCATAGAGGGCCCACCTGTCGTTGGCGAAGTCGTGGCTTCCGGTCAACAGGTTGCGTTCGTTCGCGGTCAGTTGGTTCACATGATCGGTGACCGCCTTCCAGCCGTCGTGGTACATGGCCCTGCTCCCCCACAACTCGAAGTACTGGCTCGATCGCCCGGGTGCCTCGGGGTCGCGCAGCGCTTCTGTGAAACTCTGGCCGTCGAAGGTCATCTGGTCGCGTCCGTCGACAACACCCGGAACCTCCAGGCCGACGAGGTCGAGAACGGTCGGCAACACGTCGACGACATGTGCGTACTGGTTGCGCAACTCACCGCGGGCCTCGACCCCGGGCCCGCAGATGATGAACGGGTCACGCACCCCGCCTTCGAACGTGTAGCGCTTCCAACGCCTGAACGGCGTGTTGCCTGCCAGCGCCCAACCCCATGGATAATGTCCCGAGCTGCGGAAGCCGCCCAGGTCATCGATCCGCTCGAGTTCTGTCGAGATGTCGTCCTCGTCATCGGAGATGTAGTGGCCGAGCTGGTTGTAGGTGCCATGGGGTCCACCTTCGGCAGACGCCCCGTTGTCCGAAACCAACACCACGATGGTGTCGTCCAGCTCGCCCGAATCCTCGAGGTGATCGAGAACGCGTCCGATCTGCGCATCGGAATGGGACACGAACCCGGCGAACACCTCCATCATCCGCGAATACAGCCGTTTCTCATCGGCGTCGAGGGTGTCCCAAGCGGGCACCCATTCGGGACGATCCGAGAGCACGACATCACCGGGGATCACGCCCAGCGCCTTCTGCCGTTCGAGCACTTCGGAACGCCAGGCATCCCAGCCGGCATCGAAACGACCCGAGTAGGCGTCGATCCACTCCGGTGGTGCCTGGTGCGGCGCGTGCGGCGCCGCTGTTGCGTACCACATGAACCAGGGACGGTCCGGGTTGGATCGCCTGAGTTCACGGTGGTAGTCGATCGCGTTGTCGGCCAGGTCGACGTCGAGGTGGTATCCGTCATCAGGATCGGCCGGAGGCTCGACGTGGGTGTTGTCGCGCACCAGATTGGGAGTCCACTGGTTCGTCTCGCCATTGAGGAACCCGTAGTACTGGTCGAATCCCTGACCCAGGGGCCACATTCGATGCGGACCGGTGTCGCGCTGGTCCCGAGGCACCAGGTGCCACTTGCCGACGCAGTAGTTGGCGTACCCATCCTCCGCGAGGATGTGCGCCAGGGTTGCGGCATTGCGGGGGAACTCCGCTGCATAGGCGGAGAAGTTCGTGGGCAGGTCAGGGAGCATGCCCATGCCCACGCGGTGGGAATTCCGACCCGTGAGGAGGCACGCCCGGGTGGGCGAGCACATCGCCGTGGTGTGGAAGTTGGTCATCCTCACGCCGCGTTCGGAAAGGCGATCCAGGTTCGGGGTGTCGAGGTTCGAGCCGTAGCAACCGAGATGTGCGAATCCCAGGTCGTCAAGCACGATCACCAGCACGTTCGGTGCGTCGGCACGGAACGGCGCCGGAGTCCGTGTGGGTTCGACGGCGGCCATGGTCGGAGGCGCGACGGGGTCGCGGGTAGGGCTCGTATCAGTCACATGCGGAGGTTACTCAGGGTCCACTGAGCGTTGCCGACTCTCCCGGCAACGTACTGGTACCGTTGTTGGTTAACGCCGTTCACTACCGACGACGACATTCCTGTGACCCACAGCAACCGAGACCCAGGACAGGCCCGACCATGACCGACACCTCATCACGCACTGCATCGCCCGCCGGCAGAGTCAGCAACGCGCATGACCAACCTGACCTCTCGGGCAACATGATGCCGGTGGCCGACGAAGCCGACATCGCCCGTTGCGAGACAACCGGTGAACTACCGGCCGGGCTGCGGGGGTCCTTCATCCGCAACGGCCCCAACCCGGCATTCGAACCGCTGGGGCGCTACCACATGTTCGACGGCGACGGCATGTTGCACGGGATCACCTTCGGAGATGAAGGCGTGTCATATCGGAACCGCTGGATCCGCTCTCTGGGCCTGGATCGGGAATTCGAACTGGGCCACGCCATATATCCCGGACTCGGCGACATCATGAACATGCCGGGACGAGAACTGACCGGCGAGGCGGGGCCGATCAAGAATCCAGCCAACACCCATGTGATCCGCCACGCGGACCGCTATCTGGCTCTGTGGGAGGGCGGCCCTCCAACCGAGGTGACGGCCGAACTGGAGACCGTCGGCGAATATGACTTCGACGGCCGCCTCGTCGGGGGAATGACTGCCCACCCGCGCCTCGACCATCGGACCGGCGAGATGTTCTTCTTCGCATACTCGCTGTTTTCGCCGTACCTGCGCTACCACGTGGTCGATGCCAACGGCGCCCTGGTGCACAGCACCGACATCGACCTGCCCGCCCCGGTCATGATGCACGATTTCATCATCACCGAGGAGCACGCCGTCTTCCTCGACTCCCCCATCGCATTCAACATGGAGGCCCTGGGTACCGGACCGATGGTCTCGTGGAAGCCGGAGCTCGGGACCCGAATCGGAGTCATGCCGCGCCTCGGTGACGGTGGGGACATCACGTGGTTCGAGATCGAGAACGGCCACGTCCAGCACTTCTGGAACGGCTGGGTGCAAGACAATCGGATCGAGTTCTCCGGCTCACGTTTCGAAAACCCCAACTTCGGCATCGACGGCTCGGCCGAACTCGATGAGCGCACGGCCGGCGACGAGGCGGGCCGACCCGCGCGCGCTACTGGGTGGATCTCGAGGCGGGTACCGCAGGGTGGGAACCGATGGACGACCTCCAGGGAGACTTCAACCGGGTCAACGACACGATGGTCGGTGAGCGCACGAACATCGGATACATGTCCGCGTTCGTGAGCGCGGACCGCCACATCGGCGATTTCGACACGATCGTGAAGTACGACTCCTCCACCGACTCACGTACAGAGTGGTTCGCAGGGTCCCACGCCCATGTTGGTGAGTCCGTTTTCGCGCCTGATCCTGCCGGACAGGCCGAAGACGACGGCTGGCTGATCAATGCGATCCACAATGACGAGACCAACCTGAGCGATGTGGTGGTGCTGGACGCCCGCGATGTTGCGGCTGGGCCGATCGCCACGGTATCCATCCCCAGGCGTATGCCGTTCGGCTTCCACGCCAACTGGTTTCCCGCTTGAATCCGCCGCGACTGTAACGGCGCGGTTGTTTCCGCCGGCGAAATCCCGACCCGGCCCGCCCGGCCCCGGCTGAACTGACCTGACCCGCCGCGTGGGAACTCAGCCGCGGACCTGACCGTCGCCTTCCACCACATACTTGGCGGTGGTCAGCTGACGCAGCCCCATCGGCCCGCGGGCGTGGAGCTTCTGGGTGGAGATCCCTATCTCGGCGCCGAAGCCGAACTCCTCCCCGTCGACGAACCTGGTGGAAGCGTTGACGAGCACCGCGGCCGCGTCGACCTCATGGGTGAAACGGTCGGCGGCGGCACGATCGTCGGTGACGATCGCCTCCGAATGGCCCGATGAGGTGGCGTTGATGTGCTCGATCGCGTCGTCGAGGTCGTCGACCACCTTCACCGACATCTTCAGATCGAGGTACTCGGTCGCGTAGTCGGCGTCGTCGGCAACGCCGATCGAAGGCACGAGAGCCCGCGCACGCGCATCACCGACGAGTTCGACCTCGGGCATGGCGTCGGCCAGTGCTGCCAGAATCCTGGGAGCGACCGAGACGTGCACGACGAGCGACTCCGCTGCGTTGCAGACCGAAGGCCGCTGGGTCTTGGCGTTGAGCACGATCGATCGAGCCATTTCCAGGTCGGCTGATTCATCGACATACACGTGGCAGTTGCCGTCACCGTCGATCACAAACGGCACCGTCGCATTGTCGATTATCGACTGGATGAGACCACGACCGCCACGCGGGATCAATACGTCCACGAAGTCGCGCTGCTGCATGAACTCCACCGCAGCTTCATGCGATACGTCATCCACGACGATCACCGCGTCCTCCGGCAGGCCCACTTTCGCAACTGCCGCACGCAACACTTCGGCGATCGCAAGGTTGGAACCGATGGCGCTACCGGAGCCGCGCAGGAACGCAGAGTTGCCGGACTTGAGGCACAAACCGGCCGCATCGGAGGTCACGTTCGGGCGACTCTCATAGATGATCGCCACGACGCCGAGGGGCACCCTCACCGTCGAGATGCGCAGACCGTTGGGACGTGTCCATGCCTCGAGCACCTCACCGACCGGATCCTCGAGTTCCGCAACCTGGCGTAACCCGTCAGCCATGGCTGTGATCCGCTCCGGGGTCAAGCGCAGCCGGTCCACCAGGCCCGGCGCGATCCCGTTGCCCTCTGCTGCATCGACGTCGGAGCGATTGGCCTCGATGATCTCGTCTGCGCGTTCCTCGAGCATCCCCGCAGCGGTCAGAAGGGCCTCGTTCTTGTCTGCCGTGGACGCGGCGGCCATGCGCCGTGAAGCAGCCTTGGACCGCGCAGCAAGTTCGGGGATCGGGGTCGAGGTCATGTGAGGATCGTACCGAATCGCTCCCGAGAGCCACGATCGAGAGCTACCAGACGAACTCCACACGTGTGGACACTCAGCTGCTGACGCCGGCGAGAACCGCGTGGGAGATGACAGGGCACCCTGTGCGGGGGGCCCCGAGTCCCAGAACTAACCTCACTGCGGTGTCCGCCAACGTGCTCGGCGCCGTGGTGGCGTCCTACATAGAGGATCTGACCGGCGCGCTCACCCGTGCTTCCGAAGGCATCGACGACATCGACAGGTCGTCCTTCGAAGACGACATCACCGCTGAGGCATTCGAGCTGTCCACTGCGATGATCGACGCGGACGGCCGCCACACCGATGAGGAACTGAACGCTCTCATCGACACATTCGGGCCGCTCATGGAAGACAGCCGACTCCTCAGGGCGACGCCGGAGGACCTGAGGGACACCTCACTCCTCGCCGGGCACCGGGACTGGATCGAGAGCGACAGCGAGCTCTTCAAGGTGTTGGTTGCAGCAGACGAGGCACACGGCACCGACCTGGGTGAGATCTACTACCAACGCACGATGGAGGTCGCCCACGTGATCGCCTCCCTCGACGTCGTGACCGGCGCAGACGAACTGATGGCGATCGCCACCCTGCGGAGCCGCCTACTGGCGGGTCTGCGCAAACGTCGCGACGATGGTCGCAGCCTCACCCCCAAGGACCCCCCGGCCACGGAGCCCACTCCCCCGAGCGTCGATCCTCCGAAACGCTCCATGGAGGAACTCCTTGCCGAACTCGACGACCTGGTGGGACTCGACGCGGTGAAGGACCGCGTGCATCTCGTGGCCGACTTCCTGCGGGTCCAGCAACTACGCGAGGAGCGCGGCCTCCCAGCTGTCGAGACCGCACACCATCTGGTCTTCACCGGTAACCCCGGCACAGGCAAGACAACAGTTGCCCGACTGCTGGCGCAGATCTTCCGGACCCTCGGCGTAGTCGCACGAGGACACCTGGTGGAGGTCGACCGGTCGGGTCTCGTGGCGGGCTACGTGGGCCAGACCGCCACGAAGGTCACGGATGCGTTCGACGCGGCCGACGAAGGCATGCTCTTCATAGACGAGGCCTACACACTCGCGAGGGGCGGCGAGAACGACTTCGGGCGCGAGGCGATCGACCAGATCGTCAAGCTGACCGAAGACCGACGTGACAGGGTCGTGCTGGTGGTGGCCGGCTACCCGGCCGAAATGCAGGACTTCCTGGGAGCGAACCCGGGGCTGTCGTCGCGGCTTCCCACGGTGATCGAGTTCCCCGACTACGCCGACGACGAACTCGTGGCGATAGTCAGGCTCATGGGCGAGAACAAGAGCTACCACCTCGCACCCGACGCCGAATCCGCAGTGGTAGAACTCCTCGCCGGTGTTCCCCGCGGCAAGGGCTTCGGCAATGCCCGCCTCGCCCGCAACATCTTCGAAGCCGCCATCAACCGCCACGCTTCGCGGGTCGTCACTCTCGAGGATCCCAGCGAGGCCCAGCTCAGCACTCTGGAGCCGCAGGACATACCGCCCGATGCCGCATCGATCGACGAGCCACCGCGACGACGCACCGACAGCACGACCGCCGATGTCGGTGAGGATTCATGAAACGCGTCATTGCGGTACTGGCAGCTGCCGCCATGATCACCCTCGCCCTGGTGATCCGTGGCGCCATCAGCGCCAACGGTGGAGACGATACAGCGGACAATCCGCGAGATGGCGCGGGCGAAGGACTCACGATCATCTGCGGACCCGAGCTCCTGGCGGCGTGCAACACCATCGCTGAGGACCTCGAGGGCGTATCGGTGTCGCAGATGGATGAATGGGCGACTGCAGAAGCGCTGATCACGGGCGAAACCGAACTCACCGCAAACCGCGTCTGGTTGGCCGCCGGGAATTGGCCCGCGATCGCCGCTGCCGGCCAGACAGGTGCTGTCGCGGGTGCGACCACGAACATCTCCGAGATCGTCTCCAGCGAGGTCCTCGCCCGTTCACCCGCGGTGATGATCGGCCGTACCGATCAGATGGAGGCCGCCGGGACTGCGTGCGGCACTGTCGATTGGAGTTGCGTGGGCAGTGCCGCAGGAAAGCAATGGACGGCACTCGGAGGCCAGGACACCTGGGGAAGGGTGAAGATCGCGCTGCCGGACGTGGCAGCAGGACCCGGAATGGTCTCGGTCAACCAATCGGTGGCCTCACAGGTGGGAACCAGCAACTTCGCCACGAACGACCTCGACGAACCCGGTGTCACGGCCTGGTTCGACCATCTGGCCGAATCCTCGGCCGCCAACTCCGGTTCCACGACGCCGCTTGTGGAGTTCATATCCCGCCCCAATCAACTGTCGATCGTGGGGGCTCTCGAGTCCGATGCAATGCAGGAACTCGAAGGCACGGCTCGGGCCGGTTCGCTCACTGTCGTTGCGCCCGAACCCGTTGCGAGCGCCGACGTGCAGCTGTGGGCACCCGACGATGCTTCGTTGAAGAACGCCATCGACGAACTCGGCGAGGAACGTCTCCGCAAGGCGCTCGCAGCAACGGGTTGGCGCACCCCCAAAGGGGCCGACGGCAGCGAAGACCTGTCGGCGCCGAGCGAAGCTGGCAGCATTGACGCCGATATGGCTTCTCTCGACACACCACTGCCCGAGATCGGAGCACCCGGAAACTCGGGTCTCCCATCACCCGGGACGATCTTCACCGTGAACGACCGCTGGCGGAGGGCCCGGTGAAACACACTCGGAACCACCGGCATCGACTGATGATCTCCGTTCTCCTGTGCTTCGCAACCTTGGCCGCTGCCTGCAGCGGAGGCGCTGATGACCCATTCGCCGACGGCGAGGCGACGGGCAACACGGGGATCCCTGCCGGCTGCACGACCATCGATGCCGCGGTCTCGTCTGAGAAGATCGATCTCCTCACCAAACTCGCGGACGACTTCAACGCGACCTCACCCGAGGTTGACGGCACCTGCGTTGGTGTACGGGTCCGTTCCAAGGCATCAGGCGGGGCGGCCACCGCGTTGGCCGACGGTTGGGACGATCAGACCGACGGCGGGCCACCGCCGGTGATCTGGTCACCCGCATCGAGCGCCTGGGGCCAGGTGCTGAACCAGCGCCTGGCCGACTCCGGAGCCGAACCGATGGCGGCGGAGGACCCCACCCCGTTCATGTTGACACCCCTCGTGATCGCGATGCCCGAGCCGATGGCCCAGGCGCTCGGGTGGCCCGATACCCCGATCGGTTGGTCAGACATACTCGCCCTCGCCCGTGATCCCAAGGGTTGGGCATCGGTCGGCCACCCCGAATGGGGACCGTTCCGCCTGGGCAAGACGAACCCGAACTTCTCGACCTCGGGTCTGTCGGCGCTGATCGCACAGACATATGCAGCCACGGGCAGCACAGACCAGTTGACCCTCGAGGACCTGGCCCGTCCCGAGGTGATCCAGTATGGAAGCGACATCGAATCGTCGGTGGTCCACTACGGCGACATAACAATGACCTTCCTCGACAACTGGTTCCGGGCCGACCAACGGGGCACCGCACTCACCTACGCCTCGGCTGTCGCGGTCGAGGAGAAATCGGTGATCGACTACAACCGCGGCAACCCCGACGGAGTGCTCGAGCCCGGCGAGGAGGAACGCCCGCCGCGTATCCCGCTGCGCGCCATCTATCCGACCGAGGGAACGCTCTACTCCGACAATCCCATCTACACCCTGGATGCAGATTGGGTCGACGACACCGAACGGGCAGGCGCCAAACTCTTCACAGACTACGTATCCAACCCCGAGAACCAGGCAAAGGTCCTCGAGTTCGGTTTCCGACCGGGCAACCCCAAGGTCGCGGTCGGCCCACCGATCGATGCGTCCAACGGAGTTGACCCGGACCAGCCACAGACCCTGCTGGACCTACCGAGCGGCCCGGTCCTGCTGGGCCTGCTCGATGCATGGTCCACGCAACGCAAGACGGCCCGGGTCCTCATCCTGCTCGATGTCTCGGGGTCCATGGGAGAACCGGCGGATACAGGCGATCCCGCATCACCGAGCAAACTCGCCCTGGCCGTGGAAGCGGTGCAGGACGGTCTCGACGAGTTCAAGGCCGCAGATCTGGTGGGTCTGCGCATCTTCACCACGAAGCTCACCTCCGGCGACGGCGCCGAGGTCTCGTTCAAGGACCTGTCCCCCATCGCACCGGTCGGCAAGAACCGCGAACAACTCCGCAACGAGGTCGGTTCGCTCATTCCGCTCAACGGTACCCCCCTGTATGAAGTCACCGGAACGAGCCATACCGAAATGGTCGCCGACTACGACCCGGCGTTGATCAACGCCGTGGTCGTGCTCACCGACGGAGTCAATGACGACGGCGACCCGAACGATGACGATGCACAGTTCGGGGCCCTCATCGACGAGGTCACCCGTACATCCAACGGAGAGAACGCCACACCGGTTCGTATCTTCACGATCGCCTATGGCTCCGATGCCGATGTGGGCGCGCTCGAGGCGATCTCGGAGGCATCGAATGCGACCGCCTATTCTGCATCGGATGCAACGACCATCGGTGAGGTCTTCACCGCCGTGGTCAGCAACTTCTGATGGCCGGGAACCACTGATGGCCGGGAACTTCTGAGATGAGCTTCCGGGACCGCTTCTTCACACCACGGGTGGCCGACGCGATCACATCGCCTTCGGCGATCGTGGTCGCAGGAGCTGCAGCGGCAATCGGAATCGTGATCGGCCTGGGATTCTGGTCGATCGGTCTCGCGGTGCTCGCCTATGGGGCACGCGTACTGGCCGCTGTTCCCAGAGCGGGCGCAGGAACGGGCGCACGGATCTCATCCCGTAGCCTCGACAGCCCCTGGCGACAGGCCATGCACCAGGTGACCGATGCACGCCGACGCTTCGACGACGCGATCAGCGGTGCCGCCGAGGGGCCCCTGAAGGAGCGACTCGAAGCTGTCGCCCTGCGGCTCGACACAGCGGTGGCCGAGGCATGGCGCATCGCCCAGGCGGGCCAGGTGCTCTCGAGGGGACGCAAGCAGATCGACACCACGAGGATCCAGAGTGACCTGGACTACGCCCGATCGAGACCAGGTGGTTCCACGACCGCTGAGACCATCGCTGCCATGGAGGCCCAGCTCGGCTCGGCGGCCCGCCTGGACACGACGATCCAACAGACCTACGACCAGCTGGTTCTCCTCGATGCCCGCACCGACGAGGCGGTGGCACGGGCCGTGGAACTGTCGGTGTCACAGACCGACGACCGCATGGTCGGCGAACTCGATTCTGATGTCGGATTGATCGTGAGCGACCTCGAAGCGCTCCGAGAGGCCATCGAGGAGACCCACGGCGGCGCGCAAGGCCGGGGCGGATTGTCTTGACCCCGCCACGACCGGCGAGCGGCAGCTCCCGCTCCGGCGGGGGCGAACCCCGTGATCAGTCGGCTCCCGAAGATGACACGGCCCTCGGAGATGAGGCGGCGTTTGAACTCGACGCGGCAGCGTCGGACATCACGGGGGAGGATGTTGCAGGCGAGGGTGTCATGGATGCACCCCGCAGGAGCCTCCTCAGATCCAGTGCGGCTCCTGCGGTGGGCACTGCGCTCTCGCGGGCCTCGGGGTTGCTTCGTGTAAGCGCACTCACAGCGGCGCTGGGTCTCACCCAGGTGGCAGATACCTACAACCTGGCCAACACCACACCCAACATCCTCTACGAGCTCGTCATCGGCGGTGTGCTCTCATCAACCCTGGTGCCGATGTTCATCCATCTCAGCCGCACGAGTGCCCCGGCGAAGGACGGCGAGGGGGTGGACGACCCCATCTCGGTGATCGTGACCGTGGGGTTCTGCGCGATCACCGCGCTGACCGTCTTGGCGGTGCTGATCTCACCCCTGATCAACCAGATCTTCGCCCTCCCGCTCCAGGGAGCTGAACGCGAACAGCAGCTACGCATCGGGGGCACGCTCCTGGCGCTGCTGCTGCCTCAGATCATGTTCTACGGCATCACCACGCTGGCGACAGCGCTGTTGCATGCCCGCCGTCGCTTCGCGGCTCCGGCGTTCGCTCCGATCCTCACGAACGTCGTCACATCGCTCGCAGGTCTGACCGTGTGGTGGCTGATCGCGAATGGCCACACCCAGGACAACTCGACGCTCACCATCTACCTCCTGGGGCTCGGCACCACCGCCGGCGTGGCATCCATGGCCGCAGCGCTCATTCCGTCGATCCGTCGTGCGGGGATCGAACTGCGTTGGAGTTTCAAACCACGGCATCCAGCGGTTCGCCGTGTCATCCGGCTGTCGGGCTGGACCGTCGGCTTCGCAGCGTCCAACCAGGTCGCGCTGCTGGCAGTGCTCACCCTCGCCCGCGGTTCCGGTGAGGGGGCCGTATCGGCATACCAGTACGCCTTCATCTTCTTCCAGCTCCCCTACGGGCTGATCGCGGTATCGATCATGACCGCCATCCTGCCCGACCTGTCCGAAGCGGCCACTGCCCACGACGTGATCGCGTTCCGTGAGAAGTTCACCGAGGGCCTGGCCGTACTCCTCACTTTCCTCCTGCCGGCCGCCGGGGCCTACCTGTTCCTCGGCGAACCACTCATCGAGCTCCTGCTCCAGAGAGGTTCGTTCACAGCTGCAGATACCAAGGCCACGGCCGAGATGCTCGCCGGGTTCAGCCTCGGCCTGCCGTTCTTCGCTGTTTTCCTGTACTGCGTGCGTGCATTCCACGCCCGACGCAACACCCGAACCCCTTTCTGGATGAACCTGTTCGAGAACTCCCTGAACGTCCTGCTCGTGGTGCCGTTCATTGCTCTGTTCAACGAACCCGGACTCTCCCTCGCCTACTCAACGGCGTACGTCGTTGCTGCAATTGGTGCTGTGATCACACTCAACCGTCATGTGCGCCACACGATCACCTTGAGGGGCCTCACGGTGTTCGTGCGCGGGACTCATCGTGTCCGCCCTGGTGCTGTTGGCTTCCGCTGCCACCGCGTTCTACCTGCGCAACGGAACCGATGTGGGTGCACTGTTGCAGATCGTCGTGACGCTGCTCGTGGCGATACCCGTGTTCGCTCTCTCCACGTGGGCGCTCCGGCCCCATGGATTCGAAGAGGCCATCGACACCTTCACGCGGGGATTGCGATCACGGGGATGGACCTCGAGAGGACCACGCAACGACGGTTCGCGTCCTCCAGAGGACAGCTCTCGGCGCTAGGGTCGACAGTCCTGGCCAGAGCAGAACTGCTCACGCCCAGGAGGATCCCGGTCCGGAGGAGAACCCCCGATGTTCAAGTCGATCAAGAAGTGGTGGAAGTACATGGGCGCGAAGGTGTCGTCCGTGTTCAACGAGAAAGCCGATCCGAAGATACAGCTCGAGCAGGCCATCACGGAGGCTCAGGACCAGCATCGCCGCCTCAAGGAACAGGCAGCGAACGTGATCGCCAACCAGAAACAGGCGGAGATGCGGCTGAACGCAGCTCTCGAGGAGCTCGAGAAACTGAACCGCAACGCCAGCCAGGCCGTGCTCATGGCCGAGGAGGCAACCAAGTCCGGCGACGCCCGCAAGGTTCAGGAGTTCACCGACGCCGCCGAGGCCTTCGCGAACCAGTTGATCGCCAAGGAGCGCGAGGTGGAGAACATGAAGGCCATGAGCCTCCAGTCCACCGAGGCGGCCGCAAAAGCCAAGTCGGCGGTGCAACAGAACTCGCGCCTGTTGCAGCAGAAGCTGGCTGAGAAGCAGCACCTGTTGAGCCAACTCGACCAGGCAAAGATGCAGGAGCAGATGAACACGGCCATGTCGAGCCTCACCGAACAGGTAGGCGAGGATGTGCCGACGCTCGCCGAGGTGCAGGAGAAGATCGAGACCCGTTATGCGAAGGCAGTCGGGACCTCGGAGATCCAGGACATGTCGGTGGAATCCAAGATGCTCGAGGTGGAGCAGGCCTCGATGCACACCGAGGCCCAGGCCCGACTCTCGGAGATCCGTTCGCGTCTCGGCATCGCGGATACCGCAACGGAGAGCACTCCGGATACAGGATCAGCAACTACCGGCGATGACACCGAGACGGCAACCGGGTCCGGCGGCTCCGCGGAGGCGACCGGAAGCGGCGCCTGAACCCGCTTGCGATCGGGCCGCTGTCCGGGGGAGCCGGGCTCACGTGTGCCCAGCTGTTCAAGGCTCGCCCGGGTTCCGCGAAGTAGGTGCCGGGCTGAGGGATGATTCCGCGAGCAGGACCATGTCGTCGCGGTGAACCAGTTCGTCCAGAGCCGTCTCCGACGTGTGGCGCCCCGCTGAGCGGGCCGCCTCCTCGTGACCGGTGGTCACCATCCCCTTTGCGACCACCCGGCCATGGACGTCGACGATCTCGACTGCCGAATTCGCGTCGAATGCACCGCTCACTTCGATGACGCCTGCGGGCAACAACGAGCGGCCACGCTCGGTGAGTGCCTCGACCGCACCATCGTCGATAACGAGCCGCCCGGTCGCAGGCAGAGCGAAGGCGATCCAGAGTTTGCGGGCACTCAGGCGACGATCGTGTGCCGGCACCCATGTGCCGACACCGCGCTCTCCGTGCACGGCATGGACCAGGACACCCTCGCGGCGCGCCTGGGCGATCAGGCAACGCACACCGGACCAGGAGGCCATCTTGGCAGCGGCCAACTTCGATGCCATGCCGCCGCTCCCCCGGGCAGTGCCCGCGCCGGATGCGACCCTGTCCAGTTCGCGGTCGATCTCGGCTATCTCCTCGACGAGTGCGGCATCGCCCACGAGACGCGGATCCGCATCCATGAGGCCCGGCGTGTCGGTCAACAGGACCAACAACTCCGCACCCAGTAACTGCGCCACCAACGCGGCCAACCGGTCATTGTCCCCGAAGCGGATCTCGTCATCGGCAACCGCGTCGTTTTCGTTCACGACCGGCATGACATCGAGCTCCAGAAGGCGTTCCAGGGTGGATCGGGCCTGCAGGTACTGGGCGCGATCGCGGAAGTCGAGTGGGGCGAGCAATACCTGCCCCGCGATGAGTCCGTGGTTGGCGAAGGCCCGGTTCCACGCGCTCAGCAGGTGGGTCTGACCCACCGCCGAGACGGCCTGCAGGGTCCGCGGATCGCTCGGACGGTTGGCCGAATCCCAGCCCAGCGCCGGCAGACCTGCCGCGATCGCTCCTGACGACACGAGGATCACCTCGTGACCGAGATCACGCAGCGACGCCACCTCCGAGGCGACATGAGCGATGGCGTCGTTCTCGATCCGCCCTTCGGCGTCGGTGAGGCTCGAGGTGCCCACCTTCACGACGATCCTCATTTTGCACGCCGTTCGCGACGGGTAGGCCTGCGCTGTTCGGTCTCAATGCCCTCATCGACCGTGAACTCGAACACGAAGTCGCCGATGACCACTGAGTCACCATCTGTCGCACCAGCTCTCGCAAGCGCCGCATCAACACCCAGACGGTCGAGACGCCTGCGGACCTCGTCGAGTGCCTCCACGTTCGTCAGGTCCGAGAGTCCGACGGCCCGACGGGCCTCACGGCCCAGCACCTCGAATCCGCCATCGTCGGTACGAACCACCTCGACACCTTCGGGTACGGGTCGCAAAGTCACGAACCCGGGTTCGGGTTCAACGCGGTCGCGGCTCTCCCCCACCCGCGCCCGCATGGCACCTATCAGCTCGGGCACACCTTCCCCGGTGACAGCCGAAACCGCCAGCGGACGCTGCCACTCAGGATTTCCCCAACTTGCATCGTCGTCCGTGGGCGGAGATCCGACCAGAGCAACGACCTCCGAGAGCAGCTCACGGTTCTCGGGACTGGCCATATCACAACGCGATCCGACCACCACCCGGGGCCGTTCGAGAAGCTCCTCGGAATAGTCACCCAACTCCCGCAGCAGTATCCGGGCCTGGCTGAGCGGATCCGGTTCGGCGTATTCGGCCAGATCGACCATCATCACGAGAACGCGCGCCCGCTCGATGTGACGCAGGAACTGGTGGCCCAGACCTCGCCCTTCCGCCGCACCCTCGATCAGTCCGGGAATGTCCGCAACCACCATCTCGAAGCCGTCATCGGTGCGCACGACACCCAGGTTGGGAACCAGGGTCGTGAAGGGGTAGTTGGCAATCTTGGGCTTGGCAGCGGACATCCGTGAGATGAGCGTTGACTTGCCGGCATTCGGAAAGCCCACGAGGGCCACGTCTGCCATGAGTTTGAGGTCGAGCACGAGCCACTGTTCCTGGCCGTGTTCTCCCTGTTCGGCGAATGCGGGAGCACGCCTCGAGTTCGAAAGGAACCTGGCGTTTCCGTGCCCCCCGCGGCCGCCTTCGGCCGCGAGCCACCGATCTCCCTCGTGGGGCAGGTCGGCGAGCACCGTGCCCGCCTGGTCGGAGATCTGGGTGCCGATCGGCACCTTGATCTCCAGGTCGGGCCCACTGTGGCCATGTCGTTTGCGGCCCGAGCCATGGGTACCCGACTCGGCACGTCTGTGGGGATGATCCCGGAACGCGATCAGCGAAGCCGTGTTGCGATCGGCAACGAGCCAGACATCGCCCCCCTTGCCGCCGTCACCGCCGTCGGGACCGCCCATCGGCGTGTGCGCCTCGCGCCGGAACGAGACCGCACCCGCGCCACCATCGCCTCCCCTCACGTTCAGGCCACACTCATCTACGAACTCGGACACCCCTTGAGGATACGGTGCGGTTCGCTGTCACATGGCTTCCCTATTGTGAGTACATGGATCCCGAGGGTGTGAACGAGCAAATTGCCCGGACCCGCAGGTGGGCATCCACCATGGGTGGCCATCGATCTGCGTCCGGCTCTGGGAGCGGTGGCGTCCGCCATGCCCACGACCGTGGGGGCAATCAGCTGGGTGCGCGCCTGTCCAACCGCCAGGAACGCGAGGAGCTCGAAGACGCGCTCATGGCCCGGGGCGCCACCCGGGCCACGGGCGCCGGCAATCGGGTACGGGTCGAGGAGCCCGATGCCGTGCGAACCTGCTTCGAGCGAGACCGTGACCGCATCCTTCACGCCAGCGCGTTCCGTAGGCTCGCGGGCAAGACCCAGGTGTTCGTTCATCCTGAAGACCACCAACGCACGCGCCTCACGCATGCTCTGGAAGTCGCCCAGGTGGCTCGGTCCATAGCCGCGGCGGTCGGAGCGAACGTTGCGCTCACCGAGGCGATAGCTCTCGGACACGACTGTGGTCACGGTCCCGGAGGCCACGCTTCCGAAGACGCCTTCTCCCCATACGTCGAAGGAGGCTATGACCACGCCGTGTGGGGCGCCGACACGGTGCTCTCACCGCTCAACCTCTGCGCAGAGACCCTCGATGGTGTCCGCAACCATTCGTGGTCCCGTCCCACCCCCTCCACACCCGAGGGTCAGATCGTGTCATGGGCGGATCGAATCGCATATGTGTGCCACGACATGGAGGATGCGGTGCACGTGGGCATCGTCACCGAGGAGATGCTTCCCGAGGTCGTGATCGAACGGTGCGGGAGACGGCGCAGCGATCGACTGGGGGCCTTCATCGAGGGCGTGACCGACGCAACGACGAGCACCGGCAGCGTCGCCATGACCGAGGATCTGGCCGAGGCGCTGGCGGAGTTCCGTGCGTTCAACTACGAACACATCTACATGCGCCCCGCGTCAGTCGCTCAATCCGAGGCTGTCATCGCAGTGCTACAGGCGTTGGTCGAGCACTACGCAGATCGGCCGAACACGGTCCCCACGCAGAGCAGTGACCCACTGGAAAGCCCGGACCCGTCGGAATCCGGCGAATCAGGACATTCGGGAACCTCGGGTCCGAACATTCGTCCAGGTAGCTCTGAGGCATACCGAATCTCGGTCACATGGGTCGCAGGAATGACCGACCACTACGCGTTCAATAAGGCGCGCACTCTCCTGGATTGGCCCAGCAGCGACCTGCCGAGGTCCATCTGACCGCCTTCCTGCAGGCGACCGTTCTTTCGCAGCTCCGGTTCGTTCGCAGACAGAGAAAGATAGAGACAGAGACCCGAAGGGGTCTCAGGAAGCTGAGGGCTCCACCGTCACAACCTTGCGGTTGCGCCGAGACCCATAACGCACCTTGCCATCTGCCGTCGCGAACAGGGTGTCATCGCCGCCCTTGCCCACGTTCTCACCCGGATGGATACGTGTTCCGCGTTGGCGCACCAGAATGGACCCGGCGGTCACCTCAGTGCCGTCATAGACCTTGACACCGAGTCGCTTGGACTGGGAATCGCGCCCGTTGCGTGTGGAGCCGCCGCCCTTTGTCTTTGACATTTCTGCCTACCTCGTCGCTGTCCGGCACTTGTGCCGAAGATCGTCGCTGTCCGGCACTTGTGCCGATGATGTCACTTACCGGAGGAGATCCCTGTTATCTCGATCGTGGAGTACGTCTGACGATGCCCCCAGCGGCGACGCTGGTTCGACTTGTTCTTGTAGGTGAAGCCCTTGATCTTGGTGCCTCGACCTTCGTCCAGAACCTTGGCCGAGACCTTCGCGGACGCTGCATCAGCGCCCGCAGTACCCGACCATCATCAACGACCATGACTGGCTCCAGTTCGAGCTCGGACTCGGGGCTGCCGACGCGCTCCACGCGTAGACGCTGACCCTCCTCGACCCGATACTGCTTGCCACCGGTTTTCACGACTGCATACATACGTTGCCGATGTTACCCGCCCAACATGTTCTCAGGCACATTGAGACCTCGACCGTTGCAGTGCTCACAGCGCGGAAGCAACCGATTCGAGCAATCCCTCACCGATACGCTTGCGGGTCATTTCCACCAGACCGAGTTCTGAGATGGGAAACACCTGTGTGCGGGTCTTGTCGCGAGCGAGAGCATCCTTGAGACACCTGACCACCTGGTCGCGGTGGGCCTTCACCTCCATGTCGACGAAATCGATGCACGATGATGCCACCTATGTCTCTCAGGCGCAGTTGATGTGCGATTTCGTCTGCCGCCTCCAGGTTGTTGTCGAGCACCGTTTCTTCGAGACTCGACGATCCCACGTTCTTGCCCGTGTTCACGTCGATCACGGACAGGGCCTCGGTTGTCTCGATGATCAGCGAACCACCGGAGGGTAGCCATACCTTGCGATCGAGCGCCTTCGCGACCTGTTCGGAGACGTGGAAGCGCTCGAACATCCCGAGTGGATCGGTGCTGGCGTCATACAACGTGACCCGATCAGCAAGCGCGGGAGCAACGATCTCCGCATATGACTGGATCTCGGCGTGCAGATCGGGGTCATCGATCATGACACTGCGGAAATCGGCGTTGAACTCCTCGCGGATCATCCGGACCGCCATGTTCGGTTCCCGGTATATCAGGCGAGGGGCATTCTGACCGCTGGCCAATTTCGCGATCTCGTTCCAGCGGATGGCGAGCTGGCGAACATCTCGTTGGATCTCCTCGGCGGTCACTCCCTCCGCTGCGGTCCGCACGATCAAGCCGTGGCCTTCAGGGCGGGCACGGTCGAGGATCTTGCGAAGCCGCTTGCGCTCCTTGTCGGGAAGCCGTTTGGAGATCCCGACCGTGTTGGAGTTGGGTACGAACACCACGAAACGCCCCGGGATCGACACTTCCTGGGTGAGCCGGGCACCCTTGTGCCCGATCGGGTTCTTCGTGACCTGGCAGAGAATCATCTGACGGTCAGCCAGTACGTCCTCGATCTTTGGTTGCTCTCCCTTGGCGAGACCTTCGTGCTCCTCGGCATCCCAGGTGACGTCGGAGCGGTAGAGCACGGCGTTCTTGGGCGTCGCTATGTCAACGAACGCTGCTTCCATGCCCGGAAGCACGTTCTCGACGCGTCCCACGTAGATGTTGCCGTGGATCTGCGAGACGTCATCACTGGGTCTGGCGACATAGTGCTCCACCAGGGACCGCCCCTCGAGGACCGCGATGTGCGTTGCGTCCCCGGTGACGTGAACCATCATCTGGTAGCGACCCAACGCCTTCCCATCGCGATGTGCTCCGCGGCGACGTTCGAGTTCTGCCTCATCGAGTTCGATGGCGGGAAGGTCCGCGACGCTCACCTCGATGGGTCGAGGCGCCTTGCGACGCCTGCGGTTCCTGTTGCGCGACGAACCCTTTCCTTCACCGGACCTGCCAGCACCGTCCTGCTTGGACCCTCCTGCCCGGGACCCCGATTTCTTGGACTCGCCCTGCTTGGCCCCCGATTGGTCCGAGCCCGAATTCGTGCCTGCCCCACCGTCGTCACTGCGTTTGGTGCGCCCCCTCCGGCGCCGGTTGCGTGACTGGTTCGCTCCGCCGTTGTTCTGTTTGGTCTCGCTGTCGGACTTGGAGTCGGCTTGATCAGTGGAGGCTGCAGCTCCACCCGGAGGCTTGATGCTGTCGCCGATCTTCGGTTTGGAAGGCGCGCCCAGTGGTGCCGGGCGGTCCTTGGTCGGTTCGTTGTCGGCCATTTGAGAGTCCTCTCATGACGCGCAGACTTTTCCGCGTGGTGACGGCTCTGCGCGGCCCGCGGGTCCGCCAAGAGGTGTCGTCACATCGTTTCCGTCGGTGAGCCGGACCGTTTGCATGACGTGTCCTACCCACGAGTTGGGGTTCAGGCTCTGGACGCGCGGGTCGTTGACCCACACGAGAGCACTTCATCCCCGACGCGATCAGAGCGCCCACAACGGTGCCGGTTCCAAAACCGGTTCCGGTTCGACATCCGGTGTGACACGTGGGCCGTTGGGCGCTGGTTGTCTGCGGTTCCAATTGGCCGAACATGGGTTCGCTCGGGGACATGATCGACCAAGTCTACCCGCAGTGACACCTTCAACAGGTAACACCCTTGATGACCCGTCCCTACACCCAGCGAGGCGGGTTCACCGCGAGAAGCGGTGCATGTGGACCGATTCGACCAGCCCGACCGCCACACACGACGCCACCATCGACGAACCCCCATATGACACGAACGGCAGTGGAATTCCGGTCACCGGCATTATCCCGAGAGTCATGCCTATGTTCTCGAAGATGTGAAACAGGAACATCGACAACACACCGATTGCGATCAAGGTGCCCGATTTGTCGGCTGCAATCTGCGCGGTGCGCCAGATCCGCCATACGACAACGCCCAGAAGGGTCACCAACAACGCCGAACCGAGGAACCCGAACTCCTCACCCACGACCGTGAATATGAAATCGGACTCCTGCACGGGCACGAACCCACCCCGTGTCTGTGGACCCTCCCCGAACCCGTAACCGGTGAGCCCACCCGAGGAGATGGCCGTCTGAGCCTGGGTGACGTTGTACGACTGACCATCGGTGGACAGGAAATCGCTCAAGCGATCCTGCTGGTACGTGTCGAGCATCCCCGAACCCAGCACGAACGCCACTCCGGCAGTTGCCAGCACCAGGAGAGCTATGAGATAGCGGAACTGCACACCGCCCACCACCAGCACTCCGAGCGCTATCGCACCGAAGACGAGTGCCGAACCGAGGTCGGGCTGCAAAAGAACCATGGCGAGTGGCAGCCCCAACATCCCCAACGCAACGAGAAACCGTCGCCAGTCCACCCGATCGGCCGCACCGAGGAAGCCGGCAACGGCCAGAATCGTCCCCAACTTGGCGAGTTCGGCCGGCTGGAGGGAAACCGGGCCGAGCCGATACCAACCCGAGGTGCCGTTCACGGTGGCACCCAGAGGGGTCATGACGCCCGCCAGGGCCATGATCGAGACCCCGTAGAGCACCGGCCACCACGCAAGGACCCGTCGATAGTCGATCATCGCCACGAGCGTGCCCGCGATCACCCCCACTATGATGAACCCCAGTTGGCGCCAGATCAGGTCCGCCTTGCCGTCCGTGTGGCGGGTCGCTCCGAACACCATGACCGAGCCCATCACCAGGATCACGCCAACCGCGCCCACCAGCACGCCATCGACGTGGTGCCAGGGAGCGGTGAGATCGTGTGCGGTCACCCTCGGAGTGACCGACCGTTGCGACGAGCTGAGCATCAGGGGGTCCCACCTGGCACAGCAGTGCCATCCTGGGTTCCCGGAGCTGAGCCAGGCTGTCCGCCGCTGCCTCCGAGGGCTTCGGCCTCCTGTTGACGGAGAGCCGCATCCAGATCCGCGTACGACTTCGCCTTGGCCTGTTCACATTCGGTCCGTTCGGGATCGAGAGCGGGACAGACGGGGTCCACCTGGCCACGTGAGACAGGGGCGAGTATCTCGAAGGTCAGTGGCGCCGACACGTCGGAACCGAAACCCGCTTCAGGGATGATCACAGCAATCGCGTACTGCGGTGGCTGGCCGGGTATCGGCCGGGCCCCACCCCGCGAACACCGAGGTGTCGGCCTTGTCCTTCACCTGTGCAGTACCGGTCTTTCCGGCGAAGGGCCACGCAGTCGGGTTGGCGGACCATGCACCCGCAGCGGTGCCCGAGGGATCCTGGGTGACACCGACCAAGCCCTGGAAGATCTCGCTGTACTGCTCGGGCGGGATGTCGACGTGGGCGACCTCGACCGGATCGATCTTGTGCACGACGTCGTAATTGCCCTCGGCACCCGGAGCCTTGGTGCCATCTTTGGCTCGTGTGATCTGTAGCGCCACATGTGGCTGCATCACCGCCCCACCATTGGCGAGCGTTGCGTACATGCCTGCCAACTGCAAGGGCGTTACCAGTACGTCGCCCTGACCGATGGCTGTGTTCAGGTTGTCGCCGGTGTACCACTGGTCGGTGATGAACGCTTCCGGGTTGGCCTCGTAGGCCTTGCGTCGGTTCTCCGGGGTCGGTATGCGCCCCGCAATCTCACCTGGAAGATCGATCCCGGTGCGTTTGCCCAGACCGAAGTTGCCGGCAGTGTCCTGGATCGGGGTTTCCCCGTAGGCACCCCGGCTCAACCAGAGATTTTCACCGATCCGATAGTAGTAGACGTCCGAGGAGACAGTGAGCGACCGGGCCAGGTCGACCGTCCCGTGCCGGACACGCCCCGCGTTCTGGAACTCGCATTTCCCGCTGTCGCACTTCTGGAGCTTGTAGGCGCCCTGGTCTACATAGGTCTCGTGGCCCGGACCTATGAAGCCGGTCTTCAATCCAGCGATCGCGGTGATCGGTTTGAAGGTCGACCCGGGTGCATATCCACCCTGGATCGCCCAGTTGTTGAGAGGGAAACCGTTGGCCGGGTCCTGCAATTCGTCCCAGACCGAAGTAGAGATCCCGTTGACGACCATCCGCGGGTCATAGGTCGGATAGCTGGCCATCGCGGTCACACCGCCGGTAGGCGGGTCGGTGATCACAACGGACCCCTGTGGGGCCTTGGTCGGTGGACTCTTCCTTGCAGCTGTGTCCCGGAGATAGGTGACCTTGTTCGTGAGCGCCGTCTCGGCCAGGGCCTGTACATCGATGTCGATCGTGAGCCACAGGTCGTCGCCGGGGATCGGTGGCGTATCGGAGACCACATCGAGCTTCTCGCCCTTGGCGTTGACTTCGATCGTGCGCTCCCCGGGCACTCCACGGAGGTATGGCTCGTAGGCTCGTTCCACGCCCGTCTTGCCGATCGAGTCTCCGGCCTCATAGGGCTTGGGATCCTCACCGGGAACCGTCGTGGTCGTCTCGGGAACTTCGTCGCTGCCCGGAACAGTGGCTCCGCGCGCCAGCAACTCCTTCTCGTTGATCTCGCCCACATAACCCAGGACGTGGGCCGCCAGCGGACCATAGGGGTATTCACGTACCGTCCGACGCTCCACAACGACACCGGGGTACTCGGCCTTGCGCTCCATGAAGTACTGCTCGACGGTGACGTCGACATCCTCGGCAACGGGAACCGCCTCCTGGGGTGAATACCGCTTGTCCGTGTAGCGGCTCCAGATGTCCTCGGCGGTCATGGGCCCGCCCTTGGAGTTCGGAACTCCCAGGTTGCGGAGCGCGTCAGCAGTGAGCTGGAAATCTCCCCAGAGCTCCTTGCGCACCTTCTCCAGGTCCCCAGGATCCCGCTCATCGAGTCCGGAGACCTTCTCTCGCAACGGATCCCTGTCAAGGGTCACCACGATCGTGGTGCGATTGTCGACGATGACCTTGCCATTGCGATCGAGGATCCGCCCACGCGGACCTTCGGTCTGGACCACACGCAAGCGGTTGGACACCGATGCAGCTTCGAACTCCTGGCGCTCGATCCCCTGCAGGAACCACAGGCGAGCGAAGAGAACGAGGAACAACGACAGCGCAACCACTCCAACGGCGCCAAGGCGGACCTTGGAGGAGTCAGTATCCACGTTCGTCCATCACGTAGGGGTTGGCGGACCTCGGCCGCATCGGATTCCTCACCGCGCCGCACGTAACTCGGGATGTTGGCCTGCCCAACGGCACAGTGGCACCACGGCAGGGCTGAGCACCAGGTTCCATAATCCGACCATGCCGATTATCACCAAGAGATTGTCGTCACCGAGTGTGGACTCACCGAAAAGCGTTCCGGCCACCGCGTAGGTGATCACGCCGAATGCGCCACCGAGTGCCATCAACACTGCATCCACCACCCTCGAACGGCGGGCCAGACCTTCTGACAGAAGCCCGATGCCGTAACAGGAGATACCGAAAGCCAGTGCTGATACACCGAAGCGCCCCGATAGGGACAGATCGGCCATCAGGCCTGCAGCGAAACCGACCACGGCACCGCGCTCGGCCCCCCACGCTATTGCACTGCCACAACCAATCGCGAGCAGCACCTCGGGATGCACCGAGAAGACTCTCAGATCGTCGAACATGCCGAGTTGGACCACATAGGCCCCGATCAACAGCAAGGAGGTCCGGGCCACGATCTTGAGTGTTTCTGTCACGACAGACCCGCGGTCACGGAAGCCCGGTCATGGCGCGGGCGTCCACTCGAGCACTGTCACCACATCCAGTTGTGAGAGCTTCGCTGCGAAATCCACCCGCAGAATGAGGTTCTGAGCCCCTTCATCCGGCTGGACCTCGGCCACCCGACCGATCACCACGTACGGCGGCATGACAGCCAGATTGAGACCCGACGTGAGTACCGCATCATGCACCTTGACCTTGCTCTCGAGCGAGATGCCCCGGTCCACCACGAACGGGTGCCCGCTCCCGGAGCCATGGCCGACTCCGATGTCCTGGGTGTCACCGATACGCACCCCGATCACGAATGCCGGATCCGTTACCAGCTGGACCGTGGAACGGTTCGTGGCCACCCTCACTATGCGACCGACCAACCCACCGCCGGCGGTCACCGGATTGCCGACCTTCAGACCCGAGGAAGAACCCTTGTCGATCTCCATCCGGTAATCAGTGAAGTTGCTGTTCGCGCCACTCGCCACCCTCGCTATCTCCGTGGAAAGGTGACCCGGCACCTCGAGGTCGATCTCCTTCCTGAGGCGATCCAGCTGCTCCTGGGCGTTCTCGTTCTCGACGCTCTGGCTCTCGCGCTCTGTCAACTCCCTGCGCAGCTTCTCGTTCTCGTCCTGGAGTGAGTTGTACCCGGTGGTGCCGGCCCAGGCATTGCGGAACGGCGTGGTCGCCCACGCCACCCCGTCGCCTATTGGAGAAAAGACATCGGTGGCCACGTTGCGTACCGGATCGAACGCATTACCACCCACGGCATCGATCGTGATGAGCGTGACGGCAAGGAGAGTTATCACCACGAGAGGACGGCGAGATCGGCGCCTGCGACCCGCGGAGGGCTTGGGTCTCACCGGTTGGCTACCTACTCGCGCTCAGATGAAGGCAACAATCCTTCGAGGGCGTCGAACTCCTCGAGTATCTGCCCGGCCCCGAGAGCGACTGCATCGAGCGGTCGCGGCGCAATGGAAATCGGCATGCCGGTCTCCGCTGCCAGGCGCTCAGGTAGGCCATGGAGCAACGCTCCCCCGCCAGCGAGGGTGATTCCACGCTCCATGATGTCGGCGGCCAGTTCTGGAGGGGTGCGGTCCAAGGTGACCTTCACGGCATCGATCACCGAGGTCACCGGTTCCGCGATCGCTTCGCGGATCTCGAGGGTGGACGTGATGATGGTCTTGGGCAGCCCGGTCACGAGGTCGCGACCCCGAACCTCGGCCTGGAGCTCCTGTTCGAGTGGCGACGCGCTGCCCAGCTCGATCTTGACGATCTCTGCAGTGCGTTCGCCCAGCGCCAGGCTGTACTCCTTCTTGATGAACTGGATGACCGCGTCATCGAGTTCATCACCGCCGACTCGAACCGACTGGGAGGTGACGACCCCGCCGAGCGAGATGACGGCCACCTCGGTGGTGCCCCCACCGATGTCCACGATCATCGATCCAGTCGGATCCTGCACCGGTAGCCCGGAACCGATCGCTGCAGCCATGGGCTCCTCGATGATCCGGACCGGCTTGCGAGCACCTGCGTACTCCGCAGCATCCTGAACTGCGCGCTTTTCCACTCCGGTAACGCCCGAAGGGACGCAGATCACCATGCGCGGCTTGGAGAAACGGCTCTGGTGAACCTGTTGGATGAAGTAGCGCATCATCGTTTCACACACTTCGAAATCCGAGATCACACCGTCTTTGAGAGGACGGATCGCCTCGATGTGGGCCGGTGTGCGACCGATCATGCGCTTGGCGTCGGTGCCGACCGCGAGCGCCCGCCCGTCGGATGGCCGCACAGCCACCACAGATGGTTCATTCAGCACGATGCCTTCGCCGCGCACGTACACGAGGGTGTTGGCGGTACCGAGATCGACCGCCATGTCGCGGCCTAGGAAGGAGGTGTTGAACCGAGGCATAAGTTTCGACCTGACCCTAATCGTCGCAGTCGTGGGGATGTGAGGAGCCGACAGAGTCTATTACGTGCCGGGGAGGGGTATCCAGAGGTTCTCAAAGGTCGATTTTCGACCCATGAACCCCGCTGCAACGGGATCGTAACATTCTTGTTCATTGATCCACCCGCGTCCAGTCGCCCCTACCGGTACGGTGCAACGTCGGCGGGCACGACCGGCCCTCCGGGAACCACAGGGCGCTCCGGGAACCACTAGCCCTCTGGGAACCACAGGGCTATCTCGCGCGCCGCCGCCTCGTGGGAATCCGACCCGTGCACGAGGTTCTCGTTCGTGGTCGTCGCCAGGTCGCCTCGGATCGACCCGGGTTGGGCATCATCGACGTTGGTCTTGCCTATGAGGGTCCGCATCAGCGAGAACGTGTTGTCCTGGGGTCCATCGACCACCATCGCGACGACCGGGCCCCTGGTCAGGAAGTCCACAAGTTCACCGTAGAACGGCCGCTCGGCGTGCTCCGCATAGTGCTCCTCGGCGAGGGCACGATCGGGGATGCGTAGATCCATCGCGATGATCTGCAGACCCTTGGCCTCGATGCGCGAGATGATCTCGCCGGTCAAGCCCCGCTCGACCGCGTCGGGCTTGCACATGATGAAGGTGGATGTTGTCGAGATCAGACTTCGGGGGGTGTCGTTCACGGCCGACACCGTACTTCGGAGAACTCAGGCGACTGAAGCCAGGATGGTGCGGACCGTTCCCACAAGACGCGAGGTGCCGCAGACCAACACCAGATCCTCCTCGGACGCGAGACCCACCGCCCGGTTCAGCGCCGTCATCGGATCTTCTACGGCCTCGGCAGGCAGTCCCGCCGCCTCGCATGCGGCAGCCAGTTCTGCTGCGGGCACCCCGCGTTCGGACTCGGTCGCCGTGGTACAGACGATCATGTCGGGGCGGGCCCCGGCGATCGCCGCAGCAGCATCAGCCAGGTCACGGCCCTTGAGCATGCCGAACAGCACGATCCGGCTGCCCACGACCGCGAAATCGTCGTCGAGGCTGGACACCACCGTCGCGATCGCATCGGGGTTGTGTGCCACGTCCAGCACGATCAAGGGCTGGTGCGCCACGACCTCGAGGCGACCTGGCACCGCCAGGTCTGCGAACGCCGCCGTGACCACTTCGTCGTCGAGCCCGCGCCCGAAGAACTCCTCCGCAGCGGTGACTGCCACAGCAGCGTTGTCGCCCTGGTGTTCCCCGTGCAGCGACAGCATCACACCCAGGTGGTTGGAACGCGGTCCGGAGAGGTCGAGCATGCGCCCACCCACGGCCAAACGGGAGTCCATCAACTCGAAGTCCCGACCCAGCGCGAGCAGGGGATCAGCTCCTTCGGCGGCGAATATCTCCCACAACGCTTCTGGCACGTCGCCGAGGACAACGGGCCGGCCCGGGGTGATGATCCCGGCCTTCTCCTGGGCGACCGCAGCTTGCCAACCGGGAGCAAAGTCGGTGTGATCCCCTCCGATGTTGGTCACCACCGCGACGTCAGCGGTCACGACATTGGTGGCGTCGTAGCGTCCCAACAATCCGACCTCGACGACCGCCACGTCGACCGGAGCGTCCGCGAACCAGCGGAACGCCGCTGCAGCCATGGTCTCGAACCAGCTGGGCATCTGATCGAGCAGCTCTTCGACGGCAGCCACTCCACTGAGCACTTCGGCGAGTTCCAGGTCCGACACGGGGATGCCATCGCGAGCGATACGTTCGTTGGGGGTCTGCAGATGAGGGCTCGTGAAGGTCCCGACGCTGAGACCGTTTGCCATCAGCAGCTGGCGCAGCATTGCGACCACGGACCCCTTGCCGTTGGTCCCCGTGACATGGATCACCGGCATGGCGTCCTGGGGATCACCCAACAGCGCCATCATCTCCTTCATCGGAGCCAGGGACAGTCCCTCGACATGACCCGCTGCAACCCCGGCCGAGGACGACTCGTGGTCGACGTGCGAATCGAGCCACTCCATGGCCGACGCGAAGTCAGGAAACATGATCTAGGAACTCGGTCGAGTGCGCAGGGGTCCGGGGCCGGTTCTAGCTGGCCGCGCGGCGCGGGCGTGTGTTCCGGGCCTTCGACTTCGGCACGAGGGTCGGGTTCACCTTGTCGATCACTACGTCTGCATCAACCACGACGCGCGCAACGTCGTCCCGCGACGGAAGTTCGTACATGATGCCCAGCAGCACTTCTTCGAGGATGGCCCGCAGGCCCCTGGCCCCGGTTCCCCGCACGAGCGCCTGGTCTGCCACGGCTTCGAGGGCATCGGGGGTGAACTCGAGTTCGACATCCTCGAGCTCGAAGATCTTCGCGTACTGCTTCACGAGGGCGTTGCGGGGCTCCGAGAGAATCTGCACGAGCGTTTCCCGATCCAGGTTCTCCACCACGCCGAGCACCGGCAGGCGTCCGACGAACTCCGGGATCAGACCGAACTTCAGAAGGTCCTCGGGAAGCACGTCGGCGAACAGTTGACCTTCGTTGCGTTCGCCCACTGTCCGCACGTCGGCTCCGAAGCCCATTCCCTTGCGACCGACCCGTCGTTCGATGATCTCTTCGAGTCCCGAGAAAGCCCCACCGCATATGAACAGCACGTTGGTGGTGTCGATCTGGATGAACTCCTGATGGGGGTGCTTGCGGCCACCCTGGGGCGGCACTGCAGCCTGGGTCCCTTCGAGGATCTTCAACAGGGCCTGCTGGACACCTTCACCCGAAACGTCGCGGGTGATCGAAGGGTTCTCTGACTTGCGGGCCACCTTGTCGATCTCGTCGATGTAGATGATGCCCTGTTCGGCCTTCTTCACATCGAAATCCGCGGCCTGGATCAGCTTCAACAGGATGTTCTCGACGTCCTCACCGACATAACCGGCCTCGGTCAGCGCCGTGGCATCCGCAATAGCGAACGGAACGTTGAGCATGCGGGCCAACGTCTGGGCCAGCAGTGTCTTGCCGGAACCGGTGGGACCGATCAACAGGATGTTCGACTTCGAGAGCTCCACCTCGGAGGTGCCACCCCTGGGCTCGTGGCGGATTCGCTTGTAGTGGTTGTAGACCGCCACCGACAGGATCTTCTTCGCCTGCTCCTGACCCACGATGTAGTCATCGAGAAACTCGAAGATCTCCTTGGGCCGTGGCAACTCGGTGAGCTCGAGCTCGGAGGACTCGGTGAGTTCCTCCTCGATGATCTCGTTGCACAACTCGATGCATTCATCGCAGATGTAGACACCGGGGCCGGCAATCAGCTTGCGCACCTGTCGCTGGGTCTTGCCGCAGAAGGAGCACTTCAGCAGGTCGCCGCCCTCACCGAACTTCGCCACAGTTGCCCTCCCACATCAATCCGACCGAGGCCATCGCATGCCCGCCGGCTTTCGGGTCGTACCCCGTCGTTGCCTCGAACGTCATGCCCCATGGAACCACATCGGGCGACTCCGGGCATTGATGATTGCGAATTGGCATCAGCTAACGGGAGCGATTGGCCCCGCGTTGTCGACCGCGTCGCGCGAATCGATGACTTCGTCGACGATTCCGTATTCCTTTGCCTCGTGAGCGGTCATGACGTAGTCGCGGTCGGTGTCCTTCGCGATGCGTTCACGGTCCTGGCCGGTGTGGTGGGCAAGAACGCCCTCGAGAGTCTCCTTCAAACGGAGGATCTCGTTGGCGGCGATCTCCAGGTCCGACACCT
This sequence comes from uncultured Microthrixaceae bacterium, assembly GCA_963805905.1. Classification (GTDB taxonomy): domain Bacteria; phylum Actinomycetota; class Acidimicrobiia; order Acidimicrobiales; family Microtrichaceae; genus JAMLGJ01. Next base: position 2,179,161 of record CAWDVV010000001.1, read on the forward strand.
GCGCATAGCCTGATTGGGCATACGGCTGGTGGATGAGGACGCGTGAGTTGGGAAGGGCGAGGCGTTTGCCCGGCGAACCGGCAGCGAGGAGGACCGCTGCCGCCGAGGCCGCCTGACCGAGACAGATCGTGGTGATCTGGGGACGGATGTACTGCATCGTGTCGTAGATCGCCATGAAGGAGTTGATGTCACCGCCGGGTGAGTTGATGTAGATGCTGATGTCGCGGTCGGGGTTCTCGGACTCGAGGAACAGCATCTGCGCGCACACCAGATTGGCGATCGTGTCGTCGATCGGTGTCCCGAGGAAGATGATGTTCTCGCGCAACAGGCGCGAGTAGAGGTCGGAATACCGTTCCCCGCGGCTCGTCTGCTCGATGACGTTGGGGACCATGTAGCTCCGCGGCTCCGTGTGCTCACGGGATTCCGTGTTGCTGAGGGATTCCGTGTAGTTGCTGGGGTTCACTGCTCGGGGTCTCCTGTGTCGTCAGTCTCGGTCTCAGTGGCTGCGTGGTCGTGATCATGGTCTTCGTGATCATGGTCGTCATGGTCGTCATGGTCGTGGTCGTGGTCGTGCTCGGGCGGAGTGAGGAGATGGGGTGGGATTGCAAGCCCCTCGGGATCGACCACCTCGGCCCGCTCGATGAGCCACTCCATCGCCTTGCGATTGGCGATCTCCGAGCGTACAGCCGACAGCTGGCCTGCGTCGCGGAGCTGCGCTATCCCTTCCTCGATCGAGAGGTCTCCGTCGCCGATGAACTCCGCAACCTCGTCCTGGAGTTCCTCTTCGGTAGCTTCGAGGCCCTCAGCGGCGGCCACCGCCCGAAGGGCGAGGTCCACTAGCACACCTTCTTCGGCGGCTTCGCGGAGCTCCGCGGCGAACGTGTCGGGCTCCTTGCCCATGATCCGCAGGTAGTCCTCCATCGCGATCCCGCTCTGGGCGAGCTGGCCGCTCATCTGCTGCAGACGACCCTGGAAGTCGGAACTCACCATGGATTCGGGAGGCTCCATCTCCACGAGTTTGGCCAGTTCGGCAGCGACCCTCGCCCGCACAGAGGACCGGGTGGCATCCTCGCGTCCAGATTCGAGGCGGGTACGGGTGTCGTTGCGGAACTCTGCGACACCTTCGAACTCGGTGGCGTCAGCAACCCATTCGTCGGTCAGGTCCGGCAGGACCCGCTCCTGCACGGCGCCAACGGTGATCTCGTAGTCGACGGTCTCCTCGTCGGATGGGTCCGGATGTGCCGCAGTGAACTTCACCTCTTCACCTGCTGATACACCGAGCAGTTGTTCGTCGAAGGCCGCTACCACCGCCCCGGAACCGATCAGGTAGCTGTATCCCTCGGCCTCCAGACCGTCGACGACCTCGCCGTCACGACTGCCACGCAGGTCGATCGTGACGTAGTCGCCGTCACCTGCTTGGCGCTCGACGTCACTCAGCTCGCCGTACTGACCACGCAGACGATCGACCTGGGCATCGATCTCGTCGTCGGTGACCTGTGGGCTGGGCACTTCGACGCGCAGGCTCTCGTAGCCCTCGATCGTGACGGTGGGGCGCACCTCGACGATCGCCTCGAAGGTCACATCGCCGGATTCCTCGCCCTCTGTGATGTCCAGTTCGGGTGGGGCGACAACGTCCACATCATGTTCGATGACTGCCTGGGTGTAACGCTCGGGGAGTTCGTTCCGGAGCGCCTCACTACGGGCATAGCCTGGCTCGACCTGGTGCTCCAGGAGTTCCGCGGTGCTTTGCCGGGACGAAACCCCGGCAGACGCACCTCTTTCGCGATCTCTTTCCAGGCGGCATCCAGTGCCGGCTCGAGTTCTGTTTCCTCGAGGCTGACCACGAGCTTCACCTTGTTGCCCTCGAGGGGCTCGACTGTGCTTTTCACACGCGGGAGGTTAGGCCCTGGCGGGGCCCGGACCACAGCCGCCCCTGAACACCGCTGTCTCCGACCCACCGTTCCAACTCCCTACTACAGTCGCCAGTATGTGGTCACTCGGCTCAAGGCGGTCCCTACTCTCAGCTTGGTCCGAGGGGTCTTTGGTCTCTTTCGTGTCGGCGTGGTCGGTCGGGTCGATCCTGTCGATCGGTTCGGCCGGTTCGATCCTCTCGATCGGCTCAGCAGGATCCATCCTGTCGATAGGTTCGGCCGGCTCAATTCTCTCGATCGGCTCGGCAGGTGGGTTGCTCGGCATCGGACGACGGAACCAGACCACGGAATAGCGCAACCGGCCCATCCGACCAGTACTGTGGGCGCTCGCCCGGGCACCGGAAACCACGTTGGTTACCGATGGCATGGGCAACGGGACGTGGCGCAGCCTGGTAGCGCACCTGCTTTGGGAGCAGGGGGTCGGGAGTTCAAATCTCCCCGTCCCGACGAACAGATCCACTTCAAGAACCCTTTGTTTGCAGGGGTTTTGGAGCTTCGCCGGCTTCGACCTGTTTGTCAGAATCGGCCTCCGTGCCCACTACGTGCCCTTTTGGATCGGCCATTGAACGGTCAGCCAGGTCGCTCGCGGGTGCTGACGGCTGATCCCCGAACCGCTCGAGGTACTCAACGATCTGGGCATCCTGGCCGTCGAGGACGTGCTGATAGCGGAGTGCCGCGGCTACCGATGCGTGTCCGATCCGGGTCATCAATGCCCGCAGGCTGGTTCCGCCGGCGGCCGCGAGCGTCGCAGCGGTGTGGCGGAGGTCGTGGAACCGCAGACCGCTGACGCCGACCTCGGCCGTGGCTGGTACCCAGACCCGGCGACGGAAGTTGCTCCGTCGCATCGGTCCGCCTTCCCCTGCCGGGAAGACAAGCCCGTCGTCCCCGTCCTCGGCGTAGAGATCGACGTGCGCGGCCAGCGACTGCGCGACAAACGACGGGATACCGACAGTCCGCAGACCCGCTGCAGTCTTGGGTGGGCCAAAGCTGAGCGTGCCGTTCACCTCGGACAGCTTGCGGGCGACAGTGAGCGTGTCCGCCTCGGTGTCGATGTCGCATCGGCGGAGCCCAGCCAACTCGCCCCAGCGAAGACCCGAGTAGGCGGCGACGAACACGATCGCTTCCCAGCGAGGACCGACCGCCTGGGCAAGCGCAGCGACCTGCTCTGGGGTGGCGATCTGCATCTCCCCATCGCGTTCGGTCCCGGCGCCCTTGAGCGTGCACGGTGACTGCTTGATCAGGCCGACCTCGACCGCACCATCGAGGGTGCCCTTGAGCACCCGGTAGGCCTTGGCGACGGTGTTCGGGCTGAGATCGCCACGGTGGAGTTCGGCCAACCATGCCTGGACTTCAACGGCGGTGATCCGACCGACCGGGGTCTCCCCGAAGCAGACCACGACGTGGCGGCAGAGCAGGTAGCGGTACAACTCGATGGTGGATGGGGCGAGCTTGGGCTCCTTGATGGCCAACCATCGATCGACCCACTCGGCGTAGGCCATGTTGCCGAGCCGCGGGTCCTGCCAGTCGCCGCGGGCCATGTCGGTCTCCGTAGCCGACAGCCAGCGCTGCGCCCCGGTCTTGGTAGCGAACGTGGCCGGCGCGGTGACGCGGCTTCCGGCGGGGTCCAGGCACCGGGCCTGCCAGCGACCAGATGAGAGCTTGCGGACAGTTCCTGATCGACGTCGTCCCATGAGGAAGGCCTCCAGATGCATCAAATCGTCATCGAGGCCGAACGAACGGCGAGCGCCCGAAGGCGTAGAGACATCGTAGGCCGACGTACCGACAGGGATCAGTTTGACGGGAAGCGCCGTGAATCAGTCCGACAGCGGTTCTCATCAATCCACGCAGCGATCTCACCTGGGTCGAACCGGAGCAGATGGCCCCACTTGATAAACGGGATGCGCCGCTCGGCGACCAGTCGACGAATGTGGCGCACGTCGACGCTCAGGTGATCGGCGAGCGCGGTGATGTCGAGCAGGTTCGGCAGCTCGTTCTTGCGGTCAGCGGTAGGGATGATGGCCATGTCGACTCCTCGAAGTGGTCGGTGTCCGATCGACGACGCACCGACCTGCCGGTCGTCCGGCAGCCAGGAGCGTCATCGACCTCCACCCCCGTAAGCCCTTTGGCTGCCGGCTATCGCGCGTCGACGTCGCCGACATGACCGAAGTAGCTCGACAACAAGGGTCGGCGGACCAGTGCTGCTCCCGCCCGACCTCCCGCCGCTCCTCCTGCGGGGCCTCCTGCAGGATCAAGACGTCATGCTCGACCTCCGGTCACACCTCCTGTTCAACTTCCTCCCGGCGCTCGCCAGGCGTATTCCACCGGCAACTCGTTTCGCCCCGTTCGCTTTCTATAGGCAGTGCCCTTGCGTCGCGGCCTCGTCAAGCTGAGTGAGGTGCAACCTCCAGTGGCGACCCCAACAACGGGCATCCCATAGCGGCACATGAGGGATGGTTACACGGGTGATCCGCCCCGCTCGGTCGATGACTCCTCAGGAGCTCAGGGTTCGACGCGTTCCACCGTGTCGACTCGGTCGATCGCGCGGTCGAACGAGGCGACGCGACCGGTGCCGGTGCTCTCGGCGCAGGCGACCAGGTACGCCTCGGCGAAGTCGAGGCGATCGTTCTCGTAGACCTCGATCGCGCGGAGCAGCAGCGCCGGATCAACCGTGACCACCGAACGCATCGACACCAGGGATCGCATCGCGGTCGCGACCTGGTCGCGTGGAACCTCGTAGAACGACTCGAGCACGTACACCGTCTCGGCAACGATGAGGTCGGCCAGATACAACTCGGACGCGTGGGCGAGGTATGCGGTAGCGCGTGCTGCCATCTCCGGCGGGTCGCCAGTCAGGTGCCGGACGAGGATGTTCGTGTCGACGAATGCACTCACCGACGCGTCGCGGCTCGGCTTGCGCGCGTAGTGCGGATGACGTCATCCCACGCGACGTTGCGCTTGGCGGCGGGGACCGCGATGGTGCCGGCCAGCGACAGGAACTCAGGGGTTCGTGCGAGCACGGCCCGGTCGCCTTCGACGCGGAACACCACATCGTCGCCCTCGCCGATCCCGAGCGCCTCTCGAACGGCCTTGGGGACGGTGACCTGTCCCTTGGAACTCATCCTCGCTGCGATCTCCATCACCGTCTCCTTACGTATGGATGGATGTAAGGATACCATCGAGGGGCGAAGGGAGTGCGGTCTCGAGAGTGTGCCCGCCCCACAACGCCGGCTTGGTGCCACTAGACGCGCCATGGCTTCCGAGCTGTGCTCGGCCGTGACTGAACTCGTCGGTAGCGCCTAGCCAGATTCGAAGGCGGTGATGGAGCGGTCGTCGCCGATGATCACGATCGCTTCGCTGGTGGGAAAGACGTGACCCTTCGCACCGGTGGTCTCCCACATGGCGCCGTCGACCTGCCGGATCACCTCGCCCCCAGGGTCAGCCCGTACGTACACCGTCCCGTCTGACCCGGTCGCGAAGCGGCCAGAAATGGGGCTCACCCAGAATGTCAGCTCCTGCAGGTTCGACGGGCCAGTCGTCCACGTGCGTGATGTGATGTCGAAGCTCGCTGCGGATCCCGGGCCGTACACCGTCACTGCTCCGCCCGCGCAGAGTGTCTCGAACGAGCCCGCGGCACTGTCAGGTGCCGGAGCGAGCGGCTCGGGTTCGCCCGACCCGTCGAGCGGCTGTGCGTAGATATCGCCGGTCAGCTCCCCTACGGTTCCGAACCCGAAGTTCGCAGGGTCCGGGAAGGCAATCTGGGCGCTGTAGTAGGTCTCGTTGTCCGAGCAGCCGACCTCGTTGACCACGCCGTCCTCGCCCGTCACGGTTCCTGGCAGACGCTTCGGGTTCACGACCCACTCGGAGACGTCACCTCGTTGATTCACCTTGTACCCGGTGCCTATGACGAACTCCGCGAACTCGCCCAGACCCGGACCGGTCGTCAGCTCCGTTTCCGAGGGCAAGAACTCGACGGGCGGTGCGTCCAACCGAACCCACTCCGTGTAGTCGTCGCTCAACATCGCGAAAGCGAGTTCTCCTTCGCCGCAACCAGAGTCCACGCATGCCACACCACCCGCCACTGCACGATCATTCGCTGAGGCCAGCTGGATGTAGCCCGTGAATGGAAGGTCCGGCAGCTTCCACCAGGTTCCGTCCTCTCGACGAAGCGCAGTCCGATGGCGAGACGTTGCCCCGGATCCGGCATCGATCACCACGAGATCCGAGCCGGCCGCGGTGGCTGAGCCGTAGGTGGCCTCGAACGGCGAACGATCGACACCGGGGTCGCCGATCCGCTCCGGAAGCACGGATTCACTCGTGTCATCCTGGGTGGCTACATCCTCGCCGCAGCCACCAACGAGCAACAGAAACGCCGCGGCGACAGCACACCCCTTCGCAAGTTGACCCACCCGCCCGTCCCCTTTCCGCCGCTTTCCTCTCAACGGTACAAGCGTCTCAACGGTACAAGCGTCGCACTGTCCCCGAACGCCTAATACACGGATGATCTATGTGTCATTCCAGCGCATCTCGTTTGTGGACGGGAGCCTGTTGGGATGAGCTGCTTTCCGCGTCTCGTAGCGCTCGAGGCACGGGTCCTTCTCCAGCGCTCTCGCGGTACGGCCAACTTCGCCACGTGGTGGGACAGGTACTCGCCGGAGCGCAGGCGGATCGAAGCGGTCCTCAACGAGGGACACCTCTACGACTGGCGGATGTGGGTTTGCCCCAGTATTTCGGTGTCGCGAATGGATGATTCCGCATTGAAACTGGCGCTGGTCCGGTAGAGGGCGAGAGGTTCCGGCAAGTCCTCGCGAAGTCGAGATGCCTTCAGCGGCCTACAGAGGCATGGAGGAACAGACGGGTGCATTGGCGCTGACCGGAGGTCACGTGGCGGCCACGGCGGCGACCTGCAGCCCCGTTTGGTGGTGGGTCCGGTGATGCGGGTGACGACGCTGAAGGCGTCGGCCGATCGGTTGGGCGGGTTGCTGGCGTACTACGCCGGTCTGGCCGAGGACCGGCATCGGGGTGCTCCGGGGCGTGGTCCGGTGGACTACTACCTGGATCCCGGACGAGCCGCCGGGCCGGTGGTGGGGTAAAGGTCGCGACGCGCTCGGCCTCGACGGTGCGGTGACCGGCGAGGACCTGCGATGCTGTGCTCGAGGGTCGCCACCCGTCGCTCAGGTGACGGCTCGGTCGACGGTTCGGTGACAAGTCGGCGCGGGGGTTCGATGCGACGTTCTCGGCGCCGAAGTCGGTGTCGGTGCTGTGGGCGCTCACCCCGGACCGGTGGGTGCGGGCCGAGGTCCTCGCCGCGCACGACACGGCGGTCGACGCCGCGCTCGGCTGGTTCGAACACCACGGGGCGGTGACCCGCCGAGGGACCGACGGTGTGTTCCAGGTCGACACCCTCGGGGTGACCGCCGCGCTGTTCCGCCAGCACACGTCGCGGACGGTGGACCCGCAGCTGCACACCCACGCCGTCATCTCCTCCAAGGTCCAAGACCCGACCGGGAGGTGGCTGTCGCTGGATGCCCGGTTCCTGAAGTACCAGCAACGCACCATCGGCTGGATCTACGACGCCGCCCTGCGCGACCGAGCTCACCAACCGGCTCGGTGTCGAGCTGGACCGAACGCGACAACAGTGCCGCGCGACCTGGCCTGCGTCCCCGCCGAGGTGCGCGACCTGTTCTCGCAACGCACCGGGCAGGTCAACGCCAAGCTCGCCGAGCTGACTGCGCCGGTGGAGCGACGAGCACGACGGCGCCGACCCTGACCCTCGCACGATCGCCGGGCTCGAACGCGCCGCGGTGGTCGCGTCCCGGCCGGGCAAGGCCCACGGGATCGACGTGGCGACACTGCAGAGCAGTCTGGGAGGAGCAGGCCCGAGACCATCGGGTTCGACCCGGAACAGCTCCACTCCGACGGACCTGGCCCGCGACGATCGATCGAGCTGGCCGGTTGATGACGAGGACCTGATCGACGAAGCGCTGCTGCACGTCAGCGAGGAGTCCTCGACCTGGCTGCGCGCCGATCTGGCCCGGCACCTCGCCACCATCCTCCAACCCGACACCGCTGCCACGGCCGGCCGAGCTGGTCGGCGAGATCGACCGGCTCGCTGCGCTCGCCGAACGATGCTGCACCCCGCTTGGACCCGAACCCGACGGGACAGGCCGGCACCGGACGGACGGGCGACCGGTCACCGAGCACGTCACCGACCGCCGCCTCACCACACCGCGCATCCTCGACGAGGAACACGACCTGCAGACCTGGGCGACGGCCAGCACGCGGCGGATGCAGCCGAGCGGCGACCCGCAACGTGACGCCGCCTACGCCATCACCGGACGCGATGCCCTCGTTGTGGTCGTCGGGCCGGCCGGCACCGGCAAGACCCGCACCACCGCCACCGCCGTCGCGGCACTCCAGGCGCAGGAGCGTCCGGTCGTCGGGCTCGCCCCGTCCGGCAAGGCCGCCGACGTCCTCGCCACCGAAGCCGGCTGTCCGACCGACACCCTCGCCGGGTTCCTCACCCGCCACCGCCACCAACCCACACCGTGGCCCGCCGGGACGACCGTGATCCTCGACGAAGCCGGCATGGCCGCCACCGCCGACCTCGCGCAACTCGTCGACCTGGTCCGAGAACACCAGTGGCGACTCGTCGCCGTCGGCGACCCCCAGCAGCTGCCGTCTGTGGCTCGGGGCGGAGTGTTCGCCCACTGGTGCGACACCATCCCGCACCACACGCTCGACACACCCCGCCGGTTCCACGAGCCCTGGGAAGCAGCCGCCAGCCTCGCGCCTCCGCACCGGAGACCCCGACGCCGCACAGATCTACGCCGAACACGACCGCCTCCACACAGCCCACCCGGCGCTCGTCGCCGCCCAGGTCGCACGAGGCCCACCAGCCCACCACACGACGGCCGGTCGGACCGTCGCGATCACCACCAACACCGCCGAGACCGCCCGGGCCATCAACCGCGAGATCCAATGGCAACGCAGAACGCGGTCTGCAGAGCGGGTCGCCCTTCACGACGGCACCAACGCTCACCCGGCGACCAGATCGCCACACGCCGCAACGACCCACACCTGCGCACCGACCACCGGTGAACGGGTCCGCAACCGCCACACCTGGACCGTCACCGCCGTCGGCTCCGACGGTTCGATCACCGCACGGCACGACCAGCGGGGCACCGTCACCCTTCCCGCCGACTACGTGACCGAGCACGTCGAGCTCGGCTGGGCCGTCACCGGCTACGGCAACCAAGGCGACACCGTCGACATCGGCATCGCCGTCCTCGAACCCAGCCGCCAGCCGCAACCACGCCTACGTCGCCATGACCCGCGGCCGCCACGCCAACCACGCCCTCATCCTCGACCCCACCGGAACAGCGGATCCTGGCGAACAACTCGCGCGAGATCATCACCCGACCCGCCAGCGCCGAATCAGCCCTCTCCGTCCGACAGCGACTCCACCAAGCAGCGGGCGTCGAATTGCCGGTCCACGCCGACTGGATCGCCGAACGGTCGATCAACGACGCACTCCGGGGCGGGGTGGGCGAGCCCGACGTCGACCCGCTGACCGGCGATTCCACGCGCCTGGCGATCCAGCAGCGACTCGACCGCCTCCAGCGAGCAACTCCCGGCTCCGAACCCGATAGGTCGCTCGGGCTGTAGAGCGACTCCATCGCGGCGAACAACATGTGTTTGCGAGCGCGCACGTAGTCTGCGCCCGTACAAGGCTTCGACGAGTTGAGCACCTACCCCGATCGCGGGATCGTCGTGCGACTCGGACCCGCGAGCCCCGCGTGGGCGTACTTCGTCACCGGCCGAAGCGAGCTGTCTCATCAACAACGAGTCCGGCTACTTGGCCAGCAAGGGTTCATCGAGCCGACCGACCACGCCGATACCGATGCGCTGCGCCACTACGTCTGCCGCGCAGCCCAGTCGACATGGACTGGTGGTTGGCAACGGCGATCACGTGGAGCAACTGGCGAAGGCGCTCGACAACGGCGCCAGCCTGACCGCCGCGCTCGAGGACGTCGAGCCGGAGCCCGATCCACCGATCCGCACGCCTCGGATCGGGGCGGTCATCGGTTCAGCGACAGCGAAGCTCTTCCGAGTAACGCTCACGGGCCAAGGCATCGAACGAGACGTCATCGTTCTCGATGGATCGCCCGGCTCTCTCGCAACGCTCACCACATACGAGGGACCGAGAGCCGCCCCCGTCCCCGTCCCCGAGGTCCTACTGAAAGACCTGGGCTAGCTCAGGGCTAGCTGTAGTGACCACAGACGTTGTTGACATCTGAGGGTCCGCTGGTTGGTTGAGCCTCCGGGCGAAGGTGTGGCTGTTCCAGCAGCTACATCAGCGCCCAGGAGGCCCAAGTGCACCGTAACGCCCGACTGACCCGGTGGGGTCGTCAAGAACTTGTCCGTCGTATCAGCGCGGGTACCCCGATCGCGCATGTCGCGGTGGAGATGAACGTGTCGCGGCCAACCGCGGGGAAATGGTGGGGCCGCTACCTCGCTGATCCGAATGGCCAATGGTGGGTGGATCGTTCGAGCCGACCTCACCACTGTCCACATCAGACATCGCGGCGTGTTGAGAAACGGATCCTGAGTTTGCGCAAGAACAAGAAATTGGGCCCGGCTCGTATCGCCGGGCAGGTCGGAATGCCAGCTTCGACAGTGCACCGTGTGTTGGTCCGCAACAGTGTGAACCGACTGTCGTGGATGGACCGGCCCACAGGTCGTGTGATCCGCCGTTACGAACATGACCGGCCCGGCGACCTGGTCCATATCGACATCAAGAAGCTCGGCAAGATCCCGCCGGGCGGCGGGTGGCGTTCCCATGGCCGTGGCAGTGACCAACACCGTGCTTCCAAGAGAGGACCACGGATCGGGTACTCGTTCATTCACACCACGATCGACGACCACAGCCGGGTCGCGTACAGCGAGATCCTCGATGACGAGAAGGCCCTCACCGCGCTCGGGTTCTGGCGTCGGGCTCGCTGGTGGTTCGCCCAACACGCCATCAACATCACAGCTGTGCTCACCGACAACGGCTCCTGCTACCGATCCAGGCTGTTTCGCGACGAACTGGCCGTGTCCGGCATCAAGCACCGGCGCACCCGCCCCTACCGGCCACAAACCAACGGCAAAGTTGAACGCTTCAACCGGACTCTCAGCGACGAGTGGGCCTACGTACGCGCCTACCGCTCAGAAACCCAACGAAGACGAGTCCTTGCCAAATGGATCCACACCTACAACCATCACCGATGCCACACCGCGATCGGCGGCCAACCACCCATGACCCGCGTCAACAACCTCCCAGGGCATTACAGCTAGCTCACGAAATCACCCACGATGATGCAATGATCGCTATGATAGTTGCCAGTCCCGTCCCCCACATTGCATGCCGCGGAAGCGTCGTTGGCACCTGAAATGCCAGCCTTCGAACCGAACATCCAGTCAAGTTCGTATATCGGTGCGCCAGCGCGAAATGTCGACCGATAGAGGGGATCAACTGTGCGAAAATCGCTGTCCCAATTAAAAGGCCAGCCTCCGCAGCTAACACCAGGCCGACCGCATTCCGTGTTGCGGTCCAATCCCACTGTGGTCGCAATAGTAGGGTGCCAGATAGCCGCATAGTATGCGGCCTCATTGTCCTGCACCTGCGTCGGTCCTTCGCCCCCGACCTTTGGTGCCAGGTGGGACACACAGTTCTCTCTAACGCCAAGGTATACAGTGTTTATGAAATTGCAGGTAATGTGACGCACGTCCTCATCGTGCAGGTTCTGCGTTGAGTATGCCCTATCACTCAGAGAACCAGACATAACGACTCCACGCTGGAACATGGCATTGCCGTGGACACCGCAGTTCGGATTTACATTGTAGTTCGTTGGTACCCAGACCCAGTGGTAGCCGATATCTCCGAGCGCAGCTGCGAACGCCATGAACTGCGGTGCACAAACCTCATTTAGTGAAATCGACCACGGTTGGATGGGACTGACAGCAACAAGAAATGAGAGATAGTTAGCTACATCTACGTTACCGCAGGCTCCGGGATATGGAGTAGTATTGAAGTCGCTACAGCCCCCCTTGATATTCCAATGGAGGACCCGCACGTCGGTGGCGGAGGCCGGAGAAGCAGTGAAAGCACCCGTGCCTAGAAGTCCCAGCGCTACGACCAGGGCGGCAGCAAGTCTACCGCTACGTCGAATGGCACCCGTACGTCTCTTCAACGAGCGATCGGCCCTCGTCATACAATGCCTCCTAGTCACGGTGCAACCTCAACGACCGATGTCGTCCTTGTGTCTAGTCCCACCAACCGATCCTCAAGGACGATGAGGTTTCGAGCGACAATGCCCGTTGAACTCCACTCGCCGCGACCTGACCGCTTGACTACCTGACCCGAGGACTGCTCAACAAAGTAGTGTGCGTCATCGAAGAGCACCGGAGGACCTGCGAATTGCGTGAACGGAACCTTCAAGGCTTCTGGAAGTTCAATAGTGCGCTCTGTCCATTTGCCGGTATCTGGGTTGAACTTGTGTTCAGTATTGCCATCTAAGACAACCAGGAAGTTTCGCGTACAGGCTCGAAGGAACGAACTTGCCAATTGACCGTTCTCCCGCGGAACCCATTCCGAGTTGCCACGTAGCTGCAATGTCTGAAGGCCCGCAGATTCAAGCTCAGGTGCGCCGCTGCCGGACCACGCGCCGTTTTGGCGTTCAGTGCTGCTGGCGAAGGACGCAGAAACACGGACGAGAGAGTCCTTGGTTCCACAAATGAAGGGCGCAATATCCGCGGCCGAATCGGTTTCCGAGGGCAATGGGAGCATGGCAACCCTACCGCTCGAGTCGAAATGGACAAGTCCATCCTCGACTGCCACGACCGCCTCCTCTCCATCGGCCTTCACCAGCCCGATCGAGGGGTCTGCCAGCTTGCGATCATATGGAAGGTCAATTTCCCGCCAACGTTGAAGGTCGTCGGAAAGTGTGAATCCTCGTAGCTGCTGTACGCAGTCCTCTGTCACGCACGACCATCCAACGAGGTAGATCCGCTTACCGATCGAGAACTGGACTCTCGCGCCCAGCGGCGGCGGCGCCGCTAGCTGAAACCAGTCTCCCGACGGTCCGATAGCAACCGTCGCGACCCCGTCCGATCGCTCTGTAATCGAACCATCGGTGCTGGCAACGAAGTAGGAGCCCTGATTCCGCGACGCATTCTGGACCACAAGGAACTGTCCGTTGGAAGCCGCGCCACCGGGCCCATCCGGAAAGCGAAAGCCATCGCCGATCACCGCAGCCCGGTCCACACTTCTGGGCGACTCGCCGCGCGACTGGTCAACGGCAGTAACAGTGTTGTCTGACCCACTTCCACATCCCGCTACAGTGACCACGACCAATATGGCTAGGGCGAAACAAGTTCGATTTAAAGCGAATCGTTTCAACACGAGGTCCCTTCTAGTGTGCGGCGGACTTGGGGAATGGGTCGAAGGATTCTGCCTCAATACCTCCTATGCGCTCAACTGTGAGGTCACCGGCCGTGCTGGTCGATGGCATTGAAATTGGCCGACTTGGTGCTTGCTATTGTTGGCGCATACCCTTGGGCGGCGACGGTCCCCACGCCTATCATTCATGGGCAGCCTTGTCAACGAGTGTGGTCACGATAGTGCCGGGTCTGATCTCTATGGATGTCAAGCCGGTTTCGCAGGATCCCGATCCGGCCCTGGCACCACATGACCACCCGTTCCGGCGACCGTCCTTCGCTGCGGGCGAGCAGGAAGACCGTTGACGTCGAACCGTACTCAAACCTACTCGGGTCCGGCATCCGCCCACCAAGGACGACTCCACGGAATCCGTGGTGGTGCGACTGGCCGAAGCCGCTTGGCTCGCACTTGCGTCGGAGAGCGTTCGTGGGACGCTCGCTATGGTCGCTGTTGTCAGCTCGCCAGTCGCCACTTGGGCTTGAGGCGGTTGGCTCCACCGACTTTGAACCCCACGCACACTTCCCCTGAAATGCCTCCTTGAGACTTCGGCAGTGCGTTGCGGACGTTCCGTAGCGTTCGAGAGGTCCTGGTCGAGGTAGCTCACGAAGTGCCTGCCGACCCGCCCGCAGGTCTGGCCTACGAACGAAGAGCGACTCGGCCGAAGCCTCGCCGCGGTGTGGCTCGAGAGAGGCGTCGCAAACCAGTTCCGAAGCAGGAGTGACCGCGGTTCACCACCAACGAACCCGGAGGCAACCATCCAAGCGACCATCGGAGTAGACCCCCACAAGACATCGCATACAGTGGTTGCCATCGACACCAACAAGGACCCAGCTCGGCTGCAGGAAGATCCGTGCAACACGCTCCCAAGTCGAGCAGCTGGTGGCGTGGGCGCAGCACTACTGCGCTCGAACCTGGGCGCTCGAAGGCGCTGACGGGATGGACGACGTTCAGGGGCACCCATAACGGGCCGCCTCCGCGATGCCGAGGTGGCGCCGATCGACACTTGCGCTCTCGGTCGCAGGCGCGAGTGCTGCGCTTCGTGCCCTTTTCGTGCCCTTTTCGATCGGGAATCGTGGTTACTCAACGGTCGTCACGGTGACCCGAATCGTTGCCAGAGGTGCGATCGCGAGGGTTTACCCTTTCCCCTTCACCCCCCTGATCGTGCTTTGGGAGCAGGGGGTCGGGAGTTCAAATCTCCCCGTCCCGACGAACATGGTCCCGACTCATACGGGTATGGAAAACCCCATCCTGTAGGGTCGGTGGATGCTTTGGGTGCATCGCGTCCGAGCAGCTCGGACACGACCTACAAAAGGGGAACAATGAACCGACCAAGCGGGCGCACGCGCACCCTCTTCGCTCTGCTGGGGCTCCTCGCCCTCGTTGCAGCTGCGTGCGGGAGCGGAGACTCGGCATCCAGCAGCACGACCGACGCATCTGGCGACAATGGGAGTTGCAAGGTTGCCAGCACCGACGATGGTCTCGACGCCCTCCAGGTCCCGCAGAACTGCGAAACGATCCAGGATGCCGTTGATGCCGCAGAGGAAGGCGACCTCGTCCTCGTGGACAAGGGCACCTACAAAGAGGCAGTCGAGGTGGCTACCCCCAACATCACCATCCGTGGCACAGATCGCAATGAGGTCGTGCTCGACGGAGGCTTCGAACTCGAGAACGGCTTCCGCGTCCTCGAGACCGACGGCGTGGTCATCGAGAACATGACCGCAAAGAACTACGTTTCCAACGGCTTCTACTGGAGCGGGTCGGACAACTATCGCGGGTCCTACCTCACCGCCTACCGCAATGGCGACTACGGCATCTACGCCTTCGACGCCTACCACGGGCAATTCGACCACAGCCTCGGCTGGGGCAGCCCCGACGCCGGGTTCTACATCGGAGAGTGCTTCCCGTGCGACGCAGTGATCACCAACGTCGACTCGCAGTACAACGGGCTCGGCTACTCGGGCACCAACTCTGGCGGCGACACCTACATCATCAACTCCAACTTCTCGAACAACCGTGGTGGCGTGGTTCCGAACTCCGGTTCCTACGAGCTCTGCTACCCGAGCCGTGAAACAACCGTTGCGGGCAACACGGTGCACGACAACAACTTCACGGAGGGCCCCGGCATCGACGTTTCACTCCTTGTCCAGGGCAACGGCATCGTCCTACCCGGAGCGGTGAAGGCGAACATAACGAAGAACCTCGTGTACAACCACGAAAAGACCGGCATCGGCCTCGTTCCGTTCCCGGAAGCAGACGCGAACGGCCTGGCACCTGCGCACGACACCTGGGACACGCCCTGCAGCGAGACCCGCGACGAGGACGTTCCACCCATTTCGGATCAGGACTGCGTAGAGGTCAAAGCGCTTGCAGAGCTTCTCGGAGAGGGATGCATCGTCGTCTGGAGCCCATTCGACAACTCCGTCACCGACAACGTCATCGAGGATTCCGGGCAGGCCGATATCGCGGTGGGAACCCTCGACCTCAGCGACAGCGGCGAAACCGCTGCAACACTCGGCAACTGCTTCTCGGGCAACACGTTGACCACTACACAACCCAACGATCTCCAAGGGCTCGCCCCATGTGACGGGGATGGCAACGGCGGAAATTGGGATGACAACCCGCTCGACCTGATCGGGGTGTTCGGCGACCCCCCACCGGCGCCGGACAAGACGGTCTACCAGAAGACTCCCGAGCCGCCGGCCCAGGACAACATGCCCGATGCAACGACCGCTGCCCCGAAGCCCTTCACAGGTCCGGAGAAGCCCGACATCGACGCCATCACAGTTCCCTCCAAGCCTGCCTGAGCGAACGCAACAACCGTGACGGAATCCTCCGAAGACGAGCCAATTCATAGATCCACCGGACGCACGCTGGCTGCCATTGTCATTCTGGCTGCGATCCTCATTGCCTTCACCGCACTCGCGGTGGGTCTGAGTGGTGAGTCTTCCGAGTCCACCGCGGCGCAGAGCACCGGGGCACGTACCGGTAGCACGCTCGTGACCGGCACGGAGGCCATGGGGGTACCGATAGGCACGCCCACACGATGGACCGGACCACAGGGAAGCACCGGACAGTTCGTTGCCAAGTGCAAGTACAGCCATTCGGCTCCCGATGATCCGATCGTGTTCTTCGAACAACCCGGCAAATCACACCGCCACGACTTCTACGGTGTTGAGAACGCCGACGCGTCCTCAACGGCGGAATCGATGGTGGAGACGGCTACGACCTGCGACAAGCCCGCCGACATGGCCGCCTACTGGCAACCCACCCTGTATGACCACGGCGAGGTCGTGGAACCACTCGAATTGAACGCCTACTACCGGGCTGCTCACGGGGTCGATGCTGAGTCTGTTGTGGCCTTCCCGTTCGGCATGGAGATGATCGCCGGCCAACAGACGAACACCACCGCTGCCGACATGGATGAAGCCGCGGGCTGGACCTGTGGCAGCTCTACAAGGCTGGCCACCGAACCCGCCGCATGCCCGGTCACCGCGCCGTTGCACATGGTCCTCACATTCCCCGACTGCTGGAACGGCACTGACGTACGAAGCGACGACTTCCGGTCCCACGTTGCGTATTCAGATGATGGCACCTGTCCCGAGGGCTACCCGGTGCACGTGCCTCAGCTGATGATGGCGGTCAAGTACCCGATCACAGGTTCCGGTCACGACCTGAGTCTCGCATCCGGCAATGTCCATTCGGCCCACGGCGACTTCCTGAACTCGTGGAACCAAGAAGGGCTCGAACACGAGGTCGAGAACTGCATCAACCGTGGGGCCGTCTGCGACCTGGTGTCCAACCGCTCCGAGGACGGGCCGTTCTTCGCCAACTGAGTTCTGCTTCTGAGCGCTGTGGCGGTGAATGATTCACCGCCACAGCGCTCAGAACGAGATCCAGCGCTCAGCCGTCGACGACCTTGATCCCGCCGATCATGCCCTTGGTCTTGGTCCCGTGGAGGGTGCAGTAGTAAGGAAAGTCACCAGCTTCATCGAACGTGATCGTTCCGTCCTCGCCGGGATCGAACTCGTCGGTGTCGATCGGCTTGAACTCTCCCTCCGCGACCGGAGAAACGTTGTGCTTGTTGCCACCTTTGTTGACGAACTTCACCTTCGTGCCCTTGGTGACCTCGATGTACTCGGGCTTGAAGTTGTTGTCGACCGCATCCACGGTGACCGCCTTCTCACCGGTCTCATCGATGATGTCGCCATCGTCCATGAGCTTCACTGCCTCCTGGGTGGCCGCGTCGGACCCGGAGTCGGCGCCCGTGTCCGAACTGGAAGCGTTCGGGTTGCTTTCCCCACACCCGACCAACACAACTGCGGCCACCGCTGCTACGGCTCCGATCCTACGCATTCGCATGAACGGACTCTAGCCAGAACCGGTCCGCTCCCCGGAACCGTGTACCAACGTCGCGGCGGCCCGCGCTATCCTGCTCAGCCGTGCCTGATTGACAGGCACTTCGCGGGTGTAGCTCAATGGCTAGAGCTCCAGCCTTCCAAGCTGGCTATGCGGGTTCGATTCCCGTCACCCGCTCCGACGTTGCTACTGGTCGACGCGCCGCCAGCAGATGTGGAATAGTTGCGAAATGCCCATGAGAAGACGACGCCCACTCCGACGAGCTGCTGTTGTGGGGGGTGTGGCTGCGGTCGCCCACCACTCAGGCAAGAAGTCGGCCGAAGCGCAGGCGGCCGAACAACAGCAGAACCAGCAGATCTATGACCTGCAGGCCCAACAGGCCATGCAGGCTGCTCCACCACCACAGGCAGCGCCGCCACAACAACCCACGGTGTCGACAGGTGACATGGTGACTCAGCTCGAGAACCTCAAGAAGCTTCTCGACGATGGCGTGCTGACCCAGGCCGAGTTCGACATGCAGAAGCAGAAAATTCTGGCCGCATCATGAGCGCCGATTCGACATCGCAGCAGATGGGTCCGGTCCAGATGATGGTGCTCGGCTTCGCCGAACCCGACTTCACCGGGACGATCGTGGCGGAACTCAACCGCCTCAGGAACGAGGATCTCGTCAGGATCGTCGATGCACTCGTGGTGAACAAGGACGACGACGGTGAGATCACCGCTGTGCAGGTGAGCGACCTGACCCCGGACGAGGCAATGGAGATGGGTGCCATCGCCGGTGCACTGATCGGCCTCGGCGAAGGCGACGAGGAAGCGGCCATCGAGGGAGCCATCCTCGGAGCGGAAGAGGGAGCCGATGGCCACCTCATCCCCGACGACGAGGTTTGGTATGCCGCTGACGTGATCCCGAATGGATCCGCAGCAGCGATCGTCCTGATCGAACACCTGTGGGCAGTCCCGCTGAGAGAACGCGATCGTCGATGCAGGCGGTATCGCTCTCGCTGATGAGTGGATCCACCCCAGCGATCTGATCGAGTTGGGCATCGAGGCTGCGTCGGACTAGGTCAGAGCCGCGTCGGTGTTCCCGAGCAGGTCATTCTTCGGAGACCCAGTCTGCGGAGGGCAGGCTCAAACAGGATTCCTCGGGAAGGTTCGAGGAGCCGGGCAAGGCTCCTTGGTCACGTGAGCGTCGCCAGCGGTTTCCTCGTTCCACAGGGCTCTTCAGCCGAGGCGTGCCGGATTGCGTGAGGCGACGAACCCGGGGCGCGGCGCAGTCCCTCCGACCGGCTGCATGAGGGTGTTCTCCACCGAGTTGAACACCAGGAAAAGGTTGCGCCGAGCGAACGGCGTGATGTTGCCGTTGGATCCGTGCATACAGTTCGAGTCGAACAGGAGTGCCGATCCCGCCGGGGCTGTGATCTGAACGATCCCGTGTTGTTCGGCCAGTCTGGTGACCGCCTCGTCGCTGGGCACCCCGTAGTGCTGGGCGCGCAGCGAGCGTCGGTAGTGCTCCTCGGGTGTTGCGCCCACGCAACCAACGAAGACCCGGTGCGAACCTGCCATGATCATCAAGCTGCCGTTGTCAGCGCGGTTCTCGGTGAGGTTGATCGAGACACTGACGGCCCGCATCTCGGGCATCCCGTCCTCGAAGTGCCATGTCTCGAAATCCGAGTGCCAGTAGAACTCCTTGCCCCGCAACCCGGGTTTGAAGTTCACGCGACTCTGGTGCAGGTACGCCGCTGAACCGATGATCTGCTCGATGCGCCCGAGCAAGCGAGGGTCACTCGCAAGTTCGGCCACTCGTTCACTGAGCTCGTGGATCTGGAACACCGAGCGCACCGTGTCGCCACCGGGCTCGCGCACGATCCGATCGTCACCAACCCCTGCGGAGGTCACAATGCGGTCGAGGTCGACATCCAACTCCGCGAGCTCCCGTGGATCCAGGAATGACTCGAGAAGCAGGAAGCCTTCCTCCTCGTATCGGTCCAGCTCCTCTCTCGGGGTCGGGCCGGCGTCGGGATCGCCCCAGATGACCGGTTCCAGCCGGCGAACCGGTCTGGGTTCGGACGCAGTGCGCGACACATATGCACTCGTGACTGCTGTCATGGTGTCTTGCCGCGCCGTCATGGTCCGTCGCCGGGCGGTGCCGGATACGCTCCCGTCGAATCGTGTACCTCACGGCCGGTGACGGGCGGGTCGAAGACACAGATCATGCGCAGCTGCGAATCGGCTCTCACGGTGTGCTGATCGTTGTCGTCCAGCAGGTACATCGTGCCGGGCGACAGTGGGTGCTCCTCACCCGTTCCGCGATCGAGCAGCACACCCTCGCCCTCGATGCAGTACACGGCCTCGGTGTGGTGCTGGTACCACATCTCCGTGGTGGTGCCGGCCTTGAGAATCGTGTCGTGCAGGGAGAACCGCTGGCCGTCATCGGCGAGGATCAGCCTTCGCGACCTCCACGTCTCGGTGTCCACGTCCCGGTCGGTCCCCTCCAGGTCTGCGAGTCGCCGGACGATCATCGCCGAGCTCCGACGACCGTGTTGACGGCGCCACGGAAGATCGAGAGGCCTCGCTCCAGTTCTTCATCGCTGATAATCAGCGGAGGCATCAACTTCGCCACTTCGCCGTCGGGACCCGAAGTCTCGATCAGCATGCCTCGCTCGAAACATTCGGTGACCACTGCCGATGTCACATCGGGATCTTCGAACACGATGCCCTGGATGAGTCCCCGTCCGCGGCGTTCGGTGCCTTCGACCTCGGCCACCAGACCCGCCAGCTCCTTTTCGACGATGTCCGCCTTGGCGTTCACCATCGCGGGAAAGTCGTTGCTTTCCCACAGGTCGAGTGCTGCGGTCGCCGTGACGAAGGCGGGGTTGTTGCCGCGGAAGGTTCCGTTGTGCTCCCCCGGTTCCCACACATCCAGTTCGCTACGGAACAGGGTGAGCGCCATGGGCAGCCCGTACCCGCTGAGCGACTTCGACAGGCACACGATGTCGGGCACGATCCCCGCCCGTTCGAACGAGAAGAACGGGCCGGTACGCCCGATTCCCATCTGCACATCGTCCACGATCAGGATGATCCCGTGCTCGGCACACAACGATGAGAGACGCTGCAACCAGGAGTTGCTGGCACTCTTGAGCCCGCCTTCGCCCTGGGTCGTCTCCACGATGACCGCCGCAGGTTTGTCCACGCCACTACCGGCATCACCGAGGATCAGTTCGAAGTAGTCGAGGCTGCTGCCCTCATCCAGATAGTCGCAGTAGGGCATCACCGGGGAGTGTGAAAGCGGAACACCTGCTCCCCCGCGCTTGAGTGCGTTGCCGGTCACTGCCAGGGATCCGAGGGTCATCCCGTGGAACGCGTTGGTGAAGCTGATGACCTCCTCGCGGCCGGTCACCTTGCGTGCGAGCTTGAGGGCGGCCTCCACCGAGTTCGTGCCTGTCGGTCCCGGGAACTGGACCCGGTAGTCGAGGTCGCGTGGTTCGAGCACGACCTGGTGGAACCGTTCCAGGAACCTGCGCTTGGCGGTGGTGCTCATGTCAAGGCTGTGCACCACGTTGTCCCCGCTCAGGTAGTCGAGCAACGCGACTTTGAGCTCCGGATGGTTGTGGCCGTAGTTGAGAGCTCCGGCGCCGGAGAAGAAATCGAGGAACTCACGGCCGGTCTCGTCGACCAGTACACAGCCGTGCGCACCTTCGAACACGGTGGGCCAGGTACGACAGTAGCCGCGTACTTCAGATTCGAGATCGGTGAAGACGTTCACGTGAGGATCACTCCTGGGGGGTGTATCGCCGATGGGCCCGTGTGGCCCCGCGCACCTCAGGGTCACCAGCCGGGGGGCCACCGATGAGGCCGGGGGACCGTCAAGGACAGTCCGCACCCGGCACCAACGCGGCCAGAAACCCCGGGGGAAGCATCCCCGAAACCTTGCGTCAGGCGTTGTGTGTTGTCATATCGACCGTACAGGGCCGGCTCATGGCATACAAAGACCCCACCTGCGACGAACCTCCCACGGCGGCGGACTCAGGTGATGGGTCCAATGCGGATCAGGCGTTCAGGTTCGTGACCGTCGGGGAAGTCCGAGGTTTCGAAGAGCGCGGACTCACCCAGTTCCGCACCTTCGCGCCGGGCCAAGGCCGAGAACATGGCCCGGCTGGGAGCGTTCGCAGGGGTCACGGTCGTCTCGATGTGGGTACCTCCGAACGTGTGGAGCGCACTCACGAGAGCGTCGAGCATGCGCCCGGCCAGGCCCATGCGTCGGAAGTCCCGGGACACCGCGACCTGCCAGACAACCAGCACCGACGGAGCCTCCGGGCGCCGGTATCCGGTGATGAAACCCGCGAGTCCCCCACCTCGGGGAACCTCGATGTCACCGGGGACACGCGCCACCACCGAAGTGGCCGCGAAGTCGCGGCACCACAACATGTACGCGTACGATGAGTTGACATCCAGCTCGCCAACCGCGCTGGCCAACCTCCACATTGCGGCCCCGTCTGCGATCGTGGGCCTCGTGATGGCGATCTCCTCGGTCATCGTCCGAGTATGGCCGGTCGAGACGCTCCTCCGGAACCACCCGCGCCGCATGGACTGGGACCGCTCCGGCCCCCTAGCGTTCAGCGGGATGACCGACACACTAAGCCCCGACACCTCCGAGGTTCACTCAGATGACCCCGAGGCGCGCCTCATCGACGATGCGCTCGCAGACCTACTCGCCCAACACGACCCGAAGCACGAATCACCTCGGGACTTCCGGGGCCACCAGTACGATTCAGGCCTCGCGTGGGTGCACCACGAACGGGGTGCGGGCGGCATCGGGGTGCGTCCGGAGTTCCAATCGGTCGTCGAACAGACCCTCTCCAGGGCGGGACTCTCACCGCGGCCAGCGGTCGAGTTCTTCGTCTTCCTGGCGGGGCCGACGATTGCCACACATGGCACCCGGGAGCAAAAGGATCGCTTCCTACGGCCGATGTTCACCGGCGAGGAACTGTGGTGCCAACTGTTCAGTGAACCAGGTGCCGGTAGCGACTTCGCCGGACTCGCAACGAAGGCGGTCCTCGACGGAGATGAATGGATCGTGAACGGCCAGAAGGTGTGGAACACCCTTGCCCACCTCGCTGATCGCGGAATGTTGGTGACGCGCTCGGATCCCCAGCAACCCAAACACAAGGGGATGACCTACTTCGCATGCGACATGCACACGCCGGGGGTGGAGGTGCGGCCGCTGCGCCAGATCACCGGTGAGGCCGAGTTCAACGAGGTCTACTTCACCGATGCCCGCATCGCTGACGCGGATCGTATCGGGGCCGTGGGTGAGGGCTGGCGGGTCGCGCTCACCACACTTGGAAACGAACGTTCCGCGATCGGCGGCGCCACGTCCGAACCGAAGCGCGGATCGGGGCCGATCAAGGTGCTGATGGAGCTGTGGAACTCCCTTCCCGAGTACCGCAGGGATCCGATCACACGTGACAGGGTCACCGACCTCTGGATACGCGCCGAGGTGTTGCGGATCACCAACCTGCGGGCCGCGACTGCTCGCAAGATCGGCAACCCGGGCCCCGAGGGTTCGATCTCGAAACTAGCCTTCACGCAGTTGAACAAGGAGATAACCGAAGCCGAGGTCGACCTGCTGGGACCAGAGGCGATGACCGGATTCGACTACACGTTCAGGAGGCCCGAGACCCTCTCGGTGACCGGTGAGAACGAAGGCCCCCGGTATGCGTTCATGCGGGCACGCGCCAACTCGATCGAGGGTGGCACCAGCGAGGTCATGCGCAACATCCTGGGCGAGCAGGTCCTCGGACTACCCCGCGAACCCCGCCTCGACAAGGACATCCCGTGGAGCGAGGTCCCCCGCAGCTGAGGGTTCTCAGCGCATGGTCGAGAACGCACTCCGGATTTCGGACACGAACGTCTCAGGCTGCTCGAAAGCAGCAAAGTGCCCTCCGCGATCGAGGGTTCCGAAGTGCCGCAGGTCGGTGAATCGCTTCTCGGCCCAGCGACGCGACGTACGGAAGATCTCGCCGGGAAAGCTCGAGATTCCCGTGGGCACACCTACCTCTGACATATCCACGTCCTTGAACGACTCCCAGTACAACCGGGCGGAGCTCCCAGCAGAGTTGGTGAGCCAGTAGACCATCACGTTGTCGAGCAACCGATCGACGTCGATCACGTCCCTCGGATCGCCGTCGTGGTCGACCCAGGCCCAGAACTTCTCGAGTATCCACGCCATCTGCCCCACCGGCGAATCAGCAAGGCCGTACGCAAGGCTCTGGGGGCGCGTGGATTGCTGTGTGGAATAGCCGCTGTCCCAGGTCTGGTAATGACCGAACCCCTCGAGCGCCGACGACTCCAGTTCGGTCAACGAATCCATCGTCTCGGGATCTGGAATCACGATCGGCATGTTGAGGTGGATACCGGCGAGGTGAGTGGTGTGCGAGGCGCCCAGTGCAGCGGTCACCATCGAACCCCAGTCACCACCCTGGGCCGCGAACCGCTCGTAGCCGATGGCGAGCATGAGCTGTTCCCATGCCGCAGCTATCCGCGGTATACCCCAACCGGTGTGGTCCGGTTTGTCGCTCCAACCGAACCCTGGCAACGACGGAACCACGACGTGGAACGCGTCCCGCGGTGATCCACCATGGGACTCCGGCTCGGTGAGCGGACCGATCACGTCGAGGAACTCGACGACGGAACCGGGCCAGCCGTGAGTCAGCAACAGCGGCAGCGCATCGTCATGGGACGAACGCACATGGATGAAGTGGATCTCGAGACCATCGATCGAGGGCGCGGAACTGTGGAAGTGAGTTGAGTCGGCTCTCACAACGCCGCCAGTCGTAGTCCCGCGTCCCAGTGCTCGGCCACATCGCGGGCGAAGTCCAGGGGTGTGCCCTGGGACCAGGGCTCATCGGTTCCGGCGACAGTCTCCTGGTCGGGCCAACGTGTGTTGAGCAGTCGGCTGCGCAGGTCATCCAGCTGGTCGTCCGGGTGATGGATCTCAAATGTCTGGATCAGGTCGCTCACAGAGCGAGCCTAACCAACGGGCGCACTCTGTCGGCGCTGGACAATCAGCTGGCCTGATGGTCGAGCGAGGCGCTGTTCATGCAGTAGCGCAGGCCACTCGGAGCAGGACCGTCATCGAACACGTGACCCAGGTGCGCTCCACAGTTGGCACAACGCACTTCGGTGCGCACCATGCCGAGAGAACGATCCTCGACTGTCGTCACCGCGTCGTTGTCCTGGGGATCGGTGAAGCTGGGCCAACCACAACCCGCGTCGAACTTGGTGTCGCTCTTGAACAGGGCTGCGTCGCACACAATGCAGTGGTACATCCCGTCCTCGTCGTAGTCCCAGTACTTGCCGGTGAAGGGCCGCTCGGTCGCTGCTTCCTGGGTTACCTGCCACTGAATTGGTTCCAGGCGAATCCGGAGTTCGTTCGCATCAGGACGGGCGTCGGCTTCTGGATCCATGAACCGAATCTACAGCGAAGCCGGATTCCCCTGGGATCAGGGCTCTCACGGCTCTCTGTGTGCGTCGTCGCCCAGGAGATCGCGCAACATTCCCGAAGGCATCCCCAGATCGATGCTCGTCGAATCATCGCCAGGATCCGCAAACGGATTGGGACCCACAGGGCGATGTGGTGGGTCGACCACCTCTGGTTCCAGTACCTCACGGGCGGGGAACAGCTGTTCGGCCGTTCCCTGCACAGTGGTTTCTGGCTCGGGTGTGTTGTCCGACTACGGGTGTGGTGTCTGCCCCGGGGGCATTCGATTCGGGGACAGGGGTTCGGCGCAGCGGGACATAGGGCGGAGGTACATCCCAAGCCGGACCGGCGCTGTTCCGGGCGTTTCGCCCACCAGGTCCATGGGCGTCACGACCATCCATTCGGTCGGTACCTCTGCTGCCGCGAGCATCACGGAGGTTCGATCGGTGCATGATCATCGACCCATGGCCGGCATTTCCCGGTACGGAAAGAATCCCACTGGGGGACGCATCCACCTGTTTGGAGTCACCCCGGGAGCCATGATCCGGTTCCGATGATCCCTCGGCGCCCGACACGCGCCCCTTCGCCGGGTACCCATTCGCCCGAGCCCGCTTCGCCGGGGGCCCCGTCGCGGAACAGCTCGCTCCCGAACGAGACCGGTGGCGGCAGATCGGGCCGCGGCGGAGGTTCAGGCACCGGGGCGCCCGGTGACCCGCGCCCGGAGCCCGGGAGGTTCTGAGGGCCCGGGTCCGCGCTCATGTGAACTCCGGAGCCCAGTTCACCTCGCGGAGCGGTCCCGGCCCATACAGGTGCCGGACCGAACGCCGAAACAACCGTGTTTCGCCCGGCGAGGGACGGAGGGCCTCCCCACGGACGTACTTCATCGTGTCCTGGTGGAGTCTCGAGCGCCGCATGGGGTTGCCGGGGTTCAGCCTCACCGCGGACCGGAACGCCGGGAGCCACGCTCGGCCGCCGAGAGTGAATGCTGTTTCGGGCGTGAACCAGCCCACAGGAAGCGGCCACCGACCAGGACAGGATCATCAAAGCCAGGATGACCAACCCGATCACTTCCTTGGTCAGTCCCAGCCACGCCCCCGATTCTGTTCGATCCGGCACCCGATCAGGTGTATACCCGCAATGACAGCGCAAATCAGCCACAGGCAGGTCGGGACGTTGGCACGACGAGGAGTGGTATCAACGAGGAACTGACCGTCCGCCATCGGCGACGACGCCGAACAGCTCGGCGGGTGCTGCAGTGACCGTCGCAGCTCTTCCGGTCCGATGAGGCCGACGAGGCGGCCGTCGGAGAGAACGAGCGCGTGCTGGGACTTCCCGATCTGCTCCATGACCTCGTTGACCGGCACATCAGGTCCCACGATGGCGGTGGTACGCAGGTCCGTCATCACCCGTCCGACCTCGGTGTAGGACCAGGTGTCGGCGGGAAGTCGCTTTACCTGTTCCATGGTCAGGAGTCCACGGATCTGCTGGGCGTCATCCACGACCGGCAGAGCCGTCTGCGAAGTGGACAGCGAAGGGGCCGTTCACCGCGGCGGCCACAGTTGACCAGGTACTGGTCACCTGCACCGGGTGGGTCATCACCGCGGCCGCTGTCGAGCCGGACATGGCTTCTTCGGCCGAGTAGTAACCGGCTTCGGCACGCGCTGCGTTGAACAGGAACAACCCGATCAGGATCGTCCACAGCCCGCCATAGGACTTGGTGAAGGACCAACTCGGCGAGACCGGCCGCGATCAGTCAGCGCCCGGCGATCACCGTGACCGACCTTGGCGGCTCCGCCATTCCAGCGGGACGGCTTCCCTCTCAGCTTCCAGAGGATCGAACCCAGGATCCGACCACCGTCGAGCGGCGCTCCCGGCAGCAGGTTGAAGAGGCCAGAAACCGTTCAGCAGTGCCAGGTAGGCGAGCATCACGATCCAGACCTCGGGACCGTTCACGTAAGTCGAGCAGGAGCGACCCACCCAACGCGATCAAACCGAAGAGCAAACTCGATGCAGGATCCCGGCTGCGGCAATCCTGAACTCTGCTCCGGGACCTGGTGCGTGACCTTTCATGGTCGCCACTCCCCCGAAGAGCCACAGCGTGATCCCCTCGACCTCCACTCCGTTGCGTCCCGCGACGACCGAGTGGGACAGTTCGTGACCCAACAGCGATGCCAGGAACAACAGCGCTCCCACGATGCCGACGCTCCAGTAGACCACCGGCACTCTCTGGGGGACCTCGGCCGGCAGCAATCCGGTCGCGAAAGTCCAGGTCAGCAGTGCTGCGATCACGAGTGTCGAAATCTCCGCGGAAACATCGACTCCGGCAATACGCCCCAGACGACAGACCATGTGAACGCATGGCTCCAGTCAACCATGTCGGAGGACGGCGGTCGTCCGCCGATCAGCTCGTGGAAACGAATCGGAGCCGACGAACGCCATCGAGCGGTGCGAGCGACTCGGGATCCAGCCGGTAGCCGGCGGGGTGTTCCCAGCCCACCAGGTCAGCGAGAGTGGTGGACGGGTGCGTATGAGGTGACCCACGAGTGCACCCTTGAGGGCCTTGTTCCAGTGGTTCACAGCTTTCAGCTGTCCGGCCGTGTTCGGACTGAGGAACACTGCGGTCGTGTAGCCACGCAGACCGAGTTCGCCGGTCGAACCCAGTGCGGCTGCGTGCTCCTGGGGCAACAGGTTCCACAATTCGGTGCCCTTGGCCAGTCCAGCCACGACCGCGTGACCTGGGGCGCCACCAGGTCGAGAGCTTGCCCAGGGGCGCCAACGATGCAGACATCTTGAGCCGGTAGTCGGGAATCGGCTCGTCCGGGCTTGAACCACACCCCACATGCCGGAGATGATGAGCGTGCTTGCCCCAGCCGACGTTGTTGGGCGGCCGTCAGGGTCGCCACATCCAGGTACTGGTAGAGCACGCCGTTGTAGCGATCAATCGCAGGAAGTGTCGGCGCCCCACACACCGCCAAGTCGACTTCGAGCGCACGCACCAGTGCGTCGCCCTTGACCCCGAAGAACCGAGCGATGTCCTCATCGCGAGCCGGAGCCAGATGGGCCTGCAGAGCGTCGATCACTGCCCGACGGCTCGACCCGAGCGGGTGGTCACCCGAGTTCGATGACCCAGCGGAGACACCGGCCACGGAGCGCCGATCCCGCCAGGTGTCTTGCCCTCCGAGGGCGGGATCAGGAACAGGCGCCTACGAGCCACCATGGGCCCCCGAGCTACCGGCGGAGCCAACTGGATGAACCGCCATCGAGTCCTCCGAGACCATCAGCGACGATGTGTCCAGCACTTCGAGATCGGTTGCGTGCAACTTCCCGAGCGTGGCCAGATCGTCGTTGTCCCAACGCGGCGTCGGGCGTTCCGCCGATTCCTATACCCGAAGTCGTGTCGGTGATGATCACCCCGTAGGTCTTCATGGCCTCGGCGAGCACCCGGGCCTGCGGCCCGAGCCCACTCAGATCCACGTCGGCACGCAGACGCATCCAGGTACCCATGGGGGGCGAATCAGGGTCGTCCGACGGCCCGTCGGAGTTCCTGGCGGGCCAGATCGAACTCATTGGACGCGTTGGAGATCGCAATGCCCAACACATGATCGATCGACCCGGAAGCCACCTCCGCGTAGGTGTAGGTGATCCCCATCAGCGGCAAGCCACCAGCGGTGGTCGATCCCTTCGGGAAATCGGTCGAGCTGAGATCCCAGAGCGCTCCCGAACCCGCCGACCAACGACCGAACCAACGCCTGATCGCCCACAGCTCCCACATCCGATGGGATTCGAGGTCGATCCCGATGTAGTGATCATCGATGCCCGTCAGAGGCATCGACTGGATGTACGCCGGGTCGGTGATCGGATACGGAACGTCATCGCTGCCTGTCGCATAGGTGAACGAGAAACGATGACGAGGCGTGTTGTCATCAACGAGATTGAACGGTGTGCCCCCAGACGATGCCGTTGATCACTTCGCCGGAGGCACCTGCGCCGATGGATCCGTCACCGATCGCAGCGATCGTCCGCTCGGAATCCGCGGCAACCGGTAGGTCGGTGACCGTCCGGTAGAAGAGGGCATCATCGGGAAACAGCTTCGGAAGCGCGGGGAACTCGGGTACGAAGAACGGAGGCGGACGGTTCCACCAACCCGTTGCAACGCACACCACGAGAATCGCCGCTGCTATCGAGGCAACTATCGGGCGCTTGGGTGCCTTCCGCCTGCGGCGACGCCGCCAACGGATCAGCAGCGCCACGACGAGGGTTGCCGACGCGACAATTCCGAGCAGGAGGGCCAGGCCCAACAGGAACTGCTGGGAACCCGGGATGAGGGTGGCCTGTGGGCCCACGATGTCGTCCTGGTTCAAGTCCACTCCCGGTGGATCGGATCAGCTTGGCGCCCCCGGCAGGATTCGAACCTGCGACCTCGGGATTAGAAGTCCCTTGCTCTGTCCAGCTGAGCTACGGGGGCCGGAGCGCAACGGTATATGATGACCGACCTTGTCATGGTGGCCGTAGCTCAGCCCGGTTAGAGCGCCAGGTTGTGGCCCTGGAGGTCGGGGGTTCAAGTCCCCTCGGTCACCCCAAACGAGCTGCGGATCCCTTTAGCCGGGGTTCCGCGGTGTCGCTACAATGAACTTCCCCGGCGCTGCCGGGGACATGCGCCTCTAGCTCAACTGGTTAGAGCATCAGACTCTTAATCTGCAGGTTCCGGGTTCGAGTCCCGGGGGGCGTACAAACTGAAGGCCGGGACCTCCCAAGGGGTCCCGGCCTTCAGTGGTTCTCGGAGTCGATGGACCAACCCGTCGTGGTTCCCGAGGTCGTGGGTGCTGTGGCACCCCGCTCATCTCTCCCCCGTCATCACCGAATGGGATCCAACCCTCCGCCTTGGATGACATGGATGTTCTTTGACCTATTCGTTTCGATTGCGTTACGGTCAGGTGTCCTCGAGTAGCCATCGCTGCTCCGGATCCTCAGATCCAACCCCCAAAGCCCCCCGAAAGCCCTCTCCCCGAAAGCCCTCTCCCCGAAAGCAAGGTACGCCAGAACATGCCGAATCTGAAACGAACAGCGATCATCCTCACCGGAATGGTCATCTTCGTCACTTCCACGGCCATGTCGTGCACCCAGGAACAGATACGCACCTTCCAGGCGTCATCGCCCGAGGTGCAGCAGAACTGGCTCGCCGCCCTGCAGACGGCGGACACAGCACCCTCGGATGATCACTCCGCGACCGACTGCGACGCCGAGATGAGGCGCCACTTCCCCGCATCGGCACAGAGTCGCATGGCTGCGATCATCGCCAGAGAGAGCGGTGGTGTCGCCACCGCCCGGGGACCGAGCGGAGCCGCAGGTTGCTACCAGATGCTCCCGATGCACAGCTCGAGGCTCCCTTCGGGTGGTTCGTTCTACAACGCACACGACGCCTCCGTAGCGGCACGGAGTCTCTACGACGAAGCCGGCTTCAGCCCCTGGGGATACTGAACCCGACCAACCGTCGCTGACGCTTCCCCGCGGTTGTCGCGGATTCATCCCGAGGGGAGCGGAACGTACAGGTCGTGGTCCTCGGGGACCGGGGAGGCTTCCTCGAGGACACCTTGGCCAGCACCAACGGTGATGCACCTTCGACCGGTGAGGTCGTTCCCCAGCCCGTGCCCACGACAAGGTGCACTACGGAGCCACCAAAGCGCTCCACCGGGATCTCCGATCCGGGTCTACCTCATATGCCGTCAGGTGCCGGTCACCCATTCGATCGGAGGCGACTCTCGTTCGCACTCCACCACGCCACGAACTGAATCCGGATCAGTGACAAAGGCACTGCGGATCTCAGCGAGGCAGACGGGCGGATCATAGATCAGGTCATCTGTCATGGTCTCGAAGCGCAGCAGAACGGGAGACTCCTGGAACCGGATGAGGTCCTCGCCCCAGTCGTGAACACCTGCAGCGGAAATCCCACCTTCGGCGACGAGAACCGGTACCTGGGTCCGCAGCGGCGCCGACAGCGGATCGAACCTGGGCGTGACTCCCCATGCATCGCACATCTCGGCGAGGACGGTGCCGTAGGAACCGCCGATGAAGGCGGCGGAGTCCGCAATCGGGCTGGAGAGCTTCGCGGGACGGCCGTCGTAGCTGCATCGGAACGACATGTCGGCCACGGGCCGGGCATTGGCGCCCACGACGGACTGCATCGGGTCATTGATACTCACGGCCGCAACCAGCTCCATCGCCGCTCCCTGCATGGACAGTGGTATCAAACCGAGTTGTGCTGTCGCTCTGAGGCTCACGCCCAGCGCGCTACCGAGGCGACGACCGTCGATGAGCACGTCGAAGGGTCCTTCGCCCTCGAGTGATTCGGTGGACACCGATACGGGATCGACGCTCAACTCGAGAGCCCTCTTGTCGAATGTCGAACGAAGGTCGCCGAAAGTCGCTGCACAGGACGGATCACTCTGACAGAGGCTGTTGAGCTGATCGAGCTCCAACGCTGTACTCCGTGGGACTTCGGCAAGGTACGAAGCCCCCGGCGCCACGGGATTGGTCAGCAGGAGGGAACCAACGAGATCGGGATTCGACATCGCAAAGGACACCGCAGCCAACGATGCCGGACCCTCTGTCGCCACCTGCACCCGATCGAGTCCTTCGGCGAGCGCAAGGTCCCTGATGTCGGCGGCAACCTGCTGCCAGTTGTAGCCATCCAGATCAACACCCTTTTCCGCGTAGGTCGGAGGCACACTCACCGGCAGCGGCCACCAATGCCTCGGTTGCAGCGGGGTCCGTGGACAACAGACCGAACGAAACCTCCCATGCCGCTGCCAGATCAGGGCACTGAGCATCACCCGAGCCCACATGGTCATAGCCGCGGAAGTTCAACGCGTAGACGTCGGCGTTCTCACGCATGGACGTGCGGTTGAGGTGCTCGCTGAAACCGATCATCACGACCGGGTCAGAGTCTGTGGGAGTGACCGCCGGCGCAAATGCAAACGGCAGCCTGATCATGTTGGAGGTATCGGACTCCTCGCGGTTCTCGGGAACGACGAGCTGCCCGCACCTCGCGTCCGGAAGGTTCAGTTTCACGCCGTCGCCGCATTCCACGGTGTCGACCACCGGCACATAGCCGATCGGCTCGGAGACAACTCGTGGCGGACCATCCTCGGCACCGCCACCGCGCTCGCTGACCTCAGCCGGACCATCGTCGGCCGAGCTGCCCGCGAGTTGCCACAGCGGTGATTCCTCCGAGCAGCGCAAAGAACACTGCTCCTGATCCGATCAGTGAGCGCATCACACGTCGGCCGGCAGTCCCCGATGCCGGGGTCCCTGGATTCGCTTGCGGCGTTTCCGGGACTCCCAGAGGGCGACTCTCGGCATCAGTACCGCTCACGAGCACGACGACCGGAATCGGGGCCGCCAGGCCCTTCAGGGTACGCACGCCGTCCTGCTCGAAGACATAGTGATCGCCCCTCGAACCGACGAGCGATGCCACCAGTGCATGGGCGAGGGTCTGGTTGTCATCCGCGGCGCTGCACAACCTGGCGGCCTCCACCACGGGGGTCCCGAACCAGTCGCCGTCTTCCTCGATGACCTCACCGATACTTATCCCGACGCGCAAGTGGAGCGGATCCTCCAGATCGAACGACTCCGCGGCGGCATGCATGCGGACCGCACACTCCAGTGCCCCGATCGTGCTGCGTTCAAAGACCGCCATCAGCCCGTCACCGAGCGTCTTGACCACCAGACCACCGCCAGCGGCAACACAACTCTCGAGCAGCGGGAACAGGCGGTGCCTGTCATCGTCGGACCGGACATCACCGAGACGGACCTGGCGCGCAGTCGAATCCACGACATCACAGAACAACACGGCAGCAGTTGCGCTTGCGCTTTTCTCCACGACGTTGCTTCCGATCCGGCCCCGATCGTTTTCCGCCTGTCAGATGAGTTTACGCCAGCTCCGGCAAGGGTGTACAGGGGCCTCCGGGATGAGCAGCCCCTGGAACTGCGAGAGCGTAGGCGCCTTGCGGCTCAGGCGGCAGAACGAAGTGCTCGCCCGTTGAGGGGGTTTACCATCAAGGCACCGGTGAGATGCGCAACGGAATTGCGCATGGATATCTGCAACGCCCGCACGGTTGCCAGTTCAGCGGGGTTGAGATCGCGCCAACCGAGTTGACGACGAATGCGAGTGGGCATCAGCTCGATCGTCACGAAGCTGAAAGGCAGCCATGCCACACCTGGAACCAGGGAAACCTTCGGCGCCATGAGCGTTGACGCCACATCGCGGGTGTCCCCGGTGGGCTCGAGGGTCCTGATCTTCTCGGCGAAGTAGTCGCGGAATGCGGCGTAGTCATCCGGGACGATTGCGTCGGGAATTCCGAATGCCGAGGCAACCACCTTGGACTCCTCGTAGTAGGCAGCCCGGTCGCCACGACGCATTCTGCCCAGGTAGCGACGATCGACTTCGATCACAGTATCGGTGAGCGTCGCCAGCACCCAGAACTGTCGGTCGGGATCGAGCGCCGAGTACGGGGATCCGTCGTCCAGGGTCCCGTTGACAGCCGTATGGATCCGTTCGAGGCGTTCCAGCACTTCGGTGCGTCGCGCCTCGGAACCGAATGAGATCGCCAACATCGATTCCAGGGTGCCCTGCAGGCGGCCCAGGGGATCGGTGCGGTAGCGGCTGTACTCCACCACTCCGGCGGCGATGCCGGGGTCGCAGACCTGGAGTATCGCGGCACGCTGGCCACCCATCAGTACGAACGACTGACTGTTGAACTTCCAACTCAGCGAGTTGCGGTCATACAGAGCACCGCGTGCCGGCGTGGCCATGTCGTCATCCCCCTGTTCGACGCCCTGGTCAAAGGTAGCCGGGATCGGTCCGGTCGAGCAGGCCAATCGCAGAAGCCCACCCGCCGCTCAGGACCTCACCGCGGGACGAAACGCACCTCGAAGAGCAACGGCCAACGTTTGCCGGTCACGTAGTAGCGGTCCGGCGCACCGGTGCCCAACCAGGCGATCCCGTTGAGCACGTCATCGGTCTCGACATTGCGGATCAGACCCTGATCCGCAATCGGCCTCCGTCCGCGGTCGACCAGCACTGAAGCATCGACGACCCCGTCGACTGCACCACAGTCCAGGTTGATGCGCAGGATCTCAGAGCTTTGGTACCGGTTCGCCCAGAGCGACTCACCGTCCCACTCGAGTTCGTTGAGTCCGTCGACCGCGGCTCCCGAACCCCCGTCGGCGGCGCGGGTCACATCCATCGTGCCCGCAACCTTGAAGTCCCCGGGCGACCGGAACGCGAGCTGCACCACCACCGTCACTCATCACGTAGTAGTCGTCATCGAGGGTGCTGATCCCCCAGCCCTCGCCCTCGTATTCGAAATCGCCACTCCGCTTCGACGTGGTCGGGTTCCCATCGCAGAGCGCGACCCGCCTTCCACGTGAGCTGCACCAGTTCACCATCGGCGGACTCGGTCAGGCCCTCGCCGAAGTAGTCATCCGGTAGATCCACCGACTCGATCACCTCACCGGTCTCGGGGTCGACCTGCCGTAGCTGCGATTCTCCCTCCAACCCGGTGCTCTCCCACATCTGGCCCTCGGAATCCACGAGCAGGCCCTGGGTATAGGCATCGGGGTCGTGGGGATGGGTGGCCACGACTTCCACACCCAGTGGTTCCGGCCGTGACCGCGTCGCACAGTCGGCCTCCACCCCCGAGCCGTTCCCGCGACCGAAGACCAACCACGCTCCGAGACCCAGCATCGCCACCGAGATCACGAGGCTCACGAATGCGACCAGCTTCCGGATCAAGGCGCATCTCCCCCGGGCGTGGCCCGCCGACTGGAGCGTCGTGACGGCCTCGATGTGGTGCGTATGGGGGAACATGTCGACGACCTCGATCCGGGTCGGGACGTACCCTGAGTCGTGCAACAGCGACAGGTCGCGGGCCATCGCCGCCGGATCACAGCTCACCAGAGCCACGCGCTCCGACTCGGTGGCGACCACAGCGGCCACTCCCGCTGCGCCAAGACCCTGCCGCGGCGGGTCGGCAACCACCGCGTCGGCTCGCGATGGCGTCCATGCCTCGACAGTCGAACGGGTCACCCTGGCACCGAGGTCCGCAGTGTTGATCCGGGCGTCGGCCACCGAGCTGGAGGAGCGCTCCACCACTTCTGCCCTCCGTGCGCCCAGCAGCACCGTGAACAGTCCGACCCCGCCGTAGAGATCGACCAGCGTGTCTGTGCCGTGGGTCGAATCCATCGAGGGCCCGACCGACCGCACGCCCGAGGGCGCCGGCTGCCTCGGGCCCGCGACTGGAAGAACGACTGAGCGGATACCCGGAGCCGTTCCCGTTCACCTCCTCGGTGATCCATGCCCGCGAGGTACCCGCGCTTCGATCCCCCCTTGAGCGACATCGGCACCGATCACCCGGACGCCGTCCGGAACCTCGTGGTCGCACCCGCGTCGGGTGAGACCACAGCCAGCACCTCACCGGTCGCTACCGAGGCCCGCAGCGTCACCTCCCCGGCTCCTGGAAACCGGGCCTCGGCGAGTGCCGGCAGCAACGCGGGTGGGCGACAAGGCACTCCGGGAATGGCCAGTGGCTCATGGCTGTGCGTGCGCGCCGAAGGCCCAGTGAGCCGTCCTCACACGACCGTGAGGCGCATCGTGGTCCTCCCAGCGCCACGGCGACGGGGGTTCCAACTGCTCGATCGGAATCGTTGCGCCGTGATCGCAGCGGGCAGCGATCCGGTGTGGGCCAGGGCGTCACGCAACACCTCGATGCGCATGGCGCTCTGGAGCTCGCCCGAGTGGAGTGTTGGAGGTCACATCCACCGCAACCACGTGCGACCAACGGACAGGGCGGATCGACCCTCTCGGAGATGCCACCTCGACCGAGATGACCCGCCGGTGACGAGCCTCGCGCGCACCTTCTCGGGCGCCACGACAACCCTCTCCCCCGGCAGACCGCCACGGGCCAGGACCACCCTGCCGTCGGCATCGCGACCCAGCACCACGCCGCCTGCCACCGCACGCTCAAGGTCGGCCGTGACGTGCCTCAGCGGTGGTTCCGATGGCCTCTGAGGCGGCCCGTTGGTTCTCGCGGCGCACTCCGGGAGCGTAGATGAAACATGCGAATGAACCCCACCGCAGACCTCCCGGTACGATCGTTGCACTGCCCGGATACCTCGGAGGCTCAAGCCATGCCCGTACCCGAAATGCAGATCTCACCATCGGTGCTTCCTGCGGACTTCTCACGTCTGGGCGGCACCGTCGAGGCTCTCGAGGCCGGCGGCGCAGACCGAATCCACTGGGACGTGATGGATGGAGTGTTCGTGCCGAACCTGACCATCGGCCCCGACGTGATCCGCTCCTGTCGGCCGGTGGTCGACATCCCCTTCGAAGCGCACCTGATGGTCATCGAGGCCGACGAGCTGATCCCCCGCTACGTGGAAGCCGGGTGCGACGTGATCCTCGTCCACCAGGAAGCCTGCACCCACCTGCACCGCACTCTCGAGCAGATCCGCGACCTGGGCGTGAGCCCGGGGTCGTGCTCAACCCGGCCACGCCTGCGGTAACGATCGAACACGTGATGGACCTCATCGACCAGGTGCTGGTGATGACGGTGAACCCCGGCTTCGGCGGTCAGGCCTACATCGAGACGATGGAGCCCAAGATCGCCCAGGTGGCCGAGATGATCTCGATTTCCGGGCGCGACATCGACCTGGAGGTCGACGGCGGGCTCGGCGTCGGCACCGTTGGAGCGGGCGGCAGCCAACGGCGCCAACGTGGTCGTGGCGGGCAGCGCAGTGTTCAAGGATCCCGACGGGTTCGGTCATTCGATCTCGGCGATCCGCGACGCCGCCATGTCTGCGTCCCTGAGCCACCGCAGACCGACCGCCAGCAGCGAGAGATCGGCGCAGGACCGTGCCACATGCATCTCGCGATCAGGACGGCTGCGACCGCTGTCGCGTTCGTGATCTCACCGCGCCGGTCTGGCGGGTGCGGCGACGACCAGGACCCATGGTGTGCCCAGCTGGAATCCGTGGCAGACCTGAAGGAGTCTCGCGAGCGCACTGTGCAGCGGGAGACACGGCCACCGCGCAGCCGAGGAAGCCGACGCTTCGCAGCAGGTCGCCGGGAGCCGCACCGGCGGCGATCCGCAAGGACATGGAAGCCGTCGCGGACGCACTCTCGCGAGGTCGTGGACGGTGGCCACAACCGGACCCGACGTCGATCCCGACGACCTCGAGCTGCGGCGTGAAGCGGTCAACGAACAGCTGGCCGAGGTGACCCGAACATCTCAGCGGTCTCGACATGGGCCGAGCGCGAATGCGGCATCCGCTTGAACTGAGTCCGGGCGTCCCGACGGTCCTGACGAACCACTCAAGTCGGCGTGCGAGCTGCCGACTGGTTACCATGCGTAACGCGAGTCTGAGCAATATGACACGAGATGCGGTGGCAGGTGACTGGATTGTAATACTGTCGCAATGAACGTCACGGGTTCGAGATGACATCGACTCGTCGATCAGGCTGACGACTCGTCCCGACCGACGCTCTCAGCACCCTGGTCGAATCGCACCTCGCACCGAGCCCGACAGTGCCACAACCAGTGAGGACTTCCCCGCCATGAAGACCAGCCGCTTCCGACTGCTCCTGTTCCTGCCACGTCATCGCGCTGGTCATGACCGCCTGCAACGGCGGCGACTTCGCACGCTCGATCCAGCTCATCAACGACGCCCGTGAGGCCTCCGGGCGTACCCGTGGTGCTCAACAACAAGACCCTTCAGGCGAAGGCCCAGCAGTGGGCCGACGTACTCGCATCAGCGGGTCCGCTGGTTCACTCGAACCTCGCCGAGGGCGCGGGCGGAGGCTGGAGGGCCCTCGGCGAGAACCTGGCAAGGCCCGCAGCATCGAAGAAGCCCACAGCCTCTTCATGAACAGCGCCCCGCACCGTCACACCCTGATGAGCTCCCGCTACTCGCAGGTCGGCGTGGGCGTGACGCAGCGCGGCGGCTACTACTACGTGGTGCAGGTCTTCGGCGGCTGAGTCTGCCCGGCGCCCGGCTCAGCGCATCTCGCCGCGACGCACGATCACGTGGTCGATGATGCCGTAGTCCTTGGCGTGCAGCAGCGGTGAACCAGCGGTCGCGGTCGGAGTCGATGTTGATCTGCTCCTTGGTCTGACCGGTGTGATCCGCGATCCGTTCGGCCAGCAGGTCCTTGATGTACTTGAGCTGCTCGGCCTGGATGGCGATGTCGGCAGCCTGGCCCTGCATGCCCGCTGAGGGCTGGTGCATCATGATCCGGGCGTGCGGCAGCGCGTAGCGCTTGTCGGGCGCGCCGGCGCACAACAGGAACTGCCCCATCGAGGCGCACAGCCCCATGCAGATCGTGCCCACGTCCGGGGTGACGAACTGCATCGTGTCGTAGATGGCCATGCCTGCGGTCACCGACCCGCCGGGTGAGTTGATGTACAGCCAGATGTCCTTCTCGGCATCTTCGCCCTCGAGGTAGAGCAGCTGGGCGGTCAGGAAGTTGGCCACCTCGTCGTTGACCTCGGATCCGAGGAACACGATCCGGTTCTTGAGCAGGCGGTTGAAGATGTCGGCGGATGGCTCCATACCCGAGGTGGCCTGCGACACCGCGTGTTGCACTGCGCCGGGTTACCTCGGTTGGGGCGCCCGGGAGGGGGTTGGTTTCGATCTCAGCCATGGGCGCCTACGCTATCGCTTCCGAGCCGGTGCCCGTGCACCGGGTAGGTTGGCCCGACGCGGACGTGGCGGAACTGGCAGACGCGCCGGGTTTAGGTCCCGGTGCCCTCAGGGGCTTGGGGGTTCGACTCCCCCCGTCCGCACCCTGGCAGTTCCTACCGGGTGCCGCTCAGAGCACCTTGGTGCAGTCCCCGAGGCGCTCGCGTACAGGTCGTTGAGTACCCGGTTGCCCTCGGATGTGGGATGTATCGAGTCGGTCGTGAGGGTGGAAGTCGGCGGATCCGAATTGTTGAGGTGATCGGAGGCCGCAGCGTTCCAGTCGATCACGTCCACCCGATCCTGGCCCTGTGCATAGGCCCTCAAGGCGTCGTTGAACTGACGTGCCCCCTCGATGTGGAGCGCCCTGTGCGCTGGTTGGCCATGTGTTCGTTCACCGTCACCACATGGATGCACCGGGCGGAATCGAACAACTTCGCCTGCGAAGCGATCGTGTCGACGGCACGTTGTGGCGAGCAGACCCTCGAGCACATCGTTGGTCCCGAGATCGATGATCACCTGGTCGTATGTCAGGCGGGCCATCACCTCGGCCTGGGGAGTCACCTCCTCGGCGGTCTTTCCGAAATTGCCCGAGATCGTGAATCGGAACTGATCACCCAGTTGGGCCTCGAGGTCACCCGTATCGAGACTCGTGATCGAGTCCCCGAGCACCCCCACCCGATCACCCGCCACCGAACAGGATGTCACCAACGCCGAGAACCCCAATGCGACCGCCAGCATGACCATGAGAGGACGTGCGCGCATCGGGTGACGGTACCGTGTGGCCCTGAGCGTGGCTCCAATTGCACACAGACGCCACCCGTGCCCTCCGGGCACCCGAGAGACCGTGTTCATACGGGCGATCTCACTCGAACATGGCCACGAGAGCGCGCAATGCACGACCCCGGTGGCTGATTGCGTGCTTTTGCGGCAGATGACATCTCGGCAAAGGCGCGGCCATCGCCGTCATCGGGCACGAACACCGGGTCGTATCCGAATCCGCCACACCCGTGGGTTCGGAAGTGATCCTGCCCTCGACGGTGCCGGCTGGCCACGAGTTCGTCACCTGCTGGCGCCCTGAGAATGACCGTGCAACGGAACCTGGCCCGTCGTCCCGGGTCGCCTTGTGCCAACCCGGCCAGTTGGTCGATCAACCTGGCAAGGTTGGCGTCTGGTCGGCGTGATCCCCTGCGAAGCGTGAGGAATGCACTCCGGGCGCGCCGCCGAGCCCGTCCACTTCGAGACCCGAGTCGTCAGCCAGTGCACATCCCCGGTCGCGGAGGCGAGTGCTGCGGCCTTGAGCCTCGCATTGCCCTCGAAATCGGGGGCATCCTCGACCACCTCCGGGACCCCGCGTGGGCGGGGAACGAGCTCGACGACCGACCCGACCGACCCGAGTCCGGCCGTGAGGATCTCAGCGGAGTTCTGTCACCTTGGAGGGATTGGCCGAAGCAGACGACGATCTGCGGCGGAAGTTTCCATTGCCGGAAACGATCAGCGGCTCTCGGGGCGGGGTGCGACTTCGATCGCCATGTACTCGCGTTGGAGTTCGTTGATCTCGCGGATGCCCTTTTCGGCGAGACCCAGAAGCGAATCGAGTTCGCTGCGAGCTGAACGGCTCGCCCTCGGCAGTTCCCTGGACCTCCACGAAGCGCCCATCACCGGTCATCACCACGTTCATGTCGGTCTCGGCGGTGGAATCCTCGACATAGGGCAGGTCCAGGCGCGGTTCGCCGTCGATCACACCGACCGATACCGCTCCCAGCACGTCAGTCAAGGGATCGACGGTGATCAGTCCGGCCTGGCGGGCCCGGACGAGCGCATCCGACATGGCGAGGTACGCACCGCAGATTGAAGCGGTGCGGGTGCCGCCATCGGCCTGGAGAACGTCACAGTCGATCAGTACCTGCCGTTCGCCGAGCGCTCGCATGTCGCACACCGAACGCAACGCACGACCGATCAGTCGCTGGATCTCCTGGGTCCGTCCCTTGGGTCCCTTGGTCTCGCGTCTGATCCGCTCGGGGGAGGACCCCGGCAACATCGAGTACTCGGCGGTAACCCAGCCCTTGCCCGAGTTGCGCATCCAGCGCGGGGTGTCCTCATCGATCATCGCGGTACAGAGCACCTTTGTGTCGCCGAAGGTCACCAGCACGGAACCACCGGCGAATGCCGTGAAGTCGCGTTCGAAGCTGTGGGGACGAAGTTCATCGGGGGCACGGCCGTCAGGGCGCACAGTCAACACTCGTTTCTCCGCTGGTTTCACGGCTATTGGACCGTGGGTACCACGGCTTGAGGACATTCACCCTAGGCGCACACTCGCCCGGTGGGCGTGTCGTGGCGCCTTCAGGACAGGTTGACCTGATGAGCGGCACTCAACTCCGGGCCGAGCAGTTCCCTGCCCAACTGTTCGAAGCTGTTCACATCACCGGTGGTGTGGAACTCATGGACACCGGGCGCATCGTCCTGGTTCGCGATACCGAGTTCACCCAGAAGACGACGCACCTCGAAAGCGGTTTCGTCGCCCGAGGACACCAGCATCACATCGGGACCCAACACGTCACTGATCGTGCGAGCCAGGTACGGGTAGTGGGTGCAGCCCAACAGCAACGTGTCGACCTTCGCCTCGGCGATCGGGCGCCAGCAAGTCGTTCCGCGAGCACATGCACCTCCGGGGACGTCGAAATCGCCACGCTCGACGAACTCCACGAAGCCCGGACACGCAGCTACTGCGAGTTCCAGTGGTGGGTGGGGTTCGTCGATCTGGTCCGGTCCGCACGGGTTCCCCTGATACAGATCCCCGGAACCCGCGCCACCGGCAGCGAGCATCGCGAACACCTGCTCGTAGGCTCCGGAATCGACAGTGCCGACGGTGCCGATCACACCCACCCGACCGGTGACCGTGGCATCCAGCAGTGCCTGCACGCCGGGTTCGATCACGCCTACGACCGGAACATCCACGCGGTCGGCGATGTCCTCCAATGCGGCAGCTGCAGCGGTGTTGCACGCCACAACCAGCGCTTTCACGTCATGGGTCTCGACCAGGTGTCCGGCGATCTGGTTGGCGAACCCGGCCACCTCGTCGAGCGGACCGCGAACCGTAGGGGTAGCGGGCCGTGTCGCCCAGGTAGACGAGGTCCTCATTGGGCAGCAGGTCGATCAGGGCACGCGGCGACGGTCAGACCACCGAAGCCTGAATCGAACATCCCGATCGGTCTCCGTCGGCACACCTCAGAAATAGATCACCTTCTCCCCCGTTGACCCACAACCCGACACGGCATACCTCAGAAATTGATCACCTTCTCCCCCGTTGACCCACAACCCGACACGGCACACCTCAGAAGTAGATCACCTTCTCGGCGTTGGCGGTCGCTTCGTCGAGATCGAGCGTCCAGGCACCGGTGGAGAGGTACTTCCAGCCGTAGTCGCAGACCACGAACACGATCACCCCCGAGTCGATCCGATCGGCAACCTTGCGTGCACCGGCGAGGGCGGCCCCGGCGGAGATCCCCGAGAAGATCCCGACATCGGCAAGCATCCGCGTGTGTCTCCAGCGACTCGCGTGGGCGCACGATCGACTTGCCGTCGAGCAGGTCGTAGCCACCCCACTTCTCGAACACCGGCGGGATGTATCCGTCTTCGAGGCTGCGCAGGCCCTCGACCTGTTCGCCCGATGGCGGTTCGACCGCCAGCACCTTGACGTCGGGGTTCTGCTCCTTGAGGTAGGTACCGACCCCCAGGAGGGTGCCCGAGGTGCCGAGACCTGCCACGAAATGGGTGATGTCGGGGACGTCCCGCCAG
The DNA here is from genome assembly GCA_963805905.1 of uncultured Microthrixaceae bacterium. Lineage (GTDB taxonomy): Bacteria > Actinomycetota > Acidimicrobiia > Acidimicrobiales > Microtrichaceae > JAMLGJ01. The sequence goes on from CAWDVV010000001.1 coordinate 2,221,939, forward strand.
ATCTCCGGGCCGGTCGTGGTGTAGTGGGCCCGCGGGTTGGCCTCGTTGCCGTACTGGTACAGGAAGACCCACTTCGGGGTTCTCGTCCGCCAGTGCCTGTGCCCGGCGGACCGCGCCGTTGGATCCTTCGGCACCGGGTGAAGGGATGATCTCGGCGCCGTAGACCTCGAGCAGCTGGCGGCGCTCGATCGACACGTTCTCGGGCAGGACGATCTTGAGGTTGTAGCCCCGGATGCGGCAGATCATCGCCATGGCGATGCCGGTGTTGCCCGAGGACGGCTCGATGATCGTGCATCCGCGGCACGAGGGTGCCGTCGGCCTCGGCCTCGGTGATCATCGCCAGCGCGATGCGGTCCTTGACCGACCCTGCCGGGGTTCTGACCCTCCATCTTGGCGAGGATCCGCACCCTCGGGTCCGGGCTGAGTCCCGACACGTCGACGAGCGGGGTGTTTCCGATCATGTCGAGAACGCTGTTGTAGACGGTCATGGCAGCACCTTGCGGTCTCCGGGGCCAGTGCACCCGGGTTGAGACTGATACCTGACCAGTATGGTAGGGATTCAGCTCCGAGACCCAACCGCGACCGGTTCTTCGCTGATCGACACCGTCGATATGCGGAACGAGCGCAGCATCGGCGAGTCGTCACGCAACGACACGATCACGTAGTGCCAAGAGGGATCCGGGGCCTGGGCAACATCGGTCGGCGACGGATACGGGTCGGTGTGGGTGTGGCTGTGCATCACCCCGATGACCTCCAGCCCTGCGTCCTCCGCCGCCCGGTCCACGCGCAACATGTCCCGGGGCGCAACTGTGTAGAGCTTGGAGCTGGCGGCGGCGTTCTCGCACGGGTGGAACGCCGACGAGTTGACCCGTGGGGTACCGACCAGCAGACCACACGCTTCGAGGGGAAACCCTGAAAGCGCGTGGGCGGCCATTTCCGATGCGTTGGGCCTCGGTCATCTCCAGACTCGACATGGCAGACAAACTAGCGGTGCGCACCGCCGGTAGCATCGATACGCAATGAGCTCCAAGGCCAACCGGTCAGCCCACAAGAAGTCCGAGGACCGGCATTCACAGGACAACCGCACGATCGCGACCAATCGGCGGGCGCGCCGCGACTACGAGCTGGGAGACAGCTTCGAGGCCGGCATCGTCCTGAGCGGCAGCGAGGTGAAGTCGTTGCGCGAAGCCACTGTGCAGATCGCAGAGGCCTACGCACAGATCCGCGACGGCGAGGCATGGCTCCACGGACTCCACATTGCGCCGTACTCCCACGCGCAGGACCATTCGGGCCACGAGGCGGAGCGACCTCGCAAGCTGCTGATGCACCGCAATGAGATCGACCGGCTGGGGCACAAGATCCAGACCGACCGCCTCACCCTCGTGCCGCTCAAGCTCTATTTCCGCGACGGACGCGTCAAGGTCGAACTCGCAACGGGCAAGGGCCGCAACACCGTGGACAAACGACACGACCTCGCAAAGCGCGAAGCCGACCGCGAGGCGCGTCGAGCGATGTCACGGGCCTCACGCGACATCTGAGCTCCGGGCCGGCCACGTACGTTCCGGCCTGCATGCGTGACCTGGCTCGTTCAGGCATGGTCCGGTGCCGGGATGGGTCCAACAGCCCATTCGATTGCCCTTGGGGCCCAACTTTGTAATGAATGGAGCAAAGCGTACCGACGCTCCTGAAGATGACCTGGATGCGATCACGACGTCGATGGAGCTTCGCCCTCATAGCAGTGGCCGTCACCTCATCGCTGGCGCTGGGCTGTGAAACTGCGGCTCCACCACTGACCACTCCTCCGCCAGTGACCACCTCTCCGACTGCGCCCCCGCTGCGTTCGATTTCCTGTGTACCCAGCGCAGCTGCGCACGCCGGTGCCGCCACGACCTTCGATACGCTTTCCGGAGCGGATCTCGACGTAACCGCATTTGGTGCCGCAATCGATGCGCTGTCGTCGGGAATCGGTTCCGTGGACATCACCTACGAATCCGAAGGTCGTCCCGAGTTCCGCACCGTTTCGGTGAATGAACTCGATGGTGCCGTGCACTGGCAACCTGACCCGGTGGTCTCCGTCGAGGCATCGCGCCCGGTGACTGCGAGCGGGGTGGCCACTTCCATGCCGGGAGCTCCGGCCGCCCGGTCGGACACCACATCCACATCGGCAGGTGACCCATTGGCCGAACAGCAATGGTCCGACTCGGTGGTTCCGTACTCCCCCACATGGAACTGCGGCCGGGGATCAGGCGTTGAGATCGCCGTGCTCGACACCGGAGTGGACTCCGGGCACCCCGAATTCTCGGATCACATCACCCCCGGCGCCACGGCGTTGAACGGAAGTGCCTCCGTGTCACCCGGTGGTGGAGGATACGACCCGAACGGCCATGGGACCCACGTCGCCGGGATCGCAGCGGCATCAGCCGACAACGGCGTCGGAATAGCCGGCGTCGCCCCTCGGGCAACGATCATCCCGGTTCGTGTTCTCGATGCGTACGGATCCGGATGGAACTCTGACGTTGCCGCAGGGATCACATGGGCGGTCGATGCCGGCGCCGATGTGATCAACCTGTCCCTCGGCGCTCCATCGGAGAGTCAGGCGGTCGCGAATGCCATCACCTATGCAACCGCCAATGGGGTTGTTGTCGTGGCTGCAGCGGGCAACGGTGGGATCAACGGGGCAAGCAACTATCCGGCCGCCGACAACCGGACCCTGGCGGTCGGGTCGATCGACCAGACCCGCCACATCTCGTCCTTCTCGACGCGGGGAACATACGTGGACCTCGCCGCCCCCGGTTCGCTGATCCTCTCGACGGCACCCGGGGACAGCTACGCGACCATGTCCGGGACCTCGATGGCGACCCCATTCGTGGCCGGGGTGGTGGCTCTGGTGATCTCCGGGCGTGGCTCCATGGCACCCACCGCCATGGCCGGTCTCCTGGAATCCACTGCCGACGATGCCGGCACGCCCGGAATCGATAGCTCGTTCGGATCGGGCATCGTGAACCCGCTACGGGCTCTCACCGACTGAGCTGCGCCGGCAGCTCGGACCATCAGTCACGGTTGCAGGAGTCCCAACTGACACACGAGTCCTAGCTGAGGAGGTGGAAGACCAGCTTGTCCGGCTTGGACTGCGCCGACAGCGGGGACACCGAGCCGTGTAGCTCGATCGCGGCACCGGTATCGGGGTCGAGCAGGTGCAGGATCCTCGAGAGGCCGAACTTCTGAACAGTCACCTCGACCGTCGAGCGATCAAATCGGCTCAATTCGGGCTCTGACCCCGTGCCCTCCTTGTTGAGCACATGAATGGCGGAGTCGGTCACCGCAACCACCAGGCGCACCGAAGCGCCCTGCGCAGCAGCGGCGGCTGTGGTCGCTACCTTGCTGGCGGCAACCGACGAGACAGCGTCGGTGATCGCTGAGCCTCCGGCGACCGAAGACACGGCTGAGCCGGTCATGAGCCCGGCTGTCTGTGCGACAACGAGGTTGGCGAGCGAAAAGACGCCTGCAGCCAACACCGCGGTGTCGACAAGACCGTCGATCTGTTCGAGAATCCCGGTGGCCTCGGCCACGAGCTCCTCTTCATTGCCATTGTGGGACATCTGATGCCTCCGCTCGAGTAATCGGTGGACCACGAAGGCTAACTACACGCCCGGCCGATTCCTCCCGAACCGATTCGGTGCCAACGCTGTCGGAGCAACCGGCATACGGAGGAACTGGATGCTGGGACGACATACTGGGACGGTGAACGACACACCACTCTGGGACCGCGTCATGGCCGAGTTCGCTCGCAGACGTGGCGAGTTCTCCGACTTCGAGTGGCACCCCGAGGCCCTCGTCCACCACGATCACAGCTCCCGTCACGTAGCGGAGGCCGAGACCCTGTTGGCGGTCAGCAACGGCTTCATCGGCGTGCGGGGTGCCCTGGAGGAGGACGAGCCGAGCTACGAGCGGGCGACGTTGTTCAACGGATTCCACGAGACCTCGCCGATCATCTATGGCGAGCGGCCTACGGGTTCGCAAAGACCAGCCAGACGATCGTCGGGGTACCCGACCCCACACTCATGAAGCTGTACGTGGACGATGAGCCGTTCCGCATGGACCGGATGCTCGTCAGACGTCGCGAACGCACGCTCGATGTACGCCGCGGGTTGCTGCGACGCGAGGTGGAATGGGAGACGCCTGACGGACGCTCCATGGTGCTGCGAACGCAGCGTTTCGTGTCGCTCGAGCATCGTCACGTGGTCGTGCTCGACTACGAGGTCGAGATGATCGACGGGGTCAGGGACACTCACCATCTCCTCCGAGCTGGCGGTACCGAAACCGCGACTGGTGACCAGAACGAGGAACTGGACCCCCGCCGGGCGATCCCAGCTGAGGGCGCTCTCGTGACCGCATGAACCACCGAGCGCAACGGCGACCGGGCATTGCTCACCATGCGCCACCCGGCGCTCCGGGATGACCGTGGCGTGCGGGATGCACCACATCGTGGACTACGGCCCGGGGCTGGAGTGACCACGACCGACGCGAAGCCCAGCTCGCACGCAATGTGTCACGATCGCCGACGCCCAACCCGACCAGCCGGTCCGACTGCAGAAGTTCGTCGCCTACCACTTCTCGGGTCGTACGGGAGCCGGATGAACTCGACTTCCGCGTCGGCCAGACCCTCGACCGTGCGCTTCACGTCGGCATCGAGGATCTCGGGCGCCTCCAGTCAGAGCGGATGCCGAAGATTCTGGGATGTGGCCGACATCAAGATCGGCGGGTGCGACGACGCGCAGTCGATGGTGCGCTTCAACCTGTTCCAGGACTTCCAGAACACCGCTCGCGCCGACGGCTTCGGGTTTCCGGCCAAGGGGCTCACCGGCACCGGTTACGAGGGGCAGTACTTCTGGGATGCCGACATCTACGTGATGCCGTTCCTGGCCTACACCACGCCTCAGCTGGCGAAGAACTTCGTCGGGTTCCGGGCCGGCATGCTCGAACCTGCACGCGAAACGTGCACGCGAGGTGGGCCACAACGGGGCGCTGTACCCGTGGCGCACGATCAACGGCGAGGAGGCATCCACCTACTACGCAGCGGGCACCGCCCAGTACCACATCAATGCGGACGTCATCTGGGCCATCCGCAAGTACGTGCGGGCCACCGGCGACCTCGACGTGGTCGCCGATCCGGGCTTCGAGACACTGATCGAGACCGCCCGCTTCTGGGTCGACCTGGGGTTCTTCAGCGACCGGATGGGTGGGGAGTTCGTGATCAACGGCGTCACCGGGCCGGACGAGTACACCACGGTGGTGGACAACAACCTGTACACGAACCTGATGGCCCGGGAGAACCTGTTGAGCGCTGCCGAGGCAGCCGACTGGATGCGCTCGCGGCGGCCCAAGGAATTCGCGGAGGTGGCGCGGCGCACGGCTTTGGATGACGGAGCGAGGTGGAGGTCTGGCGGCGGGCCGGCGAGGCGATGCACGTGCCCTGGGACGCAGGAGACCGGGCTGTACCTGCAGGACGACGGATTCCTGCAACCGTGAGACGTTGGGACTTCGACGGAACGCCCGGCCGAGAAGTACCCACTGCTGCTGCACTACCATCCGCTCGAGATCTACCGCCACCAGGTGATCAAGCAGGCCGATGTCGTGGCCGCCACGTTCCTGTCGGGCAACTGGTTCTCCCACGGAGGAGAAGCGGCGGATCTTCGAGTACTACGACCCGCTCACCACCGGTGACTCCTCGCTGTCGGCCTCGATGCAGTCGGTCATGGCCACCGAGCTCGGACTCACCCAGAACGGGGTGGAGTACTTCGTCGAATCCGCGCTGGTCGACCTGCTCGACCTTTCCCGGAACGTGCGCGACGGGATGCACCTCGCCGCTGCCGGTGGAACCTGGTTGGCGATGGTGCAACGGTTTCGGAGGATTCCGGGACCACGACGGCGACCTGCGCTTCCAGCCGGTCATCCCCTCCGGATGGGAGACCTCACATTCACGCTCCGATTCCACAGCCAGCGTGGTCGAGGTCCGGGCCACCCATGACCAGGTCACCTACCCGTCGTTGAAGGGTCCCGGGCGGTCGTATTCCACTGGGACGAACAGATCGTGCTCCAACAGGGAACATCGGAGACACGACGAAATCCGCGACGCGAGGAATTGCCGAGGATCGCGCGCGGCACACCGACCTTCCATCGGCACAGATGCAGGACTCTGCCGCGACCGGCATCGCTACCGAGACACCGGCGGTTCCTTTCTCCTGATCTCGTGCCTCTCCCACATCTCGCCCATCAACTGGTCGCTACCCGAATGATGGGGTCACGCGGCATCGGCGTGACCAGGTGGATCACCCGAAGCTTGCTCGGAGTCGAGCGCGACCTCCGCGGCGCTCGATGCAGGATCGCAATGCTTGGGATGCCCCCGGGTGCTGTGGTGGCGCTGCGACACAAGCCTCTTGCCGCCAGGAGTGATGAACTCGAACCACTCCCCAACCTCGCATTTCATCGACCAGCCACGAGAGTGCACTACCCCGTGGTGATGCGGACACAGCGCCGCCATCTCGTCGGTGTTCGTCAGTCCCATATCTCGATGCCATTCGTTGACGTGATGGTTCTTGCACCTGTTGGTGGGTTCTGCACAGCCCGGAAAGACACACCCGCCGTCTCGCACCGCTATGACCCGACGCTGTTCGGCTGTCGCGAGTCTGCGCGCCCGACCCAGGTGGAGGGGAACACCGTTGGAGGACACCACGAGGGGTTCGATCGTCTCGTCGCAGCGCAGCAGGGACACCATCTCGTTCGGAAACACGCCACCGTCAGGCGTGTAGGCGGTGTTGGAGGGATCATCGGAGTGGACGATCAACGTGGTGAGGTTCACAGGCATTCGTCCTGTGGACACATTGTTCGCACGGCGACAGATCTCGGCGAGCGCCAGCGCACGCAACGTGGCCCGGTCGGGCACCGGTAGATCTTCGTCGGCCACCTCGGCATCTTTCGAGTACTTTGCGAACAGTTCGTCAGAGACCTTGCGGATCGCGGCCTGCACCTCCAACGCCTCGGCTCCCACGAGTTCGCCGTTGATGACCAGCGCGCCCTCCGAATCCATGTAGGTGGAGAGCTTGTTCGACGACAGATCCGCGGCTGGATCGTGACCGCCGTCTGCATCGAGTTGACGGGCCAGCCCGACCACGAACTGTTCCCAATGCTCGAACACGACGCCGTCAGCGCTCTCGATCAACGAATCCTGTATCTCGATCAGCTGCGCCCTGATCCGTCGGTTGGACACACGTTCGATCACCTCTGCATGATCCCAGGACAATCGACCCTGCGCCACCGCGGTTTCGACCCGGGTGAAGTCGTTTCGAAGGCGCCGCGCAACTCGGAGACGACGCCTGCAACCGGCAACTGCCTGCCGGGGCTCCTGAGCCAGCCAGGCCGCTGTCTTCAACCCGGTCTCAACTACCGTCGAGCGACGCGAGTCCAGCAGCGCGTCGACACGGCCCGAGGTCGACTCCAGAAGCGACCGCGCCACTTCAAGGTCGCGGGCCATCAACATCAGCTCTCTGCTGTCACGCGGGGTGCCCGCGTCTGTGGCCAGCGCGCGTAGCGATCCGATCAGCCCGGCCGTGGCTTCAGGCCCTCCTGCTCCAGATCCTCCTGAACCAGATCCTCTACCCGAACGTATATTCGATCCCATGGACCCAACATATCCCGCCCCTGTGACAGCAGGTCGGGGCGTGTGCCACCGACCCGGATCAGTCTCTCGATTCCCAGGGGACCTTCCCCATGTCGAAGCGCATCATCGATGCCGACTGGCTCGCGGTTGCCAGCAACTGCCCGCCCTCACTCCAGGCATGTACGGCACCATGGCCGTAGTCCCCCGAAACCATGTGTGGACGCAGATCCAACAGGACCCACTCGCTCTCGACGAAGGACCCGACCCGGATCGAGTTGTCGAGACTGATCCCTCCGCCGACCACGCCGGTGGCGTGGGCGATCGAAAGAGGCATGACGTCGGCCATGTAGGCGACCATTGCGGGAGTGACCGGTTCCCGACCACGTCGGCGAACCCATGCGCACATACGTCCCGGCCCCGGATCGGGATGCGAGCTCACTTCGGGTACGCGGAACTCGATAGCAGCGGTGAAGCCGAGGTTCGCCGGTAGCGGTGGCGGATCGGTGATCCCGACGTTCTCGAGCACCTTGGCGAATAGGTTGGCCGTCGGATCCGAATCACCGGGTGACGCAACGGTTGGCATGGCCTCGAATACACCCTCGAGCCCGTCTGTTCTGCGGTGACCGGTGGTTCCCAGGGAGGCGAACATGATGTCGCCGCCGGAGTCTGTGCCGGTCACGCGAACCTGGTTCGCCCGGTTGCCGGCGGCCAGCACCTCCACATCCACCGAGATGTCCTCATTGGCCGGAGCGGTAGCGACGAACTGCGTCGTCATCCATACGGTCTCACGTTCGGTGACCAGCTCTGCAGCAACCATCGACACTGCTATCGCAGTCCCTCCGTACAGGCGACCGTCCATTCGCGCCAGGTGATTTTCGACCCGGAACGAGAACCGGCTCGGATCATCGAGGGCCGCGAGTCCCAGAAAGTCCACATCGCTTTTCATCGCCGCACCGTAACCGCCTCTGGGGGTGCTCCAATGAACCGACATGGATTCTCATGGGTGCCTGGGTGCACCTACGATCCAATCCATGGCCGATGAACCGCCCACAGTCACCCCCAAGGACATAGAAGACGCTGTGAACCTCGCCTTTCCCGGTGCGGCAGGGGCGGAGTGCTCGGCGGTGGGTCGGGACTTCGCACTCGTGCGCCGCGACATCGACCCCTCGACCGCGCGCCCCGGCGGGTTCGTGTCCGGTCCGGCACAGTTCGCAATGGTTGACGCTGTGTTGTGGTTCATGACTTTCGGCGTACTTGACCGGATCGAGCTGATGGCGCTCACCTCGGACGTGGACATCACCTTTCTGCGACCGGCCAGCGGCCAGGTGATGTGGGCCCGCTCGGACCTGCTCAGCGCCGGCAGCCGCAAGATAGTGGGAGCAGTCAAGGTCTGGTGTGACGACCGCGAGCATGCCCCCAGCGCGGTGGCCAAGGGAACCTACGTCCTTCCGTCATAGCGCCCAGAGAACGGACCCTGACGGCAGACCAGGGAGCAGACAGAGGATTTTCACGGAGTAGTCGGTGTCCTGCACCTGAGGCCGGTTGCAAAGCAGATTCGGTCCGTTATGGTGGCCGCCATGGCATCATCTACACGGACTTCACGGCTGATCGGTCAGGTACTGCCCACTTTCGGCCTGGTGGCTGCGTTGGGATTGAGTGGATGCGGGGGCGGGTCTGATGACGTCGCTTCTGACGCGACCGCGGACCAGGGCGCGGACACCACTCAAGCCCCCTCCGATGACCCCACACAGGATCCCGGGAACACGAGCGATGTCGATTCGCCCGACCCGGTTGCGATCCTGCCATTCGAGGTAGACGTTCCCTCGGGCTTCACGATGTTGAAGGCACAGTGCGACCCGGGTGGTCCCAGGGATCCCGATGCATCCGCTGGCGCGGGCACCTCGGACACCAGCGACGATGAGCCCGACTACTCCACTTGGATCACCTACGCCGTTCCCGACTCGTGGGAAGCGGCAGGCCACGGCAGCGGCGGCAGTGGTTCGGTAACCGGCACCGACGAGGACCGGAATTTCCGGCCCGACGGCACGGGTGATGTCGAGGTCTCGGTCGACTGGGACAACCGGGACTTCGACGGCAACATCACGGACAACAGCGGTGGCCCATGGGAATCGTTCGATTACTCCTCGAGCAACGGTGAGGTCGAAACTACCATCACCTACGAAAATGTCGGCACCGTCCGGGCGGGAGACCAGGATGCCGACCTCTTCTACCTTGATCCCGCCCAGGCCCCCGATCTCGTCTCGGGCAACGAGTACAAGGTCCGGTTGAATGCATTCGAACTTCCCAAGCAGACCACGGGTGGCGCCTACGAGTTGGAGCCGCAGTCCTTCGTCGTGACAATCGGGTTCAACGAGGAGACGACTCCGGTGGACCAGGAAACTGTGGAAGCGATCGTGGAGTCATTCGTCCTGCCGGAGTGTTCGTGGGACAGCACCCTGCTGGACCACGAACTGCTGCTCAACCTCGACCTGAACGGTGACGGGCACATCCGTGACTCGAGTGACGTCCAGGAAGAAATGAAGGACATGCAGGAGGATCTGGAGAAGCAGATGGACGAGCTCCGCAACGAGTCCTCGGACGGCTGACCTGGCAGGTCTGGTTGTGCGCATCACGTTCGATGAGCGATGGCGCATGGCTGTGGAGCGCGCCGAATGGGACGTTCGCTCCGGTGAGCACCACAGGGTCGACAACGCCATAGGGTGGACCGATGGAGTTTCGCACGTTTCCCGATACGGACCTCTCGGCGAGCAGCGTCGGGCTCGGTTGCAACAATTTCGGCATGTTCATCGACGAAGCAGCGACCCGGGGAGTGGTCGATGCCGCCGTCGATGCAGGGGTGAACTTCTTCGACACAGCCGCGAGCTACAGCGGTGGCAAGAGTGAGGAGTTCCTCGGCGCAGCTCTGGGCAAGCGGCGTGAGAATGTCTTGATCGCCACGAAGTTCCCACAGTCGATGGGTGACGGATCATGTTCGCCCGCCAACATCCGGGCTGACTGCGAGGCCAGCCTCGATCGACTCGGTTCGGATTACATCGACCTGTATCAACAGCACTACCCCAGCGATACCTCCCATGACGACGTGCTGGCGACCCTGGCAGACCTGATGAGCGAGGGCAAGATCCGTGCCATCGGCCACTCGAACTTCACTGCCGCCATGCACGACGAGGCAGACCTCGCGGCAAAGGACTCTCCGGTTCGTTTCGTGTCGTCACAGGTGCATTGGAACCTGCTCGAGCGCGGAGTCGAAGCCGAGGTGGTTCCGGCGGCGGAGCGAAACCATCTCGGAGTACTGCCCTACTTTCCCCTGGCATCAGGATTGTTGACGGGAAAACACAACCGGTTCTCCATCGAGAAGGACAGCCGCCTGGACAAGGGTGGCGAATACTTCGCGTCGGTGCTGACCGACGAGAACTTCGACCGCATCGAAGCGCTCACCACCTGGGCGGCCGACCACAACCGCTCGCTGCTCGAGCTCGCCTTCCAGTGGCTCGCAAGCCAACCAACGGTGGTCTCGGTGATTGCCGGAGCAACCAGGCCTGAACAGATCAGGGCCAACGCCCGCGGAGTATCGACGCTGCTGGACGCTGACGAACTACGTCAGGTGAGCGAACTCACCTGAGTAGGCGGCTGTTCCATCAACTGACTGACCCGGATGGCCGGTCCCCAGCACTGAACATCACTCGGCGTAGTCTGAGGGAATCAGGGGCCAGGGTCGCAAGCGTTCGATCTGGGCGGAGAGGCTGAGCAGGGTCGTTTCATCATCGCTGCGACCGACGATTTGAACAGCCAGCGGAAGACCGTCGTCGGCAATTCCGCACGGCACCGAAGCAGCCGGATTGCCTGCCACATTCCAGATGGCTGTGTAGCAACTCGCGGGGAGCGAGAGCAGCGGCGCAGCAACCGCGCCGCGACCATCGAGGATGCCGACCGCGGGTGGCCGGTGAGCAATTGTCGGGGACAGGAGCACGTCGATGTCGTCGAAGATCCGATTGGCCTTCTCGGAAACAAGTTCGGTCTGGCGGAGAGCCCAATCGAGGACCCGTGGTCGCACCCAGGCACCGAGTCGATATGTCTGGCGGGTTCGCCGCTCGAGTCGTTCGAAGTGCTCAACGCCATCGGCCTCGGTGCGGATGCCTGCGAAATACTGCGGAATGAACGCGGAGGTCGTGTCGGGATACGACGGATCCACCTCCCGGACATCGTGTCCTGATCCAGAAAGCAGGCGGGCGGTGTCCTGCACCGCCCGGACGTGGCGTGGATCCGGGCGGATTCCGCGGATCGGCGACTTCACAGACCAGCCGATCCGAAGCCGGCCCGGCTCGCGCCCAGCCGCCTCCACGAACGAGCTGCTCTCACCGGCCGCATACAGGTCGGTGGGTAGGTTGCCACGGATGGCGTCGTAGACCATGGCGCTGTCCATGACAGTGCGCGACAGCGGCCCGGCGGTTCCGAGAGCCCACCACAGGTGTGGTTCCGGGGCGGTGCTCACCCGTCCGCGCTGCGGCTTGAGGCCGAAGAGTCCACAACAGGCACTCGGAATCCGGATCGAACCGCCGCCGTCGCCGCCGATCCCGACCGGCACCATTCCGGACGCCACCGCAGCCGCCGTCCCCCCGCTCGAACCACCCGGAGTCCGCGTGGGGTCCCATGGGTTGTGGGTCAAGCCGCGCGAAGCCGACTCCGTGTAGCTGTATGCGCCGAACTCGGGCATCGTGGTCTTGGCAAGTATCACGGCTCCCGCCGCTCGCAGACGTTTGACGAGTTCAGCATCCACAGCTGCCGGCGTCGTATTGGCCTCCCCACCGAATGTGGTTGTGCATCCGGCAACCGCGACCTCCTCCTTGATGACCATGGGCACCCCGTGGAGTGACCCGAGCGCCGCACCATCGACGCGCGCTGCGTCGAGTCGGTCTGCCTCGTCCAGAGCGGCATCGGCGATGAGCTGGGAGATCGAGTTCAGGCGCACATCCGCGATACCGATCCTGGCAATTGCTTCTTCGGTCGCCGCCCGGGCCGTGAGTTCGCCGAGAGACGTGAGATGTGCTGTCTGCTCAGCGCTCAGGATGGACATGATGGCACTCTAGGACTCGTTCACCGTTGGTACGGGCAAAATCCGATGTGGTCCACCGGGCTGTGTGAGCCCTGAAGACACACTATGAATCGAGCACCGAATCGAGCACCGAATCGAGCACCGCCGGAATATGGGGAACTGCGTCCTGGACGGCCCACCGCGCAATGGACGTTCACGCCCCGAACCGGGAGAACTGATTCCTGAACTCTGGGGGACCCTCCCGTTCGTTCGAGGGAACCCCCACAGTGGAGCTGGGGGGAATCGAACCCCCGTCCGTCAGGTGGTTACCACACCTGCTACGACCATTCCCGACTCTGCCACTCACAGCTGTGGCACCGGCGGGTCGGCTGATGGGTCCTACTGGAGGACTTTCTCAACTGCCGGGTCTTTCCCCGATGTCAGCGGTCTTTGCCTGCGGTCAGCGGTCTTTCCCTGCGGTCCATCCTCACTTCTGTTGCCGGGCTGTGGGGATCAGGCCCCGTGCGCCGTTGCCGGTCACGATGACTCTTCTACAGACTGATCAGATCAGGCTGCGAGAGCGAACTGCTCATCGGCGGTTCTTTTGGTGTCCCTGTTTTGCGAGTCTGAGACAACTCGGGTCGCTAGCGTGACTTCCAGGTCCCAACGTCGAAACCAGTCAGCCCCGTTGTTTTGTTGTGTGACCACCGTACAGCAGCGATGCGACTACACAAGGGTGGATTTCCGATGGATGCGCGGATTTCCCCACATTTGGTCGCCCCGATAGCGAACCGCTCATTCGCCTCGTAGCGGCTCACCTGGTCCGAACGTCGATATCCTCCCGGCGATGTCGAGATGCCGGCCGAAGCACCTCGCGGTCGACACACGAGGTGGACCATGCGTTTGAAAGTGGGTGTCCGTTCAGGCGAACCAATCTGGTTCATTGCCTTCACGCCACTTGATGTTGCAGCCGATAGATGGCACCTGTGGTTCGGGTACGGGATCCCCCGCCACGACAGCTTGCGCTGCAAGCCGCAGGTCCGATCCGTCCAGTGGCAGGTCGTTGCGGGGACGCGACGAATCGAACTGGCCCCGGTACTTCAGCCTGTGCGCAGCGTCGAACAGGAACAGGTCGGGGGTGCAGGCCGCACGGTAGGCCCTGGCAACGGACTGGTCCTCGTCGAACAGGTAGGGGAAATTCCATCCCCAGGCTCTCCCGGCGTCCAGCATCTGCTCGGGTCCATCCTCGGGATAGTGCTCGATGTCGTTGCTGTTGACTGCGACCACCGCAACCCCGATCTCGGAGAGCTGGTCGGCAACCCGCCCGAAGGTGCGCGCGATATGGCGCACGAATGGACAGTGGTTGCAGACGAATGCCACCAGGACGGGGCGACCTCTCGCCAGCTCCGAAAGGGACACTATGGTGCCCGCCCCGTCAGCCAGAGCGAAATCAGGCGCACTGGTGCCCAGGGGAAGCATCGTCGAATTGACCGCGGCCATCAACTGATTGTGTCACCGATGGACCGGTTCCGCACCCCGTCAGCCGACGACGCCACGCAGTTGGTCCACCGCCATCGTGATGGCGAGCGCGTTGCACTTCTGTCCACTCGAAGTGAGGTGTATCCCGTCACCGATTGTCGGGTCCTGACAACGAGCCAGCCACCAGTCGAGCGGAATCGTCGAGATTCCACGGGATTTCGCGGCCTCGGCCTGGAGTCTCTCTGCCACCCTGCGGCCAGCCTCTTCGGGAGCCCCACGGGTGGACCGATGGGCCACGATGTACACATGGGCGCCCCTGGACTTGGCGATGTCCATGAGCTCTGCGATCGCAGCGCGATAGGCGTCGACCCTGCCGGGCTCGGCATAGTCGTGGAACAACATGGACTGGATGATCACCATGTCCGGATTCCACGTGTCCACCTCGTGTCGCATCCGCAGTGCCCACGGGAGGTGATCCGGCCATTCGAAGGACGGATTCTCCGCAGGGTATCCCGTCACGTGCAATGCCACACCACGATCGGCGAGCATCGTCGACAGAGGCTTGTCCACGAGGGGACTCGTACCGAACAACCCGAACGTGATCGAGTCGCCCAACAACAGCACTCGTCGCACAGGGGTCTTCCGACCCGCCGCAGGCGTGGCGGGAAGACACGCTGTCGCTGCAACCGAGACGAGAACCAGTGCACCGATTGCGAGACGCCATCGGCCCCGCGATCTCGACTTCGACCACCCCGTGATGATGCTCATCGGCGCAACGATAGCCAGACGGTCAGATTTTGAGGAAACGACTCACCGCAACTCCGGAACCCACCATTCCGGTGATCGCTCCGATGACGAACACAATCACGATCGCAAGGACGATGTCGCCGCTGTCCCAACGGATCTCGTTCAGCAACTCGAAGGACACCTGGTCCACGAAGTTGCGTTTCCACAGCGTGTTGAACGCCAATGCTCCACCGGCGGCCAGGAGTGCCCCGAACATCCCGTGAACAAGACCCTCAGCGATGAAGGGCATCCGAATGAACCAGTTGCGGGCACCAACGAGTCGCTGCACCTCGATCTCGCGCCGCCGTGCGAACACGGCGGTGCGGATGGTGTTGAAGATCAGTAGCACCGATGCAGCTATGAGGATGAGCCCTGTGAACTGAACCCATCGGTTCAAGGTACTCACGGATCTCTGGACATTGCGCGCGTACTCCGCAGCGTAGGCAACCTGCTTGACTCCTTGGAGGGACTCCAAGGAGTCGCCGAGCGATGACACGACCTCGGCATCGGTGGATTTCGGTTTCACCCGGAAGCTTGTGGGTAGGTCCTCGGGTTTCACCGAGTTGATCAGGTCAGGTTGATCCCGAAAGAGGGTCTGGAACTCCTTGAAGGTGCGGTCGCGGTCATAGAAATCGACCTTGTCGACCTGTCCGGAGTCGTCCAGCGCCTTCTTGACGGCTTCGGTCTGGTCCGCGTTCGCGGTCGGATTCATGTACACGAACAGACGCTGTTCGCTCCGCAGCCCGAGGAAACTGTTGTTGATGCCCTGGCCGATCAGGAAGCTCGCAGCGACCATCGTGAGCGATACCGCGACCGTGATCACGGCCGCGAACGTGAGAGTGAAGTTGCGCGCCAGGTTGGACCCGGTCTCTCGCAACACGTAGTCAAGCCTTATTGCCACGGGGAAACCTCGCACTCCTGTGACGCACCGCTGGGTGCATGGTCGGTCACCGCGTCACGCTCAAATCCGGGAACTGAAAGAGAAACTGCTGCTGTACCTACTGACACCGCGGCCTCACTCATAGACGCCGCGAACCTGGTCACGGACGATACGACCATTGTCCAACTCGATCACGCGGCGACGCATGGTGTCGACGATGCCGCGATCGTGAGTTGCCATCACGACGGTGGTGCCCGTCCGGTTGATCCGATCGAGCAACTTCATGATCCCCACCGATGTGGCCGGATCCAGGTTGCCGGTCGGTTCGTCCGCAAGGAGGATCAGGGGGCGGTTGACGAAAGCCCGGGCGATGGACACGCGCTGCTGCTCACCGCCGGAGAGTTCGTCGGGCATGTTCTTCGCCTTTGAGCCGAGGCCGACCAGATCGAGGATCTGTGGCACCGCCTCTTTGATGGCCGATCGTGGACGTCCGATCGCCTCGAGGGCAAAGGCAACGTTCTCCGCGACGTTCTTCGTGGGCAGCAACTTGAAGTCCTGGAAAACCGCGCCGACGTTGCGCCGCAGATCGGGAACCTTGTGGCCGGGGAGGGCGCCGATGTCCTTGCCGGCCACGTGGATCGTGCCCTTCTCGGGTCGCTCCTCACGGTTCAACAAGCGCAGGAAAGTCGACTTCCCGGAGCCCGACGGACCCACGAGGAAGACGAACTCACCTTTTTCGATGTCGACCGAGGCATCGCGCAGGGCGACGTGTTCACCCTTGTACGCCTTGGTCACCTTCTCGAGCTTGATCAAATTGCTTCCCTAGCTTGCGGGGCTTACCCGGCGTTCGCCGTGCCATATTACGAAATGATGACAGACCGGAGCCAAGCTACATCGACCCGGACCCTGTGGGGGTGCACCCTCGGGATTATTCTCTCAGTTGGGCCGCTGCGAGAGGGCGATACCCCGGTACTGATGTCCTCTATCAACGGGTGGCCGCTCAGTTGCCGAGGCTGCGTGAACGCATCCAGCGCAGGTAGCCGACCATCAGACCGTCGAGGTCTCCATCGAGCACCTCATCGGGGTTCGACAGTTCGGTGCCCGACCTGAGGTCCTTGACCTGCTGGTAGGGCTGCAACACGTAGTTTCGATCCTGGCTGCCGAAATCAACCGCCGAGCTGTCACCGGTGATCGAATCGACCTTCTCCTGTTGTTTCTGACGTTCCAGTTCCAGGAGTTTCGCCTTGAGCATCTTCATCGCAACATCCTTGTTCTGGTGCTGCGAGCGTTCGTTCTGACAACTCGTCACGATCCCGCTGGGCAGGTGGGTGATGCGAACCGCCGAATCTGTCACGTTCACATGCTGGCCACCGGCGCCCGATGACCTGTAGACGTCGATCCGTAGATCCTTGTCATCGATCTCGACGTCATCGACGTCCTCGAACAGCGGAGTCACCTTCACCGAGGCGAAGCTGGTCTGGCGACGCGAGTTGTTGTCGAACGGCGAAATCCGAACCAGGCGATGGACCCCGTGTTCGCTACGAAGCAGGCCGTAGATGTTGCGACCCTTCATGATGAATTCGGCCGAGGAGATTCCCGCCTCGGTGCCCTCGTTGACACTCACCAGTTCCACATCGAAACCACGGCGCTCAGCCCACCTCAGATACATCCGGAGGAGCATCTCGGCCCAGTCCTGGGCATCCACTCCCCCGGCGCCGGAATTGATCTCCACGATGGCGTCCAGGTCGTCGTACTCGCCGGTGAAGAGTGCGCGCAGCTCCAAGCTGTCGAACTCGGATTCGAGCGCATGGAGGTCTTCGGTGATCTCGGATTCGAACGACTCCTCACCTTCCTCGCGGGCGAGTTCGGCGAGCGTCGCGACGTCCTCGAGGCGCGTCTCGAGGTCCGAGAACAATTCGAGATCGTCACCCAGCTCGGAGAACTCGCGCTGCAACGCCTGTGCAGCTTCAGCATCATCCCAGAGGTCCGGGCGACCGAGCTCGGTTTCGAGTTGGGGGCGACGTGCTTCCAGTTCACCGATGCGCAAGTAACCCCGGGCCTCCGCCAGCCGTTCGCGAAGAGAGTTCAATCGTGACGAAAAGTCCTGCACGGGTGCTCAGTTGGCCCCGTGGCACTGCTTGTACTTTTTTCCACTGCCACACGGACATGGCGCATTACGAGGGGTCTTCTCCCACTCGGTTCTCACGACCGGGGCCTTTGCCGCGGCCGGCTCGTCCGCCTCGGCCAGCTCAGGCCCGGCGGCGCCCGGCGATGCACCGGCACCAACTGTGGCAGGAGCCTTCGCAGGTGCAGGAGCAGGGCCGGATGCAGGATCCTGTGGGCCGGTCGGCGCTGTGTAGTCCAGTCGCTGGGGACGCAGCGTCGGACGTTCGGGTTGTTCGGTGACCTGGACGTGCATCACGTACTGGACGTATTCGCGGTTGATCGTGTCCATCAGGCTGCCGAACATGTCGTAGGCCTCTGCCTGCCATTCCGACAACGGATCCTTCTGGCCCAGCGCACGCAGGTTGATGCCATCGCGCAGGTGATCGAGTTCCTTCAGGTGTTCACGCCAACGGGCGTCGATCACACGCAGCATCACCTGGCGTTCGACCTGACGCATGCCATCGGCTCCGAACTCCTCCTCGCGGGCCTCATAGTGGCCGATGGCGTCGCCCATGAGAATGTCGTAGACCTCGTCAGAGGTGGCCGCAGGGGTGAGTTGGGAGACCTCGAGCGTCGCCGGCCAGTACGTGGCCGTGTCGGCTACGAGGGCCTCCAGGTCCCACTCCTCGGTGTAGTCAGAACTGCAATGGGTCTCGAGCAGGTCGTCGACCACTGTGGCAAGGGCGCTCAAGGTCTCTTCGCGCAGGTCGTCGCCGTCCAGCACCTGGTCGCGGCGCGCGTAGATGACCTTGCGCTGTTCGTTGGGAACCTCGTCGTACTCGAGGACGTTCTTGCGGATCTCGCCATTTCGGGCCTCGACGGTGTTCTGGGCCTTCTCGATTGCACGGGTCACCATGCGAGCCTGGATCGGGACGTCGTCATCCCAGCCCTTGCCCATCACCCATTCGATTGCACCGGTTGCGAACCAGCGCATCAGGTCGTCCTCGAGACTCAGGTAGAACCGGCTCTCACCGGGGTCACCCTGACGACCCGAACGTCCACGCAGCTGGTTGTCGATGCGTCGTGACTCATGCCGCTCGGTACCGAGTACGTACAGTCCGCCGAGCTCACGGACGCGATCGCCTTCAGCCTTGCATTCTTCGGAGAACTTCGCGATCAGGTCCTCGAAACGTTTGCGGATGTCGTCGTTGCCGATTCCCTCCACATCCAGCACGCCATCGTCGGCCCCGTCACCGAGGACCACGTCCTCGCCGAACTCACCTGCGCTCACTGCGGCACGCAGTTCGCGCTCGGCAAGGCCATCGGGGTTGCCCCCCAGGAGGATGTCGACCCCACGGCCGGCCATGTTGGTCGCTACCGTCACCGAGCCGACACGTCCGGCCTGCGTGACCACCTCGGCTTCCTTGGTGTGTTGCTTGGCGTTCAGCACATGGTGCGGAACGCCGCGCTTTTCGAGGATGCGGCCCAGCCGCTCCGATTTCTCGACCGAGGTGGTGCCCACGAGGATCGGCTGACCGGTGGTATTGCGCTCCTCGATGTCATCCGCCACTGCCTCGAACTTGGCAGCCTCGCTACGGAAGATCAGATCGCCCTCATCAGCTCGTGCCAACGGCCGGTGGGTGGGGATGGGTACCACCTGGAGTGTGTAGGTGCTCATCAACTCGGCCGCTTCGGTGAGCGCGGTGCCGGTCATGCCTGCCAGCTTCTCGTACATCCGGAAGTAGTTCTGGAGGGTGACTGTGGCGAGGGTCTGGTTCTCTTCCTTGATCCGTACACCCTCTTTGGCCTCGACGGCCTGGTGGAGACCCTCGGACCAACGACGCCCCTCGAGTACACGTCCGGTGAACTCATCGACGATCTTCACTTCGCCGTCGGTTACGAGGTACTCGGTGTCGCGTCGGTACAGCTCCTTGGCCTTGATCGACATGTTGAGCTGGTGGACGAGGCTCGTCGCCACGTCGTCGTAGAGGTTCTCGACACCCAGTTCGCGCTCGACCTTCTCGATCCCCGGGGGCAGCGGGAACACGATCTTCTTCTCGTCATCGACCTCGTAGTCGATGTCCTTGGTCAGCCCTCGGGCCACCTGGGCGAACTTGGTGTACAACTTCGCGGCGTCGCCGACCTTGCCCGAGATGATGAGCGGGGTGCGCGCCTCGTCGATGAGGATCGAGTCGACCTCATCCACGATCGCGTAGGGATGGCCGCGCTGGACCTTCTCCTCCGCTGTCATCGCCATGTTGTCGCGCAGGTAGTCGAAACCGAACTCGTTGTTGGTTCCGTAGGTGATGTCGCACGCGTACTGCTCACGTTTGAACGACGGTGGGTCGTTCCGAGGCAGGATGAGCCCCACCGACAAGCCGAGTCGACGGTGGATCTGGCCCATCCACTCCGCGTCGCGGGTTGCCAGATAGTCATTCACGGTGATCACGTGCAGACCCTTGCCTGTGAGCCCGTTGAGGTAACACGGCAGGGTCGAAACCAGGGTCTTGCCCTCACCGGTCTTCATCTCCGCCACCCAGCCGAAGTGCAGGGCGGCTCCGCCCATCAGCTGCACGTCGTAGTGGCGCTGACCGATCTCTCGGACAGCGGCCTCGCGCACCACCGCGAACGCCTCGATCAGGAGATCGTCCAGGGGCGAGCCGTTGTCGAGGCGCTCGCGGAACTCCACGGTCTTACGAGCGAGGTCGTCGTCGGACAATGCCTGCATCTCGGATTCGAGGGTCCCGATATCGGGACAGAGGTCCTTGATGGCGCGCACCTTCTTGCCTTCGCCGGCGCGGAGAAGTCGATCCATGAAAGCCATAGCGGCTCTACTCTACCGACGTGGTGGTTCCCAACGGCACCAGCCCCGAGGATTCCGCGAGCGTTGCCCGGAGAACCATGCCTGCGGAAGATGTCACTCGGCGGTTCTAGGTTCGTCTCCATGTTGGATCTGCTGTTTCCACGACGTTGCATGCTCTGCGAGAAGCCGTCGGGTGGGCTGTGCACGAACTGCGTGGCCCAGCTCCTGCCGCCCGGTGGCACCGACACGCCGGACGGCCTCACATCCCTGTCGGCCATCTGTTCCTACGAAGGCGCCGGGCGCGAGCTCGTACTGGCGATCAAGCGGGGAAACCGGCGCGACGGCATTGCACTGCTCGCGTCGTCCCTGGGCGAAGCAATCGACAATGGCCTGCGGACGGCCCACCCGGCATCCACACCCATTGCAGGCGTCACGTGGGCTCCGACCACCGCGAAACGCCACCGCGAGCGGGGATTCGACCAGGCCGAACTGCTGGCGCGCTCCGTCGGCCGACATCTCGGGGTTCGGACCCGACGATGCATGCGCCGTACCGGCAAAGCGCAGATGGGACTCGGGGAGAACGCTCGACGCTGCAATCCGAGCTTCAGCCCGGCCGGTGTCCGAGGCAGCATCCGGGCCCGTGGAGCGGTTCGTGGACCGGCGGGAGTGTCAGGTACCTGGATTCTCGTTGACGATGTGGTCACCACAGGCGCCACGATGGAGGCGGCCGCCACGGTCCTGCGCGGGCTCGGGGCCGATGACATCATCGGTGCTGCCATTGCCACGACCCCGTGACCGCAACCCGGCGATGCCCGGAATGGCGCCCCGGCGGCAATGCCGGGATCCGACTACGCAGCGGACCGGTCAATCATCCAGTCCCGGGAGGAAATCCGTCGTCGGCGGTTCCTCTGCGATGATCCGGTCGGTACGGCTGCGCACCATTTCCATCCATTCCGGGTGTGTGAGCACCCATGGACGCTCGGTACGCACCGCGTCCACCACCTGTGATGCCACAGCGGACGGGTCGAGGCCCCCTTCGATGAGGGCGGCCACCATGTCGCGCATACCGTCGAGAGCTGCCTGCTCTTCGGCATCGACCGCGATGGCGTCGTCGATGGGCGCCGCCGGGTCCGACGGGCGGTTCCGATCGGCTTCATGGATCCGCGTACGGACCCACCCGGGACACAACACGGAGATGCCGACCTCCGGATGCGTCATCGACAGTTCCACAGCCATCGACTCGCTGAGTGTCACAACCGCGTGCTTCGACACGTTGTAGGGCGACATCCCCGGAGGCGAGGTGAGTCCGGCCATGGATGCCGTGTTCACGATGTGTCCACCACCGGAATCAATGATCCGCGGGGTGAAACTGCGAAGTCCATGGATCACACCGAACAGGTTCACCCCGAGCACCCAGTTCCACGTCTCCAGATCCACCTCCCATGTGAGACCACCCGCAGACACTCCGGCGTTGTTGCATGCCAGATGCAGGGCACCGAGCTCTGCCACCGCGCGCTCGGCAAGGTGCTCCACTGCGGCCGGGTCGCTGACGTCGGTTGGTACGACGATCGCGTTCACACCCTCGGCTCGAACGAGTTCGGCGGTCTCCTCGAGCGGTACGGGTTCTATGTCCCCCAGGGCGACGTGCATTCCTTCGGCTGCAAAGGCAACGGCCATCGCCCGGCCGATGCCCGATGCGGCCCCCGTGATCACTCCGACCTTGCCATCCAGTTCGTCCATGGGGCGGAACATAGCGCCTGAAAGGATGTGGGCGCGTCGGCGTACCGACCACTACGACCGTGGCCGGTCAGGTCCGGAGCAGGTCCTCGGGGAGTTCGCGCAAGACCGATGCCAGTTTCCCGAGCAGTTCGCCGTGGACGCTGGATCTGCGCCAGAACATCGCGATCCGACGGTTCGGAGCAGGATCGAAGAACGGGATCGTGAGCACCCCGGGATTGTCGGGCACCGGCGGGCTGACCGACATTTTCGGCAACAACGTCACTCCCACACCCGCTGCCACCATCTGTCGGAGGGTCTCCAGACTCGTGGCCCGGAACCCCCGACGCTCTGTCGCACCCGCCATCGTGCACACCTCCAGCGCCTGGTCGCGCAGAGCAGTGCCCGTCGGTCAGCAGCAGCACGTCCGTTCCGGCCAGCACCTCGGGTCTCACGGATGCGGATCCTGCCAGCGTGGTGCTTCAGGCACCGCCAGCACGAAGTCCTCGGTGAAGAGGTATTCCTGGTGCAACTGGGCTTCGTCGACGGGGAGAGCCAACAACCCTGCGTCCAGTGAACCCTCGAGAAGGCCGTCGATGACTTCCTCGGTTTTCTGCTCCACCCAGAGCAGCTCCACGAGCGGGAACCGTTCGTGGAGCTGGGGCACCACATGTGGAAGGAGGTATGGAGCGAGCGTAGGGAACACCCCGATACGCAAGGTTGCGCTTCCGGGGCGGCTGGCGGCCCGGGCGATCGCCTCGATCTGCGTGACCTCGTCCAGACCAACCGGGCATGCTCGATGATCCGCGCCCTGCTTCGGTGGGCGTCACCCGCCTCGGTGCCCTCTCGAACAGCTCGACTCCCAGCTCACGTTCGAGTTTGCGCACCTGGGCGGACGAGAGTCGGCTGGCTCACGAAGCACGCCTCAGCTGCCCGACCGAAGTGGCGGTGGTCATCGACCGCGACGAGGTAGCGCAGTTCCTGCAGGTTCACCTCTCCGACGCTAGGCCAGAGCAGAAGCCGGCTGCTGCACGTCCCCGCTCCGGGCCGCCCCGGCCTCTGAGGTGGCCGGGAAGGTGTCAGCGGGGTCGGGGGTACGGATGAGATGGTCGAAGGCCGAGAGCGCGGCGGTCGAGCCCGCTCCCATGGCGATGACGATCTGCTTGTAGGGCACCGTCGTACAGTCCCCGGCAGCGAACACACCGGGCACCGAGGTTGCGCCACGCTCATCGATCACGACCTCGCCGCGCTCGGAGAGCTCGACAGCTCCCTGCAGGAACTCGGTGTTGGGCAGGAGTCCGATCTGGATGAACACACCGCTGAGTGGCACCTCGTTGGACTCTCCCGAGACCCGATCCTCGTAGCGCAGCGCCGTCACGCGTTCACCGTCGCCGACGATCTCGTTGGTCGCGGCGCCCGTGATGATGGCGACGTTGTCGAGACTCCGGAGCTTCGCCTGCAGGACGTCGTCGGCCAGGAGATCTTCGGCGAACTCGATGAGGGTCACATGTCCAACCACACCAGCGAGGTCGATGGCGGCCTCGACCCCCGAGTTGCCACCACCGATGACCGCTACGGGCCTGCCCTTGAAGAGGGGGCCGTCACAGTGAGGACAGTTCGTCACTCCCCGGTTTCGGTACTCGGCCTCGCCGGGAACACCCAACCCACGCCACCTGGCACCTGTGGAGAGGATGATGGCGCGCGACCGCAGTGTGGCTCCGCCGGCGAGTTCCACGGTGGCGTATCCACCGACCGAATCGGCTGGCACCAGGCGCTCGACGCGCTGGTTGTGCATCACGTCCACGTCGTACTCGGACACGTGGGCCTCGATTGCAGAAGCCAACTTGGGCCCTTCGGTGTGGGGCACCGAGATGAGGTTCTCGATTCCCATGGTGTCGAGGACCTGGCCACCGAAACGCTCGGTGACCACACCGGTGGCGATCCCCTTGCGTGCGGCATAGATGCTTGCCGCGGCGCCAGCGGGGCCTCCACCCACCACGAGCACGTCGAACGGGTCGAGGGCATCGATGCGTGCGGCCTCGCGGTCGGCCGCGCCGGTGTCGAGCTTGCCCACGATCTGTTCGAGGGTCATTCGGCCCTGACCGAACACCTCGCCATTGCACAACACCGTCGGCACCGCGAGCACATTGTGACGTTCCACCTCGTCGGGGAACAGCGCTCCGTCAATGGCGACGTGGGTGATGCGGGGGTTCAGCACGCTCATCGCATTCAGAGCCTGCACGACGTCGGGGCAGTTCTGGCAGGACAACGACATGTAGGTCTCGAATTTGAAATCTCCCTCGAGTTCCTCGACCGCGCGGGCGGTCTCATCGGAGACCGACGGCGGATGTCCGCCAACCTGCAACAGGGCCAGGACCAGCGAAGTGAATTCATGGCCCATCGGAATCCCGGCGAACCGGACCGACACATCGCTTCCTACGCGGACGATCGAGAATGCGGGGCGGCGGCCGTCGTCGTGGACGTCGACCACGGACGGGTCGTCGCCACGCACCGCGGTCACCTCGTCGGACAGCGCCGCAATCTCCTCGAGCAGGTCCCAGAGCTCGCCCGACCTGGGCGATTCGTCCAACGATGCGACCAGTTGGACAGGGCGCGTCACCTTGGTGAGGTGGCCCTTCAGTTGTTCAGTGAGGTTGGAGTCGAGCATGGGGGGCTCCTTGGCAGGGCTCAGATCCGGGAGGCAGAACCCGGTGGTGAGATGGGAGTTGCGGGATGTGGTACGGGACCGGGGTGGGGCCGGCGTGAACCGGCCCCACCCCGGCCGGGGGGAGGAATCAGATCTTGCCTACGAGATCCAGAGAGGGAGCCAGGGTCTCTTCTCCCTCTTCCCACTTGGCGGGACAGACCTCGCCGGGATGTTCCCGGACATAGATGGCTGCCCGTATCTTGCGGACCAGTTCCGCTGCGTTGCGGCCGATACCTTCAGCAGTCACCTCCGTGACCTGGATCACACCGTCGGGGTCGATCAGGAAGGTGCCCCGGTTCGCCAGGCCCTCGTCCTCGCGCAGGATCTCGAAGTTGCGGGAGATCTGGGCGGTCGGATCGCCGATCATCGGGTAGCGGATCTTGCCGATCGTGTCGGAGGACCCGTGCCATGCCTTGTGGGTGAAGTGCGTGTCCGTCGAAACCGAGTACACCTCCACACCGAGGCTCTTGAGTTCGTCGTAGTGGTCGGCCAGGTCACCGAGCTCGGTCGGACACACGAACGTGAAGTCGGCCGGATAGAAGAACATGACCGCCCAGTTTCCGGCGACGTCCTCATCGGAGACGTCAACGAACTCGCCTGCCTTGAAGGCGGTGGCGTTGAATGGCTTGATCTTGGTATTTATCAGGGACATGGGGGCTGCCCTTTCTGTATGTGAGGTTCACTTAACTTCCAATAGCCAATCTAGTCTGCATCCGCTCGGTTTGATAGTCTCCCTCGATCGTTTCCTGCTATCGAGCCGATAGACGAACTCGATCGCAGTAGGTTCACGACCATGCGCTTCTCGGTCTGGCCCTCCCCGTCGCAGTCGTCGTCAGATGTCATGGAGGTGAGTCGTCATGCGGACGCCACCGGCTGGGACGGTGTGTACATATCCGATCACTTCATGGGCGATGGCGGGG
Source organism: uncultured Microthrixaceae bacterium (assembly GCA_963805905.1). Lineage (GTDB taxonomy): Bacteria > Actinomycetota > Acidimicrobiia > Acidimicrobiales > Microtrichaceae > JAMLGJ01. The sequence continues at coordinate 2,248,043 of CAWDVV010000001.1, forward strand.
CCTTCGGGCCGATGGATGCTCCCGTGCTCGAGTCCACCGCGCTCCTCGCGGCGCTCTCAAGCGCAACCGAGTGTGTCCGACTCGGATCACTCGTGTTCGGCACGACCTACCGCCACCCCGCCGTTCTGGCGAACTGGGCCGCGACGCTCGACCACCTGAGCGACGGACGGCTCGTCCTCGGGCTGGGAGCCGGTTGGCAGCTCAATGAACACGATCAGTACGGCATCGAGCTACCCGCCGTCGGCCCGCGGGTCTCCAGATTCGCGGAGACCTGCGAGGTAATCACCGGCCTGCTCGGCAACACGACCACCAACTTCGACGGAGACTGGTTCACGCTCAGGGACGCACACTGCGAACCCAAACCCGTCCAGGACCCACTGCCGATCCTCATCGGAGCCAAAGGCCAACGGATGATCGGCATCGCGGCGCGCTTCGCGCACGAGTGGAACGCCTGGGGCCTGCCCCAGACGCTCACCGAACCCATGGAACTTCTGGACCGTGAATGCGAGGCGCACGATCGCGACCCGTCGACCGTGGCGCGCTCAACCCAGGCTCTCGTGATGCTCACGGACAACGCTGAACGAGCACGGGAATTCGTCGACTCGGTGGCACCCCGGGCGGCCATCGCCGGTACGCCGGACCAGATCGCCGATGTCGTCACGCGCTATGCGGAGACGGGGATCGACGAACTCATCGTGCCCGACTTCGTCCTCGGCACGGGTGCCCGGCGCCTGGAGTCCCTCGACGCCCTACTGGAAGCGTTCAGACCCTTCCGCTGACGGTCCGCCAAAGCTGGACGCACAGCACACAACTGACGGACACCGCCGGTGGAATCACCACCCCGGGCGACCGGGGACCGGACTGGGCACCGATCAGAGGCTCAGTAGCGGTAGTGCTCCGGCTTGTAGGGCCCTTCCACAGGGATGCCGAGGTAGTCGGCCTGTTCCTGGGAGAGCTTCGTGAGCCGAACGCCCAACGCTTCGAGGTGGAAGCTCGCCACTCGTTCATCGAGTTGCTTCGGAAGCACGTACACACCGGTCGGATAGTCGGCGTTCTTGGTGAACAGTTCGATCTGGGCCAGCACCTGGTTGGAGAACGAGCAACTCATCACGAAACTGGGGTGTCCGGTGGCGCATCCCAGGTTCAGCAGTCGACCTTCGGCGAGCACGATCACGCTGTGGCCGTCGGGGAACACGAACTCGTCCACCTGGGGCTTGATCGTCGACCCTGGTCACATCGCTCATGCGGTAGATGCCGGCCATGTCGATCTCGTTGTCGAAGTGGCCGATGTTGCCCACGATCGCCTGGTGCTTCATCCGACCCATGTGCTCGGCGGTGATGATGTCCTTGTTGCCGGTGGCGGTGATGAAGACATCAGCGGTCTCGATCACGTCCTCGAGCCGGGCCACCTGGTAGCCCTCCATCGCCGCCTGCAGCGCACAGATCGGGATCGATCTCGGTGACGATCACCCGGGCACCCTGGCCCCGCAGCGACTGTGCGCAACCCTTGCCGACGTCGCCGTAGCCGCAGACGACAGCGGTCTTGCCGCCGAGCATCACGTCGGTGGCACGGTTGATGCCGTCCACCAGGCTGTGCCGACAGCCGTAGAGGTTGTCGAACTTGCGACTTGGTGGTGGCGTCGTTGACGTTGATCGCCGGGAACAGGAGTCTGGCCCGCCTCGAACATCTGGTAGAGGCGGTGAACGCCGGTCGTGGTCTCCTCGGTGACACCCTGGATGCCGGCGCCGATGGCCGGTCCAGCGGTTGCCGTCCTCGGGAAGGGAACGGCGCAGCAGGTCGCAGAACACCTGCCACTCCTCGGACTCGTCCTCGGAGGCCTCGGGCACCGCTCCGTCGGCCTCGAACTCGGCGCCCTTGTGCACGAGCATCGTGGCGTCGCCGCCATCGTCGAGGATCATGTTCGGCCCGGCGGTTCCGCCGTCCCAGCGCAGCGCCTGCTCGGTGCACCACCAGTACTCGTCGAGGGTCTCGCCCTTCCAGGCGAACACCGGCACGCCCTCGGGGATCATCGGCGGTGCCGTTGGGGCCGACGGCGATCGCCGCGGCGGCCTCGTCCTGGGTGGAGAAGATGTTGCACGATGCCCAACGCACCTCGGCGCCGAGCACCGTGAGGGTCTCGATCAGTACCGCCGTCTGCACGGTCATGTGCAGCGACCCCGTGATGCGGGCCCCTTCGAGGGGCTGCGAATCGGCGTACTCGGCGCGGATCGCCATCAGGCCGGGCATCTCGTGCTCGGCGAGCTGGATCTGCTTGCGGCCCAGAGGGGCGAGGGAGAGGTCGGCGACCTTGTAGTCGGTGAGTGTCATTGGTTCATTGTCCTCCTGCGCCATTCGAGCGCGCGTCGATCTGAGTGGTCTGCTTCGATGGCAGGCTGGGGTCGTCTGACTCCGGGTACAGGTCAGCCCGCGGCGGATTCAGCGTACCTCACGAGACCCGCAGTCCTCTGCCCGACACGGATCAGGCACCCCCGACCGTGTCAGCCGTTGACGTGCAGGTGCTCGGGCACGACCTTGATGATGACCCGTTCGGTACCGATCTTCGAGGCATCGTAGGGACCGCCGGTGTATCGCTCCGAGAGCGTGTCGATGTGCTCGCGCGCCTGGGGCCCGGTTACCTCCCCGACGACCCGGCCGCGGGCTTCGATGTAGTGGTACGGGTTCTGCGCATCGATCACCGTGAGGGTGACCCGCGGCTCACGTTGGACGTTGCGGTGCTTCTGGCGGTCGACCTCGGTGTTGACCAACAGGTGCTCATCGTCGGCGTCAACCCACAGCACCTGCGGACTGGAACGAGCCGTCGGGCATCTGCGTGGTCATCACCGCGAAGTTCTTTCCCTGCGAAGCGAGCGCTTTGAGGTTCTCATCGATCATCCTCCGATCATAAGACCGACTTCACGATCACATGGTCGCGCCCTGCGCCAGAATGACCAGATGGACCTCACCGCGTGGCAGAACAACGGGACCTACATCACCATCGCAGGAGAGCGGGTATTCGTGGTCGACACAGCACCGGCCGTCGATGCCGATGGCCCACCGTTGCTCGTCGATCCACGGCTTCCCCACATCGTCGGTCGACTGGGCCCGAGCGCTCCCGGTCCTGGGCGCCAGCCGACGGGTGGTTCTGTTCGACCTACCGGGATTCGGGCTCTCGGACAAGCCCGACAGGCCATACTCGATCCACAGTTCCGCGGACGCCGCCCAGGGTCTCATTGAAGCGCTCGAGCTGGCTGAGTTCGACCTCGTGACCCACGACATGGGCGACACCGTGGGCGGTGAACTCCTCGCACGGGACCTCGAGGGAAGGCTGCACTGTCGGGAGGTGACCGGGTGAGCATCCGGCGTCGGGTGGTCACAAACGGTTCGATCTACCTCGACATGGCCAACCTGACCGACGGACAACATGTCCTGTGGTCCGCACCCGACGAGATGCTCCCCGCCGAGGTGGCACCCCGAGCTCCCGAGATGCTGACGATCTCCTTGACGGCGACGCTCGCCCCGGAGGACTCACCATCCTCGGAACCCGATCCGGCCGATGTCCTCGCAGCCGCCGACGCGGTGTGCCACGACGGAGGCGCCCGACTGCTACCGCGGCTGATCCGCTACCTGGACGACCGCCTGAACAACGAGGATCGTTTCACCGGTGCCATCGAGTCACACCCGGCGCCGCTGGGCATCGTATGGGGAGATGCCGACCCGATAGCAGTCGTGGAGATGGCCCGGCAGCTGGCGGACAGGCGCCGCGATGCCTCCCTCATCGAACTGGCCGGGGTCGGGCACTACCCGATGATCGAGTCGCCACAGACCTTTGCCGACGCCGTGATGGATCTTCTCGACGCATGATCCGCGGGCCTGCAGGGCCCGCCGATCACGGGTGCGTGCACAGGCCGGCGACGGCTCGGGTCAACTTTGACGCAGACGCTTCTTGATGTCGTCGAGGACCGGGATCGGGCCGGGGTCCACGCCCAGGTCCAGCGCCAGGTGCAGGGTGGCGATGTCGCCGATGAGGGTCAGGTCCATGAACTGGGCAAGTCGACCGTCGCCCTCGGCGACGACCGTGAGGATGTCGGCGACGACTTCGTCACACGACCTCCGCGATCGATTCGAAGCGCTGCGGGCGACCTCGGACGCTCGAAGTCGTGGCGCAACATCACGCATGCGTGAACACCTGACGGGTCACGTCGCCGTTGACCGCCCAGCCGGCGATCTCGTTGTGGGTCAGTTCCGGTACCCGATTGCAGAACGCAGCGAGCTTGGGGTTCTCGTTGAACTGGCCCTTCCAGCGCCAGGCCGCGGCTTCACCCAGGACGCCCCCGCCGTAGACGAGCGGCATGGTCCGCCCGATCCGGCGGGCGAGCTCGGGCAGCGGGGTTCTCGTCGCCGGAAAGTTCATCGGCGCCGCCGGCGGACCTGATCGATGGCCGCATCAACCTGCGTCCGTACGCCCGACACGAGGCCCATCCGTTCGAGGATCACCAGCGGGGACACCGAGACCGCACCGATGCCGGCGCGGGGCATCGGGTATCGACGCATCGAATCTCACCAGTGGTGCTTCCCATTCCCCGGCGAGTCGTTCCAACTCCCCACCCGAAGCACATCACAACCATCCGTGCGCCGGCCTCGGCCGCGGCGGTCGCCGCCGAAACGGTCTCCTCGGTGTTGCCCGAGAACGAACTGGCCATCACCAGGGTGTCCGGTCCGACCCAACCTGGGCACTCGTAGTGCTTGGACACCATCACGGGCACCGATGCGTCGGGCGAAGCCACAGCCGCAGCCACATCCCCGCCGATACCGCTACCTCCCATACCCATGACGACCACGGCATTGATGCCGCCACGCGTCGGGCAGTCCGTCGATGGATTCGGCCACGGACACTGCCGCCGCCAATCTGGTCGGCCAAGCCCGAACGCGGCGCCGAACATGTCCAGGGAGTCGGTCTGTTGCAGGTCGGCGGTCATGTCGCGATCGCGGTTACGGGCGCAGCTGACGTCTGCTCAGTCAACCGCGAACGTGGGTTCGATGCCGTCGGCTTCTGCCTTCGCGCTGAGCCTGGCCGCTTCGGCGTCGTCCACCGAAACTGCCTCGTCGATCAGCATCACAGGAATACCGTCGCGGATCGGGTACCTGCGCTGGAGCCTCGGGTTGTAGAGGCACGACTCGTCCGCGAAGTAGAGCAGCGGACCCTTGTCCTCGCGGGCAGGCGAGGATCTCGAGGAGCCGAGGATCGAGTCGTTCGTCAGATGATGGTTGCGTGGTGTCGTTGCTCATCGGCTTCAGCCTGCCATGACTGAGCGCACTTCTGCGACCCGAGCCTCGCACTGATCGTCATCGGGCGCCTCGAGGTTGAGGCGCAGCAGCGGTTCGGTGTTCGACGCCCGGAGGTTGAACCACCAGTCTCCGCCATCCACGGTGAGCCCGTCCAGACGGTCGATACCCGAGGCCCAGATCGCTCGTAGTGGGCTGCCACCGCCTCGATCACGGCGCGCCGGGTCGTCGACCCGGGTGTTCGATTCGCCCGATGCCGCATAGCGCTCGAACGGAGCTCGAAGCTCGGACAGTCGCTTGCCGGTGAGCGACATCTGCTCGAACACGACGAGGGCCGCGATCAGCCCGGAGTCGGCCCGGTAGTTGTCACGGAAGTAGTAGTGGGCCGAATGTTCGCCACCGAAGATCGCCCCGGTGTCGGCCATCACCTCCTTGATGAAGGAATGGCCGACCCTGGTTCGCAGCGGGACGCCGCCGTGCTCTCGCACCACCTCGGGCACGGACCTCGAGCAGATCAGGTTGTGGATGACCGTCTCTCCGGGGTGGGCATCGAGGATTCCCGCCGCGATGATCGCAGTGGTCACCGAACCCGAGAGGCCACTACCAGTTTCATCCACGAGGAAGACCCGGTCGGCGTCCCCATCGAACGCGAGGCCGATGTCCGCACCCTCGGATACGACCCGGCGCGCAGGTCGGCGGTGTTCTCGGATTGGATCGGATCTGCCGGATGGTTCGGGAAGGTGCCGTCGAGTTCGCCGTACATGACCTCGAGGTCCATCCCGAGCCCAGCGAAGACCGCTGGGACCACGAGTCCGCCCATACCGTTCGCCGTGTCGGCGACGAACCTTCAGCGGCGCCAACCGCGACACATCGACGAACGAATGGACGTGGGCCACGAAGTCATCCAGAACGTCACGATGCTCCAGCGTCCCGACGGAGACCTCAGGAGCCCTCCGCACGCCGGCGAGGGTGGCTTCGGCCACGGACTTGACGCGATCGAGCCCCGTCGACTCCCCCACCGGCCGGGCTCCGGAAAGAGCGAACTTGATCCCGTTGTACCCAGCGGGATTGTGCGAAGCCGTGAACATCGCCGCCGGGGCCTCGAGTGATCCTGCAGCGAAGTAGCACATGTCGGTGGATGCCAGACCAATGTCGACCACATCCAGTCCCTCGGCCATGACGCCCTCAGCGAACGCCGCGGCGAGTTCGACGCCTGAGGGTCGCATGTCGCGACCAACTATCACCCTGGTGACAGGTGTGGTCGATCCAGCGGCCTCCTCAGCACAGAACACGGCGAAAGCTGTGCCCACGGCCTGGGCCAGACGCGGGTTCAATTGATCGGGAACCGTCCCGCGTACGTCATATGCCTTGAATATGTGATCCAGTTCCACCATGGGTTCTCACCCTAGTTCTGGGGCTCCGGAGCCTTATCTTCTCCGGGTCCGACGCCTTGCGCCCAGAACCGGCTCGGCCACGTCGTAGACACCCACACGGTCGTTGTTTCGAACCGCCACGAGGTCCCGGAGCAGACGCGCTGCATCGCGCACCACGTTCACCGTCGACCGTTGGGAGTTCTCCACTTCGACAGGAACCTCGGTGAGGCTCAGGTGGTAGCGCTCCACCAGGTGGAACACCTCGACGTCAAAGGCGAAACCGTCGATCGTCGTGTGTCCGAAGATCAAGCGCGCCACGTCGAGGCGGAATGCCTTGAGGCCACACTGGGTGTCGCGGTAGCGACCCAGCAGGACGATTCCGGTGAATACATTGATCACGCGGCCTCCCAGCTCCCGTAGCCGACCGGCGCGGGCCACGGTGAGGGTCGCGGTGTGCTGTCGGCTACCGACGACCACGTCCCAGCCTTCCTCAACCACCTGGGTCAGGCGTTCGATCTGTGCGGGCGCATACGCGAGGTCAGCGTCGGTGAACGCCACCGTGCGCCCGAGCGCCGCCAACATGCCCGCACGTACAGCTGCGCCCTTTCCCCTGTTCGATCCATAGGCGATGACCTGATCTGCCCCCGCGCTCCGCGCCCGGCCCGCAGTGTCATCGCTCGAGCCGTCGTCGACGATGACGATCTCGAGTCCGCCGTTCTCCGAAACGTTTGCGAGCTCCGAGCGAATACGCCCGATGGTGTCCGCTATCCGGTCCGCCTCCTGATATGCCGGCACCACGACGGACAGCCTGGGACCCGCTCCGGGATCGGCTCTCGGTACAGGGACGGATTGGGTGTCGCGCACGTGGCGGAACATCAGGTCTCGGTAGCTGCTGGTGCGAACCATGAATGCCGCGCTGAGAGAGACCAGCTTCAGAACCACCAACGACAACCACCAACCGGGGCTCAAGATCGCCGCCAGCAGGCTGACCACGGCAACGTCGACGAGCAGAGCCACTAGTGCAGTGCTCCAGTAGGGGCCCGGACTGTGGAACCAGCGACGCGACGGCGCATGCGACGAGGAAGTACGGGCGGTGTGGAGTACGTACGACACCAGGGTCGCCCCGGCCACCGCGACCGCGTCGGCCACCCATACGGGCCAGCCCGCCGCCTCGGCCAGCAGGATGAACCCGACCACGTCCACCAGGGTCGCGAGAACTCCGATGGCGAGCACCCGGCGGAGGAGGTTCACTCGTCCTCGCGGTCCATCCCGGGCTCCCCTGAACCACCTGCATCGGAACCGATCTCCGCCACTTCGGGGGCATCGCCGACGGACCGCACGCCATCGTCTCCATCTGCGGGGTCAGGGTCTCCCTCTCCCGGGTCAGGATCCTCCGGATCGGACTCGTCGTCCTTGCGGGCAAGCCACACTCCCATCGCCAGACCGGCGAAGGTCATGATCCAGCCGATCCATTCCACGGGGCTGCGACCGTAGGTCAGGGTGACCTCGTTCTGCGTCGGGACGACCACCATGAAGTTCGGGCTCACGCGGTAGGGACCGTCAGCCCCATGTGCCTCCCAGTTCGGGAAGTACGACGTTTTCACGAGCACGGGGGTACCGGGTTCGGACACCTTGAACGAGATCGACTCATTGGTCTCGGTCACGTCGGAGACCTCGACCGGGTCCACAGGCACTCGGGGTATGTCGGTCAGGGGCGATCCGTCACCGCGTGCGATGCGGGGCCAGTCCGGCGGCCCCGAGGTGGCCAGCGGGACATCCCAGCGGGTTGGATCCAGATACCAATCCATCGCCGGTCCGGGTGTCTTCTTGGGATTCGGATCATCGTCGGTGACGGGTGGTCGATCCTCGTCATAGACCCACCCGTCGATATGGTCATCGGGCGGGGTGAGGACGACCGGGAGGTGGTCGAGTGACACCACCGGATCCGCGTCGGCCACCTCGAAGACGACCCATTGGCGCGTGGATCCGTCCGCCAGGGTGAACTCCTCGGTGGATGCGAGTTCGGTCAGATCGGAATTGGCCCGGGCGGCAGCGGTTGCCTGAGGAGTGGAGGCCAGGTAGTACCTGACGCCCATGAGCTGGAGGTGGCGAACCCCGGCATCCATGTCGAACTCCGGATACGGCAGATCCCGCTGGGGCCGCGAGGGCGAGGGTGACAACTCCGATTGGTTGATGAAGTGGAACGGCGTGGTGGCGGAGGCCTCGAAGTAGAGGCCTTCCATCGACCCGATGCACCCGTCCGTGAAATACGGCAGCATCATCGGAGCCATCGGGGTGCCGAACCGGTTCAGTTCCGACTCGTACTCCCACATGGCGCGCCCACAACCGTTCTCCTCGCCTACCTTGTCCATCATGTCGACCATGGCTGAGAACTCGGGATAGGCCTTGCCCGGATCCTCGAGACCCGCGAAGTTGTAGCGCGCCCAGTTGCCCGCGTTGTTGAGGTCCTGGAAGCGGAAGGGACCCCAGTCATAGGTGGTGATCACGGTGCCGTCGGAGAGGGTCCGCTGGCCCTGGGACCCCATGGGTAGTTGCTGGAGGGAACCTGCCAGATAGACCCCGGACACCACAGCGACGATGGCTACTCCACAGACTGCGACTCCCCAGGGTTCGTCGCGCGCTCCCAGGAAGTCACCGATGACCACACCCAGCGCCCTGATGACCAGCGCCACTCCCAACGCCGCGAGCAGATACAGGGCCAGGTAGTAGAACGGGAGCAGGCGGGCGTTCCACAACCTCCACTGGGGAGCGAAAACGAACAGCCAACCGAAGACAACCAGGATCACTGTGAGGAACCATCCCAGGCGCACCCTGTGCACGAGGCTGAGAACGATCCCGACTCCGGCTAGGGCGAACCAGAGGTTGCGGTTCGCCATGTCGAACTGTTCCGGCTGGGGCCACAGGTACTGGGCGTAGTTCGTGTACTTCTCCCAACCCATGTCGTTGCTGAAGGGGCTGTCCCACACGAACGGCAGCACCCAGAACGCAGATATCAACCCGGCCACCGGCACCACGACCACCGACCACTTCAGAGCCCGGAAATCGAAGCCCACCAGCATCACCAGAGCAACCAGGGTCGCCAGCACGGGAAACCCGCTCGGAGCCAGGACCAACATGGCCACTGTCAACCCCACGAGGGTGGCTCCGAACCAGCGGCCACGGCGGTTCGCGTCCCAGAACGGAGTGCGATCCTCGCGACGTACGAAGATGATCACGATCGTGGCAATCCCCGCGAAGATCGCCGGGATGACGTGGCACAACAAGGTGAGCCCGAGCAGCAGCGCCCCCAGTGCGCGGTGCCGCCCCGTTTCGAGGCCCCGGAGCAGCACTGCCAGGTAGAAGATCGCGAAGCTGAGCGAGATGGAGAACGCGAACTCGCCAGCCATGGTCGACAGGATGTTCCCGCCGAGGATCGAGAAACCGTTCTCGAACAGGAAGAAGGTGGCACCGATGGCCAGCAGCGGCGGTATCGGGAATGCCGCCCGGGTTGCCCGGCCGAGCGCGTACGCAGCGAGCGGCAGGGTCACCAGACCCGATACCACGACGAGTTTGAAGGCGATGTTGTACGGAATACCGACCGCCAACACGGCCAGGAACACCGCGGCCGACCAGGTGGCAATGACTGCCAGGCGCGTCCTGACCCGCTGGGCAAGAACGAACGCGCCAACGAGGATCACCGCTGCAAGGGGCAGACCCAGCCACCATGTGAGACCTACGTCCAACCACACGATGAAGAGCGACGGCACAACCATGTAGAAGGTGTACGCGGGAAAGCCCGCGTACCAGTCGGGAGTCCAACCGGTCACCCGGAGGTTCGGCAGGAGTGAGTCACGGAGGTACGCGGGTCCCCACACATGGGCCCCCATGTCACCGCCTGTGGCGGTGGTGTTCGAGAGGATCAGGTTGGGTCCGAGCGACATGAACACCGCGAACCCACACAAAACCGCGATCATCAATCCGAGCCACTTCAACCATTCATGGGCAGGGTGGGCGGGATCATCCAGCGAGGTCGGTCGGCCGGGCCCCTCAGCGCCGGCTTGTTCCTCGTCTGCCACGAGGGTTCCCGGTGCGCGGTCGCTGCCGACGACGTCCTCGTCGCTGAGATCTGTTGGTTCCACGGCGGACAATGCTTACACGCCCGGACGCCCCACACCGAACACCTCCAAGGTGTTCAGTTGGCGAGCGATCTCCGGTATCGCATATGGGTGGCCGACAGGTCGGTCAGAACACCATCGAGTTGCACCACTTCGCCGTCACGGTGCCAACTGCGGGTATCGCACTGCGAACACGACACCATCAACAGCCTGTGGCCGTCCACGGTGAGGCCTATCTCGACCAGGTCGTCTCCACAACTGGGGCATTCCATGTCGTTCCTCCATGCCATGTCCCGGCTCTGCGGGGAGGCACATACCCAGTCGGCACGCCGACCCGCCGGTTGAGTAGAACAACCCTCGTTCTGATTGTCCTCACGCTGGAACGCCCCAGCACCACGACAATCAGAACGAGCGTGCGGGCAGAACGACCGTGCGGGCAGAAGGACCGTGCGGGCAGACCAGTTGGATGGGGCGCCTCAGTGAGTGGACAGGTAGAGCGACACAACGGTGGTGGCGTTGAACCCGGCGTGTGCCCACATCGATGGGCCGAGGCGCCCGTAGGTCTGCGCCAGCGTGCCCAGGACCAACCCGAATGCGAAGAGCCCTACGAACTGCAACGGCTGGAAATGCATTGCTCCGAACACCGCTGCCGAGCACAGGACAGCGGCCCATGGGGCCCATCCCTTCTTGGTGAGTGATCGCAACAACAAGCCCCTGTAGAAGAGTTCCTCCACGAAAGGCGCCGCCACCACCACCATCACCGCCAGCACGATCCAGCCGAAGGTGCCCTGGGCGCGCCCTGCGAGCTTCTCCGCGGGCTCCGAGAGATCGGAACCCGTTTTCCCGAGCAACAACAACAGCGGCCAGTACAACATCGGCAGCAACACGAGCTGACAGGCGACACCAATGGCCAGACCGAGTGGGGCATCGAGGATCCGGGCCGTCAGCCCGAAATCGTGGGCCAGACCTCCACCCTTTCGCTCAGCCGCGTACCAGACCGCCCCCGCCAGCCCGACCCAGAGCGGGACCTGGAGAATCCCCGTCGCCCAGATCGGTACATCGTCGCTCGATGTCCAACCTGCGACGCCATAGACGACCGTGACAACGAGAACGGCCAGGAACTGAGCTGCAAGGACCCCACCGGCCACATCGCCCAGGCCCCACGTCTGCGCGACACCGCTACGGTCGGCCCGCTTCCCTGGAACGCTTTCCGACGAGGATGGGACCTCGTCCGAGGAGGAATACACCCCCTCAGGCTCCCACCAGGCGCAGCGCCGCACCATTCGAGCCGGATTGAGCCATGGGAGCGGAGCTGGCGACGTCGACGGCGACTTCGGCGTGTGTGGCCCTCGTGTCTTCGAGTGACCAACCCCGGGGAACCTTCACGGCATCGGCGTGGAGCGGACACAGGTCGTGGGTCATCGGGTGGGCTTCAGGGGCCAAGTCGTCCAGACACACCGAACTGTCGCCATACGCGTACGAGAGGGTCGCTACTGCTCCCTCGGAACACCCTGGACGTGCACAGCTTCTACTCACCGGAGCGAATCTAGCTGTGCCCGGCCGCGCCGCGGCGGACCCGCGAGTCAACTTTAAGACTCCTGTCGCGTAGGATGAAGCGATGTCACAGGACCTGGACGGCCCCGACAACGAGGGATCAAAGCGAGGCAACGGCCGGGACGGCAACTCCCGCACGGGTATGCCCGCCTGGCTGATCCCCGTACTGCTCGCAGTCGTGGCGCTGGTGATGATCAGCGCGCTCTACAGCCAGGACCGCTCGGCAACCGAGCAGTCGTACTCGAAGTTCGTCACCAAGGTGAACGACGGTGATGTGAAGAAGGTCACCTGGAACACCTCGGATGGCACGATCACCGGCACTCTGACCGATGGTCAGGAGTTCAAGACGACCGGTCCACTCGAATCACCCCCGGAACTCGACACGCTCATGCGAGAGAAGAAGGTGGATCTCAACTACGAGTACCCCACACCCAACTTCTTCGCCACGATGCTCCCGCTCATGTTGCCGTTCCTGTTGATCATCGGTTTCTTCGTGTGGATGAACCGTCGGGCCCAGGGCCAGATGGGCGGAATCATGTCGATCGGACGCTCGAAGGCAAAGACATACACCACCGAACGACCCGCAACACTGTTCGCCGACGTGGCCGGCTACGAGGGCGTCAAGCGTGAGATCTCCGAGGTCGTGGACTTCCTCAAGGAGCCCGACAGGTTCCTCGAGATCGGAGCACGCATTCCCAAGGGCGTTCTACTCGTCGGTCCTCCCGGAACCGGCAAGACCCTCATCGCCCGCGCCGTCGCGGGTGAGGCCGGCGTGCCGTTCCTCTCGGTTTCAGGATCCGACTTCATGGAGATGTTCGTGGGCGTCGGAGCGAGCAGGGTGCGCGATCTGTTCGAATCGGCCCGCAAGCACGGACGGGCGATCATCTTCATCGACGAGATCGACTCCGTGGGCCGCAAGCGTGGAGCCGGGCTCGGCGGTGGCCACGACGAACGCGAGCAGACCCTCAACCAGATGCTCTCCGAGATGGACGGCTTCGAGGCATCCGAGGGGGTCGTGATCATGGCGGCCACCAACCGTCCGGACATTCTTGATCCCGCACTTCTGCGCCCGGGACGATTCGACCGCCAGGTCGTCGTGCCGCTCCCCGAACTCGAAGACCGCAAGGCGATCCTCGCGGTCCACGTACGCCACAAGAAACTCTCGGCTGCAGTAGACCTCGAGGTGGTGGCGCGCGGAACCCCTGGGATGTCGGGCGCCGACCTGGCGAATCTGGTCAATGAAGCCGCTCTCACTGCTGTGAGGCACGGTGCCAAGGTCGTGGAAGCCCACGACTTCGAGGAAGCCCGGGATCGCGTGATGATGGGTCAAGAACGCGAATCCATGGTGTTGAGCGGCCAGGAGAAGGAGATGACCGCCTACCACGAGGCCGGACACGCCCTCTGCGCAGCAATCCTCCCCAACGCAGACCCCGTTCACAAGGTCACGATCCTGCCGCGTGGAATGGCCCTGGGCGTCACCCAGCAGCTACCAGAGGAGGAGAAGCACTCCTACAGCCAGGAATACCTGGAGGAGTCGATCGTGGTCGCCATGGGTGGACGCGTGGCCGAAGAACTCGTGTTCGGAAACCGCTCGACTGGCGCAGCCAACGACCTGCAGGTGTCGACCGAACGAGCCCGCAAGATGGTCACCGAATTCGGGATGAGCGAAAAGATCGGGCCCAGGGCCTACGGAACCGCGGCCCCGGTTTTCCTGGGCGAGGACTTCGGCCACACCAAGGAGTATTCCGAGGACACCTCGAGATTGATCGACGACGAGGTCGACCGCATGCTGCGCGAGGCCGAGGAGAGCTGTCAGGAGCTCCTGGAAGCCAACCGACACGCACTCGATCTGATCGCAAGGGCACTCCTCGAAGATGAGACCGTCTCGGGTGCCGAGGTATCCCGATTGATCCGGGTAGCAAACGGCACCGAACCGGACGTGCCGGCTCCGTCCACTCCACCGAGCGCAGGTTCAGCACACGCCGGCTCGGTCCATGGACACGTTCCGGGTGGCCAGAACCCGGGCGTGCTTCCCGCACCGCCCCCGTTGCCACCTCACCTGAACCCCGGCGGTCTCGCCCGTTCCGAACAGCCGTAGGCCCGAACAGCCGTGGGCCCGGCTAGTCGTCGCAGCCCTGGACCGTTCCGGGCTCACGCACCTCGGCCACCGCGGCCCATAGATGGGTCGCGCTGACCGGACCCACGAACGAGCGTTGGACGACCCCGTCGGGTCCGGCTATGGCGACGATGGGTACGGCTTCTATGCCGTAGCGCTTGTGCAGAGGAGCGTGCTCGGTCACCTCCACCTCACAGACCGCAACGTGATCGCTGTCGAGCACCGACGCCCGCGCCACCGTTTCCGCACAGGTCTCGCAGGTCGCGGAAGTGAATACGGCGACCAGCCACTCGCGGTCCTCGCCCTCGAAGTCGCTCCGATCCAGCTGCGCCGGAGCCTCAAAGCCTGCAACAGGCTGCGTGGGAGCATCGGGAGCACGACGGCGCCGGAGTACCTCAGCGACGAGCACGGCCACGAGTACGACTGCCAACACGACCAGGAGCTTCATGTAGGTCCCCCGTTCATGCAGGATCCTCGAGGGCGACGAGATCCCCGAGCGAGTTCAGCAACGGCACACCTGACTGCAGCGAGATGTCCGAAGCACCGGTGAAGACGAGTAGCCGTTCCACCACCACCGCCCCATCCGCGTGCACCTCGGCGAAGAACGGCGTGTCGGAGACTCCGAGTTCGCCAAGGTCAACGGCCACGGAATCACCGGGAGGCAGTGCGTACTCCACCGGAGCCCCGGCGGTACCCCCGCTCCGGGCCCCGACCGAGACCGTCACTGCCCGACGACCCGGGTTGTGCACGAAAATGGTCCCGTCGGTCTCGTCGGACTGCACCAGGCCACCCACGGCCCAGTCCTTTGCGGCGACCGATAGACCCGGTGAGGCAGTCGTGCCGGCTTTCGCTAGCGCACGCGCTGCCGGCACCCCCGTTGCATCCGAGGCCCCGGTGACATTGATCGCACGGCTCGCAACAACTCTCGCGCCCGGAGCCGCTTTCGAGTCCTGCACCTCGGTGTCGATGGCGTGGTATCCGACCGCTGGTACCCGCGAGTCCTTTTCGAGCGGAAGCATCACGAAACGACGTGCCGGAGCCGACAACTCGAACGGTTCGGGCATCACATCCACCCCGCCGAAGGGAATCAGCTGTGCAAGGACCCCTGCTTCGTCCTCACCCGGGTTGAACAACACCAGCTCCTCGCTGGCTGACGGATCTGCAAAGCCACCGGGAAAGGACCAGCTCGCCGACGCGGTCCTGCTACCGGGAACCAGTCGCAATCCCTTGATCGGCCGATCCTTGCTGGAACCATTGAAGTACTGGGCGAGTTCCGCCACGACACCACCTGAACGTGTCTTCACGGTTGCGGAGAACTGTTCATGACGGAGGAGGAAATCCTCCAGGTTGACCACTCTCGTGGTACCGGCAGGCACCACGATCCCCGACAGCTCGTCGGGTCGACGCACTCCGGTCTCGAGCGCCAGCTCGACGTCCACGGAGGCATCGCCGGGGAACGGGTTGAAGAGGCTCAGGTGGGCGATCGCATCGCGGGTTGTCGCAACCTGGGGGAAGTACCACTCATCGGAGGAAAAGGTCGAACAAGGACTCTGGTCTGCTCCACCGTCGAAGCTGTACCGGTGTTCCACGATCACCGGAGCATCTGATTCAGCCATGACGCTCAGCCCGGCCGCGCCGAACTCCGCCCCCACATCGAGCTGCTCGGTCGTACCCGGCTCGACCGTCAGGTCCTTCGAACCCATGTGGTCATCGTTGGAGAAACCGTCGAGGTGAACTGTCGCTTCGGCGTCGCCCGGAGCGCTGACGAATACGACATGGCTGAGACTCGGGTCGTCGGTCCCGACATCGCGCGCTGCGCAGTACCAGGATCCTCCTTCGTCGCCCACCGAAGCGGACACCGGTGCCCGTAGGACCCTGGAAGGGGCCGTACCGGAGCGACCGGGAAACCACAGGACCAGCGCGAACACCGCAACCAACACCAGCACTGCCAGAACCCCCGAAGAGCGCTTCATGTCGGATCCTCCGTACTGATCGGAACCTCTGCGCCTACCGGAACCTCAGTGTCAGCCGGAACCTCAGTGTCAGCCGGAACCTCAGTGTCAGCCGGAACCTCAGCGGCGGTCGGGTCCGAATCGACGGAGTCCCCGGTCCAGTCATCGGGCGAGTCACCAGGACCCTCCACGACCACGAGTGGGTCCTCCTGGGAGATCATGCGTCGGCGCCGGTTCGGCCGCGGAATCGCCCGTCGGCGAGTGGCGAGGAAGATGAGGCCGGCCAGCGCCAGCAACTGCCAGACCTGCAGGATCCGGGTGCTGAGCGGAGGAGACCAGGCGAGATCTGCTGAGCCGCCCTTGTCAACCGTGAACTTCTGACCCCAGGTGAACAAGGAGTCGCGGGGTGCATCCTCGCCCGAAACAGTCATGTGCCACCCCGGATCGGCGGTGACTGCCTGAGCGATCGTCGAACCGGCCTCGACCTTGCCCGTGAAACGGGTACCGAACCCCTCGCCGAGCACCCCCGGCGGGGCAGTTCCGGCAGCCGGTGCGTCGGTGATGTCCGATCTCGGGGGCCATTGGGCTGAAACCTCGAACAGATGAATTCCCGGGCCCACCAGGATCCTGCGCAGGTCGAGTTGCTCCTCGAGCGCATCGATCACACCGTGGGGCGGAGCAACTTCGGCCGAGGCAAACGGCTCCGGAGCCGGGCGATCCACGACGACCACGTACCGGATCGCCATCGGGGCCACACCCCTACCCATTCGGGCGGTCCGACCCTCCATCGCGGCAGTCAAGGCATCCGCGGCGTCATGAACCGACTCACCACCATCGAGGCGCCATCTGACAGCCATCGTGGGGTCCAACCCCTGGGAGAACCCGAGGTTCAACCCGGGCACTGAGTCCATCGGCCAGCCCGAAAGCGGCAGGACGTCGGGATCACCGATCCACAGGGTCCGGAAGTTGTCTCCGTTGTCGACCAGTGACAGCGCCCGGTTGAAATCGCCATCTGGCAGGTACCAGCGACCTTCGGTGGCCGCCAGGGTCTGGGGAAGCAGCGCCACCAGCAGTGCCGCGGCCCCGACGAAGCTCAACACCTGACGAGACCCGAAGTCCGCCCGTATCACGTCCTGTTCAAATGCCAGCGGCGCCATGGAGGCCGCAATCGCAAGACCCAGAGCGACCGGCACCAACAGGACCTCGACCCCGGCGCCGGCAACCAGATCCACCCTGCCGGCGAGCACCGAGGCCAACATGGCACCGGCAACCGCCAACCAACCACCCAGTGCCCAGCCGAAGCGCCAGGATCTGCCCGTGAACAGCGGCACTGCTGCCGCGATCACCAAGCCCCAACCCAGCATCCCCATCTGTAGCGACCCCACCGACCCGGTGAGCATCTCGGCCGCCGACGGGATCGGCTCCCGTCCAACCCACAGCCCGGTCAACGAGGCGACATCGCCGCCGCGGACAACCGATACGAGCCACGGCAGGTTGAGCGCGACAGCCCCCAGGAATGCCACCATGAGATGTCTCCATGCCGCGATTGCCTTGGATCCTTCTCCCGACAGGGCCGGCCCGACTACGAGCAGGCCGACAGCGACGACGGTAACGAGTGCCGCGAACGGGCTGAACGCACCCACGACCCCGATCATCAGTGCGGTCCCCGCATACTGGCGCAGCGGTGAAGCCTGCCGTGCCGTCTGTCGCACATCGTCGAGGGGGTCCTCGGACCGGGACCTTCCAGCTACGACATTCGGGGTACCAGATGCAGCGTTCGCCGTGGCGAATGGCGCCAGGGACACCTGACGGGCGAGGCGCCGCAGCACCCAGGGTGCAGCGGCATAGACGACCAGTGCCTGCAACCGGGCTTCACCTATTGCATTGAGCGCAATCGGAGACAGGCCGTACACCGCCACCATGGAGGCCCTGGCCCGCAACGTCGTGCCGCGTGCGAACAAGCGCCACGCTCCGAGCGGACCGAGGATCAACGGAACGAGAATGAGGACGCGCCGCGCCGCGCCGGCAGACAGCCCGAGCACCGTACCGAGCAGTCCGAGCCCGGGTATCGCCCCGGGGGGCAACGATGGTTCACCGATCCCCGGTGGCCGCCAACCGGTCCACCACTCTGACAGGAGCGCTCCCGTGGAATCACCGAGACTGGTGAACTCCCGCATCGACGGGAGTGCTCCCGTCCACAGGCTGCGGGCTCCCAGCAACAGCAATATCGGAGCAACGATTGCTAGCACCAGCGCCAGGCGCGAGTCACCCACGTCACTGGTCGCAGAACGGACCTTGTCACGACCGGCTCTCGTGGCGGCCAGGAGCCGATTGTCCTCGCTCGCCTCGATCCCCAGGACCTGCATGCGGTTGCTGCCGCGGCGCAGCAGATGAGACCACTGCGACTCCGGGACACGGCGAAACCCCTTCCGCTGACGCCTCGCCCTGATGATCTCGAGCGGATGGGTCAGCACCCACAGGTAGGTCGCCGCGATGTCAACGGCCACCCGTCCGCGACCCACGACGAATGACACGACCAGCTCCACGAACGAGGCGATCGCAGCGGCCGGAAGCACCTTCCACAGCGCACGGGCATCATGGCCCGTGAGCGTTGTGCGGACCTGATGTCGCAACTCGAGACGGTCCCTCGCATCGATGTCCTGCCGCTCGGCGAACCTGGCACGGTGGTACACCACAGCAGAATGGCAGTACTGCACCGAGGCTCCCGCAAGGTGGGCCTTCCAACAGAGATCCACCTCTTCCCCGAAATACGAGATGTCCTCACTGAAGCCGCCGACCGTTTCGAACAGGTCGGCTCGGACCAACATGACTGCGTCGGAGACGGCGAACAGGGTCCGCGAGATGTCGTGTTGGGACTGGTCCAGTTCCCCGTCGTCGACCAGTTCCCGACATCCGCCGAATCGGTCCACCGAAAGACCGACCGAGCGGAGCTGGTCACGACGATCCCAGTCGCGCAGTTTCGGACCGACGATCCCGGAGTTCGATCTGAAGGCCTCGGCAACGAGTTGGGTGACCACGTCGGGCTCGAGGGACACGTCATCGTGGCAGATGAGCAGAAACGGCGCCCCTTCGATCGACGAAGCGGCATCGTTGACAGCCGCTGAAAACCCCTCGTCGACGGCACGGCGCTTGACGAACGCATTTGGTGCGATCTCGGCCACGCGTTCGGCCGGATCCTCCTGCCCAGCGTTGTCCACCACGAGGATCGACAACTGTGGATAGTCCTGCGCCGCCAGGCTCCTGATCGTCTCGGAGAACCAGCTTCCCGGATCGTGGGCGATGACCACCGCGACCACCGGTGGAGCACCCTGACCTGAGAGTGCTTGACCCGGGCCGGCGCGACCCGGCGCCACCTGATCCGGTGTGTCGATCCGCGCCCCTGCTGACTGTCCTTGCGCATCAGGCACCGGGCCGTCCATCTGGTCATCGGATGCGGTGGGGTCGTCTGGGGAAATGATTCACTCCTGGTCGTGGTCCGCGAGGCTCGATCTCACTGACCTGGCTCCGGCCGCAGGTGGACCGGCTCACCTACCCGCTCGCCTCCCGGGACCGGGGTCGAAACCGCGATGCTATCCCGCCATCGAAGTGCAACCAGTGTCCCGTGGCCTGATGTGCCGTGCTTCATACCCGACACCCCGAGATGTCTCTAGAGTGACCACTGTGCGAGCGCTTGTGACAGGAGCCGGAGGTTTCGTGGGTGGCCATTTGATGGCGCATCTCGGTGACATGGGAGACACCCCCATCGGCACCGACAGGTCGACCGACGGCCTCGACATCCTCGATGCGCCGGCGCTTCTGGAGCGCTTCCGCAGGGTGGAGCCCGACGTCGTGTACCACCTGGCGGGCGCAGCGGATGTGGGCGGTTCCTTCGATACGCCCCAGAACACCTTCCGGGCCAATGCGGAGGGCACACTGAACGTGTTGTGGGCGGCTCGCGAAGCATCGGTGGACCGTGTGTTGACCGTGGGTTCAGCCGACGTGTACGGAAAGGTGACCCCGGATGAGCTGCCCCTCACCGAAACGAGCGAACTCCGCCCCACGAGTCCGTATGCAGCGTCAAAGATCGCGGCTGAGGCAGTGGCTCAGCAGGCATTCCTGGGGTTCGGTCAACAGGTCGTGCGCGCCCGCCCCTTCAACCACCTCGGCCCGGGCCAGAGCACACGCTTCGTGGCGCCCGCCCTGGCGGAACGTATCGCCCGCAATGAACGCGACGGACACCACCAACTCCTCATAGGAAACCTGAGCTCGCGGCGCGACTTCACCGACGTGCGCGACGTCGTGCGTGCTTACCGGATGCTGGTCCTCGAAGGCTCTCCGGGAGAGATCTACAACGTCTGTTCCGGCGTCGACATCGCGGTGAGGGACCTCGCCGAATCACTGATCGCGATGAGCACCGTGGACCAGAAGCTCGTACCCGATCCCGACCTTCAGCGCCCGGTCGACATTCCGGTGTTGCGGGGCGACAGCAGCAGATTGAGCGAGCGTACGGGATGGCGACCACAGATCCCGCTCGACCGCACGCTCACCGATTTGCTCGACGACATGCGACGGCGACTCGGGTGAGGTCCCACAATGGATGGCCCAGCGACTAGAACCTTGGAATGACCAAGCGCGCACTGATCACCGGGATCACAGGCCAGGACGGCTCCTATCTGGCGGAATTCCTCCTGGACGAGGGATACGAGGTGATCGGCATGGTCCGGCGTTCATCGACGGTCACCTTCGAACGGATCGCCCACCTCCAGGACCGCATTGCCACTGTCCACGGAGACCTCCTGGACCAGGCGAGCCTCATCGAGGTACTGCGCACCTACGAACCCGACGAGGTCTACAACCTGGCTGCCCAGAGCTTCGTGCAGACGAGTTTCAGCCAACCGGTGCTCACCGGCGACGTGACGGCCCTGGGGGTCACCCGAATCCTCGACGCGGTGCGGCTGGTCGACCCCGGGATCCGCTTCTACCAGGCATCCTCGTCGGAGATGTTCGGCAAGGTGGTCGAGGTGCCGCAGTCGGAGAGCACTCCGTTCTACCCGCGCTCCCCCTACGGGGTTGCCAAGGTCTACGGCCACTGGCTCACCGTGAACTACCGGGAGTCATACGACCTGTTCGCATGTTCGGGAATCCTGTTCAATCACGAATCCCCGCGACGCGGCCTCGAGTTCGTGACCCGCAAGATCTCCAACGCCGTTGCGAAGATCAAGCTGGGCCAGGGCGACGAAGTACGCCTCGGCAACCTCGATGCCAAACGCGACTGGGGTTTTGCCGGCGACTACGTGAGGGCGATGTGGTTGATGCTCCAACAGGATGAGCCCGACGACTACGTGATCTCCACCGGAGAGACCCACTCCGTGCGCGAGTTCTGTGAAGTCGCCTTCGGACACGTGGGGCTCGACTACCACGACCATGTGGTGATAGATGAGGCCTTCTTCCGCCCCGCAGAAGTCGACCTCCTGGTAGGTGATGCATCGAAGGCTGCAGAGCGACTCGGCTGGGAACCGGAGGTCGGCTTCCAGGAGCTGGTCACCACGATGGTTGACGCGGACATCGACCTCCTGTCGGGCAAACTGCGTCAGATCGGTTGAGATGACTGTCGCCCGGGAACTCGATAGGCGTCAGCGGTGAAACACACGGGTCCCTCGGTGACCGTCATAGCGGGAGGGGTCGGGGCGGCCAAGTTCCTCGCAGGTCTGATCGACATCGTGGATCCCGCCCGCGTCACCGCGATCGTGAACGTGGCCGACGACACCGAGATACACGGGTTGCACGTGTGCCCCGACCTGGACAGTTGCACCTACACGCTTGCCGCTGCCAACGACACCGAACGCGGCTGGGGACTGAAGGGGGAGACGTGGGCTGCGATGGAGACCCTGCATCGGTATTCCGCGGCGAACGAGGTCGGCCACGGCGATGCAGCAGGATGGTTCAACCTCGGTGACCGGGACCTCGGCACGCACCTCTACCGCACGTCGAGGATTCGCGACGGGCTCGCCCTGAGCGAGGTGACCGGTGAGATCACCCGCGGTTGGGGCCTCGAAACCACCCTGTTGCCCGTCAGCAACGATCCACTTCGCACCCGCGTCCACACTGTCGACGGACGCGAGCTCGCATTCCAGGAGTACTTCGTGCGGGAGCGCCACGATGTGGATGTGGCAGCTGTCGAGGTGTCCGGAGCCGCGGAGGCCGAGGCGGCACCGGGGGTGATCGAAGCAATCCGCGACGCCGAGGTCGTGGTCGTGGCTCCGTCCAATCCGGTGGTGTCGATCGACCCCGTGCTCATGGTTCCGGGTGTGCGCGAAGCCATTTCACAGCGCCGGTCATCGGTCGTTGCGATCAGCCCGATCGTCGGCGGCGCAGCACTGAAGGGACCAGCCGACCGCCTGCTCTCAGATCTCGGCCACGATCCATCGGTCATGGGCATCGCCCGGTGGTACGCGTCACTCGCAGCGACCCTGGTGATCGACATCGAGGACGAGGCCCACCGAGAGGACGTCGAGGCGGAGGGAATCGACTGTGTGGTCACCGATACGATCATGCGGTCGGTCGATGTGTCCGCCGATCTTGCGGCAACCACGCTCACGGCGGCCCGCGCAGGTCAGGGACCAGAGAGAGCGTCGTGAGGCGCCTCAGCGCCTGGGGACTCGAAGGGATCGGCGAGATCACCCGCGGTGCCGACCTGGCCGGGCAGATCATCGAGGCCGCCAACGCCATGGCAGAGCCGCTGGCCGACGGCGACGTCGTGGTGGTCACCCAGAAGGTCGTCTCCAAGGCCGAAGGTGCGATGGAAGCAGTCGATCCTGCTGATCCGCTGAGCCACAAGCCCCTCGTGGAACGCGAGTCGGTGAGAGTGCTGCGTCGGCGCGGCGACCTGCTTCTCACCGAGACCCGTCACGGTTTCGTGTGCGCCAACGCAGGGATCGACCTGTCCAACGTGGAACGCGGGCTTTGCAGCCCTGCTGCCGGTGGACCCGGATCGGTCGGCCCGCCGGATCACGCGATGCGATCAGGGGTCGGGCCGGTGTCGAGGTGGCGGTGGTCATCTCGGACACCTTCGGTCGCCCCTGGCGGCGGGGCGTCACCGACGTGGCCATAGGTTGCGCGGGCCTGTCCCCCGTCGCAGACCTCCGAGGAACCACCGATACCTTCGGACGAGAACTGCAGGTCACCGAGGTGGCGGTGGTCGACGAGATTGCCGGCGCCGCAGAGCTCGTCATGGGCAAGTCCCTGGGGATTCCGGTCGCCGTCCTGCGGGGCGTATCCGAGGCCTTCTTCAGCGGTTCCGAGGGCGGTGGTGTCGTCGATGAGGTTGTGCGCCGCCACGGCGACGACCTGTTCCGTTGAGCGCTCTTCCACCCGGGAGTTCGCCCCGGGGGATGCGGCCCCTGAGGAGATCGCCGTAGCGCGTCCGATACCCGCTGCACGCCGAGTAGCTTCTGACTGGTGACGCGGCACCGGGCAACCTTGCGGGACATGAGCTCGACGACGGTGGTCGTCACCGGCGGCAACTCCGGGATCGGACTCGCAACTGCGGTGGACCTCGCCCGGATGGGCTCCCACGTGGTCATAGGTTGCAGGAATCCCACGCGGGGATCTGCCGCTGTAGCGCACATAGCGGAGCTTTCAGGAAGCGACAAGGTCGAGACCCATGCGCTCGACCTGGCCGACCTGAGGTCGGTCGAGCGCTTCGCCACGGCGCTCGGCTCACTCTCCCTGATCGACGTTCTCATCAACAACGCCGGACTCGTCCTGGACCGCCGCGAACAGACCGCCCAGGGATTCGAGAAGACTTTCGGGACCAACCATCTGGGACACTTCCACCTGACCAACCTCCTGTTGCCACAACTCCGGGCGGCTCCCGCTGCCCGCATCATCAATCTCGCATCCTTCGGGCATTCCGGCTCGGTGGGAGGCATCCAGTGGGACGACATCGATCGTCTGCGGCGATACAGCACGTGGCGGGTCTACGGGGACTCGAAGCTCGCGAACATCCTTCACGCAGAAGCGCTCACGCGACGGCTCGCCGGGACACCTACCATCGCCCATTCGTTGCATCCGGGAGCCGTGCACACGGGTTTCGGTCGTGACGGCGATACCGCAGGCGCCACCGGTGCACTCATGGATCTCTCCAGCCTCGGCCAGCGTCTCGGGCTCCTGCGGACCCCCGAAGTGGGCGCTGCGACCTCGCTCTACCTCGCCACTACGCAAGAAGCCGGCAACTCCTCGGGGCTCTACTGGAGCCACTGCACCAGGTCGAGACCCGCGCCCTGGACCCGCCGCCCGGGCGACGCCGAGACCCTGTGGCAGAACTCCGAGCAAATGATCGCCTCGGTCTCGTAGTCGTTCTGATTGCCCTCGCGCTGGGTGGTTTCAACCTGCGCCGGTCAGGCGCGAGGACAATCAGAACGGATCGATGACCTATGCCAGCGTGCCGCCGTCGACCTTGAGGACCGTTCCGTTGACGTGTGCGCCATCACCGGAACCCAGGAACGCAATTGCAGAGGCGACGACTTCGGGGCCCCGCTGTTCATCGAGTGCCATGATCCGGTGGACCAGGCGTCCGTCGGCTCCCTCTGGAAGGACGAACTGGTCCTGGATGGGAGTGAGGATCGACCCCGGCGCGACCGCGTTCGCCCGGAGACCCTGCTTGCCGTACTCGACCGCGATCGTCTGGGTCAGAGCTGCCACGCCGCCCTTGGATGCCGAGTAGGAGATCGTCCAGGGGTGTCCTGCCAGAGCGGCCGTCGAAGCGGTGTTGACAATGTTTCCCCCGCTTTCGAGGAGGTACGGGATCGCCTCGCGGCAGACCAGGAAAGTGCCGGTGAGGTTCACCGAGATGATCCGCTCGAAGTCCTCGAGGGTCGTCTCGTGGGTGTGACCGAATTGGAGAATTCCCGCAACGTTGACCACCACGTCGATACGACCGTGATCGGTGGCCACACCGCTCACGAACTCCTTGACCTGTTGCTCGTCCGCAACGTTCACGACCGATGAGGTGACCTCGGCGCCCAGGTTCTCGCACGACTCAACAGTGCCGGCCAGACCATCGGCGTTCACGTCGCTGAGGGCGAGCGTGGCGCCCTCTTCGGCCAGGCGAATGGCGGTTGCTCGGCCGATCCCTGACGCTGCGCCTGTGATGAGGACGACCTTTTCGGTGAAACGTTTCATGACTGTGGGCTCCGTGTGGCACGCCGCCCGCGAGCTGTGTCCACGGGCGAATCTGATGGAAGTGTGACTCTATATGCGCAGGTTCCGCCCGAATGACCGTGCGGGAGACCCGGCACCAGCTGAACAACCTGAGTGCTAGCGGGGCTGGGCTAGCGGGGCTGGGGGAGCTGGGTCCTGAACCACTCGAGTACCGCGGCGGTTCCCGTCGCCAGGTCGGTGAACGGCTCCCATCCCAGGTGGATCTTCGCCCGACCGGCATCGAGGGCCGATCGTTCGAGCTCACCGGGCCTCGCTGGTGCGTACTGCGGCTCCGTGCTGACGCCGGCGTTGCGGGCCATCGTGGAGTAGAGCCCGTTCACCGAAGTCTCGATGCCGGTGCCGATGTTGCAGGTGAGGCCGGTGCCGCGGGAGATCGCACGCACGAACGCGTCCACGACATCGTCCACGAACACGTAGTCCCGGGTCTGACCACCATCGCCGAATATCCGGCATTCCTCACCGTTCAACAACCGACCTGCGAAGATCGCCACCACACCGGCCTCGCCGTGGGGATCCTGACGGGGACCGTAGACGTTGGCCAGCGCAAGCGCCGTGTACTCGAGGGCGTGGAGTTCGCGGTACACGTTCATGTAGTCGACCGCCGCCTTCTTGGACACGCCGTAGGGCGACAGTGGAACCTGGGGATGTGCTTCGGTCACCGGCAGGTCGGAATCGTCAACGGCTCCGTAGATGGTTCCGCCCGATGACGCGAACACGACCTTGGATGTCCCGGCCCGACGGGCCCCTTCGAGCACACCCAGGGTGCCGAGGATGTTGATCCGTGCGTCGAGCACCGGATCCGACACCGAGACCCTCACATCGATCTGTGCCGCGAGATGGCAGATCACCTCGGGACGGCGTCGCTCGATCAGATCGACCACCGCAGGATCACAGACGTCGATCTGGTGGAAGTTCAGGTCATGGTCGGCACCGGATCGGGCATCCGCCAGGTTCGCGAGGCGTCCACTCGAGAGGTCGTCGATCACGTCGACGCTGTGGCCCTCGGCAAGGAGACGATCCACGAGGTTCGAACCGATGAACCCGGCACCGCCGGTAACGAGAACTCGCATCACATGACCTCCGTGGACGTGATGATCGGGATGACCATGGGTATCGGGATGAGCCGCTGAACGGGCATCACGGGTCGATGTTCCACTCGTCGGGCCCCGGAACCAGTTCGCCGTGCAACAGCGAGTCCGGGGCGAGTTCGGTATCCGCGCCAAGCACGCTCAGGCTCCGCACCACGCTGCGTTCGCCGACGGTTGCACCCATTCCGATGATCGAGCCGTCGATCATGGCACCGCCGTGCACGGTGACCCCATCCATCAGGACCGATCCGCTGACCACGGCCCCGCTCTCTATTCTCGAGCCACGCCCGACGATCGAATCCGACACCTCGGCGGAGTCATCGACCAGCGCGGTGGGATCGATCGCGTCCACTTCGACGGAGCGAAGACCGTTGAGGTAGTCCAGGTTCGCCTGGAGATAGGCCACCGGAGTGCCTGCATCTATCCAGTAGGCGTCAGAATGCATCCCGAACAGAACGCCGCGCTCGACCAACGCGGGGAAGACCTTGCGTTCGATCGAGGTCTTCTGGTCGCGGGGCACAGACTCCAGCACTTCCGGTTCGAGAACGTAGGTACCCGCGTTGATCCAGTTGCTCGGAGCGGTTCCGGGATCGGGCTTCTCTATGAATGCCTCGACGCGGCCGTCGTCGTGGAGGGGAACCACTCCGTAGCGCGAAGGATCCTCTACCGGAGTGAGAGCGATCGTCGCAGCCGCCCCGGTTCGAGCGTGTTCATCACACAGTGCGCGCAGATCGAGGTCGGTCAGAACGTCACCGTTGAGAGCCAGGAATCGCTCGTCGATGCCGGCTGCATCAGCCGCGAACACGATCGCCCCTGCGGTGTCGAGTGGCTCGGGTTCGACGGCATAGCGCAACGAGACGCCGCTGCACTCACCATCGGGAAAGGCATCGGTGAACACCTCTGGCCGGTACCCCAATGACAGCACGACCTCGTCGATCCCCTCGGCACCCAGGCGCGATACGACCCGTTCGAGCATCGTGACGCCGGCAACGGGAAGCATCTGCTTCGGCGCGCCGAGGGTCAGTGGCCGCAAACGGGTGCCGAACCCGCCGACCAGGATCACTGCCCGCATGCTTCAGCCTCCGGCAGCAGTCGTGGTGGGATCAGTGCCGACCGCGGGGCCGGTGGTGGGTGCGCCGGGTGCGGTGGTAGCAGGAACGGTGGTCGTGGTGGTGGGCGCCTTGGAAACCGCTGGTTCCTTGTTGTCGGGCTGATCGAGGCGATCCTCCGACGGGGGGAAGCCGACATCTGTGCCCTGGGGAGCGAAGGCGAGCACGTAGGTCTGACCGTCCTCGGTGAACCGGGTGGTGGCGATGTTCGAGGTGATGATACGTGGGTCGGTGTTGTCGCCTGCCTGTGGTGGCCACTGGTAGAGAGCAACACGCCCCGGTCCGGCCTTCTGGTCACCCGTAGCAGGACAGTCCTCGCCGTCGGTGTAGGTCTTGCCGTTGGGCAGCGTCATCGTCCCGTCGCCGAGAGTGATCCCGACCGACTGCAGGAACAGACCGAACACGGCACCCTCGCCCGAGGTCTGCTCATCGGTGGGATGGATGTGGATCAGGCCATCCGAGTGGAGATCCACCGGAGCGTCCTTTACGACATTGTCGAGGTTGCCGATGTTGAACTCTTCGCCACAGATGTAGGTGCCGTACGCCGCAACCCAGTGATCGTCGGTGGTGGGGCGCACCTCCTCGCTGGTACGCCGGTGGGCGACCGCGAACGCCGTGCCCAACAATCCGACTATCAGGATCGCTGCTATCAACGCCGGAAAGCCGATCTGGCGACGTTGCCCGGGCGAACGCGTGGCACCGGCAGCTTGGACGCGCTTGATCTTTTTGGAAGAGGAGGCCTTACCCATACGGCTGCCAACGGTAGTGCCTGGGATACCCCGCGGCGAAGTATGGCCGGACGCCTACCTGTCGGGTGCGCTGCGGTTCCGGTCCCTCTGTTCGACGAGCGTCTCGAACAATCTTTCGTATGACTCCGCCACAGCCTGAGGCGATGCCCAATCCAGCACGAACTCGCGGCCGGCCGAACCCATCTCACGCCTGCGTTCGGGTGAGTTCAACATCGACTTCAGTGCCTCGCTGAAGGCATCGGGGTCCTCAGGGGGGACTGCAACACCGGCACCTGCGTGCTTGATCGTGCGAGCGACCTCGGTGCCGTCATCCACACTCGCCAGCACGGGTCGGCCGGCTGCAAGGATCGAGTAGAGCTTCGAGGGCACGCTCGATCGGGCGAGCCCGCTGCGCAGTGGGATGAGGTGGATGTCACCCGTGGCCAACACCTCGGCCAGACGCTCGCGGGGTTGCATGTCGACGAACACCAGGTTCTCGAGTCCCTCTGAGCTTCGCTGAAGATCCTCCCGCGCCGAGCCGCCACCGTTGATGACGAACCTGACATCCTCACGATCGGAGAACCGGCGTGCCGCGTCGACTACCAGATCCAACGACTGCGACATACCGACATTTCCCGCGTACATCACAACGGTGGCATCGCCCAGACCGTGCTCACGGCGGTACCCGGTCATCCGATCGGCCGGGCTGATCCGTTGGGTGTCGACGAAGTTCGGGATCACATGAACCCTCTCGGGACCGTGACCTGCCAGCTTGGCGGCGACGTTGTCGCGGAGATCCTCCGACAACACGGTGACCGCGTCGGCGTGCCGGTAGAGGAAGCGTTCCAAGTACGAGGCGGCCGCGATCACCCTGGGATTGGAGATGGCTCCGAGTTCCACCGCCACATCCGGAAACACGTCCTGGATGTTGAACACCCAGGGAACCCGCCGGGCCAGCGCAGCCAGCCAACCGGCGCCACCGAGGGGAAGCGGTGGCGACATAACCATGGCTGCGTCGGGCGAACCCTTCGCAACGAGTGCTGCGAGGGTGGCCCCACCGGTGAACCCCACGAAACCGGCGGCGCGGGCGGGGATGTTGCTCTTGTCGGTCGGGAACGGATGCAACCGGGTGATCCAACCCCATTCGGTGACCTCGGTGCGCCAGGGCCGACCGGTCCACTCGGGTTCCACCTCGTGCAGCCGGTACCAGGGCAACGATGTGACCACGTGCATGCGGTGCCCCCGCTGAGCCAGTGCTTCGACGATCGCCGTCATCACCTCGCCGGTGGGTGCGACATCGGGCGCGTAGTGCGGGCAGATGATCAGCAGGTTCACCGGAGCGAGGATATGTGCCCACGCGCAGCCCGACGATATGCATCCGCCAGGGCATCCGCTGTGGCTGCGGGGGTGAACCGCTGTGCCGCATGGTGCTCGCGCCTCACCACGGCGTCGCGTTGGGCCTCGTCCATCGCCGCCACGGCGAGCATCGCGGCTGTCCACGCCGCGGGGTCAGCGGGATCCAGCGGCGCCGCGGCACAGCCGACAGGACCACCTGGGCCAGCCTCACCTCCTGTGACGACCTCCGGAAGTGACCCGGCGTCCGAGACGATCAACGGCACACCACGAACCATCGCCTCCAACGCCGGAAGGCCGAATCCCTCATAGGTCGACGGCACGACAACGGCCGTGGCCCGGCTGTACAGGCCGTCCATCTCGGCGGTCGACAACCTGCCGGGGCGGCTCACACGGCCGCGGAGGTCGTCGCCGCTGATTCGTTCCAGCACATCGTCCTCGAGTGGCCCGGACCGACCGGGAAGGACGAGCCGGGCGTCGGGGAGTTCATCGAGCACCCCGGCGAAGGCCCTCAGCAGCATCAAATGGTTCTTGTGGGGATAGGTGATGGCCGGATAGACGAATACCGGCGCCTCACCTCCGGTCGGGGGGCTGTCGCCGGAACCCCCGCGACCAGCAGTGCCGATTCGAACCACCGACCATGGCACGACCACCACACGATCCTGTGGCACCCCGAGTCGCTCCACGACACGGTGCCGTGTGAACTCCGAGGGCACACACACCAGGTCTGCAGCACGCGCCGAGCGGCCCAGCATTCCACGCAGGTAAAGACGCTTCGACACAGCGAAGTTCCCAGGCATGTCCAGTGGCTGTAGATCGTGAACGGTCAAGACCGAGCGTCCCGGGTGCACGAGCGGCAGGACTCCCCCGGCGTGGTGGGTGACGTCAGGGGCCAGGCGTCGGGTCGTGGAGGCCAGCCACGTCTGCTCCCCCGCGACCCGGGCAACCTTGTTGGTCGCGGCTCGGTCGAGCACCTCGCACGGCACGGCACCCGCCAGATCGGGATGGGCCTCCGGGAAATCAGGTTGAACAGCGAGGATCAACTCGATGTCCCGGCGATGATCGAGGAGTGCCCGAAGTGCATCTGTGGTGGACTCCTCACTTCCCCCGACAATCCCGGGAGCGAGCCAGGTGAGGTTCACGAGCACAGACAGGGCCCGGTCCTCAGCGCTCCTGGTGCTCATCCCAGTACCGTCTCATAGACCTCGAGGATCCTCTGCGCGGTTCGCTCCCAGGTGAACCCGGACGCCCTCTCGCGGCCCCTGGCACCCATCTCCCGCGCCGCTACGGAGTCATCGAGGATGTCCGCTATCGCCACCGCGAGCGCCTCGACATCGCCGGCTGGCACGAACCTCGCAACTCCATGGGCGAACTCCTCCATGGGCGTACCCGAGGTCGTCACCACGGGGATGCCCGCTGCCATCGCCTCCAACACCGGAAGACCGAACCCCTCCGCCCGAGATGGCATGGCACACGATGCAGCCCCTGCCCGTATGGCCTGCAGGTCCGTGTCTGAAACGAACCCCGGTCGGACCAGACGCTTGACACGGCTCAGATCCACATCGCCCCAGCCATCGGGGCCGACCAGGACCAACGTGACCTCGTCTCGATCCAGACGCGCCATCGCGGCGGCGAGTACATCGAGACCCTTGCGAGGTTCGGCCGTGCCGACGAAAAGCACGTACGGTCGCTCTATCCCGTATCGGGTGAGTACCTGATCGATCGAACCCTCGTCGAGCATTCCGGGGATGTCGACCCCGAGGGGAACGACCTTCAGACGCGCAGGGTCGAACCCCTGGGCCACGAACTCCGAACGACCGGACTCGGTGGGAACCATCACCGAGTCGGCCTCGGCACTGATCCGCCTCAGTCCACGTCGCATCATCGAAGCTCCACGGCGGGTGAACGAGGACGACATGGTGAACGGCAACACATCGTGCACGGTCGCTACCATCGGGACCTTCTCGCGCGGAGGTGCGATCGGAACGGTCAGGTGAACCACGTCGGCATCCGGAACCGATGAGGTGATCCTCGGCCACCGCAGGTGGTGCCACGAGTCGTACAACCATGGGAGCCCGAGAGGGAGCCCCTTCGTCTGTACCGGCGGCGTGAAGCCTGCCCGAGATGGTGAACCGGCCGGCACCACTCCGGTCATCTCCACCTCAGTGCCATCGACCCCGGTGATGCGCGCCAATTCACCGGCCACGGCGTTGGCCGCCGTCGCCGTGCCACCGGGGACCCGGTGCCAATCCTGCGTGAGGGTCAGGGCAACCCGGATGACGTTCGACATCGACTCTGATTGTCGCACGCTCAGGGGGTGACGGAGGGGGACGAGGCGACCAAAGTGCGGCTCGATGCCCGAACGCGTCCCACCACTTGTACGGATCCGGCTCTCAGGTCGCTGTATCGTCTCGGACGATGAGCAGTTTCTGGGCCGACAAACATGTGCTGGTCACCGGTGGTGGCGGATTTCTGGGCACGGCTGTAACAGCCGGACTCGCCGAGCGGGGAACAGGGCGTGTGAGCGCGCCTGACTCCCGGCAGGTGGACCTCCGCGACCGCTCGGCCACCGAGGAGCTCATAGGAGCATCCTCTCCCGACGTCATCATCCATCTGGCAGCGAGCGTCGGAGGTATCGGAGCCAACCGCGAACGCCCCGCCGACCTGTACCTGGACAACCTGCTGATGGGTACGTTCGTGCTCGAAGCTGCCCGGATCAGCGAGGTTCCCAAGACGGTCGTCCTCGGCACGATCTGTTCCTATCCGAAGTTCACGCCTGTGCCCTTCCACGAGGAGTCACTCTGGAATGGCTATCCCGAGGAGACCAACGCTCCCTATGGTGTGGCGAAACTCGCTCAACTCACCCAGATGCAGGCCAACCGGGCCCAGTACGGGCAGTCGGCGATCTACCTGATGCCGACGAACCTCTACGGGCCGGGTGACAAGTTCAATCCTGCGGTGAGTCACGTGATCCCCGCGCTGATCAAGAAGTGTGTGGATGCCCAGGACGCGGACGCGGACCACATCGACGTGTGGGGCACGGGTTCTGCCAGCCGGGAGTTCCTCTACGTGGACGATGCGGCCGAGGGTGTGCTGCTGGCGGCCGAGCGCTACGACGGTGAGGATCCGGTCAACCTGGGAACCGACGAGGAAATGCCGATCCGTGACCTGGTCGACATCATCACCGAACAGGTGGGCTTCACCGGCGAGGTCCGCTGGGACACTTCGAAGCCGGACGGCCAACCGCGTCGGAGGGTGGACCCCACCAGAGCGAGAGAGTCATTCGGCTTCGAGGCTCAGGTGGATTTCCGCGAAGGCCTGGCCCGGACGATCGAGTGGTACCGCGCCAACCGTGAAGCCGCAGAGGCCCGCGTCCACTGAGAATCATGGACTGTGGACCTCGGGATCCGACCGGGATCGCTCAGTTGCAGAGGGCCGCTTTTTCAGGGTCGGTCGGGACGATTCCGGGAGGAGCCCCCTCCTCTTGGGCAGCCTGGATGAAGGCCGGGTCCTCGTCCACGGGAAGGGTCGTCGTCGAGTCCTGGGAACCGGAGCCGTCGCTGCTGCCTGCAGTTCCGGAACCATCCGAGTTCGTACCCGCGGATGGGTCCGTGCCGGTCGCACTCCCGTCCTCGCGCTGAGAGTCGACAGCTTCCTGGTAGTCAGACGGTGGGGTCTGCAGATCCTCTGGCAGATCCTCCACCCTGATCGGGTCCTTGCGGATGCCGAGGGAACCCGAACCCAGGGTCAGTTCGAGTCTCGGCCCGACGAAGTCCTCGTCATATTCCAACCTGAGATCACCTTCGAGGTACGTAGCGAGCATCTTGGCCGCGTCGAAACCCGCGTCGCCGAAGGTGATGGTCGACGCCTCCGGCGTCGACCTCGATGAATCCACTGCAGCGTCGAAACCCACACCATCGAGGGCGGTGGCCATCAGGGCAGCCGAATCCGAGTTCGACCGGGTGGACAACACGTCTACGGGGATGTCGCCCACGCTGAGCGTGGAGCCGTCGTCGTACCCCCAATACGGCAGGAGCATCGGAAGGGTCTTGTCCCAGTCGACGAGTTGGTAGGAGACGCCTCCGACCATGTCGCCGGTTGTCGGCACCTGTTGGGTTTCGAGATCATCGGGGTTGAACGCACGGAACACAGACACCAGTTGCATGATCATGCCGGTGGTGAGCATGTCGTCGATCTTCACCGAGTCAACCGCCGCGTCAACGATGCCGAACGCAGTTCCGGGATTGCGCAACCCGGCCTCCGATGCCCGACGCATCGCCCGTTTGATGAAATCCTGTTGACGGGTGATCCGTCCCAGGTCGCCGGTCTGGTCGTAGCGCCACCGGCCATTGGAATCCTGGTACTGGAAATGACGTGCTCTCGCGTACGCCAGCGCCTGGCTGGGATCCAGCACGACACAGCCCGGCTCCGAGACGTGGAGCCCACTGTTCTTGTCACGTACCGGAGCCGCGAAATAGACCGGAACTCCCCTGAGTTGGTCGACCAGATCCTTGAACGCCGCGAAGTCGACCTCGACGTAGTTGTCGATGGAGATGCCGAAGTTCCGCCGGATCGTGTCGATCAGGTTGCGGGGACCGTCGACTCCGGCCATCGCCGAGTTGATCTTGGCCAGGTCGCCACTCGGAGCCACCTCTACCCGTGAGTCACGTGGAATCGACAGCAGGCGTGCAGTCCCCTCGTCGGGATCGATGCGAACGATCATGATCACGTCCGCGAGATTCTCGTTCTCGCGTCCGTTCTGGATCGGGTCGTTCTCATCGAGGTTGGCTGCCGAGTCGGTGCCGACGATGAGGATGTTGCGGGTTTCAGCGGGGTCCAGGGGGGCCGCGTCGGGTGAATTGATCGAGACGGTCTCCACCGAGGAGAGCTTCGAGGAGAAGGTGTGGAGTCCGGCGGCCGCGGCCAAGCAGGCCACTACCACAAGCGCGTTGAACCCGAGAAGCAATCGCTGGGGCCAGGTGCGCCGGAGTTTCCTGCCGGTTCCCACGTCGTCAAAGCTAGCAGCGGATGCGCAGCATCCACTGGCATGGCCCAGCGCACGACTGGCCCCGACCACCGCGTGTCGGCGCGCGTTGTCCGTGTCCGGGAACCCTAGGATCTGGTGGTGACACCCAACCTCGGGGCAGATCTACGCAAGGGTGCATTGGCGGTCGTGGGTGGGCGACTCTGCACCGGGTTGGTCGATCTGACCAGCGATCTGGAAGCGCTCGACTCCCATGGGTTCTGGGCCGTGGTGCTGCCTTTCGATGGCACCCCTTGTTGCGCGAGGTTCGAAAGCGTCGGACCCGCCCGGCCATGGCCGGGGCCCTCCTGGCGAGGTCCGGAACCGCACCAGTGGTCCTCGAGCCTCCATCGTGATGACTTCGAAGCCGAGGTCGGGATGATCCGCGGCCAGATCGCTGCCGGAGTGGTCTACCAGGTGAACCTGACCCGACGCCTGCGGGCCCCGATGCCCTCGAGGCGGGTCGCAGGCGAGAGGGGGTCGGACATCGCCGCTCTCGGAGCGGTGCTCGCCGATGGCAACCCGGCCCCCTATTCCGCAGTCGTGAGGATTCCCGGAGCCGGGATCGAGGTGGCGAGCGCTTCGCCGGAACTGTTCCTCGCCCACGACCGGCGCCGCGTCCGGTCATCGCCGATCAAGGGCACGGCCGCCACACCGGACGGGTTCCTC
Source organism: uncultured Microthrixaceae bacterium (assembly GCA_963805905.1). GTDB lineage: Bacteria > Actinomycetota > Acidimicrobiia > Acidimicrobiales > Microtrichaceae > JAMLGJ01. The sequence continues at coordinate 2,283,629 of CAWDVV010000001.1, forward strand.
GACAAGGACCGGGCGGAGAACGTCATGATCGTGGACCTGGTCCGCAACGATCTGGGCCGTGTGTGCGAATGGGGGACGGTCAGGGTGCCGGGCCTGCTGGAGGTAGAAGAACACCCGGGTCTGTTCCACCTCGTCTCAACGGTGGAGGGGACGCTTCAGAGGGGGTGTGGATGGGCTCGGACGATCGAAGCCACCTTTCCACCGGGATCGGTCACCGGTGCGCCCAAGGTCGCAGCTCTGGAAGCCATCGGGCGGGCCGAACCCGAGCCGCGCGATCTGTATTGCGGGGCAATCGGCTGGGTGGATGCCGATCGTGATTTGGGCGAGTTGAACGTGGCGATCCGTACGTTCTGGATCCGCGACGGCGAACTCAACTTCGGCACCGGCGGCGCCATCACGTGGGATTCCGACGCCAGCGGTGAATGGGCAGAAACCGAGCTGAAGGCCGCAAACCTCCTGCGCGTGGCCTGCGGGTCCGCGAGAATCCAACAATGAGCAACGGTGAAGGTGACAGCGTTGGATCAGGCGACGAGGCAGTCGTCTGGTTGGACGGCGCATTGCGAGACCCGACTTCCGCCTGCCTCCATTGGAGCGACCACGGAATCACCGTCGGTGACGGTGTCTTCGAGACGATCAAGATGGTGGGCGACGCCCCTTTCGCGCTGGAGGCACATCTCGAGCGGCTCGAGCGTTCTGCCGCCGCCCTGCTGCTCCCGGTGCCGGCACGCAGCGAGATCCTCCACGCAGTCTCACAGGTTGCAGGCCAATGGGGGTTCACCCGTGGACAGGATGCAGTCGCACGCCTCCGGGTGACTGTCACCGGGGGCCGCGGACCAGCGGGATCGGATCGTGGGATCACCGGACCCACCCTTCTCGTTTCGGCCAGCGAGATGACCCTGACCCGGGAACCGACCGATGTCGCCATCGTGCCCTGGACCCGAAATGAGTCCGGCGCCCTGGCCGGGCTGAAGACGACGAGCTACGGCGAGAACGTGGTCGCCCTCGCCCATGCCCGGCGAGCCGGCGCGACCGAGGCGATCTTCGCCAACACACGGGGGGAACTCTGCGAAGGGACCGGCACCAATGTTTTCCTGGAACACGACGGGGCACTCGTCACTCCCCCACTCGCCTCCGGGTGCCTGGCTGGAATCACACGGGCCCTGCTCATGGAAGCACTCCTCGCGGGCGATGCTGAATCCGCCAACGGCACCGGGACCGGCCTCGTGGTGGTCGAGCGAGCCCTACCGATCAGCGCGCTGATCGAGGCACAGGAGGCATTCCTGGTGTCCACCGGACGCGAGGTGCAACCGATCGCCCGAGTCGATGGCCAAGCCCTCGCGAAGGTCCGCGGTCCACTGACCACCGCTGCAATGGCCGCCTGGGACGCCTCCTACGCCTGACCAACTTCCCCTGTTACAGGGTTCTGTGGGGTGTGCGTGGCGCTGGGCGCCACGCACACCCCACAGAACGAGCTAGGTAGAGGGGCGGAGGTGGACCACGTCGCCCACGGTCACCCGTTCGGTCACACTGTCCGAGCCGGCGCCACCGGTGGCGATCAACAACGCACCGTCGTGATCGAGGTCGATCGCCAGCCCGCGCAATTCGCCACCCGGGAGCTGTGCCACGACCTCGCCACCGATGGTTGCCGATCGCGCCCGTGCCTCGGCCAGCAGCACATCGCCCTTGTCTCCTTCGAGGAGGCCCATACGCCGTGCGAACCCTTCGATGAGGCTCACGGCGAGGTCTGATCGGTCCACGGGCTCTCCGCTGAGAATGTCCAAGGAGGTGGCGGTCCCGGCGAGCGGTCCGGGCATTTCGCCCCAATTGCAGTTGACTCCGATCCCCACGACGTATCCCGTCCGCTGTCCGGGCAACGCGACGGCCTCGGCCAGGATCCCCGCGACCTTGAGAGGCCCGGAATCGCCCCCGCCACCACCGCCGGAAGCGTCAGGGCTCCATACGAGGTCGTTGGGCCACTTGACACCCACCTCCACCCCGCAGAGCTCATCGATGGCGGCGACCCCGGCCAGTGACATGGCACTGAGGATCAGACCACGATGAGCGTCCGCCACAACGGCCGTCGTGCCCACCGACATCAGCAAGGATGCTTCCGGTGGTGCCTCCCATGTACGATCCAGACGACCCCGGCCACTTCGCTGGTGATCGGCAACGATCACCAGATCAGCTCGAGAACCGGGGTCTGCTTGTGCCGCTGAAGCCAGTGCCCGTTGCACATCGGTATTGGTCGAATCGGTTTCCGGCACCCATCGCAAGTCGGCGAAACGAGAGCCTGCGAGTGCTGCTTTGGCGCGAGTGCTGCTCATGAGGAGAAGATATAGCGTGTTTTCCAAAGTGTTGATCGCAAACCGCGGAGAGATTGCAGTCCGGGTCATCCGGGCATGCAGGGAAATGGGCATCTCCACCGTGGCCGTCTACTCCGAGCTGGATCGCGACGCCCTGCACGTCCGACTCGCCGATGAGGCCTACGCGCTCGGCGGTCAGTCCGCGGCGGAGTCCTACATCGACACCGAGAAGATCCTCGATGTGGTCAGCCGTTCAGGCGCCGAAGCGGTCCACCCGGGTTACGGCTTCTTCTCCGAGAACGCCGACTTCGCCCGGGCAATCACCGACATGGGTGTGAAGTTCATCGGACCGCTGCCGGCCGCCATCGAGGTGATGGGCGACAAGATCTCCGCCCGTGGGGCCGCCGAGAAGGTGGGGGTCAAGGGAGTTCCCGGCGACAACACCTTCATCCAGGACATCGACCAGATCACCGACTTCGGAGCCGAACACGGCTATCCCGTGGCCATCAAGGCAGCGTACGGTGGCGGTGGACGCGGCATGAAGGTCGTGGAATCCGCCGGCGACGCCGCTGCCGCCCTGGAATCCGCCCAGCGCGAAGCTCTCGCCTACTTCGGGCGTGACGAGTGCTACCTGGAGCGCTACCTGACGAAGCCCCGCCATGTCGAGGTACAGCTCATCTGCGACCAGCACGGCAACGCCGTGTACGTGGGCACCCGCGATTGCTCTGCGCAGCGTCGACACCAGAAGCTCATCGAGGAAGCTCCCGCACCCGGGATCCCCGAGGAAACACTCACTGCCATGGGTGAGGCGGCAGTCGCTGTCGCCAAGGGCTGCGACTACCAGAACGCAGGAACCGTCGAGTTCCTCTACGAGAACGGCGACTTCTTCTATCTCGAGATGAACACCCGCCTGCAGGTGGAACACCCGGTGAGCGAACTGATCACCGAACTCGATCTGGTGGAACTCCAGCTCCTGGTCGCCGCCGGGGAACCACTGCCCTTCACGCAGGACGACATCGAGATCCACGGTCACGCCATCGAATGCCGGATCAACGCCGAGGATCCTGCGGGCGGGGCGTTCCTGCCTTCTCCCGGACGCATCACGAAGCTCCATGAGGCCTCCGGCTTCGGTACACGATGGGACGGCGGGTACGAATCCGGCGACGAGGTCTCGCAGTACTACGACAACCTGATCGGAAAGCTCTGCGTCTGGGGCCGGGACCGTGACGTGGCCATCGCCCGGATGATCCGTGCTCTCGAGGAGATGGTGCTCGAGGGTGTCGCCACGGTCATCCCCGCAGACCTCGCGATCCTGCGGCACCCCGATTTCTCCGCAATCGAACACTCCACGAAGTGGGTCGAGGAAGTCCTCGACCTGAGCGGCCTGTCCGGGATGGCGGATACCTCTGGCGCTGAGGATGAGGACGACCCCAAGGTCAAGCGCAACATGGACGTCGAGGTCAACGGTCGTCGTTTCGAGGTCGCCATGTACGTACCCGAGAGCCAATTGGCTGCTGCCGGAACCGGGTCCAGGCCCCGACCCAAGCGGAAGCGCTCAGGTGGGGGCGGCGGAGCCGCCGTCGCCGGCTCGGGAAAGATCGCCGTGCCGATGCAGGGCACGATCGTCAAGGTCGATGTCGAGGTCGGCCAATCCGTGTCCGTGGGCGACCCGCTCGTGGTGCTGGAGGCCATGAAGATGGAGAACAACGTCGCGGCCGATATCGACGGCACCGTCACCGAGGTGAAGGTGGAGGTCGGACAATCTGTCGAGCGCGGGTGAGATCGTCGTGGTGATCGAGGTCAGCTGATACCTGCCGGACACCACGGGCTGGTTCCGGGCGCCTCATCCCGTCGAGCTGTTCAGCTGCGGCCGACGGAACGGACATCGAACCCGTGACGTTCGAGCGCGCCGAGGTCCATCAGGTTGCGGGAATCGACGATCTTCAACGCCCCGAGTGAACCCTCCAGCTGAGCAAGATCCGCTCGCCTGAACTCAGGCCATTCGGTGAGGACCATCAGAACGTCCGCCCCCTTGGTTGCCTCGAAGAGGTCATCGACCACCTCGACGCCCTCCATGACCTGTCGCGACGAATTGATCCCGGGGTCATAGGCACGGACCACCGCGCCGCGTTGCAGCACCCTGGAAACGATCTTCAGAGCCGGCGAGTCGCGGAGGTCATCGGTGTGGGCCTTGAAAGTAAGGCCCCACACCGCGACGGTGCACCCCCGGAGATCCCCCACGAGGTCTTCCGCCTTGCCGACGATCCGGTCGAACTGCTGCTCGTTGACCTCCATCGCCGACTCCAACAACGCGAAGTCGTAGCCGGCGCTGTGGGCGATGTGGGCCAGGGCCGAAGTGTCCTTCGGTAGGCAACTACCACCCCAACCGGGCCCCGGAGACAGGAACGCATGGCCGATGCGACGGTCATGCCCCACGCCCTGGATGACGTCGGCCACATTTGCTCCGACCGCCTCTGAAACGGCGGCCACGGCGTTCACGAAGCTCAGCTTCGTCGCCAGGAACGAGTTCGCCACGTACTTGATCAACTCAGCTGATGCCGGATCGGTGACTACCCACGGGGCCGCGAGGTCGAGGTACAGAGCCGCAACTCCCAGGGCGACCTCCCGATTGTCAGCCCCGATCACGATCCGGTCCGGGTTCAGGAAATCATGCACGGCGGTGCCCTGGCGGAGGAACTCCGGGTTGCTCACGACATGCACGTCATCGCGTCCGAGCGCATCTGCGACCGTCACAGATGTGCCGACCGGCACCGTCGACTTGTTGATGACAACCGCTCCCGGGTGCGAGATGGCCGCTGATCTGCCCACAGGCCTGCTCCACGTAGGAAAGGTCGGCCGATCCATCAGCCGCCTGCGGGGTGGGCAGACACAGGAACACGAAATCCGCGGTCCGCGACCGCCTCACCCACATCGGTCGTGAAGTCGAGCTTCGCGGTGTGGATGCCCTCCACCACCAGCCGTTCCAGCCCATCCTCGAGAATGGGTACCTGACCCTTGCGCAACAGGGCCACCTTCTCCGCGTCGATGTCGAGACACACGACATCGTGACCAAGGTGCGACATGCATGCACCCGTGGTCAGTCCCACGTATCCGGTTCCCACCACCGCGATACGCGCCGTCGTGTCACCCTCTGAGATCATCTCACTCCACCTGGTCGGCTAGGGGGCTTCGGCCCGTCGACAATTGTACCTGCTGATGTCCAAAACACTCTCGGGCGGGAGGAGCCCCGTTCCGACCCTGGCGGTACATCTCGCCGGGGCCTGCTCCGCTCACTCGGCGGCGTCGCTGAGCGCCTCGGAGAGTGCGGGATGCACGAAGATCGACTCGGCGATGTCGCTCGCACGCAGCCCATTGGTGACCGCCACGGCGATGACCGCGATCAGTTCCGCGGCGTTGAAGCCGACGATCGATCCACCGAGTATCACCCCCGTTGCAGGGTCGGAGATGATCTTGACGAAACCCCTGGGGTCATTGTTGATCAGCGCCTTCGCCGAACTGGCGAATGGCACCTTGGTGACCCTCACCTTGCGGCCTTCGGCGAACGCATCGGCCTCGGCGAGGCCCACATCCGCGATCTCCGGGATCGGTGAAGATCGCCGATGCCGCCTTGTCGTAGTCGAGGTGGCGGTGGTCGACCTTGTGCAGCCCCATCACGTGCTCGGCGATCTTGCGTCCCTGCATCGCTGCCACCGACTGACAGCGGGAGCTTGCCCGATACGTCACCGGCTACGTAGATGTGATCGACGTTCGTGCGCATGTGATGGTCGACCGTGCGCACCCAGTCGCCGTCGATCTCCACACCGGCGGCATCCAGCCCGATGCCCTCGAGGTTGGGAATCGAGCCGATCGCCAGCAGGACGTGGGATCCCTCGACCGATCCGACCGTCATCGCAACTGACGACCAGCGACCCATCGGACGGCATCGATTCCCTGAGCCCGTGCGCCCTTGAGCAGACTTCACCCCGCGACCGAGGAAATCGTCCTCCAGTACCGCTGCCACCTCGGGATCCTTGCCCGGCAGCACCTGTTGGCGGCTGACGATGAGCGTCACTTCGCGAGCCGAGGCGACGAGAACATGTGGACGAACTCCACGCCGGTGACACCCGATCCCACCACGACGAGGTGTTCGGGCATCTCGCTCGGGCGGGTAGGCGTCGCGGGTCGTGAGCACCCGATCCCGTCGGGAGTGCACCACTCGGGAATCCGGGGTCGGCTGCCCGGTGCTCACCATCACCGCATCGGCGTGGATCGTCTCGGCGCGGTCCGTCGGTGCTGCACCTCGATCGTGTGGGGGTCCACCAGCGAGCCGGTGCCTTCGACGATGCTGACGCCCTGACTCTCCAGCAGCGCCGCGTCCCTGTGACTCCAGGCGGTCCTCGATGCCGGTGATCCGCTTGCTGGAGCGACTCCAGGTCGAGCGAGGCGCCATCGGAATCGAGCCCCATCGCCGGTGCCACGGTCGACCTGGTCGAGCGCTCCGGCGGTGGCGATCATCGCCTTGGACGGCACGCAGTCCCACAGGTGGGCGGCACCTCCGACGATGTCACGTTCGACCAGCGTCACATCGGCCCCCAGCCGGGCAGCGGTGGTGGCAGCCTGGGTACCCGCGGGCCCCCCGCCGATGATCACGAATCGAAGCGACATGTGGATCAGGCTACAGACCTCCCGGCCGGAGAATGCGCCAGGGCGATGGACGGACCCGGCGTACCGCTGGGGCGGGTCAGCGACGTCGCGCTTCGAGGTACCCGTTGAGCATCTGGCGGCTCGTCGGGTCGTCACGGCGACGCAGCGTCGGCTCGATGGCGGTTGACCGACAGCCGCTGGGACCAGTAGGGGTCCCCCTCGTCGATCAGGTGGCCCCAACGGCTGGGCGCTGGCCACCACGTCGGCCAGGTGGTTGGCATCGCCCCGGGCTGACCGACTCATGGTGGATCAGCGCGACAGTGCCGTCATAGGCGGTGTGGGCGCCGAGCTCCCGCGGCGCTGCAGGCAGAACCAGACATCGCTGCCGGTGAGCACGAGTTCCTCGTCGAACCCCCCTACGGCTTCGAAGACCTCCCGCGAGGTGACCAGGCAGGCGCCGGTCACCGCTGAGACATCACGCGGATCGTCGGTGTTGCCGATGAGGGTGTCGGATCCGGGCGCCATGCCGGTGAAGGCATGCTCGGCGAGGCCGTTGAGGCCCAGGACCACACCGCCGTGCTGGATGGTGCCATCGGGGTAGCGCAAGCTGTGGGCCCGACCACCCCCACATCGGGAACGTCCAACCAGCCTGCAAGCCTGGAGAGGGTGGGATGGGCCACGAACTCCAGGTCGTCGTTGCAGAACGCAAGTAGGGGGCTCACCGATGCGCTGGCTCCGAGATTGTTGGCACGGGAGTAGTTGAACTCCGCGGTCGGATCGGTGTGTTCGACCACGAGCGGCAACCGCCGGGCCCATGAGCGGTAGAACTCGTCGGATTCCCGCTGGGGCTGCGAATTGTCGACAACGACGACCTCCGCCACACGGTCCTCGGCCACCAGCCCCTCGAACAGGCGCTCCAGCAGGGCAAGGCTCGCCGGCGAAGGCACGATCACAGCGATGTCCCTCGAGGCCGGCGGCGGGGTCACCAGTGGCTCTGCGCCCGGCAACCGATCCCCGGGCGGCCCGTCACGGCCACCCACATGGCGGTTGTCCGTGCTGCGATGCAACAAGAGCTCGTCGATCCGTTCGACATGTCGCCAGTCGATGCCGGCGTCGGTGGAGTCGCTCCCCTGCTCCCCCGCACCCCCACGACGGCAGACGGCCGCCCATTCGGGTCCGTTGCCTGCATGACTCGACACCGGACCCGGCGTCGCCACGATGCGCACCGTACCGGTGTTGCCGGCCGTGTCCTCGTGGAACACCACCGCACGCGCCCCACTGTCGAGGGCATCGCCGATGAGTCGTGAGGCGTCCGGTTCGAAAAGGTCCTCCGGATCACACCGACAGTCGATTCCCGCCTCTGCAGGCGTGGGTCCGGCCGGCAGTCCCCGACGCCTGCGCTGATCCCGCAACCAGTATCGATAGGGGTATTCGCCACGGAGAGCCTCGATGACCTCTCCAGGATCGCCACGTCTGGCGGCCACGGGATGCAGACACCTCAATCCCCGCACCAGAACACGCGCCGAGCGCCCCCTGAGCGTGTCGGGTGGAAAAAGTCCGGAAGCCATCAGACCGTGTGCCCCGAAGTGTCGCGGCCACGTTCCATGATCAGCCGGCGCAGATACGGAGGGAGCTCCTCGAGGTCCCAGGAGTTGACCGTCGGATCGGCGCGCGCCCTGTAGAACAGCGTCTCCTCATCCGGTGGACCCACCTGGTACCAGGGGAGGTGCCGCGCCACGTACGGAGCACCGGTGCGTAGCGCAGGAACCCCCGGGACGCGCCGACCCGGACGGTACAGGGCGAACGTGGTGTCGATGTCCGCCTCGAACAGCCCCGGTTCAACCTCCCGGTTCCAGAACTGCTCCTCCCATGCGCGCACTGCCCCGGTGTGCGCCGCATCCGCGGGAAGATCATCGATCCGCAGCCCGGGACCCACGCGATCCACGTCCGGGTGGCCCCGGAGAACGTCTGTGAGGTGTCCGATCAGGTCGAGCGGACAACCATCGTCGGGTACGACGTCGGGGTCGGTCACCACGTACGGGTCGCTGAGCCCGGCCTCCTGAACGAGCCCGGTCAACCACGCCGCCCGTGGACCGAGATTGGACCCTGTGTGCACCACCGTGTGTCCGCAGGTCTCCAACCAGTCCAGTAACGGCGGGTAGGCCGAATCGTTGTCGACCAGCGTGATGGCGGCGTCCTGGGCGCGTTCGAGCCAGTCGACGAGCGCGACGAGCGGCGACAGGCGGTCACGAACCGTGATGAATACGGGGGTTGCCACAACACGGTCGATCTTACGGATCGGACGGAGCTCGTGAGTGCCACGGATGCACCCGCCAACCGATCATCGGATTCTGCTAATGCACGGTCCCGAGCGCGCCGATATCAGAACCGATCGGACTCCACCCCTGCATACCGGTGACAGACGCATGCCCGTCGTTGCCCGAGGTAACCACGATGAGCTCTTCCCTCCGCATTACGAAGCGTCTACTGCCCGTACTGGCAGTGGGCGTCTTCCTGGCGGCATTCGCTCCCGTACCCGCACTGGTCGAGTCGGTCGGAGCGACCGCCGAACCAAGCGCTCCGGTGTTCGACGACGACACGGTGCCCGCGGCCCAGATCGCCCGGGAGGCCTTGGATCTCTCCGGTGACACGGAGGTCCAGCACGACGAAGGCGACAAAGAGGCGCACTCGACCAGCGGGGTCGGCCCCGATGAGCAGGACACCGAGCAGGCCGATGCCGGCGTTTCAGGCGAACTCGCCGTCGGGTCCAAGGAACCCACCCACGAGTTCCACACGATCGGCGTGACGATGGCAGAGGAATCTGATGTGTACCTGCGGGTCCGCGACTCGGATGGGAACTGGGAGGAGTGGATGAACCTCGCTCCGGATCCGTCCGAAGGCCCGGATCTCCACAGCGCGGAAGCAGACGCTGCGACGGCCAACCGGGCCGACCCGGCTGCGAGGTATGCCACAGAACCCGTATGGGTGGACGACGCCACGGCCTATGAGGTCGCAGTCGATGAATCCCTCGCCGACTCGGTGGAGGTCCTGACAATCCGCGACGTGCCGCAGTTCAAGGTCGCAGTGACCGACAGGCAGGCGGACGCTGCCACGAATACCCCCTTCAGCATGCACCACCGCTCGGAGTGGACCAGCCAGGCACCCAAGGCAGTGAGTGTGGCGTCGAGCGTCAACATGGCCGTGGTCCACCATTCGGTGACCCCGAACTCCTACTCACCGAGTCAGGTGCCGTCGAGGTTGCGCGGCATTCAGAACTACCACATGAACACACGGGGTTGGTCGGACATCGGCTACAACTTCGCGGTCGACAAGTACGGAGGGGTCTGGGAGGCACGCGGTGGCGGATATGACCGTCCCGTCGTCGGTGCGCACGCGTCCGGTTTCAACACGGGATCCGTCGGTATCGTCGTCCTGGGTGACTACTCATCGACCGCATCGAGCACCGCGGCCAATGAATCAGTGGCCCAGGTGGCAGGGTGGAAACTGTTCCGTCACGGCCACGACCCGAACGAATCCGCCAAGTTCACCTCCGGCGGTGGACCCAGGTACCCCAGCGGGACCAGGGTGACCCTGCCCCGTATCGTCGGACATACCCAGGTGGGCTCCACAGAATGTCCGGGACGCATACTGGATGTGCTGCCGAGCATCCGGTTCCGGGCCCAACAGGTCCACGACTTCCTGCGGGCGGTACAGGTCGCACCCGGCACGGCGACCGGGTCCATCACCGCCGCGTCCGTCGCCGCCGGCACGGTACGGGTATCTGCGAAATTCTCCGACCCGAGCGCTTCAGGCCTGTCGCTCGCGATCCTCGAGGTCGACGACACGCCGGTCGCCCAGATCGGATCCACCGGGTCCATCGCGTTCGACGTTCCCGGGATCGTCCAGGGAAGGCACCAGGTGTGCATCACCGTCATTCACAGGACCACACGAAGTTACTCGCGGATCGACTGCCGCAGTCTCTGGGTCCCCGGCAGCGATCCGATCGGTGCCTTCACGTCCATGACGAATCCGGCCACGGGCCGGGTTCGCATCCGCGGGTGGGCCCTCGACCCCGAGACCAAAGCTCCCATCGACGTGGTGGCGATCACCGACAAGAAATGGGTTCGCTCGGTAGCGAAACTGCCGAATGCCGACACCAGGGCACCCAGTGCGTTGCTCAGCGCCAACCGCGGCTACGAGTTCGACGTCGCCACAGGGTCGGGAAACCACACCGTCTGCGTGGTCGCCATGAACCACGGAGGCGGCGACAACAAGGTCCTTGGATGTCGGAAGATGGTTGTCAAGTAGGCGGGACTCAGGTACTCGACAGCAGCCGGCCCGAAGCCCTCACTTGACCACATCGACTTTGCGACACCCGATCAACGAGTTGGACCCGCCCTCGACGTTGATCCCGTAGGCGCACACCGTCGTTGGACCACCCTTGGCAGTGATGCTGGCGGCGATTCCATGCTCGGCTCCGTAGCCGGGATAGCTGGCCGCGATGTCGTTGCGGACACGGTCGGCCGTTACCACGTGCCAACGTCCGCCCACCGCGAGCAGGACGTTGATCGGCTTGGTCGATTCGAGGTCAAGAGCCCAACCTGTGACGTCGATCTTGCCGGGGCGATTCGAAGTGACCCCCTCGAGCGCGCCTCCGGGGTTGTGGGGCGGAACCTCGAGGATCCGGCAGTCGACGAGTGTGTCCACTCCTGCGCCCTGGTTCCTGGCTCGTACGCAGACCGTGTGGTTGCCGGAGGGAACGGCCACGGCGCTCGCCTTGAATCGACGGGATGAACCGAGTGCGGCGTAACGGGCCGGTACCGAGGAACTGTGGAGGTCGGCTCTCATGGTGGAACGCACCACTCCGTCCACGAGGAGTTCGGTTGTCACGGGAACCGAGGTCTGCGGATCCAGTGCCCATCCGGATACATGGATCCGTCCGGGAGTGGCGGTCGCTACCTCGAATCGGCCAACCGGACTCGTACCCGTCGGATCGCCGACGAGTGTCCAGGTGCAACCCAGCCGCGTGTCGCGGTCATGGCCCAGGCTCGACCAGACGGTGGAACAAACCAGCTGCATTCCGGGCGGAACCCCCGTGAGCGTGCGGGTGAAGCCGGCCATGCCGTCACCCCCGTACCGCGCCTTGATGTCAGGGCGCGAGATGGTGGTCGCTGTCGTGGCCTTCACAGTACCTGCGGCGGTACGCACGTTGGCAGGGCCGGGGGCCGAACGATCCACGGCCCAACCACTGACGGTGACACTTCCGTTGCCTCCGACCACGGATTCGATCGCTCCCTCGGGAGAGAGCAGCGCACGGATGAAGGGATACACCGCGGACGCTCGCTGGCGCACCGTAGCGAGATGGCCCTCGACATGGCCGGGACAGGACGTGGAACCGACATCCTGGTGCCCGACGACCCTTGGAAGGTTGACCTTCGTACCAGCCGCATACCGGGGACCACCCCCGGACACGAAGTCAACCCGTCCAGAGGGTTCGGCATCGTGAAGAGCGAGTTTCCACCCGATCACGGTGCCCGCAGCCTGAATGGAGGCTGAAGTGGGCTGTGCGCTCGAGAAGTCACCGAGCACCATCACGCCGACCGATCCCGTATTGAACCCGGAGGCGTGCGCTCCCACCACTGGTTGGTCAGCACCGCCTCCCCGACCTTCCCAGATACCGCCATAGCGATCGACCACGAAGTTGTAGCCGATGTCGTCCCAGCCCCGACTGTCCATGTGGTACGCCTGGATGCCCCGGAGCACCGAGGGGACCTGTCCCGGCGTATATCCGTTGGGAGACACCGAATGGTGCACCACTGCGAGCTTGACCGTCGATGCCACCGAAGGCGTGTGCTTAGGTGCCCGTGCACCCCATTCGGAACGGGAGTGCATCCCTTGGAGCGCGGGCAGCGCAGCACCGGCCTTGGAGGTCTCCACGACCGTGGTCTGCTCGTGCTCACGAACGACGACCACATCCGCAGATGGGGCATCGTGCGCCGACAGACTCACCTCATAACCGTCGGCTTCGTCGACCCAGAGCGGTTCGGTGCCGACCGTCGATCCAGCCGCCTCAGGAGAGGTCAGGTCCGGGCCCTCGTCGAGTTCGACCGCCAACTCCTGCCAGTCACCCCACTCCCCGGCCAGGTCCTTCACCCGGACGAGGACCGGTTCGGTAGGTGTCTCATCCAGGGAGACGCCGATCATCGAGAACTCCTCGACATCCTCCTGTCGCCCGGCCAACCGCTGCGAACCATCGATCTCGGTTTCGGCAGCAGCCTCGATCTCGGTGAGTTCGGAATCGTCTGCGATCCGCAACTTCGGCATCGGAACGGACTCCGCCGCTGCAACGACCTCGGTCGTGAAGCCCGGCAGCGGAACCACGGGCGCTACCAAGAGGACGCACAGGACAAAAGTGGCGCGCCGCAGCAGCCGACGACGTTTCAGGAGCATGGACGACGATCCTACTGGACATCATGGCGGAAACAGCGACGCTCGCTCCGACACACGGCACTGCCAACTGGCGACGTAGACACGGCGCTCGCATGGGACAACTCAGGCGCCGTGTACGATCCATTCCCGTGGAAATCTGCGTAGTGGCACTCGGCAAGATCGGACTACCCCTGGCTGTGCAGTACGCCAGCATGGGACACCGGGTCCGGGGAGCGGACATCAACGAATCGCTGGTCGATTGCATCAACCGGGGCGAGGAGCCCTTCCCGGGAGAAGCAGACCTCGCCGAGAAGCTGTTGACGGTGGTGGCGAACGGTTCACTCACCGCCACGACCGAGACGAGCGCAGCGGTCGCAGAGTCCGAAGTCGTCGTCGTGGTGGTTCCACTCGTCGTGGACGACGAAGCCCGACCGGAGTTCACCGCCATGGATGCCGCAACCGAGGCCATCGGCCGGGGGATCCGGGCCGGAACCCTGGTGAGCTATGAGACCACCCTGCCCGTGGGGTCGACGCGCGACCGATTCACACCGCAGATCTCCGAGTTGTCGGGCCTGACCGCCGGCGAGGACCTGTTCGTGTGCTTCTCTCCCGAGCGTGTGTACACCGGACGGGTGTTCGCCGACCTCCGGCGGTATCCGAAGATCGTCGGCGGAATCGACGCTGAGTCCACCAAGCGGGCGATCGCGTTCTACGAGTCGGTGCTCACGTTCGATGAGCGTTCCGACCTCGCACGTCCCAACGGCGTGTGGGACGTGGGCACTGCCGAGGCAGCCGAGCTCGTCAAGCTTGCCGAGACCACCTACCGCGACGTCAACATCGGACTCGCCAACGAATTCGCACGGTTCGCCCGGTCGCAGGGCATCGACGTGTTCTCGGTGATCGAGGCGGCCAACAGTCAGCCGTACAGCCACCTGCACCAACCCGGGATATCGGTCGGTGGTCACTGCATCCCCGTGTACCCACGGCTCTACCTGAGCAATGACCCCGAGGCACGTCTTCCCGCTGCGTCCAGGGCCACCAACGACGAGATGCCGGCCTACTTCGCGGAGATGCTCCGCACGGCGACGGGTGGCAGTCTCGAGGGCCACAACGTCCTCGTGCTGGGGCTCGCATACCGTGGCGGCGTCAAGGAACCGGCCTTCTCCGGCACCTACTCGCTGGTGCAGAGCCTCGAGGCGATGGGTGCACACGTCGGTGTGGAGGATCCGTACTTCACCCCCGAGGAACTCGAGTCCGAGGGTTTCGAGCCTGCTTCGGTTGGTCCGGGTTGGGATGCCGTGGTCCTGCACACCGACCACGCCGAGTATGCGCAACTGCTACCTACAGACCTGCCGGATGCCTCGGTGATCGTCGATGGACGGGCGTACCTCGATCCCTCGTTGTGGATCGGGGCCGGCCGGACATACCTCAGCCTCCGCGAGCAGTGAGCGGACCCGCCGCGCGCAGCGTCATCCACGTTGGAGAAGTGGCAGGGGTGGCCGGCACGCTGGTGAAGGGGCTCAACCAGATCGGGGTCCACGCCGAGCAGCGGCTGCTTCCAACGCCTGCCGCGCGCAGTTCCCTGCCCGTCAAGGTTCTCTCCTCGGGCCCCAGGGCAACAGCCACCGCGCGGATTCGCTCAGAACTGAAGTCGACCGGTTCAATCGCGCATGTCCACTATGCGACCTCGGGACTCTGGTTCCTCGGACGTCATCCTCTCGTGGTGCACTGTCATGGAACCGATGTGAGGGCTCCGGACGCCGTGAGACGGACAGCACTCGGACGCATCTTCGCGGCTTCTGACCTTCTCGTCGCGGCAACACCCGACCTCCTCGAGTGGCTACCCGATCGAGCGAGGTATCTCCCCAACCCTGTCGACACCGACACGTTCGACCGTACGGTCGCTCCCTCTGCGGCGCACCGTGACGTGCTGGTCTTCTCGGCACTCACCGATGTCAAGGGCGCCCTCGGGACGCTCGAGGTCGTCAAGGAACTGAAGAGGACGCGACCGGATCTGAGCGTCACCGCCATCGCACACGGACCCCACGTATCGGCCTTCGAGGAACAGGATGTCGAGATGGTCGGGTTCATGGAGGCCCACGAGTTGCCTGGGCTACTCAACGACCACCGGGTGGTTCTGGGGCAACGACGCCTCGGGGTGGCAGGGATGTCCGAACTCCAGGCCATGGCATGTGGACGCCCGGTCGTGATGCCCCTGCGGGATGATCTGGACCATTCGCTCCGACCTCCCGTCCTCGACGAGTCCGACCCTCTGCTGGCCGCCGCGCAGGTGGTGGATCTGCTGGATCACACCGAACAGTTGGAGCGCCTCGGCGCCGAAGCACGGTCCTGGGTGGTCTCGAATCACGGGGTCGAAGCCGTGAGCAGGAGGTTGGCAGATTGGTACGGCGAGATCGACTGAACCCCGGCCCCACCTACTGCGCAGTGTCACCTACTGCGGGATCTCACCTACTGCGCAGTGTCACCTACTGCGGGACGACCGGTGCCGGTTCCTCCGGACGGTCGATGTGGCGCTCAAACCGTGGATACCGCAGCCCACGCGTGATCCGCTGCCGGTACGCGGATCAAGACCGTCGCCAGCTTGGTCGAACCGGCAGTCCTGGCGTCAGCCACGGCGCCCTGGAGCTCCTCCTGGGGCACCGCTCCGAACGGCACGAGGAAGACAATTCCCACAGAGTCATCTCCATAATCCCCGCTCGCCGTTTCCAGGTCGGCGGTTTCAACGGGGATGTCCTGGGATCCCTCGAGCGTGCTCGCCAGTTCAGGCGGAACCTCTCCCCGGATCGGCACGAGCAGCACCCGGCTGACGCCGACCTCGGAAATGAAACGCGTCAACGTGCGGCCCAGCACCGAGAGCTGGGCGCTCTGCGCCTTGCGCGCCACGACCCCGAGCATCATGGTCTGGGGGACATCCCGCTCGATCTGGATCCGGCGACGCAGGCGTCCGTCCACGGCCTGGATCACCAGCAGCACTCCGAACGCCACCAGAGCGCCCAGGACCAAGAGCGCGACCGCCATGATGAACCCCGAATCCGCGAGACTCACTGTGGGGTCATCGACGCTGACCAACCGGGTGGAAAGCGTTTCGAGTTGACTCTGCGCGACAGCCAGGTCGAGGTTCACCGATGCCAGCGTGTCGGCCGCTGCCATACGTTGGATGACGACGGGGTTCGATGCCGCGGGAGTCACGCCTTTGGCACTCAGGTCCTCGAGTTGGGCATCCAGTTGATCCACACGCTTCTGGGCATCGCCAGAGAGCTGTTCCAACGCTGCGACCCTTGTCCGTACCGACTCCGTGACCTCGTCGGTGGCGATCGTCGTAGCTTCGGTCGCGACCGTGTTGAACGCTTCACCCGCGCTCGCTTCGGTGTCACCGGCAGCCGTTAGCGTGAGGTATCCGCCGGTGGAGTCCCCGGTGACCGTGAAGCTCGTCGAGTCCGGTATGTCGGAATCACCCGTCGACTGCTCGACACGACTCGCCAGCGCGATCGGGTCGATCGTCGGCCTGTACCCGTCCCCGGGCGTGGTATTCGGAGTGACGGCGTCGAGCATTATCTGGAGGGTTCCCTCTGCACGGTAGGTCGCCTTGCCGCTGGTCAGGTACAAGCCGACCACCAGCCCCAGCGCAGCGGCGAGAGCGATCACGTACCAGTGACGCCTCGCCATGCGCAGGGCACCGCTGGTCACACTGTCATAAACGGGGTTTGTCGAATCCATTGCTCTCTCAGTCGGGTGATTGCGAAGTCGATGTGGCCAGGAACTTTTCGTCGTCCGAGGGTGGGGTTGGGGGCGGTACGGTCCGGTTGAAGGTCCGTCGGTCAGTTACCCGGGCCACCAGCCAGACGATGAGGAGCAGGTCGAGGAATCCGGGAGCGAACCCCAACACCGACCTGAAAATGTCGCTCGATGTTGTCAGCACGGCGATGATAACCCCGAGTCCACGCAACGCAGCGCCCGAGCGCAGCGGGGCGCGGTCGATGATCCGATCGAGGACAACGAGGGCCACTGCGGCCGCGAGCGACCAGAGGACAACTCCGGGCAGCCCGAAGTTCGCCCAACCAACCCCGAAGAAGGACCCGTTGGCATTGCCATTCAGCCCGGGTGTGCGCTGGTAGTAGCGCAGGTACATGTAACCGGAGAGGTCGAACGTCTCACCTCCGGTCAGGTACGAGAGCTTCGGCACCGTCGTCCCGCCGAGATGTTCGTGAAAACGCGGGAACTCGATGAAATACCGGGTCATGACCTCTGTCGGCAGATAGAAGATACGGCGGCGTAGGCCCAGTACCACCTCGGTCAGGTTCCCGGCGCCGCTGAGGACGCCGACCGCCAGCGGGTACATCGCGGCTGCGGCGACCAGCGCTCCGACGAGCGCCGCCGACAACTCCTTGCGCCGCGCAACCAGGAACGAGATGCCACAGACCACGAGGAGTTCACCGGCAACCGCACGTTCGGTCGTCAGCAGCGCGAAGAACAGGCCGAGGCCGGCGATCGACATCGCTGCCATCTCGGTGGTGCTGCGGCGGCGCCAGTGTTCGCGTGGCGTCGTCGCTGCGCTGGCCACGAACCACCCGGCAGCGAACATCATGAACAGGTTCCTCAGCACGCCCAGGGCCAGACGCAGGGGCGCCGAACCCAAGCGGCTGAACGCCTGCTGACGATCCACCGCGAGTTGGTCACTCGAGGTACCTCCCAGGAGGCTGAACAAGGGCGGGACGCCGGCCTCGGCGAACCAAAGGGGCAGGATCACCAGGGTAGCGAGCACGATCATGGCCGGAAGCAGCCACTCATTGCGGTTCCGGGGCCTCTGGGATTGCAACGGGGGTCGGCCCGCCCACCTGGACATCACCAGGAAGCTCAGCGCCATCGCGGCCACTCCTGAGGCCAGCGAGATCAACATGAGGCGCGGAACGACGTCATCGTAGATAGGGATCACGTCAGGCAACGGGGCGAGCACCACCAGCGAAATTGCCGCAGTGGCGACACCGACCAGGCGCAGGGTGCGGATGTAGAACATCGAAGGTACGTGCAGTGCCACTGCGAGCATCAAGGCCTCGGATGCCGCCATGGCGATCCAGTCCGGCGGGCGGACCACGCCCGGGGTCCCGATCGTGGTCACCGCAGCCCACATGTGCCGCAACATGGCGAACGTCAGGCACACGGTGACGACGCGTGGGATCCGAGCGACCGACCCTGAAGACGTCATCGCCCGGTGTCTCCGAGGGTTTCGAGATCGTGGGCCACGGTCTCGGCACGGGCCTCCCACGTGTGTGACGGGGCAACGTCTCTCAGCACCGCACGCTTTGCTTCCACGAGAGTTGGGTCGTCGGCCAGGCGCTTCAAGGTCAGCCGCAACCCCGATTCATCATCGAAGGTCCATCCGATCCCGTTCCGGGCGATGAAGCGACCCGCTGCAGTGTCTGCGTTGGCTATGGACGGCGTGAGGTGTCCGATCGACTCGAAGAGCTTCACCGGCATCGCGAAGTCGCGATACGGATGCGCGGAGTAGATCAGGCAGGCGACATCAGCACCGGAATACAGCTCATCCAGCTGTTCGCTGCCGAGGTGCACGATGGTCACTCCGTCAAAGAGCTCGGTCGGATACTCCGAAAGAACCTTCGTCTCCATCTCGGGACAACTGATAGTGAGCGCGGCGTTGGGAGTCGAAGCAACTGCATGCAGCAGAGGGGAAACGTCGTTGTGAGGCGGCGTGATGGACCCGATGTAGATCAGCCTCAGCAGCCCGTCCCGATCCGTTCGACTGCGTTGGCCGGATCGTAGAGCTGCGCCCGGTGGCAGCGGTTCGAATCTGAATCGTCCAGCGCATGGAATGGACGCTGACATCCCGAGATCCGGGAGGTAGACGATATCGACGAGTTTCGAGTACCAGATCAGATCCAAGCCATAGAAGGCTTTTGCAACGATCCGCTTGGCGAGGGGCACCGTTTCGTTGTACTGGTTGAATCGCCAGTGTATGTCTCTGTAGTAGAGGCCGGTCCTGATTCCACCGTCCTTCAGGGATTTGAAGAAGGCTGGGTCGGCCATCGGATGCAGTGGCAGGTGGTGGGGTTCACTCAGTGCCGTTGGAGATGTCACAGACTCGCTGTAACAGAACTGGAATCGCCTGCCCGCCTTCACATCCCGCGCGATCGATCGCATCATCGGGACTCTCTCGGGTACGTATCCCGTGACCTCGACGACCTCGTAGCCAAGGCGGCGGAAAGACTCGAGCATCCGCTTCGGTCGCACTTGACTGCCGCTCTTCGGCCCTGACATCAACGGGAACGGATGATGGAAGATCATCTCTCCACGCGTCGCCGATCGCCCGTTCATCGTCGCATCCTACGCGTAGGTCTCGCGAGGCCAGAGAGCCGACACGGGAATTGCGGGCTCACGCTCATCGCCTGACGCGTTGGCGTATTTGGTGGAGCATCCCCATGCCACCAGCGAAGTCAAACAGTCGCCTTGTATCAATCTGGAGCCGTTTCGAGATCTGTTTGCCGTAAACGAGAGCTGCGATCGTGTAGGTGAGCAGTGAAACCATCGCGGCGCCCATCACAGGCTGGATCTGGAGAGCGCCGATGAGGGCAATCGTGGAGAAGAAGAGGACCCCCGCCTCGATCCAGGTGACCAGGCCGGGACGGTTGAGACTCCGCAGGATGTTGCCGAGCAAGCCGTTGTACTGCAGCAGGAGACTGGCAACCACGAGAATGACCGCTGCTGGAAGGGCCGATGCGTACTCCGGACCGTAGAGCGGACCCCACAACAGGAGTGTCGCCAGGATTCCCCCCACACCGAGTACGACCACCGCTATGACGCCCAGCGTCATCAGGCGAGTCACCCGGGCCAGCCTGTTGCCATCATCGGATCCCGAGACGAACGGCATCGACACGGCGATCAGACCCCTCATCACCGGAAGGGTGATCTGGCTCCACCCGGTGGCAGCGGCGTAGAGGCCGAGATCGTTCTTGGTCACCAGTGCCGCCATCACGAGTTGATCCATCTTCGCATTGGCTGAACTGGGAATCGTGCTGAGCGCCGACTTCACGCCATAAAGGAGGAACTCCGAGCGTTCCGCCTCCGGGGGCTCGGATCTGCCGGCACTGAGTCGCAGGGTCGTCAAGATGATCAGCATCAGGATCAGCAATGTCGCGCCGAGGTGCAACCAGACGACAAGCCACAGCGATGGCACCGGTTGCAGGACCCCGATCACGAGAGCGACAGGCCACACCACCTTGATGGCGAACGTGAACGCGTTCCAGACGCGGTAGAACCCGAGCGCGCGCAGAAGCTCATATGGCACATCGGTGAAGGCCTGCAGTGGGCACAGGAACAGGTAGACCCTCAGCATCCGTTCGTCGCTCCCCGAAGACGTGATGACCGGGGCGAGTAGTTGTCCCACACTCCACACAACAGCTGAGCCGAGCGCGCAACGCCGCAGCGACCACCTCCACAACACCCGCACGGACCTCCGTTCCGGGGACCCGAAGTGGATGATCGAGAATCCGAGCCCCACGGACGCGAGGCTCCCGAGGATCTGAGGAAGCAACTGGACCGTGACGAGAGTGCCCCGACCGTCCGGGCCGAGCCTGTTCGCCGCGATGGGTGCCGCCACGAACACGACGATCCCGGTGATC
This sequence comes from uncultured Microthrixaceae bacterium, assembly GCA_963805905.1. Classification (GTDB taxonomy): domain Bacteria; phylum Actinomycetota; class Acidimicrobiia; order Acidimicrobiales; family Microtrichaceae; genus JAMLGJ01. Next base: position 2,304,660 of record CAWDVV010000001.1, read on the forward strand.
ACGCTCGTTCCGGTGGTGACCATCCAGTCACGCCTGAGTTGGGCCTTTCCGCCCCCGGTACCATTCACCGTCGGTCACCCCCGAGGGCGTGGGTGGAACCGAGGACCACGAGCAGGATCCACATGTAGGAGAACCAGCTGACGAAGCTCTCGGTCAGGTGTGAGGAGACCACGAAGACCGCGAGCATCAACCAGTACAAGGTGCGGGCGCACGGACGGATCAGGGCATCTCGGATCGACCGGACGAGAGCGGTGGCTGCGAGAGCAACGACGAGGACGAAACCGCTGACTCCGAGGTCGAGGCTCGCCTCGAGTGCACTGTTGTGGGCGCTGCCCGCCCTTGCCAAGGCCCGCGGTGACATCGAGGCTGCGGTGTCCCAGTAGGTGAAGAACCCGTATCCGCCGCCAGGCTTGATCCAGATCCGGTCCCACACGACCTTCCAGACCTCGGTGCGCTGCTGGATCCCCGTGGTCGAGGTGATCCACGGGCTCAGGAGGCCGACTATCGCTGCGGCGACCACCAGGCCGATCCCCCCGAGCGCGATCGACCACTGCCGTTGCCCACGCTTCCACAGTGTTGCCACTGAAACCACGAACACACCCACCGCAATGCTGGCCCCCAGCGCACCCATCGCTGTTTCCGAGGTGGAACCGACCAGGGGCACCGCTGAGACGATCATCGCGACGACGGCAAGGACGCGGATGCGCCGGTCGCTGTTCTGGAGCGCCATGGTGAGCAGCGTGACCATGAACAGCGCACAGATGGGTCCGAGCGAGTTCGGATTCGTGTAGATGCCACGCCAGGTACCCGAACCGTCCAGGCCGATTTCCGGACGTATGAACCGGACCAGAATGCTCGCCACGGTGCCGAATCCCGTCAGGCACAACATGAACGACGAGAACAGGCTCAGCTCCATGGAGGCCAGACACCATGCCACGGCCAGCATTCCGCAGTAGACCAGGCTCCTCCACAACGTCTGGTGAGCCAGGATGCTCCACATCGTCGACAGGACCGCCAGCGCAGTGAACAGCCCCGCCAGGATCAGTCCGAGATCGAACCGCTTGAGCCTGCGATCCAGAGCGACGCTGAGCCATACCGCGGATCCCCCCATCGCCGCCGCGATGAATGCGAGACGGATCCAAGGGTCGTTCCAGGAACTCTGCGATCCCAGGACCCGGACCGCGAAGACGTAGACGGGTCCGGTCGTGAACGCCGTCATGACGACAAGAAGGACCCCGAACTCGGCTCGCTGTCGGTTCGATGCGGGAAGACTGAATCCGATCACATGAACACGATGGTCAGTCTTCCGCCGAACGGCTCATGTAGGCCCCGGGGGCCCCACCATGTTCGACAATGCGGACTGCGGAAAACACGTCACAACTTTCCTCTGTGAACCTGGAACCCACCAAGTTCGCGTTCGCTGGGAACAGCTCTACGGACCCTCGCAGTGTTGTCCATCGGGGTTCACCGAGCACGGATACCCGAGGCTCCGGGGGAACAGACAGGAGCAACCTACGATGATCCGAGATGATCGCCGATGATCCCCGCGATGGCTTCAGCAGCATGCCCGGTCCCGTACTCGGTGATGTCGGACCTCGGCTCCACGTATTCATCGGTCCAGAGGCGGTTCCAACCCGCAGTGATGGTCTCGGTCCACTCGGTCTCGTCCCGCAGCGTCACACAGGGCACCCGGTGGAAATATGCCTCCTTCTGAAGGCCCCCGGAGTCCGTGATGACCAGCGCCGCATCGGAAACGTAGGAAGCCGTGTCCAGCGATTCGAGCATTCGCGCGGTCATCGAAGCGTGGCTTCCCCCGGCGATGCCCAGATTCACATCGGGTTCCCGCAGGTTCAACTCGGTGAAGAACAGCTCCGACATCTCCCTGTCGAAATGCTGCCCGGTGTGTATGAGCGTCTCCTTGATTCCCTGGTCTTCGAGGGCCCTGCTGACGACACCGGACTTCACGAACTGAGGTCGGGCTCCGACGACGCTCAGCACGTCCCGTTCGTTGGTCATGATGTGATCGACTGATTCGGACCAGGGTGACCGTATCCATGCATGGCCCGAGATCCTACGCCAGGACACACCGCCTTTCGGCACCTTGGTGCCGTCCCGGCCCGGAAGGCAGACTTGTGCACCTAACGGAGGACCCCGAGTTGCCAGAGACGTTCTTTTCACATGAAACAGCGATAGTGGAGCCGGGTGCCGAAATCGGTGACGACACCCGTATCTGGCACCACTGCCACGTCCGCGATGGTGCAACGATCGGCTCGGGTTGCAACCTCGGCAAGAACGTCTTCGTGGATGCGGGAGCCGTCGTCGGCAACGGGGTGAAGATCCAGAACAACGTCTCGGTCTACTCCGGAGTGACCCTCGAAGATGACGTGTTCGTGGGCCCGAGCGCAGTGTTCACCAACGACCTGTACCCACGCGCCGCTAATCCCGACTGGGAGATCACGCCCACCCTCGTGGGAAGCGGTGCCTCGATCGGTGCCAACGCGACCATCATCTGCGGCAACGACATCGGTGCCTACGCCACGGTCGGCTCCGGAGCTGTCGTGGTCCGCCCGGTGCAGGACCACGCGCTGGTGGTAGGTAACCCGGCAAGGGTGATCGGATGGGTTTGTGACTGCGGCAAGGTTGCCCACAATGGCCCCCAACGCCCCGAGTCCATCAAATGCGAACAGTGCCAGGAGGCAGGATGATTCCGATAACGGTCGTCAAGGTCGACCCGGCGGCCCACCAGTTGGTCTCAGAGGTCCTGACCTCGGGTCGACTCGCGCAGGGACCCATGGTGGAGCGCTTCGAGGGGTTGGTTGCCGACATGTGCGGAACCCGCCATGCCGTTGCCGTGAGCAACGGCACGGTGAGCCTCGTGGCGGCCCTGCAGGCAGCGGGAATCGGCCCCGGTGACGAGGTCATCACGAGTCCATTCACCTTCGTGGCGTCGGTCAATGCAATCCTGGAGCGTGGGGCGAGGGTGCGTTTCGCGGACATCGACCCGGTGACGTTCAACATGTCTCCCACCGCGTTGAGCGACCAGCTCACCGAATTGACCGCAGCAGTCATGCCGGTCCACCTCTATGGCCAGGCGGCGGACATGGTCGCGATCATGGACAAGATCGGGGATCGCGGGATCGCGGTGATCGAAGACGCCGCACAGGCTCATGGAGCCGAGACCGATGGACGGCGCGTCGGCAGTTTCGGACTCGGATCGTTCTCGTTCTACGCGACCAAGAACATATCCACCGGCGAGGGCGGCGCGGTCACCACCGATGACGACGACCTGGCTGATCGGCTCCGGTTGTTGCGAAACCAGGGAATGCGTGAGCGGTACGTCTACGAGGTAGCGGGTCACAACTACCGCATGACCGAACTCCAGGCCGCGGTGGGGATACCCCAACTGGAACGGATCGAGGAGATCAACGCGACGCGTCGCTCAAACGCGGCACAGCTCTCGGCGGCGTTGGCGGACGTTCCCGGGATCATCACCCCCGCAGTGCGCGAGGGTGCGACCTCGGTATGGCACCAGTACACGATCCGTGTCACGTCGGACTCAGCGGCGGACCGCGACGCCATGGTCGCCGGGTTGGAGAAGGCGGGCATCGGCTGTGGCATCTACTACCCCCGCACTGCCTACGACTACGACTGCTACCGCTCGAATCCCGACGTCATCATCACCGACTGCCCCGAAGCCGAGCGGGCCGCCGATGAGGTCGTGTCCCTACCCGTTCATCCCTACCTGAGCGACGAAGACCTGGACACCGTCTCCGCAGAGGTGCGGCGCCTGGCACTGGGTTGAGCATCCCGGGACGAACGTCCCGGGCTGAGCGCGCACAGGCCGTGCCGGGCATCGAATGATTCAGCCACCGACGGTGGAACCGGGGTCACACAGGTAGTCCCACACGCCTGAGATCGCCGCATCCCAGTCGGAATGGTGGGCATCCACATGAGCCAGCGCGGCCCTGGATGTGGAACGTCGCAACGCTTCATCACCCACCAGGGCGTCAATGGCCTCGTACACCCCGGCGACCGTCTGTCGAGCACGCATGCCGGTCTCACGGTGCCGAACGATCCATTCCGCCTCGGGCAGGTCGAAGGTGACCACCGGCACACCGCACGCCATCAGTTCACCCGGCAGGTAGCTCGGGTGCTCCGACACCGTGAGTGCGACACCTATGTCACATCGACGGTAGAGCTCCCCGGTCGAGCGAACATCGAGCAGGCCGAGATGTTCGATACCTCCACCGAGATCCGCCGAGGATGCCCACGAACCGGCGGTCACTATGTGCACCCGGTCACCGTGGCGAGCCTTGACACGCTCCAGCGCCGGTTGTGCGATTTCCCAGCAGTTCCTCCAATGACCCGGACGGGCGTACACGAAGATCCTCACGATGTCATCGATCTCGGAGCGGTCGTGGCCCTGCGCCCATCGAGGGACCTCCGGGGGGAAGAAGACCCGGCGATCCACAGCCGGCAGGAACCAGGATGCTTCGCCGCGGTACCGCTCGGTGTACATGGTGTGGATGGGTTCGGTGTTGCAGATTCCGTAGAGCCCCAACCGGTACGTCTCCTCCGCCAGGGCATACAGGGTGCCCGCCGGATAGAAGGTCGGTTCGTGGTCCTGCACGAGGTAGAACCGGCGCTTCTGGGCAGGTGCGGCTGCTGCCACATAGGCCGTGGTCCACATCGTGGCCACGATCGCGTCCGCATCCGGGATGCGCTCGAGGTTCTCCAATCCGTCACCTCCCAGGAACACCAACTCGCATCCACTGAGATCCGCTGAACCCGCTGCGATCGCTGAGCGGTAGAAATCGCTCTGTTCGCGGTCGCAGATCACGAAGCGCTGGTCCACGTCGTGGTCCCTCGCAAGGAAGGAGGCCAGCCGGATGATCGTTGCGAGCCCCCCGTAGAACGGGTTGTCGAATGGTGGGAGTACCCAGTTGAGAGTCCGCACCTGGTTGCGTCCACGCACTTCTCCGTGCCCCGAACGCACCCCCTCGACCACGGACTCACCCACCGGATACGCGAGAGCCAGACCACGGGACACCTCCTCGGGCATCTCCTGGTGGAACACTCCGCTCGGACGCCGCATCGTTTCGAGCATTCGGTGCGTGGCTGGAGGCTCACCCGCCGGCCGCAATGTGGGCCAGTGGGATTCGAGCGAGAGCAACGGCGAGAAGTAGGGGTCGCCGGCGGCGAGCCAACGTTGGTAGTACCACCAGCTGGCGAACACGTCTTCGGGCACCCCCCCGCCCGGACCACGGGTCGCCGATTCCATGTGGACAACGCCGGTACCGGGAACCACGACGTTGCGATACCCCCGGTTGTGGGCCTCGAGTCCGAGAACGACGTCTGATCCACACAACACGAAACGGTCATCGAAGCCGCCGCACAGCTCGAAGACATCTCGACGCACCGCCACGCATGCCGCAGTGGAGGCGAGAATGTTGCGCACCCACTGCGTGTCACCCAGCATCGATGCGGTGCCGGGCACTCCGCCGGCGAACAGATGGCCTGCGGATGCATCCATTCCCAACACGACTCCACCGTGTTGGATCAGACCCTGGGGATCGACCAGCTGCGCCCCGACGGTGCCGAGCTCGGGACGTGTCGCCCAGCCGACCATCTGGCGGAGCCACCCGGGGAAAGTGGCTTCGGTGTCGTCGTTCAGGAAGACGAGAACCTCGCCATTGGCGGATTCCGTGCCACGGTTGTTGACCGCCGAGTAGTTGAAGGGCTCGTCGTCCCACCAGATGACCTCACCGCCCAGGTCATCCAGCTCTGTTTCGTACCAGGATGCTTTCGAGTCACTCCACCCGGAGTTGTCCACCACGATCATCTCGAAGTCGGGATAGTCGGTCCTGCGCAGCGAGCTGAAGAGAGGCCCGAGCAACTCGCGGCTGTGACGTGACGCAACGATGATGCTCACCTTGGGCCAGTCGGGCAGTTCCCAGATGAGGCTCAACGCGGCCTCTGCAACATGGGGCACCGCAGGCCAGTCCCGCCGCTCGAGTTCCGCGGCCACACAGGCGGTGGCGTCCGCCGGGACGGAATCGTGACGATCAACGGTGGTGGAACCCACACGCGCCAGGCGACGCACCTCATGGGTATCGAGTCGGGCTCCGAGAAGGGCGGCCCACCACGATGAATCACCCATCACCTCACTGAAGGCCGCCCAGCGCGATGCGCGCATGGCGAAGCTGCGGCCCCAGGCATTGGCCGACAACAGGAGCTCGGGTGACCACTCGGGTCGGAACCACAGCCCGTCGGGGCCACCGACGGCTTCGTCCCAGTGGACCATGGAAAGTGATGCGTCCTCCCAGAATGCGTCCAGGATCCGTGCCACCAGGTCCGGCCGGAGCCTGTCTCCTGCCCTGACGATGCTCAATGGACGCCCGGGCTCGTCGTCGATGGAGCTGTCCACCGCCTCACCGAGGCCAGCCCGATCGGTCACCACGACCGCTTCCCACTCGACGCTCCACTGCGCCTCCAGACTGCGTAGCGTCGCGGACACATCAACATCGCTGGTGGGGGTTCCGCTCACCTCGGCACTGCCGGTCGCGTCGATGATCACCAGGAGCGATGCAGGTGAGCCTCCGACGGAGCGGAACCGCAGCCCGTCGAGGAGTCGCTGTCGGATGTCGTCGGTTTCGTTGGCCCGGTGGTGGTCACCGAGCCACTCGAGAGGCATCGCCGGTGCCCGTGAGTGGCTGTGATCGAGCGCATCACCGAGATCCTCTCCGGTGCGCGCAGAGCACCGATGCCACTCGACGGAATGTCTCTGCAACATCGCGACGGCGGGTCCCCACCGGTAGGGCGGCCGCGGCACGGGACCGGATCGAGGGACGGTCAGGCACCTGGAACTCCTCGCTTCACAACCAGAGCTGAAGTACCCGCCACGAGTGGATCCGGGCCCAGGCGATGGGCCCAGCGATGCCTGATCGCCTCGACCTCAGATGCATGCAGTTCCAGCGGTCTCGTCCGCGTCTCGAAGTGACGCAGTTGTGCGGAAGCCAGCACGACGTTGTCGAGACCCAGGTGTGTCGCCTTCGCACAGAAGTCGACGTCGTTGTAGTTGATCGGAAAGCTCTCGCTGAATCCACCCAGTCGGTCCCAGACCGAGCGTCGCACCGCCAGCGCGGCACCTGTGACGCCCCATGCCAGGCGGTCAGTCATCAGGATTCCATCGTCGACCGGGTCCGAGGGGTCCCAGCCGGACCACGCGTGGGTGGGCAATCCATCGATGGTGGTGAGGCCCGCATGTTGAAGGCTTCCGTCCTCATAGAGCAGCGTGGCCCCGACAGCACCGATATGGGGGGTCATGGCTGCCGCGCGCCATCACGTCGAGCCAATCCTGGGAGAGCACCTCGGTGTCATCGTTGAGCAACAGGACCACCTCACCGCCTGAGGCGCCGACTCCCACGTTCACACGATCCGAGAACGAGAACTCTCCCCCATCGTCGACAATCCGCACCCGTGGGTCATCTCCACATCCGCTGGTGATCTCCGATGACAGGTCGCCCCGGGCTTCGGGACCCACCACCACCAGGACCTCATCGTCGGGGGCGATCGTGTCGAGCATCGATTCCATGAGGTTGCTGACGTACCGACGTCGGGACCCGTCCACCGGTCCCGAGGAACCGGCGCTCGGCACCACGATGCTCACCTTTGGGCGAGTACCTGCGTATCCCCCGTCGAACCGAACAGGACCGTCGACAGCGCTTCGGCGTGCCGATAGCCCGAACCGTTCTGCGAGCGGACCCGCGAGACGGCGCCCGATGCGCCGCTGCAACGTAGGGGTAGAAGCAGCACGTGCCAGTCGAGCCGCCTGCGATCCGATCTCACGGTCGATCTCACCCAAGGGAACGTGTCGGGTCGCGGGAGTACGGTTCACCCGCTCCCGCCATCGCCGCGACACGCCTCGACCACTGCGAGGGCCATCCGCAACGCCTCGAGGCCGTCGCGGCCATCCACCCGAGGCTCGCGGCCCTCTCCCGCGGCAGCGAGGAACTCGCGTTGTTCCAACCACAGGGGTTCGCCGCGGGTCTCGATCATCGGGATCTCCAACACTCCGCGCTGCCGGTAGACGGTGCCTTCATCGCCGGTGTACTCGACGTGTTCCACACGCTCGATCGTCACTTCCTGGCGCATCAGGTCGACCGCCAGGTGCGATTCGTGCTGGGTGATGCCGAGCGTCCGGCTCTTCTGTTGACCGAGGCGACTGGCGGTGAGAACCGCCGTGACCCCCGAATCGAAGGTGACGAGTGCAGTGGCCAGATCCTCGGTGTCGGTCCTCACACTCTGGGCGACAGCGGACACCGAGGAGACCTCGCCACCGGCGATGCTGCGAACCAGGTCGAGGTCGTGGATCATCAGGTCGATCACCACCGAGTCGGCGACCCGGGAGCTGAATGGACCCACCCTGGCCGCTTCGACATGGATCGCTCCGTCGACGAACTTCTCGGCTTCGAGAACCGCCGGATTGAAGCGCTCGACATGACCCACCGCCAGGGTGGCACCGCCGCTTCGGGCAGCTTCGATGATCCGCTCGGCGTCCGCGACCGAACCCGCGATGGGCTTCTCGACGAGACAGTGGATGCCTGACTCGAGCAGCGGAACCGCCACTTCGGCGTGGAACCGGGTGGGCAGGGCCACGATCGCGGCATCGACCTGTCCGATCACCGAGAGCGGATCCGTTCCCGCTTGCGCGCCGGAGTGCGCTGCCAGGGCGGTCAGCGCGGTCCAGATCGGCATCGATCACATGGGTCAGGTTCGCTTCGACGAGAGTGGAAGCGACTCGGGCATGGTTGGTCCCCATGACTCCGGCACCCAGAACAGCAAGTTTCATTGGTCCTCCGATGGGTCCATCTTTGCAGCATCTCCATTCACAACACCCGGGCCACTCTCCGAGACGCTCCAGGTCCCCCCCAGGTCGACCAGACCTCTCGCAGCAGTACCGGTACTCAGACGCACCGCGAAACTGCCCATCCGCTCCACGAGATCGAAGTGGTGTTGTGCGTGGCGGTCCTGGATGGCGATCCCTATCTGGTACCTCCCCGGCGTCAGGCTCATCGACTCCAGGTGGTAGTCGACGTACCCACGGCCCTCGACACGACCGGTGCGGAGACCGGCGAGATGCGTGGAGGTGCCCGTGACGAACGTCCCGTTCTCGTGGTACAGGGTCAACCCGAACAACGGGTCCTGAACTGCTTCGCTGGCCTCGTAGTGGAGCCGGATGGTCGTGGGATCACCATGGATGGCCTGGGTTTCGGAAACCCCGAGGCCGTTCAGCAGCTCAACTCCGGTGATCCTCACTTCGCCCGATCCGCTACGGCCCGGCACGGCATCGATGTCAACCGATCCGTCGCCACGCCCGACTTCCAGGTCGTTGACCCGCGAGACGTATGCCTTCACCACCTCGTTCACGGGACCCGAGGCCATCACCTTGCCGTGTTCCAGCCAGGCGGCCTCGTCACAGAGACTGCGGATCAACTCCAGGCTGTGGGACACCACAACGATCGTCACGCCCTGGTTGCGGAGTTCGTAGAGGAAGTCGAAACAGCGACGCTGGAACTCCTCGTCCCCGACGGCTATGACCTCATCGATGATGAGTATCTCGGGCTTCAGGTGGACCGCCACGGCGAACCCGAGACGTACCTTCATCCCGCTCGAATAGTGCTTGATGGGAACGTCTATGAATTCCCTCACGCCTGCGAAGTCGACGATGTCGTCATATGACTCTGCGATCTCGTCGTTGCGCAGCCCGAGGATCGCAGCATTGAGTTGGATGTTCTCGCGACCTGTCAGATCGGGATGGAATCCTGCCCCGAGTTCCAACAGCGCTGAGATCCGGCCTTCGGTGTGGATGTGCCCCTCGGTCGGCTTGTAGATCCCCGAGACACAACGCAGCAAGGTGGATTTACCCGACCCGTTGTGGCCTATGAGGGCGAACATGGAGCCCTTGGGAATCTCCAGGTTCACGTCGCGCAGCGCCCAGAACTCCTCGTGGGTCGGGCGCAGACGTTGGGTTATGGCCTCCTTGATCGACCCGACCGACTCGGCGTGGAGCCGGAAGCGTTTCGAGACTCCCTCTATTCGGATCGGAGCATCCATCAGAGCTCCTCGATGATCCGTGGCGCCTGGGTGGCGTAGGTCCACCATCCGGCCCCCATTGCGAGGATCACCCACACAACTGCGTAGGCGGTGGAACGGAACGACGGCAGCTCCAGCCCGTAGACCAGTGCCCGCAGGATCCCGACGATGTGGGTCATCGGATTGAGATCGATGATCTTTCCGATCGGCAACCAACCCCATGCGGTTGCCGGCACGATCGAACGCGGGTAGATGATCGGGGTTCCGTAGAAAGCGAGCTGCATGAGGATGGTCGAGATGTATGCCACGTCCCGGTAGCGGACGTTCCAGAGCCCGGCGATCATGCCGAGGCCCAGTCCGAACCCGCTCGCCAGGAGCAGAACCAGCGGGGCGAGGATCATCGTGGGACCCACGTTCCCTGCGATGGCCAGCACGACGACCAGGACCACCAACTCGACTGCCACCTGGTAGAGCTCGCTGAGCGTTCCTGCTATCGGGGGACATTCGGGAGGGAAATAGACCTTGGTGAGCAGCGGGCCTGCCTCTTCGAGGGAATTCAGGGCCGCGGTGTAGCTGTTGTAGAACGCGTTCCACGCGACCAGTCCGCAGAACAGGAAGATTGCATAGTTCTGGAGCGTGCCATTGCCCGCCACGGGAGGGATCCCCCGCAGGAACACACCGAAGACCAGTGAATAGACCGCCAGTGTCGCCAGGGGGTTGATGAGCGACCAGGCCCACCCCAGCACACTGCGCTTGTACTTGGCTTTGAGGTCCCGTTGGATGAGGTTGGACACCAGGGTGCGGTGATCCCAGATCTGCGCAGCGGATGACATATCAGGAAGGAGTGCCAGCAGCGTTCATCGGGGATCGATTCTGCCACGTAGGCACCCGGTACACCGCGATCATGGCGGACTGGACCGGAGTTCAACCAGGTCGAGGCGAGATCCCTCAGGTGTCGGCGAGAACGCTCACGAGTTCACTCAGCGGTTCGGAGAAGTGACGGCTCGGGGTGAACCCGCTGAGTCGCCATGCCATGTTGTCCAGAACCGAATTCGCGGGTCGCGGAGCAGGCCGCGGGGGATCCAGATCTGCAGTCCCGATGGGCCGGACCCGATCGGGGTCGTGGCCGGCAGCGCTGAATACGGCTCGTGCGAACTCATACCAACTCACAGCACCTGCATTGGTGGTGTGGAACACTCCCGGAACTCGTTCCACGGCGAGTTTCGAGACCATCTTCGCCAGATCGGTTGCGAACGTCGGGTGACCACGCTGGTCATCGACGAAGCTCACGGTGTCGTGGCCGACGGCCAACCGCAGCAGCGTCTTGACCATGTTGTTGCCCGCGGCTCCACACACCCAGGAGGTACGGGCGATGCTCCACGCGGGATCGATCTCGGATTCGCCGCCGAGCTTGGTGACGCCGTAGACCGACCGGGGATCGGGACGGTCCCATTCGTTGTAGGGAGACGGTTTGGTTCCATCGAACACATAGTCCGTACTCAGGTACACGACATGAGCACCGACGCGCCGGGCACCGTCGGCGACGAAGCGTGTCGCTGCGCAGTTGGCACGGTAGGCGGTCTCGGGTTCGGACTCACATGCGTCCACTGCGGTGAACGCGGCCGCGTGGATCACGGCTTCCGGCGCCAACCGGGTCACCAACCCGAGTGTCTGATCGCGGTCGGTCAGGTCCACTTCCGGGAGGTCGACCCCGATCACCTCGTGGTGGTCGACCGCGCCCAACAGCGCCATCAACTCGGTGCCCAACTGACCGCGTGAACCGGTGACGAGGATCTTCATCGCGCAACCACACCCGAACTTTCGCTCATTGTCGGCTCACCTGTTCCTGACGCGGGCGCGCAGTGGTTGCCACCACTCCCGATTCTCGACGTAGAACGCGACGGTTTCGGCAAGGGCATCGGAGAAGTCGAGCCGGGGCTTCCAACCGAGGGCGTGCACCTTGTCGGCCCGAATCGAATAGCGACGGTCGTGACCTGGACGGTCACTGACGTATTCGACGTCGGATTCATCCTTTCCGAGGATGTCCAGCAACGCTCCGGTGACGTCCCGGTTGGTCCGCTCATTGCCCGCGCCGATGTTGTAGATCTCACCGACCTCACCGGAGCGACGCACCAGGTCCACCGCCGAGCAGTTGTCACGCACGAACAACCAGTCCCGGATGTTCAGGCCATCACCGTAGAGCGGCACCTTCTCGCCCTCGAGGAGGTTGGTGACGAAGAAGGGGATGAGCTTCTCGGGAAACTGGTACGGACCGAACTGGTTCGATGAACGGGTTACGACGACCGGCAAGCCGTGGGTCTCGTGGTAGGCGAGCGCTATGAGGTCGGAGCCGGCTTTCGCGGCGCTGTAGGGCGACCGTGGCGAGAGCGGATCGGTCTCGCTGAACGATCCTTGTTCGATCGACCCGTAGACCTCGTCGGTGGAGATGTGTACGAAACGCTCCACCTCTACCTGCACGGCCACATCGCAGAGGATGTTGGTGCCCGTGCAGTTGGTCCGCACGAACACGTCGGGGTCCATGATCGACCGGTCGACATGACTCTCTGCCGCGAAATGGACCACTTCGTGGTGGCCTTCCATGGTGGCCTGCACCTTGGGGCGATCACAGATATCGCCGTGTACGAACGAGAACCGGGGATCGTCATCGAGATCTCGCAGGGTTTCGCGGTTTCCTGCATAGGTGAGCGCGTCGAGGACGGTGACCTCATGGTCGCTCGTCGCCAGCAGGTGACGAACGTAGTTCGAGCCGATGAATCCGGCTCCTCCCGTTACGAGGACTCTCATCTGCGAGCCTCCATCTCAGGTGCGCAGCGAATCGTGGGGCTGCCACATCGGTTGGATGTCCTGACGGCGTGGATTGGACCGGTCCCGCTCGGAGAGGACCGGCTCATTGCTGAGCCCCCAGTCCGCTGCGATGTCCGGGTCGTCCCATGCAACCCCCAACTCGTCCGCGGGGTTGTAGTAGCTGTCGACCAGGTAGGTGATCGTCATGTCGGACATGCTCGCGAAGCCGTGTGCCACGCCGGGAGGGATGTAGACGCCGAGATGTTCGTTCGCAGCACCCTCCACCTCGCCCAGATCGATCATCTGCGTGGCACCGTCGGTGGGACTGCCGGAGCGGAGGTCGTGCAACACCACTCGGGCATGCCCGAATGGCACATACCAGTAGTCGGCCTGATGCAGGTGGTAGTGGAGGCCCACGATGCACCCCGCCACCCGGTTCCCGCGGTTGGACTGGACCATCTCGCGTCCGCTCGGGATCCATTCCCGACGGTAGGTCTCCACGAAGTATCCACGGTCATCGCCGAATACCCGGGGTCTCACCACCTGTACACCCTGAATCAGTTCTGATTCGGCAACGTCTGCCATTGACATGCTCTCCTCCGGCACTCGATTGACCTACCGTCGGCCGGCCTCGGAACCCCGACCCGCCATTGTAGGGTCCCGATGCCCTTGTCCGGTCCGGTGGGGGTGACTGATTTCGTCAACCTACGCAGGACAGAACTGTGAGTTGAACCCTGCTCGGGCCTCAACCCAGGTCGATGCTGCAATCGTCACCGATCATCAGCCGGGTGGCCGCGGGACGCTGTTCGGAACGGCGCACCTCGGCATCACGGCCGATGAGTGAGTCGGAGAGCCGCGGAACGCCTTCGATGGTCGAACCTCGCAGGATGACCGAGTGTTCGACCTCGGAGCTCCTGATGGTGCAGCCATCGGCGATTGCCGTGAAGGGTCCCACATAGGCGTGGTCGATGACCGTGCCTGCTCCGATGATGGCCGGTCCGGAGATCCGCGATGCGATGACGGTTGCTCCAGCCTCGATGACGACTCGCCCATCTATGCGTGAATCAGCGTCCACCTCGCCGTCTATGCGTTCCTCGATGGTCTCCAGCACCCTCCGATTGCTCTCCAGCAGAGGATCCTTCTTGCCGGTGTCGAGCCACCAGCCCTCGAGCAGGTCGTGGCGCACACGTTGGTCGTGATCGATCAACCACTGGATCGCGTCGGTGATCTCCAACTCTCCACGATCCGATGGTTCGATCGCTGCCACCGCACGGTGGATGGCCGGTGTGAAGAGGTACACGCCCACGAGAGCCAGATTGCTCGAGGGGTTCTCCGGTTTCTCCACCAGTTCGGCCACGTGACCTTCCTCGTCGAGGACCGCTACTCCGAACCGATCCGGATCGGGTACCTCGCAGAGCAGTATCTGGGCTGCCGGAGGAACGATGGTCTCATCCAGCCGCTGTTCAGCGGCGGCGTTCTGATCGGCTTCGAAGCGACGCACGAACTCCGTGAGACCCTGCTGCAACATGTTGTCGCCCAGGTACATCACGAAGTCGTCGTCACCGAGGAACTCCTCGGCCACGACCACGCAGTGCGCAAGACCCAGTGGCTGTTCCTGGGGTATGTAGGTGATCCGGGCGCCGAACGCCGAGCCATCACCGACGGCTTCACGCACTTCGGCGCCGGTCTCGCCGATGATGATGCCGATGTCCGTTATGCCTGCTTCGACCATGTCCTCGATGCCGTAGAACAGGATCGGCTTGTTGGCGACGGGCACCAACTGCTTGGCACTGGTGTGGGTAATCGGCCGGAGCCGGGTTCCGGCACCGCCGGAGAGGATGAGGCCTTTCACCCGTGCTTTTCTACCAGCAGAGCGGCCGTTTACCTCCACCCGTGCTCCGATCCCCGGCCCGAGGGGGCCACCGGTCCGGGTCGCCGCTAGCGTTCGAGTGATGTCCCAGGAGCTACCGAATGACAGCCAGGCAATGGCGGTGGCCCTGGTGGGCCCCAACCGCCGTGTACTCGAACTCGGTTGCGGGGCAGGCCATGTCACCAAGCAACTCGTTGCGGGTGGCTGCCATGTGACGGGCATCGAGATCGACCCTGACGCCGCAGCGGTGGCGTCGACATTCGCGCAGGAAGTCCACGTAGCCGACCTCGATGCCACCGAACCGGCGGCAGTCCTGGGCGATTCCAGATTCGAACGCATCGTCGTGGGGGATGTCTTCGAGCATCTGAAGGATCCCGGCTCGACCCTCAGCGCCCTACGCAGCCATCTGAGCGACGACGGGCTCCTGATCGCGTCGATCCCCAACGTCACCCACGCAGATGTGCGGCTCATGTTGCTCGACGGTCAGTGGCGCTATCAGGACCTCGGCCTGCTCGACCGGACCCACCTTCGCTTCTTCGACCTGGCGGGCATCACCGCCCTCTTCGGTGAATCCGGCTGGCACATCGAGCGCCTCGAGCGAACCAACAAGGACGTCCTGGCGAGCGAATTGGGGGACCTCGCCGCGCCCGCGTCGCGCAAACCGGGCGTGCTCGACGCGATCAAGGGTACGCCCGACGCAACGACCTACCAGTTCGTCGTGGTCGCGAGCGTCGGCGAACCCACGCCCGGAGCAGACGAACGCTTCGCTGACCCATCGGCGACCGGGCGCACACCCTCTCCGGTAGGCACCGGGGACACAGATGAACGACTCCTCGCCGAGAACGCCCAGCTACGGGTGAAGGTGCGCGAACTCGAAGAGATGCTGGAGGACTTCCACTGGTCCAGAGCCGCGTGGAGACAACGGTTCGGACGTATCACCGAACCTCCGAAAAGATCTACCGCCGATACCGCCGGCGGCCACACTGAGCTGATCCCCGGCGTGGTCGACAGCTGCTCAGAAGGCACCCAGATCCTCCGCCACTCCCGCGACCTCGTCCAGGTCGATGCCAACCTCATCAAAGCGGCGCACCTCACGGAACGTACGATCGCGGCCTCTCGGGTCGACGAACCACTCCCCCAACGCCCCGTACACGGCATCAGCGAGTTCCTCAGGGGCATCAGCTATCCGTTCCACTCCACGCGCGCCCACCAGGAGTCGGGCCACGTCATAGAGGTCGCTGGCACGCTTCTCGGGTTTCGACGATGCACGCAGGGGAACGGTCATGGCTTTCATCGCCACCAGGCCGGCGGGACTGGCCACGAGGCGCTTGACCGAACCCAACAGGGGACTTCCCTCCTCATCGACCACTGATATCGACATCAGCTCCGCAGTGTCGTGAGCCCACGTGTTGGCAACCACGTTGAGCTCCAGGTCGCTGAGGGGTCCCTGGGCACGCAACATGTCGACGACATCCTGTGCGCTGCCGGGTGCAACATCGATCACATCGAGGTCCAGATGCCCCGGCATCACATACTGACCCCCACCCGTCGAACTCAACGCGAGCCGCTCGAGTCGCTCCTCGACACCTTCCAGGTCTCTGGTCAGCGCATCGAGGTCAACCGTCGCCCGGTGCGGCACACCCACGCGGCACAACACCGCCAGCCCACCGATGAGGCGCAACTCCGACGGGAGGTTCGACAGTGCCTCCACCGACAGGTGTGTGGTCCCCCCGGGACGGCCGGTCAGCACCACAATCGGAACGGGCGCCGGTTCACGGGCTCGCTCATCGCTCACTGCATCACCGGTTCGCTCATCGCTCACTGCATCACCGGCTCGCTCATCGCTCACTGCATCACGGGCTCGCTCATCGCTCACTGCATCACGGGCTCGCTCATCGCTCACTGTGGCACGACTCCCCAGTCCTCCACGATCTCCCGCCCCCGGGACCGGTCGGATCCGAGACGGAGGGCACACAGGATGGGCGCCGCGATCCGCCAGGGATGGTCATCGTCGGGTTCCAGGCCATCGAGTTCCGGGAGCCAACGCACGGGAGCCAGGCGCACGAGGGTCTGTGCCGACTGGTTCTGTGAATGCAGTCTCTCCGACGCCAGAGGTCGCAGTCGACGCATCGCCGCCTTCGGTGCGTAGCAGCGCGCCGGTAGATCGCCGGCTGCCGCAATTCGTGCACCGCCGAGGGTCGCGGCGCGTTCATCGACACGCAACAACATCCCCGGTGCGGCGATCTCGGCCGCCTCATTCAAGGAGATGGGCAGGTCGACCCACCCGTCGTCGGGCCAGTGCGAAGCTGTTTCCCAGAAGAGATCCGGCAGCAGCGGTAGCCGACTGGCCTGGCCGATGAGACCCTCGGCCATGAATCGGTTCAGGATCTCCTGCACCCCACCGGGGCTCCGTCCGGTGTCCTTGGCGACGCGCCGGGCCGTCACCTCCTCATCGGGATTCAACAGGGCATGCAACGCTATCTCGAGGCCTACAGGTGTCCACGGGGACGTGCTGCGCCCCCTCGAGTCCGAATGACCCAGGCCGATCGGAGCATCCACCCGAAGTCCCGGGATCCAGACGCGCAGGTGCCCCCGACGGTCCAACCACGACCACCCGGCATCACGCAACACCGTGCGCACGCTCTCGGAGAGCCGATCCGCTATCAACAACCCCGGGGAAGCGGACAGATCCACGAGTTCGCCCACAACACCTGGATGAGGATGTGCCCTCTCGAACAGCGGCAACGAGATCGTGACCCCATCGGCTATCACCGCTGCATCGGGTTCGTCGGAGACCCGCGTGACCTCCAGACCCAATGCTTCAAGAGCCTCCTCCAGCTCCCCCAGCAGGCCGGCGGACTCATCCTCTGGTGATCGTGCCGTCACGAACATCGAACATAGCGCTACTCGAGGGTGAACACAACCGTTCGTGCCGCCACGAACACCGAACAGGGCCGGGGTGCCGGGGTGCCGCAGTCTCAGATGGGTTACCTCGGCTACCCGCTCGGTTCCTACGCAGGAGCGGCCAATGGAGCCGGCATGCAGTGCCCTTCGAGTTCCACGACCTGGATCCGATCCCGATTCTCCCAGGTGATCTCGTTTTCCGGGTCCTTGTTCAACTTGAACTCGCGGAACTCCATGTCGGCGGTGTCCACGGTCAGGTAGCGCCCTATGAGGGAGCTGCCGATGCCGAGGATCAACTTTGCGGTCTCGATGGCCTGGATCGTGCCGATCAGCCCGGGCAACATTCCCAGGACTCCGGCCTCCGAGCAGCTCGGAGCCATCTCCGCCGGGGGCGGCTCGGGCAGCAAGTCACGATAGGTGGGCCCGTTCCGCGGATCGAAGACGGTCACCTGGCCTTCAAAGCGGAAGATGGAACCATGAACCACCGGAATGCCCAGCTTCACGGACGCATCGTTGAGCATGTACCGGATCGGGAAGTTGTCGGCACCATCCACCACGATGTCGAACCCCGAGATGATGTCTTCGATGTTGTCGGCGCCCAGCCGCACGTCGAAGGTCACGACGTTCACATCGGGATTCAACAAGGCGATCGTTTTCTTTGCCGAATCGACCTTGCGCTCCCCGATCCGATCCAGATTGTGGAGGATCTGACGCTGCAGGTTCGACTCGTCCACGACATCCATGTCCACGACGCCGATCGTGCCCACACCGGCAGCGGCCAGATAGAGCGCCGCTGGTGAGCCCAGACCGCCGGCACCCAACAGCAGGACCCTCGCACCAAGGAGCTTCTTCTGGCCTTCCTCGCCCACCTCGGGCAACAGCAGGTGGCGTTGGTAGCGGTTGCGCTGCTCGGGGGTCAGGACCTCGGGAACACGCCAGTCGCGACCTTCGTCCTTCCAACGATTGAATCCGCCGATCATCGAGACCACATCGGAATAGCCGAGTTCACCGAGTGTCCGGGCGGCGAAGACCGAACGGATGCCCCCGGCACACATCACCACCACAGGAACGGACTTGTCCTGGATGCGTCCCTCGACCTGGCTCTCGAGGTGGCCCCGAGCGATCAGGAGGGAATCCGGCACCGCACCCTGTTCGAACTCGTCGGCCTCGCGTACGTCCAGGAGCACCGCGCCTTCACCGATCATCGTTTGGGCCTCTTGGGGATCCACCTCGCGGATCTCGGCCTTGGCCTTGTTCAGGAGTTCTCGGAAATCTGTCATGACGACACCTTTGGATTCGCGTACCTGCTAGTAAACCCTACCAACCTGGTCAACATTCCCGAAAGGCGACGGAACCTCCCTGATCCGACTCGGACAGAAGCCGCGTCAACGACCCGCCAACAGGTCCGGAAGCACCGCGCTGATCGATGCCTCGACCTTGGCTGTGGCAAACGAATCCGCTGCGGTGTCACCCAGGTTGACCACGACGATCGGGATCCCCCGACCGCGGGCGCGGAAGGCCATGTTGTTGACCGGCGAGACCTCCAGGGTCGTACCGACGGCGAGGAACGCATCCGAAGTATCGATCGATCGGGCGGCACGCTCCATTGCTCCGTCGGGCAGCATCTCACCGAACCGCACCACGGTTGTCTTCAGGATGCCTCCACATTGCTCACACCGCGGATCCTCCTCACCGGAGGCCAGGCGAATCACCACCTCATCGATCGGACCGCCGATGCCACACGACACGCACACGTAGTGGCTGTTGGATCCATGGACCTCGGTCAGGCGTCCGGCGCTCGTACCGGCGCGCTGGTGCAGACCGTCGATGTTCTGGGTGACTAGGTGCTCCAGACGGCCCTGCGCTTCGAGGTCGACCAGTGCGTCGTGGCCGGCTGTCGGCCGGGCCTCGAGCAGGCGACGGTCCAGGCGGGTCCGCCAGGAAGCGCGCCTGGCCTCAGAATCGCTGAGGTAGGTCTCGATCCTGGATGCCCGCTCAGCCGCCGGATTGAGCGTCCACAATCCCCGGGGTCCCCGAAAGTCCGGAATCCCCGCATCGGTCGAGATCCCGGCACCGGTCAGAACTGCGATGCGTTCGGACCCGACGAGTACACGGCGGGCTGATTCCAACGATCTCGCGAGTTCCTCGCGTCGTTCCTGAGTCTGCGGAGCCGGGCGCTGCGTGGGATTCTCGTCCATGGCCCATAGAGTGCCACCCGATGACGGAGATCGTTGATGTGGTGGTTGTCGGTGGTGGGATCGTGGGTCTCGCGACCGCCCCGCGCTGCTGGAGGCGGCTCCGAGAACGAAAGTGGTCCTCGTCGACAAGGAGGATCACCTGGCATCTCACCAAACCGGCCGCAACAGCGGGGTCATCCACTCGGGCATCTACTACGTGCCCGGGAGCCTCAAGGCACGTTTCGCAATCGCCGGCAGCCGTTCGATGGTGGCGTATGCGCGTTACAAGGGAATCGATCACGAGGTGACCGGGAAGCTGATCGCAGCAACGCGGCCTGATGAACTGCCCCGCCTCGAAGCGCTGCACAAGCGCGGCATCGACCACGGGCTGCAGGTTGCCATGTTGGACGCTTCCGAAGCACACGAACAGGAGCCGCACCTGGCGGCGATCGCGGCTCTCCACGTGGGCTCGACCGGAATCGTCGACTATCCCGCTGTTGCCCAGGCGATGGCCGACGACATCCGTGCATCCGGCGGCGAGATCCGAACCGGAGTGTGCGTGCGTTCGATCCACCAACTCGGCGGGGGTGACCCGCACGATCGCTCGAACCCGGGCAGACACGACGCCACCCGCCCCCATGTTGTCGAAACAGACGGCTACGACCTCGAGGCCCGTCGGGTCGTGAACTGCGCAGGTCTGCAATCGGACCTCGTGGCCCGCTCTTCCGGTGTCGATCCGGGCGCGCGGATCGTGCCTTTCCGCGGTGAGTACTACGAGCTGGCACCCGAAGCCAGACACCTGGTGTCCGGGCTCATCTACCCGGTGCCGGACCCCGACTTCCCGTTCCTGGGCGTGCACCTCACCAGAGGTATCGACGGTGGAATCCACGCCGGACCCAACGCCGTGTTGGCACTCAGCCGTGAGGGCTACAGGTGGCGCGACATTTCACTCCGCGAGACCATGGCCGTATTCGCCGACCACGGATTTCGGTCGTTCGCATCGAAGTACTACTCCGAGGGTCTCGCCGAGATGAGGCGGTCCGTCTACAAGCCCTTGTTCCTGCGCGAACTACAGCGGCTCGTGCCCGAGATCCGATCCGATCAACTCCGGCGCGCACCCGCAGGCGTGCGGGCACAGGCCCTGCGTGATGACGGCACGCTCGTCGACGACTTCCTCATACGCGAGAGCGACTCCGTGGATGGATCCCCGACAGCCCTGCACGTACTCAACGCTCCGTCGCCCGCAGCCACGGCAAGCCTGGAGATCGGTTCCGAGATCGCCCGGAGGATCACCTGGTGAGTCGCGTGCCGGCCCGGCTCCAACCGAATGCCGGACGGATCAGCGAGATCCGGGGGGAGCTTCGGATGCGGGGGTGGCACATCTCCTCCAGAGCATCCACCCACCGGCGAACAGGGACAGGCTCGTGACCGCGACCAGACCCACCGCTGCCAAGGTCCCGGTACCTGCCTGGCGCGAGGCAACACTGACCATCGCCGGAGCGCTCGGATCGGCATTCTCGACTCCGACACCTGCGATGGTCGGCACCGGATCCCCTCCGGGCTGTGCCGGGTCGGCACCGGCGTAACTACCGGCCGCCGCAGGGGCGACGGCCAGAAATACCGCTGCACCGAACACAGCCATTGTGCCGACGACCAGTCGGATCAGCGATGCTCGAATCACGAGAGTCGAACCTAGCTACGTTTCGCACCCGGGACACGAATACCCGGGTCGGGCGACCCGGTGACATGGCCCGGGTGGCCCCCTAGCTTCTGCGGCAGTGAGGAAGAGGTCGCAATGGAACAGTTGGATCCGGAGAACACCGAGAGGACGGGCAGCACCGAGAGGACGGGCAACGCCACGGATGCCCGGCGAACAGCGCCAGGTCCTCCCGGGTCGCCTCTGCCACGATCACGCGAGGATCCGGTGCTGGAGGTATCACCGTGGTGGGACCCTGCTCTCGCCGTGGATGGGCACAGCCCACTCGAGCAGTACGCGGAGCAGTACTGGCTCCCAATCCTCGGACCGGCCGCACTTCTTGCACTGCGCTACGGCGCGCGCGGGTTCAGATCTCATCCGGGCGGGTTCAGAGTCACACACTCCGACTTCGCCCGGTCGCTCGGACTCGGCAACCGGCGTGGAGCCAATGCCCCAGCCGTACGTTGCCTCGACAGGCTTGCGTATTTCGGCCATGCGAGGATCGATGACACGGGCCCCGAATGCACCCGGATCCAGATGCGGACCCATGTTCCAGATCTGCCCGGACACCTGTGGCGGCGGCTTCCGAAGGGCCTGCGCCCTCAGGACCCATCCGGCCAGGAGACCAGGAACTGACACAGGGTGCGAACGCCGAACCCGGTTCCACCTTTCGGATTCGCCCCATCCTCGTTCTGACCCATGGCAGGTCCCGCGATGTCGAGGTGCGCCCACGGGATGCCGGGCGCCACGAAACGTTGCAGGAAGAGCCCGGCCGTGAGAGTGCCTCCGTAGCGGGTTCCGATGTTCTTGATGTCAGCGACATCGGATTCCAGCCCCTTCGCATAGTCATCGGGCAACGGCAACGGCCACATCCGTTCGCCTGCTTGCTGTGATGCTGAAGCTATGCGGGTCCGCAGATCTTCATCGTTCGACATGAGTCCGGCGATCTTCTCGCCGAGAGCGACCACGCAGGCTCCAGTGAGCGTGGCCAGATCGATGATCGCAGCCGGCTCCTCCTCCGATGCGAGCACCAGGGCCTCACCGAGTACCAGGCGGCCCTCGGCGTCGGTGTTCAGCACCTCCACCGTGGTGCCGTTGCGCGCCGTGTAGACGTCTCCGGGGCGCTGTGCGTCAGGGCCGGTCATGTTGTCGGTCATGGGCGTGAACGAAACCACCCTCACCGGCACCTCCAGCGCCGGAAGCGCACACATGGCGGCGATCACCGCCGCCGCGCCTCCCATGTCCATCTTCATGCCGATCATCGGTTCGGAACCCTTGATGGACAACCCACCGGAGTCGAACGTGATGCCCTTGCCGACGAGGGCAACCGTCTCCGTTGGGCCCTCCGTGGACGGGTTCAGGTCCGCGGCCGGTTCGTAGGTGAGCTTCACCAGACGGGGCGGATGCGCCGATCCCTTGTTGACGGCCAACAAACCACCCAGGCGCGCGGCACGGATATCCTCTTCATCGAGCACCTCGACAGACAGTCCTGCCGCATCTGCACGCTCGACCGCGAATGCGGCAAAGCGTTCGGGGGTGAGGGTTCCGCCGGGGATGTTGACCATGTCGCGGGCAAACGCAACCGCGTCTGAGATCGCCGTGGACCGAGCAACCGACTCCCGTAGCTCCCGCAGGTCGCCGTTCGGTCGCGATGGTCAGCGAATTCAGCCGTGGGGCCGCACCATCGTCGGTTCGAAGCTGCACGAACTTGTAGTTGGCGAGCATTGCCGCTTCGGCGATCCCCGAGACGATCGTGGCGAGATCGAGTTCGAGGGCCGGTACCGTCATCGCCGCCTTGCGGTGTTTGGCCACCCTCGAGGTGAATGCCGCAACGGCCTTGGTGATGTCCTCGGTACCAACGGAGTCTGAGTCGCCCAGGCCACATACGATCCGCTCACGATCACCCTCGTGGAGAACCAACAGTGACCCTGGTTTGCCGGTGAACCCATCGCGATCTGCGACTGCCTTGGACACGCCCGGTATCCGGTTCAGATGGTCCGAATACGCGAACTCACCGACCGCGGTGGCGCCCTTGGGCACCGTCGCCGACAATTTCACCGCCAGCAGCGAAGTGGGAGCACCGCTCGGCGCCGTCGGTTCAGGGTCGCCTGGTGTACTTGGGGATGTCATTTGGGGAACCTCCGGTTGGAATCTCGACTGTCATTCACTGTTGCTGTTGCACTGACGCCTGTTGCGTACAAGACACGCTGCTGTTGGGGCCCGACTCTTGTGGATCAGCGCTCTACTTCCTTGGCAGCCACCCAGCCACCCTCATGCCAACGCGCCAACACGAACAGCAGATCCGACAGCCGATTGAGGTAGCGGACGGCCTCGGTACCCTCGTATCCCGGGGCCGCGGTCACCCCGACGGCAGAACGCTCTGCCCGGCGTGCCACCGTACGGGCCAGGTCCAGGAACGCCGATACGGGCTCCTGGCCCGGCACGACGAACTCCCTCGGCGCCTCATAGCGCGCCTGGAACTCATCGATCAATGGCTCCAGGCGATCCACCATCTCCGTTGTCACGAGCGACTTACCCGCGACCAGCTTGTGCCGATTCTCGGGAGCGGTAGCCAGTTCAGCCATGGCGACCCAGAGATCGGCCTCGATGGAGATCAGAACTTCATCGAGTTCACCGCCGCGCCCGGACGCCGCCCGCGCGACCCCGATCGAAGCCTGGGTCTCATCGATGTCGCCGTACGCGCTCGGGGCGGGATCGTCCTTGCGCACCCGCCCTCCGTAGAGCAATCCGGTGGTGCCGTCGTCGCCCGTGCGGGTGTAGATGTCCATCGGTTGCCACTCTAGAAGGTCCGACAACAGGTACCGCCGAGATGCATACCGGAACCGAAAGGAGGGCCGTGAGTGTTCCGGAAGTTGATCGAGGCGTTAGCGTTGATGTCTGCCATGTCAAGACACCCGAACCTTCAACTGAGCACCCACCCCTATCTTCGACGACTCGCTGAAAAGGTGATCATCTTTGACGGGGCAACCGGAACGTGGCTCCAGGAACACGACCTGACCGAGGACGACTTCGGTGGACCGGAGTTCGAGGGCTGCAACGAGATCCTCGTGGACACCCGCCCGGAACTCATCGCCCAGATGCACCGCGAGTACCTCGAGGCAGGTGCCGATGTGGTCGAAACCAACAGCTTCGGCTCCTTCGCGGTTCCCCTGGGCGAATACGGGATCGCTGAACGCGCCCGCGAACTCTCGAGAACTGCCGCAGAGATCGCCAGATCTGTCGTGGACGAGATCTCGACTCCCGACCATCCGCGCTTCGTAGCGGGGTCGATGGGCCCGGGTACGAAGTTCGCATCACTCGGGCAGATCACCTACAACGAACTGCAGACGATGTATGCGGATCAGGCCGTGGGTCTGCTCGAGGGCGGGGTGGACCTGTTCATCATCGAGACGCAGTTCGACCTACTGGGCCTCAAAGCAGCGATCAGCGGATGTCGGACGGCCATGGAAGAGGTCGGCCGCGAGGTCCCGATCCAGGCCCAGGTCACGATCGAGCTCACAGGGCGGATGCTTCCGGGCACTGAGATCGGCGCGGCTCTGGTGGCACTCGATGCAGTTGAACCGGACGTGATCGGCATCAACTGCGCAACCGGTCCGGCCGAGATGAGCGAGCACCTCCGACACCTGTCTGCGCACAGTCGGGTGCCGATCTCGTGCCTCCCGAACGCCGGGTCTTCCCTCGGTCGTCGCGGGCAAGATGCACTACGACCTCACGGCCGAGGATTTCGTGGCGCACCAGATGCGCTTCGTGGAGGACTACGGCGTGGACGTGGTCGGCGGCTGCTGCGGGACGACACCGGAGTACATCCGCCAGCTCGCCGAGGCACTCGGTGATCGGACGCCCTCGGGACGCGACCCGAGCTTCGAGCCGGGAGTCACCTCGATGTACTCGGCTGTGAGCTTCCCCGAAGCCGACGCCGACGCCGACGACGCGCCATCGGCGACCAACCTGCTGATCATCGGCGAACGGACCAACACCAACGGATCCAAGGCATTCCGTGAAGCCATGATCGACGGCGACTGGGACACGTGCCTGCAGATGGCGAAGGACCAGGTCGCTCAGGGCGCACACATCCTCGACGTGTGTGTCGACTACGTGGGTCGCGATGGAACGGTCGACATGTTCGAGATCGCGAGCCGCTTCGCCACGCAGGTACCGGTACCGTTGGTCCTGGACTCCACCGAGTGGGAGGTCATGGAAGCGGGGCTCCAGCACCTCGGGGGCAGGGCCATCTTGAACTCCGCGAACCTCGAGGACGGCTACGCCGAGGGATCACGGCTGGATCGGGTATTCAAGCTTGCCAGGTCCTACGGCGCAGCGGTCATCTGCCTTCTCATCGATGAGGAGGGTCAGGCCCGCGACACCGAGTGGAAGATGCGTGTTGCGCACCGGATCCATGAGCTGGCGACAGAGCAGTACGGGCTCGAACCCTCCGACCTGATCTTCGACGCCCTCACCTTCCCGCTCTCCACCGGCGACGACGACCTCCGCGGTGATGCCATCGCCACCCTCGAGGCCATCACCCGGATCAAGGCCGAACTTCCCGGTGCCCACACCACCCTCGGTCTCTCCAACGTGAGCTTCGGGCTCAAACCGGCCGCCCGTCATGTGCTCAACAGCGTGTTCCTTCACGAATGCACCGCCGCCGGACTCGATTCGGCCATCGTGCACGCGGCGAAGATCCTCCCGCTCAATCGGATTCCCGAGGAGCAACGCGAGGTGTGCATGGACCTCATTTATGATCGTCGTGGTTCCGCCGGCGCACTCTCCGAGGGCGACGAGAGCTACGACCCGCTCGCCAAGCTGCTCGAGCTGTTCGAAGACGTAACCGTGGAGGAAGGTCCCGCCGAGGATCGAAGCGATTGGACCGTGGAGCAGCGCCTCAGCCAGAGAATCATCGACGGCGAACGCACCGGGCTCACCGAGGAACTCGACGAGGCACTCGGAGCAGGACTCCAACCACTCCAGATCATCAACGACGTGTTGCTCGCAGGCATGAAGGTCGTCGGGGATCTCTTCGGTGCCGGCGAGATGCAGCTGCCGTTCGTACTGCAGTCGGCGCAGACCATGAAGATGGCAGTGGCACACCTCGAACCCCTCATGGAATCGACCGAGGAATCCACGAGCAAGGGTCGCATCGTGCTCGGCACCGTCAAGGGCGACGTCCACGACATCGGGAAGAACCTGGTGGACATCATCCTGTCGAACAACGGCTACGAGGTCCACAACCTGGGAATCAAGATCTCGATCAGCGAGATGATCGAGAAGGCGCTGGAGATCGATGCCGACGCGATCGGGATGTCGGGCCTGCTGGTGAAGTCGACCCTCGTCATGCGCGAGAACCTCGAGGAACTCAACTCGCGGGAACTGTCGAACATTCCGGTCCTGCTCGGTGGTGCAGCGCTCACCCGTACATATGTCGAACGCGACCTGCGGGAGGTCTACGACGGCAGGCTGTTCTATGGCAAGGATGCCTTCGAAGGGCTCCATGTCATGGACCGCCTCGGCGAGATCAAACGTACCGGGGAGGACGATCCGGACTTCGGTATCGCCCTGGGGGGACGGGACCTTCCCCGCCGTTCGGAACCGGATCCCGACGTGGAGCTGCCCGAACGCTCTCCCGACGCCACCATGGACAACGAGGTGTTCGTTCCGCCGTTCATCGGCTCGAAGATCGTCAAGGGGCTCGCGATCGACGAGATCGCGAACTGGATCAGCGAAACCGCGCTTTTCCGCAATCAGTGGCAGTTCCGTCCCAACAAGGACTCCAACGGTGGGGTCGAATCAGATACCGAGTTCAAGGACCGGATTCGTCCGATCCTGCGCGAGCAACTTGCGTCGGTGAAGGCCGAAGGGCTCCTGGTACCCCAGGTCGCCTACGGGTTCTTCCCGGTGAACGCCGACGGACAGGACCTCATCGTGTGGTCCGACGAGTCCCGCACCTCCGAGGCGGCACGGTTCTCCTATCCGCGCCAGCGCAAGGAGCCCTACCTGTGCATCGCGGACTTCTTCAGGCCGCTGGTGGACGGACAGCCGGGCACCGGCGAGCCCGACTACGCGGCGTTCCACGTGGTCACCATGGGTCCAGCGGTTTCAGAGCGTTGTGCAGAATTGTTCGCCGACGACCGGTACCAGGACTACCTACTCCTGCACGGACTCGGCGTGGAGATGGCTGAAGCGCTGGCCGAGATGTGGCACCGGCGGATACGCGAAGAATGGGGATTTGCCGACGAGGATCCCGATGGGTCCTATTCACCTCCCACAAAGGATGCCCTCGTGGGGTTGTTCCGCCAGAAGTACCGCAGTGGCCGTTACTCCCCCGGGTACCCGGCGTGTCCGGACCTCGAGGACAACCTCACGATCTCCGAACTCGTCGGCGCCGATCAGATCGGCATCGAGGTCTCCGAGGAAACCGGCTTCCAGTATCACCCCGAACAGACGACCTCAGCAATCATCTGTCACCACCCGAGGGCCAAGTACTTCGTGGCGAGGTAGCACCTCGGTACTTCGTGGCGAGGTAGCACCTCGGTACTTCGTGGCGAGGTAGCACCTCGCTCCGGCACGAGTCCTTCCGGGCGTTGCTCAGGCCGCTCCGCGGCGGGAGATCACAGCGGGAATGGTCCGGGCCAGGATGCCCAGATCGGTGAGCATCGACCAGTTGTCGATGTAGAACAGGTCCAGTCGTTCGTACTCACTGAAACTGGTTCCGCTCCGCCCGTTCACCTGCCACATACCGGTGATGCCGGGGCGTACCCTGAGGCGATTTCGCAGCTCGTCGCTCCATTCCTCGGCCTCGTCCGCCAGCGCCGGGCGCGGCCCGACCAAGCTCATCTCACCACGGATCACGTTCCACAGCTGGGGGATTTCGTCGATACTCAGGGTCCGGAGGACTCCCCCGACCTTGGTGACCCGGGGATCATCACGCATTTTGAACATCGGACCATCGGTCTCGTTGCGCGAGGCGAGTTCCGCCTTCATGTGGTCGGCACCATCAACCATCGTGCGGATCTTGTGGACCTTGAACCGCTTGCCGCGGCGTCCGAGCCGGTCCTGTGAGAAGAACGCCGGACCCGGTGTCTCCACCTTCACCGCTATCACCGACGCGAGCAGGATCGGTGAGGTGATCACCAGGCCTACGGCTGCGACGACGATGTCGAACGCTCGTTTGGCGGTGGCACGCCATCCGCCGCGATGACCCGGCTCGATCCCGATCAAAGGATAAGGACCGACCGCGTGCACGTGGATCCGGTCGTTGGCGACGCCCGTGAGCGCGGAAGTCATCTCGATCTCGATCCTGCGATCGAGCAAGGAGCGCAACAGCCCGGTCGGCGCGGCCGAGTCGAGCGAGGTGGCAGCAATGACCACTGACTGCACACCGAGCTGGGTGGCGGTCGAGGCGGGGTCGACCGAAACATGCACCGGAAGCCCTGAGAGCATCTCGGGAACGTTCGTTTCGGTGGAGATGAACCCGACGACCTGGCGACCGAGGGTCGGGTCACCGAGCGTCTCGGCAAGGCAGATCGCCTCGGCATTGACGCCGAGAATCGCAACCGGCCGAAGACCGAGCCCCTTGCGACGTCTGCTGCGCACGACCGTTCGAATGACCTGGCGTTCAGCCAGCAGCACCGGCAGCATGACTGCTGCGGCGATGAGCAGTACCTCCCTGGGAATCTCCAGGTTGATGACCCATCCGAGGACGATGAAGCTCAGAGAACCGATGCACACGGCGTTCACGACCCGCAATACGTCGGGAATGAGGCGGCTGTCGTCGCGCTCCGCGTAGAGGCGCTGCCATCCGAACGCGAGAAGCCAGACGGGCAGTGACCCCAGGGACAACCAGACGAGCGCGACCGCCTCGGAGGTGTGGGAAGGATCATGGCTCGACAACCAGATCCAGACACCCAGACTCAGGCTGAGCATCACGATGACTGCGTCGCATGCCATGGCGACCAGGTGGCTTCCCGAGCGCCGCTGGCGACGCCGGCGACCTCGAGCCGCTGCCACACCCGCAGTCGACGTTGAACGGCGTTCTGGCCCCTCGTATGTCAACGAAACAACACGTGGATTGGCGTGAATCGCTTGCTCGTCAGTGGTCTTCAGCACCCGATACCCTTTCGCCCAATCCCATGTAGTTTTAGCGTCCGCGCCGCGGAGGCGTCAACCGGATCTGCGGCACGGCCGGCGATAAATTCATGCCGCTACTCTACATGAGACTGTATGAAAGTGGCTGCAGGATGGTGAAATGAGTCATATGACCCACTTATACCATAAGCGACGCTTAAGTCGTCCCGGCGATAGTCACGTCGTGGCACCAGAGAGAATCGCGCGCGCCACGAGATCCGTTCCGAATGCCGTGAGGATGGCCAGATAGGTCAGACCGGTTGCAGCCATGACCGCGGAGTACTCACGCTCCCGCAGGGCCAGACGAGTGGCCACCACCAATCCGATCGTGGTGAGAGCCGAGGCGAACCAGAACCAACCGAGCATTCCTGCATATCCGTCGTCGATCGACCCGGAGAACACCTGGATCATGCCGGGAGAGATCAGCATGCAGGAGAACCTCGAGGAGGCCAGGTGTACCCCATCCACTGACGAGCTCCAGGAGTGGCGCACGCGGGAGCCCCGGTTGGGTCAGGTACCAGTGGCCGAGCAACATGGCGTCGCTCGCAGCACCCAGGAACGCAGCTCCGACCAGCGTCCGGGCAACCGACAGCCAAGCCGGGTCACCGGCTGCGACTCCTCCGGCCAACAGACCGACCACACCCAGCACCGGCGCAATCAGGTCGAGCCGTGGATCGAACTCACCCACCGTTTCGATCAAAGGTCTGGGACTCCGCGTTCGATCCCCGTCATCGCCTCCACGCGGGCCGAGCGGGCTACGACCCGCTCACGCTGCAACCTGACACCGGCCGCCCTGTGCACCCAGGAACTCCACAACGCCCAACCCGCGGCCAGTGCGACGCCCGATCGATGCAATGTCGCGGACCGGTACCGCGTCGTAACGAAACCCCACGATGGCCCCGACGAGGGCGATCCCGCCGAAAACACCCGCATCAGCCACCCGTAGCCGATCGAGACCTCGCGTCGCCGAGTGGTGACCCACAGGAATGCGAGACGCTCCGGTCGCCCACTGCAACAGGAAGGTGGCGAAGTCCAGGCTCATGACTCGGTACTCATGAATCGAACTGGTCCACACCCCGGTAGATCGCATCGACGAGGTTCACCCGCGAAACGAAAGAGCGGTGTCGGCATCCAGACCGGCGTTGAACAGCACCGCCGCCACCAGGTCGCGCTCGGGGTCGGCCATGGCGAAGCTGGTGCCTCCCTGGCCCGCGTGCCCGAAGGCCGCGGCGGATGGATGCTCGCCGAAGTGGTGGGACTGCAGCGGCGTCATGAACCCCAGTCCGAATCCAGCCGGACGACCAAGGGTCACGTCCTCGGTGAGCGGCAGTCGGGCGGTGGTTGCATCGCTCAGCAGTCCGGCAGGCAATACCTCTGCCGCCCCGGCCAGATCATCCAGCAGGCCCCTGTAGAACTGGGCCATCGCTCCCATGGTGCCGTAGCTGCCGAAGGCCGGGTTCCATTCGCATGCGGTCTGTGCGCCGACCTCGGCCAGCAGAGGCACCGGCGAGTCCAGGGTCAGGTCGAATGTCGCCGACACCCGATGCGCCTCGGACGACGAAAGAATCCGGGTCGAAGCGCACCACGAGATCGTCTCGGGATCGATGCCGTAGGGCTCCAGCACGCGCTTGTTGACGAACTCGTCGTATGGCGCCTCCCCGATCTCCTCGATGACCTTGCCCAACATGAACCAGCCACCGAACTCGGCATACGCACGGTCGATCCCGAAGCGCCAGCCCACCGGCGGAGGCATCATCTTCATCCAGGGCTCTCGCTGGGCTCCGGGAGGATCCGGGCGAGCACGGTGTCGACGGTGTGCAGGCCCGCCGTGTGCGCCAGCACCTCTTCTATGGTGCGATCAGCGATCCAGGGAGTGTCGAGATCGGGCACCACATGGCGCAGTTGGTCCTCCAGGCTCAGCTCTCCGTCGGCTACGAGCGCCAGCACCGCAACCGCGACCAGGGGTTTGGCCGTGCAGTAGAGCGCGCTGAGGGTGTCGGTACGGAAAGGTTCGTGGCGGTGGGTGCGTCCCACCGCCACGTCGAGGACGCGCTCGCCCGATACGTCCACCACGAGCTGGGCGGCGGTGTGGAAGAATCCTTCTGCGGCCTCCCGGTCGAGTCGATCAACCAGCTCCTCGAAAGGTTCGGTCACAATCTGTGTGGCCAGATCTCCTGGGAATCCCGTATCGCTCACGAAGCGAGCCTATCCATGCGTGGGCCCACCGACGTCAGGGAGCTCCCTGGCCCAGCAGGGACCGCGCTATCTGCGAGATCTGGATCTCGTCGGTGCCGGCGTAGATCTGCAGCACCTTTGCATCGCGTGCGAGTTGCTCCACCTCGAATTCGGCCATGTAGCCGTTGCCTCCGAAGAGCTGCACGGCCTCGAGGGCCACCTCAGTGGCGGTCTGGGCTGCGTAGAGCTTGGCTGCAGACGCCTCCGCGAAGTCGATCGGCTCGCCGACCGACGGCCGATCTCGATGTGACGGAAGACCAGGTTCTGGAGGTTCATGCGAGCAACCTCCATCTTGGCCAGCTTGAGCTGGATCAGCTGGAACTGACCGATCGGCTGGCCGAACTGTTCACGCTCACGTGCATAGTCGACGCTGAGTTCGAGGCACCGGTCAACGATGCCCAGCGCCATTGCGGCCACACCGGTGCGCTCCATCGAGAAGGTGGCCTTCGAGGCCTTGCGGCCCCCTGCGCCCTTGAATGCTTCCTCGCTCTCGCCCAGCAGGCGGTCCCGTCCGACGCGGACATCGTTGAGGAACAACATGCCGGTGGGGCTGGAGTGGATTCCCATCTTGCGGAACGGTTCGGGTTGCTCGAGACCCTCCATGCCCGAATCCAGGACGAACTGCAACACCGTACGGTCCGCGGTCGGGTTGCCCTCGTCGAGCTTGCAGATGAACACGATCGTGTCCGCGTATGGACCGTTGGTGATGAAGGTCTTGGAGCCGTTGAGCACGTACTCATCGCCGTCGCGCCGGGCGGTGGCCTTCATGGATCCGAAGGCGTCCGACCCGGAATCAGGTTCTGTGATGGCCCAGGCACCGATCTTGTCCATGGTGAGCAGGTCGAGAGCCCAACGCTCCTTCTGGGCGATCGTGCCCTTGGACATGATCAGCCGCGCCGGTGAGCCCCATCGAAACACCCATCGCGGTGACCATCCCGGGACATACCCGGCACAACTCGATGATCGGGATCATCGAGAAGGCGACGCGAGTTCGCGTCACGACCCGACTCGACCCGCCGAGTCTCCCGGGGAGACACGGAGGCCTCGCCGCCGGATTCACCGCCGTCGGCCGTCTCGCGTTCGATGCGCTTGGCGAATGAATCCCTCGCCATCGCATCCATGCCGAAGGTCCTGAACATCTTGCGGAGCAGGTCGTACGGCGCCATGTCGCCGAACTCGAGCTCGTCGCGATGCGGTCGGATCTCGCTGTCCACGAAGTCGCGCACCGCCTGGCGCACCATCTCCTGTTCCTCGCTCCACTTGATCATCGCTTCTCCTCGCAGTGCGTTCCGCAACGGTTGCTGGCGGGTCAACTCTGACTGTCCGGTCAAGTTGACGTGCGGCAGTTCATCTCAGCGGGGAACCAGGTCCGTCGCCACGAACTCCGCTGCTTCGCCCCACCATCCAAGCTCTTCGGGGAACCTGGGGAGCGACCGGTACGCATCCACGTAGCGGCTGTTGCTGCACGATGCCGTGGAGCAGCAACAGCAAGGTCCAGCGGGTCTCGCCGACGGTGCCACCATCGGCGATCGCCTCCAGATAGGTCATATCGCCGCTGCGTATCGCGCAGGTAGTTGGCGAAAGCTCATGTCCCACGTGGATCAGGGGTGCATCGTGGGCGGGCTCACCCTCCCGGGTCTCGGGCCAATCTGTAACCACGCGGCCGTAGGGCCTGCGACCATCCTGATAGCGGATGTCGCAGACGGATTGTGCCCACCGGGGTGCCTGTGAGCTCGAAGCGCAGCCTGGCCGTGGCATCCGGAACGAACTCCAGTTCATCGAAGGCCGGGCAGCGGCAGGTCATCGAGCGGAGGAAGGTCGAACAATTCCTCTCCGATACGCACCTTGACCGATTCGAGCGTCCTGTTCGGGAGGCCAGGCCGCTCGGAAACCGGACCGTCGGGGGGCCGGGACGCACGAGCGCCCAGGGACCGGGCTCGTCGGTGATGGTCCATTCCTCGAGCTCTCCGGCCTCGAACCGCTGCTCATGGTGGGTCACCGCCCCGTCAGTGACTGCATCGTGGTACACCGTGCCGGTTGCGTAGGCGGGAGGGCCGCCCAGGGCCTCACCCGAACCCTGTTCGCGCTGATCGTGTTGTGGGTTGCGTGCGAGTAGGCCCATGGCGGTTCTCTCCTGTATGGCGGATCTGGTCTGTCGCTCACTGTCCTGCAGGAACTGACCGTTTGGCAGCGAGCGCGGCTGACTCTGCGTGATAGCTCGATCGGGTGAACGGCGAGGATTCCACGTGACCGATACCCAGTTCCCGTCCTATCCGGGCGAACCCGGTCGAAGTCCTCGGGCGTCCACCAGCGCGCCACAGGCACGTGGTGGCTTGGTGGGGCGCAGGTACTGGCCGATCGTCACGATCGACACCCCCACGTCCGCCAGGTCGGCCAGCGTTGCGGAGATCTCGTCCCTCGTCTCTCCCATGCCCACCACCAGCCCGGACTTGGTCACCAGACCTGCGTCAACTGACCTGGCCAAAACGGACAGCGAGCGGGCATACCCTGCCGACGGCCTGCACCGCGCGCTGCAGCCGCGCGCACGGTCTCGATGTTGTGGTTGCAGTACGTCGGGTCGTGACCCGAAGATCGTCTGCAACGGAGTCTCCCGGCCCCGGCAGTCCGAAATCAAGACCTCCACCGATGTCTCCGGGCAGCGGTCCCGGATCGCATCCACGGTGCGGGCCATCGCGCCGGCACCTTCATCCGGCAGGTCATCACGGGCCACGGTCGTCACCACGGCGAACCGCAGACCCATACGTTCAACGGCCTCGGCGATGCGGGCCGGTTCGCCGGGGTCCGGGGGTTCGGGGCTTGCGTGTGTCGACGAGACAGAACCCACATGCCCGGGTGCAACGTTCTCCATTGATCATGAAGGTGGCCGTACCAGCCGACCAGCACTCCGAGAGGTTGGGGCACCCGGCCTCTTCGCACACGGTCACGAGATCGAGGTCACTCATCGTGTGCTTGAGCCCCATGACAGTGGGATCGTGGTTGACCTTCGCACGCATCCACTCGGGTTTGCGGTCGGTGATCTCCACCCCATCGGTCACTCCTGCCTCGGCCAGGCGGCCCGACAGGCGCACCGACGTACCCCGCGGGGACGCCGGAGAGGCCGGTGAGTGCCTTCGGGGAGCAGAACCCTGCAGTGTCACATGCCCGGTACCCACGGACCTGTTGGAGCCGTCCACCGGCGCACCGGGGCCCAACCCACGCGAGAAGGCAC
Organism: uncultured Microthrixaceae bacterium; assembly: GCA_963805905.1. Lineage (GTDB taxonomy): Bacteria > Actinomycetota > Acidimicrobiia > Acidimicrobiales > Microtrichaceae > JAMLGJ01. Next base: position 2,339,813 of record CAWDVV010000001.1, read on the forward strand.
TCAGGTCTCCGTCTCCGTCTGTGCGGTCGCGCCAGATGACGTCGGATCTCTCATGAGTTCCGGGCGCCCACCGTTTCACGAACACCTGTTCGAACGCATCCACGACATCGCGGATCGTGGCGGTCGATCCCTGGGCACGCATCGCGGTCACGTCGCCGTCGGTGATCCCACACGGCACAATGTGCTCGAACATCGAGAGGTCCGGATCCACGTTCAATGCGACTCCGTGCAGGGTGCGGCCGCGTTCCAGCCTCACACCGACCGCCGCAATCTTCGAAGCGCCCCGGTCGCACCAGACACCCGGGTACCCGGGTCTGCGACCTGCCTCCACACCGAACCAGCCGAGCGTCTCGATGATCAGTGATTCGAGGAGCGTCACCCAGGCATTGGCGGCGATCACACCTCCGTCCAGCACACTGCGCCCGCGCCGGTCCGTCAGGGTCACCAGCGGATAGGCAACGAGCTGTCCGGGACCGTGATAGGTGACATCTCCCCCACGATCGGTCCGGATGAGTCCGGCTCCGACCGATTCGGCAGAGACCAACACGTGATCGGGATCGCCGTTGCGTCCGAGCGTGTAGGTGTGGGGGTGTTCGAGAAGCAGGAGGCGGTCATCGGGTAGGACGCCGGTAGCGAGATCCATGACAGCAGAGCGATGGAAGCCGCGTTGCAGGGCGAGCGCCTCGTCGTAGGGCACGGTTCCGAGCCAGCGGGTCCGAAGTGCTGCTCCCGTACCCGGCGCGGCACGCGCCCCGTCAGAACTCAGTGTTCCAGTCACGCGTTTCCATGATTTCACGCACCTTCGACAGGAACGCCGCGGCGTAGGCGCCGTCAAATGCCCGATGGTCCCAGCAGAGCGTGAGATTGCCCATCGGGTGGATGCCGATCGCTTCGCCACCGTGACCGTCTGCCACCACCACCGGCTTGCGCGACACACCATCGGTGCTGAGAATCGCCACCTGCGGCTGATTGATGATCGGGGCGACCATGGTCGAACCAAACGTCCCGGAGTTGGACAATGTGAAGGTTCCGCCCGTCAGTTCATCGGGACCGAGCTGCTTGTTGCGGGCACGACCCGCCACATCGGAGATGTCATCGGCAATGGCACGCAATCGCTTCTCATGAGCGTCGCGGACGACCGGTGCCAGAAGTCCCTCGAAGTCGAGGTCGACCGCGATCGACATGTTCACCTCGTTGTGGAGGATCACCTCGCCTTCACCCATCGATGCGTTCATGTGAGGGAACTCGGCGAGTGCATCGATCACCGCCCGTGCGATGAACGGCAGGTACGTGAGCGAGTAGCCCTGTTCGGCCTTGTAGGAGTCCCGGCGAGGTAGGCGTGCCGCCTCGATCGCCGTGTAGTCGACCTCCACCATCGAGATCACGTGTGGGGAGGTTGCCTTCGAGGTCGCCATGAGCTCACCGGTCATGCGCCTGATCCGATTGAGTGGTTCGACGACATCGCCGGTGCCCGGCGTCATGGGCGCAACCTGTGGGGTCGGTACCGGCCGAGCTGGAGCAGCCGGTACCGGCTGCTGGACAGCCGGCTGTGCCTGGGGAACTGGCGGAGCCTGTGCCGGAGTCGGTGCGTTGGTTGGTTGGTTGGCGGTCGCGTCCACGGCGTCGAGGACATCCTCGCGGGTGATGCGTCCACCTGTGCCGGTGCCCGGAATCGAGTCTGCATCGAGGCCGTGCTCGTCCACCAGCCTGCGCACGAGCGGCGACAGCAGCTTTCCGTTGCCGGCGGTCGGGGCACTCTTGGATGCGGAGCAGGAGCAGGAGCTGCGGCCGGTGCGGCGGCCGGGGCTGGAGCAGGAGCTGCGGCCGGGGCAGGGGCCGGGGCCGGGGCTGGAGCAGAAGCTGCGGCCGGTGCGGGGGCCGGTGCTGGAGCAGGAGCTGCGGCCGGTGCGGAAGCGGGTACAGGTTCGGCTGCAGGCGCCTGTTCGCCTGTAGCGGATCCGCTGTCACCGGGTGCGGCGGCGCCGTCACCCAGTACCGCGAGGATCGTGCCTACATCCACGGTGTCGCCCTCGGGGACCCTGATCTCGGTCAGCACACCGGATTCGGGTGCAGGAACCTCGGTGTCCACCTTGTCGGTGGAGACCTCGAAGAGCGGCTCGTCTTCGACCACCGAGTCACCCACGGACTTGAACCACCTGGTGATGGTGCCCTCTGTGACCGACTCACCCAGTTGCGGCAACACGACTTCCGACATCAATTCTCCTTCTCATTGCTCGAGCTCATTGCCCGAGGTCTCATCCGTGCAACGACCGTCCGGTCAGTGAGAGCATCGTCTCGCCGAAGAGTTCCGACAGTGACGGGTGTGGCTGTATGAAAGCAGCAACCTCGTCGACGTTGGCCTCCCAGTTCACCGCCAGGTACCCACCCGAGAGTTGCTCGGTGACCCAGGGGCCGACCATGTGCACTCCGAGCACCTGGCCGGCAGTGCCGTCGGGCCGTTTCGCCGCAATCACCTTCACCAGGCCATCGGTCTGACCCAGGATGAGCGCCCGGCTGTTGCCGGCGAACCGGTGCTTCGAGGTGACCACGTCATATCCTGCCTCCTTGGCCGAAGATTCTGAATGGCCGGCAAAGGCCACCTCGGGATAGCAGTAGATGGCCCATGGCACCCGTGAGTTGTCGACCGGCACCGGGTTCTCACCGAGTATGTCCTTGACCACCGTGATCGCCTCGGCGAAGCCGACGTGTGCAAGCTGCGGGGTGTTGATCACGTCACCGATGGCCCAGACCGACGGAACACCGGTGTGGTAGCCCTCATCGACCTCGATGTGGCCCCGATCCGAGATCGTCACTCCGGTTCCCTCTGCCAACAGTCCCCGGGTATACGGATTGCGACCCACCGATACGACCACGAGATTGACGTCCAACGATTCGCCACCTTCGAGATTCACCTCCGTGCCGGTCTCGTTGGGTGTGTGTCCGGTCACCGAAACTCCGGTGCGCACGGTGATGCCACGTCGCTTGAACGACTGCTGCACCACCCGCGTGACGTCCTCGTCACAGAGCGGAAGAATTTTCGGCAGAGCCTCCAGGATCGTGACCTCGCTGCCCAGATCGGCGAGTGTCGAGGCGAACTCGCACCCTATGGCCCCGCCGCCAATGACCGCTGCCTTCACCGGCACCTGGGCGATGTTGAAGAACTCATCGGAGGTGACAACGCGGGTGCCATCGGGTTCGAACCCCGGAATCGTGCGGGGCACCGATCCGCTCGCCAGAACCACCGCATCGCCGGAGATCGTGGTGTGTTCGCCATTCGGATTGGCCACCTCGACGACACGATCGGCTCCGAGGGTGCCGACACCGTTGAAAATCGTGACCTTGCGTCCCTTCAGCAGGGAAGTGACACCACCGGTCAGTTTGTCGATGACCTCCTGCTTGCGCGTCAGGGTGCGGGTCCAGTCGACCGAGCGCCCTTCGACCTCCACACCGAAGTCGGCGGCGTGCTTCACAGTCCTCACGATGGCTGCAGTCTCGAGGAGCTCCTTCGCAGGGATGCAGCCCCGATGCAGACAGGTGCCGCCGATCTTGTCGAACTCGATCAGCGCCACTTCGAGGCCTGCCGAGGCCCCGTACAACGCGGCGCCGTATCCCGCAGGTCCGCCACCAACTATGACCAGGTCAAAATGTTGCTCGCTCACAACTCCGAGCCTATCGACACGACCGGGTTCCGCCCGCCCGGCCCCCGAGTGGTTCTCGATGGAGACACATCTCTTCGACTCTGAACAGTGCTTCGATCAGAAGATCTGCACCGCCTGGATGGCGAACGCCACCACGAGTGCCAGGCCACAGATGAGGGACAGGATGATGAGCGTGCGGGTTTTCACCCCATGAGGCTAGAGCGAGCGCGCCGTTCACCAGAATCCATCCGCCGTAGCCGACCGTTGCGAGCATGCTCCGGTGGTCTCCTCCCGGCTTCTCGACCCGAGCTCGGATCAGGGTGCAGTCCGTGCTGCCCTGCAACGTTGAATCACTGGCCGATGGTCAGTTCACGTATCGTGGCCGCGGGAAGCTCGACCGACGAGTCCCGTAGACCATGAGAAATCGGAGGTGGATGTGCGAGACGCGCTTGGCGAAGTCCAATCGGTACTGGTTCTCGGTGGCGGATCCGACATAGGACGTGCGCTCGTGACGCGCCTGGCCAAACGGCGTTGCAGGACCGTCATCCTGGCCGGACGACCCGAGGACGAGATGGAACCGGTCGCCGAAGCTGCGCGCAATGCAGGCGCATCCACCGTCGATCTGGTCCATTGGGAGTCAACCGACGTCGCCAGCCACGAGAAGGTGATCGGCGACGTCTTCAACACCCATGGCGACATCGACCTCGTCTATGCGCCCGCAGGAATCCTCGGTAGCCAGGCCGCATTCGACGAGGATCCGACGTTCGCAGCCAAGGCCTTCGACATAAACACGACCGGCCTCGTGTCGTCCTGCCTCGTGGTGGCCAAACACATGAAGGCCCAGGGTCACGGAGCAATCGTCCTGATGTCCTCGGTTGCAGGTGTCCGGGCCCGCAAGGACAACTACGTCTACGGAGCCACAAAAGCAGGTCTCGACGCGTTCGGTCAGGGTCTCGGCGACGCACTGGTCGAACATGGGGTGCGCGTGATGGTTGTGCGCCCGGGATTCGTTCACTCGAAGATGACCGAGGGGATGGACGCGGCGCCTTTCTCCACCACACCTGAAAAGGTCGCAAAGGCGATTACCGACGGATTGGCCAAGGGTTCGGAGACGATCTGGACCCCCGGGCTCCTTGCGTACGTGTTCTTCGTTTTCCGAAACGTTCCACGCGCACTGTGGCGCAGGCTCTCGGAACGGTGAGGCCAGGCGCGCCCATGGATACCCCGCTTGTGGACAAAATGGAGCGATGGTGAGCTCCGAGGACCAGAGAATGAAGATCGCAATCACCGGCTCGACCGGGTTGATCGGGCGGGCCCTGGTGGACACCCTGCGCGACCAGAGCCACACGGTGTTTCCCGTGGTGCGTCCCCACAGCGCGAACGCGGTTGGTGAGACCATCCACTGGAATCCCGAAGCCGCGGACATCGAAGTGGCGGCGTTCGAAGGGCTCGACGCAGTGATCCACCTCGCAGGCGAGGGTATCGGGGACAAACGGTGGTCGGATGCACAGAAGCGCAGGATCCTGGACTCACGCGTTTCAGGGACGACGCTGCTGAGCGAAACCCTGGCCAGGCTCGACGAACCGCCACGGGTGTTCCTCTCGGGATCAGCCGTCGGCTACTACGGCGACACGGGCGATCGGACAACTGACGAGTCCGGAACGGCAGGATCGGACTTCCCGGCGCGCGTCTGCCTGGCCTGGGAAGGCGCCACTGCCGCCGCAGAGGACGCGGGGATCCCGGTCACCCATATTCGGACAGGAGTGGTCCTCTCCCCCAAGGGTGGAGCACTGGCGCGACAGTTGACGCCCTTCAGGTTGGGGTTGGGTGGGCGGGTCGGAAGCGGGCGCCAGTACCTGAGTTGGATCCACATCGACGACGAAGTGGCAGCGATCATGCACCTGCTCGGAGCGCGCCTCAACGGACCGGTGAACCTGACCTCACCCGGACCGGTGACGAACGCCCGATTCACCAGGACTCTCGGCGATGTGCTGCACCGGCCGACCACGGTGATCCCGATGATCGGGCCACGACTACTCCTGGGCCGCGAACTCGCGGACTCCCTGTTGCTCACGAGTCAACGAGTTGTGCCGGCGGCCCTCGAGGCCACCGGCTTCGAGTTCAAGCACCCTGATCTCCGGGAAGCACTCGAGGACCTACTCGACTGAAGCCGACAGGCTCACCTGAAGCCGACGGAGGGCCCGTACCGGATGGCTCCCTGAGGACGTTTGTCCTCCTTGCCCAACCAGTACGCGTGGTCGGCAAGTTCGAGGAGTTCGTGGTCACCGGAGCTGTTGCCGTACGCCCACAACTCGATACCCCTCAGTGGGCCCTGCGGGGGGACACCGAGCCAGTTCCGCAGACGCACCGCCTTCTGGGCCGCCCGGACGTTGGGATGGACCATCGAGCCGGTCAGAACCCCGTCGCGGTGCTCCAGCTCCACCGCCACCACATCGGTGACACCCAGATATCGGGCAACCGGCCACAGGTAGTTGCTCAGTGAGGCCGACACGAAAAGGGTCTCGTGCCCGGCAGCCACGTGGCGACGGATCTCGTCGACCATCTCCGGCCGGAATGCCGTGTCTATCAGGCCGGTCGCATAGGTACCGGCTGCCCGGTCCAGCTCCCTGGCGCTCCGTCCGGCCAGCAGTCGTTGCACCATCTGTTCCTTGAATGCGTCGCGGTCGGTCAGCGGCTGGTTCCGGGTGACCAGCGAACTCCAGCCCGTCCCGACTGTTGCCCTGACCGACGCAGCATTACCCGTGAATCCCCTCACGAAGGGCACCAGCGTGTCGCGTCGGGTGACCGTGCCGTCGAAGTCGAATGCCGCCACCTTCCGCGTGTGCTCGCTGGAGCCCACGCCCGGCTCGCTCGGTTCGTTCAGCGGATCACTACGGTTGGTCATCACATTGATCCTGCCCGGCCCGGGCGTCCGGTACGAACCGGGGTCGGCACCGCTGCACGGGAATTCGATCGGGGACGTGTAGAAGAGGGACCCCACATACAGCCGTAGCAGGGTCCCTCTCGATGAAGCTTCGGTGGGAATTCGATCCCACTTTAGAAATGCTGTTGTTCAGTTCTCTACCGGTAACGCGGTCACTTCGGCTGCATGCGCATGCCGGAGTCGATGCGCACGGATTCGGCGTTCATGTAGGAGTTGCGGATCAGTTCGGCAGCCAACGAGGCGTACTCCGAGGCGAAGCCGAGGCGCTTGGGGAACAGGCAACCGGCGCTCAGCTTCTCCTTGAACTGCTCCGCTGCTTCACCCTCGCCATAGATGGGCGTGTCGAAGAGGCCCGGGATGATCGTGTTGACGCGAACACCGACCGGCGACAGGTCACGTGCGACCGTGAGGGTCAGGCCCACGATTCCCGCCTTGGAAGCCGAATAGGCCGCCTGGCCGATCTGGCCCTCGAGCGCTGCGACCGACGCCGTGTTGACGATGGCACCGCGCTCACCGTATTCATCCGCCTCGGTGCGCGACATCGCGGTTGCCGCAAGGCGGATGCAGTTGAAGGTGCCGACGAGGTTGACGTCGATCACCTTGCGGAAGATGTCGAGGTCGTGGGCGGAGGAGAACTCGCCGTCCTTGCCGATCGTGCGGGTTGCCCACCCGATCCCGGCGGAGTTGACGAGTGCCCGCAACGGTCCCAGTTCCTCTGCCTTGCCGATCGCAGCGATGACCTGATCGGTGTCGGTCACATCGGTCGGCATGAACGCCCCGTCGATGTCCTTGAGGATCCCGGCGGCCTTGTCAGCCTGGTGTTCGAGGTCCATGAGTACGACCTTGGCGCCCTGCGCTCCCAGGGCCCGCGCTGCGGCCTCTCCGAGTCCAGATGCCCCACCGGTCACGAGTGCTGATGCTCCATTGATGTCCAACATGCGCCGCAGCCTATTGACCGTTCGGTCAAGTTCGCCAACCCGGGCCATCCTCTCTCTGTTCCGTGTGGTGTGCGTGGCGCTGCGCGCCACGCACACCACACAGAACGCGCCGGGCGCAAAGGGTGCCGAGGCCTGCGAATCCCGCGAGAGTCTGCGGACTTCAGGGAGCGCTGGGGGTGACTGCGACCGCGAGTGTTTCGGGATCTGCCGGCGCCATCACGAACCTGTAGACGAGTCCACCGATGACCCCACCCACGAGAGGTGCCAGCCAGAACATCCACAGCTGACTCAGGTTCTCCCCGCCCACGAACAATGCCGGACCCGTCGAACGTGCCGGGTTCACAGAGGTATTGGTGACCGGAATCGAAATCAGGTGGATCAGGGTGAGGCCCAATCCGATGCCGATCGGACCGAAGCCGCCCGGCAGGCCCTTGCGGGTGGCGCCGAGGATGATCATGATGAATCCGGCGCTGAGCACTATCTCGATCACCAGAGCCGCAAGCAGGCTGTAACCGCCGGGTGACAGATCACCGAATCCATTGGTCGCGAACTCCCCTGGCCTACCGGAAACGATCTCGAATCCCTCAGCCCCGTTGGCCACGATGTAGAGGATGCCCGCGCCACATATTGCTCCGATCACCTGTACCACGATGTATGGCAGCACTTCTTTTGGCTCATGTTGGCGGGCAGCGTAGAGACCCACGGTGACCGCAGGGTTGAAGTGGCCGCCCGAGACATGGCCGAACGCGTAGGCGCCACTCATGACGGTCAGACCGAATGCGAACGCCACGCCGAGGAACCCGATACCCAGAGGAAAGCCGTTGTCGGCCGAGAAGTTCGCGGCCAGAACCGCCGCACCGCAGCCGCCAAGGACCAACCACATGGTCCCCAGGAATTCCGCGGCGAGCTTCGGCGCCAGAGTCTTCGTTTCCATGATTCCTCCCAGGTAGGTGTGGGAGCGAAATCTATTTGCTGACGCTCACCGCCGCGTGGACACCGGGACCTGCGTACTCGGCGCGTCATTTCCGACTTGGTTGATCCCCTGTTCGACACCCGGCACCCCGGCCGACCGGGGCTACAACCTTCGTCACGTCACCGAACGCACCCTGCCGGCCACCAGGGCTCCCGCCAGCGGCAGCACCACGTTGCACGCAGGAGAGGTGAAAGGAACGACCAGCACCTCGATCGGTGTGTCCTTCGTATCTGTCAACACCGTTGGTGTTTGACACAAGTGACTCAGACCCCTACGCCGAGGTGCTCTACATCCGCCAGAGTCTCACGCGCGACAAGTCAGCTGACTCGTCTGCTGATCAACCCGCGCTCGTAGGTGTACTCGTAGACGGCGCCTACATCGAAGATCTCCGGATGCCCCTCCCATTCGACGCCGTTGCGGTTGAACACGTGGACCCGGCCGACGGCGGTGTCGTCGCCGGTTGGCCGGGATCACTCACGGCGTCCACGCCTCGATCGCGGCGATCGTGTCGAAGTCCTGGACGGCGGTGACCGTGCGCAAGATGTTGGTCGCGGTGATCGGCTCGCCGTAGTTCTCCGGAGGGCAGATCAACCAGCCGATCACCAGCCCCCACAACGCGGCGACCCGGCACTGTTCGAACACGGCAGCGCGGGTCGGTACATTGGTGACTCCGGCAGCGGCGAGCACGTCCAGGTACTCGGCCAGCAGGTCGTGCTGATGTGCCCGTCGAACCTCGGGGTCGAGCGAGGTGACGATCAGGTAGGTGACGTCGTGCGCCCAGCTGCCCCGCATCATCAACTGCCAGTCCAGCAGCCCTCCCCGCGCGCCGGGCAGCAGGTAGGTGTTACCCAGGTGCGGGTCGCCGTGCAGCAACGTCGTGGGCGCCTCGCAGTGGCGGCGCTGGACTTGCCAGAGCAGCTCCCACATCTGGGGCAGCGTGCGTCCGAGCGGCGCGATCAGCTCTTGTTTGAACGGGTTCCGATTGACCTGGTCCGCGATGAGCTCCAGGCCGATCAGGTCGAACACGTCGAACATGCCGCCGCTCATCGGAGTGGCCACCCAGGCGAGCTCGTCGTCGAATCGCTCGCTGTTCCAGAACCGTGCGTGAAGGCGGGCGAGATGACCGAGGATCGAGCGCACTTCGTCCACGCTCACGTCGTCCAGCGTCGAGGGGAACCGGGCGTCCCGTGCAGTCAGGTCCTCCAGCAGCAGGCCGAACCTGCCGGACGCGGCATCGAAGTGGCTGCCGAAGGCGACCGGCGCCTCGATGTCGAGCTCGTCGCGGAGCTCTCCGTAGAAGCGCACCTCGTTCTCGTACATCGCCTCGGGCGCATGGGGTGTGGCGAGCATCGTCTTGAGCACCATGCGGTTCGGTAGGCCGCCGGCGGTGCCCGGCGCGTAGGTCAGATCGATCACGGCTCGATCGGCGGTCGAGGCGACCCCGTCGCCGCAATGCTTCGCCGTCACGATGTCGACACGCTCGACCACGACACCCGGCGTGCGGTCGGCAAGGGCCGAGGTGAGCACAGCGGGGGTGAGCTCGTTGAGGTTCGCGGGGAACACCACGGTGGACGTGGGATCGGTCGTGCTCATTGCGGGGTGCCTCTCTGGCCGGCGAGTGGGTCTGAGTCTGGTGGATCGGTATGTGATGAGTCGGGGAGCGATGGGGCGATGTGTGATGGGCCGGGGTCGAGCTCTCGACGGAAGGCATTGAGCGTCGCGCTGAACGCGTCGGCGTCGGCGAGCGCACCGAGTTGTGCGAGTCCCAGGGCGAACGCCACCCAGAACCACAGGTCGGCATCGCCACCGGACTCCGTGCTGCTGTCGACAACGGTCGAGCCGGCGGAGAGCTCGATCAGGCGGTTGACGATCGGGAAGTCAGCACCGCCCTGGAAGACATCCCGCAGCTCGTCGTGGCGGCGGACCTCGACGTACATCGAGGCGAGGAACTCGACGTAGCTCGGATCCGCCAGGCGCAGCCCTTCGATCGCGTCCAACAGCGCTGCGGGGAACGGCGGCCGGTCCGGGGCTGCCGACACGGAACGGTCCAGCTCGACGATGAGCTGGTCCTGCACGTCGATGAACACCGCGGTGAACAGCTGGGCCTTGGAGCCGAAGTGGTTGTAGATAGCGGTGTGCGCGAGCCCTGCCCGGGAAGCGATCTCGCGGTTCGTGGTGCCGGCGTAGCCGCGGGCTGCGAAGGACCGCCGCGCAGCGACGAGCACGGTCGCGACGGTCGCGTCGGTCGAGGTGTTGGCGGGGCGCCCGCGGCGCCGCGGCACATGACTCTGCGGATCGGGGGCGACTGGGTCGGTGCCGTTCATTGGTTCCTGAACGCGCTGTCGATCTGGCGTGCGATGTCAACAAAGGACGCGCCGCCGGTCGCGGTCACCACAAGTCGTCCCAGCGAGCCGCTGAATACAGCGGTGCGTCGAGGTGGGCGGTGATCGTGAACCCGTTGCCCAGCGCCGGGGTGTTGTCCTCGAACACCCGCTCGCCGGGGCGCAGGGTGGCGCCGTCCATGCTCATCTGTTCGGCGCCGTTGTCCGACACGACGACCACGTTCGGGGCGCCGGGCGGGAAGGGCTGCCCTGCCCCGGCGGAGCTGGACGCTGCGGCGCTCAGTTCGATGTTCGGGGTCTCGGCCCGTGGTTCCGCGGGAGGTGGCATGAGGTCGACATCCAGACGATCGGCGGCGCGTGTATCGATATTAAAGTCGGTCCCGATACTTTACCGACCCTCGGATCGCCCGCCCGCCGGGGATCCGGAGCGGCGCACAACCATCAGTTGATCTGCACCCAACTGGGCACCCCTGCGAGAACACCGGCCTTCGAGCCACCGCTATCGAAGAAGCGGACCTGCGCCTCCAGATCGTTCGCTGCCGTGGCACACGAGACGGTGCGATCAGCTCTCCCTGCACCCGATGACGACGAAAGACCAGCGCCGCCCGGCGAGTACGCGGAGGCCGCGACCCGGAGCCGGGTCACTGCTCGATGATGCGCACGTTGTCGATGCCCCAGGACTCATCTGCGCCGCCACCACCGGTGCCGCCGGCGCCGAGACGTGCGCCGAAGCCGAGTTTCAGCGACGAGGCCGTCGTCGGGACGGTGAGCGTGTACCGGTAGGTCTGGTCGCCCCAGGAGGTGAACCCCAGGTTGGTGTTGGCGTCGCCCAACACGGGCTCGGCGAGTGCGGGGTCCTCGTTGATGGTGCGGTCGAACCAGTCCTGCACGACCCGGGTGTCATCGACGAAGGCGGCGAAGTACTCGTTGGCGCCGAGTCCGTCCCAGGAGTCGATCTCATAGAAGTCGAACTGGACCGTCACCGAGCTCTGTGTGCCCGACAGCGGGAACTCCTTGGACAGGGCCTGGGCGCCGCCGCTGCCGCCGAACCGTCCGAGGAACTGCGTGAAGCTCGGCCAGTTGTCATCGAGTGCGGCGCCGGTCCAGCCGGTCGTGTCGCCGGCTTCGAAGTCCTCGAAGATGCCCGGAGTGGGCGCGGGGCCACCGGTGGTCTCGGTGCCCGTCAGACGGATCCGGGTCTTCGAGTTCGAGGTGGTGTTCACCAGGGTCCAGTCGGAGCTGAACGTACGGGGGATGCCTTCAGCCGTGGCCGCGAATCGGAAGTTGCCCAGGTTCACGGGCCGGGTGTCGTCGTAGTTGCCGAGCGAGGACGCAGGGACCTGTCCGCAACTGCCGGCGCAGCTCTGGTTGCCGAACGAGCGGAGTCCGGCGGTCGGGTTGTTCCACGCAGCGGTGAGCGAGTTCACCGACCCGGACGGATCAGGGCTGGTGAACTCGTAGGTCCCGTCGTTGGTCACCGTGGCGCCGATGACTCCGATGGTGTTGACCGTGCGGGCCTTGAGCTCCATGTCGAGGATCTGGATGGCACCGTCGGTGACCAGTCCGGATCCGGCGTCGATCGGGAGCCGCATCGTGATGGTGCCGGGGCCGATCGGAGCGGTGAAGTTCCCTGCGCCGAAGGGCGTGTCGTAGGTCTCGAGCGTGGAGCCCGTCATGTCGAAGGTGATGTCCCGAGCCTCCGCAACTCCGCCGCCGCGAGTCTCCGCGAGGCGGAAGTTGTCGATCGCCCACGACTCGTCGGTGATCGGCGAGTCCAGATCGGTGCCGAACTCGACCAGGACGGTGTCGCTGGTGGTCGGCACGCTGAGGGTGTAGCGCACGATCTGGTCGGACCAGCGGCCGTAGCCCAGGTTCTGGCGGCCGCTCGCGCCGGCGACGGCGACGGTGCCCGACGGGAGGTCCGGCCGGTCCTTCTCATAGCGGTCGGCGATGACCTGCGTACCGTCGACCCAGACCTTGAACTGCTCGTTGTCCCAAGAGTCGATCTCGGCGAAGTCGAAGCTGATCAGCACGCTGTCCTGGTTGCCGGTCAGGGTGAACCGCCGGCCGACGACCGCGCCCCCGGTCGGGTGGCCCGGGAAGGGGCCGAGCACGGTGGAGAAGTTCAGGTTGTTGCGATTGGTCAGGGGACCGGAACGGGTGAGGTACGGGACCCAACCGCTGGCCGAGGTCTCGAAGTCGTGGTCGGCGACCACCGGATTGATGGGTGGGACCAGCGTGGTCGTGGTCGTCGATCCCGGACCCGGCGCCGGGGTGGTGCATGCCGCGAGGGCCACCGGCCCCCAGCGCGAGCACGCAGGTCGCTACCTTCGTTCGGACGTTCATCGTGGCTCCCCCACTCGCATAAAGTACCATCAAGTACTTTATGCGAGTCTGACGAAGGAGATCGCGGTGGTCAAGCGCAACGTCCAACGATCGGCGATCGCGATCATCGTGCTGTGGATCGCCGCGGGGGCATGCTCGTCGAATGACGGCACAGCCGACGGGTCAGGGGCCGCGTCGACGCCGAGCTCGGTCGCCACGACGACGACCACGTCCGCGCCAGCGGATTGTTCCTCACCCGACTCGTGCACTACGCGTCAGCTCGCAGACGCAGCAGGCGTCACCTTCGGAGCAGCGGTCACCGTGGCGCACCTGGACGAGCCGGCGTACCGCAACACGTTGGTCGACACCTTCAACAGCGTCACGCCCGAGAACGAGCTGAAGTGGGCCGCCGTGCAGCCCGAGCCCGGGGAGTGGAACTTCGGGCCCGTCGACGAGATCGTCGACTTCGCCGTCGATCACGACATGTTGGTCAAGGGCCACAACCTGATCTGGGACCAGGAGACGATCGACTCGACACCCGACTGGGTGACCGACATCGACGACCCCGACGAGCTGCGACGTGTGGTCAGTGAGCACATCAGCACCGTCATGACCCGGTATCGGGACACGGTCGACCGATGGGACGTGGTGAACGAACCGTTCGAGACCCTGGGAGCCGAACTCTACGACAACCACTTCCGCCAGGTGCTGGGCGACGACTACCTGGCACAGATCTTCGCCATCGCGGCCGCGGCGGCGCCCGGCGAGGAGCTCTGGTTGAACGAAGCGGCGGTGGAGTACCAGCCCGCGAAGGCCGCTGCGCTCGTCACACTGGTGCGGGACCTGGTCGACGAGGGGGTGCCGATCGACGGCGTGGGACTCCAGGGTCACCTGGTGGGCGGCTCGGTCGACGCGGTGCGCGCTGGAGCAGCTCATCGCGGACCTGGAGGCACTCGGGGTCCAGGTCGCGATCACCGAGCTGGACGTCCCGACCCGAGAGGTCGCGAACGGCGCCGCATCCAACGCTTCCGAGGTCGACGGTTCTGCGTTGCAGGCCGCCACCTACCGCGATGCGCTCGGCGCCTGCTTCGCGCAGCAATGTCGCGAGGTGACGCTCTGGGGCTTCACCGACCGGTACACCTGGGTCGACGACACCTTTGGCGAAGGGCTGGCTCCGCTGCCCTTCGACCGCAGCTACCAGCCAAAACCTGCTCTTGCGACGATCCGCGACGAGCTGTCGGTCCTCGGGGCCAAGGGCTGAGAGGTCGGATGGGCTTGGAGGACAATGGCTTCGGGACGATTCAACTTCGACGTTGTAGCCGAGGGCGCTCCACTCCGGACGATCGCGTGGACGGAGCCCTTGGCCGGCGGGACAACCGACCGGATGGTCGAACCCCGGCACCTTCCGCCACCGCACCAGCGGCTCGCCCGACGACGGGTCACGACCCTCCAGCACCGCTCGAAGCGCATCCGGCTCAACCTCACCGGTCAGGCCGAGCCGCTCAGCGCCTGCTCCGATCCACCGGCCAGGCGCCTCGCCCGAAGCCAGGTAGTAGTCATCCCGGTTATTGGCGATGACTTCCAGGTAGTACGCAGCCGGGTCCGGAGCCGACGAGAACTTCGCGATGCTCAACACACCGACGTAGGCCCGCGAGCACCACCGAACGATCGCGGGAACCCGGAATCGGTTGCCTACCGGCAGGCACCACAACGGCCACGACCTCCCGCGTGACCTCCCGTTCCACGAGCGGGGACCTCCCGCCGGACCTCCCGTTCACCCACGGGAGGCCGGCGACGCACCCCGGTGCAAGTGTGTGGCCGTGGGTGGGCGCTGGTTCGGCGGTGGCCGAACCGATACCTTCTGGTCCTCGATCGGCTCGGAAGGGGGGCGGTGGGAGTTCATCGGGTTGTCGAGCGCTGGGGAAGAGCGCGACGACTTGTGGATGCGGATGCGATGGTGGGCGGTGAAGTGCATACGCTCCGCGTCCATGACGACGGCGGGTGAAGCCACCTACAACGCGATCCCGGACGTCCGGACGGTCGATCTACGACGACCTCAGCGACGCACCGGCGCTGATCTTCGACATGCCGACCTCGAAGGTCGGCTCGACGACATCCTCACCGGCGAGATTTGGGACTACCCCATTCGACTCGGTCCAAGGTCGCGAAGGAGGCGGTGGCGGCTGCCCTTGGCTACCCCGTCCTGATCGTTCCAGAAGACTCAGCCTCGCTTCCCCGGCCAGAATCTCGACGTCTCGGTTTCAAATGGCCGAATTCAATAATCCGAACGAGAACGTGGATCCCGGGCGGCTGGTACCGACGCTGATCGCGCGACCGGCAGAACGGATCCGTGACTCTGCTTAGCGTCGTAACCGGGGAGGTCATCGCTCTCTGGGACCGGACCGGGGACGCTGACGAGCAAGTACCAGGCCAAGCGCATCGACCCCAGCCAAGCATCCAAGCTGGTGTCGCCTAGCGACACCGAGAACTTCACAACGGCCTTCGCTCCGTCGACTGTGCCCCCTCCACACATGCTGGACCAGCCCGACGTCCCGGCCGGTCCCGGGCTCTGTGCTCGCCATCCGGCACGTGCACGACCACCTGCAGGCGCTCGTCGGAGAGGAGTTCGTCGACCCTGGCGTCACTCAGGATCGGTCGTGAGGAATCGTGGTGCAGCGCTTGCCTGTTGGCTCGGGCTCGGCGAGTACGGCGACGTGAGTTCCCGACATCCTCTGTCAGGCCCTGGAGTTAAAGCTCCAACTCAGTCCGACGATCGACCTCGGTCTCGTGCTGCCCGACGCGACCGCCGCAGCACAGGAACTTGGACCCGAGCTGCGCCACGCCGACGCCCGATACAGCGTCATCTACGGATCACGCGTGTCAGACAATCGAATCCGTATCGACGCGGTCGTGACGACGACCGGCAGGACTTCTTCACGGAGTTCCGCCGATTCGAAGGAAATGTGCAGAACAAGAAGCTGCAGATCCCCCTACCCCGGAACCTCTTTGAATCCGAATGAGCGCCACACAAGCTGGTCGAGCTCACCCTCTAGGTCGGCGGCCTCGACACCAACGGAGTCACCATCGACGAGGTACCTGACCAGTTCCACGATCTTGCGCGCCTCGGGCCCGTCGGGATCAGGGAGGGGGAATCGCTCGACGTACTGAGTGATGTAACGGCGACGACCGCTGTAGAGCTTGTTCCCACAGACCTGGTCGTAGAAGCGGGTGCCGAGGCTGGAATTGGCAACGGCCATTGCCAGGAGGCCGAGGGTCTCGGCCTCGTCAGAAGGCAGTGCGAGCCAATAGCAGTCACCGTTCACGACCGAGCCTGAGTAGTCGATGCTGAACCTCGGCTGCTCGCTGATGTCCGGGAACACCAACTTCGGCAA
The DNA here is from genome assembly GCA_963805905.1 of uncultured Microthrixaceae bacterium. Taxonomy (GTDB): domain Bacteria; phylum Actinomycetota; class Acidimicrobiia; order Acidimicrobiales; family Microtrichaceae; genus JAMLGJ01. The sequence goes on from CAWDVV010000001.1 coordinate 2,356,365, forward strand.
GGCCCATTCGGACGGCCGCTGCGGCACCCAGATCTCCCACCAGTTCCGGCCGGAGTCAACTACGTAGCGGCGTCCCTCGAGCTGTTCCCGATGCGATTCGAGGTACCCCGCCGCCAGCGGCCACTCGCTCAGATCGAGCGGGACACGCTTGCGCTCCGTTAGGTCGTAGGGATACAGGACACGTCTCGTCGCCTCGCCCGACGTCCATCGGCTCGCCACATGGTGCGTGAGCAGGGGAAGCAGAAGATCCGACTCGGGGGCATGCCCGTTCGCGTCTACTCCAGTCCTCTCGGATAAAGACCCTGTCGGCTGTGGTCTTGATCCCAACCCGAATCTTCCCGAGGTCACCGAATCGCAGCGAAGCGCGGTCCTCGACTGGGCGATCCAATCCTGCCCATCGGTGGCAAGCACCTACGGATCCGCGCCGGCTGCATCCACGTTCAAGTAGCCCCGCCGAATCTCGAACGCTGAGCCACCGACCTGCACCTTGTCCTGAACGGCGTCGCTCAACGCCTCGAGCACGGATGTCACCGCCACGTCTACATCACTGGGTGCACACTCGTAGACCGAGGCCATCGTGGGCCGATCGCCAGATGCCTCACTGCGAGATGCCACGACGACCGCTGGGAGCACCGCCGCCTCGACAACTTGGTGTCACCCAGGTCGAACACCCGGTGAAGATCGAGGTTCTGTAAGTGCCGACGTAGGAAACTTCCACCCTTAGTCGTCATGAACCGGTTGGAGCACAGCAAGGCAAGCACCCCACCGTGCTGGAGGCTCTCGGTCATCGCAACGGCGAAGGCGTGGTATAGATCGACGCCGTCCTGTGAGACCGAAGACCGCCGCCAACCGGCGCGCCTCATCCGCACCGAGAGTCTGCGTCCGGACATAGGGCGGATTCGCGATGACCAGGTCGAAAGGCTCGGCCAGAGCTGCCGCCACAGGTGAATCGGCGAACAGCGAGTTGGTTGCTTCCCTGAGGGCTACGGCCTCGGAGAGGAAGTCGCACGTCTCAAGCGACAGGGACAGGTTGTCCGCGCCAAGCTGAGCGAGCCTTGCGTGTGCAGCCTCGATGGCGGCCGGGTCCTTGTCGCACCCCACGAGCTCCAGCTCGCATTCCGGCGAAGCCAAGTCGACAACCGCAGCCAGGAGTGCTCCATCCCCGCACGCTGGGTCAAGCACTCGAAGTCGGTCGACGAGCTCGATGTACTCGAGGGCGTTCGCTGCGACGAACGAGGCGAGCCCCGTGGGGGTGTAGTGCACCCCCCCTGCCTTCGTCGCGTCGGCCTTGGCCCGCTCTGTCCTTGATGGTTCCTGAGCACTCGTGATGGTCATCGTTCTCTCCGCTTGCGGGCAGCGAGCCGCCCGGTCCACTGGCCGCTGGACGGCCAGCCCTGCTCCTGAGGCTGCCAACGGCAGCGAGGCGCCCAGCACCGTATGAGAGATCGGCTACCTGGCACTCCCGGAATACTACGGGAGGGGTGTGACACAAACGGACACCTGCAGAACAGCGGTAGTCGGCCTCGCCACAGGGGGCGGCCGTCGGCGAGGGCGAGGCGAGCCCTACGTGCCGAGCCGCTCCGCGACCCGTCGGATCGCGTCAACGAAGGGCCGTCCTCTGCCTGAACGCTGGCGGGCAGCTCATCGAAGGGCCATCGAGCTGTGCTGCTCGCCTCGCGGTGTCATCCCGGCGGTCCAGGCATCGTGGACGCCGGCTGCCGTCACGGATTGTCCGACGGCGAGGTGGAAGGGTCCCGATGAGTCGTCCGGCTGGTATGCGGCTTGGGGCTGTTTGATGTTCTTGGTTCTCCAAGTTCGGCGAACTCGCTAAGGGCGAGTTCGCCGTGGGCCTAGTGTGGACGGTTCTCGTTGTGGTCGATGCGCCAGTCACCGATGAGCACCTACGCCTCGAGGAGGCGGTCGAACTGCCACAAGTTGAACAACTCATCGCGTAGCCGGCTGTTGAACGCCTAGATCAAGCCGTTCTGCCAAGGCCATCCCGGGTCGATAATCACGTACTCGGTGCTCTTCGATGCGCACAACTCGGCGACGACAATCGAAACGAACTCGGGGCCGTTGTCGAAACGCAAGAACGCCGGTAGGCGTCCCCGTTCGATGACGATGCGTTCGAGGACCACGACGACGTCAGCGGCGGTGATCGAGTGCAGGACTCCGATGTCGAGGCTCTCGACCGGTAGACCTCGGTTCGGACCAAAACGATCACGAAGCAGGTCCAGTCCCACCTGTCGGGCAGAGGCCACGACGGCTAGAGAGAAGAGCGACGTCCTTTGGGCTGGCAGCTGCGGCTGGAGGCTCATAAGGACGGCCTGCTGGGTCTCCGGCGTCCAGAAGATCCGCAGGCGCTCACGGGCCCGGGTGATAGCCGTGTAGAAGATGCTGTGTGTGATGTCGTCCTCGTTGGCATCGGTGATGACGATCTTGACGGAGTCGTACTCGAGACCCTGCGCCTTGTGGATCGACACGGCGTAGGCGACCTGGAACGGCACAGTGGTGTTGACCGAGTCGTCATCATCGTCGCTGGTGTCGTAGCTCGAAGACGGAGAAGCGAACAGTCGAGCCTTCCACCCATTCGAGCTCGTCACCATCGACGTCAAACTCGCTGAGCGGTCGATCGAGCTCGACGTCGAACTGGATCCGGCCCGGGGCGTGCTCGATGTCGACGATCCGGCCCTTGAGGTTGTTGTAGATGACTGGCCGGAACCGTTCGGTCTCGTTGAAGAGGACCGGGTCGCCGACCTTGAAGGTGGAGACTCGCCACGTGGTCGCTGGCTCGGGTTGCTGCTCTGCAGGAAGCGGTTGATGTTGTTGATGCCGTAGAGGCCGTCGTAGTTCAGGCACAGGATGATCTCGTCCTTTCCTTGGGCCTCGAACAGCGTCTTGTCGAGCACGGTCGAGTACCCGTTGCGGGCCATGACCTCGGCAATATCGTCGTCGAGGTTCCGAACCTTGTTCCAGAAGCCCAGGAGCGACTCGTTCTTGGTTCGGAACGGCGTCGTCAGCTCGAACACCGACGTGCTCGGGATGAACGAGCGAATGATGCTGAACCAGTTGCCGAACTGGATCGACTCGATCTGGTAGACGTCACCGACGAGCACGAGCAGCTTGAAGGAGGTCTTCTCCAGCACCTTGAGCAGGTCGGCGTTGCTCACGGTGCTGCACTCGTCGATGACCAGGAGGTCGTACTCCGGATCGGTAGCTGCTCCTGTAGATCTGGCTGCTGATCGTCCGGAAGTCGAGTTCTGGCGGTCACCTTGCGCTTGAGGTTGTCGATCGCTGGGTTGGTGTGCGCGAGGAAGAGCTTCTCTTGTCGTTGAAGTAGTTGCGCGATGTGGTCGACCATCGTGGACTTGCCAGTGCCAGCCGCCCCGTAGATCAGGGCGACCTGCGACTGGCTGAACAGCCGCTTGAGCGCATCCTCCTTGACGTCGTCGTCGATCCACGCGGGTTCTCATCGAGCCAGCGCTCGACGGCTTCGGTGTACCCGTCGATCCCCGACGCTGCGTACTCCTGGAGCTTCTCGACGATGGCGACAGTGTCGTCCTCGTACCCGCGGATGAAGACGTGGCCCTTGTCGAGCACGAGCTGCCGCGTCGCGTGTGCTTGTAGTAGAGCTTGCTGTTGTAGGTGGCGATCAGCTGCGTCGACATCACCGAGACTCCTCGAGGTCGGCCACGGGCGTGTAGAGCATTCCGTGTCGCTCCACGTTGTTCTTCACGCGTCGAGCGAGCAGCTCGTGGTCCCGACCGGTCGTATCGAGGCTCTCGACGAGGTCCCAGAACCGCGGGTTGTGCCCAGGCAGCGAGGTGCAGAACGGCATCGTGTCGAACGGGATGCAGCCGTACTGAAGCTTCAGGTCCGGACAGACGCCCACACGCCATCCCGGTTGTACTGCGGCTTGAGGACTGGTTGTGCATCCGCAGCATGAGGTACCGAAGGACGTTGTGACCCGGAGCGCCTGCCCGCACGATGCGGCGCGCTTCATCGAGCACGGGAAGATCTGCGGCTTGGCACCTACCGGCCGTGCCTGCGGCCCTCGCCGTCGCGTACTCGTCGTCGGGCATGTCGATCAGGTCGAGCAGGCTGCCGGAGCCGGCCGTCAGGCCACCGCATCAGGTAGCGATACTCGGCGCGAGCTCGGTCCGGACCTTGATGGTCGATGCCCAGAAGACGCGCGAAGTTGTCGAACTCGCACGGGCGGATCGAGACCTCCCACTCGCGGATGATCGTGATCGGCATCGTCTGGCCGAGCACTTCGATCGAGTCGCTGCTGGAGCGTCAGCATGGCCGCGTACTTGTCGGTCATGTCGATATCGGTGAACGCGATGATGCGGTCGAACTTGCTCACCTTGTTGACGGCCGGTAGAAGGTGACCTCGTAGTAGATGCGCGCCGCCGACGAAGAACGGGCGCGTCTTGTGGATGTAGTACCGATCCCGCGCGCCGCTGCCGACGGTGCTGAACGGACCGCTTCAATCCTCGCGGCGATCTTCTCGTGGTACTCCCGCAGCGACGGGTCGAGATCGACCGGGAAGGCCTCGAGGTTCGCCAGGACGCGATTCCACAGTTGTCTCTGGAGCAAGCTGCGGATGCGGAGGAGGTACTCGTAGTACTTGAGCATCAGGCGCTCGGAGGCGTCACCGTCCAGGGTGTAGTGCGAGGCGCTTATCTGGATCAGCTTGTGGAACCTGCCAAGGAAGTTGAACTTGCCCTCGCCCTTGACGAAGGCGAGTCCGGGCTCGACCGCGGCGTAGTTGAACTCGGCGTCGGGGGAGCCGTGTGGAGGCGGACCGCCACTCCCTCGACTAGGTTCCGGAGCTGTGCGAGGACGTTCTGCGAGAGCAATGCCGCGCTGGTCGGCGAGCGATTCGATATTCCGACAGATCGCTTCGTCCGCGCTCTGGATCTGCTCGCCAACCGTCGCCATAACCCTTCACCTCGGCCCTCGACTCGCTCCAACGAAGCCATCATTGCCATGGGGTCCGATGATCTGCTCTCAAATATTCACCCTACGTCCACTCCAGAGCGGTCCCAGCTTCCGTCAGTCAGCGACGTCCGACATCTTGGCGGGCTCCTACGCGCGCCGCTGGCGTCCTCGATCCGAACGCTGCCAGGAAGCGCCGATGCAGCTCTGCGAAGACCCCGCACCTTCTGGACTACTGATCCGCCCTCTTATTGACATCGCGAGCGAGACGCCGAGATGTCCGCCCCTTGCCCGGCTCGCTCGCTTGCCGTCCATCGCTCGACGAGTCGCGCGATCCGCAGCCGCCGTTCGGGTAGCTCGGTTACGGCTGAGAGCGTAGTGCGAGTCACGCATCTCGGAGTGATCTTCCTAAGCTCGAGGTCGATGATCGAGATTCCGATGCCGACCGCTAGACTCCGTGGGTACGCCGCTTCGTCGCGTCAGATGATCCGCGCCTCTCGTCGAGCTTGCTGAGATCTCGAGGGGCGTGTTGGCGATACGGGAGCGACCGTATGGGAGCCTCGCCGTTGCCCGTAGCGCGTCGCGCTCTGCGTCGTGACCGCCTCGGCGACCGAGCGGCGAGGGATCGCAGGCGAGTCGAGCCCGCCGAGAGCCGGCGTGAGCCGGCTGAGTCAGAGGAGTTGTTGATCTCGCTTCGCTGCGCTGGACTGGACCGCCGACTCGACCGATCGGAGCGTGCGCTGGATGGGTTGAGTGATGACTTTCGCATCTTCTGCGCGCCGTCGACGACTCGTCTGTGCGACGTGTGGAGTGGGTCCTCCGTCGATGAGCCGAGGGGGTGCCGTTGGATGGGCAGAGCCCGAGTGCGACGACCCTGGAGCCAGCGCTGCGCTCGGCGCTCTACGTCTCGCTCGACGCCGAGGAGCTGACGAGAGCCTCGTATCGAGCTGGAGACTCTCGTTGCCGTAGCTCTGGAGCGGCTCTCGAGCTGGCGATTCGCGTTGAGCGGCGCCGGTCCGTGATCGCCGCTCGATCGCTCGCTGAGTTCGCCCTCGAGGCTGCGAGTGCGCCTTTGCGAGAGCGCGGCGCTCTCGCGATCTCTGGAGGTCGTCTCGTCGGAGGTCGTGGTCGTCGTCGCGACTCTGATCGTCGGGAGTCGTCCGATGACGTCGATGTTGACGATGGACTGGGCGCGATCGTGCGTTGCGACGTCGGAGATTCGTACGCGGTCGCCGTGTCGAGCTCGCGGGCGCGTTCGGCTGTGCCGAGCTTTTCGTCCTCCGATTCTCGTCCGGCGCGGTTCCGTCGACTGCTCGATCTGATCGGCTAGACGCTGATAGCCAGCCGCTGATCTCTGACTCGATCGCCATCGACTCGAGAGTTCTCGACGCGTTCTCTCGAGCAGCGGATGCTCGTCGTCCCTTGCGCGGTCGCGGAGGCTCCCGTCAGTGAGGCGAGCCGTCGACAGGGACTTCTCGGGACCGATCTCGCTCGGCGTGCGCTCACGCATTCGTTCAGACGTCGTCGCCCACAGCGCGAGCCTGGTAGTCAGGATGTGAGCGATGGCTCGCGGTCTGTCGCCGAGCTCGACAGCGCTGATCGCCTGGGTGACGTTGCACTGGCGAGTCGCCTCGCTGCTGGGAGCGGATCTCGATCGATCGATCTGCTCAAGAGCTCGGAGGAGGGAGGTCTTGTGCTTCGTTCGGTCCGACGATCGCAACACGGTCGGCGAAAGAAGCGCGTCTGTGTTCTCGACCTTCGGATTCTTCGAGCTTGACTTCAGTAGCCGCATGTCGATCCGCCACCTCCGCCAAGAGGGTACGTCGGCGGTGTGACAGGTTCAGAGTAGTGATCGTTCGGATAGGCAGAACGTCGACCGGCCAAGCTCGTTAGAGCTGGAAGGCGTGCCCCACCCCCCGCCGCCCGGGGTGAGCATCCGGACGACGTCACCGGCCTTCAGCTTGACCGTGCACTTGTCGGGTAGGCGCTCGGCTCGGGCCTCGTCGCCGCCGGGCAGCAGCCAGTTCTCCCCCACCGCCCCGGGCTCGCCACCAGCGAGTCCCCACGGCTGGCTGACACCCGCCGCTCGGTGATTAGCGACACGGTCGCATCCTCGAGCACTTGGAGGTCGCGCTCGATGCCCTCACCTCCTGGCGCCCATCCGGCGCCACCGCTCCCCCGGCGTAGCCGGTAGCGCAGCACGCGCAGCGGATATGCCCGCTCCAGCGCTTCGATCGGTGTGTTCTTCGTATTTGTCATGCCCGTGTGCACGCCGGACATCCCTCGGATCGGAGCACCGCCGGATCTGCCAGGTTCGGCCGGTCGACCACCCTGTCCACCGCCTACTGTCTCGTAGTAGACCCAGGAAGAGCCGACATCGGAACCGGCAACGCCGCCCATGAGCAGGTTGTTCATTGTTCCCTGCCCTGCCGCGGGTACCCGTTCGGGCACCACCTGGGCGAGTACCGCCTGGCACAGATCGGCCACCCGTTGGGACACCTCGACATTTCCCGCGCCGACAGCGGCAGGACTACGGGCGTCCACGAGCGATCCGGGGGTTGTCACGACATGGACCGGCTCCATCACTCCTGCGTTGGCAGGAAGGGTCGGATCGAGCGCCGCTCTCACAGCGAAGCCGACCGCGGACACCGTCACTGCCCTCACCGCGTTGGTGTTGCCGTACCTCTGGGGGTCGGTACCGGTGAAGTCGAACGTGATCGCAGGTGCATCGTCGTTCTCACCCGCGGCCGTGACATCGGCACCTCGGGTGATCCTGACCGACAGGTGCAACCTGGCTGGATGTTGCTGATCAGGCCTCGGTCCCGTCGAGTCCAGAGCCTCGCTGGCAGACCATTGCCCGGCCGGCAACGCCGCCAGCACCGAACGGGCGCGCCGGCGGCCGTGGTCCAGGACCGCGTCGAACGGTTCGCCCTCGAGGTCACGCAGCCGTCGCAGCCCTACTTCGTTCGCACCGATCTGTGCCGCCAGATCCCCGCTCCGCTCGAGCGGAGTGCGTGAATTGGCCAGGAGCACCTCACGCACCTCATCGGTGAGCAGCATCGGAGGTAGTCGCAGCCCTTCCTGGAACACCTCGGTGGCATCGGCCGGAATCGACCCCGGCGCAGCGCCACCTACATCGGCATGGTGGGCCCGGTTCGCAACCCAACCGACCAACCCACCCCTCGTGTCATCCCCGGGCGTCCCCGCACCGGAGGCGCCACCGGGGTGCGCCAGGGAGCGCTGAGCAGTGAAACACGGCGCCACGATCGTCACATCGTTCAGGTGGGTACCGCCTGCGAACGGATCGTTCACGATCGCCTGGTCACCCGGACCCATCCGGGAACCGAGCTCGTCGATCACGGCCTTCACCGATGCGGGCATCGAGCCCAGGTGCACAGGAATGTGCTCGGCCTGGGCGAGGATCGACCCATCCGGTCCGAACACGGCGGCCGAACAGTCGGCCCGTTCCTTGATGTTGGGACTGAACGCCGAACGTTGCAGTACAGCCCCCATTTCCTCGGCGATGCCGGACAGCCTCGCAATGAGGACCGCCAACGAGGCCGCATCAGGGCCTCCCTGTGTGCGTTTGGCGTCGGGTGGACCCGGATCCTGGTTCATCAGACGTCGCCTGATCGATTCAGAACCAGCGCGCCGAGCGCACCCTCGGTACCCCGCCATCCTTCGGGGATCCAGATCGTGCAGTCCTCGCGGGCGACGACCTTCGGACCGACCACGGCACCTGTGCCCCAATCCCCTACTTCCGTCCTGAACACGTCACCCACGTCCATTGCTGCAGCTGTGCTCAGGGACACACGAACCGCGGTCACCTCCACAGGAACTTCGGGCCGTGCGTATCCGTTCACACGACGGTGTTCATCATGGAAGGCGCCAACCGCCCGAACCCGCATGTCGTGACTCTGACCCTGGTATCGGCAATCCAGGAACACCTCCGGCACCGCGCCGTGCGCGCCCACATCGAGAATCGAGCGGGCTTCCTCCACGAGCGAAGCGATCGCCACATCGATCCCGGCGTGATCCAGGGGAGTCGGCCAACTGCGAACCAGTTCGACCCCGCGCGGGCTCGTCAGCAGACCCACTGCGCTGAGCACACCTGCCATCGCGGGCACGATCACGGTCGCTACCCCCAATTCCTCGGCGACATCGCAGGCGTGCAGTGGTCCTGCCCCACCGAAGGCGACCAGAGCCAACCCTGCCGGGTCCACACCGCGTTCTACCGACACCCGACGGAGCGCCTGGACCATGGCCGCATTCACGACCGCCAGCACACCTTGCGGAGTGACTCCTTCACGATCCATCGCCTCGGCGGCCGCAGTGTGGTCGAGCACTCCGAGCCCGCTGAAGGTGGATCCCTGCGGAATTCTCCCCACCAGCAAGTTCGCGTCGCTGACCGTCGGCTCGGTGCCACCACGCCCGTAACACACCGGTCCCGGGACTGCTCCGGCCGATCTCGGTCCCACCTCCAGCGCTCCGCCGGTGTCGAGTTGAGCGATGCTGCCACCACCGGCTCCGACGGTGTGGATATCGAGCGAAGGCAGGCGGACCGGGTAGCCACCGACGGATTGCTGGCCAGCCATTTGAGGCCTGCCGTCACGGATCAGACATACATCGGTGCTGGTCCCACCCATGTCGAAGCTCAGTGCGTCGGGAAAGCCGCACGCCTCTGCAACAGCGGATGCCGCCCGAGCTCCCGCAGCGGGACCCGAGAACAACAATGCGGCGGGAACATCGCTTGCCCGTTCCGTGTCGACGAGCGCGCCAGCAGATGTCATGACCACGACTTCGCGCGCTGCATCGCTGAGGCTCCGCAGGTAGGCGCCACACACCGGACGGAGTGCGGCGTTGAGCACCGTCGTCACGGTTCGCTCGTACTCGCGGAACTCGGGCGATACCTCGTGTGAAGCAGTCACGTCCCACCCGCGGCGACGCAGAACGCCCGACACCACCGCCTCGTGGGCCGGGTCGAGGTCCGAGTGCAACAACGCCACTGCCACCGCGTCCACTCCGCTGGATGGTTCAGGAATCTGTTCGGCATCGATCGCCGCCAGCTCACTCCCGTCCGCAGAGATACGCCCCGATACCTCGAGGCGGTCCGCTCGATCGACGAGAGCCGGTGATCGGTCGATCCACGGGTCATAGAGCGAGGGCCGGTCCTGACGTGCGATCTCGATCACATCCGAGAAACCCGCCGTGGTGACCAGGGCCACTCTGGCCAGGTTGCCTTCGAGAACGGCGTTCGTGGCCACCGTTGTCCCGTGAGCGAGCACCCCGAGATCCTCCTCGCCCGACAGATCCGAACCTGGCCCATCCGCACGCGGACCGGTGATCCCCAGCTCGGCGATCCCGGAACGCACTGCAGCTCCGGGATCGGTCGGTGTGGAAGGAACCTTGAGAACGTGGCCCGCAGAAGAGACCACATCGGTGAAGGTTCCTCCGCTGTCGGCTCCTACCCGCACGCACCAAAGCTACCCAAAGCACCGCCCGGCGACTTCTCGCTGGGCGTACCGGAAACCGCGACCCTCGCAGGACCGAACGTCTGGTGCGACCAGTGCCGGGCGACAGTGCGTCGGCGTGTCGAGACGCCACACGTCGTCGCCCAGGGCTCTGTCCCATCTACGCAGGGAATCCTCGACCTCGGTGTCTGTTCCGTCGGTCATGAAAATCACACCATCGGCCGCGCTGCGCAGCCAACCATCACGACGTGCGATAGAGGACTTGCGGCCTTCGAGGTCGCTCGGGCGCTTCTTCTCGAGCACCACGACCTCCGAGGCGCGCTCGAGACGACGTCGGAACTCGCTCGCGTCCGACTCCGGCCACCCTGCCGTCGGGTCCGGGTACGGGAGAACGACCGCGTACGGGAGTTCCGTCCGCTCGGCTGCAGCCACCGCCGCCGTCTCGGCACCACGACGCAGCCCGCTGAGCAGAACCAGGTCGGGATGCATCTCCGCGTGGGCCGACAGCACCCGCGCCAGGTCACCGACCCCGGTGTCGCTCTCGAGGGACCGATCACGTAGCCCCGTCACCACGAGCAGATGGCCGGTGGGTACCCGTGGATCGGAAACCCTCCGAAGCGCCGAACGGGAGACTGAACCGGAGCGGGGATCGGCGGCGCCTGCGACCGGTGGACCATCCGATCCTCCGACGGTACCCGGGGCGTCGGGCACGGGATCGGCCCGGCCACCCGAAGGTGTGCCGTACCCGTCGGCGGTCCCGAGCACATCAGCCGGGGGATCGCCCCTACCGGAGGCACCTGCGCATCGTTGGACGGCTCCGACAGCGAGGCGGTCTGCCACATCGTTCCAACGGTTTCCCGAATGACCTTTCACCCACTCGAGACTCAACGCACCCCCACCGCTGCCCGAGGCAGTACCACCGCTGCCCGAGGCAGTACCACCGCTGCCCGAGGCAGTACCACCGCTGCCCGAGGCAGTACGACCGCTGCCCGAGGCAGTGCGATCGCTGCCCGAGGCAGTACCACCGCTGCCCGAGGCAGTACCACCGCTGCCCGAGGCAGTGCGATCCCGGAAGTGTGGAACCACTTGCTCCCACAGGTCGCGATTGGCCACCGGTTCCTTGCGCGAATTGCGCCAGTCGCGCTTCAACCAGCCCTTCCACCAGCCGTCGCGCCAGCAGTTCACGACATAAGTCGAATCCGACACTATGTGCAGCGGGCCGTCGAAGTGTTCACACGCACGCAGCACCGCCTCGAGCTCCATGCGCTGATTGGTGGTGGTTGGATCGAAGCCACTGGCCCACTCGCCTTCGGGTTCCACCCACGCCCACCCGCCGGGACCCGGGTTTCCGCTGCATGCACCGTCGGTGAAGACGGTGGTGCCCACATCGGGCATCCCGGTGGTGCGAGAGTGGTCCGAGGAATTCATTCCGCCAAACTAGGACCCCACGAGGACGCTGATGATCATCGATGGTTTTGCACACCAACTGCCCGACATCGATCCGGGAGAGACCGAGGAATGGCTCGACTCCTTCAGTGCCGTCGTCCAGCAGCGCGGGACCGTCCGGGCCCAGTACCTGATGGCGCGCCTCGAACGAGCAGGCCCGCCGCCTCGCGGTGGGAACGCCGGCAAGTGTCTCCACGCCCTATGTCAACACGATCCCCGCCGAGAACGAGCCCTGGTTTCCCGGTGACGAGGACATGGAACGCTCGATCCGCCGATACATACGCTGGAACGCTGCCGCTCTCGTCGTACGGGCCAACAAGACCGCTGAGGGCATCGGCGGCCACCTCTCCACGTTTGCCTCATCGGCGGCGCTCTATGACGTGGGCTTCAACCATTTCTTCAAGGGAAAGGACGGTGGCCCGGGCGACAATGTGTATTTCCAGGGCCATGCCTCTCCGGGCATCTACGCGCGCGCATTTCTGGAGGGTCGCCTCGACCGAAGCCGACCTGGACCGCTTCCGACGCGAAATCGACACTCCCGAGAGCAAGGGGCGAGGGTTGCCGTCGTATCCCCACCCACGGGTCATGTCGGACTTCTGGGAGTATCCGACGGTGTCGATGGGACTCGGACCGATCCTGTCGATCTACCAGGCGCGGTTCAACAAGTACCTCGAGCACCGCCGTATCGATGATGCCGGTGGATCAAGGGTCTGGTGCTTCGTGGGTGACGGCGAGGTGGATGAACCCGAGACACTCGGATCCATCTCGCTCGCAGCGCGCGAACACCTCGACAACCTCACGTGGGTGATCAACTGCAACCTGCAACGCCTCGACGGACCGGTGCGCGGCAACGGCAAGATCATCCAGGAGCTGGAAGCGATCTTCAGAGGTGCGGGGTGGAACGTCATCAAGGTCGTCTGGGGCGGCCGCTGGGATGAACTGCTCCAACGCGACACCGACGGGGTGTTGCTCAACAAGATGAACACCACCGTCGACGGCGAGTTCCAGCGCTACGCAATCGAGGACGGCAACTACATCCGAGAGAACTTCTTCGGTCCCGACCCCCGCCTGCGGGCGATGGTCGAACACCTCTCCGACGACGACCTCACGAAACTGCCCCGCGGGGGCCACGATTACCGCAAGGTCTACGCGGCCTACCGGGCCGCGGTCGAGACCAGGGGAGTACCCACGGTCATCCTTGCCCAGACGATCAAGGGATGGACACTGGGTGAGGCTGTCGAAGGCAGGAACTCCACCCACCAGATCAAGAAGATGTCCGCTGAGCAACTCCTCGCGCTTCGCGACCGGCTCTACCTGCAGGACGTGATTCCCGCAGAGGACCTGGAGGACGGGTGGCCTCCCTACCTGAAGCCCGCCGAGGACTCGGCCGAAATGAACTACCTGAGGCACCGGCGCCATGTTCTAGACGGACCGCTGCCGGATCGCCGCATGGAGGTCCGCAGGCCGCTCGGGGGGCCATCCCCCGATGCGTTCACTGAACTGCTCGCAGGATCTGGAAAGCAGGCCGTCAGCACCACGGTCGCATTCACCCGGCTGCTCCGGAACCTGTGTCGTGATGAAACGATCGGCAGCGCGCGTGGTGCCGATCATCCCCGACGAAGCACGCACCTTCGGCATGGACGTGCTCTTTCGCGAGTTCGGCATCTATGCCTCACAGGGGCAACTGTACGAACCCGTCGACCACGAGATGCTCCTCAGCTACCGGGAGTCCGACGATGGCCAGGTGCTCGAGGAAGGCATCACCGAAGCCGGAGGTCTGTCCTCCTGGACAGCTGCGGCGACGAGCTACGCCCACAGGGGCGTGCCGATGATCCCGTTCTTCACGTTCTATTCGATGTTCGGGTTCCAGAGGGTGGGCGACCTGATCTGGGCAGCCGCAGATGCACGGGCCAAGGGCTTCCTGATCGGGGCCACCGCGGGTCGGACCACCCTCACGGGCGAAGGTCTTCAGCACTGCGATGGCCACAGCCAGTTGGTTGCCACGACCGTGCCCTGCTGCCACACCTACGACCCGGCATTCGCATTCGAGATGGCACTCATCATCCGGGATGGAATCAGGCGCATGTACCCCGCCGATGGGAGCCCCGGCGAGGAGATCTTCTACTACCTGAACACCTACAACGAGAACTACCCGATGCCCGCCATGCCGGACGACGGCGGTGACGGATCGACCATGCGGGGAGTCATCGAGGGTCTCTACCGCTGGAGCCCGGCGCCCGATGGGCCGGGACCGGAGGCCACGTTGTTGTTCTCCGGCACCTCCTGGGCCGCGGCGGCCGAGGCTCGGGACATCCTCGCAGAGCACTACGGGGTGCGCGCATCGTTGTGGTCGGCGACCTCCTACCAACAGCTGCGGTTGAACGCCATCGAGGTGGAACGGCACAACCGCCTCCACCCGATGGATCCGCCCCGCACGCCCCGCGTGAGCGAGATTCTGGGGGGTAGCGCAGGTCCGGTCGTGGCCGTGAGCGACTACATGCGAGCGGTACCCGATCAGATCAGCCGCTGGATCCCCGATGGCCGCATGTACTGTTCCCTCGGCACCGATGGCTTCGGCCGCTCCGACACCCGCGAGGCCCTGCGCAGATACTTCGAGATCGACGCACCACACATCGTGGTCGCGACTCTGCACTCGATGGCCGAAACAGGTCTCGTGGACAGCTCCAGAGCGGTTGACGCGATCAAGCGGTACACGTTGAATCCGGATCTGGCGCCGAGTTGGATCACACCCTGACCGCGGAGTTACCCGCCCACGTCAGGTCCAGTTGATGGTGGTGAGCACCACCGCTGCGGCCAGCATCAACCCCAGTAGGAACAGCCACAACGTTGCCACCGGGAACCCGGCTTCGCCGGGTCCGATGTGCGCTGCCATGGCCTCGTCGCCATTGTGGCTGTCCGCTGCGAACGCCGGTACCGCGCGACTCACTGCCAGAGGTTTGCTGCATACCTCACAGGTGCGCATGTCCTCGCGCACCAAGAACTGACAGTGCGGGCACTTGTTCATGGTGTTCTCCGGCTTGTGGTGTCTGTTTCCGGCTGGTGCATTGATCCGGTGTACGAATGAACTCGGAACAGCGACGCACCAACTTGAGCACACTGGTCTGGATGGCCCCGCGGGATGATCCGTTGGGCCCAGATCACCGATCCACAGGTTCAGGTGACCGGATCAGCCTTTGACCGCCGGGCGAGCTTCATCGTCTTTTTCCAGTCACGCACCCTCAGGAGAGACTCCCGCGAGTCGACATCGGCAACCGATCGGGGTTCATCATCGGAGAACGGAGCTGCAGCGGACTCCCAACCGGTGGGTACGACTCCGAACCGTTTGCCGAGTACGGCAATGAAGATCCTCGTCTTCTCGTCTCCGTAGCCGGGCAGGGAACGCAGCCGCTCGCTGAGTTCCCCCGCGGAGCTCACATCGGTCCAGATGCGGGATGCATCACCTTCGTAGTCGGACACCACCGTCTCGCACAAGGCATGGATCCTGCGACCCATCGCGGCCGGGAACCGGTGGATGGCGGGCTTGGTGGCACAGGCCTCGATGAACTCGTCGACATCCATGTTCGCGATCTCCCGGGCATCCAACCCACCGAGGCGCGCCTCGAGGGTCGCGGGTCCCTTGAAGGCCCATTCCATCGTCACCTGCTGGTCCAACAGCATGCCCAGCAACAACGCCAACGGATTCTCCGCCAGCAGGACATCGGCGGCGTGGTCGCCGGTGATCGGCATCGCAGGATCAGTCACATCCCCATCCCCGGAACCACCTGCGAAGCGGCCGTCTCCGACGCGATCCGTTGACGGCGCAGCCACCCCATGAAGATCGCAACCGACCTTGGGTCGTGACGAAGCTCATGTCCTGCTCCGCTGAGTATCCGCAGCTCTGCGGATCCGTGTGCTTGCGCTATCGCACGGCCGTTGCCGAGTGGGGTGAGATCATCACGATCACCGTGGATCACCAGCAACGGTCGTGGAGCCAGGTCCCTTGCCGCCTCGAGGGGACGTACGGCTCGCAACTCGGCCGACCAGCGGTCGAAGTCCTCAGGAAACCCGGGGTCCTTGATGACCTGCACCTGCCGCGAATGCAACAACAACCGTCGAGGATGCTTTGCCCAGTCATCGAAGTCCGAAGGCGTGGCATGCGCGGCAACGCCCCTCACGGCCGGATTCCGGGCTGCTTCTGCAACCGCCAACGACCCCCCGGAGCCATATCCCGCCAACCAGACTCCCGTGGCTCCGAGTTCCTCCATGTGCGCAACCGCCGCTGCCACATCGTCAAGCCAACCCAACAGCGAGAAGTTTCCCTGGGCCATCCCACAGCCCCTGAAGTTCATCGTGAGGACCAACCATCCGAGTTCGGAGGCTATGCGGTCGGCCAGTTTCGGAAACGAGATACCCGACTGCGGAGACTCACGGCCACGGGTGGGAAACCCGTGGCAGAGCACCAGCCCCGGAGGGTTCACGCTTTCTTGTGGTGGCTCAGCCAGATGGCCGCTCAACACGAGATCACCGGACTCGAAGTTGTAGTCCATCGCGGGCGGTGGACCGGAAACGCGTTCACCACCCATATTCAGCCCTCCTGCCGGCAGGGATCAACACACCGCCGCCGGCGCGTCACTCCGAATGGGAACGTTGTGCCGAGAACAACTTGTAGCCACGGTTTCGGGCCTCTGGGAGCGTGTCGGGACCGAAACACAAGAAGGTCTCGGCCTCCATCAACTCGTGGATCAGGTGCTCGTGGGTTTCGTCCAGTTCATCGACGTCATAGACGACCTGGCTCCGCTTGTCGCCCAGGTACCGGTTGTTCTCGAACTTGACGGGCCTGTCCATTGTTGCTCCTAGTCGCATGCTGTCTGCCGGAGAAGGCGTCGTGTTCCGGCACACGTCGGTGTATCCGGCACATTCTATGGGTCGGACGGTTCTGCACCCGATACCTGCGGGCCGAACATGCCGATCGCCCCGTAGTAGTCGCGTTCGACGTCGAGCACCGCCACAACGTCCGAATCCGCGATCTCCTGGTCGGTCGATTCGAGGCGACCGAGGATCCATGCGGTGGACTCGTCCTCCGATATGAGCACGAGGTCCTCGCCGATGGTGTCCGCCGCGCGACCTGATGCGAGGCCCTCTTCTGCGAGGAAATCGCAATGCGCCAGGAGAACCGCCTCCACCTCGTCATAGGACAGGCGAGCCGTTACCTCCTCGGGCAGCCGATCGGCGACGAAATGTGTGGCTTCGGCCAGGTCGTACACAGAACGACGCGGACGTTGCGCCATCGTGCCGGTGACCGATCCGACCGCGCCCGCTGCAATCACGAACGTACCGATCGCCAGGAGAACAACCCAGAACCACATGCCGGCAGCCTACGACCAGAACCCGCCTGGTTCGATCCGGCGACAACCGTGCAGCCGAAGATCACCCCCTGCGTGACCTCGCTCTGCAACCTCGCGGTGCAGAGCGAGGATCTCAGATCCCGATTCGCTGAGCCAACAGCTCGCGATGGTAGGTGGGGTCGCCGAAGAGCAGCTCTGTGCTCTTTGCCCGCTTGAAGTACAGATGGGCGGGATGTTCCCAGGTGAACCCGATACCACCGTGGATCTGGATGTTCTCCGCCGCAGCGTGGAAGTACGACTCCGAACAGTAGGCCTTGGCCAGAGAGGCCACCGAGGGCAGCTCTTCGTTCAGCTCCGCTGCACACCAACCTGCGTAGTAGGCGGCGGACTTGGAGGATTCGACCTCGAGGAGCATGTCGGCGCACTTGTGCTTGATGGCCTGGAATGATCCGATCGGGCGCCCGAACTGCACCCGGTCCTTCGCGTACTGCACCGCAGACTCGAGCACCTCCTGCGCGCCACCGACGGCTTCGGCAGACAGTGCCACGGCGGCGAGATCGAGCACCCGGGACAGAACGTTCCAGCCGTCACCATCGGTGCCGATGAGTGTGCCGGTCACGTCGGCGTACTCGAGCCGGGCCTGCTTGCGTGTCTGGTCCATCGTGGACAGCGCCGTGCGGGTGAGACCTGCTGCATCACCATCCACGGCGAAGAGGCTCACGCCTGCTGGGGTGAGTGCCGCGGTGATGATCAGGTTCGCGGTGTGACCGTCGAGCACGTAGAGCTTCTCGCCGTTGAGCTTGTAGGTCCCACCATCGGGAGTGGCCTCCATGGTGATCGCGGATTCGTCCCAGCGCCCATTGGGCTCGGTGAAGGCGAGGGTCGCGATCGTCTCACCCGAGGCGATCCCGGGCAGATGAGCGGACTTCGCGGCATCGTCTCCGGAGTGGACGAGTGTCTGCCCGGCGAGCACCACGGTCGAGAAGTAGGGAGCACACAACAGGCGCCGCCCCATCTCTTCGAGCACGACGATCAGCTCGACGAAGGTGTAGCCCGAACCGCCGTACTCCTCGGGGATGATCAGGCCCTGCAGACCCATCTGCTCGGCCATCTGGGTCCACACCGCGGGGTCATACCCATCGGTTGTGTCCATGAGTTCACGAACGGTCGCCTCGTCGGACTTCGCGTTCAGGAAGTCCTTCACGACCTTGCGGAGCTCTTCTTGTTCCTCGCTGAATGCGAAGTTCATGGTGTGTCCCCCTGGGAACAGGTGTCGGTTGGTTCCGCAGATCCAATCACATCCGCACGATCGCTTGCATCCCTTCGCGTGTACACGTGTGTACGCGTACACAGATATGCGGCTACGCTCCGGGGATGGAGACGATCGGCATCCGCGATCTGCGTTCGCAACTGGCCTCCATGACCCGCCGAGCGGGAGCAGGCCAACGCATCGTGGTGACCGTCGATGGCCAGCCCGTCGCCCAGTTGGGTCCCGTGGATCCCACCGACGGCCAACCCACCCTGGACGACCTCGCTGCGCGCGGTCTGCTGATGCCCGCCCATCGCAACGACCGTCCGGCGCCCGAGTTCTCGATGCCGATGTGGGCGGGAACGCGGATCGACCAGCTATTGCGCGAGACCAGAGGACGATGACGCTCGCCCTCGACTCCTCCGCGCTCCTGGCTCGGTACCTCGAAGGGCCGGCACGGGAGAGCGTTCTGAATGCCATGGCCCGTGACGACGACTGGTGCGCCAGCTCCCTGGTTCTCCCCGAGGTACTCATGCTGGTGGATCGTCTGGGCGACGATCCCCACCGGACAGACGATCTTCGCCGGGCGCTCCGCGACGACTGGGAACGGATGCACGTGGTACCTCTCGACACCATGTGCCTGGAGCGCGCAGCCGAGTTGGGACGTACCCAACCATTGCGCACCGTGGATGCCCTTCACCTTGCAGCAGCCGACCGACTCCCGCGTCCACTCACCTTCGCTACGTTCGACCCCGCGCAGATCCCCGTCGCCATGGCGCTCGGATTCGACGTACTGAGCACCCCGGGCGGCCCGACAAACTGAGCCGGAACGGGCAGACTTGTCCCCATGGCACCAGCTGACACTCCCCCGCCGGACTCTCGTCGACCGGGAAGTGAGTTGCACCTGAGCGACACCGACCTCGAGATCCACAAGGTGGTGGTGGGCGACTTCGAGAACAACGTGTTCGTGTTGCGGTGCCGTCACACCGGCGACTCCGTCCTGATAGACGCCGCCAACGAACACGACGTCCTTCTGGACATGGCATCGCGTCTGGGGGTGCGAAGGGTGCTCGAGACCCACGGCCACTGGGACCACATCCAGGCGATCCCGCAGATGCGTGACGCCGGCTATTCGGTGGGAGTCACGACCGAGGATGCCCACATGCTCGACAGCTACGACGAACTCATCGAACACGACACGGTCATCAGGGTGGGAGACCTGACTCTACGGACCATCAAGACCCCGGGTCACACGCCCGGGTCGATCTGCTTCCGCGTGGAGGGCAAACCGATCCTCTTCAGCGGGGACACGCTCTTTCCCGGCGGCCCCGGCAACACCTCGCTCGAGGGTGGTGACTTCGAAACGATCATCACTTCGATCGAGGATCGCATCTTCGCGGGACTTCCGCCTGACACCCTCGTGCTTCCGGGGCACGGCTCCGACACCACCATCGGAGCCGAGTCACCGCATCTCGACGAGTGGATCGACCGGGGCTGGTAGGACGGCCCGACTTCGAGGCCCACTCCCGACGGCGTCGCCGATCCAGCGGCAACGCCCGCACTCACCAGTGAGCGACCATGGCGACGATGGCGACCAGCAAAAGCACGGAGTTGATGGAATTGACGAGCATCACCTTGCGTGACGCAGCCTGTTCAGCACTTGGATTACGGGCGTCGATCGACGCGATGAGCTGCTTGCATGCCGGCGCGTAGACCGCCATCGAGAGTATGGCAACCGCGATCACGACCAGGAACCCGATACTCACATAGGTATCCGAGAACTCGATGATGTCGCTGTCCAGTACGAGCCAGACTCCCGTGATGAGGATCAATACCGCGGCGACGCTGAAGAGTACACGACTGGCGGCCAGCTGCGCATCGGCGAACCATCTCCGCACCGACAGATCCGAACCGGTCAGTGCTGATCCCGCGTAGGACATGGCAATGATGCCGCCGAAGAGAACCGACACAGAGAGAATGTGGATCACGAGGAGTGTGGAGTGCATGCCCACGAGACTAGACCTCGGATCGCGCCACACCCGGACACCCTGTGCAGGCCTCGCCTCCGGGCAGGACTCGGGCACGGGGGTATTTCCACTACATGGGTAGTGGAAATAGGATGGGGTCATGGCCGAGCGAGCAGACACCACCCCCGAACCTCTCGATGCGGCCACTCTCCGCAAGGACTTCCCCATCTTCACCAACCGCGGAGGTCTGGTGTTCCTGGACTCCGCCGCATCGTCGCAGAAGCCGACACAGGTGCTCGATGCGATGCGCTTCTACTACGAACACGACCATGCCAACGTGCACCGGGCGGCCTACGACCTCGCTGAATCCGCCACCAACGCCCTCGAAGGCGCCCGCGCCAAGACGACTTCGTTCATCGGGTCCTCTACCGCCGACGAGATCGTCTTCACGAAGAACGCCACGGAATCGCTCAATTTGGTGGCACGCACCTGGGGGGCCACGAACCTGGGTCCGGGCGATGCGGTACTGCTGACCGAACTCGAGCACCACGCCAACATCGTCCCCTGGCAACAGCTCGCAGCCACACGCGGATTCGAGATCCGTTGGATCCCACTGACAGCCGACTCCCAACTCGACCTCCGCGACCTCGATCACTTGCTCGACGGGGTGAAGCTGGTCGCCCTCACTTCGATGTCGAACGTCGTGGGCACCTTCACACCTGTGCGACACATCGCTGACGCAGCACATGACGCAGGCGCAGTCGTCTGCCTCGATGCCTGTCAGTCCGTGCCGCATGCCGACACCGACGTTGCGGCACTCGATGTCGACTTCCTCGCGTTCTCGGGGCACAAGATGTGCGGGCCCACCGGGATCGGTGTCCTGTGGGGACGCCGCGAACTCCTCGATGAGATGCCACCCTTCATGGGTGGCGGGGGAATGATCCTCGACGTACGCCGGGATGGTTTCACGCCTGCGGACCTGCCCGCGAAGTTCGAAGCCGGCACACCTCCGATCGCCGAAGCCGTGGGACTGGCTGCAGCGATCGACTACCTGAGGGACCTCGGCATGGACCGGGTCCGTGCGCACGAAGCACGCCTCACCGCATATGCGATGCGGACACTCAAGGAACGGTTCGGTGACGACCTGACCATCTACGGTCCATCCGAGCCCGACCAGCGTGGCGGGGTGATGAGCTTCGCCTACCGCGACATCCATCCCCACGATCTGTCGGAGATCCTCAACTCACGTTCGGTATGCATCAGGCCGGGCCACCATTGCGCCAAACCACTGATGCGGAGCCTTGGCGCGGGCGCCACCGCTCGGGCATCGTGGTACATATACAACGACACCGAGGACATCGACGCTCTCGGTGATGCAATCGAATGCCGCGGGCGATTTCTTCACCATCTGAGGTCGCGGTCCACGGAGACAGGATCATGCGGTCCAGGACCGAAGAAGTAGAAGCAACCGCGAGCGCCCCGTGGATGCAACAGGGCCCGTACACCGGCCCACAAATGAAAGCTGAAACCCAAATGTCGGATCTCGAAGACCTGTACCGGGAGATAATCCTCGACCACTACCGCAGCCCTCGCAATCGTGGGGAGCTCGAGGTGCCACCAGCGGTCTCCTCGGAAGGGTTCAACCCACTCTGCGGCGATGAGATCACCGTCTTCCTGGAACTCGATGACCCCTCGAAGGGTGATTCTGCGAGAGTCTCCCAGGTCGCCATATCGGGTCAGGGATGTTCGATCAGCCAGTCCTCGGCCTCGATGATGTCGGAGTCGATCAAAGGCCTCTCGGTGGCCGAGGTCAGAGACCTCGTCAGCCAGTTCGACTCGATGATGTCCGTGCACGGAGAGACGATCGGTACGCCGGAACCGGACGGCGATACAACGGTGGACATGGATGATCTGGGCGATCTGATGGCACTGCGGGGAGTGGTCAAGTTCCCCGTGCGCATCAAGTGCGCAACCCTCGCGTGGCACACCCTCAACGATGCGCTGAGCAAGGCGGTCGGCTCCTAGCGCTTCCTGCGGCCGCGAGTCGGCAGGAACCTGCGCCATCCACGCCTGGCTCCCGCACGTTCCGCTTCGACTTCGGCGAACACCCCCGGAGCCGCCTCGTTGACGATGTCCTCTGCCTCGTCCAGGAGGCTGGCTATCGACCCGTCCTCGCCCAGACCTTTCGGTTCCTCGGGAGTCGGAGGAGTGACGAGGGTGCCGTGGGCCCAGTTCACATCAGCCATGCGGCGTCGGTAGGACGTGCAGTCGTCCGGACAGCGCCACGGGGCCTCGGGTGCGAGATCCAGGTCACATTTACGCACGGTCTCCCCGTTCGGGTAGCTACGTGACTCGAAAAACTTGCAGTCCTGTCGCATGGGCATACATCCATCATGCCCAACGCCAGCAGTGCGAGGATGTCACCCATGACAGATGTCACCGGAGACCTGGCGATCGCAGCTGCTGTTCTCGACCAGGCGTCAGTGCCGGTCGGTCTGCTCAGCACCGATGGCGTCGTGCACAACTGCAACAGTTCCTTCGCCCGGGCATGTGGAAGGCCATCGGGTGAACTCCTCGGCGCAGTTCTTGCGGACACGGTCGTGGCCGACGACAGGGTCGAATTCCACTCCGCCATGGCGCTCATCCGTCCGACTCCGGGGAACTGCCCAGCGTCGAGGTGCGTTTCGTCGGGGCCGATGGCCGGGTGCGTCCGGCAAGACTCAATCTGGGACTCCTGGACGCCGAGATCGCACAAGCTGTCACCGGGCCCGACGACGAAACGCATGGATCCATGGTGTTGTGCGTAGCCACCGACCGCTCCGAGGAACGTCGTAGTGAACGGGCCAATCGCAGAGCCCGGGTCGAGGAGGCCACCACCTCGATGACGGATCCGGCAACCGGACTCCTGAACGAACGCGGGATCGACCTCACCATCGAATCCGCATCGAGACGTGCAGGCCGCCATGAGTCGGCCTTCGCTCTCATCCACTGTCTGTTGGCCACGGGGCGACGGACCAGGGCATCCCTCCCCCGAGGAATCACTGGTCGCCGCATGTGTGGAACGTATCCGCCAGTGTCTGAGACCATCGGACACCGTCGCTCGTTCCGGAAGCGCCGTGGTGGTGGTGGCCGAAGACCTGGGCGACGAACAGGACGCCGTCGGTGTCACCTACCGCGTCCTTTCCACGGTCGTGGAGCCTCTGCCCACCGATGCGGGCCCGATCGAACTGCGCATGCGTGCCGGAACCGTCGTCGCAGACGGGTCGACCCCGCTCCACAAGCTGGCACCCGCAGCTACCGAGGCGGCAACCAAGGCCAATGCCTCGGGCGGGATCGAGTTGGTGGACATGCGACGTCCCCGACCCTGACCCAATGTTCGGTCCTCAGAGTCCCACAACCCGAATTCGAACCCGGTAGCCTGGGTCCGTGGTCCTTGACACACGTGAGAACTGTCCCGACAGCGAACACCACGGGTTCACCGGCGAGCACCGCCTGCACACACCCACGGGCAGGTCCGCAGCACCACCGACCGCAACGGTGAGCAGCCGACGAGGCACAGGGGCGAGGAGCCGCATTCCAGCGCCTCGCTCCACCCCTCACGCTCGGCGCCGTCACCATCGGTGGCTGCATCGCCGTCGCTGCCGCCAACCCGGACGACTTCGGCACGCCACTTTGCATGTCACGGTCGGTCTTCGGTGTCGACTGCCCCTTCTGTGGGGGCCTGAGAGCCACCAACGCACTGTTGCGAGGCAACTTCGGGTCTGCCCTGGACCACAACGTGGTCCTTGCCGTAGCCCTTCCGGTGGTCGCACTGATGTGGGTGTGGTGGGTGGTTCGCGAATGGCGTGGCGACGGACCGCCGCCGGTCAAGGTGCCGAACTGGATCACCGTGACCGCTGCGATCCTCCTGGTCGTGTTCGGCATAGTACGGAACTTCGGGGGACCGGCATGGATCCGCTGGTTGCACTCGGATGCCTTCGTCGGCTGATACCTGACCCTGCGCCCGACCCCGGACTCCTGATCCGGGTTGTCCCCTGAACCTTCAGCTGTCGAGACGACGTAGGTCCTCGCGGTAGCGCAACGCCCGGTTCACATACGAGTCCACGCCATATCTGAAATGACCCGGAGTAACGGCGTCTTCGCGGATCGTGGCGGGAATCCCGAGAGCCATCGCCAACGGAGGAACAACCTTGTTGTTGCCAACGAACGCACCCGCCCCGACGATCGCTTCGCGCCCGACGATCGCTTTGTGCAGGACGATGGATCCCGACCCCACCAACGCCAGGTCCTCGATGGTGCACGCTTCCAGATGCGCGTTGTGCCCTATCGTCACCCGGTCACCCAGGCGGGTGGGCCAAACGGGCGTGGTGTGGATGATGGTGCCGTCCTGCACCGAGGTTTCAGATCCGACGATGATCTCGCCGTCATCGCCACGAAGCACCGCGGTGGGCCACACCGAGGAACGGGCACCGATCGTGACCGATCCGATCACCACGGCATCGGGGTGCACGTAGGCCTCGGGATGGATTTCAGGGACCTGGTCGCCGAGTGCGTAGATCGCCACCTCGACTCACAACCCCACGTGGCGAGCGTACGAGCCCTTGAAGAAGATCAGCGGGCCGTCAGCAGCCGGGTGGACCTGCAGTGTCTTCACACGACCGACGATTATCGAGTGGTCCCCACCCTCATAGGTGTGTTCGATCTCGCAGTCGATGTGCGCCACCGCGTCGGTGATCCAGGGCGACCCGGTCACCGGTGACGGCGTCCAGTCGATCTCCGCGAACTTGTCCTTGCCCTTTCCCGCGAAGGTGTTGGAAACCGCTGACTGGTGTTCTGAGAGCACATTCACCGAGAAGCGGCCGTTGACGGCGATCTTCGCCCACGACTCGGAGTTGCAACCAACGCAGAACCCCACGAGGGGTGGATCCAGTGACACCGAGAAGAACGACCCGACTGCCAGACCGTGTGCTCCGTCGTCGTCCACGCCAGCTACGACAGTGACTCCCGTCGGGAAGTGACCGAGCACGGTTCGGTACTCCTGGGGATCGATCTCGAGGTCCATGTGATCTGAGTCGGGGGCCATGTGTCTCCTGTTGGCTCAGCGGGAGTGGTGCACGAACCGGAGGCTATCGGTGGCCCGACCGATGACCCAACCGCCCGGTTCAGTGGGCCACGGGTTCATGCCGCGGCGCTCTGCACCCGATCGACGACGGTAGTCGTGGCGTCGGCGGTCACCGCGGCGGGATCCAACACGACGGTCAACCCCTCGAAGGCCGCCACCACATCGTGTAGCCCGCGCCCGGCGGCCACGCTGCGTGCCCTGGCGTGGAGCTCATCGAGGCGGACATCGTTGTGGCACGGATCGTGGTGGAACAACACCAGCGTGCCCACACCGGCCCTCGCAGCCACCTCCACTGCGTAGTCGACGGTGCAGTGGCCCCAGTCGGGGTGGCGGGCGAACTCATCGTCGTCGTACTGGGCATCGTGGATCAACAAATCGACCCCTGCGCAGAGATCCAGCACCCCGGGGGCGATATCGCTACTCGAGACGCCCGGCTGCTGGTGGTCACTCACATAGGCCACCGACACACCCTCGCACTCGATCCGGTAGCCGAGAGTCGGGCCCACGTGGGGCACCCATGCAGAGGTGACAGACGCCCCCGGCAGTTCGAAGGTTCCGTTCGAGCACTCGTGGAACGTGACATCTCCTGGGAGATCGTCGATGCCGACCGGAAAGTACGGCGGTGCCAGGAAGGCCCGGATGGTGTCCTCGAGGGACCCCTCGTCCTGGACAGGACCGTAGAGGTCGACACTGGAACCCTCGGCCAGGAGCGGAGCGAAGAACGGGATTCCCTGCACGTGGTCCCAGTGGACGTGCGTCAACAGCGCGGTGGCGCGGAACGGCTCGTTGTGGGGTCCGTCGATACCGAACATCCGCAGCCCGGTTCCGAGATCGAGAACGATCGGTGGATGTCCATCGGAGTCGGACGACAACACAGGAGGTGTTTCCTCCGTAGCGTTTGAGAGCCGGCCCACAACACGGTGTGGAACCTCTGACTCCATAAAACGTCACCGCAGTAGCCATTGCTGCCCCTTCTGGCCCCATTGGTGCCCCCTTTTGGCCGATCCCGTTCATGGACCGGCCCCCCGTCGAGTTCATCTGCAGGACGCTGTACTCCGCTTTGTCCGTGGGTGAACACTAGGTGAACAGACTCCACCTGTGCTGTCCCGCTGTGACGGAAGTCTCATAAGGCGCCGCCCAACCCGCTACCGGGGAACTCAACCCGACGGTTCCCTTCGCCAAAGGTAGAGGACGGTGTCGTGCGGGTAGTCGAAGGTGTCGCGGCCACGGGTTTCAGGAGACGTCGCGACCAGCTCACGCACTTCGTCGATCAACGATTCCCGGGCGCCCGGCTCCATCACGGCCACGAACGAGGTCGATACGAACTCGCTCGACGACACCCTCCACCGATGACGCCACCGGGTTCGCGTAGCGGGTCGTGGACAGGTGACTGAAGCCCCCTGCGCCACTGACGACGTCCTCCCAACGTTGTTCGCGATGGTCCGAGTAGGGCCGCCCACCACTACGGCGTTCGATGAGATCGGTCAGTTCGTGGACCCACTGGACCGAGTCGTCCCTGGCGTTCCAGATCAGCGCCAGGAGCCCTCGGGGATTGAGCACACGTTCCGCTTCTGCAAGGGCGCGGCGATGGTCCATCCAATGGAAGGCCTGCGCGATCGTCGAGCCCCGTGAGACTCGTGTCCGGGATCGGAAGCGCTTCGGCCACCGCTCTGATCGCGGGCGTTCCGGGAAGTGCCCGCTTCAGCTGGGCGAGCATCTCGGGCAGTGGCTCCACCGCGACCGTGGCCACACCGGAGCGCGTGAGCGCCCCGGTCAGGATCCCGGTTCCCGCTCCCACATCCGCCACCCTGCGATACACCGGTGCATCTGTTTCGGCCAGCGCTCTCCTTGATCAATCCGACTGCGGCGCGGGCGTATGCGGGTCGAATCGCTGCGTAGTGCCCTGCTGCGCTGGCGAAGCCTCCCGCCGCAACTGGGTTCATGGAGCTCATCGCCACATCTTCTCATCACCGACGGCCCGGTCAGCAGGACACACTCGACCCGGGCGATGGTCCATCGGACCCAATTGTCACTCTTCGTACTGCAACACTCACTTTCTGTGGTTGAATGATCAGACCCGAGGGACACCGAACGGGACCCATCGTGTGGGAAGCCCAGCAATTCTGGAGAAACTCGATGCTCGAGAGCGCCATCAACCCAAGCGGCTCGGAAGCGGCCCGAGGTTTCACGGATCCGCTCGCAGTGCACTCGGTCATCCGTATGCGAATCATGCTGGCCCTTGCAATCACTGCAGTCATCGCGCTGTATCCGCCCTTCGGAGACAACCGCCTGGTCCTGGCGTTGTGGATCGGAACCGCCGCGGTAGCGATGAACGTCATCGGCCTCTGGGCGCTCGAACGAACCGGACGACCTCCTGGGTTCCTCGCGATCACCGATATCTCGCTACTCCTTCTCGCCATATTCGTCGTCCCGGAGTCGATGGCCGTGGCGAGCGTCATCGCAGCCGGGATAGTGACGCTGTTGGTTCTCTGGCACGGAGTTCGTGCGACCTTGGTGTTCGCCATCATCTATGAGATCGGGCTCGCCGGCGTGGCCATCCTGCACCGCCCACCGTGGTGGGCCGCGACGATGGCGGCCTTCGCCATCGCGACCATCGGAGCGGCCGTGGGACTGGCGCGTATGGTCCGCTCGGGCGCTGACGCCCGCGACCGCTACGTCTCGATGGTCAACGGCCTCGATGCCGTGGTGTGGGAAAGCGACGCCGAGAACAGGATCCAGTTCCTGTCAGGCAACGTCGAGGAGGTCCTCGGCACTCAACCAGCGACGTTTGCGCACCCCGGCTTCTACTACTCGCGCATCCACCCTGACGACCTCCCCACCCTGGAGGTGTCGCGCCACTCCCAACACCACGGAGAGTTGAGTGAAGCCCACATACGCATCCGCGACGACGACGGAAACTACCGCTGGATACAGGAGCGCCAGAAGGTTTCCCGCAACGCCGACGGAACGATCCGGCTCAGGCGTGGACTGGTCGTGAATGAAACCGCCCGATGGGTCGCCGAGGCAGGACTCCGCCGCTACCTGGACTTCATAGAGGGGATCCCGGTCGCGCTGGTGGTGATGCACCTGACTGATCGTGAGGATCCCACCAGCTTCGAGGTTTCATCGGCCAACCCTGCTGCAGATGCTCTCGTACCCACCGAGGCGGGGGCCAGACTGGTCGACCTGGTCGAACTGAACGAGCAGTGGCTCGCAGACCTTGCCGACGTGGCGCTCGGCGGTGCCCCAATGGAGCGGCCATTCGTCACCCTCCCCGGAACAGACGCCGTATTCACCCTCAGAGCTGTCCATCTACCCGAACAACACGTCGGGCTCACCTTCGAGGACATCACCAAGCGCGCCCGGCTCGCTGAGTCGTTCCGCCATCAGGCCCTGCATGACGAACTGACCGGGCTCCCAAACCGCGCGCACTTCCGCGAACGACTGGATTCCGTGACCTCCGGGGAGAATCCGGAGCGCGCCGCACTCCTGCTCGTCGACCTCAATCAGTTCAAGGAGATCAACGACACCCTGGGGCATGACTACGGCGACCGACTGCTGCGCGGCTTCGCGCAACGTCTGTCGACCAAGTTGCGTGGTTGTGACCTGATCGCCCGCATCGGCGGCGACGAATTCGCCATCCTGGTGACCGGCGATCCCGGCGAGAGCGGTGCGATCGAAGTGGCGGATCGATTGCTGGATCTATGCGACTCCCGCTTCGACGTCGGTGAGTTCGGATTCCGAATCGGCGCGTCGGTGGGCATTGCGCTGTCGCCCGACCACGCAACCGACGCGGAGAGTCTCCTGCGCAAGGCTGATACAGCCATGTACTGGGCCAAGGGGTCAGGCGGTGGATGGTCCATGTATGCCCCCGCCCACGACGATCGGGATCTACGGCGCCTCGAGTTGATGAGCGACCTGCGAGACGCAATCGCGGGCGGGGCGATGGATGTTCACTACCAACCCCGGATCCGCCTCGCTGATCGTCGGGTGATCGGTCTCGAGGCGCTCGTGCGCTGGCACCATCCGCGCTACGGACTGCTTCCACCCGACGAGTTCATCGAGTTGGCCGAGGTATCGGGTTGCATAGGGGAACTGACCGAGTTCGTCATCGAGAGATCGATCGCACAGACGACAGCGATCCTCGAGCGACACAACCTGGTGTTGAGCGTGAACCTGTCAGCCCGCACGATCTATGACCCACGGCTGTCGACATGGGTCGACACTCCCGCCACGCGAGCCGCCATAGATGCCGGGAGGCTCTGTTTCGAGATCACCGAGAGTGAGCTCATGGAGGATCCGACACGCTCGCTCGGGGAGTTGGAACTGTTCAGGGCCATTGGAATCCGCTTCAGCGTGGACGACTTCGGCACTGGCTATTCGAGCCTGTCCTACCTGCGGGAACTCCCGATCGACGAAGTGAAGATCGACCGCAGCTTCATGAGCGATCTGCACTCGGATGACACGATCGTGAGAGCGGTCATCGACCTCGGACACAACCTCGGGCTGAAGGTCGTGGCCGAGGGCGTCGAGGACGTTGCAACCGAAGACCACCTCCGGGAACTGGGTTGCGACAGCGCCCAGGGGTTCCTGTGGGGCCGCGCGGTGCCGATCGAAGAAGTACTCGTCCACTTCCCGGACCACATGTTCGTCGACCTCAGCAACTGATGGCCGCTGATTTTCCCGGGTACATCCGAACTCGCCTGTCGGTCCAGATTCTCGATCCACCCCGCGCCTAACTAGCGTGGTGCGCCATGAGTTCCCCCCTCAGCATCCCTGCAGACCTCGAAGCCGCAGCCAAGGCCCTCGATTCGGCCCAGGCAGTCGTCGACTCGGCCATTGCCCGCCTGTCGGCAGATGGCATAGACGACAACCAGGTGGTCGCCTACGACACCGCCCACGCGGCGGCCGGCGTCATGGCGGCCCGCGGACTCCTCGAGTACGGCGCCACCGGAGACATCGAGGCTGGTATCACGTGTGCCTTCGGCGCCGACGTGATCGCCGACCTCGCAGCCAAGCTCTTCGGACGCGAGAACGACTGGGGAGTGGAACCGGGTGCTCTCGATGATGCGAGGAACTTCACTGCGGCCTACCGGGACCCGGCGTTCCTCGCATCCCTGTACGAACACAGCGGCAGCCGGGGTCTCGACGACGACTTCGAGATGGTCCAGGACACCTTCCGACGCTTCGCCGAAGAGAAGCTCATGCCCATTGCGGAGCACATCCACCGCGACAACGACGACATCCCCGAGGACATCATCTCGGGGCTGGCCGAGATGGGGGCATTCGGATTGTCCATCGGCGAGGCCTACGGAGGCTTCGCATCCGGTGGCGAGTCCGACTACATCGCCATGGTCGTTGCGACCGAGGAACTGAGCCGCGGCAGCCTGGGTGCCGGCGGTTCGCTCATCACCCGGCCGGAGATCCTCGCCCGTGCCCTCGAGGCAGGAGGGACCGAGGAACAGAAACAGACCTGGCTGCCGAGGCTCGCTACCGCAGAGGTGATGAACGCGGTGGCAGTGACCGAGCCGGACTACGGCTCGGACGTGGCGGGCGTGAAGGTGACGGCCACCGGGACCGAGGGCGGATACCTGGTAAACGGGGTCAAGACCTGGTGCACCTTCGGAGCGCGCGCCGACGTACTCATGTTGTTGGCCCGTACCGATCCGGACCGCGACGCCGGACACCGTGGGCTGTCGATGTTCATCGTGCCCAAGGAGCGAGGTGACGGACACGGGTTCGAACTCACCCAGGAGAACGACCACGGTGGCGGCAAGATGGAAGGCCGCCCGATCGACACGATCGGCTACCGGGGTATGCACTCCTACGAGATCGCGTTCGACAACTGGTTCGTACCCGAAGAGAACCTCATCGGAGGCGAGGATGGTCTGGGCCGCGGCTTCTACTACCAGATGGCCGGGTTCGAGAACGGCCGCCTGCAGACCGCAGCCCGTGCCGTGGGCGTCATGCAGGCCGCATTGGAGGTCGCCCGGGAGTACGCGTCCGACCGTTCGGTGTTCGGCCAGCCGATCGAGGAGTACCAGCTGACGAAAGCCAAGCTGGCCCGCATGGCTGTGACCATCCAGGGCGCCCGGCAGTTCAGCTACCAGGTCGCGAAGATGATGGCTCGCGGAGAGGGCACGCTCGAGGCCTCGATGATCAAGGCGTACGTCTGCAAGGCCGCCGAATGGGTGACCCGTGAAGCAATGCAGATCCACGGCGGCATGGGTTACGCCGAGGAGTACACCGTCAGCCGCTTGTTCGTCGACGCCCGTGTGCTCTCGATCTTCGAGGGTGCCGACGAGGTGCTCTGCCTCAAGGTGATCGCCCGTCAGCTGGTGGCTGCCACCGAGGGCTGAGTCGAGCGTCCAACTCCTCGAGCAGGTGGCTGTGTCACCGGGATGCTCAGCCCCGGGCGCCGGGGACCATTCGGAGGTTGATCGGATACCGGTACCACTCGCCCCTGTTGGCCGCCACGGTCGCCATGATCGACAGCACGAGCCCGCCGATCGCCACCACGAAGAAGGTGAGTATCCCCACCAGCACCAGCATGAGGACCGCCGACACGATGTAGCCGATCAGTAGGGTCAGCTGGAAGTTGAGCGACTCGGCGGCGTGGTGCTTGACGAAGGGTTGATCGTCGCGCGCCACGAGGTAGATCACGAGTGGAGCAAGGAACCCGGTGAGAATTCCGAGCAACTGCGCCAGCATGGCCAGGGACCTCTGGTCAGCCAACGGCTGCGCACCGAACTGTTGCGGAACCGGAACCGGAAGCGGAGCCGGAGCCCCCTGTTGGATGTGGGAGGTCCACTGGACACCGTCCCAGTAGCGGACCGATCCCGCAGAATCGGGATACCAACCGGGTGGCGTTGGGGTCGTCATGAGTGCAGCCTACCGACAACACCCCGCGTCCCGGTTGCCCACCGACCCGGGAGATCAGGCGTCGAGAGCGGCGATCGCGGCGGCAACAGCGAGCGCCCTCCGGGCGTTGTCGACATGCAGGTTCTCGATCATCTTTCCGTCCACGGTCACCACTCCCTTACCCTCGGCCAGCGCTCCATCCCATGCCTCGATGACCCGGCGCGAATACTCGATCTCGTCATCGGAGGGCGAGAATGCGGCGTTGGATGGCTCCACCTGGGAGGGATGGATGATCGTCTTGCCGTCAAAGCCCATCTCGGCACCCTGGACGCACTCTGCTTCGAATCCCTCGGGATCCCGCACGTTGTTGTAGACGCCGTCCAGGATCACCTTGCCCGCGAAACGTGCGGCGTTGACGCAACGTCCCAGACCCCACAGCAGCGGGGCCCGGCCTTCGACCAGTGCGGCCCGCAGTTCCTTGGCGATGTCATTGGTGCCCATGACCAGCACTTCGAGACGCTCGGATGCAGTTGCCACCTCGACCGCGTTCTCGATTGCGGCAGGCGTTTCCAACATCGCCCAGATTCGGGTGTGGTCAGGCACGTCCGCCGATTCGATGATGCGTTCCACAGCGGCCACATCGGCTGCGGAGTTCACCTTCGGCACCACGATTCCCGCGGGTCCGGCCGCTGCGGCTGACCGCAGGTCGTCCTCGTGCCATTCGGTTTCGGAACTGTTCACGCGGATGGTGAGTTCACGATTGCCATAGGAACCCGAGGCCACCGCTGCAGCCACCTTCTCGCGGGCCACGGACTTCATGTCGGGTGCCACCGAATCCTCGGTGTCGAAGATGATCGCGTCGCACGCAAGGCCCTTGGCCTTCTCGAGCGCCTTGTCGTTGGCCCCCGGCATGTACAGCACGCTGCGTCGTGGTCGATATGTGTCGGTCATAGTGCCTCTCCGTTGCTAGTCCTGTGTTGCTTGTTCTGTGGGGCGTGAGTGGCGCTGAGCGCCACTCACGCCCCACAGAACGGGGATCAGAATCCGTAGAGGTCGGCCAGATCGGGATCGCGGTCGGCGAGTTCACGAGCCAGGTTCACCACCACGTGACACTGCTTCACCGAGGCATCATCTTCCATCTTGCCGTGGAGCATCACTGCGCCGGTGCCGTCACCCATCGCCTCGATGACCTCCTGGGCATGTGCCACCTCGGCTGCTTCGGGCGAGAAGACCAACTTGGCGATATCGATCTGGACCGGATGCAACGACCATGCACCCACACACCCCATGAGATATGCCGCGCGGAATTGGTCCTCGCACGCGACCGTGTCCTTGATGTCGCCGAATGGTCCGTAGAACGGCAGGATCCCTGCCGCAGCGCACGCGTCCACCATGCGTGAGATCGTGTAGTGCCAGAGATCCTGCTGGATCCCCGCCCGCTCAGCGGCGTAGTCGGGGCCGTCCTCGCCCTCCGGTGGATCCTGGCGCACGACGTAGCCTGGATGGCTGCCACCCACCCGAGTGGTCTTCATGCGCCGGTTGGCGGCCAGATCTGCCGGGCCGAGGCTGAGTCCCTGCATCCGCGGAGACGCCAGGCATATGTCCTCGATGTTGGTCATTCCCCGGGCGGTCTCGAGGATTGCATGCACCATCAGGGGCTTCTCCAGGCCGGCTCGCGCCTCCAGCTGTGCGAGGAGCTGGTCCACATAGTGGATGTCCTCCGGGCCCTCCACCTTGGGAACCATGATGACGTCGAGTTTGTCGCCGATCTCGCCCACGAGTGTGGTGAGATCATCGAGAACCCACGGTGAGTTCAAGGCGTTGACCCGGGTCCAAAGCTGGGTGTCGCCCAGGTCGAGTTCCTTGCCGACCTTCACGAGACCGGAGCGCGCCGCCTCCTTGGAGTCAGACGGAATGGCATCCTCGAGGTTGCCGAGCAGGATGTCGGTCTTCGGTGCGATCTCGGGGAGCTTCGCGGTGAGCTTCTCGATATGCGGAGGAAAGAAGTGGATCATCCGCGATGGCCGCACCGGGATCTCACGGAGCGGCTCGGGGGCGCCCACGGCCAACGGGGAGAAGAAATCCTTGGGAGTGCGCATGGGGGTCCTCCTGAGCGCTGGGGAACTTGGGACACGTTCGTGTCGGCCAAACCAACGTGCCGACTGTCCTGACGGTAGACAGCACCCGGGATCCCAACCAATTTCTGGCCGCATGCCGACAGCTCCTCCTGCATCCGTGTTGATCCGTCTAGGGTCACCGCCATGCAGTCCGTCGCGTGCAGAGAACTGGGAGAACCCGAATCGGTGGTCCTCGAGGACCGCGAGCCTCCAGAGCTGTCAGCAGACCGCGTGCGGGTCAGCGTGGCTGCCGCGGGAGTGAACTACGTCGATGGCCTGTTCGTACAGGGCCTCTACCAGATCAAGCCATCGCTGCCGTTCGTGCCCGGCTCGGAACTGGCCGGAACGGTTTCCTCCGTGGGCGCAGCAGTCACCGGGTGGTCCGTCGGCGACCGCGTGATGGCGTCGGTCGGCCTGGGGGCCTTCGCCAGCGAAGTGGACCTGTCTCCGGCACAGTTGCTTGCAGTACCTGACACCGTGACCGACACGCAGGCCGCGACCCTCGGGCAGTCCTACGCAACTGCCTGGTTCAGCCTGACGAGGCGGACACAGGTCCGCTCAGGCGAATGGATCGTGGTTCTCGGTGCGGCCGGGGGCGTCGGGCTGGCAACGCTGGATGTGGCACGGGCCCTGGAACTCAACACGATCGCGGCCGCGTCGAGTGCCCCCAAGCTGGAGCTGTGCATCAGACGAGGCGCCCATGAGGTCGTCAACTACACCGAAGAGGATCTGAAGTCACGCGTTCGCGAACTGACCGATGGCGGCGCAGACGTGGCTGTGGACCCCGTCGGGGGCGAACACACCGAGGCCGCACTTCGGGCACTCGGTGATTTCGGGCGCCTTGTCGTGATCGGGTTCGCATCGGGAACGATCCCGCACCTCCCCGCCAACCAGATACTGCTGCGCAACCGGACCGTGGTCGGAGTCGACTGGGGAATCTGGGCACTCACCAATCCGGCGGCCAACACCGAATTGATGGGTGAGATACTCACTGCTGCCGCTGACGGAGCAATCAGTCCGGTGGAGCCGCAGGTGCGCCCCCTCTCCGAAGCAGGCGAGGCCATGCGGGACCTGCTCGAACGCAGGCTGACCGGAAAGGTCTGCCTGGTGCCTTGATGGCGCCCTTGTACGGTGGCAGCGACAGGCCGGAGGCTACTGACCGCCCGCATCGGGGGTGCTGGGAGTCTCGAGACCTGCGTTGGCTCCCGAGTCCACGCCGCTCGGGGCCTTCCCCGCAACCAATTCATCCGAGAGCGTCTTGAGGTCATCGACCGGGATCTCACCGGAACCGCGCTGCCACACGTTTCCCTCGGCATCCACGAACACGAAGTACGGGAACCCGGTCAGACCCCAGGACGACGCTGCGTCCTGTGCATCGTCGTCCAGGAGCACCTGAGGTGTGAAGCCATCCGAAGCCAACCAGCGCGAGGGTGGGTAGTTGGGTTTGTTGGCATCCACACCGGTTGCGACCGCGTAGATGTCGAGGTCCTTGGGAACGTCACCCGAATCCACCCAGCTCTGGATCTCGGGAACCTCGTTCTGGCAGTGGGGGCACCAGTGTGCGACAAAGATCACCAGCATCGGGTTGCCGTTGTCGGGGCCAATGACCACCTCGGATCCATCAAAGCTCTCGCCGGTGAGAGTGGGAACCTGTTGGCCCACTGCCGGGTCGTCGGCCGCAGGCGGCAGGAAACCACCCGTGTCGGGCAGGGGGCTCAGATCCTCTCCCGAGATGGAGACCTGCGCGGTCTCCTGTTTTGCGTTCTGCGCCGCTGCCGCACCCGTGTCGGCCTGCGCGTCGCCACCGCTGTCGTCACCCGAGGGCCACAGGAAGACGAGCGCCGCGAGGACGGCTATCACTGCCACCGTCGCGCCACCGATGATGAGCCCGAGGTTCGGACGGTTCTCGCTGGTGCGCTTGGACATGTCCTCGTAAGGATTCGCACCCTTGCGGCTGTTGTTCATCTGTTCAGCTCCGCTTCAGTCTCATGAATCAGCTCCGCTTCAGCCTCATGAGCTGAGCGTCACGCGCTCCGTTGTGCTTCGAACGGTTCGTCGAGGTTATCCCCGGACGCAGTTGATACCGCGTCAGGGCCACGGGCCAGCGCCAACAGAACACCGATCGTGACGAATCCGATCCATGCCATTGCCGGGATCGACAGGAAGTGGTACTTCCAGATCCATACAGTGGTACAGGGCACATCGGTCGAACACGACGATCCGATGTCATCGGGGAAGCGCTCGAGTATGTAGTGGTAGGTGGAGATGCCCGCCCCCACCAACACCATCGGAATCGAGATCCAGCGAACCCGCACCCAGCGACCGATGGCGGCAACCCCCAACAGCAGTGTCTGGGGGTACATGAAGTAGCGCTGGAGCCAACACAGATGGCATGGCGGCAGGTTCTCCATCTCCGAGAGCCACAGGCTTCCACCGGTGCACACGGCGGCCACGGCGAAGGCCATCCACAGCCCTGCCTGGCCTATGCCATCGCGAATCTCACGTATTGGTCCGGGTAACCGTCCTGTCGCCAGTCGCCAGATCGCGAACACTGCCGTGGTTATCAGGAACACCAGGCACAACAGGGCGAGCAGGGACAGGAAGGTGATCATCTTTGAGTCGATCACGGGCCGAGCATATCCGCACCCCCACCCATTTCCGGTACAAGCGGGACCATCAGGGCCGGGTGAACGCACCTCAACTGCCGGGCACCGGTAGCTTGGGGCAATGGCCATCACAGATGTAGAGCTCAACAGCCTCGACGGTTCACCCGACGTGCTCTCAGCCGCACGCGACAAGGTCACGTTGGTGGTGAATGTTGCGTCGAAATGCGGACTGACTCCCCAATACACCCAACTGGAGGAGATCCAGGAACGCTACGCCGATCGTGGCTTCACGGTGCTGGGGGTCCCCTGCAACCAGTTCGGCGAGCAGGAACCAGGTTCGCCCGATGACATCCAGGCGTTCTGTTCGACCACGTACGGAGTCACCTTCCCGATGAGCGAGAAGGTCGACGTGAACGGACCGGGCCGCCACCAGCTCTACGAGCAACTCGTGGCCACCGAGGATTCCGAAGGCCACTCCGGTGACATCCGTTGGAACTTCGAGAAGTTCCTCCTGGCTGGCGATGGCTCGATACTCGCCCGCTTCGCCCCCATGACCACCCCGGATGACCCAACGGTCATCGAGGCGATCGAATCTGCCCTCGACTGACCCGGTGAGGCGCGAGTCCGGTCACTCCATGAGGAGCACCGTGCGCAGGCCCTTGCCCGCTTCGGCATCCTCGATCGCCTCGTTCACCTCTGCCAGCGGACGCCTGGCGGTCACCATCTGATCGAGCGGCAACCGACCCGCCTGCCAGAGATCCACCAACCTGGGAATGTCCCGGATGGAGTTGGACGACCCCAGGAGGGTTCCCTTGACCGACTTCTCGGAGAACATCATCGAGAGCGGGTTGATCTCCAGGTTCTCGTCGAGCGGTGCAGCTCCGACGATCACTGCTTCACCACCGTTGCAGATGCACGCGAGTGCCGCCTCGACCAACGCAGCCGAGCCCACGGCGTCAAAAGCCGTGTCGACTCCCCCCGGGACCATCCTCGTGACCTCTCCCACGACGTCGACGGCGGTCGGGTCGAGGACGTCGGTTGCTCCGAACGCCATCGCCTGTTCACGCCTGGACTCCGAAGGATCTGACACGATCACGCGGGTCGCACCGGCGATCGCGGCGCCGGCCGCCACCGACACTCCGATTCCACCGGCACCCTGGACGAGAACCGAGTCCCCGGGCTCGATGGAAGCCGTGTTCAGTGAGGCACCTACGCCGGTCTGCACTGCGCAACCGATCACGCATGCGATGTCGAGAGGCACGTCGTCGGCAACCTTCACGGCGCCTTGAGCCGAAACCACCACCTCGGTCGCCCACGCAGCGAGCCCCAGGCCGCGGTAGATGACGTCGCCATTGCGCGAGAGCTTGGTGGAACCGTCAAGGAAGGTGGAGGTCATCAGCGCCGCTGTCTGCTCACATGCACCGGGACGTCCCCGTCTGCATGCACGGCAGTGTCCGCAGGCCGGGTTGGGGCTCAGCACCACGTGGTCACCCAGGGCCAGGCGTGACACCCCCGATCCGAGTTCGACGACCACCCCGGCGGCTTCGTGACCTGGAACTGTGGGCCCCATGATCGGAAACGTGCCATCCACCAGTGAGACATCCGAATGGCATATCCCACAAGCCACGACCCGGACCCGCACCTCACCCGGACCGGGCGCGGCGAGGTCCACCTCGGTCAGTTCCAGTGGCTCGCCGGGTTGGTTCAGTACCGCTGCGTACATGGGTCTCCGATCGGTCAGGCGTCCTTTGCCCTGATCATTGGCGTATCACACCGGAATCAGCCCGAAGAAGGTGTGGTCACGCGTTCGACCAGCCGGCGCAGTTCATCGACCAGCACGAACAACAGCGCCAGGCCCATGCAGATGCCCCACTGGGAGAGAGAAAGCCCTGTCGTGTCAAAGATCCTCTGCGCGAACGGGGTCTGAACCACCACGACCTGGATCACCACCACGGCACACAACGCCAGCCACAGGTACCCGTTTGTGAGGCTGTGGCGTGCGAATACCGAGCCTTCACCCACCCGCACCACCAACACGTTCGCCATCTGCAGGAGAACGAATGTCGTGAATGTCATGGTCAATGCAACATCGGTTCCGAACGCTCGCTCGCCCAGCCACAGCACACCGAGGGTGAGCACGGTCATCGCCACAGCGCTCAGGATGATACGGAACAGCCTGGAACCACTCAGTATCGGAGCGGAGGGATCCCGCGGAGGACGATTCATGAGCCCCGGTTTGGGCGGATCCACTCCCAGACTCACCGCCGGCGGGCCGTCCGCGATGATGTTCACGAACAGCACCTGGATCGCTGTGAACGGAGTGGGTAGCCCGAGCAGACGACCGAAGAGGATCGACCCGATCGCGGCGATGTTCGTGGTGAGCTGGAACCGTACGAAGCTCAGGATGTTCTCGAAGATGGCCCGACCCCGACGCACCGCTGAGACGATGGTGGCGAAGTTGTCATCGGCCAGCACCATGTCGCCGGCTTCCTTGGTGACTTCGGTGCCGGTGATCCCCATCGCGACACCGATCTCCGCAATCTTGAGCGCGGGCGCGTCGTTCACGCCATCACCGGTCATCGCCACGATCTCACCATTGGCCTGCAACGCCTGGACCACCCGAACCTTGTGTTGTGGAGACACCCGGGCGCACACGCCGACGCTTCGGATCTGCTCCGCCAGCGCGACATCGTCGAGGGATTCGATTTCGGCGCCGGTGATCACGTCACCGCCGATACCGAGCTCACGGGCGATCGCCCCGGCAGTGGCTGCATGGTCGCCGGTGATCATGCGGACCTCGATGCCAGCGGTGTGACATGCCTCGATCGCCTCGACGGCCTCCGCCCGCGGCGGGTCGAGAATGCCCACGAGGCAGGCAAGTTCCATTTCGTCGACCTCCTTCACGAGGTCTCCCTCGAACTCCGACGCCCTGACCGGAAGGGATCGACCGGCAACTGCGAGCACGCGCAGTCCCGCGCCGCCGAGCGCCGCGTTCTCCGCCTGAACACGGTCGCGGAGCGAGTCATCCAGTTCGATGACCGAGCCTCCGACGCGGAGTCTGTTCGCACGTCCGAGTACGACATCGGGAGCACCCTTGACCACGAGCTGGGAGACCCGGGGATCCTCGGGGTGTTCGTGGAGGGTGGCCATGAACTTCGAGGTCGAATCGAATGGGACCTCCGCGATGCGCGGCCGGACCTTGCGTAGATCTGCGACATCGATGCCGGCCTTCGAGGCCAGCACCACGAGCGCGACCTCGGTCGGGTCCCCCACCACCTCATCGGCCTCACCGAGCGCGTCGAATCGGACTTCGGCGTCGTTGCACAGCGCGCCGAGCGCTATCGCAGCACTCAGGGCATCACTCGCGTCCCGTTCGCCGGCGTCCCCGAAACCGGAAGCCTCAGGTGTGTGGGCGATCGATCCAGTCGATCCGTAACCCAGACCTGACACTGCGTAGATCCCCGTCCCGGTGGCCACCTTCGTCGCGGTCATCTGATTGACCGTCAGGGTGCCTGTCTTGTCGGAACAGATCGCTGTCGTGGATCCCAGCGTCTCCACCGACGCGAGACGCTTCACAATTGCGTTGTGTTCCGCCATCCGCGACACACCGACTGCGAGGGTCACTGTCACGACCGCCGGCAGCCCTTCGGGGATCGCGGCCACCGCCAGGGCAACTGCTTCCAACATCGCCTCTTGGAGTTGTTCGCCCTGGATCAGCGACAACGTGAACACGATGAGCACCGCAGCCACGGCGATCGCGGCGAGCCTTTTGCCGAGTTTGTCCAACTGCTGTTGCAGCGGTGTCTGCTGCACCGGGGCGGCGGCGAGCATCCCCGCTACCTGGCCCACCTCGGTCCCCATGCCGGTCGCCGTGACCAGCAACTCCCCCCGACCACGCACGACCGTGCTGTTCATGAATCCACAGTTGGTCCGATCCCCTGCTGATCCAGCCTCGGACGCCGAGATCGTCGCCGTGTGCTTGTCGACGGGCTGCGACTCCCCGGTGAGCGCGGCCTCCTCGATACCGAGGTTGTTGGTGACGACGAACCGGCCGTCAGCGGGCACGCGATCGCCGGCATCGAGGACCACGAGGTCTCCGGGCACGAGGTCCGAGGCATGCACCTCGCGCAACGATCCACTCCGCCGTACACGCACGATGAGTTCCAGCATCTCCGAGAGCGCCTCCATCGCTGCGTCCGCACGGTTCTCCTGTATGAATCCGAAGACTGCGTTGATCGCGAGCACCACGAGGATGACGATCGGGTCCTTCACATCACCGACTGCAGCGGACACCACCGCAGCGGCCAGCAGTACGTACGTGAGGACGTTGCGGAACTGCCCGACGAGCCGCTTCCATGCAGGTTCAGGTACCGATTCGGCGAGTCGGTTGGCTCCCATCACGGCAATGCGTTGCTCAACCTCTGACGCCCCGAGGCCCTCGCCCGGGTCGACCTCCAGTCGAGCCGCAAGATCGCTCGGAGTCAGTGTTGCGGCCCGGGCCGTACCGATCATGGCCACACCTGGGTGCTGTTCGGTCAACGCTCCGCCGGAGCCGCCCAAGGGTTCATTCATCGCCGCAACGCTACCGGTAGTACCCGTCGCCACATGCTCCCCCTGGTGGATCGTCGGATTCAGGGAACACCGGATCCGACATCACCGGAGGACCGGCGAAAGGGCACAGTCGACCGACCGACCCTCAGGTCCTGCCGAAGCACCGCCGACTGGCCGCGTACTCCTCGACGTCACGCACATCGAAACAGAGTTCACCGTCCACCCGATCCGCGGACAGCGCCCCCGCCCGCACGAGACGCATGACCGTGCCAGGCGTTACTCCCAGGCGGTGCGCAGCCTCACGCTGGTTGCACCTCTTGTGGTCACGCATAACAGGATTCTCGGTCGACCGCGGTGGTCACTTCAGTTTTGATCCGACGTTCGCGAGCATGGAGCGCCCAACTGATCCACTGAATGCTCCGGTTGGGTAAGCTGATCCCCTGACCACCTCGGGCGGGTGAGGCGGCTTCAGTAGGAGGGGACCCGTGGGGGCCTGCAGGACATCACATGACTAGCGGAACGATCCTGTGGGCTGTCACCTGCGTGGCTGCGGCAATGCTCGTCATCGCCGGCGTCCCCAAGGCAACTGGCCGCGCCTCGGTACCGATGCTCCCACCCATCCTCCATCGTCCCCTCGGGACAGCAGAGGTTCTCGTCGGAACCTGGGCACTCGTTGCACCCACCACCACGTCCGCGCTCGCGGTCGGGCTCGCATACACCCTGCTGGCGCTTTCGTTGCTCGTTGCGATCCTGCGCAGGGAACCCGATTGTGGTTGCTTCGGAGTCGAACCCGTTCCCCCGGAGTGGGGGCACCTGGGGATCAATGTCGTGTTGACAGCTGCGGCCCTCGCCGCGGCGGCCAGCTCCTGGGCCCGACCGGCTGCACCCACCTGGATCATCACCGCCGGACTCGCGTTCGTGAGCGCCGCAATGCTTGCCGAAGTGTTGAGCACGGGTGCCGAGCTACGACGACTGCGCGACTCGCTGGAGGCCAACCGATGACAACACCCACCATGACCGTGGCTGACACTCGGGCATCGGTACCTCCGGAGCCGGCATCGGAGGCCACAGTCCACAGGTCCCGCTGGAAACGCTGGAATCCACGCCGGCGCCGCAACGGAGGCCTGGCTGCCCGAGCGGCCGGATTCCTGTCACGGAAGGTTGACCGCCGCGGGGTACTGCGTCGAGGCGCAATGGCCGGCACGGCTCTCGCAGTCGCACCATCTGCGTGGGTGATGCGGCCGATGAGCGCATATGCCGCGGTATGTGGACGGGGCGCGCTCTGCAATGACGGCTACACGGAGTTCTGTTGCGCCATCTACGGTGCGAACCGGTGTCCCAGCGGCACCCTCCTCGCCGGCTGGTGGAAGGTGGACGGCCACGAATTCTGTGGCGGAGGGCCCCGTTACTACATGGACTGCAACGCCGGGTGTGGGGGATGCGGCTGCGGCGGCAACGGCGTCTGTTCAGGAAGCTGTTCGGGAACCAGGTGTGGGTGCGCCGGCGGAAGCTGCAACAACCGAAAGGCCGGATGCACTGCGTTCCGCTACGGCCAGTGCAACAACCACATCCGTTGTGTGGGTCCGATCGTGTGCCGCGTGGTCACCTGCACCCAACCCTGGATGCTCGACGGTTCATGTACCCGTTCGGTGCGCACCGACAACCGCACCCGCTACCACAATCGACCGTGCCTGACCGTCGACGCGACCGGGAGGACCGACCAGATAACCGCCGTTGCGGGTGGAGTGCGGGTGAGCGGCTGGGCGGTCGACCCGGGCACGTCGGCTCCCATCCCGGTAGTGGTCTATTCGTGTCTGCAACCCAAGACGATCCTGCGCGCCGACCTTCCCCGGACCGACCTGGCCAAGAGCTATCCGACCCTGGGCCCCAACCACGGTTTCGATGCCTTCCTGAGGCTCTGCCCCGGTGAACAACTGATCTCGGTCGCCGCGTTCGACACCACCGGTACGGGCTCGACATGGATCGCCCACAAGATGATCACCGTGACAGGTCAGGCGTTCGGCCACCTCGACCACACCACCGCAAGCGCTCCGGAACCGGGCACCGGCGTCGGAACCATCCGTGTGGTCGGGTTCGCGATCGACCCAGATGCGTTCAAGTCATCGCAGGTACAGATACGGGTGGACGGCAAGGTGAAAAAGACCATCACCGCCTCGACCTACCGCAGCGATGTGGCCCAGGCATACCCGCACCTCGGAGGCAGGTACGGCTTCGACGTGTCATTGCCCGCTCCTCCCGGCTCACACGAAGTATGCGTGACCGCGCTCGACATCAACCAGGGTTCCAACGTACAACTCGGTTGCAACCGGGTGGTCGTGCCATCCAACCCGGTCGGGGTCCTGGAATCGGCGAACTCGACCGGTCCCGGTACGTTGCGACTCACGGGCTGGGCCTCCGATGCCGACACGACCTCTCCCATCGAGGTCTACGTGACCGTC
Organism: uncultured Microthrixaceae bacterium; assembly: GCA_963805905.1. Taxonomy (GTDB): domain Bacteria; phylum Actinomycetota; class Acidimicrobiia; order Acidimicrobiales; family Microtrichaceae; genus JAMLGJ01. The sequence continues at coordinate 2,400,500 of CAWDVV010000001.1, forward strand.
GACGGGACGCACACCGGCGACTCCACGGCCGACAAGGCGCGCGATGACGGGCATTCGGGACACGGTTTCGACGTGACGCTCACCGACATCGCCCCCGGCGAGCACAAGGTCTGTGTCGCCGGACTGAACGTGGGCGGGGGACAGAACATCAAGCTCGGATGCATGCAGGTCGCAGTCGCCTCGACCGCGCCGGGATCTGTCACCCGTCTGGAAGCGGCACCCGGAGGCATGGTGTTGTCGGCAACTTCGATCAAACGGACCGAGGGCAACGCCAATGCCTTGCTGAGGGTTCTCGTGGATGACCAGTACAGGGCCTCGATCCGGCCGGGACCAACGGGTTCAACAGAGTTCCTCGCACTACCTCCGGGTCCCCACGAGGTGCAGATCGTGGCGACCCTCGATGGTCCCCGCACTGTCCCGATGCTGCTCGCCTCGGCAAACCTCCTGGTGGCTGCTGACAATACGAACTCCATCTCACCCGGGATGGTCACGTGACGCTCGCAGTTGTGTCCCTGGGCATCGCGGTCGGGATTCTCGCCGCGCTCGTGGTCAGCCTTCTGCGCAGCCATGCCGAGATTCTCAGGGTGCTGAACGACGCCGGAATCGATCTGGACCCGGCCAACGGAGCTCCGTTGGCGAACCAGCCCGCTGAGAGGGTCGACGGCTCACCGCGCAACACACCGCTGGATGGGTCAGAGACCATCGAGGGCGTACCCGGTGATGGCCAGGCCCTCGGCCTCGGGGTCTCTGACATCACCGGAGTCACTCCCGACGGAGACGCGGTGACCATCGGGATCTCGAGCGCCGAGACCCTCGTTGCCTTCCTGTCCAGTGGGTGCATGACCTGCCACAGATTCTGGGAGGCATTCGCGACGGGTGAGGAGTTGACTGACGGACGCCTCGAGGATGGAACGAGGGTCATCGTGGTGACACATGGCGAAGAATCCGAGTCTCCCTCCACGGTTGGCGATCTGAGTACCCCAGAGGTACCGGTCGTCATGTCGACGGATGCCTGGGAGGACTTCGGAGTGCCGGTCGCACCATATTTCGTCCTGGTCTCCGGCGGCAGGGTCGTGGGGGAAGGTGCCGCTGCGCAGTGGTCCCAGGTGAGTTCGCTGTTGAGCAAGGCACGAGCGGACATCGACGCCGTGCATTCGCGCACCGATCGTGGGGCTGTGTCGCGGCGCTCGGTGATAACCGGCAACCGGGACCGCATCGACTCCGACCTGATGGCAGCAGGGATCCGCCCCGGGGATCCCCGTCTCACACACGGTCCGCAGGACGTAGGGCTCGCCGACAACGGGAGTTCCGACCAACACACGACCGGGGAAGATCCAGTTTCATGAGCGCCGGCTCGATACTCCTGTTCATGCTGGGGCTCGCAACCGCTGTCATCGGCGCGGTGCGATCCAGCTGGTCCCCTTGAGGTGAATCGATGCTCTCCAGCATCACTCCGCTCGGTGAGCGGGCAAAGAACAACTCATGGACCTTCACCGCCACGGCATACACGATCGGCTCAGCGGTCGGTGGTGCCGCGCTCGGTGTCGCGCTCGCCCCTTTCGCCTGGTTGGTGTCAGGTTGGTCCACGACCACAGTGCTGGTGACCCTGTCGATACTGCTCGTCGCATCAGCTGTCCTCGACTCGCTCGGAGCACCGCGACCGACACTGCCCCGACAGGTCGACGAGAACTGGCTCACTGCCTACCGCGGTTGGGTCTACGGAGCAGGTTTCGGGCTGCAGCTGGGTTTCGGCCTGGTGACGATCATCACGTCGTGGTCGATGTGGGCTGTCGTGGCTGCAGCCGTACTCGGGGGGTCGAGGCTGCCTTCACCCGTGGCAGGATCGGTGCTCATCGGGCTGGTGTTCGGCACCACCCGCGGCCTGGTCCTGCTGACGGCGCGGAACGCCGACAGTCCCGACCGTCTGGTCGCACTCCACCGCGCGGATAGCGCAAGGAGCCAAACTCACATCGCGACTGACCGTTGCCACACTTGCCACTCTCGGCGCACTCGGGTTGTTCGCCGCCGCAATCACCGGAGGAATCACATGAGCCACAGAATCGAGGCCCACGGCCTGTCGGTAAACGTTCCTACAGGATGGGATGGAGCGATCACCCGGTCCCTGGCCGTCTCGGCCTCGGCCGATCAGGCCGACGGAGGTTCGGTCAATCCGGTCATGCACGTCTCCACGATTCCCCTGCCGTCCGTACGCGGTGATTTCGGTGGCGACATGCTCGCTGCCATGGGCGCCGACGACCTGTTCATAGCGCTCGTGGAATACGACCGGGCATCCGGCGCCTCACCCCTGTTCGACCACCTCGGTGTCCGACGGATAACAGGAAACACGTTTGCCCACGAAGAGATGCACCGCCCCCTACCCGGCCAGTCAGGTCACCAGCAGTTCTTCCACCAAGCGGACCGAGCATTCTGTCTCTACATAGCGATAGGTAGCCACAGACGCCGCGACCGTCTTGCGAAGGCGGCCGAGTCAGTGACATCCACCATCAAGGTGTCAACGAACGGATGAACAGAGCCTCATCCGAAGGCCACACCCGGACCGCGCCGGACGAGCATCCGCAAGTCACCCTCGCGGCGGGTGACTCCCCGGGCATCCATCTGCTCGAGCACCAACAATGCATCGTTACGTGACATACCCAGCACATCGCGCAGCTCACCCAGACCTGCAGGGGACCTCGACAGCCGCTCGATGACGTTGCCCTCGAAGTGTTCCAACACGCGCGCCGAAACCAACCTCACGCTGCCACCGGGGGCACGCCAGACCCGATCCCCCACGGCGTGGCGATCGCGGCCGATCTCGACCACCGCCGCCGAGCGGAGCCCCTCGGTCACGATCGACGACCTCAAACCGGCAGAGGTCACCGCCGCAACCAAGTCCTCGCTCCGCCACAGCAGGTTCCCCATCACCTGTTGCAGCCCGCGCAGCGCCGCATCCCCTGCAGCGAGGCGATCGGTCTCGCTGCGCCACAGGCGCCCGCCATGGCTCACCACCGGCCCGCGGGCGACCAGCACGGCGCCCGCGTGTCGGTCCATCGGAGTGTCCGCGAGCACGAGTCCATCCGGGTGCTGGTCATCCGCCCCATCACCTTCCAGCAATACCGACAATTCGGCGACGCGGTTCCGCAACGCGGCACGATCGACCACATGGCCGTCATCCACTCCACGGTCCAGGGAATCGGGTATGTGCCCAACGGTCCCGAGCACCTCCTCGGTACGCAGCGCCGGCCCTGTGTCGGCAACCAGAGCTGCCACCACCAGAGCAGGGTCACCGGCCAGTACGGCGTTGAGGCGCCGTTCGAGGGATTCGTGGTCCCGACGGACCACCACATCGTCGACCGCCAGCAGCACTCCACCGGCCACCGCTCGCGACGATCCGGTATCCACCAGGACGAAGCAGTCCCCGGGCGCCACAGGTACGACCGGTTCGGCGGCATGGAGCCGGACCGGCTCCCAGGTGGGCGGGTCGACGGTCCCCACACGCCGAGCTGCCGCTCGGGACAGCAGGGGACGCGCCACATTCGGTGAACGGCGGAGTTCCACCGCCCAGCGTCCAGTGCCCACCATCAGGTCATATCCCCTGCGTTGCCCAACACCCCCTGAGGGCTCGAAGGCCCGCACCGCAGCGTGCAGGTGGCGACCCGCCTGCCACTGGGCCGAGCGGACCAACGCATCGCCTACCTCGGGCACGATCGACCTGTCGCCGAGACGAACTCCGACGCGATGTCCCACCCGAGCCCGCCGTGCCTTGGCTGCATCGACGTGAAGGGACTGGACCCTCGTTCCACCGGAACCCTTCGCAGCAGTCCCACGGACCAGTTCCACCTCCTCGTCGATCTCCAACGCTCCACCTGTGAGAGTTCCGGTGGAGATCCGGCCGACACCGCTGAGGCTGAAGGACCTGTCGATCCAGAGCCGCGGTCGGCCCGTGTCGCGCGTTGCCAGCCAGCGGGGGTCTCCCCGCAGGTCTGCCACTGCATCGGCGAGCGTGTCCCTGAGCCCGTCGACCCCCGCACCGGTCACGCCATCGAGGGTGACCACGCGGTTCTGTCGCCCGACCACCCCATCCATGAACGTGCCGGCCAGACGTTGGTCGAGCTCGTCGACCAACGTCTCGACACAGGTCGCGTCCACGCGATCGACATGGGTAACGACCACGACGCCCGTGGGCGTACCGAGGGCATCGAGCACCGACACGTGCTCAGCGGTCTGGGGCATCCAACCTTCGTGCGCCGCCACCACCAGAAGAGCGACATCCACTGCATGGGCGCCCGCCAACATGGTCGGAAGGAAGCGGCCGTGGCCCGGTACGTCCACTACGGCCACCGAGCGCTCAGCACCGTCTTGTCCGCCAGCACCGTCCTGTGCGCCAGCACCGTCCTGTGCGCCAACACCGTCCTGTGCGCCAACACCGTCCTGTGCGCCAACACCGTGTTGTCCGCCAGCTGGCGCCGGCCCGGTGACACGGTCGGGCAACTCGAAGAAGCCGTATCCCAGCCCTATCGTGAGGCCCCGCCGGTGTTCTTCGACCCAACGGTCGGGGTCGACGCCGGTGAGGAGGCGGACCACGGTGGACTTGCCGTGGTCGACATGCCCCGCGGTCCCGATGATCACGGAGCCACCATCATCTCGCCGCCATTGTTGACACTCAGATCGCCAACGCGCGGACAAGTGCGTCGGCTATGACCGCGTCGTCGGATTCTTCGACCGTACGGAGGTGGATCCTCAGGCGACCGTCACCCTGCACCGCGATCACCGGCACGGTCGCGGCCCGCAGCCGCTCCGACAACTCGGTCAGGGACATCCCTCCGGGCAACGATGGTCGAGGACCCTGCCCGCCGGGAGACACCTCGATCCCGACGCCGGGGATCCGGGATCCGGGGGCGGCGCCTGCGCCCACGGTTCCCGCCATCGGGACAACCTCCAGATCCGCACGCGTGGACCCCCTCGAACTCTCGACCCGGTCGACGATTGCCGCCGCCCGTGAGCGGAGCGACTCGAGCGGGACCGAGGCCAAGCGCCACAACGGCACCGCGGTGCCTGCCGTGCGTTCGAGGTAGGCATCAACGGTCCGTTGGAGGATCTCCGCACGGACGCCATCGAGTCGGACGGCGCGGGCCAGTGGATGACTGCGCATACGTTCAACCAGATCCGAGCGTCCCACGATGATTCCGCCCTGGGGGCCGCCGAGCAGCTTGTCGCCGGAGAACGTCACGACATCTGCACCCGCGGCCACGACCTGACGGACACCCGGCTCATCGGCGAGCCACCTCGGGGGTCCCCCTTCCAGCCAGCCGCAACGGGTGTCCACCAGCCCACCACCGAGGTCGACCACCAACGGAACATCTGCCGAACGAGCCACCTCGACCAGTTCGCGATGACCCACCACTGCGGTGAACCCCTCGATCCGATAGTTGGATCGGTGCACCGACAGAACCGCGCCTGTTGTTGCACCCATCGCGTCGCGGTAATCGGCCGTGTGGGTCCGGTTGGTGGTACCGATCTCACGCAGTACCGCACCACCCTGCGCTATGACATCGGGGATCCGGAAGGACCCTCCGATCTCCACCAGTTCTCCACGGGACACGACCACTTCGCCGGAGCCTGCCACCGCGGTGAGGGCGAGCAGAACGGCTGCTGCGTTGTTGTTCACCACCAGTGCTGCCGGAGCGCCCGTGAGGGCACAGAGAGACGGTTCGAGCCCGGCGAAGCGACGACCGCGACGACCCGAGTGGAGATCGAACTCGACATTCGTGGTCGAGCTCGACGAATCCCTGCCCCCGTGGACCCCCTCATCCGAACCACCTGTGGTCCGGCCATCCAACGGAGCGCGACCCAGGTTCGTGTGCAGGAGCACTCCTGTGGCATTGCAAACGCGGCGCATCGGTTCGGTGGCTTCGAGCTCGGTGAGAGTCATCGACAACAGCACTCCTGGTTCCGGAATACCACCGGCGGCTCCACCCGGGGCCGACGACTCCCTCACGCGTCCGAGGACCTGACGAGCCGCACTGCGTACAACTGGCCCGGGACGGGAACATCCGTGGGCTTCGAGGACGCCCTGGACCTCGGTGGCCAGACGATCGACAGCGGGCAGGCGATCGATTCCCACTACCGCAGCACCACTGGTCTTCCGGGCGACGGCTCAGCGATCGAACCGACGATGGTTGCGGGATGACCGCGTTGGATCAGATCGTCGACCATGCGCCGAGCCCTCACAGGTTGCGCGGATACGAGCAGACCACCCGAGGTCTGAGGATCGCAGGCCAGCCACTGGCACTCCGTCGGGCCGCCGGCAAACTCGACCCCGGCTTCCTCGGCGTCCGCCCGGTTGCGTCGCGCTCCCCGCTGATATGGCCGGCCGCTATCGCATCGAGAGCTCCCGGCAGCTCCGGCAGCGACTCTGCGACCAGCGTGGCCGAAACATCCGAAGCACGACAGATCTCCAGAAGGTGACCGACCAGGCCGAACCCGGTCACATCAGTCACAGCATGGGAACCGGCCTGAGCGGCGACATCTGCTGCTTCGTCGTTGCGACGGACCATGGAGGCCACAGCCATCTCCAGGAGTGCCGCAGCGAGTTCACCATGCACGTTCGCGGTCGTGAGAGCCCCGGTCCCCAACGCCTTGGTCAACACCAGCGAGTCACCCGGGCGAGCTCCCGAGTTCGTTGTAGGCGCATGCTCGGTCAGTCCGCTCACAGCCAGCCCGAACTTCGGGGTGGCGTCGTGGATCGAATGACCGCCCAGAACCGGACAACGTGCCTCATCGAGCACCTCGGCGGCCCCGTCGAGTACCAGCGCTGCGAGGGTCAGGTCCATGTCCCGGGGCCAGCACAGGATCTGCAGCGCGCTGAGTGGGCGGCCTCCCATGGCGTATATGTCGCTCAACGCGTTCGCAGCCGCGACGCGACCCCAGTCGTAGGGGTCGTCCACGACGGGAGTGAATACGTCCACCGACTGCACGAGACACCGACCGTCGCCGAGTTCGATCACCCCTGCGTCATCTGAGAACTCCGGGCCGACGACCACGGTCGGATTCGAGGGAACCGAGCGGTTCATGAGCCCCATGATCTCCGAGAGCTCCGAGGCCGACAGCTTGCATCCACAGCCGGCGCCACCGGCGAGAGACGTGAGAGCCACACCGGGATGGCTCGACGGCCGGGGTTCCTCTGATCGATCAGCCATGCTCATCACCGTCTGCGAACCTAGTTGTCTGGACAATCGGCGGAGGCGGGAGGGAATCGAACCCCCCGCACCCGGATTCCGGATGCCTCACGGTTTTGAAGACCGGGGAGCCCACCAGGCGCTCATCCACCTCCGTGGGAGAAACTAGCCCGCGACCGGTACCGGGCCCGCCCCCGGATCAGGTTCCGGCACGACCGGGCAACGTGGGTCCCGCGCAGTCAGTCGCCGCTACCGAACCACCGCTCGCGTAGCGCTGCCATGGTCCCGTCCTCACGAAGGACGAGCAATGCGTCGTCGACGCTCTCGAGGTTGGGATCACCATCGGCAAACGCCATGCCGATGCTCTGCGGTTGATACACCTTGGGCACCATGTGGGCCCGGCCGTTGGCTGTGGTACGGGCCTCATAGGCCAACACCGGTTCGTCATAGACGACCGCGTCCGCCCGCCCGTCGAGGAGCTCAGCTACAGCAATGTCGATATCAGCCACCCCGCCGGCGGGGAGGTCGATCGAATCCAGGTAGCTGGCGGAGGTCGTGTCCTCGACGGTCAGCACTTCACGACCGTAGAGGTCACCGATCGACTTGACCGCGCCGTCGAACTTCTCGACCGTGAGCGCCGAGGTCACCGACGCAGTGAACTGGGCGATCAGGACGAGGCCCACCAACATCCATGCGACGGCCACGATCCGCCCGGCACGCGTGCGTGCCACGGTGTCGCCATAGCCGACAGTCGTCATCGTCACCACGGCCCACCACATTCCCTGTGCCACTCCGGGGATGTACCGATCCGGGAAGTGGTCGCTGTTGCGCTTGCGTTCGGCCAGCCACACGACGTGACCGACCACGAACACCATCAACACGAAGAACCCGAGCAACCACGCCAGGGTCCTGGTGAACACCGAACCGAGGATGTCGACCAGGCCCACGTTCTCAACGCCGTCGGACGCCAGGATCCCGATTCCGGAGTCATACGTGGGCTGTGAGAAGTCGACGAGCTTCGCCCTATCCGCGGTGATGGAGATCGCACCGAGAGCGGCGCCCGCCGTGCCCGCGCGGACCGCGTCGAGTTGGTCGTTCACACTTCCGGCACGCTGATAGGTGAACTCGATGCCGGCTTTGCGCGCGACCTCTTCCCACAGATCGACCGAATACCCGCTCCAGTCGCCATCCTTCTCCATGGCAAACGGCGCCACCTCACGGACCGAGACCACGAGTGTCCGACCCGGTGGCACAGTTTCGTCCGATGCCGGTGACCCGGGGGGTCCCTCCTCCGCGCCGGCCGATGGAGACCACATGATGGTGCCCAGCAGGCACAGGAGGAGGACCGCTCCCAGCGGTCCTGCAAGCCTCTTGTGGATCGGTACGGTGATCGCCGGTAAACCCGGACCGGGCGGCTCTCTCCGAATATCGGCCATCGTTGGGTTCTATCGGCAACGCGGCGGCAGAAGTGAACGGTCCCACGAAGGCGGACGGCAGCTCTCGACGGCGGCTGTTGACTACACAGCCTATGGAATGTCTATACAGCCTGTGGAACGTCTACACGGCCTCTGGACGGGTGGGAATGGCATCGAACGATCCGGGCCGGCCCTCGGCCTTGGCCGCAAATGCCTCAGCCATGTCGGTGCCGACGAACATGCCCGACTGCCAACCGGCCATCTGGTGCAGCGAGTCGGCCACCGTGTGGTCCCGGCTGTAGTTGATGGCTTCCTTGGTGCCCCATATGGCCAGCGGTGAGTGCCGGGCGATGCGTGTTGCTATCTCGAGGGTTCCCTCGACGAGTGATTCGTGGTCATCGAACACCTCGTTCACCAGGCCGAGAGCCATCGCCCTCGATGCAGGCATGCGGTCACCCGTGTACGCGAGTTCACGCGCCACGCCTTCGGGGATGAGCCTGGGCAGGCGCTGGAGGGTACCGACATCCGCGGTCATGCCGATGTTGATCTCCTGCACGCAGAAGAACGCATCAGCTGTGCAGTAGCGCATGTCGGCAGCACACACCATGTCAACCGCTCCACCGATGCACCCTCCCTGGATCGCCGCCAACACCGGCATGCGAGCGGCTTCGAGCGCGGTGAAGGAGTCCTGGAGCTGTTGAACCAGCATCCACAGGAACGAAGCCTTCCTACCCTGTTCGCTGGCACCCCCACCCGATGCCAGCCCTCCGTCGCCGGTGAACACCGACAGGTCCATACCCGCCGAGAAGTGCCTGCCGGTCGAGGAGATCACGATCGCTCGGGCCTTTGCCCCCGCGTCGATGTCGGAAATGATGGCCGGCAGGTCGCTCCAGAAGCTCGGCACCATGGTGTTGAGCACATCGGGACGGTTCAACTGAAGGTGGGCCACGTCATCTGAGATGGAAAGTTCGAAACATTCGTACACGGAACAAACGGTACCCGCGGTGACGTCTCCGCCGTGTCGCATCTCGCATGTAACTTGGCACCAATGGGAGCAGAGCCACCGCCGAACGATCCGAACACAGACCAAACCACAGACCAGGAGCCTCCGAGACCCGAGCCGGATCACGAAGGCCATCGGCTTCCGGGATCGGTTCGACCCACGCGATATGCACTCCGACTGTCGATCGACCCCGACTCAATGACGTTTTCGGGCTCGGTGAACATATCGATCGACCTGGCCCGAGCCGCCGACGAGATCGTTCTCCACGCGTTGGATCTGGATATCGAACGCGTCCTGTTGGTCCAAGAGGGCACGGAGTCAACCCCTTCGGTCACAATCGACGAAGAACGTCAGTGGATCACCCTCTCCACCGATCACCGGGTCGAATCGGGCCGGGCCGAGATCCAGGTCGACTACTCGGCCCGGTACTGCGAGAACCTCGTGGGGCTCTACACCTCCGAGTTCGACCACGACGGCACCACCCATCGCCTGGCGGTCACCCAGTGCGAGTCCACCCACGCACGCCGGATCCTGCCCTGTTTCGACGAACCTGAGTTCAAGGCTTCCTTCGAGGTGTCTCTTGACGTACCGACCGGGCTGACCGCAGTCTCCAACGGTGGCGAACTCGAGCGCTCGACGAGCGACGATGGCCAGACCGACTCCATCCGCTTCGCTCCCACCATCGAGATGTCCACCTACCTGCTTGCGGTCGTGGTGGGTCCGCTCGAAGTCACCGAGGCCCCCGACATCGAGGGCCGGGACGGCCCGATCTCGCTGCGTATCGTGCATCCACCGGGGCAGGGCCACCTCACCGGCTTCGCGGTCGACGTCGCTACCCATGCGATCAGGTTCTTCGAGGACTACTACGCGCTCGCATACCCGGGTGAGAAGGTCGACCTGGTGGCCATACCCGACTTTGCGTTCGGCGCCATGGAGAACCTGGGCTGCATCACGTTCCGCGAGGTTCTGCTTCTCGTCGACCCGGAGACCGCAGCACCCATGGAACTGCAGCGTGTGGCCGACGTGATCAACCACGAACTGGCCCACATGTGGTTCGGCGACCTCGTCACGATGCGTTGGTGGAACGGTATCTGGCTGAATGAGGCATTCGCTACATTCATGGAGATCCTGGCCAGCGACGACTTCCGCCCGGAGTGGGATGTGTGGACGACCTTCGGCCTGGCCCGCTCCGCGGCATTCGACACCGACGCCCTCGACAGCACGCGACCAATCGAATACGAGGTCGTCACGGCAGCCGATTCCGAGGACATGTTCGACATCCTCACCTACGAAAAGGGCGCATCAGTGCTCAGGATGCTCGAGCAGTACCTCGGTGCCGATCGGTTCCGCGACGGAATCCGCTCCTACCTGCGCCAACACGCGTACTCGAACACAGACACCTCCGACCTCTGGAAGGCGCTCGAAGCCGCCACGGGTGAGCCGGTCGAGCGCATTGCCGAGGCATGGATCTTCAGGGGCGGCCATCCGCTGGTCATGGTGGATCCCGCTGCCGACGGCAGTCGCGTCCGCCTCAGCCAACAGCCGGCCCGTTTCCGCAAACCCCTGGCGGCAGAGGTGGCACCCGAACCGTTCCCGGTGCCCATGACGGTCATCACCCGCTCAACCACGGGCAACGACGAGGAGCACCGACTGTTGCTCGAGGACAATGTCGAACTCTCCCTGGACGAACCCGCCCAACTCGTCAGAACCAACCCCTCGGGCAATGGATTCTTCCGTACCCTGCTCCCGCGTGTTGAGCGCCGGGCGCTCCTCGCCTCGGTTGAACCACCCCTCGAGCGATATGTGGTTCTCGACGACACCTGGTTCGCTGTCGTGGCCGGCCGGAGTGGACCCGGGGCGGTCATCGACACGATCTCGGATCTTGTCGACCTGGGTGAGACCGATCCGTCGATATGGCGTCGGGTCGCATCGGTGCTGGGCGAACTCAAAGCGCTGTTGAGTGTTGCCCAGCGGACCGAGTTCAGGCAATGGGTGCGTTCCGAACTGCGCGGACAGATGGACCGGCTGCCACCCCTTTCCAGCCGCGGCCGCAAAGCAGAGGCCGCAGCCCCGCTCCTGGCCGTGCTCGGGGTCCTCGGCGAGGATGAGGACGCCATCGCTGTCGCGACCGGCGTGTTCGATGGGGAACACGCCGACGTCGACCCTGCAGTGCTCGCGGGGGCGCTCGATGTGGTGGCCCACGACCCCACCGATGAGCAGTACGAGGAGATCCGGCGACGGTGGTCCGAGGCATCCACCCCTCAGGACGAACAGCGTCACCTGGCAGCACTGGTCGCCACCGAGCGACCAGATCAGTTCCAGCGGGGCCTTGAGGAGTGCCTCGGCGACGTCCGCCCACAGGATGCGCCCTACGTCCTGCGGCGCGCGTTGGCCAACACAGCCCGCGGCACCGATGCATGGGACTTCGTCGTGAACAATTTCGAGGACATCTCGATGCGGCTGCCTTCCGGAGCGCTACCCCGGATGTTCGCCGGCGTACGCAGCTTCACCGATGAATGGACAGCTCTCGCGGTGGAGCGCTTCCTGGAAGCAAACCCCCTGCCGACGGGCGCCCAACAGATCGCCCAACACATCGAACGGATGCGGGCGAACGTGGCGGCCGCCACCCGTATCCGCGAGTACCCGGCTGAATTCTGGGGCTCCCTGGGAACCTGACCTCTCAGCATACGATCGCGCCTCCACGCGCGATCCGCGCTTACGGTCAGCCCGGACCGCCGGCCCGGCTCACTTCGGATCCCATACGCCTTCCAGCAGGCCGGCCAGCGGTTCCGCAAGCGACTTCGAGAACTCGGAGGTGAGGTGGTGTCGGTCCTTGAAGACCAGCAGGTTGCCCACGACAACGGGGCACCGTCCGTCGGGACACACCATGTCAACCGGGTCCACGTAGTGACCGCCGGCGTCCTCGACCACATGGCGCTCTTGCGCGGCGAGCTCCGTGTCGGCTGCTGTGACACCGAACTCGCAAGGACTCACATCGTCGAGATGAGCTGAGAGGCAGTCGGGGACGCTCTGGCTCGCCCAAGGTGTGTCACGCAGGACCACCACTTCAGTCACCTCGGAGAGCCTCGACACTGTCGAACCCAGACCATCCAGCCAGGTCTGCCTACCCAGCATGTCGCTGTAGTACCTCGACTTCTCAGCGATGACCACGAGACCCGGTGGATCCCGTTCGATGTCGGAGATGACAGCTTCCCTGTACATGTCACATTCGGTGTAGTCACGCTTCAGGTCGTCGCTCCAGACCGTGACGCCTGCGGCTGGACAGGAGCTCTTGGTGGTGCTGCGGAGGTTCCATCCGTGCTCGCCCGCTGCGGCCTGCAACGCGGGGAACCAGTGTCCGGCATGCGAATCACCCACCAGTTGCACTCGCGGCCCGTCCGGAACGCCGAACTGACAGACCCCAACACTCTCCGGCGTACCGGGTTCGACCTGGGGAAAGGTGTGGTGGCAACCGTCGGTGTAGATGACCGACTTGTCGCCTTTTGCCTCATCCAGTGGTGGAACCAGGTCAGCGGGTACGTACGAACTGCGTTCTCCTGTCGCGATCCCACCATCCTCGGCGCCAGCAGTACCTCCCGTACCGGGAGCCGCCGTGTCCAGGAGTTGGGTGCTGAGAACCGCTACGACGAGCAACAGTGCTCCGACTGCGAAGGTCACCCTCGGGCTCCTGACGAGCGGCGGGGCGAACCGGAACCGATTCTCGATCACATGGAACGTGGCAACGGACAGAGCCACCGACACGGCCACCAGCGCTGCCCGGTACAACGCCGACAACTGACCCTCCGCCCGCGTCTCGAAGATGATCAGCAGCGGCCAGTGCCAGAGATACAACGAATACGAATATCTGCCGAACCACCGCAGAACGCCTGCCCTCAGGAGCGTCGAGGACACGAGCGGGAGTTCCGGGGTCGGCTCCGGCGCCCCTGACCCCGAAGCGAGCACCATGACGGTACCCAGGACCGGAACCACCGCGGTCCAGCCCGGGAACACCGTGCGCTCGGAGTAGAGGACCATCGGCACGGTCATGATGATCAGCCCGACCCAGCCGAGCGGGAGCGCTACGCGCCGCCCGAACCGCAGGCCGGAACGCAACGCTATGGCGAGCAACCCACCCGCGCCCAACTCCCACGCTCTTGCTGGGAGCAGGAAGAAGGCCGACGGTTGGCGGACATCGGTCCACCTCACGGCCAGCGTGAACGAAGCAACGATCACCAGGGCGATCAGGACCAACAGGCGACGGTTCACGGATCGCTTCACCGACGCGCCCGCACACACCAGGGCCAGGAGGAACGGCCACACCAGGTAGAACTGCTCCTCGACCGCGAGCGACCAGTACTGCTGGAACGGTGATGCCGCATCGGGCTGCAGATAGTCGGTGGCGTGAATCGAGAACCAGATATTGGACGCGAACAGCGCCACAGCCTTGGCCTGAGCGCTCAGATCCATGACCTGCAGTGGTGGCAGGAGGACCACCGACATGCCGATCGTGGCGATGAAGACGAGGACCGATGTGGGCAACAACCGTCGGATCCGTCGGGCGAAGAAGGATCCGAAACCCACTGAACCGGACCGCACCCGTTCGTCCACGATGAGGCCCGTTATGAGGAATCCCGAAAGCACGAAGAACACGTCGACCCCGACGTATCCGCCGGAGAAGGGGCCGAACCCGGCGTGGTAGAGAACCACTGCGATGACCGCCAGGCCGCGCAGCGACTCTATGTCGCTGCGGAACCCCGCCTTGTACGCCGGCACGGGTTCGACGGTCCGCTCCTGCAGACCGCTACCCGTCATGCAGGGACTCCAACATATTGGGAGTGATGCTAGCAACGGACTCCGAACGCGACGGGATCCCGGGATCCAGTTCCGGGTACCTGCGGGACCACCTCGGCCGTGTGACCCCAGGTGGGATTCATAGCTCAGCGCGGAGCGAGCCAGCGGCCGTGGTAGTCGGCGTGTGCCACCAGCCGATCCGATCCGTCGGGAAACTCCCGTGACCAGATCGCGACGCGTCGGCGATCCCACTCGTCGGGTTCGAAACGTACCCATACCAGAGGGTCCGACCTGGTTGCCCGCTCACCGGCGGACTCGATGACCTCGGTGATGCGCCACCTGAGCTCGGTCGGTATGTACTGCCAGACGATCGAGTGCATCACGATGGCCGGTCCCCCGCGATGCAACACATCCTCCAGAGCCATAGCGGTGTCACTCGCTCGCGGGACTCCGGCTCCGCCCGTCCCCCCAGCGTGATTCGGAACCAGCCCTATCAGTTCGGCGGGATTCGATCCCGCCACTCGGATTGCCGCGTCCACACGTGCCAGACGTTCGGACTGGTCGGGCCAGACGAACGACCGGACCGTTGCCCCACCGAGTTCTGTGGTCGGGTCGATCGGATGTGGATCCATGCCGACGCGTTCGGTGATGACCGGTGCCACGAGCCCCTCACCACGGAGCTCTCCCAGGTGCGCCCGCATCTCGGGCTGCAACTGAACCGGGGAACCAGGATGGCCCAGCACGATCCCACCGAGGTCGATCTCGAACCGATCGAGGCGCAGGTTCAACCCCGACGAACACCCGAGTTCGATGAGCCGCGCCTCGACGAGGCGTGACTCCGCAATGGCCAACGCGAGACCACTGGCGCGACCCACCTCGTTGGTCTGGACCTCGCGGTTCAGGCCATCCACGAGCGCGTCACCGTGTTCGAACACCAGGTCGTGCCAGGCACCCAACAATGCGGAGTCGCCGGCGGGCACGACTCCACCGCAGCTGGGCATCATCGCCGCCCACTGCTCAGCTTCGCCCAGCAGCGCCAGACGGTGGGCGGTACCGACGAGCCGGAGCGGTCCCGCCTGACCGAATCGCAGAAGCGGCCCGCTCTCCAACAACGCCCATGTGGGCCCACCCGCGAGAACGTCTGCCTCGAGCAGTGCCAACAGCCGTCCGTAGAGATCCGAACCCAGTTGAGCGCACGACGAGGCCTGCTGGGCGAAACGTCCTGCCCAGTCCTCCCGGGAATCCCCGGATCGTTCAGACGCGTTCATTGGCGCTCCGACCTCGAAGCTCCGCGGCCAGTGGGGCGGTGCCGATCAGCGATTTATCCATTCAGGAGGCGACGTCAGGAAGCGGGTAGCAACCGCCACATGGAGGGCTACACCGGTTGCCATGGCGTCCTCATCGAGCATCATCCGATTCGAATGACATGCGGGCGCGGTGAAGGGGTTCTCCAGCTCCGGCGGACAGACACCCAGGAACGCCATCGCCCCCGGTACCTCTGCCAACACGTAGGAGAAATCCTCGGCACCCATCACGGGTGCCGGGAGCTGCAGGAAATTGTCCGCACCGATCGTCTCGAGAGCCACCGCAGTGAGGAATTCCACGAAACGCGGGTCATTGACAGTGACCGGGTATCCGGGTGTGGATTCCACCTCCACCGTGCATCCATGCGCCGCCGCAATGCCCTCAACGACCTGCGACACGCGCTTCACGACCGCAGCACGCACCCATTCGTCAACCGTGCGGATCGTGCCGATCATTCGAGCTGTCTCAGGTATCACGTTGTGGGTCGTACCCGCCGAGATACCGCTGACGGTCAGAACGGCCGGGTTGAACGCATCCACTGTACGGGTGATCATCGTCTGCAGGGCCAACACTGCTTCGGCCGCCACAGGTACCGGATCGGTCGCCCAGTGCGGCGTCGATGCGTGGCCTCCCTTGCCGGTGAAGGTGATGGCGAACTCGTCGGTTGCGGCCAACTGTGCCCCGGGCCTGACGCCCAACCCCCCAGACGGCAGGTTGGGCGTGATGTGGATCGCAAATGCGCCGTCCACCCCATCGAGGACACCTTCGTCGATCATCACGGCCGCCCCACCCTGGCCCTCTTCACCGGGTTGGAACATGAACCGGACCCGACCGCACAGCTGGTCGCGCTCGCTGGAGAGCACACGGGCAGCTCCGGCGAGCATCGAGGTGTGGGCGTCGTGCCCGCACGCGTGCATTCGTCCGTCTACCTCGGACGCGAACTCGAGCCCGGTGTCCTCGGGCATCGGAAGGGCATCCATATCCCCGCGCAACAGGATCGTCGGCCCGGGCCGACCCGTATCCAGGTCGGCCACGATCGAGCTCAACCCCTTTCCGCGGGACACAGTGAGGCCGTGTCCGTCGAGGAACTCCTCCACCGCGGCCTGTGTTCGGGGCAGATCGAGGCCCAGTTCAGGATGCCTGTGCAGATTTCGACGCAGGGTCACGACATCGGCTTGAACCCCTGAGGCGAGAGTGTGTGTGTCATCGATCAAGGTCATGAGGTCCCCAAGAGTCCTAGTACGAGTCCTATCTGGCCCAGATGATAGGTGGTCATGATCGCGAGCCGCTGGCCCGGGAAAGGCGACACGAAGCGGCTCCAGCCGATGCACGCGTCCGAAATGTAGAAAAGCAACGCTCCCACGATCACCCACCACCGCGTCGTGCCGATCCCGACGGCCACCATCAGCGAGATCACGCTGACGTAGGCGGCAACAGCGATACCGAAGGCGCGATCGGTCTTCGCAGCGCCGACGATCACCCGGACTCCGATGACCCTGACCAGGACCGCCACCAGGACGAACCCCAGTGCGAGCGGCAACGAGTGCAACCCGATCACCAGGAAAGCGACGATGTACAGGACATGGGCCACGAAGAACGATGCGAGTCCCGGAATGAATCGATCCTCGACCATGAGGAACACATCTCCCGCGAGCGAGGCGATCAAGCCCGCCATGACCCACCACCGAGCAGCTGCGGGATCGGGATCGACCATGGAAATCGCCGCAGCTATGAGCACGACCATCGTGAGTGGCTTGAGAACGTATTCCAGACGACGGTTGTCGGTACCGACGGCCACCCAGTCGGCGACAGCCACCAGAACTGTGACAGCGATCAGTACTGCGAACATACAGGGGCCTCCTCAGCAGCCGTTCAGAACAGTCCGGCCACGCCGTCCCAGGCGAGCGAATCAGCCATGGCCATGCGCGCCTGCATCACCTGGCGAGGGCGACTCAACCCCAACACCGCGGTACAGATGTCGCCCCGACGGAACAACACCACGAAGCGGGGCTCGTCGAGGGCGCCTACCACGACCACGGGTTCGTCATCAGGCCCGGGTCGGCCAACCATCTGGATCTTGGTTCCGAACTGGTCCGACCAGAACCATGGAACAGAGGCAAACTCCTCGGGCGGTCCCCAACGCTCGGGGTCCAGCTCCGCGAGCACCCGAGCACCGGCATGTGTGCCCTGCTCGATTGCGTTCTCCCAGTGTTCGACCCGCATGACCTCGTCCTGGTAGGCCGGGTTGGGCCACGACGCCACGTCACCGGCGGCAACAATTCCCGGAGCTGCCAACAGAGTGGAATCACACGCGATGCCACCGCCAAGAGCAGGTGCCACGAGATCGAGCCCTGATCCCCCGAGCCACTCCACATTGGGGGAGGCGCCGATTCCCACCACCACCACGGGCGCTTCGATGACCTCGCCGGAGGCGAGTTCGACCCCCGTGGTGACACCCCGCTCGTCGGTGGTGATCTGTTTCAGGGGTGCCGACAAGCGGACATCCACGCCGTTGGAGCGGTGCAGGTCGGCAACGAAACCACCGACGTGTCCGGGCAGAATCCGCTCCATGGGGATCGCCGCAGCTTCGATCATCGTGACCGCGAGGCCACGTTCGCGGCACACCGACGCCACTTCCGCACCGATGAACCCGGCGCCCACCACGACGACGTGGTCGGGCTGCGCTTCTAGCGCCCCGCGCAGGGCAACCGAGTCGGATCCGGTACGTACCGTGTAGGACCCGGAGGGCAACGGACCACCCATGGTTCGCGCCCGGGACCCCGTCGCCAGCACGACAGCGGATGATTCGATCCAGGTGCCGTCGCCCAGTTCGACCTGCCGGGCCGCGACGTCGAGGCTTCTGGCCCCGGCCTGGAACAAGATCCTCACGTCGAGATCACCAAGGCGGCCCGCGACGGGGCGCTCGGCCCGATCGAGGTCCCACTGTCCTCCGAGCACCTGCTTGGTCAACGGCGGCCGGTCGTGGGGCAGCACGGGTGAGGAATCGAGCACGGTGATCGGCCCGTCGTAACCGTGGGCGCGCATCGACTCGACGGCGCCCATACCCGCGAGGGAGGCACCAACTACAAGAACAGGTTTCAATGTCTGGGGAGGACTCGTCGGACCGTCCTCAGCCCTCTTCTATCGAAATGGCCTGTTTGGGACACCGACGCACGGCCTCTTCCATCTTCGGGCGGAGGTCCTCGGACGGATGCTCCCGGAGGATGTAGAGCATGTCGTCATCACGTACCTCGAACACCGACGGCTCGATACCCATGCAGATGGCGTTTGCTTCACACAGGTCGTAATCAATCACGATTCGCATGACACGACCCTAGAGCATCGATCAGCCCATGGAGGCCCGAGAGGGGCATTGGAAACGTCCGACACGAAGTTGTCACAAACTCGACACCGAAGCAGCTCACATCGCTACGGTTCAACACATGCGAAGCAACGACGCATTTCGTCCGCCCGTGAGGGGCAACCTCGATGAAGGTGCTCTCCGTTCACTGCGTGACCGGATCAACCGGGAGGTGGACGCCGGACGAATGCCCGCGGCACAGTTGGCCATCGGTCGCGATGGCGAGATCGTCCACACGGAGAACTTCGGCACCGCCACCGACGACTCGCGCTTCGCTGTGTTCTCGGTGACCAAGGCGTTCATCGCGGCCACTGTCTGGCAACTTCTCGACGAGGGCACGCTCGAGATCGACACCCCGGTCACCGAACTCGTCCCTTCCTTCGCGGCCGCGCGGGACGTCACCCTCAAGCACCTGTTGACCCACACCGGCGGATTTCCGGCAGCTCCTCTCGGACCACCCCGCTGGAACACCGCCGAGGGACGAGCCGAGCAATACCGACGGTGGAACCTGCAGTACCCCGCCGGTACACACTTCGAGTACCACCCGACTTCAGGTCACTGGATAATCGCCGAGATGATCGAGGCCAGCGAAGGTCGCGACTACCGCTCGGTTCTGTCGGACCGCGTCATCAAACCACTCGGACTCGACCGCTTCCTGTTGGGAGGAGATGAGGCCGCCGACGCAGACGTGAGCGAACTGCTGTTGGTCGGAGAGCCGACGACCGCAGCTGAGATCGAAGCCGCTTTCGGCATGGCGGATGTCGATCTGGGAGAGGTCACACCCGAGATCCTGTTGGTGTTCAACGAACCCGAGGTCCGTCGGGTCGGCGTGCCTGCGGCCGGCGGTGTGTCCGATGCCTCCACGCTGGCGATGTTCTACCAGCACCTGCTCGCCAACACCGACGGCATGTGGAATCCATCGGTTCTCGCGGATGGTACCGCCAGGGTGCACTGCGAGTTCCCCGACCCACTCACGGGCATACCGGCAAACCGAACCCTCGGATTGATCCTCGCCGGAGACGACGGAGCCAGCGCGTTGCGCGGGATGGGCCACACCGTCTCCCCGCAGGCTTTCGGACACAACGGAGCCGCCGGCCAGATCGCGTGGGCCGATCCCGCGACCGGTATGTCATTCGCGTTCTGCACCTCGGGGGTGGAACAGAACTTCATTCACGAGGCCCGCCGCACCGCTGCAATCGGGTCGCTTGCCGCGGTCGTCTTCGCCTAATCGTCGGACTCCCGGAGTTCATCGAGGTGACTCATGTCGTTGAATCGACGTAGCGCCCAGCGGTCGATCGGTTGACCCATGTGAACGATCTCGGAGATCGACGAGTTGTCTGCTCCGACGAAAGCGAAATTCCTGGAGCGGGTGACATGCGAGAGCACCGCACCGATCACCCCTCCATGCACGAATGCCAACACACGCTGACCCTGGTTCTGGCCGACGATGCGTTCGATCGCGGCTACACATCGACCCTGGAAGGCATCCCAGGTCTCGGCGCCCGGAATGATGTCCCAACGTTCCTGGGTGTACACCTCACGTACCAGCGGATCCCCCTCGGCTCCCTTGAGCCTCATCACTCCGCCTTCGTAGTCGCCCAGGTGCACCTCCCGCAGGTCCGCCTCGAGGCGTCCGTCCAACCCCGTTGCATCGAGGAACGGGGTTGCCGTCTCGAGGGTCCGACGCAGGGACGTCACGTACACCGAGGCGAAGGGCTCGAGCGCGTGTTCGGCCTCCAACCTCGCGCAAACCGCTCTGGCCTGATCGACCCCGACCGCCGCGAGCGGTGGATCCCCGTGACCATCGCGCGTCTCGAAGGGTCGGTCGGGATGCGCTGCCTGGGTGGCTCCGTGGCGCACGAGGTAGATCGTTGTGGAACCGCTAGGGGGCGTGAAGCGGCGTTGCGGAACGCCACCGTCCTCGTCGTAGCGGTTCACCGGGTCGAGTCGACGATCGGGCGACTCATCTTGTCCGGGGGTGTCGTTGATGGCCATCGCATTTGAATCTACGCGGACCGGGCACCACATCACCTACCAGTTCGACACCGTTGCGCACACCTCAGCAGCCGCACGCTCCACCAGCACGGTGTCCCGAGGTCTGCGTTGCGAACCGCAACCCGGACGGGACGAGTGGAGATTCCTGTGGTCTTCGGCAAGGAACGACTGCTACCATCTAGAACACGTTCTAGTTTTCTGTTCACATGCCTGCTGGCTCCGACACCAGGAGAAACTGCGCAATGACGACCATAAACACCGACAAGCGTTCACCGTTCCCGATTCCGTTCGGGTGGTTCCAGGTGGGATGGTCCGACGACCTGAAACCCGGTGAGGTCAAACCACTGGAGTATTTCGGTCGCCACCTCGCCCTGTGGCGTGACGACAACGGCGTGGCCAGGTTGAACTCGGCGCACTGCCCCCACCTGGGAGCACACCTGGCCTACGGAGGGTCGGTTCACGGAGAAGAACTGGCTTGCCCGTTCCATGGCTGGCGCTTCACCGGAGACGGCAAGAACTCCCACATTCCCTATTCGAACCGCATCAACCGCAAGGCATGCCTGGATTCCTTCCCGGTTCTCGACCGCAACGGCCTGCTGATGGCCTGGTACCACCCCGAGAACCCCGAGCCGCAGTGGGATGTGCCCGAGATCCCGGAGTTCAATGATCCCGAGAACTTCACAGAGGTCATGACCCGGGAGTACACGATCGAGGCTCCGTGGCAGGATCTCGCCGAGAACGGAGTCGACTCCGCCCACTTCCGTTACGTGCACCACACCGAAGAGGTACCGGAACTGGTCAGCTACGTCACCGAAGGCCACGTAGCGCGTATGCAATCGTTGCAGAAGTTTCCCGACTCCCAAGGGCGTGGTCGAGGGCCACATCGATGCTGATTCCCACGGGCCCGGGTTCTCGGTGATCCACTTCGGCGGGATCGTCGACACCGTCCTGATGGGTTGCAACACCCCGATCACCGCCAACAAGTGCCATATGCGATTCACCTTCACGGTTCGGGGCATGGGTGATGAGGCCCTCAATTCCACGGTGGGCCAGGCCTTCGTCGACGAGATCGACAAGCAGGTTCAAGAAGACACTCCCATCTGGCAGAACAAGGCCTACGTGTCCCGCCCGGCCTTGGCGGACACCGACGGACCGTTCACCAAGTTCCGTCGCTGGGCCTCACAGTTCTATGCAGAGCCCGTGGATGACACGGCCGATGTCTACGTGCCCCAGGATGCGTGGCCCTTCGAACCCCTCGACACCGCGTCACGCAAGTACGGATCAGATCCCTTCGCATAGGAGCTGGCGGGCTGCAGCGGGAGTGGCGCCGCCGGACGCGCCTCATCCACCTCCGGGGCCAGAGGGCCACTGTTGGTTGTCCGGCCCCTGTCGCTGCGAAGGACCCGGGTGGTACGGGGGACCCATCCGACTCGGCGGATACGGCGGGGTTTGACGGCTGCGATGTCCGATCACCAACCCCACGATCAAGAGGATCAGCCCGGTGAGCCCAACCAACCCACCGACGCCAACCACAGCGAGGAGCGCGAACACGGGCTTGGCCGTGTCGAACATCTCGTTGAGGGTGACCACCCGCCCAGCGGTGAAGCTCGGTGCGCTTCCCGCATCCCCCGAGGAGTCACCACCACCGGCGTCCCCACCCGGTGCGGACCCATCCGTCGGCTCGCCCGTTTCGGAGCACTCCGCGGAATACTCACCCGGCGGCAGAGCTTCTGCGATCACGACCGGTTTCCAATCGGGATCGATGTCGCCCGAGATGAACGAGTCGTCGATCGATCCGGGTCGCTCCTCGACCTCCGCACCCGAGCTATCGCTGATCTGACACTTGAAGCCTGCGCTGCTCGCACTGGCGGCCACCCCGACCGTCATGTCGTCGTCGGAGCCTGACGAGATGTCCTCGATGACCTTGAAGTGGATACGACCCGGAACATGAGAATCCGTCGGGCCACTGAACACGATGTCACGGTCGTACTGGTCGAGCTTGATGGACCCGGCCATGATTGCTGTGGCGACTCCGACACCCAGTACCGCGATCACCATGACCACGATGCCCGAGATGACGAGCTTTCTACCGGGACGTGGAGCGTCGGTGGCGTTCGGGTTGACTTGCACGCTGCGACGTTAGATCCTCACCGCCTCCACGCTTCAGCCACCGGGGTCTTCTGGATCCGGGTTTTGATTGTTCTGTGTGGTGTGTGTGGCGGTGGGTGCCACGTGTGCCTCACAGTTCGGGGGGGGGTCAGGGTTTTTGGGCTCCGAGGATCCACATGGAGAAGAATTGGGCGGCGCCGCCGTAGGCGTGTCCGAGTGCTGTTCGGGTGCCGTCGATTTGGTGGTCGCCGGCTTGTCCGCGGACTTGGAGGGCGGCTTCGGCGAAGCGGATCATGCCGGATGCGCCGATCGGGTTGGTGGACAGTACTCCGCCTGAGCAGTTGACGGGGAGGTCTCCGTCGAGGGCGGTGCGGCCTGTTTCGGTCATTTTCCAGCCTTCGCCTTCTGGGGCGAAGCCGAGGTTTTCGAGCCACATTGGTTCATACCAGGAAAAGGGGACATACATTTCGACCATGTCGATTTCTTTGACCGGGTTGGTGATGCCTGCCTGGTTGAACACGTCGGCTGCGCAGTCTTTGCCTGCTTGGGGTGAAACCTGGTCGCGGCCTGCTGCGGTGGCTGGTTCTGATCGCATGGATGTGCCGTGTATCCATGCCGGGCGTGTTCCTGTTTCCGCGGCTGATGCCTCGGCGGCGTGTTCACCGGCGAGGACCATTGCCATGGCACCGTCAGAGGATGGGCATGTTTCTGAGAACCGGATGGGTTCCCACAACATGAACGATTCTTTGATCGAGTCGTAACTGATTTCGGGTTCGTGCAGGTGCGCGTACGGGTTTTTCAGTGCGTTGAGACGATCTTTGAGCGCTACGAGAATGCCGATGTCATCGGGTGCGCCGGAACGGCGGATGTATTCGCGGATGAACGGCGCGAAATATCCGCCTGCACCGGCAACGAGTTGCTGGCGGAACGGGATCGGGAATGACAGTGCCCACATTGCTTCGGAAACTGATTGTTGTTCCCATCCGATGGTGAGAACGCGTTGATGCACTCCGGCTTGGACATGACTGGCGGCCACGATCGCGGTGGATCCCCCGACCGAACCGGCGGTGTGAACCCGGAACAACGGTTTGCCGACCGCTCCCAATGCTTCAGCCAGATATGTTTCGGGCATCATGATGCCCTCGAAGAAATCCGGGGCTTTACCGACCACAACCGCGTCGATGTCGTCCATGGTCAACATGGCATCTTCGAGAGCCCGGTATGCCGCTTCGCGTAACAACCCGGGCAACGACACGTCTCCACGAACCGCTGAATACTGGGTTTGGCCTACCCCTATCACTGCAACCCGGTTGGCACCCATCACTTGTCCCCTGTCGGTTCACTGCCAAGTACTGCAACCATGTTCTGTTGCAACAACTGTCCACTGGTGGCATGAGCAACACCGCGGTCGATTTCACCGGACATGATCCGGTTCGCTACCTCACCGAGACGTATCAACCCTGCTCCCATGATCGGGTTCGCAGCCAACGCGCCACCTGAAGGGTTCACCTCGACACTGTCATCGAGACCCAGTTCGTTACACAGAATCTTTTCCTGATGAGTGAACGGGGCACACAGTTCAGCCACCTGCACCGCAGCGTCATGAACACCGGCGTTGTGCGCCGCGATACCAACCGACGGTGCCCGGGTCAGGTCACGGGCACCGAAATTGTGTGAATCCACTCTGTGATCGATCCCGGTCAACCACGCCGGACGCTCAACCCACTCCCGCGCCCGGTCACCAGCCGCGAGCACAACCGCGACACCACCATCGGTGATCGGTGCACAATCATGACGTCGCAACGGCTCCGAAACATACCCGTCAGCCAACAGTTCCCCCACCGGCGGTGAACCTTTCAGTTGAGCATGAGGATTGGACTGCGCCGCCATACGACTCCGATACGCGATCTCAGCCATTTCCGTTTCGGTGATCACACCGCCATCGATCATCGCTCTCGCCTGCAAACCAGCCATCGCCACCGAATCAGGCCACAACGGTGCGTAATAGTAAGGATCCAACTGGCGGGTCAACACCCTCGGCAAATCCCCCGGCGAAGCTTTCGAATAGCCATACACCAACGCCGTGTCCACATGACCAGCCTGAATTTTCAACCAAGCCTCATACAGGGCCCAAGCCCCATCCATTTCCACATGAGACTCAGCAATCGGAGGCCACGCCCCCACCGCATCAAGAGTCATCACGAAACTGAACGCCTGACCAGCCAGATAATCCGAACTCCCCGAACACGTGAACCCGATATCAGAAATCCGTGCACCGATCTGACCCAACACACCCTCAATGATGGGTTGAACCATCTCAACTTCGTTCAACTCCGGCAACGCCCGACAATGATCACTCTGAGCCACCGACACGATCGCTACATCACGCATCACATATGCCCCTTCAACTCTTCAGCAGGAACATCAGGCTCATCAATCGGTTCCCAATGAGTGATGTTCTGAAAATCCGCGGTCCGTTCAGACTCCGCCACCCACACCGGGCCGACACGCATCCCGATACGCACATCGGTGTAATCAATCCCAAGCACCGTCCCATACAAAGAAACAGCAGCACCATCAGGAAGAATCAACGCCGAAACAAACGGCGTCGGAGGAGCATTCTCCCCAAAACCGATATGAACCACACAAAACGTCGTGACCGTCGCATGCGGCCCTACCTCAACAACCTCGGTCGTGGCACGACCCAACACCGGATCCATACCCCGCGACTGCGGATACACATCCACACCACCCTCAGCCCGCTCACCAAGAATCCTGCCCTCAGCCAAACCCCGCAAAAACCGGGTCGGAGCCAAACCAGGCGTGTAATCGTAAACAATGCTCGCCGGCACCGTCACCCGCATCACCCGCTCCCCACCACCAACATCAGGAACAACCACCGCCGGCTGGCACCACAAACCCCCAGGCATCACAGAAACAGTCCGATCAGACCCCACACCGCCACCACGCCGATCACCCATATCAGAGCACCTCACCAATCAGCTCGAAACACTCAACATTCCCAAAACCCTCAACCGGATCATCCACCCAACGAACCCGCACCCGCGAACCAACCGAAACCGCTTCCGGACCCGACGCATCAACCACATGCAACATCGAGGTGTCCGCTCCATCGAGAAGGATCAACGCCAACGCGTGCAGGCCTCTGGAGTGGTTGGCCGTCCCGAACCGTGGAAACCCACGACCAAGTCGTCACAGTTCCCTCCACACCAACCTCAACCATCTCAGTCAACGGCTCACCACTCACAGGGTCATACTCCACCGGCGGACACACCACCCGACCCCGCCCATCACGAATACCCAACACCCGCCGCGCAGCCAACCCAGTGAAAAACGCACCTATCACCGGACCGGTTGTCCGCCGGAAGTCATAACCAATCGTCAACGGCGCACGAAGAACCTCCTGCACATCAGATGACTCCACCACCAACACCCCCTACCAACAGACAAACCACACAGCCGCCACCTGACGACCCGTCAGAACATTAGAACACGCTCCCCGTCGCACAAAGTGCCATCCTCACCCAGGCACTGGTCAGCGGACGTCGCGCCGGGTGAACAGCGCAAATGCGCCGACCATCGCAACGATGGCGTAGGCGCCTACGACGGCCACGGTCGCGGGCCACGGCCAACCACCGCCGGGCACGCTCATCAGGGGTCCCCCTGCCTGACCGTCGAAGCCCTGGGACACCGTATGGAAGCGCATGCCGTCCCCGCCCGTCACCAACCCGAACAGATTGGTGAAGAACTCGACCGGAACCAGCGGGTGTATGAACAGGAAGAACCCCCCGGCCAGCACCCCCAGACCCAGCAGGACTCCGAGCGGTAACAAGGTGCCACGACCGATCACCGCGATCGACGCGGAGAGGGCCACAACGAGAACAACGGCCAGCAGGCCACGGCCCACGGAGGCGAGAATGGCCACCGGCGACACCGATGCGTCATCGACGCCCCGCATCACCCACGCGGGCACGTTGGCCAACAGGAACCCGACGACCGAGATCAGGTACACGAGCACTCCGACGGTCACCACCGATGCCAGACGCAAGCTCAACAATCGAACCCTACGCGGTTCGGCCACCAGCGCTGTTTCGACCGTGCCGTGGCGGAACTCCTCACCGACGAAGGTGGCGGCGATAATCCACAAAACGACCAGCATCGCGATCGTGAAATACGCGATGGATCCATTCCATGGCTCATACAGGGACGGAACTCCCTGCCATGTGGCAGGAGAGTGTTCGATGTTCGAGGGCGTGACCGCAAAACATCGTCCCGAGCCGTAGAAGAAATCCGCGGTCGCCTCGGGAACCTCGCGGGCGCTGGTGACCAGACCGGTCGGACAGAACGTCCTGTTGAGCGTCTCGACCTGTGGGTCCTGGACGTACTCCCCCGTATTGGGGTCGTACGTACTGATTCCGCTGCCATAGTGCTCCTCCGGGCCGCTGGAGGACCAGATGCCGAGTCCGACGAGGAACAGCGCGATCACGGCAACGATGGCGAACACGAACAGGATCCGGCGATGCAACAACCGGCGCAACTCGACGCGGTACTGGGTGATCATCGTGGGCCCTCGGGGTCGGGCCGCTCTGCCGAGCCGTCGTGCGGATCGGCCACGAGGCCGCCCCGACCGCCCGCGAGGGGATCCACCCCGGTGAGGCGGAGGTACGCCTCCTCGAGGCCGGCACTCGAGGTGTGCAACTCCGAGGGATACAGACCGACCGCCCCCATGGTGCGCGCAACCGCTTCACCATCGGCGCCGGCCACGGACAGACTCCCCGGCGCATATCCCCGTGTCACAGCGAACCCGGCGGCGGACAACACCGTCGCGGCCTGGTCGGGGTCTCGGACCACAACCTGCACCTGGCGACTGTCACCGGCAATCTCCGGAATCGTTCCGGTAGCCACGGTGGTGCCGTTGGCAACCACCGCCACGCGATCACATATCCGCTCGACATCGGTGAGATGGTGGCTGGAAACCAACACAGTACGCCCGGTCGCTCCGAATCCGGCCAACATGTCGCGCATCGCCACAATGCCCGCGGGATCGAGTCCGTTGGCGGGTTCGTCGAGTATCAGCAGTTCCGGATCGCCCAACATCGCACCGGCAACTGCCAGGCGTTGGCGCATACCGAGCGAGTAGCCACCGAAGCGATCCTGTGCCCGATCTGTGAGCCCGACACGGTTCAGCACGACTGCCACGTGGGAGCGGTCGACACCCTTCAACCCCGCCAGGAGCTCGAGGTTAAGTCGACCCGAATAGCGCGGGAAGAACTTCGGGGTCTCGACAAGGGCCCCGATCCGGCTCCGGATGGTCCCCAGCCCCTTCGGCACGGGCGCGCCCAGGATGGACACGCCACCACTGTCTCGCGCTGCGAGACCCAGTAGGACCCGTAGCGTGGTTGTCTTGCCGGACCCGTTGGGCCCTATGAGCCCGAACACTCCACCCGCGGGTACCACCAACTCGAGTTGGTTCAACGCCAGAACCGACCCGCGGTAGGTCTTCGTCACCGCCTGCATCTCGACTACTGCCGACGTCGGAGCGACCACCGGGGAGGTCACGATCAGGGTGTCACGATGTTGAAGTTGGCATCGGGACGATCGAGCCATCCAGCCAGGCGCACCAGTGCGTCCGGTTCTCCGTCCAATCCGATGCCGTCGGAGATCCCGAGGCCCCCGATCGCCATCAATAGTTCCGCCTTCGACAGTGTCGCCGTTGCATGTGCTTCCGCCAGATGTGTCCCGCTGCGGTGATGAAGCACCGAGTTTTCCACCCACACGACATGGTTCTCGGATCCAGTGCCGCCATCAGCAGACCGATCAGTTCCGCCCAGGTCGTTTCCGGTGACCACCAGATTGACCACCAGGCGTTGGCCCGCGCAGGCGTTCGGGTTCAACCGCAACGCCAACGCGTCCAGCAGCATCGGCACCTCCACTGCCATGACGAGGTCGATCGCTGCAGTCTCGATCCCGCCGCCGCCCCGGGGAGCACCATTGCGCAGCTCGTGCGCACCGACGAGGTAGAAGTTCCGCCACACCGCCGATTCGGCCACATATCCCAACTGGTCATAGGTGTCGGCCAACAGTGCCCGGGCCTCGACCGCAGCGGGTTCCAGGCCATCGGGATCGGCGAACACCACCCTGTTGAGCACCTCGGCAACCCAGCGATAGTCGCCTACTTCGAAGTCGGATCGTGCCCGTTCAAGCACCGCCGCGGCCCCGCCCATGTACTCCACGTATTTCTGTGCCGCTGGTTCGGGTGGCAACGGATGCAGGTCCGCGGGGTTACCCGTGAACCATCCCAGGTACCGCTGGTAGACGGCTTTCACATTGTGGTTCACGGTGCCGTAGTAGGGACGGTTGCACCATTGGGCTGCTATCTCGTCGGGAAGTTGAATCTCCTCCGCGGACTCGACCATGGTGAGTCCCTTGTTGGCCTGACGCAGCGTCTGGTCGTGCAGGAACTTGTACAGGTCGCGTTGGGTCGCGAGGTACCGCATCGACTCTTCGGCCCCCCAGACCGGCCAGTGATGGCTGGTGAATACGAGATCCACCTTCCCCTCGAAACGAACGATGGACTCATCCATGTACTTGGCCCAGGCGAGAGCGTCACGGACCTGCGCGCCGCGCGGCGTGTAGAGATTGTGCAGATTGTGACTGCAGTTCTCCGCCATGCACAAGGCCCGGAACTGCGGGAACCAGAAGTTCATCTCAGCCGGCGCCTCTGTCCCCGGAGTGAGTTGGAACTCGATGTCGACTCCGTCAACCGTGAGGAGTTGGCCGGTCTCGGTGACCGTATCGGTGGGACGGATGAGAGTGATCGTGCCGATCGAGTTGGTCTTCCCGAGCCCGGCATCCACCTGTCCCATCGGACCGCGCTCCAGCGTGGCCCCGTACATGAACTGGGCACGACGGCTCATCGCCGGTCCCGCGAAGACATTCTCCGAAACTGCGGCTTCGACCATTCCCACCGGGGCGATGATCCTGCAACGTCCGGCCTCGACATCCTCTACGCTCGTCACTCCCCTGACCCCGCCGAAGTGGTCGACGTGTGAATGGGTGTAGATCACCGCGGTGACACGACGATCGCCCAGGTGCTGACGGGCGAGCGCCATGGCTTCAGCCGCACATTCGGATGAGACAAGCGGATCGATGACTATGAAACCCTCATCACCTTCGACGATCGTGATCTCGGAGAGATCGAACCCTCGCAGTTGGTGTATCCGGTCGGTGATCGTGAACAAGCCGGCTTCCATGTTCAGGCGCGCCTGGCGCCATAGCGAAGGGTTCACAGTGTCAGGCGCTGCAACCTCTGCTCCGCCATCGGGTTCGAGGAAGTCGTAGTCGGCCAGGTTCCACGCCGGGCGCGACCCCGGACCGGCAATGCTCGTGGCCTGCGGACGCGCGACCAGACCGCGATGGGCACCCTCCCAGTCGGTGGGATCGTCCCAGTCCATGGGCGACGAATCACGAAACTCCCGTTGGGTGTCGATGGTATGGCGGGTGGCCGCGGAGGGCCGATCAGGTTCGCTCGCTGTCATGGCACCTTGATAGCAGCACGGCGGCGGCTGCGCGCCCGAAGTATCGGGTCCGGATGGGGTGCGGGTATCCATGGACATTCCGCGGCACCGGTCCCGCGACGGGGTTCGAAAGATCCCGGGAAGTCGCTACGCTTCGTTTGATGACCACCTCTGATGACACGGCTCCGACCGCGGCAGATCCAAAGACCGGGGCGTCGATGAACAATCCGGCACCGAGGTTCGCGAACGCGGCGGAGTGGTCCGATGACGACTTCGAGGTCGGCCGGGCAGCCTCGATCGCCCATCCCCCGGTGGAGGACTGGACAACTGATTTCGACCACACGATCACCGAGTACGCCCAGAACGCCCCGGACATCTGGGACGAATTCCGCGAGAAGTGTCCAGTGGCGCACACCGAACGCTTCGGAGGTGCCTGGTTCCCATCGCGCCACGAAGACGTCTCAGCGATCGCACACGACACCGACAACTTCTCGTCGCGGGGCATCATCGTCAACGACATGGGGTTCCGAGGTGAGGCACCGGTCGGGTACGCCCCGCCCATCACCTCCGACCCGCCGTTTCACCACATCGCACGCAAGTTGCTACTGGGGCCGTTCTCACCCAAGTCGGTAGCAGCGTTGGAACCGGCGGCGCGGGCCACCTGCCGCAGCCTGATCCGCGAAACCATCGAGTCCGCGGTGGGCAAATGGCGGAGTGGTAGATGCAGCCCAGTCCTATTCGCAGCACATTCCCGTTCGTGTCATCGCCCGGA
The DNA here is from genome assembly GCA_963805905.1 of uncultured Microthrixaceae bacterium. Taxonomy (GTDB): domain Bacteria; phylum Actinomycetota; class Acidimicrobiia; order Acidimicrobiales; family Microtrichaceae; genus JAMLGJ01. The sequence goes on from CAWDVV010000001.1 coordinate 2,431,967, forward strand.
TGCTCGGACTCCCGGAGACCGACGGTGACCGGTTCCGTCGCTTCATACACCGGATCCTCGAGAAGCCAGGACAGGTCGCCACCACGCCCGACGAGACGATGGCGGCATATCTGTCCGACGTGATCGTCGACCGGATGGCACAACCCCGGGATGACCTCATCAGTTACCTGGCACATGCGGACATCGACGGGATGCCGCTGACCGCCGATCACGTGTTCGGCTCGATCGCACTCTTGTTGATAGCGGGAATCGACACCACATGGTCGGCTATCGGGGCTTCCATGTGGCACCTCGCCAAGAACCCCGACCAACAACGCCAGCTCCGCGAGAACCCCGATCTCTGGCCGTTCGCCATAGAGGAGTTCCTGCGCTACTACGCACCGGTCACCATGGCCCGGGTGGTGCAGGAACCGGTCGAGGTGGGCGACGTCACCATGGAACCGGACGACTGGGTGCTGCTGCCGTTCCCGTCTGCCAACCGTGACGACGAAGCATTCGAGGATGCGGGCGAGTTCCACATCGATCGCCAGCGCAACCGCCATGCGGCGTTCGGTCTCGGCATACATCGCTGCGTTGGTTCGAACCTTGCTCGCATGGAGCTCCGCGTCGCTCTCCAGGAGTGGACCGCAGCAGTGACCGACTTCGAGCTCGCGGACGAAGACCCCGAGAACGTCCGCTGGTCGACCGGGCAGGTTCGTGGCCCGCGGGAACTGCCCCTACGGATCCTCGCCGCTTCACCTCCGTCGGAGGACGGCGACCCGGCACCCGACAACCAGACTGGAGCCTGAGAATGCGAGTCAAGTACGACCGGGATGCATGCCAGGGCCACAACCGATGCTTCTTGTTGGCACCCGAGATCTTCGACGTGGATGATGAGGGTTACGCGGTCCTGCGGATCGAGAGCGACATTCCGCCCGAACTCGAGGAGAAGGCGCGCCTGGCGGTCGACAACTGTCCCGAATACGCCATCGAGATCGTGGAGTGACATTTCACGCTCGACCGGCCCCAATAGACGGAACGGACCATGTGACAAGTGTCTTGTTCCGCAGCGCAACTATCACCGGTACCGTGAACGCAGGACGTTGTGACTACAACTAGTTGAGTTCCCCCCGGCAAACGGCTCCCGGTTGTGGTCACGACCATCACCACGGGTTCCATGGCTGACTTCTTGTCCAACTACTCAATCCAGCGGTGGCTGGAGATGTGTACCCAGGGGCACCTGGAGGACACCGTGTTCGGTCACGATCGAGGGGGGGTCGGAACCACCCGAGTTGCCCGAGAACGAAGTCCTGCTCGAGTCGCCGATTGCCACCACCGTGCAATTGATCGCGGGTGAACGCTGTGCTCTCGCCGCGTCCTCCGGATTGGTCAACCTGGCACCCGATTTCGAGTCCAAGCGATTCCTTGCCACGCAAACCCTCGACGAGGCGCGCCACGTCGAGATCTTCACCCAGCGCCTGTTCGAGCTGCTCGAGGCGACCTCACGGGAACTGAACCCCAAGTTCGCGCAGACCCTTTCGGGAACCATCGCCGATGAACGTCGCCACGTCGGTTTCGGTGAGAACCGGATCGGTTCGCTGATCACCGAGCATCCCGAGAAGAAGGCCGAGATCGAGCGCATGCAACAGGAAATGAGCTACTACATGCTCGCCACGTTCACCGACACGTTCACCGACACGGTCGCCGACAGCGGGGAATCGGTGGAGGAAGGCCGAAAGCTGGCAGCCGAGCTTGGCGTCCGGCAGAACAATGCAGTCGAGAACTCCGATTGGCACGGAACGGATCTCGACACCGCCAGCGTCGAGGAGCTCGTAGGGGTACTGGCCGACACCGTGCTCGGAGAGTTCAAGGTTCGGCTGGGTCGGATCGGGATCGACTACCGGAGTCCATCGGTCCCGGCCTGATGACACCTCCGGGGATGGACGGCACACGCGGGGCGGTACCGGAATAGATGGCGCTGAGGTCAGCGAACCCCACCAGTTGAACCCCGAGGCCTTCTACGGTCAGCTGCGTTCGTTCTCGTTCTGGTTCGAGGCGGTAGAGGGCTACCTGGAGGGACATCCATACGGGTATGACCCCGCCACACCCGAGGATCCGATGGACGAACCCAGGCGCCAGAGGATCATCAAGACCCTCTGCAACTACTGCGTGGGTGAAGCCGCTGCGCTCGAGGGTGCAAGTGGGATGGTGCGCCTGGCCCCCAACCAGAACTCCGGCATCTTCATGGCCACCCAGGTGGCCGACGAAGCCCGCCACCTGGAGGTGTTCCTCGCTCGTATCGGACAGTTGGGGGTGGCGCGGTGTGGTGTCCGATGAACGGCGGCACCTCGGCTTCGGGGAGAACACCGTCGGCCACCACCTGCTGAGCCGCCCCGGGGACCGGGAACGTCTCGATGACACCAAGACCCACCTCGATGCTCTGGTGCTGGGGGCATTCGAGGGCGCCTACGACGATCTGGGCCTGCACCGCGACGAACGTCCACAACTGGGTCGCGACTACATGCAGGCGGTCGAACGACTGGGGCTGGTGACATGACCGACGCGATGGAGGTGAGCGGAACCCGTTCCGGGGAACTCACCGACGACACCGAACGGGTCCACCGGTTCGTGGGCGACGAAGATGCCGGAGGTGGGTCCGGGGAACAGCCCCGTCGAACGTTCGAGCTGGAGGAAACCGGGTTCCGCGAGGTTCCCAGACGCTGGCGGCGTTTCTACCGCCACTGGAAGGGCGACGGTGACGAACTCGGCCCCAACGAGGTGATCTGTCCGGTGTGCAAGGTCGTGATCCGCTCCACGCGCGAGTACAGGGCGGGTGATCGGGTGTACTGCATGCCCTGCATGTCCCGGATGGTCATCGTCGAGGGTCCGGACGCCACCCTGGTACCTGAGGTCACCTACTCAACCAGGGCCCCGAAGTACCCGACCCGCCAGGGAGCGCTGCCCCGGATGCGTTTCAAGGCCATCGGGGAAACGACGGCTTGAGCACCGCCAAGGTCCCGGTACCCAACGCGCCCTGCCAAACGCCGACCGAGTAGGCGACGTCATCGAGCAGGGCCAGCGCACGGGTCACCGGCCGCCCGGGCGTGGAGCCGAGGTGCGTCGCAACGGCCACGACGAGGACCCGACGTGCGCGGCGCGACACCACCGCTGCCCCGACCGTCAACGGCCACCAGGGTCGTATGAGTGCACGCGTCAGCTCCCGGACCGCGTCGAGGTGTCCTCGCAGAGCCAGATCGATCGCAACGCGGGGTTCGACATCTCCGAGCTTGCGAGCCAACGCGATCGCGGACCCGGCTCCCAACGCCGCTCCCAGAACCGGATGACCCGAGAGGGCGGCGATCCACACGCCCGCACTCCACGGTGAGACGAGCACCGGGGCAACCGCTCCCGGATGACGCTGTTCCAATCGGGCGGCCGACGACCCGTAGTTCACACGCTGTGACAACCATCCCCCGAGCCCACCGCGTGGACGGTGGGTGACCACCGACGACGGTTCGTACCGCACGGTGCCTCCATGCCGGGCCAGCCGCCAGACGAGGTCGACGTCCTCGCCGAACCGGAGGCTCTCGTCAAATCCGCCGATCGATCGAACTGCGTCGGAGCGAACGACCAGCATGGCGGTCGGGACGTACGAAACGCGGCTGCGCACGGCGACACGGGCAGGTTCAGCACCCATGTCGAGGGCACCGTGCTCGGACTCGTAGTCGACGAGCGCATGGCGGATCCCGGAACGATCACGAACCACGGGTGGGTTCCCATGGACGTCGGGGATCCCGATCTGTGCACTCGAGACCACCCTGGGCGCCACCGCCACTGTTCCCGGATCCTGCATGTGAGCGAGCAATGGCTCCAACCAACCGCTCGTCGCGGTCACATCCGCGTCAATGAACACGACCAGCGGTGTGTGTACATCACCCAACCCCGAATTGCGGGCAGCAGCAGGACCTCGGGCACGCCCATGGCGCAGCACTGTCGCCGCATTCGCATGGGCCACCGACGCAACCTCCACCTGGTCGACCGACCCATCGTCCACGACCACGATTCTCAGATCCCGGGTGAGGTGATCACTCCGGAGGCCGCGGAGCAGCATCTCGAGTCCACCGATGTCGTCACGCACAGGGACCACGGCGGTCAACTCATCACGAACCGCACCGGCGGTCCGGTGTCCACCCAGCGCCGGGACCGGATGGACCGCGCCTGCGTCAGCCAGTCGCTCACACAACGCGACCTCGCCAGGCCCGGAAGGTTCCCAACCGCCCGAACCCATCAGCTGTGCGAGGATCCGGTCACCGCGGTCTGCCAAGCGGAACAATCGCAGCGGCGAGCCGCCCAACCAGGTTGCCGACCCGACCCGACGCAGCGTCGTGTCCGCGACCACCTTCACCCGTGACCTCCGGCACCGGATCCAGACCCAATCACGTGGCAGTCATCCCCGCATCCACCGCCAGAACCGACCCGGTCACACCGGATGCTCCATCGCTGCACAGCCATACCACCGCTTCGGCCACCTCCTCGGAGGTCAGGAGACGTCGATCGGTATGGTGCACCGCGAACTGTTCAGGTGATTCCAGTCCGTATACCGATGCCGAGGCCGCGAGGATCTCCGTGTCGGTGGAACCGGGTGCGACCGCGTTGACTGTCACCCCCGAATCAGCCAGGTCGGCGGCCATGGAACGCACCAGGGACACCACGGCCGCCTTGGATGCCGCATATGCCCCCATCCGGGGTAGTCCCCGATCGGCAGCTGCCGATGCGACAGCTACGAACGACCTCCGGGTCCGCTCCGTCGACGAGGACAACATGGCGGGCACCGTGAGGGCAGCCACGTTCAGGACACCCTCCACGTTGGTCCGTTGCACATCGGCCCACACCCCCGGTGGTGTCTCCCACACGGGAGGTCCACCCCACACGACTCCCGCAGCGCACACCACTGCGTCGAAGGATCCGGACCCGATGGACGCGATCGCCTCGTCGAGCGCAGCGCCCAGGACCGCGCGGTCACCCACATCGGCCACCGCCGACACCGCACCGTTGCCACACCGGTCCACGACCGCTTCCAGCTGGGCAGCAGAACCGAGTTCGTAGTCGGCGCTGTCGTCATCGCTGCACCGATCGAGCGCGACGACGCGAACGCCGTCGGCTGCCATTCGCAGCGCCACGGCGGCACCGATCCCCCGGGCCGCACCGGTCACGAGAACGGTTCGAGGACTCATGTCAGGGCGTCCATTGGGCCTCCTGGTCGGATCGGTGATGGACTCACTGTTCCAGCGTGCCACGTCTCCGCACCCCGGGGCGCACACGCTCGCTGCCCACAGCCCGCGCACACGGGCCCAGGGCGTACCCACCACCCGGGTACACCGGGGCCACCACAAGCTTCTTTAGTCGGAGCAGGTATCCGGCGGTAGCGTGCTCGTCATGATCGCAGTCGTGCCCGTGCGTTCCGGCACACTTCCAGCCGGTGGTGCCGAGACGGTCGCCGAGGCAGGTGGCCGGGTCATCCTCGTGGGAGATGGGGCGCCCGAGGCGATGGAGGAACTCGAGGGACTCACCGTCGAGGTGCTGACCTGGGACACACCGGGCTTCCAACCCGCCCGGTGGGCAGATGCTCTCGCAGGGCTTCTCAGGGCGGAGCCACTCGTGTTGCTCCCGGCGAGTCCCGATGGGCGCGACCTCGCTCCCAGACTCGCTGCGAACCTGGGCCACGACCTGTTCAGCTCCGCGCTCGAGATCCGTGGCCGTCTCATCCGCACCGTGGGCTTCGGAGGCGCCGCGATGCTCGAGCACCATTTGGGCGATGCTGCGGTCGTGACCCTGCAACCCGGTGTGCGTGGCATCGGCCTTTCAACCGATCACCACCCCGATCCACCCGAGGTCACCGCAATCGATCCGGACCCGGTTGACCCGGTTGTCGGCGCCGATCCGGTGACTATCGAAGTGCTGCCACCGGACGCGGCGACCATGGATCTCGCTGAGGCTCCACGCATCCTCGCCGGAGGCAATGGTCTCTCGGATGCCGGCCGGTTCGACCAACTCGCGCGGATCGCAGCCGCACTCGACGCATCGGTCGGCACCACCCGTGTCATAACAGACAAGGGTTGGCTGCCCCACGAACGCCAGATCGGAACCACCGGAGTCGTCGTGGACCCGACGCTGTATGTGGCTTTCGGAATCTCCGGCGCGGTGCAACACACGAGCGGGCTCGGTCAGCCCCAGCACGTGATCTCGGTGAACACCGACGCTCATTGTCCGATGATGTCACTCGCCGACCTGGCCATTGTGGCCGACGCTGACGCCACACTCGACGCCCTGTCCAAGGTCATCGGAGATGGACCACCCGGCGCCCAGCCCGAATCGACAGGACACACCGATGGGTGAGCCGACCGGTGTGCCGGTGAACGACTTCGACGCGATCGTCGTCGGTGCCGGTCCAGCAGGATCCGCCGCCGCCATCGAACTGGCCCGAGCAGGCCGCTCGGTCGCGCTGGTCGAACGCGGACCATTCCCCGGTTCTAAGAACATGTACGGCGGGGTCATCTACGGACGTATCCTCGACACGCTCATCCCGCAGTGGTGGACCGAAGCCCCCATCCAACGTTGGGTAACGAGACGTCAGACGATGATGATGACCGGCGAACAGTCCCTGACCATCGACTATCGTACCGAGGCATGGGGTCGTCCTCCCTACAACGGCGCAACCGCCTACCGGCCCGATTTTGATTCCTGGTTGGCGGACAAGGCCGTCGAAGCAGGTGCCACATTGGTCTGCTCCACCACCGTCACGGGCCTCATCATGCGTCGCGGCAGGATCGTCGGGGTGCACACCGACCGTCCCGACGGCGATCTGCGCGCCGCGGTTGTGATCGCGGCGGACGGAGTCAACTCGTTCCTCGCCAAGGAAGCCGGACTCTACGGTGAGATGGATCCCGCCAACTACACCGTCGGGGTCAAGGAGTCCATCGCCCTGCCGCGTGAGGTCATCGACGAACGGTTCGCTGTACGCGGAGACCACGGAGTCGACATAGAGATCATCGGTGCCACCGGCGCCATACCGGGAGGAGGGTTCATCTACACGAACACCGACACCGTCGCCATTGGTCTCGTGCTGTCGATGGTGGAACTCGCGAAGGGCGACAAGCGCCCCGAGGAACTGCTCGCGAGACTCAAGGCACATCCCACGGTGAGGCCCCTCATAGAGGGTGGAGAGGTCAAGGAGTACTCGGCGCACGTCATCCCGGAGGCCGGCTACGACATGATGCCCGAACTCGTGGGAAACGGCATGTTGGTGACCGGAGACGCTGCTGCCATGTGCCTCGCAGCCGGGATCTGGCTCGAAGGCGTGAACTTCGCCATCGGATCGGGTGCTGCTGCGGGCCGGGCAGCTGCGCGGGCAGTGGCACGGGGAGACACCAGCGCTGCGGGGCTCGCCGGCTACCGCCGGAGTCTCGAGTCGAGCTTCGTGTTGGCCGATCACAAGAAGTTGCGCGTTGCGCCGCACCTTGTCATGGGCGATCTTGCACAACGCCAACTGCCCGCGGTGGCATGCGGAGTGGCCGAAGCGATGTTCCAGGTCACCAACCCCGACCCGAAGCCCGGTCTGATCCGCATAATCCGTACCCAGATCCGTCGCCACGGGCTCAAGCTCTCCACCGTGGCCAAGGAATCGTGGCGGGCACTGAGGGCGTACGGATGACCCGGATACACAACAGCGACACACCCGGCAACGGTCCCGGCACGACCGCGGGCACGATCTCGGACTATCCCTTGATCAGCAACGAGACGCGCATGGGGACGGTCGAGTTCCGGGTCCACGAACGACCACACATCGTCGTCGACGACACCAAGTGTCGCGATTGCTCGGTGCGGGGCTGCATCACCGCGTGTCCTGCTGACCTGTTCGTTCCCACATCCGACGGCGGCATCCTGTTCAACTACGAGCAGTGTTTCGAATGCGGCACCTGCTACATGGTCTGCAACGAGGAAGGTGCCATCAGTTGGTCCTACCCCGAGGGCGGTCACGGCGTGGTGTTCCACACATCATGACTGCTCCCGGTGAAGCGCTCCCAGGCAGCGAGGACGATCGCTCGACAGCACCGCGTCGGCCCGGTGGCGGGCAACTGCCGGCCGGCGGAGGGAGCATCGGGCCGATCGCGGCCTGTGTGAAATGGGTCGACCTGCGCCCCGAGTCCGATGGGAGTGGAATACCCACGCCGTCCTTGCACAGCTGGGGATTCTCCGAGGCCGACCTGGCGGCATTCGAGGTCACGATGACCCTCGCGGAGTCTGCCGGGACCGAAGCCATCCTCGTTTGCCGCGGGGCCCAGGGAGGCGACTCATGCTCTGGCCGAGCTCGGCGCTTCAGGGGCTGCTCGGGTGATCCTCGTCGAACATCGCTCCGACAGCGGCGCAGGTGGTTCCGCGACCGCTCTGGCTGCCCTGCTGGGTGAAAGTGGCGTGGGGGCACACACCGTGGTGTGTGGAGACATGAGCCGTGACCGTGGATCGGGGTCGGTCCCGGCGTTGATCGCCCACCACCTCCGTGCGGCGCAGGCACTCGGGCTCCTCGAGGTGACCCACCTTTCCGACGACCTCAAGCGAGTGGTGAGGCGTCTCGACGGGGCCCGCCGCGAGGTGCTCGAGGTGACGGGTCGGGCGGTCCTGTCGGTGGAAGGTTCGGTGGCCAAGCTCAGGCGGGCACCACTGACCGCCAGGCTCGGGGCAGGCCGACCGCTGGTGGAATTCATCCCGGCAACTGCCCACACGGCCAGCGGCGCCGCGCCCAAGGTGCTGCCGTGGCGGCCGCCACCGAGGCAACTTCCCCCACCTGAGTCACCGGAGGCGTTCACCCGGATCCTGGAACTCACCGGAGCGCTGACCGAACACACTCCCCCGCGCACCATCGAGGCAACCGGACCAGAAGCCGCCGCGCTCATCGTCGAGCAGCTTCGTTCGTGGGGCTACATCGACGAGCCTGACACCCGCACCGGGTCCTGATCCTTGGAAACGACCGGATCCGGGACCAACCCCCATCTCGGGGCCAGGACCTGGGTGGACCTCCATGGCGGCAGGGCCCTGCTGGCGGTACCGGTGGGAAGCTGCGAACAGCACGGTCCCCACCTCCCCCTCGACACCGACACGCTGATCGCGCGGGCGCTCGCAGAGGCCCTGGCCAACCGCCGCCAGGACACGCTGGTAGCACCCCCGATCGCGATCGGAGCGTCAGGAGAACACAGTGACTTCCCCGGGACCCTCTCCCTGGGGACGCCTGTGATGACCGACGTACTCATTGAACTCGCCCGCAGCGCCCTGCCGGAACCGGCCTCCGGGCACCCAAGGCCCTTCAGCGCAGTGCTCTTCGTCAATGCCCACGGCGGGAACCTCGACGCGTTCACTTCTTCCATGGCGGTACTCACCTCCGAGGGCCGTCCGGTCGGTGTCTGGCATCCCCGGATACCGGGTGGTGATTCACATGCAGGTGCCACCGAGACCTCCTTGATGCTGCACCTCCATCCCGAGCTGGTCCGCCGCGAGGCCGTAGAGATCGGTTCGACGGCGCATTTCTCTGACATTTCGGGGCAGCTGACCGACGGAGGCCTCGCGGATGTGGCGCCCAACGGGGTCCTGGGAGACCCGACAAAGGCGAGCGCCGCCCATGGTGAGCAGCTGTTCGAGGAACTCGCCGCCGGTCTCTTCGAGAACGCTGCGGAACTGGTCGACCACTGATGGTCCCGTCCCCGAACCGGTAGCTCAACGAGGCACCGTCGACATGCACGCACCAGATCCGCCCGGCCGGCGGACCACATGTGATCGGACCCGCCTACCCTTGGGGTGATGGGTCACGACCACGCAAATGGAACCGGCGGGCACAACCACGGGTCCGCGCTCGCCCGTTCCGGCGAGGCTGCCAAGCGCCCACTGAGCATCGCCCTCGGAATCACGCTCGTCACCCTGGTGGTGCAGGTCTCGGTGGGCTTGAGCACAGGCTCACTCTCACTGCTCACCGACGGAGCACATCTGCTCACCGACGTGGGAGGCCTGATCCTGGCGCTGGCAGCGGTCACCCTTGCTTCGCACCCGACCCGGGACGAGCGCACCTTCGGGTTCTACCGCCTGGAGGTGCTGTCGGCTCTGGCGAACGGGGTCCTGCTCGTCCTAGTGGCCATATGGGCACTCTACGAGGCGGTGGGCCGGATCGAGGACCCTCCCGACGTCCCGGGCCTCCCCGTGCTGTTCGTAGGAGCGCTGGGACTCGTGGCCAACCTGGTCTCACTCAAGCTGTTGAGCGATGGTGGCTCACTTGCCGCAGAGGGAGCCCGCCTGGAGGTGCTCGCTGATGCCGTGGGTTCGGTCGGTGTGGTGATCGGCGGGGCGTTGATCATGTTGACGGACAAGCCGGTGATCGACGCCTGGATCGGTTTGGCCATTGCGTTGTGGATCGTCCCACGGGCGATACGACTCGCGTGGGCCTCGCTGCGCATCCTGCTCCAGGAGGCTCCCCCGCATCTGGACCTGCCGGCAGTCCTGGATTCGCTGCGAGCGGTTCCAGAGGTCACCGAGGTGCATGACCTCCACGTGTGGACCCTGACCACCGACATGGACGTTCTGACCGCTCACCTCGTGGTGGGTACCGGGGCGGACCACCACCAGGTCCTGGATCAGGCCCGCGAGACCCTCGCGGTTGATCACGGTATCCATCACGCAACCCTGCAGGTGGAACCCGACACCCACTCCGGTTGCGAACAGGTCGACTGGTAGAGCGAGGTTGCCTCCCCGGCGGGCCCTACATGGCGAGCACGATCGCCGCCTGAAGCAGCCCGACGAGACCGCCCAGCACGCCACCGATGACGATCAGGATCCATTCATCCTCTTCGAAGATCCCCCGCAGGAGGCGTTCGAAGTCCACCTTCGGCATCTCCGCGATACGTGTCTCGACCAGCTCCGCCACTGCCAGGCGCTTGGCCACGATCTCCTCGATCTCCCGGCGCAACTGCGGTAGCTGACCTCCCACGCGCTCCACCAGCAGAAGCTGCACCTCGCGGACTCGCGCCATGCTCACCTCGGTGGACGTGAGCATCGAGACGGCCGCAAGGTTCGCATCGATGGCCTCGGTCACACGCATCGTGACAACCACGGCGATGCGGGCGCCCGCTTCGCCTTCCAGCAGCACCCGCAGGAGGTTCGCCGGGGTGAATATCTCCTCGGCAGCCACCTCGCCATATTCCCTGGCGATCTCGGGTTGACGCTTCGGGAACATCCCCTGGTAGGGGATGAACCCCAGGTACCTCCTGGGCTCGAGTGGTCGGAAGATCATCTTGAGCGCCAACCAGTTGGTTCCGAGGCCCACGATCGCACCGACGATCGGAATGACCCACCACTGTCCCAGTACGCCGAAGAGCAGAGCCTGGACGATCCCTATGAGAAGACCGAAGATGCCGCCGTAGTAGACGATGAACCGCAGTTCCTTGCGACCCATGCGGGCGAACAACTCGCCCAGGCGATCCGCGTTCTCCCCCGACAGCAGATCCTTCACCAGTGCCTTCAGGTCGAGGGACTCGTCCGAAATCTGCCGCACGTCGTCGAACAGGTCCGCCGCTGTCGCCGATACCTCGGAACGGACCTGGGTGATGACCATCGCCCTGGCGGCGGGCACCATCTCGGAGAAGACACCCGGCTTGAGGAGTTCAAGCACCTCGCCCACCAGCGCGGGCAGTTCCTCGTCGAGGCGGCCTGACAGCTCCTTCTCCATCTCCACGGGATCGAGGCGATCGGCCAGGTCACGTACCGAGATGACCTCACCCACATTGTCAGCGACATCGTTCGCAAACTGCTCATTGCGAGCTGGAACGACTCCCTGCCAACCAAACCTGCCGACGCCGACGAAGTGTCTGGGAAGGAAGATCATCTTCACCGCAGCCCAGTTGGTGACCCATCCGATGAAGGCCGTGATGAGCGGCACCAGGATCAGGACACTCGGGTTCAGATGTGTCAACGGAACTCTCCCTTCAGAGAACAGTTCGCTGCTAGAGCAGCCCGGCTCCTACCCGTTCACCATCGATCACGGCTGCATGAGCTCGACGCGGCGCCACCGCGTCACCCACCCGTTCGACGACGATCCCTGTAGCAACGAGCTCGTGGTAAAGCGCATCCGCGGGACTCGAAGGCACTGCCAACACCATCCAGTCGGGCGATCGGGTGAACATCCGCCCGGTGGGATGGTGCTGCAGGTTCACCGTGTGACCGTTCGCGTGGTCGCTCTCGACCCCCATCGGCACCAGCTCGGTCGACTGGGTGATTCCCTTCGCCTGTGCGCGGATCCAGAAGTTCTCCAGATCGAGGGTGATGCCCAGGTCCTGACCGACCACCATGCCCGGGGTCACCACCTCGACGGTGGCACCACGGTCAGCGAGGAGTTCGGCGACGGAGGTGCCTTGGTGGAAACCGAGCTCATCGAGCACCAGCACATTTCCGACAGGCCTGGCGGTTCCCGTCAGGACGTCTCGCACGTCGACGATCCACTCGGCATCACCGGGTGCCCACCAGGGGCGTTCCGGCACTGAGCCGGTGGCCACCACAACGCGGTCGGGGTGGCGACGGGCGACTTCTTCCGCGTCCACGACGACCCCGAACTCGAAGGCCACTCCGAGCCGTCGGGCCTCGTGAACCTGGTTGCGGACGAGGTCTCCGAATTCCGCCCGATTCGGTACCGAGGCGGCGAGTGACACCTGGCCGCCCGGGGCACCGGTTGCCTCACAGATGGTCACATGGTTGCCGTTGCGCGCGGCAGCAATCGCAGTTTGCAGGCCGGCCGGGCCTGCGCCGACCACCAGTACATCGCGTGGCCGCCCGACACGTACGGCCTCGCCCACTCCGAGGGACTCGCGACCTGTTCTCGGGTTCTCGATGCACCCCAACCAGCGGTTGAGGCCCATCCGGCCCACGCATTCCTGGTTGCAGCTGAGGCACAGGCGCGTATCGTCCGCCTCCCCGGCCCTGGCCTTGGCCACGAAGTCAGCATCGGCGATCTGTCCCCTCACCACCCCCACGAGATCACACTCACCCTCAGCCAGCGCGCGCTCGGCCTGGAGGGGATCCTTGAAGCGCCCGACCCCCACGACAGGCAGTTCCACCGCCCGGCGGATCGCAGAGGGGATGAACATCGCGTACCCGGGAGGGATGTGCATCGAGGCCTCGATCATGAACAGGCTCGCCGTGGCGACCCCGATCGATGTGTTGATGTAGTCGACCTGTCCGGTTGCCTCGACCAGCTTCGAGACCTCGACCGCGTCCTCGATCGTCGTGCCGCCCTCGATCAGTTCGTCACCACAGATGCGCACCCCGAGTGCGAGATCGGCTCCGATCGAGCCACGCACCGCAGCAACGATCTCCAACAGCAGACGGGCCCGGTTGGCGAGAGACCCACCGTATTCGTCAGTGCGCTTGTTGGTGGCCGGCGAGAGGAAGCCGCGCACGATCGACGAGTGCGAACACTGAAGCTCGATGCCATCGAAGCCTCCCTCCGCGCAGTGGACCGCCACCCGGGCGTACGAGCCCACGATTTCGGCGATCTCCTGTTCGTCGACGGCCTTGGGAACCTCGCGGAACAGCGGATCAGCCACTGCCGACGGTGCCCACACCGGCAGGCGCGAGTACATCGAGGATGCCTGGCCGCCGTTGTGGTTGATCTGGGCGAAGATGGGCACCCGGTGACGATGAACCGCTTCGGTGATACGCCGGTATCCAGGGATCACGTCCCGATTGAATCCGTGTATCAACTTTTCGTAGGGCCAATCGGTGGGGTGGGTCGAATGCTCCTCGGTGATGATCAGACCGGCCCCGCCCTTGGCGCGCTCGGCGTAGTAGGCGGCGTGTTGCTCCGATGGCATGCCATCCCGGGCATAGTTCGTCAGGTGCGCTGAGAACACGATGCGGTTCCGCACCGTGACAGGCCCGATCTGCGCGGGTGACCAGAGAAGACGCTCAGCCATCGACACACGCTAGTTCCCGGATCGGTGACCCCACTTTTCCGGTCCCGCTCTCGAGAGGTCACAGGCCTCCGCCCCCGGTGACCTGCTCGACCAACCACCTACAAAACCAAGGGCGGTCCACGGCATAATGGGCCAATGGGACGAGCCTTTGAACAGATCACTGACCCGATGCAGAAATTCATCGAGCAACAGCACATGTTCTTCGTTGCTACAGCGCCTCTCTCAGGTGGCGGTCGGGTAAACGTATCGCCGAAGGGCTACGACTCCTTCCGCCTGCTCGACAGCCAGCGGGTTTCGTACCTCGATCTCACCGGGAGCGGTGCGGAAACGATCGCCCATCTCAGGGAAAATGGGCGCATCACGTTCATGTTCTGCGCGTTCAACGGCAAACCCAACATCGTGCGGTTGTACGGCAACGGTCGTGTCGTGTTCCCAGATGACGCTGAATGGCCTGACCTGTACGACCTCTACGCAGGGTCCGAAGCCCTCAACGTCGCCCCACGAGCAATCATCGTCGTCGACGTCGACCGCACATCGATGTCGTGCGGTTACTCGGTACCGTTCATGGATTTCGTCGAGGATCGACGCCGACTCATCGAGTGGGCGGACAGCAAGAGTGACGAGGATGTCACCGCCTACCGGGCGGGCAAGAACGCCGTATCCATCGACGGGCTTCCAGCACTCGACTGACACAGCACCGGGACCGGTGCTCGACGGCTGACACAGCACCGGGACCGGCGCTCGACGCCGGACTGGACCCGTCTCGACGTCATCCTCGCCGGAGCAGGGCTGCTCGCTTCAGCAGAGACACCAATTGCCGTTGGAGACCAATCAGGCAGTGGCAACCGATCCGCGGCGACCTCGCAGGATCGCAACGGTCACACCGGCGACCGTGGATGCGGCTGCGGCAGCACCGCCGGCGATGGCAGCAACACGGCCCCAGAGGAAGTCTCCGCTGTCGCCATCGAGGAGTTCGTCCACACGACGATCGGAGGTAACGACTACGTCACCGACCGGTTCGAGTCCGAATCCAACCAGACGGCCCTTGTGGACATGGCCGTACATGCCGCCCGGAAGGGCGACTGCTACGTCGTCGTGCGAGCGAAATGCGCTGTTCGCGGACTTCGCCAGGTCAAGCGCCTGTTGGACAGTTGCATCCAGGATGTTCTTCGTGGTCTCAAGCATCATTTTCTCCTAGTGGCACCTTTGCCAGTGCTGCCTGGTCACCGCCAGCTCCCGCAAATCGGTTCTTCAGCGAAGACCTTGCAAACACCATTGTACCCAACACACCAGCGAAGCGATATGGGCAAAGTGGGAACTCCGGGCAAACGGAGAACGAAGATCAGTTGACCGTCCAGGTGCTACCCGACAGCAACAGGTCCGAGATCAGCTGCCGCCCGGGTGGGGTGTCAGGGATCGGATTGCGTTCACCGTAGATGGGCCGGTCCACGTCGCGGAACACACCCATCGGCGTGGGTTCGTCCATGTTGGGTGAGAGCCTCGCCAGGGCGAAAGCCACCGAAGGGGCATCACGGGCCTCGTCATGGATCAGCAGTGCATCCTCACCCACGTCGGCCACATCGACCACTACCGCCCCCTGCCTGGGGTCGAAGACGACCCCCTTCGAGCCGTCAGGGCCGAACCGGATGGGTTCGCCGTCGCGAAGCTGGATCAGCATGTCCTCGCGGTTGTCCCGTGCGGTGATCTGCTGGTAGGCGTGGTTGTTGAAGACGTTGCAGTTCTGCAGGATCTCGACGAACGCCGCCCCCTTGTGCGCGTGGGCCGCGTTTGAAGACCTCCTCCATGTGCTTGCGGTCCATGTCATGGGTACGGGCGACGAAGGTGGCGTCGGCACCGAGCGCAACCGACAGGGGCAGCAGCGGCGCGTCCTCGGAACCCTGTGGTGAACTCTTGGTCACCTTCCCCTGCTCGGATGTGGGCGAATACTGACCCTTGGTCAGCCCGTAGATCCGGTTGTTGAACAACAGGATCGTGATGTTCACGTTGCGACGCAGCGCGTGCAGGAGATGGTTTCCACCGATCGAGAGCAGGTCGCCGTCGCCCCCGATCACGAACACCGACAGATCCGGGTTGGACAACGCCACCCCGGTCGCAATCGCCGGAGCACGACCGTGGATCCCATGCACCCCATAGGTGTTCATGTAATAGGGGAACCGGGCTGCACAACCGATCCCTCCCACCACGACGGTGTCCTCCCGGCGCACACCCATCTCGGGAAGTGCGAACTGCAGTGCTGCAAGGATCGTGTAGTCACCACAACCGGGGCACCAACGCACCTCCTGGTTGCTCTGCCAATCTGCACGGGTGGTGGAGGGAACGTCCACCGGTGTTGCAAGCACATCGCCGGCATTCGGTTCGGTAACCGTCATCGTTGACCCCTGTCGTTCGCGTGGTTGGTACTGCTGGCGTTGCCCAGACACTTGCGGAGCTCGATCTCTATCTCTCCTGCGGTGAACGGCAGGCCGGCCACCTTGGAGATGCTCTGCGCGTCGACGAGGTACCCCGCACGCAGGATCATCGACAACTGGCCCATGTTCATCTCGGGCACTGCCACGAGGGGATAGGCCCGCAGGATCTCCCCCAACCCCTCCGGGAGGGGATTCAGGTTGCGCAGGTGAAGGTGTGCGACCTTGCCGCCGTCGTGGCGGACCCGTTCGACCGCGGCTGCGATCGCACCCCAGGTCGATCCCCAGCCGACCACCAGCACTTCAGCATCACCGGCATCGCCGGTCACCTTCATCGGTGCGTAGTCCCTGGCCACTCCGGCCACCTTCGCGGCGCGTAGTTCGGTCATGGCCTGGTGGTTGTCGGGGTCATAGGAGATGTCTCCCGATCCGTCGGCCTTCTCGATCCCACCGAGGCGGTGTTCCAGGCCAGGCGTGCCCGGAATCGCCCAGGGCCTCGCCAGCGTGTCCGGGTCACGCAGGTACGGCCAGTATTCAGCGGTCCCATCGGGAGCGGTGTGGTTGGTCTCGGTGGCGAAACTCACCGAGAGGTCCGGCAACGAATCCACGTCGGGTATACACCAGGGCTCGGAGCTGTTCGCGATGTAGCCGTCCGACAACAGGATCACGGGAGTGCGGTATTTGATCGCCATCTCGGCAGCCTGGATCGCACACTCGAAGGTGTCCGAAGGTCGACTCGCTGCGATGACGGGTAGCGGGGACTCTCCGTGGCGACCGAAGATCGCCTGGGTCAGGTCGGACTGTTCGGTCTTGGTAGGAAGGCCGGTGGAGGGTCCACCTCGCTGGATGTCGACGATGACGAGCGGTAACTCCAGGCTGATCGCGAGGCCGATCGTCTCGGCCTTGAGCGCCATGCCCGGACCCGAGGTCGTCGTCCATGCCAGTTCGCCACCGAACGCCGCACCCACCGCCGATGCGACAGCTGCGATCTCGTCTTCTGCCTGGAAGGTCCGAATCCCGGCTTCAGGGTGTTTCGCCAGTTCGTGGAGGATGTCCGATGCGGGGGTGATCGGATATGACCCCAGGTAGGTGGACAGGCCACTCAGTTGAGCGGACGCGATGATCCCCCACGCCAGTCCGACGTTGCCGGTGATGTTGCGGTAGGTCCCCGGTGGCCGTTCCATGGGTGCAACCGAGCGCGTGACCGGAATCAGCTCGGTGGTCTCACCGAAGGACCATCCGACCTCGAAAGCCATGAGGTTGGAGTCACGCACGAGGTCGTCGGACGCGAACCGGTCCTCGATCCAGTCCCGCAGGTCATCGGGGTTGCGGCTGTACATCCAGCAGAGCAGTCCCAGTGCGAAGAAGTTCTTCGACCGCTCCGCATCGCGACCCTTCACCCCCAGGTCCTTCACCTTGGTGACGGTGAGGCTCGTCATCGGCACGTCGACGACGTTGTACTCCGCGAGGGTGTCACCCTCGAGCGGATTGTCCTCATACCCCGCCTTCTCCAGATCACGTTCGCCGAACCCATCGCTGTTCACGATGATCATCCCACCCGAGCGCACCTTGGACAGCTCTGAGCGGAGCGCCGCGGGATTCATCGCCACCAGCACGTCGGCGACGTCGCCCGGAGTCGAGATGTCCTCCGAGGAGATCCTGACCTGGAACGCCGAAACCCCCGGGAGGGTACCTGCAGGAGCGCGGATCTCGGCGGGGAAGTCGGGCAGGGTCGCAAGGTCGTTGCCGGCCAGAGCACTCACCGCGGTGAACTGGGTGCCGGTGAGTTGCATCCCGTCACCGGAATCCCCCGCCAGACGGATCACCACGTCGGTGATTTCCTCGCTCGGCTTCGTCGCCGTAGCGCTTTGCGTCGCGGTCCCGATCTGCTCCGCAGAATTGCTCTGCTCCGCAGTTCTTCCTTGCTCCGCAGTGGCCGAATCGTCCGTCACGATCACCCCTCGTTGTCCGCTGGCACCCCCGTTGGTGCAGCGCTAGTTGCCTCTGCCACCCACGACGGCTCGTGCGGAGCCGGGTGAACGGCTGTGTCCCTACCGTACCAACATGACCAACCGAAACGTGACCGCAATGTGTGGAGCCGTCGACCGGCCGGCATGGCTCATGTGACCTCCAGGGCGCGGCGCCGGCCTTCGAGCACAGCCTCGCCGACGGTACGCGGTGCAACGCAATCTCCCGCAGTGGCCACGGTGTGGCCGGTTGACTCACGAATCGCCTGTTCGAGCGCATTGTCGGGCAACCTGTGACCACAGTCCACGACCCATGAGACATCCACTTCCTCGATCTCGTCGGAGAACCGATCAGCAAGGGCCGCACTGGACTTTCGAACCTTCTGCAGGATCCGGCGACGGTGCAGCTCGACCCCCGCATTGGCGAGCCGTGAGTTGGCCGGTCCGAGATCACCGCTACGGGCGAGTTCGTTGCCCACGATGTAGTCGGGAGTGACCAGGTGAACTCGCCGGGCCGGCACATCGACGCGGCCCGAAGCGTTCGCTGCAAGGAGCTCCGCCACCGCCACCCCGGTCGGACCACCGATCGGATCCCACACCATCACGTCGCCCTCGGGAAGATCGAGCTCCGTGGACCCGCCTGCGACCTGTCCGAGGACATCGGTGGCGCTCCACACCGTGGCGGCGCTCGTGATGGGCCAGCCGGGCTCCCCGCGCCTTCCTCCGGTGGCGACGATCACATGCGGTGGCCGCTCGATCGAATCAGCGTCCACCTCCGTGCCCGTACGCAGGTCCACACCGGATTCGATGCACTCGCCGACCAACCAGTCGGCGAAGTCCGCAAATCGGTGGCGTCCCGGCTGCGCGGCGACGAGCCGAAGGTTCCCGCCGAGTTGTCCGCCACGTTCCGCAACCATCACGGAGTGGCCGAGCATTGCTGCCACACGTGCGGCTTCGAGCCCGGCCGGTCCGCCGCCCACAACCAGCACACTGCGGCTGATCGCGACCGGATCCTCAGGTAGCACCTCGGTGGATTCGTGACCCGAGAACGGATCGACCACGCAACTCACGATCGGATTGCGGTTGTCGCGGACAGCGCACATCTGGTTGCACAACACGCACGGCCGGACCCGGGCCTCGTTGCCGGCACGGACCTTCGCTACCAGTTCGGCATCGGCGATCTGCGCACGGGTCATCTCCACAGCTCCTATCCGCGAGCTCCGACAGGATCGACTCACCCATCGCCGGTTCGACGATCGAACCCTGGGCCACGACCACTGTCCGACCTCCGGTTGCTGCATCGGCCACGTCAGCCACCATGGTGGCGAGCCCGATGTTGAAACCCTCTGGTGTGTGGCCGTCCGGGCGGGTTGCTCCGGCGCTGAAAATCGAACCGCACACGACGGTCAACATGTCGACGACCACGCGTTCCGCGCCGGTCCGGCATACCAGTTCCGCAGCCAGGTCCGGTGCCATCTCGGGCGTGATCCCGGCCCATGGGGCCAGTTCGTCGCAGCTGAGGCGGAGCCCCAACAGACGTTGTCCACCGATCTCGCCTCGCACCTCATCGAGGACACGACGAAGGAACTCCGTGCGGTCCTCACCCCAATGATCCCCGCGGGTGTTGGTGAGACCGGACAGGAACTGGCGGGCCAGCGAGTACTGCCCGGCATTGATCTCAACCCCTGCGCAACCAGCATCGATCGCGACCCTGGCGGACCGTACGAAGCCCTCGATGACGGCCTCGATATCGCGGTCCTCCATCTGCTTGGGGACCTCACGGGTGTTGACCTCGGGTACCCGCCCGGGTGCCCACAGCTCACGTTGGGACCAGTGCGAGGTGCCCTGTCCACCGGCGTGGCCGAGCGCCGCAACCACCGGCGTTCCGTACGGTGCGCACGCAGCGACCACCTCGGCCCAACCCGGACCGCATTCGCTTGCGAGCGGCGCTCGCTCATAGGGCCAGTCCGAGTCATGCACCGAGGCCTCCTCGGTGATGATGACACCTGCACCCCCGGCCGCCCGGCGCGCGTAGTACGCGACGTGTCGTTCCGATATCGACCGACCCCGCCCGAGGTTTGTCTCATGGGGCCCGAAGATCACCGCGCTGGGCGCGGTTACCGGACCGATATCGATCGGGTCCGCAAGCCCCGGGTTCGTCTCAGACACGGCTCAATGGTGCCGCGGCGCAGGCCTCAGGTCGAAACCGGGTCTCGCAGTTCTGTGTTGCGTGCGTGGCGCTGTGCGCCACGCACGCAACACAGAACACCCCGGGGCCGATATTCGCTCACGGGTATCAGCGTTTCCGGGCGAGCATGAGGCCGTCTCCGACATTCGTCAGCATCGCATCAACGCGACCGTCGGCGAACACCATGTCGTTGAACGCCCGAAGTGCCTCGGTATCTGCATCGGTGACGGCGCCATCGATGACCCTGCCCGACCAGAGCGCGTTGTCGGCCACGATGAGCCCACCTACGCGCATGCGTGGCAGGAGCTGCTCGTAGTAGTCCGCATACCCGGTCTTGTCGGCATCGATGAAAGCCAGGTCAACCGCGTCGTCGACGGGCAGGGTTCTCAGGCCTTCCGAGGCCGGCCCGATGGTCACCTCGATGCGGTCCTCCACTCCGGCCTCCGCCCAATAGGGACGTCCCATGTCGACGAACGCGGCATCGATGTCGAAACAGCTGAGCCGCCCGCCTTCACCCAGCCCCTCTGCTGTGCACAGGGCGGAGTAGCCCGTGAAGGTCCCGACCTCCACAGCCCGTTTGGCCCCGATCAGGCGTGCCATGAAAGTGAGCCAGGGACCCTGCTCGGGCGCAACCTGCATGCCTGCCAGATCACCCATCGCCTCCGCTGTCCTGGCGATCAGGCGTTCGTGCACATCGGTGCGTGGTGGATCACTGTGTGAGACCAGGTACCGCTCCAACTCACCGGTCATCGTGATGCCTTTTCCTGCCATGGTGATTCCTCGCAAGTGGTCATTGAACCCGACCTATGGATGTGCCGGATCCACCGGGAGAACCTACATCCCACTGCATGGCGCGCACCCACGGCTCCCGGAGGCGTAATGATTGCACCATGCATCCAGCGGAGTCCCGAGACATGTGGCATCTGATCGAGACCGTCCATGCGGTCACCTACTTCTCTCCCATCTGTCGGGAGTCGCATACCGAATTGGGGTTCAAGGGGTTCTGGATGAGCTACTTCGGAACACGGGCTGCTCCTATGGGGGCGGTGGGCCCTGCCGTGGTGACTGCGGCATTCGGCGGCTTCGAGCCGTCGATGGTCTCGAGAGCACTTCCCGATGCATGGGACTACGTATCTCCGGACGACGCCGTGAACGGCCGGGCCCGTGCTGGCGCCGCTGCGATACGGGACGCGTTGCCCGATTGTGAAGACGTCGCTGAAAGCCTGCTCGGGGTGATGGACAAGGCCCTGGACGTGTGCGAACTGAGCGGGCGGGCGTTGTTCGCCGCCAACCACGATGTCACCCCGTTCGAGGATCCGGTGGAGGACCTCTGGCAGATGTGCACCACACTGCGGGAACACCGCGGTGACGGCCACCTCGCGGCGCTGACTGCCGAGGGGGTCGGTGGCTGCGAAGCCCACGTCCTGGCGCTTGCCTCCCGGGGTGAGGGGCTCTCGTCCATGAAGGGAATGCGCGGCTGGTCCGATCAGGACTGGAACGACGCGATCACAACGCTGCGCGTAGCCGGGGTTCTGGAAGGGGCGCTGCCCGCGGATGCCCTTGTCGCGCCCTCCGAAGGCGCTCCATCCGAGTCCGATCAAGAGACGGACGATGTGTCGGCGAGTGTCGCGGACGCAGCCGTGCCCACCCTGACCGAGCGAGGAGCCCGGCTCCATGCCGATCTCGAATCGCGCACTGACGACCTCGCGTCGGCGCCCTACGCAGCCATCGGAGAGAGTGGCCGTGAACACATGCGTGATGGGTTGATCCCCATCGCTTCCGCGATCGTCGAAAAGGGTTGGATCCCATTTCCCAATCCAATCGGCCTTCCCCAGGTCGTCTGAGGTCTCAGGGGTCGTAGCGGTACTTCTCAGCGAGGTCGAGCGTCCCATCGATTCCATCGAGGAGTGCTGCACGCACCTTGAAGAAGTCGGCGACGCCGGCCACGTCGTGGACCCGCACGATGTCGCCGGGGCACAACTGAATCGCGGAGAGTGCTCCGTAGGTCCCGGGGTCCCGGCCCGACGGCATCCGCTCCACGAGTGCTCCGATGAAGTCCTTTCGGGACACGGCCCACAACAACCGCGGGGCACCGAAGGCCGCCCTCAGGCGCTGAGCCCCATGGAGCATCGCGATCGTCTGTTCGGGTGATTTTCCGAGGTCGGGGCCCGGATCCAGAATCACCCGTTTCTGGTCCACGCCCGCAGCCACCAGCCGCCCGAGGCGGTCCCGGCAGAATGCCATCGCATCCGCCATCGGGTTCGCGACGAGTTGGTCCCGTTGCATGCGAACCTTGGGCTTGGCACGGCTGTAGGCCATCACGATGTCGACATCACGTTCAGCCACCGTTCCAGCCATGCCGGGATCGATCAGCCCTGATGGGTCATTGACGATTCCCGCCCCGGCATCGATCGCGTTCTCGGCCACCTCGGCCCGATAGGTGTCGATCGAGATCGTGGTTCCCGGACACGCCGCTCGGATCGCCTCGATCACCGGCAGCACTCGTTCGAGTTCCTCCGCCACGGTGATCTCGTGCCTGTCGGTGCGTAATGACTGACCACCGCAGTCGAGTACAGACGCACCTGCGGCGACCATCCCGACCGCCAGTTCCTGCGCTCCAACGGCATCCACCCCGCCGGTCAGAGAATCCATCGATGCATTCACCACGCCCATGATCTCCGGGGTCACGGACCTTGCAGGTTCACGCATGGTGAATGCCTGCCGGACCGGAACCGGGCGCATGGTCGATGGTGGGCGACGGCATCAGGGGATCAACCGTAGCGACTGGAATCGGAACGGTTCAGATCGAATGAACCCGGGCGTCACATCGCACCGGTTGGCTGGTCACTCACTGGTGGGGCCATCGAATCGCGGCGGGCGCTTCTCACGGTGCGAAGCGACTCCCTCTGCGACGTCAGGACCACCGAAACCGTAGAACTCGAGACCCAACGAAGCATCGAATATCGACGAATGGTCCCGATACCAGTTGTTGAGTGAGTGTTTGGTCCAACGGATCGCTGACTGGGAACCCGCCGCAAGCGTGGCCGCAACCTGCAGCGAGCGCTCCTGTACCTCTTCATCGTCCACACACAGGCTGACCAGTCCGATGCGTTCAGCCTCCTCCCCCGAGAGGGGATCACACGTCAGCAGGTAGTACTTCGCCTTCGCCATTCCACACAGCAATGGCCAGCAGATCGCGGCGTGGTCGCCCGCGGCGACGCCGAGGCGTGTGTGGCCATCGATGATCCTGGCATTGCGACCGGCCACCGAGACGTCGGCCAACAGTGCCGCGACAAGTCCCGCTCCGACTGCCGGACCGTGGATCGCCGACACAACCGGTTTGGAGCAGTTGATGACGTTGAACACCAGGTCACGCGCCTCGCGCATCACCAGGGTCCGTTCGGCGAAGTCGTCGACCATGTCGTCGATCAACTCGAAGCTCCCGCCGGCCGAGAGAGCCTTGCCTGCACCGCGCAACACCGCGACCCTGGTCTCGGAATCACGATCGACCGCCTGCCACACGTCGGCGAGCTGCCGGTGGACCGCTCGATTCACCGAGTTGAGGCCCGGCGCATCCAGCGTGATCCGCAGCACCCCCTCGCCCGGTCGGTCGAAACCCAGCTCGTCGAAGTCCGAGTAGTGGTCGTTGCTCGCGTTCATGACCCCATCCTGACACCGGTACGGCACCGGGCGATCCTCCGAGGTGGCCGGGAACCCAACTCCCGGATCAGGCCCTGAGGCCACTCCCCCGGGCGCGATTTCGCAATGGGGCGCTTTGATCGGCGGGTATCAGACCGCCGCCCGGTCCTTCGCCACTTCATCGAGGTCGGCGTACTCCTCAGAGGTGTCCACCCAGTCCTCGAAGTGGATGATGCCGAGTTCCTCGAACCGTGAGCGCAACCACCCGTCACCCGCGTCGAGGAGGCCGAGCTTCTTGGTGTTGGGAACAATCTTGGAGAACAACATCATGCGGAACATCTGCTCATCGGATGAAGGCTCGTCGAGCATGAGACGCACCACCGGCTTCGGGTCCACTCCCATCCGCTCCCACACGTCGGTGTGGAACCAACGGTTCCGCAACCGGATCACGGCTTCGAGTGCGAACTCCTGGCGCTCACGGATCTCCGCCGCGTTGAGTTGGCCGTAGAACTCCTGTAGCGAGAGAACTCCGAAGGCGACGTGGCGTGCCTCATCGGACATCACGTAGCGCAACAGCTTCTTCAGCAGCGGCTCATCGGTCATCTGGTGGATGAAACCGAACGCAGCGAGGGCCAGCCCCTCGACCATGATCTGCATCCCGAGGTATGTGATGTCCCATCTCGGATCACCGATGATGTCGTCCAACAGTGAACCCAGGTGCGGGTTGATCGGATGGTGCCCCGAGAACTTCTCGTCCAGGTACCGCTGAAATGCCTCGACGTGCCGGGCCTCGTCGACGACCTGGGTGGAGGCGTAGTACTTGGCATCGATCCACGGCACCGTCTCGACGATCTTCGCGGTGCACAGGAGCGCACCTTGTTCGCCATGGAGGAACTGGGACAACATCGAGTTCTGTTCCTCGATCGAGTGCTGGCGCCACTCCGCTTCACCCCACTTGGCCAGGTCGGGTGAGTACTGCGCCGCCTTTTCCCGAAAGGCATTCGCAGACGGACTCTGCGCCAACCGATCCGCTATCTGCCCCTGATCAACAGGAGTGTCCCAGGCAAGGTCGGTCGTCACGTTCCACTGCGAGACCTTCGCCTTCTCGTAGAGCCTGGACAGCCCGTCGCGGCTACGTCCGTAGTCCCATGTGAATGAAACGTCACCCGGGCTGGGCACGATGTGTTCACTTCCGAGCGGTGAACGACCCGCATCGACGATCGAAGCGATTGTTTCGTCAGTGACGGGACTGCTGTCGGCAATGGTCATCGTTCCCCCTGTGTCGGACTGTTCAGCCACAATTTACCAACTGCGCGCCCGACGATGCCGCCGGTGCAACACGTGCCGCCACATGTGGCGGCACTCAGGTGACGACTCCGAGGAAGGTACCCTGCGAGCTGTCGAACCCCGGGAAGACTCCACCGAGATCGCTTGCGCCGAGTCGTCTCGTCAGCAACTCCGCGAGCACCGTGCGCTGGTCGACGGTCACCGCCAGATCACCACCGTCCAGGTCTCCCGCTTCCAGTCCCGGATACTCACCATGGACCCCGGGCGAGGCCCCGGCACCCACGACCAACATCGGAGCTCCATAGCCGTGGTCGGTGCCACCGGAGTCGTTCTGGGCCACACGCCGACCGAATTCGGTCATCGTCACCAGGGTGACGCGGTCGGTGAGTCCGGCACCGTCAATTCGATCCATGAACGCACCGATCGCGTCATCGAGCATCGCCATCTGTCGCCGGGTCCGGGAGTTCGGGTCGGTTGCGGACCCCATGTCGTCATGCTGGTCCCAACCTCCCACGTCCAACGCCGCAGCCTGAACGGGCAGTCCTTCCTCGAGTACCCGTGCGAGCGTGAAGAACAATCGACCCGCAGAGCTGGTGGGCCAGCCGTCCGGTGGCTGCGAACCTCCATCGACCACGGTGCTCAGGTCATCGAGTGCTCCGATCGCAACTCCACTCCACATCGCGAGGTCTCCCCCGGCACGCTCGGGGGTGTAACCCGCGGCGATCATCTCCAATGCCCAATCCGGGTCGGGTCCCCATGGAATCAGGCCCAGTTGGTCTATCGAGGAGGCCGCTATGCCGCCATAGCCCCGCATGGCCGGGGCGAGTCCGGTACCGGCGGTGAACGCCCGCAACGGATGGTCGTCGTGGGCTGTCGAAGCCAGGTAGCGACCCAACCACCCGCCGCTCACCGACAGACGGTTCTCCGGGCGTCCGGCGTCGATGCCGTCCTGACAGTCGAAATGTGACCGGGAATGGTCGGGCGTCCCCGCCGAAGGTACGACCGCCACCCGCCCGGAGTCATAGAGCGCGCTGATACGGGGCATACCCGGATGCCAGGCGAAGTCTCCGTTCGCTCCCGGACCCCCCAACGCCAGAGCTGCGTTCTGGGGTACCGCCACGGTCGGGCGCGCGTCGTAGTAGCCCGAGTGCCCCACTGGTGGAAACAGGGACAGCCCATCGCAACCGCCACGGAAGAACATCGACACGAGCACGTTGCGACTCCGAGGCACCGGATCGGCACCGGCCAGACCGGGTGCAACGAGGGGTATGGCAACGGCGCCTGCAGCGCCGAGGGCTCCACCGACCACGAAACGTCGACGCGTGGTCGAGATCCGCTGGGAGAACGTCTCGGCCGTTCTGGTCGGTGTGCTCATGAGCGTTGGAACCCCGCTGTCTGGAGGAGAACTGTGATGATCGGTGCCGCGTAGTAGTGGTCCCACGACCTGAACCTCGTGTCAGCAGTGACCTCGTACTTTGCGAGTATCGAGTCCCGCAGGTCGGGGGCCCACGGTTCACCGGTGAAACGCTCCGCTATGGCGTCGAGCCATTCACCCCAGAGCTGATTCGGGGCCCAGGCCTGGGTCGAGGCTGCATCGAAGGGCATTCCGTCAACCGTGTCGTAGGCGAGCCACACCGCCAGATTCCAGCGTGAGACGAGCGAACCAACCGACAACCAGTAGCCGTTCACATCGGGATACCCATTCGGTGCAGGCCAGTCATGGTTCGCGTTGCCCAGACCTTCGAGCGAGTTCCAGTTCTGCCAGAGGAAGCTGTCCGGGTTGTTCGGGGCTTCCCACTGGAGCTGCAATGCCCGCGCCATCTGGGTCAGCAGTGAGGCCGGGCGTCTGACGCGGGCGCCGGCTGAATCTGCAAACTCCACCGACAGCACGAGCTTTCGCACGA
The DNA here is from genome assembly GCA_963805905.1 of uncultured Microthrixaceae bacterium. Taxonomy (GTDB): domain Bacteria; phylum Actinomycetota; class Acidimicrobiia; order Acidimicrobiales; family Microtrichaceae; genus JAMLGJ01. The sequence continues at coordinate 2,459,360 of CAWDVV010000001.1, forward strand.
CGGCGGAGATGTCGGTACCCGAACTGTTGTAGGCCGCAACCGCACGGTCGACGACGGCGGAGTCCGGCGCCACCTGTTCACCGATGAGGCGCACTGCGAGTTTGTGACACACCCGCCTCGCGGTTGCGGGGTGCCTGGCCAGATGGTCGAGGAATGAACGCCCGGCTGCCTCACCCGAGCTCGAACCGGCCGACCAGCCCAACACCGTCCGGCCCGCCATCGGCCCCATGTCGTGCCAATTGGACCTGAAGGTGAACGGCCCTGAGCTGTCCGTGACGGACCATCCTGACATCAGGTGGGCAACCGCTTTGATGTCGCCCTCTTCATAGCCACCATCGGAGCCGACCGTGTGGAGTTCCATCACCTCCCGTGCGAAGTTCTCGTTGGGGGTGCGCCCGCGATCAGCTCGCGAACTGGCCTGGTCGAGGTAGTGCAACATCGCCGGATGAGATGCAACGGCCGGGAGCATGTCGGAGAAGCGCCCCAGGGCATGCACTCGGATCACATCGCGGTCCATACCGCCCAGATGCCGTTGGGCCGGGGTGTGTTGCGCGAAGACGTTGAAGTGGTCGTGCCAGAAGTCCGTGATCACCTCATGGAGCTGCCGGTTGGAATAGACACGCCTGATCGTCTCGTGTGCGGCGAGTTCCTGGGGGATCCGCCATGGCTTGTCGTCGTTGACCTGGGACGGCGACATGTCGGGCCGGGGCCATGGAGCGATCATTGCGGCGATGTGGGAGTCGTCTATCGACCGCCAGTTGATCTGCTGGTTCAGCCATGGCTCGAGCCCGAGCGTTTCGATGTGTGCAGCCAACGCCGGAGTCGCACCCCAGGTGAGCCGACGGGCAACATGCATGCCGGTGGCACTGGACCATGCCGGCGGCGTGGCCGGCACGGTTGCAGGTGGGACCTCGGGGAACGGTTTGGTCGAGGAGGATGCTGCATCGGATCCCGGTGCCGGAGCACATGCAGCCGCCACCACCCCCACGCCGGCCAGTGAGCCGAGTCGCAGCAGGCCCCTGCGACTCGAAACCTGCTCCAGGTCGTCGCTGCGTTCCGAGGCCGGGGTCACATCGTCGGGCCCGAGGCCCCCGGATGAACGGGGCTCCCGGTGTGAATGCTCGTCGTCGAGTGCCCGTGGATGGCGAAGTTCGGCTGCAATCTGACCCACGCTGCGCTCCCCAGGCTCAAGATCCCGACCATCGGGGCCTCTGAGCTGGGTATCGTCATTTCAGGCTCCCGAACTTGAATCGAATCTCACCGGGGCGCAAGTGAACCCAAAGGACCTCCCATGACGACCTCTGACACCGCCCCGAAGATCACCCTGGTTGGCGCCGGCGGCATGTCGTTCGGCCCCTCGATGGTCAACGACGTCGTCCACACTCCTGAGCTCGCGGGCACCCTGCTCATGCTCCACGACATAGATCCGGACCGGCTGCACCGTGCATACCAATTCGCAGCCCGACTCAACGCCGCAGCGGGAGCACCGGTGCGTCTCGACTACTCCACCGACCCGGCGATCGCGCTCACCGGAGCGAGCTACGTGATGGCCAGCGCCGAGCACAGGCGCTTCGAGTACTGGCACCAGGACTACGAGATCCCGAACTCCTTCGGCGCCACCCAGATCACAGGCGAGAACGGCGGCCCGGGTGCGGTGTTCCACTCACTGCGCAGCATCGCCAACACGCTCGACATCTGCGCGGAGATCGAGAAGCACTGTCCCGACGCGTTCCTCATCAACCTGACCAATCCACTCAGCCGGGTGACTCTCGCGATCAACCGGGGAACCAACGTCGCCAATGTGGGCATGTGCCACGAGATGCCGATGGGCATCAACCGGTTGTGCCGTCGCATGCGGGTGAAGCGCTCGGAGGTCACGGCGAAGGCAGCGGGTATCAATCACTTCACGTTCTTCACCGAGTTCCGCAATACCCGTACCGGCGAGGACCTCCTCCTGCGACTGCGAAAGATGTTCGGCGGGCGGTTCTTCGACTATCCACCTCGTGCGCAGTGGGTGGCGCGCCAACTCGACCGCTCGATGCCCGGAGCGGGCGTGCTGGAGTTCAACTACATGCCACTCGTGGCACAGGTGGCGCGTGACACCGGATACGTGGCCTGCTCGGTCGACAGCCACATCGGCGAGTACCTCCCGTTCGCACTGGATGCTGCCGAGTTCATGCCCACGCCCATCGAGTTCCATGCACCATTCGCACAACTCGCCGAGAAGGCAGCTGCGTGGGCGGCAACAACCAAGGCTCCGGTTCCCCTGGCCGCAATGGGGCACTCGACCGAGGAGGTCGTACCGATCATCGCCGCGATGCACACCGGGGATCCACGGTGGATCATGGCTGTCAACGTCCCCAACCGGGGCTACCTACCCGACGTGGCCGACGGCGCCATCGTCGAAGTCGGTGCGACCGTGGATGGTGAGGGCATCCATCCCGACACGATGGACCCGATCGGCGAACCGGTGGCCGGCTGGATAGCCACCCAGGTGGACCTGCAGAACCTCGTGGTCGACGCCGCGCTCCAGCGTGACCCGGCACTCGCCTTCGAGGCAGTCCGGAACGACCCCAACTCTCCCGCCGATGAGTCGGCCTGCCGCGCGATGTTCGACGAGCTGATGATCCGCCAGGCCGATCACCTCCCGTTCGAGCACGCCCGATGAACACGATGCAACAGGAGCGATCCAAATGGATACATCCGAACTGCTGAGCGAGATCTACAGCCGCGTGGGACCACTCGCCGAGGCCGCCGTGGACGGCCTCGATGCAGACGCCCTGGCACTGACTCCCGACGGTGCCGACAACAGCATCGCTTGGTTGGTATGGCACGTCGCCCGACTGCATGACCACCACATGTCGGAACTGTTGGACGATCGATCAACTCTGGGTGACCGACGGTTGGGCAGGCCGTTTCGCCATGGAACCCGACCCCGACAACATGGGTTACGGGCACAGCCCGGCGCAGGCGGCGGCCGTGCGCCCGCCGAGCGGCGGCCTGCTCCTCGAATACCTCGCGGCCGCGCACGCCCGCACCGAGTCGGTATTGTCACAGCAGATCCCGAGGCACTCGGAGCGGATCGTCGACCAGCGATGGGACCCACCTGTTTCACTCGGCGTACGCCTGGTGTCCGTTGCGGACGACAGCCTGCAGCACCTCGGCCAGGCGGCCTACATACGAGGCATGTTCGGTTGGTGAGACCCGGACCGCAGTTCTCCGGAGCCAGCTCGACAAGAGATGATGAACCAGTTGGAGGCAAGCTTCGGGTGATGGCCTCCCGATACTCCGCCCGCAGTGTCGCGGCCGGTCGCAGCTTCCCGGCCGACGCCGGAATCACCACCAGCAACCGTCCGAAGATGAGAACCGCGGCGATCGTCACCACCAATGCGCCACGGCGAACGGCGGCACATAGATCATCGGCACCGACTCGGCGACCAGTCGCCATATGGTCCTTCCGATCACCAATCCGAGCGGGACCCCCAATGCTATGCCCGCCGCGGTGAGAGTGATGCTCTGCCAACCGAGCGCACGCCTCGCCTCACGCGGGGTCATTCCAGGGCGCGAAGCACCGCAAGGTCCGCTCGGCGCCGACGTACGACACTGCCCGCCATGTGGATCAGCGCACCCGCACCCAGGAGAACCAGAAACCCTGCGAGGAGGTTCGGCAGAGGCGCACATGATCCAGGTTGTCGAGATCCGCAGGGCGAGTTGGACTTGCAACACTGAATCCCATGGGTCCCGCTACCGAGGCCAGGTTCTTCTCGGTGTTCGAAGGCGCACCAGAAGCGAGCCTCACCACCAGCGTCTCATGGAGTCCGCGGAAGATCGGCGTTCCAGTCCTTTCGGTTCCTTCCGTTCCTTCGGATTTCGCGGTCAGCTTGCTCGGCCTCTTCGACCCTGGTGTTGCTCTCGTCGACGGTCACCCAGAGTCCCTGGTCGAATGCCGAGTGGGGAGTCTGGGGCATGAGACCCTCACCGACGATCTCGAGGGAGCCACCATCGTCCACAGAGACGGTGTCACCGACCTTCCAACCTTCCTCACGGAGGGTCGAAGGGCCTACCACGACCTCGCCGGCCTCAGGGGAGCCCGGCCCTCCAGGACCGAGAACGCAGCGAGCCACTGACCGGCGTGATGCTGTAGGTCGGTTGCGTGTGTCCTTCCACGGTCAACTGCTGCTTGCGCACGACCGCGGCTCCTTCGATGTCCGACGGGTCCGTCTGCTTGAGCAGTTCATGCGCCGTGTCCAAGGTGATCTCGGGATTGCTGTCCGGCGTGATCTCGAGGTCCCAGCCGGAACCGAAGCGTTCTGGATGTTGGAGCGCGTCGGTGATTCCGGTCGCGAAGGTGGTCGCCGCGACGATCCCCGCCACGGCTGCGACGACTGCGACCAGCGCTGGGCCGGGTCGGCAGAGCGCGCGCTGGCCGCGACCGCTCTCCAGCGCAAGGGACATTCCGACGCTCACCGGCAGTGGGGCACCCAACTCGCGGACCTTCTGGGTGAGCCGGGATGGCCGCGCCGTCGCCGGATTCGGCTCCACTATTGCGGCCCTCGCAGCAACGAAGGCCGTGAATCCGAACAACACGAGCGACGCGGCGATCGCGCCCGACGCAATCACCAACCAGTCGGCGTGTAGGCCGACATCGGGATCCAGGCCGCGACTGAATCCGATCGGAAACAGTGGGGACAGCCCGAGTGCGACCACCACCGCGACCACTACAGCAGTGGCCACCACGAGCAGGTGTGGGAACGTCAGCGTCGCGGCACGTTGGGCCCGGGTGAGCCCGAGCGTCGCCAGGATTGGCAACTCATCCGCACCGGATCGCACTGAGCGGCTAATGGCCTGGCCGACGAGAACCAACGTGGCGACGGCGACCACGAGGGCGAACAGCGCCAGTGCATCGCGTTCGAAGTGGGTGGCGTTCGTGACACGCTTACCCGCCAGGCGCAGATCCAGAACAGGCACATCGGGTACCGCCAGCGCCCTTGATGCATGGGTTGCGAAGTCGGCCACCCCGACCCCCGGCCGCAATTTCACGTTCAGGTTCTCGATCCGTGCGAGCCCTGGTTGTCTTTCATACAGCGCCTTGGAGCCCATCGATTCAATGTCGGTGGATCCGATCAGCGGAGTCCAGTCGGGATCTGCGATGCCGGCCTGGGAGATGAACACAACTGCGTCCGATGCGTCGGTCACCTCCCTCAGCCGATCGAACGCCGAGTCGCTGCGCCGCGCACCGGCCAGAGCTGCCAGCGCGAGGCCTCCACCGACTCCGGCGAGTATTCCGAGCGCTGTCAGCGCCATCACGCGACGACGAAGCTGCGACCGTGCCACCAACCGGACAGCACCGCGTTCAGGTCCGCTCAACACACCACCACAGTATGGAAATCGATTGCGAGGGGGAAGGAGGTCAGCGGGTGTACTCGCAGTGGTGGTGGCACCCCGACGACGAGGGTCACAGTCACTATTGCCAGCAATGGCCCGTGGTGGTTCAGTGAACAGTGTGACGGAGTCAGCAGCAGAGGATTCGGAAGGGGCGGTACTCACCATGCGTGGGGTCCGCCGCACCTTCGACTCCGAGATCGCGCCAGTGCGGGCGCTCCGCGGTGTGGATCTGGAGGCCTCGGCCGGAGAATTCGTCGCGATCACGGGGCCCTCGGGCTGCGGGAAGTCGACCCTTCTCAATCTGATCGCCGGACTCGACACACCTGATGAGGGCGAGATCATCATCGGCGGCGAAGCGATCACCGGGCGCAGCGAGGACTGGCTGTCGCGGATGAGGCGACGCCGGATCGGGATGGTGTTCCAGTTCTTCAACCTGCTCGAGGAGATGACGGCCCTCGAGAACGTCGTGCTGCCGGCGATGGTTGCAGGAGGCCGCGTCCGTTCGCGGAGACCAGGGCGCGTGACCTGCTCGACCTGCTCGGCATGGGAGCCAGAGCCGGCGACCTGCCTGCGGTTCTCTCCGGCGGGCAACGCCAGCGGTTGGCCATCGCCAGGGCTCTCGCGAACGAACCGACTCTCCTGTTGGCCGACGAACCCACCGGCGCACTGGACAGCGCCGGTGGTCGAGAGGTCCTCGCCCTGTTCCGACACCTCCACAACGACGGCCAGACGATCATCATGGTCACCCACAACAGTGACGTCGCCAATGGAGCGGAGCGGATCGTGAGGATGCTCGATGGTCGAGTTGAATCGGCCGACCCACCTGTGTCATGTAGAGATGAGGATCACTCGCGATAGGGCATCAGGCCGTTGACCGGGATCGTTCCCAGCCGACCGGCGTTGAAATCGTCCATTGCGAGTTGGATCTCGGCCCTGGTGTTCATCACGAACGGTCCGTAGTGCGCAACCGGTTCGCGGATCGGCTCACCACCGAGCAGGTAGACCTCGAGCGGCGCATCTCCGGATGATCCGCTCAGCGTGATGGCCTCGCCCGGTCCGAACACGACGAGTTGACCGGCTTCTATCGGTGTGCCGGCGAGTCCGGCCGAGCCTCGTCCCGACAACACATACGCGAGCGCGTTGAATTCCGACCGCCAGGGCAGGTGGACCCGCGAGTCGGGTGCCACGGTGGCATGCACCACCGTGATGGGTGTGTGGGTTTCACCGGGCCCGACGTGCTCACCGAGCGAACCTGCGACGAGTCGGAAGAGGCTCGCACCGTCGTGGGACGCGAGCAGCTCCACGCGGTCGGCATCGAGGTTCTGGTATCGGGGTGAGATCATCTTGTCGGCCGCCGGCAGGTTCACCCACAGTTGCAGTCCGTGGAACAGCCCGCCGCTGACAACCAGCGCCTCTGGCGGGGTCTCGATGTGGAGGATCCCGGATCCGGCGGTCATCCACTGGGTTCCACCATCCTTGATCGCTCCCCCACCACCGTGGGAGTCCTGGTGGAGGAACTCGCCATCGATGATGTAGGTCACGGTCTCGAAACCACGATGGGGATGCCAGTTCGTGCCGCGCGGTTCACCCGGCGCGTAGTCGACTTCGCCCATCTGGTCCATGTGGACGAAGGGGTCGAGCTCCGCCATGGACACTCCGGCGAACGCACGCCGGACCGGGAAGCCTTCACCCTCGAAATCGCGTGGCGCAGTCGTTATGGATTTCACTGGTCGCTCGGACGCGCCGGGTGGCGGTTCGGCGACCCTCGGGAGAGTGAGCGTGTCAGCTGTTGGTGCAGGCATGGCTTGTCCTTTCGCAACTCATCACACGGTTCAACACATATGACGTATCAACTATTCCGCCATGGATCGGGGTTCTGACGACGAACTGATCGTCCTCGCGCTGCACCGTCCATGCGCCACGACAATCAGTTCGGGTTGTGGGTCACCTCCGCACCCGGGAAGTCTCCAGCCTCGCGCCAACGCTCCAGATACGCCACATACTCGAGGAGGCTCCCGGTGTAGACGAGATTGCGCGCCGCCTTGGGATCTTGGCCTTGTTCGGCGTTGTAGTAGCCGGGCGTGCACGATCGCGAATAGTCGGCGATCTGTGACGCGACGCCGTGCAGCAGTTGCAGCCACTGCTCCTCGGCTTCCGGGGATGCCTCGATCGTGGCGATCCCGTCGTCCTCACACTGTGCGATCAGCCACGCGACGTGCTCGGCCATTTTCGAGAGGAAGTGCAGGAAGTTCGTGCCGAACCCGGCCTGCACGAGGCTGATCATCATCATGTTCGGAAAGTCGTGGGAGAGGATCCCGTGCAAGCGTGTGCGCACCGTCGTGCCATCGTTCGCTGAGCGATACCCCGCCGCGCCCGACCGGGTTGAAGCCGAGCCGGTGATCCAGGTCGGTCGTGACCTCGAAGCCCGACGCGAAGATCAACAGATCCAGCGGATACTCCTCACCGTCGACGATCACGCCGTTCTCATTGATCTCGCGCACGCCACGGCCGTCGGTGTCAACGAGATGGACATTGGGCTGGTTGAACGCGGGCAGGTATTCATCGTGGAAACAGATCCGTTTGCAATGTTTGCCATACCAGGGCTTGAGCTTGTCGGCCGTCTCCGGATCATCGACGACTTCGTCCACCCGCCTGCGTAGGGCCTCCATGGTCTCGAAGTCCGACAACTCGAGCGCGAGCGCACGCTCGGAATCATCCGTAGCGGTCTGGGTGTCCTCCCACATCACCTCGGTCCAGCCATCCGAGACCAGGTCCTCGTCGGGCTTCTCGCCGGTGACGGACTTGGTGAAGTTGCGTATCCGTTCTTCCTGCCAGCCGGGCTTCAGGCTCCTGAACCACTCGACGTCGGTCGGACCGTTGCCGCGTACCCCTACAGCCGAAGGCGTGCGCTGGAACACGTAGAGCTCCTTGGCGGTCTCGGCCAGACGGGGCACCGCCTGAACCGCCGTGGCGCCCGTGCCCGACGATGCCCACACGCTTGCCCCTGAGGTTCTCCATCGGCTCGCGCGAGGATCCCCCCGTGTAGCTGTAGTCCCACCGGCTCGTGTGGAAGGTACGTCCCTTGAAATCCTCGATACCGGGGATGCCCGGCAACTTTGCCTTGTGGAGGATTCCTCCCGCGGTGACGAAGAAGCGGGCCGAGAGCTGATCGCCACGCGAGGTCGTGACCTTCCAGCGCAGGGACCTCTCGTCCCAGGTCGCGGTTGATATCTCCGTCTGGAACAGCGCGTGCGGGTAGAGCTCGAACTGTCGGCCGATCAGTTGGCAGTAGGCGAAGATCTCAGGTGCACTCGCATACTTCTCGGCGGGCATGTAGCCGGTCTCCTCGAGGAGAGGTAGGTACGTGCACGACTCCACGTCACACATGCAGCCCGGGTAGCGGTTCCAGTACCAGGTACCTCCGAAGTCCCCTGCCTTGTCGACGATGAGGAAGTCGGTCACGCCGTTCTTGATCAGATTGACCGCGGTCAGCATGCCGGCGAATCCGCCGCCGACGATCACCACCTCGGTCTCCTCCACGACCGGATCCCGCTCGAATCCCGGTTCCACATATGGATCCCGGTCGAATTCGGCGTAGTCACCCTTGAGTTCCCGGTACTGACCGAGCCCTTCCTTGCGTAGCCGCTTCTCACGCTCGACCCGGTAGCGCTCGCGTGCATCGATCAGTGCGTCGTAGTGGGCTGGGTCGCTGATAGTCATCGGGGGCGGGGTCCTCGGGTCGGTGTGTCTGCTCTGGATCGGCTGAGAAGTTCATCCTCTCACCGCCCTCATCGTCCCTGTTGGCACCTGCACCCGGCAAACTTCCGGGTATGACCTCCGCGCCCGGGACCGAACGGCTCACGGGGGAGCCCACCGGGCACGCGCTCGGTCTAGGGTCCAACGGGGAACCAGTTGAGCGGCGGGTGTGCACCCTCACTGGCGGTGACGTAACCCGAGAGGTCGACGGCGACAGCGATCGCCTCGCCCTGCGCCTCGATGGCCGACGCTCCTGCGCACGGCTCCGCGTCGAAGGTCGCTGCCATCGCACCCGCACGATCGGTGTCATAGGTCAACGGGAACACGCTGACTCCCGTGTAGGTGCGCACGACCACCACCCCCGACCGGCCGGCACCCGGGCCATCGACCCCCGGAGCGGCAGTTCCATCGTCGGGGACGTTCGCCACATCTGCACCGGTGATCAGATCGAGCCGTGAATCCAGCGAGATCGAAGCAACCTCGGCCAGCTCCGTTCTGCCGCCGGGTTCGGGAGCGGCAGCCCGGAACACCGGTGCGGGAGAACCGTCCCAGCCCTTGGTCAGGAAGTAGAAATCGCCCGTGAGCGGATCCACGATGAACGCCTCGGAGTCGAACGGACCATCCGGGTAGGTGAACTCGTAGACGTCCGCCTGAGCTGTCGTGCCGCCCGCTCCATCCACGTCGACCCCGCCGGGTTCCTCCACCCGGTAGACCGTCACATGGTCACGTCGGGTGGTGGCTTCCCCCGGACCATCGGGCAGGTGGAAATCGCCGGTGTCGGCAAGGTACAGATATGGAGTGCCGGACTCCGGGTCGGTCCATTTTGCGATGTCTTCCCAGTCGACCGCCCGTGCGCCGGTGACGGTGAAAGCCCCGAGATCCGCCCCGTCGCTCCCCACCGCGTAGATGACCGGCCCATCACCCGAATCGTTGTGGACCCACAACACCCCCGGCTGCGTGGCGCTGGCCACCAGACCCGAAACCTCGGTCAGATCTGCGTTGGCCACAATGCCGGACACCTCCGGCGGTCCGTGCGGCGAACACAAGGAGGCTGCCACATCAGCCGAGGTCGGTCCGTCAACACCGGATGGATCAGCGGACTCTTCTGACGAACGCGGATCCGCAGATTCTCCGGCTGGGTCGTGCGGCGAGCGCTCCGAATGCTGCGCGTCGCCGGACGAACATCCACCGATAGCGACGATTCCGATGAGGAACGCGGCTCAGCGAGGGCCAGCACCTGCACCGGACCAGCCGGTTTGTGTCGATTCATCGCAGTCCCGGCGGCGTTGTCGTCAAGCATCCCGGCGCAGGTCAATCTGTGCCCGAAGTGCACAACGATAGTTCGGGCAGGGGCGGGGTTCCGGCGTACACCGGCGATCCATTCTTCAGCTACGACTCCACGGGAACCGGGTACCTCGACCTCCCACGAGACCCGCACGTGGGCTTCACGGAGACGCACCGGAGTCCGGTGCCACCTCTGGGAGATCGGGACCAGGCTCGGCCGGTAGGACACCGGCCGAGCGAGCCACGGCCAGCGCCACAGCCCCACCGACGCAGCCGATGAGGATCACCGCTGCATAGGACAGGGGCACCGGGTACAGGGTGAGGATGAATGCGAGCGGTACGCTCCCCTTGACGAACACGATGCTCACCGCCGTGATGGCCGCGACCATGTACACGTGGGGCGAAGCTCCCAGGAGGTTGGTCACGAGTACCGCGAAGGCAGCGACTGCGGTGTACGTGGGAAAGATCGGTCCACCCCGCCAACCAGCCAGAAACGCCACTATCAGAGCCAGCCATTTGGCGATCGTGACGTAGGCGAGGATCCCATTGGATGCATCCGGGAGCATCTGGATGCCTTCCTGGCCCGAGAACAACACCAGGTGATCAGGCACGGCCATAAGGGCGAAGATGATGGCACCCGCCACCGCAATGAGGATCGGAGATCGACGATAGAAGGTTGCTTTCTCAGCCGAGCGCGCGCCTTGGATCGCCCATGCAGCCGGGACGATGACGACCAGCGCCATGGCGAATGCACCGAGCCCCTGTCCGACGGTCAGGCCACCGTTGAAGTCGGCGAACCTGAAGCCCAGATCGATGCCTCCGAAGGGCAACCAACGATAGGTGAACAGCCCCGCCAACGCAGCCAGCCAGTAGGGAAGTTGGTGGAGCGCTCGGGGAACACCTTCGACACCCTTGGTGTCCCACGCCTCGTTGACGAGTTCCCCGACCGAACTGATGCGTCTGCCGACCCATGTAGCGGTCCCACCGAGGACACTGGTGATCGCGGCCTCGAAACCAACGGGCCCACCGGTGATCAGGGCGATGAGCGAGTTGAAACCCGACTTCGGGACGGTTTCGGGTTCGATGCGTCCGCCTGCTTTCAAGGTGGCCACCGACTCGTCGATCGGTCGGGGGTAGTTGCCGAAGACGATCTGGCCGAGGCCGACGAGCACACCACCGGCTATCGGAATGGCGAACAACCACCAGGACTTGTACGGATCGATCCCGAAGTGCGACGGAAGATCGGACCAGAGGAACTTCTCACCCTGTTCGATCATCCATATGAACGCACCTATCACGAACCCTGCGAACGCTCCGCCCAGGATCGCCGTGAGCAACAGCTCGATCAGCTTGATCGGACGGTTCGGCACGTTCTGGTCCATCGATGCAGACTACGGCGCGGTCTCGACTCCTTGAGGTACTTCCGACGGCGACTCCGCCATGAGGGCATGCAGACTCAGGTACCGGCCACACCACGCTCTACAGCAGGCATCACCTCGTCGGTGACCGTGCGCAGGTAGGGCCATGCGATCTCCGGGGGAAGACCCCCGATGAGTGGATGGAGTTGGAGGAGATCCCCGCCCCGGATCATCTCCACCGCTTCGTCAACGGTCAGTATCCGGTGACTCGCCGACTCGGACCGCAGTTCTGCGACCGACATCGCCCTCGACATGCTCGCTGACGCGGGGACGTCCCGGTTCCACTCGCCGTAGGCCTGCACGTCCTGCATGAGGTAGGGCCCCAATTCGTCCCAGGCGCGATCGAGGTCATCGGAGACGAAAACCGAGGTCGCCATGTCCGGCGGCGGAACGAAACAGAAGCCCGGCTCGTGTCCGTTCGCCTCCGATGCCTCCTCGTACGCCTGCTCCAGCCCCTCCACACCCCGCTGCGCCGAGAAGCCGATCCCGTGCCGACCGGCCCGACGGGCCGCGGCGAGACTGCCCCCGCCCCAGAACACAACGGGTCCGCCGCTGCTCGACGGCGCCGGTGTCATCTTGAAGGTCTGTCCGTCATGGGTGAACTCCTCACCTGTCTTGGCCTTCAGCAACAGGCCGAGCTTCTCTTCTGCCAGCGCCCCCCTGCGGGTGAAGTCGACCCCGTACATCTCGTACTCACGGGGCAGATACCCGATGCCCAGCACGTAGCTGACCCGCCCACCGCTGAGGATGTCGATGACGCACATGTCCTCGGCAAGTCGGATCGGGTCGTAGAGCGGCAGTACCGCCACCATGACCGAGATCGACAGGTTCGACGTGCGTGCCGCCATGGCACTCGCCAGCACGAGAGGCGAAGGCAGATAGCCATCGTCGGAGCCGTGGTGCTCACTCAGGACCACCATGAGGACACCACGGTCCTCGCACCACGACGCCATCTCGAGCGCGGCCGCATACATGTCTTCCACAGCAGTGCCCCCTGCCGGGGTCCGCATGTCGAATCGCAGGGTGAACATGCACCCTGTCTACCCGTTCTGGTTGTCGTGGCGCTGCGACGTCGCAGCGCCACGACAACCAGAACGGCAGGGGCTACGGACATAACGCTTGCGAGAAACACCCCAGCTGCGTAGGTTCACTTGCGGAGGGGGGCAAGGCGTCCCCTGTGAAGAAGGGGAACAACTCATGAAGAAGTCCACTGTATTTCCGCTCGTTGTCGCGGTCGCAGGCACTGGCCTGGCGGCTGCGTGTGCACCTCAACCGGCGCCGCCAGCTCCCCCAACGGGACCTGCGCTCGGGTGTTACACCGGCACCACCGGCGTGGCACTGAACGTCGATGCCAACGTCGTCGGCGCTCCGGGTGACGTTGCAGGCATCGTCGCATTCGACCCGGGTAGCGACTGCTCGACCAACGTGTCCATCCCGGCCGGGACGACGCTTTCATATGTTGCGGCCAGCGATGAGGCCGAGGCCCTTACCGCATGCCAGGCCATTGATCCGGCGAACAACAAGGTCGCAGACCTCGCCGATTTCGTCGAACCTGCACCGGGCCTCAGCGGCTACTTCTCCTGCTCGGCCAAATAGCACACCACAGAACTCTGCTGAGGCCGGGGGCCGCGCCTTCACCGGCGAGGCCCCCGGCCTCAGCTATTTTTCGCCCATGCCAACTTCCATCTCCGATCCGGAACGATATTGACCGCTTTCGCTGACGGCCTCACGGAACCGATCAACCTGCTCGACAACATGGTCGAGGACCGCCGTGGCGCCGACCGGAGCCCAACTCTTCGTAGCGCACCACGGCACCGTTGTCTGCGACATCGCGCTGGGCGACGCTGTCGGCACACTGATGCGCGTCGACACCGCGCACAACCTCTACTGCCTCTCGAAGCCGCTCACTGCGTTCGCGATGGCCCGATTGGCCACCGACAGCCTCGTCGCCCTCGACGCACCGCTCGCCTCGTTGGGACTCCCCGAATGGGCCGTGCCCCCATTCGAGGCAACCATCCTCGACGTCCTCGACCACCAACTGGGGCTCTACACCCTCGCCGACATGGAGTACCGGATTGCGCCACTCGATCACTCCACGCAGCTTTTCGCCGAGAGGATCGCCGGAGCCCAACGCAGCCCCGGGTACTCCGAGATCCTCGGTGGTGTGATTCTCGAAGAAGTGATCCGCTCGGTGACCGGTGACGATCCGGCATCTTTGATCGAATCCCTGGTAGCGACATCGATGGGTGTCGGGATGTCCACACCGGACACCGCGCTCCCGGTCACGATGGCGCTCGGGCCCGTCAGTGCAATGGAGCTCGCCCGGCACGGGTTGGTTGCAGCGCCCGTCGCAGGGCTACCGGAGCGGGAAGTCCCGATCCTCTTCGAAATGCTCGAGCGATCCTTCGAGTACCTGCGCCCCGCGTTCGGCGTGCTGTGTGCCGCCAGGTCCATGGGGTTGTTCATGGAACACGTCCGGCAGCTTCTGGATTCACCCGAGGTTGGCTCACTCGGGTCAACTCTGCGGACCATGTTCGAGCTGCGCCACGCCCCATTCGAGGACTCCAGAGCGAAGCGGACTATGACTGTCGCCGGTGGATTCATGATTGATGCACGAGCCAACGGATTTTCGACTCTTGCGTCACCGCGTAGCCTGGGCCACAACGCGGGGATCGCCCAAGCGGTTGCGTTCACTGACCTCGATGCCGAACTGAGCATCTCGCTCTACCTCAACGGTGCCGAGATTGGAGAGAGCTCCGTAGCTTCAGAGCGCGTCAAGATGGTCGACCTGGTCTACCGGGGCCTCGGTATCGACAGCGTGGTCGAGCCGATATGACCGAGCTCGTCATATCCACCCCCGACGGCTCCCGTCAGTGGACCTGGTCGGCTGGCGAACGGCCGGATTTGCCCGGCACCGATGGCGCTATCACCTGGGACACGCGGTACCCGGACGTACGCACGGACCTGTTCGGGATCGGCGAGGAGGGCCTCCTTCGCCGGGTTCCGGCGCTCACCGACCTGCGGTTCCTGGTAGAGGTGTTCGCCTCCGATTTCGCACTGGGCCCGACACGCACGCGACTCGTTATCGAAGGGGACGGCCGGATCACAAGCGTGTTCATGCGAGATGACGACCCCGTGGAACGGCTCCAATTCACGAATTTCCAAGGCAAGATCATGTCGTTGTCGTCGAAATACGCACTCCTGATGGACTGGATCCACGGCGATGCCACCTTCGGCACGATCATGTGGTCCGGTGGTGATGTGAAGGGCCATCTGTTTGACTTCGCCTCCCTCGATGGCATCGTGTCGGCACCCCACGTCTCGGATACCCCGGCAATCGTCGAATCGCTGCTCGAGCTCGGCTGATTTCGCCTAAGAACGGCAGGGGTGCAGAACCAGGGGGGCTACTCGTCGGCGAGAGCGCCCAGGTCCGGGGGTACGTCCACCGCGTAGCGGCGAAGCACCTCCAACTCGACGATGTCGAGTGTGCGTTCGTTCGTCGACGCCAACACAACCGGCGAGGCCGCACCGTCGAGGTGGGCCCGCAACCAGTTCCGTGCGGTGACACACCAGCGGTCCCCCGGTTCGAGTCCGGGGAATCCGAACTGTGGGTTCGAAGTGATGAGATCGTTGCCGATCGACCGTTGATGTTCGAGGAACTCCCGGGTGACCACTGCACAGATCGTGTGGTATCCCGCATTCTCCGGTGACCAATTGCAGCAACCGTCGCGGAAGTACCCGGTCACGGGAACAGTTCCGCACTCTTCGAGATCGCCACCGAGCACATTTCTCTGGACCATTTCCGCAGTCTCGCGTGACTCGGGCGCGCATGTTGCGGCGAGCTCCGGCAAGGGGGCTCAATCAGGTTCGCGGCGAACGGGGGCCGTGTGTAGAGTCCGACAGTCCGCCCGTGTCCGAGAGGAGCTCCCCGTTGGGCGATGCCACCCTCACAGGGTCAACAGCCATCCCCGACGAAGCCGCAGCGAAGATCCATTCCAGGCGTTGGTTCACGCTTGCGGTTCTCTGCTTGAGCCTCGTGCTCATCGTCGCCGGCAACGCGTCGTTGAACGTTGCGCTGCCGGATATCAGCGAACGCCTCGGATCAGGACCTGCTGCGCTGCAGTGGATCGTCAACATCTACGGCCTGATCTTTGCCGGCCTTCTCCTGCCGGCAGGCGCTCTGGCAGACCGTTTCGGACGCAAGACAGCACTCCAGGGCGGCCTGTTCGTGTTTGCCGCGGCTGCCTTCGCTGCGTCCTACGGGACCGAGACATGGCACCTGATAGCCGCCCGCGGTGTCATGGGTGTGGGTGCAGCCTTCATCATGCCCGGAACACTGTCGGTACTCTCCAACGTGTTCACCGAAACGCAGGAACGACGCAAGGCCATTTCCATCTGGGCCGGCTTCGCCGGACTCGGGGGTGCGTTGGGATCGGTTCTGTCAGGTCTGTTGTTGATCAATTCCACCTGGACCACGGTTTTCCGGATCAACGCTCCGATCGCAGCTGTCGCCCTCGTCGCCGGACTGTGGTTGGTCCCGAACTCGTCAGATCCCAAGGACGCGAAGCTCGACCCGCCGGGGGTCGTGCTCGCGATCGCAGGACTGGGCACACTGCTGTACGCCATCATCGAGGCGCCGAACTTCGGCTGGATGGCCACCAGGACGTCGGTGCTGTTGGTCCTGGCGGCAATCCTGCTCGGGGTGTTCGCATGGTGGGAACTGCACACCGACCAACCCATGCTCGACATCCGGTTGTTCCGCAACCGGTCATTCGCCCTGGGGTCATCCACGATCATGCTGCAGTACCTGGCCATGTTCGGGTTGTTCTTCGCGCTCTCGCAGTACCTGCAACTCGGCCACGGGTTCTCAGCTCTCGAAACTGCATTGCTGTCGCTGCCGATCGGGATCTTCGCACTGATCGGAGCGCCACTCAGCGCCGCGAACGTGAACCGTTTCGGAGCTCGCAACGTGGTCGGTTCCGGACTGCTCGTGTCGGGTGCAGGACTCGTGCTGCTGGGCATCACCTCCACATCGACGGTGAGCATCGGCTGGTTGATACTCGGGTTCTCGATGGTGGGCCTGGGAAACGGCCAGACAACGGCACCGTCGACGACCCTCATCATGAACTCCGTCCCGCGTGCCAAGTCGGGCGTCGGTTCTGCGGTCAACGACGTGTCGCGCGAACTCGGCGGGGCACTCGGAGTCGCGGTCTTCGGCTCGATCCTCGCGTCCTCGTACCGCAGCAGCATCACCGACAAGCTCGGCGCACTCCCCGACTCGATCCGTCAGGAAGCGCAGAACAACATCGTGACCACCCTGGAGGCCGCGTCCCGACTCGGGAACACGGGCAATCAGGGAGCCGCCGACATGATCACCAGGCAGGCCACCGAAGTGTTCAGCGCAGCATTCGGCCGAACGATGATCTACGCGTCAGTGGTGATCTTCCTGAACGCAGCGATCGTGTGGGTACTCCAGGTACGCCATGGATCTCGGCCCGGGGCCAACCCTGCGGCCACCCCGGGCCGGACCGACCACCGGGGCGATACCTGACGCGTTTCACTTGTGGAAGCGCACCTCGAAGGTGGCACCGTCACCGGGCTCCACGTGGTGGTACATATCGGGCGGGATCACCTGATGCTCACCTTCACCGACGACGCGTCGGGCACCGGTCTCCTCGAAGGCAAACGTGACCTCGCCGGAGAACACGCACAGCTCTCCCCACACGCCCGTCGCCACACGGTGGGCGTTCTGCAGCCCCTTCGGCACGGTGTCAGGATCGAACCGATCGGTAACACGCACCTGTTCCACACCCTCGGGCAGCACGAGGGAGACCATCGACCCGGCATCGACCGGAACGTGACCCAATGCCCCGCCGTCTGTGGCTCCCGTCGACGAAACGTCCCGTGGGAGGTCTCCGGGGCCGTTCATCGACGCAAGCTGACCGGAACAGGAACGGCCGATCCGGGGCGGGAATGATCGACCGCCGGTCGTGGAACCGACGACCCGCCTCCATTGACCGCAGCCTCACCGGCCAGCGCGGCGAGCTTCCCGTCAGCAGCGCCATGGACACACTCGGGGTCGGGATCGGTGACGTCGAGTCCGACGAAGAACTTCGATGCCATGCAGCCCCCCTGACAGGCGTCGTAGCTACCACAACTCGCGCACGCGCCCGGGTTGTCGGGTTCGCGCAGTGAGGTGAACAGATCGCTCTCGCTCCAGACCCGGGTGAACCCGCCGTCGTCACGCACGTTGCCGGCGAGGAACTCGTCGTGGATCACGAACGGGCACGCGTACACGTCCCCGACGGGATCGATCAGGCAGACGACACGCCCCGCGCCGCACAGGTTGAGCCCCGGAAGCGACTCCCCCAGCGCTGAGAGGTGGAAGAAGGAATCGCCGGTGAGGACATCGGGGCGAGCGAGCAACCAGTTGTACAACTGTCGTTGCTGCGCCTGGGTGGGATGCAGTTCTTCCCAGGAATCCACTCCCCGACCCGATGGCCGCAAGCGGGTGATACGCAACTGGGCTCCGAAGTCGTCCGCCAACGCCTTGAACTCATCGAGCTGGTCGATGTTCTGACGGGTAGCAACGATGCTCACCTTGAACGGCCCGAAATCCGCATTTGAGAGATTGCGCATGGCGGTCAGGGCGGCAGCATGGGACCCCTCACCGCGAACGACGTCGTTCACATCAGCGGTTGCGCCGTCGATCGATACCTGGATGTCGAGGTAGTCCATCGCGGCGAAGCGACGGGCCGCACCCTCATCTATGTACGTACCGTTGGTGGAGAACTTCACGCCTACGTCATGGGATTCCGCATAGGCGAGTATGTCGAAGAAGTCCCGCCGCAACATGGGTTCGCCGCCGCCGATGTTGACGTAGAAGACCTGCATCCGCTGCAGCTCGTCGATCACACCGAAGCACTCCCGGGTGGAGAGCTCCCCGGGATCGCGTCGACCCGACGAACTGAGGCAATGGACGCACGCCAGATTGCAGGCATAGGTGAGCTCCCATGTCAGGCAGATCGGAGCAGCCAGGCCCTCCTTGAAGTGTTCCACCAGCGGCCGGCCGGCCGTCGGTGGCTGTGGTGCGATCAGGGATTCAGGTGCGGGCACGGATCATCTCCGACGATTCGAGGGTTTCAAGGGCCTTCAGGAACGAGCCCCACCGTTGCGGACCGATCCCGGCAGATTCCAGGGCGGCCTCGAGGGAAGGCTCGGTGTCGAGTTGTTCGAGCACCCTCAACAGGTCGGGGTGCTTGAGGAACGACAGCTTGCGATTCCCGAAGTGGTACGCCAGCGCGCCGAACTCCTCGGGCCGCAGACTGACCTGCGGATCCAATTCGTATGCGGTGGCCAGATCCATTGAAGCGGAGCACCTAGTCCTGACGGGAATGTTCTGCCTGTGAACTCAACGGCACAGAACCCGGCGGTGGTCGGCAGCAGGGTCAGTAGACGCCGCACATGCCGTCGATCGAGACCTCCTCGACGAGCAGCTCTTCAGCGATCAACTCGGCGGCATCTCCGCCACTTTCAGGTTCACCGACCGCAGGGAGCGATTCTGGTTCGTTGGCCACGGCTTTGGTTGTCACTGGGTCCATGACCCGATCCTACGCCCGGATGGGACGCGTGCGCGCCGCCATCTACCTGAAGCCGCACCCTGACATCGATGAGGCGATTCGTTCCGGCAGGTGGAACGAGGTAGTACCCAATCTGTGAAGGTCAGCAACGAGGTCCATAATGGGTTGTAGCCAAAAATCCGCAGCCAGGAGATCCAATGAACGCATCGTCTTCCACCACCGCACCGATGGACCACGTGCCATCTGAGCCCGGCGATCACTACACCTTGATCTCGGCCGACTGCCATGCCGGGGGAAGTCACGAGCAGTACCGTGAGTACCTTGACCCACAGTACGTCGAGACGTTCGACGAATGGCGTGGGGGCTACCGCAACCCCTTCTCCGATCTCGGCGACGAACGCAAGTTGCGCAACTGGGACGATGAGCTGCGGAACCGTCAACAAGATGCAGAGGGCGTGGTCGGCGAGGTGGTCTTCCCCAACACCGTGCCCCCGTTCTTCCCCAGTTTCGTGCTCTTCGCGGGACCACCCAAACCCGAGGACTACGAGCTGCGCCGGGCCGGCGTGCACGCCCACAATCGTTGGCTCGTCGACTGGTGCGGCCGCTACCCCGAAAAGCGCGGCAGGAATCGGCCAGATCTTCATCAATGACGTGGACGATGCCATTGAGGACGCCCGATGGATCGCCGAGGCGGGCCTGCGGGGTGGAGTCCTACTGCCGAACGTTCCACCCGACGCCACCTGGGTCAGGCCGCTGCATGATCCCTACTACGACCCGCTGTGGTCGGAGCTCGAAGAACTGGGGCTGCCCGTGAACGTCCATGGGGGCACCGGTCTCCCCGACTACGGACGCCACGCCCATTCGATGCTGTTGTACCTGACCGAGGTGCCGTTCTACGCACAACGTCCGTTGGTGCACATGCTGCTCTCGGGGGTATTCGAGAGGCATCCCGCCCTCAAGTTCGTGATCACCGAGTCGGGAGCCGAATGGATGCCGCCCCTACTGAAGCGTCTGGACGCCACCCTCGAGACGATCCGCGCCACCGGCGCAACCGGTGAACTGCGGTTTCCGCCCGAGGCAGCGCTCCCCCGTTCCGCGACCGAGTACGTGCAACAGAACGTCTGGATGGGTGTGTCGATGCCCGGACCCGGCGACCTTGCAGCAGCCGAGGTGCTGGGAGAGGGTCGTTGGATGTGGGGTTCGGACTATCCCCACGACGAGGGAACGCACCCGTTCACCCGCGAGAGCCTGAGGGCGCTGTTCAGCGATCGCGATCCGGCCGAGGTACACCAACTCGTGGCCGCCAACGCGGCTGAACTGTACGGGTTCGATCTGGCTGCGCTCGCCGGGTTGGCGGACCGGGTCGGGCCGACGGTTGCCGAGATCCATGAACCACTCGACGAACTCCCTGCAGATGCCAACGACGCACTTCGCAAGGCGGCTGCCTGAACCGCGGCCTACTTCCCCGACAGGGCCCGTTCTGGCACCTGGCTACGTTCGCGTAACAACGAGGTCACCCGATGGGCTAGAACATGGAGAGATCAGAAACGTTGTGGGACAGGCGATCGCGCGGTGGGTGCCGCCGCTCTATCTACACCGACGACTCAATAGTGAAAAGGGGATGCAATGTCGACTATGACCCGTGCTGCAGTGCTCTGGGGAGACCACCAGGACTGGAAGGTCGAGGACATGTCCATCGACGACCCGGGTCCCGGGGAGGTCCTCGTGGAGATGGCCTACGCAGGCATGTGCCATTCCGACGAACACGTCGTGACCGGCGACCTGCCGGTTCCGTTCTGGCCTTTCGTGGGCGGTCACGAAGGTTCCGGTGTGGTCACCCAGGTGGGCCCGGGGGTGCATCACGTCGCCAAGGGCGACCATGTGTCCATGTCGTTCATACCGGCGTGTGGACACTGCAAGTCGTGTTCCACCGGTCACCAGAACCTCTGCGATGAGGGCGCCAAGCTCTTCGACATGCAGATGTTGACCCGCAACGAAGGTGACGTTTCCCACACCATCGACGACAAGCCGGCTGCCCGCTTCGCACAGCTGGGCACCTTCTCCGAGAAGATCCTCGTGTCGCAGGACTCGTTGGTCAGGGTCGAGCCCGACCTACCCCTCGACATAGTGGCGCTGGTCAGCTGCGGAGTCGCAACCGGCGTGGGCTCCGCGGTCCACAGGGCGGAAGTCCGCCCGGGTGACAACGTGGCCATCATCGGTGTAGGTGGCGTGGGCATCAATGCGGTGCAGGGCGCGGCAATATCGGGAGCCAAGCGCGTCATCGCCATCGATCCGGTGGAGTTCAAGCGTGAGAAGGCAATGGAGGTGGGGGCAACCCACACCTACGCCTCGATCGATGAAGCGCTCCTGGCAGTGCCTGACCTCACCTGGGGCGATATGTGCAGCTCCGTCATCCTGACCCCCGGAGTGGTCACGGGCGACATGATCGAACCATCGATGACCCTCGTGGCCAAGAACGGCTCTCTCGTGGTGACGGCGCTCTCGGATCTGATGGCGAACGATGTCCAGTTGAACCTGTTCATGCTCGCGATGATGAACAAGGCCATCAAGGGCACTGTTTTCGGATCCGGAAATCCCCGGGCCGACATTCCCGACCTCCTGTCGATGTACCGCGAGGGTGTGCTCAAGCTCGACGAGCTGATCACGAACCGCTACTCCCTCGATGAAGTGAACCAGGGTTACCAGGACATCCGCGACGGCAAGAACATCCGCGGTGTCATCGAGTTCTGACACAGCGGCCGGCGTAGGCCGCTTCGGACGCGAACTGCTCGACCGCCTCACGACATCTGTCGTGGGGCGGTCCCGCGAACTCGAGGCCGTCGTCGCGGCGCTTTCGGCGCACCGCCACCTGCTCCTCGAAGGCCCGCCGGGCACAGGCAAATCAACTGTGCTGCGAGCAGTGGCGGCCCACGGTGGGCTCGGTTTCGAGTTCGTGGAAGGCAACGCCGAACTCACCCCCGCACGCCTCATCGGATCATTCGACCCCTCCGCTGTGCTCTCGGAGGGTTACGTACCCGAGGTGTTCGTGGACGGGCCCCTGGTCACAGCCCTGCGCGAGGGCTCGATCCTCTACCTCGAGGAACTCAACAGAGTGCCCGAGGAAACCCTGAACGTGCTCATCACCGTCATGAGCGAGGGCGAACTCCACGTCCCCCGCCTGGGACGAATCGCGGCCCATGACGAGTTCCGCCTGGTCGCCGCCATGAACCCCTTCGATGCCGTCGGTACGGCCCGCATCGCTTCGGCGGTCTACGACCGGTGCTGCCGGTTGTCCATGGGGTATCAGACCGCAGCTGAGGAACAGGCGATCGTCGCCAATGAGGCTGGCATCGAACCGCCTGCAGATCCGCTCGTAGGAGCATCGGTCGCCATGGTCCGCGACAGTCGACACCACGGCGACCTGAGGTCGGGGTCATCGGTTCGAGGAGCCATCGACCACACCATCCTGTGCCACGAGCTGGCCCGATTGCGCGGTGTCGACGCGATGGATCCGGCTGTCACTCTCGACGCCGCCCAACTGGCGCTCTCGGGACGCCTGCGGTTGCGCGAGGGGTGTACCAGATCGCCCGAGGACATAGTCGAAGAGCTCTGGAAACCCCACTTCACCCCGGTCACGCAGAACGATCCGACCGATCGACCCGACTCTCCCGATACGGGAAAAGCCTGAGCCCGCCCCCCGGCGGGCCGGGGCTCGACAGGGACGACGACATCATCGAGGGCGACGACGCCAAGGAAGCTGTTGCCGAGGCGGGTAGGCGCACCACGTCCCGACGGGATCTCGCACGGAACGAGCGCTTCGATGAGATCAGCCCCGAAGTAGGGATACTGGACGAGAACGCTCTCGATGCGTTCATGGATGACGATCCGGACGAAGCGCTGGCACTTCTGGCAGACCTCGTGGGAGCCACGGACAAGCCACTCGCAGATCAGGCTCGACGACTGGCGGCTCGTATCTCCATCTCGATGGCGCGATCAGGGGCACCCCGGATCGGCATCGGGCGTCTGCGGACACGACCATTGCAATCAGCGGGCGGAGACCTCGACATCGATGCATCCATGGAGGCCTTCAGTTCCCGTGACGGCCGCCCGGTCGTGAACGACCCATCGGAACTCCACGTCAGGGCGTGGACACGCCATGACACTGCGATGTGCCTCCTCGTCGACCGATCCGGTTCGATGGCCGGTGACCGACTCGCGACTGCAGCGGTGGCCGCCGCCGCGGTCCTGTACCGCCTGCCTCGGGATTCGTCGATCGTGTGTTTCAGCGATCAGTCAGTGGTCGTGAAATCCCAGGACTCAGAGCGCTCCGCCGAAGAAGTACTCGGCGACGTATTCACCCTCCGCGGATTCGGGACCACCGACCTCGGTCTGGCCCTGCGAACAGCTGCACGACAGCTCACGCGTTCCACCGCACAGCGACGGGTCGCCGTACTGCTGTCCGATTGCCGCGCCACCACTGGAGGCGACCCCCTGCCCCACGCCTCCGGGATCGACGAGGTCGTCGTGATCGCCCCTGCCGATGACTCCGCAGATGCCGAAGCTTTCGCGAACGGCCTGGGATGTCGCTGGGCCCCGGTTTCGGGCCCCAGCGACATCCCGGACGCTTTCAGGAACATCCTCGGTTCGTGATCAGGCTCGAGCCCGATCACCGGGAAGCGAGTGAATTCCGCGCCTCTCAGCTGACCACGAGAGTGCTGACCGACTGGTCGAGCACCGCCAGGTCATCCTCGGTCTGGGCGATGCCGGCAAAGAGCACGAGTGAGCCCGGAATTTCCGCGCTCGGTGGCCGCGAACACGGCACCCGCTCCAGCCGAGCAGTCGAGCAGCGCGAGCGGACCAGCGAGGTTTCCGTTGTCGAACGTGTCACGGCTGGATTCGGTGCAACCCGCACCCTGCACGAAACTGTCGACGACCGTCTGCAGATTGGCTGGACTCGCGTCAACTCCGTCCGCAATGATCGTGACGATCCCGGGACCGGTATCGCTGTTGAAATCGGCGATCGACGGCGCCGCCATCAGGGTCGGCTGGTTTGAACCCAGACCCAGCAGGTCCTGCTGGGAACCGTCGACATCTGACCACTGCTGCGGAATGGAGGTTGCGATCCGCCCGGTTGAGTCCTCAATCGAGACGTAGTCGCTGGCTGGAGTGCCCTCGCCGGATCCCTGTTGCACATTGTCTGCAAGTTCGGTAGCGAAGGAATAGGTGGTCTCGAGGGTCTTGTCGCTGAACAACTCGCCCTCCATCTCCTCCTGGGTGTCGAAGCGAAGCACCCTGATCGAGATCGCGTCGCCCTTGTTCGTGGAGCGAAGCACATCGCAGTACTCCTCCATGGAGCCACTGTCGAGTTGCACACCGTTGAGGTTGGTGATGATGTCGCCAGGCTTTACTCCAGCCTTCTTGGCCGGTCCGCCCGCGTCAACGGCATTCACCCAGACACCGGCAAGCCCGCTGTCCTCGTCCGCGACTGCGGTGCCGTTGACCCCGATCGAGAGCTCATCGCCATCACGGAGGGTGTCAGCGACCTTCTTCGCCAACTCGGTGTTGATCGCGTAGAACTGCTGGGTCGTACTCGAGTCACTGGCCGAACTCGCGTAGTTGACACCCACGACCTGGCCGTCCTTGTTCACCAGCGGACCACCGGAGTTGCCCGGCTGGATGTTGGCGTCGTGCTCAATGACGCTGCGAACCGAGGCCCAGCTCGTGTCGCCATTGGCCTCGGCCTTTGACACAACGCCCTTCGTGGCCGTGTACTCGGGATCTCCGAGCGGGAACCCGAGCGCGTACACGTCTTCGGGCGGCTCAGGAACCTCGTCCGCGAACGAGAGATATGGCCATGGACCATCGCCATCGAGTTTGATCACCGCCAGGTCATTGCACTCTGACACGCCCAGAACCTTGGCGGGAACATCCTTGTCGTCGCCACCCACATAGACCTTCACCGAACCGGCACCGGTGACCACATGGTTGTTGGTCACCGCGATGCCCGAAGGGTCGATGATGAACCCCGACCCGGAACCGCTCCCGGAGACCGTACCGACCTCGGGATCCCGGAACTCGCCCTCGGACACGATCTGCACGACCGCACCCTTGGCATCCTCGACGGATGTGACCGCACCCGAGTCGGATGACTTGCTTGCTGAATCCTTGGAGTCATCGCCCGAACCGCAGGCAGATGCAACCAGCGCAACGGACGCAAGGAGCGGCGCCGCAATCCGGAAAACTCGTGACATTGTGTCTCCACTATCTGTAGGTGTCCGCCCGAACGAAAGTGTATAGCGGATGCGGCGGTTTCATGCGGAACTTCGCGGTCACCTGGGCGAGCGCCGCTTTGGTCGCACGCCACTCACCTCGGGATCTCGGGTCGCTGCGTCACCTGCTGCTCCGACCGCACATCCATGGACATGCGAGCTTTTCTCCGCTTCTCGGTATACATGTCCACATCCGCCCGGTGCAGCAGATCAACTGCGGAGTCACCCGACTCCGAACGAGCGACCCCGAGCGATATGCCCAGATCGGGAAACCCGCGTATGGCGTCGTTGACAGCGGAACGACACCTCGTCATGAGGTTCATCGCATCGGCAGACCCTCGCACCATCCGCACGGCAACGAATTCGTCACCTCCGATTCGTCCTATCAGAGCCTCGGAACCGGCGCCCGAGCGCAATCCGTCGGCAACCGCAACCAGCACGTTGTCGCCGGTGCGATGACCGAGTCGGTCATTCAGCGCCTTGAAGCCGTCGAGGTCACCGAACACGGCGGCCACCGAACCCTGTGGCGACTCCTTGATCATGCGGGCCATCCGTTCCTTGACCGCAGCGCTGTTCAAGAGCCCTGTCAACTGGTCGGTCTCAGCACGTTCGAGTAGCGCCTGTTCTGCATCCGCACGACGCGACGCCGCGTACACGAGCCCTCCGATGACCCCGGTGAGGTCCGCGTTGAAACCGTCCCAGTCCCCCTCCCCGACATCCTGGGCGAGTTCAGCAACCAACACCCCGGGCTCGCTGCGACTGCTCGGGAGTTCCACTTCCACGGCCTCCACCGTGACCCATCCGTCGTTGTCATCGGTCACGTCGCTGTGCACCACGTATCCCTTGGCAGCCAAGGCTTCACGGGGAGCGACCGGACGTGGAACCGAGCTGTGTTCGTCGCGGCTCCAGTTGGCGGACAGCACCATGTCGCCCTCACTCGCACTCCAGATCGCGATGGCACGGGCGCCGATCACGGCGGCCAGGTTCTCGATGATGGTCACCAACGTCCCCTGTTCATCCGAACGCATCTCCGAGCAGGTGAGAGCTGTTTCCTGGGCGAGGGCCTGAAGCCTCACCCGACGGCCGATCACGATGTCGTCATCGGCCACGGCACGGATGCTCAGTACCCACCAGGTCTCACCATTGCGGTCGAAGGTGGCCGAAGTGACCCTCGAGGGCACCCAGACCATCGAAGCCGAACGGAGCCTGCATTCCACCGCCGCATGGCGGGAATCGACCCGGCTCGCCTCCGCTATGCCGTTGACGATCGGCCCCAGGTCCTCGAAATGAACGAACTCGGTGAGCCCGGTCGCGACGAGGTCGCCCGGATCGTGGCCGAAGACATCCCTCACACTCGGGGAGATCCAACGAGCGGTGAAATCAGGGCCCAACACGGCCAGGACGTCCGGTGATCTTCGACCTGCCAGGGCAGCGAAGCCCTCGTCATCGAGATCGAGGGCGTCCTCCATCCCAGACATGGGCTCGGAACGTCGGTGTTCGCTGCTCGGGGTGGAGACACTGTCCATCCAGCTTCCTGTCGGCAGGGGCGCGCGCACAATGAGCTGAATCGGCGGGTTCGGCCGGGACGGATCAGACGAACAACGCGGCAATGGCGTCCAGCGTTTCAGGATTGGCGAGCGCCGATGTGTTGCGGACCTCAAGGCCGTTCACCCTGTCGGCGACCGCCAGTTCGACCAGCTTGCCTGAGCGGGTGCGCGGCAGATCCTCGACGGTACGCACCACTGCCGGCACATGACGCGGGGAACAACCGGTTCTGATCCGATTGCGAACCTCCGCAACGAGGTCATCGGTGAGTTCAACCCCCTCTTCGAGGCGCAGCAGGAGGACGATCTCGACATCATCCTGGACCTGTCGGCCGAACACGAGCGACTCGAGTACCTCGGGGATCTGCTCGGTCTGTCGGTAGATCTCGGCGGTACCGATACGCACGCCTCCCGGATTCAACGTCGTGTCGGACCGTCCGTGAATCACGATCCCGCCGTGTTCGGTCCAGCTCGCGAAGTCACCATGGGCCCAGACCCCCGCGAAACGGTCGAAGTACGCCGCCATGTAGCGCGGACCAACCTGTGATCCCGGGCGACCTGACGGAGCGGGATCGTCCCAGAAGCACAGTGGAGTCGAAGGAAACCCCTCGGTGCAGACCAGCTCGCCCCGAACCCCGGGTCCCACGGGGTGACCCGTTTCGTCCCATACGTCCACCGCCATGCCCAGAGCCGGACCCTGGATCTCGCCGTCGTACACGGGCCGGGTCGGGTCTCCACACACGAAACAACCACACAGATCGGTTCCGCCCGAGATCGATGCCACATGCAGACCTTCCGACGAGCCCGGGGCCACCGACCCGTAGAGCCACCGGAACGATTCCGGTGAGAGGGGTGAGCCGGTCGAGGCGAGTGTGCGCAGTATCCCCAGGTCCACTTCCGAGGAGGGTCGATACCCCGACTTCGCCACGGCATCGACGTACTTGGCCGATACTCCCAGGAAACCGAGCGACTCAGCTTCTGCCAGCTCCCACAAGCGCTGCGGACCCGGATGGAACGGGTTTCCATCGTAGAGAACCGCCGTTGCACCCGAAGCCGGCACGGACGCCAACCAGTTCCACATCATCCAACCGGCCGTGGTGAAGTACATGACTCGTTCACCCGGCGATATGTCGCAGTGGAGTTGGTGCTCCTTGAGGTGCTGGAGGAGCACCCCCCCGCTGCGATGGACGATGCACTTGGGAACGCCGGTGGTACCAGAACTGAAGAGCACGTACCACGGATGCGAGAACGGGAGCTGCTCGAAGGTCGGTTCGGTACCGCGGTGCGGGCCCACCCAGGACTCGTAGTTCTCGACTGCAGCCACCCGCTGGAGCCCCGACAGGTCGGGCTCCGGTTCGAGGAAGCCGAGCACCACCGTGCGATGGAGCGACGGAAGGCCCTCCATGATCTCGGCCAACTGCACCCTGCGATCGAAGGCCTTCCCTGCATAGGTGTATCCATCGGCGGCCACCAACACCGTCGGTTCGATCTGTCCGAAGCGGTCGAGCACCCCGTCGACGCCGAAATCGGGCGACGTGGAACTGAACACGGCACCGATCGATGCCGACGCCAGCATCACCAGCATCGTCAACTCGACATTGGGCAACCAGACCGCCACTCGGTCACCTGCAGCGACACCCTCGGCCCGCAGGGCTGCCGCAATGGCTCCGACCTCCGCCCGTGCCCGGGTCCTGGTCATCTCATTTCGACGGCCGCGTTCGTCCACAGAGACGAAGATCGGCTCATCACCCCGTGGAGCATCCCCCCCGACCCTCCCGGAGAGGATCACCTCCGCCACGTTCATACGGACCCCGGGGAACCAATCGAGTTCGCTCGGATGGGCGCCGGCGTTCGCCAATCGCGGGTCCCTGACGTTCGACGCCGGGAAGCAACTCGTCGAACAGCAACCCCCAGAACTCCTCCGGGGATCCCACTGACCACTCGTGGAGGGCAACGGAACCTGAGAACTCACGGCCGGTCATCCGCTGTGCCTGCA
Source organism: uncultured Microthrixaceae bacterium (assembly GCA_963805905.1). Taxonomy (GTDB): domain Bacteria; phylum Actinomycetota; class Acidimicrobiia; order Acidimicrobiales; family Microtrichaceae; genus JAMLGJ01. The sequence goes on from CAWDVV010000001.1 coordinate 2,488,592, forward strand.
ACCGGAACCGATCCATCGCACTTCCCTCGATCCGCTCCCGAGAGGGTGTCCACAGCAAACTCGTACCCGATTCATCAACCATGGCGCGATTCTGTCACCCACACGATCCGATACGGAACGAGACGCCGGAGGGGGCCCGGCGGCGGAGCGCTGCGAGCACGCGTACAACCATCTGAGTGGCTGCCGGCGGGAACCGACCTCCACATGCGAAGGGATCCGAGCGCCGTTCAGCACGTCCGCCGCCGATGGGGAAGAATGGCTCGATGGAACGCCTCACCGGGATGGATGCAGCCTTTCTCTACATCGAGACCCCCGAAGCACACATGCACGTGGCCATGACTGGTATCTATGACGTCTCCACAATGGAGGGTGGATACAGCTTCGAGGCACTCAAGGAGCACATCCGTTCGACACTGCACCTGGTTGCGCCGTTCAGACGCCGGTTGGTCCAGGTGCCGTTCCAGTTCCACCATCCGGTATGGATCGAGGATCCGAACTTCAACCTCGACTACCACGTGCGCCGCATCGGCTGCCCGGCACCCGGCGGACGACGAGAACTGGCCGAGGTCGCGGCCCAGATCGCGTCGATCCCCCTGGATCGGACCCGCCCCTTGTGGGAGGCATGGGTCATCGAGGGCCTCAAACACGATCGGATCGGATTCGTGGTCAAGGTCCACCATTCGGCGATCGACGGCGCATCGGGTGCGGAGATCATGACCGAGATGTACGACCTGACTCCCGAAGGTCGTGGGCTCACGCCACAACCCGTCGAACCGGAACGCATACCGACCGATCAGGAACTGCTGACATACGCGGCGCTGTCCAAGATTCGTCTGGCCCGAGACTCGTTCGGGCTCGTGAAACGGACCGTCGGGAGCGTGTCGAGCCTGGTCAGGGCCGCACGTGACCCGGGCATCATCCACGGGGCGGTACCCCTGACAGCACCGCGCACCCCGTGGAACAAAGCAATCGGTCCACACCGGGCAGTGTCGTTCGCGAGGGTCCCACTCGACCAGGCCAAAAGCTGTCAAGGGCGCCCTGGGCGTGAAGATGAACGACGTGATCCTGGCGCTCTGCTCGGGCACGTTGCGCCGATACCTGTTGGCGAAACACGAGCTGCCCGAAGACCCACTCATCGCAACATGTCCCGTGTCGGTGCGGGTGGACGACGAGCGCGGAACCCTGGGAAACAAGGTCTCTGCGATGTTTGCTTCGCTGGCGACGGACGTGGACGACCCTGCGGAACGCCTGCGTGTGATCTCCGGGTCAACCGGCGGTGCCAAGGCAGACCATGACCTGGTCGGTGCTCGGACACTGACCGATTGGGCCGAATGGGCCGCGCCGCGAACCTTCGGGTTGGCTTCGCGGCTCTACGGTTCGATGAACGAGTCGCTCCGGCCGGTTCACAACCTCGTCATCTCGAACGTGCCGGGGCCACCGTTCCCGCTGTACCTGGGTGGGGCGGAACTGGTTGCGGCCTACCCGATGGGTCCGATCATGGACGGCGCCGGGCTCAACATCACCGTTCTTTCCTACCGCAATCACATCGACATCGGTTTCATGGCAGATCGCGACCTGGTTCCAGATGTGTGGGATGTCGCCGCAGCCGTGCAGCCCGCGTTCGACGAGCTGGTGGCGCTGGCCGAGGAACACGATCCGACGATCACCAAGTCGGCAGCCCCCGTGACAGCTACATCCAAGGCGGCCAAGAGGGCACCCGCGAAGAAGGCAAAGGCGAAGAGTTCCGGTACGTCCGACAAACCCGCAGCGGCAACCAGAAAACGGCCTGCGACCAAGAAGCGCGCACCGGCGAAGAAACGCGCACCGGCCAGGAAGGGGACCTCGGCCACGAAGCAGCGCGCCGATGCGGGGTCGCGCGGAGCCGGGGATTCACAGAGCGGGTAGCTGCTCCGGGGCAAACGGACCAGGGTGCCGGCGGAATCCGCAAGAGCGCCGGCTGCGTACTGACCAACAGGTGCAACGTGTTCTAGATTCGAGCCATGGCCTACAACATCGCAGACCTGTTCGAACACACCGTTGACGCGGTACCGGAACGAACGGCGCTCATCTACCAGGACAGCAGCAGGACCTTCGCCGAGGTCGACGAGCGGGCCAACCGGGTCGGACACTGGCTGGCCGACCATGGCGTCGTCCCCGGGGCACACGTCGGCATCTACGCCATGAACTCGGAAGCCTGGGTCTCGGCCATGCTGGGATGTCTGAAGATCCGCGCAGTGCCGATCAACATCAACTACCGCTACGTCGAGGCGGAGCTCGAGTACCTGATCGCCAACTCGGAGATCACCGCCTGTGTCTTCGACGAGGAGTACGCGGTCCGCCTCGACGCCGTGCGCTCCGCTACCCCGTCCCTGTCGACCTTCGTGCACATCGAAGCCCATGGCCAGATCGACCGTGCAAAGGATCCGCTGTCGAGGTTCCCGAGGGCACCGCTGAGGCGTTGGAGCGCCTGGGTTCGGTTGCATTCGAGGACGTCTGCGCGGCCGGCTCTCCCGAGCGGGACTTTCCCGAGCGGTCCGGCGACGACCAGTTCATCATCTACACCGGGGGCACCACGGGTATGCCCAAGGGTGTGCAGTGGCGCAGCGAGGACATCTACTTCGCACTGGGCCAGGGAATCGATGCGCTCACCAACGAACGTGTGACCAGCGAGTACACCAAGGCCGAGCAGGCAGCAGCCACCGATTCGGGGCTCGTGTTCTGCATCATTCCACCGATGATGCACGGAGCTGCACAGATCGCCACCCTGAGCCAGTGGTTCATCGGATCCACGATCGTCATGTTGCGACGGTTCGACGCCGAAGCCGTCTGGGATTCCGTCGACCGGGATGGCCTCAATGCGATGATCATCACCGGCGACGCAATCGCGCGACCGATGATCGACGCACTGGACGAGAACCCGGGTCGCTGGAACACCGACAGCCTCATCAGTCTGTCGTCGTCGGCGGCTCTGTTCTCACAATCACTCAAGGACCGCTTCCTCGAGTACTTCCCCAACCTGGTGATCACCGATTCGATCGGATCCACCGAAGGTGGGTTCAACGGCATTCGGATCGCGGCGAAGGGCGACCGGGCCGAAGGTGGAGGACCCAAGGTCGAGGCCGGTCGCGACGTGGTGATCCTCGATGAGAACCTGGAGTTGATTCCACCAGGTGATGATCGACACGGCCTGCTGGCACGCGGCGGCAACATTCCGCTCGGCTACTACAACGATCCCGAAAAGACTGCCGCCAGCTTCGTCGTTGCGGCCGACGGTCGCCGCTACGCAGTTTCGGGAGATCACGCATGCTGGAGCGCGGACGGATCCCTCGTGATGCTCGGCCGGGGGACCGTGTCGATCAATTCCGGCGGGGAGAAGATCTTCCCCGAGGAGGTCGAGGCCGCCCTGAAGTCCCACTCCGCAGTGTTCGACTGCCTGGTGGTAGGGGTACCCGACGACCGCTTCGGCCAGCGGGTCGCTGCGGTCGTGCAATGGCGCGAGGGGCAGTCGGCCACCCTGGCGGAGCTGGATGAATGTGCCCGGAAACTCGTTGCGGGCTACAAGGTGCCCCGCGAGCTGCACGACGTCGATGAGGTGGTGCGCTCTCCCTCGGGCAAGCCCGACTACCCGTGGGCCAAGAAGTTGGCCGAATCAGGGGACCACCTGCGTTCCTGATCGGTGAGAAGAAGTCAGGAGCTTGCTGCTTCGAGTTCTTCCTGTGCCGCGAGCCACTGTGCCATGAGCGACTCGGCCCGCTCCTTGGCCACGTCATGGTCATCCGCCAGCGTGCGCACCCTCTGGTGGTCGTCGTAGATGGCGGGATCCGCCAACTCGGCACCGATGCGGTCCGCCTCGGCTTCGGCTTTTGCCACCTGACGTTCCAGGCGTTGCACCTTCTTGCGCACGTCACGGGTCTCCGAGTCGCTGCGCTGCCGTTGCGCCGCGGTCCGCTTTCGTGCCTCCGACCGATTCTCCCGTTTCGGTGATTGACCACCCTTCGCGGAACCATCGCGGGTTGCCCGGTCATCCGAGGGCGACTTCGACCCCGGCGAGCTCGGTGTGGCGGGCGCAGCCGCTGAAGTGGTTCCACTCGGTGCGAGCAGGTCCTCGTCCACCTCGTCATGGAGGATGGCCCGGCCACCCTTGACGACCACCAGACCGTCGGCCACCTCTCGGATCAGGTAGCGGTCATGGGTTACGAGCAACACCGTTCCCGGATATGCCACCAGCGCATCTTCGAGCACGTCGCAACTGGGCAGGTCGAGGTGGTTGGTCGGCTCGTCGAGCACCAGCAGGTTGACGGGGATCACCATCATCCGGGCCAGAGCCAGACGGGTACGTTCACCGCCCGAGAGATCACCCACCTTTCTTTCGACGGCTTCGCCCGAGAACCCGAACCCCCCGAGCACACTGCGGAGGTTGCGTCCATGCTGTTCCCCCACCGCAGCTCGCAGTTCCTCGAGCACGGTGCGATCGAATCGCAGCGAGTCCACCTGGTGCTGCGTGAAGTGCGCAACGTCGACGTTCGCGCCCAACTTGGCGCTACCGGTAGTTGGCTCGAGCTCCCCGAGGATCAGGCGCAGCAAGGTCGTCTTGCCGGCCCCGTTGGGTCCTATGAGTGCCAGCTTCCGGCCGCGTTCGACCACCAAGTTCACGTCGCTCAACACCGGCGTGTCATCGAAGCCGACCGTTGCGTTCTCCACATCGATCACCACCCGCGAACTGCGCTGTGGTTTGGGAAACCCGAAGTTGGCTGCTTGTTCGGCCCTGTCGGGTATCTCGATCCGCTCCAACCGGTCGAGCATCTTGATACGACTCTGCACCTGGCGGGCCTTCGTGGCCTTGTAACGGAACCGGTCGATGAACGATTCGAGGTGTTCGATCTGGCGCTGCTGTTGGGCCTGGGCGGCTGCCATGCCTGCGAGACGTTCCTCGCGCTGCACGACGAACTCGGCGAAGCCACCCACGTACTCGAGTGCCCGCCCCCCGGAAACCTCGATCACCCGTTCGGCAACCGCGTCTATGAAGTCCCGGTCATGGCTGACGAACAGGATCGCACCGGGCCAGTCGGCCAGGTAGCGCTCCAACCACACGACGGACTCCACATCGAGGTGGTTGGTCGGCTCATCGAGCACCAGCAGGTCCGGAGCCGACAGCATCAGCCGTGCAAGGGCCACGCGCATGCGCCAACCACCCGAGAGGTCGCGCACCGGTCGGTCCATGTCCGTCGACGAGAACCCGAGCCCGGCGAGCACCCTTCGGCCCTCGGCCTCGATCCCGTAGCCACCGAGGGACTCGAAGCGGGCCTGGGCCTCGCCGTACGCGTGCAACACCTGGTCGTGGGCCTCCGCATCCTCGTCCGGACCCCCGGGAGCGGTAGCTGCCACATCATCGAGCAAACGGGCCATCTGGTCTTCGAGGTCGGTCACATGCGAAACGGCGCGCATCACCTCCTCGACCACGGTGCCGTCCACCTGTTCGGTGAGTTCCTGGGGCAGGTACCCGATGCGGGTCCCCTTCGTAGAATGAACCGAACCAGAATCGGCTTCCTGGTCACCCACGATGATCTCGAGGATGGTGGTCTTCCCCACCCCGTTGCCTCCGACGAGCGCGACCCGACGACCTGGCATGAGACGGAACGTGACGTCGGTGAAGAGTGTGCGCCCGCCATGTGCCTTGGCGAGTCCGGAGACGGTGATCACGTGATCCGAGCGTACGCCCCCACTCGCCTCCCTTACACATCGCCCCTGCGCATCCCCCGTTCTGAGCGCTGTGGCGGTGACCAGGTCACCGCCACAGCGCTCAGAACGGCATGGGGTGGGTATTCATTCTGGTGTCCAGCCGCTCGCGAGCAGCGCACGACGCACCGTTGCGAGGGTCTCGGCCGGCGAGGTCCTGACGGATGACCACCCGAAGCGTCTCAGGTTCCAACCGTCAGCCAGGATTGCGTTCTGGCGGACGAGGTCATAAGCCTGTGCCGAAGCGGAGCCGTGTCCCAGCATGCCGTCACACTCGATCGCGACTCTGTACCTCGGAAACGCGAAATCCAGGTAGTAGCGCGCTCCATCCAGGTCCAGAGGGTGCTGTCTGACTGGCTCGGGTAGGTCCGATCTGGCGATGAGCCTCGCCATCATGCGCTCGAACGGATTGAAGTCGATGCGCTCCAGGCCCAACCGCTCAGTGAGGAGAATCCGCAGGATTCTCACGCCGGTGCGCCCACGGGTGGGCATCGTGCGCAAGTGTCCCAGCACCCGGTCAGCGCTGGTGAGCTCTCCCTCGATCGCAGTGTCGAACAACCTCGCCAAGCGACCCATGGGCACGACCGCCGCGAGATCGATGATCGTGCGTTCGATCGAAGTAACCGCTTGGCCGTCGCACTCGTCCACATCGGCCCCGGTGAGGAAACGGGTCTTGTGGACGCGTACCCCGGGTGGCGTGCCACCGGTACTCATCGGAACGAGAACCTCGATCCCACGACCGGTGGACAATCCCCAAACCGCCGCTGCGGACCCGTGCGACGCCCGCGCCATGGATCCTGTGATCCACGTTGCCCCGAGCAACTGCTGGCGCCATCCGAGCGGGGCACCCTCGACCGCGTAGACCTCATTGCCGACGAGGCGGATCACGCCACGTCCGCGGAGCCCGCGCAGCTCGTTGCGGGTGACCCCGACCGCGAGTGCGTCGCTGCCCCTGAACAGGCCTTGGTGTCGCCCACGCGAACTCCATCAGCGCCGATATGTCCATCTTTCCCACCCTCTCCAGGTAGCGGTAGGGGGGAAGCTCAACTGCAACCTATGCCTGGCATGTGACAAGGCCTCGTTCTGAGCGCTGTGGCGGTGACCTGGTCACCGCCACAGCGTTCAGAACGGCATGGGTTGGGTCATCCGGCCATGTCGCGAGCCCAGCGGTAATCGGCCTTGCCGGCGGGCGAACGCTTGATGTGCTCGACCAGGGCGACCGCACGCGGAGCTTTGTACCCGGCGAGGCGACCCTTGCAGTGATCAGCCAGGGCGCTGACCAACTCCTCGGCCTGGCCGAATTGCGCATCCGGGGCAGGCTGGATGACGGCAGTGACCTGCTCACCCCAGCGTTCGTGGGGCACTCCGACCACGATCACGTCATATACGCCCGGGAAGTCCTTGAGCACATTCTCGACCTCTTCGGGGTAGACCTTCTCGCCACCGGTGTTGATGCTCACCGAACCCCTTCCGAGCAACTCGATCGAACCGTCCTGGGCGACGGTCGCCATGTCCCCCGATATCACCCACCGTCGCCCCTCCATCTCGACGAAGCTCTCCGCTGTCTTCTCGGGCGCGTTGTGGTACCTCAGCGGAACATACCCACTGTGAGCGATCCGGCCGATCACCCCCGAACCCGGCGAAACCTCCGATCCGTTCTCGTCGAGCACCTTGGTGCCTTCGGCAACCGAATCGAAGACCGACGTGCCGAGCGCGTTCTCACCGGGCGCCAGGCGTGAACTTCCCTGGATCCCCGTTTCGGAGGATCCGAACCCATCGGTGAACACGCAGTCGGGGAGCATCGCCATGAGGCGCTCCTTGGTGGACTGGGCCAGCGGTGCCCCACCATTCGAAAAGGAGTACATGCTCTCCGTGTTGAACGGACCGTGCTCGTCCCAGGCGTCCGCCAGCGGACGGGCCATGGCATCGCCCACGACCGTGGTCACCGACACGTTCTCGGCCTCGATCGTGCGCCACACCTCGACGGGATCGAAGCTTCCTTCATGGAGCACGACACGGGCGCCCGCGAAGAACCACATGAACGCGACCCACTGCGCCGCCGCATGCATGAGGGGCGCCAGCGCATAGAAGGTGAAATCGAAGTCGATGATTCGATCCATGACCTCTGCAGGACTCGACACGGGTCCGCTCAGGCGCATGGGATCGCCTCCTGAGAGGCATCCGAAGAACGCGTCGCCCATACGCCACTCGACACCCTTGGGCAGACCGGTGGTTCCGCCGGTGTAGATCACGTAGATGTCGTCGTCACTTCTACCGGCAACGACAGGGCGTTCCGGCGATGCAGCAGCGACCACATCCTCATAGCCCTGCACACCCGCATCACCCACCGACTCCCCGAAACCGCCGGGTCCGCTACCGGTGACGAGTACCTGTGCCAGCGAGGGGGCTTCGGGAGCCACCGCGGCGACGTTGGGCAGGTATTCGGGAGGACACACAACTGCCACCAGCGGACCGTCGGCGAACAGGTGGGCCAGCTCCGCCGCGACGTACCGGTAATTTATGTTGACCGGTACCGCCCTCAGCTTGAAACACGCAATCATCGTCTCGAGGTACTCGACCGAGTTGGGCAGATAGCAACCGACGAAGTCCCCCACGCCCACACCCATGGCACTCAGGCCGTTGGCGAGGCGGTTCGCCCGCTCCTCCAGCTGTCCATATGTGCGACGCTGGTCGCCGCAAACCACCGCTTCGCGGTCTGCCACCCGGGCGGACACCGACTCCCAGATGTCGGCGATGTTGTAGCTGGCAGGTACCTCGGGAGTGGGTGTGTGTTTGGTGCTCACGCAGTGCACAGTAGTTGCAGCCCGGGCTCACCATCCCGAGGCCGGCATACGGTCCACGTTCTATGGTGAACCCATGGCCATGCCAACCGATATCGCAATCATCGACACCATGATCGGGTTCCCGAGCACCGATCGAAAGGCCGTCTACAAGTTCCTCGCCCCGGCACTGCGTGATGCCGAGAGCAAGGAGGACTTCAAGATGCCGGCCCAGTACATGTTCAAGGACATTCCGGCCGAGATCGAAGATGGTGTGGATCCCGTCGCGGTCACGCTCCACAACATGGACACCTACGGCGTTGCCAGGGGAATGGTGAACGTCGGTAGCGATACCCGCGAGGCACCCCGGAGGGCGGTCCGGGAACTCCCTGACCGTTTCCTGCCGTGCATCGACGTGGATCCACGCGAAGGCATGGATGCGGTTCGCAGGATCAAGCAGTTTCACGACGAATGGGGCATCGTGGCAGTCACGACCTTCCCGGCCGGGGCGGGGACCGCCATCAACGCGGCGCCCTACTACCCCATCTATGCGGCATGCGTGGAACTGGATGTGCCGATCTTCATTACCGCCGGCGTACCCGGACCACGGGTTCCGTTGTATCCCCAGAAGGTCGAACACCTCGACGAGATCTGTTGGTTTTTCCCCGATCTCAAGGTGGTGACCCGGCACGGATGCGAGCCCTGGGAGGACCTCATGGTCAAGCTCATGCTGAAGTGGCCCAACCTCTACTACTCCACCTCTGCATTCGCCCCCAAGCACTATCCCGAGGCGATCATCGACTATGCGAACACACGCGGCAGCGACAAGATCATCTACGCGGGCTACTTCCCCGCCGGCCTCACCTACGAACGCATCATGACCGAACTACCCGAGGTGGCGTTCAAGGACGAGGTATGGCCCAAGTTCCTCCACGACAACGCCGCCCGGGTGCTCAACCTCGGTGGTTGAGGCAGATCCGGCCGCGCGTACATTTCCCGGGCCCCGGTGGGTCATCGTCGCGAAGCGACCACATCGACTGCCGTGGGCGGATCGGCCGCATTGAGACCGTCCACACCGAGATCCAGGAGCCGGTTGTAGCCATCCGCGTTCTCCCAGTCCCGCGAGTTGGGCCAGATCCACAACACGAGTCCGTCGCCGTGGGCGCGCTCGATGAATTCGGGGGTGAGCAACTCGACCCCCTCGTACTCGGGTGGGATCTGCACGATCGTCTGGCCGGCCGGTAGCGGCTCACCGCCGAGCACGTAGGTGGTCATGGCCTGCAGGCCCGGTGTTATGGCCACATCGGGGGCAACCTCGTGGAATGCTGCGGCCAGCTGGTCGTCGAAGGAGGTGACCACCGCCTGGTCACCTCGATCGTTCTCGGTGAGGATTCGGGCCAGTTCCCTGGCCGCCGGCACGTTGTCGGGATAGGAGCCCTTGATCTCGATGTTGAGCGGGTAGTCCGGGTAGCGGTCGATGATCTCCTCGAACGAGGTGATCGCGAAGTCATCGGCCGTGTAGCCCGCAGGGGGTTCGACATCACCGGTGCGGATACCCCGGTATGTGTAGTCATCCTCCGGCTGGTCGGTACATGCACTGCATTCGGGGGTGAACCAGTAGGCCGCATCGAGCGCATTCAGTTCGTCGTAGGTCATGTCGGCGACCTTGCCCGATCCATCCGTGGTGCGTTCGACGGTGTCATCGTGCTGAACGACCAGCACGCCGTCACCCGAGAGCTGCACGTCGAAATCGAGCATGTCCACACCAGCGGATGCTGACTCCCCGTAGGCGAACGGTGTGGAGTGGGGATGGACGTTCTCCCCGCCTGCGTGGGCGAGCACGACCGGGCGATCCAGTGCCAGGAGTTCGGTGACGGTGCTCGCGTCCGGCGTCGGGACACTCGTGGTCGGTTCGGGCGGGTCGGTCGTCGATTCGGAAGCGGTCGACTGATCAGAACTCCCGCTGCACGCCGCGGCGAACAACAGACACGACACGGCGATGACCCTCATCGTGTTCAGCTGGGCACGGCTGTGGGAGCCGGACGCACGCGACCCACTCGGGGAACGAAGCATCATTGCGCGGTCCATGGATTCCGACCTGCATCGCATCAGATTCCGAAACTCGCGTTGCGGAGCGCCTCGACCGCGTCGGAAGGTCCATCGAACGCGACACGTGCAGCTTGCTGGCGCCCGTAGATGAACAGGGCCAGTTCTCCCACCGCAGCGGTCACCTTGACCATCGGTTGCCCGCCATGGGGTACGAGGCTGCGGGCCGGTCCGCCCGTTGCAACCAGGGTGACCCCGGTTGGCGCCTTGCGCATGAACATCTTTGACATCCGGCCGACGATCTTCCACAGTTCAGCCTCGAACTGCGGATCCAGGTCCCTGGGTTCGAAGCCGTTGGGCCTGCGCAGGTCCTCGTGATGTATGAAGTACTCCATCGTGTTGGCCAGTCGGTCGACACCGGGTAGGCCGAACACCGACACCGTGGGCGGGCCCCCGCGCACCATGTCGACGAGTTCATGCCAAGGCTTCTGTGCATATGAGCGACGAACCTTCTCGCTGTAGTTGGCGAACGGGGACGCGAGGATTCCGAGTGCCGCGTCCGGGCGCCGCTCGCGCACAACCAGGTGGGCAGCCAGATCAGCGGCGCTCCACCCTTCGCACAGAGTCGGCACATCGGGCCCCAGTGCCTCGAATAGGTCACAGAGTTCGGATCGTTCACGCTGGGCATGGTTGACGCTCATGGCATGAGTCTGTCAGGCGAACGCACATCCGAGGACCCGGAGTCGATCCAGCGGGAACCGGCCCGGCAATCGGCCCGGGTGTACCGCATGGACGGCGTCGCGACCGGGTCGTATGACCCGATGATTTCTTCCAGGGTGATCGCTACGGTGCAGTTGTGGCTGAGTTGGGAGCAGATCCGGAACAACTGCGCGCCCTTGCGACATCGATGCGGGCCGAAGGCCGGAGGATCCGGGAGGCCATCAGGCGTGTGGGTACTGCTGTATCGGGGTCCTCATGGCGGGGCCGTGACTCGGAACGTTTCGTCACCACGTGGGCCCATCACGCCCGAGTCATCGATTCGGTGGGCGGTCAACTCGAAGATGCTGCCGGTGAGGTGGACCGCAACGTCGCCGAACAACTCGATGCCTCCGCCGCCGGGGGGACGATGCCCGGGCCGGGCACACCGGGAGAAGCGAGCGCCGAACCCTCCAACGGCCCTCAGGCGACGGAGGGAACCTACGTGATCGTAGGAGGCGTTCTCAACTACGTACCTTCCCGCAAGCCGGATCAGCTCGACCGTCGGGTCGACCCGGGTTCTCCACCCATCGGGGACCCAATTCCACTGCGCACCGAGGTGTGGGAGATCGGTGGTGGAGTTGCCGGTGGCCTCGGGATCTCGGGTACGGCTCGAATGTTGGTCTCGAAGCTTCCGGGGGGACGTTCCATGGTTTCCATCAGCGATGTCGACGGGGCAACTGCAGACACAGGTATCTCCGCGGAGATGGCCCTTGACGGCAGGCACGGGGTCGAATTGGGTGCCGGCGCCCATGCGGAGCTGACCAAACAGACCACACAGACCTGGATGGTCGACTCCAACGAGGTCCCGGACCTGTTGTGGCGCCTCGGCCTGAGAGAATTGATCGGGGCCGGAAACCTCTCCCCCGGTATCCCGTTCTCGACCAGCGGTATCGAGCGGTTCGTACTGGGACCCGCGCTCGATGTCCTGGGCAGGTCCGCGCCCGACCCTGATGTGACCGACCTCGTCGTGGGCCTGACCACGTCGGCCGAAGCTGCTGCAGCGGTGGGTGTTCCCACCTTCGGAGTTGCAGGAACTGCCCTCACATCCATCGGCCTGCGCCAGCATGGGGAAACCAGCAGCCTCCTGGCATCTGGCACGGGCGGCTACTCCACGACCGCTCCCGGCGGAGGTCCGTCGGGCGACCGGACCGTCGAGGTCGAGATACCTCTCGCGGGCACCGATGACCACCAGATGATCATGACGACCACCGAGGTCGACGGGAACCGTCAATACATCCGACGCTCGATCTACTCACTCGATTACAGGGCCGGGAAAGCACTGAAGGGAGCCGTCGGAGCTGTGGAGTCGGGCGACCCCATGGGTGCAGCCAAGGCAGTTCACGAGTTGTACGACGGCCTCGAAGTCGATCCGATCTGGACCGACACCGCGGTCGGCGAGGTGAACGATGACATCCACTCCGCTGACCTCGGGGCAGCCCTCGGTCCCGAGATCTCGTCATCGCTAACCGGCGGGCGTCGCGTGGTCGAGTACCGCGGCTGAGACAGGCCGATGGCGCATCGCGGCATCGGCCGCACCAGGTAATCGGGATCAGTCCGTGACCGTTACCTCGACCTCGTAGAGTTTCTTCTCGTTCTCGTATGCGGTGAGGGTCGCGTCACCCGAAGCCTTGGCAACCGCGCCTGCATTGAATGTCGCAGAGCCGTCACTGGTCGGTTGGCTGACCTCGAGCACGGAATTGTCGCTGGCCTTCACCATCGTCACGTTCTCGGTGGTCACGTCTATTGCCTGGCCCACCTTCATCGACACCGGTCCGGGTCCATCGACGATGATCGGGGCTTCCACGGTGTTCTGTTGGTCATGCACCGTGGTCTGCGGCCCCTCGACCACGTTCTGTTCCTCCGAACTGTCCGAACAGCCCGACAGCGGCGCCACCAGGGTGGAGCCCACGACCACGGCGGCGACGCCGATCGAAAATCGCAGTTTGTGCATGTGAAGAGCCTCCAATGCTCGACGTGATCCGGTTCACACGAGAAGTGCCGCTGTGGCTTCGGCCAGACGGGGTTGGACGCCTGCCGCGTCCTCGGTCCCACAGATCCAACTGATCAATGTGGCCAGCCAAACGTCTGCGAGCAGGTCGATCCTCAACAGCTCCCCCGGGGGTATGGCACCTTCACCCAGATCGTCGCTGTGGTAGTCACCCCCACCAACTCCGCTGCCCGCATGGGCAGAAGCCAGCAGGCGCCGCATCTCGGCGCGGACCATGCCCACAACGGGAGCGACGTCGGTGTTGCCCGACACAAGCGCCTTGATCATCGCCGTCGTGACCTTCGGAGCCGCCTGGAGGGCCTTGTTGGCACGCGCCAGAACCTCCTCGACGCGTTCCGAGCTGCTCTCCGATTCGGGTGGGCGCTCCGCGATGCTTCCCGACAGCTCCTGGATCTGTTGCAGCATGACCGAGACCAGCAGGTTCTCCTTGGAGGGGAAGTACCTGTAGAGGGTGCCGAGCGCAACATCTGCCCTTGCGGCCACCTCACGCATCGCGACCGCGTCCCATCCACCCTCTGCAGCCAATCCCAGCGTCGCCACGAGCATTCGCTCGCGCCGAGCAGCCTGGGGTTCTGTGAGGTCTCCTGACAGCACCTGTGCAGCCTATGCGGGCACCGCAGGCGTGCCGTTCACCCCCACGCGCTCGGCGGACCCGCGACATCCTCGATGGCGTCCAGGTCACCGAGGCGCACCGGTACGTCATCGACGCGCACCGAGTCGGCCGCCAGGTGTTCCCGGAGCAGCTCCACGTGGTCATCAGCGGTGGACCACTGACTCCCCCTGCCAACCGGCTCATCGCGCCAGACCTGCAGTGCGACGGGCACCTCATGTTGCTCCGCGAACGCCAGGACGGCACCCGTCTCGGGTGCGTCGAACCCGGCGGAGTCTGTCACCGCCAGGACCGCACGGCCTTCCATGCGCCCAACCAGCGCCGCCGCCGCCGCGAACCCTGCAGCATCGCCCGGTTGCTCGGCCGCGGGTACGCACATGGAGTTCGGTATGGACGTCGGAAAGGCCCGACCGACCCAGAACCCTGCGGGCCCCGGATCCACGACAGCCATGCCCCCGTCGGGCAGCACTCCCGAGAGGTGCAGAGCGGCCCGCGGAGCGCTCAGTGGAGCACTGTCGTCCTCATATGCGTGGGTCACAACCGTTGCGAGAGCGTCGTAGAGCGGCGGCCGCCCAGCGGGGTCACCCACCTTGGCATCCCAACGGGTGACGAGTGCTGCGAGTTGGGCCGGGTGCACCTCCTGGGTGACGGGATGACCGAGGTCCTCCACAGAGAGCTCGGTCGGATCCAAACCGGACACGACGAGTATGTCCGCCTGCGCGAGCTGGCTCAGTTCGACGTCTCGGGCCTGCAGACCGATCGTGCCGAAGTGCCACGGTGAATCCCGGCGTTCGACTCCCTTGGCGCCCCAGGTGTTGAGGACTCCTGCGGAGATCGCACGGCTCAGGCTGTGGAGACCTGCAACCCCACTGGAGCGGACGACTCCGGGGCCCACAACGATCATGAAGCGGAGCCCGGCAAGTGACGGATCGAGGGTCAGCACAGTCTCGCGGTCCGCCTCGATCGACGCGACCAGGTCATCGGACACCGGAGTCTCGAGGTCCACGTCGATATGCACCGCGCTGGTGGCCGGCACGATGAGCCCGGGCGGGTCGACCAGCGCATCGAGGAGTTCCTCAGGTGTCGCCACCGTTCGCGGGAAGGCGGTACCACCAGGCCTGCTGGACAGGTGCAGGATTCCATCGCCCAACAGGGCGGCCCCGAGGCGCCCACGCCCATCGACCTCGCCGATGCGACCATCAGCATCGGCGAGCAGCACGGCCAGGTCGGCCTCTCCCACCGGTACGTGTCTCAACGAGGCCTCACTCCCGGAGGTCGGAACAGCCTCGCCCCAGGTACGCCGCACTCCCAATTCGGCCAGTCGGCGGTCGAGTGCATCGCCGAGAATCATCGAGAGTCCCCCTCGGCGATGCCGGCGCCGAGGCGTTCTTCTTCGGCCGCGAAGTGATCGAGCGCCAACTCGAGTGCGTTGACCAGATCGGTATCGAGATCGCTGAAGTCGTTCGCGGCCGTCAGGACCCGCTGCCAACCCTCGCGGGGGTTGCTCCACCCGAGGCGTCTACAGACCCCCGCCTTCCAGTCCTCACCCCGGGGCACATCGGGCCAGTGGTCGATCCCCACGGACTTCGCCCGCACACACTGCCAGATGTCCACGTATCGGTGCCCGACCACCAGAACGTGTGGCGAGTCGACACGCGCGGCAATGCGTTGTTCCTTCGATCCCTCCACGAGGTGATCCGCCAGAACCACCAGCGAGCGTCCGGGCCCCGGACCGAACCCATCGATGTCAGCGACCAGGTTGTCCAGACCACCGAGTGGTTCGACCACTACCGCCATCTCGCGGAGTTCGTCACCCCAGATACGTTCCACCAGGCGGGCGTCGTGGTCGCCTTCCACCCAAAGGCGCGAAGCCCGCGCAACGTGTGCCTTCTGGTCCACCGCGACGATCGCTCCAGCTGCACTGCGACGCGTGGCGGACCCGGTCGGGCCGACGGTGCCTGCCGCACCGGCTGCGGGCACGGGGCGAACCAACGTGACCGTTTCACCGTTCACCGCGAACGCACCGGGGCGGTTCCGCAACATGTGCTTGGCCCCGGCAGAATCGCGGACCTCCACCGCATCGCCGGTGAATCTGGTGATTCGCCCCCGAAGGGTGCTGGGACGGTGCAACACCGCCATCTCCAACTGCGCTCCCACGAGCGGATAGCTCCGCGACGGCCGGGCAGTTGTCATGTCGAAGTCCGTGAGACCGGAGCCATTCAGGATGTCCACCCGGGTGACGCTAGTGGCCGCACGGCATGGCGCCTGCTGATGATGCAGCCACGCGTGACCTTCAGAAATGATCGGCAGAGGCGAGGTCCCAGACATGGACCCAACCATCGGGCGGATCAGCGAGCAACTGACCGGGTTGGAGAGGTGGATTCAGGTCGTCGAAACACTGGACCTCGTTGAAGGCAGTACGGATGTAGAGGTCCTGGCCACTGAGCTGGGCAGGTGAGCTCATGCCCATGGAAGCGATCAGGCGGGTGGCGCTGTGAACCGTCTCCGCCTGGAAACTGCGGACCCGTTCGACCTTGTCCTCCACGACCAGGGCACGCACCCGTTTCGGATCCTGCGTCGTGATTCCCACCGGACACCGGTTGGTGTGGCACCGTTGCGCCTGGATGCACCCGATCGCCATCATCATGGCGCGAGCCGAATTGAGGTAGTCGGCACCCTGGGCGATGCGCTTGACGATGTCCGCACCCGAGGCCACCTTGCCGCTGGCACCGATCTTGATCTGGTCGCGTGCAGGTCACAGCCCACGAGGGCATCCCTCAGGACGACCAACCCGTCGGTGAGCGGCATCCCCACATGGTCCGCGTACTCCAGCGGGGCGGCACCGGTGCCACCCTCTGCCCCGTCGACGATGATGAAGTCAGGCACTACGCCCGTCGCCAGAATCGCCTTGCAGATCGCAGCTACGTCGACGTGGGATCCCACACACATCTTGAACCCCGTGGGTTTGCCACCCGAGCGCTCCCTCAGCTCGGCCACGAACTCGAGCATCCCGATGGGGCTCTCGAACGCGGTGTGGGTCGGTGGTGACACACACTTCTCTCCCACCGGGACCCCACGGGCTTCCGCGATCTCCCGAGTCATCTTCGCGGCAGGCATCACTCCGCCGATGCCGGGTTTGGCTCCCTGGGACAACTTGAGCGAGATACACTTCACAGCCGGAGCCGCGGCCTTTCCGGCGAACTGGGCAGGATCGAAGGAACCCTTGGAATCGCGACACCCGAAGTAGCCGGAACCGATCTCCCAGATCAGGTCACCGCCGGGTTCGAGGTGATAGCGGGTGAGACCGCCCTCGCCGGTGTCGTGGGCGAAGCCACCGAGTTTCGCTCCGCCGTTCAGTGCGAGGATCGCATTCGAACTGAGGGATCCGAAACTCATTGCCGAGACGTTGAGAAGCGCCATCTCGTAGGGCTGGGAGCACTGTGGTCCGCCGACGGTCACGCGGTGAGGAGTCGACGGCAGCTGCTTCGGAGCGGTGGAGTGAACCAGCCACTCTGCACCTTCGAGGTAGAGGTTCCGCTCGGTACCGAAGGACACCTCGTGGTTCACCCCCTTTGCACGCCCATAGATCACCGACCTGGTGGCCCGGTCGAACGGTGTGCCCTCGATGCTGAGCTCGATGAAGTACTGCTGCATCTCGGGACGTACGCCCTCCATGAGAGACCGGAAGTGTCCGATGATCGGATAGTTCCGCAGGATGCTGTGCTGACGCTGGACGATGTCGAAGATCCCCAACAGCGTCAGCGCCAGCAATGGCACCAGGGCGCACAACCACCACGGTGACTGCGTCACGAGCAACGCCACACCGAGGGTCAGCAACCCGATCCCCGCGAACGGAAAGAATCTCTTCATGTCCGTGGACGCTACTGCGGGTCAGATGAAGCGGTCAGCGTAGGACCGCAGGAGTTCTTCGGCCTGGTCGCCATCTGGCTGCATCACGCGCATCGCGACCCAGGCAGAGGTGAGGATCGTGGTGACTCCCGCACCCTCGAGTTCGTCCAGCAGGTCACGGGTGGGCGCGACTTCCGGCGACGCGATTATCTCGAAGCTGCGATCGGCTGTCCCTGCGTCCTCGCGCACCCGGTCGAGGGTCGCGCGAGTGGGCAACGAGTTCTTCGGGGCTGTAGTTCATGCCCAACCAACCGTCGTGCTGAGCGGCCCTCGCAAAAGCTCGTTGCGAGTGCCCTCCGACGTAGACGGGAACGCGTTCCGCCGGCGCAGGCTTCATCTCGAGTGGATCGAAGTCGTAGAACTCACCGTGGTGTTCGACCATGCCCCCCGACCACAGGGTGGCCAGAACCTCGAGTGATTCGTCCATCCGCTTGCCCCTGGCCGCGAAGGGTGCTTCGAGAAGTTCGAACTCCTCGCGCATCCATCCGGCTCCGATTCCTAGGCCGACTCTTCCACCGCTCATGTAGGACAGCGTTCCGACGGCTTTCGCGACTACGAATGGGTTGCGTAGCGGCAGCACGTAGACGTTCGTCAGGAACCTCAGGCGGGTGGTGACCGCTGCCATCGCGGAAATCGCAACCCACACATCGGGCCAGTCCTCGTCCGGGGAGAAGCGGGGCACCCCATCTGGCGTGTAGGGGTACCTGGACTCCAGGTATGACGGGAACACCATGTGGTCCGACGCCGCGACGGAATCGAAGCCGACCTCTTCGGCAACACGCGCCAAGCGCGTCCATTCAAGCGGATCCGTACCGATCATCGCATTGCAGAACTTCACCCGTTCGTCCTCTCTGTGGCCGTGTCTGCTGTCGTTGTACGACCGCCCACAGCTCGTTCACGCAGTTCGTACCGCAGCACCTTTCCACTCGCGTTGAGCGGTAGGGCGTCGACCACATCGATCGAACGCGGCACCTTGAAGTTGGCCATGTTCTCACGCGCCCAAACGATCACCTGGTCGGGGTCGAGCACGGCGCCCGCAGCAGCAACCACGAATGCATGACCGACCTCACCCATACGTTCGTCCGGCACCCCGACGACCGCCGCGGCCGCGATACCGGGATGGTTGCACAACAGCGCTTCGATCTCCGCCGGGTACGCGTTGAAACCTCCCATGATGAACATGTCCTTGAGGCGGTCGGTGATGTCTACGTACCCGCCTTCGTCCATCGTTCCCACATCTCCGGTGTGGAGCCATCCATCGGCGTCGATCGCCTCGGCGGTCTGGACCGGGTCCTCGAAGTAGCCCTTCATCACGTTGTAGCCGCGCACCACTATCTCGCCGGGTTCGCCCCGGGGCAGTTCGTTGCCCGAGTCGTCGACGATCCTCACCTCGACCCCGGGCATGGCCCGTCCGGAGGTGTGTGAGATCGTTTCGGCGTCATCATCGCCACGACATGCGGTGGCCACGCCACAGGCCTCGGTGAGTCCGTACGCGGTGATGACGGTTTCGAATCCCAGGGTGGTGCGCATCGCCTCGACCAGAGCCACCGGGACCGCCGCTGCGCCCGTGACCGCCAGACGTAGCGTGTCCACCGCAGATGGATCGAAATCAGGGTGATTGAGAAGTGTCTGGTACAGCGTCGGTGGTCCGGGGATCATCGAAATCCGTTCGGACACGATCACCTCGGCCGCACGGTCCACGTCGAAGGTCGGCAGGGGAACCAGCGTGGCACCCGTCATGAGCCCGGCGAGGATCCCGGCCTTGTAACCGAAGGTGTGGAAGAAGGGGTTTATGACCAGGTAGCGATCATCGGCGCGCAATCCAACGAGGTCGGACCAGTCCGAGAAGGCACGCAGGCTCGACGCGTGGGTCTGGATGACCCCCTTGGGCGCTCCGGTGGTTCCCGAGGTGAACATGAGATCGCTCATGTCATCGGGAGAGATCCCGTCGCGGCACTCGTTGAGTTGTGCATCGCTCACGGATTCACCCGAAGCGATCAACTCGTCGAGGGTGGACGACCCCGACGGGTCCGCCCCGACCCCGCCGTCATCGGTATCGGCATCGGTACGCAGCACGACGATCCGCTCGAGCCCCTCGAGCACATCCGGCGCGGCCTCGCCCAGCATGGTGAGGTAGTCGTTGCCGAGGAACCCCTCGACGGTGAAGAGCACCCGGGCACCGGATCGGCGCAGTATGTCTGCCGCTTCGAACCCCTTGTAGCGCGTGTTGAGTGGGACCAGCGCCGCTCCAGCCGCCTGGAGGCCCAGGAGAGCGACGACCCACTCCCAACAGTTGGGGGCCCAGATGGCAACCCGATCCCCGGGGCCCACACCGGAAGCCATGATTCCCTTGGCCACGTCGTCCACGCGGTCGGACAACTCCGCGAACGACAACCGGACCGGTTCCCCAGCCGACAGATCGACAACTGCTTCGGCCGTGCCACGACGTTCCACGGCATCAGCCAGGAGCGCCGGGATCGTCCCCCATCGCAGGTCTCCGCGCGTACCCTCGTTGTCCACACTCACCCCAGTTCATCTCGATGCCCGGTAGCGGCAACACGCCACCCGAGGCGGTTCCTGACGGGTCGTCAGGTAGATGAGACTATCGAGACTCACGGGTGCGTGGCACCAGCAGCTCCGGTAAGTGTGTGGGCCGGGCGCGCTGCTCGGGGGCGTTTGTGGATGAGACCATGCGCCCCGGTTCAGGTACTGGGGGCCTCAGGAGCGTGGCGAGCGGCCTGGCGTTCGGCCTTGGTGCGGCGGTACGGGTGCGAATCCACGTCTGCGAGGGTCGACGCCAGGCGTTCCTGAATCGACGACGACTTGCGTGATCCGGCCAGCAACAACCCCATCACCGTGCGGGTGAAGCGGCGCTGGATGGTTCTTTCGCTGACTCCGTAGAGTTCCATCGCCCAGTCCGGCAGGAGTGTGATCACCGAAGCCGGCACGAGTGCGTTGGAGATCAGCTTCCGGGGGTCACCCCACCAGCGCACCGACACCATCTGCTTCGATGCTTCCGCTGCAGGTAGGGACAGTGCCATGCGCTCGGATCCTTCTGCGATGTACGACTCGAGTTCGGCCCGGGTCGAGGGAAGACGGCCGATGTCGATACCGACGAGAGCAGCCTGCGCGTGCATCTCGGAGACGAAGCGGTCCTGTTCGAGCGGGGTGATCGAGGGTCCGTACACATCACTCGCGCGCAACACCCCGAAAACGATCGCGTTGTGGGTCCACTCCAACCATACGGGCGTATCCGCGTGGAGTTCCTCGCCGGTGACCGGATCGGTCCAGCGGGCATGGGAGTGCAACCTGCGCACGGCTTCACCAGCGGCGTTGGCATGCACTGTGTCGCCGAAGACGGTCGTGATGACGTACTGACCGGTGCGCGCGGCTCGACCTGCAGGATCGAGCTTGTTGTGCGAAGCCTTGTCGAAGAGTCGCATCATGGGTGGATTGAGTGCCTGGATGAGCACGGCTGCAACCATTCCGAGCGGCGCCGCGGGGTCCAGGAACAACTTCCAGGCAACGCTGTCCGGTCCGAAGAGTCCATCGTCACGTCGATTCGGGAAGCTCTCGGGCCCCGTCACCTCGCCGTGCGCTGCGAGCACCCGGGCGGCCTCGGCCATCTCAACCGCTGCCTTGGGCATGTCGGGTCGACCGGAGGAAGCGGCGCCGGCCGTTTCACCGGAGCCGGCGGGAGCGGTCTCCCGAGCCTTCGGAGGAGCGACCGGATCGGTCCGGCGCCGCGCCAGTGGATCGTCGGCTGTCGGGACCAGAGGTGCCTCCTCCGATGGCGGGACAGGTCGCGTCGGCACCCGGGTGTTGCCGGATTCCGGATTCACAGAATCCGGGTCGACCGCTTCGGGGCCGGTCGATTCGGTACTCATGGAACTGTTGATTGGCTCGGGCATGCATTCACGCTACGGAACAGCCGCGAAAATCCAACTCCGGGAGACAAAAGCAACGCTCCGCGGTTTTCCAGCAGCGGATCCCCGCCGCACGTTGAGGGTCAGTTGCCTTCTCCGAACGCCCCTGCGGCCCGCACCTCCGCTATGCGGTCCTCGTCGTAGCCGAGCACCTCGGCTGCGATCTCGTCGTTGTGTTGACCGGCGGAGGGCGCAGGTGTGGGATCCACCGGTTCCTCACCGACGAACTTGATCGGCGAACCGATCATGTCCGCACCGTGGGTCTCATGGTCCATGAAACCGAATCTGGCTTGGAACTGGGGATCATCTGCGAGCGTTTTCGGCGTGTTCACCGGCGCGATCGTGGTGTTGTGCTCGCCCGACCACTCGACCCAGTCGTGGGTTGTCCTGGTCTTGAAGATCGCGGCCAACTCCGAGCGCAGTTCCTTGTTGCCCCGGGCATGGTCACCGTAGGTCGTTGCCGGGCCAGCGCTCGAAGAGGTCCATGCGTCCGACGCCTTCACAGAAGTTGCGCCAGAACTCCTGTTCCGATGCCATCAACATGACGTAGCCGTCGGAGGAGTCATAGATCTGGTAGCGGACGCCCTCTCGCATACCGGCCGTGCCCGGGGCACGACGCACGTAGTCATCCGATGCGTTGCCGGTCACTTCTGATTCGGGGCGCTCGTAGGCCTTCCAGGTCTCCGAACGCAGACCAGTCCATCGCCGCTGCCGAATCGGACTGCGCTATCTCGAAGTACGAACCCTCACCGGTCTCACGTGCCCGGATGACTCCGGCGAGGATCCCGAATGCACCGAACAGTGGTCCTGCGTGGATACCGACCGATGGATGTTCGGGGATACAGGGGTAGCCATCCTCGTCGCGGTCGGGGATCACCAGGCCGGCCCAGGTGTCGTACGCGATGCCGTGGCTGGGGAGGTCCTTGTAGGGCCCGGTTGCCCCGTAGCCCGAAATCGTGCAGAACACGATCCTGGGGTTGACTTCGAGGAGTTCGTCGAACCCCAGGCCCCGCTTGGCGAGCGCACCGGGACGCATGGCTTCGATCACCACGTCGGCATCCGCTACGAGTTCGAGGAACATCTCCTTGCCCTCGTCGGTACGCAGGTCGAGGGTGATCGAGCGCTTCCCCCGGCTGATGTGCCAGTGCATGAGCGACGAGCCGTTGATTATCGGCCATGTCATCTGGCGGATGTAGTCGCCCTTGGGTGGCTCGACCTTGATGACATCGGCACCGAGGTCGGCCAGGTGGGTCCCGGTCGCTCCGGGTCCGAGCATAGATACTTCGATCACGCGCAGCCCGGCGAGAGGGGCCTGTGAAGGTGCTGTCATTGGTGCTCCAGTGGTCGGATCCGCCCGACAGAGACAAATCTGACGGGTCGTCAGATGTTAATCAACCAACCGCACCGAGCCCTATGCCGGGCAGGGGACCCGCGTATACGCTTCGGAGATGGGCGGGACGGACGGAGGCGTCCACCGGCTGGTCCACGGCCTCGCCTCCGCCCCGAGGCACTCGGGCACAGTCCGAGGACTGGTCAGGTGATGGCGATCCAAGCGAAAAAGACGATGCCCAGGATGACGACGACGATTGCGATCGGCCAACCGTAGAAATACTGCTTCTGCTTCTCGCGGAACTCATATTCACGGTTCGCTTCGCTCCCCACCTTGGGGAGATGTTGTTGGTGCTTACCCTTACGAGGTTTCTGTCCGCTGCTACCCACGGGTCCAGACTACCGATACGCCCGGTGCCTGCGGAGCGATAGCTTGCGCGTATGACTCACACGGCCGGGCAGATCCTCGATGTGGACCTGCTCGCGTTCGAACGTGGCGACCGCAACGCACGGTCGGCAGTCATCGACGGCGTGATGCGAAGCCTGCGCACCGGCTTCGTCTACACGAGCCACGACATCGGAGAAGACCTGCTGGATGCGGCCTATGGGATGTTGGCCGAGTTCTTCTCCATGGATCCCGAGACCAAGGGTCGGTTCGTAGCTCCCGGCACCCATGGTCAGGCGGGCTACACCGGTTTGCTCGTCGAGACCGCAGCCGTCTCCGATCACTCCCGACTGGAAGGAGATGCTGAACTGGGGACGTTCGTTGCCAGAAGGCCATCCGCTGCGACGCAGGTACCCGCACCGCTACGGCGACCAGGTGCTGCCGGAAGCAGTTGTCCCGGGAATCACCGAAGTGCTCATGGCATTCCATGACGCAACGCTCGAGTTGCAGGCACGGTTCCTGCGCATCATCGCCCTGGGCCTCGGAGCCGGCGAGGGACTCTTCGAGGACATGCTGACAAATGGCACGACGCTCACTCGTGCGATCCGCTACCCGCCCATGGCCGAGGCGCCCGACGCAGCGCCACACCTGTGGGCCGGCGAGCACGGGGACATCAACCTCACCACCGCCCTTCCCCGGGCCACCGCACGCGGATTGCAGGTGTTGGTCGGGGGCACCCAGAGCCCCGGAGCCGCACAGGCACCGACCGGCGGCGAGTGGGTCGACGCATCGCCGCCGACGGACCATGTGATCATCAACACCGGCATCATGTTGGAACGTCTCACCAATGGCATGATCCCGTGCTGGTTGGCACCGTGTCGTGGCTGATCCGGACCAACCCGGCGAGCGCTACTCGGTCGTGCAGTTCTGCCATCCCACCCCTTGGACTATCCTCTCGCCCGATCGCCTCCACCATCAATGACCGAGACACCCAACGCTTCTCAGGGATAGAGGCCGGCGACCTGCTCGACCAGGTGATCTACGACATAAACCTGGTCGAGGACGCACCCCGATGTGGATGCACCGTGACACGCCCCGGAGGTACAGGTCGAGACCGATCAGGAGGTCCTGATCGTCTACGATGAACCGACCCGCGGTACGAAACGCGGTCGACGGACCGACCGCGGCCATGCTCGCTGCGGCGTTCCGGGCCTTCGAGGAGGACGACGACCTGTCCGTTGCAGTGCTCACCGGCGCCGACCACACCTTCTGCGCAGGTGCTGACCTCCAGGCGATTTCGGAGGGGCGCGGCAACAGGGTGGAACGCGACCTGAGCCTTGACGGACCAATGGGACCCACCCGGATGAAGCTCTCGAAGCCGGTGATCGCCGCCGTCGAAGGTCACGCTGTCGCAGGAGGCCTGGAACTGGCCGATCTGGTGCGACATGCGGGTGGCAGCGCGTGACGCCACGTTCGGTGTCTACTGCCGAAGGTGGGGTGTACCGCTGATCGATGGTGGAACAGTCCGACTCCCCCGTTTGGTCGGTCACTCCCACGCGATGGATCTCATCCTCACGGGCAGGGGTGTCTCAGGCGACGAAGCAGCGACGATGGGACTCGCCAACCGTCTGGTGGAACCCGGCACCGCGCTCACCGAAGCCGTCGCGCTTGCGCACCACATCGCGGGCTTTCCACAACTCTGCACACGCAGTGACCGGCAGTCCGCCATTGCGCAGTGGGATCTCGACCACGACGCCGCCATGTCGAACGAGGTCGAACTCGGGCTGGAGACCATCACCTCGGGCGAGACCATCGAGGGTGCCTCCCGGTTCAGCTCGGGCGAAGGCCGGGGTGGGTCGGGGGTCTGAGGCGATGCTGACCGCTGCGGTGTTGACCGCTGCGCCGTTCACGGCTGCCCTGTTCGAGGCCACCGTGTTCGAGGCTGCCCTGTTCGAAGCCACCGTGTTCGAGGCCACCGCCCTGGCTCCGGAGTCATGAGCGAGGATGGCTTCCATCCGGTCGTGGCAGAGGGCCTCGGGGTCGGCTCCGACGGGCGGTTGCGCTGTGCGTGGTGTGTCGGTGACTCCGACTACGAGACCTACCACGACACCGAGTGGGGATTCTCCGTCAATGACGACCGAACGCTCTTCGAGAAGATCTGCCTCGAAGGTTTCCAGTCGGGTCTGTCGTGGTTGACGATCCTGCGAAAACGCGACAACTTCCGCGCCGCGTTCGATGACTTCGACCATGAGATCGTGGCCGGCTACGACGAGAGCGATGTCGGGCGCCTCCTCGGCAACGCCGGAATCATCCGCCACCGAGGCAAGATCGAAGCGACGATCAACAACGCCCGGGCCATGGGAGAACTCGTTGCGAGCGAGGGTTCGCTGGCCGGGTTCGTCCAGCAGTTCCGCCCCGAGGAGTCCGCTCGACCCGATCCGGTGACCGGGGCCGCCGTCGCACAGTTGTCCACAACCCCCGAATCGACCGCACTCGCCGAGGAACTCAAACGCCGTGGTTGGAAGTTCGTCGGGCCGACGACGGCGTACGCCTTCATGCAGGCCATGGGGCTCGTGAACGATCACATCGAGGGTTGCGTCATCCGCCCGTTGGTAAGGACCGGCCCTCGATGAGCGAGGTGCACATCTCCACGAGGACCTCGGTGAAACTCCCGAGTGGAAGGCTCGGTGGATTGCCGCGGTCGATGAGCTGAGCACGCTGTGCGGTCAGCCCGGTCAACAACATGATCATCGCGACCATCCTCGTTTCAACCAGCTGCTCATTGCTCACCCCGTTCGCCTCCCGATCAGCCTCGGCCCGGAGGTCGGCCGGCCAGCCCGGTGTGCGGCTCTCGAGTTCGACGAGGATGCTTCCCAGATTCGCAGTCGTGGCCTCGTCGGAATCCCCCCGCCAGCCGGCAAATCGACCACGCAACTGGGCGACGATCCGCAGGTATGCCCGACCACCCGGAGAATCCAGCAGGGATAGGTACGGAACGACAAGGCATGCCATGAGGTCATCGGTGGGAGGGGACGAATCCAACGTGGCGCGCAGTACTCCCCTCTCCAGATCGACCGGCCCGCCCCGGCGAGCGAGGATCTCGAGCAGGAGGTTCTCCCGGGAACCGAAGTGATACGTCACAGCCGAGGCGTTCCGCTGCCCCGCGGCTTCCACGATCTCGCGGGTCGGCGTACCCTGCACACCGCGCTCCGCGAAAAGTAGTTCTGCGGTGTCCATCAGGACCTCGCGGGTATTCGGCGTCACCGTTTCCATCAGCATCACGTCCACCACGCTCACGCCCACATCAGCGTTCTGTGGGGCGTACGTGGCGCTGAGCGCCACGTACGCCCCACAGAACCGGGGAAATCAGTCGGCAAGCGGCAGGAGCGCGTTCTCGGGAATCACCGAGGGCATGACGAACTCCGCCAGGGGGTTCGCAAAGGTCGGGTACTTGGGCTTGGCCGCCGCACGCATGCGGGTCGTCGAGTGCTCGGGGTCGGTGTCGTAGTTGGGAATCACCTGGTTGCCGAAGACCTCGATCATCTCGAGCACCTCTTCGTGTTGGAATCCCTCATTGGGGATGCCGAAGACGAGCTGGTCTGTGCCCACGTCCTGATAGCGCGTGATCTGTTCGTTGACTTCTTCGGGGTTGCCGCAGAGCAGGTAACCGGCCTCGATCGCCCAGTCGAGAGTCCCCTCGTCAGCTATGCCGTTGGGACGTCCCGGCCAGGTGACTGCGCCGTCCATCTTGGGCATCGTGTCGTGGTACATGGTGACCATCGTGTTGAGGTATCCGCGACCGGAGCTCATCGCGATCTCGCGTGCACGATCCCGGTCTTCGAGACACACCACGGCGTTGGTCATCATGACGTTGTCGTTCTGGTACTGACCGATCGGCTCGGTGCACTCGGCGGCGGCTTCCCTGTAGGACTCGATGCGCCCCTTGAGGTTCATGACGGGCTCGAAGTTGAACGCGATCGCTCCGATACCGAGGTTGCCTGCCTTCGCGAAGGTCGCAGGATTGCCACACGCGACCCACATCGGAGGATGCCCGGGGCCATAGGGCTTGGGAAGGATGTTGTGGGGTGTGGGCACCCGGAAGTACTCCCCCTCGAAGGTGTAGTCCTTCTGCTCCCACATGCGCAGTATCTCGGGAGCCGCCTCGTCCCACATCGCCTTGGTCTCGGAGGTGTCCATGATCCCGAAGGTCGCGACTTCGTGGCTTCCCGCACCGCGACCGGTACCCCACTCGTAGCGGCCATCTGTGATGTGGTCGAGCATCGCAACACGCTCGGCGTTGCGCACCGGGTGGTTGACCACCGGCGAGAGGTTCATGATCGCCGAACCCATGTGGATGCGCTCGGTCTGCGCCGCTATGTAGCCGAACACGGTTTCGGGTGCGGACATGTGGCTGTACTCCGTCAACCCGTGGTGCTCACCGATCCATACGTACTTCCAGTTGAACTTGTCCGCGTGAACCGGATACTGGAGCTCCCTCATGAGCATGGTGTGTTCGGACTCGCTGTCGTGGGCAGCGGGCCCGGGCAGGTATCCGTTGAGGAAGAGTCCGAACTCCATGTTGCATGCTCCTTGGTTCAATTTCCCGTGGTGGTGTTCACGTCGTGGTGACCCGCACCAAAACTAGAACAAGTTCTAATGTAAGGCATTAGTGGGGGCAGGGCAACCGCATGAACGCCATCCTCCTCCGTGGGGGCCCTCAGGCGATCCGCGCGCACCACCGGAGCTCCGAGGAACTAGACATGAGCCGGTACAACTTCGATACGGGAGGCAAGTTGCGAAAGCTCACCAGAACAAGATCAGCGGCGATGGTCATCGCCGCAACCACGCTCCTGTTCGCCGCGGCCGCATGCAGCAGCAGCGACGACAAGGCCGACAACACGAGCACAACGGCAGCGACACAGGACCAGACCGGTGAGAACACCGTTGCCCCAACTGTCGACCAGCAGGCCGGAGGATTCCAACTGACGACGGCAGACGGGATGGTCGACATCGGCGGAACCGCCAGCGCCTGCACCCTCATCGATGAGACCTCGGCCAAGATCACGTTCTCGGGAAGCACACAGATGGTGAACGTCGACGCGTCCGGGGGGACCGGCAGCGTGACCGTCGACAGCGAGTTCGATGGCACAATCGAGACTGCTGCAATCGATATGAAAACCGGCACGGTCAGGATCACGGGCACGGCCGCTGCGTCCACAGACGGCAATCCGGCCACCGAGTTCACGGTGACGGGCACTTGCGAACTGTGAGTCCGATCTCGGAACAAGGCGCTTGTTGGACCGACACGGCACCATCAGGAACCGGCCGCCCGTTGAGAGTCACGAGGACCGCGACATGAATATCCAGTACAAACGGGGAATCCCATTCCGGATGGCACATGCGCTGTTGTCGCTACCGGATCCGCTCATCACCCGGTTTGCCGGAGACCCGATCGAGGTGGACGGCCGTACCCTCAACCGCTCGATCCAACTGCTGCTCGCACTGGTAGAGCGTGGCGATCAGAATGCTCTGGACGATGGAACGGTGGACCAGCGACGGGAGGGCCTGGCACGGACCGCCGGGGTGGGCATGCCCACCGCATCGCACATGCACGTGGTCAACCGTCGCATTCCGGGTCCGGGGTCCGAACTGGCGATACGTATCTACCGCCCCTTCGGGTTGGGCCCGACACCCCCTGCGATCGTCTTCTTCCACGGAGGTGGTTGGGTCGTCGGCGACATCGACACGCACGACCGTTCGGCTCGCGCGCTGGCGGCGACCTCCGGTTGTGTGGTCTTCTCGGTGGACTACCGGCTGGCCCCGGAACATCCGTGGCCGGCAGCACCCCAGGATTGCCTCGCTGCCTACGAGTGGGTGGTGTCCAATGCAACCGAGCTCTCGATCAATGATCGAGCGGTGGGCGTCTCGGGCGACAGTGCCGGCGGAAACCTGGCCGCTGTGGTCGCCCAACAAGCGCGTGGGGGCGCGTGCCGCCGCCGGTCGCCCAGGGCCTCATCTACCCGGCGACCGACGCGCGATGAAGACCGAGTCGCTCGAACTCTTCGCCGATGGGTTCTTCCTGACCCGCGATTCGATGCACTGGTTCAGGGACCACTACCTGCCTGCTGGTACCTCGTTCGAGGACCCGGCGGTATCGCCACTGCTGGCCGACGACGTTTCGGAAGTGGCACCGGCATGGGTGTGGACCGCAGGATTCGATCCGCTCCGCGACGAGGGACGCGCCTATGCGGAGCGACTGCATGAGGCGGGGGTGCAGACCCACTACCGCTGCTACGACGACCTGATCCACGGGTTCTTCAGCATGGGTGTAATCCCCGGCGCCCTGGAGATCATCGAGGAAATGGGTGCGCAACTCGGCGGGCTCATCCGCTCAGAGTCAGCCGACTGATCCAGCGAGTACCCGGGGCCGAGCTGTCGGCCACACGGGGATCCCTCCAGAAAGCGCGCACACCTGCCGATCACATCTGTATGGAGCAACGGACACCGTTGTGGTTGAGCCACCACTACCCCAACGAGTACGAACGGTGCTTCAAGGTGGGCAACCGCCACATCTGTCGGCGTTGCGCCGTGTTCTACCCCGCGGTGTTCGCCGTCATGATCGCGGCATTGGCAGGCCTGCGTTGGCCCGTTGCCGCAGACGTCTGGTTGGTGTGGCTCTTGCCCGTGCCGGTGGTGGTCGAATGGTGGGCCGAGCATCTCGGCCTCGCGGGGTATTCGGCACCTCGCAACGCGATCCTCTCACTCGTGTGTGCTCCTGCGGTGGGCGTCGGCCTCGCCCGCTACATGACCTCACCGGGCGACACGCTCTTCTGGGCAGTCGTGGCCGGCTACGCGGTGATCTGCATCATCCCGGTGATCCTTGGGCCCCGACTCTCAGGAAGATCCGCGGCACCGGTACCTCAGGAGGTCAGCTCCCGGCGCCGGCCAACCCCGCCAGCGCAAACATCTCCCCCAACGAACTCGGAACCTCGATATGGATCGGGAGCTCGATACTGAACGGGGGCAGGCTCGGATCGATGATGTTCCCGACGTCCACCGGGATGTCCTTGTAGACGTACTGCCAAGGACCGGATCGGGCACCTCTACGTCGGTCACGGCCTTCATGAGGAGCCGGTGGTAGCGCCAAGCGAACATAGGTCGGATCCCGGGGGTCTCGCCGATCGGGTCTCCGAACGCCTCTGAGGGAAATCCCATCCGCAGAATCACCATGTCGAGGCTCGGGATCACGATCATGTTCTGGTCGAACAGACCTGAATAGCCAAAGGCATCGCGGGGCAAACCGGGCCAGTTCGGCTCTTCACTGCGCTCGTAGGTCGGAATGCCCGAGTTGATGTTCCAGGCTCCGTCGTTCGTCCGCCACAGGAACCCGTAGCCGGCATTCGACGTGGTGCCTCGTGCCCCCTGGGCGATGTATTCCGAATCGATCAGGCGTCGCCCTCCCCATACCCCTTCACGCAGCAGGAGGTCGCCGAGGCGCGCCCATGCCACTGGTGACATCTGCAGGAAGGCGAACCCCTGGGTTCGACCGGCGCCATCACGTTGCCAGCGCCACTGTGGATCGGTGATCCCGATGGGTTCGAACAACTCCCGCCGGACGAAGGTCTGGAAGTCCTGGTCGGATGCGGCCTCCACCACCGCGACCAACACGGTCACTGCGGTCTGTGCGTACTGAAACGTCGTCCCGGGTGAATGACGGAACGGTCGTGTCAGCTCGTCAGCCGCCGAGTCGGTGGTACCCGCTGCCCAGAGGTCACTGACCCATGCCATGGCCAGGCCGGTGTCCTGGTTGAGGAACTGGCGAACGGTAAGTGAGCCATGTGCCGCGTCGAGGTCGAATCCGTGGGCCTTGTCGAGGTACTTGGATATGGGATCGTCGATCGACAGAAGACCCATCTCCTCGGCACGGCCCACGACTGTGGACACGACCCCTTTCGTCATCGACCAACCCTCGAGACGCATGTTCTCGGCGAGCGGATCGTTGCCGCTGCGAGCGATCAGGCAACCGTGTCGGTATACACGCACCGACTGTGCACCGCGAGCCGTCGCATAGGAGACCGCTTCTGTCGACGCGTCCGGATCCATACCCACATCGTCGGCTCCCGCGGTTCCGAACGCCTCGGCGCCTCTGGGCGTCGCACAGGAGACCGGACGAGGACTGTTCGGTCCGGACCCACTGACAGCGTTCGCCGATGGAACGTCTCCGCCCCCGTTTGCGATGGTCGTGGACAGCAGGGGCGTCGCGCACGACATCGACAACACCGACAATGAGGAAAGGACCGCCACCCCGATCCAACGGCATCCCAGCATGTCGACCCGGTCTCGGATACGCGCACCACCGCGCGATCCGGACCTGTTGCAAGAGCCCACCATGATCAACCTCCGACACGCCGCCAGCGTCGCCCCCTCGGTCTCCGAAGGTAGCGTCACCGACATGCCAGATGCCAACGAGACCCTCGAGTTGCGGGCAGCCGGCCATGAAGTGCGGATCACCCACCCGAACAAGGAGTTCTTCCCGAGGGTCGGGCTCACCAAGTCCGACCTCGCCAGGTACTACCTCGCGGTCGCGGAACCGGTCATGGGTGCGATGGGCGGGCGACCGGTCCTGTTGGAACGGTATCCCGACGGTGTGCCGGGCAAGAGCTTCTTCCAGAAGCGTGTCGCGGCGAGCAGACCTGATTGGCTGCGAACCACAATCGTGTCCACTCCGAACGGGACCACCTCGGAGGCCCTGGTGATCAACGACATCGCCCACGTCCTGTGGGCGGTCAACCTGGGTTGTCCCGGATTCCACGTCTGGGCGATCCGGGCGGCAGACCCGATGCACGCCGATGAGCTGCGATTCGATCTCGATCCCATGCCGAAGGTGACCTTCGAGGAGGTCCGTACAGCTGCTGGTCTGGTGCGGGCGCTGCTCGAGGAGGTCGGTATCCGTAGTTGGATCAAGACCTCGGGTAGCAAAGGCCTCCACGTCTACGTGCCGCTACAACAGCGTTGGGGAGCCGTGGAAGTGCGCTCTGCCGCGGTGGCAGCCGCTCGTGAGTTGGCACGGCGACACCCGGATCTACTCACGGACGCATGGTGGAAGGAAGAGCGAGGGACGACGCGTCTTCCTGGATTTCAACCAGAACGCTCCTCACAAGACGATGTTCGGTGCCTGGTCGGTACGACCACGCGTCGGGAGCCCAGGTGTCCACGCCGATTGCTTGGGATGACCTGGAGACAATCGATCCTCAGGAGTTGACCGCTCAGAACGTGCCGGCACGGCTCGCGGCCGACGGCGACCCCTGGGCGGACCGTTGGGAACACCGTCAGTCGATCGAAGCACTGCTCGCCTGGCACGAGCGCGACATGGCGGCCGGCCGGATGGACGCCCCCTGGCCACCCCAGTACCCGAAGATGCCGAACGAACCACCACGCGTAGCGCCCAGCCGTGCCCACAAACCGGAGAACTGAGCAGTTCAGGAAAACTGTTCCCGGAGCTTGTACTTGAGCACCTTGCGCAAGCGTCTCGTTGCGCGGCAGCGCATCCACGACCTCGAGCTGCTCGGGGGTCTTGAAGCGGGTCAGGCCTGCCTCGGCCAGGAAGCTCCACCATCTGCGTCGAAGGTGATCGCCTCGCCATCTTCGGGCGGCTCGACCACCGCGCAGACCCGCTCGCCGCGCTCGCGGTCCGCGAAGGCCGATCACCGCGACGTCGCCCACGCCCGGATGCGCGTAGAGCAGGTCCTCGATCTCCTTGGCGGAGATGTTCTCGCCCTTGCGGATGATGATGTCCTTCATGCGACCGTGAGCACGACATGGCCGTCCTCGCGGAGGTGGCCGATGTCGCCGGTGCGGAACCAGCCGTCGTCGTCGAACGCCTCGGCGGTGAGCGCGGGATCGGTGTAGCCGACGGTCACCATCGGGCCCTTGACCCGCACCTCGCCATCGCCACCGGCGGCGGCGACTGATCCGTCCTCGGTGACGATGCGGATCTCTGCGCCCGGTGACAGGCTTGCCGGTCGTGTGCGTGAGCTGGTCGTCGCTGTCGCTGGGCGAACCCTGGGTGATCATCGGGATCTCGGTCATGCCGTAGCCATGGCAGATCTTGATACCCATCTCGTCGCGGACCTCGCGGTAGAGCTCCGGCGGCAGCGCCGCTCCGCCGCCCGACAGCGCTCGCAGGGTCGGGATGATCGGTTCGCCTGGCTGCTTGCGTTGTTCGGCCAGGAACATCTGGTAGAACGCGGTCGCCCCGCCGGCCATCGTGACCCCGTTGCGCTCGGTAGAACTCGACTGCCGGGCCGGGAGCGAACGCGCCCGACGATCACAGCCGACATGCCGGTCGATCAGCATCATGACCAGGTAGTCGGGCCCCGCGATGTGTGCGAACGGGAATGCGATCGAGCCGACGTCGTCGGTCGATCATCTCGAGTGCGTCGGCGAGGCCCTGTCCGCCGGCGATCAGCGTCGCGTCGGTGTGCTGCACGCCCTTCGGGTCCGAGGTGGTGCCGGAGGTCGAGTAGATCCAGCGCACCGGCTCGGCGCCGTCGGCGTGGTCCGGCGCCGGTGGCAGCGTCGACGAGGTCGGCAGCGGATACGCTCGCGGCCGCTGCGACAACTCGGCAGATCAGCACCACCGGCGGAGATCGCATCCTGCGCGCGAGTCGCGGGCCATCGCGGAGTAGTCGAAGCCGTTCCACGTGCCCGGCACGATGCAGAACTCGCGCATCTGTGTGGCTCGACCACGAAGCCGAGTTCCTTGTCGCGGTACAGGTGCAGCACCGGGCACTGCAGGGCAGTCGAGACGGCGAGCGCCGCCGAGGCGACGACGGAGTCGATGGTGGAGGGGAGCTGCCAGGTGACCGGGGTTGCCGACGCCGATTCCACGAGCTGCCAGCACCGCGCCATGCGCTCGGCCCGATCCCGGAACTCTCCGTAGGTCACTCTTGGCCGTCGTCACCGATGAGCATGTCGCGCTCGGGCGTCGAGCCGGCTCGTTCGGTCTATGAGGTTCCATATGGTTGCCACGCTCCGAAGATAGCTCCACTCCCGGGGCCGTGGGGACGTAGCGGAGACCCGACGACTTCGGATTCAGACGCCCCTGCCCGTGCGCTCCCCTCAGCCGGCCCGAGACCGATCCATCACCGTGCGAGCGGTCCCCTCCGACCGGCCCGGCGACACCGGCGACGCGGACCCCGCCGACATGACGTGTTCAGCCAGCCCGTACCCCGAATTGCTCGCCACCTCAGCCGCATGGAGTACCTGATGAGCGACCGACTCGAGGGGATGTCCGCTCAACTCGCCGATCACAGCTGCGACTGCCACCCGGATGGCCCTCGCAGCTTCCGGGCCGGCCCTGGGGTGCGGGTTGTTGGTCAATCGCCACCATTCGATGAGTCCCGCCAGGACCTCGTCCTGCGGCGGGCGACGCTCGACCGCGAGGGCGATGTCGTCTGGTGATCCAGTACCACCCAGTTGCGTCCGTCGTACGAGCACTCCAACAGTGCACAGACCTGCGCCGGTTTGCCCCGCAATCGGTCACCGGCTCCGATTCCGAGCGAAGGCGGTTCCCCCGGAGCTGTCACCCATCCGGTCACCCGCGACCACTCGGATGCTCCCGGATGCCACATAGGCAGCGAAGAGAACCCCGGCAAGTTCGCTGTCCACGCCAAGTGGTCCGAGCTCGAACACCGCTCCGTCGCTTCTGGAATCGCTCGTCGCCTCGATCGCCCCGGTTACTACGTCGGGATCCTGCCCTCGTGCATGGGACGTCGGCACCAGAACCACCATGGCCTGGCTGGGTCCAGGAGCGTGGGCCGCCGACGCCTCGCCACGGTGTTCGTCAAACGGGTCGGAGGCCACGGCCGGTTCGGATCGTGTGCCTCGGAGTGCCACGGACCCCACGGATTCGTCCG
Organism: uncultured Microthrixaceae bacterium; assembly: GCA_963805905.1. GTDB lineage: Bacteria > Actinomycetota > Acidimicrobiia > Acidimicrobiales > Microtrichaceae > JAMLGJ01. Next base: position 2,523,998 of record CAWDVV010000001.1, read on the forward strand.
GGGCGCGAGCGCTCGCAACGGCCGCGGCGTCAATCGGCATTGGAGCAATCGGCGGGGCCGCGATCGGCGGGGCCGCAATGGGCGTGGGAGTAGTCGGGGTGACGTCACCCGGCAACCCTGCCCGGGGCGACGACCTGTGGCCCCGGCGCTTCGGGTCGTGATTCTCGAGAACACCGCTCGCTACGACCGCCGCGACCATCAGGACGATCAAGACGCCCACCGCCAGCGGATAGGAAGGCAACGTCATGCTCATCGACTCCTCATTTCGAACACATCCCATACCCGATTCGGGTCACCGCCAAACGCTGTGTCACACACTCCGCGTCGCTGGATCGGTCCGACTGTGTCATCTCCACCCCATCGGTGGTTTGAGCCGAGGAATGAGGACGCTGTTGCAGATGAGCGCAACTTCGAGTTGGTCGCTTTCCATGGTCTCCACAACCCAAGCGAATACGTCGTTGTGGATTGATCCGACGGGATCGGGATTCACCCGGACCACCTTGCTGAGGCTCGTCCGGGTGGAAGCGCGGGCCGAGGATCCTCAGGTTTTCGCCACCGTTCGCCACATATGTGTGATGCGTGATGATCCCCGCTCCACCTGAATTTACACCATGTTTACGACCGACGAGACGACATGGTGGCCGATCTGATGGCCGATCTGATGAGTTGCCCTCTGTGTCCACGAATGGTGAGACAGCCCTTGACCGGTTGCAAACGCAGGGTCAGGGTCGCCAGGCGGCTCCAGGCCGACTTCGGCGGGATCGACGACGCGGTGGCTGACGGCCGGTTGTCGTGGGATCACGCCCGGGTGGTCGTTCGTGTCGCGAACAGGCGGATCCGAACCCAGCTGGCCCAGATCCAGGATTCCCTGATCAAAGCTGCCGATGGCGTGGTTTTCGAGCGTTGGGAAGAGTTCGTAGTCGGGTTGGCCCGCCAACTGGATGTGGACGGCGGTCACGATCCCTCCAAGGACCTGTCTTCCAACCGGCTCTCGACGTACATGGATTGCGAGGGTGCTTTGGTCCTTCCGAAACCGCGTACACGCCCGATGGCGGAGTGTTCCCGGTGGCCATGGCATCCAAATTGCGGTGCGGTGAATTGATCCAGATGCTCGTCGTGTCTTCCACGGGGGTACCACTGCATCTCGGGAGAGCGCAGCGGCTGGCATCGCCTGAGCAGCGCCGGGCGGTCACAGCCCGCGACGGTGGATGTGTGTTCCCCGGTTGCGCCGAGCCTGCGAGCCGATGCAAGAACCATCACGTCGAATGGTGGAACCGTGATCACGGTCCCAGCGCCACCACAGCACCAAGGGCCATCCCGGGCATCCTGACCCCGTCGAGAGTCCCGGCCATATGCTTCGCGTGGAAAGCCGCCCGTGGGTGATCAGTCGCACAAATCTCGCCCGCGGTGACCCACCGGGTCATCCCGAAGCGGCCTGAGAACCCGGACGAAGAGCCCGCTCACGCAATGCGCCGGGCCGCTGTACCTTGAGACCATGTTCTCGGAGTCCGAAGCCAACGAGTATCTGAAACGGATTCTGACCGCCCGCGTCTACGAAGTGGTGGAGCAGACGCCGTTGGAGCCAGCAGCCCTACTCTCGGAGCGACTGGGCAACCGGCTCCTGTTGAAGCGCGAAGATCTACAACCGGTGTTCTCGTTCAAGATCCGTGGGGCCTACAACAAGATGGCGAATCTCTCCGCGACCGAACGCGACCGCGGCGTCATTGCATCCTCGGCCGGGAACCATGCCCAGGGGGTGGCACTGGCCGCCGAACACCTGGGATGTCGAGCAGTGATCGTCATGCCGGAGACCACCCCGGAACTCAAGGTCGATGCCGTACGCAGCCGCGGAGCCGAGGTCATCCTCCACGGCGAGTCCTACAGCGAATCCCAGGCACTGGCACAGGCCGTGGCCATCGAACGGGCCCTCACCCCCGTTCCGCCTTTCGACGACCCCGACGTGATCGCCGGACAGGGAACGGTCGGCATGGAGATTCTCCGGCAACACACCGGGCCGTTCCACGCCGTGTTCGTTGCCATCGGTGGAGGCGGCCTCATTTCCGGGATCGGCCTCTATCTCAAGGCACTCGAACCCCAGATCCGCGTGATCGGGGTGCAGACCGACGACTCCGATGCCATGGCACGATCCCTCGAGGCGGGGCGGCGGGTCACCCTGGAAAGGGTCGGGCTGTTCTCCGACGGAACCGCAGTGAAGATGGTTGGCGAGGAGACGTTCCGGATCGCGTCCCATGTGGTCGATGAGATCATCCGGGTTGACACCGATGAGATCTGCGCTGCGATCAAGGACGTGTTCACCGACACCCGCGCCGTGCTCGAACCAGCTGGTGCTCTGGCGATAGCCGGTGCCAAGAAGTACGCCGAACGCACAGGGGTCCGGGACACAACGCTGGTGGCGGTCGCCAGTGGAGCCAACATGAACTTCGGCCGGCTGGGGTTCGTGTCCGAGCGGGCCGAAATCGGCGAACGGCGTGAAGCGGTGTTCGCGGTGACCATCCCCGAGAAGCGAGGCAGCTTCCGCCGGTTCATAGAAACCATCGGGCCAGACCGTTCGATCACAGAGTTCAACTACCGGATAGCGGATGCCGACTCTGCCTACATCTTCGTGGGCATCCAGGTCGCGGACCGGGCCGAGGCCGACGCAGTTGCTGCTGCGTTCGCTGGTGCCGGGCTCGAAACGCTCGACCTCACCGACGACGAACTGGCCAAATTGCACCTGCGCCACCTGGTCGGCGGTCGCAGCACCCTCGCCGACCATGAACGGCTGTTCCGCTTCGAATTCCCAGAACGTCCCGGTGCACTGACCGACTTTCTGTGGGCCATGGCCCCCGACTGGAACATCTCGCTGTTCCACTACCGCAACCACGGCTCTGACGTCGGCCGCGTGCTCGTGGGCATGCAGGTACCAGAATCGGACGGAGATGCCTTCGATACGTTCGTGGCACAACTCGGCTATCCATTCATAGAGGAGACCAGCCATCCGGCCTACCGTCGATTCCTCGCAATCGATCCCGACCGACCCGAACCCATTGACCCCGAACTCATTGACCCCGGACTCATTGACCCCGGACTCATTGACCCCGGACTCATTGACCCCGGACTCATTGACCCCGGACTCATTGACAGAGACCACGGAGACCCATGACACGCGAAACCGTTCTGGAAGACCTCATTGCCGAACAAGGCGCACTGGACGCGGTGTTGGCCCCGCTCGACCCATCTGCGTGGGAACTGCCCACGCCGAGCCCCGGCTGGACCATCTCCCAACAGGTTGCACACCTCAGCTACTTCGACCGGGCAGCGGCGAAGGCGATCACCGACCCGGCGGGGTTCGCCGAGGAGCGTGATGCGATGATCGGTGCTGCGATGGCCGACCCCGACGCGTTGGATGCACTCACCCTGGGCGAGTACCAGGGGATGGAGCCTGCAGAGCTCCTGGCGCTCTGGCGCGAGGCCGACGCGAACTCGGCGAAGCAGCGGCGACGCTCGAAGACGGACAGCGCGTCGAATGGTACGGCCCGAACATGTCGGGGAGGTCGTTCCTCACCGCCCGGCTGATGGAGGTGTGGGCCCACGGCCATGACATCATCGACGCGCTCGACGATGCCGGCGTTTCCCACACCGGGCGCGATGCGACCGACCGCCTGCGCCACATCGCACATCTGGGAGTGGTCACCCGCAAATGGTCATACACGGTGCGCGGAGCGGAGGCACCAGCGGCAGATGTACGCGTCGAACTCTCAGCTCCCGGCGGCGGCACGTGGACCTGGGGACCCGAGGACGCAAGCCAGTTGGTCCGAGGACCCGCGTTCGACTTCTGCGAGGTCGTCACCCAACGCCGCAACGTTGCTGACACCGACCTCGAAGTGACCGGCGAGTCGGCCCGGGACTGGATGACCGTTGCGCAGGCCTTCGCTGGTGGCCCCACCTCGGGCCCTCCCCCACGCGGCAGGATGAACACTCCCGCCGGGCTCTGGTCACGCGGTGTGCGTACCGGCTAGAAACACGCAATCGGACTCTTCCACCATCGCCCACCCGTAGACGCCCTACCCGAGGGATGGCGTGACACCCTCGATGCCAAGGTCATTGCCTGGCACTATCTCACCGACGAGGAACGGGACCGCCTCGGCGACCTGACGGGCCGCTTGATCATCCACAAGAACTGGGAGGCCGCCAAGGACTTCGAGTTGACCGGGGAGATGAAGCTGCTGATCGCAGCGCAGGCCGCCTTGTTGGTCCTCGGCCTGGACTTCGACTACTACCACTCCGTGGGCGCGATCATCGTGCATCCGACCACGATGGTGCTCCGGGGTCCACGGGGAGCCCCGGTCCGGGGGCTCATGACCGATGCACCCATGCCGATCCTCGGAGAGGCTATGCACCGGGGTCCGATCGTGATCGCTTGGGACGCCGTCCGCAACGATGCCCGTCATCCCGAGCGGGGCCACAACGTGGTGTTCCACGAGTTCGCGCACAAGCTCGACATGGCCGACGACGTCGTCGATGGCACGCCTCCCATGCCCCGAGAAGCAGCTCGACCGCTGGGTCGAGGTGTGCACACGCGAGTACGAGATCGCCCAGAGCCAGGAGAACAGCTTCCTGTCGAGCTATGCAGGGGTGAATCCCGGAGAGTTCTTCGCGGTTGCCACCGAGGCATTCTTCGACCGACCGGTGCAGCTCCAGGCGGCACGACCGGAGCTCTACGAAGTGTTGGCGGGTTTCTACCGCCAGGATCCGGCGACCCGGGTGCGCCAGAGCACAACCGACTAGGAACGGACCTCGCGGAGCCCACCCGAATCAGCCGGCCGGTCGCGTTTCACCCACACCTCCGCCTGAACGGGCAGACTGTGGCAATGGATGGTTTCTCTCGCAACGGGTACGGCCTCATAGCCAAGACGTTCAAGCGCCAACTCAAACGGGGATCGGGCGGGGCCGCGATCACCGTCTACCACCGCGGCGAGCCGGTGGTCGACCTTTGGGGTGGTGATCGCACCGATGACGACGAGTGGCACTCCGACACCGTTGCGATGTGCTTTTCGACCACCAAGGGTGTGGCCTCCACTTCGTTGCACATTCTCGCTGACCGGGGTCTCGTCGATTACGACGAGACAGTTGCCACCTACTGGCCCGAATTCGCAGCGAACGGCAAGGAGGCCATCACCGTACGCCATGTACTCACCCACTCGGCGGGCCTGCACCGGATCCGCAGCCTGGTCGACTCCGGGGAGCGCCTGCACGACTGGGACTACATGACAGCGGCCCTGGCCGCCGCTGCACCTGCCTACGAGCCCGGGACGCGTCACGGCTACCACGCCCTCACCTACGGCTGGCTGGTTGGTGAAATCGTCCAACGCGTGAGCGGCATGGGGTTTGCGGAGTTCGTGGAGTCCGAGATCGCCACACCACTGGACTGCGACGGGCTCTACATAGGATTGCCGGCTTCGGAACGTCACCGCGTGGCACCGCTGGGCCCGCTCTCGATCCCCCGACCCAACAACCCGACCATTCGCAGAGTCGAGAAGCGGGTGGGAACACAGATGGGCAAGGTCGTTTCCGCGCTCCCGATTCCAATCAACACGCGACGACTCGCGAACGCACTGGCGCCGCGAAATGTCGAAGAAGCACTGTTCGGGCCCGGTGTCATGGATGCTGCGATTCCTGCAGCCAACGGGTTCTTCACCGCCCGATCGCTTGCCCGCATGTACGCCATGCTCGCCGGCGGCGGTGAGCTGGACGGGGTGCGGCTCCTCTCCGAAGAGCGCATCCGCATCATCTCGGAAGTGCAACGTCGGGGCCTCGACCACGTTCTGGTGATGCCCATGGATTGGCGACTGGGCTACCACCGGGTGTTCACGTCGCGTGGTTCGGTGCGAGGGGCGTTCGGCCACTTCGGGTTCGGCGGGTCGGGCGCATGGGCGGATCCCGACCGCGACCTCTCGCTGGGATTCGTGTGCAACCGGGGTTCGGGAACGCCCGTGGGCGATCTGCGCATCATGGAACTCGGAGCCGCTGCCGTGCGGGCTGCCGAACACGTATCTGCCAACCCCGGGAGGTTCGGTGCCGGTGGGGGCTCGGATGGCTCCATGGACAAGGGCCCCCAAAGAACCGCCGGTAGTTGAACCCTGATGCTGTGGACATGACCGCGTCGGCTCAGCCGGGGCGCTCAATGAGTTCAGGATCCTCATCGACATAGGCCTGTGCAGCTTCGTCGGGGAGTCGGAGCCTCACCGCTATGGGCAGGACCACGATCGCGAGGATCGCGGGTCGCGATCGAACCCCACAGTGGTGAGAGCCACCCGTGCCCACCTCCGAAGCTGCCCATCCAGGAGATGACGAACAAGCCCGCGAACCACGGCACCAACCAGGCTGCCTCCCGGACCTCGTAGGTGGCTGGCCCCTCCCCGTCATCCCCGCTCGAGACATTGCCCCTGCGGTCGCGCCACGCCTGCCAGACGAACAGCGCCGCGCCGGCAGCGATGGGAATGGCGATGCGGCTGAGTGTGTCCCAACCCGTCCAGTGCACGATGAGACCCACGACCACGAACGCAGCGCTCGCCACTTGCGTCGCAAATGGGAGCCGGAACGGACGGTGTCGGTCGGGTAGTTGGGATCGGAGTGAAACGAGGGTCACCGGCCCCGCGCAGAACGACAGGACGATCGCTCCGGTGTTGAACGTGAGGATCTCCTGCCATCCATTGCGGAAGACCATGAGGATCACGAGCCCGACAGCGGTGTTCATCAACAGCGCACGCAGGGGCACGCCCCGCGCCGAGAAGGTTTGAACCCACCGCGGGAAGAGTCCGTCGCGGCTCACCGCCACCGACAGCCGGGCCGTCGAGGCCGACGCGACGAGCCCCGCTCCGAGCGGGCCGGCAACGGCGTCCGCCAGAACCAGGTTCGCCATCGCCGTCATTCCAACAGCGGCCAGCAACGCTGCAATCGGCCCGTTCGCACCTTCGAGGGTCAGGTGTGCCCACCCGTGGGTCAGGGAACCGGCCGGCACGGCACCGACGAATGCCACCTGCACCACGACGAACAGCACCGTACAGATCATCAACGAAACGGTCAGCGCCACCGGGACGGTGACCTGGGGGCGCTTTGCCTCGCCTGCCATGTCGAGCGCATGACGGAACCCTAGGTAGGAGAAGACCACTCCGCCGGTTGCGATCGCCGAGAAGACGCCCGTCATGCCACTCGGAGCGAACCCGTGCGAGGTGAAGTTCGCCGAGGAGAACTTCGTGAGCAATGCCCCGGCAGCTGCCAGCGGCACGATGATCTTGAACCAGGTCAACGGCGTGTTGACCCTGGCAAATAGCTTCACCCCATAGGAGTTGATGACCGTGAACAACACCAGCAGCACGGCAGCGACAACCAACCCACCCATGCTGAGGGGATTGGCCCCGGTTCCATGACCCTCATTGAACAACCAGCGAAACATCGACTCATTGCTCACGTACTCGAGCAGGGCCTGGACCTCGATCGGAGCGGCAGTCACGTAGCCGATCCAGGCAACCCAGCCTATGGACATCCCAACGACCCGTCCATGGGAGAACTGGGGGAGGCGTCCGAGGCCACCGACAACGGGCAGCATGGCCGCCACCTCGGCGAACGGCAGCGCCGCGAGCAGAATCATCGCTCCGCCCAGAACCCACGCGACCACGGCAGCCGGCCCGGCGACCTTCGACGCGAACAGCGGCCCGAACAACCAACCCGAGCCGACCACCCCGCCGACCGCGACGAAGGTCAGACCTATCGCACCGATCGCCCGTTCTGGAGCACCGGTGACCTCCGGAGAATCCAACTTCGTCCGATCCATCCTCCGAGTTTGTTACATCACCGCATCGTTCAACCGTGATGGTCGGGTTCGTCAGCCCGGCGTGGACCCCGAATCCGAATCCGGGTCCACGGGCATTGCCGGATCGGCTCCCCGGAGCTCCTCCATGAGTCGCTGCGCTTCTGCGGGAAACACGTTCTTGATCAGATAGGGGTCGTGCACCATCAGGTAGTCGGGAGCGATCCCCTTCACATACCGCTCGAAGTACAGGAACTGCTTGCCCAGCAGGCTGAGTTCCTCGGGAGCGGAGATATCGCCCATCTGCTCGGAGAGCTGCAATGACTGGGCGAACAGGTCGGCGAACTGTAGATCCTCCATACGCGATGCCATGATCGGCTCGAAGACCATCGCCAACAGCGCGCCCAGCTGGTCGTCAGCACCGAGGTCACCACGGATGACACCGAGCTTCTTGTAGCCGCGCACGATCCGGGCGAAGTCGTGGTCGACCATGAAGGTGTAGAGGATGTCCCGAACCATCTGCTGCCATTCGGGAGTGAACTCGCCCATGATCCCGAAGTCGAGGAAACAAGCACGGCCGTCCTCGAGCGCCCAGATGTTCCCCGCATGCAGATCGCCGTGGAAGGGACCGTGGATCGCCATTGCCTCCACCCATGCCTTCATCCCCTGCCGCAAGAGGCTTTCCGCGTCGATGCCCATTCGCCGGTGCCCCTCGAAATCCGACATCGGAACACCATGGAGGCGTTCCATGCAGATCATGTGGGGGCCGCAGTAGTCCCAGATCACCTCGGGCGCGGTGACATTCCAGTTGTCATCGAAGACATGCAGCTTGGCCCGGAACTCGTCCTGCCGGTAGGCCTCGAGCGCGGTGTTCAGCTCCTGGTTGGTGACCCGGTGCAGGTCGCGGATCATGCCAGCGGTGTTGGCCCGACGACCCAGGTCGGTGCGCATGAGTGCCTTGGCCAGCACGTAGCTCACGCGGAGGTCGCGGTTCATCCGGGCGGCAATGCCCGGACGCAACAACTTCACGACGGCCTCTCTACCGTCGGGAAGGACCACCGCATGGACCTGCCCGACCGAAGCGGCGGACAGCGGTCGCTCATCCACCGATGCAAAGAGGAGAGCTGGATCATGGCCGAGATCGGCAGCGATCGTCTCGCGAACCAGCTCGAACGGGAACGGAGGCACATCCGACAGGCAACGCTGGGCGGGTCCCGACATGTCATCGGGGAACATCCCGGGGGAGCTCGCGACCACCTGACCGAGCTTCACCCATGTGGGCCCCATGGCGAAGAACCCTTCGACCATCCCTTCCGAGGCGCACCACAACCACGAACCACGGCGCCAGCTGGTGAGCTTGCGAGCGACTCCCCTGGCCACGAAGAACAACAACAGAGCGGTGTTCAAGATGAGGGACCAGACCTCGGCGGGCCCGAATCGATCCAGGTCGGGATAGTCGACCACCAGATCGGATTGCGGTGGCCGTTCGGCGTAGGGACCGTGGAAATCCACCAGAACCGAGTCGCTGATCACCACGTCGCTCAACACGGTGGTGCCGGTGAACTCCACTGCGCCGGCAACAGGATCGCCATTCGTGGGCTCATCATCGGTGGCCTCATCATCGGTGGCCTCATGGTGTGGATCCATCTGCGCCTCCCCGGTCGAGGCTACCGACGGTCTCCGCTGCCGGTTCAATTCCACAGTGACGGATCGAAGTCGGATCGCGCTTGGTCGAAGGACGCTCAGGTAGTCGTTAGTCGGCTTCATCCCGCTTCCCTCTCAAGGAGAACAACAATGATACTCGCAGACATCGACCTGGGCGGCGTGCTCTGGTCGCTCCTGGTGATCTTCTTCATGGTGATCTACTTCATGATCATCTTCAGCATCTTCGGCGACCTGTTCCGTTCAAAGGACATGGGCGGCGTGGCGAAGGCTCTCTGGGTCCTCTTCATCTTCGTGTTCATGTTCGTCGGTCCATTCGTCTACCTGATCGTGCGTGGCAGTGGAATGAGCGAGCGGGCACTTTCCTCACAGGTCGACGCACAACGCCAGGTCCAGGACTACGCCCAGGCGGTCGTGGCCCAGACCGGTGGAGCATCACCCGCTGCGGACATCGAGAAGGCGAAGGCTCTGCTTGATTCAGGTGCCATCACCGCAGAAGAGTTCCAGGCCCTCAAGGCCAAAGCGCTCAGCTGACCCATATCTTCGAAGCGTTCTGAGCGCTGTGGCGGTGGCTTTGCCACCGCCACAGCGCTCAGAACGAAGATCAGTCCGAAGTCGCGAACGTCACCAGCACCTCGCCGGCGTCGACCTTGTCGCCGACCGAGACGTGCACCTCGGCAATCGTCACATCACCCCGGGCAGTGATGCGGTGTTCCATCTTCATCGCTTCGACAACCACCAGCAGATCCCCGTCGGATGCTGTGTCTCCGGGAGCCACGTGCACCGACACCACCGACCCCGGTAGGGGCGACACAGGCCCTGTCGTGGCAGCAGCCGCGTCGGGTTCCGGGAACCGGGGCGCCCTGATCCATCTGGTACGTCCGGCAGCCCCGTTGACCTGCACCACGGCTCTTGGCTCACGGCCCGGATCTCCGATGGTGGCGGTCTGCACCGTCTGCGCGATCCCATCGAGTTGAACGGACCATTTCGAGCGGACCACCGTCGAACCGGATTCTGCGGGGCGACCGGTCCGAGACCCTCGACCAGCCTCAGCCTGACGCGACAGGAGCTGAGCCACGACTTCGCAATGACGACGGGTGTCCTCTACCAGGACACCATCGGCGTCCGGCTCCGGTGGCGGACCCACGAGTACCTCGGCCTCGACAGTTCCGGAGGTTCCCCCCGCCACCCGCGCCTCATCGGTCGTGATGCGGTACTCCAGGGACAGCGTGGACACACCCTCGTCGTCCACGGCGTCCCCGTCATCCGACGCAGAGTCGACGAAAGTGATCCGTTGGCCCTGGGTCACGACGTTGCGCCAGCCCGATGGGGCGAACCCCGTGACCCGGTCGGTACTGCGGTTCGCGTCCTCAATGGCCAGCATTGCTGCCATCGCCTGGAGCAACCGGTCGTCGGCGGTCGGGCCTGAGGCGAGGCACACCTCGGGGTGTTGATCCAGGTAGTCGGTGGTTGCATCGCCACTCAGGAAAGCGGTCTCGCAACAGATCGCCGCCAGCGTGTCCGCGTTGGTTCTCACTCCGTTGAGATCCGCTCCCCGTAGAGCGCGTGCCAGAGCCGCCGCACTCGACTGCCTCGATGATCCATATGAGATCACCTTGGCGAGCAGCGAGTCGTAGTCGGGCCCCACCACTGATCCCGGGGCCACCCCCGAATCAACCCTGATGCCCGCAGCACGTGGTGTCGCCCCATCCACGTCGTGGGCACCCTCGAACGCAAACGCACCGACCGTTCCGACCGCCGGCATCCAGCCCACTGCCGGATCCTCGGCCACCAGGCGCGCCTCGATGGCATGGCCCGACGGTGAGAGATCGGCCTGCGCAAAGGGCAGTTCTCCTCCGGCCGCGACGAGCAACTGCAGCTCCACCAGATCGACACCCCAGACGGCCTCTGTGACCGGATGCTCCACCTGCAGGCGTGTATTCACCTCGAGGAACGAGATCGTGCCATCTCCCCCGACCAGATATTCCACCGTGCCTGCGCCCCGGTAGCCCACGGCCTGCGCCAGACTCACGGCTCCGGCGCAGAGTGCCTCTCTCACTGCGCCATCGATACCGGGGGACGGTGCTTCCTCGATCACCTTCTGGTGGCGACGCTGGATGGAACAGTCCCGTTCACCCAGGTGCACGATGTTGCCGTGGGTGTCGCCGAGCACCTGCACCTCGACATGACGACCTCCGACGATCAATGGCTCCACGAAAACGCTTCCATCTCCGAATGCGGCTCGGGCCTCACGCGATGCCGAGGCAACAACGTCCGGGAAGTCGACGCGGTCCGCCACGACCCTCATCCCTCTGCCTCCGCCGCCGGCGGCGGCCTTGACCATCGCCGGGCAGGGAAGCCCGGCGGCGATCTCGGCGGCCCTTGCGGGGTCTGCGAGGGCCGCGAGATCCACCACGACCGCCTCGGTCGTAGGTACTCCCGCTGAAACGGCAGCTGCCTTGGCTGCGACCTTGTCACCCAGCAGTTCGATCTGCGTGGGAGTGGGCCCCACCCAGATGAGCCCCGCACCTTCGACGTCGCGGGCGAACGCGGCGTTCTCGGCCAGGAATCCATAGCCGGGATGGACCACGTCCGAGCCGGTTCTCCGCGCCGCGGCCAGCACCGCTGCAGCGTCCAGGTACGACTCGCCGGGGCTCGTACCTCCCAGGCACACGGCCCTGTCCACGACCCGTGTGTGCAATGCACCACGATCAGCTTCTGAAAACACCCCGACCGTTTCCATACCCAGGCGGTGTGCGGTACGCGCGATACGACAGGCAATCTCTCCACGGTTGGCGATCAACAGACGTTTGATCACAGCACCATCCTGCTGTCGGACCGGTGAGGCATCAATGTCTCCACACTCCCCAGGTGCTGGTGCCCTGCACCACATTCGAATGCGCGGCCGAAATGGCCATGCCCAACACCGTGCGGGTGTCACGGGGATGGATGATCCCGTCGTCCCACATGCGACCCGTTGCATACAACGCGGTGGATTGCGACTCGACCAGGGCCTCGAGCATGCCCGTCTGCTCGGTCAGCGTGGCCTCGTCGATCTCGATTCCCTTTGCCGCTGCAGCGTTGCGGGCGATGATGCCCATCACCCCTGCCAACTGTTTGGGACCCATCACGGCGATACGGTGGTTCGGCCAGGTGAAGATGAAGCGCGGGTCATAGGCACGTCCCGACATGCCGTAGTTGCCGGCCCCGTAGCTCGCACCGACCATGAGCACGAAGTGGGGCACCGTCGAGTTCGACACCGCATTGATCAACTTGGCGCCGTCCTTGATGATCCCGCCCTGTTCGGCCGCGGTTCCGACCATGAATCCGGTGATGTTCTGCACGAACACCAACGGGGTATCGGTGCGGTTGCAGAGTTGGATGAACTGTGCACCCTTCTCTGACTCCTCGGAGAACAGGATCCCGTTGTTGGCGAGCACTCCGACCGGGTAGCCGCAGATGGACCCCCAACCACACACCAACTTGTCTCCGTACAGTGGCTTGAACTCCTCGAACCGACTCCCGTCGAGGGTCCGGGCGAGCACCTCGCGCACGTCGAACGGGATCTTCACGTCGGCCGAGGCGCAGCCGATCAGTTCGTCCGGATCGTAGAGAGGTGGATCCGCCGGTTCGCTCGGACCGGGACCCAGTTTGCGCCACTTGAGGTGCCCGACGATGTCGCGCGTGATCCGCAGCGCGTCCATCTCGTCGACTGCCAGATAGTCCGACAGTCCAGAAGTCCGGGAGTGCATCTCGGCGCCTCCGAGCGTCTCCTCATCAACATCCTCGTCGATTGCCATCTTCACCAGAGGAGGACCGCCCAGATAGGCGAAGGCGGCCTTGTTGACCATCACGACGTAGTCGCTCATGGCCAGCGCGTAGGCGCCGCCCGCCGTTGCCGGGCCGAAACCGACCGTGATGGTGGGAATGTCCTCCGATGACAGGCGTGTGAGATTTCGGAACTGGGCACCACCGGGCACGAAGATGTCGGCCTGACGGGGTAGATCCGCTCCGGCTGATTCCGAGAGTGACACCATGGGCAGACGGTTGGCCCGGGCGATCTCGAATGCCCTGGAGGCCTTGGCCACGGTGTGCGGATTGGCGGATCCGCCCCGCACAGTCATGTCGGTACCACCGATCAGGCACTCCACCCCGTTGATCACCCCGATGCCGTTGACGCTGCCGGCCCCGATGGGGTCGTCGGTCTCGGCCGCGGCCAGGGGCATCAACTCGAGGAACGGGGTGTCGGGGTCCACGACGGCCTCGATGCGTTCCCGCACCAGCAACTTCGAGCGCCGACGATGGCGGTCGACCTTCGACTGACCCCCGATGGTCGGCAATTGGGCCAGCTTGTCGGACACTTCGGCCCACAAGGCCTCCATGGCCGCGACATTGGAGCGGAAGGTCTCACCCCGGGTATCAAGCCGACTGCGCAACACGGAAGCCATTGCGGCGCCACGATAGCGGCCGCGGTTGGCCTACGCGACCAACTGCTGATCTGGTCCGCACGGGTGGCGAGAGCCCGGCCAGGCATCCCCTACATACAGCGACACCCACCGTCGACCGACCGCGCCGGGACATCACCGGGAACGGAACCTACAACGACCTCAGGATCGCTCAGAAGTTCACGGCCGGGCGAGCCGCCAGATCTTCCGGACGACGGTTCCCAGCTGGTGGACGAACGAGTCGGTGTTGTAGGCCACATCGTGGGACTCGCAGACCTCACGCACACGCGGCGCTATCTCGGCGTAGCGATTGGAAGGCATGTCCGGGAACAAGTGGTGTTCGATCTGATGGTTGAGGTTTCCGGAGGCCACGTCCATGATCCGACCGCCCGTGAAATTCACAGAACCGGTCACCTGCCGCCGGTACCACTCACCTCGCGACTCGTCGACGACTTCCTCTGGATCGAAGAACTCGGCCCCATCGGGGAAGTGTCCGCAGAAGATCACCGCGAAACTCCACACGTTGCGAACGACGTTCGCAGCCAGTGAGCCGGTCAGCGAGGAGATCACCGACGGCAATCCGAGGGGGATCGACAGGGCGGGCCAGGCGACATAGTCCTTGAACGCCTGGGTCTTCGCCTTGGACACCGTCGCGCGATAGCGCTCTGCAACGCCGGGCCCATTCTCGCAACCCGGGGGCATTTCGCCCGGTTGGCCTGCCTCGCGTTGGTACTCGATCCGGTTGAGTCGGTGCTGGTGCGACATTGCATCGTGAAAGCCGACTCCGTACTCAAACGCCAGAGCGAGGCCGATGAAGGCAAGCGGTTGGAACCGGTGTTCGGGCTTCCAACGCTGTTCGGGGTCCACCCGGAAGAAGCCGTAGCCGATGTCTGCGTCGTACTCGCGCACGTTGGTCCACTGGTGATGCATGTTGTTGTGGGTGTGCTGCCACTGGTCGGCCGGGCAGACGTTGTCCCACTCCCAGGTCGCCGAGCTGATGTCGGGGTCGCGCATCCAGTCCCACTGGCCGTGCATGACGTTGTGGCCGATCTCCATGTTCTCGAGGATCTTCGACGCGCTCAGCAGGCCGACCCCCAGAACCCATGCAGGCGGAAACACGCCTGCGCCCAGCGCGACCCGTCCCGCCAACTCACAGCGACGCTGGAGGCGGATCTTCGAGCGTATGTACTCCGCATCCGACGCTCCTCGTGAACCGAGGACCTCATCGCGGATCGAATCCAGTTGTTCGGCGAATGACTCCGCGTCGAACGAGCCTGCATCCAACATTCCCTGAATCCAACGTCCCTGCGTCCAATGAACGGGCATCGAAGCGTGCAGCTTCGAGGACCTCGATCCCTGCGGTGGAAGGCTCGGCGGCTTCGATCATTTCGCTGGTCATCTGCTTCACAGGTTCAACTCCACATTCGTAACGGGGGTGCTCACGCAGATCCGGACTGCGTCGCCGGGTTCACTCACGGTGCCGTCGCGGGTGTTCACGGTGGTACCCGCCAGTAGCTGCGTGGTGCAGCGGTGACACACACCTCGCCGACACCCGAACCTCGGGGTCAGCCCGGCGGACTCTGCGATCTCGAGCAAGGGGCCACCGGCACCGGAATCGAGTACGTGCACCTGCGATCGGGCGAAGCTCACGCTGCAACCTCGCGGATCGGCGGAGTCAGTACCGGCGCGATCGGAGGACTCCCGGGCGCTCGGTCCAGGAGTCGTCTCGGTGGCACCCAGGTACACGCGGGCGCCGAGCATCGCTCCACCGACCAGAGCGAGCGACACGGGCCCTGAATCACCCTGGCGAACGAAGACCGTCACGGTTCGGGGCGATCTCCGGCGACCACGGGTTCGGTCCGGGACCCCCCGGTCAGACCGGGTGATGCTCGGCGAGGTCCCGGTGGAACCGGTGCACTCGTAGGTGGCGACGTGTCGCACACCGTCCATGTCCAAGCCCACCGCCACTACGGCCTCGTTCCAGCCGGTCGGCACCGAGATCACGACTTCGAACCCGTCCGGGACGGGTTCGACCCGCGTGACAACACCACTGAGACGACCACCCGCCAGCCTGATCCCCAGATCAGGATGGATCGACTGGAGTAGGGCTCCCGGGCTGGTTGGAGTTGTGAAGCGTTGAAGGATCGGGGTCACAAAGGTCATCCTGATTGCTAACAGTAACCAGTGTCAAGACTTGGTGCCAGTTGTCACTGTCAGGATTTGGTCGGGTGTGTCACCATCTGTGGATGACGAACGAGTCGTCCACAGAGACAGACACAGACTCCGGACTGGACGAGGCTCCTGCCGAACAAGGGATGACTCTCGACGAACTGGCCGATGCGAGCGGTGTCCCACCGCGCACGATCCGCTACTACCAGGCAGAGAAACTCCTCCAGAAGCCCAATCGGGACCGCAGCGACGCCAGGGTCGCCCGGTACACCGAGGAGCACATCGAACGACTCAACTTGGTTTCGGAACTACGCGACCGCGGACTCAAGCTGCCTGCAATCCGGGGCCTGCTCGAGGCTCGGGATACCTCCAGCAGCGTTGCAGACTGGTTGGGCCTCGATTCCCACCTGCGGGGCTCATGGGGCCACGACGAACCGCGCATAGTGAGCACATCGGAACTGGCCAAGATGCTCGACGGCACACCCCCGGGGACGCAAGGACTGCTCGAGGACGCGGGTTTCTTCACTCGGCAGGGTCACGCCTGGCTCGTACCCAGCGAACCCTTGTTGGGAGTTGCTGTGAACCTCGTGCGCAACGGCGTGGACGTCGACGTGGTCGTGGACGCAACGGACATCCTCGGCAAGTACCTCGGCAAGGCGGCCGACCAACTCATCGTGCTCTTCGTGCAGGCGGTACGTCAGGGACTCGGCAACGGCGTCCTCACCTCCATAATGGTTGATGCCATGCGTGAATCAGCCGGCGAAGCAGCTCGCATCATGTTCGGCCAACAGTTGGAGCGGGCGATCGACGAACTCCTCTCGGACACCAAGCGCCTGCGCCACTGAACACCGGCTGCGAACCCTCAACCCCGCAGCTACTCAGTGACCCGCATCAAGGACGTTCGCCTCGAGGGCCAGGAGGGTCTCCTTGGTACCGATGCCTCCCCCGTACCCCGTGAGGCTTCCGTCGGCGCCGATGACGCGGTGGCACGGGACGATGATCGAGATCGGGTTGTTGTGGTTGGCTCCGCCAACGGCACGCACGGCGCTCGGGCGGTCGACCGCCGCCGCAATATCGCCGTAGGAGGCAGTCTCGCCATAGGGAATGGCACACAGGGCCGCCCACACAGCCATCTGGAACTCGGTTCCTTTCGCATCCAACTCGAGATCGAACTCCTTGCGCTCCCCGGCGAAGTACTCCTCGACCTGATTGCGCAGTTCTGCGCACGCCCTGTCGTCGCGTACCCAGCCCTCGGGCGGTGCGGCCTCCGCATCGTCGTCAACGAAGCCGAGTCGCACCACCTTGGACCCTTCACCGGCTTGTCCTGTGCGCACAGCGCCCAACAACCTTCCGACAGGCGATTGGATCACGGTCCAGCAGACCCTGGACTCCCCACGCGGATCCGAGTTGCTCCCTGGCTTCGCGGTGGCCCCTGGCTTCGCGGTGGTCCCTGGCTTCGCGGTGGTCCTCGATGCGTTCGTCATCGTTGTGCCTTTCCCATTCGTATGGTCGCTTCTGGCGCTGCGGCCCTCACCCAACAGACTGCACCATCGGTGCGACAGAGGGTGGGCGAATCACCGGAAAGCTCGAAGTGTCACGGGGTCGAGGGCGTCGCTGTCTCAGAACTCCCGTGTGAAGTACAGCGCCATCACCCTGTCGATCATCTCGGGTGTGAGTTCGTCATCCGTTTCCAGATAGCTGGAGATCGACCGGGCGAGTTTGCACACCGTGCCGGGCAGGTATGCCCTGAGCTCCCCGTCTCCCTGTGTCCTTGCGAAATAGCGGAGGTGCTCGGCTGCTCCGGGAGCGACCGCCATCCCCATACCGGTTGTCACCCGGCGGAGGATCTCATCGAACTCGGGGTCGCTGCATGCACCCACGAACACCTTCGAGTGGATCCGACGGAAGAACGCGTCGTCGCCCAGTTTGGTGGGCTGCATGTTCGTCGACAGGACCACCTTCAGGTCGAACGGAACCTCGAACTTGCGACCCATCAGCGTGAGGTAGTCGATGCCCCGGTCAAGAGGCACGATCCAGCGGTTGAGGAGCTCCTCGGGCGACGCGCTCTGGCGCCCGAAGTCGTCGATGACGAAGACGCCGTTGTTCGCCTTGAGCTGAAGGGGTGCGAGATAGACACCCGAATCACCCTCGTGGGCGAGGTCCAACATGCCTGCATGTAGTTCCCCACCTGCGATGACAGCCGGGCGTTCACACGCCACCCAACGCGGATCCAGCCCAGCGGGCTGCTCCTGGATCGGGTTGTGCAGGGTCGGGTCGTACACCGCCACGATCTGGCCCTCGACCTCGATGCAATGAGGAATCAGGACATGGTCGTGGTGAGTACGGACGATCCGTTCGGCCACACTCGACTTGCCGGTGCCCGGAGGCCCGTAGAGGAACATCGCACCATCACCGTGGATCGCCGGGCCGAGTTCATCCAGCAGGTCGGGCGCTATCACAAGATCACTGAACGCCTCTGCGAGAACCAGTCGATTGAGCCGGACCTCGGGGTGTTGTGCACGAACGACCTCGTGGTACAACCCGAGCGAAACGGGCACCGGGCCTATGTATCGACACTCCTTGGACCGCTGGCCGGCATATGCGCGCCCGGCCTCGGTGGGACTGACGACGTAGGCCCGACCATCCATGCCCTGGTATTCGAGCAGGTTGCGGTCACGCATGGCCGCCACGACAACGTCCACGAGGTTCGCCGACAGCGCCAGCTTCTCGGCAAGGGCCGTGGTGTTGTTGCGCACATCGACGACGGCCTGACGCAGGACGATGTCCTCCAGGACCGCCCGGTTGATGCCTAGGCCTTCCGGGAGCGTCGGGGGACGCAACCGGCTCTCCAACGACGCGCCGACCACGGAGCCCTCGTCGACGCTGCCGACGCTGCGGTCGGGTTCGGTACCCTCAGGTGTCAGGGTGGGATCGAGACCGCTGTCGTAGAGCTGTTCCCAACCCGTCGCAGGCTCCGAGGACCCACCCATCGGGGATCCTGGCTCAACCCCATCACCAACTGCGACGCTTCCGGCGCCACCGGTCCGGCCTCGGGGATCAGGTTCGTTCACACCCGGCTCGGACATCGGCTGTTCGGGTGTGCCCGGTCCCGGCCGAATTGCCTCAGGTCCCGCGTGCTCACCATGGTCGGCGGTTACCGCCTCGAGCAGGGCGGTGTCGGCCGGGCGGTCATACCAGGCATCGCCATCGGGTTCGAACGGGAACTCCGGTGCTTCCTCGGTCGCATACGTGCTCTGGTCCATCAGTGCCCTTCGGTCGCGCACCGACATTGGACGCGTCTGCGTCCCCAGAGCCGGTGTAACAGCTACCCAATCCATCGGCAGTCCACCTGCGCGCCTTGAGACAGCGCTCCACGTACCCGATAAAGGTGCACACTTCTCTCAGGAGCCGAACGAACCAACCAACGGGTGATCAGCTGGGGCGGTCACCGACGATCGCGGCTCGTTCCATCACCCGCCGCTGTGGCCAATAGTCGCTCGTCGCGTAGTGCTGGGTAGCCCGGTTGTCCCACATCGCGACCGTTCCCGGAGCCCATGCGAGACGCATCTGGTACTCGGGCACTTCAGCCTGGGCGAAGAGTCCGGCCAGCAGCTCCTCACTGCAACCCTCATCCATACCGACGATGTGACTCGTGAAGATCCTGTTCACATAGAGGATCTTCTCGCCCGATTCGGGGTGGGTCCTCACCACTGGATGACTCACTGCGGGAAACTTCTCGCGAGCTGCTGCCAGGTCGTCCGATCGGAGCGCCTGGCCGAAGCTGAGCATGAAGTCGTTCACCGCCTCGAGACCGTCGATCTGGTCGCGCACAGCTGGATCCAGGCCCTCGTAGGCGGCAGCCATGTCGGCCCACAGCGTGTCGCCCCCTACCGGTGGTACTTCGATCGCGCGCAACACCGCTCCCAGTGCGGGGCGTTCACGCCATGTCACATCGCTGTGCCAGATGTTCTCGTAGCCGCCGACGTTTGCGTCCTTGGCCAGACGGACGAGCTCCGGTTGGTCCTCGTTGGCTCCGAGGAATGGATGATGTTCGAGCTCTCCGAAATACTGAGCGAAGCGGCTCTGGGCAACGGAATCGATTCGTTGGTCGCGGAACACCAACACCTTGTGCGCGACCAGAGCACGTCGCAGCTCCGCGATCGTGTGCGGGTTCTGTTCGGCACCCAGATCCACGCCGTCGACCTCGGCTCCGATCGTCATGGTCAGTGGCTCGAGGTTGAACTCCGACCATTGCAACGCGGCCAGTCGCTCCCGGCGCTCGGCCAGGAATGTGAGCGGACCGAAGGTTGCCGAAGCCCGGTCCGCTATGCGCACCCGAGCGAGCCCTGCCAATGCCTGGGGGCCGGAGTCCGCCGACGCCTCGGATCCAGCGACCGGGTCACGTCCATCCTGTGGCGCCGAACCATCGTGCATGACTCATCCCCTTGGTCCACGAATCGCCGGTTTGGTACCGACTGCCCGAAGATTATGCCCCCACCCGCCGCTCCGCAGAACGGACCCCTCCCCCAGCACGCGTGTCCGATCCGCCACAATTGAGCGATGAATCGATCGAAAGGCTCCTTGGTTGCCGGCATCGCCGTGGCGTTGATCCTGCTCGGTGCCGCAGTCTGGTTCTTCTACCTGCGCAGTGACGCCCCGCCCGAGGTGGATCTCGGGACAGCAACCGAGCAGCTGACTTCGACAACCGCACCCGAGGGCAGCACCACGACCGTCGCCGATGACGGGATCGCCGGTACCTGGGTGGTCGACAGCGAGTCCGGTGAGTTCGACTTCGAGAGCGCAACGGGGTCCTTCGCCGGCTTTCGGGTGACCGAGGAACTCGCGAGTATCGGCAAGACCGAAGCCGTGGGACGAACCGGGGAGGTGACCGGCGAGATGGTCATCGATGGCACGACCCTCTCATCCACCGAGATCAGCGTGAACCTCACAGAGCTTCAATCCGACAAGCCGCGACGTGACGACAAGGTGCTCGAGGCCCTGATGGTGAAGGACTACCCGAACGCCACTTTCGATCTGACCGAACCGGTCGACCTCGGCAACGGCGCGGCTGAGGGGGACGATCTCTCGGTCGAAGCAACCGGGAACCTCACCATCCACGGAGTCACCCGGGAGGTGACCGTGGAACTCGACTCCCAATTGGTCGACGGCACAGCTGTCGTGGTCGGCAGCATCCCGATCAAACTGGCCGACTACGACGTGGAGACACCCAGCGCACCGGTCGTGTTGTCGGTCTCCGACGACGCGACGATCGAGTTCCAGCTGCTCTTCAAACCGCAGGACTCCGGAGAACTCACCGAGCCCGATCCGACGGGTGCAACGACCACCTCGGCCCCCTAGGCACCCGGCCCCGCGCCGAGCAGCCGTGTGCGGAACAGATCGAGGACGGTGTCGAGGGCTTCGCGGGTGGGCTGACCCGGCCCGTCTATGAGGTGTTCGGTAACCACCGAATGCGGAGCCATCGGGGTATCCGGGTTGGCATCCGCATCGTCTATCTCGATCGCGACGAAGGATTCGCCCAACTGTTGGCGCAGAAACTCGAACCGCTCCGGAGGCACGAGTCGGTCACCGTTGAACCTCATGCCGATAACCTTGAAATCGTCGTCGTCGGCACAGCGCCGCCGCACGATCGCAAGATCCTCGGGGGAGGCGTCGATCGTGGATCGCCGTCTGGCGCCGATGGCGAGTGGCATCGAGGGTTGCGAGAGCACGGGCGCCAGGAGCCGTTCATCGGTCGCCATGGCGAGTGCGAAGCCACCGGTGAAGCACATTCCGATCGCACCGACACCGGGCCCCCCGCAACGGCCATGCTCGTCGGCCGCCAATGCTCGCAGCCAGTCGACCACCTTCGAGGTACGTCCGGTTGCCCACACGGTGAACTCACGGGAAACACACGGCGGGATGGTCCCGCGCACGAAGGTGCTCAACGCGCCCAGCTTTCCGTGGGCCTCGGGAGACGGATCACGACCCGGCTGACCGAACAACTGGGGCATGATCGCCGTACATCCCAGGTCGACCACCCGACGAGCGAACCCGGCGACGTTGGGCGTGATCCCGGGTAGTTCTGCGATGACTATCACCGCAGGCCCGCTGCCCCGTCGGTAGATGTCCCTGGTGACACCCCCGTGGGTGAAGGTGGTCCGCTCGAAGTCGCTCAGTGGGTCATCGGCCATCACCGAACGTTACCCACCGAAGGTGATCGGTCCAGCGGAACCGACCAGCCTGCAACCGACAGTTCAGCCTGCAACGGACAGTGGCGTGCCACCGCTGATGGGTGCGCTGGTCGTTGTCGGCTCGGACGCAGGCACCGAAGTGGTGGTCGTGGCCGACTCCACAACCGGAACCGCGGAACCCGCCGTGATCGGGAAGTCAGGTCCGAGCACATTGTTCGCCCACACGACCCCTACCTCGTTGACGAGCGAGGTGTCGCCCTTGGTCTCCGGTGAGACGGTCCCTGCCGCGGTGAACGTCGCCGAGCCGACCGGCAACGAAGCGGTGCTGCACGACGTCGCTTCGCATGACCAGTCCCCCGCCCCATCGGCGAAGACGAGCGTGAGACCATCCACGCCGGCGGGCGTGATGTCGTTGAGCGTCACGTCGGTGGCGGCATTGGGCCCTACGTTGGTCACCTTCACCGTCCAGGTGATCGGCTCACCCGGGTTGGCCTCGGTGTCGCTGGTGGTCTTCTCGATTTCGAGACGGGTATCACCGGTACCCACCACGACGACCGTGTCGTCCGCGGTGATCTCACCACCCGGCGTGGACACGGATACGCCGTTGACACCTGTGCCACCGTCGGGATCGTTCTTGACTGTGGCTGTGAACTCGAAGGTCGCGGACTGACCGTTCTCGAGGGTTCCGTCGTTACAGACGAGACCCGCACAGGTCCAGGTACCATCGCCGCTGGCAAACGCCAGCGTGCCTCCCGTGATCAGGTCGGCCAGGTCTGCGTCCGGCGCATCTGTCACCGGAATGCCGACCAGAGGACCCGCACCACCGGGAACAGCCGGATAGTCGAGGGTGATCGTGCACGTCAGCGAGCCGCCCGCTTCGACCTCGGTCGGGCATTCCTTGTCGAGTTCCAGACCCGAGTCGAGATTCACGGCGAGCCTCGCAGTCTTCACGTGATCCAAGATGTCGGGGAGGATGCCCCGGCCGAACTCGACAGCGAGATCGACAGAACCGGAGCTGACCCCGGGGTTCGTGGTCCAGGTGAAGGTGAACTTCTGGTCGTGGCCAGCGAAGAAGAGCTGCTTCATGCAGTTCTCCCGGAAGACGAGCAGGTGGTTCCAACCGGCGGTGTCACAGGTGACCGAAGTGAGCGTTGCGTTTGAAGGCGCGTCGACCTGGCTCACGATGCAGTTGAACACCAGGGGCAGGCAGATCTTGTTGGAGCTGAGGGTGGCCTCGGTGACGATCGTGAAGTTGTCGTCGCCGGCGTTGTACGTGCGCGAGAGCAACTCGAGATCCAGGTCGGTACGGCGATGGTCGACATCCTCCGGCGACGCCGCCGAGCGCAGGGCCGCACCGGACGTCGCGGCCGGAGCAACCGGCGAGGCTCCCGCCCGGGCGAACATGCCCAGCGGTACCAACAGCGCCACGACCAGCGCAGCTCTCAGGAGTCGAGACGAACCCCTTGGGGCAAGGTGAGATTTCGGGGTGTTGGCGGCAGAACCCACGGTGCCTCCTGAGGCATGTGTCGGGGAGTCGTAGACAGGGCGAGAGATAGAGCCTGTCTACCAATACAACGGCATTTGCCGGTGGATCCTTAGCTCTTCTGCCCCCACGGTTCGCTCGGCACCGCACGCTGCCGGCACGCCACCGATCAGGACTGGACGGCTTCGATGCGGTCCAGCAATTCCACCCGGGGGTCGTCGCGACGCGCCGATGATCGGGTCACCACGGAGACCGGGCGGGTCAACAGGAACGGCACCGACAACGGCGGGATCACGAGCAGCGGAACCAGGTACAACACCCGTCGGCCCTTGCGACCCGAGGTACGGCGAATGACATCGCGGAGCGCCATGAACCACACCAGCACCACGGGCCCCACGAGCAACAGCTGGATGGCGCTCTGAAGGCTCATCACGAACCGCCGAGCGCGTCGTC
Source organism: uncultured Microthrixaceae bacterium (assembly GCA_963805905.1). Classification (GTDB taxonomy): domain Bacteria; phylum Actinomycetota; class Acidimicrobiia; order Acidimicrobiales; family Microtrichaceae; genus JAMLGJ01. The sequence goes on from CAWDVV010000001.1 coordinate 2,548,211, forward strand.
GACCCGTGTATCGACGAGTGCGACCACGGAGGCACGCAACTCGAGCAGTTCCACGCCATTGCCACCGATCGAGACCAGTCGGTTAGTGAGCCCACGGCGCCACAACTGCGCCCGCTCCGACACCGACACGAGCGCGGCGAAAGTGACCGGCCCGGTGACAGCGAGCACGAACACCCCGACCCAGGCGTCCCATGCCCATCCGACGAAGAGCCACACGATCATGTTCAAGCCGAACAACAACGCTGTCGCGACGGGCATGATCGTGGCCATCATCGCCGGACCCATGCGGATCTTTGAAACCAGCCAGCTCAGCACCAGCGGAACGCCGTGCATGACAATGCCCCCGAGCGCATAGGGCAACATGACCAGAAATGTGAGCACAGTTCGGATGCTCCTGCTGCGCAGCCCTCCGATACCTTCGGTTGCCCAGGAATCGGTGAGACCGGAGGCATCCAGTTCCCGACGGTAGTGGTCCGCAGCGTTCTCGAGTTCCTCGTGATCATCGCGACGCGCCAACCAACCCCCGAGCCGGTCCCTCAACCCGATCGGCACCGAGCGCGTCGGCTCGAGATCACGCAGGTATGACTCGGCTGCGATCTGCAACGCACGTGCCTCGCGCCAGTCGTCGTAGTCAGGAGCGGCTCCACGCAGCCGCTCCTCGACCAGTGCCGTCAGACCCTCAACCGTCTCGTGATCGGTACCGGACACGACGGCGTCCAGGTCGATGGGCTCGCCTTCACGCACGTACACCGACGAGCGGAAGGCTGCCTTGTCGTCATAGTGGATCCCCACCGGCACGATCCTGATTCCGCGGACACCCTTCGCCCGGGCTCCGAGCGCGATGCGCGCAGCCCCACTGCGGACCCGACCGATACTGGGCTCCTCGCGGGTGATCCCTTCGGGGAATATGAGAACCAGCTCGCCATCCGCCAGCGCATCGTGGGTCGAGGCGAACATGTCGGTGTTGTCCTGACCGGAATGGGATGCACCCCCGGTTGCGGTGCGGCCACGATGCACCGGGATCGCCCCGATCCACTCCATGACCTGTCGGGCCACGGGAAAGCGCCAGATCGTGTCGTCCGCGAGGATTCGGGGCCGGCGTGGCAACACGGACATCAACACGATCGCGTCCGCTGCCCCACCGAAGTGGTTTGCCACCAAGATGATCGGCCCCGTGGCAGTGGGCGATACGTCGTGGGACTCGACCTCTCGCCAGGTCAGCCTCGAGATCGCTCCAACCAGGCGGGCCTGGGCGAGGTGATGGCGCCACCCTCCCGGCGTTGCCGGAACTCCCGCAGTCTCAACCATGGGTCGCCTGCGGTTCATCGCCGAGATCGCTTGTTCGCTCGTCCAGCGACCAGACGGCACCACCCCACATGGTTGCCGCCAAAGCCGTCGCAAGATGCCACGCGCCGTGGAACTGGAGGAGCGAATCAGGATCACAGGTGGATGCCCCGGTGCGTCCGCCCAGGTACGACAGGCCACCGATGACCCCCGCGGCGGCAGCGCCCCGGAGCCTGGACCGTGAGTTCTCACCGACCACTCGGCGACCCCTGACCGCTCGGACGATCGGGACACCCACCCCGATTCCGACCATCATCACTATCGGTAGGTCATGGAGCAGTTGGGCACCCGCGAACTGAGGACCGTGATACGCAACACTTCCCACCCCGCTCAGCGCAACGGCGAGCCCGTATGCGGTGGCTGGCACTCGTTCGGAGCGGTCCAGCCTGCCGACCCGGGTCAGCAGCCAGGCTCCGCCCGCGACGTAGCCGAGCGATGTGATCGTGTTGACAGGTTGGCCGACCAAACCTCCGTGCAACGCCTCGCAGTCGCCGTCACCGAGGGTCTCGGGTTGTTCCACGATCCGATACAGGATCCTTGCCGGTAGCTGAACCATCATCTGTCGCAAAGCTGTCGCGTCCCGGTCCTCGACCGGGGACACCCCGACCCGATCGTGGGTCGGCTCGCTACTCGCACGCCTCCTTTGCGCCGTCCGGCCAGCCGCTCCGTCGACTGGATCCGACCCAGCCTAGGAACACGGATCGGCGATCAGGCGTTCTTGGAAACAGGCGGGCATGATCCGGGGCCACAATGGGTTCGATCAACATGGAATCGACAACCGACACCACACTGAACGGGCCTCCCGAGAGCTCCACGCGCGTTGCTCTGCAGACGCTCGCCGAACACCTCCTGGCCGCCGACCTCTTCAGCCACACCGGCAGGGTCGGCCTGCGGACGACACAAGGAGGGTTCGGCCAACCCGAGTTCTTCGTCGACGGACAGCGGCGTCGGCTGCGCGTCGACGGCACGCGTCTGGCGGTACTCCGCGGAGATGTGGAGGTGTGGACCGAGATCTCCACGCTCCGGACGATGGCACGCTTCTCGGGCGCCGAACTCGGCGCTCCGGGTGAGGTCTTCTCACCGACCACTGCTCTCGATCCCGACGCTGAGATCGTGCTCGATCCCAACGAAACGCGGCACTTCGCAGAGTTCTACGCGCAAGCCGACACGGCGCTCGAGATGCTCCGTTCGCAGAACACGCGGAGATCGCCGGCAATCGTGCAACTCTGGCCTGAGCACTTCGACCTGGCCACAAACATGAGCGAGATCAACTTCGGAGCCTCACCCGGCGATGCAACCGTGAGCGAGCCCTACTTCTACGTGGGCCCCTGGGCGCCGCGTACCGGTGGGTTCTGGAACGCTCCGTTCGGGGCGGTGCTGCTCGGGCACGAGGCTTCCGGGGTCGGGGACGTTCTCGGGTTCTTCACAGAGGGCCTCCGACTCGCGACGACATGACGCGATCACGATCCGGGCCCGACCGCCTCACCCGCGGTCGTGGAGATGGTCCGCGGTCGATCCACCGAGTGGGATCGGATCCATACCGAGCTTGCGATGGTCCCAACTGCGGATGCGCTCGGGGATCACGCGCACCGCGACCCGTTTGGTCAGCATGAACTCCACCAGGGGCTTTGCCTCCTCGGTGTACGGACCGGTGTATCGCTCCCACACGTTCACCCCGACCTCCCACAGGGCGTCAGGGTCCTCAACGAGCTCCGCGGTGCCGTCGATGGACACTCCGCGCAGGCCGTCATAGGTCTCTCCGTCCTCGACGAGCACGGTGACCCGCGGATCGCGCCTCAGGTTCAACGCCTTCTGGGATCGCGACTTGGTCTCGAACCAGATCTCGCCGTCCATGACTGCGTACCACATGGCCACCAGGTGCGGACGTCCGTCCGCGCCCAGTGTGGCCAGTGTGGCTGTACGGCTCTGCTCGAGATACTCACGTACCTCGGGATCGGACATGGCCACGTTGGAGCGTTGGTTCGTTCCCATGGCACAGACCCTAACCAGCGGCTACCTCAACTGGGACGTGAGCCACCTGAGCCCGAGGAAACGGGTTCGTAGGACTCGGGTTCCGAATCCGATGTCAGTTGCTTGACCACGGCGAAGATCGCCCCGATGATACCGAGCACGATGATCAGCTTCAGCAGCTTGTGGGACTTCTTGGCGGGTTGCCCAGCTGCATCCTCGAGCGCACCGATGGCGTCGGCCACGGCGTCGGTTGCAGTTTCAGTGGCTGTACTCATGATTCTCCTGAGATGGCTGTAGTGGGTGTCCCTTCCCCGGAACACACACGGAGGCTGTTCAACCCCTGCGTCCAACCTATCGGGTTATCTGCGGGTTGAGGTCGCGTTCTCGAACCGGGGCGGCCGGGGTGTGCATCCCGTGGCCCGGATGGCATGCGAGAATGAACCGATGCGCATTCCAGGATCCATCGCAGTCACGCTGGTGACCCTGTCCCTCGCCGCTGCGGCGTGTTCGGGCGCCGCCGGCACCGACGGCGCGGCACCCAGGGGCGACGAAGCGCCCGCTTCCGGGGCAACGGCCGACTCCCGGGCAACCCCGCAGACCGAGCAAGCAACGCAGTCCGGTTCTCCGGATGCGTTCCCCGGCAGCGAATGGGAAATGGCCACTGCCGAGGAGTCGGGCATGGACCAGGGGGTTCTGGACGAGATCGCCGCCAAGGCCGAAGCAGGCTCGTCCTACTGTCTGGTCGTGACGACGCGATGGAAAGCTGGTCGACGAGCGGTACTGGCAGGGCACCGAACCGTCGACGCCTCATGAGGCTTTTTCGGCGACGAAGTCGTTCACCTCTGTCATGGCAGGTATCGCTTCGGACGACGACATGCTGGACGTACACGACAAGGCCTCGAAGTGGATTCCCCGGTGGGTCGGAACCCCCTCCGAGGATGTCACCGTGGAACAGCTCCTCAACAACACTTCGGGGCGCTACCAGGACTTCTCGACCGACTACGGGGAGATGGCTGCCCAGGCTGTCGACAAGACCGCCTACTCGATCAACCTCGACCAGCAGTACGAGCCCGGCACGACCTGGGTGTACAACAACGCCGCCATCCAGACCCTCGAAGCGGTGATCAGCGGAGCTACCGGCTCGGACGTCGCTGAACTCGCCCAGAAACGACTCTTCCAGCCGCTCGGAATGGACGATTCGAGTTGGGGCCGCGACCACGCGGGCAACCCGATGACGTTCATGGGGGTGCAGTCGACGTGCCGCGACATGGCCCGCTTCGGTTTGATGGCACTGAACAAGGGTGACTGGAACGGGGAGCAGGTTGTATCGACCGACTGGATGGAGGAATCCACCGGCCATTCCAGCCAGGATCTCAACGCTGCATACGGATGGCTCTGGTGGCTCAACCGCAAGGGCACCGTCCTGGGAGCCGAAGGTGCCAGCGGTGGCGCGGCCTCGTCGGGACAAACCAGTCCCGACGAATCCCAGATGGTATCGGGAGCCCCCGAGGACATGTTCTTCGCACTCGGGATGGGTGGCCAGATCGTCGCGATCGATCCCGGGACGCGAACGGTCGTGACACGTATGGGACCTTCCACCTACCCACCCGAGGTGGAGAAGTTCACCGCCGATGATGCGGCCCGCGTAGCGACCGACGCAGTCAACTAGATCAGCCGCAGGTGGAGGCACCACCGTCGACGGGAATCACCGCACCGGTGAGAAACGCGCCACCACGTGACGCCAGGAACATGGCCACGCCTGCCATGTCGTCGGGTCGCCCGACGCGTTTGAGGGGTGTGGTGTCGGCTATCTCATCGCCGAACGCCTCGAGTGTGGCACGCATCATCTTCGAGGGGAACGCTCCCGGAGCCACCGCGTTGACGGTGATTTCCGGAGCCAACTGACCGGCCAGATGACGAGTCAGTTGATGGACCGCTGCCTTTGAGGCCGAATACGAGTATGTCTCCATGATCGGCGGTTCCAGCCCGTTGATCGACCCGATGTTCATGATACGGGCTGGATCCTCGGATGTACCTGCCGCACGCAAAAGTGGAAGCAGGAACTTGGTGGTGTGGAAGACACCCTGGACGTTCAGGTCCAGCACACGGTTCCAGGACGCTTCGTCGTGCTGCTCGAGCGGAACGCCCCACGTCGCGCCCGCGCAGTTGACCAGGACGTCGAGGTGGTCGTGATCAGCGGCAAACCAGTCGGCGAAGCCACGGCAACCTTGCTCACTCGACAGGTCCGAGGTCGTCCCCCCGACCTTTCCCCCGGATATGGGGCCGGACACACCGGCTGCAATCCGCGTGAGATCCTCGACAGCGTCCTCGACCGCGTCAGACTTGCGCGACGTCACGGTCACGTCAGCACCACTCGCCGCGAAACCACGGGCGATCATCGCCCCGATTCCGCTCGTGCCACCTGTCACCACCACGGAGCGTCCTGCTACCGAGAACAGGTCCTCCGATGGCGTCGGGTCGACAATTGGGCTTGTTTCCATTGGGATCGGCCTCCACCCGGCGAATCAACGGGTCGGTTCAGATGCACTGCAGTCGCTCGGTCGTGTGGTCGGGCGGTCCTGCAGCTGTTCGGTCATGGCGCGTTGCCGACCAGCCCGCACGGTAGCAGCGACACCTCAGCGTTCGAGCCAGGAGCGCTGGAGCGAAACGACCTCCACCCCCGGATGTGACCACACGAGATCCTCCACGGAATCCATCTGCGATTCTGCGATCGCCGGGGTACCCGACACCGCCGCGTAGCCCAGGACCGCGCGTTTGTGGTCCGACGCGTCGTCCACCTCGGCGCTGGCAACCGAATATCGATGGCGCGGAGCCTCGACCAGGGATCGCACGACGCGACGGCGGTCCTTGATCGACTGCGCGTCCGGGATCCGGATGACGACCTCCATTGCGAGCACGTGCATCTCAGGGCGCTTCTCGACCTCGATGGACCCGCAACTCCCGATCGGGCCCCACGGAGCCAGGGGCATCGAGTCGGGACCTACCTTCGCTCATCCTCGGACGCGTCGTCATCGGAGGACATCACCTTCCTGACCACGACCACAAGTGCGCCGATCAGGGTCGCGATCAACAGCCACTTCAGAATTGGCCTGGTCCTGCGGGCCGCGTTGTCAACGTGCTCCGCCACGCTCAACGCCTGTTGGGTGCGCTCCAACACTGCCTGCAACTGCGCGACGTTCTCCTCGGCCTGTTCGATCAGTTCGATCGTGGTTGCCATGTGATGTCTCCCTTGTTCGTTGTTCGTTTGTTCACCGGCAGGAGGTGTGACCCGGAACGCCATCATGGCCCATCTGCGGTATGCCTGCGGCGCGGGTATCGTGCTGGCCATGAGCGCACCCAGCACATGGAACTTGGCAGATCTCTTCGAATCCGTGGTCGACGCCGTCGGTGACCGAACAGCAATCGTGGTCCCCAATGCCCCCGAAGGTCGACGCGAATTCACCTTCACCGAGATGGAGCACCGCGTCAACCGACTCGCTCACGCACTTGCCGACCGCGGTGTGAAGGCCGGCGACAAGGTGGCGGTCTACGGATACAACACCAACGAGTGGGCCGAAGCACAGTGGGCCGCGTGGAAGCTCCGGGCAGTGCCGGTGAACGTGAACTACCGCTACGTCGAAGGCGAGTTGGAGTACCTGCTCGACAACTCCGATTCTGTGGCTGTGGTCCACGGTGCCGAGTTCGCGCCACGGTTGGCCAACATCCGCGCAAGCCTGCCGAAACTCACCGCAGCCCTCGCCTGGGCAGACGGGACCGACGTAGACCTGGAGTCCGCCGGCTGCGAGGACTACGAGCAGGCACTCGCTGCAGCTTCCGGGGACAGGGACTTCGCGCCCCGCAGCAACGACGATCTCTACATCCTCTACACGGGTGGCACGACAGGCATGCCCAAAGGCGTCATGTGGCGCCACGAGGACTTCTTCAAGGCCACGATCGGACCGATCGTCACTGCCCTCGGAGAACCCCTGGTGGAACCCGGCGAAGTGGCCCAGAGGGCAATGGACAGTGTGCAGGGAGTCGGGTTCCCGGTCGCCCCGCTCATGCACGGTGCAGCCCAGTGGGTAGCCACCGGCAATGCGCTCCAGGGCACCAAGATGGTGCTCAGCACCTCCCGCAGGATGGATCCCATGGAGGTGTGGCAGATCGCCTCCGATGAGGGTGTCATGGTCATGAATCTGGTCGGCGACGCCCAGGCCCGGCCCCTGGTCGAGGCTCTCGAAGAAGCCCAGGCCGAGGATCCGCAGCGCTTCGACCTCTCGTCGTTGTTCCTGGTCTCCTCCGGAGGAGCGATTCTCTCACCGGCGGTGAAGGAGCTCTACGGACGGATCCTCCCGAACGTGATCATGTACGACGCGCTCGGCGCCTCGGAGACCGGCTACCAGGGCACGCACGCGGGGGCGGACGAACACGGCCGCCCGAGGTTCACCTTCGGCGATCACACGATCGTGTTGGACGACGAGGGGAATCCGACCACTCCCGGTGACGGAGTGGTCGGACAGCTGGCGCGGCGGGGTCACCTCCCCCTCGGCTACTACAAGGACGACAAGAAGACCGCCGAGACGTTCCCCACGATCAACGGTGAACGGTGGGTGATTCCCGGTGACATGGCGATCGCGGAAGCCGACGGGTCGATCACGCTGGTCGGGCGTGGATCGGTTTCGATCAACTCCGGCGGCGAGAAGATCTACCCCGAAGAGGTCGAACTGATACTCAAGGGGCACCCTGACGTGTTCGACGCCGTCGTGGTGGGAGTGCCCGACGAGCGCTGGGGAGAACACGTCACGGCGGTGATCGTTCCCCGTGAGGGGACCAACCCCACCGTCGAGAGCCTGAACAGCTTCGTCAAGGAGAAGATCGCGGGCTACAAGGCACCCAGAGAGGTGGTTCTGGTCACCGAGATGGTGCGCTCACCCTCCGGCAAGGCCGACTACCGCTGGGCCCGCGCCACCGCACGCGGCGAAGGGCGCGTCGTAGGCTTGCAGCATGGCCGCTGAGCGTATTCCCCACACACCCGTGTTCGACCGCAGCACAGAGGACGAGCGACGCCACCGCAAACAACGTCTTGCCGCGGCGTTCCGGATCTTCGGTCGCCTCGGATTCGATGAGGGCGTGGCCGGCCACATCACAGCCCGCGACCCCGAACACGCGGATTGTTTCTGGGTGAACCCGTTCGGGATGAGCTTCAAACAGATCCGGGTCGCCGACCTCCTCCTCGTCAACCATGCGGGCGAGATCCTAGAGGGTTCATGGCCGGTCAACCAGGCTGCGTTCGCAATCCACTCAGCGGTCCATGCCGCTCGACCCGAGATCGTCGCGGCCGCCCATTCGCACTCGGTCAACGGCAAGGCCTTCTCTTCGCTGCATCGTCCGCTGCTTCCACTCACCCAGGATGCATGCATGTTCTTCGAAGATCATGCCCTCGACAATGAGTACGGCGGTGTGGCGAGTGATATCGAGGAGGGCAAACGGATCGCGGTTGCTCTCGGTGGGAACAAGGCGGCAATCCTCGCCAACCACGGCTTGATCACCGTCGGCCGGTCGGTCGACGAAGCCACCTACTGGTTCACCTCGATGGAGCGCACCTGTCAGGCCCAACTTCTCGCTCAGGCGGCCGGGGAGCCGCAGGTGATCGGCGACGAAACAGCCAGGCAGGTCCACGACCAGGTCGGATCACCCCTAGCCGGTTGGTTCTCGGCGCAGCCGCTCTTCGACTGGATCCTCGCCGAACAGCCCGACTGCCTCGACGAGTAGCACTCAGGTAGTACTCAGACTGCCTCGACCGACAGCGACCAGACCGGCTCGCGGTTCAAGCGGGTTCGAATTGCATCTGTGCGGCACGGATTCCGTACACGAACGCATTGGGCATGTCCTCGACGGTCGCGTCGAGGACGGACAACGATGCAACACGCTTGCGCAGTTCCTCGAAGAACACCCTGATCTCGAGTCGGGCCAGGGACGATCCCAGACAGAAGTGCGTACCGAATCCGAACGACAGGTGGTGATTCGGGTTCCTCGTGACATCGAAGCTGTAGGGACTCTCGAAATGCGCCGGGTCGCGGTTGGCTGACGGATACAACAACATGACCTGGTCACCGGCGCGGATCACCTGGCCGCCTATTTCGGTATCTTCGGTGGCTACGCGGCACATGTTGTGGATCGGCGTCACCCAACGGATGAACTCCTCGGTTGCGATCTCCAGGTCGGCTCCCGAGGAGATCGCGCTCCATGCCTCAGGTCGGGCCGCAAGTTCGAGCATCGCACGGGCGATCACGGTCCGGGTGGTCTCCGCCCCACCATCGAGCAGCAACAGGCAGTCGGCGATGACTTCGTCGAGACCGAAGTCGTGGCCGGGCACCTCGGCAGTGGTCCACGCCGACATGACGTCATCCGCGGGGCAGGCCGACTTCTCGGAGTACAACTCGGCGCACGCACCCGCGAACTCGAACACTGCGGCCACGCCATCGTCGTTCATGTACCGGGGACCACCCCCGAGCTGGATCGTCTCCTCCGACCAGGACTCGAGGCTCGGATTCATCTCCTCGGGAAAGCCCAGCAACAACCCGATCATCGCTGCCGGCAACGGAGCGGCCAGTTCGGAGACGATCTCGATCGGACCACCATGGTCGAGAGCATCGTCGAGCAGGGTGCCGCTCACATCGCGAACATGATCCTCGAAGCGCTTCACCGCCCGCGGCGTGAAACGACGCGACACCAACTTGCGGCGCATGGTGTGCAACGGATCGTCGAGTCCGATGATGGCGGGGTCCGCGGGAAGGTTCGGGCGGTAACCACCCTTCGTCTGATCCCCGTTGATGAACAACGCCTTGTGCTGTTCGATCCACACGATGTCGTCGTAGCGGGCGATCCCCCACAGTTCGTTGGTCGAATCCCAGTACGCGGGTGCGTCCTCGCGCATCCACGCGTAGGCGGCGTGGGTGTCACCCTCGTAGAAGGCGGGCTCGATCAGGTCGATGTTCCGCTCATGTCGGGGCCGACCGGGTGTTCCTGAACTCACTGTTGGTCCTTTGTGATCATTTGCCGCTGTGCTCTACCGCTGTGCTCGTGTACCGCTGTGCTCGTGTACCGCTGTGCTCATGTACCGCATCGTACGGATCGCTCATCCGAGGGCCATCGGGCGGGTACGGAACCGCCATATCCGGAACCGTAGCTGAGTCGTCGGTCCATGGGTCCCTGGGAGCCCTTCATCGTGGCCCGAGCTGACGAGCACCCGTGTCAACGGGGTGGTCTGGGGAACAGAACCGGCGTGTTCCGTTGGTAGACCTGCCACGCCTCATCCCCACCCCAACGGCGGCTCGCCCTGCGTTCCAACAGCGGCACACCGCTGATGTAGCGCAACAACACATACACGAACACCGGTGAGATCAAGGTTACCCAGGTCCAACCGTTCAGCGCCGGCAGGGCGATCACCGCGATTCCTATCCACAGGGTGATTTCACCGAAGTAGTTCGGGTGGCGCGACCAGGCCCAGACCCCACTCGATATGAAACCGCCGCTGTTCGAGCGGTCGGCATTGAAGGCGGACTTCTGCAGGTCCGCTGTCACCTCGACGGCAAATCCGGATACCCAGATCAGTGATCCCGGGATCCAGATCCAACCGAGGTCGGTCTCCGCAGCTGTGCCGACCGCCGCCAGGGCCGCCGCAAGGGTCAGCGTCACCCAGAGACCCTGCATCGTCCACGTCATGAACAACCGGGCCGGGTGAGCGAGGATCTTCTCGAAGCGTGAATCAGAGCCCGCTACGAGGACCCTCCGGAACAGGAAGCTGCCGAGCCGCAACGCCCATACGATGACCAGTCCGGTCAGCAACAGCGACCGGGCGTCGTATCGCGCGACCGACACCAGGGCGAAGACCATCACACACATGTAGGTCAACGAGCCGGTCAGGTCGTAGAACTTCTCGGTACGGATCGCCCAGGAGAACAAGAACGCGATCCAGTTGATGCCGAATGCCACCAGCGCGCACCAGGCAACCACCGCCAGACCGCCTCGACGCACCCCGCCGACACCTGCTGCCCAGGTGACGGCGGCTGCCACGCAGACCGCCACCGTTGCCTGCAGGAGGGATCTGACGGTGTTGCTCATACGGCGCTGTTGGTCATACGAAGCTGTTGGTCATACGAAGCTGTTGCTCACTGGAGTGGCAGTCTCCAGTGGTGTGGGGGAACCAGGAGGTCATCCACCTCGGACGGGCCCCAGGTTCCGGGTGCATAGGGTTTCACGGGAGGTGGGTTCTCGAGCAGCGGGGCACTCACCTCCCACAGGCGTTCGATGCTCTCGGCCCGGTTGAACAACATGTGGTCATTCAGCATGGCGTCATGCAGGAGTCGCTCGTACGCCTCGAGCTCCTGTCGGGGGTCGAAGCTCTGCTTGTAGTCGAAGTCCATTCGGGCAGGACCCAGCTCCATCGACACACCGGGTTCCTTCGAGACGAAGTTCACCCTGATGTGTCCTGGTTCACCGATCTCGAAGACGAGTTCGTCCCCATGCACATCCCGATCATCGAACATCGTCATGGGAGGTCGCTTCAACTTGAGGATCACGACCCGCTTGCCCATCGGCATCCTTTTGCCCGTGCGCAGGTAGATGGGTACGCCGTCCCACCGGGCGTTGTCTATGCGTGTCTCGAGTGCGACCATCGTCTCTGTGTCGGATCCCGGTGCAACACCATCGGCGTCGAGGTAGCCCTCGTACCGGCCCCGAACCACCCGCGCCGGATCGAGGGGCAGGAGCGCGTCGAACACACGTTGCTTCTCGGCTTGCAGCGCCTCGGCGGTGAACGACTCGGGAGGTTCCATTGCCACGAACCCGAGCACCTGGAAAAGGTGCGTCACCACCATGTCCCTGAACGCTCCGGTGGCATCGTAGAACGTGGCACGATTCTCCACTCCGAGGGTCTCCGGCACGTCGATCTGGACGTTGCTGACATGTTCGGCGCACCACACCGGTTCGAACAACCGGTTGGAGAAGCGCACCGCGAGGATGTTCTGGACATCCTCCTTGCCGAGGAAGTGGTCGATACGGAATATCTGGTCCTCAGAGAACACCGAATGCAACAGGGCGTCGAGCTCCTCGGCGGATTCCAGGTCGGTCCCGAACGGCTTCTCGAGCACCACCTTGGCCCACGGTTCGGCCAGGGATGACTCACCGAGCGACTTGATGATGTCGGGCATTGCGACCGGCGGCACCGACAGGTAGTGCAGCACCTCTGGTTCGCCACCGAGGTCGACACGAGCAGCCTTCACCGCGGTAGTCAGGTCCACGTAGTCGTCCGCCGGGATGTAGCTGAGCCGCGCAGCGAAGCTGTCCCATGCCTCTCCTGTCGGCTTGGCCCGTCCATATTGTTCGGTGGCCTCGGCAGCCACGGTCCTGAACTGGTCATCGGTGCAGGATCGTCGCGAACTCCCGATGATCCGGAAGTTCGATGGCATCAGTCCCACCTTGCTCAGGTGGAAGAAGCCGGGGATCAGCTTGCGGGCCGCCAGGTCACCGGTCGCGCCGAAGAGCACGATCACGTGGTCAGCAACTCCCGAGGCGTTCCTCGCCGTGGTCATTGTGGACCCTCCCGGAGCGTTTCAGGTCCAGCATCGCCGTCACCCACAGCCGCTCCGCCGCCTGCGGCAGCGCTGTCCGCCATGACGAGAGAATCGCCACCAGTGACCCGGCCCGCTGGAATCGACCCATCACCCGCGAGCAACTTCTCGAGCGCGTCGGCCTTCGAGGAACCCGCCACCAACCACAGCATGTGGCGGGCACGTGCCAGGGCGGGGTACGTGAGGGTCATCCGGCGGTGTCCCTGGTAGGTCGACCCGGTGACCGCCACCGGGCGATCCACCACTGACAGGACATCGTCGCCGGGTACCAGCGATGCCGTGTGCCCATCAGGGCCGAGCCCCAGATGAACGAGGTCGAACGCTTCGGGAAGCCGCAGACCATACGCTTCGGCCGCGCGGTCGGGATCGGGATCCTCCACCGGCATCGCCACCACGGTCGCAGGTGCTCCCACGAGAGCACCCGTGAGGTGGGTGAGGTTCCGATCGGGATCTCCCGCGGGCGCGATCCGTTCGTCGACCTGGTAGATGGACGTGTGGTCCCAGGGCATGTCGAGTTCCCGCAACTGCGCGAACATCGCCCAGGGCGTGCTCCCACCGCTGACCGCGAAGTGGAACTCCCCACGATCACCGACGGCCTCACCCGCCCGTTTCGCCACGAGAACCGCGGCCGCCGACGCGAGCGATCCGGCATCGGGTGACACGGCCAGTCGGTGATGCACCTCAGCTTCCCTCGGAGGGCTTCTCTGCGTGTCCTCCGAACTCGCCCCGCATGGCGGAGAGCACCTTGCCGGTGAAGGTACCCAGGTCACGCGATTCGAAGCGTTCATTGAGCGCCGAGGAGATCACGCTCGCAGGCACGCCCTCCTCGATGGCCGCCATCACGGTCCAACGGCCTTCGCCCGAATCAGACACCCGACCCTGGTACTCCGCCAGATCAGGTGAAGCGGCGAGCGCAGCCGCTGTGAGATCCACCAACCACGATCCGATGACCGAGCCGCGCCGCCACACTTCGGCGACCTCGCCCACATCGATGTCATAGCGGTAGTACTCGGGGTCGCGCAACGGTGTGGTCTCGGCATCGACCTCCTCGGTGTGAAGCCCCGCGTCGGCGTGGGAGATGATGCTCAGTCCCTCGGCGATCGACGCCATCATTCCGTACTCGATGCCGTTGTGGACCATCTTGACGAAGTGTCCCGCTCCGCTCGGCCCACAGTGGAGATAGCCGTTCTGAGCGGTCCCGCCGGCCTTGCGATCCGGCGTCGGTTCGACGTCACCCTCTCCGGGTGCGATCGTGGCGAAGATCGGCTCCAGTCGGTTCACCGCATCGGTGTCGCCACCGATCATCAGGCAGTAGCCGCGTTCCAGACCCCAAACCCCTCCCGAGGTGCCACAGTCCAGGTAGTGGATGCCCGACGGACGCAGTTGCCGGGAACGGTCCAGGTCGTCGCGGTAGTAGGAATTGCCGCCGTCGATGATCACGTCGTCGGCATCCAGGCGCCCGGCCAGCTCGTCGACCGTTTCCTGGACATAGCCCGCGGGCACCATGATCCACACGGCACGGGGCACTTCCAGTGCCGCCACGAAGTCCTTGAGGTTGTGTGCCCCCGTGGCACCCTCGGAGACCAGTTCATCCACGGCATCGGAATTCACGTCGTAGACCACGCAGCGGTGACCGTCTCGCATGAGGCGGCGGACAAGGTTCGCCCCCATGCGACCCAGCCCGATCATCCCGAGCTGCATCGGCTTGTCGGTCATCGAATCGGTGGTGGTCATGGGTGCCTCCTGTTGATAAGGGCGAGTGGATTCTCGATCAGTTGCAGCGTCATGTTCCGGACCTCAGGGCGCGGTACTTGCGGATCAACGTGTTGGTGGAGGAATCGTGATCCAGCTCAGGATCCTCGACACCCATCAGCTGCGGCGCGATCTCGTTCGCGAGGACCTTGCCCAGCTCCACACCCCACTGGTCGAACGAGTCGATTCCCCAGATGGTTCCCTGGGTGAACACCGAGTGCTCGTACGCGGCCACGAGCGCACCGAGCCGGTAAGGGGTGAGCGACTCGGCGAGTATCACGTTCGTGGGCCGGTTGCCCTCCATCACGCGATGCGGCACCACGTCATCGGGGGTGCCCTCTGCGCGCACCTCGGCCTCGGTCTTGCCGAATGCCAGGGCTTTCGCCTGGGCGAACACGTTGGAACTCAGAAGGTCGTGGTGGTCACCCAGGGGGTTCGCAGTGTTCGCGAACCCGATGAGGTCCACCGGAATGATCGTGGTCCCCTGGTGGATGAGTTGGTAGAAACTGTGCTGCCCGTTGGTGCCCGGCTCACCCCAGTAGACCGCACCGGTATCCGCGAGCACGTGGTCACCTGCGAGGGTGACGTGCTTGCCGTTCGATTCCATCGTGAGTTGCTGCAGATAGGCCGGGAAGCGGCTGAGATACTGCGAATAGGGCATCACGCCCACGGTCTGGAACCCGAAGAAGTTGCGGTACCAGACAGCCAGCATTCCCATGATCACCGGCAGGTTGGCCTCGAACGGAGCAGTACGGAAATGGTTGTCCATGGCGTGGAACCCCGCCAGCAACTCCGCAAACGCGTCAGGGCCGATCGCAACCATCGTCGAGAGCCCGATGGCGCCGTCCATCGAGTAGCGGCCACCGACCCAGTCCCAGAACCCGAACATGTTGCCGGTATCGATGCCGAACTGCCCGACCAGCTCGGCGTTCGTGGAAACAGCCACGAAATGACGCTCCACCACCTCCGAGTCGGGAACATCCGCGCCACCCAGCGCTTCCAGCACCCACGCCCGGGCCGATCGTGCATTGGTCATCGTCTCGAGTGTGGTGAATGTCTTGGACGCAATGATGAACAGCGTCTCGGCAGGATCGAGATCACGTGTCGCCTCGACGAAGTCCGTCGAGTCCACGTTGGACACGAACCGGATGGTCAACCCGCGATCACTGTAGGCACGCAATGCCTCGTACGCCATGACGGGACCCAGGTCCGAACCCCCGATCCCGACGTTCACGATGTTGCGGATCCGGTGACCCGTATGGCCCTTCCAAGCACCCGTGCGGACCGCCTCGGCAAACCTGGCCATGCGGTCGAGTACCTCGTGAACCTCGGCGACCACATCGGTGCCGTCGACGATGAGTCGGACATCACCGGGCATGCGCAGGGCGACGTGCAACACCGAGCGATTCTCGCTCACGTTGATGCGTTCGCCGGCGAACATGGCATCGATGTGCCCGCGCAGACCTGACTCCTCGGCCAACTGGACCAGCAAGGCCATCGTCTCGTCGGTGACGCGGTTCTTCGAGTAGTCGAGGTACAACCCGACCGCTTCGAGAATCAGCCTCTCCCCGCGGTCCGGGTCATCATCGAAGAACTCCCGCAGATGCATCCCTGAGACTTCCTGGAAGTGGCGGCCCAGCGCACCCCATGCCGCGCGATCCGTCAGGGGTTGGGGGTTCGGGTATGTCGGGTCCGACATCTCAGCGGCCTCAGGCGACCGCACGCGTCTGCGATTCGATACGTTCCATGAGTGCCTTCCAGGACTTCACGAAGGCTGCCGCTCCATCCACCTGCAACTTGTGGGCGAGCGCATCCACATCGACTCCGGCATCGGCGAACGCTGCGAGCACCTCACCGGACCCTCCACCGTCGGAGTCCAACGTTGCCGGGATCGTTCCATGGTCGTGGAATGCCTCGAGTGTCTTGTCCGGCATGGTGTTGACCGTCTCGGGAGCGGCGAGGCCACTCACGTAGAGGGTGTCGGGGGCAACTGGATCCTTGGTGCTGGTGGACGCCCACAGGAGGCGTTGCATGCGCGCTCCCCGCGCGGCCAGGCTCTGCCACCGGTCCGATGCCTGTACCTCCTTGTAGGCCCGGTAGGTCTTCCCGCCAACTGCCAGACCCAGGCGGTTCTTGAGGTCCCGGGGAACATCATCGGCGACCGCTGCGTCCCATCGGGAGATGAACACCGATGCCACGCTCATGACAACAGGGTCCTCGCCTGCAACCAGACGGCGTTCGATACCGGCCATGTATGCATCCGCGGCCGCCAGGTACTGGTCAGCGTCGAAGAGCAGGGTGACGTTTATCGGTACACCTGCGGCGATGGACTCGGTGATGGCGGGCAGGCCCTCCGGGGTTCCCGGAATCTTGATGAACAGGTTGTCGCGTTCTGCCCGGGCGTGGAGCTCCTTGGCAGAAGCGACCGTCGCGTCGGTGTCGAAGGCGAGTTCGGGAGATACCTCGAGGGAGACGAATCCGTCCACCCCGCCGCTGTCGGAGTGGGCGGGAGCGAAGAGATCGGCGGCCCGGCGGAGGTCCTCGATCGCAAGGGCGAAAAACAGGTCCTCACCGCTGAGACCCTGTTTCGACTTCTCCACGATCACGTTGTCGTACCCACCGCCTTCGATCGCCTTGTCGAAGATCGACGGATTGGAGGTCAGACCGGTCACGGAGCAGTCCGCTATGTAGCCCGCGATGGTGCCGGCATCGAGCATCTCGCGGGTGATGTTGTCCAGCCAGAGACTCTGGCCCAGATCGTGGAGTGCCTTGGTCGGCGCTGTCATTTGATCTCCTCTGTATCGGTTCTGTCTTCTTGGGTTGCCCGTATTTCAGCCCGGGGGCGCTGCGGATGCCGATTGCACTTCAGATGCAATTAGTGCCGCTCCGACGATTCCGGCCCTGTTGAGCGTCTGAGCCGGAATCACCTCGGTACCTGTACCCATCTTGTCGCGGATGTAGCCCTCATAGCCCGCGAACTCCTTGGACACGCCGCCCCCGAGGATCACCAGGTCGGGTGAGAACAGGTCTTCGACCATCCGGAGGTAGCGACCCACGCGGTGGCCCCACTTCTTCCAACTCAGGTCCTCGTTCACGCGCACCGACGATGCGGCATACTTCTCGGCATCGCCACCCTTGAACTGCAAGTGGCCCAGTTCGGTGTTCGGTACCAGGACACCATCGCTGAACACCGCACTGCCGATTCCCGTCCCGAGGGTCAAGAGGATGACCACCCCCGAACGTCCCCCACCTGCGCCGAAGCGCATCTCGGCCACACCTGCTGCATCGGCGTCATTGATGACCCGGCACGGCACGCCCAGAGCGTCCGAGAACAGTTTGTGCCCATCTGTACCGATCCATGAACTGTCGATGTTGGCGGCGCTCCGAACGGTGCCGTTGCGCACCACGGCCGGCACGGTCACACCGACGACGTCGGCTCCACCGAGTTCGGTGACCAACTCCTTCACGACCGCTGCGACCGCGGACGGGGTCGCGGGATGCGGGGTGTCGATCCTGAACCGTTCCGAGGCGAACTCTCCATTGGATAGGTCGACCAGGGCCGCTTTGATCCCCGACCCTCCGATGTCGACTCCGATGACACGACGGACAGCGTTGGCTTGCTGCGACTCAGTCATCTTTCGAGCTTCCTTTACCATCCAGCACGAATGTGTCGATCGCATAGGCGAAGCCGTCTGCGTCGTTGCTGCGGGTGACCTGCCGGGCAGATCGTTGGACACCTGCAGAGGCGTTGCCCATCGCAATACTCAGACCGCATTGGGCGAACATCAAGGTGTCGTTGGGGCCGTCACCGATTGTCACCACGGACGACAACGGGAGACCCAACTCCTTCGCCAGGTAGACAGCGACCGATCCCTTGTTGGCATCCGGATGCGTCACATCGAGGTAGTAGGGCTGAGAACGTGACACGGACACCGCATGGCTGAACTCAGAACGTGCCAACGATTCTGCCGCGGCAACCATGTCGTGGTCGTCGCTCACCCCGACGATCTTGGCGATCGGACCCACATCGACGAGCGAATCGACCACTCGTGGCTCGAACCTGACAGTGCGCGCTTCACGCGCCACATGGGGTCCCTCGGGATCCGTCACGTACCAATCGGTTCCCGAATAGACCCACACGGCCAGACCCCCCGATTCCATCGAATCGATGATCGGTCCGACCACATCTGGCGCCACGTCCAGGGTGCGGATCTCGGACAGGTCGGGACTTACGAACTCACCGCCGTTGAAGGCCCCCATGGGCGTGGACACACGGAGCGGTTCGACGAACATCTCCAGACCCGCGCGGCGGTCGTCCCGATGTGAGGGCAAACGCTATCCCTGCATCCCTGAGGCGCCCGACCGCATCGATGGTCGCAGGGGTGAGTTCACGATCGGAGTTGACCAGGGTGCCATCGACATCGGAGAGCACGAGCCGCGCTTCATTCTCGGCGCCCGTATGCACCACACCGCTGCTTGGCGACATCTGGATCCTCCTTCGGGTTCTACTGCCAGTATGTCGTGTCGGGCACGCAGAACGCGCCGGTGCAGGCATTGGGGCGTCCACCGTCGGTCCGGTGGATACGGTGAGGTGATGGCAGCACACATCGAGGACTACGCACTGATCGGCGACGGCCGCACTGTTGCACTTGTTTGCAGCAATGGATCCATCGACTGGCTCTGTGTACCCCAGATCGATTCCGGTGCCTGCTTTGCGGCGCTGCTGGGCAACGAGGAACACGGTCGTTGGCAGATCGCCCCACAGGGAGAAGTCATCTCGACCTCGCGCCGGTACGAGGGTGAAACGCTGATCCTGCGAACCGACTTCGAGACCGCGACCGGCAGTGTGGCTCTGTACGACTTCATGGTTCCCGAAACCCCGACGGCCTCGGTGCACCGGATAGTCGAATGCCGTGGCGGATACGTCGACATGGCCCTGGACCTGGCGGTCCGTCTCGACTACGGCTCCATAGTGCCCTGGGTCGAGTCGACAGGCGACGGACAGACCATGGTTGCGGGTCCGGACGGGCTCCGCCTCCACAGTTCCGTGCCCCTCGTGGGTCACGACATGCGCACCCGGGCCGAGTTCCGTATCCAGGAAGGATCCGTCCGCGCGTTCTCGCTGACCTACTACGCAGGCGAGGAGGACGAACCGCACCCGCTGGACAGCCTCGCCGCCCGTGAACGTACCAAGCGATGGTGGAACGAATGGGTTGCCCGGTGCACCTACACAGGTGGTTGGCGCGATGAGGTCATGCGGTCGCTGATCACGCTCAAGGCGCTCACGTTCGACCCCACCGGCGCGGTCTGCGCCGCCGCCACCACTTCGCTGCCCGAGGAGCTCGGAGGCGTTCGAAACTGGGACTACCGGTTCTCATGGTTGCGGGACGCAACCATGACACTGCAGTCGTTCCTCATATCCGGCCACATGAAGGAAGCTGCGGCGTGGTCACGCTGGCTGCGACGCGCGGTTGCAGGCGACCCCGAGGACTTCCAGATCATGTACGCAATCGACGGACGCCGCCGACTCACCGAACTGACTCTCGACTGGCTTCCCGGCTACGAGGGTTCGGCGCCGGTCCGCATCGGAAATGCCGCTTCGAACCAGTTCCAACTGGATGTCTTCGGAGAGCTAATGGACGCGGTCGTGACCGGAGCCCGCAACGGGCTGAACCCGCCCGCCGGCTACCACGATGGCGTCATCGCTGCAATGCTCTCGAAACTCGAAGACGTCTGGCAGGAACCCGACGAGGGCATCTGGGAGGTCCGCGGACCGAGGAGACACTTCACCCATTCCAAGATGATGGCCTGGGTGGCCTTCGACAGGGCGGTCCGCCTGGCGCGGGCAGACCTTCTCGACCGCGACGATTCGAAACGCTGGGCACGATTGCGCGACACGATCCACCGGGAGGTGTGTGAGAAGGCATGGAACGCCGACGTCGGCGCCTTTACGCAGTACTACGGATCGGACAAGCTCGACGCCAGCCTTCTGATGATGTGTCAGGTCGGCTTCCTTCCCGCGGATGACGAGCGGATGGTGGCAACGATCGAGGCCATCCAACGCGACCTCGTGAGCGACGGGTTCGTGAAGCGCTACCAGACTGATTCGGAGAACACTGACGGTCTACCGGGCAGCGAGGGGGCGTTCCTGTTGACGACGTTCTGGCTGGCGGACGCGCTGGGCTTCATCGGACGAACCGACGAAGCCGAGGCATTGTTCGAACGGTTGCTCGGATTGACCAACGACGTGGGCCTGCTGTCCGAGGAGTACGACCCGCAGACCGGCCGCATGCTCGGAAACTTCCCCCAGGCGTTCTCGCACCTCGGATTGATCCACACCGCTGCGAATCTGTCGCTCGACGACTCACCACGCGCTGCGCGCGCAGCGGGAGCGCATCCGGGCCCCGATTCCGCCACGACTCCGATCACCACAGAGGAGCCTCCTCTATGAGTCGGCGGCCTTCGTTCCGAGGTTGGCCAGATGATCTCCATAGGTGGTGTCCAGGAACCGGGCGACCCCTTCGATGACCGCGTCGGCCCGCAGGGACGGGAACGTTTCGAATGCATGCTGGGCACCGTGGAGTTCGAGGTAGTACACGGGATTCTGCGACACCTCGCGCAGCCGCCGGACGAACTCACGAGCGTCTTCGATGGGGGCCAGTACGTCGAGGTCTCCGTGAATGACGAACATCGGCGGTGCAGACGAATTGACCTGGTCGATCGGCGAAGCCGCGGCCCAGCCATGTGGGTCCTCATCGAGGTCGCTCTTCATGACCCATGGAGCGATGAACAATTCGGCCGTACCCGGGATCCAGGACTCCAGCCGATCGGTGAAGTCGTAGACACCGTAGAAGGGCACCGCGGCCTGCACCGAGGTGTCGCCTTCGGCAAATTCTGCCTGGTAGGTGGGATCGTTGGCGGTGAGCGCCGCGAGTGCGCAGAGATGGCCCCCGGCAGATCCTCCGGTGATGGCGACGAACGATGGATCGGCATCGAAACGCTCCGAGTTGGCGCGGATCCACGCGATCGAACGTTTCACGTCGACGAGGTGGTCCGGGAAGGTGGCTGCGGGGCTCAGGCGATAGTCGACGTTCGCGCACACCCATCCTCGCTCGGCCATCGCCGTCATCAACAACTGGCCCTGGCGTTCCTTGAAACCGATGACCCATCCGCCGCCATGTACCTGCACGAGGACCGGGCGCTTCGCTCCCTCCGGAGGTGGATCGACCGGACGGACGATGTCCATCTTCAGGTCCCTACCTCCAGCACGCCCGAACGTGATGTGACGCTCCCAGCACACCTGGCCACTCCCACCGGTCATGCTCACCGGAGAAGCCGGCAGATCGGACCGCATGTCCGCGAGAGCTTTGCGTACCTCGCCTCGCACCCCGAAGCTCCCCCGGACCAACGATGCGAGCCCCAGCAGAGACGTGGCGGTGATCGCCATGCCGACACGCCCCGGACGGGTGCGCAGCGCTCCCTCGCGCACGAACACCGCGGATGCGATCACCTGCCAGAGGATGTGGAAGGGAGCGAGCTCGATCGTCAGCCACGAGGCAAAGAAGTTCCAGCCGATCGTGTAGCGGTTGCGTCTGGCCGGCTTCAGAGCGTTGATGGTGTATGCAATCCCGTTGATCGAGACCACCAGATATGCCCAACCGATCGCCGAGCCCTCCCGGCAATGTTCGTCATCATTCATGGATCAAAGGCTGCCACAGCTCCGACCCCCGGCGGGCAGTCGGGCAGTCGATCCCTGCCGGGCAGTCGGCCCGTGCCCGTTCAGCGGTTGGGCAACGCCGGCGGAGTACCTACACCGAAGCGGACCTCCGTGACGTTCCGATAGGTCTCACCCGGATCGAGGCGGACCCGGCCCAACTCGGGACGATTGGGGCTGTCGGGGAACGCCTGGGCCTCGAGTGAAACCGAGCCGTGGGTCACGAACGGGGCGTTCAGGTGGTTGCCCGTGTAGAGCTGCAGACCGCGCTGGTCGGTCGACACGCCCAACCAACGACCCGATGCCGGTGCATCGAGAACTGCCGCGGGGCGCAACGTACCGCTGGCGCCGCGAACGGCAAAGCAGTGGTCGAAACCACCCGTCATCCCCACGATCGCCGGACCGAGCCCGGTGCGTGTCCGCATGTCGAAGGGGGTGCCGTCGACCGCCCGGAGCGCACCGGTGGGAATACCTGCCCCGTCGACGGGGAGCACGTCGTCGCAGGCAAGCGCGAGATTGTGTCCCGAGACTGTCGGGTGGCCGTCAAGGTTCCAGTAGCCGTGGTTCGTCATGCACACGACGGTGGGCGCGTCGGTAACGGCGGAACAGGTGATCCGCAACGTGTCGTCGTCGAGTTCGTATTCGACGCCGGCATCGACGCGTCCGGGAAATCCCTGGTCACCAGCGGGGCTCTCATGGGTGAACACGACCGTGCCACCCCTCGGGGAGGACACCGCGTCGCGCAGGTCCCACACATGGCGGTCCCAGCCATCCACTCCACCATGGAGAGTGTTGGGGCCGTTGTTCGCGGACAACGCATGGGTGGTCCCGTCCAGATCGAAGGATGCTCCCGATATGCGGTTGGCGTATCTGCCGATGATCGCGCCGAGGTGGGGGTTCCGTGCCCGGTCTGCGTACTCGGCCAGCCCACGCAGACCCAGGTGAACCGGGCCGGACACGCCGGAGGAATCGGGTGCGTCCACCCCGACGATCGCAGCGCCGAGCGCCAGCAGCCGTACCTCGATCTGGTCGTTCGCGATTGTCACGGCCGACACGGACACATCTGGTTCGAGGGTGCCGGCGGGCATCGTTCCGGCGGAAATCACGTCGATCACGGGCCCGCACCCTACCGGAACCGCACCTGCCGACGGACGGTCTAGGCGACTTCGCGGCCGGCCGGGGACCCATCGACGTGATGCGCTCCTGTCGTTGATGGATGTTCGCGACTCGGGAGTGTCACCTTCGAGTATTCGATGAGGCGTTCGAGCGCTTCGCCTGAGGGCCGGACGAACTCAACCCCGAGGCGCACCGCACCATCATCGAGGCGTGCCGCGGAACGAACGACCGACCGCACAGTCACGTCATGGCGGACATCGTCGAGTCCGGGCATCCTCAGATCCAGACTGAACATGGATCCGATCGGACGCAGCTCATCCACGACCAGACCGGCACCGCCGACGTTCAGATCGGTCACACGCACCACGTTCTGCCCGATCCGGGCCGCAAGGTCGACGTGTGCCCGGAAATCGGATCGCAACTGCCTGTGTCGGCCGACGGAGACAAGAACCGATGTGATCACAGTCAGCTCGAATGCGCCGATCAACAAGGTTGCCACCAGAGCGAACTCAGGCATCGAACCGAGCTCGGTCCACCCTGCGGTCGCGGTGAGTCGGGCGGTCATCGCCACGAACAGCACGCCGGCGCCGATCGTCATCATCGGTAGCCGGCGAATCACCTGGATCCCACCCCGATCCACGCCGGTCTTCGGGGTCACCTTGAATCCCCCGATGGCCGGCAACAACAGGCCGAGTACGGCTCCGCTGTAGATGCCCATCGTCATCCAACCGAATCGTGTGGCCGCTACCGGCCCGACATTTCCGCGCCCCAGCAGCTTGGTCGTCGCGAGTGACAGGATCACCCAGGGAGCCCACAGCACCGCGAAGAGGATCGGCGCGCCGCGCAGCGGGAGTGCACCGGTGAGGAGGGTGGCACACAACACCGCGAGCATCGCCAGGCGCTGCGGGCCACCGAAGTAGTGCGAGAGCGAACCCAGGTAGCTGAGCCGCTGCCCGAAGCTGAGGTTGTCAGCCCAGAGGGGGTTCTGCGCAGTCCACAACACCCGTAGGTTCCCGCGCGCCCAACGGCTGCGTTGGAGGAGGAATGAATCCAGGTCGTGCGGGGCCAACCCGAGGAGCAGGGTCCGATCGACGTAGCGGGTCTTCCATCCCTTCGAATGCAACACGATCGTGGTGTGGAAGTCCTCCGCAATGGTGGTCGTGCGGACTCCACCGATGCCCACGAGCGCTTCACGACGCAGCACCGTTCCCGATCCGCACCAGAAGGTGCTCCCATTGCGTTCCTTGCCCGGACAGATGACCCGGAAGAACAGGGACTGCTCGTGCACCTCACCCTTGACGTGCTGTACCGAGTCCAGGTTCGAGAACTCGTGCGGGGCCTGTACGAGCGCAACCTCGGGGTCATCGAAGTGACCAACGAGCGCATCGAGGAATCCCGGCAGTGGCACGTGGTCCGCGTCGAGCACGGCAAAGAGCTCACCCTCGAGGTATTCCAGGGCATGGTTGATGTTGCCCGCCTTGGCATGGGCATTGTCCGGACGAGTCAGGTAGCGAACGCCCATCGACTCGGCGAGTCGGGCCATCTCGGGTCGGCGTCCGTCATCGAGGAGCCACGTGGTGTGCGGATGATCCATGGCTCCACAACCGATGAGGGTGGCGTGCAACACCGCTACCGGTTCGTCATAGGTGGGGATCAGGACATCCACGGAACGAATGGTCGTGACGGGCGCCGGTTCACATGCAACGCGGCGCCAGCGCGAGGAATCCATACAGTGCCAGGCTCACCCAGCCGACCAGTTCGGCTATGAGCAGGGCGATGTACAACACGGGATTCGCTCCCCGCCAGGTCCAGCCGATCCGCCACGTCAGGTAGGCGATACCCCAGAACAGAGCAACGGCGCACATCACGCGTACGAGCGTTTCATTCCGCGGCTGAGCCCCGCCTCCTGTCTCACCCGGTTGATCCGGTGGTATCGGTCGATCGCTCGTGTCGGCAACGCTGTCCATCGGCCCACGGGTCGGCACACAGGTGCCCGATGATTAGGACTATTGCAATCAGCGCCGCCGCTCTCCCGCCGCGACCCCGGGATGACCCCGGGATGACCCCGCCACGACCAGCATCCGGTTCACCCCTTGGTCGCACCGCGCCCGGGAAGGCATCGAACCCCGGGGCCTCACCATCAGCTACCTTCCGCAAATGCCCTGGATCTATCTTGCGATCGCCATCTGCAGCGAAGTGCTGGGAACCTCGTTCCTGGGCCAGAGCGACGGATTCACGAAGCTGTGGCCATCGGTCATATCCCTGGCCGGCTACGGGATTGCACTGTTCACTCTGTCACTGGCAGTCCGCGACATCGAGCTGGGGATCGCATACGCGATCTGGGCGGGTGTGGGAACGGCACTGATCGTGCTGATCGGCTGGCTCGTGCTGGGCCAGAAGATCGACCTCGCAGCGGTGGTCGGGGTGCTGATGATCGTCGGGGGGGTAGTCGTCATAAACGCGTTCTCCCAGATTGATGCCTAGCGAAGCACTCCTGAATGTGAGCTGATCGAATCGGGCCACGGACGCGATCCGCAACCCGGTCGCTACTGTCGGTCGATGGCAGTGCCCCTCGCCCGTCGGGAGATCCGGTACCGCACCGGCCGGGCGCTACTGCTGGTGATCACGATAACCGTGGCGGTGGCGTTCACAACCGGCGCGTTCGGATTTGCAGAGCAGGTATCGCTCCAGATCGATGAGCCGGGCGCCGTCATCTCGGAGCTTCCCGTGGGCACGGTGCTGGTGAGTGCGAACACGACCGATACCACCGCCTCGACTGCTATTGATTCGTCTGTGCTCGACGATGTCCGCGCCACGCCCGGCGTGCTCACCGCCAACGGTCTCCTCGACCAGCCGGTGAGCTTCGCACTGCGGGCGGATGCACAGCCCGAGCGACCGGTTCAGCTCCGTGGGCTCGTGTTGTCATCGGTGTTCGAGGCTTCACGTTGGCGACTGATCGAAGGCCGCGCTCCAGTCACCGCTGACGAGGTCGCAGTGGATCCCGGCGGAGCTGTCGTCGGTGATGCAGCACTCGGGTCACGCCCTGTACTGGAGCTTCCCACCGGGTCGCGGCGCGTCACGGTCGTGGGTCTGGTCACACCTGTTGACAACGGAACCGACAGTGTTCCCGGTGACTCTCCGACTCCCGGCGACTCTCCGACTTCCGGCCCGGATCTGTCCGTTTCGCAGATCGCCCTCTCGTCGGCACATGTCGTGCTCCCTGCGGACCATGCAGCAACCATGCTGGGAGCCGTCGGAAAGCTCGACCGGATCAGCATCGTACCGAATCCCGGAACGACACCGGACGTGCTCGCCGAAAGGCTGCGTTCCGAACTGAATGGTTCCGAACTGAGTGGCGGACTCGATGTGATCGTGGTCACGGATCGTTCACAGGGGACCCAACAGACCGTGGCGAAATTGGACTCGGGAGTCCGATCGGCGCTTTTCGCGTTCTCCGGCCTGACGATCCTGGTGGCGGCCCTGGCCGTGAGCAACATCTATGCGGTACTGATCGCGGCCCGCACGCGTGAACTGGCACTGCTACGCCTCATCGGAGCCCGCCGCTCGCAGATAGCGGGACTGGTTCTCCGCGAAGCGGCAGCTGCGGGAGTCATCGGGGCGATCATCGGGCTGGCTGGCGGTTCGGTACTCGCCCGCGTTGCCATTGCCGTGGTGAAACCCCTGGGCGTGCAGCCGTCATTCGTTCTGTCGGCCCAGATGACCGCCGCCGCGTGCGTGGTCGGAATCGGGGTTGCTCTCGCGGGCGCGGCAGTGCCTGCACTGCGAGCGTCGCGAAGCACACCCCTGGATGCCATCTCGGACACCGGTTCAGGTGCTGATCGCCCCGCGCGGGGACGAACTGCTGCGCTGCTACTGGGCGTCGGGGCGACCCTCGCGATCGCTGTGGGCGGCTTCGGTGATGTCTCGGCCGTGTTGTGGCAGGTACTCGCCGCGATCGGTGTCACAGCAATGCTGTTCGGTGTGGCTCTCGGGTCGCGTTGGATCGTCAAGCCACTCTGCGGTGCTGCAGCGAGACCTCTCATGGCGCTCTTCGGACTGCCTGCACGCCTCGGGGTGGGCAACGTCCGGCGGGCTCCCAGCCGGGCCGCAGCGGCAGCTTCCACCCTGATGGTCACCCTGGCCCTCGTGGGGGCCGTGGCAACAGTGGGTTCGGGCATCAAGGCGCAGGTCGACACCGCGTTCTCGACGACCTCGCGTGCGGATCTCTTCGTAGAACGCCGCGGGCTGGTTCGGGTGGATACCAGGTCGTTGTTCTCGCAGTTCGGCCGACGCCTGGGGCCCGTGCGTGACGGAGCGGTGATCACGAGCGTCGATGGCGTACTGGTGGGCCCCTCGGGTAGCGAATCGCAGGTCACGACGTCCTCGTTGGGGCCCCTCGGCGAGATGATCGACCTCGACGTGTTCGACGGAGAGCCACAGGCTGCCCGGGACGGAGATCCGTACGCCACGATCCTCTCCGAGCGGAGCGCCTCGGAGTTGGGGGTATCAGTCGGCGATCAGGTGACCCTGCGCTCGACGTCGGGGCGCGAGACGTCCGTATCGGTGGTCGCCCTGTACCGCAACACGGCCTTCGTGGGTCCGGCTGTCGTGGACGCGCCCTGCCGTGGAGGCGACGGGCTCCGAGGGAACCTTCGAGCTGGCAGCTCTGGATCTGTCACCGAATGCTTCGGTTGCCGGAACGGAGCGGAACCTGCGCCGCGTGGCCGACACGTTCCCGCGTGTGCGGGTGCACACTCCCGAGCAGTTCGCGGCTCTGAACTCCTCGGTGTTGGACCTCGTGTTGCGAATCGTCCAGGTACTCCTTGCAGGCACCGTCGGAATCGGCTTGCTGGGACTGGCGTCCACACTCGCTCTGTCGGTCCACGAACGCAGGCGCGAGATCGTGATGCTGCGCGCGGTCGGCGCCCGACGTTCGCAGATCAGGGCGATCATCGGGATCGAATCTGCAGTGGTGGCCGCCATGGCCGCGCTGGTCGGACTCGCCTTCGGCGCGGGAGTCGGCTGGGCTGCATCGAACGTCGGACCGGCTGAGCTGATCGCCCCTGGCCCACTGCCCATCGGGTTCCTGCTCGGTGTCGGCGCCACGGCGGTCGTACTCGGATGGTTCGTGGGAGTTCTGGTGGCGACGCGGGCGGCCTCCGCCCCGCCGAGCACCGCGGGAGCAGCCGACTGAGAGCGGGAGCAGCCGACTGAGAGCGGGAGCAGCCGACTGAGAGCTGGATCAGCTCTTGAGGTCCCGGTCACGCAGGGAGGTCTTGAGAACCTTGCCGGCTGCGTTGTGGGGTAGTTCCTCGGTCACCAGGTGGATGCGCGTGGGAATCTTGAACGGTGCCAGATGCACTGCGAGGTATTCGCGGAGGGCGTCATCATCCAACTCGGCGCCTTCCGCGATCCGCACGGTGGCTGCCACCTCTTCGCCCATTCGTTCGTGGGGCAGTCCGTACACCGCTGCTTCTTGGACCCCGGGATGTTCGTATATGGCAGCTTCCACCTCGGCGCAGTACACGTTCTCGCCGCCGCGCAGGACCATGTCCTTGGCGCGGTCGGTGATGTAGAGGAACCCGTCTTCGTCCATCCGGCCGATGTCGCCGGTGCTGAGCCATCCGTCGGTCATCGCATCGGCTGTGGCCTCGGGGCGGTTCCAGTAGCCGCGGATCAGATGCGGGCCACTCATCCAGATCTCACCGAGTCCGCCCGTGGGAACTTCAGCGCCGCTGGGATCGCGGACCTCGAGGCCGACTATGGGTGTGACACGGCCGGTGGAGGTCGGGTGGGTCAGGTAGTCGTCCCCCGAGTTCTGCGCGCCGTAGGCGTTGGTCTCGGTCATCCCGTAGCCGATGTTGGGCCCACCCTTGGAGAAACCATCCTTCACCCGACGTACGAGCTTGGGCGGGGTGGGCGCTCCTCCCCCACCGACCTTCGCGAGACTGGAGGTGTCATAGTCGGCGAAGGAGGGGCATTCCAACATGTCCCAGGCCTGGGTCGGCACTCCGACGAACTGGGTCACACGTTCGGCCTCTATCAACTGCAGAGCGCGTTCGGGGTCCCAACGGTGCATCATCACCAGCTTCAGACCAGCCGAGAAGCTACCCAACATCACCGGAACACACCCGGTCACGTGGAACAACGGGACCACGAGGATGAACACCGGCACCGGCGGTCGCTCGCCGGGGTCATCCGAATCCCGTACCGGCCTACGTGCCACATCCACCGCCCCACGACACGAGAAACCGAACAGGGCCTGACACACCACGCGATGCGTGGAGACCGCTCCCTTTGGTCGACCGGTGGTCCCCGAGGTGTACAGGATCGTGGCGTCGTCCTCACCGTTCACCTCGACGTCAGGCATCGACGCCCCCCGCTGCACCGCGTCGCGCCAGTGGTCCTCCAGCCCCTCCCGGCCTTCCTGTGCAGGGCCCGACACCGTGTCGGTCCCGGCTCGTGCCACGAGCATCGGGATGCCCCTCGCCCCGGCCACGTCGCGTGCCCGTTCCGCCCGCTCGGGGTCTACGAGCATCACGCGCGGCTCGCAGTCCTCCAGCGCGTAGTCGATCTCATCCGCGACCCACCATGCATTGAACGAGACCGAAACCGCCCCGATCGAGGTGATCGCAGCGAACGAGATCACCCATTCCGGCAGGTTTCGCATCGAGACAGCGACCCGGTCCCCGGGGGTCACGCCGTAGGTGTGCACCAACGTGTGGGCCAGGGCATCGACCTCGGCCATCACATCGTCGAAGGTCCACCGCTCATCCTCGTAGACGACGAAGGTCCGCTCACCGTGGCGACGGGCCTTCTCGAAGAGCACCCGCAGACTCGCGGGGGCATTCTTGAACGCCGTGGTGGGGCGACCGTCGATGTCGATCTCGGTCAACTCGAAGCGACTCCCGGGTGCGGTGACCGCGGCAGTCGCCTCATCGAAACTCAGTTGAGCGGTACTCGCGACCATGTTCCGAGAATAACCTCAGCCAGCGGCACCGTTGCGGCCCGGGTAGCCGTCGTAGAACTGCTCGTACCAGCGACGGAACTCCGTCACGGGCCCATCCCCCTTCACCAACAGGGGCCGGTCGCGGAAGATCTTGTCGCGCCAGATGGGCTGGTCAGCACCCAGGCCGTAGGGACCGACGACACCATCGATGACCTCATCGGCCACCCCGACCATCTCGTGGGGCAGGTGGAAGTACCACAGCAACCGGACATGACGCCGGTCGATCGGGGTGGTGGCACTCAGGATGCTCATGAATCCGGGTACGCGCAGTAGGGCCAGACCCGGGCCGTAGGTCCAGCGTGTGAACGTGAGGTCGTCCTCGGTGAACGTCTCGACTACTTTCGAGAAGGGCCCGTCGGTGGTGAACTTCGACGTTGACGCGTCGAGGGCCTCGCGGCGGTGCACGAAGTGGAAATGCGTGTAGTCGACGTTGTTCTCGGCCATGTCCTGCAAGCGACGCCGTGAAGGCACCCCGCCACTCGATCCCATCGGCGAACGCCGGATCCCCGGGTTCGGAGATCTCAGGTACCTCATAGTCCGGTTCGCGCTCGGCGGTGTGGTACCAGAACAACACCATGCCGTTGACCTCGCGGGTCGGGTAGCTGCGCACACATGCCCGCGACGGGATCCGACCCTCGATGTACGGGATCTCCACACATGCACCGGACTGTTCGAACTCCCACCCGTGATACGGGCACGCCAGCGCGGATCCGTCGACCTTGCCTCCCCCGAGATGACCACCGAGGTGTGGGCAGTAGGCATCCAGGACGCCGATCACCCCGTCGTCGCCGCGGTAGACGACCAGCTCGCGGGCGGCAGCGATCGTCGAGAGGACATCGCCGGGAGCCAGATCGCCGCTCGCGGCCAAGGCGTACCAGCCGTTCGGTATGGGCGGCGGTTCGGGCCGGGACTCCAGCTCGTAGGGCAGCTCGTCGTGTTCGAGAGGAATGCCGGCGGTGCGGGTGGCGCGGCGGTCGGTCGGCACGATCGTCGAACGGGACGGCAACACCGAATCCCATACATCCTGATCACGAGCTGCCGGCTCATGACTCGCCGCCAGTGCCTCCCGGGCACCGGTCGCTCCGGCTGTTCCGGTCGTTTCCAGTGAGTCGGTCATGACCTCGGTCCTCCGCTCGATCCGGGCCAACGTGACCCACCGATCGTATCCACGTGGCTCCAGAAGGCCTCCGGATCCAGTGGCTCATCGAGCGTTATCGCTCTGGCGGTGAAGCGTGAGGTGAGGAGTTCGGCGGTTGCGTCACCGGTCTGGGGCAAGCAGTTCCAGATACGGATCCCACGGACTGTCGTGCAGGGCGAAATCACCCGTGAGCGTCTGGATCCGTGCCGCGGTTCCCTCTGTGTGGACGCGCACCACACGGGGCGGGAAGTCATACCGGTCGGCTCCGGTTGCATCCGCGCCGACCCCACCTACTGCCCGCGAGACCTTTATCCACCATTCGTCGCCGCCGATGTCCCCACCCGCTTCGCCGTTCACCGGTGACGGCACCGCTGTAGGTGAGAAACGTTCTGCCCTGATGCGTGGCACTCGCCTCGATGCGCTCACCGAGGCGGAAATACCGAACATCGCAGGGAAACTTGGGTTGACCGTTGGTCTCCCGACTGACGAAGATCGCCGATTCCTGGTCTATGCCGATGCCGAGGGTGAACCAGCCATCGGTCCCCGACCAACTTGCCGGGATCTTGGTACTCACCCCGAACTCGGGTTCACCCCGCACCGGCACGCAGTACACCCCGAGTTGCACCACCGGGTCACCCCACAGCTTCATGCCGGGCGGCAACAGTGCTTCGATCGATTCCGCCCGGCTGGGATAGCGGATCACGAGCTTCGGTATGCCCGCCACCTCCCCCGGTGCGCTCTTGTGCTCGTCACTCAACGGATACCCCCTTGGATTCGTCCTCGTCGGTCTATCACTCGTCGGTTCCGATCGTCTCCCGCTCGAGAATCGAGGCCACCAATGCTTCAGGCTCATCTCGAAGAGTCGACGAGGATCACCCAGGTCCTGCATCGCAGCAATCGTGTCGTCCTCGAACCTTGAACTCTCCAGCGAACGCCACAATGCCGCCCTACGGAGCCGTTCCGGCAACTTGTCCTCGGTTCGCCATGCTCCGATGAGGAATCCGGCCATGCAGTAGAGGATCGATCCCATCGCGTCGCGTGCCTCGATGCCGTGGATCCCGGCCGCTTCGATCTCGCTCAGGAGTGCGGCCTCCAGGGGCAGGTGAAGCAGCGTCGTGGCTCCCACCTGGTTGGCGAGCGAGGTCACGTTGCGGTGCGACAGGGCGGCGAACCAGATGTTGTCCGCGGCAGAGGTGATCCGTTCGGCCGGGTGTCTTGCCACGGACCTCCGAATCGCCCATCCGTTGGCCGAGTCGGGCGATGAGGGCGACCACGAGTTCGTCGCGGTTGCCGACATGCCAGTAGATCGTCGTGGTGGATACGTCCAGCTCCGAGGCCAGGCGGCGCATGGTCAGCGACGCGGTGCCCTCCGCCTCCACCAGCGAGAGCGCCGCGTCGATGACGTCATCCGCGCTGAGGCCGGCATGGTTGGTGGACCTCGCGGGTCGGTTGTCGGTGGTGGGCGTGGTCATCGGCATCGCTCGTCGTTGGT
Source organism: uncultured Microthrixaceae bacterium (assembly GCA_963805905.1). Lineage (GTDB taxonomy): Bacteria > Actinomycetota > Acidimicrobiia > Acidimicrobiales > Microtrichaceae > JAMLGJ01. The sequence goes on from CAWDVV010000001.1 coordinate 2,581,379, forward strand.
GGTTGGTTCGTCCCGGTCCACGGAGTACTGGGTTTCGGGGACGAATCAGCCAATACGGGGTGCAATCTCTGTAACGGTGTGCAAGAGTCTTGCACACCGTTACAGAACGTGCTCGGGAAATGGGCTCCGCACCATCCCGCAGCTATGCCAACTCACACGAATACAGAATCCAGGGGGATCAAACATGTCTGACCCACTAGCGGGAGTCGACACATCCAACGACCCGTACGTGATCGTGTCGTCCGACACCCACGCGGGGCTGCAGGTCGAGGAATACCGCGAGCACCTCGAATCCAGGTACCACCGCCAGTTCGACGAATGGGCGGCCGAGCGCCACAACCACCGCCGCCTCATGGAGGAGCTCAACGGCGAGTACGTCGACAAGTGGGAGAGCGACAACGAGGTGGGCCTCCAGGGCGCGTACGACCCCGAGATCCGCGACAAGGAACTCGACTCCGACGGGATCGCGGGCGAGGTGATCTTCGCCGATGGCGACGCGGTCACCGGACAGGAGTCGCCACCGTTCGGAGCAGGGCTGTCGGCGGGGCAGATCACCGATCCCGACCTCGCCTTCGCAGGCGCGCGGGCGCACAACCGTTGGCTGGAGGAGTTCTGCGCCACCAACCCGCCGCGCCGAGCGGGTGTTGCGCTCGTGCCGATCATCCATGACGTCGCCGAATCGGTTCGTGAGATCGAACGACTCGCCGACAAGCCCGGGATCAAGGGAATCATGATTCCCACGATGTGGCATGACCATCCCTCCTACGGCCACGAGTCCTACGACCCGGTATGGGCGGCATGCGCGGAGGCCGGGCTCGTCGTCCACACCCATTCCGGCGAGGGGGACTGGGATTCCTACAACGACAACCTCGCTCAGTTCGTACTCGAAGTGCCCTTCTGGACCCACAGGGCGCTGTGGCAACTGATGCTGTCCGGCAAGTTCGACAAGTTCCCGGACCTCAGGTACGCCGTGGTGGAATGCGGGTCCTGGTGGTTGGGAGACCTGCTCTGGAAGGCCGATACGAGCTTCGGCGCCAACCCGAAGGTCAAGAAGCTCAATGCCATGACCAAGGGACTCATCTCCAAACTGCCATCGGAGTATGTCGGCACCAACGTTTTCATCGGCGCCTCCACCATGAGCCGTGAAGAGATCCGCCGCCGTCACTACAACGGCATCGACGCCCTCATGTGGGGAACCGACTATCCCCACCCGGAGGGCTCCTGGCCCCACACCCGGGAACGCCTCGAGACCGACTTCCAGCAGGTTTCTGTGGAGGACACACGCCTCCTGCTGGGCCTGAACGCGATCCGCTGCTACGACCTGGACGCCGGAGCACTGGGGGCGATAGCAACCGAGGTCGGCCCCACACCCGAAGACCTGGGTCAGGACCTCGGCCTGCGCACGGCCCCCGACGCGATCCGCAAGGCGCGTTGGTGGTTCGACGACTACGGGATGCAGTGGAAGGGCTGAGCAATGACCGATGAGGGACTCGAGAGGATCAATCCCGAGGGTGCCGTTGCCGTGGTGACCGGCGGAGCGAGCGGGATGGGCCGGTCGATGACCGAGGCTCTCCTACGACGGGGCGCAACGGTTGTGATCGCGGACGTGGAACGCTCGGCGCTCGACCGGACGGTCGCCGAGCTCACCGATCTGGGGCCCGTCGAGCGGGGTCCTCACCGACGTCTCCGACGAGGATTCCACCGCCCGATTGGCCGACCACGTCTTCGAGGCCCACGGGCGGGTGAACCTGTTGTTCCTAAACGCCGGGGTCACCTCCGGCGGCGGTGGACTCCCCTGGCAACAGGAGCCCAACGACTGGCGTTGGTGTTTCGGGGTGAACGTGTTCGGGGTCGGCATCGGCGTGAGCGAGTTCGTGCCCCGGATGCTCGAGAGCAAGGAGCCGGGCCAGGTGATCGTGACCTCGTCGGGCGACGGTGGGTTCGCTCCTGTGGCCACCGCATCGGTCTATGCGGCGTCCAAGGCGGCGGCGAGTTGCTTCACCGAGGCACTGCAACTCAACTTGTTGAAGGTCTCCGAGCGGGTCCGGGCGTCGGTGTTGTACCCATCGGGAGGCCTCATGGACACCGGGCTCTACACCGCAGCCCGCAACCGGCCGGAGCATCTGCAGCGTCGCAGCAGTGGCACCGGACGCAAGAGCATGACCTTCGAGGAGCTGAAGGAACGTGTCTCCGCTGCGACCGGAACCGAAGCGCCCGTTGCCGACATGGTGGCCCTCGGTGAGTTCGCGGTCGACGGTGCACTCGAGCGTCGCTTCATCATCGCCCACGGCCTCGATGACACCGGTGAACTCCTGCACAGTCGCGCCGATGCGATCGCTGCCGGGGAGCTACCACCGTCACACCGCCTGGGCGTCTGATACACAGGAGACCCGATGAACGAACGACACACCCCCGAGCGCGATCGGCGCCAACAGAACTCTCCGAGTCGGAGAACCGTTACGACGAAGGGAGCGGCGAAGATCCGCGAGGTCTACGCGGGCGACGTGGTCGATCTGCCCGAAGGCACGATGGCGTTCAACGACGTCATGATGCGCAGCCTCTTCGCCGAGGTCTGGGACCGCGACATCCTCTCGATCGACTCGCGACGCCTGTTGATCATGGGCGTGATCGCGGCCAACGGCCAGGTCGACACCTGGAAGGTGCAGGCGAAGGCTTCGCTCAAACGCGGCGAACTCACACCCGACGAACTGCGCGAAACCCTGGTGATGCTCGCCCCATACGCCGGCTACCCCAACGTCGCCCCGCTGATCGTGCCGACCGAAGAGGTCATCGCCGAGTTCGAGCGGTCCGGCGACACGTAGTTCCCAAGGAACACCGCATTCCCACGACACTGCATTCCCACGAACACCGCATTCCCACCAACACTGCAATCCCACAACGGGACGAGGCTCAGTTCCTGGGGTGCACGAGGGTTCCGCCGCCGACTCCCCAACGCCGCGCGAACGATTGGAACAGCGCCAGTGCACCGCCGCCCGGTGTGCCTGGATCGACACTTCGATCCACAGCATGGTTCCTCGCCAGATCGACAACCGCTGCCTGTAGAGCGGCTCCGGCCGCCACGACCTCCAACTCGGCGGGCACGAGCACGGCGGATCCAATCAGGTCAGCCAGACGCTGACTGAATGCCGAGGATCTCGAACCACCGCCCACGAGCAGCGTTGCACCGTCGACCGGCGCTCCCGCTCGTCGCAGGGCGTCGCGACCGGCGATGAGTCCGGAGAGCACACCATCGTGTGCCGCAAGGGCGATCTCGGCGCGGGTGGTGGTGTTCCTCAACCCTGTGAATGAACCGGTCGCCTCCGGTAGGTCAGGGGTTCGTTCTCCATCGAAGTAGGGAACCAGTTCGGGGATGCTCGAGGAGCCGGGATCAGCACCCAGTGCGAGGTCGGCGAGTCCGGGGGCATCGGTCCCGAGCCATCGGGCCACCGTATCGGTGACCCTGGTGGCGTTCAACGTGCACACCAACGGGAGGAAGCAACCCGTCGCGTCCGCGAAACCCGCGACCGCTCCCGTGGGGTCCGAGGTGCGATCCCGACTCACCGTGTACACGGTTCCCGACGTACCGAGTGAGAACACGACGTCACCGAGTCCGACTCCCAGCGCCAACGCTGCGGCCATGTTGTCACCGGTTCCGGCTCCGACGATCACATCGGCCCCCAACCCGAGTTCCATTGCCGCCGCGGCGGTGATGTGCCCGGCGGCCTCAGTGGGTCCCAGCACCTCGGGAACAAGGGCTCGCAGACGTTCGACCTCACTGTCGTTGCCGTGCACATCGAGCGCGGCCCCGACGAGACGGTCACAGAATGCTCCGGGCCCATCGGAGTGGATCGGTTGCGCCGCGTCGTACCAGCCGGTGCCCGACGCATCGCCGCGATCGGTGACAGAGCGACCGCTGAGGCGGAACGTGAGCCAGTCATGGGGCAGGAAGACCCGCCGTGTCTCCCTGTAGGACCTGGCGTCATGGCGTGCCAACCACGCCCATTTGGTGATCGTGAATGCAGCCACGGGGACCGACCCGCACTCTGTCGCCCAGATCTCCGCACCGAGCTTCCCGACCATGTTCTCGGCCTCGGCGGCCGATTCGGTGTCGTTCCACAGCTTGGCCCGCCGGAGCGGCACACCGGCCTCATCGGTGACCACCAGTCCGTGCTGCTGGGCTGCGATCGAGATGGCCACAACGTCACCGCGACAGTCCCCCAGTTGCCCGATGGCTTCGACCAACGCATTCCACCATGCGGCGGGATCCTGCTCTGAACGCGGAGGATCCGTTGGCGGATGAGGTGAACGACCGACCGCGATCAGTTCTCCATCCTCGATGTCGCGGGCCTCCACCTTTGTGGACTGGGTGGAGGAGTCCACCCCGACGACGAGCCGCCTGGCGGTCACCTCAGCGAACCCGGTCGATCACCGCGGCGACGAGATTCTCCACTTCCTCCTGGGCACCCGTGCGGCGCTCGGGTGCGGGCACCCGCAATGCACGGTCAGCGAGTCCCGCCATCGTCGACCCACCATCGAGGATCGACCGGCCGAGTTCACCGTCCCAATCCGCATACCGCCCATCACGCAGCCGCTTCAGGCGCTCGTCTTGTAGGAGGGCATGGGCGACCACGAGGGCATGGGCCATGGTGTCCATCCCAGCTATGTGGGCATGGAACAGGTCGGTACGATCAGTCGACTGGCGACGCAGTTTGGCATCGAAGTTCAAACCACCGGTGGTGAACCCGCCCGCTCGCAGCACTTCGAGCATCACCAGCGACATCTGTTCGACCGACATGGGAAACCGGTCGAGGTCCCATCCGAGACGATCATCGCCCGAGTTCGCATCGACGGACCCGAAGGCACCCAGCGCCGCTGCGGTGGCGACCTCGTGCGCCGCATCGAAGCCGGCGAGTGTCGCGTGGTTCACCTCGATGTTGAGTTTCACCTCATCGAGCAGATCGTGTCGTTCCAGGAATCCGACAACCGCCGCGGTGTCATGGTCATAGTTGTGCTTCATGGGTTCGAACGGTTTGGGCTCGATCAGTAGCGGCCCCTCGAAACCGATGTGATGCTTGTGTTCAACCGCCATGGTGAGGAACCTTGCGAGCTGTTCTTGTTCCCGGGACAAGTCGGTGTTCAACAGCGTGTCGTATCCCTCCCTCCCACCCCACAGGACATAGTTCGCCCCACCCAGGAGCCTGGTTGCCTCCATCGCGTGCGCAACCTGCGCGGCTGCATGGGCGAACACCTCCGGATCGGGGTTCGTGGCCGCACCGGCCTGATACCGGGGATGTGAGAAGAGATTGGCGGTTCCCCACAGCAGCCTCACGCCGGTGCGCTCCATGTGCATCGCCATCTCATCGGTCATCTCGTCCAACCGGGAACACGACTCGGCGAAGGTGTCGCCCTCCGGCGCAAGATCACGGTCGTGGAAGCAGATGAACGGTGCTCCGAGCTTTTCGACGAACTCGAACGCCACAGCCATCTGGCGCCGCGCAGCATCCATCTCGGCACCGGGTGCAGGATCCAGCCAGGGGCGATCCCAGGTACCGCTACCGAACATGTCGCTGCCACCGGATGCGAAGCTGTGCCAGTACGCGACCGCGAATCGGAGGTGCTCTGCCATCGTCCTGCCGCCCACGATCCGTTGCGCGTCGTACCACCTGAACGCAAGCGGGTTGTGGGTCTCAGGACCCTCGAACGCGATTGGTTCGGTCACATCGGAAAAGAACGGATCATGCGTTGCTGCCACGGCGTGCAAACCTAGCTGGCGCCGGCGATCGTCGATCCGGACATCGTTTCCGGGACATCGTTTCCAGGACATCGTTTCCACATGGCCCGGTTGGCATCCGGGAGGCACCGGGCTATCGGAATCCTCAGGACGACAGGGGAGCCAGAACCTCGCTGGCGAGCTGGCGACCGATCTCGATCATCTCCTCTGCCCGATGCATGTCAAGGGTGCGCGCGGATCCCTTGGGAACCGAGATCACCACATCCGGCGGGTAGGCCGCCAGGCGATGGCGCGTGAGCGCACCCTGCATCGCTTCAAAGGACATCTGCATGATCTCCATCGTCGAGAGGTCCTCGAGGCCCCCCACCCCGGAGGATCCGTTGACCTTTGATCCCTTGTCCGGTTCGAGGCGAGTTCGCACAGACTGCCTCAGCTCCTCGGGCAGGCGCCGACGTACCGAAGCCAGCAGGTCGGAGTCGAACCACCGCGCGGCGGTCCCCCGGAGTCGTTCGGACACCTCGGCGTCCACGCCTTCGATCTCGGACCCGACCGAGCCTGCGGCCGAGACCGTCTGGGGACGATCGGTCGTCGGCTCGCGACCGTTCAGGTTGACGGCCACTACCAGGTCCGCATGCGCGCCGGTCACCGGGGCAACCGGTACGGGGTCCAGCAACCCGCCGTCGACGAGGACCTTGCCCTCGTGGATCACCGGTTGCACGAAGCTGGGGATCGCCGTCGAGGCTCGTATCCCGATCTCAAGCGGACCCCGTTGGAACCAGACCTCGCGGTGCGACAGGAGATCCACGGCGACCGCCGTGTACTCGATCGGAAGGTCCTCGATCAGTACGTCGCCCACCATGTCGCCAACGACCTTGAAGATCTTCTCGCCACGAATCGCACCCTTGGCCGAAAGGCTCACGTCCATCAGACGCAACACCTCGAACTGGCCGAGCCCCACTGCCCACTCGGTGAACTCGTCCAACTTGCCTGCCGCCAACATGCCACCGACAGCCGCACCCATCGACGAACCCGAAACGGCAACTATGTCGTAGCCCAGTTCCCGCAGGACCTGTACGACCCCGATGTGGGCATACCCCCGCGCACCACCACTGCCGAGGACGAGTGAAACCGAGCGCCTGACCGGCTCCGGCGGTACCGCTGACCCATCAGCTTCCGGATCAGGATCGGCGTCATCCGTGGTCACGTCGTCATCCGTGGTCACGTCTTCATCGGCAGGATCCCTCACGAGCGCGACGATAGACCTTCCAACGGCGATGTTCTGTCGCCGCTGTTCTGTCGCCGCTGTCCACCCTCACGGTCCGTCGTTGAGCGTCAATCAGGTGTTGCGTCGGTACCGGCCACCGACTTCGAACAGCCTCTCGGTCGCCTCACCGAATGTGGCGTGACCCACCGCGGCCATCATCACCTGATTCACCTGATTCACTTGATGCAGCGATATTCCTGACCCATGCGTGCGAGGACCGGCCGGTACTCGAAGTGCCAGGGTTCCGAGCGCACGGTGGAACACCAACCGTTCGCACGGAGGAATCCGGCGTCGATTCCCTGCGATTGGGATCCCCAGTCCTCCAGGTCGACTGCCAGACCCCACTCGTGCTTGGACGTACCGGGTCGGGCAGCACCGGAACCGAACACCGACTTGAGGCAGACCTGCTCCGAGCGTGAACGCCACGTGGTCCGGAACCATATGGTGCGCGGCTCGACAGGAACCCGATCGGCCGGGACGCCGTACCGCGCGTAGTTGTGAATGGCCAGTGCCTCCTTGCCATCGAGGGCGGCGCGGATCGACTGAACCGCCCCGGCGTCCATCCCCCAGCTCCAGAGGCGTCCGGCGGTGCACTCACAACTCTCGCGTTGCCCATTGGCGTTGATCGTCGTACGTGCCATGTACTTGCGCTCGGCCGCAGGCAGCGATTCAGAGCCCGGTTCGTAGGGACGTCCCTCGGGCGGGCTGTCACTTCCACCGCTGTCACACGCGCCCGCTGACACGGGTGGTGAGAAGGTGAGGCCGAAAGTCGAACTCAGTGCCACCGCAGCCACCAATGCCGCGGACTTCCCGAGCCGGCCCCTCGATCGTTGTCCAGTCATGACGCGCAAAACACAATCCCCACGTTGAGTCCGCCCAGCGACAGCATACCCACACCCACGGCTTTGGAGCACTGCTCTCCAACCCGGTCCGAAAGAACTGTACGTCCGCGCTTTTTACAACCGGCGCGCGGTGGTTACGGTTTACAGAGCCATGAACACCGTGTCCGTACCTCCCGTTGCGCAATCCGCTGCGGTGGTGGCGGAGCTCCGTTCGACACGCCGACGCCGACGCCTCGGGGATGCCGACTGGGGCGACCTCGCCTACCGGGTCTACACCACTGCCTTCTTCGGACTGGTGCTCATCATCATGGTGTCGGGTGCTGTGGGTGATCACCCCGTTTCTGACGATGCTGTGGACCGGGTGCGCGACCTGGGACCGTCCTGGGCCGGACTCCTGTTCGCAGTCATGATCCTCGCCGCGGTCCGCTCGGGATCACGAGGTGGCCCACTGGCGCTCGAGGCACCGGATGTGCAACACCTCCTCATGTCTCCTGCTGGTCGAACCAGGACGCTGCGTCGACCGATCGCAGGCATCCTCGGATACGGCATCTTCACCGGTGCTGCTGTCATGGCCGTTGTCGGCTCGCTCTTTTCGCAACGTATCCCGGGTGGCACCGCCGAGTTCATCTGGGCAGGAGCTCTCTTCGGGGCGGTCATAACCGCATCAGCACTGGGATCTGCACTCCTCACTGCATCACGCATCGCTCCCCGATGGGTGTTCGCCCTGATTGGTTGGCTGCTGGTCATATGGTCGGTTGCCGATGTGACCGGTCGAGCTCCGTCCGCGCCCACCACCCTCGCAGGTGACCTGCTTTTCTGGCCGATCCGCCAGGGCACACCGGGGTTGGCCTGGGTGCTCGCCGCGATCGTCCTGGTGGCTGTGGGCGTCAACGTCATCGGTGGGCTCTCGATCGAGGCGGCCCGACGCCGTACGTTGCTGGTCGGACAACTCAGGTTCGCGGTGACCCAGCAGGACCTGCGTTCGGTCGTGCTCCTGCGTCGCCAACTCGCGTCGGAAGTGCCCCGCAATCGCCGCTGGTTCCCGGTCCCCCGCCTGCTCGGTAGGCGGCTTCCGATACTGGCGCGCGACCTCGACAGCATCAGCCACTGGCCGCTGATCCGGATCGGCAGGGTCCTCGTGATGGCAATCGGCGCTGCGCTCGCCACGCGTGGCATGTTCTCCGGCACCACGCCGCTGATCCTGGTCGGCGGGATCTGTGCCTTCGTGGCCGCGACCGATGCGACCGAAGGCCTCTCGCAGGAGGTCGACCACCCGACCCTGCTCGAATCGTTGCCCCTGGATCAAGGCCTCGTGATGCTCCACCACCTTGCCGCTCCCGTGCTGGTGCTGGTGGTTGCGGGTCTCGGGGGCCTCGGTGTGGCATATGCGGTGGATCCCGGCATCGAGGTGCTCCAGGTCGGATTGATCGTGATCATCACAGCGGCCCTGACCGGCGTCGCCGGCTCCGCCATCTCGACGGTGTCCCAGATCGACACGGGCGCCGGTTCCGATGCGCTCATGACCCCCGAGGTCGCGGGTCCCCGTCTGGTCATTCGCACCGTCTGGCCCCCACTGGTCGCGGTGATCGGCTTCCTACCGGCGCTGGTCGCGGCGAACGTGGGCACCAATGGCGATGCGAGTGCGGCGGCGGCGACCACTGCCCTGCCGGTGCTCGTGTTGGTCGGGATCGTGGGACTGTGGGTGAGGTTCCGGACGAACATCCATGCAGCAATGGCCGAATCGATGCCCGGATGATGCGAACGGCCCGATGAACGAGTGCCCGATGAACCGCAGGTCCAGATGACACGCAGAACCCTGACTACACACATGACGACGGTGATGAGATGACCAAGCGACGCAAGAGCCGTGCCGGCCGACCAAAGGCGCCGAAGATCTTCGAGGTCGAAACCGACGGCCTGTCGAAGGAATACGGAGACGTAACTGCGTTGGCAGAGATCGACCTCCAGATCCCCGCAGGGCAGGCAGTCGTCCTCGTCGGGCACAACGGATCCGGCAAGTCCACCCTGCTGGGCCTCGTCGCGGGCACGATGGAACCCACCGACGGCGAAGTGCGGATCGCGGGCAGCGAGCCTGACTCGATGAAGGCCAGGGCGCGGCGCTCGTGGCTTCCCGACAATCCGGTCCTCTATGACGACCTCACCGTGGACGAGCACCTCAGCTACATCTCCCGGCTACATGGCGGCACCGGGGACGAGGAACGAATCGACGAACTCCTCGAGCGCCTGGAACTCATCGATCGCCGGGATGATCTTCCCAGCCAGTTCAGCCGAGGGCTTCGCCAGAAGACCGCAATCTGCGTGGCGTTGTGTCGGCCGTTCTCCCTGCTCCTGGTGGATGAGCCATTCGTCGGGCTCGACGCCAAGGGACGCGCCACGATGCTCGATCTGCTGAGCGAGTCCGCTGCCGATGGCGCCACGTTGATGGTGGCGACCCATGACCCCGACGTGATCGACAGATTCGACCGGGGTCTGGTCATGTCGAACGGAGAGTTGATTCTCGACTGCGACGCCAAAGACCTCCCGGCTCATCTGGCCAGCGACCTCGCCTGACACCTGGGCTTGCCCAAAGCTCGGGGCATCCTGAGATCTGCGCTCGAAGGAAACGCCCGCCGGCGTGCCTCGGTCAGCAGATCGGTTGGCCGCGGTCCGCGAGTGGTCTGCATACAGGAACCAGCGTTCCATCGGGCATCAGGCGATCGGTTCGGGGCCAATCGTTGCGGAGGGTGCCCGCGAACTCAGATGCTGAATCGTCACCGGAGAATTCGAGCGCCGAGATCACAGCTTCGCTCAGAGCGGCAAAGAACTCATCTGCCTCAGGAGGCGAGATGTCATACCCGCGGAGGTCGGCCTCCCTGATGGTGTACTCGCTCACCTGCAGGAACACGTGGCCGAGGTGTTCGAGTTGTTCGGCGGGCATGGCGAACTCGAGGGTCATGCACTCGCCCAGGCTGGCCTGGGTCTCCCACTCATCGAGGTGACCGGCCAGCACAGCCAGTGTCTCCTGTGGAATCACGAGCGCACCGGTGGCCCCGATGCGCGCCAAGGTCTCGCGGGCAAAGGTGATCCACGCGAGTGCACTCGAAGACGTAACGTCGCACAACCGGAACTGCACCATCGACAAGAGGCTAGGCCGCGCGAACACGCGAATGGGTAACCCGAGCCCGGCCACAGGGCAGTTGCTCGGCAACACCCGCCGCCGGTGCTCACAGGGACGCCGGACGTTCAGGCCGGAAGGTCTGCTGCGAGCATGCTCCGGAACACCGACAACACGAGCTTCTCTGCCTTGGCGCGATCCAGGTAACCCCCATCCCACCCATCCGCCGCCCCGATGAACGAACCCAGGAGGATCGGTGCGATTGCCCGCGCACGAACCCTGCCCATCTCGAACATGACCTCCAACATCTCGGTGACGAAGTCGATCCCTTCGCGCTCGCGGGCCTCGTCGGGTCCGACGACGATCGCACCGGGCCCCGTCAGGACACCGAGGAGGTCGCTCGAGTTCTCCACCGCGTCGAAGAATGCTGCGACAACCGCAGCCGTGCGATTGCCCACCGGCGCTTCGAGCCCGGCGTTCCACAGACACTCTGCAATTCGTGCATTCTCGCGGTCGCGCAGCGCCAGCAGGACGTCGTTGGAGTTCTCGAAGTGTGAGTAGGGAAGTGCCTTGGAAACACCGGCCCATGCTGCCAGGCGTTCCATGGTTACCGCCTGGGCCCCGTTGGCGACGAGCAGTTCCGCGGCCACATCGAGTAGTTGGGCACGCCTTGCCTCGCGAGCCATCCGCGGCGCCCGCGACCCGCGGCGATCAGGAGGATCCTTGGGCGACAGTGCAGCACCTGGTCGGGCCGGTCGTTCGGCCACGACAGAGGGTCCATCCTCAGGTTGCGGTGCTGGTGGTTCTGTCGAGTGCTGTCGGGCGGCCATGGTGAGAGCGGCCGACCCCAGGTTGGGTCGGCGGGCTGTGTCTGCAACGTAGTCCCACCCAACACCTCGCTGTCGGGAAAACACGACCCGTCGACACCACGCCGGCGATCATGGTTCGACCGCTCAGGGACCCGCCACACCCCAGTGTTCGCGCAGGATCTCCACGAGATGCGACTGTGACCCGCCTTCGGCTTCGAGTTCGGCCAGAACCTGGTTGACCACCGCATAGTGGAACTCGTCGGCTTCATCCGGCCGGAGTCGCAACTTGCCCAACTCGTGGGCGGCCTCCACTGCACAGCCGGCTTCATAGAGGCCGTTGATCAAGTAGCCGACCTCATCGTCGGAACGCTCGGCAACCCAGTGAAAGGGTCTGGTTGTGGCCGGATCGCCGTCGAAGCCCGATCTCCATTCGTCGACCAGCGCCTGGAACGCCGCGAGCACCTCGGGAGGTGCGCGGTCGGCTCCCAGCTCGCCGAGTTCCGACAGCACCGATTGGGCATAGGTGAACCACGCTTCGGCACTCTCTCGCGACACAGGTCCGATCTCAACGCGCACGTACCCAATTGAACCACCTTTCGCCCGGGTGTGGACCCGATCACGTCCATCGCTCGCAGAAGGATCAGAGTGGATCGGGACGGTTTCGATCCACGATGCCGCCCAGATCGACCGAACCCCTGAGCGTTCCGAAGGCAATGCCGCTGTCACGTTCGAGCCGCGATGCACAGAATGCATCGGCCACATCAGGAGGGCCCTGACGCACGAGCAATGAACCCTGCATTGCGAGCGCCATCGTTTCCAGCAAGCCGCGGGCCCGCAACTCGATGTCCTCGGAGTCACCCAGCTCCTTGCGCACACCTGCAATTGCAGCATCCAGGCGCCGGTCTGTTCCGGCCGCGAGATCGAGTTCGGCCATGAAGGCCTCGACCGATTCCGGTGACCTGACCATGGCGCGGAGCGCGTCCAACGCGATCACGTTTCCCGAGCCCTCCCATACCCCGTTCAGCGGACTCTGGCGGAAAATGCGGGGCATCTCGGATTCCTCTACGTATCCCAGGCCGCCCAGACACTCGAGTGCCTCGGCCGCGTGCACAGGGGCGCGCTTGCAGGTCCAGTACTTCGCGACCGGAGTCAACAGTCTCTGGAGGAGTTCCTCGCCCGGATCCTCCGGCGATGCGTCGAATGTGGCAGCGAGTCGCATCGCAAGGGCAGTGGCGGCTTCGGATTCGATGCAGAGATCAGCGAGCACGTTCTCCATGAGTGGTTGCTGATCGAGCATCTTGGCGAATGCGCTCCGACGGTGGGTGTGCCACGTGGCCTGAGCGACGCCGGAACGCATGATCGAAGCTGCCCCCAGGGCACAATCCAGCCTCGTGGAGTTGACCATCTCGATGATCGTGGCAACGCCGCGACCCTCTTCACCCACCATCACCGCCCACACGTCGGCGAGTTCCACCTCACTCGATGCGTTGGAGTGGTCCCCGAGCTTGTCCTTCAGGCGTTGGATGCGGATCGGATTGCGGGTGCCGTCGGGACGCCAACGTTGCGTCCAGAAACAGCTCAGTCCACCGGGCGCCTGAGCGAGCATCAAGAATCCGTCCGACATCGGTGCCGAACAGAACCACTTGTGTCCGGTCAGTTCGTACTCGCCACCTGGACCACCGGCACCTACCGGCCGCGCCTCTGTCGTGTTGGCGCGAACATCTGACCCGCCCTGCTTCTCGGTCATCGCCATACCCGCCGTGATACCGGGCTTGGTCCCGATCGGCGCATTCGAACCGTCGTAGCTCCGAGCAACCAGCTTGGGTTCCAGCTGTTCGGCCAATTCGCTCTGGTGACGCAGCGCCGGAACGATCGAAGTGGTCATCGAGATCGGACAGCAGTGCCCGGCTTCCATGCCGTACCAGGTGAGCATCTTCGCGGCCCTGATCACATGAGCGCCGGGACGTTCGTCGACCCACGGGACACCGTGAACACCCCGGGCCACCGCCCCTTCCATGAACCGGTGGTAGCTGGGGTGGTACTCGACCACGTCGATGCGGTTGCCATAGCGGTCATGGGTGTGCAACACCGGCTTGTTCTCATTGGCTTGGCGCGCCCACTCAAGGGCCTGCTCAGAGCCTGCGAACGTACCCAGTTCAACGAGTTCATCACGCGCATGCGCCCCGCCATGGCGCTCGACCGCGGCAACCAGTGCCGGGTTCGAGGAGTACGCGTCGTAACCCGCAAGCGGGACCGACTGGTTGGTCACGTCATGAGTGTCGAATCGGTTGGCCATACGCGAACGATACGCCCGCACAATTCCCATCGCATGACAGCCTTTCCCTCCGTAAATGTCCGGTGGGGTCGGTCCGGGGTGCTGTTCTGATGCAATGAATACGCATCCCCTCAGCCCTCCAGCCCACACCTCCCGATCGGGAGGGTGATCCACAGGCACGCGCAAATAGGCCGCGTGGGGGCGGCCCTGGTCGGGTTCGAGACGATTGTTGGTGGTTTCCGTGCCGCTGTCCCCCTGGGTGGGGAGCCTTGGCGCCTGCTTCAGGCTGCGGCTCTTCGCTGCGGTGGGGCAGGGCCGCGGTGATCGATGGCGTTCTGGGCGAGGTACAGCTCCCCCGAGGGGGACCGGAACACTCGCACGTCTTTGGCGGGGTCCAGGTTCGCGCTCGCGGCACGCACCCGGTGGGCGTCGGCGAGGTGTGGTGGCAAGTCGTTGATGTTGTGATGTTCAATGACCCACGGATCGTGACAGTGCACCAGGCCGTGGTGACGACGACACAACATTGCTCCCAGATCGACATCTGTTGGGCCGCCTTGTTCCCACGGCCATTCATGATGACCGTCGCAACGCTCCGCTGGCTGGTCACAACCCGGGAACACACATCCGCCGTCGCGCAACACCATTGCTTTGCGTTGCGCCGCGGTGAACAAGCGCACACTGCGACCCAGATTGAGCGGCATACCAGCCGAATCGACCACGACCGGTTGCATGTGTGCATCACAGATCAACGTGGCAGCAGCGATCGCGTCGAGACTGTAACCACCGACAGTGTGCACAGCGACCGGGACACCATGACGATCAACAGTGATCGGCAGGACCGCTTCGATCACCGGTGATACAGATTTGGGGTTTGTTCGGGCACCGCGACGGATCAACTCAACGATCGCTCTCGCACGCAACACCGCGTGAGCGGGCACTCCGATACCAGCAGCTTCGCGTTCGTTGACCGCAGCCCTGTACTGACGGTCTGTTTCCTTCGCGATGATCCCTTCGATCTCCACCGCGTTGTGCCCAGATGCTTCCAAGCGCACATGCAGATGCCCTTGAAGATCACGACCCACAGAAGCACTGTCACGATCCCCGCAATCGGGTTCCGGACCATCGGAATCAATGATCGCTGTGACCCGGCCCAGGAACTCGACGAAGTGACGGTGAGTTTGAAACTTCGCGACGTGCAACAAACGTTCCTGCAACTCGATCAGCGAGTCGACAGTTCGCGAATTGCATGCCCCGGCCAACGCAACAACATGATCTGCACGAATCAACCCTGCAGCGAGAGCCGCCGCGAACGCCGGGAACCGGCCAAGAGTGCGGGCAACACGCAACTCGCGGGCCACGACCGCCGCATCACCATGACTGCGATGCACCAACCACTGTTTCGTGGACAACCCAGCTTTGATCTCGGCCGCACCCGAGGCCTCCGCCCGAAACAGAACACTGGCACTCAACGCATCCAAACGACGACGCGTGTCATCAACAGCCAACACCGTGCCCAACAACACGTCGCCATCCAACAGATTCACATCGACCCGAGCGAGCGCCTCTCGGGCAGCCACCAAGTGCTCGTTCGCCTCAGCAAACGGATCAGCGCTCGGACCGTCAACCAACAACTCGTCTTCCAAACGACCGGCCGCCCACACCCGCACCTGCTCCAGAAGAAGCCAACCCGGATCATCTCCCCGACAACTCATGACACCAACCCTAAACAGACACTGTGACATCTAAGGTCGCCTGTAGGGTCCACGGCTGGTTGGTGGGCTTGTTCATAGGGTGCGTTGTGCCCGGTTTGGTTGGTTCGACTCGGAACTGTGACCGGAGCGGATTTGTCCGACTCCTTACCGCTGATCGTCGTCCAGGCGAACTCCACAACGCTCGTGAATACCTGTTGGGAACTCGATGGCCAGCCTTTGTGTTGGACCTCTGTTTCGTGATGTCCGTTTTCTTCACCCCCTTTTGGAACGAGCTTTCCGTGCCGGCTGCTGTGACCGGGCTCGCTGTGAACTATCGGAGAACAGGAGCGAAGATATGAATGAGGTCCGCCTTGGAATAGATGTGGCGTGTCGCGCTGCGCATCAGGCCTCGTTGGCTGATGAGACCGGCAAGTTTTTGTGGCAGGGATGGAAGTTCCATACCACCACCGACGAACTTGATGTGTTGTGGGCCAAGATCCCTGACGACGTGTCGGTTGTGGTGGTGATGGAACCGACCCGCAACGCGTGGGTGCCGCTCGCGGCGTGGCTGAGGGCCAAGGGAGCGTCAGTGTCTGTGGTGCCCCCGGAACAGTCCGCTGATTTGCGGGACTATTACAACAAGCACACCAAGACCGACCGGTTGGATTCCAAGATGCTGGCTCGCATGGCGATGTTGCATCCTGAGGGGCTGCGGGTGGTGGACCATCTCGGTCCGGCTGAGCCACTGAAACGTGCGGTGCGCCATCGCAGCAGTATCCAGAAACGACGCACCGCAGCCGCGATGCGTCTCGATGCTCTACTCGAGTTGATGGGCCCGGGCTGGCTCGATCTGTTCGGCACCGTGTCCTACGGCAAAACCGCGGTCGCGGTGTTTGAGCGTTACGCCAACCCTCACGCGCTTCGCAAGCTTGGCCGGTCGCGACTCGCGAAACTGTTGATACGGGCCAGTCGCGGTCATTGGCGTGAGGACAAAGCCGACGAAATTCTTGACGTCGCGGCCGAAACACTCACACTGTGGGCCCATGGGGGCCTCGATTTCGATGAGCTCGCCGAGGACATCGCGATCGAGATCCGGTTGATCAAGCTCCTCGATGCTGAGATCGCGTCGCTTGATGACCGCGTCGAAGCCCTCTATGAGACCGCTGATCCCGCCGGGATCGTCGCCTCAGCACCCGGGATCGGGGTCACGCTCGCCGCTGGCATCCTGGGTCGCGCCGGTGACCTCAACCGGTTCCACAGCCTCGCCGGTGTTCGTGCTTTCACTGGTCTGGTCCCCAAGATCGACCAGTCCGGGATCGAAGACCACAACCAAGGGCCAACCAAACACGGTGACCCTGGCCTACGCCAAGCGTTGTTCCTCGCAGCGGATCTCGCCCGCAAGGTCGATCCCACCCTCGCCGCTCGCTACCACCGGCTCTACGTCAAAGGGGGCAAACACCACAACTCCGCGATCTGCACGCTCGCAGCCGTGCTGATCACCCGCATCGCGGCGTGCTGGCGCAACGGACAGCTCTACGAAATTCGAGACACCAACGGTCAGCTCATCACCGCCGCAGAGGGCCGCCAGATCTGTGCCGAACGCTACCGGATCGACCCCACCAGCCGAGCGAAACGACGCAACACCACCAACACCAAAAAGCTGAAAGGGGCGAACCGGGACAAAAGGAGTCGCAGAACGCTCCGGTCACCAGCCCGCCCCAAGCCCAGCCTACAAAA
Source organism: uncultured Microthrixaceae bacterium (assembly GCA_963805905.1). GTDB lineage: Bacteria > Actinomycetota > Acidimicrobiia > Acidimicrobiales > Microtrichaceae > JAMLGJ01. The sequence continues at coordinate 2,598,843 of CAWDVV010000001.1, forward strand.
GCCGCATGAAGCCCTCGACACCCGTTAGGAACTCAACCGAACTCCGACACACCGACCCCGGGCACCGAAACCACCCACATGACCCCTCCACCCAACTGTCTCAACGAGCGACCCGGGCGGGCAGCTATGGGGCATGACTGACCACCCACCCGGGTACCAATAGAACATACGATCGGGGTGTGACATTCGACTTCGACTGAGCGGTTCCCGGTGAAGGAAGTCATTGTTTCGGGACATCCGGAATTCAGCTGTGCGACAATCGGAATACTGGCCGTCCAGGGCCGCCAACACCCATGAACGCCACAGATTGGAGCAACCATGACCGACCCGGATCCAGTTCCCGACCATCTGCACTCGATCACGCCGAGCCTCGTGGTGACCCCGTGCGCGGAGGCGATCGAGTTCTACAAGGTCGCCTTCGGAGCCGAGGAGATCGGGCAGCGCATGACGGGACCTGATGGGCTCGTCGGCCACGCCGAGATCAGCATCGCCGGTTCGGTGGTCATGCTCGGCGATGAATGGCCTGATGGACCGACGAAGTCCCCGAGGTCACTCGGCGGGTCCACCTCTGCGTTGTTCATCTACACCGACGATGTGGACACCCTCTGGGAACGGGCACTGGCAGCCGGCGCAGAAGTTGTCTTCCCTCTCGAGACCCAGTTCTACGGAGATCGTTCGGGACGGGTCCAGGATCCCTTCGGCCACACATGGGGTCTCGGACAGCACGTCGAGGATGTCTCCTCCGAGGAGATGGAAAGCCGTATGGCCGCCTTCTATGAGGACATCGGGAGCGAGCAGGACCAGTGAAGATGCAAGTGGGCCGCTGGTGACCTAGAAGAACGGGATCAGCGACACTGCGGTGACCGCCACGCAGGACGACCAGAGCGGCTACCTCGAAGGCAATGCGCCTGTTTGTGAGGTTCTGTTCCTGTTCGGCGGCCTGACGGGCTTCTTCGGCTGCCTTCGCGGCCGCTTTGCGTCGGGCGTCCTCGCGACGCGCCTCCCATGCCCTGCGCTCGACCTCGAGCTCACGTTCCTCGTAGCGCTGCTGGACCGCGATGCGTGCGCCACCCATCACCGGGCGGGTGTCAGCCAACCAGGAGTCGTACTCACGGCGTCGGTCGCCGTTCCCGATCACGGACCAAGCGACCTGCAGTGCATCGAAACCAGCGCTGTCACCACCAAAATCCGGGTGGAGTTCCTTCACCTTTGCCCGGTAGGCGGCCTTGAGCTCGGCGGGCGACGCATCGGCCGAGACTCCGAGAACGTCATAGTGACAGGCTCTCATGGATGTCGTCATATCTACCCACCCCCGATAGCGGTGTTCGCGACACGGCGCGCACACCATGACTGTGCGTGACTCTTCAGTCACTCACCGTAGGGAGATGATCGACGATTCACAACCCTCGGCTGTGCCCGGCCACCTGTGGGGCAGGCCCTGTTGCCCATGGCACCAGGACCGGCGGATGACGGAACCAGTCAGTGAGTCGGGGTGAACCTGCGCAGCCTCAGGCTGTTCCCCACCACGAATGCAGACGAGAACGCCATCGCTGCTCCGGCGATCAGCGGGTTCAGGAGCCCCGCCGCCGCAAGGGGAAGCGCGGCCACGTTGTAGGCGAACGCCCAGAACAGGTTGCCCTTGATCGTTCCCAAGGTGTGCCTGGAGAGCTCGATCGCATCCGCTGCAACGGTGAGGTCGCCACGTACCAGCGTGAGATCGCTCGCTTCGATCGCCACATCGGTACCGGTACCCATCGACAGTCCCAGGTCGGCCTGGGCGAGCGCTGCAGCATCGTTCACGCCATCACCCACCATGGCAACCACGGCACCCTGATCCTGAAGGTCACGCACAACCTGCACCTTCTCCGCGGGAAGCACCTCTGCGATCACCTGTCTCGATGCCAACCTCATCCGCGACACTGCGGGCAGTTGACTCGTTGTCGCCGGTGAGCAGTACGGGGGTGAGGCCCAGCTCGCCGAATCGGGTGACCGCGGGAGCCGAGGTGGGCTTCACTGCGTCTGCCACCACCAACACCGCCCGGGCCAGGCCGTCCCATCCGCCGATCACCGCGGTGTGACCCGCAGCTTCGGCAGCGAGGCGAGCCTCGTTCAGCGACTCGGGCACCTCGATGTCCTCGTCGGAGAACAACAGGGCTCTACCGGCCAGCACCTGATGCCCGTCGACGGTGCCGACCACTCCCCGACCTTCGCGGTTGGCGAAGTCGCCCACCGGCGAGAGTCGCGCCAACCTCGCTGGTGGAACCATCGGCAATCGCAGCTGCTATCGGATGCTCCGAGGCAGCTTCGAGCGCACCCACGAGTTCGAGCACCGCGAGCGTCCGGGAGGTACGGTCGACCGTGACCACGTCGACCAGCGACATCTTCCCCGTGGTCACCGTGCCGGTCTTGTCCAGCACGATCGTGTCGACCTTGCGGGTCGATTCGAGCACCTCCGGACCCTTGATCAGGATGCCGAGTTGTGCGCCCCTACCGGTACCCACCATCAACGCAACCGGCGTTGCCAGACCGAGCGCGCACGGGCAGGCAATGATCAGCACCGCCACCGCAGCGGTGAAGGCGGCGTCGGCACCTTCTCCGATGGCCAACCAGAACACGAGCGTGGCCGCGGCCAGGAGAATGACAACCGGCACGAACACAGCGGATACCCGATCGGCGAGCCGTTGCACCTGGGCCTTGCCGGTCTGTGCATCCGTCACGAGCTTCGCGATCTGCGCCAGTTGGGTGTCCGAACCCACACGTGTGGCACGCACAACCAGACGACCACCCGAGTTGATCGTCGCCCCGGTCACCTCGTCTCCGACACCGACCTCCACCGGCACGCTCTCGCCGGTGAGCATCGACGCGTCGATCGCCGAGGACCCTTCGTCGACCACCCCGTCGGTCGCCACCTTCTCGCCGGGGCGAACCACGAAGCGATCACCCACCTCCAGCTGTTGGGTCGGGATCCGCACTTCGGTACCGCCGCGGATCACCGCCACATCCTTGGCGCCGAGATCCATCAGGGAATGCAGAGCTGCCCCGGTGCTGCGCTTGGCCCGCGCTTCGAAATAGCGACCCGCGAGGATGAATGTGACCACACCCGCAGCCACCTCGAAGTAGATGGAGTCGGCACCCGAGCCACGCGAGATCGTGAGCTCGAAGGGCATCTTCATCCCCGGCACTCCTGCATTGCCGAAGAACAACGCGTACAGCGACCAAGTGAAGGCCGCCAGGGTCCCCATCGAGATGAGGGTGTCCATCGTGACCGCACCGTGGCGGAGGTTCGTCCAGCTGGCCTTGTGGAACGGCCACGCACCCCATACGATGACCGGGGCGGCGAGGGTCAGCGACAGCCACTGCCAGTTGTCGAACTGCAGGACGGGGATCATCGACATCGCGATGACCGGGATGGACAGGACCGCCGAGATGATCAACCGCTGTCGCAGCTCCTCGACCTCGTCGTTGCCGCTGGAGCGACCGGTGTGTACTCGATGAGACGACTCGTCCAGGGCATCTCCCCCGCTCGTCACAGCACCGGTGGAATCAACTGTGGTCCGCGCGAAGGGATCGACGGCGACGGTCGCGTCGTACCCCGCCGCCTGGACCTCCCCGATCAGCTCGGAGTCCCGGAGCGGACGCTCGGAGGTGACGGTGGCCTTCTCGGTTGCGTAGTTGACCGTGGCGCTGATCCCGTCGAGCTTGTTCAGGCGCTTCTCGACACGTGCGGCGCACGAGGCACACGTCATGCCCTCGATGTCGAGCTCGAGACGGTTGGGAGCTTCTTCGATGTTCATTGCCGAATCGATGTTCATTGAAGCGCCTCTCGCTGAGCGGTGGCCGAACGTCTCGCATCGGCGTTCAACATCGTCTATCACCCGATGCTGACGTCCATACCCCTAGGGGGTACCTTCAACCTATACCCCTAGGGGGTATCGGTCAACCGTGGGATGGAGGACGGACGGGTCAGCTCAGGAGCACGTCGGGGCGCGGGAACCCCTCTGCCTCGGCGAGGGCCAGATAGGCCTCGAGCGTGCCGGGGCCATCGAAGACACTTTCGATATTGCCCTCGGAGTCGAGGTTCAGGTTCGCCCCGTACATCTGGAACCACACATGCGTGTCGTCCTCGATGCACTCGAGGGTGTGGACCGAGCCGGCCGGTTCGAACAGGAACGAACCGGCCCGATTCACGTAGTCATACTCCTTGTAGTGCCACGCGCCACTGGTCGTGTACGCATAGACAGGCCCGGTATGGCGATGGGTCTGCACCACATAGTTGGCCTGGAAGATGTTCTCCACGATCCACAGACCTTCGGCGACATCCACCTGGATCACCTTGAGCTTGTTGCCGTCGCCGATCTCGACGAACGGCAACTCGTCAGCTCCACGATGTAGTGCTTCGGTCATTGCTGCCCCTTACACCCCTTGCCCTGTCTGGCTCAGGTCTGTCCAGCCTAGGTCCTGCCGGCGTCAGACACCGCAGACGCCGTTCTCAGCCGATCGTCACCGAATACTTCGCTCGGCCTTCGGTGATCTCGAGGCGCACTTCGGATCCCGCGGTCGACTTCGACCGGCTTGGTCTCGGTCGCTCCCGGAGCCACCCTGAACCCTGCCACGTTTGATCCGCTCGCATCCTGGACCGTGACGTAGAAGGGCTTCTCGTTGGACTTGTCCGATGTTGCGCTGACGTTGAAGGTGGCACCCGGGCGCGGTGAACGTGTAGAAGTCGCCCTCGTCGCGATCACCGACCTGGCCCTCGATCGCCGCCGTGGCGTCGGCCGCTCTGGCGTCAGCGAGTGTCGATGGTGCATCACCGGGTTCGCCACCGTCGTTCTGATCCGCGAAGTCAACCGTGAAGGTGTAGTCGGCCGGGCCTTCGGTGACGATGATGTCCAGCGTGCCGGAGTCCTGATCCGACAGCAGCAACGACAGGTCGGTATCCGCTCCCGGGGCCACTCGCTCCCCGAAGAGGCTCTCGCCGTCGAGTTCCAGCGTGAAATATGCGCCCCGATCCGAGTCGCCCGTTGTGGCCGCCTTCAGGGTGAGATCAGATCCCGGTTCGAGATCCACCGTGTAGTGGTCGGTCTCGTCCTCACCTCCGAGCATTCCGGCCACGCCCTGTCCGGCCTTGATCGCGAATGCGCTCTCACCGGTCGACCCGGCGTCACCGCCCTCGCCCGCATCATCTTGGATCTTCGAGTCCCACCTTGAAGGTGAACTTCGGCAGGGCCTTCTGTGAAGGTCAGCTCGAACTGGGCGGCACCGTCGGAATCGAGGATCACCTGTTTTGCGTCGGATCCGTTCGGTGGCACACGGAAGCCCGAGAAATTGGTTCCCTGGGAGTCGAAGCTGGCATAGACACCGCTCTCGCTGGCGGTGTCGTTGGACACCTCGAGGGTCATGATCGCGCCGGCCGGGGCGTCGAGTGTGAACCGCGCTTCGGTGCGCTCGCCCTCGAGTTTCGTGGTGTACTCCTTGTCGAACTCGATCGGCCCGTCATTGACGAGCTCACCGGTCGCCTTGCCGATGTCCTTGTCCTGTTGGGTGCCGTCCCCCTTGGAGTCGTTGCCGTTGTCGTCCTTGTCGCCACTGAGCAGGAAGAACGCGACCGCCCCCGCGATGAGCAACAACACGATCACGAGCGCGATCCATTTGCCCTTGCCGCCCTTCGATTCGTCATCCTCGTCACCTTCGCCACCGGTTCCATCAGGAGGACCACCCTGTCCACCGGTGCCGGTCACAGGTGCAGCAAAAGCCGGTGGGACACCTGCGGCCTGACCGGGAACCGGAGGTGGCTGCTGGGCCTGACCGGGAACCGGAGGTGGCTGCTGGGCCTGACCGGGAACAGGCGGTGGCTGCTGGGCCTGGCCGGGAACAGGCGGTGGCTGCTGGGCCTGACCGGGAACCGGCGGTGGCTGCTGGGCCTGACCGGGAACCGGCGGTGGTTGTTGGGCCGGCGGCGGTTGTTGTTGAGTCGGCGGCTGCTGCACCGGTGGTTGCTGTTGAGTCGGCGGTTGCTGCGCTGGAGGTGGAGGCGGCGTGGCGGCCGGAGCCGATGCTGGCGGGTACCACTTGCCATCTGACGCTATCCACCATCCTTCGCCTTGGGATGAGTCACTCACAGAAGAGTCTCCTTGGATCCGCGTGACCAGCTGTGGGTCCTTGCAGCCGTCCCCCGTTTCTACCAGCCGGAGGCCGCGATTCCTGTGACTATCGGCCTTGAATTCGGAATGGACGTCGTGCTGTGGCGGGTTCGATGATCCACACCCATGGGTCAGCCTCTTGCAGCTGGCTGCTCACAGAAAGAGGCCAGGATGCCGCCATCAGCCCGACCCGCCACGCCGTTCAGCGACGTCCATCCCGACACGGACTTCTCGGATCTCTCCGCGTTGTTCATCAACTGCACGCTCAAGACCTCTCCGGAACAGTCCCATACCGAAGGTCTGGCGCAGATCCCGATGGCGATCCTCGAGGCCAACGGTGTGACGGTGAACATGCGTCGTGCGGTGGACCTGGACCTTCCGCCCGGAGTGCAGCCCGACATGACCGAACACGGCTTCGCATCGGACGGATGGCCGACGTTGTACCGGGAGGTCCTGTCCAGCGACATCCTGGTGCTCATGACACCGATCTGGTTGGGCGAGAAGTCCTCCGTGTGCACGAGGGTGATCGAGCGTCTCTACGGCAACTCGGCCGTACTCAACGAGGACGGCCAGTATTCCTACTACGGCCGTGTCGGAGGGTGCCTGGTGACCGGCAACGAGGACGGCGTCAAGCACTGTGCCATGAACGTCCTGTACTCCCTGCAACACCTGGGGTTCACCATCCCACCGCAGGCCGACTCGGGCTGGATCGGGGCCGCTGGGCCCGGGCCCTCGTACATGGATCCGGGCTCGGGTGGACCCGAGAACAGCTTCACGAATCGCAACACCACATTCATGGCGTGGAACCTCATGCACCTCGCCCGCATGCTGCGTGACGCGGGCGGTATCCCCTCCTATGGCAACCAGCCGAAGGCATGGGATGCAGGTGTGGACCTGGACTTCCCCAATCCCGAGTACCGCTGAATTCCTTGGGGCTCGGGGGTGGTTTCCCCCGCGAACGAACCGCTGGACGATTTTCCGTGCGCCTCAGCTCGACGAAGCCGTACCCAGGTATCGGCTGAACGAGAGGTCCACGGAGTCGCGTAGATCGATGAGCTTCTCGTCGCGGTAGGGGTCGACGATCCGAACTTCTGTCGGGCTCATGGAGGGGACGTTGACCGCCGAGATCAGGGGATGCCCTGAACTGCTGGGCACTTCGTCGGGCGAGAACAGCACCTCGTGCAGCTTCTCGCCGGGACGCAGGCCCGTGTAGATGATCTCGATGTCCTCGTCGGACTCGGCCACGAGGCGTCGGGCCATGTCGTCGATCTTGACCGGCTCACCCATGTCGAGGACGAGCACGCGTCCGTCCTCTTCCTGGAGGGTCCCCGCCTGTATGACGAGCCCACAGGCCTCGGGAATGGTCATGAAGAAGCGGGTCACCTCAGGGTCGGTGACAGTCACCGGACCGCCGCGCTCGATCTGTTCGCGGAACAACGGAAGCACTGAACCCCGGCTCCCCAACACGTTGCCGAACCGGACGCTCAGGTAGGTGCCGTCGTTGTGTTTGCCGGCGAACGACGTCAGCTGCTCCGCGAGGCGCTTCGTGTGCCCCAGCACCGAGGTCGAATCGGCAGCTTTGTCGGTGGAGACGTTCACGAAACGGTCGACACCGGTCCGGGTTGCGAGTTCGAGCAGGTTCTGGGTACCCCAGACGTTGGTCTTCCAACCTTCTTCGCCATGCATTTCGAGCAGCGGGAGGTGCTTGAGCGCAGCCGCGTGGAACACCACGTCGGGACGGTGTTCGTCGAAGACCTCCGCCAGGCGCTTGCGATCGCGGATGTTGCATATAACCAGGTCACGGCTGTCGAGGAGGCCCTGACCTTCGATCGAGATCTGCACGGCCTGCAACGCGGATTCGTCGCGGTCCAACATCACCAGCGAACTCGGAGAGTAGCGATGGATCTGCCGGCACAACTCCGAGCCGATGGAGCCTCCCGCACCGGTCACGAGCACGGCTCTACCGGTGAGGTAGTGAGCGACCGACTCGGTGTCCAGGTTGAGCTCTCGCCGGCCCAGCAGATCGAGCTCGGAATCGATGAACCGTAGGTCCGCTCCGACGTAGCGCACCGCGTTGGCGGGAGCCACGAACGTGAAGGTCGATACCCACACTTCGTCACCCGCTCCCACCCCGGCCAGAAGGAGGGACAGATGAAGCGCCGCGGTGCCGCTCGCCAGCGCGGCTGCAGCCTCGGCACCGGTGAACTCGCAGATCTCGGCCTCGAACGCGTTGACCTCGGGACCCAGCGGAGTGATCCAGTTGGAATCGAACGCCCTCAGTAGCGCCTCACGTTCAGGTTCTCCCACATCGGGAGGTGACAGATGGATTCGCCCCACGCCGTGAGCGTACCCAACACGGCGCGTTCTCCTGTCACAGGACGGTACAGAGACCGGGTCGACACCCCGACTCGCGCTCATGGCGCCAACGAACGCAAGCCAACGAGAAGAACTGACGTGTCAATCATGAGCCTTGAACGTCACGACCTGCGTCGACGCTCGGCAGCAGGATCGACCTCGGGTCCGTCAACCGCAAGGGTGACATGGAGCATCTCATGGCCAGGATCCCGCGTGAACAGCGGATCTTCCTGGCAGCCATGTCCCGGCGATCAGCACCCTCGCCGCACTGATTAAGGCTTTCAGCTGAGCCCACCGCCGGGCCGCCAGACCGAACGGGCTCTCGACAGCAGAGGTTTCAGCGAATCGCGTCGTTGCAGTCCTCTCGATGCCAGGTGCTCAGGGCAAGGCCAGACCAGTGCGGCCAAGTACCCTGCCTTGTCCCGCAGAGCAGGCAACTCGCGTAGGACGTCGAGCTTGGCTCTCCCGAAGCTCGACCCCTCACTTCTGTGACGGCTGATCAGTGCAACGTCGTGCGGGTCAGGTGTAAAACTGGACCGCCACTCGAACCAGTCCTGCGGCACCACCGCTAGTCGCTCCGCCACCAGGTCGATCGCCTTCGCAAGCACTGCCTCGCCTTGCCAACGCTGTACCTCGCTCACCACGACATCTGGATCGATACGGTCGTCGCCGAGGTAGATCGCGAGGTCACGCAGGTTCATCAGCGGAGGCTCGGTCGAACCCAACAAGAGATGATAGGCGGAGTGCAACATTCGGTGGACGGGACTCATCGCTTTGAAGGCCACCCCACCTATATCGAACACTTCCGGCGAGTCGAAGAGTCGCTTCACCGGAATCCGGTGTCCATGGACCCCGTCGGCGAGCATCCGGTGCAGGTCGAACTCGATCCCATCGCCGAAGGTCATGGTGACGGTCTTGGCGAAGCGTCGATCCCAACCGGGCCGCCGCTGCACCCACGGGCGGGTCGCCCCATGCCTCTCGAGTATCGCGACGGCCCGGTCGATGTCGCTCGCGAGGATCAGCATGTCGATATCAGCGAAGGTGCGAAGAGAAGGGTTGAGCGCGTCAAGGGACGCAATAGCGGGCCCCTTGATCACACGAACTTCGATGCCACCGGCAGCGTCGAACCACTCGCTCACCTCCAGTAGGCGCACCTCCAATTCGATACACCAGGACAACGCCGCCTCCTGTCGGGTCACCAGGTCAGCTTCGAGCTTCGCCGGAAGCTCGATGTCGCCGAATGCAGCGGCAGCGAGGAACGGACCGATCAAACGGGTCGCCTGCAGTTGCCTTGCAAACGGCTCGAAATCGTCTGGGCCGTCGGGAACACTGAGTTCGGGCGCGCCCGGCAGGTCCCATGCGGCAATCGCCCGAATGGCGTCTTCGAACCTCTCCGAGGTCCAACTCACGGGCGGTTCTCGGTCTCCGACGCGCCCTCTGCCGCCAGCACTTCGGCTGACTCATCCACGCTCGCTGACTCATCCACGCTCACTGCGTCTACGAGTCCTTCAGCAACCAGTGCGTCAAGCGCCGCTTGGACGCGCTCACCGGCGATCTCCTCCAACTCGGGCCACTCGTCGTGGATCCTGGTGAGCAGTTCGGTCGCTGTTCCCGGCGAATCCAGCAGCAACCAGATCATCACCGCCGAACCGCCTACGGCGACCGTGTCCTGACCCGAACCGCCGACGAGGCATCGGCCACCAATCACCCGGAACGGTGAGCGTGCACGGCGGCGGTAGCGCACCACACACGGCGTTGCAGTCGGCTCGGGCATGACTGCAACGGTAGTTCTGCATCCCGGATCATCGTTGCGCCCAGACCGACGTAGGAGTAGCGGGCCTCAGTTAGCGGCGCTTTCGCTGCTTGTCACAGCCCGGCGCGACACTTCGGCCGGGAGCAGCTGCCACCTCCTTGCACGTGGTGTTCGCGGCAGGCGCACTCCGAGGCGAACAGGCGGTCCGTTCAACAACCCGGCTCGCGCTGACTGCGCCAACGAACGCAAAGCAGCGAGAGGACCTAACATGTCAATCACAAGTGGCGAACGCCACGACCTGCACACGAGGCTCTCCGAAGTCCTCGGCGAGAGCCAAGCCAACACTCTCATGGAACACCTGCCACCGGTCGGCTGGGCCGACGTAGCCACCAAACGGGATATCGACAGCGTCGAGTTGGCTCTCCGCGGTGATCTCGACAACCTTGAACAAACCCTGCGTAGTGATATCGACAACCTCGGCACCCAATTGCGGACAGAGATGAGCGCTCTCGGGACTGAACTGCGCGGCGAAATGACCACCATCGGTGCCAAGATCGACATTGAGTCCGCCAACCGCAAGACCGACATGGAAACCCTCATGTCAAGGGTCGTGCGCGAGCAACGGGTGTTTCTGACAGCGATTTTCCTGGCCATCAGCGCGCTCGCAGCGCTGGCCACCATCTTCGGCTGAACGAATCCGAACGTGGTCCCTGCGGCTCACCTATACGCTCGTTGCGTGCATCACGACCGTCCGTATCGAGGCAAAAGGATCGTGGACCTCGCGGTGTTGGCGCTGGTGGCCATTCCCGCGCTTGTCGTCGGCGGATGCTGTGCGGTTGCGGTCGCGCTCACCTCTCGGGGCCCGGTGTTCTTCCGCCAGGAGCGAATCGGCATGGGAGGGCGACCGTTCATGGTCTGGAAGTTCCGCACCATGGCCCACGGCGACAACCCGATCTTTCCCGACGCCACCCGCATCACCTCCGCTGGCGCGCTGCTGCGCCGGTTCTCGCTCGACGAGTTGCCGCAGCTGATCAACGTGGCGACGGGGGAGATGAGCATCGTCGGTCCTCGACCAACCCTCGCCTACCAGGTGGAACGCTACGACGATCACCAACGACGGCGACTCGCGGTGCGCCCGGGCCTGACCGGCCTGGCGCAGGTGTCCGGTCGGAACTCGCTGCCGTGGGCGGAACGGATCGACTACGACGTGACCTACGTCGAGACGCAGAGTCCGGCTGACCGACCTGCGCCTGATCGTGCGCACCGCCACCACGATCCTCACCGGCGACGGCGTGGAAGGTCACCCGGGAGATGACCCCTCTGGCGATCCCCGAACCGGACGGAAACCACACCCGAGATATCGGCCCCTGAACCCATCCGATGACACCCCATTCCCACAGCAAGGAAGCACATCAGCGATGAACCCACGACAGAACGACCAGGGAATCGTCATCGTCGGAGCCGGCGGCCACGGCCGGGAGTTGTTCGACGCGGTCACGCGAGATCCAGCGGATACGCGGGTTCGTGGATGATTCCAACGAACCGGCCGAACGGGTAGGGCGCCTCGGGGTACCACTGCTGGGTGACCTCACATGGCTCGAGGACAACCCCGGCGGTACGCACTCGGCATCGGGAACCCGAGCGTTCGCCGGGAACTCAGCGGCGTCTCGACGCGGCCGGTTCGAATCCGGTCGGTGCGATCCATCCCCGTGCTTCGGTCGGCAGCGGACGTGCGGCTCGGCCGAGGAGTGGTGGTCTTCGACCGGCGTCACACTCACGACCAACGTCGAGATCGGCGACCACACCCACCTCAACGTCGGTTGCGCTGTGCAACACGATTCGGTGGTCGGCGAGTTCGTGCAGTTCAGCCCCGGCGTGTTCGTCAACGGTGACTGCGTGATCGGCGATGACGTGTTCCTCGGCACCGGCGCGATCGTCACCCGGGGTTGCACCGTCGGCGCCGGCGCGCGGATCGGGGCCGGAGCCGTCGTGCTCGATGATGTCGCACCCGGCGAGACCGTGTTCGGCACTCCCGCAGTTCCATACCGGAACTGAACGCGTCTCAAAACAGCTCGACGTCTCCGAGCGTGAGGGCCAGATTCGGCCATGGTCGGCACTCCTCTGCGCGTTCACTTCACGCCAAGTGAGGATCGGACCGAGCTTCGGAGCCGGCATGAAGCCTGAACTCAGCGAGCGTGTATCGCCTGTGGCGATCGCGTAGTCGGCTCCGGTGGCCCGCAAGAGATAGCCGACGGCCCTTCCGACCCGTCGGCCCTGAAGCACCAGGATCTCGCACACGGTCATCTCGGTGGCCGTGCCACGGCCCCGCACCCTGAACACGATCACTCCGTCGGCCAGGTCGTCACCGAGCGGCAGCGCCCGGTAGTGGAGTGGCCCAAACGAGTACCGCCACTGCAGGTAGTCGACGCTGCGCTGTGTTGAGATGCTGCGCCCACTGGTTTGCGAGCCACCGGGGGCGTGTCGATCCGATCGAGGAGGCCTTGCACCGCGGCGTCATCGGCAAACAAACGGGCCGGCGTCGATGCCCACGTCGTGGGTTGGCTCCACTTCTCCGCGGCCGCCCGCGCGCCGGCCATGCGGGTCGCGACCAGCGGGGAGCGCAACCGCACCGCGACCGGCACCCGCCCACCTGGGTCCAACCCATCTTGAGGTAACCGGGGCGGCTCTGGTCGTTCGGTGTGTTGAAGACCACGTCCAGACCATCTCGGCCCAGTTCTTCGAGTGCCCCGAGGGTCAGCCGGCTGAAGATCCCCTTGCCCTGCCAGTCGGGATGGGTTGCAGTGTCGACTGCCCGCACGGCCCTGATCTCTCCATCGCCACCGCTCCCCGAAGCGTGGCGACACAGTGAAGCGCCAGTTCATCAGTACCCGCAGCCCTGCCAACGACCCGTCGGGAGCGACCGCCAGCCATGCCGGGGATTGACCGAACGGGTTCTCGTCGTGCTTCCAGGCGAAGAACTCCTCGTTGGGGTCGCCAACGTTCCAACCCAACGAGGCGCGGCACAGGTGGATCATCGCAGTGCGGTCATCTGCGGTTGCGCGGCGCACCGTGAGTTCGTCGGCTCCGACCCGTTCGGGTGGGGTGGCATTACGATCCATCGACCTCACGGTAACCCGTACCGACCCTGGGCCTTCGGAGTCCCACAATCGCTCGGAGCGACTCCGACCACGAGGACTACCCCCGACCAGAACCACGTTGACGGCCACTGCCAGGAGGACCGCAACCACGACCGAACGCTCATCAAGCATCCGCGGCAGGACCACGCCGGTGATCCCTTGGAGCGCAACCAGCACCCCCAGACCCGGCATTGGAACGACACGACCGAAACCGCGCACCAGCGGCAGCAGTGCGATCAGCCCGATGGCTCCCAGACCAGCGCGCGCTGCACCCCACCCAGCCGAACCGACCCAGACCGCGCCGCCCATCGCAAGTACCACTGCGATCGTCGCCGCCGGTCCCGGACTCCGCCGGGCGAAGCTCCAACCGACAATCACCGGGAGGATCACCGCTGCCGTGGCGACGGGCGGTTCGGTGTCCGGAACGGCGACACCGATCCCGACCAGCGTGACCACCACGAGCGGCAGGCAGAACCGTCCGAGCGGATGGGCCCGGGTCGGGATCGTCGGGGAACGCCACCATCGCAACGGCGAGCACGATCCACACGACGCCGCGCTCGTTTCCCCACGAACCGAGGAGCGCTCCGAACGCCCCCGCGAGAGCGACACTTCTGCTCGAGAGCTTCGGTATGAGTCGATCAGCGACCAGGACCGTCAACCCGAGAGCCAGGGCCGCCAACGCCAGACCCACGTGGTAGCGCTCGAACATCCCAACAGTGTGCCGCTTCGGACACACGACAGCTCACCCGGCGACCTGCTCGGCCGAACCGGATGTCGCACCGGGGGGGCGGCCCCTATGACCACCCCGATGCAATTCACTCCCACATCTGAGCGATAGTGGGCCGTGGCCGAACGTGTTGACCTGATCGTTATCGGTGCGGGAGCAGCCGGTCTGACCGCTGCCCACGACGGTGTCCGGAGGGGGGCCAACACGGTGTTGATCTCGGACGGCCCACCGGGAGGTGACTGCACCTTCACCGGATGTGTGCCATCCAAGACCTTGCTCGCGGCTGCTGGAGACGGGCAGTCGTTCAGCGATGCGATGGCACGGGTGGCCCAAACGATTTCGCACATCGCGGCCACCGAGGACGAATCAGCGCTCGAGGGCGCGGGTATGCGTGTGGTGAGGGGTCGGGGATCGTTCGTATCGAGTGACACGGTGGCTGTGGAAGGTCCGCCCGGCGAGGAACTCTCCTCGGCCCATGGCCGGGTCACGTTCAGCTCTCCACGGATAGTGATCGCCACCGGATCTGCAGCCGCGATACCACCGGTGGATGGGCTCGCTTCGATCGGCGGCGTTGACCAACGCGAACGTGTTCGACCTGAAAGAACCGCCGCAGCGCTTGGCCATCCTCGGAGGTGGGCCGATCGGTTGTGAACTGGCCTTTGCGTTCGCCGGGTTCGGTGTCGAGGTAACGGTGCTCGAGATGTCCTCGCGCCTGTTGCCCCGCGACGAACCCGAGGCGTCAGCTGTCGCCCGACGGACACTCGAATCGCGCGGTGCAAAGGTACACACGGACACGACGGTCTCTTCGGCAAGTTCCACCGCAACCGGAACGCGGGTGCTTTCCGCCTCGGTTCGATCCGTCGGTCCTGATCGCACGTCGTCCAGCCATGAAACGGTCGTGGAGGCTGACGAGATCCTGATCGCGGCCGGACGCTCGCCTGTCACCGATGGGCTCCGGGCAGAGCGTGCCGGGGTGCTGATCAATCATCGCGGCGCAATTGCGGTGGACGACACCATGGCGACCACCGCGTCCGGGATCTGGGCGATCGGCGACGTGACCGGCGGGATGGCCTTCACCCACGCGGCCGGCGCCATGGCCCTCGTGCGGTCGGCAATGCGTTCGCTCCGCGTGTCATGCCCCGCCGACGTTTCGACACCTCACAGGTCCCATGGGTCACGTTCCTCGATCCCGAGATCGCACACATCGGCATGACCGAGCACGAAGCCGCCCGCCACGGTGGCCGGGTCGCCTGGCTGCCGCTCAGCGAGGTGGACCGGGCACTCACCGCGGGCCAGACCGATGGGTTCGTGAAACTGATCGCCGGTCCGCGCCCCGTCCTGGGCAACGCAGGCGGAGGCAAGCTGCTGGGTGCCACGATCGTCGCCCCACGCGCCGGGGAGATGATCCACGAAGTGGCGCTCGCCATGCGCACGAAAGCATTCACCGGGCGCCTCGCCCAGACCGTGCACGCATATCCGACCTGGTCGATGGCAGTCCAGGAAGCCGCGGCGCAGTTCTTCATGACCTACAAGGGCCGCGCCGCCCGTCCGGCCCGCACCACTGGTTCCGAGCCACCAACCTGAGCAGTTCCTGATTTTCCGAGCATCAAGGTGAACGTGACCCCCATGACCGTGCAGGCCTGGTCCGAACTGCTGACCGAACACGGCATCACAGTGACGGGTCAACACCTCACTCCCCTGTCCCTGCTCGAGCCACGCCGACTGGTCAGCGATGAGGGACTCGGCGGCGCAGCCAGGTTCATGTTCAACGTCGCCCGAAACCCCGCCGCCCGCAAGCGCGTGGTGGCGATGCGTCGGTCCATGGGCGCCAATGCCGCCAACCTGCAGGCCATCGGCCTCGTCGGTCGACGCGCAGATGACGACTGAGGACCCCGCGGGTACCAAGCGCCGCGGACGGACCAAGCCACTGTTGATCGCTGTGGGAATCATTGCGGTCGTCGCGGTCGTGTTGATCGGTTGGACCGTGTGGCCCCGGGGCATGACCGAGATCTCCCACGACGAAGCTGTCGAGAGCTTCCGAAACGACACCGCGACCGCGAACTCGCCGGAATCAGTGGCGGAGCAAGGCGACGTATCCGAACAGTCCGCAACGGGTTCCGACGGTGCTCCCACGCCGGAACCCGGCGTCTACACCTACGATGCCTCGGGTTCCGAACAGGTGAAGCTGGGGCCCTTTCCGACCGAGGAGCGACCCCTACCGGGCACGGTGACGATCGTGGTCGGCGACCCGACCCGGGGCGCCGATGGAACCTGCTTCGAGTGGACGCTGAACCTCTTCGCGGAACACACCGAAGCGACCACCTGGTGTGTGTCCCCGACGAACATGGACCGAGGAGTACCGGCTCGACGAGCAACTACTGCCGGTGCGCATCAAACGCGACCTCGAACTCACCGGCCCCGCCACCCTCACCGAGCACTCGACGCTGGATCTGACCGACATCTCGCCTGCGCTGTGAGTTGATCCAGCTGTGGGTGGTCAGTCACTCACTCGCAGGACGTCGCCCAGGTGCAGGCGCGAGCCGGTGCGGATAATGGCGCGCTGGTACACGACGGTGGCAACCCGCGCCATCAACACCACCGAGATCGCGCAGATCGCCAGTGAGGCGACTACCTCGAACGGTGATGACACACCGAGTGCCAACCGGGCCGGTTCCACCATCGGGGCACTGAAGGGTATGTATGCCAGGACAGCACCGAGCGTGCTGCCGGCAGCGCTGATCCCTGCGGCATATGACGCCACCAACAAAACCGTGAGGATGGCAACCGAGGATCCTGCATCCTCCTGGCGTTCGACGAGCGCACCCAGCGCGGCCGCGGCCAGAAGGTAGACGGCACCACCCAGGATGAACCAGGCGGCTGCAGCGGTGATCGCTGCGCCCGTCCCCGGGGGCAGTGCGTCAGAGGTCACGAGCCGGATGACGATCGGCAGCGCACCAGCGAGCAGTGGCAACAGCGAAGTGATTCCAACTCCGATCACCTTCCCCAACAGCAGGGTGCGTGGAGGCACGATAGCGATGAGCACCTCGCTCACCCGGTTCGCCTTCTCGATCGCCACGCCGTTGGCGACCTGCATGGTCACGAAGAACAACAGCAGGTAGACGGCAATGGATATCGCCGCTGCAGCCCCCTGGCGTCCGGATCGATCTGCGTCCACCACGTCGATTTCGACCTTGGGTGGAGTGAGCGCAGCAGCGATCTGGGCGTCACTGAGACCATCGCTGCTCAGACGGCCGATCTGGTGTTCGGTCGTCAACGTCGCCCTCAACACGGTGGGCAGTTCATTCGAAGGGTCCTTCACGATCAGCGTCGTGTGCTCTCCGAACACCATTGCGGCATCCAGGTCGCCGTCCTTCACGGCTTCCGCGCACTGGATCGGTCGGGGCTCTCGACGAGGTCGATGTTGAAGTCCTGGGCCTTGGCGGCTGCATCGGTCGCACGTTCGAGAGTGGCCGTGGGCTCGCCCACGACCCCGACCTCGTAGTCATCGCCAGTGGATCCGATCAACGCCGGCACCACCACGATCGCCGTGCTCGCAACCAGGAACAACGCCGCTGTGATCCATACCGTCTTGCGACGCAGCGCCTCTCTCACCTCGCGTTCGACGACGAGGCGTATTCCGTGGCGTTCATTCACCGCCATCACCCCCGTCCTGCACATCACCGGCAGTGCTTGAGGCGAACTCGGCCGACAGAGTGCTCGCATCCTCCCCGGTTGCTGAGAGGAACAGTTCCGAGAGCGTCGGGGACTCGACTGCAAAGTCGGCCACCTCGCCGTGCGCCCGTACCTCATCGAGCACTTCTGCGGCGTCGACTCCGGGGTCGAGCGCGATCCTCGAACCTGACGCGTCGCTCGAGCTCACCCTTGCACCCGCGGTCCCCAGCCACGCTTGATCCACACCGACCCCGACGCGCAGGTAGCGGTCGGAACTGTTGGCCTTCAGATCCCGGACGTCGCCCTTCAACACGACGCGGCCCATATGCAACAACACGATCGACTCACAGATGTCCTCGACCAGGTCGAGTTGATGGCTCGAGAGCACGAGCGAGCCTCCGCGTTCTATCTGGTCGCCGATCACCTCGGACAGGAACGCCACGGCTGCAGGATCGAGTCCGGCAAACGGCTCATCGAGCACCAACAGATCCGGTTCGTGGACCATCGCAGCAGCCAGTTGGACTCGCTGGGCCATGCCTCCCGAGAGGTTCTTGATGGCATCCCCTCCACGGTCACCGAGACCCAGTCGCTCCAGTAGCGACTCTGTGCGGTGGGTGGCCAACCCGGAAGCCAGTCCGTGGAGGCGACCCAGCCAGATCAGGTGGTCGCGCACTCTCATGTCGCGGTACAGGCCCCGTTCCTGGGGCATGTACCCCCAGGAGCGTCGGTCCGAATCGTTGGCTCTCCGATCCCCCCAGAGAACCGTTCCCTCATCCGGCTGGAGAACTCCGAAGATGATCCGCATCAGAGTCGTCTTGCCCGCTCCGTTGGGGCCGAGCAGGCCGATCACCCGCCCCGGAGGTATCTCCAGGGAGACATCGTCGAGCACCAGATGCTCACCGAAGCGTTGGGTCGCCCCGTCCACATGGAGCACCGGTGCCTGCGTCCGGAGGTGGGGCGCCGAATCGTCGATCGCAGCGCCGTGGGTGTACATCGCGCCATGGTAGGTGCGAGTCCGCCAGGGGCCAGCCTGCGCGGACCCGTCAGAGCACACCAGCCAGGGCACGCCGACCCGCCATTTACCCGCGCAGGCATCTAGCTACGAATACCGGTCTCGGGACGCGCCTGGCTCCGCAGCAGGGAAGTGACCCGCGAGGTGCCTTCGACACAGCGACAGTCGGGATGTCCATACGCGGCGACACCGAGGAGAGGCGGTGGCGAGTTGCACACGAAGGACGCAAGGGTGATCCTCACGGTTGGTCACGGCACGCTCACCGAAGGGGAAATGATGTCGCTGCCGGCAGAAGCGGGAATCTCGTCGCTGGTCGACATACGGCGCTACCCCGGCAGCCGGCGAAACCCCCAGTTCGGAGCGGACGAACCCCCACCCTGAGTTCTCCCGCTCTGAGTTCTGTGTTGCGTGCGATGCGCTTTGCAATGCGTCTTGCAATACGTTCAGCTATGCTCACTACATGACGCAGGTTGTGGCAAGGCTGGATGACGAGTTGGCGGCGGCGATCGACGAACTCGTGTCCGAGGGCAAAGTAGCGAGCCGCTCCGAGGCCGTTCGGATCGGTCTGGTTCGCTTGGTCGAGGACCATCGCCGACGAGAGATCGGCGATCGGATCGTCGCCGGATATGCCACGCTCCCCCAGACCGAGTCCGAAGTGGGTCGGTCAGACGCGTCGACCATCGCCATGATCGCCGAGGAGCCCTGGTGACCCCAGCCCAAGGAGAACTCTGGTGGGCTGAAGCACAGGACAAGAGACGCCCTGTGCTCATCGTCACCAGATCTGTTGCGATCCCGGTGCTGACCTGGCTGGTCGTGGCACCAGTGACGCGTACCGTGAGGGGCATCCCGACTGAGATACCGCTCGGTCCGCACGAGGGTCTCGCTATTGACTGTGCAGCCTCGTTCGACAACATCCAACCGGTTCGCAGGAGCTTTCTCACGGAGCGGATCGGACACCTCGATGTGGACAAGTCACAGATGATCTGCGACGCACTCGCGGCCCTGGCTGATTGCTGATCAGCTACGGGTTGGACGCCTCCGCAAAACGGCAGGGAGCGATACGGATCTCACGACGGAACATGCCTCGAGACCGTCACCTCGACCGCGGCACCGGGGGCGGCTTCGATCAGTCAGATGCGCGGCGTTCGCGGCCGAGGCGACTGTGCCACCGCTCACCGTCACGTCATAGCCGTCGGGATAGTGCCGGGGCGGAATCGACAGGCTCGTCACCGCTCCGGGCTGACCGGCTGCGGTGTAGCTGTACGTCGCAGCACCGGTGAACCGATCGAAGTGGAGCGTTCCCGGATCTCCTGCGGTCGCTTCGGCATAGACCCGACTCAACGAGCTGTCGATCTCCTCGCTGCGGGCATACCCGTAGGCCCAGTACAACCACGAACCCATGTAGCGATCGGCACGGGAGGTCACGAGGTTCACGTCGAGCGGGTTCGCCGATGCGCCGAACTCGGTCATCATCGTGGGAGCTCCCCAGGCACGGCCCCGCTGGGCTGCCCGCGAATGCGCGATGTCCATCATGTTGGCGCAGCGGATCTCATCGAACTCGCTCGCCGGCTCCAGTCTGCCGCCATCGGTGCCGCTGCAATAGGCGTGCCAGGCGAACCCCACCTGCGCATCACCGGGGGCCGCCATGTAGGTCTCGCCGTAGTGTGGCGCCGAGATGATCGGTTCTACCCACAGCGGGATCGTCGGGGCGACCGAGCGGACCTGTCCGATCACTTCGTCGTAGCCGGCCTTGAGCCGTGCCTCCACGTCGGGGCATCCTTGCGCCACACAGCGGGGATAGTCGATGCCGGGGAACGGCTCGTTGAGGATCTCGATGCCGGCAACATTCGCGCGCCCGTCGAAGCGTTGGGCCATCGCAGCCGCACCCTGGCCGAGGGCCTGCCACATCGACACGCCCGGAGTGGTAGCGGTGTCGGCATCCGCGAACAGCTGCTTCCACTGCTCCAGGGACTTCGGACCCATGTACTGAGCGGCCCATCCGAGCGCCGCCAGGAACTCCGGGGGTTCGTCACTCAGACCTGCCGCAGTGTCAGTGGTCGCCCATTCAGGCATGCCGTGGAACACGTCCTGATGGAAATCCAGGAGCACGTAGATGCCGTTGTCCTCGAAGGTCCTCACGGCGTCGTCCACGCGGTCGAGGTAGTCACCGTCGATCACGCCCACCTGCGGAACCAACTCCGAGTACCACACCCCGAGCCGCACCGCGTTGTAGCCCATCTCGTGGAGGTACGCGAAGTCGTCACCATCGAAGACCTCGGGCCAGTCCTGTGGCGTGGATACCGAGCTGACCGGTGCGAGGTACGGCTCCGACTTGTCGACGACGTTGGTGCCCCGCAACATCACAGCGCGGCCCTCGACATCGACGAGCTGGTCGCCGTCGATGTGCAACGGGCCCGCCGTCGGAGTTGCCGCGGGAACAACCAGGGCCTCGTCGCTGTCGGGAAAGGTCGACCAGGGTGTCGATGGCGGAGGGGCGCACGCTGCGCCCAGCAGACCGACAACGACGACCATGACCGGGACCAGGGAACGACGAGGCATCGGTCTACGGTAGCCACGGCAATTCGGCCATGTGATCCCGTTGCACCCGGGGCACATCCGTCCTTCGCCGATCAGACCCGACCTGCGCGCACCTGTGGATCCGACGTGCCTCAGGAAGTGTCGTCCGGCTCCGACTCCGGATCGGAGCCGGGAGCGAGCCTGTCCAGACCGTGCTGATGGCGGTGCCACAGGCTGTCGTAGATGGGCTCCGATCGAATCGCCGTGGTGACCAACAGCGCCGCGAACACGGCGATGAGCAGGGGTAGGAACAGGGTGGACGTGGCGGTCATCTCACTGATGAGCACGATTCCTGTGAGCGGCGCCCTCACCACCGCGGTGAACATCGCGGCCATGCCCACGATCGCGAACGCGACGGTCTGGTCGGACATGGCCGGTATGACCTGTTCGATGCCTCGGCTGCACAACACTCCGAACGCGGCACCGACCACGAGCAAGGGAGCGAACAGTCCGCCGGGAGTGCCCGCAGCGTAGGAGACCGGTCCCAACACGAGGCGTATGAAGAAGTACCCGAGGATCGAGCTCAAGGTCAGCGATGCAGTGAGCACATGTTGATTGAGTCGGTGCCCGCCACCCACCACGATCGGATCGATGAACAACAACAACCCCACCATGGCCCCTATGACCGCCGCCTTCGCCTCGGGAGCCACCTGTTGGATACGAGCTGAGACGTCCAGGGCCCCGATGATCATGCGGTTGTAGAGGACCCCCAGCAGGCCGGTCAGCAATCCGAACCCGAGGAACACCGCGAACTGCCAACCCCTCGGAGCGACCGCGTTCGGAACCGAGAAGTCGGGCAGGTTCGGGAGCAGCAGCCGCGAGGATGCGATCGCAGTGGTACAGCCGATCAGGGTGACGAGAACGAGCCGTACCCGAAAGGATCTGGCCACTTCCTCGAACACGAACACCGCCCCACCCAATGGGGCATTGAATGCCACCGACAAGCCAGCTCCGCCCAGCCCGGCCTGGAGGATCCTCATGTCGCTGTCGCTCATGCGAAGCCGACGGGCCGTCGCGGAGCCGATCACAGCGCCCATGTGGACCGTGGGCCCCTCGCGCCCCAGCGCCAGGCCCGAGCCGATCGCCAGCAGGCCTCCCACGAACTTGGCGGGAAGCACCGCCAGCGACGGCGCCTCGGCCTCACAGCGCCAGACCGCCTCGACCTCCTGGACTCCGCTGCCAACCGATGCCGGAACGAGTCGCACGACATAGCGAGCCAGCGCCGCACCGGTTGCGGCGGCTGCCATCGGAACCAGCCAGCCCGGCCCCGGCAACGCCCGGGCATGGTCGAGAAGCGATATCCGCAGTTCGTTGGCGTGCAGGATGCACCATCGGAACGACCCGGTGATGAGACCGACCACCAGGCCGCCGACGGCGCTGATCACACAGATGGCCACCAGACTCCAGGCACTGTCGTCAGTGTGTCGGGGCTGAGGCATTCATCAGATCATGGCACGCTGCAGCGACGACCCGGCTCGTTGGCCACGTTGTCGCCTCGTCTGGATCCGCTACCGGAAGACCTCGACGCAGTGCTCCGGAGATCAGTCGGCCTCTCGATCAGACATTCGTGGGGCGCCACCTGTGCGGGGGTAGTACCGGCGTCGTGCCGCAAGCGAGACGTAGACAAGGCCCACCAGGACCGGAACCTCGATGAGCGGTCCGACCACCCCGGCGAGGGCCTGGCCTGACGCAACCCCGAAGACCCCGATCGAAACTGCGATCGCGAGCTCGAAGTTGTTCCCCGCAGCGGTGAACGCGACCGACGCGTTGCGGTCATATGGCAGCCCGAGCCTCAGCCCGAGGGCGAAGGAACCGAACCACATGATCGCGAAGTACGCCAGCAGTGGTAGTGCGATACGCGCCACGTCCAGGGGATGATCGGTGATCTGTTCACCCTGGAGGGCAAAGAGAATGACGACCGTGAACAGCAGCCCGTACAGCGCCACGGGGCCGATGCGGGGCAGGAATCGCTCCTCGTACCAGACGGTTCCCTTGGCACGTTCTCCAAAGGTACGTGTGAGGAAGCCCGCAAGGAGCGGGATGCCGAGGAAGATGAGCACGCTCTTCGCGATCTCCCATATGCCGACACCGATACCCGCGCTGTCGAGACCGAGCCAGCCCGGGAGCACGTCGAGGTAGAACCAACCGAGGATTGAGAAGGCGACGATCTGGAAGACCGAGTTGAGCGCCACGAGCACTGCCGCGAGTTCTCGGTTGCCACACGCGAGATCGTTCCAGATGAGGACCATGGCTATGCAACGTGCGAGGCCCACGATGATCAAGCCGGTTCGATACGCGGGTAGGTCGGGGAGCATCAGCCATGCGAGCGTGAACATCACCAACGGGCCGACCAGCCAGTTGAGCACCAACGAGAGGGTGAGCGATTGCCGGTCGGCGACGATCTGGCCGACCCGGCTGTACTTCACCTTGGCGAGCACCGGATACATCATCAGGAGCAGACCGATTGCGATGGGGAGGCTCACGGTGCCGATCTTCACACGATCGAGCGTTTCGTCGAGATCCGGGACGAGTCGGCCGAGCCCCAGCCCGACGAGCATCGCCAGTCCGATCCACAGCGGCAACAACCGGTCGAGCGTCGACATGGGTCCCGGAGTGGCCCCGGTGGCCTCCGGCGTGCGCCATCCGTTCTCACCCGGTTGAACCTGCTGCCCGTTCGCTGATCCGGTTCGTGACACGTGTTTGGCCTCAAGCATTGATCGATGACCGTCGATACGGATTCATCCTACTGATAGATCGATGTGTGTCAATATAATCGGCTGGGAACGTCAGGGCTCGATGTGGGCATCGAAGTCCAGGTGGATCCCCGGCTCGAATCCCAACAGGATCGGCTCTGCCATGAGACGAATCCCGGACATCTCCGTGACGGCCCGCCCTATGTCGTTTGCTGCTTCGAGCACCTCCGACGCGGTTGCCCGGCCGCTGCGGTTGACCAGTCCCAGTGCGTGGCCCGGAGCAAGACCGACCTTCTCCCAGACATGGCCTCGACGGAACCCGGCACGTTCCACCAACCAACCAGCCGACACCTTGTGTGCGTCGGGACCCATGCCCCATGAAGGAGGCTGCTCCCCGACACGTCGAACGAGTTCCGCCAGAGCATCCGAGGTCAGGGCAGGATTCACGAAGAACGAACCGGCACCCCAGGTGCGCGGGTCCTTGTCGTCCCACACCATGTTCTTCGCCGAGCGCAGGGCCAACACGGCCCTGTGAACATCAGCGAGGTCGTATCCGACTTCGGCACTTCCGGGAACCCGTTGTTCGAGTTCGCCGGCGAGTTCCCGGTAGGCGGGGTGGTGCTTCTCACCCGGACGCAAGCGGACTTCGGCTTCCAGGACCACGTACTTCCCACGTTCGGCCGACTTGAACCGGGAGTCGCGGTAGCCGAAGCGGCACTCAGTCCGCGGTCAGCCACACCGACGATCCGTCGACGACGTGCACAACCCTGACCCGTTCGATGACCTCACAGATCTCGTGGCCGTAGGCGCCGATGTTCTGGACCACGGCGCCACCCACCGACCCGGGGATACCAACCAGCGATTCCACTCCTCCCAGTCCCCGTGCGCCGAGATCCAGCGCCGTCGCGAACCAGTTGCCGGTCGCATCGATGAGCACCAGCGAGCCGTGCACATCCACAACCCCGCTCCCGGGTCGCGACAACACCGCGACGGTGCCCCTCGGCCCCTCGTCGGCCACCAGCAGATTGCTCCCGCCGCCGACCACCCGATGGGTTCCGAGACCGGGGAGCGCCTCGAGGTACTCCCCTGCGGAGGAGAACGCCATGAGGCCATCGGGTGCACCTCCGACGCGGAACGTCGTGTCGAGGGTCGTCGTCATCTGGCCGTTCCGGTTCTCACAGGGACTCCAAGCTAGGTCGGACGCTCCGCTTCTGCGCCAACAGAGGTTCGACTGTGAGATCGTTCCCCGACAGTGACGACGGTCCCGTTCTGCGGCCACGGTTGTAGGGTCCGCGCATGGCGACACTGGAACCCGTGCACGAACACCTGGAACTATCGGTCGAGGGGGCCGTCGGACGCCTCACCCTCAACCGTCCGGAGAAGCTCAACCCTCTGTCCACCGGTGTCCTGTTGGGCATCGAATCCGCGGCCCGCCGCTTCGACTCGATCACCGAGGTGCGGGTTGTCGTGGTGGAGGGCCGGGGCCACGCGTTCTGCGCCGGGGCCGACGTGACGGTGTTCAGAGGCGACCCCGGCGACGACGTGACCGTGCGGGAACGAGCCGACGCGGGGCGTCGCATGGCTGAGGCCCTCGAAGCGATGCGGGCGACAACGGTGGCTCGAATCCAGGGACACTGCGTAGGAGGTGGTGTCGTGCTCGCCGCGGGCTGCGACATGCGCGTCGCTGCACAATCGGCCCGCTTCTCGATACCTGAGGTGGCACTGGGCATCCCCCTCGCATGGGGTGGCATACCCCGACTCGTGCGAGAGGTGGGAGCACCGGCCACGCGCGACCTCGTGATGACGTGTCGCACGGTCGAACCCGCCGAAGCGCTCGCGCTCGGAATGGTCCAGCGGGTCGTACCCGACGAGGAGCTGGACCATGCGGTCGACAGTCTCGTGGCACTACTCGCGGACCGGCCACGCCTGCCCATGTACATGACGAAGCGTGCGGTGGATGCGGTGACCTCCCAGATGGTCGGCACGGGCCATGCGTTCGGCGATGCGGATGCCCTCGTCAGCGCGTTGGGCGACGAGGAGTCCCGTGAATCGGCACGGCGCTACCTCGAATCCCTGGGCGGGTAGGTCTCCGGATCCACGGTTCCGTGATGCAGGGGCGGCATTGCGTACACGCTCGCGACCGTACGAGCTCACGACTACGTGTTCTTCGGGAGGCTCGAGAAGGGAACCTTGTTGACATCGCCCGGTTCCTTGGGCAGACCCAGCGCACGTTCACCGATGATGTTGCGCTGGATCTGATCTGTGCCGCCGTAGATCGAGGGGGCGGGCGAGTACAGCGTCAACCCCGTGACCATCGCCAGGAAGGGGTTGCCGGTGGCGTCGTCGATGGCTTCCTTGTCGGCGCCGTCATATGAATGCAGCGTTCCCGCCGGACCCACGATCCGCATTCCGATGTCGCTCTGGAGACGAACCATCTCGCTCATGGCCAACTTCGCGATGTTGGCCATGCCCGGGATGTCGCCGCCGCGCGCCTTGGTGTCCTTCACGCGTCCGGCGTTGAAGCGACCTACCTCGCCCATCGTGTGCAGGCGCATCAGATCCTGGCGGATCGTGGCATCCTCGATCGTTCCGTTGCCCTTGGCCAGGTCGATGTAGATCTGCGCCGCGGAGCGGTGCGAGCGCTCCTTGCCCCGAGCGCCCTTGGACTCCTTCGGAGCTGTGTCCCCGGGGGTGCTCTTCGGTTGGACGAAGTCGCCCGCACGCCGCTCGAGATTGCCTGCAATGGTGCCGGGTACCGCGGTTGCCGCCGCACCCCCGCCACCTGCGCCAAGGCCGGCGCGTTCGTTGGCCAGGGTCGTGTTGGCCGCGGTCCACCCTGCATTCACCTCGCCGATCACCGCATCGGCGGGCACTCGCGCCTCGGTCAGGAACACCTCGTTGAACATGGCGTGCCCGGTCATCTCGTACAGCGGTCGTAGCTCGACGGCGTCCTGGTGCATGTCGATGACCATCCAGGAGATACCACGGTGTTTGGGGGCATCAGGTGCGGTCCGGGCAAGCAGCATCCCGAGGTCCGCAACCGTTCCGAGTGAGGTCCAGACCTTCTGTCCGTTGATGATCCACTCCTCACCGTCGAGTTCGGCCTTCGTGGTGAGCCCCGCAAGATCCGACCCTGCCCCGGGTTCACTGAAGAGCTGACACCATGCCTTGCGACCGGTGACGATGTCGCGGACGTAGGTGTCGATCTGCTCGCGGGTGCCGTGCTCTGCGATCGTGGGAGCCGCCAGCAGGAGGCCGAGGCCCGATGGCGCCGGGAGAGCCCCGAACGATGCGATCTCACGTCCCACGACCACTCCGTCGCTGCGCGACAATCCCCTGCCGTAGGCATCTGCAGGGAGGTTCGGCGCTGACCAGCCGGCCAGACCCAGACGCTCCCACCAATCGGCCACGGTCAGATCAGGATCCCAGTTCTCCCCGAGCCAGGTTCTGATCTCGTCCGTGACGTCGGTCGAGGTGTCGGTGCTGGTTTCGCTCATTTGTCCCCCGTGATGGTGTCCGGGCGGCAACCGTCCCGGCGATGTGGGCCCGCCGATTGAGCGGGGTCCGCACAGGATACGCGCGGGGACCGGCGCTGGACATTGCCGCCGATCCGGTCGGTCCTTCAATCCGGTGGACGGTCGACCGCAGTTCTCGCTGCAGCGAGAACTGCTTCCACCACGGGCGACGTATCGACGACCGTGGCCTGGGGCCATGGTTCGGCCCTGGAGCCGAGGTGCTCCACTACCGCAGCATCGGCATCGGAGGGATCGCCGACCCGGTCGCGGACCCGGGTGAGCGCCACGTCGCGATCAACCTCACAACACAGTTCCACCAGCCTCACCCGCCGTCGTGCCGCAAGGTCCCTGGCCAGGGCCCTGTACATGTCCTGGGTGAATGAGGCGTCGAGCACCACCGATTCACCGTGTGACAACAACATGTCGGCGCGGCGCATCATCTCGGCGTAGGTACGTTCGGTCATATCGGGCGTGTAGATACCCCCTTCGGGCACTGCTCCGGCCCGGTCCTCAGCGGAGAGTCCCGCCAGTTCCTTGCGCACGATGTCGGAGCCGAGATACGAGAGGTGCTCGGCATCACTGAGCCCGCGGGCGACAGTGGACTTGCCGGTGCCGGGTCCACCGCCCACGATCACGAGCTTCGGCGCAGCGCGGCGCAGGCGGTCAGCTGCCAGAGCGTGCATCACCCGGGCGAGATCGGCCTTGTCCGGATCACCCTGTGAGACCTGAAGGCAACAGACCTTGGCTCGCACATGGGCCCGATAGGCGATGTAGTGCTGAGCGAGAGACCACGGATGCGTCTCAGCGGTGAGGTCTCCGTAGAGCTCCAGCACCCGATCAGCCTCGGAGGGATAGCCGAGATGGATGAGGTCCATCGCAAGGAAGCCGATGTCAGCCAGTACGTCGGCGATCCGTAGATCCTCCGAGAACGCGAGGCAATCCAGTATGCGAGGGCCGTCGGGCTCGCAGAAGATGTCTTCGGTACGAAGGTCGCCGTGTCCGTCACGCACCCACCCGAGATCGATTCGGCTCCGGAAGACCTCGCTCGATCCCTCCAGGTAGTCGAGCGAGTACCGGCGCACCTGCTCATACTCCCGGGGATCGATCAGCTCTCCGACATAGGGCGCGATGGCATCGAAGTTGTCCTGCCAATTTCGCCGGACAGCGTCACGCGTCGCCATCGTCGCCGCGTTCCCGCGCACCGGACCCGCATCGGAGTGCAACTTCGCAACGGCTCGTACGACCAGGTCGATGCAGCGTCGTAGGTCCTCGGGCAGAACGGGCTCGACGGAGTCGTCATGCTCCCGGCGCAAGCGGAGCAGACTCTCGAGGCGGTCCTGATCGCGGATGCGGCGCATGACCAACATGCGATCGACGAGACGGCCCCCTTCGTGGACGTCGGCGGTGCCGAGGTACACGTCGGGGGCCAGGCGTCGGTTGAGTTCGAGTTCCTGGTCCACAGCGGTCAGTCGCTCGGCCGTATCACTGAAATCGACGAACCCCAGAGCCACCGGTTTCAGCATCTTGTAGGCCCGCGTGGAGGTGAGGAACACCGTTGAGATGTGGGTCTCGGCGAATCCGCCGACCGCAGGCTTGCGGGGAGAGTCTTCGCGGTCGTCCATGCTGCAATCTTGGTACATCCGGGTCCCTGGTCGTGAGAGACGGGACCTCAGGTCTGGAGTGCCTCAGGTCTGGAGGGCCTCGATCAGCATCCGCAATTCATCACTGGGCGCTATCCCCAACTCGGCGTCACAACAGAGACACCGCTCGAGTGAACGAGCCGCACCGGCGCGATCCCCCAGCCCCACCTGACACTTCACGATCAACACACCGGCTGATTCGGACCACGGGTCCGCCACGACGGCACGACTGGCGACCTTCAGCGCAGCCTGCATCCGACCGCGCTCCAGCAGGTACGCCCCCAGGCGCACTGCCGCCGTCACGAACAGGGACCGGAGGCGCTCGCGCTCTATCTCGAGTTCTGCCGGAACATCGAGCCCCGACAGGAAGTCGCCGCGATACCAGCTGACCGCCTGGGTCCACAGCGGATCACTCGATGGCAGGTGGGTGGAATCGGAGGAAACGGTGGAGCGATCGGACGCCACCTGCGCCTCCCTGGCGGCGTAGCCCATCGACGGGTGGTCGAGCCTCACGCCCTCCGCCGGTAGATCCGCGACGCAGCGCTCGAATTCCTCGGTATCGATCGACCACCGGACCATCGGCGTCAACCACACGCGGTGACGATCCGACTCCACGGGCATCGGATCCACCCCGGCCTCCTGGAAGGCGCATCTCAGATACGACAGGGTCACCCTCAGGTTGTTGGATGCTGATGTGAAGTCGCGGTCCGGCCACAGATCGGTGGCCAACGATCTCCTCGATGCCGACCGTGCGAGCGCGAGCTTGGCCATGAGTGAGCGGACCCTCTCGCGTCTCCACAGCGGTCCGGACAACGACGTTCCGTCCGCTTCCACGCTGAACTCACCCAGGAGCCGAACGAGCAAGTGGGGCATCGGTGGCGCCACGAGCGCGCCCGGAGGGTCCGGGAGAACAGAACCCCCGCGCACCGACTCCCGTCGACCCGTTTCCACGCTGCGAGATGGTACCCCCACCCTCAACCCGCTGCATGAAATCCCCGAGAACCACCTGCGAAGACATGACGGGTCGCTAATGGACCGCTAATCAGGCCGGAACAGCCTCCACATTGCGGTCACCGCGACCGCTCCACATGACCCAGGCCGTCGACAGTCCGATGTGGCTGCCAGCAGGGTTGTCCATTCCCGACTCCGGGTGGCCGGGGCCTGAAGGAGAAGTGCAGGAGGGGATCCTGCAAGAAGGAGAACGGCAATGAGAACGATCTCAGAGATGCTTCACCGCGGGAACGCTGACCGCGAGCAACCATGCACCGGGCGATCGCTGATCATCCGACGCCGACCCAAGGTGTGGAGGTTGGCAGCCTTGGCATCCGCAACCGCGATGATTGCGACGTTCGCTGCCTCGGTACCGGCATCAGCGGGCGGGAGGCACCCCGGTGGTGGCGCCGACGGCGTGATCGCACAGGGTCTCGCCGGACCACTGTCGATCGACACGGACCACCGTGGTTCGGTTCTCGTTGCGCAGCAGTTCAGTGGCACCGTGTCGAGGGTCTCGGGCAATGGCACAGTGACCGACCTCTTCAACGTACCTGGCCTCGATGCCGTGGCCAACGGCCCCTTCGGCTCGGTCATCTACTCGATGACCTCGGGGGAGGATTCGCCAGGACCTGTCGAGGCGTCGCTGCAGGTCCGGGCACCCAACGGCAAGACCCGTCAACTGGCTGATCTGGGAAAGTTCGAGGCTACGCACAATCCCGACGGCAATGTGACCTACGGGGTTGCGGGGCTCACCGATGAGTGTGCGTCGCAGTGGCCCGCCGATGAACTGGGTCCACCTCAGTACAACGGGGATGTGAACGCGAATCCGTACTCGATGGCAGTCACGCCGTGGGGCGTCTACGTGGCAGACGCAGGCGCCAATGACCTGTTGTTCGTGACCTGGTGGGGAAGCATCCATCTCGTGACCGTCTTCAGCCCCCAGGCACTTCGGATCACACCCGGATTCGCGGCGGCCAACGGCATCCCCGACTGCGCAGTGGGCCTCACCTACAAGACCAACGCGGTGCCGACCGACATCGAAGTGACCCCCCGGGGTGCGTACGTCTCGTTGTTGCCCGGAGGCCCCGAGGATCCGAGCGCCGGTGCACGCGGAGTCGTTCTGAAAGTCAACCTCTGGAACGGCCGCACCCGTACCGTTGGCAGCGGATTCCTGGGAGCAACGGACCTCGCCGTGTCACCGCGCGGTGAGGTGTACGTGACCGAACTCTTCGGCGGTCGGGTCTCGAAGCTGACTCCCAACGGCCCGGTTGCAGTTGCCGAGCTCGATACGCCTGTCGCGGTCGAGTGGCAGAACAACCACCTTTATGTGGCCTCAGGGGCATTCGGCAACGGAATGTTGAGCCGTATCAGGGCCTGACGTCCCCGACCGGGACCACAGCCGACCAAGTCGCCGTTCTGATTGTCCTGGCGCACCCCCGTTGGGGCGCCAGGACAATCGGAACGGGAGTCAGCCGGGGTCGGGGTCACGGAGTCCCCCGAGTGGAGTCACCCCGAGGGCCGGACAACGGTGGCGTCGGTGTCCGCCAGCACCGGCTGATCCATCTCGGAGGCCCACTCGGACGGACTGATATCCCATCGCCCCGACGCGTCGATCACCAGCGCCTCGGTCCCGGCCGGGACGACCCCGTCGGGGCCCACCTCGCCGCACGTGCCCAGTTGGCATCCTCCCACCAGCAGCACCCGATCTGTCGGGTCGTCGCTGCTCCATCCGATCTGGATGGCCCGCGGCAGACCACCCGGGTAGGCGACGACACTCGGGCCGGAGCCCGACAACGGCGCCATCGCGAAGAACAGGGCGCTCGAGACCGGTTGCACCTCGACCGACCAGGAACCCTCGCTGTCGACCTCGAGGAGCCTGTCCACGTCGTCACCCCGAGCGGATCCCGGATCGAACATGGTGAGCCCCGACTCCACACGGCCGGGTGAGACCAACTCGAGTCCACCCGAGGTCAGGCCCACCGGAGCCTCACCTTCGAACCGGAGAAGCACCGGGCCCTCGCCCGGCACCTCCACAGTGGAGGTGCCCTTGCCCGAAAGGGAGTACACGGTCCGGTTCTCAGGCGCTGTGGGCACCGAGGTGAACCGGGGCTGGTAGTCGTCTTCCAGTGCGTTCGGCGCGCCGGGAAGACTCACAAGGGCGACAAGCGCGAACCACACCATGACCAC
Source organism: uncultured Microthrixaceae bacterium (assembly GCA_963805905.1). Taxonomy (GTDB): domain Bacteria; phylum Actinomycetota; class Acidimicrobiia; order Acidimicrobiales; family Microtrichaceae; genus JAMLGJ01. The sequence goes on from CAWDVV010000001.1 coordinate 2,631,244, forward strand.
GCCGAGAACCGGCCATCGCACGGTCCTCAGCAAGCCCCTCATCTCGGCACCCGCGGTGGTTCTGTCATTTGATGCCCACCAGCCAGCGATCAACAGCACCGCGAAGGGCAGTGTGGTCCATGCAGAACGACCGTCAAAGAGAGCTGTGGGCAGGGCGCTCAGGCCGATTGCCGCCCCGCCGATGCAGCCCACGACCAGCGGTACGGCATCGGGTGCGGCGAGCACGGGTGACCCGCTACGCCGACCGCGCCACCACATGGCCACACCGAAGAACGCTGGAGCCACCGTCGCTCCGAAGGCGATCAAGCGCGGAAGTAGCAACAGATTGAACGACAGTGTGTCGCGCACGGTGGTCAGGGAATGCGGCACCCACGGGGCGAATACGATCTGGTGCGGGCCGCCGGGTAGATCCGCTGTGGCGTAGGCAAACCCGGCCACACACAGCCAGGCAACGGTGCTGAACCATCTCCGCCTCCGGTTGGCCTGCGGGTCCTTCCACACGAACGCGATCCCTACCGCCGCGAGGACCAGGGAAGTCTCCTTCATCCACATGGCGGCGAAAAACACGCCCAGGGCGGCGATGAGCCAGCGTCGCCAGATGAACAGGAGCACGACTGGGATCAGGCCGATGGCCGCGGGATCCACGAAACCGTTCCCGGTGTACTTGAACACGGGGAAGGACACCGCCCACACAGCGACTGCGAGGGCAACCGCATCTCTCCGTCGGGTGAGATCCATCACCAGTCGTGCAAGGGCGAAGGTGCCCAGTACGAGGCAGGAGATGTTCACCAGCGTCAACGCGAGGTATGCGTCCAGCGGAAGGTGCCCCGCGAGCCAGGGAGCCAGGGCCCGCGCCGTGAACGGCGCCACCTCCGAGGAGGGGGCGTTTCCCGCGGTGGCGTCTACGAGCCTCAGGTACTGGATCTGGTCGAGTATGAGACCGGTGTACAGATGGTCCTCTGCGGTCGTGTACCACCCGAAGTAGCGCCCCCCGCCTTGACCGAACCGGGAGGCGACCGGAGCCGCGAGGACAACCACAACGGCAGCCCCGAGCAGTGCTGAACCCCACCAGGGAATGCGCCGCGGAGCAGACGAGATCGATCCCCGCAGGTCCATCGACCAATTGAACCCCACCTGGTTCGACCACCGCGAATTTCCGCGGCCTGCTGCCCCTGTTCACTCTCGATTGCTTCCTGCACAGGTTCGGTGATTGGCTCGGTGCCTACCGGCTCAGTACGATGAAATCGTGCGGACCAAGGCGGGGGATGCCCGGGCGGACACGCGGGAAACGCACACGGCGAGCTGGCTCGGCTGGGCGACCTCAGCTGTGTTGGTCGCCCTGGTCGCGTTGTTCGTACGGTTGGCGATATCGGCCAACGGGGTGTTCACCTACCCACTCGACGACGCCTACATCCACCTGCGACTCGGACAGAATCTGGCCGACAGCTTCACGCTGGGTGTGAATCCGGGACAGTTCGCGTCAGCTGCTTCCTCCACCGCATGGCCCCTGCTGATCGCCGGCGTCGTGGCCGCGATCGGACCCGTGGTCGGCATCCCTCTGGTCCTCAGCTCGCTCAGCGCTGTGGCCACACTGGTCTTGGTCGACAGATGGACCCGCCGTCAGGGAATGTCAACCGAGGTTCGGGTCGGGTTGATGCTCGCCATGGTGGTGGTGGTCCCGCTTCTGCTCATGGCCCTCACCGGCATGGAACACGTCGCGCAGATCGGCTTGTCCATACTGCTCGTACAACTTTCGGTTCGGGCGAGCTTCTCCGCGAAATCCACACGATGGCAACTCCTCGGACTGGCCGCAGCGGCGCTGGCGCTGTCTGCTACTCGACCGGAGGTGATCTTCGTCGCGGCCGGCGTCGGTGTGATGCTGCTCGCCAAGCGCAAGTTCGCAGAGGCAGTGGCCGTTGGCATCGGAGCCGTCATACCGATAGCAGCGACCATGGCGGTGAACCTCGGACAGGGTTGGCCCGCTGTGCCGGCGTCCATCGCGGCAAAGAGCATGACCGGATCGACCGGTATCGCCCGGGTCCTTCCCAACCCCGAATACCTGCTTTCCGTGCTGCGCCGCCCGCGCCTCGTGGCGGTCATGTTGCTGGTGGCGATCGTGCTGTGGCTCGGCCACCGCATGGGCGACTCCTTCAGCCCTGCCGCTCGGCGATGGAGCTGGCTTGCGCTCTCCATCACCACGCTTCACCTGGCCTACAGCCAGACCGGTTGGCTCTACCGCTATGAGGCCTACCTGGTTGCGTTGTGCCTGTTCGCCCTCGCTCTCGGTATCGAGTCCCTTCGGGTCAACAGCAGCCGAATTCAACTCCCCGGATGGAGGCGACCAGCTGTCGTGATCGCCATGATCACACTGGCTCTGATCGGCTTCGCCGATGGCGTCCGCATAAACCTGATCGGTCTGACAGGCATGGCGGAGATCAGCCAACAGCAGAGCAACATGGCGCGCTTCAGCGCCGAGGCGTGCCCCGGCTGCCGCTCGGTGATCGGGGACATAGGCATGGTGGGTCTGTACGGCGACACCCGGCTGACCGACGCGTGGGGTCTGGCGAACAAGTCCGTGCTCGAGGCGAAGATGCAGGGCGATTACAACGCCGACGTACTGGATCGAATCGCCCGAGATGAAGGTGCCCAGTGGGCGATGGTCTACGACGTAGCTGAGACCGCCACGGACCCACCACCGGAAAGCTGGACCGAGATCGGCTCCTGGCAGTGGGACGGAGCGAAGGTGGTCGGTGGCGATACGATCCACTTCTATGCGATCGACCCCTCGGTCGAGTCGCACTTGAGGGAGCAGTTCGAGGCGTTCCCGGCGCCCGCGGGCGCCACCGTGCGGATCCGCTGATCCCCCACCGTCCCGTTGGGTCCCGGCCTCGGCCGGACCACTGCCCCGTTTTGTGGGGCGTGCGTGGCGCTGAGCGCCACGCACGCCCCACAAAACGGGATGTAACACGCGGTTCACATTGACAACACGGGGACGCAACAGCGCCGCGCCAGAGTCTCGGTCATCGCCCCGATAGGGCAGTCATCATCTACCCGAGGAGATTTCGTGTTTTCCCAACTGAGTTTTCTGGCCCAGGAGTCGGCGCCTGACGAATCGAAAGTGCTACTCGACAACACCTTCGTGTTCGTCGCAGGCATCCTTGTCATTTTCATGCAGGCCGGATTCGCTCTTGTCGAGGCGGGCCTGACCCGCTCGAAGAACGTGGCGAACATCATGATGAAGAACCTGATGGACTTCGCAGCCGGCGCCGTCATGTTCTACCTGATCGGTTACGGACTGGCCTACGGAGCCGGCGGAACCAGCCTGTTCGGCTGGGGAAACTTCGCCCTGGGCGACCTGGTCCCCTGGGTCCCCGCCGATGGAGGGCTCGCACCAAGTGTCGACTTCTTCTTCCAACTCGCGTTCGCAGCAGCAGCCGCAACGATCGTGTCGGGTGCGATGGCCGAACGAACCAAGTTCAAGAGCTACTTCATCTACTCGCTGGTGATCACCGGATTCATCTACCCGATCATCGTCCACTGGACCTGGGGCGGCGGATGGATCTCGACCTTCGGTGAGGGGCGCTTCACGGACTTCGCCGGTTCATCGATCGTCCACATGACGGGCGGTCTGGCCGCACTGGCCGGCGCAGTCGTGCTCGGCCCACGCATCGGCAAGTACGGTCCCGACGGCAAGCCGCGGGCCATCCTCGGTCACAACATCCCCTTCGCTGTGCTCGGCACGATGATCCTGCTGATCGGCTGGTACGGGTTCAACCCCGGCTCACAGCTTGCAGCTGACTTCCCCCAGGTGGGCAACATCGCAGTGACCACCACACTCGCCGCGGTAGCGGGGGCACTTGCAGCCATGGGTCTGATATGGGTCACCTCCGGCAAGCCGGATGTGGCCATGACGGCCAACGGAATGCTCGCCGGCCTCGTGGGCATCACTGCCGGCACGGCTGCGGTGGGCAACCTCGGAGCGTTGGCCATCGGAGCCATCTGCGGCCTGGTGGTCGTGGGAGCCGTGATGGCCTTCGACCGAATCGGAGTGGACGATCCGGTGGGTGCGATCTCGGTCCACGGTGTGTGTGGTGCTCTGGGAACGCTCCTGGTGGGCGTGTTCGCAATGCGCACCCCAGACTCGGCCGGTGGCCTGTTAGCCGGTGACGGCTTCTACCTGCTCTACAACCAGCTGGTTGGTGTTGCCGGAATCGCAGCGTTCGTCCTGGTCTGCGCCTTCGCACTGTTCCTGGCCATCAAGTACACCATCGGCCTCCGGGTCACCGCAGAGGAAGAGATCGAAGGCCTCGACGTCCTCGAACATGGTGCGCCGGGCTACAACGAGGACACCGGTGGAGGGCCGATCACAGCTGCCACCACCGTCAACGTGGCGCACGACGTCGCCGCTCGGTAACAATCATCCCCGTCAACTTGATGCCCGTCCGGTCCCTGACCGGGCGGGCATCGACGCGGAGCGGACGATGCCGGAGTTGGCGGTCGACCTCAACCGGTTCGTCAATGACCCCCGAGCACGTCAACGAGTCCCCATTCGAGAGCCGTTCGGGCGTCGATGGACCGGCCCGATAGTGCCAGTTCACAGACGCGGTGACGGCCGACGCGCCTCACGAGGCTCACCGTCCCGCCGGCACCGGGAATCAGACCCATCGACACCTCGGGTAGGGAGATCGACGTAGAGGGGTCAGCCACCACGTGGGCAGCGAAAGCGGCCAGTTCGATCCCGGACCCGACGCATGCCCCGTGGAGTGTGACCGTCGCCCGGTCCCTGATCCGGTCGATCAACCACCCGACACTGCGTTCGAGTCGCAACACGTGGGCGACGGCAGGATCCGTCGCCGTGCCGAATTCGTCGAGGTCGCCCCCGCTGCAGAAGCCAGCCCCGGCGCCATCGAGTCGCACCCGGTGGATCGTGGTGTCAAGGAGCGCGAGTGTGAGTTGTTCAGCCAGCACATCGCGCATCGACGCATCGAACACGTTGCGTCGTTCGGGACGGTTCAACGTGAGGTGGAGCTGGTCATCGTGGCGGACGGCCAGCACCGGCGGCGTCGCCGGAACCAGCACCGCCGACTCCATGTCGTTGCCGGGTCGTCTGGGCACGGACCTGCGCCAGGCAGCGAACTCCTCACCCGCCTGCAAGGTGCCGTAGACAGCTGACTCCACCAGGAGACCTTGCGAGACACTCAGGCCACCGGAGCGGCGCAGCAGCGTCACGAGGGCGAGAGATGAGACGGGATTGCGTTCCACTGTGGCTGCTATCTGGCCGATCAGTTGACCGCCGGGTGCAGCGACGACATCGCAGAGTTCTCGGGCCACCGGAGACAGATCGGCGCCGGGACGCGTCGTGCCTACGACGACCACCGGAATGGCGCACGGAACACCCACCGTCGGGACGGATCCATCGATCTCCTCAAGATCCACGACAACGACATCACGAGCCACAGGTCCGGCCCAGGGACCCACGGCGCCGGGATCCTCGTGCAACCTCAGGAGTTCATCGACACCCAACGCATGGATTGTCATCATCGGACCTCGGGAAACAGTCAGCGGGGCCAACATTGGGCGATGGCCAATGATGCTCGTGGTCATCAGCGACACGTTGCGTCCCTTTGTTGATCCGAGCGTAGAAGTTGGTCACCCTATGGCGCTATCGGGGGTTGTCGGCCTTGGATCACGCAATTTCCTGTCGAACTCGCCCCGGCTGACATCCTCCGTCGCGGAGCTGGCCGGAGATATCTCCTCGGGCGTCGCCCCGCGGCATCTCCCGCTCGGCCTGCGATGGGAGGCAGGTTCCCGGCATTCGGTGCGGCCGAACCGCCGTTCGACAGCATGATCACGAGTTGCCTGTTGCCTCATGTCAGAGAAGCCCGGGAAGGGTTAGTTCGTTGCCTCACCTGAAACCTCCGGGTGATCTGAGGCGTTGAACGTCCGGTTGACCTTGCGGTGAGGTGCTGGTGGCTTGCTCAATGCGAGATGGTCGAGCTGGTCACAGAGCCGGTCGATTTCCCGTTGGAGTTGTCCGGGGTGCAGCTGGTTGCGGGCCGCGGGTGAGGCGGCCTTTCGCAGCGGCTGTGAGGATCCCTGACGCGAGGGCTCGCTGGTGAGGTGTCTGGGCTGGGTCGTGGCGTTTGATCACCTTGGCGCCGACATGTTCACGGCTGATGAGTTTTTGTTGGGTGCACAACAGGTTCGTGAACCGCCAGTCGAGATCCCAGATCTGGTTCAACAACTCGATTTCGGCATCGGTGTCGAAACGCAGGTAGCCGACCAACTCTCGGACGTGAGTCCAGTTCTTTTGTTCGACATGGGCTCCGTCGTTTTGTGACCGGGCCATGACCTGGTGAAGGTGATCTTGTGTGCGACGCAGTACTCGAAGAGGTGCACGTTGATGAACTCTGAACCGTTGTCCGAATCGATTCCCAAGATCGGAAACGGAAACAGCGCGCTCGCGGCCTCGATGGCCGCAACGACGTGGATCGCGGCCTTGTTGACAACGGACCGGTTGATCGTCCAACCCGTTGCAATATCAGTCATGGTGAGGGTGAAACAGAACTCGCCGTAGCTGTTGCCGCCTTCGTGACCGACCAGGTCGATCTCCACGAACCCGGGGGTGTCTTCATCCCATCCAGACCACGTCCGGATAGGGATCTGGGATTTGAGTAACGATCCCGGTTTGGTATGACTCACACCCCCGACACGATCCAGAGCCTTCGCACTCTGGAGGCGACGGTCGATTGTCGCGGCGCTCATCGAGATCAGCAGTTCGGTCTCCCAGGCGGTGAGATCCGGACTCCTCGTCGCGGACCAGCATGGGACCAGATCGGCGAGCATCGGAGCGAGGCGTTTCCCGGCCGGTTCACGAGCAACGCGCCAACACGCCTCCAACCCGGCGACCACCCGCACCGAGTACGTCGCCTGGCGGGCCTTGCGAGGGGTCACCACGCGCACGGTGCCGGCTTCACGTAACCGGGTGCGGGCATGATCGCGATGCCAGCCCGTCGACTCGCACAACCGGTCCAACATCTTGGACTTGTCGGACCTGGGAACCGCGGCGATACGCGGTCGCCATCTTGTTCGTCACGCCAGACAGTTCACCCATCGAAAGCTCCATCGACAAGGCGTAACCGGTCCCGCTGCTACGCGGAGATTCCTACATGAGGCAACGAACCCAACTACGCGGAGCGTTTATAAGATGAGTCAATGCGGTTGAGCGCATCCGTCGTAGGGCGACACCTAGCATGGGCAGCGCAGCAGCCTGGAGAAAGTCTTCGCGGAACATCGTGCCGCTCAGACGCGTGAGCGACCTGAACATTCACAGGCTCAACCAAACTCAACTCACGCTGAAAGGTCCCAATGATCGTCATCATCGTCAAGCAACCGGTACGGGCCAAGTATGCCGACGAGTGGCCGACGCTCGTAAGGGAGTTCACCGAGTCGAGCCGGGCGGAGCCGGGCAACATCTCCTTCGACTGGTACCGCAGCGCCGAGGACCCCCAAGCTGTGGGTGCTGATGGAGATCTTCCGGGACTCCGAAGCGGGAGAAGCCCATGTCAACTCCGAGCACTTCAAGACGGCCAGTTCGATGATGCCGCAATGGCTCGCCGCCGCGCCTGAGATCATCCACGTCGAGACTGAGGACGACGGGTGGTCCGACGTGAGCGAATCGTCGTCCTGAACCGGCGATCCTCGCAGTCCGACAATTGATCCCCGAGAATGGATCAGCGGTGCCTATTGCGCATCAGCCGGCTTGGGACGGGTCGGGTCGTGCGGGCGCCCGGAGTCCCGCTCGCCGCTGCGCCGCAGGAAGGTCATGGCTCTGGTCCGCAACCGCCACCCAGCAGTGGTATGCACATAGGTATCGGTGTAGTAGCCGATGCGCATTGCATGCTCGGCCTGTTCGACGAAACACAGGGGCTGACGTCCCGACCCGCTCGTGCCCTCGAGTTCCAGTGCCGGTGGACCGACCATGTAGAGGCCCTTGGGCGCGGCAGACGCGAGGTTCGGGAAATCGGCGAGCGTGTACGTGTCGCCGAATGCGCTGTAGGTACCGTCCGGTGCGAACACCTCGGTCACGGCATCGATGTCGTCAGCGGTCATTCCTACCGCGTAGCGGGCAAGTAGCTGCTCGAGTCTCGACGATGTCCTCGACGGGAGTTGATCCATGCACGATCTCGACGATAATTGGGTTCTACTCCAGCGGCAATGTCACTGGCAGCGCATGCTCCACAACCGATAGGTTCGGGACCTGACGGTGGGCGTTCCCATGCAGGCGCAGGGCCGTTGCCATCCGGGAACGAACGACGGGGGACCGGGAAATGGAAGGTGTTCCGCAATGATCGATGCTTCAATCGCACGCAGCGGTTCCGCCCGATCTCGTGGACCGTTATCTGGCGGACGGTTTGTGGACCAATGAGACCCTCGGAACGATGGTGGCCGATGGTCTCGCCTCGAGGGCAGACGTCGAATTCAATGTCCACTCGAGCGCAAGACCGTGGCGGGGCACCTTCGCCGATGTCGACCGGGCTGCCCGCTCCCTCGCCACCAGCCTGTCGGAGGAAGGGGTCGAGCCCGGCGACGTCGTGATGTTCCAGCTCCCGAACTGGGTTGAGGCCGGCATCACATTCTGGGCATCTGCGTACCTGGGCGCCGTGGTCGTTCCAGTGGTTCACTTCTACGGTCCGAAGGAGGTTCGCTACATCCTCGATGCCGTGGCGCCGAAGGTGCTGGTGACGCCAGATCGCTTCGGCCACAACGACTACCTGGAGACCTACGACAACCTCCTCGTTGGGACTGCCGACGAGGAGCCACTCTGGCTCGTGACTGCCGCGGTCGACGCGGACCTTCCGCGACGGGCCACGGGCTTCGCGACGATGCTCGACTCGGATCCGATGACAGGACCGATCGGGGTGGACCCGGACGCTCCCGCCATCGTGGCGTTCACCTCTGGAACGACCCACGATCCCAAAGGTGTTGTCCATTCACACAGGACGATCGCGTGCGAGACACACCAGCTCGACCACATGTTCCCGAAGGGAGGGCCGGCCCAGATCATCGGGGCACCGGTCGGGCACTTCATCGGCATGGTGAATGCGCTGCTGATCCCCCTGTCTGCGCAATCATCCCGTGAACCTCCTCGATGTGTGGGACCCTGCCGAAGTGCTCCGCCTCATGGTTGAGGAAGACCTGGGTGTCACCGGCGGTGCGACCTACTTCATGACGAGCCTGCTCGACCATCCCGACTTCGATGAGCGACACCTGTCCAAATGCCATTCGCCGGGCTCGGAGGATCAAGCGTCCCGGAGGCCGTCATGAATCGCCTCGCCTCGCTCGGCATCGAGGCCTTCCGGTCCTACGGGAGCAGCGAACATCCTTCGATCACCGGTTGCCTGCTCTCGGATCCAGCCGACAAGCGTGCTGCCACCGATGGGCGGGCACTACCGGGCGTCGAGATCCGCCTGGACGACAGCGGTGAGATCTTCAGTCGAGGACCCGATTGTTTCATCGGCTACGTGGACAGCAAACTCACCGGCGGACGCGTTCGATGTTGACGGCTGGTACCGCACAGGCGACGTCGGGGTACTCGACGACGACGGGTATCTCACTATCACCGACCGCGTGTCCGATGTGATCATCCGCGGAGGCGAGAACCTGAGCGCGGTGGAGATCGAGGAATCCATGATGACGTTGCCCGCTGTCGCCGAGGTCAGCGTCGTGGCTGCACCCGATGAACGACTCGGCGAGCATGCCGCCGCTGTCATCCGACTCCGCGAGGGTGCCGCTCGGCCTGCGCCGGCGGATGTTCGGGCCCATCTCGAATCGATCGGGATCGCCCGGCAGAAGTGGCCCGAATCGCTGCACTGCGTCGAAGAGTTCCCCCGGACCCCGTCCGGTAAAGTGCAGAAGTTCAGGCTCCGGGCACAGCTCCGGGACGGTCTCCTGCCCTCTTATGAATGACGTGGGCGATGGCACCCGCACCGGTGATGAAGGAACTCGCTCCGCACTGGTGACCGGTGGGGCCGGTGGCCTGGGAATGGCAACCGTGCGTCGCCTCGTCGAAGGGGGTGTGCCGACCGTGGCGTTCGACCGCGTGGACGGCGGACAAGCCCTCGTTGATGATTCCGGCGACACGGTGGTGACAGTGTCCGGGAATGTGCTCGATGACCGTGACGTGATCCGCGCAATTGAGACTGCACAGCACCTCGGACGGTTGTCGGTACTCGTCAACGTGGCCGGGGGTGTCATCGGGGGAGGACCGACGGTGAGTGACGACGGCAGCCCACACGATGCACGGTCGTTCGCGAGGACAATGGAGATCAACGCGATCGGTACGTGGAACTCCACCCGACTCACGGCCGCGGCGATGGCCGAAAACGAGCCTGACGGACGGGGCGAGCGAGGGGTCATCATCAACACGGCGTCCATCGCAGGATTTGAAGGACAACGGGGCCAGGTTGCGTACGCCGCTGCAAAGGCGGCGATCCTCGGAATGACCCTCCCGCTCGCCCGCGATCTTGCCCCGTCGGGGATCCGGGTGTGTGCGATTGCCCCGGCCACAATGGCCACACCCGCGGTGCTGGGGCTACTCGATTGCCTCGATGGCGATCCCACGAAATACCTCGTGTTCCCCGACAGGTTGGGTAATCCTGACGAGTTCGCCGAGCTGGTGGAGTCGATCGTGGCGAACGGCTACCTGAACGGCGAGAACATCCGTCTCGACGGGGCTGTGCGCCTGGCCGGGAGCTGACCACTCCCAGGTAACCCGATCGACCGGGTTGAACAACCGAGCAGAACTACTCGGACCTGCGGGTCGGGTCGAGTTCGACCGGAACCGTCACGTACTCCGGGTCGTCCTCGGATCGCATGCTGAAGCGCCACTTGCAACACACGTCGTCGGGGTCCCGTCGGGGTGGGATGGCAAGGATCTCGACGGCCATGTTGGGGTCGTACATCTTGACCGTCTCGATCATCGATTTGGGACACGTCGAGTGGCAGTTCTTCTCGAGGATGTCGGGTCGGCCCATCGACTCCCACTGATCGACCGCGACGCAACGGTTGAAGGTCATGATGCCGACATCGGGCTCGGGCATCTCGAACGACAGGTCGAAAGCCTTGCCCGGCATCGCGGTGGCATCGATCTGGAGGTCCTTCATCCAGTCCGCCACGGTGCTGCCGGCGATGCCGAGGTGCTCGGCCTTGAGCTTCTTCGCTCCCGGAAGCACCGACTCGCCCCACAGCGTCCATTGGATGTCGAACATCTCATCCAGCCCATAGCGGACGGTGATCTGCGTGGCCCATGCCTCGATGCACTGCAGCAGGTACTCGTGGCTACCGAGCAGCCACGTCACCAACTCGGGCTTGGACAATTCGAACGCTCGATCTTCGGGGGTGAACAGACCGGTGTAGGCGACCCTCGTGGTGGGACGCTGGTCCATTGGCACGGCTTCGTTGGGATCGACGTAGGAATGCCCTCTGGGAGGAACTCGCCTCGCATTCGATCGATTTCGGGACGCACCTGGTCGACCCACGCGGTCCACTCGATCTCAGCCATGGTCTCCGCCCCGTAACGCCTGGCCACCTCCGCGGCCCAACCATCGACGCAGAGCTGCATGTACGCCTCGGACCATGGCAGGAACCTGCCAGCGAGGGCCTCCACGGAGAAGTCCGTGTAGCGGAGGTCCGCCCGGTACTCTCCGCTGTAGTCGGGGAGCTCCGCACCCGAGTCGACGTCGAGTTCGTGACGAATATCCAGTTGGGCCTTGGGGTAGGTGATGCGAGTCGTCAACCCGGTCGAACTTCGCGAAGTTGTCGAGGTCCACCCCCAGAGCGAGCACGAACTCGTCCTCCACCACATCGGACTCGAGGTGTGCTCCGGGTTTGCGGATCTCGAAGAACTCATCGAAACCGGACCCGGGTTCCGGGTCGGGTGCTGCCTGGCGCTGGTCGGGCATCGTCAACCCCCTTGGAAACGTCCCGGGGACGAGGCTAGCCGTACGGCTAGCCTCGGGTCAACCTCAACTATGCTCTTCCCATGACCCCGCCCGGCCACATGGCGGAACGGCGACTCGACCCCGACCGATTCACACCCACGCAGAGACGGACCGCCGACACGGCTCTCGAGCTGTTCGCGGAACACGGAGTGAGCGGTACATCACTGCAGATGATCGCCGACGAGCTGGGGGTCACGAAGGCAGCCGTGTACCACCAGTTCCACACCAAGGAGGAAATCGTGCTCGCGGTCGCCGAGGTGGAGTTGGCGGGGCTCCAGGTGGCGCTGGAGGTGGCAGAGTCCGAGAAGGATCTCGACGAAGCTCGCAGGTTGCTCCTGCGCCACGTGATCGACGTGGCGGTCGATCGGCGTCGCTGGATAGGCGCCCTCCAGGGCGATCCGTCCATGATCCGGCTGCTCGGTGAGCACGAGCCGTTCATCGATCTGATGGCACGCCTGTACGGCATCCTCATCGGCGACGGACCCGAACAGCGGGCCATGACCGTGCGCACGGCCATCGTGTCGGCCGCGGTCGGAGGAGCAGTGGTACATCCGCTCGTAGCCGACCTGGACGACAACACCCTCCGCAAGGAGCTTCTGACGGTCGCGAGCGCCCTGTTCGACCTTTCCTGATACCTGCTCAGGCGACGACTCCTCTGACCTTCAGATCGAGGATCTCCTCCATGTCGAGTCCGAGGTCGGACAGAATTTCATCGCCGTGCTCGTTGAAGGCAGGGGCCCTGGTGGGTTGCGCGGGGATCCCGTCATACTGGACCGGTGCGGTAACGAGGTTGTACGGCGTGCCCTCTGCGGTCTCGCAATCCGCCACATAACCGTTTGCGACGGACTGTGGATCCCCGGCCGCCTCGATGGTGTCCTGAACCATCGTCCACTGTCCGGAGAAGTCCGCCAGCTCCTGTCGCCACTCCTGCGCGGTGCGCGAGAGAAAGGCCCCGGTCAACAGTTCCCACGCGTCGCGGGCGTTCTCCATCATGCCGAGCGGATGAGCGAAACGATCGTCTGCGGCCAACTCGGGACGTCCGATGATCACCGCGATCTCCGGCCAGTACTGAACCGCCTGGAGGCAGGTGAAGGATATGTACTTGTCGTCCTTGGTCCGGTAGATCGCAGTCAGTGGGTTGCCGATGGCGTCGCGCGGTGGCGGTGCCCAGGGGGTGTCCAGTTGCAGAGAGAGTGCCACGGCCGCACCCATCGACCAGAGCCCGACTCCGAGCAACGACACATCGACCGTCGTAGCCTCACCCGTGCGTTCGCGGTGATAGAGAGCTCCCATGATGCCCCCGGCGATCGTCATTGCACCGATCGAGTCACCGAACGCCGGAGCAGGCGGCTGCTGCACGTAGTCATCGACCGCGGCCTTGAGCCCCAGCGCGATCCCGGCGCGCGCCCAGTATGCGAGCGAGTCGTACGAACCACGATCGGCCTCCGGACCGCGCTCGCCCTGACCCGTACCCTGCGCATAGATGATGTCGGGGTTGTGCTCCCTGATCTTGTCGAGATCGATGTTCAACTTGGTACGGACCCTGGGCACCTTGTTGGTGAGGAACACATCGCTGGTTGCCACGAGTTTGTAGAGCACCTCCAAGCCCTCATCGGAGGTGAGGTCGAGGCCCAGGCTCTTCTTGCCCCGGTTCGAGTGCTCCAGGAGCACATGCACGTCGCCGCCACCGATGGCTGCAATGCCACTCGACATCAGACCCCTCATGGCGTCGCCGCGCTCGACGTGTTCGATCTTGATCACTTCTGCGCCCCAATCGGCCAGAAGCGCTGAGGCAGCGGGCACGAACGTGTGCTCTGCAACCTCCAGGATGCGAACGCCTTCCATCACTGCTGTCATCTTGTTCCTCCGGAGTGCGGTGAAGAGCCGATGTTAGGGCAGGATTGACGCGCCTGTTAGATCTTCCGTAGCGTGTGCAGGCTCCCGATGGGAGCGTGGTTCTCCTGAACGGAGAACCACGATCGGTCGAGAAGGGACCCATAGTGGACTTGAATGGACGTTCTGCAATCGTCACTGGCGGCGCAGGTGGACTCGGGGCCGCAACGGTTCGACGACTGGTTGACGCCGGTGTCGGCGTGGTCGTGTTCGACCGTGACGTCGACCGGGCAGAGTCGCTCTGCAGAGAGTTGGGGGACAAGGCCTCTCCTGCATCAGGCGATGTCAACGACGACAGCGCCGTTGGTTCGGCCATCGATTCCGCACACGGGCTGGGCCAGCTGTCGATCGTGGTCAACGTGGCTGGCGGAGCGACGGGTGGAGGCCGCACCGTCGGTCGTGACGGATCCCCTGCCGACAAGGACATATTCACGTCCACCATGGACATGAACGCCATCGGGACGTTCAACGTATCCCGACTGACCGCTGCAGCCATGGCCGGCAGCGACCCCGACGACGACGGCCAGCGCGGCGTGATAATCAACACGGGTTCCATCGCGGGCATCGAGGGCCAGACCGGGCAGGTTGCGTATGCGGCGACCAAGGCGGCCATCCTCGGTATGACCCTCCCGCTCGCACGCGACCTCGCACCCCTGGGTATCCGGGTGTGTGGGATCGCGCCAGGAACCATGGGAACACCACTCATGTTGAGTGTTCCGGAGGAGATGCAGGAGCATCTGGTCGGGAGCATCATCTTCCCGAAGCGGATGGGACGGCCCGACGAGTTCGCCGAACTCGTGGAATCGATCGCACGCAATTCGTATCTCAACGGCGAGAACATCCGACTCGACGGCGCTCTCCGCTTCCCTCCCAAGTAGATCGACCGCAGGGTAGCCACGTCGTTTCAGGCCGGCCCTGTCCTGCGTTCGACCTCGATGATCGCCTTGCCCATGGCACCACTGTCACCGACCTGCCTGACTGCGGCTGCAGATTGATCACCCGGCACCGTGCGCACGGGATCCCGCTTCTCGGTCATACGCGGTAGTCCGAGGTCTCCGCCACCTCTGCGGCATCGCGCATCAGATCCACGACCACAGGACCGTACGACCGGAGCATGGGATCGTCGCCCGCCCGTTGGAAGCCCTGTTCCAGCACGATCGCGAGCTTCCACTTCGCGAGCACGATGTAGTAGTCGATGTCGTCGACCTGGCGCCCGGATACCTCGGCGTAGTGTGCGAGCACCTCCGATCGGGACGGCATGCCCGCCATGTCGACGTAGGTCATTGTTCCCTCGACCCCATCCGCCTCCGGCCACCCATGCACGACCCAGCCGAGGTCGAGCTTCGGATCACCGACGGTTCCCATCTCCCAGTCGACGATCGCAGCGAGGCGTGCAGGTCCGCCGTGGTGGTACATGACATTCGCGAACTGGTAGTCGCCGTGCATGAGGCCGGGTACGTAGTCGAGGGGCTTGTGGTTCCGCAGCCATCCTGCGGCTTCATCGAAGCCGGGCAGATCCCGGGCCTTCACCCGGTCCAGAAACGAACTCCACCGCTCCACCTGACGGTCGTGGAAGCCATCCGGACGGCCCAACCCCTCCAGCCCCGCTCCCCGCCAATCGAAGGAGCCGAGAAGTGCAATCCCATCGATGAGTTCGTATGCGAGACCCTTGCGCGCGTCGAGGTCCTCGTCGAAGGGCGGCGGCCAGCCGTCGGTGTTCATCGGCGACCACCCATCCACGAAGCCCATGAGATAGAACGCCCGGCCGAGAACCGTGGTGTCGGGGCAGGCCGCTATCGCCTCGGCGTGGGGGACGTCGCTGCCATCGAGCGCGTCGATGATCCTCCATTCGCGCATGATCCCCTCGTCACGGCGTTCCGGCGCATCGGGCGGAGGCATGCGCAGAGCGGCATGGAGGTCGCCACGGCGAATCTCATAGATCTCGTTCTGCGTACCGCCGGAGATGAAGTCCACCGCGATGGGTTCTCCCCTTCCGGACAGGTCGCGCTCGTCCATCCAGTACCCGAGACTGTCGGTCGCGATCACAGGTTCCCCAGTTCGTACTCGAGATGCTCCGCGTACTTCGCCCGAGCGGCCTCGATCCGCTTGGGTAGGTGTTGACTCGGCCAGACATCGCCGCTGCGCTCGCGCCCCCGCAACACCTGCTTGGCGACAGTGACCTTGTGGACCTCGGTCGGCCCATCGGCCAACCCCAGGATGCTGGACCCGAGCAGCATCGAATGCAGCGGTAGCTCGTTGCTCACGCCGAGTGCGCCGTGGATCTGGATGGAGCGCCACGCAATATCGTGAAGGACCTTCGGCATGAGAACCTTCACCGCCGCTATGTCCTTGCGGACCTTGCGGTAGTCGTTGTACCTGTCGATCGACCAAGCAGTGTGGAGAACGAACAGCCTGAACTGCGCCAACTCCGCGTAGGAGTCCGCGATGTACCCCTGCACGAACTGCTTGTCGGCGAGACGTCCGCCTTGTGTCTCGCGGCTGAGCGCCCGCTCGCACATCATGTCGATCGCTTTGTTCGCGAGGCCGATGGTGCGCATCGCGTGGTGGATCCGACCACCGCCGAGGCGGGTCTGTGCAATGGCGAACGCCTGACCTTCACCACCCAGGAGTGCAGAGTCTGGAACACGCACGCCGTCATAGTGGATGAGGGCATGGGACCCCTCACCGATCGGTTCGGCACCCAGACCAGCGTTGCGGACGATCTCAACGCCCGGGGTGTCGGTCGGTACCAGGAACATCGACATCCCGTTGTAGGTGCCGGCGTCGGGATCAGTGACGACCATCACGATCAGGAACGATGCCGTGGATGCATTGGACGAGAAGAACTTCCACCCGTCGATCACCCACTCATCACCGTCGCGCACGGCCCGCGTCCGAAAGGTCGCGGGGTCCGATCCACCTTCGGGTTCGGTCATCGAATAGCACGAGAAGATGTCGCCATCGAGCAGCGGGCGCAGGTACTGCGCCTTCTGTTCAGGAGTTCCGTAGTGGGCAAGAATCTCTGCATTGCCGGTATCGGGTGCCTGACATCCGAAGATGATCGGCGCCCATTGCGAACGCCCGAGAACCTCGTTGAGCAACGAGAGCCTCAGCTGACCATGGCCCTGCCCGCCGAGATCGGGACCGAGATGGGTGGCCCACAGGTCATGGCTCCGGACCTCCGCCTTCAACGGGTCGATGATCCTGCGGATCCGGTCGTCGGGCGGAGTGAACTCGAGTCCACCGAAGAGCACGTCGAGCGGCTCAACCTCATCACGGACGAACTCATCGGCCCAGTCGAGCTTCGTCTGGTAGCCGGGTTCCGTCTCGAAGTCCCATGCCATTTGGATCAACCCCCTGACCAAGGTTCTGTGCGAAAGGGCGCACAGAAGAATACAATTCTTACGATGCAGAATACAGATCTTGCCACGATGGATGTAGAGGCAAATGGCGAAAGCGACGCAGTCGGCGTGGCGGCCCGGATCGCCGGGCGGACACTCGCAGCACGCGGTCCGCACTACATGACCGAGGTGCAGCGCCTACTCGATGCCGGACGCGAGGTCATGCACCGCGCGGGGGTCGGTGGATGTGCACGTGTTGCCGATATCGTCACCGCGGCAGGGCTCTCCAACGACGCGTTCTACCGCCACTTCAGATCCAAGGACGAACTGGTCGCGGCAATCCTCGAGGACGGCACGACCCGGCTGCGCAGCTACCTGTCGCACCAGATGAACAAGGCATCGACGCCCGACGGCGCCATCAGGGCATGGGTGGCAGGTGTCCTCTCGCAGGCGAACGAAGAGAGTGCGGAGACGACACGGTCCGTTCTGTGGAACGCCGGGGCACTGGATGTGCGGCCCGGTCCCACCAGACCAGAGTCCTCGCTCGGCCCGCTGCTCGTCGAGCCGTTGACCGCACTCGGGAGTCCCGCCCCGGACCTCGATGCCTCCCTGATCGCGAATGCCGTCATCGGACAGCTCTCGGACCACCTTCGGCAGGGCACCGGACCCGTCGACGAAGATGTCGATGCCGTAACCCTCTTCTGCCTCTCAGCGATACAGCGTTGAAGACTCTCAGCGATACAGCGTTGAAGACCGCCTTGGACCCTCAAACCACCGGTCTGACCAGTGTCACGCCGATGTACACGAACGTCTAACATTCGCGTCACATACCCGAGCACGACCGCCGAACACCCGACCTGCACGGAGCTCCACCTCGAATGCGTCTGCTTCCCCAACTGACACCCTTCAACGAATGGTTCTGGATCTCCGGCGCAGACGATCTACTGCGCATCCAGCAGTGCGACAGCTGCAGCACCCGGGTGCACCCGCCGGTTCCGGTCTGCCCTCATTGCCGCAGCCGGGACTGGAGCGCGAATGAGGTCTCGGGCCGGGGAACGATCGTCGGCTACACCGTCAATCATCGTCAGTGGCTACCCGATTTCGATCCTCCGTACGTGGTGGCAAACGTGGCGCTCGAGGAGGACCCGGGGATCCACCTGACCACGAACATCGTCGGCTGCGACCCGGAAACGGTGGCCATCGGACAGGTCGTACAGGTTCGTTTCGAACAGCATGAAGATGTGTGGCTTCCGTTCTTCGAGCCCACCGGGGAGACGGATCCGGTCGATCGGGTGCGCGAACCGACCCGACCGACACCAAGACCGCCCCTGCGGCCCGAGCGTTTCGAACATGCGTCCGTGCTCTCGGGCATCGGCGCATCCGATATCGGCAGGCGCCTCATGCGCAACCCCCTCGACCTCGCGGTGGACGCCTGCCTGGCCGCGGTCGATGACGCCGGGCTGACACTCGATGACATAGACGGCCTGTCCACCTATCCCGGACCGGTCGGAATGGGGATGAGCGAGGGTGGCGTCGAGGCGGTGGAGGAAGCCCTGCGGATCCACCCGACGTGGATCAACGGCGGGATGGAGATCCCCGGACCGGCGGGATCGCTCATGGCTGCCATGCTCGCGGTCGCAGGAGGCCTCTGTCGTCATGTGCTGTGCTTCCGCACCGTCTGGGAGAGCACCTACGCTCAACTCGGCCTCCAGAGCGGGAGCTCGCCGTGTGTCAGGGCCGAACATGGAATGGCGGGCTCCATTCGGGGCCATGTCCGCCGCCCACTGGATAGGCATGAACGCCAACCAGTACCTGCACCGCTACGGCGCCACCAAGGAGATGCTCGGCTGGATCGCGATCAACGGACGCACCAATGCGGGGCTCAACCCGCGCGCCATCTACCGCGACCCGATGACGATGGACGACTACATGGAGGCCCGCCCCATAACGTCACCCTTCGGCCTCTACGACTGCGATGTGCCCTGCGACGCGTCGATCGCCGTCGTGGTCTCAGACGCGTCGGTGACAGCCGACCTCCCGAAACCTGCCATCCGGATCGAGGCGGTGGGATCCCAGATCCTCGAGCGGATCTCCTGGGACCAGGACACCCTCATCCACGAGCCACAGGTTCTGGGGCAATCGGCCCACATGTGGACACGTACCGACATGAAACCCGACGAGGTCGACCTGGCGCTGATCTACGACGGGTTCACCTTCAATGCCGTCTCGTGGCTGGAGGGCCTCGGGTTCTGCGGCCTCGGCGAAGCCCGGGACTGGCTCGACGGCGGGCGGCGGATCGCGCTCGGTGGCGAACTCCCCGTCAACCCCCACGGCGGGCAACTCTCCGAAGGACGCACCCACGGCTTCGGGTTCATCCACGAGGCCGTGACGCAGCTCCGCCACGAGGCGGGTGACCGGCAGGTCAAAGATGCACGTACCGCGGTCCTCACCTCGGGTGGGGGCACCCCATCAGGTGTGATGCTGTTGCGCCGCGACGAGGACCACCGACACCATCCGAAACCAGGAGCTGGACAGTGAACCAGTCAATTACCAGGAGGACATCCCATGGGTGACGCAGTCATCGTCTCCACCGCCCGCACCCCGATCGGCACCGCCTTCAAGGGCTCGCTCATCGATGTCGATGCCTTCGAACTGGCAAAGCTGGCCATCGAGGAGGCAGTGAGCCGGTCCGGTCTCGACCGAGCCCTCGTGGACGACCTGATCCTCGGCGAGTCCCTCTACGGCGGTGGAGACATCGCGAGATACGCAGCGATCGAAGCCGGCATGGACCACGTGCCCGGAGTTGCACTCAACCGTCACTGCGCTTCCGGGCTCGCGGCGGTGACCATGGCTGCCGGCTCCATCCGCGCCGATGCCGACCGGGTGGTGATCGCCGGAGGCACTCAGGCCACCTCCACCATGCCCCGACTCACCCGCCGGGTTCCAGGAACCGACGATATGGCCGACTGGGCCTCGCCCAGCCATCCCGAGACTCCGGATGCGCCCGCGTTCGACATGACGATCACCGTTGGTTGGAATGCCGCGGTGGAGGCTGGCGTGACCCGCGAGGAGATGGACGCCTGGGCCCTGCGTTCCCATGAGAGAGCCATCGCAGGGATCGATGCCGGCGCCTTCGACAACGAGATCTTCCCCGTTGAGATCAAGGGGCGCGACGGCACGGTTTCGACCTTCTCGGTCGACGAACATCCGCGCCGCTCCACGACGATGGAAAAGCTCGCCGGTCTACCGCCCCTGCACCCTGAGATCGACGACTTCAGCATCACCGCCGGTAACTCGGCAGGGGTCAACGACGGTGCCGCCGCGATGGTGCTCGTGGATCGTCGTGTCGCCCAGGAGCACGGCCTGGAGCCGCTGGCCACGGTTCGGACCTGGGCCTCCGCGGGTGTCTCCCCGGAGCGGACCGGTCTCGCACCGACCGTGGCGATCCCCAAGGCACTGGATCGTGCCGGGCTCATGGTGGATGACATCGACCTGTGGGAGATCAACGAGGCATTCGCTTCGATGTGTGTCGCCACGACCGAGCTGCTCGGAATCGACGACGAGATCGTGAACGTTCTCGGGAGCGGCTGCAGTCTGGGTCACCCGATAGCGATGACCGGAGCACGGATGGTGATGACCCTTGTGCACGAACTGCGTAGGCGTGGTGGCGGCACCGGTGTCACCGCCATGTGTGCCGGTGGCGGTATGTCCACCGCAGTGGTCCTCGACGTACCGGGCTGACCTGAAGCGTCTGCGAACGGAGAGAACACCATGACTCTGCCGCAACGGGTAACGCCGTAGCTGTACATCAATGTGGTGCGTCCGTCCGCGGACATCTGTGACGGGTTCCTCGTTCACAGCCGGACAGGAGGTCTAGTGCGGCCAGTGGTCGAGGACTACAGCGATCGCTTGGGACGCTGCCGCGAACCCGCCGAGATGGCTCTCACCCGGACGCACACTGAACGACGCTCCCGGTACGGCCTCAGCCATCTTCTCGGCCTGAACGAGCGTGACTATGGGGTCGGCGTCGCCCTGCCAGAAGTGCACGGGTACGCTCACGTCGGCGAGCCGGAACCCCCAGTCGCGGGTGAACAGCACCAGATCCAGCATCGGTCCCGAAAGGCCACCGCGGGCGGTCTGCTTGATGTCCTCCAGGAACATCGCCTCGATGTCGGGGATACCGAACACAACCCGGTCGCCGTGAGGGAACATCCTGGTCGTGAGACCGAACACGGGTTTCTCCACGGGACCCATCAACTGGACGGCGAACCCCAGCGCCGCGCCAACGGGCCTGCTCGCCACCCTGGCCACGCCGGCCAACGGGGACAATGCCGCCACCAATCCACCGGCAACGGCTTCCGGTCCGAGATGAGGGACTACTCCGCCGAGAACACCTGCGGCGACCACCCGGTCACTGTGATCTCGGCTGACGGCCAGGGCGTAGGGACCGCCTCCCGAGAGTCCGGCCACGCCGAAGCGCTCGATTCCGAGCGCTTCGAGGAGACAGTCGATGTCGTCGTTGACGCTGCGTATATCCGCGTAGAGGTGGTGTGTGGATTCGCCGTAGCCAGGCCGCTCCACGACGATGACCCGGGCGTCCTGGTCGTGCAACGACCGGCGCAGCGACTCGGGGATCTGATGGCGGCCACCCGGCGTGCCGTGGAACCACAGCACCGGTCGTCCACGTGGCGGGCCGAATTCCGCGATGCCCATCCGCCGTCCGTCGGGCAGGTCTATCGTCGCCTCGACCCGCGGTGGCGTCAGTCGGGCGGAGTCAGCGGCATCACTCCCGGAAAGGCTCATGGTTCCCTGTTCCTGTCCATGGGTTGCCGTTCATGATTCCCTGGTCCTCTCCTCTTGGGCGGACTCCACTGGGACGCAGTCGGCGAAACCCGCCCGGTGCGATAATCACCTCGTCGGCGGACGAGTTCGGCTCCACACCGAGCCCGTACAGCGCGAGCGCTGCAGGTCCGTCCACCCATTCCTGGTAGTGGATCTCCGACGCCATGCCGGTCGACTCGTCAGCCATGACCGTGCCCCCGAGAGATGGTTGTAGCCGATTGGCAACCCGACGGTAACCGACCGTCTCGAAGGCTGCTGAGGAAAGCGTTCCCAGGCTCGAGATCACACATCGGATTCCGGTAGCTCAGCCTCACACCCTTCGGGAGTGGCGAGAACGTTGTTTCCATTTCGGAAATGCCCAGACATTTCCCTACAGGACATCAGCTAACCTCCGCAGCGCAGACGAACAGGAGGAGCCCTCCAGCATGTCCGATCCGAGCACAATCGTCATCCACGCACGAGGGGTCCTCGATGTCGACACGGGAGACGTGATCGACAACGCGTACGTCGTCATCGAGGACAACCGCATCACCTCGGTTTCGACCCAGAACAATGTGACCGCGGATGCCGACGAGGTCATCGAACTCCCGGGATTGACCCTCGTACCCGGGCTCATGGACATGGAGGTCGACCTCCTCCTGGGAGGCCCCCGGGCAGGCTTCTCCGACCCGGTACGCCTCGACCCGGTCAAGATGACGTTGCGTGCCGTGGCGAACGGGCAACGAACCCTGCGGGCCGGGTTCACGACCGTGCGCAACCTGGGACTGTTCGTCAAGACCGACGGCTACCTGCTGGACGTCGACCTGGCCGAGGCCATCGAGGCCGGATGGGTGGACGGGCCTCGGGTGATACCGGCCGGTCATGCCATCTGTCCCACCGGCGGCCATCTCGACCCGAGTGCGCAGAACGGACTTGCGCCCCACATCATGGCGCTGACGGTCGAAGAAGGGATCGCGGATGGGGTGGACGAAGTCCGCAAGGCCGTTCGATACCAGATCAAGCACGGCGCCAAGCTCATCAAGTGCGTCGCATCCGGCGGTGTCATGACACCGACCGGACCCCCGGGTGCTCAGCAGTACTCGACCGAGGAACTCACTGCCATCGCGGAGGAGGCCCACCGCAGAGGCCTCAGGGTGGCCACGCACTGCCACGGCGACGTGGGTGTGAACGCTGCCATGGACGCCGGCATCGACTGCATCGAGCACGGCTTCATGATCACCGACGACACAATCCAGCGAATGGTCGACACCGGAACCTTCTTGGTCTCAACCAGCGCGCTGACCGAGAACTGGGATGTCTCGGACCAACCGAAGTCCCTCCAGGCAAAGGCAGCCGAGATATTCCCGAGGGCGAAGGAGTCGCTGTCCAAAGCGATCGAGGCCGGCGTGAAGATCGCGTTGGGAACTGACGCTCCGGCCATCTGGCATGGCAGGAATGCCGAGGAACTCGTTGTACTGGTCAGTCGCGGGATGACACCACTACAGGCAATCCGCGCAGCGACAACGGTGAGCGCGGAGCTGATCGACGCACCTGATCTCGGTCGCGTCGCGCCGGGCAATCTCGCTGACATCATCGGTGTCGCCGGCGACCCGCTCAGCGACATCACCACGCTCTTGCAGGTTCAGTTCGTGATGAAGAATGGCAGGGTCCACAAGAACGTGGGGTGACCCGGCCGTCAGCTCAACCCGGGTCGGCGCCCAGACCATTGAGCAAGAGTTCCCAGAGCCACTCCGCCGAAGGATCCACATCGCCGACTGCGGAACCACCGATGGTGTCGGCAAAAGAGTTGAACATCACAGACTGGAGCACGACACCGGTGATGCGTTGGTGGTCGAGACCGCTGCGGATTGCCCCAGCCTCTGCCGTTTCGTCGAGCAGCGCCTGATAGCGCGACGAGAGGGGGGCGAAGGCACGGGCGGCCGCACCGGGGTGCTTGGTGAGGAGTTGTTGCGCGAAGTCGGCCATGACCCACGCCGCTGAGGTCCTCGACGAACCCTGTTCGCCCAACTCGGCGGCACCCGCGGGCTGCGGCCGACACATCCGGTAGTACCGGCGTGTGAACACGTGCAGGCGTTCAAGCGGATCGTCGATGTCTGCTACCGCTTTCTCCATCTGCTCGGCCGCTTCGGTCACGGCCTCCTCGAACAGCGCCAGCATGAGTTCGTGCTTGCCGGCGAAGTACTGGTAGAAGCTGCGCAACGACTGACCTGACTGCTCAACCACCTCCTGGACGGTGAACTCGCGGTCCGGTGAACGCACCATCAGTTCGAGGGCGCCATCGAGGAAACGCTCCACACGCTTCTCGGCCCGCTCCCTGGCCGGATCGAGTGACCGGGCCACCGCCATTTCGCGCCAAGTTGTGGCGTCGGAACCTGCATCGTCGGTCATGACGACGAGCGTACCCGCCGAGGCGGAAGGCAACGATCTCTGACCGGCGGCACGACGGCGCTCAGACGGCAGGTTCGATGACTACGTCCATCGCCGCCGCGCCGCTGTCGGGGACCCGGGGCTGACGCCACACCTCGACGGGAAACGACGCGTTGATCAGGGAGTACATCATCCACAACAGATGCGAGGCTTCCTCGGGCAGGGCGTTCAGCTCGAAGCCGTCCAGGTATTCCATCGCAGCATCGAGACGCGGGAACGCGGCGTCGTAGAACGCCTGGAGATCGTCCATCGAGGACGACAGTCGCTTCGCGTAACGCTCGGCCTCGGTGGGCAACACCCACTCTGCAAATGCCCCGAGATCGGAGAACTCATCGGGGATGGCGGGCATCGCATCACTCCTCATCGGGCAGTCCTGACGTTCACTGACGTCGACGATTGACGATCGACGTGGTCCGCCACCTTGTCGCGGGCGGTTTTGTGCAGATGACGCAGGAGTATCTCCTGGTCATTCAACGGGAAGTCCGTGACCGCTCTGGACTCCAACATCGTCTGCGTGGCCTCGAGGGTGTTGCCGTCCTGGAGTGCGTACTCCTTGAACGTCACCCCTGCCAACTCCTGGGCGAGTCGCTCCCGTGCGGTCGTCGGAGGGACGAAATACAGAGTGCCCTCGAAGATGTGGGTTCGGTGGGATGTCGGCCAGTAGTGATACGTGAGGTACCAGTTCGGAGCCCAGATCAACACCATGAAGTTGGGAAAGAAGACGAAGCTGTCAATGCCCCAGGCAGGGCTGCGCGCCGGGTTGAGCCCCGGAGGCAGCTCGTCGATTCCGATGTCGGGCCGGTCCCACGGTCCGAACAGGCCGCTGCGCAGCACCCGCTCGATGGGCTTCACCATGTCCAGGTCCTTTGGCGGCGCCATGCCACCCCAGGACGACACCATGCCGTGGGGCCCGGAAACATCGTACGAGAGACCCTCGAATCCGTAGCCAGAGAGCTTGCGCGATTCCTCGGCCACAGCTTGCTTGGCGTGCAGAAC
Organism: uncultured Microthrixaceae bacterium; assembly: GCA_963805905.1. Lineage (GTDB taxonomy): Bacteria > Actinomycetota > Acidimicrobiia > Acidimicrobiales > Microtrichaceae > JAMLGJ01. Next base: position 2,656,745 of record CAWDVV010000001.1, read on the forward strand.
CGGTGCGTGGTAGAACTCCGCGAACGCGTCGATGAAGAGCTTCCAGTTGCTGGCCACCTCGGCGCGGTACTTGAACACCTGGGTCATCCGGTCGAATGGATACCCGGCTATCCCCGCGCCCAGATCACCCATGTACTCGGTGATGTCCTCGGTGTTGTCGGTGTCGAGGTTGATGAAGACGAACCCCTCCCAGGTCTCACACTGCACCTCCACGAGGCCGTAGTCCGAGCGGTCGAGGTCGAAGAACTCGGATTCCTGTTGGATGAAGTTCAGTCCGCCATCGAGCCAGTAGCGCCACCCGTGGTACTTGCATGTGAACTGGCGACACGTGCCGTCGACCTCCTCGCCGGGGTAGTCCTCCCAGACCAGCTTGTTGCCGCGGTGGCGGCAGATGTTGTGGAACGCCCGGACCTCGCCGTCGGTTCCGCGCGCTACGACAACCGAGGTTCGGGCGGCATCGATCTCCTTGGTGAAGTAGCTCCCGGCACGGGGCAACTGTTCGATCCGTCCGACGTTCAACCACGAGCGGGAGAAGATGGCATCTCGTTCGAGTTCGTAGTGCTCGGGCGAGATCGAGTCCTCATAGGAGACTGGCTCGGTGCCGAGTTCCGGGAAGTGCTCGGTCCAGCTGCCTTCGTCCGGCTTGGGGAACAGTGCCATGTCAGTCTCTCCACTCGGGTCGATTCTCACATGAGAATAGCATGGATCTCTGAATTGAGAAGATCGTTTCCACACGTGGGACCACAGTCCCAGATCCCACACCGAGCTGCCGAAGCCCTCACAAGAGATCTGCATCCAGTTCGAGACCGAACGTCAGCATGGCCATTGCCAGCGCGTCATACGCTCCGACGGTGAACACGACATCCATGAGCTGGCGGGCGTCGAGAACCTCGGACAGTGACGTCCAGGTCGCCTCACCCAGCCGCGCATCTGCGACCAGTTCGTCGACGGCGCGCACCAGCGCCGCGTCGATCGGCTCCCAACCGGGAGAGTCGGGCCCGACCCGGATGCGGTCGAGCTCCTCGGCGGCGAGCCCGACATCGCCGGCGAGCACTTCGTGCTGAGCCCACTCATAGGCGCATCCGCGCACATGGGCCACCCGCAGAATCAAGAGCTCCCGTTGGCGGGGATTGAGAGTCGTGGCGAAGAGGATGTGGCCGTTGAACGTGTGGTACGCAGTGGCAAGAGCCGGGTGGTGGGCCATGGTGCCCAGGATGTTCAGGCCCTTGGGCCTGCCGCCATCGCTTTCAGGGAAAGGATGGCGCGGTTTCGGAGGGTGCAACGCCGCGAGTGCATCGCGCATCTCCGGGGGCCACTGGGCGGGTGGAATCGGATCCAGTCGGGCCACTTCAGGTATTCCGTCCACCGTTTACTCCGATCACCTGGCCCGTGATGTAGTCGGCCTCCTCGGACACCAGGAACGAACAGGTCACGGCGATGTCCTCCGGACGACCGGCACGGCGGACCGGAGTGAGGCCCGCGTGGTGCTCCACACCTTCGCCCAACAGGCCCCTCGCCTCGGCCACGCGGAGCATCGGTGTATCGATGAATCCCGGAGGAATCGTGTTGACGGTGATTCCCTGTGGGCCGAACTCGAGAGCGAGGGCCTTGGTCAGTCCGATCATTGCTGCCTTGGACGATACGTAGTGGGCCATCATCTGCTGTCCACCCTGCGCGCTGGATGAAGAGATGTTGACGATCCGCCCCCATGCAGCATCGACCATCCCGGGGATCACCGCCTGACAGCAATGGAAGGCCCCGGTGAGGTTGACCTCGATCACCCGGTTCCATACCTCGGGTGTGATCTCCAGAAACGGGCTGAACCCGTCAATGCCGGCGTTGTTCACGAGGATCGTCGGGGAGCCGAGACGACCACCGACCGCTGCCACGGCCTCGTCGATCGCGGGGCGATCCGTTACGTCGACGCAGAAGGATTCGGCAGTACCGCCATCCGCAACGATCTTCGACGCTGCATTCGCGGCCGAGCTCATCGTCGCGGTCGAATACGGCCACGGCAATTCCGTCCGCGGCGAGCCGCTCCGAGATCGCAAGACCGATCCCGGAGGCTCCGCCGGTGACGATCGCGGTGTGTCGGGAGGCCGCAGGGCCGCTCACTGGATCGCCTCGTCCCCCGCGAGGGTCGTGCGATGCATGTCACGCGGGGAGTCGGCAGGGTAGGCACAGGCTCGGTGCAACACGCCGCGGTTGTCCCAGATGACCATGTCCCCGACCTCCCAATCGTGTCGGTAGATCCGTTCGGGTCGGGTCGAGTGCTCCAGGAGCTCGTCCAACAACTGACGGCTCGCGGCCTCGTCCATCCCCACGATGTGGTCAGCGGTCGCGCCGATCACGAGCGACCTTCGGCCATCTCGGTGCTGCCAGACGAGCGGATGCTCCTTGGCAGGCCGCTGCCGCCACATTGCGAGCTGCTCGGGTGTCGGGTCGGGCACGGCCGTACGTTGAGAAGCCTCGATCGTGTGCACGACCCGGATTGAGAGGAATCGCTCCTGGTCCTGCGTCGAGAGCGCATCGAAGGCGCCGTAGGTGCTCGCGAACTCCGTCTCGCCACCTGAGTCGGCAACAGCTCGCGCACTCAGCACCGTGGCCATGATGGGGATGTCGTCGGTGCACCCGTCGATGTGCCAGTCGAAGGTGCCCCGCAGGTACGCCGCCGCGCGGTTCTTGGTGGGGTCGAGGGTGACCCTGAATATCTCGGGTGGGTCACCGCGTCCCACGACCTCGACGTTTCCGAGACGCTTGCTGAAGGCGACCTGGGTCGCGTCGTCGATGTGGAGGTTGCGAAAGACCAGCGCTCCGTTCAGCTCCAACATGCTTAGTGTCCACCCAGGCAATTCCGCGTCCTCGAGGAGGCGTTCGCGGTCAACTCCGTGGACGAGCGCTCCGACGTTCTCACCGATCTTCTCGGCTGTGATCGTGGCGGGCATCTGCTCTCCTCTTGTGGTTTGCAACGGGTCACCGACCCGATCGGCCTCTGGCGCGACTACGTGCTGACCCACGCGCAATTGGCACTCTATAGACTGGAGAAGAACGTTTCCACCGCCACGACCAACATGGGCCGGCCGAACTTGCGGGCGTCGCTCCGCAACTACGTTGCCAGATCCCGAGAACGGCATTATCGTCGTCGTTCATGGTGCAACTGCAACAGGCTGACGGGAGCACAATTGCGCCGACACCAGTGGATCATGGCTTCCACTCACTCGAGGTCGCCCGGGTCGTACCGGAGACTCCCGATACGGTTTCGTTGGTGCTCCGGGTACCGGACCCACTCCGCGAAGCATTCACCTACGCGGCCGGCCAGTTCTGCACGTTCAGGGTGCCGATCGGCGGGGAGAACCTGCTGAGGTGTTACTCCATGTCGTCCGCGCCCGAGACCGATGACGACCTCACCGTGACCGTGAAGCGTGTACCCGGTGGCGCGGTGTCCAACTGGATCAACGACCATGTACTGGCGGGCGACGAGATCGAGACAACCTGCCCCGCCGGGGTGTTCCGAGCTGCCGAGCCCACAACCGACCTCGTGATGTTTGCCGCAGGAAGCGGCATCACCCCCGTCATCTCGCTCGTGAAGTCCGCCCTGGCATCGACCAAGACGCGGGTGCGCCTGTTGTACGCCAATCGCGATCACGAATCGATCATCTTCCGCGAGACACTCGAAGCCCTCTCGACAGACCACCCGGACCGACTCGTTGTGGTCCATCACCTCGATGTCGAACACGGAATCCCGGATCAACGGTCGGTGGAGAACTTCCTCGGGAACCGTCTCCCGAGGGGCGCCCAGTTCTTCATCTGCGGACCTGCGCCTTTCATGGAACTGACCGAAGGTGCTCTACTCGGCAACGGCATCGATCCCGCCGACATCCACGTCGAACGCTTCAGTCCCGCGGGGGGCCCCACAGACGTCGCTGAGCCTGGGCCCGACTCCGCGGACGCAGTCGATCCCGCCGGCGCAGCGACCGTGACCATCGAGTTGGACGGACGCACCGAGAGCACCTCGCACCGCCCTGGAACAACAGTGCTCCAGGTCGCGCGCGAGACCGGCCTCACCCCGCCGTACTCGTGCGAATCAGGAAGTTGTGCCACTTGCATCGCCCGCCTGGTCGATGGCGCGGTCACAATGCGCGTCAACGACGCTCTGACCGACGACGAGGTCGACGATGGTTGGATTCTCACGTGCCAGTCAGTCCCGGCCTCGGCGGCGATCCACGTGGTGTACGGATACGACTGATGGAGCTCGACCGATTTCGTGACGAGTTGGACCTCTGGCTCGACGAATACCAAGACGAACTGGCTCCCGGTGGCGACCATGACGGCACGCTCGAAGCCGACCTGGCACAGTTGGCCAAGATCAGGCGGCTCACCTTCAACGCGGGGTGGATGCGATGGGGTTGGCCCGAGAGGGTCGGGGGCCTCGGCGGTTCCACTCTCTTGCGTGGCTATCTGGGCGAGGCCCTGACCATGCGCGACCTGGTGGACCCGGGGGTCTGCTCGCTCACCGAGGTGCTCGCCCCCACCATGATCGACTACGCAAGACCGGAGCTTGCAGCAGAGATGGTGCCGCTTCTGCTCAGCGGAGAGGAGAACTGGTGCCAGGGCTTCTCCGAACCGGGAACCGGCTCGAACCTCGCGGCTCTGACCTGCCGCGCGGTGGAGTCCGGCAACACTTGGCGCGTCAACGGTCAGAAGGTCTGGACGAGCCTCGCGCAGTTCGCGCAACGGTGCGTTCTGTTGGTGCGCACCGGCACCGTTGAGGAGGCCCATCGAGGGATCACCGCGATGTTCGTCGACATGGAGAGCCCGGGAATCACTGTTCGACCGATCGAGACGATGCACGGGCGTGCGGAGTTCTGCGAAGTCTTCTTCGACGACCTGGTCGTACCTGACGACCGGCTGCTGGGAGAACCCGGACAGGGATGGGCGGTTGCCATGGACCTGCTTCCGTATGAGCGCAGCACGGCACTGTGGCACAGAGGGGCGTTCCTCCAGCGACGCCTCGGCGAGTTGTTCGATGCTGCACCGGCCGGAGCTCTGTCGGCCAGCGAACTCGGTTCCGTCTTCACGAACCTGTTCGCCCTGCGCGCACGCATCGCGTGGCACACAACACCGCCTCGGTGCGGGCGAGCGACTCGGAGCGGAGACCTCGATCGACAAGATCCTCCTGGCCACGAGTGAACAGGCACTGTTCGACATGGTGGCCGATTCGATCCCTGCTGAGGTGCTGCTCGGAGACGATACCGAGAGTGGCAAGTGGCGCTCGGACTTCCTCTACTCAAGGGCAGCCACGATCTACGGCGGCAGCTCGGAGATCCAGCGCAACATCGTGGCCAGGCGACTGCTCGGACTCGGGACCGACCGATGATGGATGCGACCGAACGGGATATCTTCACGGCGAGCGTGCGGAAAGCAGCGTCCGGCTCGGTCAACGGCGGACTTGACGATGCGCTCGAGGCGATCGGATTCTCCGACGCGCTCGAGGTCGACGAATACACCGCAGTGTCGACCGTGTTCGAGGCGCAGGGAGCGGCAGCTGTCAACTCCTCGGCCCTCGGTGCGGTTATCGGCCTGCATCTGGGCCTGGGCGATTCAGGCGGCGCCGCGCTCATCATTTCACCCATCGGCTCGGCGCAGTTGCCTGCGCGACCGAACATCTCCGAAGAACCCGGCACCTACGTGCACCTTCGAGGAATCGGCCTGTGCGATCTGCACAGTTCCGACACGGCCATGGTCGTATCGGAACGCGACGGCGTGCTCTGCAGCGCACGGATCGATACCGAGGACCTCCTTGCGCGGGCGATCGAAGGGCTCGACCCGGGGCTGGAACTCTGCGAGGTGGACACCGAATTGGACCTGCCCTCCACAGCTTGGAAACCGGCGTCAGGATCATGGGACATGGCCGTCGCGGCAGGTCGCCTGGCGATCGCGCACGAACTACTCGGAGCGATGCGCGAGATGCTGGCCCTGGCCCGGCAACACGCGTTGGAGCGCGTGCAGTTCGGCCAGCCGATCTCCAATTTCCAGGCTGTGAGGCACCGCTTGGCCGAGACCCTCGTTGCCATCGAGGCCGCCGACTCGGCACTGGAGGGCGCATGGATCGACAGAACGCCTTTCACGGCGCAGATCGCCAAGGCCGTCGCCGGGAACAGCTCCCGTGTGGTGCGTCGCCACTGCCAACAGGTGTTGGCAGGGATCGGCTTCACCACCGAACATGATCTGCATCGCTACATCCGACGGACCATGGTGCTCGACGCCCTGCTGGGCGACGCCCGCTCCCTCACCGAAGGTGTCGGACGAAAACTCCTGGCAGAGGGCCGCATTCCCAACCTGCTGCCCCTGTGAGCAGACTGGCCAGAGCAACTCTGAGGTCCAGGGGACAGGTCACCCGGAGGGTCAGTTCACCGGCACACGGGCTTCCTGCATCAGAGCACGGATCTCCGGGATGGCGTCAGCTACACGACCGGCATCCGCCGCCACCTCGTCGGCCAGACCCGCCGGAGCGCTGTGACGGAGCATCTCAGAAAGGTGCGCCCCTACGCAGCGCAGTGTGAACTCGACGGGATCACCGACAGCCAGTTCGTCGATACGCACGACGGTGTTGGCTCCTGCGAGGTTGTCGATGTAGTGGTAGTGAGGTTCCTTCTCGAAGCAATCGAACCGCAGGTGCTCGAGGCCATCACCGGTTCCGCAGACGTGCAATGACGCTCCCTGGTCGTCGAACTCGATGCCTGGGTCCACATCTCCGCCGAAGCGGTCCGCGATGATCGCGTTCGTGAGGCGGCGTGACTCAACGAGGAGCTGCACGGCACCGGCATCGACGGTGACGCAGTGTTCAGGAACCATCGGTATCGGTAGTTGCGCGAATCGGTTGCCGCGCCGGTAGGGCGACTTCCCACGATCGATCGCCATCGTGGAGGCTCCTGTCTGTCCCGTGGGTGCACTCCGGTGCTGTCGCCCGGAGCGAACCATTGTACCACTCGGTACAATAGTATTCGCTTCCGTGGACTTTTCACTCACTGAAGCCGAGTCCGACCTGGTGGCGCTGTGCGGGGAGTTCGCCCGCAAGGAGATCGCTCCCCGCGCTCCGATCGCGTGGGATCAGGCGCGCTGCCCCACAGACCTGCTGCGCGAAATGGGCCAACTCGGTCTACTCGGAATGCTCGTACCCGAGCGGTGGGGTGGGATCGAAATGTCAACGGTCGGTTTCGTGGCAGCGATGGAACAACTCGGCGCGGCGGATCAGTCCGTGGCTGCAGCGTGGCAGGCTCACGTGACCATCGGGTCGCTACCCCTGCTGATGTTCGGCGACGACGACCAGCGCGAGCGTTGGTTGCGACCCCTCGCCGAGGGGCGCGTGCTCGGCGCGTTCGGCCTCACCGAACCTGACGCCGGATCCGACGCACGGGGCATCCGCACACGGGCCTCGAAACGCAACGGCGGGTGGGTCATAAACGGGCAGAAGGCCTTCATCTCCAACGCGGGCACCGACATGTCCTTCGGGGTCACGCTGCTCGCTCGAACCGAGACCGACGACGGGCGGCCCACCTATGCGAGCTTCGTGATCGAAAAGGACACCCCCGGTTTCACCATGGGGCCGAAGATGCCGGGCATCGGATGGAAGGGGCTCGACACCCGCGAGCTGTTCTTCGATGACGTATACGTCACGGACGACCACCTGGTCGGTGACCCCGCCATGGGGCTCAGTCAGTTCCTGCGCACCCTCGAGGTCGGCCGGATCTCCATCGCCGCGCTGTCTCTGAGCCTCACGCAGGCGGTTCTCGACCTGGCCCTCGACCACGCCCGCCAGCGTTCACAGTTCGGCCAGCCCATCTCGAAGTTCCAGGCGATCCAGTTCAAGTTGGCCGACATCGCCACGGAACTCGAGGCCGCCCGGTGGCTCACCTACCGGGCCGCGGCGCTGCGCGATGCAGGAGAGCCGTTCCTCAAGGAGGCGTCCATGGCGAAACTCAAGGCGAGCCGATCGGCGACCTGGGCCGCCTCCGAAGCAGTCCAGATCCACGGCGGGAGTGGTTACATGCTCGACTCGCCGGTTGCCCGCTTCTACTGTGATTCCAAGGTGCTCGAGATCGGCGAGGGGACCAACGAGATCCAACACGTCGTGATCGCCCGGGAACTCGGCTGCTGAGCCCGGCTGCGGAAGTGACAACCCCGTTGCGGAACTCACACCGCGCAGAGACGGCGGAGGCCCGACACGATGTCGTCCCGACCGGGGAGCCAGGCCGCCTCGAGTTCGGGGGCATAGGGCGCGGGCGTCGGAGCAGCACCCAACCGCTCGATCGGTGCGTCGAGGTTCCAGAAGCCGTCCCGGGCTACCGCCGCCGCAATCTCCGCACCGACGCCGAAAGGCAGCACCGCCTCGTGTGCGATGAGCAGGCGGCTGGTGCGTCCGACCGACTCGAGGATGGTCTCCATGTCCAGAGGCGCCACGGTGCGCAGGTCGATGACTTCGACCGAGATCCCCTCCTCGGCGAGAGTCTCAGCGGCAGCCAGCGCTTCATGGACCATCCGCGACACGGAAACCACCGTGACGTGCTCTCCGGAGCGAACCACCGAGGCCCGTCCGATCGGCACGATGTGGTCGGCGGGAGGTTTCGGACCCTTCATCCCGTAGAGAAGGCGGTTCTCGATGAACACCACGGGATTCGGATCGTGGATCGAAGCCCGGAGGAGCCCGTAGGTGTCTGCCGGGGTCGAGGGCATGACCACACTCAGGCCCGGGATGTGCGCGAGCAGTGCTTCGAGGCTCTGTGAGTGCTGGCTACCCGACGAGCGACCAGCTCCGAACTGTGTCCGCACCGTCAGCGCCATCTCGGCCGCACCACCGGTCATGAACGGCAACTTTGCAGCCTGGTTGAGCAGTTGGTCAAAGCACACGCCGATGAAGTCGAGGTACATCACCTCGACCACCGGACGCATACCGGCCATGGCGGCACCCACCGCTGTGCCCACGATTGCACTCTCGGAAATCGGGGTGTCCCGCACCCGGTCTCCGAAACGGTCGAACAGACCCCGCGTGAGTCCGAATACATTGCCCCCCGCTGCGACGTCGATACCGGCGATGAACACACCGGCATCGGCGGCCAGCTCGAACTCCAGAGCCGCGTGGACCGCGTCCATGGTGCGGAACACCGGTGCGTCGTCGGGAATCTGAGGTGACTCGACCACCTCGACACGGGGTCGTGTGACGAAGTCTCCCAGCGATGCGATCGAAGGAGACGGCGCCTGCCGGGCCGCCACGACTGCATCATCGAGCTCGCGTGCCACCGACCTAGCCAGTCCGTCGAGGACATCCTGGGCAACTCCCGTGTCCGCCAGGCGACGCGCGTGGACACTGAGTGGGTCGCGCTCGGTCCACTCCTGTACCTCCTCGGCAGGACGGTAGCGCTCCGGGTCGCCCTCGTAGTGCCCGTGCCATCGGTAGGTGGCGGCCTCGACGAACAGCGGCCCCCTGCCGTTGCGGACATCGGCGACGGCTGCTGACATGGCATCCGCGGTGGCGATGACATCGTTGCCGTCCACGCCCACGTGACCCAGGCCGTAGCCGACTGCCCGCTGCCCCAGAGTGGCCGGGTGCTGAGCGGCTGTGGCCGAGAACTCTGCGTACCCGTTGTTCTCGCAGAAAAAGACCACCGGGAGGCGCCACACCGACGCGAGATTGACAGCTTCGTGGAACGAGCCGTGCGCCACCGCTCCGTCCCCGAAGAACGCCACCACGACGCGACCGTCGCGACGCAGTTGTGATGCCGTCGCGGCCCCAACCGCGATGGGAAGCCCGGCAGCCACTATCCCGTTCGCACCGAAGATGCCGATGGCCGGGTCGGCGATGTGCATCGAGCCGCCCCTACCCCGGTTGGTCCCGGAGTCGCGCGCCATCAACTCGGCGAACATGGGCGCAGGGTCGAGCCCCTTGGCTATGCAGTGACCATGTCCGCGGTGGGTGGAGGTGATCACGTCGTCCTCGCGCAGTGGCCAGCAGGCGCCGACCGCTGAGGCCTCCTGTCCGATGGAGAGGTGGACGAATCCGGGTACCTCTCCATCGCGATAGAGCGCCGCCACGCGCTGTTCGAATTCGCGGATCACCAACATCCGGCGGTACATCTCGGTCAGGTCTGCCGTGGGAAGCATCGGTTGAATACTGTAATGTACTGGTCGGTACAAAAATACCCCCGGTAGCACCGACAGCCATCCGGGACCGCCTCGAACCCGGACCGACACCGGCCAGCGAATGACGGCGGGTGGCCTGACAGGCAGATGCCCAGGAGGAAGCAACACGACATGGCCGAACAGATGGAGATTCCCGCTTCCTTTGCCGGTGGAGCCGACGTTTCCGCAAAGCGCGTCGTCATCACCGGCGCGAGCCGGGGCTCGGTCGCCTGCTTGCTCACGCTTTCTGCGGGCGGTTCGAATGTAACGCTCGTGGCACGATCCGAGGTCGACCTCAAGTCCGTTGCCGCCGAACTTCCGGGACCTTCGGTAGTCATGGCCGGCGAGGTCACCGACGCGGAGTTCAACGATCGGGTAGCCGATGCCACGACCACCGAATGGGGAGGGGTGGACGTGTGGATCTGCAACGGGCATCTCCCCCACCGTCGGCGGTCCTTCGAGACCGATCCCGACTTGTGGCGCCGGATCCTCGATGTGAACCTCACCGGAGCATTCCTCGGAGCGCAGAGCGCGGCGCGGGTCATGGGCGGAGGTGGCCGGCTGATCTTCACGGGTTCGGTGCTGGGTGAGCGACCGCGTCGCGGCCTTGCTGCCTACAGCGCATCCAAGGCCGGTCTCACCGGAATGGCCAAGGCGCTGGCTCTCGACCTCGCACCGTCGGGGATCACGGTGAACGTGGTGGCCCCCGGGTGGTTCGATTCACCGCTGGCCACGTCCTGGAAGCGTGACCCCGAACGCGAACGGGAGATCCTCGACCACACCGCGCTGCGACGGTGGGGCGGTGCCCGCGATCTCGCCGGTGCCTACCAGTTCCTTGCCTCCGACAGCTCGTCCTTCGTCACAGGCATCGTGCTCGACGTCGACGGCGGCTACCTGCTCTCATGAACACTGACACTGCTCCCACCAACATGAACGCGGACTCGCACATGGACTCCGGGACCGACGACGACAGACGGGTCGTGGCCATCACAGGGGCCGGCGGCACACTCGGCGCCGCGCTGGCACGGCACTTCGTCACCGACGCTGGCACCGACGTCGTGCTGAGTGACCTGAGTCGCGGTTCCCTCGACTCCACGATCGAGTCCCTTCCAGATGATCATGGGCCGTTTGAATCAATGCTCGCGGATGTGGCCGAGCCGGGTGACGTCGATGCCATGGTCGCCCTAGCGGTGGAACGTTTCGGACACCTGGACGTATTGATCAGCAATGCAGGTGTCCTCTCCCCCAACGGCCGCATCCACAACCTCTCCACCGAGGACTGGGAGCCATCGCTGCGTGTCAACATCCTGGGGTCCGCAAACGCCATCCGGGCGGCGGTCGGAGCCATGCGACCCAGAGGATCCGGTTCCATCATTCTCACTGCCAGCGTCGCGGGGCTCACCGCGTGGTCCCATGCAGCGCCGTACTGCGCAACCAAAGCGGCTGTGATCCAACTCGCCAAGGTCGCTGCGGTGGAATATGCCCGTGATGGCATCAGGGTGAACTGCGTTTGCCCCGGTACCTTCCTGTCGGGCATCCACGCGGAGCTGCCCGAGGAGGCCATGGGTGCCATCGCGGCCAAGCACCCGCTGGGGCTCGGCGAGGCCGATGACCTCGTCGGCGCCTACTCGTACCTCGCGAGCGATGCCGCCGGTTGGACAACCGGATCCGCGATCGTGGTCGACGGCGGCTATGCCGCACCCTGAAGGGAGTATCCGAAGTGTTTGATGCGCCGGACGCGCCGTCGATGCAGCCCGACATGAACTGGGCCGCAGTGTTGGCCCACCATGCAACCCGAACCCCCGACAAGGCGATCACCGCGTTCGAGGGAACGACCGTGTCCTACCTGGAGATGGCGGACCGGGCCGCATCGCTCGCGGGAGGACTCAAGGCCAGGGGCGTGGGACGCGGCGATGTCGTCGCACTGCTCGCCCACAACTGCACCGAGTTCCTGGCCACCATCTTCGCTGCCAACCACCTCGGGGCGATCGCGATGCCGATCAACTGGCGCCTGGCCGCGGCCGAGGTGGCATTCATCCTCGACCACTCCGAGGCCTGCGCGATCGTGGCTGACGCGGACATGGCGCCGATCGCGCAGGAAGCAACGGACATCATCCCTTCGGAGATGGTGAAGGTCGTGATCGCATCGGAGGCACCTGCGGGCTGGGAACGCTTCGCTGAGCTCGAGTCGGTCCCACCGCCCCGGCACATGGATGCCGCCGGCGATGACATCCACCGTCTCATGTACACCTCCGGCACGACCGGCCGGCCGAAGGGTGTGATGATCTCCCACGCCAACCTGGCCTGGAAGAACTTCGCCCACATCACCGAATTCGGGTTCAATTCCGCAGATGTGGGCCTGGCCTGCGGCCCGCTCTACCACGTCGGTGCACTCGACCTCGTCACCACGACGATGATCTCGGTGGGCGCGACCACGGTGATCCATCAGGTCTTCGACGCGGAGGCAGTCGTGGAGGAGATCGAGCGGTCAGGGGTCACTCTCATATGGGCAGCTCCCGCGATGGTGCGAGCCGTCCTCGACGTGCCGGGGGTGGAGGATCGAGACCTGTCGTCGCTGCGCGTGATCATCGCGGGCGGGGAGAAGATGCCGATCCCCTACATCGAACGGATCCGATCCGTGTTCCCCTCGGCGTGGTTCGCTGATGCCTACGGGCTCACCGAAACGGTGTCGGGAGACACCTTCCTCGACCGTGACAGTGTGATCGCCAAGCTGGGTAGCGTCGGCAGGCCCTGCCAGTTCCTCGAACTCGACATCTGGGATGTGAACGGAGAATCGGTGGCAACCGGAGCCAAGGGCGAGGTCGTTCTCCGGGGACCGAAGGTGTTCAGGGGATACTGGCGCGATCCCGAAGCAACCGCGAAAGCATTCGCCGGCGGCTGGTTCCACACCGGCGACGTCGGGGTCCTCGACGACGACGGCTACCTGTCGATCGTTGATCGCCTCAAGGACATGATCGTCTCCGGAGGGGAGAACATCGCCACCTCGGAGATCGAACGCGTGCTTTACGAACATGACGGGGTCATCGAGGCCGCTGTTGTGGCCCACCCGCACGAGAAGTGGGGCGAAGTGCCGGTCGCATGGGTCGCCGTCAGCCCCGGGACGACCCCCGAAGTTCTCATCGAACACTGCGCCGAACGACTCGCCAGGTTCAAGGTCCCCAGGACGGTGACGGTGATCGAGGAGCTGCCACGCAATCCGTCCGGCAAGGTCCTCAAGAGGGAACTGCGCAACCGGACCCCATGATCAGCGGCCTACTTCTGGCGCTCCTTCGATGGGGCCAGATGTGATGTGAACGATCGGGACCACTGCATCAGGTTCCGCGGCACGGTGTAGCCGGCCTCGTCGTTGATCTCGTCCCAGTGGGCAGCCACGTCCTCGATGGACGGGCTCCCCAGTGGGTCCACCCATCCCGGGCTCGACGCAAGGAAGATCCGGGCGAACCTGCCTGCTCCTGCCGCGTAGATCTCGCCCGTGACCTCGCAGTTCTCGTGTGCCAGGTAGCCCACCATCGGCGCAACGAGGTCGGGTGACATAGCGTCGTCGTCACCTCCCGGGCCAGCCATCCGGGTGACCGCCGCGGGTGCAATGAGGTTCACCTTGATGTCGTGATCAGCCCCGGCCAGCGAGAGGCTGCGGGTCATCCCCACGACACCTCCCTTGGCCGTTGCGTAGGAGAGGTTGGCCGGTAGCCCGAACAGACCTGCCGAGGTCGTCATCACGATGCGCCCGTATCCCTGGTCCATCATGATCGGCCATGCAGCATGGGTGGTGTGGAATGACCCGCCCACGTGCACCGCCAGGTGCGCGCTCAGGTTCGCTTCATCGACTTCGGGCATCGCGGCCCAACGGATGATTCCGGCGTTGTTGATGAGTACGTCGATGCGGCCGAAGCGATCAACCGTCTGCGCTATGAGTGCCGAGGCCCCGGCCGGATCGGCCACGTCATGGTGGTCCGCCACCGCAGTCCCCCCATCTGCGACGATCCCCTGCGCCACTGCCGCAGAGGGCGTGGCATCGCTGCCATCGCCCTCCATCGAACCTCCGAGGTCGTTGACGACCACGCTGGCGCCCCGCTTTGCGAGTAGGCGCGCGTGGGCGGCGCCGATACCGCGCGCGGCCCCGGTGACCACGGCTATGCGACCATAGAAATCGTACGTGTCCACCGTTGCTCCTCCGTCGGTCGTTGTACCGACCAGTCGTTCCAGTTTGCAACATACGCACTACCGTCTGGGTCCATGACAGGCGATACCGGGGAACGAAAGGCCGAACGTGGGGCCAAGTGGACCAGCGCGCCGCGAGGAGATCATCGACACCTCGGCACATGTGTTCGCCCGAGGGGGCTACCACGCCACCGGCATCGCGGAACTCTGCGAGGCCAACAGGCTGGGCAAGGGTGCCTTCTACCACTACATCGACTCCAAGGAGGAACTCCTCGTCGCCATCCACGACCGGGTGATGGACGAGGTCATGCTCGGGGCCGACCGCGTAGCGGCGACGGGTGGATCGCCCTCGGAACAACTCGCGATGCTGGGCGATGAACTACTCGACGTGATCCGCCGGTATCCCGACCACGTCTGGGTGTTCCTGCACGAGTTCCCGGCACTCACCGCCAAGCGGGCCGACCGGTTCCGGGATCGACGCCATGACTACGAGCAACGGGTCGAGTGGGTCATCCGCGATGGAATCGCAGCCGGGGAGTTCCGCGACGTCGACCCCCGACTGACCGCCCTCGCGTGGCTGGGTATGCACAACTACACCTACCTGTGGCTGAGGCCGGGCGGGAAGATCTCTGTGCGTGAAGTGGCAGACCCGTTCGCGGAGATCTTCATTCGAGGTATCTCGAAATGAAGCTGGACTGAAGCGGTAGCTCGGAGCTTCAGGCAGTCGTGCCGACCCGCTCGAGGCCGAGGAGGTCACCGAGCGTGCCGCCGACGAGCGCAGTCTGATCGGCAGCGGGCAGGTCGCCGACCTGGCGTGCGAGCAGCTCCTGGCTGCTACCGAAGGTCCCCTCCGCGTGCGGATAGTCGTTGCCCCACACGATCGTGGAGAGTCCCGTGATGTGACGGCAGGCCACGGCGACGGGATCGTCCTGAAAGGAAACGTGGAACTGGCGCTTCACGTACTCGCTCGGCATGAGCGGATACGACCACTTCTCGTTGAGCTTGAACAACTGCGCCATCCCCGGCTGGTCGTCATCCGCCCGATCGTCGTCCCACACCCCTATCCACCAGTCGGAATCCTGGCCGATACCGGTGATCCAGCACTTGTCCATCGAGCCGACCAGCGACGCGAGCCAGTAGGCATTGAACTCGATGAGTGAGAAGTGGAGGTCGGGGAAACGTTCGGGAACCCCACCGCCGATCAGCTGGCAGATGATCTGCTGGGGAACGACAGGAGCCATGACCGCCTGGGTGACCATGCGCTTGGCCGCTGCCTTCTCGTTCATCGGCTCGTTGACCTGCTTCGCGTTCTCCAGCATGATCTTCAAGGTCAGCGCCTCGGGATCATCGACCTTGATGCCACCGGTCTGGGTATGGATGAACACGCTCATGCCGCTGTCCTGGATCGCTGCCCACACGGGGTCGTAGTCGCGCTTGTAGTAGGGCCTGGGTGCGGTCGCCGGGAGCAGCACTCCCCTGAACCCACCGGCCGCGACGCGTTCGATCTCGGCGACAGCGTCGGGAATGTCGGTGAGGGGTATCGGCGCGGTAGGTGCCAACCGGTCGAAATGGGGCGTGAATCGCTCCATCACGTAGTCGTTGTAGACCCGGGCGTGAGCGATGGACATCTCATGGTGGTCGGTGAAGAGCCCGAACTGCGAGAGGTTCGGATGGAGCACCTGCGCATCGACACCGTCGGCATCCATGTCCTCGAGGATGATCTCGGGATCACCCTCAGGTGTGCGCCCGCGGGTCTGGCGGTACCTCGACACCGTCCATCCCTCGAATCCCGGAGTGTGCAGCTTGCGGAAAACGCTCGCTCCTCCTTCGACAAATGGTTCGATCTCGAACTCCTCCTCCCACACCGCCAGATGACGCAGGTTCTCCGGCAACCGCGTCCTGAAGAGGTCCGTGGGCTCGAGGAGGTGTCCATCGGCGGACACAACGAAATGACTGTTGGACGGTGCCGCGGGCATCCTCATGGACCTCCTGGAAATGTAATTCTCCGAGTACGCGAACTACTGTTCCCACGGTAGACCAATGGCTCACGGACATCAATGCAGGAGCAGGGACCAATGGAACAGCGGTGGAGACGACGCCCGGATGGTTCGACCTGGGGCGACTGGGGCGACGACGACGAACTCGGACGCATCAACCTGCTCACCCCCGAGAAGGTCCTCCAGGGTGTCGCCGAGATAGAGGCCGGGATCAGCTTCTGTCTGAGCCTCCCCCTCGACTACCCCGGCGGAACAGCCCTGAACCAGAGGCGACCCCCGCCGGTGGTGAGCCCGACCGCGGACATGGACGGAAACGCGGCCACCTTCTACAACGTCCACATGAGCGACATGCCCGACTTCGGCGACCCCAAGTACGTGGACGTATGGGTCGACGACGTGGTCACCCTCTCATTGCAGTACTCGACCCAGTGGGACTCGTTGGCGCATGTGGGAGCAGAGTTCGATGCCGACGGCGACGGCACCGAGGAGGCCGTCTATTACAACGGATACCGCGCCGGCGTCGACCTCGTCGGACCCACCGACGATGCAGCCGGCGATGGTGGGAATCACAGGTCGTTCGCAAGACACCTCGGTCTCGAACACATGGCGTTCCATGGGGTACAGGGCCGAGGCGTGCTCGTCGACCTGGCCCACCACCTCGGCCATGACTGGCAGGGGGTCGACCGCGCAACGCTGGAAGAGATCCTCGCAGCCGACGATGTCGTCATCGAACCCGGCGACATGCTCCTGTTGCACACCGGATTCGCCACAAAGGTCCTCGAGTGGGAACGGAACCCGGACCCCGTGAAGATCCACACCATGTGCAGCTACCTCGATGCGCGGGATGATTCGCTACTCGGGTGGATCACCGATTCCCAGATCTCGGCGCTGGTTGCCGACAACTATGCCGTGGAGGGACTCCTTGGCAAGGACCGAGATCCGAGCAGACACTCGTTCCTGCCCATCCACAACCTGTGCCTGTTCAAGCTGGGGGTACCGCTGGGTGAGATGTGGTACCTGCACGAACTCGCGGCATGGCTCCGTGAACACGACCGGACCCGCTTCCTGCTCACAGCACCGCCGCTGCGCCTTCCGGGGATCGTCGGCTCACCCTTGACGCCCGTAGCGACCGTGTGATGCAGGGCCTGGCGATCCCATCGGACTGAGCGAGGTCACCGCGATGACGGGCTGAGTGCTCAACGAACCTCGCCTGTTAGCCGACGACATCTCACTGCCGGTCGACCACCCACGCGTCCACCTTTGCGCCTGTGAGGAGTCTCCTCCCGACTTCATACTCGTGATGGAAGACATCGTGGCACGGGGAGGCGATCCGCGGGATTCCACTCGACCGTTCACGGTCGACCAGGCAGCAGACGGGGTGCGCGCCTGGCGCGACTTCACAGCGCGCACGCCGCCGGGCGCTTCGATGTCGACAAACCGGGCTGGGTCGAGTCCTTCGTCGCCTGGAAGGGGATGAGGCGCGGCGTGGACATCGGCCTCTCGAGGGTGGGGTCATCGGTGCCTGCCGCTGTCCGCGGTCTCGCGGGTCCTGGGTTGGAGTGGACGTCCCCGGAGAACGATTGACGTTCGACGATCTCTGGCTCCGCTACAGGGCAAAAGCTGCACATGGAGCGACCCTCTGGCTTGCCACGGCTGCGTCCGACGACTGGCAACGACCCGAAGTCTCCTTTCCCCTCGCCGAGCGCTACGCGATCGCGTTCGCCGACCTCGAAGCGGTCGCTGCGGTCGCGGAGCTCAACCGCTGACCCCGGTCGCCACATCACCCTTGTTCGAACTCGCCGGGCCTCACCCTGCTCGCACCGAGAGATCGAACGCCACGTAGTCGGTGTCGCGTACCCGCGCGATCTCCTTGAACAGCTTCGGACGGCCACCGGCATTGAGGAGGTAGCGCTTCGGCTTTCCTGGGACATTCCCTCCGACATACTGGCCGATCGTGCCGAAGGGCGTCTTGGACGCGGCCCTGTCCACCATGTCGGTCCACCTCTGTTCGGCCTCGGCAGTGACCTCGATGACGTCGCAGCCATGATCGCGGACATACTCGAGAGCTTCGGTGACGAAGTCGACCTGATCGCCGTTGTAACGGGGATTGTTGCCCGCTGCCGCGTGCGGACCGCCCGGGAAGAAGAGGTTCGGGAAACCGTGGGTCTGGATGCCGAGGAATGTCGTCGGGCCGTCGGCCCAGTGCTCGACCAGCGACAAGCCGTCGCGTCCGCGGATGCCCATGCGTGACATCGCTCCCGTCCCGAAGTCGAACCCGGTGGCCCAGATGATCACGTCGAATTCCTCGACGCCATCGGTCGTCTCGATCCCGCTCTCGGTCAACGCCACGATGGGGGTCTCCCTGAGGTTCACGAGCGACACGACCGGTCGGTTGAACGCCTCGAAGTAGCCGGCGACGTACGGCGGCCGCTTCTGCCCGTAGCGGTGGTCCTTCGGAATCAGCGCATCTGCGGTCACGGGGTCGTCCACAACTTCGCGGATCTTCTCCGCTATGAACTCGCACCACTGCGCGTTCGCCGCCTCGTTGTCGAGCAGGTCGATGTAGTTGCTGGTGAACTTCATGAATCCGGGGCTCGACCACATTTTCTCGAAGAACGCCACGACGCTCCTCGGGTGAGTCGTCGAATGCCTTCCTGGTGTTCACAGGGTGGTGGAACCCGTGGATCGAGGTGTTGAGCACCTCGCGCAATTCCTCGAAGTCAACCCGGAGCCGCTCCTGCTCGTCATCGGTGATCGGACGGTTGTTGAGCGGTGTGCACCAGTTGGCGGTGCGCTGGTACACGGTCAGCGAAGCGACCTCGTCCACGATTGCGGGGACGACCTGCACGCCACTGGACGAGGTCCCGATCACCGCTACGCGCTTGCCCGCGAGGTCGACCGGCTCGGTGGGCCAACGACCGGTGTGATGTTGGATACCCCGGAAATCGTCGGAGCCCGCGATGTCGGGCTGGTAGGGCACCGACAACACTCCGGTGGCAGCAATCAGGAAACGCGAACGGACCGTCGAACCTTCGCCGAGAGACACCGTCCATGTACCGGATCGAGCGTCGAAGTCCGCCGAGGTGACCGGTGCATCGAACCGCATATGGCGACGCAGATCGAAACGATCGACCACATGGTTGAAGTAACGCTCGGTCTCGGGTTGACCGGCGAAGTGCTCCTGCCACAGCCAGTCCTCGAAGAGTTCCCGCGAGAACAGGTACCCATAGGAGTAGCTCTCGGAGTCGAACCGTGCCCCGGGATAACGGTTCCAGTACCAGGTGCCACCGACCCCACTCCCTGCCTCGACCAACATGGCCGAGAATCCTGCCTCGAGCGCGCGGTAGAGCTGGTAGATGCCGGTCACCCCGGCGCCTACGACCAACACCTCGACCTCCTCGACGGTGGCGTCGGCCGGGTCGACACGGACCAGCACGCGGACCCCGACGACGTGGTTTCGGACTTGGGGGGACTGTTCACGCGTTGCCGCCCGGGTGGTCTGCCGCTGGCAACTCCGACTTCGGGTCACCTGGGGTGGACCATCTGCCGAACGTCCAGCGGACTCTTTTTGTACCGACCGGTTAGTATAAGTTCTATCGGAAGTGAGCGCCGGCGGGCAGCGTGCGGACAAAGATGGTCGGGTCCTTCCGACGCGGGAACCTCAGGGGTGCAACAGTGGGGACAGTGAACGAGAACCGGCCGGGGATCCATGTGCGCCATGGGTTGGACATCGCGGACCGCGCACCGAAGCAGCGGTACTACGACGAAGACTTCCACCAACTCGAGGGTGACCAACTCTGGTCCCGTACGTGGCAGATGGCATGCCGACTCGAAGAGATACCCGACCCATTCGACTTCACGACCTACGAGATCCTGGGTCAGTCGATCATCCTGGTGCGCACCGAGGACGCAGGAGTGGACGCCCTCCAGAACACGTGCCGACACCGCGGCGTCAGGCTGGCGGACAGTCGTGGTTCGTGCGAAACGGGCTTCGTCTGCCCATTCCACGGTTGGTGCTACGGGCCCGACGGCACCAACACGTTCGTCTCCAAGGCGAAGTCGTTCTCCGAGCACAACCTCGCCGCCGGCGACATCGACCTCACCCCGGTCAGATGCGAGACCTGGGGTGGGTGCGCGTGGATAAACCTCTCTACGGATGCTCCCCCGCTTCGCGATTGCATCGAACCCTTCGCCACCACACTCGATGCGTGGAAGCTCGCGTCCATGAGGGCGGAGTGGTGGCACTCGTTCCGCCTCCCGGTCAATTGGAAGCTCGCCGAATCAGCGTTCCTCGAGCAGTACCACGTGATCGCGGCGCACCCTCAGCTCGTGGATCCCGACCGTTTCGCGCCACGGGACCCATCTCAATTCGATGCATGGAGGTGGCTGGCATCCGAGCTGCGCTACCTGAACACGATGAGCGAGGGCATGGCCGGCATGGTGCATGCAGACGATGTGCGGATCGCCGAGTCACTTGCGGAGTCGATGGGTGAGGATGATCTGCCCGCCGATCCCATGGGCGCAATGTCACACTGGCAACGCTCACTCAACGACGCTGTGGTGCGGTGGCACCGCGACCGGGATCACGACATACCGGACCTCAATCGCCTCGAGGATGACGGACTCAACCAGCCGATGGGCTACTGCTTTCCACACTTCTTCGTTCTACCCATGTACAGCAGCGCCTCGTCATACCGGTTCCGCCCCATCGGGCCGGAGGAGACACTGATGGAGATCTGGTCACTCACCCGGTACCCATCAGGTGAACAGGGTCCGCGGCCGACGCCACCCGAACCCCTGGAGTTCGACGATCCGAGTGTTCCACCCATCCCCACCCAGGACTTCTCCAACCTTCCGCGACAGCAGCGGGGCCTGCACAACCCCGGATTCGAGTACATGCGGTTCTCCGAGGGGATCGAAGGCGGCGTGGCCAACTTCGAGCGGACCGTCGACGGGTTCCTCGCCGGCCTGCCCTATGACCAACTGATCCCGGCTCTGCGGACGATAAACGTCAATCCCCTCGAGATGCCCATAACCGACATGGGCTTCTGAGGTTCGTGGCTGCTGGGTACGTGGCTGCTGAAATCCCGTCGCTCAAGGAGGGCATTCCATGACATCCGAAACAGATCCCGCAGCCATGGCCGAGGGGATCCGTGCGACCATCGCCAGTTACACACACGCACTCGACGACGGGCGAACCGACGACGTGGTCGCAACGTTCTGCGCCGATGGGGCAATCGACATACCGGGTCTGGGGACCCACCGCGGCCAAGATGCCCTCCGTGGTGCATACGGGGGCTGGATACCGCGGCGGCCACAACGTCACCTCGTGGCAAACACGCTGGTGGAACCCGCTGGCGACGACGAGGCCACCGCGGTGAGCGACGTGGTGTTCCTTCTGATGGGCAAAGAGGGTTGGAGCATCCAGATCGTCGGGCGTTATCACGACACCCTGCACCTTGGCGACGACCACAGGTGGCGGTTCCACCATCGCCGAGCGGTCTTCGAGACCGATCCAGGCCCCGAGGCCTGAACCCGGGACAGGGACTGCGCGTCAGGGATCCACGGGGTCGAGGATCTGGGCGGTCGAGGTGGTCCCGAAGACCCCCGACACGTCGCTCATGACTGCCATCGATGTGCCGTGGGAAACGGCGTGCGAGAAGTAGGTGTGACCACTCAGTGCGACCCATTCGCCTACCGGGCCGCGGTTCAGGTGGCCGCTGACGTCGGGGTTGATGGAGGTCGCGCTCATCAGATTGAGGCCGACTCCCAGCAGGTTGACGAGATCCAGCGGAAGGGCCGCCAGCGAGGCGGGTCGAACCGGCTCGCCCGCCACCACGGGGATCCGAAGGCGACACCAGACAGCATGGAACCCGCCGATCGGTTCGACCGTGCGCCGCATCTCGGCTCCGTAGCGCAGGAAGTCCGCCACACCGGGGTAGTCCTCCACCCCGGGGAGTCCGTCGGGTGGTGGGAGCGTCGCAGAAGGGTTGAATGTGCTCGTCGATTCCGGCATCCCGCCGAGGTCGGTGACATCGAGATCGCGTATCCGTAGTGCCCGGGCCCGCGTGGTGACGGTGTCCCCGGCAGTGAGCGTCATGTCGACGACCTGGATCTTCTTTCCCTCGCGGATGATGTCAGTCGCCACGTGTAGGCGAGGGCCCAGGGGCACGGGTCGCACGATGTCCACCGTCAGACGGGCGAGGCTCATCGGGGTCAAGGTGGGAACGGCATCGAGAACATGGCCCAGCAGCGCCAACACAGCACCGCCGCTCTGGCCGTCGTGCCAGGGGCCCCTCGTGGCCCCGGTACCGACGAATCCATCCTCGTCGGGGATGTACAGACCTTCATCGTTGCTCACCCGATCAATCGTCCGTTCGTCCATCGAAGTTCGATCATGCTCCCCGACCACCGGGGGCATCCCGCTCGAGGTCCTCGAGGAAACCGATGATGAACTCCGCCGCCTCGCGGTGTCCCGATGTGAAACCCAACGATTGCTCGATCGAGATGATCTGGGCCATCCCGGTCATTGCAAGCAGCGCGACGGTTGGCGGGCATGTCTCCGGCGGTACGCCAATTGCATCGAGGCGTGCAGCCACCGCTTCGCGCTGGATCTCGCGGAAGCGTTCGCCATAGGTCGCGATCTCCGATCGGATTTCCTTGCGGTGATTCGCCAGCGCCGCAAACTCGATGTTGAATGCGGCCCCTGTGGGGTTCGAGGTGAGCCTCCAGATCGAAGGGAGCGACCCGTCCATCTCGATCGCCGCCGTGATCCGCGAGAGGTTCTCCTCGGCCCGCCGGCGGAACATCTCGACGAAGAGTTCGTCCATCGTGCGGAAGTAGTAGTGCACGAGCTGTGGACTCACGCCGGCATGGGTCCCGAGACGACGCGAGGTCACCGCTGAATAGCCCTCGGTGATCATCATCGTCTCTGCCACATCGAGGAGGTTCGCCCTGGACCGTGAGTCCGACGAACCCATCCTGCGCTCGGAACCCATCTGACCACCTTGCCACGGTACGGAGGCCGCTGCTAGACAAGTGCCCAGCACACCGCTGTGCAACTGCACAGCACATGCTGCATGACCGGGGGATCCGACTTGACCGACCACGACACCATCGACTTCGACAACATCGACTTCTTCAGTGACACGTCCCTGCTGGATGATCCATATCCGTACTTCGAACACCTACGCGACAAGTGCCCTGTCACCGCCACACCACACCATGGTGTGGTAGCGGTTACCGGATGGGACGAAGCCTCGGAGATCTACCGCGACGTGAACACCTTTTCGTCGTGCAACTCAGTGGTCGGACCCTTCGCCGAGTTCCCGGTGCCCCTCGAAGGCGACGACGTGAGCGACATCATCGAGGAGTACCGCGACCAGCTTCCCATGAACGAGCACATGGTCACGATGGACCCGCCCATGCACACCCGTGAACGCGGACTCCTCATGAGGCTCCTGACGCCGCGGCGGTTGAAGGAGAACGAGGAGTTCATGTGGACCGCCGCCGACAGGATGCTCGATGAGTTCCTCGCCGATGGCCAGTGTGAGTTCATCAGCGCCTACTCCCAACCGTTCGCGATGCTCGCAGTGGCCGACGTGCTCGGGGTCCCCGAGTCAGATCATGGGGAGTTCCGGAACTTCTTCGGTCTCAGCCTCCCTCCGGGGATGATGTCTGTGCCGCGAACGCGACACCACCGAGGGAGAGGATCAACCACTCAACAAGCTCGACACCCTCGACGACTGGTTCGCCAACTACATCGAGGATCGTCGGAAGTCCCCTCGCAAGGATGTGCTCACCGACCTCGCACAGGCCACCTACACCGATGGCAGGGTTCCTGAAGTCACTTCGGTCGTACGCAGTGCCACGTTCCTCTTCGCGGCCGGGCAGGAGACAACGGCCAAGCTCCTCGCCACCTGCCTGAAGGTCCTGTGCGAACAACCGGAACTCCAGGACCAGCTCCGGGAGAACCGCGATCTGATACCCGAGTTCATCGAGGAGGCCCTGCGGATCGAGAGCCCGGTGAAAGCCGATTTCCGGCTGGCGCGCAGGGCCGTGACGGTCGGCGGAGTGGAGATCGCTCCCGGAACCCCCGTCATGCTCCTCAATGGCGCGGCCAACCGGGACCCCCGCCGGTTCGAGTGTCCCGCCGAATTCCGGGTGGACCGGCCCAACACACGGGAACACATGGCATTCGGCAGAGGCCACCACTCCTGTCCCGGCGGCTCATTGGCACGCTCGGAAGGTCGGATCAGCATCGAACGGATTCTCGACCGCACCCGGAACCTGCGACTCTCCGAAGAGCACCATGGTCCGCCCGGAGACCGGCACTTCAGGTACGAGCCCACATGGATCCTGCGGGGCCTGACGAGACTCCACATCGAGTTCACCCCGGTCGGGAACCCGCCGGCCCCACAAAGGGCGCAATCATGACCGCCCATGCAGCCGTCGTCACCGGCGCCGCCTCTGGAATCGGACTCGGGGCCGCACGACGGCTCGCCTCCGACGGCCACGCCGTCGCCCTGCTCGACCGGGACGCCACCGCGGCCGAGCAGGCCGCCGGGGAATTGTCCGAAGCGGGCCACCGCGCCATCGGCATCGCGGCGGATGTCGCCGACCGTGACGCTCTCGTGGGGGCCTACGACGCGATCCGCGAAGGTCTGGGCCCAATCACAATCGTGGTGACGAGCGCGGGGATCGAGGCCTTCGACCCGATCGGAGACATCACACCCGAGCGTTGGGACCAGATCATTGCGGTGAACCTCACCGGCACCTTCACCTGTGTGCAGTTGGCCGTGCCGGACATGCTCGAAGCCGGATGGGGGAGGATCGTGACGATCTCCTCATCGAGCGCCCAGTCGGGCGCACCCCGGATGGCTCACTACGCGGCCTCCAAGGGAGGTGTCATCAGCCTGACCAGGGCGTTCGCGAAGGAACTCGCGTCGAGCGGCATCACGGCGAACTCGATCTCTCCGACAATCGTGGACACCCCGATGGCCCGACACGGTGCATCGGAAGGACATGTGCCACCTGTCGAGAAGTTGGCGAACTTCGTGCCCCTGGGTCGGGCCGGTACTCCTGAGGACATAGCCGGCATGTGCGCGTACCTGTGTTCCGACGACGGCAGTTACGTCACCGGACAGGTTCTCGGCGTGAACGGCGGCATGTACATCTGATACTTCTTCTGACGCCGTTCAGTGTCCGCTCAGGAAACACTGGCCGGAAGGGACTCCCAACCCCTCACCGTGGACGTGGAGGCGACGACCGCGGCGTCGTGGTCGACCTCCCATTCGGGGAACCGCTTCAGCACCTCCTCGAGCGCGACCCTGCCCTCGAGGCGCGCCAGTGACGCACCGAGGCAGTAGTGGAGACCGAAGCCGAAGGTGAGGTGCGCTCCTTCGTCGCGGTGGATGTCGAAGCGGTCGGGGTTGTTCCAGCGCCGCGCGTCCCGGTTCGCGGAACCCACCAGTAGGAGGATCGCGCTGCCCGCGGGAACGGTGCGGCCGTGGTACTCGGCATCCTCGCTGACGTAGCGGGCGAGGTGCGGACCGGGAGGCTCGTAGCGCAGGGTTTCCTCCACGGCACCCACGATGAGCGACGGGTCCTCCACGAGTTCGCGCCGTTGATCGGGATGATCGTCGAGCAACTTGGCGAGCCAGCCGATGAGACGGCCGGTGGTCTCGTTCCCGGCGCCCGCCAGAACCTGGGTGTAGTTCAGCACCTCGTCACGTTCGAGGCGACGCGTGGTGCCCGTCTCGTCGGTGAACTCGGTGGTCAACAGGGCCGTCATGAGGTCGTCGGAGGGATGCTCCGCGCGCCAGTCGATGTACTCCCCGAACATTTCTCCGTTGGCGATTGCATCCTTGCGGACCTTCATGGGCTCACCCGACCGGGTCCGCAGGTAGCCGTCGGTGCGCTCGCGGACCTCGGTGTTGGCGGACTCGGGGATACCCATCAGCATCCCGATCACACGCATCGGCATTTCCGCACCGAGATCCCGCACGAAGTCAATCTGACCGGAGCCGACCAGCGGATCGAGGCACTGCACACAGTACGCCCGGACCTGGTCCTCGAGATCCTGCATCCGTCGAGGTGTGAACACCCGTGACATGAGCCCACGGTGCACCGTGTGCTGTGGCGGGTCCTCGAACATCACCACTCCCGGCGGAAGCTCGATCCCCGACTGGACGATCTCGAGGATATCGCTGCGGGCGTTCGAGAATCGCTCCCAGTCCTTGAGACCCGCTTCCACGTCGGCGTGACGCGACAAGGCCCAGAAGTCGTAGCGGTCGTTGTGGTAGAGCGGCGATTCTTCGCGCAGCCGCCGGTAGGTCGGATGCGGATCGGCACTGATCGCTGCGTCGTAGGGGTCGTAGTAGAGGAGATCCTCGGACCTCGTCGACTTCGTGGAGTATGTCATCGAGTGCTCCCTGGCGAGTTCGTCCTGAGCGGGCCGGGCAAGTCGGCTCGGATCCCCGAGATCAACCATCGCAACTGTACAGAAGTAGCTAACCTCGTGCTGGGCAGGTGCACAGCACGAATTCGCACCCGTACCCACGCCGTGCCTACAACCGAACGGGGAACCAGATGATCAAGGTCGTGCAGTGGACCACGGGCAATGTCGGCAAGGAATCTGCCAAGGCGATCGTTTCCAACCCCGGCCTGGACCTGGTCGGTTGCTATGCGTGGTCGGCTGAGAAGGTCGGCACCGACGTGGGTGACCTGGTTGGCATCGATCCGGTCGGTGTCGCGGCCACGGACGACGCCGCCGCGTTGCTCGACGCCGAACCCGATTGCGTCGTGTACAACCCGATGTGGCCCTCGGTCGACGAACTCATCCAGATCCTCGCCTCAGGCGTCAACGTCGTTACCACTGCGGCGTTCATCACCGGGCGGCGGCTCGGAGCCGACCGCCAGAGGATCCTCGATGCGTGCGAACAGGGTGGTTCGACGATCATGGGAACCGGCATCAGTCCGGGATTCGTGGAGCTCGTCGCCATCACTGCAGCGGGCGTATGCACGCGGATCGACAAGGTCACCATCCGCGAGCAGGCCGACACCACCCTCTATGACTCGCCCGAGACCGAGAAGCCTGCCGGTTTCGGCCTACCGATCGATCACCCCGACCTGGAAGCGATGGCACATGACGGCACGGCCGTCTTCGGCGAGGCCGTCGCCATGGTGGCCGACGCACTCGGTGTAGAACTGGATGCCATCGTCTGCGAGGCAGAGTTCGCCCGGACCACCGAAGATGTGGAGATGGCCTCGTGGACGATCGCGGCCGGTTGCGTCGCCGGCATGTACGTCAGCTGGCAGGGTCGCGTCGGTGGCCGCACACTGGTCGAACTCACGGTTCGCTGGAAGAAGGGGACGACGCTCGAGCCGAACTGGGACATCGATGCAGACGGTCACAGCATCCAGATCGACGGGCTTCCAACGGTCACCGCTTCGCTCGGATACCTGCCCCCGGCGGACTTCGAGGGTGAGACGATCGAAGACTTCATGACCATCGGACACATCATCACCGCGATCCCCGCAGTCAACGCGATCCCGGCCGCCGTCGCGGCGAGGCCCGGGATCATCACCTACGCGGACCTCGACTTCCCGATGCCGCGGGGCTGGGTCAACGAGGGCTGAGGCCCATTGAATCCCGAAGTGGCCCGGGGGTCCACCTGCCGACGACCGGATCAGCGGGGCAGTCCGAGCACCCGTTCGGCCACGATGTTGCGCTGGATCTGGGAGGTGCCCCCGGCGATCGTCCCGGCGAAGCTGCGTAGGTACATGTCGAACCATGTCGAGCCGGTATCCAGGTCGAGATGATGCTGCGGGCCGCCGGGGATCGTCGGATCGACACCGTCGATTCCGAGGGCCTCCAGCATGGCGAGATCATGTTTCTGGTTGGCCTCGGATCCGAGGAGTTTGAGAATGGACTGCTCCGCTGCCTCTACACCCTTGCGAGCCTTGGACAGGGTCCTGTATCCGAGAAGTCGCAATGCATGGGCATCGACCACGCCGTTACCGAACCGGTCGAGTGTGACCGGGTCATCGAGGAGGCCGCGCTCGGACAACATCCGATGGGCGTCCTCGAGGTGATTGTCGAGCCGATCCGCATACCCCAACCAGAGCATCGCGCGCTCATGGCCGAGCGAGCCCGTGGCCACCCGCCATCCATCGTTCAGTTCTCCTACGAGGTTCTCGGCTGGCACCTCGACGTCGTCGAAGAACACTTCGTTGAAATCGAGTTCGTCGGGCGTGACGAGAGTACCGAACGGCCTGCGCGTGAGCCCGGGCGTGTCGGTCGGCACCAGAAGCACGCTTATCCCGCGGTGCTTGGGCACATCCGGGTCCGTGCGTACGAAGGTCAGGATGACATCTGCATCGTGGGCACCAGATGTCCAAACCTTCTGCCCGTTCACGATGAAGCGGTCACCATCGAGTACCGCCTTGGTGCGGAGGCTCGCCAGGTCCGAGCCGGCATCCGGCTCGCTCATGCCCAGCGCGGCGGTGATCTCGGCCCGCAGGATCGGCACGGCCCAACGCTGCTTCTGAGCCTGGGAGCCGAATGCAAGGATCGACGGCACGATGATCCCGAGACCCTGGGGGTTGTAGCTGTTGTAGATGTGGCGACGCCCCGACTCCTCGAGATGGACGAACTGTTCGATGAGTGTGGCGTTGCGTCCGCCGTACTCGGGAGGATTCCCGGGCACCAACCATCCGGCATCGAACCTCGTTCGTTGCCACTCCCTCGCCCATGCGGGGATGTCCGCACTGGAGTGCGGACGCTCCGCGGTCATGGACGGGTCGGGAGCGTTCGCCTCCAACCATTCGACGTACTCCTGCCTGAACGCTTCTGTCGCTTCGTCGAACCGCAGCTTCATTCGGGGGCTCCCTCGGTCGTGTTGGGTTCGTAGCAACGGGCGGCAACTGCACGGTGCTCCGCGGTGGACCCAAGGAGCGGTTCACCGCACTTCGCCGCGACGGACGAACAGTTGAAGGTCGTTCTCCCACGTGTAGCCGAGTCCACCGAACAACTGGATCCCGGTTCGGGCCGCGACCCGCTGGCAGTCTCCGGCGGCAGCCTTGGCCATCGATGTAGCCAATCTGGCGCGGTCATCGACCTCCGCCAGGGTGAGTGCTGCAAAGTGACACAACACCCGGGCCCGTTCGATGGCGACGTACACGTCGACCAGCATGTGCTTCACGGCCTGGAACGAACCGATCGGTTGGCCGAACTGGTGGCGCGACCGCACATGATCGAGCGTCAGCTCGAGAATGCGTTGTGACGCCCCGACCATCGAAGCTGCGATACAGGTGACGGCCTCCATCCTGGCGAGTTCGATCCCCTTCGCAACTTCCAGCCCATGCGCCGCCCGATCTGCAGATACCTCCACGCCGTCCAGGGTGACATCAGCGAGGTGAAGAGTGGGATCGAATGTCGGCGTGCGCTCGACCTCGGCGTCAACACCTGGAACCACGAAGAGCGTGGGCCCCTCACCAGTTGTGGCCACGAGAGCCAGATGGTCCGCACGGTCTCCGTCGATCACGTGCCGGGTGGTTCCCGAAATTCGCCACGAATCCCCTTCGGGTTCAGCGGTGAGCCCCGTGGGATCGAACGAAACGGCCCCGGTGGAGCCACCGCACACAGCCCCGAGCAGGTCCTGGCGGTAAGCCCGGGGGAGACACTCCCGGATGATCGCCACATACTGACCGGCTGTCGCGATGAACGGTGTTGGATCGGCCACCCGGCCCAATTCCTCGGTCGCTATCACCAGTTCCACTGCCGTCGCGCCCATTCCGCCGTCGACCTCGGGGATCGTGAGAGTCGGCCAGTCCAGGCTCACATAGGTCTTCCAGAGTGCATCGACCTCACCGCCCCGCGATCCTCCGCGACAGCACGTACGAGCGAGGTCGGACACTCCTTTTCGGCGACCTCGCGCACGACCTCAGCCAGGTGGTGCTGATCCGCGGTCAGTTCGAAGTCCACGAGCCCTCCGGAGCTGTCATGTCGCTGGTTGTCATTTCGAGGATCCCAGCATTCGATCCAGGTTCGCCCGCAGCTCGGGCGAACGGAACGACCGGTCCTCCGCGGTCAGTGCGAAGTCGATCGTCGCGAGCACGGCTCGTTCGAGGTGCATGTTGAGGATCCGCTTGGTGTCCTCGGTCGCCTGCTTCGGAAGTGCGGCGATGCGCTTCGCGCACGCCATTGCCGCATCGAAGACCTCTGCGTCGGGACACACGTGGTTGGCGAGTCCGATCTGGGCGGCGCGGGTGGCCGATATCCGGTCCCCTGTGAGTGCATATTCCTTGGCGAGTTGCAGGCTCGTCATCAGCGGCCAGGTGACGGGTCCTCCATCGGCGGCCACGAGTCCGACCATCACATGGGGATCTGCAAGGTGCGCGCTCTCTGCCATGTAGACGATGTCCGAAAGCGCCACGATGCTGCAGCCGAGACCCACGGCCGGACCGTTCACGGCGGCCACGATCGGCACCCGGCAGCCGGCCATCCCCGACACGATGCGTCGACCGTCCACCAGAGTCTGGCGCCGGAGGTCATCATCACGGGTGAGCTCGTCCAGGTAGTTGAAGTCACCCCCGGCGGAGAACGCCCTCCCCTGCCCGGTCATGACGGCGACACGGGCATCGCCGTCGGAGCTCAACTGGGGGAAGAGCTCGGCCAACCCGTGGTGGAGGGCATGGTTGGTCGCGTTCAGCTCATCGGGACGGTTGAGGCGCACGATCCGGATCGGGCCGTCCTCTTCCACCTCGAGTTCTTCGGGCAGGTCATATGTCATCGCTTCGATGCTCCAGTGCGCGGGGTTGGGATTGCCCCGGGATCGAGGGTGGTCTGGATATCGCCATCTGGCCGGGACTCCCACTCATCACGCAGGGTCCGTCGCAGAACCTTGCCCGAGGGCAATCGTGGCACTTCGTCGACGAACACTATGTGGCGCAGGTGCTTGTAGGTGGCGAGTGAATCGGCCACGAGTCCCCTGAGCTCATCGGCCGAGGTGGCGGAGTCCTCGTGGAGTCGCACGGCCGCGACCGTCGCCTCACCCGTGCGGTCATCCGGTATGCCGAACACGGCGCAGTCATCCACCGACGGGTGTCCGTGGAGGACCGCCTCGACCTCGGCGGGGGCGACCTGGAAGCCGTTCACCTTGATCATCTCCTTGCACCGGTCGGTGAGGTGGACCCAGCCCTCCTCCTCGAGCCAACCCACGTCGCCCGTGCGGTACCAGCCGTCCACGAACGCGTGGGCGCTGTCGCCCTCAGGCAGGTACCCGGCCATGACCGACGGGCTACGGACCTGGATCTCGCCCGTCGCTCCCGGGGGCAACCCCTCGCCGGAATCGAGGTCCGCCACACGAAGTTCGACGTCCTCGGGTGGCAGGCCCGCGGAGTCGAGTCGCCACATCGCGGGTTCTCCGACCGGATTCGCAGCGATCACCGGTACCTCGCTCGCCCCGTAGGCCGGCAGCCAGCGAACTCCCGTGCGTGCAGTGATCTCCTCGGCGACGCTCGGAGTCACCGGTGTCGCTCCCCACATGATGTAGCGCAGGGAGGACAGGTCATGGCTTTCGAGGTCGGGATGGGCCGCCATTGCCAAAGCGATTGGGGCCACCGCCATCTCGAGGGTGATGCGGTCGGACTCGATGCAACCCAGAACGGCGTCGAGATCGAATCGACGATGCAGCCTCACCGTGGCACCAGCGCGCACCGCAGCAAGGAGGTTGAGCAACCCGAGGATGTGGGATGGGGGCGT
The DNA here is from genome assembly GCA_963805905.1 of uncultured Microthrixaceae bacterium. Taxonomy (GTDB): domain Bacteria; phylum Actinomycetota; class Acidimicrobiia; order Acidimicrobiales; family Microtrichaceae; genus JAMLGJ01. Next base: position 2,688,866 of record CAWDVV010000001.1, read on the forward strand.
CGCGACCTGGAATCGGTCGGCCGGCCCGAGGCCGAGGGCTGCGACCCAGTGCTCTGTCGCCCGACCGATCGAGGCGTTCGTGTGCCGGACCGCTTTCGGCAGGCCGGTCGTGCCGGAGCTGAACACGAGTACCGCTTCATCTCCGGAGGATGCCGTTGACTCAACCAATGGTGTCCCGGACGATATTTCCGGACCGTTGTGAGCAGGGATCTCCGTGTTGTCCAGGTCAATGACCCGATCCTCACCGAGCAGCTCCTGCCACAGCACAGTGGCAGCTCCGTCGGTGACCGCGAACGCCGGACTCGTGAGGTCGGCAGCGGCGCCGACTTCGGTTTCCTTCCATGCAGGGCTCACCAGGATGCATGCTGCGCCGAGGCGATTCACCGCCTCGACCGCAATGAGGAACTCCGTGCGGTTCGACGTCATCAGAGCCACCCGGTCGCCTCGCTGCGCGCCGCGCTCCGCCAGCAGGCGGGCGAACCCGGTTGTCAGAATGTCGAGTTCGCCCCACGACCAATTCCTCTCACCGTCACGAACGGCGATGTCGTCTCCTCGACGCAGTGCGACATCCGCCAGCTCTTGATGCATTGGGCCCACGGACATGGAAACAGTGTTCTCCATTTGGGAGATCGGCGTCAACATGGGTTCATGTATGGTTCCGGAATGGATTCACGAGGCTCCACGAACGGAGACACCGCAGTACCCGGAGACAGCTCCGCGCCCACCGATCCCGATGTCCGCGAGCAGATCCTCGACACGGTCCGACGCTTCGTCGCCAACGAGGTCATACCCGCAGCCACAGAGCTGGAACGCGACGACCGCTTCCCCGACGAGATCGTCGAAGGCATGCGTGCCCTCGGCCTGTTCGGAATCACCATCCCGGAGCGCCATGGCGGCCTGGGACTCGACCTCCTCACCTATGTGGGGGTCATCGAGGAACTCGCCTATGGCTGGATGAGCCTCACGGGCATCCTCAACACACACACCATGGCTGCAACCCTGCTCATGCGCCACGGAAGTGAAGAGCAACAGGCCGCCATCCTGCCCTCGATGGCAACCGGGGAACGCCGCGGCGCGATGTCACTGTCCGAACCAGATGCCGGCAGCGACACCCGCAACGTGTCATGCAAGGCGGTCCGCGACGGCGATGAGTACGTCATCGACGGCACCAAGGCCTGGGTCACCAACGGCGAACGTGCTGCGATCGTGGCTCTGGTGGCCCGAACCGAGGAGGGCATCTCGAACTTCATCGTCGAGAAGGAGCCAGGTCCTGATTTCGAGGGGATCACAGTGGCCAGCCACGTCGGGAAACTCGGGTACCGCGGTGTGGAGACCGTCGAGATGTCCTATTCCGCGCACCGGGTGCCGGCAACAAGCCTCGTCGGCGAGCCCGGTCGTGGACTCTCCCAGATCCTCGGGGTGCTCGAGATCGGCCGGATCAACATCGCTTCACGAGCGGTCGGAGTGGCGCGGGCCGCCTTCGACGCCGCCATTGACTACGCGCAACAACGCGAGACTTTCGGCAAACCGATCGCCCAGCATCAGGCAATCCAGCTCAAACTGGCCGACATGGGTACCAAGCTGGAGGCAGCCAGACTGCTCACCCGCAACGCCGCCGAGCGCAAGGCCGCCGGATTGCGCTGCGACGTGGAAGCCGGAATGGCCAAGTTGTTCGCGAGCGAGACGGCTCTGGAACTCTCGATGGATGCCATGCGGATCCACGGTGGCGTTGGCTACACCACCGACCTGCCCGTCGAGCGCTACTACCGGGACGCGCCGTTGATGGTGATCGGCGAGGGAACAAATGAGATCCAGCGCATCGTGATAGCGCGGGGCCTGCTCGCCCGGGCCTCAGGTCACTCTCGTGCGTAGCTGGTCCTTCACGACCTTGCCGGTGGCATTCACAGGGAGCTGGTCCACGATCTCGACTCGTCTCGGCGCCTTGTAGTTGGCCATTCGGTCCCTCGACCATGCGATGATCCCGGCCTCGTGCACCCCTGTCCCATCTGACCCTGCTTCATCCAACGCTTCATGCAATGACGCCGTCCCGCCGTCATCTGCGTCGGGTTGGGCTCGTCGGGGAACCACGAACGCCATTCCGACCTCGCCGAGTCGTTCGTCGGGGATACCGATGACGGCCACCTGGGCTATCCCGGGGTGCTCGAGGAGCATGTTCTCAATCTCGGCAGGATAGGCATTGAATCCGCCCACGATGAACATCTCCTTCGAACGACCCACGATGCGAAGGCACCCGCTGTCGTCGATGTATCCCAGATCCCCGGTCCTGAGCCAACCGTCGGAACCGAGCGCTGCCGCCGTGGCCTCCGGGTCATCCAGATAGTGCGACATGATGCTCGCCCCGCGCAGGAGGATCTCACCCGTGTCACCCCGGGGAACCTCGCCCCCGGATCCATCGCCGATGCGGAGTTGGAATCCCGGTCGTGGTCGCCCGACGGTCGTAGCGATGATCTCCGGGTCGTCCGCCGGGCCGGTGGCTGTGGCCGTGCCTGCCTCGGTGAGTCCGTATCCGGTGATTATCCGCTCGAAGGGAAATTCGTCAGCGATTCGGCGGATGAGCTCAACGGGGATGTCGGACGCGCCCGTCACCGCGATCCGCAGGCTCGAAATTGCTTCGTCGTTGCGTCCCGGATGGTCCAGGAGCGACTGGTACAGGGTCGGAGGTCCCGGCAGAACGGTGATCAACTCAGCGGCAACCCTGCTCAACACCCGATCGGCGTCGAACGTCGGCTGCGGGTACATCGTCGAACCCGCTGCCACAGATGCCAGGATCCCGGCCTTGAGGCCGAACATGTGGAAGTAGGGGTTGACCATGAGGTACCGATCGTCGGAGCAGAGGCCCGTCATGTCCACCCAGTCCGTGGCTACGCGCAGCGTGCGGGCGTGGGTCTGCACCACTCCCTTCGGAGCACCGGTCGTGCCGGAGGTGAAAAGTATGTCAGAGACGTCGTCGGGCCCGATCTCGCCCACACGTCGGTCGGCTTCATCGTGATCGTCGGAACCGGCACCGGCGAGGAAGTCCTCCCACGACAGGGCGTCCCCGTTCACCGGACCGTCCATGACCACGCGGGTCCGTAGCGCCGCGGGACGAGGGCCGGCAGCATCTAGAAGTGCGAGGAAGTCGCCATCGAGGAAGTCGGTCACGGTCACGAGCGTCGTGGCCGCACTCCGATCGATGATGTCGCGCGCCTCGAGTCCCTTGAATCTGGTGTTGATCGGCACGAGCGTGGCACCGGCACCGAAAATGCCCAGCGCGGCCGTTATCCAGCGGGCGCTGTTCGGTGCCCAGATAGCGATGCGGTCACCCGCTCCGACCCCTGAGGCGATCAGCGCCGCCGAGAAGTTCCGAACCTCGTCCGCCAGCTCGGTCCAGCTGAGGGTCTCGGCACCATCGACGACCGCGGTCGCGGCACCGTGGATGTCGACGCTCAGTCGCAGCAGAGCAGGGATGGTGTCCGAAGCGATTGGAAGATCCGATCGTGACGCCTCCGCGCGGTCCGCCGGGCTCATGCCACGACGGCGTCTTCGACGTCCATCAAGCGGGCGAGGTTGCCTCCCATGATCTTGTGGATCTTCTCGTCGGGAAGTCCTGCGAGTTCGTCGACGTAGCTGGCCGGATCCGCAAGTCCTTCCGGGTGTGGGTAGTCGGAACCGAACAGAACGTTGTCGGTGCCGATCAACTCGGCCAGCGCGCCGAGGTCCTCCTCCCAGAACGGACTCACACATATGTTCCTCCGGAACACCTCGACGGGGTCCTCGGTGAAATCCTGAGGCATCTTCTTGTAGAGATCCGCCAGGTTCCCCAGCAGCGGCTGCACCCAGCTACTGCCGTTCTCGATGACGGCAACCTTCAGCTCCGGGTGCCGCGAGAGTGCCCCGTGACAGATCAGCGCAGCCACGGAGTCCTCGATCGGACGCCACGCCGAGAGCATCCTGAACGCCTGCGGTTCGAACGGAAGCATCTCCGAGTCGCTGCCCATCCAGTCATTCGTGTAGCGCTCGTATCCACTGTCAGAGGAGTGCATGGCCACCAGCACACCGGTTTCGACAACCTTCTCCCAGAACAGATCGAACTCCGGCAGGCCGAATGAACGGGGACCCCTGACCCCCGACGGTGGAGCCGGGCGGATGAGCACTGCCTTGGCACCCCGCTCCACGACCCACTCGAGCTCCTCGATCGCCTTCTCCACGATAGGCAACGTGATCACCGGCGTGGCGAAGATCCGACCCTCATAGTCGAACTGCCAGGTCTCGTGCATCCACTGATTGAGGGCATGCACCGCAGCGTGGGTGAGGTCGGGATCATCGCGCATCCGCTCCTCGATCAGGCTCGCCAGGGTCGGGAACATCAGCGAACGGTCTATGCCTTGCTGGTCCATCAGTTCGAGTCGTGGAGCCGGCTCTCTGAAGGCATCGAGCGAGCGCATTGGTTCGCCGAAGATCTCGCGGCGACTCTTGCCCTCGGGGTTTCCGTGGCGGAAGTAGTCCTCCTGCGCTCCGGGTCGGGCCACCACGTCGAAGGTCGGATTGGGGATGTACTCGCTGATTGCACCCCGCACCGCAATCTTGGTTCGTCCGTTTACCTCGACGTACTGGATGGCGCGCCTGTAGCGGTCCGGCAGAAACTTCGTGAGGGCATCCTTGGTCTCGTACATGTGGTTGTCGGCATCGAAGACGGGAACGTCAAGAAATCTCTTCGGTGGCATATCGCTCAGCTCCTGTGCTTGTGGATCATTGGTTCTGATGGGGTGTTCAGGGCGCTCACAGCGATCCCCCGAGAGACCTCAGGTAGTCCCGCGTGCGCTCCCGCGATGCAATCAGTTCCTCTCGGGTGTCACCGATCGGCACGATCCTGATGGAGACATCCGTCGCACCGGCGTCGGCGAATGACCGGAGCCGCTTGGCGACTACCTCCTCGGATCCGGCGGCGAGGATGTCTCCCACGTTCTGCGCACGACCGTGATCGAGCAGCTTCTGGTAGTTGGGCGAGACCTCCGCCTCCGAGAGGAGCCTGTTCGCCCGCTCGATGGCGAGCTCCACCTGCCCGTCGTCGCACACACAGACTGGAACGCCGGCGACGATTCGGGGATCCGGTCGGCCCGCCGCCCGGGCACCGCTGGTTATGCCCGGGACAACGTGTGATTCGATCGAGCGCTCATCGGCCATCCACAAGATGGTGCCGTCGGTCCGCTCACCCGCGAGGCGCAGCATCTTGGGGCCGAGCGCGGCGATCAACACAGGGGTGGGACCGACGTCGGTGATGTCCAGGGGATTGTGGATACTGAACATCTCGTTGTCGACCTCGACCGGCCCGGGCCCGGCAAGGGCCACATCGAGAACGTCGAGGTAGGACCGCATCGTGGCGAGCGGGTGTTCGTAGGAGAGCCCCATCATCTCGTCGACTATCCAGTGGTGTGACACACCGAGACCGAGTGAGAAACGCCCATTACAGACAGCTTGGGTAGACAACGCCTGCTGGGCAAGTGCGACAGGGTGACGAGGTTGCACGGGCACCACCGCGGTACAGATCTCAACGCGATCTGTGACCTCACCCATAAGTGTCACCGCGGTGAGGGCATCGAACTCGTCGGGGATCTGCGGTACCCAGATCGTGGAGAAACCTGCATCCTCCGCCCAAGCGGCATCACGGCGCAGGCGGTCCACCTTGCTGGAATAGCGTCCGCGTTCGGGGCCGACCATGAGTCCGATCCGCATGCATGTTCCCCTGTTCAGCTCGACGTTCCCGATCTCTGACTTCTCAGTCGAGAACGTTGCTCTCCTGATACAGTAGTCACGATCTCAGCGGGCCGTCGAACGGTCCGACGGCCGGGACATTTTCTTCGATCACGAACCGGGGACTCGATGACGGCAACACTGCCAGAGCTCTATTACGACCCATTCGACTTCGACATCGATGCCGATCCGTACCCGATCTGGAAGCGGATGCGCGAGGAACAGCCGCTCTATTACAACGAACGCTACGACTTCTTTGCGCTGAGCCGCTTCGACGACGTCGAACGGGCGGCGGTCGAATGGAAGAACTACAGCTCGGCCAGAGGGACCCTTCTGGAACTGATCCGGGCTGATATCGAAATGCCCGTCGGTACCTTCATATTTGAAGATCCACCCGAGCACACCCGCCACCGCGGTCTCATGAGCCGGGTGTTCACACCTCGGCGCATGAACGCGATCGAGGACAGGGTCAGGGCCTTCTGCGCACGCACCCTCGACCCGCTCGTCGGCTCTGGCGGGTTCGACTTCATCGGGGATCTCGGTGCCGAGATGCCGATGCGGACCATCGGCATGCTGCTCGGCATACCCGAAGGGGACCAACAGGCGATCCGCGACAGGATCGATGACGGACTGCGACTGGAGGACGGTTCAGCGATGCCCGACGTCACCGAGGACTCGCGGATGAGCAACGTCGGCGCAGACTTCGGCGAATACATCGACTGGCGGGCCGAACACCCTTCGGACGACCTCATGACAGAACTGATCAACGCCGAGTTCGTCGATGATGAGGGAGTGACCCGCACGCTCAACCGTGAGGAGATCCTCGGCTACATCACCCTGATCGCGGGCGCGGGAAACGAGACGACGACGCGCCTCATCGGTTGGGCGGGCAAGGTGCTGGCCGAAAACCCCGACCAACGCGCCGAATTGGCCGCCGACCCCTCATTGATTCCCAACGCCGTCGAAGAGCTCCTGCGCTTCGAGGCCCCCTCACCTGTGCAGGCTCGCTACATCACAACCGACGTCGAGCACTACGACACAAAGATTCCCGCCGGGAACGTGATGCTGCTCCTCAACGGCAGCGCCAACCGGGACGAGAGTAGATTCACAGACGCTGACAGATTCGACATCAAACGCAGGATCGACCACCACCTCACCTTCGGCTACGGCATCCACTTCTGTCTGGGCGCCGCTCTCGCCAGGCTCGAAGGTCGGATCGCTCTCGAAGAGGTCCTGAAGCGGTTCCCCGAGTGGGAGATCGACTGGGACAATGCGGTGCAGGCCCGCACATCTACGGTTCGGGGCTGGGAAAAACTGCCCGTACTGACGCCCTGACTACCACAGCCTCGCTGGATCACACAGCCTCGCTGGATCACACAGCCTCGCTGGATCACACAGCCTCGCTGGCTCCAGCAGGTACTCCCTCAGAACTCGCTGCGGAAGAAACCCACCGCATCCGCGGCGGGTTGGAACGAGCCGGCCTGCCCCGACGCGAAATACCCGGCGTCGGAGACGAGGGTGAGTCCCGTGATGCCCGAAGCAGCCTGGCTGCCGAGGAACACGAGCGGGTATGCCTGCTCCAACGGGGTGGACGCTTCAACGCCCACCTCGGAGCGGTAGTCCTGACCGAACGTCAGCCACATATCGGCATTCGCCTGGGCCAACGGGGTGTCGGTCGGGCCGGGCATCGTTGCGTTGATACGGATCCCCCGCTTGAGGAGATCCTTGGCCTCTCGGGCCACGAACGCACAGATAGTCAGCTTCGACCACATGTAGTCGGCCTTGCCGTTGTCGAGCGCCCACTTGGTCGCTTCGTCGAAATCCTCGATCTCGAGGTACTCGGTGAGGCGCGTGAGGTTCTGTTCCCAGCCGAAACCCGCGGCCGAAGAGATCATGGAGATCGCGGACCCGGCGGGGAGCATGTCGCCCGGTGACCATCCGCCGGATGAGGTGGCGGTGCCCGATGAAGTTGATCCGCTCGATGCCGGGGGTGCCGTCGGCCACCCCTGCGCAGGAAAAGAGTGCATCCACAGGTCCGCCGCACTCGTCCACAGCCGAGTCGATCGAGGACTTGCTCGGAGAGGTCGAGATGGATCGCGGTGACCCCGTCACGCGTGACCTCGGCACGATCCATCACCACCACCTCCGCTCCAGCGTCGAGTAGTACGTCGGTCACAGCGGCACCCATGCCGGTGGCACCCCCGACGACGAGAGCCCGTCGTCCGCTGTAGCCGAATGCATCGAAGAGACTCATGTTCAATCCTCCAGTGGATCTGTGGAACTCATTCGCTTGACGATCACTCCGGCGCGGTGGGGAACACATCGGGGGTGACGAGTCGCGGAGCAACCGTCACGGTTCCCATGCTGACGCTGGGGTCGCTACGCAAGACGTGGTCCACGACCGAAACGAGCTGTGACACATCCATGAGCGCGCCGGTCATGTAGTTGCGTTCCACCCATGTGGGCACCTGCTCCATGGCCAGTTCAGGATCCCAGCTGGACGCGAACTCGGTCATCGACTCCCCCTCGCCTCCCGCGCACTCCCCCACGACGAGACGCGTGAAGCCGACCTCGGGGTGCTCGCCTCGCCATGCCTCGACCAGTTTGTCGAGGGCCGCCTTGCTGACCGCATACGCCCCGAGCCCGGGCCACGGAGGGGTCAGTGAGGCACTGACCGAGGTCAGGTAGACGGCAGTACCTAGCGACTCGATCAGGTACGGAAGCGCCGCGGTGGTTGCAATCGATGCGCCGATGACGTTGGTGGCAAATACATTGCGCCACGTTTCGGCGTCGGTGTCGACCAGCTTCGCCAACGGGCCGACCGCCGGCGTGTACACAAGCGCATCGATGCCGCCCATTTCCCCCGCTGCACTGACAATCGCTTTGCTACAGGAGTCCTCATCGGTGACGTCGCACTCCACTGCGAAAGCTGTGTCGCCGGCTTCTGAAACTGCGCTGTCCAGCCGTTGTCGACGTCGACCCATCGAGCGCCACCTGCGCGCCGCGTTCGGCGAGTCCCACTGCAATGCACCGGCCGAGTCCGCTCGACGCACCGATCAAGACCGTTCTCATTGGTTGTCCGCCTTCTCGTCGGGATTGTCGAGGACTCGCGGGACCGTCGACACGCCCGTATGTTCGCGTGGCCCCGACCCGGGCGCCACCATAAGTCGTTTTGACTCGGACGTCAATGTCAGATTAGCTTCCCTCGAGACGGTCTGAAATCACCGTTCCGGCTGTGTGGCCGGGGCTCTGCCGTTGCACCGGAGCTTGCCGTTGCACCGGAGCTGTACCGAATAGAAGGGGGCCATGGTGACGGAGACTCGTGAGGTCCAACCCGAGTCGCGAATGCTGATCGACGGAGAGCTCGTCGAAGCCGATTCGCGGAAGACCTTCGACAACGTGAACCCGGCGACCGAAGAAGTGATCGGAAGCGTGACCGATGCCTCCGGGGTCGACATGGACCGTGCCATTTCAGCGGCCCGTCGGGCATTCGACAGCAGCGACTGGTCGACGAACCTGACCTGCGCAGGCAGTGCCTCCAACAACTCCAGGATGCACTCGAGGGCGCACAGGAGGAGATGCGCGAGCAGCTGATCCTGGAAGCCGGATGTCCGCGGCTACTCACCAACGGCCCACAGCTGGACGCCCCGCTCGCAGATGCGTTCCGCGTCCCGATAAAGCTGATCGATGAGTACCCGTGGGAGGTCGAGCTACCCGACGCCGTCAACATCCAGGGCTCGCTCGACCACCGCAAGGTCATCAAGGAACCTGCCGGCGTCGTCGGGGCGATCACCCCATGGAACTTCCCCTTCGAGGTGATCTCGAACAAGCTCGGCCAAGCGCTCGCTACGGGCAACACGGTGGTGCTCAAGCCGGCGCCCGACACACCGTGGAACGCGACGTTGCTCGGACGCCTCGTGGCCGAAGAGACGGACTTCCCTGCCGGAGTGCTGAACATCGTCACGAGTTCGGACCACCTGCTCGGTGAGCAACTCACCCTGTCGGAGGATGTCGACCTGATCTCGTTCACCGGATCCACCACCGTCGGGCAGCGCATCATGGAGAAGGGGGCCGCCACGATGAAGCGGCTGTTCCTGGAACTCGGCGGCAAGTCGGCCACGATCGTTCTCGATGACGCCGACATCGGCCTCGCCGCAATGATGGGTATGGCGGTGTGCACCCACGCCGGGTCAGGGGTGCGCCATACCCACGAGGATGCTGCTGCCACGTTCGCCGCTACGACGAAGGCGTGGAATTGCTGACCGAGGTATTGGCCAACGTCCCCTATGGAGATCCCCAACGGCCGGATGTGTTGCAGGGACCCCAGATCTCTGCGAAACAGCGCGATCGCGTGCTCGGCTACATCGACAAGGGAGTGCAAGAGGGTGCCAAGCTCGTCGTGGGCGGCGGACGCCCGGAGAGCCTCGATCGTGGCTGGTACGTCGAACCCACGCTCTTCGTGGATGTGGACAACACGATGACCATCGCCCAGGAGGAGATCTTCGGCCCGGTGCTCGTTGTGATCCCGTTCGATGATGATGACGACGCGGTGCGGATCGCGAACGAGAGCAAGTACGGTCTCGCCGGCATGGTCTTTTCCGACTCGGTCGAGCGGTCGATGGCAGTGGCACGCCGAATTCGCACCGGCTCACTCGGGGTGAACGGCGGTGCCCCCTACGGAGCCGACCTACCGTTCGGCGGTTACAAGCACTCCGGCATCGGTCGCCAGAACGGGACCGCGGGATTCGATCAATACCTGGAGACGAAATCGATCGCATGGCCGGTCGCCTGACTGGAGGACCTTCAATGAACCTCGAAGACATGATTCTGGTGAGCATCGACGACCACATGGTCGAGCCCCCGGACCTGTTCGAGAACCATGTGCCGGCGAAGTGGCGTGACGAGATGCCCAAGGTCATCCGCAACGCCGATGGCGTCGACGAGTGGCACTTCCAGGGCACCGCCAATTCAACACCGTTCGGGATGGCGGCGACCGTGGGATGGCCACGTGAGGAGTGGGGCTTCAACCCCGGCTCGTATGCCGAACTGCGTCCCGGTTGCTTCGATGTGCACCAGCGGATCCGCGACATGGACGCCAATGGCGTGCTCGCGTCGATGAACTTCCCCACGATGGCGGGCTTCAGCGCCCGCACCTTCAACGAGGGCGAGAACAAGGAAATCGCGCTCGTCGATGATGCAGGCCTACAACGACTGGGCCATCGACGAGTGGTGCGCGGCCTATCCCGGCAGATTCATCCCTCTGGGCATGGTCCCGAACTGGGATCCCGAGCTCGCTGCCGCGGAGGTGCACCGGCTGGCCGGGAAGGGCTGCCGGTCGATCAGCTTCCTCGAAACGCCGCACGTCTACGGGCTGCCGAGCTTCATGTCGGGCCACTGGGACCCGATGCTCAAGGCCATCTGCGACACGAACATGGTTCTGTCGCTGCACATCGGTGCGGGATTCGAGGTCATACGACGGCCACAGGAAGCGCCCATCGACCACCTTATGGTCCTGGCTACACAGATAGCCGCCATCACCGCCCAGGATCTGTTGTTCGGCCCGACACTGCGCCAGTTCCCGGACCTCAGGGTCGCATTGTCCGAAGGCGGAATCGGCTGGGTCCCGTTCTACCTCGACCGGATCGATCGCCACTGGACCAACCAGTCATGGCTCCACAACGGCGATGAGTTCGGCGGCAAACTCCCGTCGGAGGTGTTCCGCGACCACTTCCTGGCCTGCTTCATAACCGATCCCTCCGGACTCGAACTACGCCATCGGATCGGCATGGACGTGATCGCCTGGGAGTGCGACTACCCCCACACCGACACGACCTGGCCGGAGTCGCCAGAGTTCTCCTGGAAGGAGTTCCAGAATGCGGAATGCACCGAGGACGAAATCCATCAGATGACATACCAGAACGCCTGCCGATTCTTCGACTGGGACCCGTTCGTGGACGTAGCACGCGAGAACGCGACGGTCGGGGCCCTGCGGAACCGGGCAAGCGATGTCGACACAACGAGAATGTCGCGGGCCGAATGGAAGAAGCAGAACGAGGCTGCCGGTATCGGTGTCTTCTGACCCGCGATACTCCTGAAACTCCAGCTGCACGTCTGAAACCTCAGCTGCAGGTTCGGGAAGTTCAGTTGCTCCCGGCGAGGTAGGCCTGCTCGATCCGGTCCAGCTGTCCGGCTACCTCTTCCACTGCGCCGCTCATGACAATCCGTCCGCGCTCCATGACGTAAACGCGATCGGCGATGGACAGCGCCTTGCGGACATGTTGTTCGACCAGGAGCACACCGACGCCGCGTTCATCTGCCGCTTCTCGGACTGCCTTGAGCAGACCGGTGACGACCAATGGAGCCAGACCGAGCGACAGTTCATCTGCCAGAAGCACCCTCGGTTGCCGCCCCAGTGCTCGGGCCAAAGAAAGCATCTGCTGTTCGCCGCCCGAGCACAACCCGGCCCTGCGATCCATGAGACGTTCGAGCTGGGGAAAGCCTTCACAAGCAACCTCGGCCGACACGCCGGCGAGTTTGAGGTTGTCGGCCACCGACATCTCCATGATCACCGATCGCTCCTCGGTGAGAAAGCCGAGACCGTTGCGGCAACGGACGTGCATCGGTGACTCGGTTGCCGTACCGAGGAACCGCACCTCGCCCGCCATGGGCGCCAATTCACCGGCAAGGGTCAACAGGGTGGTCGTCTTTCCAGCACCATTGGCCCCGAGAACCGCTACGACCTCCCCCGCATCGACCCGGAGGTCGAGATCGCGGACCACTGCCATCTTCCCGTAGCCCGCCGAGAGCCCAGCAGCTTCAATGAGCGTGTCGGTCACGTTGCCACCGCCTCGGCATCGCCGCTCTCGGTCCCGTCAGCATGACCGAGGTAGGCATCGCGCACAGCGGAGTGGTTGCGGATCTCCTCGGGGGTACCGGTGGCGATGACGGTGCCGAAATCGATCACGACTATTCGATCACAGGTCGACATGACGAGACCGACATCGTGCTCCACCAGCAACACCCCCATGTTGCGTTCATCCGCGAGTCGCCGGATGAGTTTGGCCAACTCGCGACTCTCACTTTCGTCGAGCCCGGCGGCCGGCTCGTCGAGCATGGCCACCGAGGGTCCTGACGCTACGGTTCGGGCGATCCCCACGAGTCGGCGGCGCCCATATGGAAGCTCCTCGGGCGTCTTGTCGAGGTCCGCCTCGAGATCGAAACCGTGCACCGCGGCCAGTGCCGTTGGCGGCAGATCATGGTGACCCGGCCAGAACAGGTCGGTGATCCACGACAGGCGCGACGCGTGCAGGTCGCTGCCCGCGCGGATGTTCTCCTCGACGCTCACGTCATCGAACAACTCGAGCGACTGGAACGAGCGCCGCAGACCGAGGCGGGCGCGCATCGTTGGCCCCAGGCCTTCCACACGACGGTCATCGAGGCTGATCGTCCCCTCCGCCCCGACGAATCCGGTCACGGCATCGATGAGGGTGGTCTTGCCTGCGCCGTTGGGTCCTATCAAGCCGACGACCTCACCGGGTCGCACCTCGAGCGAGACATCGTGAACCGCGACCACCGTACCGAAGCGTACGGTCAGGTCCGTGATCGACAACGTGGCTCCCGGCACCGGTTCAACCTCGGTCCGGGGAAGGGGTTTGCGCTCCGGGCGCCGTGCCACCAGAAGGAGCTTCTCCCACAACCGTCGAGGACGCGCGAGGACATCCGCAATGCCGTTCTGGTTGGCGATCAGGATGACGAACACCAACAACGAACCGAAGATGAGGTCCCATAGCGCCCCGAGCCCAGCCAGTCCTCGATCACCCTGGTGCCCAGACCTCCGATGAGCATTGGGCGCGGCGAATACAGCCCCGACGGCGTAGCCGAGTCCGCCGATGACAGCGAAGCCGAGGCTGTTGATCGACGCGAACACGTTGAACTCGGTGTATGTGATGACTTGGCCCCTGAAGCCCACCAGGATCCCGGCAACTGCGGCGAGGGCAGCCGACACCGCGAACGCGTACAACTTCACACCGAACACCGAGATGCCGAGCGACGACGCCGCTCGCTCATTGGTCCGCACCGCTATGAGCCGGCGGCCCGTGCGCGACCGACGGAGGTTGGCCACCAGCAGGGACAGCAGCACGAAACAGATGAGGCTGACCACAGCCCAGGCATGTGGGTGGTTGAACGCGTCGACTCTGAATCCGAACAGTTTCAGGGGGCCCACCTTGGTGCCGCCGTCGAGTGGGTCGCCCAGGTAGTTGGGGTTCGCGAACACGACTTCGGATACAAGGAACCCGAGGCCGAGGGTCACGACTGCCAGGTTCACGCCGCGCGGTCCGGAGCGCCGGCACTGCGAACACCAGCCCCACTGGAATGGTGAGCAGAATTCCCAGCAGAATTGCCAGTTCGACAGGGATGTCCGCACGGATGAACCTGCCTGCGATCAGTGCCCCATACCGGCGAAGGCCCACTGGGCGAGGGAAATCTGGCCGGCGTACCCGGTCAACACGATGATCGAGAGCACCATCACACCGGTTGCAAGAGAGATGTACGTGGCCTGCGCCCATGCGTCGTTCATTGCGCCGAACAGCAGCACCAGGACGATTCCGGAAGCGATGAGGACACCCCTGACGTTGATCTGCCCGCTTCCGAGCTTCGGCAGACGCACCGCCACATGGGATCGCAGGGGAAGACCGCGCCCTCGCACCACCACGACGATGAAGATCACGAGGAATGCGGGCAGTCGGTTCAGTCCGGTGATGAGTTCCTGACCGAACAGGTCGGTGACATCGCCGCCGTACAGCGTTGCCATCGACTCGCCCACGCCGATGATCAGCCCGCCCAGAAGCGTCAGCGGGAAGGACTGGAAACCCCCCAGCAGTGCGGCACCGAGCCCGGCGACAGTGACCACGATCGTGAAGGTCACTGCGGACAACCCGGTGAGCGGTGCCGCCAGCACCGCCGCAAGGCCGCCGAGCATCCCTCCCATCGTCCATGTGAGCGCCGCCAGGAAGCCCGGTGACCACCCGAGGGTCTGCACGGCGCGTTCGTTCTGTGCGCTGGCGCTGATGGCGAGACCGACGCGCGTGTAGCGGGTCCAGGCCCAGAGCGCGAGGGTCAGCAGCAGGGTTATGCCCACGAGGTACAACCGCGACTCCTGCACGACGTATCCCCCGACCCTGAACACGTCGTCGGGAAGGAAGGCATCCACAGGTTGGTTTGCGGCGCCGTATCGCTTCAACACGATCGCCTGCAGTAGCCCGAGGAGCCCGATGGTCGCTATCACCCGGATGATCGCGGCAGCATTCCGCAATGCCCGCAACACGATCACCTGGAACAACAGGGATACGAGTCCCGCTGCGAGCACCGCCACCACGACCGCCGGGAGAGCCGGCCAACCCTGCTCACCCACGAGGTCGACGAACGCCATGTAGGCCGCGAATGTGCCGATCGCGCCCTGTGCGAAGTTGACCAGACCCGATCCGCGGTAGATGAGAACCGCGCCCTGCGCGAACAACGCGTAGGTGGCCCCGGCGCCCAGGCCGATGATGAGGAACTGGATGAACGCCTGCACTACGAACTACCCGTGTCCGGTCAGGGCCCGTGTGGGCGCGACCTGGCGTGCTGATCGACCAGGTTCGCGATGTGGTCGATCAGCACGGGCCGGGGCCGCCGATCGGCGAGCCGCAGAGCACTTCGTCGAAGCTGAGATCCTTGACCTGGTACGTAGTTGCCGTCGAACTCACCCTTGGCGTCCGGGTCCCACTTGTAGGTGACCCAGCGGTCGATCCCGGCACGCTTGAACAACCCGGGGTGGTTCTCGTTGGGCGTCCAGTTCTCGCCGCCGTACATGTCGAGCATCGGCACGTCCACCGCGGCGTCTGGAGCATGCGCGGTGATCCCATCGCGGGTGAAGTCGGTCATCGTTGGCGTCACGGATCATCTTCAGCAGGGCGTACAGGCCGATCCAGGAGCGCACCGGGCTCGCCTTGAGGTTCTCCGGTTGGAGGGAGTCCTCGCCCGATGCGGCAAGGTCGGCGCGCATCGCCTGGTAGACCGGGATGTCGGACGTCGGCGGGGCGAATGACCACACAAAGGCCATCTGTTTCGCGAAGTCACCGAGATCCGTGATGCTCGCGTGCGAGAACGAACCCGAGACTCGACCCCAATACGAGGTCGGTGCCGAGTTGCTGGCCGGCCTTCACGACCTGGATGGCCTCCTGTTCACCGAGCGCCAGGGTGGCCCCGCCGGCGCCGGCCTGCTGAGCGGCCAGGATGAACTGGCTGAAGTCGGTCGTTCCCGCCGGCACCGGAATGTCGGCCGGGAAAGTGGCCTCGCCCTCGTAGATGCCTTCGAGGATCGGTAGGAGGGCGGACGCCTCGGCCTGTCCGACACGGATCGTTGCGATCTTGTCGACGTCCGACATCGATGAGCGGCCTGGGGCAGCAGGAAGGTGACGCCGGTGCCGGACGCATCGATCGGATACGCGTTGGGGTCGCCCCAGTCCTGGTTGGCCACGTTGCTGGCGATCCGGGGGATCTTCGCGTCGGCCATCGCCGCGGAGACTTCAGCCTGCGCAGCGAGACCCTGGTCGTTCACGGTGGCGACCACTCCGTCTTTGTCGATCTCGCGCACGCATCCCACCGCCTGGTCCGCATTGGCGCCGTCGTCGCACGTGAACACCTTGATGCACGAACCGTTGGCGCCACCACGGGCATTGAACGCATCGCCGGCCGCCTCGAGCGCCAGCGCCTGGTCTTCGAGAGAAACCACGGGGGACTCGAAGACGGTCATGAGTCCGATCTTGAGTTGCTCGGCTTCGACTCGTCACAGGCTCCGTCGTCCCAGAGTCCGATCGAGTCGTAGTCGATGTCGGCAGCTTGTGCGTCGTCGCCGCCACCACCATCGCTCTTGGCACCGTCACTTCCGCCGCTGCTACAAGATGCAGCGACCAACACGAGCGCCGACAGCACGACCGATCGTCCGGACAAGCCTTTTCGACATGCCGAAGTCCCCCTGGAAGTGTACCCCTGAATCATCCGGGAGGTGTTTCCCCCGGAACGTGAAATCGTACGATAGCCGACCATCAAGAAGCCCGCTTCCACATTCAGAGAATATGATGATCACCTGCTGCGCCTTGAGATCTCGCGAGCCGGAACCGGGGCACGCCAACGACGCTCCGGCGTACGATTTCGTGGCTGATCTTGACGATCCGAGCACTCATTGCGCTATGAATGTCGCTCATGGGAACTGCATCCACAGCCGGCGACCGCAGAGCGAAGGACGCGCCGGCTCCCGACACGGGCGGATTCGACATCATCAAGGTGACGCCGGCTCGCAGGCGCTCTCGGAGCCGAGATCAGCGGAGTGGACCTCGCCGAGAATCTGTCCGAGTCGGTGGTCGCAGAGATCCGCCGTGCATGGCTCGAGAACCTCGTGGTGTTCTTCCGCGACCAGCACCTCGACAGCGACCGCTTCCTCGCCTTCGCCCGTCGCATCGGGGAGGTCGCGGCGCTATCCATTCGTTCCGGGGATCGAGGGACACCCGGAGATCATCGCGGTGCGCAAGGAACCCGAGGAGCGGGTGAACTTCGGCGGGATCTGGCACTCCGACACGGCCTACCTGGACATCGCCCCCATCGGCGACAATGTTGGTCGCCCGCGAGATCCCGCCACAGGGTGGCGACACGCTGTTCGCCAACCAGTACCTCGCATTCGACCGTCTGTCATCCGCGATGCAGGAAATGCTCCGGCAGTTGCGGGCCGTGAACACCTCTGCGATGGCCGATGTCAGCAAGACGCGTGAGGACCGGGTCCGCGACTCCTAAGAGCCGATCGAGGACTTCGAGGCAACGCATCCGATGGTCCGGACGCATCCGGAAACAGGGCGACCGTGCCCTGTATGTCAACGTTGCCCACACCGAACGGATTCGAAGGAATGACCACGGATGAAAGCCATGGGTTGCTCCAATTCCTCTTCAAACACCAGGTGCGTCCGGAGTTCACCTGCAGGTTCCGTTGGCAACCTGGTTCACTCGCCCTGTGGGACAACCGCTGCACGCAGCACAATCCGATCAACGACTATCGCGGCCACCGTCGACTCCTGCATCGCATAACCCTCGCCGGGGACGTCCCCGTCTGAGTCGGGATCTGCTCGCCAAGCACCTCGGGCGAAGAGCGTTCCTTGATCGGATCCGTCTCGATCGGATTCGTCTCGATCAGCTGCATGTGGACGTTCTCCGGGTTTGGGACCGACCCGAGCAAGATCGGACCTCCAGGTCCGGGGGCGTTCGCAGGACATCAACCGCCTCCGCTGTTGTGTCACCTCTCCAGAGTTTCTATATTGACGTCGATGTCGGAATCAGATGAAACCCTGACAGGAGCCGGGTTCCTCGAACTCGCAGCTTTCACCACGGGATTCGAACGTTGGCTGGGCGATCTACCGCCCGCGCTTGTCGCTGCACGCGAGCCGATCCCCGAGTACGCCGGACGCGTGGAGGTCATGGCCGGGTTGATGGCCGCGTTGTACGAGGCAGGATGGGCACGTCACGGCTGGCCCTTGGAATCCGGCGGTCTGGGTGGCACGGTCCTCCATCGAGCCGCCATGTGGGAGGCGCTCGCACGACACGGAGTGCCCGGCATGGCCCTGTTCGAGCACGTGGAGATCCTTGCACCCGTGTTGGCTGCGCATGGGCCAGCCGAGTTCGTGGCCGATGTCCTACCGGCGTACCTGTCAGGGCGTGAACTGTGGTGTCAGGGATTCTCGGAACCCGACGCCGGATCAGATCTGGCGAGCCTGAGCACAACCGCGGTGCGCGACGGTGATGAATTCGTCGTCAACGGGCGAAAGATATGGACGAGCTGGGCTCGTTACGCCACCTGGTGCCTGTTACTGGCACGGACCGGTACCGCCGGGTCACGCCATCGAGGCATCACCGCCATGGTCGTCGACCTGCGCACGCCCGGGGTCGAAGTTTCCGTTATCGAACAGGCCAACGGCACCGATGAGCTCGCCGAGGTGACCTTCGACGACGTTCGGGTTCCGGTGAGTCGAATCGTGGGCGAACTCGGGGGTGGCTGGGCAGTGGCAATGCACATCCTGAGCCACGAACGCGGCACCTTTGCGTGGTTCCGCCACACTTTCCTGCAGAGGAAGCTCTCCGAGTGCGCCATGAACGGGCCATCTGACGGCAGCCACGATGCGGTGGTCGGCGACGCCCTCCTCGACCTGGTCGCGGCGACAGCCGCCGGCCACGCAGGCGTCCGTTCCCATGCCGCCGGCACACCTCTCGGACCAAGGGCGACGTTCAACAAGCTCCTGTTGTGCGCAGCCGAACAGTCGGTCCAGGACTGTGCGCTTGCGGCCGACCCCGAACTCGCGGTCGGAGTCCAGATCCCCGAGGTCGCCATCAGGCGCCAGGAGTACCTCTTCTCGCGAATCGTCACCGTCTACGGGGGAACACAACAGATGCAACTGGAGACGATCTCCAAACAGCTACTGGGACTCCCGTGAGCGGCAACGAGCACAGCGACGAGTTCCTCTCCGCTGCCGGCCGGGCCCTGGAGTGCGATGGCGCGGCCGGCCTCGAGACCCTCGGCTGGTGGAATCTGCTGACCGAGTTGTCTGACACGGACGCCGTCCACGCTGTGTTCGCGGCATTCAGGGCTCAGGGCCGTGTGCTCGCCGACACGCCAGCGTTGAGCGCGATCATCGCGCAGCCCTACCTTGAACACGCCGGAGCAGAGCCCACCACGGCCCTCGCCGCAATGAGACGTGAGTCCCCGAGCCGCGGGACCATCTGGAACGTCGTCGGCGACGTCGCGCACAGGCAAGTGCTCTTTGACGTACCCGAGCGTGGGGTCGTCGTCGCCGAGTCGAATGTATTGCTCCTCGAGCAAGTTGAGGTTCCGGGTCACCTGACCCTCCACGAACTGGGCGCCGAACCCGAGAGTGGTTTGCCGCTGCTACCTGGAGCAACCGACGACGAATTGGGAGCGGTACGCGCCCGCAGCGAGTACCTGGGCCGTGTCGCAGCAAGCTGCGAAATGCTCGGCGCCGCCGAGACGGCCGTCGAGGGGGCTCTGGCCTACGCACGCGAGCGGGAGCAGTTCGGCCGGCCCATCGGCTCCTTCCAGGCTGTGCGACACCTCCTCGCGTGGGCCACCACCGATTGCGTCGCGATCGATGGAGCCGTGGCTGAGGCCATCGCCATGGTGAATGACCCGCCGCCGCGCTTCGACGAAGGGGTGAAGGCGCTCGCGGGACGCAACGCCATGCGCGCCTGCCAACGTTCACTGCAGGTACTGGGAGGCATCGGTTTCACAGCCGAACACCCACATCATCATTTCTACAGCCGGGTGCTGCAACTGGACGCCCTCCTGGGTTCCTCTGCCGACCTCACACGCCGACTGGGAGCCTGGCTGCGGGACGGCGCCCAACCGTCCTACCCTGAGGCCGTCCTGCGAAGCGATGCCCACGAGGCCACGACGTGACCCATGCCACGGGTCACCCACGAAGCGGTGATCGAGACCGTTCATGCGATACCGAACGGAAATGATCCAATGACTCCGTCGAACGAAGGCCAGCCGCTCCCACGGCGCCATTGGACCGCCCGGGTATACCTGCGCGCCAACCCGTTGATGCGACCCGTCCTGAATTCCCCGTTTCACCGCATCGTCAGTGGCCGGGTGGTGCTCCTGGGGATCACAGGGCGCAGGAGCGGAAAGCACTACGAGATATGTGTCGGCTACGCCCGGCCCAGCCCCGATGTGCTCGACATCCTGGTCTCAGACGCCTCGAACCGTTCCTGGTGGCGGAACTTCATGGGCGGTGGTCCCATCGAGGTCCTGATACACGGCCGGGAGCGGGTCGGTCACGCCACAGCCCACCGTGCACCTGGTCCTGAATTCAAGGAGATCGCCGACCGTGCCATTCCGGGAATCGTGGGTCGTGTCGGAGCGCAGCGCTTCTTCGCGGTACCGGACTTCGATCCCGTACGGGGTCTCTCACAAGAGGATCTGGATCGACTCGCCGGCTTTGCTGTCGCGGTCACGATCAACCTCGCTCCCGAGATCGGTTGACCCTGGACGATGCCACAACACGGCACGCCAACGACCAAGGAGAACAGCGATGGAAGACAAGGTACGCAGAGACGACCACGTCGTCGTCATAACCGGGGCCGGGGGGATGGGCATGGCTGTCGCCCCACGAATAGCGGCCGGTGCGACCATCGTGATCGCGGATGTCGACGAGAGAGCACTGAGCGCACGGGTCAGTGCACTGTCCACGTCCGGGTACAGGGTGGTCGGCCACGCCGTCGACGTCTCGGACCGTGCGTCAGTTGAAGAGCTGGCCAAAACAGCGAGAGCCCTGGGTCGCGTGAGCGCCCTCGTTCACACGGCCGGGGTGTCACCTGTCGCCGCCTCCGTCGACGCCATTCTCAGGGTGGACCTCCGGGGCACGGCTTTGATCCTCGACGAGTTTGCCGACGTCATGGAACCGGGCGGCGCCGGTGTCTGCATCGCCTCGATGGCCGGTTCCATGGGATCACTCGAGGCGGACTTCGAGCAACACCTCGCCTCGACCCCGACCGACGAGTTGCTGGAGCTACCCGGACTCGGGCCTGACGTGCTCGTCGACCCCGGAATGGCCTACTTCGTGTCGAAGCGGGCCAACCAGTTGCGGGTGCGGCACGCGTCCGTCAACTGGGGCGCCAACGGCGCCGGATCAACTCGATCTCGCCGGGCGTAATCGCCACCGAGATGGGCGCCGCCGAACTCGAGGGGCCTAATGGCGAGGCCATGCGTTCAATGGTCGCGGCCAGCGGCACGGGGCGCGTCGGAACCCCCGAAGACATAGCGTCAGCAGTCGACTTTCTGCTGAGCCCCGGTGCATCGTTCATCACCGGCACGGATCTGCTGGTCGACGGCGGCGTAGTGGCAGCCATCTGATCCCCGGGGCTCTCACCCCGGTCCTGACGCGCCCGCGGGACAGCCCGACAGGACCGTCGTTGATCGGTGGGCCACAGTCGATATACCCGACGTTCGATTCTCCGATCAGGTGGCGATCCGCGTGGGTCGTGCCTGCGACCTCCCAGAGTCGCACGCCGTCGGTATCGGGTTGGCGTGCAGCGTTGGACCCCAGGATCCCGACAACATCGTTCTCGGATTGCAGGTCGAACACGGGGACCTCGAGATTTGTCCTGAACAGCGTGGCCTCGCCATCCATCGAACCCGCCATGTCCGCCGACTCGCCGACATCAGGGATCGACAACGCTGCGGCTCCACGGCTGTGCACGAAGAAGCCGGCGAATCCGCGGGTGACTGGTTGAAAGCCGTTGATGTAGCTGACCAACGCAAACGCGGACTTCGCCTCCCCAGCAGCCACCACCGTTTCCGGATTCGCGCCGCCGGTCACCTCGCCAGTGTGAACCGCCCGCGCGACCTGACTGAAGATGTCGTAGGAGAACGCGTCGCCGGGATGCTCCAACGAGCCGTATCGCTCGGGGTCGATATCAGACAGGCCCGACCCGGCAGCTCGGCGGTGCGCCCGTCGTGGTCGATCGTCTGGACACCGTTGACGAAGGTCGCCACGTAGCCTGCAGTGCCCTGCTCGCAGCGGGAAAGGCCACGAACACCCCCAGGTGTGCGAGAACGGCGGCGCGCAACCGGTCGACCGCCGGCCCCTGGTCGCTCACGGCATGCTCGACCGCCCGACCGACCTCGTCGAGGATCTCGTTGAACAGGAACGCAAGGATGTCCTCCTTGCCGGCGAAGTGGTAGTAGAGCGTGGCCTTCGGGAGGCCCGTGGCCGCAGCGACATCCTCCATCTTGGTGGCATCGAGAGCACGATCCGCGAAGAGCTCCGCAGCCACCATCAGCCGTCAGGGAGTGAGGACCGGTAGGGTTTCCCAACCCCGCACCGTCGAAGTCGGCGCGAGTTTCGCGGCATCTGTGTCGACCTCCCACTCGGGGAAGCGCTCGAGCACTTCCTCGAGTGCCACCCGACCCTCGAGCCTCGCCAGCGCAGCACCAAGACAGAAGTGCGGTCCGAAGCCGAACGCGAGATGCTGACCCACGTTGCGGTGGATGTCGAACGTGTCGCCGGCGGGGTGCCTCCTGCTGTCGCGGTTGGCGGCCCCCATGAGCAGCATGATCGCACTCCCCTTCGGAACTGTCCGGCCGTGGAACTCGATGTCCTGGGTCACGTACCGGCACACATGTGGGGCAGGAGGCTCAAAACGCAACAGTTCCTCGATCGCATTCGGCACCAGCGACGGATCCTCGGCCAACTGCCTCCGCTGGTCCGGGTGGTCAGCCAGCACCTTGCCCGCCCAGCCGATGAGCCGCGTCGTGGTCTCGTTCCCGGCTCCCGCCAAGACATTGGTGTACGTCAACACCTCTTCGCGTGTGAGCTTGCGCAATTCCCCGTTCTCATCCTCGAACTCGGCGTTCAGCAACTCCGTCATCAGGTCATCGGAGGGGTGATCGGCACGCCAGTCGATGTATTCCTCGAAGATCGAACCGGAGATGAGTTTGTCCTCGCGGAACTTCATCTTCCCACCTGCCTCGGTCCTCAGATCGGCATCCACCTTGTCCCTGACCGCCTGCTGATCCTCCTCGGGGATACCGAGGAGCATTCCTATCGTCCGCATGGGCATCTGCGCCCCGACATCCGCGATGAAGTCGAACCCGCCTTCACCCACCAGTGGTTCCAGGCTCCTGGCGCAGAAGTCCCGCACCTGGTGTTCGATCGCCAACATCCTCCGCGGCGTGAACACCCTCGAGAGCAACTTGCGGTGGATCGTGTGCACCGGTGGGTCCTCGAAAATGAGGACCCCTGAGGGGATCTCCATGTCCGCCTTGATCAGCTCGAGAATCGCGCCGCGCGACGAACAGAACGTTCTGGGGTCCGCCAGCGCGGCTTCCACGTCCTCGAAGCGGCTGAGGGCATAGAAGTCGTACTCCTCGTTGTAGTAGAGCGGCGCTTCTTCCCTCAGACGGGCGAACGCCGGATAGGGATCCACCACGAGTTCGACGTCGTAGGGGTCGTAGTACACACCGGCATCGGTGTCATGGGCCAGTGTCATCTTGGATTGCTCCTCGGTGTGGATATGTCAGTTGGGGATATAGCGGATTCCAAGTGACACGAACGTTAGACAATGCAGGACCAAGCTGTCGAGCCTGATCAGAGCGCATCTGATCGTCCCGGTTCGGGTGTCTAGCCTGATGCCGTGTCGCCGGATCTGATCCTTCCCGCTCCAAGAGTGATAACCGACGTGGACCGACTGCTCGAGGCAATGGAGGCGGACGCTGATGCAACATCCCTCTTGACTCATCGAGCGACACTGATGGGCCTCCGGAGCCACGGACGCATCTCGCCGGGCGGGAGTTGTCGCCTGTTGAGGACCATCGATGGTTGGGTAGCGGTCAACCTCGCGCGCTCATCCGACGTGCAGTCGGTGCCTGCCATATCGGGCGAACGCTATGGAGAAGCGGAACCCTGGGAGACACTGGCGCGGTTCGCTCAATCGCAACCTGCTGAGGCCGTAGCAGACCGCTGTCAACTACTCGGGGTCCCGGGAGCGGTCCTCGAAGACCAGGCAGTCCGGTCAGGTGACGCCGTTACAGTCCACGACGTGGGTCATCACGGCGAGCGCCGAGGCAGGCCCCGGGTGGTAGACCTGTCCTCGATGTGGGCGGGTCCACTCTGCGCCCGCCTTCTCGGCAGGACGGGAATGGACGTACTGAAGGTCGAGAGCGAAGAGCGACCCGATGGTGCCCGATTCGGCGACCGGGAGTTTTTCGAGTGGCTACAGGATGGACACCGTGGAGTGACACTGCGGTTCGGATCCGCGGCCGGAAGGCGGGCACTGACCAACCTCCTCGAGGACGCTGATGTCGTCATCGAGGCGTCGCGTCCACGTGCGCTCCAGCAACTCGGGATCGATGCTCGCAACCTCATCTCGTCGAACCCCGGAACGACCTGGGTATCGATAACCGGCTATGGCCGCGGTGGCGACAGGGGGAACTGGATCGCGTTCGGTGACGATGCAGCAGTAGCTGGCGGGCTGGTCGGCCGCGACGGTCAGGGCGAGCCGGTTTTCTGCAGCGACGCCATCGCAGATCCGTTGACGGGTGTGATCGCCGCCGATGCCGCACTGCGATCCGTCGAAGCGGGCGGCGGACACCTCATCGAGGTACGAATGGCAGCTGTGGCACGCACGTTTTCAGAGGGGCTCCCGTCGAGCGAACGACTGGACGATCGATCGAAGGACGTAACACGATGACGATACGGTTCCACCTCTTCCTGCCCCAGATGCGCATGTCGCATGAGAAGATCGTCGAGCGCGCGCTGGCAGCCGAAGCGGCAGGATTCGAAGGCATCGCCTTCATGGACCACCTCGCGCCACCGATGGCGGACGATCAGGACATGTGGGAGGCGATGTCGATCGCCGCGTGGGTGCTGGCCCGGACCAGCACCCTCGTCGTCGGTCACCTCGTGCTCTGCGACTCGATGCGACATCCCGCTGTTCTCGCACGGCAGGCCACCTCGTTGGACCACGCGTCGGGCGGACGATTCGAGGTCGGCATCGGCTGGGGTTCGGTACCCTCCGAGCTCGAGACCTTCGGCGTGGGTTCCACGGATGCCGCCACGCGGGTGGACCGGCTGACCGAATCCCTGACGATCCTGCGTGGGCTGTGGAGCGGCGAGGCGATCGAGCACAACGGGGAGCACTTCACCCTGACCGATGCTCGTCAGGCCCCGGCTCCGACCCGACGGATTCCCATCATCATCGGTGGGGTTGGCAAACGGACGCTGTCGCTCGTGCGAGTGCACGGGGACTGGTGCAACATCCCCGTGCACCAACTGGATCGCTTGGAGGAGGTAAACGATCAGGTGGGCGACGCGCACATCTCGATCCAACCCATGGTTGCCCTGGTGTCCAGCGAGGCGGAAAGGGCCGAGGCCGTGGCGACCGCTGACCGGCGCTTCCGTGGACAGATGCGTCAGAACATCGTGATCGCGACGGTGGGCGAACTCGTTGAATACTTCGCCGGCTGGCACGAGCGAGGAGTAGATCGCTTCTATCCCTGGTTCGCCGACTTCGCTCCGGTTGCCACCCTGGAACGCTTCAGCGAGGTCATTCGCCAGGTGGGTCCAGCCGAGTGAGTGTTCACATGGCGAACGAATAGCCGCCGTTCAGGGGGTACGTCTGCCCTGTGATCCACGACGCATGGTCACTGGCCAGGAACACCGTCATTCCCACGGCGTCCTCGGGCACGCCCGGGCGACGCACGACGTAGTTCGCGAGGATCGCCTTCGCCTGCTCATTTTCAGCATCGGCCCACAGTGGCTCGCTCAGGGGCGTGCGCATCGTTCCGAGCGCGATGTTGTTCACAGTGATGCCGTGCCGCCCGTTCTCCCGGGCTACAGCACGCGTGAACCCCGCGGCCCCGGCCTTCGCCGCGCTGTATGCCGCGAGGTAGGCATCTCCGGTTCGCCCGGAGTCCGACACAACGGTGATGATCCGGCCCCAACCGCTGGCGACCATTCCGGGCAGGAACACCCGGCTGACGTGCAGTACTCCGTAGAGGTTCACGCGGAGATAGGGCTCCCAGTCGGCAGGATCGGATTCGGCGAAAGGACCACGCCCCACGATGCCTTCGACTCCCCCGTTGCCCGCGTTGTTGATCAGGATGTCGATTCCGCCGACGTCAGACGAGGCATCTGCCACTTGACCGAAGTCCGTCACATCGAAAACTGCTGCTAGCGCCAACTCACCCGCATCAACGATCTCCTCGACCACCTCGGCGGCCCGCCGGCCGTCCACATCGTTGACCACGACCTCTGCTCCGGCTCCAGCCAGCCCGTGGGCGATTGCCCGGCCGACACCCTGGCCGGCGCCCGTCACCAACGCCCTGCGGCCCTGCAGGTCCAGTTCGAGGCTCACGGCGCAACGCCCTTGTCGTCCGGGTCCGCCCCGACGACGTCGCCCTCGGCCACACGGATCTTCGCGATGAGGCCGACCAACTGATCGAGTTCCTCCTCGGACAACTCGACGGATCCGAACAGTTCGTCGTTCAACAGCTCAACAGCCCGATCGAACAGTCGTCGGCCCTTGACGCTTATGTCCACGAGCGTCGCCCGGGCGTCCGACGGATGGGACTGACGACTGCTCAACCCCGCCAGCTCCAGACGATTGACGGCGCTGGTCACCGTCGCAGGTGTGATCCACAGCCGGTGAGCAACCGAACTGAGCGTCAGCGGGCCGGTCCATCGCAACATCCCGAGCACCTGGTACCTCGCGAAGGTAAGCCCGAGCGGGCGCAGGATCTCATTCGCCCGGCGAAGGAAGATCTGTTCGCCTCGCATGACCGAGACGACCGCTGCCATCCCAGCCGCGCTGGCGCCCCAGCCCTGCTGGATCCAGCGCTCCCGGGATGCTGCTACCGGATCGTAGGCGAGCGGGTCCGACACCCGATGGACCTAACCCCTGACCGGGGTGCGACCGATCACCCCGGAAGCCTGCAGCTCGACCAACTCGTCCTCGGAGACACCGAGGGCCTCCAACACCGTCTCGGTGTGTTCGCCCAACAGCGGAGCCCGGCTGCGGTGCAACCGCCGGGGTCCGCGGGAGAATTTCATGGGCAACGTGGCGTGGCGGGCTGTTCCGGTGACCGGATGATCGACATCTTCGAAGAACTCCCGGAACTGCAGCTGGGCCAGGCTCGCCTGGTCCTGGGGTTGCATCACCTTCGCCGTCGGCACCCCCGCGCCCCACAGCTGGTCGACGATCTCATCGGCACTGCGTCCCATGCACCAGTTCGACAACTCGGTGTCGATCAACGAGTGGCTCTGCCGTCTGCCTGCCTCCTCGGTGAGCAGGGAGTCCATGGCCCATTCCGGTTGGCCGAGCGCGTCGCGCAGCGCGAGCCACTGCTCGTCTGTGGCAACAGCGACCGCGACCCATGTGTCGCGCTTGTCGTTTTCGTCGGCGTCCGCGGCGAGGTAGAGGTTCTGAGGCGCAGCGGTTGGCCCACGGTTCCCATCGCGCCCGAGGAGGGCGCCGTAGGCGGACTGTTCGACCAACTGCTCGGCCGCGACGTTGAGCGCTGCATCCACCATCGCTGCTTCGACGAGGACACCCTCACCGGTACGACGACGGTGCTCCAAGGCGAGCAGGAGTCCACTGAGTGCGTGGATCCCCGCGTTCGAGTCGCCAACGCAGTAGGGCGACACCGGGTTCTGATCGGGGTGTCCGGTCATCCACGTCAATCCCGATGCGTCCTCGACGACGAAGGCAAAAGCCGGGTTGTCGCGCCATGGACCGTCCAGACCGAACCCGGGCATGCGGACCACCACGAGATCCGATCGAATCGAGCGGATGGTGTCGATGTCGAGCCCGATCTGGTCGAGCACGCGCGGGGTGTAGTTCTCGACCAGGACGTCACAGGTCGCGAGGAGTTCCCGGATCAGCTCCCGGCCGCGATCGGATGCGAGGTCGAGGGTGACGCTCGACTTGTTGGTGTTCAGCCCGGAGAAGATCCCGGACTGCTCCCACCAGTCGGGCTCGGAGAAACGTACGCCCGAGAGCATGCGGGTGCCGTCGGGCCGCGCAACGGACTCCACATGCATGACCTCCGCGCCCAGCATGGCGAGGATGTGGGTGCACAAAGGGCCGGCCCAGAAGGCGGTCAGGTCGAGCACGCGTAGTCCGGCGAACGGAAACGACCCCGAAGCGCCCGCTACGTCAACCCGCGAATTGACGGGGAGGGGTTCGCTCCACACGGCGTCGTGCTCACCCAGGTGTGGGGCGGGGTCGGGGTCTCTGAGCAAGGTGGGATCGAACCGGTAGGGCCGGGCCGGCTCTACGACTCCACTTCGTGGATTCGTGGCGATTGATCCACGCTCCAGTAGGTGATCAACGGTGGGGATCGACGCGCCGTTGCCTATCGGCGCATGCGGGATGCGGAACAACGCAGCGATCTCGAGGACCTCCGCGGTTGTGAGCCCGGCCGCCCATGTTGCGATCTCGGGACCCAGGTGTGTTCGATTGACGAACAGCGAACGGTCCTCGGCCCACTCCGGGTGACCGGACATCGCGCAGAAGTCGAGCCACTGCTGGCCGGTTCCGACGCCGAGGCCCACCAGACCGTCGCTGGTCGATTCAACCCCGGGCGTCACGAGCGATCGACCCTTCCTGAATGGTCGGCCAACCATGTCGTGGTAGCTGACCGGGTAGTAGGTGAGCGAAAGCGTCAGTGTCTCGAGCATCGACACGTCAACGAGCTCACCGGGCCCGTCATCCAAGGCCCTGGCTCTCGAGACCATGGTGCCGATAGCTGCGTACACGCCCGTGAGCCACTCCCCTATCTGACCGCCGACGAACACCGGAGGACGGTCAGCGGCGCCACGACCGAGCCCAACGATGCCTCCCGACAACGCCTGCAGTGTGAACTCCGTCGCGGCACGGTCGTGCCATGGGCCCTCGAGACCGAACGGCGTGATCGTCGTCACCGTCAGATGCGGCGCTGCGCCCCGGATCGCGTCCGGGGCCAGATCAGGATGCTCACTCAGACGTGACCCCTTGGACCACACGACAGCATCGGCCCGTTGCAGGAGCGCGTGGACCCGGGCGATGTCCTCGTCGAGTTCCGGATCGGCGGTGAGGCTCTTCTTCGATGACGACAAGTAGCCGAACAGCGCCCCGTCGACATCGGGAGGGATGTCGGCGCCGGAGGCCGACCAGGCGCGGAGTGGATCGCCCTCGGGCGGCTCAACCTTGAACACCTCGGCACCGCCGTCAGCGAGGACCTTCGTGCAGTAGGCCCCGGCGATCCCGCTCGAGAGATCGACAACGACGTAGCCAGCCAATGGTGGTGAGGGTTCGACGGACATGGGCGGCGCGACCTACTCGGTCGCCTTGCGTCCCTTCTTGCTCAATCGCCATTCCGGCGGGAACCGGCTGTCGAAGTCCTTGACCGCCTTCGACAGCCCCTTGTCGATCGCCTCGTCGGTCCGCAACTCACCCTCGTCGGGTCGCCCGTAACCAGTCAGGGATTCGAGCAGGCCACTGACCATGGAACCCATGTACTCACCCTGGAACTGCTTCATGATCTCGAAGAAGGTCTTCTGCATGAAGACCACGTCGGTCGAACGGTTCTGGGCGCACGCCATGGCGTACTTGTCGACCTCGGCCTCGAGTTGGTCGCGCGGCACCACACTGTTCAAGAAGCCGCATTCGTCCATCTCGGCCGCCGTGAAAGGACGACCGGTGAAGACCATTTCCTGGAACTTCCGCATACCCATCGACATCGCCCACCACCACATCCGAGGAGCCGCCCCCGCGTAGCGCCAGGCAGCGTGACCGAAGAGTGCGTCGTCACTCGAGATGACGAGATCGGCATCCCCCGCCTGGTAGAAGTGCCAGCCGTAGCAGTAGCCCTTCACCTCGACGATCGAGATCTTCTTGAATTCCTGCAGCGTGCGACACCCTCCTCTCGGGTCGGTGAACCACTGCGTGGTCGTGGCTCCGTGACGGAAATTGCGCCGGGGCGGATATGTCACGTCGGCATCCTCCAGGCCCACCTCGCGCAGGAGCCCATCATCGGAGTTCACCGCCTCCATGAACTCCGGAAGGTCCTGTCCGGTCCCGAAGTCCTCTCCGGTGCCACGAATGACCAGTACCTTCACGTCGTCATCGATGTTCGCTCTATGCAGCAGCTCCGCGTACCGCAGACGCATGCCGATGGTCGGAGCATTGAGCTGCTCGGGCCTGTTCAACGTGAGGGTCGCTATCTTCGTTGAGGGATCCTTCTCATAGAGGATGTAGTCCTCTTCAGGATCAATCCCGTTCTCGGCATCTGTGCCGTCGCTCACGTTCGCGCTCCTTCCGGGACGTTGAATCTCGGGCTGGTCGACAACAGTTCCGGTCCATCCTCGTTGATGAGAACGGGTTCGCGCACCGTCACCGAACCAACGCCTCTTTCTACAACCTGCGCCGCGAGCACCATCACTACGCCGGGGTCCAACGTTTCGTCGGCCGCGGTCCGGGGTAGGTCGCGGGCGATCACCGGATCGTCGAATCCCAGACCCAGGCCGTCCGCGATGGGTCGCACCGGCAGAGGTTCTCCCGCCGCGTGGTACGCATCGAGCAGGTCACCCGCCGCTGCTCCCGGCCGGCAGGCCCCGAGGAGGCGATCCAACAGCCTCCCGCTACGCCGGTACAGTCCGTCCACCGCCCCAGAAGCCCCATCGGGGGCAACTTGCCAGGTACGTCCGACCTCGCCCGTGTATCCCCCAGCGACGACACCGCCATCGAAGGTGACGAGATCTCCGGCCTCGACCGGCTCGTCGCCCGACGCCACCCCGGCGAAGCGTGCCGAGGTGATGCGTGCAACATCCTGTGTCGCAGGCGTCGTGACGCCATGCGATGCCATGCTGTCCATGAACGCCGCGGTCAGCTCCCGCTGACGCACGCCCGGCTGCAACATCGCAACCGCCGCTGCCATCGACTCGTCGGCCACACCGACCGCAGTCCGGATCGCTTCGACCTCGTCGACCGTCTTGGTGCGCCGTGCCGATCGCAGAGCCGGAGTGGCATCGATGATGTCGGCATTCGGGAAGGCGATGGGCAACAGTTGTGCAAACAACGGCGAAGTGGCGTCGGTGCCGACCCGACCGGGTGACACTGCCTCACCGATTCCCTTCAACACCTCCACGAGGTTCATAGGGTTCCAGGTGATCCCGTAGAGATGATCGTGTGTGATCTCCTCGGGCACGCCCTCGTCCCAGGTGCTCAGCAGGTAGACCTCGTTCGTGGAACGCACCAGCACACAGCCCGGACCGAACGGTCTGGTCCCCGCGTTCCACAGGATCGGCACACCTGACACATAGCGGATGTTGGCGACCCGTCCGAGTACCAACACGTCCAGGTCGTGGGACTCCATGGCGGCCAACGCGCGGGAACGGCGGGCGACGCGCAATGTCTGGCGATCCGGTAGCGGTTCAGTTGCCATAGGGGTCATAGGAGTAGTCGGTCAGGTTCATGCATCCGTTGTCGGTGATTGCCCAAACGTTCTCGGACCGGTAGCCGCTGTGCCCCTCATCCCAGATGACGGGCTCGATGACCACCACGGTTCCTGCCCCGAGCACCAGGTGACGGTCGTAGTCATCACCGAGGTCGGTTCCGACGTACGGCGCCTCTGCGCTGTCGAGTCCCAGTCCGTGGCCGAGGTAGAAGTGGGCCAGCCATGGTGTGTCGCCATCATGCACGCCGCGTGCCACGGCCGTCAGCTCCGCAGCGGTGACCCCGCCGCGGAGCTTGGACACGACGGCATCGTTGATCGCCTTCCAGCGCTCGTACTGGGTCCGTTGGCGCCCGGTCGGTTCGGCTCCCACGACCCAGGTGCGCCCGAAATCCGAGTGGTAACCCTCATAGCTGATTCCCGCATCGACCCACAGCACGTCGCCCTCCACCAGGGCCCGTTCGCTGCTCAGGAGCGGACAGGCGATGTCACCGTGGACCGTCCACGGCAGTTCGTCCTGGCGTTGGGGCATGACCTGCCAGATCGGGTCGAGCACGTTCGCCTCCGCGCCCAGATCGAACACCCTGTGCAGGAATATCGCGGTCAGGTCGGTCTGACGCGCACCCGGCACGAGTGCCTCCTCGACCTCGGACATCGCCTGTTCGGTGATCCACATCGCATGTCTCATGCAGGAGAGCTCATCGGGGGTCTTCACCACTCGGGCCGCGCCCATCACATCACTCGCACGGCGCGGGGGCCACTGCGAGAAGAGCCGCTGCGGGTCACCGTGCATCGCTCCCGTCACGTCATCAACCCCGACCGTCGCGTTGCTCACCAGTAGTTCGTGCAGCACGGTGGCGAACGCATCAACGCCCTCGTCGAAGTCCAGATAGGTGGGACCGTGCAGATGATCGTCGTCGAGCGCGAGGCTCACTGTGGCGTCTTCCAGGAACGGCGTGAAGAGATGGGGCATCTCGTCGTCCACCAGCACCACGGCGACCGGACGTTCGACGTTTCCACGCCCGCCATCGCTGAGAGGCCAGGTGGCACCGGTGGCATATGACACGTTGCTGTTGCCGAGCAGGATCAGCGCGTCGACGCCCTTGTCGATCATCTCTGATCGGAGCCGTGCTCCGCGCTCACGCCGCATCCTCACAAGATCGGGCTCCGCGGGCAGGTTGAGCGCAGCGGTCGCTGTTGTCGCAGCAGTCTCCGTGGCCATCACCGGTCCAGTCCGAGGAACGACATCACATTGTCGCTGACGATTGCCTTCGCCGTTTCGGGGCCGACAGCGCCAACCACGCTCGCCAATGACTGTTCCGAGTAGCCGAAGGTGCTCTCGTTGTGGGGATAGTCCGAGGACCACATCACCCGGTCGGCGCCGATCCGGTCGATAAGTTCGAGACCGAGTGGATCGACCATGAACGAGGCGAACATGTGGTGGTGCCAGTAGTGGGCCACATCGTGGCGGATCTTCCGGCCTGCCATGTGCTGCAGGGATGCGTATATGTGCTCCGCATCCTGGATCGCTGAAGGAACCCAATTGATGCCTCCCTCGAACCAGCCGATGCGCAAACCGGGGAACCGGTCGAGGATTCCACCGAAGACGTAGCGGCCGAACATCTCCCGGAACGGCGCTGAATTGTGCACCATCCCGACAAGGACACCGTTGTCGTTGCATGGGGAACTCAGGGGTGCCTCGCCGATGTGGTGCGCAACTGGTAGGCCGCTCTCCTCGATCGCCTCCCAGACCGGGTACATGGAAGCGCTGTTGTAGTCGATCGGCTTGCCGTCCTCACCGGCTCCGGGTTTCAGCGGCAACCAGAACGTCCGCAGGCCGAGCTGCTTCATCTCGCCGAGCGACCGGCGACAACCCCCGGCGTCCCACCAGTTCGGGATGCCGACGCCGTAGAAGCGACCATTCGATTGTTCCTGGCGCTCAGCGAT
The DNA here is from genome assembly GCA_963805905.1 of uncultured Microthrixaceae bacterium. GTDB lineage: Bacteria > Actinomycetota > Acidimicrobiia > Acidimicrobiales > Microtrichaceae > JAMLGJ01. The sequence goes on from CAWDVV010000001.1 coordinate 2,722,596, forward strand.
GTGCTCGTTGTAGATCCGAAAGCAGAGCTCCCGGATCTCCTTGTCGGGCCAACCCATCAGAGCGAGCATGGCGTTGGGGAAGGCGAGTTCGCGGTGGATGCCGTCGGATTCGAGTTCACGTAGTCGTCCATCGATGTCGGTGGTGGTGGCCCCTGCCAGCGGGTCGTAGGTCTGCAACACCGCGTTGAACTCCCTCGGCAGGAAGGTCTTTCCCCCCACTGCGAGCGTCCACGCTCCGGACTCGTTTACGACGCGTGGCGCCTTTTCCTTCAGCGAATCCGGGAACTGCTCGTAGAAAATGTCTTCGGCGATCGATATGTGGTCATCTGCGGAGAACACCTCGGTGCCAGCGGGTAGGCCGACGGATCCCCCCGCGTGCCCCTGTCGGTCCTTCGGCGGGCCGAAACCTTCCTCCGGATATGTGAGCGTGCCTGCACCAGCGGTCATGTGACCTCCCCTTGTGGTGGTTTCCCCTCGATGATTTCCTGCTGACTGCGATGATTCTGGGCTACAGCTCTACTTTCCTGTGCAGTCGCTCCACTTTCACGTCGCGGTCGTTTTACTTTCATGTCATAGTATCTGTCAACGGCCCAGTGAGCCTGCACCGCTGGCGCTCCTCGCTGCACGGGGCCGACAAGGGGGACAGACGATGACAGATTGGGACTTGACCGTCGACTTCGTGAGCGTCGGGTCCGGTGGTGGGGGGATGGTCGCCGCGCTGACTGCGGACGCGGCCGGGGCGAGCGCTCTCGTGCTCGAGAAGCAGAAGTTGCTCGGGGGATCCACCGCCATGTCGGGTGGCGTCGTCTGGGTTCCGGACAACCCGGTCATGAGAGCAGATGGCATTGCAGATTCCTACGAGGACGCCATGGCCCACTTCGAAGCCGTCGTCGGTGACGTGGGGCCGGCCTCCAGCGCTGAGCGCCGACACGCCTTCCTGACCGCTGGACCCGAGATGGTCTCTTTCCTCCAGGAGCGCGGAGTCGGCTTCGTCTACTGCCCCGGCTACAGCGACTACTACTCCGCTGCCGAGGGGGGCCATGACCTGGGTAGGGCAATCGAGCCCGTCCCCTTCGACGGCACGGTGCTCGGTGAGTGGGTCGGGCGACTGCAGCCCGGCCTGGCACAGAGCCTCGGCCTCGCTGTGATGACGAACGAGGCTCGGTCTCTGTCCCACTACAACCGCAGCGTCGCAGCATTCGCGACTGCGGCACGCGTTGCTCTGCGGACCGCCACCGCGCGTGTCCGCCGCCAGGCCCTTCTGACCAACGGTGCGTCGCTGATCGGCCAGATGCTCCACATCGCGCTTGAACGGGGCATCCCGGTGTGGACCGAGGCGCCCCTCGAGGACCTGGTCGTCGAGGACGGCAGGGTCGTAGGGGTTCGCACAGTCCGAGCCGGTACACCTGTCTTCGTCAAGGCACGCCAGGGTGTCCTGTTGGCGGCCGGGGGATTCGCACACAACCCGGACATGCGTGGTGAATTCGGAGGCGACCAACCGAACCGGGCCAAGTGGTCCATGGCCAACCCGGGCGATACCGGCGAGGCGATGCAGACTGCGATGGCTCTCGGAGCGCAAACGGATCTGATGGACGAGGCATGGTGGCTGCCGTCTCCACGCACCGGCCGCTTCGGGCAGTCGACACTCGACCAGGCCCGCCAACGGCCGCGCACGATCTACGTGGATTCCGCAGGGAAGCGCTTCGTGAACGAGTCGAACTCCTACATGGAGGTGGGCAAGGCGATGTACGCCCGCAACAGGACCACACGCGCTGTGCCCTGTTGGCTCATCTTCGACGACCGCTACCGGAAGCGTTACGCGCACCTGCGATCGCGTCCGGGCCATTTCCCCCGCAAGTTGCTGGAGAGCGGACGGCTCAAGCAGGCCTGGACACTCGACGACCTCGCCCATGTGTGCGGGATCGACAGTGCAGGGCTGGCAGAGACCGTCGAAGCTTTCAACGCCAACGCTGAGCGAGGCATCGATCCCGAGTACGGGCGTGGTGACTCCGCCTACAACCTTTCCCTGGGGGATCCCAACCACAAGGTGCATCCGTGTCTCGGACCCTTGGACGAAGCGCCCTACTACGCATGTGAGGTCCTGCCGGGCGACATCGGTACCTGCGGAGGACTCGTGACCGACGACCACGCGAGGGTCCTCGATGGGCGAAACAAGCCGATCGAAGGCCTGTACGCCGCCGGTAACATCACCGCTACCGTCATGGGTCGCCACTACCTCGGTCCGGGCGCGAGCATTGCCAACACGATGGTCTTCGGATACCTCGCGGCCCGCGACGCGGCACCGGTGGAAGCCACCACCCAACGAGATGGAGGGACCGTCGATGCCAAATGAACTAGATGGCAGGGTCGCCGTGGTCACCGGCGGCGCACGTGGGATAGGCCGGGCCACTGTGGAGCGCTTCGTCGCCGAAGGCGCGCACGTTGTCGTGGCTGACATCGACGCCGACGCAGGTCATGCCGCGGCCGAGGCGCTGGGCGACGCGGCAGCGTTCCAGCGGACCGATGTGACAGATGCCGACCAGGTACAGGCCCTCATCGATTTCACCGTCGAGCGCTTCGGGGGCCTGCACGTCATGTCCAACAATGCCGGGGTTGCCAGTTCAATGACCCGCTTCCTGCATGACGACCTGTCGGACTTCACCAGAGTGGTCGACATCAACCTGCTGGGGGTCCTCCTCGGGACCCAGAGAGCGGCGCGCCACATGAAGGCCAACGGTGGCGGAACAATCATCAATACCTCGTCCACCGCAGGGATCGATGCCGGCGCGGGCCTGATCACGTACCGCGCGACCAAGGCTGCGGTGATCCACGCCACCCGTTCGATGGCGCTGGAACTCGCGCAGTACCAGATCCGGGTCAACTGCCTGGTACCGGGTCAGATCCGAACCGCCATGACGACCTACGACATGGATCGGGTCAGGCACCTCACCCAGCCGCTTCCCGCGAGGGCAGGCCCGAGGACGTTGCCGATGCCGCGGTGTTCCTCGCAGGTGACCACTCAGCGCACATCACCGGAGTCGTGCTGCCGGTCGACGGAGGAACCACGGCCGGGCCTCCGGCATCACAACTCAAGGTCCTGCTGGCAGACTCGCCACCCGAAGAGGGCTGAGGCAAACAGCTCTCAGGCAGGCGACAACTCGAGTTCGAGTCGCTCGAGTCCCCGGAGGAAAAAGGTCGGGAGATATTCGTATCGACGGGAATCGCGTGAACCGTGCGCTGCCTCGGAGATCGCGATACGGGAGGTGCGGTCGAGGAACCGGTTGATCGTGACCCGACCCTCCGCACGAGCCAGGTGGGCACCGGCACAGTGATGGATCCCGTGACCGAAAGCCACGTGGTACTTCGCGTTCGCACGATCAAGGTCGAACTCGGCGGGGTCGTCGAACATACGAGGGTCCCGGTTGGCCGCACCAGGTAGGAGCATCACCGTGGCACCTGCCGGGACGTCCACTCCGGCAACCGTGGTTGCGACCTTTGCCATGCGGAACTGGCTGCGCAAGGGACTCTCGAACCTCAACATCTCCTCGATGAAGTTGGGCACCAGTTCGCGATCGCCGCGGAGGCGCTCCTGGAGATCCGTTCGCTCACCGAGCATCCGCAATGCGAACGACAGCAGACGGACCGTGGTCTCCTGGCCGCCGGCGAACAGATTCGCCGCGAGTAGTGCGACGTCGTTCACCTCGGGCATCGAACCGTCGGGGAATGCCGCTGTCGCCATGGCCGTCATGATGTCGTCGCGCGGATCACGGCGACGATCCTCGATGTAGGTCGTGAACTGGCTGTAGAGGAACTCGAGTGGCTTGTGCTGCAGGTCATCGGCCATCTTCGTGAGCTGTTCGGTGAACAGCTCGTGGTCTGCCTCGGGCACACCCTCGAGATCGGCGATCACAAGCAGGGCGAACGGCGCTGCATACGCCGTGATGAACTCACAGCGGCCGTCGTCCATGAGATCATCGATCAGTCGATTGGCCAGTAGCTCCATGAACTGCTCGTTCGCACGCAGGCGTCCGGGTGTCAAGAGGCGCATCATGAGTGCACGGTGGGCCGTGTGTCGCGGTGGATCGAACGACGGGAGCTGATCGCTGAACGGCAACTCGTGGCGGTGGCTCTCTATGATCCCGCTGACGTCGTCACCCTCGAGGGGTACCGAGAAGGGGACGAAGGGCCCGCTCACAGCGTTGCACGACGAAAAGTTGGCCGAGTCGTTGTAGACCTCCAGCGCCTCATCGTGACCCGTCACCATGAACACGCCGCGGTTGGGCTCCTGCCAGACGGGCGAGCATTCCCGCAACGCGTCGAAGTACGGGTACGGATCATCCTGCACGGATCGGTCGCTGAAGAAGTCAGCCGTCGCCAGATCGGTCACGAAAGGCCCCCTTTGTGACAGTCTCCGGCACAGGTCGCACCGGAAAACATCAGCTTTATTATGACATCACAGTAGTTGCCGGTCGGTCGTGCAAACGACGGCACCACACCGAACAAGGCGCGACGATACACATCTCCACAATCTCGACGTCGACGTCAAGATCGAGATATCGTCCGAGGTGGGATATTGTCTCCACACGCCCCGACCCATTGGAGGGCCAGTGCCACAGATTGCCTTCGCTCCGGACATCTTCACGTGGCCGAGCGACGAGCCACAGCTGATCGGCGGTCGGTGTGACGAGTGCGGATCGGTGACGTTCCCGGCACCGGTGTCTTGCGCCCGCTGCGGTTCGCTGTCCATCGCCGAGCACCTCCTCCCCAGGAGGGGACGCCTGTGGACCTTCACAACACAGGGATTCCTGCCGAAGGAACCGTACGCCGGTGGGGAGACCGCGGAGACGTTCCAGCCCTACGGCGTCGGCCTGGTCCAATTGGGCAATGATGTGCGTGTCGAGTCGCGGTTGACCGAGAACGACCCCGAGGTGTTGCGCATCGACATGGAGGTTGAACTCGTCATCGTGCCGTTCCGCACCGATGATGACGGAACGGAGATCATGACCTTCGCGTTCGCTCCGTTGCCCGAGGAGGAGAACTGACATGGAGGATGTAGCGATCATCGGTGTGGGCATGCACCCGTTCGGCCGATTCGGATCGAAGTCGGCGATCGACATGGGTGCCGACGCCGTCCGGGCTGCTCTACTCGATGCCGGGATCCAATGGTCCGACGTCCAGTTCGCGTTCGGCGGGAGTTTCGAGGTCGACAACCCCGACGCTGTGACCAGCCGCCTCGGCCTCACGGGCATCCCCTTCATGGACGTCTACAACGGCTGTGCGACCGCCGCCACCGCGTTGCAGCTCACAGCAGACTCCATCCGCTCCGGACAGTACGACATCGGTGTTGCCGTCGGAATGGACAAACACGGCTACGGGGCGTTCACCTCTGATCCCGTCGACTACGGGGCACCTTCGTGGTATGGCGAGGTCGGCCACTTCCTGACGACGAAGTTCTTCGCGATGAAGATCAACCGCTACATGCACGACTTCGGGATCTCACACGAGACCCTGGCGAGGGTCGCGGCGAAGGGCTACCGCAACGGAGTCCTGAATCCGAATGCACTGCGCCGCAAGGCGATCCCGGAGGAAGAGATCCTGGCGTCGCGGATGCTCAACTATCCCCTCACCCAGTACATGTTCTGCTCACCCGACGAAGGAGCAGCGGCCGTCGTGCTCTGCCGCGCCGAGGTTGCCAAGCAGTACACGAAGACGCCTGTCTACCTTCGGGCCACGACTCTGCGCACCCGTCGCTACGGAGCGTTCGAGGTGCATGCCTCCTGGGCATCGGTCGATCAGGACGATGCCCCCACGGTGTACGCGTCTCGAGCGGCCTACGAACAGGCCGGAATCGGGCCCGGGGACGTTGACGTCGTTCAGCTCCAGGACACCGACGCCGGTGCCGAGGTGATCCACATGGCCGAGAACGGCTTCTGCGAACACGGCGACCAGGAACGCCTCATCGCGGAGGGAGCCACAGAGATCACCGGAACGCTGCCTGTCAACACCGACGGCGGACTGATCGCCAACGGTGAGCCGATCGGGGCTTCCGGGCTACGACAGGTGCACGAGTTGGTCCAGCAACTTCGCGGCAACGCGGGCGACCGCCAGGTACCCGGCGATCCGAGAGTCGGCTACGCGCAGCTCTACGGAGCACCCGGCACAGCAGGGGTATCGATCCTCAGTCGTTGAAGGCGAGAGAGGCAGCGCCCGATCAGAACCCGGAGCGTTCCGGGTCAGCTGCCGCAGAGGTCGACTCGTGGCCTGACTCCCTCAGCCCTATGGCGTTCGCCCACAGCAGGGTCAACTGCTCGGAAGCGGTATCGATGTCGTACCCACCCCAGTTGTCGACGAGCCAGAGTTCGGCGAAGCGAGCGACCATCGAACCGAGTGCCACTGCCGCGATCTCCGCGTCGACTTCTGACGAGGCCATGCCCTCTGACTGCATCCGTCGGATCGCCCGCTCGGAACGATCCGCGAAGTGTTTCTGGCGACGCATGCGCGCTGCGCTGACCGGCTGGTCGTACCTCGATACCTCCTCGATGACTCTCATGATCCGCCCGCTGTCGCGGTAGCGCTCGAGATAGCGTCGGTTGGCCCGCAGTAGCCGTTCGAACTCGCTCAGGTCGCGAGTATCCGACTCCGGGTCCGCCGGCGCAGCAGTGAGGAGCTCCTCCTGGGTCTCGGCGATCTCGCGGAAGATCTGCTCCTTCGATTCGAAGTAGTGGTAGAAGGAACCGTGGGACAGACCGGCGTGCTTCGAAATGTCCGAGATCCGCGGATCGAGGAATCCAGCCGTTTCGAAGACCTCTTTCGCGGCCTCCAACAGGCGCTCTTTCGTCTTTGCACCCTTACGGGATCGTGGTCCCGCAGTCGACTCGGACGACTCGGCCTTGGGCATACGGGCTCTCCCCCCTGGTGGGACTACGTGACCTCACTCTAGGGGGCTCGGTGGTAGGACCTGAGACAGTGGCACCACGACAGAGTCGCTCCGGTTGGCACGCGTCGGGACCCGCGTCTTGTCGCTCGGCCTATCCAGGTGTAGGCCAGGATGTCCTTGCAGTTCAGCCGAACGATGCCCGGGCGGCCGTCACCTAACATGCACGTCACCCCAGATACAGCGAGAGGCAACGAGCCATGAATGGACCACTTGAAGGCATCACGGTCATCGAGGTCGCCAGCTGGATGTTCGTCCCATCCGCTGGAGCGGTGCTGGTTGACCAGGGGGCGACCGTGCTCAAGATCGAACACCCCGAGACCGGTGACCCCCAACGTGGGCTCGTCTCGTCGGGCCTCCTCCCCGGAGGCACCGAGGGTGTGAACTTCATGATGGAACAGCCCAACCACGGCAAGCAGTCGGTAGCGATCGACATCTCGAAGCCCGACGGACGGGATGCGCTGCTGAAGCTCGTCGAAACAGCGGACGTGTTCCTCACCAGCCAGCTTCCCCAGATCCGCCGCAAACTCCGGATCGACAACGACGACATCCGGGGGGCCAACCCCGACATCATCATCGCCCGTGGCTCAGGTCAGGGCACCAGGGGTCCGGATGCAGAGAAGGCCGGATACGACGGAACGTCCTACTGGACGCGCTCCGGAATGGCATCGGTGATGCCCGAGAACGCGGAAGGTTGGCCGATGGGCCAACCCGCTCCTGCATTCGGTGATGTGATGGGTGGGCTCGCGGCGGCGGGAGCGATCGGCACTGCCCTGTTCAAACGCGAACGCACCGGCGAGACCAGCATCGTGGACGTGTCGCTGATGGGCACCGCTCTGTGGCAGAACTCGCCGCTCATGGTGGCATCGAAGCTGTTCGGGTTCTCGAAGATCCCCACCGGAGGTGACCGCCGCCAGGTCCCCAACGTCGGCGTCGGCGCCTACCGGACCAGCGACGACCGCTTCATCATGTTGATCCTGCTCCAGAGCGACAAGTACTGGACCGAGCTGGTCACACTCCTGGAGAAGCCGGACATGGCAACCGACGAACGGTTCTTCGACTCGGAGGCCCGGGCCGCGAACAGCGTCGAATGCGTGACCCTCCTTGACGAGGCCTTCGGGGCCCACGACCTCGCCCACTGGCGCGAGGTCCTGGATGGCTTCTCGGGAGCCTGGTCTCCCTACCAGAACCTCGATGAGGTCTACGAGGATCCCCAGACGATCGCCAACGGTTGGTTGCCCACGATGACCGCAGCCAACGGCCAGGAGGTTCAGCTGGTGGCCAGCCCGGCGCAATTCGACGAGGAACCGCCCGAGATGACGTGCTGCCCGGGCCATGGCGAACACACCGACGAGGTGCTCTTGGCAGCAGGCTACGACATGGACCAGATCCTCGAGCTGAAGTTGTCCGGAGCAATCCTCTAGCGCAGCCGCCTGCTGGCGTGCTCAACTGGCGTTGGTGACCGAACAGGGGTCGAGACCGACGAACCGCCCGAGCGTGGCCAACAACACTTCCGGTTCTGCATGCGGCACCAGGTAGTGGGAGTAGGCCATCCGCATGAAGAGCTCGGAGGCCTGTTCCGGCGTGACGTATCCGAGCGAAACGGCCGGTACCTCGTCCATCGCAGCGCCCACCAGCCGCGCGAACGATTCCGTATGTGGCTCCAGTGCGGCGGCGAGCGACGCAATGGCGAACTCCGTATCGGCGCCCACCTGGTCGGGGCCCAAGAGGTCGTCGAGGTATGTGACCAGACAACGCAACGCGGCGTCGAGGCGCCGGCACGGAGTGTGTTGCGCTTCAATGGCATTCTGGAGTTCCTCCTCGAACCGTTGCTCCTCATATGCGGTCAGTGATTCGAGCAATGCATCCTTGCTCGAGAACCAGCGGTACAGCGTGGGGCGCGACACTCCCGCGGCAACCGCGATGGCCGACATCGTGAATCGCTCGGTGCCCCGCTCGGCTATCACGTGCCGGGTCGCAGCGAGAATGGCCTCGACACTCGTCGCAACTCCCCCCTGCGCGTCACTCACAGCTGTTGACCCCCAACTGCGCCGATGTCGTCGTGACCGATGATGTAAGAACCATAGGCTGATCCACGTCAACGTATTTACAATAATCCACAAAAGTGTTAGGCCTTGCCTGCCGACCATCAACCATCGAAGGGGTGCGCCATGGCAATCACACAGCTGATCCCGTCCGGGACCACGATATGCGGGACCGCCATATGCGGGACCACCATATGAATGACGTGGGTGGCGCCGGCGCGGCCGATGCCGAGGTTCCATTTCGGATACTCCCCCATCTCGATGACCGCAACCGTGAGTTCTGGACCTCCGGTGCGTAAGGAACGCTCAAGATCCTCCGTTGCCAGACCTGCGGCTACTACATCCATCCCCCGACGCCGATCTGTCCCGAGTGCCTCAGCGATGACCTGGCATGGGAACCGTGTCCGGGCGTGCCACCGTGGCCACATTCTCGGTGAATCATCAGGAATGGATGCCCGGTCCGGCAGTTCCCTTTGTCGCAGCGATCGTTGAACTCGGCGAAGCAGCCTCGGTTCGCCTGCGGACCAACATCGTCGGTTGTCCGCCCGAAGAGGTGCACATCGAGATGCCGGTCACCGTCACCTTCGAACACCATCGCAGATCCGGACGGCGACATCTACATCCCTCTGTTCACCCCCGAGACCGATGGGAGCTCACGCATGACCACGGATCCCAACGACATCATCGAACGACGTCCGGCATATCCGGGATCGGCCAGAGCGAGATCGGTCGGCGCCTGTTCCGCGACCCGCTTCGCCTCACTCTCGATGCCTGCCTGGCGGCCATCGACCGACGCCGGGCTTACCGTGGCCGACATCGACGGCGTGTCCACGTATCCGGGCAGCCGGGGGAGGTCTTCCGGCCGGGTTCTCCGGCGCGGGCGCGATCGACGTCATCGACGCGCTGCGCATCAAGGCCAAGTACCACAACGGGGCGATGGAGACCTCCGGACAGCTCGGATCGATCGTGAACGCATCCCTGGCGGTCGGAGCCGGACTCGCGGACCACGTGCTGTGTTTCCGATCGGTCTGGGAGGGCTCGGCGCAGGGTGGGGCGGGGCGGGCCGCGGTGATGCCCGGCGCCGGCCGGCGGCACCTACAAGGCGTCGGGGTTCACCGAGTGGTTCCTGCCCGTTCTCCATTCCCTCCGCGGCGACCTGGGTCGCAATGTTCGCCCAACGCCACATGTACCAGTACGGCACCACCGAGCAACAGTTGGCCTGGGTGGCTCTCAACGCCCGCCGCAACGCCGCGCGCAATCCCAACGCCATCTACCGCGACCCGATGACGATGGACGACTACATGGCAAGTCGCATGATCTCCTCGCCGCTGCGGCTCTATGACTGTGACGTGCCCTGCGACGGAGCAACCGCTGTCATCGTGTCGCGTCGCGACCGCGCCGCCGACCTCCGCAAGACGCTCCTTCGAATCGAGGCCGTGGGGACGGCCATGGCCGGGCGACCCTCATGGGACCAGTTCGAGGACCTCTCCACGATGTCCACCCGCGACGCCGGGGCCCACCTGTGGACCCGGACCGATCTGCGACCGAGCCGATGTCGACGTCGCAGAGATCTACGACGGGTTCTCGTTCCTGACGCTCTCGTGGCTCGAGGGGCTGGGGCTCTGCCCGGTCGGCGGGTCGGGTCCCTTCGTCGAGGGCGGCGAGCGCATCGCGCTCGACGGCGAACTGCCGCTCAACACCCAGGGCGGCCAGCTCTCGGGCGGCCGGCTGCACGGGTACGGGTTCCTGCACGAGGCCGCGCTGCAACTCTGGGGTGAGGCCGAGGGACGCCAGGTGGCTGATGATCCCGAGGTCGCGGTCGTGGCCGCCGGAGGTGGCAACACCTGCGGCTGCCTGCTGCTGGTGAGAGACAGCTGAGCAGCAGTGAGCCTGCACCGCAGAAACGATTCTGCGCGAGCCGCCAGTGGTGCGCGTTGGTGAGGAAGCCTCTGCGGTCGCGTTCAACGAACGGAGTGGGGCGAGCGGCCGACCGAATCCATCGCGCTCCACACGAGCGCTCACGCCTGACCGATCCCCTGCTGTGGCCGGCCTGCTGGCCTGCGAACGCATGTGTATACTCACCGAGAACGCCCTTTCCACTGAGATGCGGTCGTTCCCATGAGGAACCGATGACCGAGGAGGACACCAGCACCACGACCCAGTGGCACGAACGCACCGTCGAACGATCTCTCAAGGCGGCACGGAACGGGCCATCTCGAGGGGCGACCGCTTCATCGCCGCGCGGCCAGTCTGTTGCGCACGACCGGAAAGCCCGACTTCACCGTGCAGGAGGTGGTGGACCAGTCCGGGATGTCGCTGCGCTCCTTCTACCATCACTTCGCCACCAAGGAGGATCTGCTCCTGGCACTCGTCGAGGAAACGACCCGCCGGTTCGCAGCGGCCCTGAGACCGAAGGTCGAGTGTGTTGACGATCCGGCCGAGAAGTTCCGGGCGATGCTCGCCACAGCATTCGATGACGAGCGGTCCGATGATCCCGCATCGAAGGGGATCGTGTTGTTCCTGTGGAGGCTTGCCGAATCGCGCACCGATGAGTTCACCGCTGCACTGCGCCCCCAGACCGACCTGGTCACCGAGATATGCAGTTCGGGGTGGACGAGGGTGCCTTCCGTACGGACATCAGCGTGCCGGTGCTCGCCTCGTTGGTGACCAATACCATGGTGTCGATACTCGACCTACGCGTGCTCGGCATACAGCCTCACCGACGAGGGCATGCCTGGTGAAGACATGGTGAAGTGGTGCCTCGCCGGGTTGTCCCGGCCTGACGGCGCTGAGTTGTCAGCGGGTCCGGGGCAGCCCGAGCCCCCGCTGGGCGATCATGTTGCGGTGGATCTCGCTCGTGCCTGCGTAGATCGTGGTGCCGAGCGAGTGACGCAGCATGTGCTCGATCGTGCCGTCGGACGGGGCGGTCGGGTCGAAGTAGCTGCGCAGGGCATCGGGACCGACCACGTCGACCAATCTCCTGGGAGCGCTCCTCGAGCGCCTCCGAGCTGAACAGCTTCGACATCGGGACCCTCGGTGTTCACGGGCTGGCCGGTGGCGGCCATCCATGCCACCCGGCGCTGGAGCAGCTGGGACACCTCGAGGTCGGTGGCAGCGTGCGCCGAGCGCCTCGCGCACCGCGGGTCCGCCATACGTCGAGCACCGTCGTCGTCCTCGGCGTCGCGGGCCCAATCCTCGGCAGCCGTCGAGCAGCCGTTCGATCGCCCACCCGAAGCCGGCGGCGTGTTCGGTGGTCAGCGCCACGGTCATGGTGTTCCAGCCCTCGTCGATCCCCCCGATGCGCCACTCGTCGGAGACGCGGACGTCGTTGTAGTAGGTGATGTTCGTGCGCTCACCCGAGAGGGTGAATACGGCCTGTACCTCCACACCCGGCTGGTCCATCGGCACCAGGAACATGGTGAGGCCCTTGTGCTTGGGCACATCGGGGTTGGTGCGTGTCAGCAGGAAGACGTAGTCACCGATCTGCGCGTTGGTGGTGAACATCTTCTGGCCGTTGATGACCCACTCGTCGCCGTCGCGGACCGCACGGGTGGCGGCAGCGGCCACGTCGGAGCCGGCCTCGGGTTCGGAGAAGCCCGAGCACGATCACGATCTCACCCGCCAGCGCACGGGGAATGATCGCCTGCTGCTGCTCGGGTGTACCCACCTCGCGGATCACCGTCGCCACCTGGGTCGTGGTGCCGATCCCATAGCGCCGGGGCATCTGTAGCCCGAATCTCATATGCCAGAGCGATCATCTCGATCGGATCGCGGCCCTGACCGCCGAGCTCGACCGGCCATGACGGGCGCGATCCAACCCCGCTCAGCGAGGGCCGCGGTGAACGTCCGCGTCGTGGGACACCCCGGTGCGGTACACCTGCTCCTCGAGCTCGCGGCTCATGTGCTCGTCGAGGAACTCGCGTACCTCGGCACGCAAGCTCATCACTCGATTCACCCAGCCGGAAGTCCATCAGCTCACTCCTTTGGCGGCCGTAGCGCAGATCGGCGAATCGCCGGTAGGCACGCGACGCGTCCATGAGAACGTTCGCCCAGGCGCGCGCGCGGCGGTAGTAGAGCTGGATGTCGTACTCCAGCATGAAGCCGTAGCCACCGTGGAAATGCAGCGCCCAGTAGCTCGTGTCCTTCGCGGTCTGCGATGCGAAGGCGTAGGCCATGGTGGCCAACTCCGGATACCGATGGGGATCCTCATCGGCGGCCCATGCTGCCTCGTGTGCCAACAATTCGGCTCCATCGGTAGCCACTTTGCAGTCGGCCAAGCGGTGCCCGACCGCCTGGAAACCGCCGATCTTCTGGTCGAACGCCTCACGCTCGGCGACGTACTCGACCCCGATCTCCAGCGATCGTTGCGAGATCCCCACGAGCGCGTTGGCCATGAGGACGAGCCAGTCATCCAGCGAGGCATCAACAGCTGCGGCCGCATCCGCGCCGCGTCGCCAGGACCACCGCGTCGCGGACCGGCACGTCAGCGACCGGCATGGAACCGGCGTTCTCAGGCACCACCCGGTCGTCGCCGACCGGTACGAGCACGAGCTCACCGCCCCGGAACAGCACCGCGTCGGTCGCGATCGCACCGGCCGGCACCATCTGAGCGGCGTCGCCACGGGTCGGCCGGAGTGACACCGTCACGAGACGGTCGCCCACGAGAGCACCTGCCAGTGCATCGACACCTGCAGGGCCGACCCGGGCAAGAAGCCGAGCAGCCACTTGGGTCTCGATCAGGGGCGCAGAACCGAGCGCTCGGCCGTGCTCCTGGGCGACCAGTGCCAGGTCGAGCACCGAAGCTCCCCAACCACCATGGCCCTCGTCGACTGCCATCGCCACCGAACCGAGATCGGCGAGCCGTGCCCACAACCGTTCGTCGAATCCGAGGGGCTCGGCCCCGCGCACACGCTCGGAAGGTGACTCCTTGGCGTACAGCGCCCGATAGGCGTCGACGAGTTGCTGCTGCTCCTCGGAGGGACGGAGATCCATCGCGACTACGTCCCCAGGATTTCGGATACGTCGATCTGATTGTTCCGGAGGGCTCCGTGGGAGCCGTCCGTTTCGACCAGCAGCAGGTACTTCTCCAAGTTGTCCTGCCAGCGGATTCCTCCAGCCGAGGCGACCGTTGCGCCCAGATTCCTCATCAGTGTGACCGTGGCTGCACCCATTCCTGATGCTGCACCGGTCACAACGATGCGCTTGTCCTGATAGCCGAGCACGTCCTGCACTGGAGACCCCCTGGAGACCTACATCGCTCCGCGTTGGAGCGAAAACAGGTATGTGCGTCAAAGTAGAGCACGTGTGCAGCACCTGTGTCACAATCGACCGGTGCCAAGCGCAGACGGCCCTCCGGGTCCGACTCCCTCCGAAGGCAGTTCCTACGGCCGACGACTGACAGAACTGGCGAATTCCCGCGCTGGAGAGGTCGCTGCGGTGTTCGTGGCGATCGACGGCACTGAATCGGAGGTGACCTGGACCCAACTGGAATCCCGGGCGAATCAGTTGGCGCGGGCAATGGCCGAGCGTCGGCTGAGCGAGGGCGATCTGGTCGCTCTCGCTCTACCCAACTCCCTCGAACTCGTAGCCACGGTGTTCGCGGCGTGGAAGCTTGGCGCCACTCCCGTTCCGGTCCGCTGGGATCTCCCCGACTGGGAACGGGACCGCCTGCTGGGCGTTGTGGACGCCACGCTTTCGATCAGCCGGGACGATCTCCTATGGCTGAAGGAGTCCAACTCGCTCGACTCCTCGACACTGCCCGATGTGACGCCACCGAGGACCCACGGGATCTGCAGCAGCGGATCCACCGGAACACCGAAGGTCATCCTCATCGAGGCCCCCGGAACCTGGACCGAGGAGATGCTGGCACTGCTGGTGGATCCGTGGATGGATGTGCCACGGCCCCAGACCGTGCTGGTGCCCACCACGCTGTACCACACCAACGGGTTCGCGGCGATGAGAAATCTGCTCGCCGGCGACCAGGTGGTGTTCCTCGAGAAGTTCGACGCAGCGCTGGTCCTGGACCTGGTCGAGCGGCGGTCGATCACCACGTTCACAGCCACACCGACTGCCCTGCAGCGCATCTCGGATCTGCCCGGAGTGGACGATCGCAACCTCGGGTCGCTGAAGTGGATCCTGCAGGGTGCCGCGATGATGCCGCCAAGCCTTGCTCGTCGCTGGTTCGACCTCGTAGGGCCGGAGAGCTTCTTCATGGCGTACGGCATGACCGAGGGCATGGGCCTCACCGCACTGCGTGGAGACGAGTGGCTGGGGCACCCCGGAAGCGTGGGACGCGGCATTCGCGAGACCGAGGTGCGGGTGATCGGAACCGACGGCAATGACGTCCCTACGGGTGAGGTCGGCGAGATCCACCTTCGCTCCCCGACCGCCGCGATGTACTCCTACCGGGGTGGAGCCGCTCGGCTCCCAAACAGGACCGATGGCTTCGCCACTGCCGGGGATCTGGGTTGGCTCGACGAGGACGGTTACCTCTACATAGCGGATCGTCGCGTCGACATGATCATCAGCGGCGGCGCCAACGTCTTTCCGGCCGAGGTCGAGAGTGCGTTGATCGAACACCCAGCAGTCGCTGACGTCGTGATCATCGGTCTGGCGGATCCCGACTGGGGCCGGCGTGTGCATGCGCTGATAGAACCGGCACAGAACGTGCCCGCTCCACAGACCGAGGACATCATCGCTTTCGCCAAGAGCCGCCTGGCCGGCTACAAGGTTCCCAAGACCGTCGAGATCGTCGAGCGAATGCCACGCAGCGAGTCGATGAAGATCAACCGGTCCGCGCTGGTGGAGCAACGCGGCGGCTAGGTGTGATGAGCGGGACGTTGTCCCCGGGCGGATGTTGTCGGGTGATTGGTTGGCGAAGTGAGCCCTCCAGCGATCATGACTGCTCCACGAGATGGCGCCGGAGCAGCTTCCCGGTATCGGTGCGCGGCAACTCCTCTGAGAAACGGACCTCGTCGGGGGTCTTCGAGGTTCGCAACCGCGCCCGCACCCATTCCTTGAGGCCCTCCTCGTCGACCGTTCCCCCGGCTGAACGGACGACCACCGCCACGACGCGCTGACCCCACCGATCGTCGGCCACGCCGATGACCGCCACGTCGTCGACCTCGGGATGGGCGTGGATCTCATCCTCGATCTCCGCGGGAGCGATGTTCTCTCCGCCGCGGATGATCGTGTCGTCCGCCGCGTCCCTCGATGAAGAGGTAGCCATCGACATCCATGTGGCCACGGTCCCTGGTGGGAAACCACCCATCGGCGTCCAGTACGCTCCGGCCGGCATACTCCCCTGCCACCTGTTCGCCGCGCACGAACATGAGTCCCACCTCACCCGGAGCCAGGACAGCGTCCGCTTCGTTTCGGATCTCGACCTCGATACCCGGCAATGGCCGACCGACCGAAGCGAGGCGCGCCCGCACGTTCGGGTCATCTGACGACAGCGCCTCACGGTGGTCCTCGGGACCCAGCAGGGCGATCGTCGAGGAAGTTTCGGTGAGGCCGTACACGTTCACCATGCCCACGTCGGGGAAGAGCTCGAGCGCCCGCTCCAGCACCGGGCCGGGCATACGGGCACCGCCGTAGGAGAGCGCTCGCAGGGTCGGTGCGTCAGCAGACTCCTCGCCTGCTAGCTCCTCCACGACCCTCGCCAACATGGCGGGGACGACCATCGCGTTGGTCACGTGTTCGCTGTTCACGGTGTCGAGCCATGTGCGGGCGTCGAAGTTGTCGAGGTACACGATCCTGCGACCGGCATAGAGGTTGCTCAACAGATTGGCGATCCCTGCGACGTGGTACGGCGGCACGGAAACCAGCGCAGCCTCATCCGGCTCAGCGCCCGCGAACTCTACGGTTCCCAGCAGATATGCAACCAGGTGTCGATGGCGCAGGATCGCGGCCTTTGGATCCGACGTGGTGCCGCTGGTGTAGAGGAGGACCGCAGGCTGCTCTGCATCGTCGGATGCCGCCTCGGTGCGGTCGGCCCGACCGGGATCGACCAACTCGTCGAGGAAGGAACCGCGCTCATCGAGCGCGGCCCAGCGTGGTCCACCCGGGTGACGGCTCGCGTTCGTGGACCATGAGCGCACCCGGGTGGGCCAGGACCATCTGGTCGAGTTGCTTGTCTCCCAGTCGATAGTTGAGCGGGATGAACGGTACGCCGGCGATCGCGGCGCCGAAGAGGGCAACGGGCAGCGCGGCATGGTTCGTGCCCAGGTAGATCACCGCGGTTGCGCCCACCTCATCGACGAGGTCTGCTGCCCGACCGGACAGCGCCAACAGCTCGGCGTAGGTCAAAGCCCGCTCACCGGTGCTCACCGCCACGCGGTCGTCCATACCCGATGCGGTCATCTCGAGAATGAGTGCCAGGTTCACGGACAGCCTTTCTGATCATCATCGCGACGCGTGTCCACAGTCGTCGCCTTCACAGGCATTCTCTCTCAGTGCAAATGCAACTCTACAATTTCGAGACTGCCTCGGCGCCGACGCCGAGCAGGGACCAGGAACGATCAACCCCGATGAGCAACGCCAAGCGCCTCCGCGACGCCCTGCCCGACGACCACTTCATCACCCAACTGGGAATCCGCAGGGTCGAGAGCGAATCGCACGAACGCGCCGGGTCCGAAGACGCGGCTCAGGCGAGATCCGACGTTCTGACGATGGAGATGGACTGCACGCCGCAGTTCACCAACTCCGGAGGTGGTCTGCAGGGTGGACTCGTTGCGACTCTGGTGGATGTCGTAGCCGGACTGCTCGCACTGGAGGGTCTTCCCGAAGGCTCGATCCCGACGACATCCAATCTGGCTGTGACGTACATCGCGTCGATCAAAGAGGGCCCCGCCGAGCTACCGGCCGGGTGTTGCGCCGCGGTCGGCGGACGACCGTGGTCCAGGTCAACATCAGCGACGCAAGCAACGACCGTCTTGCAGCGGTGAGCACGGTGACGTTCATGGTGGTACCGATCGACCCGAGCGTCCCCACCTTGGACCCGGCGAACCAGCCAGATGTCACCAACTTCCTGACCGAGCACAACTAGTACTTCGCCGTTTCCCCTGAGGCCGGGTCCCAAGCGGGATTCGCCCGGAGCATGCTCTCCTGGACGAACGAGGCGACCATGGCTCCATCGGTGGTGAACACTTCGGCCCGGCCGAATGCCCGGCCACGACCGGCGAAGGTGCTCTCGTGTGCGAGCAGGTGCCAGTCGGCCACACGGATCGGATCGTGGAAGGTGAGCGTGTGGGTCAACACACTCGTGGACACCTCCCTGTGTGCCTGGGACTGACCAACCCCCGCATGGGGACGCATCGCGGTTCCGATGAGGAACCCGTCGGTCGCGTATGCCAGCAGCGCCTGACCCACGACCGGGTCATCCGGTGCGCCGACCGCCCTCGTCCATACGTTCAACTCGGCCGGTCCAACGGCATCCGCGTCGGCGAGGTTCACACCGTCGACGATTCGCAACTCCCACCATCCAGACTCGCGTGAAGGAACCGGGCAGTCATCGGGCGCCGGCACCGATGGCGCCGCATCGGAGTGCCGAACGAGATCGGGTTCCTCGACGCTGGTCATGACGAGGGATCTACTCACGACTCGGTCACCCTGGGTTACCGTGACCGTTGAGCTGCCGACCGTTCGACCGTCGTTCAGCGGATCCACGGTAATCTCGAGGTCGTCGGTCAGGCGACCCCCGCGGGCGAACACGGTGTGTACCGAGCGGACGTCCTTGCCACCCGCCGAACGGGCGGCGGCAACGATCGTCTGCGCCAGGATCTGACCGCCGTACACGACCTGTCCGGGGGTCGGGAGGTTGTGAGCGACGTAACGATCGGGCGAGACCTCGCGGAACTCGAGGGCGCCGAGCACCTCACCAATATCGGCCATCAGGAGTCTCTCCCTGGTTGTTCGACTGTTGCCGGACCTTCGAGCGTTGCCGGATCAGTGACGGGTGGATCAGTCAGAGGCAGGGAGCGGCTTGGCACCCTTGAGCACCAGCGGTCGGCCACCGACCGACAACGCACCATCACCCGGTTTGACCGCCAGCAACTCGATCCCTGTGTCCTCGTCGACGTATCGCTTGCCCAACAGTGTCGGTTCGCCCTCAGCGTCGATGATCTCCACCGACTCCTCGACCGGCTCCTCGGCGAGTGGCACTCCCCCGCAGCGAAGGTCGATCTGGCCATCGGCGGCCTTGACAACCACCACCTGGGTCGAACAGGCGGCGCTGTACAAGCGGGCCCCTACCTGCAATTCCATGCTCATGTCTCCTCGTTGTCGCGCGCCCGAACGCCAGCTCGGGTCGAGAACTACCTTCTCCGTAGTGTTGCACATCCGTTGTCGGGGAGACTCCCCTCCGCGCTACCGTCACCTGCGTGACGACAACAGTGAACACACTCGACGAACTGGTGGCGCTCTCGGGCTCCCACCTCGGCACGAGCGACTGGATCCAGATCGATCAGGATCGGATCGGCCTGTTCGCAGAGGCTACCGGTGATCACCAGTGGATCCACGTGGATGCCGAGCGGGCGGCCAGCGGTCCGTTCGGGACGACGATCGCCCATGGTTACCTGACGCTTTCGCTCGTACCCGCTCTGCTCAAGGACCTCTGGTCGGTGAGCGGCGCCAGAATGGGACTCAACTACGGCCTCGGCCAGGTCAGGTTTCCCTCTCCGGTGCCGGTCGACTCAAAGGTGCGCCTCGATGCCGCTCTTCGCGTCGGTCGATATCAAGGACGAATGGGCCACCATCACGATCTCGTCGACGATCGAGGTGGAGGGGACCGAGAAGCCTGCATGTGTAGCCGAGGTCATCTTCCGTTACCGCTTCTGAGCCAGCTCAGATGAACCCGACGCCGGCAGCCATCCGCTCGCGGACGCCGTAGGCCAGACGCTGACGGTGGTGGTCGGCGTCGCCGTAGCTCTGCCGGTCGAACTGGGCCCGCTTGATGTAGCGGTGCAGGTCGTGCTCCCAGGTGAATCCGATCCCACCGTGGACCTGCAGGCTCGAGCCCATGACCCGTTCGGATGCGTCGCAGCACCAGGTCTTCGCAGTTGATGCCGCGATGGACGAATCGTCGTCGGTCTGGCCGTCCAGGCAACACGAGGCGAACCAGACTGCGGAACGCATTCCCTCAACGTCGACGAGCATGTCGGCACAGCGGTGCTTCACGGCCTGGAAGCTGCCGATGGGTTGACCGAACTGCACCCGTTCCTTCGCGTACTCCACTGCCATGTCCATGACGAACTCCGCAGCGCCGAGCATCTCTGCGGACGCACCCAGCGCGCCGCGGTCCTCGAGATCCGCGCAGCAACTCCGCACCACCGAGGACGGGTCGCAGGCGCGCCGTCGAGTTCGAGCCAGGAGAGCCGTCGGGTCTCGTCCATGGCCGGCTGCGCCGCGGGTCGACCGACCTCGGTGAGATCGACCAGGAACACCTGACCATCGGCAGGGGCACGACAACAACATCGGCGAAGCTCGCCGCATCGACCGGGTCCGAGCGTCCAGTGAGGGCCCAGCCGTCACCCGACGGAGTTGCGCTGAACGATGTCGGCCCGGGGGCTCCAGGCAACACATCCGATCGACGGTGCCGGCCATGAGGGGCTCGAACCAACCGTGGGCCGACTCGTCGCCGTCGGCGATGGTCGCCACCGCGAGCAATGTCGGGCAGGAAGGGCACGGGGGCGAAACGGCGTCCGGCCTCGGAGAGCAGCACGCCTGCCTCGACCCAGCCCAGCCCGATGCCACCGAGGTCCTCCGAGATCGTGATAGCCAGCCAACCCTGTTCCACCATGGCCGACCAGAGGGACGCGTCGAATGGGATCCCCGGACTCCAGATGGGCGCGCACCCGTTCGGGTGAAGCGAAGTCGTCGAGCAGCGCTCGAGCGGCAGAGCCCAGTGCCTGCTGGTCATCGGAAAGATCGAAGTGCATCGGCCCACTGTATTCGGCGACGTTGTATGACATAACTGTCTCATGGGAAGATCCGGATGTGGATCTGCGCCCGAGCCCCGACGAGACGGAGCTTCCGGAATGCTCTGAGGACCTGGCTGCAGGAGCACCTTCCCTGGGACTACGGGACCGGGCTTCCACCGCGTTATGACGAACTGTCTGACGAGGTGGCAGAAGGTCGGCGCTGGCAGGCGGAGCTCGCGGATGGTGGATGGGTGGGAGTCGCGTGGCCCCAGGAGTACGGAGGACGCGGGCTCGGACCGGTCGAGCACTTCATCGTCCAGGAGGAACTCGCCAGGGCCCGGGCACCGGAGATGGTCGGGCGCATCGGCCTCAACCTTGCGGGCCCCACGCTGTTGGCCCACGGGACCGAGGAACAGAAGGAGCGTTGGCTGGGACGGATCCTGCGAGCGGACGATCTTTGGTGCCAGCTGTTCAGCGAACCCGGAGCCGGCAGCGACCTTGCGTCGGTCACGACCCGGGCCACCCCGACCGATGGCTGGATGGCTGCTGAACGGACAGAAGGTTTGGACCTCCTATGCCCAGTTCACCGATTGGGGCGTGTGCCTCGCCCGGACCGATCCGGATGCGCCGCGCCACAAGGGCATCTCCTATCTGGCGGTCGACATGCGGGCGGACGGCGTCGAGATGCGACCGCTGCGCCAACTGACCGGAGATGCCGAGTTCAACGAGGTCTTCTTCACTGACGTATTCGTCCCACATGACCAGCTCATCGGACCCGAACACGATGGCTGGCGCGTCGCCAATTCGACGCTGTCGCACGAGCGTGGGACCAATCCCCGGCAGCTCGTCATCCACATCCAGCTCCTGGAGGAGTTGCTCGCGCTGGCCGAGACGAACGGAACGTTCGATGACGAGCGCATCGCTGCGCGGCTGGCCCAGGCGTACGTGGAGATCCGCCTGTTCCAGCTGCACAACCTTCGCAGTATCAGCCGGCTCGCCCGCGGCGAGGCTCCGGGCCCCGAAGGCAGCTCGCTCAAGTTGTACTGGAGCGAGATGTCGAAGCGATTCCACCACACCGCGGCCGACGTGATCGGGCCCTCGATGCCGTTGTGGCGGGGAGCCGAACAGAACCCGGGCGACGGCAACTGGCAGCGTTCGTGGCTCTACTACCAGGCGTCGTCGATCTGGGCCGGCACCAACGAGATCCAGCGGAACATCATCGGAGAACGAGTACTCGGCCTGCCCCGGCCACCACGCAGGTGAACCGCTAGAACTACATCCATCCCACGAGGAGCAGTTCCATGACAGAGTCGAACGAGTCGAAGGTTCTCTACGAGGTCGAGGGTCACGTCGCCGTGCTGACCATGAACCGTCCCGAGGTCGCGAATGCCCAGGACACGGGGCTGATCGATGAACTCGACGCTGCGTTCGACCGGGCAGACGCGGATGACGAAGTGCGGGTCGTGGTGCTCACAGGGGCGGGTCGCCACTTCTCAGCCGGTCACGACCTGAAAGCCCTGGTCGGCGACACCGAACCCGATGAGTGGCGCACGATGCGCGACACGCCGGAGGGTAAATTCCGCCACGAGCAGGTCATGTACTACGACCGCTGCCAGCGGATCTACCACTTCCGCAAACCTACAATCGCTGCGGTCAACGGATCATGTGTCGCCGCGGGGCTCATGCTCGCGTGCAGCTGCGACCTCATCGTCGCAGCGGACGACGCGAAGTTCCAGAACCCAGTCCTGCGCATGACCGGCGCCGGTGTCGAGCTGCTCGTCGAACCGTGGGAGCTCGGGATCCGCAAGGCCAAGGAGTTCCTGTGGACCGGGGAGAAGCTCGACGCACAGGAGGCATGGCGACTCGGCATGGTGAACAGGGTCGTACCGTCAGATGAGCTGTTGGAGCGAACGTTTGAACTCGCCGGTCGGATCGCGCTCGTACCCCCGACGACCGCCCAGGTCGTGAAGGACTCGATCAACAACACCCAGACCAACATGGGACGCGAGACATCGCTGAAATACCACTTCATGGCACATCACTGGATGCACAACACCTCGACCGCCCTCGACGCGCTCGAGGCCCGCAAGTCGAAGTCATCCATGAAGGACGTATTCGCAGAACACCGCGACGACTAGAGGACAGCTCAACACAGGTCATTGGTGGGCACCACTACCGATCGCGGAATTCCCTGCCCTCGAGGATCTTCGGCACGTACTTCTCGACCCGCCGCTCGCGGGTCTCGGACAGCGATGTAAGCATCAACCTCGGGAGCTTTCACACCGACTCCGATCACTACCCCCAACGGCACCTCGCCGCGTTCGATATCGGCGATCAGAGTACCGCTTTGCAGATCTAGTCGGCCGAGGTGTCGTACTCCATCGCCATGACGGGGTTACCGCCGGGATCCTCGAACGCTATTAGGTGCCCGACGTGGGAGATGGAGAACTTCTCCATCAGGATTCGTCCGCCTGCCGCGACGATTCTCTCTCGAACGGCTTCGACGTCCTCGACACCGAACGTGCACTCGAAACCCCGGGTCGGCTCATCGTCGAGCAGTTGCCGGCGCTGTTGAATCGCACCCATCGGTGATTGTCCGTCGGCGTCCATGATCTGCACGAAACCGGGTGGGCCGTACTCCTGGAACTGCCAGCCGAACACAGACCGATAGAACGCCTGCGTGGCGTCGACGTCATCGGTGTTGATCGCGAAATGCCTGAGCCGTGGGGTCATGACGGCCATCGTCGCAGATCGCGACCGAAGCGAGCCTTCTATAGTTCAACCAGTCATGTCGAATTCTCGCCACACCCCGAGTCGAGTTCGGAGCTATTCGATCACCCACCCGCCTGGCATCGTCTCCCTACCGACCCAACCGGGCTGGGACCAGCTCGTGTTTGCCCGTGCAGGGCTTTTCACAGCTCACACGGCGTCACGGACCTGGACGATTCCGGCTCATCGGGCCCTGTGCGTGCCCGACGGCAACCGGGCACGCACACACACGACCCGCCGAGCCCGCGTCCTCGCCGGAGTCTCGATGCTCGCTGAAGGAGAGAGTGTGACCACGACGGCAATGAGCGTCGGCTACTCCTCACCCAGCTCCTTCGTCACCGCGTTCCGCTCCGAACTCGGCACTCCACCTCGCGATTTCATGCGGCGATGAACTCAGTCGGCGCCGGCGAAGTCCGGCGGTCGCTTCTCCTTGAACGCTGCCATGCCCTCGGCCATCTCCGGCGACACGGTGGCCAACGCCTGTGCGTCGCCCTCGGCACGCAGGGAGGTTGCAAGATCGGTCTCGAAGCTCGTGTTGAGCAGCCGCTTCGACAGACCGAGCGAGCGGGTCGGACCGGCGGCGAGCCGCACGGCCAGTGCGTCCGCCTCGGCGGTCAGGGTCGTTGCATCGGTCAGACATTTGTATGCCAGCCCCAGTTCGACAGCCTCCTGGCCCACGGCTCCCTCGCCGAGCAGGACCATCGCCTTGGCCCGCGGTAGTCCGACCAGCCGGGGAAGGAGGTAGGCACCACCGGCATCCACCACGAGCCCCCACTTGGCGAACGACCACACGAAACGAGCTGTCTCGTGGAGCATCACGAAGTCGCACGCGAGCGCCAGGTGGGCCCCGGGACCCACCGCGGTGCCGTTGACGGCGGCAACGGTCGGCTTGTCCATCTCCCACAGCTCCCGGATGAACGCCTGGACACCTACGTGCAGCGCCTCACTCGTACGCCGCGGGTTGAAACCGGACGCTCCGGCGCTCGACACCGTCGAGGCACGCAGGTCCATCCCTGCGCAGAAGGCATCGCCCGTACCGGTGATCAACAACGCGCGCACGTCGTCATCGGCCCGCGCTCTGCGCACGGAGTCGACGATCTCGTCGCGCATCTCCACAGTGAGAGCGTTCTTGGCATCGGGACGATCGAGCGTGAGGCGAGCGACGTGGTCGGTTCCTACTTCATAGCGGATCATCCTCGAACGATACATCCATGTCAGTTCGCGATACCGTCTCGCCATGCCGTCCAAGGTCACCACGCTCCATGACGCCGTCGCCCACGTCCGCTCCGGCGACTCGGTCCATGTGGTCTGCAACCACTCGCGCTGGACCGCCGGCGCACGCGAACTGGTCCGCCAGTGGTGGGGGCGCGATGCCAATTTCGAATTGGTGATGCTGAGCCTGTCGAGCCTCGGCACCCTGTTCTTCCGAGGAGGGCTCGTCCGCAAGGTGGTGACGGGCTACTCCGGGGACGTGTTCCCCAATTTCACACCCAACCCATGGTTCGGTGACGCCTACCTCGACGGTTCGGTCGAGGTCGAGAACTGGTCGTTCCTCACGTTCGTGCAGCGCCTGAAGGCGGCCGCAGAAGGTCTGCCGGCCACGGTGACACGTTCGCTGGCCGGATCATCGATGGCCGCCAACCCGGGTTATCGGGAGGTGATATCGCCATTCGGATCCGACGGCCTCACATCCCGTTCGATCGGCTTGTTGGAGCCATTCGCTCCGGACGTGGCCCTGCTGCACGCACCCATCGCCGACCGTGAGGGAAACGTGGCGCTCGGGGCGCCGCTGCTCGAGGGGATCTGGGGAGCCCTCGCAGCCCGTCGCGGCGCCATCGTGACCGTGGACCGGTTCGTCGACGACATTCGGCCCTGGGCACACCTCACCAGGATTCCTGCACACCGGGTGCTGGCGGTCGCCGAGACCCCCATGGGCGCCCATCCAGGCGGCCTGTACGTGCCCGACCTACCTGTCGACGGGTATGCCGAGGATCTGGAGTTCTGGTCCGAGGCGCGCGATGCCAGTAGATCCGACACGTTCGACGATTGGATCGAACGCTGGATCCTGGGGCCCGAGGACCAGGAGGCCTATCTGGACCTACTGGGTGAGGACCGGGTGACGCGGCTGCGCGAGCGGGCCGATCCGCAGTCGTGGAGGCAGGACGAAGCCGCACACCCGCCCGATCTCGATTCGCCGACCGGGTCGTGGGAGCGAGCAGCGGCGCTGGGTGCCCGGCACCTCGCAGAGCGGGTGAACGAACGCGACGCTGATGCCGT
The DNA here is from genome assembly GCA_963805905.1 of uncultured Microthrixaceae bacterium. Classification (GTDB taxonomy): domain Bacteria; phylum Actinomycetota; class Acidimicrobiia; order Acidimicrobiales; family Microtrichaceae; genus JAMLGJ01. The sequence goes on from CAWDVV010000001.1 coordinate 2,748,539, forward strand.
GCTCGCCGGGGCGGGCGTCGCCAATCTGGCCGCATGGCTCGCGGTGGATCGGTCGCGAGCGGATGGGTCAGACGTCGTGCTGACCGCAGAGCTCGGCCTGTGGGGATACGAGCCGACGCCGGCCGATCCGTTCGTTTTCAATCACCGGAGCTTCCCGAGCGCGACCATGGTCGGCGATGCGGAGCTCGTGCTCGGAACCCTGGTGGGAGGACCGGGCACAACGGTGATCGGAGCATTGGGGGCGGCACAGGTGGACCGCCTCGCAAACATCAACTCGACCATACTGCCGGGCACCGCGTATCTGGTCGGGTCCGGAGGCGGGAACGACGTCGCGAGCACCGCTGCGGAGACCGTCATCATCACCACCCTCTCCACCCGCCGAACCGTCGATGCGGTTCCCTACATCACCTCCACCGGCGAACGTGCCCAGGCACTGGTAACCGACCTGGGTACCTTCGAGAAGGTCGACGGCGAGTTGGTCCTCACCGCGGTAGCCGATGGAGAGGGAACGCTCGAAGAACGGTTGGCCGAGATCCGTCGCCGGTGCGGATGGGACCTGACGGTGTCCGACGACCTGGCCGAACTGTCCCCGGTGACCGACGAAGAGGTCGCCGCGCTGCGACGTTGGGACCCTCAGGGCCGCTTCCTGCGTCCCGGCTAGGACGCACGGCGCCCGACGGCCGAATGAGACACATGTGTCATAGTGGTCTCTGACCGTCGGAGCACCCGGGGGCACCCAGCAGAAAGGTCGATGATGTTGCTTGAGGGAAAGGTCGCCGTGGTAACCGGCGCAGGTCGGGGTATCGGGCGGGAGTTCGCGCTGACGCTCGCCGCGCAGGGCGCGTCGGTCGTGGTCAATGACATCGGGGTCGGCCTCAGGGGTGACGACACCGCGGAGGATCCGGCGAGCGATGTATGCGCCGAGATCGAGGCTGCCGGCGGGCACGCCGTTCCAGCGCATGACTCGGTCACCGACTTCGAAGCGGCGGGCCGGATCATCGGCACCGCGATCGATACCTTCGACAAGATCGACATCCTCGTCAACAATGCCGGGATCGTGCGCGACCGGACCCTGGTGAAGATGACCGAGGACGACTTCGACGCAGTGATCGCCACCCACCTCAAGGGGGCCTTCAACTGCACCCGGCACGCGGTGGGTCCGATGAAGGACGCCGGGTTCGGCCGGATCATCAACATCACGTCCTCGGCCGGACTGCGCGGCAACTTCGGTCAGACGAACTACGGCGCGGCAAAAGCCGGGCTCATGGGGATGACCTTCGTGTGGGCACTCGAACTGGCCCGCTCCGGCATCACCTCGAACGCTCTCGCACCCGCCGGGGCGACGAGGATGACCGCGAAGCTCTTCGAGGGCGACGAAGAGCCCCCTGCAACGTTGGATCCCAGCATGAACGCGCCGATAGTGGCCTATCTTGCCTCTGACAGGGCGGCTCACGTCAACGGCCAGATCTTCGGACGGACCGACTTCGCCTACACGGTCTTCCAACACCCCAAGCAGGTGGCATGGATGCACCGGGATGGTGGCTGGGACGTCGACAGCGTCGTCGAACACTTCGACTCGATGTTGGGACAGCACCTGCAGACCCCGGGCATGGTGATGCCCTCGGGCCTCGATCAGGAGTCCGCCCGGAAATGACCGATGCCGTCACCCACGTCGGAGTCTGCGTCCAGGATCTCGAGCGCGCCGAACGGTTCTACGTGGAGGCGCTGGACTTCGAGCGGATACGCGACCTCCGGCCACCGGACCCGATCACCGGAAAGCTCCTGCGCATCGCAGAGCCCGTGGGACTCACTGCGGTCTACCTCCGACACGGTGGGTTCATCCTCGAGCTGTTGCACTTCGAGCGCGACGGGAACGACCCCCAACGCGAGCGCTCGATCACCGAACCCGGCCTGACCCACATGTCAATGGGCGTGGCGGACCTACAAGCCACGCTCGAACGAGTGCGCGACAACGGTGGCCTGGTTCTCGACGACACCGACGTGAACCTCGCGATCCTCGTCCGCGACCCCGACGGCCAGATCATCGAACTCGTTGCCAACCAGCGATGAATCAGCCTCAGGGTCTTGCGACCCTGAGCCGGCGCCCGCGACCGCTCTCAGCCCGTCACGGCTACCGGTTGCAGATCGCGGATGTCAAGGCCCGGGTGAAGCATCATGAGGATCTCAATCGCCAGCAGATCAATGACCTCGCCACGATCGAGGTCGGGCGACCAGGTGCGCAACTGGTTGCCCACACCGTCGACGAGCGCGATGATCGCAACCGCGGCGATCGACGGATTCACGTCTGCGACCGCTCCCTCGACCAACTTGAGACCCACCGCTCGACTGAATTCCTCGGTCAGCCCAATCGACTGCTCGCGGATCTCGAGGCCCATTTGGTTGCCACCACTCAGGGCAGAGACCACCGGCGCCCAACGTTCGCTGGCTGCCAGCATCCCTGCGACGAACTCTCGGATCGTCTGCAGCCCGGCGACATCGGGTCCGACCGGTTCGAGGTTCCCGGCGATCCGGAGCATCTCTGCGGCCATCTCCGAGTGCAGCGCCTCGAAGACCGCTGCCTTCCCGTCGAAGTGTCGGTAGAAGGTCGCACGGGCCACCCCGGTCGCTGCACAGATGTCATCGACGCGCGTCTCGTGGACGCCCTTTCGACCGAAGACAACCAGCGATGCGTCGAGCAGCCGACGTCGGGTCGCCTCAGCTCGTGTCATCTGGCGGGCCACAGCAGCGACGGCGACACAGGACTCGACATGCGGGGAGGTTACCCTCGCCTGCGGCGACGACAATGGCCGACCGTTCATGATGCACACGCCTGACCCCTCCGAAAGGGAGACCTCGCGCCGGATCGGCGAGGCACCTGCATGGCTCCGCACTCACCAACCGGTCGGCCGAGCCGGTTCTGGGCGCGCCCTTCGCGCCAGTGGCCAGGAGATGGCGAACCGCCTGCTCGAGGCCGGACTCGCTGCATTCTGGGACCGCGGCTACGACGCGACCCGTGTGGATGACATCGTCGAGCTTGCCGGCGCTTCTCACGGCACCTTCTACCTCTACTTCCGGAACAAGGAAGACCTCCTGCATCGATTGGCCATCGGTTGTGCGGAGGATGTCCGGGGGCTGACCGCCGACCTCGATCAGATGGAGATTCCACCTTCGGCGGCGCAGATCACGGAGTGGGTCGATCGGTTTGTCGACTTCTACCGACGCAACGGGCCGGTGCTACGGATCTGGCTGGAAGGTCGAGATCTGGATCCACTCATGGTCTCGTTGGCCGACGAGGTCCTCGGCGGGCTGTCAGATGCTCTCGGCCGACTCATCGATCCCGTCGTTGAGGAGGCAATCGGGCCGGAACTGGTGCGGTTGAGCCTGCTGACGATGCTCGAACGCTTCACGTCGTATCACCAGACAAGCGACGGGGTACTCCCCAGGGAATCACTCGTGTCTACCCAGGCCCGGCTGTTTGCCGCATTGATGAATCCAGCGGGTCGCCTCTAACGCGGTAGGCCGAGGATCCGGTCCCCGATGATCGTCCGCTGTATCTCCGAGGTGCCGCCGGCGATGGACGCCGCCTTGCTCCAGAGCCACTGCCGCTGCCACTTGGCTTGGCTCAGATCGCGAGCTCCCGGATCGGTCAGGCTCGACGCCGGCCCGAGCACCTTCAGAGCGGCGTCACTCAGGCACTGGGTCATGTCGCTCCACGCGAGTTTCGAGATGCTCGACTCCGGACCGGGAACCTCACCGCGACCCAGACGTGTGAGGGTACGCCAGTTGTGTAGGCGAAGGATCCGCAGCTTCACGTAGGCATCAGCGAGGGCCTCCGCTACGAACGTTGACTCGATGGATCCGCTCCGCTCTGCCAGGCGGTAGAGCTCGTCCAGGTACACCTCGTGCACCACCTGTTCCTTGAACGTGAAGCTGGTGCCACGCTCATGGGCGAGCGTGGTGTTCGCTACGGCCCAACCGTTGTTGTACCCACCCACCAGATGCTCGGACGGCACGAACACCTCATCTAGGAACACCTCGTTGAACTCGGCCTCACCGGTGATGGTGGTGAGGGGTCTGATGTCGATGCCGGGCGCGGCCATGTCGATCACGAGATACGAGATGCCCTTGTGCTTGGATGCCTCAGGGTCGGTGCGCACCAGAGCAATCCCCCAACGGGAATGCTGCGCATAGCTGGTCCAGACCTTCTGTCCGGTCACGATCCAACCGCCGTCTACCTCGACTCCACGGGTGCTCAGACCTGCGAGGTCGGAACCGGCACCCGGCTCACTGAACAGCTGGCACCAGATCTCTGTCGCGTCGAGGATCCCGGGTAGCCAACGGTGCCGCTGTTCATCGGTTCCGTGCGCAAGCAGGGTCGGACCGGCGAGATTGAGCCCGGACCGGTTCACGGGTTGGGGTGCCTTGCTGCGGGCGTACTCGAGGTTGAAGAGCGCGACTTCGACCGACGACGCAGCACGCCCGCCGAACTCGGTCGGCCAGTGCACTCCCACCCAACGCTGCGACGCCAGCTGAGCCTGCCACCTCCGACCCCATTCGAACTCCTCGTCGAAGGAGGCGAAGTCAGGTGTCGGCTCGACGTGATCGGTGAGCCAGTTCCGTAGTTCCGCCTGGAAGTCCAACTCCGCGTCAGTGAACGAGAGATCCACAGCTACTCCTGTCCTTCGATGATGCACGCGAGCCCATCGCCGTGGTTCGTGATCCGGTTCACTATTGGAGACCCTCTGCGCGTGCGCGCAACAACGCTCTATCGGGCTTTCCCAACGACAACACGGGAATCGAGTCGACGTGTACGACGACCTCCGGTGACTTGAACCGGGCAATGCCCAGTTCGAGGAACCACTGTTGGCAATCCTCGACATCGAGTTCGGCGTCGCCGACGATGAAAGCGGCGACCCGCTCGCCGAGTCGGTCGTCGGGCACACCGACCACGACCGCCTGACGGACCGAGGAGTGTTGCTCGAGCAGCCGCTCGACCTCGGCGGGCACGACGTTCTCCCCTCCGCGGATGATCACGTCCTTCAGTCGACCCACAAGGGTGAGCCATCCGTCGTTGTCCATGCGGCCGAGATCTCCGGTCCTGAACCATCCGTCGACCAGCGCCGCTTCGGTCTGGGACTCCAGCGCGTACCCTGCGAAAAGCTCCGGCCCACGCACCCACACCTCACCGGTCGTGTCTGATCCGAGCGCAACTCCCGACTCCGGATCCACGATCCGGATCTCGGTGTCACCCAGAGGACGTCCATCGGTCACGGCGCGCCGATCGACGGGGTCATCAACCGCGCTGGTCGTAACCGTAGGGGCCTCAGTGCACCCGTAGCTCCGCTTGACCGCCGCACCGAATCTATGGGCTGCATGTTCGACGAACTCCGGTGTGATCCCGGTTGCACCACAGGACACCACACGGAGGGACTCGACCGACTCCTGGGTGAACTCGGGCGCATCCATCAGCGCGAGGAACACCGTCGGTGGTCCGACCATGAATGACACCGACTCATCTCGAATCAGGTGGAGCGCTCGTGACGGGTCCCAACGATCCATGAGCACATGGCACATCCCCGCGGCACCGGGAACGAGCACACCGTTGAGCATGCCGGAGATGTGGGAGATCGGGGATTGCACGAGCGTCGAGTCGGTCGACGCAAGTCCGTGGGCAGCGATCATCTGCAACGTCTTCGCGCCGAGGGAGCGATGCGAGTGCAGGACGGCCTTCGGCATCCCGGTGGACCCGGAGGTGAACTGCACCAATGCCAGATCGGGGCCGGTCGCACCACTCCCGACAACGGGCGGGCCTGATGTGAGCGCCGCGTATCGGTCACCGCCGATCCGCAGCACATCTGACACTTTCCCCAGCGGGAGGTCGTCCGCAGAGATCGACACGACCGGCTCCAGCAACGAGACCATCTCTTCGAGCTCACTCCCTCCGGCCCGGTGGTGCAACGGCGCTGCTATGACACCGAGGCGCCAGCAGGCTCGAGCGAGCAGAACCGCGTCCGCTGCCGTTCGGGAGCTGCCATGCAACCACGTCCCCGTGGCCCACGCCGGATGTCCGGAGTCCTCCGGCGAGCTTCGCCACCCGTTGTTCGACCTCGGTGGAACTGAGCCGTTGGTCGGCATCGACGATCAAGGCACCGACGTGGCGGTCCGAAGTGGACATCAGGGAGTCGAGGGATGGAATGGCCCACGGTCCACCATCGTGGAGGTACCTCTCAGCCCGGACGTTCTCGCAGGTCGGACGCAGCCTCATGACAGTGACCCGACGACACCACGTCGGACGGTCATGTGAGAGAACCCGGCAGGTATCGCTCAGTGACATCGCCGGTCCCGCGCTGCGAGAGGCTGTCCGGTGAGTGCACCATCGTTCTCACCATAGGAGATCGTCCGTATCCACGCGTGGTAGACCTGATCCACTCATGGATGAACTACCGCTCACAGGCCTCAGGGTCATCGACGTCGGAACGCGTATCAGCGCTCCATTCTGCGCTGGGCTTCTCGGCGAACTGGGCGCCGAGGTCATCAAGGTCGAAGATCCACGCGGCGGCGATTTCATGCGCTCGATCGGGCCGTTCGTCCCCCCTGGCGAGATCGAGACCGGTGGGATCGCTGCGGAGACCGAGGCTGGCGATCGCGACCCGGCCGACACCGGGACCGAGGCTGCCAACCTGGCTCAGGCGGGCACGGACGGACCGGGATACTCCATGTGGTGGGCGGTCGAAGGGCGTGGCCGCAAGGGTGTGACACTCAACCTGCGCGACGAGTCAGGCCAGGGGTTGTTCCGTCGGCTGGCTGCCACCGCAGATGTTGTGTGTGAGAACTTCCGACCGGGAACGGTGGAGCGCTGGAACATCGGTCCCGAGGACTGTGATCCGCGCATCGTCTGGGCACGGATCAGCGTGTTCGGCCAGAACGGGCCCTACTCCCCTCGCACGGGACTCGATCGCATGGGTATCGCCTACGGCGGGCTCCTGCACCTGACCGGCTACGCGGACCGCCCGCCGGTGAGGCCCGGCATCTCCATCTCGGACTATCTGACCGGCACCTTCGCCGCCGAAGCGGTGACAGCGGCTCTGTACCGACGGGACCGTCCGGGTGGCACCGGACGCGGCGGCGTGGTCGATGCGCCCCTGTACGGCTCGATCTTGCGGATCCTCGAATGGACTGTGGCCGGCCAGGACCGTCTCGGGATCACCCGCGAGCGTGAGGGAAACCGGATGGCGAACTCGGCCCCGCTCGACAACTATCGAAGCGCCGACGGCCAGTACGTGGCGATCGTCGGTGGGTCCGACACCAACTTCCGACGCCTCTGCACCGCCATGGACCGACCTGACATGGCGAACGATCCGCAGTGGAAGACTCTCTCGAAACGAGCCGCCCGAAGCGACGAGATCAACGACATCGTCCAGGCATGGGCCTCGCTGCACTCCGCCGAGGAGATCGAACGACGTTGCATTGCAGCCGAGGTGCCTGTGGCAACCGCATATGACGCCGCGGCGATCCTGGCGGAACCACACTTCGAGGAGCGCGGCGATCTGGTGACTGTCGATGATCCTGTGGCCGGTCCCCACCGCCAGCAGGCTCCGTTCCCCCGTCTCGACGGTCGTCGGCCGGTTGCACCGTCACCCGCTCCCGCGCTCGGCCAGCACAACGAAGAGGTGTGGTGCGATCTGGTCGGCCTCAGCTCCGAGGAACTGGACAGCTACCGCTCCGAGGGAACGATTTGAGCCTTGACCGCCAAACCTTTCGCAACTCCGCGGCTGACTGCCGCCGCAAGAACGCCCTCCGCTCGTTCCTTGCCGAATGGGAAGCACAAGCCGGTCCGGTCAGCGACGAGGACATCACCGTCATGACCAACCGATACGGACTGTCATCGTCGACTCCGATTGCTCCGGGCCACTGCTCAGAACTTCACCAGTGACAGAACGTCCCATAGCGCACTGGATCACTGCTCAATCGTCGAACAGTGGCCCAGACCGTCGAACAGTGGCCCAAGGCACAGAGCAATAGCCAACGCCACAAACTCCAAGTACGTCCCCTTCCACGCACGAACCGGCGAGGGGCAGTCAGGGGATACCGAGAACGTCCACCGCCGTGTTCGTATCGGTGTTCGTCCCATCCCCCAACTCACCGTTGCCGTTCCAGCCCCAGCACTTGACCGCACCGCCGGCAACCAACGCACACGTGTGGTTGCCACCGGCGGTGATCTGTGTTGCCCCGGTCACGCCGCTGACATCCACCGCCGTGTTCGAGTTGGTGTTCGTCCCATCCCCCAACTGACCGTAACCGTTCCGGCCCCAGCATTTGACCGCACCGCCGGCCACCACCGCACACGTGTGCCCGAACCCTGCGGTGATCTGTGTTGCCCCGCTCACACCGCTCACATCCACCGCCGTGTTCGAGTTGGTGTTCGTCCCATCCCCCAAACGACCGTTGCCGTTGTAGCCCCAGCACTTGACCGCACCCCCCGCCAACGCACACGTGTGCTGCCCGCCGGCGGTGATCTGCGTCGCCCCGCTCACACCGCTCACATCCACCGCCGTGTTCGAGGAGGTGTTCGTCCCATCCCCCAACTCACCGCTGCCGTTGTAGCCCCAGCACTTGACCGCACCGCCGGCCACCACCGCACACGTGTGGTAGTAACCGGCGGTGATCTGTGTTGCCCCGCTCACACCGATCACATCCACCGCAGTGTTCGAGTTGGTGTTCGTCCCATCCCCCAAACGACCGTAACCGTTCAAGCCCCAGCACTTGACCGCACCGCCGGCCACCACCGCACACGTGTGGTAGTAACCGGCGGTGATCTGTGTTGCCCCGCTCACACCGATCACATCCACCGCCGTGTTCGAGTTGGTGTTCGTCCCATCCCCCAACTCACCGTAGGCGTTGTCGCCCCAGCACTTGACCGCGCCGGCTGCCACCACCGCACACGTGTGCCCGAACCCTGCGGTGATCTGTGTTGCCCCGCTCACACCGCTCACATCCACCGCCGTGTTCGAGTTGGTGTTCGTCCCATCCCCCAACGCACCCTCGCCGTTGTTACCCCAGCACTTGACCGCACCACCAGCCACCAACGCACACGTGTGGGACCCGCCGGCGGTGATCTGTGTTGCGGCCGATGGCGGCGGTGGCGGTGGTGTTGGTGGTGGAACACAACCGGCGGTCACCGCGCCGACTGTCAGCACCACGGCCAAAACGGACAACACCTTCGTACGCATCTCGTACCCCCCTGGGTCAACTAGTGAACATTTTGCCCCTCACCGCATGCTTCCCACAAGCAAAGAACACGTGCGAACCGGCATGCACCCTCGAGTCGCACAGGAGCGGCTCGAACATTCGACCATCACCGCCACACTCGCGACGCACTCCCACGTCGCCCCGGTGACCCACGAAGACGCCGCCGAACCGGTGGCCGGCATGTTCCTGAGCCGACTCCCGCACCCATAAGACACAAGTGCCGGGCAAACCCCCATCTCCAGGAAAGGATACTGAGTGCCGGAAGACCGAACCGACCCAACCCCGAGCGGCACCTGACTGGCTGACCGATGTCGACAACGCCAACCCACTGTGACCCCTACGCCACCGCCACGACATCGTGCTGTGCGGAGCAGAACAGGGTTTCGGTCAGGCCCCGGTTGGACCGGTCCCGCCGATCCAGCCGGGCGAGGTCGTCGCCTTGCCCCGCACAATCGAACCACCGATGAAGTTCCGCTGTGCCTCGACGGTTCCGGCTCCGAAACACAAGCCGCGGATGTCACGGTAAGCGCGCTCGACTGAATACTCATGGGAGTAGCCGTAGCCGCCGTGGATCTGCATCGCCTCGTCGCAGACGAGCTTCGCAGCGAGGTTCCCCGCCGTCTTGGCGAGCGCCGTCTCGAGCGGGGGCGGAGTGCCACCGGGCCCGGCGAGCCGCACAGCACGTCCGAGCAGGAGCCTCGCCCCTTCGAGTTGGACCGCCATGTCGGAGAGTTTCCATTGGAGCCCCTGGAGCTCACCGATAGCGCGGCCGCCGACCTCGCGCTCGCTCATGTACCGCACGGCGTGCTCCAACGCGCCCTGCGCCGCGCCGACACACATACTGGCGTTCCCACAGCGCTCGTGGTTCAGGTGCCCCAACAACACCTTGAATGCAGAGGTGTCCTCGGGAACTCCCGCGATGAGCACGTCGTCGACTGTGATCTCGACCCCGTCGAAAGCGACCTCGGCCTCGGTGGCCGCGTGGATCCCCATCCCCCAGTGCTTTCCCGTTACCTCTACACCCTCGCGGTCGGTCGGCACGACGACTGCCCCGATGCCCTTGGCTCCATCGCCGCCGGGCCATCTGCACCACACCAGGATCCCGGCCGCGACATGACCGAGCGTCGAGTAGTTCTTGTATCCGTCGAGGCGCCACCTGCCTGGCCCATCGGTCTCGAGCTTGGCACGCATGTTCTGAACCGCCGAGCCGGCATCGGGCTCGGTAATCCCGATGCTCAGGATGGCGTCGCCGCCGGCGACCTGTGGCAGCCACCGGTCCTTGAGAGCGTCGCCGCCGAGGTGTTCGATCCCACGTGCAGGGCCGTTGTATGCGAGCTGGAGACAGATCGCAGTTGAGATGTCGTACCTTGCGATCTCCTCGAGCACGATCGATGCCTCGACATCGCCGTAACCCAGGCCACCCCACTGTTCACCGATGGTGACCCGGAACAGGTCGGCCGCGGCCATGGCCCTGATCGCATCGGTCGGAAGATCACCGGTGCGGTCGGCCTCGGCAGCTCGCGGGCCGACTTCGCGTCCACCGATGTCACGCGCCAGTTGACGCAGGGCTGTCTGGTCGTCGGTCTCCGCGAGCGGATCGGTTCCGGCGGCTGTGGACATATCGGCTCGCTTCCCGGCACACGAGCGCCGAAGGGTGGACGGTTTGAGAACCGTACCTGACCCGTGGCGCGAGTGTCGTTCTCGCTGCGACCGGGTCGCCCTGCGCGCTCCCTCAGATCCATGATACGGCAAACGGCGGCCGGGTCATCGGTACGTTTCAGCCGGTGTGTGGAACGTGCTGATCCTGTGTGAACGCCGCGAGCACACCGACATCCTGACCCTGAACCGTCCCGAGGCCGCGAACTCCCTCAATCCAGAGCTGATGGGGGCCTCCCGGGAGGCCCCGCGTCGGAGTCGTTCATGGGTGGCAGCTACCCCAAGACGGTGGTTGCCGCGGTAAACGCCGCGGCAGTCGGTGGAGGCCTCGGGCTGTCTCATCCAACAAAGGGTTGCCGCGTTCACGATGCAATCTGGCCGTGTCCGGTAGTCGGTCCTCCAGTTCAAGGGAAAGCGCCCGATCGATGCCTGGATGCAGGCCGTTCATGTCACATCGGCCGACTCGGTCCGCTCTGTGTCCACACTCTGACCATGACCGGCACACGACAAGAAGCGTGATCGGCGATGCGGGTGTCTACGCCGCCGGCTCAGCAGTCGACCGCAGAATGAAGGGCCTCGCACGCCTCGGTGAGGCGCAACGGATCGAGGTTGCACTGTCGCTCGACAAGGTATGCCTTGGCTACAACACGCAGGTTGTCGAAGCTCGCGACGCACTCGGTCGGCATGCCGTCGATCGTTCCCAGTCGAAGCTCGGTCGGAATGTCTCGGATCGTTCGCGTCACCGGCGCCGCCAGCACGCTCTGCAGGACCGGGATCGCTGCTGTCCTCGTCATCACGAGGAATGGCCGACGACCGACGCCTTCGATCTCACCCCACCAGACCTCCCCTCGCCGGGGCTCTCTCACCAAGGCTCCTCGGCGATGGCGTCACGAAGCGAGGCGATCGCCGCTGCGGTCTCGACGTCGGTGGGCGGCATGCGCCGATACCCATCCACGATCGAACGATCATCCCGGCGTCGTCGATCGATTTCGACGAGCGCCTGGATGCCCGCACGGACCGCGGCAGCTCTGGTCGTGTACACGCCCCGGCCAACGAGGTCATCCAGGAGTGCGATCTGCTCGCTCGGGACGCGCACGGCGATCTGCTCCGTTGCCATGTCCGACAGCATACCATTCTGGTATGCGCATCGGTATACAAACGAACGGTACCCTCCAACGGCGCGTCCTCCCGGACTTGGTCCAGCGCGGGTTCCAATGCTGCGGACGACCGCCGTCCTCAACCTTCGAGTCATCCGTTCGAACCAAAGCCGACCGGTACTCAATACCGAGGGCCGCAACTCAGGTCGATCCTTCCCGGTTCAGGCGCCCGCCACACGGTGACGATGTTTGCCTGGGCGGGCGAGCACACCGCCGCGATGTCGACGGGGTCGCTCGTGAGGACCACGATCTCGGAAGATGAGAGGCTGTGCACGGTCGCCCCGATGTGAGCATCGGCAACACCGGTTGTTGTAGCCCCCTGGATCTGAGCGGCGACGTCGTCGGCGTCCGCGTCGGCTCGCCGAGTAGCGACAGCCTCGGCGGCGCTTGCGATGAGATCAGGCCGGTCAGCAAGAGGAGAGCCGTCCTGGGTTGCCAGTGCGAGCGCAACCTCGCCGAGCGTTGGCTTGGCGGCGGGGTGCTGCTCGTAGTGCAAACGCAGCGCATTCTCCATCACCAAGGTCTCGAGGACATGCCTCAACGCACCCGCTGTCATGGTGGTGGTTGACGGTGCAGCGCCGAACTGCGCAACTGCAAGCGCAGCCGCGCCCCGTAGGGCCACGGGAAGACGCATCGACGTGTTGACGGTCTCAGCGACGGACGACTGGTCCTCGGCGTTGGAGTGGGCAGTCTCTCCGAGGAGTCGACGCCCTGGGCGACCGCGACGCCACACTCCGAGCAGCCCAGGATCTGGTGGATATCGGGGCCACGGTGCTGAGCCTCCGGCTGGTGCACCCGTCGGTCGAGCTCTACCTCCAGCAATCGGCGGCCATGATCGATCTCGCCACCCAACACAGCACCCGCACCTGAACACCGTCGCACCTGATGCCCTGTCGTCAGCGAGAATGACGTTACCGCTCAGGGGAGAGTACCCTTGACCCCCCAGAGGGCTGCTCGGTACTCTCGGCCGGGCCGAAGCTCAACAGGGGATGGTCGACGACGTGGCTCCAATCGAGTTCGATCCGTACTCCCCGGAGTACTACGACGACCCGTATGACCTCTACCGCCGGATGCGTGACGACGCTCCGGTCCTGCACAACACCGAGATCGGCTTCTACGCGCTGTCGCGCTGGGATGATGTCGTGGTTGCAGAGCGGGACTGGGCCACCTACAGCAGTGCCTACGGAATCGAACTCGACTCGCTACTGAGCGGCACCATGCACAAGTTCGAGTCGCTCATCATGATGGACCCGCCGAAGCACGACCGGTTGCGGGCGCTCGTCAGCCGCGTGTTCACCCCACGGGCGGTCGGCGCTCTGGAGCCGATGGTCCGCACCGTCATCACAGACCTGCTCGACGGACTCGACGGTCGGACCGAGATCGACCTGCTGGGTGAGTTCGCGGCGCTGTTCCCCGTCGAGATCATCTGCCGGATGCTCGGCGTACCCGCGGAGGGGCGCCAACAGGTCCGGTTGTGGCTCGACGACACGTTGACCAGGGAGGTGGGCCAGACGCGCGGATCAGCGGCCAACCTCGATGCAGCGGTCGCGCTCGGGACCTACTTCTACGAGTTGGCGATGGAAAAACGCACCAATCCCGGCGATGACATGATGAGCCGACTCACCCAGGTGGAGGTGGAGGAGGACGACGACGGCAACCTAGTAGGGCTGGACGACGTCGCGATCGCCGGTTTCGGAGGTTTGCTCGGCGGCGCGGGTGCCGAGACCGTCACCAAGCTCGTCGGTAACGCCATCGTGCTTTTCGAGCGCCATGCCGACCAATGGCAGATGGTCCGTGACGATCCGTCGCTCATCCCCGCAGCGTTCGAGGAGATCCTGCGGTTCCTCCCGCCGTCGCAGTACCAGGGTCGCATGACCACCAGGGACGTCGAAATCCACAGCACGGTCATTCCGGCGATGTCGCCCACCCTCCTGGTCACCGGAGCCGCCACCCGCGACGATCGGGCGTTCGAGGATCCCGACCGCTTCGACATCACCCGGCCGGCCAACCTCGCTCTGGGGTTCGGCCACGGCGTACACAGCTGCCTCGGTGCCGCCCTGGCGAGGATGGAAGGGCGCATCGCCATCGAGGAGCTGGCCAAGCGGTACCCGAGCTACGAGGTCGTAACCGAAGGTCTGCGACGGGTCCAGATGACGAACGTGGCCGGGTACTCGAAGGTACCCATACGCCTGGATTCAGCCACCGCCCGCAGTTGATCCACCCGACCGAAACCAGTCACCAGGAGTTCCCGTGACAACGACCTACCTCGAAACCAAGACCCTCGCGGTCGGTCGCTGACTCAGGAGGACGGTTCCGAACCGACCACAGAGACGAAGCTGACGCACTCGCCGGGTGCTCCGCCCAGGTTGTGGGTGAGTCCCATTGAACGTTTGGGTGTGACTGTCGAGATCGCACGTTCCGGCGGGGCCTTCCCCCGAAGCTGGAGCCAGCATTCGAAGAGCATCCGCAGGCCCGATGCCCCGATCGGGTGTCCGAAGCTCTTCAGACCTCCGTCGGGATTCACCGGAAGGTCGCCGTCGCGGTCGAACGACCCGGCGAGCACGTCCTGCCAACCATGGCCGCGTTCGGAGAACCCGAGGTCTTCCATCAGCACCAGCTCGGTCGGGGTGAAGCAGTCGTGCACTTCGGCCATTGCGAGTTCCAGGCGAGGGTCGGTGATGCCAGCCTGGGCATAGGCGTCCTCGGCGGAACGAACGACCTCGGGAAAGCTCGTGTAGTCGTAGTCGGGATCGATCGGACCTGCGGCGGGGCCCGACACGAAGCTCAGTGCTTTCACGTAGAGCGGGTTGTCGGTGTAGCGGTGGGCGTCCTCGGCCCGACACAGGATCGCGGCGGCCGAGCCGTCGCTGACACCACTGCAGTCGTACACCCCCATCTGCCCGGCCACGAGGGGTGCCCGGCTGATCGTCTCCAGCGGCACCTCCCTGCGGTACTGGGCCCGGGGGTTGCGCGCGCCGTTGGCATGGTTCTTCCAGGCGATGCGCGACATCACTTCCTTCAGTTGATCCTCGGATACGCCATATTTGTGGGCGTAGGCGGGGGCCAGGAACGAGAACGCTGCCGGCGAAGACAACTGCGGATCGGTTCCGTCGCCCACAGGGCGGATCCCGGTGAGCCCTGAGTAGCCGGAATCCTTCAGCTTCTCGACTCCAATGGCCATGACCAGGTCGTACGCTCCGGACGCCACCGCATAGGCAGCGTTGCGGAACGCCTCCGAACCCGTGGCGCAGAAGTTCTCGACGCGCGTCACAGGCTTGTAGTCGATCTTCAGTGGTCTCGACAGAGTGATGCCCGACACCCCGGAACCCAGGGTTCCCAACCAGAACGCATCAATGTCGTCGATCGGCACCCCAGCAGAGTCGAGGGTCTCGGTCGCGGCGTCTGTCAGCAGGTCATCGACACCGGTGTCCCACCGTTCACCGAACTCGGTGCAACCCATACCGACGATGGCGACCTGGTCACGGATCCCGTTGCTGGTCATGGCTGTTCTCCTGACATACGTGCTCTCGGCATCTGTGTTTCGGTCATCAGTCGACGCTCCGCACAGGGCGCGCCTTCCAGAAGTAGTTGTGGACACCCTGAGCGGTTGATATCCGTCGGAACACCATCTCGACGCGCTGACCGATCTCCAGCGAATCAGGATCCACGTCGGTCAACAGGCACCGGTACCGACCGCCGCCATCGAAATCGACAACTACGCCGATCACGGGCGGCGAGAGGCTGTAGGCCAGGCGGTCGACGGTGAATGTGGCTATGCGACCGGGGACGTCGGCCATGCGCTCCTGGATCATGCGATCGACTGCGTGACACCCGAGACACACCCGGGTCGGTGGGAGATGACGGAACCCGCACTCCTGGCATCGGCTGGCCTCGAATCCTCCGCGCCATCCGCCCGAACGCCAGGTGGCCGGGGCCCCGGGTCGCTCAGGATCGGGACGTCGGGGAGGCTCACGCCTCAGGTGTCCACGCCAGGTGAGGTAGCGGGCGTAGTCGACATCGGTCGCCGAATCGATCAGATCGGCGACAGTCGATGCACCCGATACGCTTCGTCGCTGCTGCGCGGCGCCGAGGTGTTCCGTGGTCCGCCACAACATCGCGTCGACACCGTCAGCCAGGACGACAATCAGGATCGAACGGCCCGCGGTGGTGCGGTCCAACAGGTCGCTGAGCATGGTCCAGGGTTGTGCAGCTCCGAGGTTCCCCGCTGTGAGGGTGAGGCCGTCGATGAGTTGATCCGGAACTGCGCCGATCTCCCGCACGGCATCCTTGGTGGCCCGGACGTGCAGTCCCGCGATGATCACATGGTCGACCGAACCGATCTCCATCCCGGCGCCGGCGAGCACCTCATCCACCGCGACGCCGACCAATGATCCGTAGACCTCCTGACCGAAGCGTTCCTCCCACAAGTGGGACTCCTGCTCTCCGGGGGTCCGCCAGCGGTCGAGGAATTCGGTGCTCGCCGATGCCTTCGCGAGCAACTCGACCGCAGGGTCTTCGGTACCGAACACGAGTGCCGTTGCACCATCTCCCCCATCGCGTTCATCCGAAGAGCCCGGGAGACCCGTCCGAAGGTCCGAGGCAACTGCCAGCGGTTCGATGCCCCGGCCGCGCAGTGCCCTGGGCGGCGCGCACAGCAGCAACGGCGGAACGACTCGAGCCCATAAGGTCGTATGCCCCTCCAGAGCGCGGTAGACCGGCCGCAGCGTGGATCGCGGTCGCGTTGGTCTTGTCGAGGTAGGCGGGGTCGGGAGTGGCGAAATAGAGATCGCCCGCAATCTCGGCCCCGATGGGTTGCAGCGCTGTTCGAACTGCTTCGGCGGCCATGGTCGTCGTGTCCTCGTCATGGGACGCGGCGGATCTGGTGCCCCGCCCGGACGGCGCACCTAGCACCGCAGCAATGCCTGAGCGATCGAGCCTCCAGGTGGGCAGATACGTGCCCCAGGACACGATCCCGGATTGTTGCTGGTCAGGCACTGGCCGACTCCTCACTCGCGGTGGCGTTCACGGCACGAGACCGATGGCGTCCTCCGGGCAGTTGGCGGCCGCGAGTGCGGCAGCCATCTCGCCGTCGGCCTCAAGGTCAACATCGGGTTTGACCACGACTCCGAATCCATCGTCGTCGGCGTCGAACACGCTGGGCACCGAGCGCGTAGCAGCGGCCGTGGCCGGTACACCTGTCGCCGTCGATCACAACTTTCACGCCGGAGCTCCCTCACGCGTTCCGGAGGCGAACTCGATGTCCAGACGGTCAGCCGCCCGGATTCCGGGCGTGAACTCCGGGTCGGCCCCGTCAACGAACCGGTACGAGGGAATACGCCGGTGAAACTCCTGGATCGTCACTCTGAGCTCGAGTCGGGCCAGATGCGAGCCAAGGCAGCGGTGTACTCCGCCACCGAAACCCAGGTGCTTGTTGATCGTCCTATGGAAATCCACCTCTTCGAGCCGTTCATCGGGGTGGCCATCGAGGTTGGCAGAACCGAGAAGCGTTGCCACCTGGTCTCCCGCGTGCACCTCAACACCACCGATTTCGCAGTCCTCTCTCGCCTCGCGTATGACGGCCATGACCGGCGTTTCGAAGCGGAGCATTTCCTCAATCGCCTGCGGTATCAGGGCCGGGTCATCGACGAGCTCCCGGCGTTGGTCCGGATGCTCAGCCAGGTAGGTGAAGAAGCAATCGAGCGTCGCTGTGACGGTGTCAAGACCGGCGATGAGGAACAGATAACAGATGTCGAGAACCTCGTTGCGGCTCAGCTGCACGCCGTCGACCTCAGCTGCGAGAAACTGGCTGATCAGGTCGTCTCGGGGTTCGGTCTGGCGTTCGGTGACAACCCGGTCGAAGTACTCGTAGATGTCGGCACCGGCGCTGGTGCGAAAGGCCTCGCGCTCAGAATCGTCGGCTCCCTGCGCACGCACGATCGCGTCCTTCATGACGAGGAATCGCGGTAGATCCTCCAGCGGGAGGCCGAGCATGGTCAGGAACACCTCGGAGGGCAATGGAACAGTCAGCTCTGCCACCAGATCACACGAGCCCCGCTCTATGAACCTGTCGATGAGACCGTTCACAAGCGTGACGACCGAATCCTCGAGCAGCGCCATCTGGCCGCGGCGCGAAGATCGGATCGAGTATCCGTCGATACTGCTTGTGTTCGGGTGGGTCGATCTGCAACGGGATCAGCGGTCGCACGTTGCCCAAGGACATCGCTTCCATCGCCGAGCTGAAGGCCTCGGGGTGGCGCAGCACCTCGTCGATGTCAGAGCGTGCACTACACACGATCATGTGTTCGCTCGCCCGAAGCACCGGTGAACCGTCACGAAGACCCTGGTACATCGCCTGTGGTGCACGACACGTCGCCGGATCCATGATGTCCATCATGTCCGATTCCGCTTCGGCCGGACTCTCCTCGACTGTGCGCGCCTCGGTCCCGTCCTTCATGGTTGTCTCCTCAGCTGGGGGCACCCGCTCCTGGGGTTGGGAGAATCATATACTCGCGGATTGACATATCCCGTTTCGGCACGCACTCCACCCCTGTGGCGGGCCACCCCTGAGAACACGTTCATCTGAGCTGGACACCTACCGGGAGCGTCGCTTGCGGATGACGAGAACTGACATGCCACAGTCGAACGACGCCGATCCACCTCGAGATCGATGGGTGCAAGCTGTCCGACGGCACCGATGCGGTGCTCCGCAACACGAAGATCTACAAGCCGATCATCGCGGCGATCGACGAAACCTGTGTCGCCGGTGGCATGGAGATGCTGGGGGGGCATCGACATCCGCCTTGCCACGGCAGCGTGCGGGCGACCAGGGAATCTGTCCTTCGGAGCATGAGCGGCACCTTGCGCAGCGTCACACCGTCACGGCGACGTTCATCAGACGAGAGAGGTTGCCGCCCATGACCTTCACCTTGTCCTCATCGGACAGGTCACCGAGGTCGTTTATGTACGAGGTAGGTTCACCGAGTCCCTCGGGATGGGGAAAGTCACTGCCGAACAGGATGTGATCGGCGCCGACGAGGTCCGCCAGTGTGGACAGGTCGTCCTCCCAGAACGGGTTGACGTAGATGTTGCGCTTGAACGCCGCGACCGGATCCTCGTCGAAGGCCTGAGGCATCTTCTTGTAGACATCCGCGAACTCACCGAGGAGATGGCCGACCCAGTTCGCGCCGTTCTCCACCGCGGCGATCTTCAGGTCGGGGAACCTGGTGAGCGCCCCGTGGCAGCACCAGCGCCGTCATCGTGTCCTCGATCGGCCGTTTGCCCTGGGCGATCATTCGGAATGCGTTCGAGCTTGAACGGCAGGAACTCGGCGTTGTCCTCCCACCTGTTGATCACGTCTGCGTAGCCGCTGTCCGAGGCGTGCATGCCGACCAGCAGATCCGGCATCGACGATCTTCTGCCAGATCGGGTCGAACTCGGGCAGGCCCGGCGAACGTGCAGCCGCGGTAGCCGGGCACGGGGGCCGGACGCACCAGCACGCAGCGGGCGCCGCGCTCGATCACCCAGTCGAGTTCTTCGAGTGCCTTCTCGACACGCAGAAGGTGATCACGGGGGTGGCGAAGATCCGATCCTCGTAGTTGAACGTCCAGGTCTCGTACATCCACTCGTTGAGCGCGTGGATGACCGCGTGGATCAGGTCTGGATCATCGCTCATCCGCTCCTCGATGAGGCTCGCGAGGGTGGGGAACATCAAAGCCTGATCGATCCCCAGCTCGTCCATCAGTGCCAGGCGTGGCGCAGGCTCTCGGAACGCCGGCAGGCACTTGATGGGATCGCCGATGATCTCGCGGTACGACTTCCCTTCGGGGTTGCCGTTGCGGTAGTAGTCCTCCTGCGCACCGGGAGCGGCGACCACATCAAAGGTGGGGTTCGGGATGTACTCGCTGATGTGGCCACGCACGACGATCTTCGTGCGACCGCGGACCTCCACGAAGTCGATCGCACCCTTGTAGCGCTCGGGCAGGTACTTGGTCAGGGCCTCCCGCGTCTCGTACATGTGGTTGTCGGCGTCGAAGATCCGGTAGTCGGGAGTTGACGTTGGCATGGTGATCCCCTGTCTGGCTCGAGCGATGAGTGGGACCTGGGCGACGCTGGCGGTATAGTCCTTCTCTTCCTGAGGAGAACCACGTTATCACGGCCGTGAGGCGGCGCTCAAGCGTCTGCGCCCGGGTCCGGACCGATCGGCGTCCGGCTGACGGAGTTCTTCGACGCGAGTGCCCAACACGAGCTCATGTCGGAGCCGGACGAACTCATGATCCACATCACCCACACCCGGTCCGGGTGATGTGGACAGGTGACTCCCGGGCATAAGAACGAATGTGCTTCACCGCGCAGGACCGGGTCGGCGATCTCTTGGTCGTCGCGGGCACGGGGATGTACCGAGGTGGACGGCATCACCACTCCGGCGAGTGGGTCGAGTTCGAGGTCTGTCCTGCGGCGGAGTTCGATGAACACTGTCGGATTACCAACTCAGCGGAGGCGATCAGTGAGATCGCGGGCCGCGACGCGCAGAGCCGGTTCGAGAAGTACGGCCGCTCGACCGCACGTTCCTGAGCGCTGCTCCCGACTCACCCCTACCTCGAACGATCAGCAGCGGAAGATCCGCTCAGCGTTGGCGGCGAAGAGCTTGTCGCGCGATTCTCCATCGAATGCCGACGTGATTTCGGAGAACGGGCGTGTACAGCTCATCGAACGTACCGTGGATACCGTCGACCGGGAAGTTGCTGGCGAACATGCACCGGTCGACGCCGAAGGTCTCGATGGCGTACTCGATCCAGGGGCGGAGTACATCTGCGGCCATCGACCCCAGTGGCATCGCCAACCCGGACAGCTTGCACACGACGTTGTCTCCGAGCCCTGCGAGCGCGGCCATACCCTCTTTCCACATCGTCCATTCCTGCGATGACGCTGACCGCGGCCAGCCGGCGTGCTCGACCACGACAACTAGGTCGTCGAATTCGGCGAGACCCCGTGCCGCGGCGCTCAACTGATCCGAGTGTGCCATCAGTTCGAACAGGAGACCGCGCTCCTGTAGCGCAGCGAGCACTTCGGCCGCGGGGTAGCGGGCCCTCCGCACGGCCCATCGGGCGGACTCCCCGGAACCGCTCCGCAACCATCTGGCGATCGATCTGCGCAACCGCCTCGGCGGGCGTGTCCGCAGGCACCACACCTCCGATTATGGCATCGGGATGACCATCGAGCCCCGCCTCGTCGATCCAGTTCGATCGTCTCCTCGATCGACCCGAGGCCTGTTGCTGCAGCGACATTCACCATCTTCTGTACGTTCCAACCAGCGGACTCGCGCTGATAGGTCGGCACATCGAACGTCGGGCCATGCCAGTCGTATCGCCGAGCCCCAACTGCCGATCGCTGGACAGGTAGGGGTACCAATCGGTCCGGGCAGGATCCCACAGATGCACGTGTGCGTCGACGATCCGGGCCGGACGTTGGGTCATCAAAGGATGATACCGAGCACGTCGTCGAACCATTTCGGTACCGCCGTTCCCCCGAACGTGACGCTGGTCCGCACCCTCGGATGGCTGCGGAGACCGATCGGTCGAGTCACCGACCACCAGTTCGGCTCCGGCAGCGTCGGCGCCCCCGGGCTGCACACGAGATGGGCGGCAAGCTCGCCGACCGGCTCCCAGAGCGTCCGCATCCCAGGTCTCGACGCTGACCGAGAAGGCAGCGACACGTTCCTCGGTTGCACCCAGTGAGGCCGCGCCAGCTGCGCAGACGCCTGCGCCCGGCTCTGCCCGCCGGCGGTGGTGGCGTCCGTGAGGTGTCACGAAGCGCAGCGGCGTGTCGGCTCGCTTTGCGAGATCTGTGCGATGCCCTGACCCACGCAGCGTCGGACTGGAGGTGTTCCACGATGCCGTCGTGCTCGGAGAGGACCGCTCCCATCCGTCAGAAGTTGTTCCGACCCGATCGCCGCTGTGCCTGCATCGGCGGAGAAAGCGAGTACCACCGCGTCGACCCCGACCCCGTTGAGGGTCGACGTCAGCAGGCTTCAAGCGTGGTCGAAGCCGGACGCCGATGCCCTCGGTGCGAATTTGGTGGCACGAAACCCCTCGGGAATCGATTGCGGTGACCATGGCATCGGACAGTTCCGGTCGGTCGGATACCACCGCGCACGACTTGGCCGCCGGAGCCTTGAGAGATCCGGCTTCGAACCCTCCGACGAGGTGCCGTCCATGGGCCATCGTCGAATCGTTGCCATCAAACAAGGTGCCGAAGCGGGGATTGCTTCCTCCTGTGCTCGTCTGTGTCGCTTCGGCCGGCACGAATGCGACTGGGAATGACGGCCTCGAGAACTGCGGCGAGCCCGGAGACGGCGAGTACTCGGGATCACCTCGAGGAGGCGGGGCTCGTCGACCACAGCCATCTCGGAACCTGCCGTGAACAGGACCCGTCCCCGGCAGGTGGTGAATCCGTCGCTCACCAGGTGTGCGGCCAGGGGCCCTAGCTGTTCGGGCAGCGGCATGGACGTCAAGTGACAGCCCGCCAGTTGCGGACGACGCTGGGCCGGACGAACGGAGCCTCCGGAAGGAGCCGAGGACTTCGGGGATGGATCGGAGTACAGACTTGGACGTCGGAGGCTCCGACGTCTTTGTCCCGCTACGTTTGAGGGCGGCGGTGACCATGCGGGTCATGGCGATGGGCGAGATCGCATTCGACCACGACGCCCGGGGCGCGGTGCGGCCCAGCTGCCAGGTGAGCGAGGCCACGGCGCGTTCGGCACAGCCGTACGCGCCGGTATCGGCCGGGCCGCCAGCCTGATCCTGAGGTCACGCCGAGGATGTGACCGTGACCGGCTGCCGCCATGATCGGCAGCGCCGCGTCGAGGACGTTGAGGTATCCGTCGAGGTGCACGGTCGAGGACATTGCGCCAGTCCTGCGTCGCTGCCCCGGGTGAATCTCGTGGGCCGGGTGATACCGGCGACGTTCACGACCGCGTCGAGCCCGCCGAACTCCTCGGCCAGCTCCGGCGAAGAGATCGTCGAGCGCCGTCGCGGTCGGTCACCGACACGGACGATGCCCTCGCTGATCCACCGGCCGCGATGATCCGCCCGGCGGTGGTCTCCTCGGGATCCGGGAGCTGCTCTGCGCCGTCCACCGACACGAGCGGGTCGACGGTGACCACGAAAGCACCTGTGCGACCCAACTCCTCCGCGATCGCAGCGCCGATCCCGGCGCCACCGCCGGTGACGACCGCCACCCGCTGGCGGCCGCTGGGACGTGGTCGTAGCCATCGGGCTGCACAGCCGGCTCAGCTCGACGCAGCGCCCGTCGAGTTCCAGGCCCTCGCAGTCGCCGCGCTCCAGCCACTCCCTCAGCAGGTCGCGATAGCCGAAATAGTCACCCAGACCGCGGCCGTAGTTGCCGTTCAGCGGGTTCATCGCCTCGGGGTGACCCTCCATGTTGATTCGCGAGGGCGTGCACGCCGACATCACCTGACTCGAGTCGACGAACGAGTCGACGATCTTGGGCACCAGTCCTGTTCCGCCTCGGCGCTGACCTCGAAGCTCTCCACGCCCCGGTCCTCGAGGATGCCGACCGTCCGACCGACGAATTCGGCGCCGAGCACAGCCAGGTGGGTGTAGTTGACGGTGACCACCGCCTGTTGGCCGGGTGCGGGCATCACGAACATGTTCGGGAAGCCACGGCTCATCATCCCGAAGAGGGTGGACGCGCCGTCGGCCCACTTGTCGGCCAGGCTGACGCCGCCGCGACCGATGATGTCATGGCCCGACGCGGCGCTGCAGCGGCGTGAGTTCGGCCTCGAAGCCCGTGCTGTAGACGAGGCAGTCCACCTCGTACTCGCTGCCGTCGACGACGGGCCCCCGTTCGGTGAACTGCTCGATGCCGCCGGCGCAGTCGACGAGCGTGACGTTCGGTTCGTTGAAGGCCTGCAGGTACTCGTCGTGGAACGCCGGACGCTTGCAGATGTAGCGGTAGTAGGGCTTGAGCGCCTCGGCCACGTCGCGGATCCGCGACCAGCTCCTCGACCCGATGACGGTGCTCCTCCA
Organism: uncultured Microthrixaceae bacterium; assembly: GCA_963805905.1. Classification (GTDB taxonomy): domain Bacteria; phylum Actinomycetota; class Acidimicrobiia; order Acidimicrobiales; family Microtrichaceae; genus JAMLGJ01. Next base: position 2,772,648 of record CAWDVV010000001.1, read on the forward strand.
TGATCGCGAAGTCGATCTCCTCGGCGCCGCGGAGGTAGTCCTCGATCGTCATGCCCTTGGTGCGCGGCGGATGCTGGGCCGGCGCGTAGTGATGGGTCCACCCGTCGTCGGTCAGGTCCTCCTCGACGGGCTTGCCCAGCATCACGGCCTGGAAGTTGTCCATCCGCTCCTGCTGCCAGCCCGGTGCGAGCCCGTTGGCGGAACTCGGCCTCGGTCTCGCGGTTGCCCCGCTCTCCGATCGCGGAGGGCGTCCGCTGGAAGACGTAGACCCGCTCTGCGGCGGCGGCCAGCGGCGGAAGGCACTGGATGCCCGTGCAGCCCGTGCCGATGAGTCCGACGACCTTGCCGCCGAGCTTCGTGAGCGGCTGGCCCGGGCCGCCACCGGTGTAGTCGTAGTCCCACCGGGCCGAGTGGAACGAGCGACCGCCGAAGTCCTCCATGCCGGGGATGGCCGGCAGCTTCATCAGGTTGAGGATGCCGACCGCGAGCACGTAGTAGCGACTCGCAGCTCGTCGCCGCGGTCGGTGCTGATCCGCCAGCGGCCGGCGTCGTCGTCCCACTCCGCACGCGACACGCCGGTGTGGAACAGCGCGTCATCGACGAGGTCGTAGCGCTCCGCGATCGCCTGCAGGTAGCAGCCGGATCTCCTCCCCGAGGCGTACCGATCCTTGGGGACGTAGTCCATCTCCTCGAGCATCGGGAGGTAGATGTAGGACTCGACGTCGCACATGAGACCGGGGTAGCGGTTCCAGTACCAGGTGCCGCCGATACCGCCGGCGGTATCGACGATGCGGATTCGCTCGACCCCGGCCTGTCGGAGCTTCACCCCGGCCAGGAGACCCGCGATGCCACCGCCGACGATCACCACGTCGACGTCGTCGGTCAGCGGTTCGCGGTCCGTGAACGGGGTGAACGGATCGTCGCTGAACCCCGCGAACGGTTCGTCGTGCCCGAGGTCGCGGATGTCGGTTCGTCCGGCTACGAGTCGACGGTCACGCTCCGCCAGATACTTGGCCCGCACGGCGTCCGGATCGAACTCCGCAGATCCATCAACGAACGCAGACTCGTTGTCTCGACCCATGAACTACCTCGTGGACGTGGCTTGCAACGTAGACAACTTGTACGTGGCTTGCACGCGCAACCCTAGCGACTCGTTCTAACATACACGTCACCATCGAGGCAGAAAGAGGCAACAACCCATGAGTGGACCCCTGGAGGGCATCAAGGTCATCGAAGTCGCGAGCTGGATGTTCGTTCCGTCCGCTGGAGCGGTGCTCGTCGATCAGGGCGCCACTGTGCTGAAGATCGAACATCCCGAGACCGGTGACCCCCAACGTGGACTCGTCTCATCCGGGCTGCTTCCCGGCGGGGCCGAGGGCGTGAACTTCATGATGGAACAGCCCAACCACGGCAAGCAGTCCGTGGCGATCAACATCGCGCAGCCCGAGGGACGAGATGCGCTGCTGAAGCTGGTGGAGACCGCAGACGTGTTCCTCACGAACCAACTACCCCAGATCCGGGCGAAGCTCCGCATCGACAACGACGACATACGAGCGGCCAACCCCGACATCATCATCGCCCGTGGCTCCGGCCAGGGCACGAAGGGCCCCGATGCCGACAAGGCCGGATACGACGGAACCTCGTACTGGACCCGATCCGGCATGGCATCGGTCATGCCCGAGAACTCCGAGGGTTGGCCCATGGGCCAACCCGCTCCCGCCTTCGGTGACGTGATGGGCGGACTCGCGGTGGCGGGAGCGATCAGTTCAGCTCTGTTCAAGCGCGAACGTACGGGGGAGACGAGCATCGTGGACGTGTCGCTCATGGCCACCGCCATCTGGCAGAACTCACCACTCATGGTGGCATCGAAGCTGTTCGGGTTCTCGAAGATCCCCACGGCGGCGACCGTCGAAAGGTGCCCAACCCCGGGGTCGGGTCCTACAGGACGAGCGACGACCGGTTCATCATGTTGATCCTTCTCCAGTGCGACAAGTTCTGGACCGAGCTGGTCACATTGCTGGAAAAGCCCGAGATGGCGACCGACGAGCGGTTCATCGACTCAGAGGCCCGTGCAGCAAACAGCGTCGAATGCGTGACGTTGCTCGACGAGGCCTTCGGGGCACACGACCTGGCTCACTGGCGGGAGGTCCTGGAGGGCTTCTCGGGAGCCTGGTCGCCATTCCAGAACCTGGATGAGGTCTACGAGGATCCGCAGGCGATCGCCAACGGTTGGCTACCCACGATGACCGCTGCCAACGGACAGGAGGTGCAGCTCGTGGCCAGTCCCGCGCAGTTCGACGAAGAAGCACCGGAGATGACCCGTTGCCCCGGACACGGCGAACACACCGACGACGTGTTGTTGGCTGCCGGCTACGAAATCGACCGGATCCTCGAGCTCAAGCTGTCGGGAGCGATCCTCTAGCCTGCCTCGACAGCTGTCGGGGGCAGAGGGTCAGTCGTTGAACCCGGCGAATCCGACCATCAGCTCTGAGCGACGCGCTCGGCCAGGGTCATCGCGGTCACGAGTCCCTCGTCCTGGAACTTGCCTGTGCCGTGACTGACCGGTGTGGTGTCGACGTCGCGCTGCCTGTGCACGTAGCGCGCCGACGGTTGCCTGCTCCCGCGGGATGTGGGCGAACGGGTCATAGGAGAAGTTCTCCATCGCGTTGAGGTGGGTGATCTGGTTGATCTCCTCGTCGGGTAGAGCCGTCGAGGTACTTCATCGCCATCTCCGGGCGAGTTGGGCCAGGTCGAATCCGAGTGGGGGTAGTCGCACTCCCAGTGGATGTGCTTCGGGTTGAGGTGGTGGCGCACCTCCATCCCGACGGCGTCGTCGATGAAGCAGGTGAGGATGTTCTCGTTGAACACCTGGCTCGGGAGCTTGTCGCCGAAGTCCTGGTTGGTCCACTGGCGGTGGTGCGCGTAGACGTAGTCGATCCGCTCGAGGAAGTAGGGCACCCATCCGATGCCGCCCTCGGAGAGGGCGACCTTCAGGTTCGGGAACTTGCGGAACACCGGCGACCAGACCAGGTCGGCGGCGGCCTGCACGATGTTCATCGGCTGGAGCGTGATCATGGTGTCGATCGGCGCGTCCATGGCGGTGATCGTCAGCTGGCTCGAGGACGAGCCGATGTGCACGCAGATGACGGTGCCGACCTCCTCGCACGCCCGCCAGGAACGGATCCCAGTAGTCGCTGTGCCAGCTGGGGCGGCCGAGCTTCTCGGGGTTCTCCGAGAAGGTCACCGCGTGGCAGCCCTTGTCGGCCATGCGACGGACCTCGGCCGGCCATCAGCTCGACATCCCAGATGGGCGGCACCGAGAGCGGAATCATCCGACCCGGGTGCGTCCCGCACCAGTCCTCGACGTGCCAGTCGTTGTAGGCACGGAGCAGCTCGATGGCGATGTCCTTGTCCTCGCAGGTGTAGAAGAGCTGTCCGCAGAAGCCCGCCAGGCTCGGGAAGTTGAGCGAGCCGAGCACCCCGTTGACGTTCATGTCGTCGATGCGGGCGTCGATGTCGTAGCACCCGGGGCGCATCTGCTCGAACGCCAGCGCGTCGACCCCGTACTCGAGCGGGTCACGCCCGGCGACGGCGTTGAGACCCACGTTGGGCAGCGCGGCGCCCTCGAACATCCAGATGTCGCGACCCTCGGCGGTGCGCTCCACATACGGCGCCCGCTCCGCGGCCTTCTCCGACAGCCGCCCCTCGAAGAGGTCCGGGGGCTCCACCACGTGATCGTCAACGCTGACCAGGATCAGATCTTCGGTGCGCATTCGTGCGGTCCCCCGGTTCGGCTCGGACGCGAGAAGTGACGGCACTGTTAGATTAGCTCCGCGTGCACGCTGTGGTGCAAACCGCGAAGCACCAGGGATTCCCCAGCGGCCCATGGAAGTACGGTGAGCACCATCGACGACGCAGGAGGTGACGCGGCGGCAACCGTTCGGCGACAACCCGAACGTCGGACAGCGCGGCACCTCGACCCAGCGTTCGATCCTCGACGCTGCGCTCTCGGTCTTCGCCGAACACGGCTTCCACGAGGCACGGGTCGAGCTGATCAGCGAGGCGGCGGGGTGTTCCCGGCCGTCGTTCTACCAGTACTTCTCGAGCAAGGAGGACGTCTTCTGGCGCCTCGCCGGGATCCTGGCCCGAGAACTGCGCGCAGTCGTCGATCGACTCGAGGAGCTCACGCCGGACGCAGAAGGCGTGGCGGCACTGGAACGATGGCTGAGCGAGCTCATCGACCTCTACAGGCGTACCGGCCGGTGTTCGTGTCATTCCGCGAGGCCTTCCGTGAGGACGGCGCCCGCGAGGATCTGCCCAACACCATCACCACCCACCTGAGGGACCTGCTTCGACACCCGTGGACGCCTCGAGGTCTGGGCGCGACCGCGGGGTTCGATCTCGACGCACTGTCCGAGGCAACAACTGCAACCATCCTGAGGAGCATCCACTACTGGTTGTTGGGCCCGGAACGAGCGTCGCGTGCAGCGCTTCGCCCGTGGGGTCGCATCGACAGTGCATCGCATTGTCTTCGGTTCGATCGAGGGCGTCAACAGGGTCGCCCTGATCGACCCTCCATCAGAGCAGACCCCCGCCTGGCCTGTAGCCACCGTGGAGGGCGAACGGCCCATGCGGCCCACGCGGTGCTTCTCACCCGCCAGCGGCTACTTGATGCCGGTGGGCGAGTGCTTCCGAGTTCGGGGGTACCACGAGTCACGGGTCGACGACATCGTGGCCGAGGCAGGTCTCTCACACGGCAGCTTCTACCGCTACTTCAAGAACAAGGACGAGCTCTTCAGCGTCATCGCCTTTGAAGCCGCAGACCAGATGGTCAGTCTCATAGAGCGGTTCCCCTCCGACCCGGCCGATTCCCTCGATGACTGGCTCACGGATTGGTTCGAGACCTACCGATCCGAAGGGGGCGTGCTCAGCGCATGGGAGGAGATCGCCTTCAACATACCGGACCTGATGGAACGCTCGACCGAGATGACACAGGTGTTCATCGACCGGCTCCAACGCGTGGTGTGCGGACGAGGATTCGGCGACGTTTCCGTGGATGCACTGGTACTCCTCGCGGTGATCGAACACGGCCCCCACAGTGTCTTCGTACTGGACCGCCTCGAGGAATCCGAGGCAATCGCCACGGTCGGTTACATCATCCGGATCGGCGTTCTCGGCCGGCGCAAGCCACAGTGAGCTGCGTCAACAACGCGTTCCCGCCTGACAACACCAGCGCCTGGCTGGCAACGTCGTTCTCGTATTGACATACCATGAGTGATCCACCCGATAGAGCGTGATTCCGCTCGCCCATACGCGCCAGGAGGCGACATGCCCGAGGAGTTCGTGAGCTACGAGACGCTCGATGAAGGGCGGATCGCCCGCATCATGTTGAACCGACCCGATGCCCGCAACGCGCAGAACCGCGGAATGCTCGTCGAGCTGGACGAGTGCTTCATGCGTGCCGAGGCAGACGACGAGGTACGGGTCGTGATCCTCGGAGGCATGGGAAAGATGTTCTCCGCCGGCCACGACATGGGCTCGAAAGTGGCGATGGAGGAGTACACGAACCACCCCAGCAGGAAGATCAACGGTGGAACCCGCAAGGGAGCCGAACAGTTGATGCTCCAGGAGTGGCACTACTACTTCAACAACACCCGCCGCTGGCGCAACCTCCGCAAGATCACCGTCGCGCAGGTGCACGGCCCGGTCTTCGCGGCGGGACTCATGCTCATGTGGGCGTGTGACCTGATCGTGGCGGCGGAGGACACGACCTTCGCTGACGTGGTGGGGACCCGCTTGGGAATGTGCGGGGTCGAGTACTTCGCGCACCCCTGGGAATTCGGTCCACGCAAGACCAAGGAGCTGATGTTGACCGGAGATTCGCTGTCGGTCGACGAGGCCTATCAGCTGGGGATGGTGTCGAAAGTGTTCCCGTCCGATGAGCTCACCGACCGGACTGTGGAGTTCGCTCGCCGCATCGCCAAGTTGCCCACGATGAACGCTCTGCTGATCAAGGAGTCCGTCAACCAGACGGTCGACAACATGGGCTTCCACAACTCACTCAACGCCTGCTTCACGTTGCACGAACTCAACCACTCACACTGGGCGCAGGTCCACGAGAACAAGTATCCGGTGGGGCTCCCCGAGGACGGCCTCGACGACTGGCGCGACGCTCCCCCGGTGCGACCGGCCAGCCGTTCCGAACCCTGAGAGCCGCCTAGAATCATCCGATGCGCTTTGACCTTCCCTCAGATCGGATCCCGACGGCCTGGTACAACGGCATTCCACGACTCCCCGTGCCGATGCAACCGCCCCTGCACCCGGGCACACGTGAGCCGGCCGGCCCCGACGATCTGTCCCCGTTGTTCCCGATGGCACTCATCGGCCAGGAGGTCAGCACCGAACCCTGGATCGACATCCCCGGCGAGGTCATAGACATCCTCCGCCTGTGGCGCCCGACCCCGTTGATCCGCGCAACCCGGCTCGAAGAAGAACTGGGCACACCCGCTCGCATCTACTTCAAGGACGAATCGGTCAGCCCTGCCGGGTCACACAAACCCAATACCGCTGTCGCACAGGCCTTCTACAACAAGGCCGAGGGGATCACCCGGTTGACCACCGAGACGGGGGCCGGGCAGTGGGGAGCCTCGATCGCGTTCGCCGCGGCCCAGTACGGAATCGAGCTCAAGGTCTACATGGTCCGCACCTCGTACGAAACCAAGCCGTACCGCCGGATCCTGATGGAAACCTGGGGTGCGGAGTGTGTTCCCTCGCCCGTGAATGACCCCACGAGTCCGGGGTCGCTCGGCATGGCGATCTCCGATGCCGTGGAGGACGCGGTGGGACGCGACGACAGCCACTACTCACTCGGATCGGTACTCAACCACGTCCTGTTGCACCAGACGGTCATCGGTCTCGAGGCCAAGGAGCAACTCGAGGCCGCAGGTGAGTCCCTACCCGACGTGATCCTCGGATCATGTGGTGGCGGGTCGAACCTCGGAGGCATCGCGCTCCCATTCATGGAGGATGAGAGCGTTCGACTCGTGGCGGTGGAACCGACCTCGTGTCCCACACTCACCCAGGGAACCTTCGAATACGATTTCGGCGACACGGCTGGACTCACACCGCTTCTTCCGATGTACACCCTCGGCCATGATTTCGTACCGCCGTCGATTCACGCAGGAGGCCTGCGGTACCACGGTGACAGCCCGATCATCTCGGCATTGGTCAACGCCGGTCGGATGGAGGCGGTCGCGGCACCACAGTCGAAGATCTTCGAGGCCGCCACGCTCTTCGCACGCACCGAAGGCAAGCTGGCGGCACCAGAAACCGCCCACGCCATCCGCGCAGCCATCGATGAAGCCCTCGAGGCCAAGGAGAAGAACGAGGAGAGAGTCATCCTCTTCAACTACTCCGGCCATGGGTTCCTCGATCTCGCCTCATACGACGCCTACAACCATGGCGACCTGATGGACGACTGATACCTGATCAACCACGGCGCAGCCGGGCTGTCACTGCGCGTGCAACACCCGATGCCGGTCCCCACTACGGTTGCCCTTCCAGCGATCGAACTCCCCCACGCCCCGAAGGACTGAATCGACATGGCCCTGCACACTGATATCCCGACCCGCCCCGAACTCGAGCGGTTGTTGAACGCCACTGCGGATCACTGCGTGTCGATCTACCTCCCGACCCATCGCGTCACCCAGGAGACCCGACAGGACAGGCTCCTGCTGCGAGACCTGACCCGGGATGGCCTCGAGCAACTCCAGGCTGCCGGAGCCGACGACGATGCCGTCGCCGACATCGAAGAACACCTGATGCACCTGGTGGAGGATGATGACGAGTTCTGGGTCGACCAGGCCGACAGCCTCGCGGTATTCGCGAGCCCGGGACGCTTCGAGACCCACCGGCTCCCCAACAACCTCCAAGCGATGGTCAAGGTGTCGGATCGCTTCCACGTGATGCCACTCCTGCGAGCTGTGACCTTCCCCCAGGCTGCATGGATACTGGCGCTGTCGGCGGGCTCGGTGAGACTCCTCGAAATGGGTCCGACCGGAACTCCCGTGGAGGTCCCCGTGGAAGGAATGCCCAAGGATGCGTCCGAGTCCTCGGGCAACAAGATCCACAGGGCACGCGAGACCGCCTATGCCCGTAAGATCGACACCGCCGCGCGTCAGGTACTCACGGGTTCCGACCTACCGCTGATACTCGCTTCGTCCAAGCCCATGGCAGCGCTCTACCGCTCAGTGAACACCTACCCCAATCTGGTCGAAGGCCGTGAGCACGGGAACCCCGATAGGGCAACGGATGCCGAGTTGAGCGAAGCAGCTCGCGCGATTCTCGACGATGTCTACGAGGACCAACTGGCCGATCTCGCAAGCACCTTCGACGAGCGTCGTTCGCAGGGCCGGACAGTGGTTGACATCTCCGAGGTCGCCCGTCTTGCAACACTCGGGGCGGTCGACACCGCTCTCGTGGACATCGATGCAAGTGTGCCGGGAACCATCGACGAGGCCGGAGCGGTCACGTTCGCAGACGCCGAGGGCGCCGCCACCTACGGCTTGACCGACGAGATCGCCCGACGGGTGATGCTCACGGGCGGACGGGTACTCGCAGTGCGTGCGGACGACATTCCCGACGGTGGCCCGGTGGCGGCAATGCTGCGCTACGCAATCTGATCCCCGGCGGTTCCACGCCGCGCGTTACAGCTCACAGAAGACCGCAGTGAACCAGCCACCCCGTGCTTGTGCGTGCCACGTGGTCTGCCACTCATGATGGAGCGGGTGTCCCCGCGAGTTGCTCCAGAGCGGCGCTCAGCTTCGCGCCCGCTTCGTCGGCGACTCCCGCCAGGCTTGCGTTGTCGGTGGCTTGGACCATGATCTGCGGGTCGATCGCCTCGACGATCGTGTGATCGTCGTCGAGCGCCCGAACAACCACGTTGCACGGCAGCAGCAGCCCGACGGACGGTTCCACGGTGATCGCACGAAGTGCGAGCGGCGGGTTACATGCACCGAGGATCACATGGGGTGAGATATCGGCACCCAACTTGGCCTTCATGGTGGCTGCGACGTCGATTTCGGTCAGGACACCGAAACCCTGCTCCGCGGGCGCGCTACGCGTGCGTTCGACTGCATCTTCGCAGCCGGCATTCAGGGGGTCTCGTGCCGCCGTGGCGTTCCCAGCCGCCCAGGACCCCGAAGGCTTACCCCCTGGGGTACCCGACTACGATGGGTGACGTATCGTGCCGCACAGACGCACAGACGCACAGACGCGCAGACGCACAGAGGAGTGAGCATGGTTGCCTTGCCTGAACAGGACATGGAACAGGTGGTCAAGCGGTTGCGCCGCGCCCAGGGTCAGATCGGCGGCGTGTTGCGCATGATCGAGGAGGACCGCGATTGCGAAGACATCGTGACCCAGGTGGCGGCGGTCAGCCGTGCACTCGACCGGGCCGGATTCGCGATCATCTCGAGCAGCCTCAAGCAGTGCCTGCTCGACAGCGGTGGAGCGGACAGCGTGGACAGTGCGAAGTTGGAGAAGCTGTTCCTGTCACTGGCGTGAGTTGCGCGCTGGCAGCAGCGCAGGGCCGCCAGGCAACGAGCAGATCCTGATGGTCGGCGCCGGCCGCCTCAGCCGGAGCGGCCGAAAAACGAGCGGATCCGTCCCGAACCGCTCGCCTCGGCGCGGATGTCTCCGCAGCGACAACGGTCGTTTTCGGGAACGTCGCCCAGCACCTGTTCGACATGGCGACCACACCCCCGGAAGGTCGGGCGGTGGCAGCTGGAGCATTGAACGCGTGTACACATACCCCCTAGGGTATCAGATCGAGTGCCCCGTGCAAGTACCTCCACCCACCAGGGAGGTCTTGCGACCACTTGTCGCACCTCCCGTTGGCAAACGCAGACCAAGCCTGCGATGCTCGTCACGTGAATGGAGCCCCGCACATCCTCGTCGGAGTCGACCACTCCGAAGAGTCCTTCCGAGCCCTCGACTTCGCGGTGGAAGAAGCCACCCTGCGGAAGGTCGCACTCGAGGTGCTGTGGGCACCTAGCGAACACCTGCGTTCTGCAGACGGAGCCGACCTGCAGGTGCGGGCACAGACCCAACTCGGCGAAGCCGTAACAGCGCGCGTTCCCGCGGATCTCGATGTCACGGTGAGAGCTGTGATCGACAAACCGGAATCAGCATTGGTTGATTCCGCCCGCTCCGCTGAACTGCTCGTGGTCGGAGCACGCGGCCATGGGGGGTTCCTGGGGCTCGGACTCGGATCGGTGAGCCTCAAGGTAGCCGCCGGCGCGCCATGTCCGGTCGCCGTTGTGCACCCGAAGATCGAAGAACCCGGAACCGACACCGAGCCGAGGATCGTTGTCGGCACTGATGGCTCCGGGTCTGCAAGAGTCGCCCTCCGCTGGGCGCTTGCTGAGGCCTCTACACGCGAGCTGCCCGTCGTCGTCGTGAACGGATGGATGGAACCCGCCATCAGCATGAACCAGCCCGGGATCATTCCTCCGATGGAGGCGATCGAGGATGCCGCCAAGGAACTGCTTGACACCGAGATCACGTTTGCAGCACAGTCAGCGCCCGGTGTCACCGTCCGTGCCCAACCGGTGGCAACCGGCGGCGCGGCAGCGCTGGTCGATTCGTCCCGCGGTGCCTCACTCGTGGTCGTCGGTTCGAAGGGACAGGGGAACCTGGTCGGATTCCTGCTCGGCTCGGTGACCCAACAGGTCCTGACCCATGCCGGATGCCCTGCCATCGTGCTACCGAGTTCCTGAAGGTCCTCCCACGGGCGTCGGTCGCCACCCCCGCCGGCCACAGAGTGGCTGGCAGGGGTGGGGCGCCCGGTGATCAGGTTCTGGCGAGCACCACTTTGAGGGCACCGGTCTCGCCCGCTCTGGCGAAGACGTCATATGCCTCCTCGAACTGGTCGAGATCGAATCGGTGGGTGATGAAGCGCTCGACATCAATCTGATGTCCCTCGGTCAATTTCAACAGAGTCGGTGTCGAGTACGTGTCGACCAGGCCGGTTGTGATCGTGACGTTGCGGATCCAGAGCTCTTCGAGGTGCAACGCCACGGCCTCACCGTGAACCCCGATATTTGCTATGTGACCACCGGGGCGTGCCAGAGAAGCGGCCAACTCGAAGGTCGTCGGAGCTGACACAACCGCCGGAGCTGACACAACCGCCGGAGCTGACACAACCGCCGGAGCTCGCACAACCGTTGAGCACCCCGACCTCGTAGCCCGTCGGCAGGATGTCGGCCAACATCAACATCTCCTGATCAGCGCCCCCTTCAGGCATCTGACAGGTGGACGTATCGGCGGAGGGCACCCGGACATACTCAGCCTGAGTGCCGTCGGTCACCGCCGGTACATCACCTTTGAGTATGTGCAGGTCGGTTCCGCAGATCGTCGTCGAATCGACCTTCACGATCGCGTCGGTGTCGTCGATGATGGTGGGCTTGGGAACCTCCTCCCAGGACTTCTGACCGGGACCGTGGTATACGACAGCAAACATGTCTGCTCCTTGGTCGGGTACACCTACCATTTGTGAAATCGTCGAATCTCCGACCGTCTGGCGCAGAACCTGGATCACCGGCCTCCGATGGCCGCGTTCGGCGCCGGACCCGGGACCGGTACCCCACCGGAGGGCCGTTGCCGATGGGCTACCCGATCATGGGCATGGGTCAGGTATTTTGGTGGCCGTGTTCGGCCGCGAGCTTCGGATCAGCTACGAAATCGCCGATCGTCACGATCAACATGATCAAGAAGCCGAGCGCTGCGGCGATGGCGGCGTAGAGCGCAATCGTGCTGACCACTGACCACCCCCATGCGTACAGCAGCAATCCGCGCAGCGTCTCGCCCCTGAACAGGGTGTCGACCTGTGCTGCCAGCTTCGCGTCATCTGGGGCTGCCCGGGCCTCGGTACTGACTTCGGAGTAGGTCTTCCCGCCGGCGGCCTCCTGGAGGTGAACGTTGATGAACTCGTTGGCATAGGCCTTGGCCTTGGGCCCGCTGTCCACCTTCTCTCCCGCGTACTGCTGCAGGCCGGGAAATGTCTTCGGGTCGAGCGTGGGAGAACCCTTCGCCGGGAAAGTGATGTTCTGAGCGTCGAGTTGGGACTGCACCATATCGAGCCCGAAGTTCGACCCGTAGAACAAGAGAGCAGCGCCCACCCCCAGCACAAGGGTCAGAATCACCTCGACAATCCGCCTGGTTGCTACGAAGCCGAGCATTGTTCGCCGTTTCGGCGCCTCGGGAACAGCCTCTGAATCAGTAGGAGTGGACGACATGGGCATCTCCTTCGATGTGATGAAGTAGCGGGATCTGCTCTACCCGATCGTTCAGCTGATGAATCACCGACAACAGTAGTGATTGATCAAAGGTGTCACTGGACGGATCGGATGCGGGACATACTAAGGCGATGACAGATGACCGGTCACCGTTCGATCCCATGGGCCTGCTCCAGTCGGGCCGGCACGCCGTCAGGATGCACCCGTTGGTCACAGCAATCCTCCTCGTGATATCGGTCGCAGCAGTTGTGTTCTCGGCCTTGATCGGCCTGCCGGTGGTCGTGACGATCGCCCTGCTGGGAATTGTCGGCGCCGGTGCTGTGGCGCTGTGGTGGCTCTGGACGCGTCGACGTCCGGTGCAGGCCCGCCCGGTTGGAGCCGCCGCGGGACGAATGGGCATGTTGGCGGTCGCGCTCTCGGGAGTCGTGACGTTCGCAGCCATCCAGTTCGTACCGTACGGTCGGTCGCACTCGAACCCGCCGGTCACGGGAGAGCCACACTGGGCCAACGACAGGACCCGGGAGCTGATGGTGAACGCCTGTTTCGCGTGTCACTCCAACGAGGTCGAGTACCCGCCGTACGCGTCGGTCGCGCCGATTTCGTGGATGGTGCAGCACCACGTCGACGAAGGTCGAGAGAAGGTCAACTATTCGGAGTTCGCGACCGATCCGGGCAAGGCCGACGAGTCGATCGATGTGATCAAGGAAGGCGAAATGCCTCCTTCGTACTTCACGCGCTTCGGCCTTCACCCGGAGGCGAACCTCACCGGTCGCGAGCTCACCGAACTCATCGATGGGCTCAGAAAGACCCCGGGCTTCTCCGAAGGCTGATGAACCTGCCTGCGAACTCGGAAACACCGTGAGCGGAGACCCGCGGTTCCGACGACGCGACGATGGTCGGGATATCTCACTCGTTGCCAGCTTTGCTACCGTCGGCACTCGACGAAGAGCGATCAGAGGGACGCAATGAGCACTGAGTTGCTGCACCGTATCCAGTTCGGTCTCACGATCAGCTTCCACTTCATCTTCCCACCGATGTCGCTCGGACTCGGGTTGATCCTGATCATCTTCGGCGTGAAGTCGGTACGCACGAAGAACCCGAAGTGGCGTCAGCTCTCGCTGTTCTGGACGAAGATCTACGGGCTCATCTTCGCCATGGGCATCGCGACCGGCATCGTGCAGGAGTTCCAGTTCGGAACCAACTGGTCTGTGTACTCCCGATTCGTCGGCAACATCTTCGGCAGCCTGCTCGCGGCGGAAGGCATCTTCGCGTTCATGCTCGAGGGCGGGTTCCTCGGACTCATGTTGTTCGGCGGACAACGGCTCGGCAACAAGCTGTGGCTCTTCGCGACGACGATGGTGGTCACCGGTGCGACGATCAGCGCTACGTGGATCGTCATGGCCAACTCGTGGATGCAGACGCCGCGCGGGTACGAGGTCCGCGACCAGGGTCACGGAGCCCAGGCATTCATGACGAGCTTCCGCGAAGTCGTCTTCACGCCGTCGTTCGGACCTCGCTTCTTCCACACACTCGTCGCCTCCTGGATGGTCGGAGCCTCGCTCGTGCTCAGCATCGCGGCGTTCTACCTTCTCAGGAAGCGCCACGTGGAACTCTCGAGAACGATGATCCGGGTGGCACTGCCGTTGTTCACCGTGCTGGCCGTGCTGCAGGTCACCGCCTTCGGGGCGAACCAGGCGACCGAGGTCGCCACGCACCAACCCGAGAAGCTCGCAGCAATGGAAGGTATCTACCAGGGCGGCGACTGTCAGCCGATGACGCTCCTCGGCTGGACGAACCCGACGGAGCAGAAAACGACCGGGGTGCAGGTGCCCTGCCTGTTGAGCGTGCTCGTCGGGCGCAGCACGAGCACCGAGATCCAGGGTCTGGATGACTTCCCTGCCAAGGATCAGCCCAACGTGAACCTGGTTTTCCAGGTGTACCACCTGATGATCAATCTGGGGATGTTGTTCATCGTCATCGGTGGCCTCGGCTGCCTCTTGTGGGTCTGGAAGCGCAAGCTGTGGGACCAACGCTGGATGCTCTGGATCTTCGTCGTGTCGATCCTGCTCACCCAGCTGGCGACGCTGTCGGGTTGGTGGACCGCCGAGTTCGGGCGACAACCGTGGATCGTCTGGCAGTTGTTGCGCACCGGGGATGCTTTCAGCCCGAATGTCGGCGGAGGTCAGGTCGCGTTCACGATCGGCATGTTCGTCGTGCTGTACGCGCTTGTCCTGGCCGTCTTCCTCTTCCTGTTGAACAAGCAGATCCAGGCGGGACCACCGGACCCTCCCGACGACGACCACACCGAGTCCCTTCCCGATTCGTTCGGAGAGATCTTCCGTCATCGTTCCCGTGTATCAACCGGAGGTAGCTGACCATGTGGCTGAGCACTCTTTGGTTCGTTCTCTATGTAGTCATCATCGGGGGCTACGTGATACTCGACGGCTTCGATCTGGGAGTCGGCATTCTGGGGCCGATCGTCGCGAAGGACGACCGCGAGAAGCGTGTCCTGTTGAACGCCATCGGACCCGTCTGGGACGGCAATGAGGTCTGGCTGGTGCTGGGCGGCGGTGCACTGTTCGCCGCGTTCCCGCTCGTGTACGCGTCACTCTTCAGCGGGTTCTACCTGGCGATGATGCTCGTGCTGTTGGTCCTGATCCTGCGCACGGTCGCGATCGAGTTCCGTTCGAAGCGCAAGAGCCACCGCTGGCGCACCATGTGGGACTGGTTCTTCACCGGCTCGTCGCTCGGAATCACGGTGCTGCTCGGGGTCGCGCTCGGCAACATCATCGTGGGTGTGCCGATCGACCGGGACGGCAACATGTACACTCGACCTCGTCGACCTGCTGAACCCGTACTCGCTGGCACTCGGGGTCACCGCCGTCGTCATGCTGTCGCTGCACGGCGGGATCTTTCTCACACTCAAGACCGAGGGTGAGCTGCTGGAACGTATCACGCGCCTCGTGCCGTGGCTGATGGCCGTGTTCTTCGCGCTCATGACGATCCTGATCTTCTGGACCCTGTTGCTCGACAATCCCATCGACGACAGGTATGCGGACAGGTTGTGGATCGGCGTGTTCCCCCTGCTCGCGCTGATCGCCGCCCTGGCTGCGTGGCGACAGATCCACCACCAGCGGTACCTGTCCGCATTCCTGGCCTCCGCGACGATGATCGCGCTTCTCATGGGGACCGTCGCCGCCGGTCTCTACCCGGTGATGTTGCCTTCCTCGACCGACGCGGCGTTCGACCTCACCGTGCACAACGCGGCCTCCGCACAGCCCACCCTCGAGGTGATGACGGTGATCGCCGTGATCGGCATGCCATTCGTGCTGCTCTACACCGCGGGCGTCTACTACTTCTTCCGCGGCAAGGTCGTCCTGGACGACGAGAGCTACTGAGGCGACGCCTGACCTCCCAGCGGCCAACGCTGCCCATGCGCCTCGTCACACGGGACCCACTGGTCGCCGCGGGCCTGCTCGGCGCCGTGGTGGCAGGGGTCGCGGGTGTGGTGTGCACGATCGTATGGCTGGAGCTGCTCGCATCAGCGGTGGACAGGGTCTTCCTGGGCGACGCATCGCTGAGGGACGTGCGCCCGGCCCTGTTCACGATGGTCGTGTTGCTCGTCCTGCGAGGCGGATCCGGGTGGGTGGCCGAGGTGCTCGGCGACCGGGCGAGCGGTCGCCTGCGCACGAATGTGCGCCGGGAGCTCGTCGACCACCTCTTCGCCGTCGGGCCTGGGGGCATGTCACACGAACGCACGGGCGAGGTGGCTTCCACAATCGGTACAGGTGTCGAAGCGCTGCACGAATCCACTACGCGGTTCCTGCCGGCAGCGGCGCTCGCGGTGGTCGGCCCCGGCCTGGTTTTCGGTGCAGTGTTCCTGCTCGACCCCTGGACGACGCTGGTCCTGGCATTCACCGGGCCGATGCTCGTGCTGTTGTTGGCCGTGATCGGCGGTCGCACACGGGTGCTCACGCAACGACGCCTTGACGAGCTCGGTTGGTTGAGCGCGTTCTATCTCGACATGATCCGTGGACTCGGAACCCTGAAGGCCTTCCGCCGCTCCGCCGACGGCGCGGACACGATCGAGGACGTCAGCCGAAGCTTCGGCGACGCCACGATGGAGGTGTTGCGCACGGCGTTCCAGACCTCACTGGTCATGGAGTGGGCGGCGACGGCAGCCACCGCGTTGGTGGCCGTCGAGGTCAGCTTCCGACTGATCGGCGGGGAAATTCCCTTCGGCACGGCGCTCGCGGTGCTCGTACTCGTCCCCGAGTTCTTCGCTCCGTTCCGCCGACTGGCGCTCGAGTACCACTCGGGCCAGGAGGGCCGCGCGGCACTCGAACGCATCGACGAGCTACTGGCGCTGCCGGCGATGACGACTCCAGCGACCACCGCCGTAGCGTCCGCAGGCAAGCTCGTCACACCCCCGGTCGTAGCACCCGCCCTGGTCCTGCCACCCTCGATCGAGTTCTCCGAGGTTGCCTACACCTATCCGGGTGCCACGAGTCCGGCCCTGGAATGCATCAACCTCCACGTCGCGGCGGGTGAGACGGTCGCCCTGGTCGGACCGAGCGGCGGCGGCAAGACGACTCTCTCGAGGGTCCTGCTGCGCTTCATCGACCCCGACCGGGGAGGGGTACTCATAGACGGCCGAGCTATCGCTGATCTCGACCTCGCAGCGTGGCGACAGTCGATTGCGTGGGTGCCCCAGGACCCGACGCTCGTTGCAGGCACGGTCTCCGACAACATTCGCCTGGGCGACCCCGATGCCTCCGATGAGCGCGTGCAGGCTGCGGCTGAAACGGCTCGCGCCGCTGACTTCGTATCCCGATTGCCGCAGGGGTTCGACACGGTGCTCGGCGAGCGCGGACTACGCCTCAGCGGTGGTCAACGACAGCGGTTGGCCATCGCACGGGCCGTACTCCGCGACGCGCCCGTCGTGGTGCTCGACGAGTTCACCGCCCACCTCGACGACCGCACCGAGGACGAACTCCTCGAAGTGATCGAACGGCTGCTCATCGGGCGAACCGCTGTGGTGATCGCCCACAGAGAACGCACCGTGGCCATGGCCGATCGCGTCGCAACACTGGCGGACGGCCACATTGCCTCGAGCGACGGAGCAGGACCGTGACCGCCGACGAGTTACCCGGCGCGAGGGTTGACCGCCCTGTGCGACGCCTGATCCGGCTGATCGGCGGCCTCCGCTGGTGGATCGCCGTCGCCGGAGTGCTCAGCTTCGTGACCTTCGCCGCAGGTATCGGCCTCATCTCGGTCTCGGCGCATCTGATCTCGCGGTCCGCGCTGGTCGACAGCACGGCGACACTCGCACTCGCGATAGTCGCCGTGAGATTCTTCGCCGTCGTACGGGCTGTCGGCCGCTACGTCGAGCGATACCTCGGCCACCTCGGCACATTCCGGATCCTCACCCGTATCCGGTCCTGGTGCTTCCGAGGGCTCGAACCCTCCGCGCCGGCGTCGCTCGTGGATCGCCGTGCGGGCGACGTGCTCACGCGGATCGTACAAGACGTCGAGACCCTCCAGGACCTGTCGCTGCGTGTGCTCGCACCGCCGATCGCGGCCCTGCTCGCCGGTTCGCTCGGGGCCGTGGTACTCGGTGTGATCGACCCGGCCCTCGGTGTGGTGCTGGCACTGTTCCTACTCAGCTCCGGTGTGGGAGTTCCCCTGCTGACACGGCATGCCGGACGTGCTGCAGCCGAAGCGCTGGTCATCGAGCAGGCACAGCTGAACTCCGTTGCGGTCGAATCGGTCGCGGCGCTCGCTGATCTCGTGGCCTACGGGCGCGAAGATCTGCTCAGCGGACGGATCGATGACCTGACGGTACGCCGCCGCGACGCCGAGCGGCGCCTTGCCAACCTGCGGGGACTGCAGGTCGCTCTCGCGGGCCTACTCGGTGGCCTCGCTGCGGTCTCGCTACTCGCGCTCGCCGTGCGCCTGGTGACCCAGGGCCGACTCGACGGAGTACTGCTCGCCGTCGTCCCCCTCGCTGCGATCGCCACGTTCGAATCGGTTGTCCCCCTGGCGAACGCGTACGAACACCTCGACCGCAGCCGCGCCGCCGCGACGCGCCTGTTCGAACTGGTGGACACCGAACCAACCGTGCACGACCCGCCGTTGGTCGCGGACCCGCCGACGCTCTCGGGAGAAGGTCTCGTCGAGTTCGACGACGTGTACTTCCGCTATGTGCCCGATGGACCCGACGTACTGGTCGGCGCATCGTTCGTCGTGACACCCGGCGCGCAGGTCGCGATCGTCGGACCCAGTGGAGCAGGAAAGTCCACGATCACATCCCTGCTGCTCCGCTTCTGGGAACAACAAAGAGGCGCTGTGCGCATAGACGGGGTCGACCTGCGCGACATTCCCGCAGATGCGGCACGTGCTGCGGTGGCGGTCGTCGCCCAGCACGACCACCTCTTCGATACGACGGTGCGCGACAACCTGCTGCTCGGCGATGGAGACGCAGACGACACCCGACTGCTCTCGGTGCTCGACGCGTCGGCGCTCGGGGACCTCCTCAGGGCAATGCCCGGCGGCTTGGACGAGCGTGTCGGAGAGAACGGCCGACGGCTCAGTGGCGGAGAGCGCCAGCGGCTGATGATCGCCCGGGCGCTGCTCGCCGAATCCGCCGTACTCGTCCTCGACGAAGCAACCGCTCACCTCGACCCCGGGACCGAGCGCATGGTCATCGAGGGTGTCGCCCGCTGGCGGGCCGGACGGACGACGATCCACATCGCACACCACGCAGACGGTCTGGGCGCGCCGGATCTCGTACTGCGAGTCGATGGAGGAACCGTGCACGAGTTGCACCCGGACGGGCCACAACAACACCTCTGAGTTGCCGGCTGGTCCCGATGCCTGTCAGCAGACGACACGGGGTGGGTATCCACAGGGTGCCGATCGGATTGAAGGATAATTCTCCGGAATGGGCACAACACGTTTCTCCGGCAACCGTCGCAGCGTTGAGGAACGCCTGCGCCGCCGGGCCGCATCCGGCAGGTTCGACGACGGGGAGCTCCAGGGCCTCCCCGAACCGGTGAGGCGCTATTTCCGGGCCGCAGTCGCTCCGGGTGCACCGCTCGCACGCGCCGCTGAAGTCAAGATGCGCGGCAAATTGAAGCTCAACGGGCGCTGGCTCTCCATGAGCGCCAGCGAGGTGCTGGCCCCCCATGACGGGTTTGTCTGGCGGGCCCGGGTGGCGGGGATGATCGCGGGCTCCGATCGCTGCGTGGACGGTCACGGCGCCATGAACTGGAAGCTGCTCGGCCTGTTCCGGATCGCTCACGCCGAAGGGCCCGACACCACCCGCAGCGCGGCAGCGCGCGCTGGCAGGTGAAGCTGTGTGGGTGCCGACGTCGCTGCTCCCACGTTTCGGTGTGCGTTGGGACGCGACCTCCGGAAGCGACCTGACCGCAGAGTTGACCATCAACGAGGAGCCCCTGACCCTCCATCTGCGCATCGACAGCGATGGTCATGTCGAATGGGTGCGCTTCGACCGATGGGGAGACCCGGACCAGACCGGCGAATGGGGCTTCCACCCGTTCGGATTCGAAGCCGTCGAGACACGCCGTTTCGGCCCACTGTCGATCCCGGCGGTGGGGAGCGCCGGTTGGTTCCACGGGACCCGACGGTGGCCCGAAGGCGAGTTCTTCAAATGCGACATCACATCGCTTCATCCGGTTCTCCGGGCACCATGACAGCAGAGCCCCGGACGATTCCACCGCGGATGTCGACGGAACACTGCAACCTCCGGTCGAATCGAGGGCGACGCGGTCGGATGCAGCGACGGGCCTGAGAGCTTCGCAGGTGTGATCCTGAGCGCGGCCCTGCCGGCACCCGATACATCATCTACCGTGGGGCAGCACGCCAACCAGTGGGTGGACGATGAGAGTCAGTCACCCGACGGAGGTACGAGATGTCCGATGATTCGCCAGATGTCGTGTGGCTCGAGGATGTCGATTCCGGCGACGTGGCCACGGTCGGTGGCAAGAATGCATCGCTGGGAGAGATGATCCAGACGCTCGGCGACCGCGGGATCCGCGTTCCGGGTGGCTTCGCCACCACAGCAGGGGCCTATCGCAGGTACCTCGAGGAGAACGACCTGGTCGAGGCGATCCGTGGCCATATCGAGCGGATCCACGGCGGCGGCGACCTGGCAACCGGCGCAGCCGGGATCCGGGAAATGATCCTCGGAGCCGAGTTCTCCGCCTCCACCGCCGAGGCGATCCGGGTCGCGTACGGAGAGCTGGCAGGTCGTCTGGACCGGTCGGACCCCGATGTGGCGGTACGCAGCAGCGCCACCGCCGAGGACCTCCCCGAAGCGAGTTTCGCCGGTCAACAGGACACCTACCTGAACATCTCGGGTTCTGATGCGCTCCTCGACGCGATCAAGCGCTGCTTCGCATCGCTGTTCACCGACCGCGCAATCAGCTACAGGGACTACCACGGCTTCGACCACATGCAGGTGGCATTGTCGGTCGGTGTCCAACAGATGGTGCGCTCCGATGAAGCCGGGGCGGGCGTCATGTTCACCCTGGACACCGACTCCGGTTTCCCCGAGGTGATCCTCGTCGATGCTGCATGGGGACTCGGTGAGTCGGTCGTGTCGGGACAGGTGAGCCCGGACGAGCATCTCGTGTACAAGAAGACACTGCACAGCGAAGGCCTCGACCCGGTGCTCAACAATGCGTTGGGAGCCAAGAAGACCAAGATCATCTACGGCGACGGTGCAGCGGGCGCTCCGACGATCATGGTCGACACCAGCGAGGACGAACGCGACTCCTTCGTGTTGTCACACGACGAAGTGGTGGCTCTGGCCCGTTGGGCGACCCTCATCGAGGACCACTACGGCCATGCCATGGACATCGAGTGGGCGAAGGACGGCCACACGGGAGAACTGTTCATAGTGCAGGCACGTCCGGAGACCGTGCACGCCAATGCCGACGCGGGCCGTCTGCAGTCATATGCACTCACCGGGAGCGGCAAGGAGTTGGTGACGGGTCTGGCCGTTGGCGAAGCGGTCGCCACCGGTGAGGTCTGCATGCTCAGTGACGCCTCGCAGATCGGGGACTTCCGCGACGGATCGGTGCTGGTTACATCCATCACAGATCCCGACTGGGAACCGATCATGAAACGCGCCGCGGCCATAGTGACCGACCATGGCGGACGCACCTCGCACGCTGCCATCGTGAGTCGCGAGTTGGGTGTGGCAGCGGTCATCGGAACCGGCAACGCCACCACCACCCTCGTTGACGGTCAGTCAGTGACGGTGTCGTGTACCGGCGGCGACACCGGGGTCGTCTACGAGGGAGAACTCGATTTCACCGTGGAGGAGATCCCCCTGGCCGAGATCGCCATGACCCGGACCCACGTGATGCTCAACATCGCGGATCCCGCCACCGCATTCCGTTGGTGGCGGTTGCCCGCAGACGGAGTGGGACTCGTTCGCATGGAGTTCGTCGTCAACAACCACATCGGTATCCACCCCCTGGCGTTGCTGGGATTCGCGGACCTCGGGGATCCCGAGGTGATGGCCCGCATCGAACGGCGGACCCGCGGGTATGCGGACAAGGCCGAGTACTTCGTGGACCGCCTGGCATCGGGTATCGCCCGGATAGCGGCCACGTGGGCGCCCGAGCCGGTGATCCTGCGCATGAGCGATTTCAAGACCAACGAGTACGCGAGTCTTATCGGCGGCTCCGGGTTCGAACCGGTAGAGGCCAATCCCATGATCGGCTGGCGTGGGGCAAGTCGCTACTACCATCCGGACTACCGCGATGGTTTCGCTCTGGAGTGTGCAGCCGTGCGCCGGGTACGTGACGACATGGGACTCACCAACGTCGTGGTGATGATCCCGTTCTGTCGCACGCTCGAGGAGGCCGACGAGGTTCTCGGGGTGCTGGCCGAGAACGACCTCGAGCGTGGACGCAACGGGCTCGAGGTGTACGTGATGGCGGAGATACCTGCCAACGTGATCCTCGCCACCGAGTTCGCCGAACGTTTTGACGGTTTCTCGATCGGCAGCAATGACCTGACACAGCTGACCCTCGGCGTGGACCGCGATTCTGCACGCCTCGCTGCGTTGTTCGACGAACGCAACCCTGCGGTGACACGCAGCATCGAGAGCTTGATCTCCGACGCCCACGCTTCGGGGCGCAAGGTTGGTCTGTGTGGCCAGAGACCCAGCGACGATCCCAGTTTCGCGGAGTTCCTCGTGGATGCCGGGATCGATTCGATCTCGGTCACCCCGGATGCGTTCCTCGGGGTCAAGGCGAACGTGGCCGAGGCCGAAGCCCGTACCCGAGCGGGGAACTGACCGTGCACGCGATGGTTCTGTCCTCGCTCAGATCTCCCCTGGAGTGGACCGAGTTGCCCGATCGCAGCCCCGGACGCCACCAGATCCGGGTCCGGGTGCTGGCCTGTGGCGTCTGTCGTACGGACCTGCACGTCGTCGACGGTGAACTACCCGACCCGATGGTGCCGATCATCCCGGGCCACGAGATCGTCGGCCGGGTGGACGCCGTGGGTTCCGGTGTCGAGGGACTCTCGATCGGTGACCGGGTCGGGATCCCGTGGCTCGGGCACACCTGTGGGTCATGTCGATACTGCCTCGCCGGTCAGGAGAACCTCTGTGATCACCCACTCTTCACCGGATACACCCGTGATGGCGGGTTCGCGACCGCGACGATCGCCGACGCGAGGTTCGCGTTCCCGCTCGGTGAGGACGGCAGTGACGAATCACTTGCGCCGCTGTTGTGCGCCGGGTTGATCGGCTGGCGTTCCCTCGTCATGGCGGGGCCGCCGGGCGAGGGAACGCGGCTCGGACTCTTCGGTTTCGGTGCCGCAGCCCACATAGTCGCCCAGGTCGCCCTCTGGCAGCAACGATCGGTATATGCCTTCACAAAGCCCGGGGACCTCGAAACCCAGGCATTCGCCAGGAGCCTCGGAGCGACGTGGGCGGGAGGTTCCGACGAGACACCCGGTGAACCACTCGATGCCGCGATCATCTTTGCACCCGTCGGAGACCTCGTACCGATCGCTCTCACGGCGGTGAGGAAGGGCGGACGGGTGGTGTGCGCCGGTATCCATATGAGCGACATACCACGATTCCCCTACTCACTGCTCTGGGAGGAGCGCACGGTGCGCTCGGTCGCGAACCTCACACGCCGGGACGGGTTCGAGTTCCTCTCAGTCGTCCCACAGGTCGGCATCGCCACCACTACCACGACCTACGCGCTCCGCGATGCCAACAGCGCCCTCGCCGATCTCCGAGCGGGGGCTTTCGAAGGTGCCGCTGTGCTCATACCCGACTGAGCCATCAGATCCAGGTTTCACATTCCCTGGAACTGGGTAGGACGCAGGTGCGCCCGTTTCCACAATGCCGTTGGTTACCGTTATGACCGGTCGAGGTGCTGATGACGAGGCCTACCAAACGAGACAATGCCCGATCACCGGACGAGGGCACCTCGGTTGGGGACGGCACCGCGGTTGAGGACGGCACCGCGGTTGAGGACGGCACCGCGGTTGAGGACGGCACCGCGGTTGAGGACGGCACCGCGGTTGAGGACGGCACCGCGGTTGAGGACGGCACCGCGGTTGAGGACAACAAGGCCGGTGGCGAACATGGCGGCGTCGGAACCGATCCCGCCGACATGCTCGATCCGAGCGAGGCCCTGCGTGCCACGGAGTCACGTCTGGGGGGCCTGACCGGAGCCGAGGTGGACGAGCGCCTCGCTCGAGACGGACGCAACGAGCTGGTCGATCACAAGGAACCCTTCCTGTTGCGTCTGCTGCGCCACTGGTGGGGTCCGATGCCTTGGATGATCGAGGTCGCGCTTGCCCTCTCGTTGGCAACCAAGCACTGGGCAGATGCAGCCATCATCGCTGTCCTGTTGGTGCTCAACGGGACCGTGTCCTTCTGGGAGGAGTACCAGGCGGGCAATGCCATCGACGCGTTGAAGGAACGGTTGGCCACCGAGGCCCTCGTGTTGCGTGATGACCTCTGGAAGACCGTGCCCGCGCGAGATCTGGTCGTGGGTGATGTCGTGCGCGTGCGTCTGGGTGACCTCGTGCCGGCAGACATCCGCCTGTTGGATGGTTCCGACCTGGAGGTCGACCAGTCAGCGTTGACCGGCGAGTCACTACCCGTGGCCCGCGGTCGAGGCAGCATGTGCTTCTCGGGATCGGTGGTCACCCTCGGTGAGAGCGATGCCGTCGTAGTGGCCACGGGTGCCCGCACGTACTTCGGAAAGACTGCCCAGCTGGTGCAGGAAGCCGGCGCGGTGAGCCATTTCCAGCAGGCGGTGATGCGCATCGCCCGCTACCTGATCATCACGGCGTTGGCCCTGGTGGCCGTCATCCTCGTGGTGGGGATCGGGCGCGGCACCCCGCTGGCCGAGTTGTTGGAGTTCGCCCTGGTGGTTGCCGTGGCGTCGGTCCCGGTGGCGCTACCAGCTGTGTTGTCGGTGACCATGGCTGTCGGTGCTTCGCAACTGGCCCGCCAGGACGCGGTGGTCAGCCACCTTGCAGCGGTGGAGGAACTCGGCGGGGTCGATGTGTTGTGCTCGGACAAGACCGGGACGCTCACCCAGAACCGTGTCCGCTCCGGCGAGCCGGACGCGGCACCCGGGCTCGATCCGGATGAAGTGCTGCGCTGGGCGGCTCTCGCGTCCAGCGCAGGTGACCGTGATGTCATCGACCAGGCGGTGTTGGCAGCCGCCGACGAAGTCGGCCCGATCGAGGGTACTTCGTTGGAGGCGTTCCAGCCGTTCGATCCGGTGCACAAACGGTCCGAGGCCACCGTGCGCCTATCCGATGGTTCCACCACACGGGTGAGCAAAGGGGCACTCCAGGTGATCCTCGGGCTGCTCGGTGCGGACGACGGTCGCACCTCACCCGCATCCCGGAAAGCGAAAGGAGCGGTGGACCGCTTTGCCGCCATCGGATCGAGGTCACTGGCGGTGGCCCGGACCGACGCTTCGGGGCGTTGGATGTTGCTGGGGGTGGTGCCTCTCGCCGATCCGCCACGCGAGGACTCGCGATCCACCATCTCGGCGGCCCGGGAACTCGGAATCGATGTCAAGATGGTCACCGGTGACCAGATGGCGATCGCCCGCGAGATCGCCGACGAGGTTGGCCTGGGAACCGACCTCCTGGAATCCACTGTGCTGGACGGGCCCGACAACGACGCCCTCGCCGGCGCGATCGAGGAGGCAGACGGATTCTCCCAGGTGTTCCCGGAGCACAAGTACCGCATCGTGGAACGGCTGCAGTCACGTGGCCATCTGGTCGCCATGACCGGAGACGGGGTGAACGACGCTCCCGCACTCAAGCAGGCGGACGCCGGCATCGCGGTACAGGGTGCCACCGACGCCGCCCGCGCTGCGGCCGACATCGTGCTCACGTCCCCCGGCCTCAGCGTGATCGTGCAGGCTGTCCGCACCAGTCGCGAGATCTTCGAACGCATGACCAGTTACGCGACCTACAGGGTCACCGAGACGATCCGTGTGCTGTTCTTCGTCACTGTGGCAATCCTGGTGTTCGACTTCTTCCCGGTCACCGCCCTGATGATCGTGCTGCTGGCATTGCTCAATGACGGCGCCATCCTCTCGATCGCCTACGACAACGCCATGGCTTCACCGGAGCCGGTCAAATGGCGCATGCGCACGGTTCTGACCGTGGCCAGCGCGCTCGGGTCTGGCTGGCGTGGTGGCCTCGTTCTCGCTGCTCGTTCTCGCGAACTCGGTGTTCGATCTCGGCCGCGCCGAGACCCAGACGGTGATGTACCTGATGCTCTCGGTCGCCGGACACCTGACGATCTTCCTGACCCGCACGCGCGGCCCGTTCTGGTCGAGTCGCCCTTCGAACCTTCTCCTCGGTGCAGTGCTCGGCACGCAGGCGTTGGCCACCCTCATCGCCGTGTACGGGATGTTCATGCCGGCCATCGGCTGGAGCTGGGCCGCATTCGTGTGGGGCTACGCACTGATCTCCTTTGTGATCAACGACCGGGTCAAACTGCTCACCTACTGGCTCGTCGACCGTCGCGACAAGGTGACGATCACACACAAGGAGGTCTCACCATGATCCACGAGACCGGAGCACACCCAACGGCGTCGCCAAGCCCGCTGGGCGACCCGGAACTCGCCGGTATCGACGCATACTGGCGCGCTGCGAACTACCTGTCGGTCGGTCAGATCTACCTGATGGACAACCCGCTGCTGCGCGAACCCCTGCGACCGGAGCACATCAAGCCGAGGCTTCTCGGCCACTGGGGCACCACGCCGGGACTCAACTTCGTCTACGTGCACCTCAACCGCGCCATCCGCCGGCGGGACCTCAACATGATCTTCGTGTGCGGACCCGGCCATGGGGGCCCGGGCATGGTGGCCAACACCTATCTGGAGGGAACCTACAGCGAGCGCTATCCCAACATCAGCGACGACATCGATGGACTCGACCGCCTCGTCAGACAGTTCTCCTTCCCCGGTGGCATCCCGAGCCACGATGCGCCGGAAACCCCGGGTTCGATCAACGAGGGCGGCGAACTGGGCTATTCGCTCGCCCACGCGTTCGGGGCCGTGTTCGACAACCCGGACCTGATCGCCACATGTGTGGTCGGCGATGGTGAAGCCGAAACCGGGCCGCTGGCAACTGCGTGGCACTCCAACAAGTTCCTCGACCCCGTGACAGACGGTGCCGTTCTACCGGTCCTGCACCTCAACGGCTACAAGATCGCCAACCCCACGGTGCTCGCCCGCATCCCCCGCGAGGAGCTCCGCCAGCTCCTCACCGGTTATGGATGGGACCCCCGGTTCGTCGAGGGTGACGACCCCACTGTGATGCACCAGTTGATGGCTGCGACCCTGGACCAGGCACTCGATGACATCGCCGAGATCCAGAGCGATGCCCGCGAAAGAGGCACAATCGGGCGGCCCCGTTGGCCGATGATCGTGCTCGTATCACCCAAGGGGTGGACGGGGCCCAAGGTGGTCGACGGGCTTCCGGTGGAAGGCACCTGGCGGGCACACCAGGTACCCCTCGCCAACGTTCGTGACAATCCCGAACACCTCGCTCAGTTGGAGCAGTGGATGCGCAGCTACCGCCCCGAAGAGCTCTTCGATGACACCGGCGCTTTCAGAGCCCACCTCGCTGCGCTGGCACCCAGCGGCAGTCGGCGTATGGGAGCCAACCCCCATGCCAACGGCGGCCTTCTGCTGTCGGACCTGCGGCTGCCGGATTTCACCGGGTACGCAGTGGAAGTACCCGTTCCAGGCACCGTGCGGGCGGAGGCCACCCGCGTGCTCGGCTCCTATCTGCGCGACGTCATGGCGCTCAACACAGAGCCACGCAACTTCCGTCTGGTGGGCCCCGACGAGACCGCATCCAACCGGCTCTCCGCGGTGTTCGACGTGACCGACCGGGCCTGGGTCGCCGAGACCAAACCCACCGACGACCATCTGGCACGGGACGGCCGGGTGATGGAGATGCTCAGCGAGCACAACTGCCAGGGCTGGCTCGAGGGCTACCTGCTCACCGGCCGGCACGGACTGTTCTCGTGCTACGAGGCGTTCATCCACATCGTCGACTCCATGTTCAATCAGCACGCCAAGTGGTTGAAGGTCAGCCACGAGATCCCCTGGCGTCGCCCGATTGCCTCGCTGAACTACCTGTTGACCTCACACGTGTGGCGTCAGGACCACAACGGATTCAGCCACCAGGACCCCGGTTTCATAGACCACGTGGTGAACAAGAAGGCGTCGGTGGCGCGCGTCTACTTCCCACCCGATGCCAACTGCCTGCTCTCGGTCACCGATCACTGCCTACGCAGCCGCGACTACGTGAACGTGATCGTGGCGGGCAAGCAACCCGAACTCCAGTGGCTCGACATGGACTCGGCTGAGCGTCATTGCGCCAGAGGTATCGGAATGTTCGAATGGGCCTCCAACGACCATGGCAGCGAACCGGACGTGATCATGGCGTGCGCCGGTGACGTACCCACCCTGGAGACCCTCGCGGCGGTGGCCTACATTCGAGAACACATGGAGGACGTGGCGGTACGGGTGGTGAACGTGGTCGACCTGATGACCCTGGAGCCCGATACCGAGCACCCCCATGGCCTGAGCGATGCTGAGTTCGACTCGCTGTTCACAACCGATACACCGGTGATCTTCGCCTACCACGGCTACCCCTCGTTGATCCATCGCCTCACCTACCGCCGAGCAGGCCACGAACACTTCCATGTGCACGGCTACAAGGAAGAAGGAACCACCACGACCCCGTTCGACATGGTCGTGCGCAACGATCTGGACCGCTGGCATCTGGTGCTCGACGTGATCGAGCGCGTGCCTGGGCTCAACGAGCGGTATGCCCATGTCGCAGAAGCCCTGCGGGACCAGCTCATCGACCACCACCGCTACATCCGGACCCACGGCGAGGACCTTCCACCCGTTCGCAACTGGACATGGACATAGCTACCGTCGCGGACAGCGCCGAAAGCCGGCCAGGTGCGTATCACCCGCGCACCGAGATCCAACGCGGCAGAGCCCGAGGTCGGCTCCGGCTCCGGGACTGCTCGGCCATGGCGATCGGTGGAATGATCGGCGGCGGGATCTTCTCGGTTCTCGGAGTCACCATCGAACTCGCCGGGCACCTCGCGTTCCTGTCTTTCATGATTGCGGGAGCGATAGCTCTGATCACCGCCAGCTCGTTCGCAGGCCTGACCAGGCGAGCCGGCCGCTCCGGTGGCCCGTTCACCTACCTCTCCGAGGCCGGCCATCCGCAGCTCGGAGCAATCACCAGTTGGTTCCTCATCCTCGGATACGTGATTGCCCTGGGGGTCTACGCCTTCACCTTCGGACACTACGTATCAGGGCTGTTCGGCATCGGCGAGCTCGCGGCTCGGGTCGCCTCGATTGCAGTTCTCGGGTTCTTCTGGGTGCTCAACACCCGTGGCATCGGTGCCTCGAGCATCAGCGAGGACCTGATCGTGGCGACGAAACTCCTGGTTCTGACCCTCATCGCGGGAATCGGGCTGTTTGCGTGGTCATCCGAACGACTCACACCCCTTGCTGACATGGGCTATGCCGGAGTGTTCATCGGCGCGGCGTCGATCTTCGTCGCCTATGAAGGCTTCGAGTTGCTTCCCTATGACTACGACGACATCGAGGATGCCGACCGCACACTGCCCAGGGCCCTGTACCTGTCTGTGCTCGTTGTCATCGCTGTCTACGTGGTCGTCACCCTCGGCTCACAGATGCTCGTCCCCGACTCGGTGATCGTCGCCCAACGGGAGTCGGCGTTCGCTGCGGTAGGGGAAGCGGCCCTGGGAAATGCAGGTAGGTGGCTGGCCACCGGTGCCGCTGTCCTGGCCACCTCATCTGCGATCAACGCCACACTGTTCTCGACCGCTCGTCTGGCTCGCGACCTCAGCAACTCGAGGGAACTGCCCGCGCTGCTCGGCCACACGACACGAGGTCTGCCTGCAACTGCAATGTGGACCCTCGCCGTGTTGGGTGCCTTGGCGGCCATGGTCCCCGACATCAACGAACTGCTGACGTTTGGATCGGTCACGTTTCTCGTGGTCTTCGGACTCGTAAACCACCTCCATGCCCGGACCGCCGACGAGTGGACAGGGAAGTTGCTCGGTCACCTCGGTTCGGCTGGGTGCACAGGGGCCATCGTCGTGGTGATCCTCCAGCTCTCCACACACGACCTGGCGAGCCTGCTGCCCATCGCAGCATGTCTAGTTCTCCTGGGTGTGCTGCGCCTGGCCTTCGTATGGACCAGAGCACGCACATGATCGCAGTTCCGCGTCCGCGCTGTACCCCGCTGCGTGACGGTGGCTGAGGACAACACCACGCTCGCAAACGGGCCATATCGATCGGATGGGACCGGACCGGCCGTGGTCAGCCGATTTGCAACTCGAGCGCGCCGCCGGGTTCGAGCGTGGCCGGCTGTCCTGCGACGTTGAGCGCCACCGGGGTTCTGTGTCCGCTGTCCCCGGCGAGTCGGACCCTGACGCGCTCGTGGTTGATCTCCAGGCTGACGAGTTGACGCCGGTAGTTGATCGAGAACGCGAGTTCGTGGAGCCCACTGGGTAGTTGGGGGTCGATGTGGAGCACATCCTCGCGGGTATCTATCCCGCCGTAGCAGCGCTGGATCAGATCGACGGTGCCGGCCATCGCTCCGAGGTGTATTCCCTCACGGGTCGTGCCACCCTGGACATCGTTGATGTCGGACTCCAACGCTGAGCGGAACAGGTCCCACGAGCGTCCACGATCCAGTCGACTGTGCAGCCAGGAGTGCACCATGAGCGAGAGAGTGGAGCCGTGCGACGTCCGGTTCTCGTAGTACTCGATGTTCCGGCGAATGAAGTCCGGGTCGCGGTCATAGCCGAGCCGGTCCCAGAGCTCGGCCAGCTCTGCGGAACTCAGCACGTAGAACAACATCACCGTGTCGGCCTGCTTTGCCACTTTGTAGCGCTTGGGGGAATCACCCTCGGCCTCGAGGATGCGGTCCAGACGTCCGATATCGCCGTAGCGCTCCCTGTACGCATCCCAGTCGAGTTCCAGCAGGTCCCCGTAACCCTCGAACTGGCTGAGGATCCCGTCGTCGTGGAAGCAGAGTCGCATCTTGCGACTGATGTCACCCCAACGGTCGAGCTCCTCGTGGGAGATGTCCAACTTCGCAACCAACTCCTCGCGGCGTTTGCCGGGAAGGATGTCGAGAACGTCGAATGCCCGACACAGACACCACACGGCCATCAGGTTGGTATATGCGTTGTTGTCGAGACCGGGTTCCTCGCAGTCCGGATAGCCCTCGTGGAATTCGTCGGGTCCCATCACTCCCTTGATCTCATAGCGATCCAAGGTGTGGTTGTAGGTTGCGATGCTCGCCCAGAACCTGGCGATCTCCAGAACCATCTCGGCACCCCAGAAGCGCATGAATTCGAGGTCGGTCGTGACCTGCCAGTAGCGCCATATGTTCACGACCACTGCTGCGTTGATGTGGCGCTGACGTTGTGAGGCGTCCGGGAGCCAGTGCCCCGATTCGGGATTCAGGTGCAGTGTCTGGGTCTCCTCGCGACCGTCACTTCCCGACTGCCAGGGATACATCGCTCCCTCATAGCCCGCGTCCACGGCGGCTTCACGTGCCCGGTCGAGCCTCCTTGCCCTGTAGCGCAACAGCGCTCTCGTGAGCTCGGGAACCCTCATCGTCAGAAAGGGGAATATGAAGAGTTCGTCCCAGAAGATGTGCCCCCGGTAGGCCTCACCGTGCAGTCCTCTGGCCGGAACTCCGACATCGAGTTCCGTGGTGTGCTTCGACACCGTGGTGAGCAGGTGGAAGATGTGGAGGTTGAGTATCCGAGCGGTGTGTCCGACGTCTCCCGTGAGGGTCATGCAGCTGCGGTCCCAGGCGTGCGACCACGACGTGACGTGGCTTTCGAGTAGGTCGTCGAATCTCGGGGCCCGGCGGGCCCCGTGGATCGCAGCCTCGCGCGGTGAGTAGATGCCCCGATCGAGAGACGTGAACACCGCGACGATCTTCTCGACCGAGATCCCCGAGCCCTCTTCAACCTCCAGCGAGAAGAGTTGGGCCGCATAGCGATCCAGCGATATGGGTACGCTCGATCGGTCGAATCTCTCACCATCTGATCGCAGCGTCGTCCTGGCCACTTCCGCGATCCGGATCTCCGAGTCGTTGGTACACACTTCGAGGAGCATGAGGTCCGTATCGATGACCCTCGAGTCGATGTGCCTCAGGTGGTCATGATCGAGAGCCTCGTAGCGCGGAACTCCGGTGTTCTCCACGGTGCCGTCGAGAACGGACTTGATCTCGACCGGACCCGAGAAGTTCTCCGGCGTGAACGTGGTTTCCGACGCGAGCAGGTGCTGATCCGCCAGGCTGACGAAGCGACGCTCGGTGACCGACAGTATTCGGCCGGCGTTGTCGCGTAGACGGCTGCGACGGGTGAGCAACGCACGTTTCAGATCCAACTCCAGATGGTGCTCCTCGACATCTGTGCGGTCCACTGAGAACCACTCGCCGTCGGCCACTCGGAACAGCACCGGGAGCCAGTTGGGAGCATTGACGATGCTCTCGTTGATCACCTCGCGACCAGCAACCTCGGTCGTGAGTCGATTGAACACACCTGCGAGGTAGGTCCCGGGATAGTGGATGCCGTCAGCGGCGCACTCCGCCAGCGCACCGCGCGTCGCCACGTATCCGTTGCCGACCGTACACAGGGTCTCGCGCTGTCCCTCCTCGGCCACCAGGTAGTCGGCGTAGGACCAGAGCCACTCGTTCATCATCGGGCAGACACGTCGCCGACATCGCCGACATCGCCGACATCGCCGGGGCGAGGCGCAAGCTGGTAGCTACCCTTCCGCTGAATCACGGACACCAAGCTACCTGCAGCCCGGGTGGTGTCCGAATGCTCACCCAGATACGACGACCAGACGACCGTTCATTCAACTCCGGGATCCTGCTCCAATAGGTCGTCGCCAGTGATACCTCGTAGGGAATCGAGAAGAGTCCGAAGGGTAGGATCCGCCGCCGATATCGATGACTGTACGGGCGTCGCCTCATGTCTTCGTTTCATCCCAGCTCCGGGGCTCCGGGGATCGACAGGGCCGCGTTCGCACGTTCCAGAGCCGCTGCCTCTCCCCTCCCGAGCGCGACCGCGGCTGCCGGGTCGAGCACTTCGCACACCCAGTCCCAGTGGATCGCCACAACGTCGCCCACAGCGACGGGGCCACAAGGATGACGACCATCCTCGCCCAATCGCACCCACTGGGTCATCATCGTGGCCGCCCGGTCACACACGAGCCGACCGGAGGCGAAAGAGATCCGGTCGGTGCACACGAGAGCCTCGTCGCGGTGGAGCTCGACGACACGTCCGCGGCGGATGCGACAACGGTTGATCACCTCCAGGGGTGCATCGCTGCGCCCATCGCGCAGCATGCCCACCCACGGCCCCACGACCATCACATGGAACGCATGGTTCGGCAGGACTCCCGGCTCCAGTGCGGCTGCGACCTCCGCCCACCAACGACCTGCCCGCATCCGGAACCTCCTCTCGACATGGTTGCCGGCCGCAAAGGGTCCCACACGACCCAGCCTGGGCCCACCGAGCCAGTACGCGGCCACCACGCGGTCGTCCAGAGGATCATCGATCCCGTTCGCGCCTGCTATCAGTTCCAGATAGGGCCAAGCGCCCTCGAAACCCCGCGCCAGACCGCGGAGACCCGCCAGGTGTTCCACCGCAAGGTCTCCCACCGCGTTGCCGGCCGACCTGATGTGCGAGCGACCTCCCGTGACGGCGCCGGCATCCCCGGTCGACCCCGCGAGTTCCACGGCCGCTTCGAAGAGGGCGACGTCGTCGGCAGGTCCGCAGTAGCCGAGCCGGTTGGGGGCCAGAGCGTACCGGGCGAAGCGAAGAGCGCCGGCGAGTTGGGGTGCGGCGGGTGATGTCACTGTGGCTGCCCGGCGCTCGATCAGCGCGCGTGTGACATCGACGGACTCCGGCTCAGCGCGGCGGTCATCGCCACGACGACCGCACCGCCGGCCACGACAACCAGGCCACCGGGCTCGGGCACAGTGGCTCCGTCGAGAACCATCGCGACAACCGCGGTGAGCGGTACGGCAAGCGCAAGCACCGCAGTCACGTCGAGTGCCGGGGCATTCGCCAGCGCGTACAACCACAAGCCGGCGTAGACCGCCAGCACGAAGCCGGTCACGGCAACCCAGGACCAACCGGCGACACCGAGGTCACCGAGGCGGGCCGCGTCGCCGTTGAGCAACCCCACTGCCAAGAGCACCACGGAACCGACGGAAAGCCGCGCAACCGCGACGGTGACCGGGGTCACATCGCTCAGCAACCATCGATCCACTACCGATTCGACAGCCCAACACAGCGCGGCCGCCAGCACCAGTAGCAGACCTCTTCCAACCTGGAGCGCACGGAGGTCGGCCGAGAGCATCCAGTACCCGAACAGCACCAGGCCCACCCCGGCGAGCTGGAAGGCCCCCAACCGCTCG
This sequence comes from uncultured Microthrixaceae bacterium, assembly GCA_963805905.1. Classification (GTDB taxonomy): domain Bacteria; phylum Actinomycetota; class Acidimicrobiia; order Acidimicrobiales; family Microtrichaceae; genus JAMLGJ01. Next base: position 2,807,000 of record CAWDVV010000001.1, read on the forward strand.
CGCAGCACTGAGGGGGCCAGCAACGCCACGAACGCCAACAGCCCCGCCTTGTGCACGAGCTGTGCGTCACCGGGCGCGCCCGACGCGGCGAGTCCCTCGAAGAACAACAGGAACGGTAACGACCCCCCAACCACCGCCACCGCTGCGAGGCCCCACCACTGCGAACGACGACGCGGCCGTGTGAGACCCTGAGCAGTTCCCCTCAGCGCCGCGACTGCGGCCACCGCCAGGACCACCGCGCCGGCAACGACGTTCTTGGCGGTGGTGTAGGTACCGGGATCACCGAACAGCTCGACACGGGCCACAACCTGCGCATTGAGCCAGACCGAACCACCCGAAACCACTGCTGCACCGAGCGCGAACGCGATACCCAACCGATGGCGCGTCACCGCACCGTTGCCGGTCACCCCGACCGGTGACGGTCGCCGACGAAGTCGTCCATCAGGCTCGGCCTTCATCGCTCGGATGTCCATTTGTCAGGCTCTCCTCCGGTGCGTGACGGATCGGTGAGTGCCAGCTCCTCGCGATTTGCGACGATCACCGCGGCCTCGACGGCATCCAGTACCTCCACGGCCAGACCGGTGTGGACCAACAGCCAGTCCCCCGGTGCCACCGAGGCACCGTCGAGCACCAATGGAGCCAACGATACCTGACGGTGCCGGCCCGCCAGGTCGACCTCGGCGGTGCCACGGGTCGCGTCCACGCTCAACACCGGACCCAGATCAGACAGACACATCGATCACACCTCCGTGCTCATCGGAGGTGTCGATCCCGAGCTCGGCAAGGACTTCAGCGACCGCGGCCGGCACCCCGGCCGCCACGGCCCGACTCAGCTCGGTTCCGTGGTCGGTCGTCCCGACGACCACACCGACGATGCACAGGCTCCCGGGGATCCGCTCCAGGACCGCTGCAAGCCCCAGCGCCTCGGCCAGGCCCGCCGAGTGCCCTGATACCCCGCTGTGCCACCGCGCCACGGTGGTGGGGTCGAACGCATCGTCGCCGCGCAGCACCAGCACCCTGCCGCGTTCAACACCTGCGACCCGCACCGCATCCACGACCACGACATGATCGCGCCCGGACCACAGGTCGATCAGGTGGGTCGGTTCACCGTCGAGTTCCGCAAGGTCCGCACGCGCCACCACAGCCGGCAACTCCCCCAGCGCATCGAGCACGACGCCGGCAACGCCGTCGTCGGTCCTGAAACGGTTGCCGACCGCAACCACGAGCGGCCGATGAGGGCTTCCCGGCACCATGTCACTCATGTTCCGGTCCGCCGCTCCACAGTGAGGTCGAGGAAGTGCGTGGCGCAGCTGATGCACGGATCGTGGTTGCGGATCGCCACCTCGCAACGGTGTCTCAGGTCGTCGTCGCTTACCTCGTCGCCGCCGTTGTCGAGCATGTCCTCCGCGACGTGCCACAGGTCGTGTTCGATGGTCGGCTGGTTCTGTGAGGTCGGAGGGATGATCGTCGCCTCGGTGATGTCACCTCCGCCCCCGATGCGGTAGCGGTGGTACAGAAGCCCCCGCGGTGCCTCGGTGATTCCGTGGCCGACGACCTCGCCGTCCTGCGGCGGCGGGACGTGCACCGCTGGCGGACCGGTGAGGCGGTCTCCCGAGAGGGACGCGATCAGGTCGAGCGCGGTCGCGGTCGCGTGGATCACCTCGACTGCTCGCACCACGATGCTGCGGAACGGGTTGTGCACCGGACCGGTGAGGCCCACTTGTTCGGCCACCTCGAGTGCGATCGGATGGAGCCGTTGGGAAGCCATCGCGAAACGTGCGAGCGGACCCACGAGGTAGCCGTCGCCCGATTCCAGGTGGGCATGCAGTGCGGTGGAGTGCTCCACATGTGTCTCGACGACCTGTTCACTGAACGCACTGGTGGGAAACCTCGTGTCGGGTCGACCGGTGCCGCCTTCGACCACGAACCCGGTTCCGAGCACCGGGTAGTGGCCCGGATCGTCGGCCACCACGAAGCGGTAGTCCATTGAAACATCGGGGAAGTCGAAACCGGCCACCCAGCGGGTGACTGCCACCGCGTCCTCCAGCGCCCGGTCGAGCACCGCGGCGAGCGCGCTCAACTCCTCACGCCTCGGGAGTCGGTGGAACCCCCCCACCTTGACGTTGACCGGATGGATGGCACGCCCGCCGATGACCTCGAGGATCCGGTTGCCGGCCTTCTTGAGCCGCAGCGCACGCTCCACGGTCGGCCGGTCGATCTCCGCCAGTTCGATCGCCGACGGCACACCCAGGAAATCCGGTGCGTGCAGCATCGAGATGTGAAGGGTGTGAGACTCGATCCACTCGCCGCAGTAGAGCAGTCTGCGCAGTGCCTCCAGGGTTCCGCCCACCTCCACCCCACAGGCGTCCTCCACCGCAGCACAGGCGCTCATCTGGTAGGCCACCGGGCAGATCCCGCAGATACGCGTGGTGATGTCGGGTGGTTCCGTGTGGCCGCGACCGACGAGGAACCCCTCGAAGAAACGAGGTGGCTCGAAGATGCGCAGGCGCACATCGGTGACCTCGCCGTCAACGACCTCCACGTGCAGGGCACCTTCGCCTTCGACGCGCGCCAACTGGTCGACCCGCAAGGTGCGCGAAGCAGCGCTGCGATGTGTCATGCCACCACTGCCCCGTCGGCGTCGCGGATCTGCACCCGCGTGGTCATCTCGGCCCGCGACGCAGCTTCGGCGAAAGCGGGTGATCCGGCGTTGAACGAACGGAACACCCGGACGAGGTCAGCTCCGTCCACGCCTTCGGCGCGGAGCATCTCGGCCACCGCCTCTGTGTTGGGTGCCTCCGATGGTCCGAAGCAGCCGTAGCAGCCACGGTCGTACGAGGGGCACAGCGCGCCACACCCGGCCTGTGTGGCAGGGCCGAGGCACGGTGTGCCGGAAGCGACGGTCACACAGACGTTTCCCGCGGTCTTGCACTCGACGCAGACGCTGTGGGTGGGCACGTCCGGGCGGCGGCCGGCGAGCAGTGCCGAGATGACCTCGAGCAGCTGACCCTTGTCGATGGGACATCCACGCAGTTCGAAGTCGACCGGGACGTGCGCCGAGATCGGCGTCGAGGTATCGAGCGTGGAGATGAAGGACGGGGTCGCGTAGACGACCGACACGAACTCCCGCACGTCCGCTGCGTTGCGCAGCGCCTGGATGCCACCCGAGGTGGCGCACGCCCCGATCGTGACCAACACCCGCGACTGCTCGCGCACCTCGCGTATCCGCTGTTCGTCCTCGGCCGTGGTGATGGAACCCTCGACCAGCGAAACATCGTAGGGGCCCTCCACCACCGCACTGGAGGCCTCGAGGAAGCTGGCGATCCTCACGGCTCCTGCCACTGCCAGCAGGTCGTCCTCACAGTCGAGCAGTGTGAGCTGACAGCCGTCGCAGGAGGCGAACTTCCACACCGCCAGTGAGGGACGGGCGGTCGTCACCTGGTTCGATGTCACCATCTGCGGACCCCCATCAGGGCGGATGCCTCGGACCAGTCCAGCACCGGTCCGTCGCGACACAGCATCACCGGGCCGATCTGGCACCGTCCGCAGTGGGCCACCGCACAGGCCATGGAGCGTTCCATAGAGACCTCCACGTCCCGCGGGTCCGCGCCGGCGGTGACCAGGTCATTGGCTACGACGCGCATCATGATCTCGGGCCCACACAGCGCGGCTGCAACTCCGGGCCTGACACCGAGGCGGGCGACCGTCGAGGTGACCAACCCGACCTCACCGTTCCATCCCGGTCCGGCCCGGTCGACTGTGAGGTGGACCTCGGCTCGTTCGGACCACCGTTCGAGTTCCTCGCGGAACAGGATCTCAGCGGGAGTGCGTGAACCCACGACCAGCACCAGGGCCGGCTCGGAGCGGTTCCGTCGTCGTGCCAACAACGACTCGATGTGCCGCCGCAGAGGAGCCAGACCGATCCCACCGGAGACGACCACCATCGGCCGGTCGGCTCCGGCGGTGGACCAGCCCCGGCCGAACGGGCCGCGCAGACCCAGCACCTCTCCCGGCGTGGCGTCACACAACGCAACCGTGGTCGCGCCCACCGCACGTACGGTGACCCCGACGGTCCCCTCATGGAACGACGAGACAGAGATCGGCACCTCTCCCACACCCGGCGCCCAGACCATCGCGAACTGCCCCGGGGCAGGCTGCCGGAGGTGCTCCGCCAACGCTTCGAGTTCGAGTGTCACCACCTCGTCGATGCCCGCGCCGCGATCCTCCTCGATCTCCGTGCGCCGACGGCGCACCCGGTAGGGCACCGGCACCATGACATTCATCGGGGCATCAGCGGTCGGCACGCGGACCGCTCGGCCACTCATTTGTCCGCCCCTCCCTGCGCCTGTACATCCGGATAGGAGAACAGGTCCAGCAACTGGATGCGGGTGTCGCGCAGACGCCGGCTCACGACTCCCAGCATCTGTCCGCTCAACGCTGCGGCGTCGCGGGGATCGGCCTCCATCACGGATCGCAGGACATCGGCAGGAATGCGCACCAGCGTGGCTCCCGACCCCGACGCCGCGTCGAAGTCCCAACGATGAGGCGGCACCATCCAGGACCAGCCGAGGAGTTCACCGGGACCCACCGAGGCCACCGCGAGGTTCCGCTCGCGTTGGTGCACGCTCAGCTGCACGGTTCCCGAGACCACCACGTGCAGGGCATCGGCCACGCCACCCTCATCGAAGACCCGCGCACCGGGTGCCACCTCGAGCCACTCGGCTGAGTCGACCAACCGCTCGCGCGCCCCGGCCGAGAGCGGCTCCAGAATCACCTGGAACAGCTCCGACAACTCGGAGGTACCGGAGGGGCCGGACCGTCCGGTCCCGGCGGTCACGACGGCTCCTGGTTGCCACCATCGCGGGCCATGGCAGCGCGTCGGCGTACCAGCACGTCGGTCACCGACATGAGCGTCTGTTCCATCGCTCCATGAGCACCGTCGGATGGAGTTCCCGCGGTCCCGCCCGGTCCGTGCCCGTGGCTCCCGGGGTCCTGCGCGATCGCCTGCGATCCGGTCGTGCGCGCTTGCGGGGCGCTCGCCTGTGGGGTCCGGGCTTCGGTTGACCGGGCCTCGGTGACCAGCGCGTTGGCTTCCTCCACGAGGTCGATGCCTACCGGACACCACGAGATGCAACGTCCACAGCCCACACAACCGGACTCGCCGAACTGCGCCCACCACGTCGAGAGCTTGTGGGTCAGCCACTGCCGGTAACGGTCGGCCGTGCCGCTGCGGACACTTCCGGAGTGGATGAACGAATGTTCGAGAGTGAAACAGGAGTCCCAGCGCTGCGTCCGCGACACCGTCGACCCGTCGAGCGAACTCGTATCGTGCACCGATGAACAGAAGCAGGTCGGACACACCATCGTGCAGTTGCCGCAGCTCAGGCAACGACTCGCGACGTCATCCCAACGCGAGGAATCGAGTGTCGCCATGAGGGCTTCGGGTAGACCATCGGTCTGGAGTACGCGACCCATCCGCGCCGCGGCATCTGCGGTGGCATCCTCGGCCCACTGCGCGTCCGTTGCGCCGGCCGCCCGCTCATCCAGCCCAGCGACACCATCGAGCAGACGTTCACCGCGCTCGCTGGTGGACGTGACCAGATACTCGGGTGCCTCCCCGGTGCCGCGTTCCCACAGCACCAGGTCCACGTCATCGGTCCGCTCGGACGCCAACGCCGGACCAGTGTCCATCGAGGTACAGAAACAGCTACCGCCGGGCTCGGTGCAGTTCACCACGATCACCAGCGGATCCAGCCCACCGATCGAATCGCTGCCGAGCACCCGATCGAGCACCCCGACAGCAGCCACATCACATGGTCGCAGCCCGATGATCGCCTGCGGGCGGCCGGTCGAGCTGGCGGTCCCCGTGGGCGACGCCTCGTCGGACGCACGGACCTCGAACCCATCGGCTCCGAGATCAGCTGTGAAGACCACACGTTCGCCAGGATGCTGTTGGTTCTTGGCCGAGTGCGGACCGACGGCCCATGCGAACCGTCGCCGGTCGTCCTCGGGCATCGGCACGACGCGACAACTGCCCGGTGACTGCTCCAGGGTCACCCCTGATACGAGCTCGGCGGGCGAATGGATCTCCGCCAGCACGATGGAGCCGTCACGCACGACGGGCCCGATGGTCCGGTACCGGGCCACGACGGCGGAGACCAGGGCAGCGAAGCCCCGCTCACCGATGACCACCGAAGGACGCAGACCGACACCCATACCCACACACTACGGATCTGCGCCGGTTCGCAACGCCGATTCCGCACAGTGCTCCAGGTCCGAAGCCGCGGCCGACTGGTGTACGAGCCGATCAGGGTCGGCCAACTGAACTGGCGTGATCCGGGCAGGAACGGTGCCCGGAGCGATACCATCCCGATCTTGACGCTCGGCACTGCGCGACCTCACCACCTCCGATCACCGGCGCTCACAGATACCGCATGAGCCACGACACGATCCCCCCCTCCCGACGAACCGACCGGGTACCCAACCTCGTCGACTACGACACCGAGCGCGCCACGTTCGCCTGGAGCGACGCCGAAGCCCGCCTCGACGGTCTACCGGGAGGTGGCCTCAACATCGCCCACGAGGCGGTCGACCGCCACGCTGCGGGTCATCTGGCCCACCGGGTGGCGCTGCGCTTCCTGCACCGCGACGACACGGTCACCGATCTCACCTATTCCGAGCTCGCCGAACGAACCAGCAGGTTCGCGGAGGTGCTCGACCATCTCGGCGTCAACCGCGGAGAACGTGTGGTGACCCTCGCCGGAAGGGTCCCCGAGCTCTACGTGGCCGCGCTCGGCACCCTCAAGGCCGGAGCCGTGTTCTGCCCCCTGTTCTCAGCCTTCGGACCCGAGCCCATCCACCAGCGCCTCGAGAAGGGCAACGTGGCGGTGCTCGTGACCACCGCCTCGCTGTACCGCCGCAAGGTCGCCGCTCTGAGGGAACGCCTGCCCGAGTTGCGCCACGTGCTGCTGATCGACGGCGACGACGATCCCGACACAGGCGTGCACAACCTGGCTCGGCTGATGACCCAGATGACCGGCGAGGCACCGCCGGTCGCCACCGAGGCCGAGGACCCGGCCCTGCTGCACTTCACCTCCGGATCCACCGGTCGACCCAAAGGCGCGCTGCACGTGCACCGCGCCGTGGTCGCCCACCACGCCACCGGTCGCTATGCACTCGATCTGCACCCCGACGACATCTTCTGGTGCACCGCTGATCCCGGATGGGTCACCGGCACCTCGTACGGCATCATCTCCCCGCTCACCCACGGGGTGACAGTCATCGTCGACGAAGCCGAGTTCGATGCCCGTCGCTGGTACCGCATCCTCGCCGAGCAACAGGTCACGGTCTGGTACACCGCACCCACGGCCATACGTATGCTCATCCGCGCCGGCGACGACCTGCCTGCTGAGTCCGACCTCTCCTCACTCGCGGTGGTGGCCTCGGTTGGCGAACCCCTCAACCCGGAGGCAGTGGTGTGGGGCGCGGAAGTACTCGGCCACACCATCCACGACAACTGGTGGCAGACCGAGACCGGTGGGATCATGGTGGCCAACTTCGCCGCCTGCGAGGTGCGACCCGGTTCGATGGGTCGCCCGCTGCCGGGGATCCAGGTCGGCATCGCAGCCGTCGACAGCGACAACGAACCCATCGCGGAAGACGACGGCAGCCTCCGCCTCGTCGCCGAAGCCGGCGCTGAGGGCATGCTCGCCATACGTACTGGATGGCCCTCGATGTTCCGTGCCTACATCCACGACGAGGAACGCTACGAGCGGTCCTTCATGGACGGGTGGTACCTCTCGGGAGACCTGGCGGCCCGCGACGCGGATGGATACCTGTGGTTCGTCGGACGCGCTGATGACGTCATCAAGACCGCCGGTCACCTGATAGGACCCTTCGAGGTGGAATCCGCTCTGATGGAACATCCTTCGGTGGTGGAGGTGGGCGTGATCGGCGTACCCGACGAGCTGGCCGGCAACATCGTGAAGGCATTCGTCACGCTGGCCCCCGGGGTCGAGTGGAACGACGACCTGCGCCTCGAGCTGGTCGGCCACGCACGACGCCGCCTGGGCGCCGCGGTGGCCCCGAGGGAGATCGCGTGTGAACCGCACCTGCCCAAGACCCGTAGCGGCAAGATCATGCGGCGGGTACTGCGGGCCCGCGAGCTGGGCGAACCCCAGGGCGATCTGTCCACCCTGGAACCCGACCCCGATCAGACCACGGGTGACGACGCCGACCGGGCGCCGCGGATGCCCGGCGGCGACAGCCACGAACGAGCTGAGGAGCACCTCCCATGACCGGTGAGCCAGCAAGCGTAGACGCCGAAACGACCCGAAGACTGCTGCACCAGATGCTGCGTGTCCGACGATTCGAGGAGCGCTGCGTGGAGCTGTACTCGGCAGCGAAGATCCGGGGGTTCCTGCATCTCTACGTCGGGGAGGAAGCAGTGGCTACCGGGGTCATCGACCAACTGCGCCCGGAGGACTCGATAGTGGCCACCTACCGGGAGCACGGTCATGCCCTGATTCGGGGATTGTCGATGCGTTCGATCCTCGCCGAGATGTTCGGACGACAGGAGGGCTGCAGCCGCGGCCGCGGTGGTTCCATGCACCTGTTCGACGCTGCAACCAACTTCTACGGAGGCAATGCGATCGTCGGCGCCGGTCTACCGGTGGCGGTCGGCCTCGCACTCGCAGCAGAGCGCACGGGATCGGGCGCCCTCGCCGCGTGCTTCTTCGGGGAGGGCGCGGTGGCCGAGGGTGAGTTCCACGAGTCCCTCAACCTGGCAGCGCTGTGGAACCTGCCGGTGCTGTTCTGTTGTGAGAACAACCTCTACGCCATGGGCACTTCGCTCGCGAGTTCGGAGTCGGACCCCGACATCGCCTTGAAGGCCTCGAGCTACGGGATGGCGGCCTGGCCGGTCGATGGCATGGACGTCCTCGCAGTTCATCAAGCCGCGGCACGGGCGATGGCGAGTGTTCGCGCCGGCGGTGGGCCGGTGTTGTTGGAGCTGCGCACGTACCGCTTCCGGGCACATTCCATGTATGACCCCGAGCGCTATCGGGAGCACGAGGAGGTGGAGCGCTGGCGTGAACGCGACCCCATCGACGCGCTGGCCGAGGTGATGCGTGACCGCGGCGAACTCGACGACGACATGCTCTCAGAGTTGGAAACCGAGGTGTCCTCCGAGATCGATGACGCCGTGGCCTACGCAGAGGCGGGCACCCTCGAACCGGTGGAGGAACTGAGCCGCTTCGTGTACTCCGAGGTTTCCACCGCCGGGCCCGCACGTCAGGGGGCAGAGTGAGCACGATCACCTACCGCGAAGCGTTACGTGAGGGCCTGCGGACGGCCCTGGCAGGCGATGAGCGCGTATTCCTGATGGGCGAGGACGTCGGCCTCTATGGCGGGTGCTTTGCTGTGAGCCTCGGCCTGCTGGAACAGTTCGGCCCCGAACGTGTGCGGGACACGCCGCTGTCGGAATCGGCATTCGTCGGCGCCGGTATCGGAGCGGCCATGGCCGGGCAGCGCCCGATCGTGGAGATCATGACGGTCAACTTCAGCCTGCTGGCGCTCGACCAGATCCTCAACAACGCCGCCACCGTGTCGCACATGTCCGGCGGACAGTTCCACGTGCCACTGGTGATCCGCATGACCACCGGCGCCGGTCGCCAGCTGGCGGCCCAGCACAGCCACAGCCTGGAAGCCTGGTACGCGCACATCCCCGGGCTGAAGATCGTCACCCCCGCCACGGTGGGGGATGCCGCCGGGATGCTCCTCACCGCCCTGGAAGACCCCGATCCGGTGCTGATCTTCGAACACGGCGGGCTGTTCTCACTGCCCGGTGAGCTCCCCGATGGACCCGTGCCGGTCGACCTGGACAACGCCATGGTCATGCGAGCGGGTGGTGACGTCACCGTTGTCAGCCACGGAGCCGGGGTGCACACGTGCCTCGCGGCGGCCGAGTCCCTAGCCGACACCGTCGACGTGGAGGTGATCGACCTGCGCACGCTGCGGCCGCTCGACGAGGAGACGGTGCTGGAGTCGGTGGGGCGTACCGGACGACTGGTCGTGGTCGAGGAGGGCTGGCGCAGCGGCGGGATCGGTGCGGAGTTGGCGGCTCGGGTGGCCGAACATGCCTTCTGGGATCTGGACGCCCCGGTGGAGCGCGTCGCCACTGTCGAGGTCCCGATCCCGTACGCCAAGCATCTGGAGGAGGCTGCGTTGCCATCGGTCGACGATGTGGTCGAGGCAGTGCGACGGGTGACGAGGTGAGCGACTTCGTGATGCCCTCACTCGGGGCCGACATGGAGGAAGGGACGCTCGTCGAGTGGCGCGTCGGAGTCGGCGACAGTGTGACCAGGGGCGACGTGGTGGCGGTGGTCGACACCGACAAGGCGGCCATCGACGTCGAGGTCTTCACCACCGGCGTCGTGGAGGAACTTCTGGTCCCCGAGGGGACCCGTGTGCCGGTGGGGACCCCCCTGGCCCGGATAGGTGCCAATGACGCTGGAGGGGCCCGCCGGGATCCGCAGATCCAGACAGGACCGTCAGCGCAATCCGAAGCGCTGTCCACGCCGGAGCCCGAACCCGCGCCTGCGCCTGCGCCCGAGCCGATTCCCGAATCCGCCCCGGCGATACCGACCGAACCTGTGCCCGAACCCGACCCCTCAACGCAGCCGACACCGGATCCGATACCCGTGGGCGGGGCCGGTCGCCATCACGCCTCGTTGGTGCTGTCACCGATCGTGCGGCGCCTCGCCAGCGATCTGGCAGTGGACACCGCACTGCTGCAGGGCAGCGGTCCCGGAGGGCGGATAAACCGCGACGACATCATGCGGGCCGCAGGCCACCGCCACCACGCCACCCCACGTGCGCGCCGCCTGGCCGGGGAGCACGACATCGACGTCGACGAGGTCACCGGCACCGGCCCGGGTGGTGCGGTACGGGCGTGCGACATCGAACGCCTGGCCACCACCCGCCGCCCCGCATCCGAACCGTCGCCCGACGCCGGAGCGGATCGCTTGCAGGCCGCCCGGTCAGCCATCGCCCGAACCATGGAAAGAGCCTGGCGCGAGATCCCCCACTACCGCCTCAGCTCCACCCTCGACCTGGAACCCACACTCGGGTGGCTGGAAGCACTGAACGCGCAACGACCGCCAAGGGAACGGATCCTCCCCGCTGCCGCCTTGTTGCGTGCCGCGGCCTTGGCGGCCACCGAGGTGCGTGAACTGAACGGATGGTGGATCGAGAGCGCGGTCCGACCGGCCGATGCGGTCGATCTGGGCGCCGTGGTGTCGCTGCGCCGGGGCGGGGTTGTCACGCCAACCATCGCGGATGCCGCCGCGCTGGGCCTCGAGGAACTCATGGCTGTCCTCCGCCGACTCGTATCCGCCGCCCGCGGCGGAGGGCTGCGCAGCTCCGACATGGGTGAGGCCTCGATCACGGTGACCAACCTGGGCGACCAGGGCGCGGAAGAGGTACACGGTGTGATCCGACCACCCCAGGTGGCGTTGGTCGGGTTCGGGCGGATCCGACCGCGTCCCTGGGCCGAGGGAAGCACCGTTGGCGTGCACCGCAGCGTGATCGTCACGCTGGCTGCGGACCACCGCGCCTCGGACGGACGCACCGGCAGCCGATTCCTGCACGTGCTCGAACGTGCTCTGTCAGACCCCGACCGACTACTTGGAGCCAGCCCATGACCCGCGACGACGCACGCACCCTGATTGCCGACTGCCTGCGGGGCATCGCACCCGAGGTGGATCTGGACGAAGCCGACCCCGCGAGCCCGATCGCCGAGGAGCTCGACCTCGACTCCATGGACCTGCTGTCGCTGTATGAAGCCCTGCATGACCGCACCGGCCTGGAGTTGCCGGAGACCGACTACCAGCAGCTCGCCACCCTCAACGGTGCGGTCGACTACCTGGTCGCGCGGACCGACTGACCGCACACCGTCGACACGTTGTTGATGAGCTCCATGATGAGGACCGTCCTGCCGACCGCGCGTCGCATCACCCGCGCCCACCTTGATGAGCGCACCCGAATCCACGAGCTCGGGGAGCGGTGGATCCATGCCCACGTCAGCCACACTGCCGCGCACACCCACCACATGGCTACGCGGTTCTCGGTGGTAGCTGGGCCACCCATCAGGCTCTCTTCAGGGTTTGGAGTCCTCTGGTGAAGGGACGACTACGGCAGGACAGCGGGCATGCTGCAGGACCTGCTGGGCCGTGGAGCCGAGCATACGGCCGATGAAGCCACCCCGACCCCTTGATCCGACGACCACGAGTGAAGCACCGCTGGACTCCTCGATCAGGGCCAACGCAGCGCCGGCGCACACCGGTTGGGCGCGTATAGCAACACCCGGGGCATGCTGCGCGGCCACCTCGAGTTCCGCATCGACGAGTTTCTCCGCTGCTTTCTCCATCGCCTCGATCGGAGCCACGAGTCCGGGATAGCTCACAGCCATGGCCGGTTCCATCCATCCGTTCACCGCTATCACGGGCACCTCGCGGATCCTGGCTTCGCTCAGAGCCCAACGGAGTGCGGTCCTTGCAGATTCCGAACCATCGATGCCGACAACGATCCTGGGTTCGGTGTCCGTTCCGGGTTCTTCGATCGTCGGGTGCACAACTGCGATGGGGCACGGAGCGCGGTTCGTGACCTTCGAGCTCACCGATCCGAGCCGAAGTCCGAGAAATCCGCCCCGGCCACGCGCTCCGACCACCAGCAATCCGGCAGAGCGGGCGGAATCCATGAGTGCGGACTCCGGCTTGTCGCTCACGGCTCTCACCGTCACATCGATGTCTGCGGGAACCCGGTTGGCGACCAGTCCGTCGAGCTGCACCTGTGCCAGCGCCCCGATGTCGACGCCGTCGATCGCCTCGCCTGACACATCCGTTGGGGGCAGGTGGTCACTCCATGCCCACACCACCTCGAGTCCGACCCCTCGCAGTGCGGCTTCCTCGACAGCGAACTCGAGGGCTTCGAGCGACTCCTCGGAATGGTCAACTCCTACCACGATGCGCGACGCTTCGTTCACAAGACGAGCATCGCAGGCCTGATCTGCTTGGGCCAATATTTTGGGCCGGAACGGGGAGCTAGCCGAATGCATCGACGAGGTCACCCGCCGGGACCGATGCGTGCGAGTCACCTCGCGCAGCAGCCGCCGGCCCGACCGTCCCAGGTGTAGTGTCCGACTCGGACATGAGGGAGCTGCGGATGATCCACCCGACGGGTTGCCGATGACGTCCACACCCGATCCCGAACCCGAACCAACCGGAGCCCACGGTATGGACATGGGGGCTGATCTGTCCGAGGCACGCGCCCGGATGGTCGAGCGCGACATAGCCGGACGTGGAGTACTCCGTTCCAGCGTGCTCAGGGCCATGGCAACGGTGCCCCGGGAGCGGTTCATCCCCGCGGACCAGGCCGAGTTCGCGTATGAGGACCATCCGCTTCCGATAGCACAGGGCCAGACCATCTCACAGCCCTACATCGTGGCTGCCATGGCAGAAGCAGCAGAGGTCGACCCGGAGGACCGGGTGCTCGAGGTCGGTGCCGGTTCCGGGTACGGAGCGGCGGTGCTCAGCCGGGTCGCGGCCGAGGTGTGGACGATCGAGCGCCATGAGTCCCTGACACGCGGCGCCGGCCGTGCACTCGAGGACCTCGGCTATGACAACGCCCATGTCATCTGCGGGGACGGCACCCTCGGATATCCCGAAGCAGCTCCCTTCGATGCCATCGTGGTCACCGCCGGTGGACCGCAGGTGCCTGAGGCCCTCCTCGAACAACTGGCCGATGGTGGCCGACTGGTCATTCCGGTGGGTCCCGAGACCCGGGGCCAGGAGCTCATCCGGGTGCGCCGCAACGGCGACAGCTTCGATGAGGAGGACCTCGGTCCCGTGCGTTTCGTTCCCCTGGTCGGTGCCCAGGGTTTCTCAGGGGAGGAGCCTTCCGTCACGGCGGAGCCGACGACGATCTCGATGTCGCAACGGGCCCCGGCCCGCATTGTGTCGACTCCTGCGGCACGCACTCCCCACGGCGTCAGCGCCCTGGTCGCCGAGACCTCCCAACCGTTCGGGTCGATCGCGGAATCTGATGTGGGTCCGTTGCTCGAACGGATCGGCGACTGCCCGGTCGTACTGCTGGGTGAGGCCTCCCATGGCACCTCTGAGTTCTACCGGATGCGCGCCCACATCACCCGCGAGCTCATCCGCCGCAAAGGGTTCACCGTGGTGGCCCTCGAAGCGGATTGGCCCGACGCCGCCCGAATCGATGCCTGGGTACGCCACCGCTCCCCGTCCCCGCCCGGGTTCACCGCTTTCAGCCGCTTCCCCACCTGGATGTGGCGCAACAGGGAGGTTGCCGGCTTCATCGATTGGCTGAGGGAATACAACGCCGGCCTGGAGGACCCGGACCACCAGGTTTCCTTCAGCGGACTCGACCTCTATTCGATGTTCACCTCCCGCGACGCCGTGCTCGGGTACCTGGATCGCGTCGATCCCGAAGCCGCCACGGTGGCCAGGGCACGATACGGATGCCTCACGCCGTGGGAGCACGACCCGGCCCGCTACGGCCGGGCGGTGGTGACCGGTCGGTTCACCGGCTGCGAACAGGGCGTGGTGGAAACCCTGTCGGATCTGTTGCGCCAGCGTCTCGACTATGCGACCCGCGACGGCGAGACGTTCTTCGATGCAACCCAGAACGCATTGGTGGTCGCCAACGCCGAGCGTTACTACCGCGCCATGTACTACGGGTCGGTGGAATCGTGGAACCTGCGGGATCAGCACATGTACGAGACCCTGCAGACCGTGAGAGCCCACCGGGGTGCGGGAACCAAGGTCGTTGTGTGGGAACACAACTCCCATGTCGGTGACGCCTCCGCGACCGAGATGGGGACGCGTGGTGAGCACAACGTCGGGATGCTGTGCCGACGCGAGTACGGCGACAAGGCGTTCCTGGTCGGTTTCGGCACCGACCATGGCAAGGTCGCCGCGGCATCGGAATGGGGCGGAGCGATGGAGCACAAGTCGGTGCGACCCTCACACGTCCAAAGCTACGAACGGATCTGTCACAACTCCGGCGTACCAGCATTCATGTTGCACCTCCGCGACCCGGTGCGCGACGAGGTGCGCGACGAGCTCACGCCTCCCCGACTGGAGCGGGCCATCGGGGTGATCTACCGACCCGAGACCGAACTGCAGAGCCACTACTTCCAGGCGGTGCTCCCCCGGCAGTTCGACGAGTACATATGGTTCGACGACACGACCGCCGTCACCCCGCTGCCCGTCCACGAACTCGCAGAGGCACCCGACACCTACCCCTTCGGACTCTGAGAACGGCCGATCCGTCAGTCGGCGACGAAGGCGCCCGGCATGCGCACAACGCGGTCGGGCCGCTCCCCCACTGCCTGCAGGCCGATGGCGATGCCGTGGTTGGTGAAGGCGAGCCGCACCACGGAATGATCAGGTCCGATGGTTCCCCCACCACACGGGTACCGGGAGCACTCATGGCAACACCGATGTCCCCGCGTCGCAACCGGCTTATGGCCGGCACGTCTCCCGCGCATGGACCATGATGGGGCCATGTCGACCTTGACGGCTCCGACGATGCAGACACTAGATGCCAACGAAGCGGTTGCTTCGGTCGCCTACCGCCTCAGCGAGGTGATCGCCATCTACCCGATCACCCCGGCGTCACCGATGGGTGAGCACGCTGATGAATGGTCGGTGGCCGAACGGGTGAACCTCTGGGGATCGGTGCCCGATGTCGTCGAGATGCAGTCCGAGGGTGGCGCCGCAGGTGCAGTGCACGGGGCGTTGCAGGCCGGGGCGCTGACCACCACGTTCACCGCCTCGCAGGGTCTGTTGTTGATGCTCCCCAACCTCTACAAGATCGCCGGTGAGCTCACCTCGTTCTGCATGCACGTGGCGGCCCGCAGCATCGCAACCCACGCGCTGTCGATCTTCGGGGACCACTCCGATGTGATGGCTACCCGCCAGAGCGGCTTCGCGTTGTTGGCCTCGGGGTCTCCCCAGGAGGCTCAGGATCTGGCCGCCATCTCGCACGCCGCCACCATGGCGTCGCGGGTGCCCTTCCTTCACTTCTTCGACGGGTTCCGCACGTCACACGAGATCCAGAAGCTGGCCGCGATCGATGACTTCACACTGCAGTCGTTGCTCGATCCCGAGGCTGTCGCCGCACACCACGAACGTGCCCTCTCACCCGGAACGCCCCGTGGTGAGGGGAACGTCTCAGAACCCCGATGCCTTCTTTCAGGGCCGTGAGGCCGCGAACGCGTTCCACGACGCTTGTCCCGACATCGTCGCTGCCACAATGGCACGCTTCGCGGAGCTGACCGGCCGCACATATGCACCGTTCGACTACGTCGGGCATCCCGAAGCGGAGCGGGTCGTGGTGATGATGGGGTCGGGCGCGGAGTGCGCCCATGAGACCGTGGAACACCTCGTGGCGCACGGGCAGAAGGTCGGGTTGGTGAAGGTTCGGCTCTACCGCCCGTTCTCGATGCAGCGATTCACCGAGACACTGCCCGAATCCGTTCGTTCGATCGCGGTACTCGACCGCACCAAGGAGCCC
Organism: uncultured Microthrixaceae bacterium; assembly: GCA_963805905.1. Taxonomy (GTDB): domain Bacteria; phylum Actinomycetota; class Acidimicrobiia; order Acidimicrobiales; family Microtrichaceae; genus JAMLGJ01. The sequence continues at coordinate 2,823,599 of CAWDVV010000001.1, forward strand.
GGTTCCACCGGTGAACCGCTCCTGTTGGACGTGACCGCGGCGATGGTGGATGCACTGGCCGACGGACGCATCCCGGCACTACCGCAGATCATCGGCGGCCGCTACGGGTTGTCCTCCAAGGAGTTCACCCCTGCCATGGTCAAGGCGGTCCTCGAAGAACTCGATGCCCAAACACCCCGTCGGCGCTTCACCGTGGGCATCAACGATGACGTGACCCATCTGTCGCTTCCGGTATCAGACGACTTCGACATCGAGTCCGACGACGTCACCCGCGCAGTGTTCTTCGGTCTCGGATCCGACGGCACGGTGAGCAGCAACAAGGCTGCCATCCGCATCATCGGGGCCTCCACCGGCCTCTGGTGCCAGGGCCATTTCGTGTACGACTCCAAGAAGGCCGGGGCCACCACGGTTTCGCACCTGCGCTTCGGGCCGCGCCCGATCCGCTCGACCTACCAGATCAGACGCGCGAGCTTCGTGGGGGTGCACGACCCAGGGTTCCTGGAACGCCTGGACGTGCTGGAGGTGGCCGATGAAGGTGCCACCGTGTTGCTCAACACCACGGTTGCCCCCGAGGATCTGTGGGAAAGCCTTCCGGCGGAAGCACAGCGGGTTCTGTCCGAGAGGAACTGCCGCCTGTACGCCATCGACGCCTACCGCGTCGCCGACGCCAACGGCCTGGGTCGGCGGATCAACACGGTCATGTCGAGTTGCTTCTTCGCACTGTCCAACGTTGTTCCCCGCGACGAAGCGATCGCCGCGGTGAAGCAGTCGGTCAGCAACACCTGGGGCAAGCGGGGACCGGAGATCGAGCGTCGCAACTTCGATGCCATCGACGCCACTCTCGCTGAGATGCACGAGGTCGCAATCGGCACCCCCGGTAGCGCCAGGCACCGACCACCGACAGTGCCCGTAGACGCTCCCGATTTCGTCGCCAACGTGACCCGGCTGCTGCTGGAAGGTCACGGGGACAGGTTGCCCGTGAGTGCCTTCCCGCCCGATGGAACCTGGCCCACGGGCACCAGTAAGTACGAGAAGCGGGCGATCGCGCTCGACATCCCGATCTGGGAACCGGAGCTGTGCGTGCAGTGCAACCGCTGTTCGATGATCTGCCCACACGCTGCGATCCGAACGAAGGTCTTCGAACCCGCCGCGGCGGCATCCGCACCTTTGAGTTTCCGACATGTCCCCGAGGAGCACACCGAAGCGCTGGAGGGACTCCAGTACGTGGTTCAGGTGGCGCCTGATGACTGCACGGGCTGTGGGCTCTGCGTGGAGGTGTGCCCTGCCAAGGACCGTTCACAACCGAAACACAAGGCCATCAACATGGCGCCCGCGGACGACCACCGCGAACGCGAACGCGAGTCGTTCGCCTACTACGAGTCGATATCCGACGTGGCGCGTTCGCGGATTCCGGAGCGCTCGAGGACCCTGCCGCTACGACAACCTCTGTTCGAGTTCTCGGGGGCCTGCGCGGGTTGCGGGGAGACGCCCTACCTACGTCTGCTCACCCAGCTCTACGGAGACCGCCTGGTCATGGCCAACGCCACGGGTTGCTCCTCGATCTACGGCGGCAACCTGCCCACCACCCCGTACACGACCGGTTCCGACGGCCGCGGCCCGGCCTGGAACAACTCGCTGTTCGAGGACAACGCCGAGTTCGGCTTCGGCATCCGGCTCGGCGTGGACTCCCAGGAGACGCGTGCGCGACTCCTGTTGAGTGTTCTGGGTCAGGCAGTTCCCGACCGGCTCCTGGATGCCTTGTCCGCACCTTGTGGCCCCGACGCCGAATCGATCGCGGAGCGCCGGGACGATGTCGACGAACTGAAGCGGTGCCTCACCGATCTGTCCGGCCCGGGCAGCGATGATGTCGCGTCCGACGATGTGGTGGAACTGCTGCGGTTGGCCGACCACCTGGTTCCACGTTCGGTCTGGATCGTCGGCGGTGACGGATGGGCCTACGACATCGGCTTCGGTGGACTGGATCACGTACTGGCGTCCGACCGCAAGGTGAATGTGCTCGTGCTCGACACCGAGGTGTACTCCAACACCGGCGGCCAGGCGTCAAAGGCCACTCCGATGGGAGCCGTGGCCAAGTTCGCGTCCGCCGGCAAGGAGACGGCCAAGAAGGACCTGGGGCTGCTCGCGATGACCTACGGCCACGTGTACGTCGCGAGTGTCGCCATGCAGGCCCGCAACAACCAGACGGTCAAGGCAATGCTCGAGGCCGAGGAGCATCCCGGGCCCTCCCTCGTCATTGCCCACAGCCCGTGCATCGCGCACGGATACGACCTGGTGAACTCACCGACCCAGCAAAAGCGCGCCATCGACAGCGGCGCCTGGCCCCTGTACCGATTCGACCCCCACCGGATGGCGCAGGGCGAACCCCCGCTCCACATCGACGCAGATCCGATGTCGATCCCCATGGCCAGCTACATGCGCGAAGAGGCCCGGTTCCGGATGGTGGAGCTCCGCGACCCGGAGCGGTTCCGCCAGCTCGTGCACGCAGCCGAGGAAGGCGCCGCAGAACGACACGCCCTGTACGAACAGTTGGCCCGCATCCGCTTCCCGGCAGCGGATGACACAGCCCCGGATGACACCCAGCCCAGGAGGACACAGATGGTTGATCTCGCCTGCGACTGGCTGGGTCTCCGGCTCGGCAACCCGATGGTGGTCGGCGCATCGCCGCTGTGCGACACCACCGATGCTGCGCTCGCACTGGTCGAAGCCGGTGCGAGTGCCGTGCTGGTGCACTCGTTGTTCGAGGAACAGCTGATCGCAGATCAGGTGTCCGCCAACCGCTTCCTCCAGAGCCACGTCGACACCAACGCGGAAGCGGGGTCGTTCCTGCCCCCCACTGACGCCTTCGCCGGCGATGCCAGCCCCACCTTGGACCACATCTCGAAGCTGGTCGATGCGCTCGATGTTCCGGTGGTCTCCTCCCTGAACGGCGTCACTCCGGGAGGCTGGACCAGCTACGCCATGGACATGGCCGCAGCGGGAGCCGCGGCCATCGAGCTGAACCTCTACGACGTCGCCACCGAGCTGACCGAAACCGGCGAGGAGATCGAGCAACGGCAGTTGCGGGTCGTGGCTGACGTGGTCGGCGCCGTGGACATCCCCGTTTCGGTGAAGCTGTCACCGTTCTATGCATCGGTACCGAACTTCGTCGCCCGCCTCGAGACTGCCGGCGCCGCGGGCGTCGTGCTCTTCAACCGCTTCTATCAGCCCGACCTCGATCTGGAGACCCTCGACATAGCGCGGCACCTGGTTCTGTCGACCCCGGCCGAGCTGCCGCTGCGCCTGCACGCCATGGCCATCCTGTACGGCCGCACCCGATTGTCACTCGCTGTCAGTGGCGGGGTCCACAGCGGAACAGATGCCGCGAAGGCGATCCTCTGTGGAGCCGATGCGGTCCAGGTTGTGTCGGTGTTGCTCGGTGGTGGACCCTCCGAACTCATACGAATACTCGACGAACTGACGACCTGGCTGGACGATCAGGGCTATCGCGACCTCGATGAGGCGAGGGGCGCGACGGCACTGGACAACGTCGCCAACCCACACCAGCTGGAACGACTCAACTACGCACAGCTGCTGCACAGCTGGTCCGTCTGACCGGGGAGCCCGACCAGACCCCGTGTATCCGGGGCCCCAACCGGGAACACGTCAACGGTCATCTGTCGAGACGGGACGTGACCCGCCCGACCAGCCCGGACCGCCCGGGTAGCACCCGACAGAGCAGATCCACAATCCGGGCATCCGGTCCGACCACGGCCCGGGCGTGGTCGTGCTCGATGGCGCGCACGATCCGCGATGCGACCATCGACGGAGGTCGCATGACAAGCGGTGCGAAGCGGGACCTGCCCATCGCTGCGATTCGTTCGGCCTGGGCGCCACGAGCGCTGCTGGTGATGTTCGTGCGGATGGCTCCGGGAAAGACCGTTGTGACACCGACCGGCGTGCTCACGAGCTCCGCGCGCAGTGCTTCGGTGAAGGCACGCACTGCGCCCTTGGTGAGCGAGTACGAGACGTTGTGGGGCAGGCCGAGGAGCCCCACCATGCTGGACAGGTTCACGATGTGCGCTTCGTCGGCCTCTCGGAGCCTCGGAAGGAACGCACGGCAACCGTGTACGACGCCCCAGACGTTGATGTCCAGTATCCAGTGCAGATCGTCGAGGGTCTCGTCCTCGAAGCCACCCGCAGAGGTCACGCCCGCGTTGTTCACCAGGATGTGACACGCTCCGTGAGCGTCGACCACTTCGTCGGGAAGCTGTGCGACCCTGTGCGGGTCGCGCACGTCGGCGAGGTGTACCGTGGCATGGCGGCCGAACGAGCGGACCATCTCTGCGGTCAGATCCGCGCCGGCGCGGTCGATGTCCACCACGGCCACCGAGCACCCACGCTGGGCGAGCGCCACACAGGTCGCACGACCGATGCCGCTGCCGGCACCCGTGACGACCGCAGTCCGCCCGGCGAATCTCTTCACGCTGCACCGGGATCGGGCGCGAGGACGCACCGGGTGACGGGGCGGACAGTGGGCAGATACTTGTTGCAGAGCATGTCACCTCGCCCCGAAGTCCGACACGTGGGAGTGCAGGACCGCGAGGACACGGACCGACGGTAAGTGAAAGGTCCTTCGCAAATCAACCGACCACCGCCGCATCAGCGTACGAGAGCCACCAATTCGGCAGCCGCGCCGCGCATCCCGGCCGTGATCGCTCGGGGATCACCGCCGACATCGGGGTCAACGGTGACTCCGACACCCAGGTCGTCGACGTATGACAGGACACCGATGATGAGCGCCACATTCCCCACGACATTGATGAACGGGTGCAGCCCGAGCATTCGGGATTCCCAGAGGTAGAGAGGGGTCCGCGAGCCGGGGATGTTCGACACGGCCAGGTTCACCAGGGGTTGACGTGCCAGCAAGCGGGGCACAGTGCTCCGGAGCACGGGCGGGGGAACGAAGTCCGCTATCGAGAAGAGGTGTGGCATGGCTGCCTGGGCCAGCGAGGGCGCCCGTCCGTGCATCCGCGAATGGATCATGCGCACCCGCTCGAGGGGATCGTCTACGCCGACGGGAAGCGCCACGCTGGTCACCGAGAAGCGGTTGTGCAACGCGGCTGCGGAGGAATCGGGGCTTCCGATCGGGATCAAGGCAACCGGCTCCCGGTCGCCGGGATCGAACGAACCGATGGCTTCCAGATGAGAGCGCAGGGCAGCCGTGACGATCGCCAGCACGACGTCGTTGACTGTTGCGTCGCACGCGTGTTTGATCGCGACGATGTCCTGCATCGGGATCGAGTCCCAGGCAAAGGCCCGGTGCACGTCGATGGCCCCGGTCACGGGAAGCTTCGGGGCCGGTTCGGGCAGGCCGCCGCTCACCGAACCCAGCAACCGTGCGGCGAGGCGAGCGTTGGGGCGGATACGTCGTGGATCGGCCAGAGACCGGCCGAGGCCGATCGCGAAGCCAGCCTGACGCTGCGTCCGTTCGACCAGGGCTCGCGCGGTCAGGTTGAACGCTCCCGGCGTCGGCTCGGGGGACCAGTCGTCGCGCCGCAGCTGCGGCGTCCGCGGGACCGAGTCGAGCAGCAGCGTTGCAGCTGCGTGCAGAGCGATACCATCGGCCATGACGTGGTGCGCGCGGACGACCACCGCGACGGTCTCGGCGTCCGGGCCGCAGGCGGTGGAGCTTTCCACTCCCTCCACGACGTGGATGTCCCACAGGGGATGGGCGAGATCCATCGGCTCGCTCAGGAGGCGGTCCATGAACTCCCGAAGGGCACCTGCGCCACCGGGTGACGGGAGTTCCACGGTCTTCGCGTGACGTTCGATGTCGAAGTTGGTGTCGTCCACCCACATGGGCGCGGCCGCATCGCCGAGAACGGGCGCGACCCGCTGGCGGAATCGCGGCAGCGAACCGAGTCGTGCAGCAACGTGTGAACTCAACGCTTCTTGTCGCAGCCGTCCTCGACGGTCCCGCAGGGGCGCGGCCTCGAAGAAGCAGAGCGCGCCGATCTGCAACTGCGTTCCCGGGGCCTCCGCGTAGAGGAGCGCCGCATCCTCGGCCGTCAGCGGCTCGACCGTCATGCGCTCGACATCAGGGAGCCCGGACTCTCGCAGGTGAGCTGCAGGGCATCGATCATGCGCAGGTGGAGGGCCACGGATGTCCTTCTTCCATCGGCGTGGAGTTTCCGGTGACCGGACCTTATCGGTCCCGCAGCATGTCGATGATCCAGGGAGCCCAGAAGAGTGGTTGACAACGCGGGTATTGTGTTTGCATGTACAACTTGACCAAGCTCGGGCGAACGGTCCTGATCGCCATGATCGGGGTGCCGTTGGTACTCATGACCGGTTGTGGATCCGACGACGCAACGTCCACCACGACAGAGGTACCGGCCACCTCGGAATCCACCACGACAACCGCATCCGTCACCGATGTCGGCACCTTCCCTAGCGAAAAGTTCTGCGCCGCGCAGACCGACCTGGAGAACGCTCAAGATGGCGCCCAACGGAACACCGCCATCGGTGAGATGCAAGCAGAACTCGGTGACGACGCCCCGCCGGAGGTGAGCAAAGCGCTCGACACCCTGCTCACCGGTGACTTGGGTCCCGAGGCGTACACCGCGGCCGGCCAGACGCTTGCGGACGCCTGCAGCTGAGCGCACCCACGACAGAGCCTGGTGTCGCAGATCCGTCAGGTCACGACGGAACAGTCAGAACTCGATGCGACGCATCCGCTGTGGATCCCGGGGGGGCAATTGTCGACCCATGGGAACACCCTCGACATCAGGCGTCGAGTTGCCTAGCTTGAGAACCCCCAGACAACTCGGAGCATCCTATGATCATCGAAGAAGCCATCGTAGTGTCAGGACCCTTCGACGAAGTCCTCGCCAAGGTCAAGTCGGCCTTCGCCTCCGTGGGTTTCGGCGTTCTGACCGAGATCGACCTGCAGGCAACCCTGCAGGAGAAGATCGGCAAGACCATCCCCCGGCACGTCATCGTGGGAGCGTGCAACCCGAATCTGGCCGGTCGGGCGCTGGATGCCGAACCGAAGATCGGGGTGCTGCTCCCCTGCAATGTCGTGGTGCGAGAGACCGATACCGGCGTCACGGTCGAAGCCCTGGATCCCGGTCTGATGTCGTCACTCACCGGCAACCAGGAGATGGTGCCGATCAGTGATGAGGCGCGCCGGCTCGTCGGCGACGCCCTCGCCCTGCTGGAATAGCCCCGCTGCGGAGTTCACGCCGAAAGAGCCGTCAGAGACGCAGGGTCAACCGTGTGAAGACATCCCTGATCACCGTGGGGGTGACCTGGTCGGCGAGAGCCATGGCGTGAGCATCGAGGCCCACGAGGTACCGGGCCCGGGCAAAGGGAGAGTCGAGAGCCCGGCCGATCACAGCCGCGACACGGGAGGGGTCACCCATCACCGGCTTCCAGAGCCTGGTGAGCTGCAACTCGCGTTCGTAGGCCGCGGCGAACCGCGAGCCGGTGTGTCGTTCGAGGGCGCTCTCGTTGTCGTCCCAGATCCCGGTCTTGAAGCCACCGGGTTCCACGAGCACAACCTGTACACCGCTGCCGGCGACTTCCACGCGCAGCGCGTCAGTGGCGGCTTCCAGGGCGTGCTTGGTTGCCTGGTACCAACCGCTGAGGGGTGTGGTGATGCGGCCGTAGATCGATGACACGTTGACGATTCGGCCCCGGCCATGTTCCCGCATCGCCGGGAGGGAGAGCTTCGCGAGGCGCATCGGAGCGATGGTCATGGTCTCGAACTGGCGGCGCACGTCCTCGTCGGAGACGTCCTCGATCGCTCCGGTATTGGTGTAGCCGGCGTTGTTCACCAGCCCGTAGAGGTCCAGGTCCGCCACCACCGACGCACAGGCATCGGCGTCGGTTACATCGAGGATGACCAACTCGACCGCCACTCCTGCTACCTCGGCGGCCTGCAGGACGGTCCGACCCTTCGCCTCGGAGCGGACAGTGCCCACCGAGCGGTAGCCGCGCCGGGCCACTTCGATCACGGTCTGCAGCCCGATACCTGAGTTGGCGCCGGTGGTGAGGACTACCCGGTCATGTGACACCGAGGTGATCAGGTGAAGATGATGTGGCCACCGGCGGCGATCTCGTAGAACTCACCGACGGTGATGATTCCCTCGACCTGTTCGATGAAGTCGCCCTCCTCGAGCCCGAACAGGTCGACCGAGGCCTTGCACGCATAGAGCCCTGCACCGGTGTCCGCGATCATCTCGATGAACTCGGGGATCGACGGGATGTCGAGGGTCTCCATCTTGTGGTTCATGTAATGGGTCATGACCGTCGAAACCCCGGGGAGGCCTCCTGCCATGGTGGCCAGGTGGATGCCTGGATTGCCGACGGTTGCGAGCTTTATGTGCTCGTGGCGCTTGGCATGTATCGCGTCGAGTCCGAAGAAGGTGAAGAACAAGTTGGCCTCGATGCCCTCGGCGCGGGCACCGTTGGCCATGATCAGACCTGGGATAGATGCCCTCGAGTGATCCCTGGGAGACGACGATCGAGACCTTGGAAATGGGTTCGGGTGAATCAGTCATGTGCGTCCAGTCCTATTGGTTGCGGCTCGGGTCAGATGCAGCCACGGGGTTTGGGGATACCGGCGATCTTGGCCGCAGTCTTCGCGGGCCCTTTCGGGAAGAGCTGATAGAGCTCCTTGACCGTGACTCCTGAGGTCTTGCCGAGTACCCGCACTGTAGGGCCGGTGCCCTTCTCCGCGTACTGGTCGCGCATGAAATTGATGACCCGCCAGTGGTTCTCGGTCAGCTCATCGATCCCCGCCTCCTGAGCGAGTACCGGGGCCATGGACTCGGTCCACTGCTCGGAATCGGTGAAGAAGCCTTCGTCATTGACATCGACGGCCACTCCGTCGATTTCGGTTGTGGGCATTGGATCAACTCTCCTGGTCGCTTGGGATGGTCTTACCTGCGGTAGGCATATCGGAGCCGAGCCCGGGCAGATCGCGTCCCGGAAGAAGGCTGTGCCAGTACACGGACTGGAAAAGCAGCTTGCCGAGATGGTTGAGCCTGGACTCTTTGAGCAGCGGCAACCCGACGTTTGTCGGATAGTGACCCGTGAGCGGCTCGGTGTCGTAGTTGAAGTCGATCAACAGGGCCTTGCGGTAGCCGGTCTCTATGAAACAGTTGGCGTGGCCGTCGAAGCCCGCCTCGAGCGGTCTGCCTTCCAGGTAGCGCTGGACATTCGAGGTGATCGTCTCACCTTCGAAATGGGTCACCGACCCCGCTTTGGACGCCGGCACATTGGCCGCGTCGCCGATCACAAAGATATTTGGCGCAACTTTCGCCTGGAGGGTGTGCTCGTCGACAGGTACGAATCCGAGCTCGTCGCCCAAGCCCGGGGAACGTTCCACGTAGGCCGCCCCGCTGTGGAGCGGAACAACGACCGCCAGATCGAACGGGACCTCACGGCCGTCGTATCCGACGAGGTTCCCTTCGGCGCCATCCACCTCACCGGTGTTGAACTCGGTGATGATCTCGATGTTGCGCTCAGCAAGCATGCCTGCAAGGTGCTCGGATGCAATCGGCTTGGTGAATGCTCCGTCCAAGGGGGTGACATACGCGAGGTCCACCTGATCACGGATTCCGCGTTGGGAAAAATACCAGTCGGCCAGGAAGCAGAACTCGAGTGGAGCGACCGGGCATTTGATCGGCATGTCAACGACGTTCACCACGATCCGACCCCGGTCGAACGAAGCAAGCGCAGCGCCCAGCGCCGCTGCGCCTTCAGGCGAGTAGAAGGTGAACACCCGCTCCATCCAGCCTTCGCCGGTGAGTCCCTCGGTCTCCTCGGGAACCAATCTCGCTCCGGAGGCGATGATCAACACGTCATAGGTGAGGGCGGCGCCATCTGCGAGGTGAACCGTGTTGCCTTCGATGTCAACGCGATCGACCGCAGATTCCACGAAATCAATGCCCTTGTGGAGCTGGCGGTGTCGGGGCCGCACGATGTCTTCGGAGTGGGTGAGACCGAAGGGGACGAACAGCAGGCCCGGTTGGTACACGTGCTGGTCGTTCTGGTCGACCACGGTGATCTCTGCCTCGTCGCTCCCATAGAGATGCCGTAGGCGGTTGGCGCTCAGCGTGCCGCCGGTGCCGGCGCCGAGTACGAGGATGCGGGAGGTCATGGCCCGATGCTATCGAACATATTCGTACTCTGGAGTCGAAACCGAGGTCCCGACCCAGCGGCTGGTTGTCGAGCCGAGTCCGCTCACATGAACCTCGCCCACCGCTACAGGTGTGCTCCCCCGACCCGGGCGCGGAGATCGGCGAATGCGTCCACGAAACCGTCGACGAGGGCCTCGTGGTCTGGAACCAGGTGACGGTCGCACGCAACCCCGATGGTGACCCGGCCGTCGTAGCTGTAGATGGTGAAACTCATCGGCTGGTCACCCGACAGAGGTGCCCAGCCGGTCATCCCCTCGACCCGGCACCCGGCCAGGTAGACAGGGATCGGCGGACCCGGAACGTTGGTCAGGGAGCCGACGGTCCTGTTGGCCAGGAGGTCCACCGAAGTTTCGTAGATGCTCCGGTTCAATCCCGCGATGGTTTCCTGGACGCGAAAGTCCACGGCGGCCTCGTGACCGTGTTTGATCCGATTCATCCTGTGGCTCACCACGTGGAGAACCGCCAGGGGATCTGGTTCATCGGTGGGCAGCTCGAGTTGCACCAACGCGAAGCTGTTGCCGAGTTCGTCAGGCAGGGTCAGATCGATCGGCGTCAGGTTCACCGGCACCATGAACGTCACCGATGAACAGTGGTGATCGTGACCCACCAGGTAACGGCGCAGGGCGCCGGCAACGCATGTGACAAGTACGTCGTTGACCGTCGCGCCCTCGGCGTGGGCAACCTGTTTGACCTCGCCGAGAGACAACGGCTCGGACCACGACACGGCCTTGTCGGTCGTGGCGACGCCGGTCCAGATGGTGGCATCGTTGCGGGTGCCGAGCAGCAACTTGCGAACCGTGTCGATGTCACCGGGCGCGGCGGAGAACACCTCGACGAGTCGCCCGCTACCGGTCAGCGCAGAGCTTGCTGTGGATCCTGCCTGGGCGACGACCCGGCTGGCAGAAGCCCAGGCTGCAGTGATCCAGCCATGCAAGGCACCGACCGGATTGGTGAGTACTCCGCGTGCTTCCCCTGCTGTACCCACGACGGCTCCGGGAACACGCCAGGTGAGCGCGATGGCCTCCCTCGCAGTGGTGACAGCGGCCCCTGCCGTTCCGGTCGTCTGCTCACGCACAGCACCTACCGTCGAGCGGGCCCGTTCCCACACCGAAGGTGCAGGTTCCGCTGCATGTGCTCCGTAGTGGTCGACGGCGGGGGCGAGGATGGCACCGCCCTCGGGTGAGGCGTCGAACAGGGACATCGACAATTGCACCATCCGCATTCCGTCGGCGACCGCGTGATGGGACCGCATGACGAGCGCACTACCGCTGAGGTACCGGTCCACCCAGAGCACCCGCCACAGTGGCCGGTCGAGCTCGAGTGGGTCGGTGCGGTGAGCAGCAACCAGATCCTGGAGCGACCGGGGGTCATCCGGATCGTCGAGTTCAACGTAGGTGACGAGGTCCTCGAATACGGCCTCGGGGTCCTCCTCCCACCACCACTGACCGTCGTCGTCCTGCACCGCTCGGCTGCGAAACACCGGGTAACGGTTCCACAGGCGTTCCACGATCACCTTGCGGGCGCGGTCACGGTCCAAGGGCTCGGCGGTCCAGATCACGGAGTCGACCACCATGAGATTCTCGGGACGGTCCATGACGAGCCAGAGTGCGTCCTGGATCCCGAGCTTTTTGCGCTCCACCATGGTTGAACCTCCACGCTGAACGTAGCCGATCCGACACCGCGATGGTCGCGGTATGTACTTGGTCGCGGAGCCGTTGGCGCACGGCTTGTTTGTGGGCGACCGCCACCTGGTGACCGGGACGGTCCAGGTCGGTAAACTCCGCGGCGGCGCTCTGGAAGGTACAACCCATACACTGCGGGCTGGTAGCCAGATCGCCGACGGCCAGATCGCGGACGGCATCGAGCGGACCGGACCGCAAGCCAGGAGCAACCATGTCGAACACACTCACCCCCGAGGCCCGCGAGGTGATCGAATCGGGTCGACTCGCCCACTTCAATACGATCGCCGTCGACGGCCGACCCCACACCACGATCGTTTGGGTGGGACTCGACGACGACGAGATCGTCATCGGCAAGCTTGCCTCCGACCAGAAAGTCGCCAACATCGGCCGTGACCCACGGGTGTCGTTGTCGATCGAAGCCGAGGGTGACCAGTACGGCATGCAGAACTACCTCGTCGTGGAAGGCACGGCTGTCGTAACCGAAGGTGGCGCCCCACAGTTGCTCCAGAAACTCGCCCACCGCTACATCGGACCCGACGCAACGTTCCCTCCTATTCCCGATCCGCCCGACGGGTACATCATCCGTATCACACCGACCCATGTGCGAGGCATGGGCCCGTGGGGCACCCAGATGTGACCGCCGACGAATCAACCGACATGATCCGTTCGGTTCGAGTCAGATCAGGTAGCCGATGCCAATGCGGCGATTCCGGCGTCGATGCCGTCGGCCAGAACGTCGATGTCCGAGGCGGTGTCCCAATCGCCGGTGATGCCGAACGCGAGCGCACCGTTGTAGGACAGGATCGCGGTGCCGATGCGAACGCCGTAGACGATGGGTACGAACGGCAGGTACTCGAGCATCTCCCGCCCGAGGCAGTACAGAGGAAACTGTGGTCCGGGTACGTTCGTCGTCACGGTGCTGACCGAACGCTGCGACGCGAAGTGTTGGACCCGCATGGCCATCCTCGTCGCCACACCCACCACCGCCGGGGGTGCGAGGTTGCCGATGTCTGCCACCACCTCTCCTGCCTCGGCCATGTGGGAGCCCTTGAGCTCGGCCATGGAATCCTTCACGGCGGTCAGGCGCTCCAGCGGATCCTCGAGCGAGACCGGCAGTTCGAGCAGTAGAGCCGAGCACGCGGTTGTCCGGGATGCCGGCCGCATCGGAGCCGCGGACAGACACCGGCACGAGTGAACGCACCACGGTGGTGTCGGGGTCGTCACCTCGTGAGAGCAACAGATCTCTGAAACCGCTGGTGATGGCGGCGAGCACCACGTCATTTACCGTCGCCCCGTTGGCCTTGCCGATCCGCTTCACCTCGACGAGATCGGCCCTCGTGTGACACCAGACGCGGTGCGGTCCGATCGGACCTTCGATCGATGAGCTCGGAGTGTTCATGAGGCGGCGGCCGAACTTGACCAGTCCACCTCCCAGGTCCGCGACCTTCGCGGCCGCGGCGCCGGGATGGCGGCCAGGTTGATCGACCGGAACACCAGACTGGGCACTGTCACCGATGGCACCCTTCCAAGCGTCGCCCACGAGCGCTACCGAGGAGGGTTCTGGCGCCGGTGACCATTCCTGTGGTTCTGCCAGGTCCACCTCCGGCGGACAGATCGAGCAACATCTCGAGCAGCCCGACTCCTGCCACGCCGTCGACCATGCAGTGATGGACCTTGAATATCAAAGCCCAGCGGTCGCCTTCGAGCCCCTCGGTCAACCATGTCTCCCACAGCGGACGCTCACGATCCAATGGCTGTGACATGACCCGGCCCATCAGTCGCCGCACCGCCGCGTCATCCCCGGGAGCAGGAATTGCCGTGTGGCGTATGTGGTACTCGGGGTTGAAGTGGGGATCGTCCACCCACACCGGTCGCCCCAGTTCCAGGGGCACACCGCGCATCCGCTGGCGGTAGCGGGGAAGCAGATGCAGTTTCGAGGTGATCAACCCAACGAGCTCGTCGATGCTCGGGGCCGGGTTCGCGAACGTGCAGATGCCGGCGATGTGCATGTAGGTGTTGGAGTCCTCGAGGTGGAGGAACTCGGCATCCAGTGTGCTCATGCGGTCCATGTGCAAACCGTATCCCCGAACGGTGACCTCCGTGTCTTCGGCGGAGCGGTGGGCCTCAGTACGACGTGGAAGACTTCCGCCCTGTGGACTCACCAAGAAATACCGAAGGCCCGGTACTGATCCTCGGTGGAAGAAGCGAGATCGGCATCGAGGTGGCCCGACGACTGGCACCGGGCCGGGTGGTGGTCCTGGCAGCTCGAAACGAGGGCAACCTTGCCCGCGAGACCGAGCTGCTACGCACCGCAGGAGCCGCGGAGGTCCACCGCGTGGAGTTCGACGCCGACGACCTGGAGAGCCACCCGGGCCTGGTCGATCAGGTGACCGCCGAATTCGGTCCGATCGGAGTCGCGGTGCTCGCTTTCGGGATACTCGGAGACCAGGAACTGGCTGAGAGCGACCCCGCGCACGCACTCGCCGTGGTGCACACCGACTTCGTGGCACAGGTCAGCCTTCTCACCGTGCTCGCAAAGGTCATGCGGGAGCGGGGTTCGGGCAAGATCGTGGTGTTCTCATCCGTCGCCGGCATACGCGTCCGCAAGGCGAACTACGTCTATGGAGGTTCCAAGGCCGGACTGGACGGATTCGCCAGCGGACTCGAGGATGCTCTTCACGGCAGCGGTGTCCAGTTGCTGTTGGTACGTCCCGGATTCGTCATCGGTCGAATGACCGAGGGAATGGAACCGGCCCCGATGTCGAGCACCCCCGCGCAGGTCGCCGATGCTGTCGTCGAGGGACTGCAGCGAAACCGGAACCGAATCTGGGTTCCCGGTGCCCTGCGTCCTGCCTATGCCATAGCTCGATTCGTTCCACAGGCGCTGTGGCGCCGCATGCCCAGATGAGCAACCTCGCACCCTGGACACCACACGGGGGGGGGCGCGGGATCTGGATCAGACGACATTCACTGGCTGATCCACATTCCTGACACAGGGTTCCCCGTGGTGAGGCTGTCGATGGGTTCGGAGCCATCGGGCAGCGGCGGTCCCAACACCCCGTGCACATCGGTCGCGGTACCCACGGTCCAGTTCGACCACCGGAGCCAGACGTTGTAAACCTTCTCCGCGAACAGCTTGTTCAGATCCTCGTAGGCCTGGGTCCGCTCTTCACCGTCGGGAGTCTGGCGGCCCTTGTCCAACAGTGCGTTGACCTCGGGATCGTTGAACTTGCCGAAGTTCACCGGCGATCCGCCATACCACCAGTTGTACTGGGTGTCGGGGTCGTCACCGGGGTGGTTGCGCCACATCTGCACCTGCCAGTCATCGCCCAGTGCACTGTCGATCTGCTTGGCTTCCTCAACTGCCTCGAGTGTCACCTTTATGCCGGCCGCCTTCATCTGGTCCTGGATGAACGACATGTCGAGGCTCTGCGCAACGCTGTTGTCTCCGGTGATCTTGAACTCCAGTGGCCCGCCGGTCTCGGATTCGTATTGGGCGACGAGCTTCTTGGCGTCTGCGAGGTTGTACTCGGGAAAGCCTGTGTCGGGCATGTAGCCGATCACGCCCTTGGCGAAGGGACCGTCAGCGACCTCGAACTGATCGAGCCCGGTGACCTGGTTGAACTCCTGACGGTTCATCGCCTCGGCGACCGCCCGCCGTGCCACGATGTTGTCGAACGGCGCCTTGGAGGTGTTGAACATCATGTACGCGACCTCTGCGTATTTGTCGGTGCTCACATCGTTGAGCTCACCGTTGTCGGCTGCTTCCTTGATGATCTTGATGGAGTCTCCGTTGTTGGTCTGCATCGCCTGGATCTGACCCGACTCGAGAGCATTCACCCTCGTCGACTCATCGATCATGGGCTTGTACTCGATCTGGTCGAGATAGGGGAGCTGGTTGCCGTCGGCGTCGGTCTGCCAGTAATCCTCGTTCTTCGATGCTGTGAGATGGTCGTTGATCGCCCACTCGTCCAACTTGAACGGTCCGGTACCGATCAGGTTGGTGTCGCAGTGATCCGGGTCGTCCAACTGGGCCTGAGCCATGATCCCGATCCGGCCCGAGCCGTACAGGGTGGCGGGCAGTGCCGGCCACGGAATCTTGGTGGTGATCGTGAGCGTGAGGTCGTCCACCACGTCGACAGTGGCGATGTCCTCGAACACGAACGCGAACAACAACGGCTGGCGAGCCGCGTACTCACCACGATAGGCATCGAGATTGTTCTTCACCACGGTGGCGTTCAGGTCGCTGCCGTCGTGGAACTTGACGCCGTCGCGTAGCTTCATGGTCCACTTCGTGTAATCGTCATTGGGTTCCATCGACTCTGCCAGGAACGGCACATACCCATTGTTTTCGCTGGGGGCCACGAGCGTGTCGTAGATGGTCTTGGCGACCTGGATGCCCGAGATCGCCAGCTGGGCCTCCGGCAGGCAGTAGCCGCCCGAGGATTCGTTGAGCAATCCGTAGGCCACCTCGCCGCCCGGCGTGGGTGTTCCGGCGTTCTCGTCGCCATTGCCTCCGGAGTTGCCACCGTTCGAGCTGTCGCTCGAGCCGCCACAGGCAGCGGCGACCATCGCAATGCTCAGCAGGACCGCAGCGCCAAGGCGGATCGAACGCTTTCTACCGGAACGCCCGATACTCGCCCGGTCTGGCTGATCTGTATCGCGCTTCACAGGTCTCCCTTGGTTCTTGATCTTCCAACCACGTTCGCGGTACGCCGCGGCGTGCGATGCACAGTACTGCCCCCGCGGGTGTTGACAATGGTGATCCGTCACATTGCAGTTCCCTTCAGCTTCCGGGATCGCAACACCCCGGTTCGCGCCGGCGCGTCCAACATCGCCACGATGGACGTCAACTCGAGTCCTTCCCATCGACCCACGGAAACCTGCCCGGAACCGTCGGTGTTGGAGGTCCCGACATGCGCTACTGCGTCGGTACCGAGAAGCGCCTGTGCGGGACCGGGGTCTCGATCATTGGGTTCCACCTCGAGGTGTCGGTTGCGCCAGTTGGTACCGGGACCATCGCTCGCAAGGTCGGGAGAAGTGGAATTGCCGACCGGGCACACGTTCGAGGCCTCGAACAACTCAGGAGACGCGATCCGTCGGTTCACTCCCGCAGCCGGGTACGCCGACCCCAGACGAGAACGGATCAGCCGGAGGTCGGGTCCCACTTCCAATGCCCACCATCTCGCCGGACGTAGCCGGCCGCTGGATCTGCGAAGTGCGTACCTATAAGCAGAGTGGAAGAGTCGGCAAGGGCTTCGAGCATTCGCTTGCGAGTACTCACCGCTGCTGCAGGATCGTAATCCGGGACAGCCGGCCATGTCTGTTCAACAATCTGAATCGGATGGTGAATCATGTCGCCACTAATGAGCGCTTCTTCTCCATCTGAGCGGATCCGAACACTCACATGACCAGGGGTGTGTCCGGGAGATGGTTCAAGCTGGACTTCAGAGGTGATTTTATGATCAGTCGAAACAAATCGCTGTAGGCCAGCATCAACGATTGGATCGATACTGTCAGTTAGGTCGATGTTGAAGTCCTCGTTGTCCTGCCAGAATTCATACTCATGCTTTCCGAATAGATATTGGGCATCCGGAAATGTCGGTACCCACTTCCCATTGACCAGCATGGTGTTCCAACCGACGTGATCGTAGTGAAGGTGTGTGCACAGAACTACATCGACATCGTTGCGACCGAATCCGCGTGCTGTGAGCTGATCCAGGAAATCGGTCTTCAGGACCGGTACGTTCGGATAGGGCAGGGCACGGTCATTTCCGAAGCAGGTGTCAATCAGAATTCGTCGTCCCTCCGATTCAACCAGTAGCGACTGGACTGCAACCCGCATGACCAACTCTTCGGTCAGGTAATCAGGCTGCAACCATGATAGATACGGAGCGACGCTTTCAGGCGTGACAGCTTCAATCATCATTTCAGCAGGAACCTCAAGCATGGTCTCCAACATGCAGGTGATGCGCACCTTACCGAGCGTCCATTCAACCACTACATCTCCCCCTTGTTTGGTTGGAGAGAACCAAACTCTCCAGAGTGTTCAAAGACTTCATCTGTCCAGTCAGTTCATCCACTCTGATGTCGAGGTCTTGGGCCTCACATCGTCCTCTGATGATTCAATGAGGTTGCGGTTGAACGGGACGAATGACCTTGCCGATGCAGAACCCGGCAACGACTTCGACGATTTCTCGATAGAACAGGTCATAGAGACCATCTGTCACGTAACCCACATGTGGGCTCAGCACGGTGTTCGGCAGAGAACGCAGAGGGTGGTCCGTCGGCAACGGCTCGGTGTCGAACACGTCCAGCCCTGCTCCCGCTATGGAACCGGTTTCGAGCGCTTCGATCAAGGCTCCCTCATCGATGATGGGGCCTCGCGATGTGTTGACTATCACGGCTGAGGGCTTCATGGCATCGAACTCCGCCGCTCCGATCAGCCCCGTCGTCCGTTCCGAGAGCACCAGGTGCACGGTGATCACGTCGGAGGTCGAGAAGATCTCGTCCCGCCCTACGCGTCTCACGCCGACCTCGGCTGCGCGCTCGTCTGTGAGGTTCTGGCTCCAGGCGACGACGTCCATCTGGAATGCCGCGGCCCACATCCGCAACCAGGCTCCCGAGACGCCCGAGACCCACTATCCCGAGTCGGCGTCCGGCTAGTTCGTTGCCGATCGTGTGCTGCCATTGACCGGCGCGCACCGCCGCGTCTTCTGCAGGAATGTGGCGGAGCAGACCGAGGATCAGTGCCCAGGTATGTTCCGATGTCGGTGTCAGATACCCGCCAGTGCCACAGACTGCAATGCCCAGATCTTGTGCGGCCTCGACATCGATGACCGCGTTCGACGGACCCGTGGTGATCAATAGCTCGAGATTCGGAAGCAACTCGAGTAGCGGCCGGTCGATCACGGTTCGTTCTCGCATTGCAACTACAACTTGGTGCCGAAAGAGTCGCTCCGCCAATACAGATCGGTCCTCGACATGTTCCCGGAACGACTCAATCTCCACGGGCACAGGTATCGATGACCAATCCGCAATTGAGCTTGCCACCGCCTGGTAGTCGTCGAGGACTGCGATACGGATGATCGATGGGCTGTCTCTGAAAGTCATCTGGTGTCGTCTCAGAATGCGTTCGGATCACGTTGAACGGCTTCGGGCACAGGGTGCTGGTACAACTCGGACAGCGTTTCTCCAGGTGATCCGTTCAATATCTGCTGCAGGGAGGTCACCAATTTCCTGGTGGATGATCGACTGGCTGTTGGGCCACGTCGAATCACAGTGCGGATAGTCGGACTCGACGAGAATATTGCCGACGCCGATCCGATCCCGAAGTGCGAAGGACGACTGGTCCTCGACAGCACAAAACCAGAAGTTTCTCTTGAGCACCTCGGCCGGAGTCAGCTCGCTGGTCCAGGTGCCATACATCTCGTGATAGCTGAGCATGTGGTCGAGTCGATCCAGGAGACCCGCTACCCAGCCGATGCCACCCTCGGAAAGACAGATCTTGATATCGGGGAACCGTACCGGGATCATGGAATACAGCCAGTCAACCGCTGCGTATATGGCGTAGGCGAAGAAGAGTACGCCGACCACGTCCGGTGGAGAATCGTCGCTGGTCGCCGGTGAAACGCCGGACGAGCCGATATGCAGGTTGATGACCGTTCCGGTCTCGGCACAGGCGGCCATGATCGGATCCCAATGCCCACTGTGCAGAGACGGCAGGCCGAGCTGGTGCGGGGCCTCTGAGAAGGTCAGTGCGCGGAAACCCAGGTCGGCGTTCTCACGAATCATCGCTGCACCCAACTCGGGGTCGAGCATCCAGGGAATCTGGCACGGGATGATGCGGCCAGGATGGGTTCCCGCCCAACTCTCGAGGTGCCAGTTGTTCCAGGCTCGCACTGTGGCCTCTGCCAGGCCCACATCAGCCGTAGTCGTCTGGAGACGCTGTCCTGCGAAGCCCGGCAGGAATGACGGAAAGTTCAGCGAGGCATAGATGCCATTGATATCCATGTCGGCGATGCGCGCATCGATGTCCCATGCGCCACGGCGCATCTGGTCGAATCGCGTTGGCTCGAATCCGTATTCGGATACCGGTCGGCCGACCACCGCGTTGAACCCGACGTTCGGCAACTCGACGCCGTCATACAACCAGGTCTCTCCACCCGTACTGGTTTCAACGACCTTCGGGACCCGGTCGGCGTACTGCTAAGGCACGCGACCAACAAATGTGTCCGGAGGCTCAACAATGTGGTCGTCAACTGAAATCACGGTATAGAGCCGTTCCGCGCGCTCCGGCTCCGGGAGGAAGGTGACCGAACGCTCTTCCCCCACCCCTGCGCTCGTGAACTTGAGATCGGCAGCGAGTTCGTCAATGCTCTTCATCGATGAAAGGGCCTCCTTGGTGTGGCGACGTTCATAGGAGAACGTCTGGTTCGGACTGGATCAGCTGGCGTACGGCGCCGGCAAAGTAGACCGTCGAACCGCGCTCGATCAACGAAGCCTTCATCCCCATGACCGTCGGGGGAGGAAGCGGCTTCGCCTCTCGACCGAGACGCATGACATCGAGGGTCATGCGACAGACCCGGTCGATGCTCGCTGACTTGTAGGTAGCTTCCTCGATGGTCGGCGCCGTGACGATGATGCCATGACTGGCCAGGATCACCACCGATGAGTCGCCGATCATCAGAGCGAGTTCTTCCCCGAGTTCAGCATCGTCCACCTCTCCGGTGTACTCCTCGACAAAGCGAATCTCGCCGTCGAACATCGATCCGGTCTGGTGCACGATTTCCGGCAGGACTCCCACCGCCGCCAGAACCGACACGTGGTATGGGTGGTTGTGGACGACAACTCGTGCATCAGGGCGTCGGCGATGCAGCTCGGTGTGGATGTGGATTGCCGGTGTCACGTCCCATCGGCCGGAGACGAAGCTGGCATCGGGGCCGACCTCACATATGTCGCCAGCGGAGATCTCCCGCCACCACAGACCCCACGGGTTCACGAGCATCGTGCTCTCGCCGGGTCGCTGCCAAGTGATGTGGCCTGCCAGATTCTCAGCGAAGCCCTCCCTCGCCAGCACCCGAAACGCACATGCCAACTTCTGCTCATCGCTCAGGTCCACTCCGATGGGAGGCGTGATTCTGGGGCTCCAAGCCTGCCATCCTCCAGTTCGACCCGTGCTTTCCTGACTCATCTTCTATATGATTGAACAGTAAGGCGTGGAAGTCAAGGTTCTGGGAGCAATTGGGAATCCTGCAGCGTTTGCCCTCGAATCATCGGGAAAATCTCCAGTTGCCGGTAGCATTCGAGTTCTGGTTCCGATCGTTACCGGATCAGTCTGATAACAAGGTGATGCCGTGACGCTCGAACATGATCATGATGATTCCATTCCCAGCGTGTCCCCAGCGTCCGATCCCCGCGCCCAGCTGCGCGCACCACACGTAGCTGAACTGGCAGCCAACATTTTACGCAACCGCATTCTGGACGGTGAACTGGAGGACGGTGATGAGCTGCCCAAACAAGAGGACCTGCTGAACGAGTTCGGCATCAGTCGGCCATCGGTCCGGGAGGCGCTCCGGATCCTCGAGACAGAGGGTCTCATCAGCGTCCGACGCGGCAAGGTGGGTGGTGCCATCGTCCACCGACCCCGCGCCGAGAACGTGGCTTACACGCTGAGTTTGGTATTCCGTGCCGGTGACGTCGACGTCGAGGAGGTTTCGACCGCTCTCCATCTGATCGAGCCCGTTTGTGCATCGCTGTGCGCCGCGGAGAACAGATCGGGCAACAGAGGTACTCCCGCGCCTGCGAGCAGTCCAGGATGAAGCAGCACAGTGCATCGACGATCCCGCGCGATACACGATCGTCGCACGTCGGTTCCACGAGGAGCTCGTTGCCTGTAGCGGCAACAATGCTCTGATCATCATGATCGGCGCCCTTGAGTCAGTCTGGTCCGGCCACGCCACCGAGTGGGCCGACCAGCATCTCAAACAGGACCGGTTCCCCGACCGTGAGTACCGCCAGCGCGGCTTCGACGACCACGAGATGCTCCTGCGGTTGATCGAACGTGGGGAAGCCGAGAGCGCAGCGCGCGAGGCGCAGCGCCACCTCGAATGGGCACCGGTCTATTCAATTGACGAGGAGCAGAAGATCGTTCCCGGCCTCATCCTGCAGAACCGGATGCACTGAAGCAGATTCGCCGTTGAGCGAATGAACCCCCACACAACCGTGTGTTGCCGGGCATGAGCCGAACGTGGACAAATGCCAGTGGTCCGCAAGTCAGGCGTCCGGCCTCCGATCTTGATTGCTAGGCGGGCACGAACCTGACATCCAGGCTCTCGTAGCGGCGAATGTGGGCGAATGGCACCCACTGGGGTTCCGCTTGCACCTCGACGGCCGATGTGCGGTCGACAACGGACGACACGAACTCCTGCAGTTCGGCCCGGGCAAGTGCGGCACCGATGCAGTAGTGCGCACCTGCACCAAACGTCGGCGGGTTGGGGTCCTTCCGACGGATGTCGAATATGTCAGGAGACTCGTAGTTGCGCGGGTCTCGCGATGCAGCAGGGAGACATACCCCGAGAGGAGTGCCAGCCTCAACCGTGACCCCATCCACCACCACATCCTCAGTCGCCGTCCGCGCGGTCGAGAACGTGATCGCTTCGAATCGCAGCGATTCCTCAACCGCACCCGGGATCAAGGTCGCGTCTTCGCGGACTGCGGCCATCGAAGCCGGGTTGTCGTGGAGCAGGAACAGAAGCGCCCCAAGCGATCCCCTGGTCGTGTCGTGACCCGCAAAGAGGAGGTTTTCAACCAGGTCGATGAGTTCGCGCGTATTCAATCGATCTCCTGCCTCTTCAGCAGCAATCAGTTCTGAGAGCAGGTCATCCCCTGGGTCGGATCGACGTTCCTCAATCAGCTTGGACGAGTACTCGTCCAGATGCGCGAGTGCGTCTTCGACACGGCCCCTCACGACCGGATCGCTGGCGGCGCCGAACGCGAGCCCGATGTCGGTCGTCCACTCGCAGAACATGTCTCGATCGGTCTCCGGTATTCGGAACAGATCCGCCATCACCTGCGACGGGAGGTGGTGCGCGACCGTCGCCATCAGATCTACATCCCCTTGTTCAATAGCGCTATCGATCAGGGCATCGGCCAGTGCCCTGATACGAGGACGTTCGCGTTCGATGCGACGCGGAGTGAACGCTCTCGTTACGAGACGACGAAGGCGACCGTGCAGAGGGTCGTTGTTCGAAAACATCAGCCGATTCCACCATTCCCACACAGGACCCTCGGAGAGGCCCATCATGCCGAGCAGATCGGCGGCGGCAAATTTCGGGTTCTTGAGAACACCCTCGATCTCGTCGTGACCGAGAACATACATACCGCCATCGCTGGTACGGACGATCTTTGACTGCTCCCTTGCCTCTGCGATCGGCGGATAGATGTCCTGCCAAAACGATTCAGGGCTCAGGTCCAGTAGTGGTAGTTCACGCATTCGTAGGTCCTTTACTCATGAGGTTGCGGATTCCTGGGAACATCACGCGGCCCTCCAGGGGCCTGCAGATGACATCTGATCAGCTGCGGAGAGCACGTGTTCTCCGAAAAGGTGGAGTTGGCGTTGCCATTCGTCCAACTCACCGTTCCGAGTGTCGAGATGCAGCACGACCAGTGAAAAACCCTCTTCGGCCAGTGCTTCGAGATCGGCGAGTACCTTACCGACGGATCCTTTGCCGAACCCTTCGGCACCCGCGTCTATCCGAGCCGACAATACGCAGAGCAGCGAGAAGTCATCAGGTGTCCGACCGACCTCTTCGAGGATGGACGGAAGTTCCGTGATCACCTGCCGATAGCGGCGCGCGTCCGCACGAGCGTCGGTGAACGTCGGGTAGAAGCCGTCGCAACAACTTGCTGCCAACTGTGCGCCACGGCGGGTGACTCCCCCGTAATAGATCCGAGGACGGGGTGCCTGGATGGGCTTCGGATCCATCCGGATACCCGAGAACCTGTAATGGGTCCCGACATGGTCGATCACATCCTCGGACCATGAACGCTTGTATATCTCGACCGCTTCCTCGGTTCTCGTCACTCGCTCCGAGAACGGAACTCCCAGTGCCGCGAACTCTCTCTCATCCAGCCGACGCCGACACCCACAACCAAGCGACCCCCAGACAGGTGGTCGAGGCTGGTGAACTGCCGGACGTCGCTCAGCGGGTGCCGGTATGGCGGTATCCAGACCGATGTCGCCAGCCTGATCCGGCTCGTCGCCTGAGCCGACACGGCAATCGCACTGACCGCATCGAGCATGTCCGGACTCGTCGGATACGCACGGGTACCGTCGATCGGGTCGGAGGCAAAGTGATGGCTCTCCGGTGATGGAGCCATCAGGATGTGATCCGAGAACCACAAAGAGTCGTACCCTGCGGACTCGGCCTGCTCTGCCATCGAGGCAACGGCCATGCGTTCGGCCGGTAGGTGTTTCAGAGTCCACTGATCATCGACAGTCGCGCCAACTCCGTGGGTGTCCATGAACAGTCCGAGCTTCACCTGAGCGGATGTACTCTCACGTGCAGCATCCCCATCACCACCCCTCCGCGTGAGGTGCGAGCATCTGCGTCGTAAGCGTGATGCGGCGGAACTTCCACCGGCCGTCCTCGAAGGCATAGTCCTCGTCGTACCGCACACCGGCCCAGTAGGGTGCACCGTTCAGGGTCATCGGCTGAAACAGGTTGCACCAGCCGATCGCATGGGAAGCCGGTTCGATTACGTCGACCGTGTGATTCACAATCAGATGCATCGCGAACGGGATCGCACTTGCACACGACCGCCAGTAGTTGGCGATCTCCTCACGACCGGTGTGGCAGCCGTAGTCTTCGCCACCGTCCCAGACGCCATCGTCGGTGAAGAGCGCCGCCAAGCTTTCAGGACGGTAGTGGTCATCACACAATTCTGCGTAGTGGTGCTTGAGCCGTCGGATCGACTCGATGTCCTCGAGTCGCTTGATGCGCTGTTCGAGTTCGCTCACGATGCACTGCCGCCTGAGGCCATCGCGGCCTCGATCACAGTCGCAATATCGAGCAATGTGCGTTCGTTGTTGTGGGCCCCGACAAGCATGACTCCGAAAGGCACCTCACCGATGTGGCCAGCCGGTACAGATATTCCTGGGTGCCCGGTCAAGTTGAACACTGCAGCGTTGGCGTGGTATCCGAACGCTGCATCGAAGACGTCGTCTGGTGTCGGATCGACAGGCAACGGCAGCGCAACCGGTTCGGGTGCACATGTAGGCATGAGCAGAGCGTCATAGCTGCTCAGATGTAGGTCGTAGATCGCGCGTAGCGTCACTGCGATGTTCTGAGCTCGCGGTAGTACCGGCCCAGGTGAGTGGCACGAAGGTGCGCGCCGAGGATCGCAAACATCTTCCCTGTGTCGGGTATCAACGCCGGCTGCGTCCGGATTGCCCTGAGCATTGCCACGAGTTCGTCCTCGGGATAGAAGCCCTTCCATCCCAAGGAGGTTCCGCCCGACTGGAAGAGCTGGTTGCAGATACCTTCTGCGTAGATCGGAGTGGCCACCAGGCCGCCGAGGCTGTGTTCAGGAATCGAAATGGTTTCGACGACCGACCCGCTCTCACGAAGGCCCTCGACCACCGACGCCAGCTGCTCGCCGGCGTCTGTCGGTGAGGCGACGAGTTCAAGTCCCTCCTTCAGAACTGCGATCCGCCACGAACCATCGACTCCTTCCTGGCTCTGGTCGATGTGTTGACCTCCGGCACTCTGACGAGGATCCAACCCGTCCGGTCCCTCAACGACATCGAGAAGAGTCGCTGTTGTTGCGACGTCGCGGCCAAAGAGCCCGACGTGATCGAGCGAGGTCTCGATCGACAGCACCCCGGTGTAGGGAACACGGCCAAAGGTCGGCTTCAACCCGACGACTCCGCACAGAGCTGCGGGCATCCGAACCGATCCTCCTTGATCGGTTCCTATCGCTGCATCACACGCGCCTGAGGCAACCAGTGCTGCACATCCGCTCGAAGAACCGCCTGCGGAGCGATCCGGGGCCGCGGGATTCAGGACCGGACCGGAGCTGGACGTATTCGACCCGGACGACAGCCCGAGATTCTCGGTGGTGCCGCGACCTGTGATGGTGGCACCCGCGTCGAGCACCCGACTCACGACGGTAGCGTCGAACATCGGTAGGTGACCCTCGAGTAGAGCTGATCCGTTCGACATCGGAACCCCGGCGACGCAGACGCTGTCCTTGACTGCAATCGATGTTCCGGTGAGCGGCCCTCCAGACGGTCCCTCGACCTGACAACGCCAGCTCCACGCGTTGAATGGATTCTCACCATTGCGTGGCCGGGTGCCGGCGAGACGTGGGTGCCGCGTCAACGGCACGACCGGCTCCAACTTGTTCAATTCCTTGAGCGCACGCACCGAGCCGTGTACCCGATCAGCCATGGACCCGAAGGTCGCGTCGGACAACTCGAAGCCGAGGTCGGCTGCAATCCGTTTGAGTTCCGGATCCGATGGGGCCGGGAGGTCGTAACCGGGATCGAATCGTTCGTTGCCGAACTCACTCACGAGCGCTCCACCGCCTCTGTCGCGGCACGGATCTGGTGAGTGTCCGTGTACTGCTGCCATTTGACGATCAGCCCGTCGACGACCGTGTAGATCGCACAGACTTGTGCGTCGATCGAGACTCCTGTGTCCCGGTGTGTACCCGTGTAGCGGCCGATCACGATCACGCGATCTCCCGCATCGATGAACTCCTCGACGTGGGTGATGAAGCCCTCCCAGTCCTCGTTGATCGGGTTGGCAACGTTCTCGACCACCTCGGCCGGGCCCCTCCATGGTCCGTCTCCCGCGTAGGGATGGCTCTCGGCTTGGAACCATTCGACGTCCGGGTGGAGCAGGTCGATCAATCCGGGTGTGTCGCGGCGCTCGTGGGAGTCATACACACCACGAACGACTTCGATCGGAGTCAATTTCGGTGCTCCACTCATGCGACATCGCCACCTGTCGGTATCGAAACATCGCTGCCCATGCGTGTGAGACTCTCGAGCAGGGAGGCCTCGGTGATTTCCGATCCGACGATCTCCTCCACGATTCGCCCGTGTGACATCACGAGCACGCGATCACACAACGCGACAAGGTCCTCGACATCCGACGAGGCAACCAACACGGTGAGGCCGTCAGCCGCTTGGTCTTCGATGAGTGAATAGATCCGGGTCCGTGCGCCGACATCCACGCCGGTGGTCGGATCCTCGAGAAGCAAGGCTCTCGGAGCGATCTGCAGCCACTTCGCGAAGACTGTCTTCTGTTGATTGCCGCCACTGAGATGTGCGTACATCTGAGTGGGAACGCCCGGACGGATGTCCAATCGGTCGATCCACTTTCGAGCCAGCCTCAACTCTGCCGAACGGTTCACGACACCGCCGTTGGAAACACGTCCGAGTGACGCCAGCGATACATTCTCGGCAACCGTGAACTGGAGCACTGCGGACCCGGGAAACCGATTCGGAAGAACAAGAGCGATCCCGAGGCTTCTCGCGCGACCCGGCGTCATCCGAGTATGAAGCTGACCGGTCGCACCGTCGACAACCTCGACGTCCCCGCCTGCCGCCCCGATTATGGACTCACACAGTTCCTCCCGCCCAGATCCAGCCAGACCCGCAACACCGACGACCTCCCCTGCACACAGGTCGATCTCCACGTCATCGAGGGTGGCGGTTGACACTTTCACGGAGAACACCGGAGTGGCGGTCGCCTTGAACGGCATGGTCCACGCGTGTGCGTTGCGTCGCTCCACCTCAGCTGATGGAGCGTCGCCATCAAGCTCCCCGACGATCATCCGGACAAGCTCATCGCGGCCCATGTCCCGGAGAGCGACTGTGCCCTGCAGCACACCGTCACGCAGCACGGAGGCCTCGTCTGCGAGCGCCAGAACCTCACCGAGTCTGTGCGAGACGTACAGGATGCTTACGCCCTGGCTGCTGATATCGCGCAGGATCTCGAAGAGCGCGTCCACCTCGGCGGGGGGCAGTGCCGCCGTGGGTTCGTCAAGGACGAGGACATCAATCACACTGTCGGGTTCGCCCAGGGCCCTGGCGATAGCAACTGCAGTCCGCTCCACTGCCCGGAGCTTCCCGACGGGTCGCTGAACATCCAGCGACACATTCATCCTGGTGAGCGCGGCACGTACATTTCGATCGTGGCGCTTCCACGCAATCCGGCCGACGGCCCCACGCGTAGCCCCAGGTCAGCGCCATATTCTCCGAAGCTGACAGTTCAGAGATGAGACCGAGATCCTGATGTACGAACCGCAGCCCCATTCGAGCTGATTCACGAGGTGATCCGAGCGTCAACGGATGGCCGTGAATATCGATCTCGCTACCAGCATCGGGGGTATGGATGCCGGCCATGATCTTGATCAGTGTCGACTTGCCGGAACCGTTGTGACCCAGAAGCGCATGAATTGTCGATTTCATGATCTCGAAGGTCACATCATCGAGGGCCTTCTGGCCGGGAAACGTCTTGGAACACGTCTTGACTCGCACTGCAGCCGGGATGGCACTGGACGAATTCACCACCGGGTCCGAAGCAACGGTCATGAGATACCCGCACCCTCGGTGGAGGTCCCCGTTCGCCGGCTTCCGAAGTGGGTGAGACCCACTGCCAGGATGAGTGCCACACCCTGAAAGACATCTGCCGTCCACGACGGAGCTCCGGCCAGGAGCAAACCGTACTGGCCGGTTCCGAGCATGAACACCGCCACGACCGTGCCCCATGCGTTGAAGCGAAGGTTGCGGAATTGTGTTGCACCCAGAAATACGGCGGCAAATGCAGGCAACAGGTAAGGGTTGCCGATTGCTGGTGTCGATGAAGCCAGACGAGCGGTGAGAACGACTCCTGCGAACGCAGCAAGCGTGCCGCCGACAACCAGGGATATGCCCTTGAGAGCGGCAACGCGCAGGCCGGCGAGACGAGCAGCTTCCGAGTTGAACCCGACGGCATAGAGGTAGCGGCCCAGCTGTGTCTGCTCGAGCACCAGTCCCAGGACGACCATGAGGATCAGGACGAACAGAACCGGTCGGGTGAAGCCGATCTGCTTGGCTTGAGCGAACTGTTGGCTGAAATCGGCTGACATTCGCGGCCCGGCGAGGGTCCGGTTACCAGACACTCCCACTGCGCATGCTCCGACAATGCCTGACACCGCGAGCGTTCCGATCAGTGAAGGTATGCGTAGCGCTACCACAACGATCGTGTTCACCAATCCGACCACTGCGCCAACACCCACGCCGATCAGCACGACAACTCCCATGGGAAGCTGAGTCTCCAACAAGAGTGTCCCAACGACGACGCTGGCGAGGCTCATCGTCGCTCCGACACTGACGTCGAAGGCTCCGGCGGTAAGCGGCAACAACACTGCGAGGGCAGCGAGACCGGCGATCGAATAGCTGTTCCCGATCGCCTTCGCTGTATCAGCCGTCAGAAAGAGTTCGGGCTCGATCAGTCCGAACAGGACGATGATCGCAAGCCAGAGATAGATTGCGCCGATCTTGCGAGGGCTCAGCCAACTTCGAAGGAGGTCGGTGAACCGCTCTCGCGGTTCACCGACCTCCTCTCGACCGGGATCCTGGGTGGATCCGGATCGTCGGCCGATCCTCCCGTGTTGGGATGTGGAGACCCGCTCTCGAGAGCCTCATCCCCGACACGCTCATTGATCGTCATGATCCAACGCACTCCCGTGTATCCCATGAGAACCGAGTGATGTCGCGGGTTGCCCGAAACGAATCAGCCACCAATGACTCCGCTCCACAACTTCTTGTACTCGTCCTGGTAGCCCTCGATCAGGTGGTACGGGGTTTCAAGCTGGTCAGCAGTATCCGGCGTGACGATCCACAGGGGCCCAGCAGCCTGGTTCTCGTCGAGCGACTGTCCCGTGAAGTTGCGGGCGAGCGCATCGGTCATGTTCCACATCGCATCGGTCATGCTCGGCATGACGATCGCTTTCACGATCTTCCCGCTCTTGAGGTATTCGACCGAGGTTTCGGAGGGATACTGACCAACTACCGGTACATCGGTGATGTCTGCTGTCTCCATTGCCTGGGGGAGCCCGAGAAGCATGTTGCCCTCGTCAGCAATCACGTAGTTGATATCGGGGTTGGCCTGGAGTTTGGCAACAACCTCGGCTGGCAGGTCGGCACCGAACGATTCGGCTGGCACATCCATTACTTCGACAGAGCAGTCGGGGCAGAGCTCGCTGTAGCGGCTCTCGAATCCCTCTTTGACGTCAACGAGCGTCGGGAAGGTGGACGAGTGGACCAGCAGAACTTTCGCTTCCTTCCCCTTTTTGGCGAGCACCCAGTCAGCAAAGGCTTCACCAATCGCATTGGATGTCGGCGTACCACTGATCACGGCACTGATCCCGCCACCTGCCGGTTCAGCTACGAAGGCATCGATGACCGGCGTGTCTGCCGCGGCCAACTGTCCAAGCTCTTCACTGAAGATGCTGCTCGGGAACCCTGTGGCGAACACCGCTCCGGGTGATTGCTTCACCGCCAGACCCCATGCGTTCTTGATCTCCTCGGGTGAGAGTCCGGCATCGATGGTGTCCATCGACCAGCCGAACTCACCCAGAGCCGCCTCGAGTGGTGGTCCCAGGATTTCGCAGTCGGGGATCGAACACTGCAACCACGACGCGGTCTGTCCAGTGGGGACGTCACCCTCGAGAGGCTTCGTCACCGGAATCTCTGTTGGTCGAGTCGTCAACTGATCGACCGCCGATTGGGCCTCGGCGATACCAGAAGACGCCTCGGTTCCTCCATTCGACGCTCCATCCGAGTTGTCGCTGCTGCTGCTGCAGGCCCCGGCGAGCACGAGGCTCACTGCAAGGAAACCCACGATCGCGGCCTTGGCCATGTTTGAACGCATGTGTCTATCCCCCTTGACCAAGGAACGGCCCCCGGTCGATTGTTAGTTATCTTATAGATGATTCAATCAGAGTCAAGCTTCTAGAAGTTGACCCTTCACTTCCCGGTACCAGGCGGCAGCAATCAGCGCATGTGTTGACTCAGATCTCCTACCTGATCACACACGATCTCGCGACTTGCGAACGCCCAGGACCCTGAACTGCGACGCAGGCGGTCGTCGTAATACCCACTGGCGACGACCTGAAGCGGCAAACTGGGCGTCTGCTGGAGGACCGCGAAGTAGCAATGCGCATCAGCTTCGTCTCCGTTGACCACCACATGGACACTGGCAATCATGTGACGAGTACCGGTGAGCCCGGTTTCTGGGTCGCGTTGCACAATTTCCCTGTACAGCGCTGCCGCCTCCGCCGACCCCGTAGCCGACCGTCCATCGTGCGGACCCCCGGTTATCCGGACGGTACCCGTCGTGAACAGCGACCCGAGCTCCTCGAAACGAGCTCCGTCGAGCAAGTAGGTGTATCGCGCCAATACATTCATGATCTGTGCGCGGTCATCCATGGTCCACCTCCGTAGTCCGAACCCTTGACTCCTCGCTCGATCGACCCTTGGGGCCATCTGAACGCGCCGTATCCGATCTGGTTCCCTCGCGTGCGGATCGTCGACGAACATCCGCTCGCAACTCACCCTTGGCGACCTTGCCTCCACTCGATCGAGGAAGTGAGTCGAGAACTATCAGGCGCTCGGGGCGGATCTCCTTTGAGGTACCACGCTCGGCAAGATGAGCGAGCAGGTCATCGAGGGTGAGATCACAGCCGGGCCGCAACTCGGCGTACACACATACCCTCTCACCGAACAGGTTGTCCGGGTAGGCCACCGCTGCGGCCAGAACGATCTCAGGGTGCGTGCTGACTTCTTCTTCGACCTGGGCGGCGCTGATGTTCTTGCCCCCCCTGATGATGATGTCCGAGATCCGACCCACCACAGTGAGGTAGCCGTCATCGAGGGTGCATACATCTCCCATCAACATCCAACCGTCATCAGTGAACAACCCACTCGACCCGTCGTCATCGAGGTAGCCGGCACAAGTTGCCGGACCTCGACAGGCAGGCTGACCCCTACCTGTCGAAGTGACGTCGACTCCATCCTCGTACAAGCGAACATGCATCTCGGGAACCACCAGACCTGCAGTGTGCAAGCGGTGTTCCCGGCTGTCCCGTAAGGAAGTGGCCGACAGGACGCCGGTCTCGTTCGATCCGAAGAACTGCAGCACGACACAGCCGGTTCGCTCCTCGAAAGCCACCGCTCGTTCGAATGGGATTGCCTCACCACCCGTGAACATGACTCGCAGAGACGACAGGTCGGCTGTGTGCCACGCCGGATCACTCATCATCATTCCGAACTGGGTGCTCACGCAGCACAGGACCGTGACCCGTTCGCGTTCAATCAGTTCAAGTGCCCTACCGGCATCGAAGGAGTCGCTCACAACCGAAACAGCACCCAGCAATGCCGGGGTGAAGTGCGATGTCCAGATGCCGAAGCCGAATGGCGCGGGCACGGCCCCGTAGATGACATCGTCAGCCGTCAGTTCACCGTTCTGGACCGCCTTCTGGTGGAAGTACGTCCAACGGTTCTGAAAGTGCGTTACGCACTTGGGCAGGCCCGTTGTGCCCGACGTCGAGTTGATCAGGAACAGCTCGTCCGGACCTACGCTGCGGTCTGTCAATTCAACGGCTGATTCGCTGACCGGACTGCCGTCCACGAGAATCTCTGACGAACCGACAACCTCGACGTACGGCACGACAACGTGGTGGTCGAGTTCAACGCCGCTCTTTCGCAACCTGGTGATCACCTCGGAGCTCGGAACACCGCGGTGCTCCGGCAGTGTGACCAGCCCGCGGGCGCCGGAGGTTCGGATCAGGTGACTTACTTCGCGTTCGCCGGCTCGAGCACCGATCCCGACCACAACGACCCCCGCCCTTTCAGCGCCGATGTATGTCGCATGGACGGAAGCGGAGTCCGACATCCACACTGCTACCCGGTCGCCCGGGGCATAGCCCGCATTGGCCAGAGCCGAACCAATTCGGTCCGCGGCAGCGTCGTACTCCGACCAGGTCAAGTTCCCATGATCGGAGCGAATCGCGATCAGGTCCGGGATGGCCAGAGCATGACCGGCGACGACATCGGCGAGAGTCGTATCACTCCACCAACCGGCAGCCCGATACTCGGCCGCAAGGATGGGGTCAACGATCGGTTGCCTCCTCATGGACGGTCCGTTCCGACTATTTCGAGGCAACGACAACACCGAGCCCCTCATACATGGAGCACGTCCAGATCATCATTGTTTTATACGTCATATGATTCGATTGAGTGTCGGCATGGAACCTCGGCTCAGCAATTGAGCTCCGCTTCTCAGAACGTGGCAACCGGGTTGACGGGGCTCCCGGTCCCACCTTCGATGAGTAGCGGGTGCATGGAGAGCTGGAAGTCCCACCTCCCGTAGCGATTGCACGCTGCGATCGCATCCTCCAGATCGAGGTTGTCCACGAGCCAGAGTCCCATCGCCACGATTCCCACGACATGGACGGGAAGCACCGGATCGTCGTATCCGGATGGCACGACCTCTTGCGAAGTGTCGCTACCGATGACCGCGACCTCCCGTTCATGAAGCCATGGAAGTGAGGCAACATGCCACCCCGATTGGCCGATGGACAACATGTCCTCAGCTCCCAGTTCCCGGCGCCGCCTCCCATACCCGGTCCTCAGGAAGACTGCGTCACCGCGACGAACCTCAACACCTTGTCGCTCCTGGGCAGCATCCAGGTCCTCAGGAAACACACCGACTCCCGGATCGAGCCACTTCTCGCCCTTGAGTCCTGCTATGTCCAGAATGACTCCCCGCGTCGTTACTCCATCACGAGCTGCCAAGACGGAGTTTGCGAGACCCCCGGACCGTGCTGTCACCAGATTTGCCGGTCGATCGTTGTACATCCGACCCTGCCACACGCAGTGGCAGAGTGCGTCGATGTGCGTGACGGTGAAGCCATGGAAGGCGAGGCCGAAGTACTCCATCGGGCCCCAGGCGGCTTGCTCAGGCGGATCAGCCGGGTGAGCGTCCTCACCAGTGACGAGCATCAGGCGCTGAGGCGCTCCGAGGATTTGATCGGGCTGGCTTGCTGTCCCCATCTGAAGCGCGCACGACACACTCGTCCCATGTTCGACAAGGCGTGCTGCCTCTGCACGCTTTTCATCGTCGATGTAGTTGAGGGTACCGGCCTCGTCCTCGGGCCCCCATCGACCCCAATTCGAAAGTGAATCGAAATACCCGTGTACTTCGTCTGCGGTCGGTGGGTTGGCTGCAAGGGACATCGTCTACCTACCTTCGAGGGTCCAGCGAATCCAGATTCTTATCCTTATAATCATCTAGATGTTGCCTGCGGAAGTCAACAGATCCTCTTCAGAACGCGCCGATCCTGCGCCGGAGGGGTTGTGCTGCACTCCAGAGTTCGTGGTCCGTAGAACAGGTCGCACCTACCATCCGGATTGCATGGACGTCGAAACCAGGTGCCGAACACCCGACGCCTCACAACAACGATCCCGGTCCGAGGCACTTCCCCGGATGATCCCGGCTCCGCGCCCGGTCACGGTCCGATGGGCGCGGAATCCTGGATCTTCAGAGGGGCGATCGGTGTGCCGTCGCTCCAGTTCCCGTTGTCACGATGCCCGGGTGTGTCGCCGAGTCCATACGTTCGGTCGGTCCCATCGCTCGCAGCAGAGCGCAATGCATCCCAGGTCTTCCAACAGAAGTTCCAGTCGTAGGCATCGGCTGTGCCGGGCGGCGACAGGCAGTTCGATGTCGAGCGGTCCGGGACACGGATCGGCAATGCCGGTCTGCCAGCGCGGGTAGATGACGATCGTCCCGCTACGCACGGTGTGACGAATGAACTCGTGGAGCTGCCGGTAGCCGTCGAACTCGTAGTAGCCGTGCAACATGATCGCCACCGGGGCCGACTCCGGCTGTGGATCCGCCGGCTCGAAGACGTACCACCCATCGGATCCGGTTCCCCCGGAACTGATCCGCCAGTCGCCGTTGGGCAGCGCGCTTCCACCCGGGCCTGATGTCGGCTGGGCTGGTTGGGTGATCGGGGCATCGGCCGGGCCGGCCACGGTCGATGGAGGCGACACGGGGATCGAGGTGGTCGATGATGTCGTCGGAGATGCGGCCGAAGCATTGCCGGATCCGCCGCCTGAACAGGCCGCCAGACCGATCGCCCCGACGAGGAGAAGCGCCCCGAGGGGACCGCCCCGGATCATCGGGCGGAGCTGCGGCCCGTTCATCGCAGGCATTGTATGCACCGATCGGGAATCGGGTCATCTGGATGGACGGCACACGCCAGGATCCAAACAGCAGGCCTCGGGGCAGACCGAAGTTTCAGCGGATGCGGGGCTTGCCACGCTTCTTCGAGGCGAAGATCTCCTGACCGGCCGCGAGATGCTCGGCAGTCATCGCCCTCTCCAGGAATATATTCCCGACCGACTGCATCTGCTGGGCCGTCAGATCCCGGGCCGCCCAGATCGTTCGCAGCGATGCCTGCACCGCCTCGGGTGGGTTCGAAGCGATGTCCTGAGCGAGGGTCCGTGCGGTTTCGAGTAATTCCTCCGCCGGGACCACCTCGCTGACGAGTCCCATCCGCTGGGCACTTGCAGCGCTGATCCGTTCGGCCGTGCCAGTGAGCGTCATGCGCATCAGGTCACCGAAGGGCATGCGCGGAAGCATCAGCGTGGGTTCGAACACCGCCGGCATTGCATAGGTCACGTGGGGGTCGAAGAACGTGGCGTGCTCCGCCGCGAGAATGATGTCGGATTCACCCAGGAGGTAGAAGGCGCCGCCGCAGGCCATGCCGTTGACCGCGGCAATGACGGGCTTCCAGAGCTCCTGGCTACGCGGCCCGATGGACTTGCCGGGATCATCGTAGGTGTAGGGATTGAAGAAGAAACTCTCCTCCGAATCCGGGATCTCACCGCGGTCTATACCGGTGCAGAACGCGTCGCTACCGGCTGCTGTGAGCACGACCGCTCGCACATCGTCGTCCGCCCGGATCTCCTGCCACATGTCGCGGAACTCGCGCTGCATCACCTCGTTGAACGAGTTGTGACGCTCCGGGCGGTTCAGCGTGACGATCGCCACGTGCTCGTCACGCTCGTACTCGAGGGTTTGCAGATCCACGGTGTCGCTCCTGGGGTCCGATGCCTGTCGGTCACTGTAACGGTCGTCCGCCGGGTTGCCCGCTCCACGCTCCCTGCGACCACACGACCGGAGTCCGTGTCATGATCGGGGATCCTCAGCGCCGGGGATCAACCCTCTCCCGCCACAGGAGTACACATGACAACACTCGAAAGCAACAGGACGCGGCGGACTGTACTTCTGACAGCCTTGATCTGGGTGTTGATGACCACCGCATGCTCAGGCACCGGGTCGACCAGCGACGCAACGAATGGCAGTGGGGCCCCGGACGACTCGGCCAACACTGCGGAGCCGACAACATCGACACCGGAACCGACCGCTGTCGGGTCAGCCGGGTGTGCACCGGCCTCGGGTGGGGCCGTGACCGAAGCCGAGCGCACGGTCACCGTTGACGGCGTCACGCGGAGGTACCTGTTGACGGTGCCCACACCAGACGCCACCGGACCGGTCCCCGTCGTGTTCGACTTCCACGGGCTGTCGGAAGGAGCCGACCTCCATTCGAAGATGTCCGGATACTCCGAACTCGCGCAACGAGATGGATTCGTGGTGGTCTTCCCCGACGGCACGGGCGATCCCAAGCATTGGGACGTAACTCCTGACAACTCCACGAACAGCGACCTGGCCTTCTTCGATACGCTGCTCGAAGAGGTAGGCAACGCCGCCTGCATCGACACGAACCGGGTCTATGCAACCGGCTTGTCGAACGGTGCGATGTTCACATCCCTGCTCATATGCGAACGGTCCGAAGTCATCGCCGCCGCGGTACCGGTCGCCGGATTGACCGAATTTGCGTCGTGCCCGGGAGCCGAGCCGGTCCCGGTTCTCACGATTCACGGAACCGAGGATCCGATCCTTCTGTTCAACGGAGGAGTGGACCTCGAGGCAATCCCGGGTTTTGCCACAGGGGACCCGGATTCACCCACTACGACGACCGCTCCCGCCGACCTCGACGGCGATGGTTACCCGGCCGCGGTGAGAGCACTCGCAGCCGACAACGGATGTGAGCCAGAACCCACCGACACCCGATTGACCGCCGAGGTGATCCACCGCGTCTACGAATGCCCCCCGGGAGCGGACGTCGAGTTCTACATCGTCGAAGGCGGCGGACACTCCTGGCCATCGAGTGAATTCAGCCGTTCGATAGCTGACATCGTGGGACCCACGACGTTCGACATCGATGGAACCGTTGACGGCTGGGAGTTCATGTCCCAATTCACAAACACAACCGACCGGTAGCGCCACAACCCGCTCGCCCTCAGGGAGTGCAATGGGAACCTCGGCGCCTGAGACCTGCGAACGAACTCACACGGGCCCGTCTGGAACCGTTGCCCGATGACGTATGGTCCTCCAATGGGTGATACTCGAACCGCTGTCGTGACCGGAGCAGCCGGCGGCATCGGCAGGGCACTGGCTGAGCTTCTCTCGGAGCGCGGGTACCGGATGTGCCTGTTCGACATAGATGGTTCGGCGCTCGAACTCGTAGCTTCGGATCTGGATGCAGAAGTTGTGGTGCAAGGCGATGTGGCGGACCCCGTCGTCGTTCAGGAATTCGCAGATTCGGTAGGCGTCGCGGACCTCCTCTGTCTAAATGCCGGCGTGATCAGCGCCTCGACGGGCGCGCCCTGGGAGGCGTCACCCGAGGAATGGGACCGCGTCCTGGGTGTGAACGTCTTTGGTGTCGTCAACGGACTCCGATCATTCATCCCGCCGATGCTCGGGGATCAGGTGCCCCGCCAGATCCTGATCACGGCCTCTCTGGCAGGTGCCACAACGTGGCCGGGAGGTGGCCCGTACGCCGCCTCGAAACACGCAGTCCTTGCAGTCGCCGAGCAAACTGCACTGGGGCTGGCTGACACCCGTGTCCAGGTGACCGTTCTATGTCCTGCACTGGTGCGCACATCCATGTCCGAACACGGCGAGGACCCCCGAGATGTCGCTTCCGGTGCACTCCGAGCACTGGATGCTGGCCGCTTTGCCGTTATTCCCGAGGAGTGGACCTCTGCAGTCGTTGCCCGCTCGGAACACCTCGTCAGGGGTGATCGTCCCGAGTTGCCAGAGCCGAGCCGATAGCGAGATCCGTCAAGCGGACATTCCGTCAGGTGCCGCCGATCCCGTCCTCGATTGCAGCCCACACATCATGCATCGATCCGTCCATCCTCTATGCGAACGGTCCGATCTGCATAGTGGACGATCCGGTCGTCATGGGTCACCATCACCGCAGCGGTACCCCGTGACTTCATCTCGTGCCTGATGAGCTTCACCACCTGATCACCGAGATGGGAATCGAGCGATGACGTGGGCTCGTCGAAGAGCACCAGCTCCGGGTTGTTCATCAGCGAGCGTCCGATGGCGACACGCTGTTTCTGACCGCCGGAGAGCTGCGCAGGCAGGTTGCCTCCACGGTCCTCCAATCCGAGTTCATCGAGCAACTGATCAGCGCGCTGCTCCGCTTCGTCGCGTCCACTGCGGCGGCCCGAGAGCTCGTGGACCACCAAGAGGTTCTCCCGTGCGGTGAGGAACGGCACGAGGTTCACCGACTGGAACACAAATCCGACCGATGTGCGACGAAAGTCGGTCAGTTCGCGCGACGAGAAGTCGGAGATGTCCCGGCCACCGACCACAACGGTTCCATCCGTGGGTGTGAGCAGGCCGCCCGCGATGGAACAGAGCGTCGTCTTGCCTGAACCTGACGGCCCGATGAGAGCCACGAGTTCGTCAGCGGCCACTTCGAGGTCGGCGCGGTCGAGGGCGACCACTTCGTCACCGCCCACCTGGTAGGTCTTGCGTACACCCTTCATGATCAGGGCTGGTTCCGCGGGATTCGATTCTCCCTGTTCCACTGTGGCCTCCGGGACTTGTGTGCGGTCGTTCACGTGCTGCCTCCTATGGCGGATGCGGGGTCTACGCGCAGTACCCGGCGCAGCGAGAACGCACTGCCGATCACTGCAGCGACGAGCATCAACACGATGCTGGCCATGAGGCGCTCCGGGGTGATCACGAAAGGTATCGACCCGGCAGGAATGATCACGTCCAGCAAGATCGACCCGACCACACCGACGAGGGCCGCAGCCAGCGTGACCGTCACCGCTTGGGTCACAACCCCCAGGAACAGATACCCGCTGGACGCACCCAGCGCCTTCAGGATCCCGTAGAGGCCGAGACGCTCAACCGTGATGAGAGCGAAGAACAGGGCCACGACGATCAGTGCCACGAGCGCGGTCACCCCGATGATCTGGTTGAACGTCGACCGCTGTTGGGCAACTCCCGGGAGTCCCTCGGTCGCGGCATCGAGCGTCAATGACGTGGTCGCATTGCCTGTGGCAGAGTCGATTTCGGTGGCCACCGGAGCGGTCTCGCCCTCGACGTTGACGATCAGAGCCTGGACCGTGTCACCCGACGCCTGCCCGGGGCGGTTCTCCGCCAGCACCTGCCTCCAGGTCCCGATCGAACCCCACAGGCTGACCTGTCCGGCATACCGGGTGTCGTCCACGAAGCCAACCACCTTGACGCTCGACCGGCTGGGCCCGAGCAACAAGGTGTCCCCCTTCTTGAAACCTTCCGAACGCAGAGCCGAATCGGCGATGACCGTGCCGTCCTGCGGTGGCGTCGCCGGTAGCCCCCGGGGTGCGAGCTCGTAGCCGAACAGGACCGTCGACACGAGGTTGCGGGTTTCCGGCTGATCGCCCGGCCGGGCACCGAGTTGAAGGCTCCCCAACCCACCGACCTCGTCGACTCCGGGAACGCTCTCGACCTCGTTGCGGATCTCGGGGGTGATCCGACTTCGGACCAGGGATTCTCTTGCATTCGAGGAATACACGATCAGGTCGCCCTGCTGAGCGCGGTAGGCACCCGTCGATGAGTCCAAGAGACCATCGAGCAGTGCACCGAGGAACATCAACAACAAGGCGATCAGAGTGAGGATCGCGCCAGCCACCAAGAAGGGCCCCGGACGTCGGCGTAGTTCTCGCAGAGCCAGCCTCATCTCATGCCCCCTGCGACGGTCGCGTCAATAGGGTCGATGCGAAGCACTCTGCGCAGCGAGACGACGGCACTCACCAGTCCGAGAACCATCAGGAGTGCCGACCAGACCACCACGGTCGTCACGTCGAAGCTCAGAGACAGTCCACCAACGCGGGATTGCGAGAGCGGGAAGTACAGTCCGATGCCGACAGCCAGGCCCAGCCCGATCACGATCATCACCTGGATCATCAATGCCGCGGCCAGAGTCTTCTTCCGGGCGCCGATAGCGCGCAACAGAGTCAGCGATCCCGCCTTCTGGAGGGTGAGGATCAAGAAGAAGAGTCCGGTCACCAACGGAACGACCAGACCGTAGAGCAGGAAGATCAAACTGAACGACTGACGAACCTGCGCCACCCCCGGGCTCTCGTCAGCAGCATCGGTTCGCGTCAGCGCTTCGACATCGGGTGACAACGAGTTGATAGCCGACACGGTTGCACTCGCGCTGACACCCTTGACCGGACGCACTGCTAGTGCGTTCGGGAGAATGCTCCGGGCATCCGGATTGTTGGCACGGACCGCCTCCTGGAAGGTACCGAGATCCGTGAACAGGGTCGGGGTGACGCTCAGCTGGACATCCTTGGCGACCCCGACGACTTCCACTTTCACAGTGTCGGATGCTTCAGCGGAGACGACCGTCACGACATCCCCGAGCGCGAAGTCGGCATCACTGCCCACCGCCTCGCCTGTTCTCTCGGGGCGCCGTCCCCCGCTCATTGTCGTGGGTCTGAACAGATCCTGGTCGTCGGTTCCGATGATCGCGGCGTCGGTCTCATCGCCGCCGTCGACGCGGACCGTGAAGGTGCTCTGGCCCAGTCGGGCCACGGTGCCGACATCACCCACAGAACGAATGTCCTCCTCCATGGACGGTGGGATCAAGCTCCCCTGCAGGGTGCGCTGCCCATCAACGCTGTAAACGAGAACAGGGGCTGACTGATTGCGGATCGCGCCGACGAAAGATGTGATCAAACCGTCCTGCAACGCCTGTTGAAACAGGATGAGGAAGACCAGGAGACCTATTGCGCCCACCAACAGGCCGAAACGCAACAAGGCCCGACGCATTTCACGTAGCGCCAGGAACACCTCAGGTTCCCCCGGGAGTCGGCACCCGACTGCAATCGCTTTCGGTGGGACGAATCTTCTTCATCGGTACTCCCTGTATTCGAGGTGGTCGGAAATCAGCAGGTCACAGCACGAAAGCGCTGCCGCGAGCGATCACGAGAGATTCGAAGCGCTGCGACAATCGGATTGAATTATCTGGAATCCCCTCCACAGGAGCTCGATTCGATTGGCACGACCGGATGCCCCCTGTGGATAGGGCTCTGGCACGCGAACATCCTTCCAGCCTCACCTCGGCAAACCAGATCAGTTGACACCCCCACGCGTGGCAGACCCGGCCGGGCCGCCGAAGCTCCGCGCCGACCGACTCATCGACCGCGTCCACCACGACGGCGCCCAGACCGGTCCGATCCGACACTCCGGACGAGGGCTCGATGTCTGTGTGAGGAAGCGCCGGCAATCACATACACGGACATGTGAGCGGAGCCGAGGTACCTGTTCGCAGTCGGACTCCTCAGGCGCCGGAACGACGAGAAGGACCAACGGTACCGGCAGGCGGAAAGAGACCGACGTGAGAGACGCGGTCGTGGCGGGGTGAAAGGATGTGGTGTGCGAGCGTGGCCGATCTTCTCGACGCTCCGGGGCTACAGGGCGAGTTGGATCGGGCCTGACCTCATGGCGGGCTTGACGTTGGCCGCGATCGCAGTGCCCGAGCAGATCGCGACCGCGCGCCTGGTGAACGTGGCAGCCGCGGCTGGCCTCTATGCCTTCATAATCGGCTCGTTGTTCTTCGCGGCACTCGGTCGCGGACGATGCGTGTCGGTGGGAGCAGACTCCACGATCGCCCCCATGTTGGCTGTCGGTGTCACCGCCTTGGCCGCCGCGGGCACGGCGCGCTACATCGACCTCGTCGCGTTCCTCGCGTTGATGGTCGGTGCAGTGCTCCTCGGTGTGGGACTCCTGCGTCTCGGCTGGATCGCCGACTTCCTGTCGACCCCCGTGACCACGGGGCTCCTCGCAGGTATCGCTGTCGACATCCTGGTACGCCAGCTCCCGGCGATCCTGGGAGTGGCCCAGGGCGGCAGCACCACCGTCGGGCGACTGCGAGCGATGGGAGACCACACGGGCCAGATCAACGGCTGGTCGTTGGGCATCGGTCTGGCGGTGTTCGCGGTCATCGTGGTCGCCGAACGTGTCGATCGACGAATCCCAGGCGCGCTCATCGGGCTGGTGCTGTCGACGGTGGTGGTCGCCTCGTTCGGCCTCGCGTCAAGCGGCTTGGCCATTCTCGGCCCGATCCATGGCGGTCCGCCCTCCCTCAGCATCCCGTCAGCGTCGTGGTCCGACATCCGCGCGCTCGTCGGTCCGGCGTTGACGGTCGCATTTCTGTGCGTCGCGCAGACCGCGGCCACCGAGCGGTCCCGAGCTGCGGCCCAGCCGGTGACCCAGGACTTCAACCGGGATCTGTTCGCTCTGGGTGCCGGAAGCATCGCCGCCGGTTTCAGTGGGTCGTTCGCGGTCAACTCCAGTCCACCGCGCAGCGAGGTCATGGCCGACGCCGGGAGCCGTTCCCAGGCCACCAGCGTCGTGGCCGCGATCGTCGTTCTGGCCATGGTCCTGCTCGCAGCCGGGCTGTTGAAGGACCTACCGGAGGCCGCTTTGGCGGCGATCCTGATCTACATCGCAACCAGGATGTTGCGGGTGGGCGAGC
This sequence comes from uncultured Microthrixaceae bacterium, assembly GCA_963805905.1. Classification (GTDB taxonomy): domain Bacteria; phylum Actinomycetota; class Acidimicrobiia; order Acidimicrobiales; family Microtrichaceae; genus JAMLGJ01. Next base: position 2,866,446 of record CAWDVV010000001.1, read on the forward strand.
TCCGCTCGATCCTGCGGTTCGACCGACTGGAGTTCTCGCTCGCCATCGTCACACTGCTGGCCGTCGCGATCTTCGGCATCCAGGCCGGTCTCGTCCTGGCCATGCTCCTGGCGCTGGCGGACCGAACACGACGTGAAGCCCGACCCGGCGACGCGGTTCTGGGCCGCGAGCCGGGTACCGACCATTGGATACCGACCGACATAGGCCGGCCAACCGAGCAGGTGGCCGGCGTCGTCGTGTACCTGAGCTACGCACCGCTGTGGTACGGAAACGCGAGCCACATCAGATCGAGGGTCAATCAGATCATCGACTCGGCACCCGGGCCGGTGCACTCCCTGGTGCTCGACGCCAATGCCATGTCCGACATCGACTACACCGGGGCGCAAACCCTCAGCGACCTGGCGGCCGGACTCCGCGACCGGGGGCTCAACATGGCCATCGCCCGCTCATCGCACACCGTGCACCACGATCTCAAGTACAGCGGCCTCCTCCAGAGCCTCGGCCCGGGCAGGATCTTCGACTCAGTCGAGGACGCAGTTTCCGCCCTTGCCGACGAGCATTGAGAAAATCGACAACTGAACCCGGGCTGGGGCCACCGTCGGTGGGGGGATCGGCAAGGCGGTGCTGAGGACCGGGCTCAACCCCGTCCGTCACCCACAGTCGATTGGCCCGTGTTCGGCACCGTCGACGACAGCGCCTGCGCTTCAGTGCCGCCCTGGTCGAGGCGGAAGGGCGGGTACTCGTCGCGCATCAGGCTCACGTACACGAGCACCCGGTACACCCAACGGTTGAGTCCGACCACGAGATCGAACAGGCCCTTCGGGATAGCGGCCCGAGAAGAGCAGCGCGACCGCGGCGAACAGCACCAGCAGCGGGAGCAGCCCGCCGAAGGGGACTCGCCAGTCGTCGCCCGAGAACGCTGCACCGACCGCACCTCCGATCAGTGCGAGCACCAGGTACTGCGGGATGGCCAGCAGCCACCACTTCACCAACACCAGGCCCCGGCTGAGGCGCTCGGGGTATGCGACCGCGAGCGTCGCCGGGTAGTCGGGTGCCTCGCCGAGGGTGAACGGCGGGTACCGGTCGGTGCCCAGCGCGCTGTAGCCGTAGTAGGTCACCCGCCAGGTCCAGCGGAGCACACCGACGTTGAAGTCGAACAGCGACCGCGGGTACCGGGCGGTGAACAGGATCGCGAAGAACGCGATGAATGTGACCACGGCGAACGCCACCCACAGCACGATCAGCACGATCAGGTGCGGGATCAGCAGCAGCCACTTGACCAGCCACAGCCACCGGCTGAGCGGTGCGTCGAGACGGGCCTCGAGCTGCACCGGGGGCCCGGCTCCGGTGGGTCCGGCCAGATTCGAAATCGGCCCTGCGTGCGAGGCCGATCACCCCGACCACCAGGAGGGCGGCGCCAACGAGCAGGCCGACGACGCCGGCGACAGCCAGCCCGACACCCGCTCGGAACACCCACGGTGACTTGGCGGCGAACGCCGCGTCCACGCTCACGCCCGCGCGTGCCATCGGCGTTCATGATCACCACCGACCAGTTGCCGCTCTCAGGCTCCCACTCGAGTCTCTGATGGCCGGCACCCTCCGCCGATGCCGACCCAGAAGTCCTCGGCGCCCGGCTCGCCGGTGGCGACCCGCCGCGTTCGTAGCGGTAGCTCACGGCGAACGGATCAAAGGAGAGGTCGTCGATCGTCGCCCGCTGCACGTCGCCCAGGTAACGATCCACATCGGCTCGAGGCCCGATCCCGACGAACACGGGTGATTCGCCTGGTGCTGACGACATCGAGTCGCAGCGTCACGAAATCGCCGAGGTCGACCGTCGTCTGCTCCCGGGTGGGATCGGCACCCAGGTCGATCTCCTCGGAGGTGATGGCATACGAGGTGGTCTCGAGCCGCCCGTCCGGCGTGGCGAAGAACCCGTCGCTGTCCTGTCTGGGTGGCATCCGCCCAGATCAGGAAACCCCCGCCAAGCAGCGGGCCGAGCGACAACAGCGTGATGATCGCGCCGACTACCACCAGCAGCACCCAACCCACAGGAACCGGGCGGTCCACCGATACACCCCCGCTGGGCTGCTCGGCCGGAGTGCTGCTGCCGTGTGGTGCTGTCATGGGCGATCCTCGACCGTCATATTGGGGCGCTCGCTGATCCTCACACGTCATCGACAGGACTGCAAGGGATCCAGACCGCTGCGACCGCCGTGTGGAGATCCGCGGCCAGATCCTCGGGTAGCCGGACCACCGTATGCGTCGTCAGAAATGGACTGGTGTCGCACCGGTCGCGTTCTCACGACACAGCACACCCCAATACGTGGACATCCTCCAGGATCTCAACACAGCATGGGCGATGACCAGAAGCATGGGCGATGACCAGAAGCATGGACCAGGGCGAACAGATGGCCCACGTAGTCGCATACATGCGATCTACGATCAAAGGCCATGGCAGACCACGTGACCGTCACCGCACCCGAGTCCGGGATCGCCCGTCTCACGATCGATCGCCCCGAGAAGCGCAACGCGCTGTCAATCGCGGTCCGCGACCAGATGAGTGACGCTCTCGACGGGCTTGCCACCGACGAATCGCTCTCGGTGATCGTGATCGACTCGGTAGGTCCGGTCTTCAGCGCCGGTTTCGACCTCTCCGAGTTCGAGGACCCATCCATCCAGGATGAGCTCTGGGCGTCATCTGACAGGTGGCACGAGACCTTGCGTAGCTTCCCACTGCCGCTGGTCGCCTCGATCCAGGGTCCCGCCTTCGCCGGCGGTTTCGATATGGCCACCATGTGCGACCTGCGGGTTGCAGCACGCTCAGCCACTTTCAGACGGCCCGAACTGGTCTGGGGTGTGGGGATCTACTCGATCCTGGTGGACCTGGTCGGCGGTGCCGTGGCGCGGGAACTGTCCATGACCCAGCGGGAGCTGACCGCGCAGGATGCCCTGGATCTGCACCTCGTCAACAGGGTCACAGACCCCGACGAGCTGACCGGTGCAACGCTGGCACTCGCCCGGGAGGTTGCTGCGTGCGACCGGGGAGCGTTGCTGCATGCCAAGTCCATGGCAATCACGATGGGCAAACGGGCCCCGGGTGGCGTCTGGGGTTGGTGAACCCAGATCTGGGCGCACCCACAGGTGGAGGTGGCGGTCAGCAGAGGCCGAACAGGGCGGGAACGTCCGCCACGGACCCCACGACGTGCTGCGGATCCAACGGGGCGGCTCGGAGGGCCTCGGGACGGAACTTGCCCGTACGCACCAGCACACCGGTCAGCCCGACCGCCTGCGCGCCGAGCACGTCGTTCTCGATGTCGTCGCCGACCATCGCCACCCGTTCCAGTGGCACCTCGAGAGCACCCGCCGCGGTGAGGAAGAAGTCCGCCGACGGCTTGCCGAGCACGGTCGCTTCAGTTCGAGCCGCTCCCTCTAGTGCGGCCAGGTAGGCACCGGTGTCCAGCGCGAACCCCTCCGCTGTGCGCCAGTACCAGTTGCGGCACATACCGATGAGTTCCGCACCTTCGAGGAGCAGTCCGAGTGCATGGTTCATCTGCGTGTAGGAGAACTCGGGACCTGCTCCTCCCAGCACCACCAGATCTGCAGGACCGTCGCCCTCGACGAGATCGAGTTCAGCGAGGTCGTCGCCGAGATCCCCGCTGTTGATCAGGTAGCAGCGGGCCCCGGGCCGGTTGGCACGGATCCAAGCCGCGGTGGCTGCAGGAGCGGAGAAGATCTGCTCGACGGCCGCGGGGATGCCCACGGAATCCAACCGGCGGGCGATCCCAGCACGGCTCACCGATGTGGTGTTGGTGACGAAACGCACCGGCACGCCGGCCGCTGTCATCTCGGCCACTGCCTCGGGCGCACCCGGGATGGCCTCCCACGACACGACAAGGACCCCGTCGATATCGAGCAGAAGACCCTCCACGTCAGCCATGGGAAAATGCTAGTCAGAAGGAGTGGACTCCGGACTCGACCTCGCACAGCAGCGTCTCGACCCGGAGGAGGTTGTAGCTCGTGCACAGCTCGCCGACGAGCTGGGTTTCACCGGGATCTGGGGATTCGACCACTTCGAGGAAGCCCTCGACGTCCTGACCTCGCTGATGTCCGACGAACACGTGTCCTTCGCGGGTGAGCACTACAACTAGCGCCTCGTGGACGCAACACTGCTTCACCGACCTCGACGAACTCGCCGATCGGATAGAGCGTTGGGATGACGCCGGGTTCTCGTATCTCATCGCCGGATGGCCACGCGAGGGCGCAACGAGGTCCGTGAATTCGCGCAGCGTTTCCTCGGCTGGGGACGGTTCGGATCGCCCTTACCCACACACGGTGCCCGGGTTGGCGAATCGAGCGCCACCAACCAGTGGGGTCGGGGCGTTCGACATCCCGGGTTCGACCTCGATGCGTACTCCAACCGCAACCTGGATGCCTCCGCGAGGTTCGCGACGGCACGCTCGATGAGATCCGTTTCACCTGATCAGCATGCTCCCGACCAGTAGCTCCGTGAGCGACGCAACCGCTCGGACCGGCGACCCCTGTGTTGCGGGCGGATCGCGAACCGCGCGATCGCGTGGTCCGAAACCCGACCAGCTGCGAAGCCCGGGCATGCCCGGAACACCGGTGACCACCGTCGTTGCATTCGAAGCTACTGTTCGGGCTCAGAGTGCCCGCAGTGCCGCGTCATGCCACAGAGCGTTCACATTCCTGCGCGGATGTCGAAACAGGTTGAGGCGACACTGTCACGATGTCGAACACCCCCGATGTCACCGTATGGGAGGCCGATGGAGAGCCTTGGGAAACAGGAAGGTACGGCTGCGACATCAGGGCACGCCTCGTACTTGCCGGATTCCGGGTGACCAGAGTGGACCTCGCCGAACGCCTGCCCAACGATCGTGAACTCGAGGCTCCGATGCACGTGGTGACCGGGGGGAACTCTCCCGCGACGATGGGTACCGGTTGGGTGCCGGCAGCTCGTGACTGCCTCAACGAACTGCTCGGCGCAACAGGGACCGGCGAACACTCGGTGGTGGGCATCTGCTTCGGCGCGCAGTTGTTGGCAGTGGCCCTGGCTGGTCCCCGGGCCATCCGGCCCACCTTCCTGGGCATGGAGGCGGGCTTGCGCAACGTCGCTGCGACCGACGGTGGACGAGGCTTCGTGGTCACCCAGTTCCACCATCACGAGGTGAGACCCGAGGCGCTCGATGACGCGGGAGCGGAACTGAGCTTCACGAACGCCCACACACAGGTGCAGGGATTCAGAGTGGGTAGGAGGATAGCCGGCTACCAGTTCCATCCGGAGCTCGACCCGCAAACTGCAATAGCGGTGTTCCGGCACAACCGGCGGACAATCCGCGCGACCGGTGGATGCGCCCGAGAGGCAATTCGATCGGCCCGTGAACGGCAACGCGAGTGGTATCCCGATACCTTCGACCGACTGGTCACTGATCATCTTGTCTCGTCCCATGACCACAAGCTCTCGGCCGTACCCGACAGCGGGGGCATCTGATGTGCGGGGTGGCGGGAGTCTGGGGCGAACATGACTCCGCCCTGGTCGGGTCGATGATGGACACGCTGACCCACCGTGGCCCCGATGGGCGCGGCAGCTACAGAACTGCCTCGGGCACTTTGGAGCTGGGCCACACACGGCTCAGCATCATCGATGTCGAAGGCGGGGATCAGCCGATGTACTCCGAGACCGGCAACGTACTGGTGGCCAACAGCGAGATCTACAACGCGAGCATGCTGCGCGACCTTCTCGGCGCACACCGCTTCTCGTCGCTCAGCGACAGCGAGACGATCCTCCACCTGCTCGGCGACCAGGGATGCGGCGCCGCAGCGCGTCTCCGCGGGTTCTTTGCGTTCGCGATGGTCATCGACGGCGATCTGGTCCTGGGTCGTGACCCAATGGGTATCAAGCCTCTGTACATCGGCACTCATGGTGATGCCACCGTGTTCTCGAGCGAACTCAAGGCGCTTCCGGTCGGCACCACAGATGTGCGTCCACTCGAGCCGGGTACGCTGCTGTCCATTCGATCGGGCGCGAGCAGGTTCTTCGAGCTGCCTCGACCCAGAGCAATGAGAGGCGGCCTGGAACATCACGCCGAGCGCATCCGGCGAACACTCGAACGCGCGGTCCGACTTCGCTTGACCAGCGACGTGCCGGTCGGGGCGTTCCTCTCGGGCGGGCTCGACAGCAGTGCCATTGCCGCGCTCATGCGGCCACACCTGGACGAGATGCACACCTTCTCGGTCGGGCTGGAGGGATCACCCGACCTTGCGGCAGCCAGGCTCGTGGCAGGCCACCTGGACACGGTGCACCACGAGCATGTCATCGAGCCCTCAGAGGTACTCGAGGAACTGCCGTTCATCGTGAACGCACTCGAGTCCTACGACCAGGACCTAGTGCGTTCTGCGGTGCCCACGCACTTCGCCGCGCGCCTGGCTGCAGAACACGTGAAGGTCGTACTCACCGGCGAGGGTGCCGACGAGCTCTTCGCGGGGTACCGCTACCACAAGTCCATTCCCGACCTGCCGGCACTGGACGCGGACATCCGCCGCTCACTGGGCGAGCTGCACCACGTCAACCTCCAGCGGGTGGATCGTCTCACGATGGCCCACAGCCTGGAGGCCCGGGTTCCATTCCTGGACCTCGAGTTCATGAAGGTTGCTCTGTCGGTTCCACTCGAACTTCGCAGGCCCGACTTCGGAGCTGGCGAGAAGGCCGTGCTGCGCGCCGCGGTGGCTGACCTGTTACCCGACGAAGTCGTCTGGCGCAGCAAGGCACAGTTCGACGAAGGTACCGGCGCCGCCGACGTACTCCCGGAGCTGATGGGGACCGCCGCCTCGCACATCGACGTCGACGAGTACCGGGCAAGGAACCCGGGAACAGCACTGAGATCACCCGAGGAGTGCCGCTACCACGAGCTGCTGGTCGCATCCTTCGCCGACCCGGCCCCTGTGCTGGCGAACGTGGCCCGCTGGGCACAGAGAAACTGATACTGCCCGGTTGCAGGTGCGGTCCCGGAAACGCCAGATCTGCGCCGGGAGAACGTCCACCACCCAGAACGCAGCCCATTGACTCACAGCACCTCGATGCGTGATAGGCAAGGAGGGTGGAGCAAACCGCTGCTGGTCCCGCCATCGCCATCGAGGGACTCACGAAGGTCTACGGCGCGGGCGACACGCTGGTTCGGGCTGTCAGCGACGTCGACTTCGAGATATCCAGAGGCGAGTTCGTCGTCCTGCTCGGCCCGAGCGGCAGCGGCAAGACGACCATACTCAACATGATCGGGGCGATCGAGGAAGCCACCGCCGGCTCCCTCGTCGTCGACGGCGTCGAGGTCATAGGACTCGATCCCCGCGGACGCACAGACTTCAGACGGCACAAGGTCGGCTTCGTGTTCCAGTTCTACAACCTCGTACCGAGTCTGACGGCGCTCGAGAACGTGCAGCTCATTGCCGAACTCGCGTCAGGCGACGACGCGGAGGAGCGCAGCCGGGCACGGCTCGACGAGGTGGGGCTCGGCGAACGGGTCGACCACTTCCCCGGCCAGCTCTCAGGTGGGGAGCAACAACGGGTGGCCATCGCTCGCGCCCTGGTCAAGAACCCACCGGTGCTGTTGTGCGACGAGCCCACGGGGTCACTCGATCTGGAAACCGGTCGGATGGTGCTCGAGCTGCTGCGCGGCGTCTGCGACGAGGGGCGAATGGTGCTGACGGTGACCCACAACTCGACCATCGCGAGGATGGCCGACCGCGTCCTGCGGCTGCGCGACGGCGAGCTGGTCAGCACAGAACGCCAGGAGAATCCGGAATCCGCCGCTGATCTCGAATGGTGACCCGGAGATGAGCATCCTCGGGCGCAAGTTGCTGCGTGACGTCCGCCGTCAGAAATGGCAGTTCGCGGCCGTCGGGGTCACGATTGTGCTCGGCGTCACGCTCTTCGGGGCATCGTTCGACTCGTTCCGCAACCTGACTCGTTCCTACGCCGAGACCTACAACAGGCTCCACTTCGCCGATCTGACTGTCAGCGGAGGTGACCAGCAGAGCTTCGCGCAGGCAGCGGCTTCGACCGACGGCGTCGCGGCGACGACCCGGCGGAACCAGGCCGAGCTGCCCATCGTCGTCGGTGAACGGCACAAGCTCTACGGACGCATCGTGGGCATGCCGGTCGACGACCAACCCGCGGTCGACCAGGTGAAGGTGACCGACGGCCGATACCTGTCCTCGGACCATCCCGACGGCGTGCTGGTCGAACAGCACATGTACGACCACTTCCATCTCGCTCCCGGCGACACCCTGCAGGTCACGCTGCAGTCGCGTCCCACCGAGGTGACCGTGCTCGGATCCGCGGTGTCAGCCGAGTACCTGTGGCCGGCACGGAGTCGTCAGGAACTCTTCTCGACCGGGGACGATTTCGGCGTCCTCTTCGTTCCCGAGGACCTCGCGGCGCAGGCGGCGTCGCGCGTAGGCCAGACGCTGGTGCGCTATGACGACAACGCCAACCGCGAGGCAGTGGACGCGGAGCTGCAACGGACCGCCACCTCCTTGGGAGCCACGGATGCCCAGACGCAACAGGACCAGCCTTCGAACGCCGCTCTGAGCGAGGACGTCCAAGGATTCGGAGAGATCTCGTTCATGTTCCCGCTGCTGTTCCTCGCCGCGGCGGGCATGGCCACTTTCATCCTCCTCAACCGGATCGTGCACAGCCAGAAGGCCCAGATAGGCACACTCGTCGCCAACGGTTTGTCGACCCGTCAGATCCGGCGGCACTACCTGGGGTTCGGCCTTCTGGTCGGTGGCTGTGGCGCCCTGCTCGGCTCCATCATCGGGCTGGTGCTGGGCAACCTGATGACCGGCGCCTACACAAGCGCACTGAGCATCCCCGATACCGTCACCGGGTTCTATCCGCTGACCCCCCTCCTCGGGATCCTGTTCGGGTTGGTGATGGGTTCACTGGCTGCGCTGGTACCCGCCCGCTCAGCAGCGCGGATCATGCCCGCGCAGGCCATGCAGGGCGCCGTCCCCACGGCTCGGTCCGGTCCGAGCCTGCTCGAAAGACTGATTCCCCCGCTGCGGCGCCTGCCGATCCGCTGGCGGATGTCGATCCGGGGTATCGGGCGAAACCCGCGCCGCAGTCTGTCCACGATCATCGGGGTCGTCCTCGCCCTCACGCTGATCCTCGTGTCCTGGGGAATGCTCGACACGACGAACATCCTCGTGAGCGAACAGTTCGACGAGATCCAGCACAACGATGCACAGGTGTTCCTCACATCCGCCGTCGACGATGCCGCTGTGGCCGATGTGGCTGCAACTGACGGCGTGAAGGACGCCGAGTCGGTGGTGACCACCGCTGCGACGATCCGAAAGGGACGCGAACAGTACGCCACACAGCTCCAGGCGTTCGAGCAGGACACATCGATGCACACCTTCGTGACATCCTCAGGCACCGTGTCGCTGCCGGACCACGGGGTCCTGGCCGGTCGGTCGATCCGGTCCACGTTGAACGCCCAGGAGGGCGATGACGTGGTCATCTCCTTCCCTGCACTCGACACCAGCGTCGAGACGACGATCGCCGGTTTCGTCGACGAGCCCCTCGGAACCTATTTGTACATGGGGGACTCGCAGCTCGAGACCCTGTTGGGCCAGGCGCAACCCGCCGTCGACGCTGCACAGCTGCAGAATCCCACCCTGAGCTCGGTCATGGCGATCTACGACTCCGGTGCCGATGCCGACACCGTACAGTCGAGGTTGCTGGACATGCAGTCCGTCGCGGCGGTGGTCAGCTCCAATGCGATCCAGTCACTGCTCGACCAGGCGATGGCCCTCTTCTACGTGTTCGTCGGCATCATGTTGGCCTTCGGGGCCACGATGGCCTTCGCACTGCTGTTCAACATGATCTCGGTGAACATCTCCGAGCGCTCGGTCGAGTTGGCCACGATGCGATCCAATGGGCTCTCCGTCCGCGAGATCAACCGCCTGATGACCGGCGAGAACCTGCTCCTGGTGGCCATGGGAATCCCCGCCGGCCTGGCCGTCGGCTACGCGACCTCCGCGGTCTTCCTCGCGAGCTACAGCTCCGACCTCTTCGACTTCAGCCTGCACATGAGAGCCAGCACACTCGCCCTCGCGGCCCTCGCCATCATCATCACAACCCTGCTGTCGCAGTGGCCGGGCCTCAAGGCCCTCGAACGGCTGAACATCGCGCGGGTTGTGAGGGAACGAGCCCAATGAGCATCTGACCCAGCGACGACACGCCCGCAGCGCCCTCCAAGACCTGACACCTCATCCTGGGTTTGCTCCTGACCCGACAAGGGAACGCAGGCGAAATTCCTGGCTACGGGAGCGAGTACGTCCGGAAGCCGGGCTGTTCGTCCAGAAAGCGGCGGCCCCCGGTCCGGTGAGTCCGAACCCGTCCGAGCGAGTCCAGCCGGTTCGTGACCATTCCGCGACCATTCTCCAACCGACCGATTCTCACTCTCGGTGACATGTCACTGACAGTGTGGTCAACATCTGGCCGGTACTCCCTTCCGCCTCTCCCGGCGAGCTGGATACCTGCCCGAGCGCAACCGCTCGCCCACCACAATCTCCCACGAGCCGGGGCGAGTCCATGCCTTCTGGTCAGACGTTGCGTCTGTACTGCCCGCCCACTTCGAAGAGGGTGTCGGTGATCTCGCCGAGGGTGCAGTGACGCACGGTGTCCATCAGGACTTCGAAAAGGTTGTCACCTGCCAATGCTGCGTCACGTAGCCGTTGCAACGCAGCTGGCCGATCTTCGACATGACGGCTCTGGAAATCCCGGACACGTTGGATCTGGTCCATCTTCTCCTCGTCGTTTGATCGTGCGAGCTCCATTGCGACCTCGCTCGACTCCGCCTCCTGGCCCAGGAAGGTGTTGACGCCGACTATGGGAAGTGTGCCGTCGTGCTTGCGTTGCTCGTAGAGCATCGACTCGTCCTGGATCCTTCCCCGCTGGTAACCGGTCTCCATCGCACCGAGCACGCCTCCGCGGTTGCTGATGCGGTCAAGTTCTTCGAGCACGGCTGCCTCCACGAGATCGGTGAGGTCTTCGACGATGAAGCTCCCCTGCAACGGGTTCTCGTTCATGGCCAGACCCCACTCGCGGTTGATTATGAGCTGGATCGCAAGCGCGCGGCGAACTGAGTCCGAAGTAGGCGTGGTGACAGCCTCGTCGTACGCGTTGGTATGCAAACTGTTGGCGTTGTCATAGATGGCACAGAGAGCCTGAAGGGTTGTCCGGATGTCGTTGAAGGCCATCTCCTGAGCGTGCAGCGACCGCCCGGATGTCTGGACGTGGTACTTGAGCTTCTGGGAACGCTCGTTGGCTCCGTAGCGATCGCGCAATGCAATTGCCCAGATACGGCGGGCCACTCGCCCAAGAACCGTGTACTCGGGGTCCATTCCGTTGGAAAAGAAGAAGCTCAGGTTGGGCGCGAAGTCGTCAATGTCCAGGCCTCGTGCCAGGTACGACTCAACGTAGGTGAACCCGTTGGCAAGAGTGAAGGCAAGTTGGCTGATGGGGTTCGCCCCGGCTTCGGCGATGTGGTATCCGGAAATGGAAACCGAATAGAAGTTCCGGACCCGGTGCTGCACGAACCATTCGGCGATGTCGGCCATGACTCCGAGGGAGAACTCGGTGGAGAAGATGCAGGTGTTCTGACCCTGGTCCTCTTTGAGGATGTCTGCCTGTACCGTGCCCCGGACGCTGCCCAGTACCCACTCGCGTAGCTCGTGCCTCTCCTGATCACTCGGCTCCCGACCCTCGGCTTCCATGAAGGTCTCGAGCCGCTGATCTATGGCGGCGTTGAGGAACATCGCCAGGATGGTCGGGGCGGGACCGTTGATCGTCATCGACACCGATGTGGTCGGGTCGCACAGGTCAAAGCCGGCGTAGAGCGCCTTCATGTCGTCCAGGGTGGCGACGGATACCCCGGAGTTGCCGATCTTCCCATAGATGTCCGGGCGTTCGGCCGGGTCGAAACCGTAGAGCGTGACCGAGTCGAACGCGGTTGACAGCCGGTTCGCGGGTTGGCCCTCAGAGAGGAGGTGGAAACGGCGATTGGTCTTTGTCGGGCCACCCTCCCCGGCGAACATCCGTGCCGGATCTTCACTCTCACGTTTGAACGGGAATACGCCCGCGGTGAACGGGAAGCGACCGGGGAGGTTCTCGGATCGTAGCCAGCGCAGCTGTTCGCCATGATCGACAAACCTGGGAACAGAGACTTTCGGGACAAGCGTCCCGGACAGTGATTCACGAACGGCCATGTCTGGCCCGGTGAACTCTGCCACGATGGCAGGCCACTCCCCGAGCAGCGCGCGAGTTCTCGGTGTCCAGCTCACCGCGTTCTGCGGCTTCCAGCTCGCCGACATCCGAGGCATCCCGGTTGGAGGACCTGAGCAACTCAGCGGTACATGCCAGCTGCTGAACCCGGCGCGCAACCTCGCTCTGCGCTGCAGTAGCAGCGCTATATCGGTGCACCGTTTCGGCGACTTCTGCCAGGTACCTGGTCTTGGATGGGGGGATGATCTGACTCAGGCTCGTCGAGGTGCGACTCTCAACGGGGGCGAGAGTCCCATCGCCGCCCCTTGAACCGTGCTCGAAGAGTTGCCCCCGAAGGTACTGGTACAGCGCGGTCACGCCGTCGTCGTTGAAACGAGATGCAACCGTGCCGAACACGGGCATATCTTCGACGGTGCTGTCGAAGGCCTCCCGACTACGGACCATCTGTCGTCCGACGTCGCGCAGCGCATCTTCCGCTCCACGCCGATCGAACTTGTTGATTGCAACCGCTGAGGCGAAGTCCAACATGTCGATCTTCTCGAGCTGAGAGGACGCACCGAACTCCGGCGTCATGACATACAGCGAGACATCCGCGTAGGGCACGATCGCAGCATCGCCTTGGCCGATTCCCGGAGTCTCGACGATCACAAGATCCGCACCCCATGCACTCGCCGCGGCGATGATCGATCCCAGACGCTCAGGCACTTCGCTCGCCGTGGACCGCGTCGCCACCGAACGGAAGTAGATCTGCGGTGAGTTGATGGCGTTCATGCGGATGCGGTCACCCAGAAGTGCTCCGCCACCGCGACGACGTGTCGGATCGATGGCAATGACAGCCACCTTGGCTTTGTCCTGCTGGTCCAAACGCAGCCGAAGTATCAGTTCGTCGGTCAGGGAGGACTTGCCTGAGCCACCGGTTCCCGTAATGCCCAGCACAGGCACGCCACGCGCCCCGGCAATCCCGGCGATCTCCTGGATTTCTCTCTCGCCTATGACCCCGAGTTCCAGGCAGGTGATGAGTCGAGCCAGGGCACTCATTGATCCACCCAGTACCTCCTCGCTGGATGGAGGAGTTGCTCCCAGGTCGAAGTCGCATGCTCGGATCATCGAGTTGATCATCCCGGCGAGACCCATGCGCTGGCCGTCATCCGGTGAAAAGATCCGCTCCACTCCATAGTCGTGGAGTTCGGCGATCTCCTCCGGGATGATCACTCCGCCACCCCCGCCGAACACCTTCACGTGGCCCGAACCCTCGGCGTTCAGGCGATCGACGAGGTACTTGAAGTACTCGATGTGTCCACCCTGGTAGGAACTGAGCGCGATGCCCTGGACGTCCTCTTGGACCGCTGCTGCCACAACTTCGTCGACGGAGCGGTTGTGGCCCAGATGTATGACCTCCGCACCCTGTGACTGAAGGATGCGGCGCATGATATTGATCGCCGCATCATGACCGTCGAACAGACTTGCCGCGCTCACGAACCGGACCGGATGTACCGGTCTGTGTAGTTCATCGTTCATCGTCGGGACCCCGATATTTAGTTTGACGTCAACATATTATGGCGTGGGGCTGACGATACCAACAGGAGCGGATCCGGCGTGACGCGCCTCAGCGCGGTCGCCCGGGCATTCCGCCCGCTCGTCTGGCCACACAGGCGCCCTATCCCGCAGTCGCTAGGCTCCGCGCATGGCAGAGCGAAAGGCGATGTCGTTCGATCCGATAGCGGAGGCGCGTCCGGCAATGGAACGCCCACGGTTGGAGCGAGGCGGCCGACGGCATGACGGTGGTGACCTCCATCGTGCGGGCGGACCAGATCCTGCAGGCGCGCATCCATGGTGTCCTGCGGACGCTCGGACTGACTTTCGCCAGGTACGAGCTCTTGGTCCTCCTGGACTTCTCCCGGCACGGGGTGCTCCCGCTGGGCAAGGTGGGCGAGCGCCTCCAGGTGCATCCTGCGAGTGTCACCAACGTCGTCAATCGACTGGAGGCCGACAAACTGGTGCTTCGCGAGCCGCATCCCGACGACGGCAGAGCCACCCTCGCTACGCTGACGCCCGCCGGCAGGAGACTCGCACGGAAAGCAACCCGCCTGCTCAACCAGCAGGTCTTCGCGGATCTCCGGCTCAACGAGGAGGAGCAGCAGCAATTGTTTTCGTTGTTGCGCAAGATCCGCCACTCCGCCGGTGACTTCGTCTGACAGCCTTGCTCCGGCACCGCCCGTTCAGGGCAGCGGAAGAACGCGACTGTGCGCCCACCGCCAACTCAGGTGAACAATCGGGAGGCACCAGAAGTGATGGTGACAGCACGCCCCGGGACATCGGCCAAGCGCTCGATCGCATAGAAGACCGCAACGTCCAGCGCTTCCTGAGCGGCCTCGCGTCGGTACGCTCGAGGGTGCGCTTCGCCAGCAACCGCCACCCACCAGATCGCCGAACATCTGGAGATACAGGGTCTCGCCGGCCATAACGTCGTCCTGGGCAACGCGTGATTGGTCCAGCAACCACAGCGAAGTCGCTCGTGTGGCTCGAACAGCTTCGTTCACCAGGTTGCCGAGCAGAACGGATCGCCCACCCAGTAAACGGAGATCCTCGGCACACCCGTCCATCTCCTCGAGCATGCCAAGTACCACTCGCCCGTCATCCTTGATCAGCTTGCGAGTCACCAGATCTATCGCCCGGATGCCATTTGTCCCTTCGTAGATCGGTGCGATCCGGGTATCTGTCACCGGTTGAGGTGTCGACCTTCGAAGCCGCGACCTTGGCCGGCCTCGCGATGCTTCTGGTGAAACCCGGTATCGCCACCCGTTCTTCTGTTGCTCGATCGTTCCGGACATCTCACCCTCCGTGACATCCCGTTGAGGGTGCCCAGCGCGTCGAGGCTGGTTCGCGACTTGTCCGCGACAATTGTCTGGTCCTGGAGGGTACAGCTGGGGTGGGCGGCTTCCCAGAACCCTTGGGATTACTGTGCCCGGGGCGGGATTCGAACCCGCACGTCCCCTCGGGAACTGAGGGGTCCGGGCCTCCGGCTCACCGTGACAGCTGGTGTCAGTCAGACCGAGCCGGTGTTGCCCAGTAGGCCGTTCGGGGCCGTCACGAAGGCATCCATGACGACGGGTGCGGTCACGTCCGAGGCATTCCGGGTAGTTCGCGACTACTTCCGCGACTACTGCTGGCGCCTCGCTCACGTGACCACTTGCGGATCACGACCGGGGTTCTGCGATCTGGGCACCCACAGCGGGAACGTCCGATCCATGGCTGATTCGGCCCGATGCGCTGGACGGCCGGTACTGCCGCGCACAACCTGCTCGCCACGACGGCCTCCACCTCGATCGCAGTCGCGGCCAGCACCATCAGCTCCAACTGGTCGACGACCGGGCCTGGGCGCGAACGGAAGCCTCCATGCCAGATCCGACCCCGCGTTCTCCGATCGGCCGCCTCGCCGTCCCGTGTGCCGGGGGCGAGGGGCAAGAGCCCGGACTGATCACGACGTGTGTCACCCCGTGCGAGATCACCCCGTGCGAGATCACCGCGATCCAGCGGATGCCTCGCTGGTGCGGCCGAGATCTTCGTTGCTGGGAGTGAAAAGGTCTTCGATCGCGGTGGAGAAGACGCGGCGCAAGGCGGACTGCCAAGGGAAGGCTGGGGTCGTATCGACCCTTCTCGAGAGGGTTGACCATTTGGCGGCTCACACCGAGCAGGTCAGCCAACTGGGCCTGACTCCAGCCGCTGGTCGCCCGCCGCTCTCTGAGCCGGTTCTCCATTACCTGATCCCCCGAACGAGCAGTGCCAGGCTCCAGGTCGCCATACCGGCACGGAAGACAAACCACCCGCCAAAAGTCCAGGCCACTCCGATTCCGCCGAGAAACCCGAGCCCCATCGCGGTGACCAGCGCAACACCGAATCCGAGGGCCATGCATTCGAGCATCACGATGCGGCCGTACTCGTCGGCCCGCTGGACGGCGCGGTACAGGGCGACAGCAACGCCGACCATCGGGAGCACAGGGAGCAGAACCCAAAGACGTGCTCCCGAGGTGTTCTCATCAACGCTGACTTCGACAACCGCCAGCAGAATGCCGAAGATGGCAATGGCGGGGATGAACTCCCGGAGGTAGCTGTTGCGTTGGCGTTTGTCCTCAGCGCTCAGCCGAGGACCTCGGGACGCGGGCGCAGGGGTGGTCGTCTCTCTGGAATCTCCCATCACCGGAAGGTAAAGCGACCATGTCGTTGTATCAAGTGTCCTTTCCGACAAGTGACCTTGACTCAACGCGACGAACAGTGCCAGCACTCGACGTCGAGCCGCCAGACCCCTCTTCGCCAGGGCCTTGCATACCTCGTACTGTTGGGTATAGTACCTGCCAGTTCTAGGTATCCAGCCGTCGACGACAAGGTGAGACCAAGTGAAACTTGCCAAGGACCTCGTGGCCGCCTCTGCCGCTCCACTCACGCTCGCCGTGCTTCGCCGGGCCGACAGCTACGGCTACGCCATCCTGCAGGACATCAAGGCAGCGTCGGGAGGACGGCTCGAGTGGACCGAGGGGATGCTGTACCCGCTGTTGCACCGCCTCGAATCCCGCAGGTACATCGAGAGCTACCAAGCAACCTCGGACGCCGGCCGGGTAAGAAAGTACTACCGCCTTATGGCCGCGGGAGGCGACCACCTAGACGCCCAGTCGCGCGACTTCGATCTGATCTTGTCAACTCTCGCTGCCTTGCGCGGCCCGAACCCAGGAGGAACTCATGCCATCGCTTGACGCACTCATCAGCCAGTGGACCGACCAGCTGCGCGCCACCCACCCCGAACTCGCCCCCCACCTTGGCGAGCTCGCGGACCACGTGCGCTCCAGTGCACAGGACCGCATCGACGACGGTGGCGCCATAGACGACGCCTTCGCATCGGCACTGGGATCCTTCGGGGCTCCCACCGACCTCAGTGCGGAGTTCGACAAGAATTCCACGGTCAGGAAGCGCAAAGAGCGCATGGCCGTGAGCACCTACCTGCTCATCACCGCGATCTTCACCGGCGCGGTGCTGCTCGTGGACAGGCGCTTCGACCTCGGCGACCAGGCACTGGCTTGGTTGGTCGTGGTGTGGGTACTCACCACCGGACTGCGTGAGGTAATGCTTCGCCGAGCGCGCCACGGCCTTGTGCCCGCCTGAGCCAGACGCTCCCGACGGCTGCGGCAGAAGCCTTCCGAGTGTCCGCCCCTCAACTGGCCTGCATCGCGTGGCTACCGTGCCGTACGGCTGTCACACCCCACCCAGACCGCCGCGCTGAGGACGGCTCCACTCGCCCGCATCTGCCGCAGACGGCGTGCGCATGGAGGGGGTGATTCTCAGCCCTGAAGCCCGGTGAACTGCTCGGTGAAGGTCGATCCAACCTTGCGGATCGGAGGATCGCGACTACGCGCGCGACTACGCGCCGACGCCAAGTCACCGAACGTGGCGAAGACCATCGAGCTCCTCGCACGAGGCGAGAGGGTGCAGAGGGCTTGTCGGAGAAAGTCACGAGTTGCGGACGCAGCCGCACCGCACGGACGACGGTGACCACCCTGCGCGACAGACCCTTCTGACGGCCGTGCCGTCCTCTCCGCTCTGGGGTGAGAGTGCCCGGGGCGGGATTCGAACCCGCACGTCCCCTTGGGGACTGAGGGGTTTAAGCCCTCTGCGTCTGCCAGTTTCGCCACCCGGGCCGACACTGATGGTGACACAGGGGAATCGGTGTCGACGCGATATCCATCAACCGATCCTCGAACTCAGGAAGCAACTCTGATCGTGGGTTCAGCCTGTCCACGGGTCCGTATGTCGATGACAGGGTCCTCCACCGCGCCGACCAGGCCATGACGTTCGAGTTCGCGCCACGCGGCACGACGGAATCGGTCGGCGCGCTTCTCGTCGAGCGCGTTCGTAACCACAACAGCCTCGATCATGTCCGCGTGCACTGCCGCGAGAGGCCTGTCCGAGCGTTCGATCGCAACAACTGGAGCCTTGGCTCCGCGCCACCGGATCGTTCGATCCATTCCGGGGCGATTGGGAGGTGACCTGAAGACCGGAGTCGAGAGACCGCCGCGGCGCGCCAGCGCAACGACGACGCGCACAGACTCCGAGAATCGAACAGCGCTTGCCCTCGCGAGCCGGGGCTGAACCGAACGAGTTCGCGGTGCTGAAACTGCTTGCGACGGAACGATCTCGAGGTGTGCTGTTGCCATGTGATCCATGTTCCCAGCCCGCTGTGACACTCAGACCGGCTACGACAGCACGTTTCGAGGGGGCTTGGCGGGTTCGTCATGAGATCAAAGACCCTGCTGGACAGCGCACACCACTCGCGTAGCATGCGCAGGTGGCGCGTGACACCGAACCCGAGATTCCCGACCGTGGCACCTCCAGGCCCCGCGCCACACAGAAGCGGCCACCCGCGAAGAAGCAACCCACCACCACCGCCGGACGCTCTTCCAAGAAACAACCAGCTCCGAAGAACACGACCGCCCCCGGCGTCGAGACCACCGAGGCGCCCACCGCGGACGCCGTTGCATCCACGAGCTCCGAACTCGTTCCCGTTCCCAAGCAGGGGGCCCGCGACCGTCCTGACGAACGACGCTCGGACGTCGACGAGTGGGGCCGGTCCGAATCGATGCGGGAACTGGCCCGGCGGCTGTACGACCCCATCTACCGCAAGTGGTTCCGTGCGGACTGGCGTGGCCTCGAGAAGATCCCCACCGACGGTGGAGCACTGTTGGTGGCCAACCACGCGGGTGCCATCCCGGCCGACGCTCCGGTGATCATGCACGGCATCGAGACCGAACTCGAACGCCCTGTGTACGGCCTCGCAGACAACTACTTCCGGTCGATTCCCGTTGTCGGCACGCTCTGGTCCCGTCTCGGCGGACTCCCCGCACACCCTGACAACGCCTATCGACTCCTCAAGGAGCAGAACCAGTTGGTGCTTGTCTTCCCGGAAGGTTCCAAGGGACCCGCCAAGAACTTCAGTGAGCGCTACCAGCTTCGACGCTTCGGGCGCGGTGGCTTCGTGGAGATAGCGATGCGTGCCGGAGTACCCGTGGTGCCCATTGCGGTGATCGGCTCAGAGGAAGCGATGCCCACCATCACCCACATCCCGGGTGTGGCGAAGTTCCTCGGCACCCCTTACATGCCCGTCACTGCCAACATGTTGGCCTTCGGCCCGCTCGGCATTGCCGCCTACTTCCCCGCCAAGTTCACGCTGCAGGTACTCGACCCCGTGCATTTCGACGTGCCACCTGACCTGGAGCGCTACAGCCGGTCCCGCGTGATGGACGAGTCAGAAGCCATCCGAGACCGAATCCAGGCCGCACTCTACGAGATGATCCGCAATCGGGAGTCCGTATGGTTTGGCTGACACACATGGTTCGGCTGACACACACGGTTCGGACCACCGACCCGGACCGCCCCACCCGCTGGAGCACCCGATGAACAGGAGACACTGATGCATCGTCGCGCCGCGATGGGCGGAGGCCCCCGTCGGGTGCTGGTGACCGGCCTCGGCACATTCTGGGGTGGCCGTGTCGCGCAGGCACTCGAGTCCAACGACGACATCGAGGTGATCGTGGGACTCGACACCACCGAACCCACGGTGGAGCTCGAGCGCACCGAGTACGTACGGGTTGACGCCAACTACTCGATCCTGGCCCGGATAGTGAAGGCCACCCAGGTCGACACGATCGTCCACACATTCCTGGTGGTCGACCCCACCCTGATGTCCAAACGCGACATGCACGAAGTGAACGTGATCGGCACCATGAACCTCTTCGCCGCCGCGTCGAGTGGCGATTCCACGGTGCGCAATGTGATGGTCAAGTCATCCACGGTCGTCTACGGGTGCGCTCCGGAGGACCCGATCTGGTTCACCGAGGACACTCCGCGTTCCCGACCCCCCCGCCGCCCGGTTGAACGCAGCATCCAATCCGTTGAGAGCTACGTGCGAGACTTCGCCACGGACAACCCGCACGTGAACGTATCGATGCTCCGCTTCTCGAACGTGATAGGCAACGGAATTGAAACGCCGCTCACCAGGGTGCTGCGACTACCGGTGGTCCCATCGGTGTTCGGGTTCGATCCACGCTTCCAGTTCGTCCACGAGGACGACGTGGTCCGGGCGATGACCTTCGCGCTCGACAACCAGCTCTCGGGTACCTACAACGTCGCCGGCGACGGCCTACTGCCCTGGTCCGAAGTGGCAACCATCTGCGGCAAGCGCACGGTACCACTCCCACCGACGGGCGCAGGACTGCTGACCGCCCCGCTGAGACTGGCCGGCATCGAGCTCCCCGAGGAATACCTGAACCTCCTGCGATACGGACGCGGGGTGGACAACGAGCGACTCAAGGCCAAAGGTTTCGAGTACGGGTTCACCTCCGCGCAGGCTGTGCGGGCCTTCGTGGAACATGCCCGCTTGCAGGACATCCTCGGCGATGCCGGGCACTACCGTTACGAACGCGACGTGGAACAGTTCTTCAGGCATTCACCAGCAGTCGTCAAGAATTCGCAACACAACACGTGAGTGGATTCGGCTAGCCGGATTCGCCGACCACCTCACGTGCGAGATCGGCAACCTGCGCCTCCACCGAATCCCAGCGGTAGGCGGTTGTGAACAGCTCCGATGCATGGTCCGCCAGCTTCTGACGCAGTTGGGGCCCGCCGAGCAACCGTAAGCAGGCATCAGCGAAGCTTCTCGGATCATCGGCAATGAGTGCGTGGGTGCCGTCGCTGAGCGCAATGCCCTCACAACCGACCGACGTCGTGACGATCGGAATGTGGTTCGCCATCGCCTCGATGACTTTCAGACGGGTGCCGGCACCGAGGCGTATCGGCACAACCGATACATCGGCCCGCACCAATTCGCCGCGCAGGTCGTCCACCTCACCGACCACCTCCACCCCCGCCGACGTTCCGGTGAGTCCCAACCCATCGGCGCCGCGCCCGACCACCCGGAACCGTGCATCGGGTATCCGCAGCCGGATCAGGGGAAGGACCTCATCGATGAACCACAGCACGGCGTCACTGTTGGGTTCGTAGTCGAGGGCCCCCACGAACGTCATCGTGGGCACGTCGCCGCGCATCTCTCGACGATCCGACTCGACCGACTCCGGCTCGGATGACCCGTTGGGAACGGCGACCGCATTCGCCAGACCGGAGCGTTCAACGTCGAGTGCCGAACACACCACGACCCGCTCGACCGACGCAGCACACCGCCGCTGTACATCGGACCACCTGCGTTCGTCGACCAGGTCGAAGGCCCGCGAGGTGATCCACCGGCCGAGAGTCGCGGCGGTGTCGGCCGGGCCCTGCCCACCCGGGAGATGGGGTCCGCTGCGCCGTCGGAGCCGCATCAGGTGGTTCTCCAGATTGTCGAAATCAACGATGGCGGGCACTCCGGGAAACAGATCTGCCGTCGCGGCCCAGCTGTCGATGTGGCTGTACCAGAGGAGATCCACCTCCGGACCCCAAGCGGCGAGCTCGCGATGTGCCTCGGTCCAATCGATGGAGAGCATCCGGCGAGGACCCGCTCCCCCGGTCCAGTCACGGATCCATTCCGCCGCACTTCGTTCGACGCGAGGAGCCGACACAACCCGCTCGATCCACGCCGGTGGCCGGGCCTGGCCATCGAGTCTCGCATCCGAGAGGCAGAACAACTCGACGTCGCCTGCCTGCGCCAGACCCGACAACATGCGGTCGAGACGCTGGCGGTAACCGTCCACGGTCGGCCATGGGTACAGTTCGGCGACAGCCAGGATCTTCACGGAGACCGACGTTATAGCCTGCCGGGAACCCGTTTCGAAGCCGACACATGACCACCGTCACCGGAGGACAGCCCGTGGCCCAGACCCACATGCAACCCCAGGTCCACATCGAACGCCGCCAGAAACGGGTGGCTGTCGTGACACTCGATGATCCCGGGCGCAGGAACGCGTTGTCACTACAGCTCTGCGAGGACCTGGTCACAACGATCGGTGGCCTCAGTTCGGATCCCGATGTCGGTGCGATCGTTGTGACAGGCGCGGGATCGGCGTTCTGCGCCGGAGCAGACCTCTCCCAACTCGGAGATTCCTCGAGCGACGGACTCAAGTTGATCTACGAAGGGTTCATGGCGGTCGCCCGATGTCCGATTCCCACCGTCGCGGCAGTGAACGGGCCGGCGGTGGGTGCAGGAATGAACCTCGCCCTCGCAACTGACCTGCGGATCGTCGGACCGCGGGGACGATTCGATTGCAGGTTCTTGAATCTCGGCATCCACCCGGGCGGTGGCCACACATGGATGCTCCGCCGGATCGTCGGGCCTCAGGCCGCTTCGGCGATGGTGCTCTTCGGTGAGGTTCTCGACGCCGACGCGTCCGTTGAGCGTGGCCTGGCGTGGGAATCGACGGACGCCGAGGCGACTCCTCGACCGGGCAGTGGAATTGGCCTCAGCGGCTGCGACGGTGCCCGAGGAACTCTCACGCAGCGCCAAGCAGACGCTCTCCGACGTTGCGGCGGTCGAGACACACGATGTCGCACTCGAGCTCGAACTCGAACGCCAGGTCGTTTCGATGGAGGCGCCCGCTTTCGCAGAGCGCCTGGCGGCGCTCAAATCGTCGGTCACCTCCAAGCGTTGAGTCGTCGACCGACCCGAGTCAATCCAGCCAGTTGGCAGCCAGCTCCAACCGACGTTCATCCCATTCATCCGAGGTGATGGCGTAGCGGATGTGGTCCTCCCACACACCGTTGATCTGCAGATAACGCAGGGCGAGCCCCTCTGACCGCAGACCGAGTTTGTCCACCACACGTCGACTCGCTTCATTGCGAGGCACTATGGCGATCTGGATACGGTGCAGGTTGAGTACCTCGAACGCGAATCGGAGAACGGCCGCAACGGCCTCAGGGACATATCCCTGACCGGCGAAGGCCTGATCCACCCAATAGCCGACGTACGCGTTCTGACGTGCCCCTCGCTGGATCGTGTTGAGGTTCACCTCACCGCGCAGGTGCCCGTCGATGAAGAACCCGAACCCGAATCCGGTACCCAACTGGATCTCCCGCAGGCGGACCGAACATCGCGACGCGAAGGCGTTCGAGTCCTCGACGGTGTCAGGTTGACCCGGAGCGGCCAGCGGTTCCCATTGGGACAGCCAGACTGCCACAGCGCAGGCGGACCTCACGCCATTCGGCGAAGTCGCCCGGCACGAGCGGCCGCAGCATCACCCGGCGACCGTGCAGGGTTACCGGTTCGGTGGGCGGCTGACGAACAGCCGTCCGTCGACGCATGATCATGTGAACCCTGATAGCATCATCGACGCTCCGGCGAAGAGCCCAGCTGGGAGAGCACGAGCCCATCGAGGATGTCGGCCTCGGACACCAGCATCTCGGAGTATCCCAGGTAACGCATGATGCCCACCAGAACACAGCACCCACCGACGATCACATCGGCCCGCTCGGCTTCGAGCCCCGGGTTGTGGACCCGATCCGCCAGAGGTTCGGTGGCGAGGGTCCGGAACACGTCCTCGGCCGCCACTTTGGTGAGGTTGAAGTGATGGATTGCTTCGGAGTCGTACTCCATGAGTCCAAGTTCTACCGCAGCCACGGTGCTGACAGTACCTGCGAGACCCACGAGCCGGCTCGCACCCGCCGCCATCGGCATCGTCCGGTGCACCTCGTCGACGTGGAACTCCACCTCGGCAAGACAGTTCGAGAGCTCTTCGGGTGAAGGCGGGTCGTGGTGAAAGTACTTCTCCGAAAGGCGCACACAACCCATCTGGGTCGAATGGGTCGCTGCCACGGTCGCGCGCCGACCGCGAACTCCGTCGATCCGCCACCGATGTCGACCACCAGGTAGGGCCCTTCCTCGGTGGCTAGGCCAGCGGTGGCTCCGAGGAACGAGAGCTCGGCCTCCTCGATCTCCGCTGAGCAACTCGGGTTCGACCCCGAAGAGGTCCTTCACGGGCCCGAAGAACTCGTCGCGGTTCTGCGCATCCCGAGCGGCCGACGTCGCGCCTATCCGCAGACCCGCAACCTCGTGGGATCGAGTGCCGCCGCGTATCCGACGAGGACTTCGAGGGTTCTCCGCACAGCCGCTGGATCGAGCCGCCGGTGGCGTCAACACCCTTGCCCAGACGGGTGATGCGCATCTCGCGAACCGACCGTGGTCACACCGTCGGAGATCAACAGCCGCGTGGAGTTGGTGCCGCAGTCAATGGCTCCGTAGAGCGGTCTGGTCACTTGTCGTCTCCATGGTCGTGCGAGTGGTCGCGGCGCTGATCTCGGGGGTGGTCATCGAGGGTCGTCACCAGATGCGCCGCAACCCAACGCCCGACCGGGTCATCACCTCCGGCCAGATGGTAGGCGTAGTGGGCGTGGAGGCATTTCAGGCCCCGCCGCGTGCCGCCCACTCCGCCGCTCGGGATCGGTCCGATCCCAGCCGTCGGGCAGACTCGGCGTCGCGTTCGTCGGGCATAACGAACATGTGTGGCACGCGATCGCACCGAGACCGATCTCCTGTTCCGCCTGCTTTGACCCCGCCTCCGGCTTCGAGGGTCCCGACACGTCGCACCAGCCCGGATCCACGAGGTAGTAGAGGGTGGGCATCGGCGTGCCGTCATCGGTTATCGGTGCGTTGCGGATCACCATGGGCTCACCCCGGCATTGCGGACAACCACTTGGAACACCGCAGCTCGGATGTCGCCCCAACAATGCGGTCACCGCTTCGAGGTCATCGGGGCCGGTCCGATCGCGCAGGGCCGTGCGTGCTCATTCACCAGTGCCGAAGCTGTGGCCGACCAAGGGGAACGCTCTCGTATCCGGCAATGATCGTTGAAGGGACTACGTCTCGGATCACCTGCTGGCGGCGAGCTTGCCGAACCGGGATGCCATGCCTTCGAGCACGAGGCGGGCTTCCATGCGCGCCAGCGCCGCGCCGACACAGAAGTGCGCACCGAAACCGAAGGCCAGATGGTGATTCGGATCAGCGGTCCACGAGCGAGTTCCGCAGCATCGGAGCCGAACTCGTCGAGGTCGCGGTTCGCCGATGCCCAGAGCATCAACACCGGGTCGCCCTCATGGATCTGCTCCCCCCGAGGGTGACCTCGCGGGTCGCGGTCCGCATGAACGAAACCACCGGTGTCGTGTAGCGCAGGAGCTCCTCGACCGCGGTCGGTATCACCTCGGGGTCTGAGACCAGACGGGACCACTGCTCCGGTCGCTGTGAAAGCGGTGCCAGACCGGCCGAGATCAGGTTGCGGGTCGTCTCGTTGCCAGCGATGAACACCTGGTTGACGAGGATGTAGACCTCCTCGTCGTCGAGGCCCGCTCCGCGTAGATCCGCGGGCAGGCCCGGGCCGTTCGCTGCGTGGGCCCGGAGCAGCGCCTCGAGTCGAGCATTCAACTCGCTCCGCTCGGCATCGCTGAGTTCTGCGGCGCCGGGAATCACCGCATCGGATGAAGCCTTGAGGAGCTCCCAGTCGCCATGGGGTAGACCGAGCAGCTCACAGATCACGATGATCGGAAGAGGCGCCGCCAGCGCTCCGACAATCTCGAAGGGCTCTTCCGGAGCCAACTCGTCGAGCAGCGAGTCGACATGGGCCGACACCCGTGGTCTCCAGCGAAGCGATGCGACTGGGCCTGAAACCTTCTGCGACGGCCCGCCGCAGGCGGGTGTGCTCCGGCGGGTCCATGTGCATCATCGTGGGCGGGCTCGGATAGGTGATCCCGATCTCCATCGGCAGGATTCCGCCCGGATGAACAGAACGTCTTGGTGATCCCGGTTGACCGCGAGCACATCGTTGTAGCTGCTCAGCAACCAGACACCGGGGTCCTCTGCCCAGACCACCGGCGCCTCGGTCCGCAACGGTCATAGAAGGGATGCGGATCGGTACGCGCCACCTCCTCGTCGAGAGCTGGCGACGTCAGTTCCGGCGCAACGGGGCGTCCATCAACGGATCGTCGGCCGGAACCGGGATCGACGGTCGGTCACAGCGGGCGCTCCAACAGTTGTACCTGCACGGTGTCGTCATAGGTCCATTGACGACCCACTTCGACAAAACCCATCGCGGAATGGAAGGCCTGGGAATCGGGGTTGGGCGGTTCGAGGTTCACCTCTGCGCACACTACCGGCGAACCAGCGCTGCGGCCGTGTGCAACCACCCGTTCGTACAGTGCCCGGCCCACCCCACGACCCTGGGCGAACGGTGCGACCGCAATGCGGTCGACATAGGTGAACGCCCGATTGCGTCGTGAGAAGTAGCGGTAGTTGGGAGACGAATAGGCGCCACCAGCTCCCAGCACGAGCACGAAGCCGGCCAGTGCCCCACCGGACGCGGTCCCGGTTGAATCACCACCTGACGAGGCGACGTCGGGTCCGGTGAACCACGCTCCCAGCGCCAGGTCGGTCTCGGCCATCAGCGAGACGAGCTGCGACTCATCGAGAGACCCGACGTGTGGAACCCAGTGCTCGTTCAGCGCCAGCACCGCGTCCATGTCGCCCGGACCCAGCGGCTGCAGCTTTAGCCCCTGATCCGCTGGGGTCATGAGCGGTCCAGGCCATCAGAGCGAGCCACGGATCATCACTTGTACTGGTCGACCAGAACGTGCTTGAGAACCTTGCCGGCCGGGTTGCGGGGAATCCCGGCAGTGATCTCCAACTGCTCGGGCAGTTTCCGGGTCAGCAGACCGCAAGCGCGGAGATGGGCGATCAACTCATCGAACGACAGATCCTCGGTACCTTCCGAGAGCTGCACGACCGCGCACACGCGTTCTCCGGAATCGGCATCCGGCAACCCGACGACTGCAACATCGCCGACGCCCGGATGTGTCCGGATCAGCTCCTCGATCTCCCTGGCCGAGATGTTCTCACCCTTGCGGATGATCACGTCCTTCACCCGACCGGTGATGACCATGTTGCCTCGTTCATCGATACGACCCAGGTCTCCGGTCCGGAAGAACCCCGCCTGGTCGAATGCCTCGATGTCGAGGAACGGATCCACATAGCCGCGCATCACCTGAGGCGCCTTGGCCCTGATCTCCCCCTCCTCGCCGGGCCCCGCCGTCTCACCGTCGAGAGTGACCAGACGTACCTCGACGTCCGGCATCGGCTTGCCTTCACTGGTGGCGAGCTCCTCGTCGGAGTCCGAGAGGTCGGCCATGGTGAGGATCGGAGCTTCGGTCAGACCGTATCCGGAGAGGATCGGTGCATCGAGAACCGCCCGGGCATCGGCCACGAGTGAAGCCGGTTTGGGAGCGCCGCCACCGGGCAATGCACGGAGGTTGGGGAACACCGGAGTGAGGTGGTTGCGTTGGTAGGCGATGTACGCCTCGTGGAACACGGTGCCCGAACCGGCAAGAGTGACGCTCTCGCGGCTGAGGACCTCCGGGGTGAGTTCCGGATGGAAGCTCTCCGAGAGGATGTTCGAGCAACCCGTCATCACGCTCGTGAACAGCCACGTGATTCCACCTATGTGGGTGAACGGAAACGCGAGAGCGTTGCGGTCGGGCGCAATGATCCCCAACCGGGTGGACATACCTCGCGCCGCCGCTGAAATGGATCCATCGGTGTGCTGGGCACCCTTGGGCTCGGCTGTGGTCCCCGACGTGTAGAACAACCAGCGCACCGGTTGTTCGTCCGCATCCAGGGCTGCATCGATCGGCGGGAGGATCGACGGGTCGCCCTGAGGGAGGGCCTTGTCGCTGACCAACACCCTCATCTCTCCATCGACGGAGCCGGCGATCTCGCGCCCCATCTCCTCATAGTCGAACCCACCCCACACGGATGGGACGATCAGCAGCGAGGCACCCGCCTGGCCGGTGATGAAGCCGACCTCGCGCTCGCGGTAGATGGGGAGGATCGGATTCTGGATCGCACCGATCCGACTCAGGGCACCGACCAGCACCAGGGACTCGATCCACGTCGGTAGCTGCCAGGACACGACCGAACCAGGCTGTACGCCATGGTCCAGCAGGCCGGCTGCAGCGCGTTCGGCTTCGGCCCAGTACTCGGCGAAGGTGATCGTGCACATGTCCTCGTCTACCGCCATGAGGGCATCGGGCGTGACATCCACGCGACGATCCAAGAGTTCCCAGAGTGTTCGTCCTTGCAGCATCAGCCTTCCTCGCTTGTCGCTCAGTGCGAATGGTTCACGGTGGTGATTGCGGGTCGATCGCCCCACGGTGCTCGACTTCGGGCACCCGACAGCCTAGAGCCCCGGGGTCTCAGGTGAAGCCTGGCAGCGGGACGACGGTTCCCGGACGGGCGACCACCAATCGGCGCGCTCCAACTGGCTCGGCGAGCACGATCTTCGCTACGCCGGCAGGGTCCTCCGAACCACAGGGTTCGCCGAAACGAGGCCCCAGCACGACCGGGGTGAGGTGCACCTCGAACGGATCCTCGGTCACCTTCAGGATCGCGGGCAGGGAGTCTTCCGAAACCGCGCATCCCATGGTGATCGTGAGTGTCTGGTCGTCGTCACCGCGCTCCACGACCGAGGGCGGCACAACCGATTCCGTCGGTTCCTCAGTCCATTTCTCGGGCACCTTGAACTGGTAGATGAGGGTTCCATCCTGGTCGATTATGTTCTCGATGTCGGGCGGCGCCGCGCTGCCATCGAGAAGTGTCACCGGCACCGACGAACTCGTCGTGGTGGCTTCCGGAACGGTGGTACCCGAAGCCGCCGGCAACTCCTCGGTGGGTTTGCGATTGAACGTGCCCCAGGCGACAACGCCGTAGATCCCGAAAACGACCATCAAAATGAACAGCACGAGAAATCCCCACATGCTGTAGGTCCGTGGTTGGTCTTCATCTGGCATCAGTCGGGACGACCTAGCTCGCGCGGTAGGAGAAGTGCGCGAGTGATCAGAGTACGGCCACTGGGGCGACAGGGGCAGACGCGGCACCCACGATCGGCTCAGGAGCGGCCAACAACAGGAAGGCCCCCGAGTCCCGCTCCGCGCATGCCACGGACAACTCCTCTAGGTTCCAGTTCTGACCCTGGATCAAGCCCATGTCCCGTATGTGGATCATGTGCACTGCGAGGCAGTCGCTCCAGTCCTCACGCGAGGGCGGAAATGCCTCATACGCGTAGGTGTCGTTCATCGCGCCTGCAACGGAGTGTTCGGAGATCCAGCGGATCGATTCGACCGAGAACCCGGGCAGCTGGGCTTCGCCGGTACCAACGGCATAACGCCAGCGCGGCGTGTCCTGGATCGACACGAACGGTTCGTGGGGATCGGCCAGGTAGTGGCGCATCTCGCCGGTTCGTACAAGCACGACATCACCGGGTTGGATCGTGACCTTCGCAAGTTCGGCTGCCTCATCGAGATCGTCCCCGCTGATGGCGTAGCCCTGATCGACCTCGTCGAGTCCTGCGACACCCTTCGCCCTCGGGAGGTCGAGCAGCACCCCCCTACTTGCGATGACCGGAAGCTTCTCCGCCCCCAGCCGGGATGCCCCCGCCAGGGCTCCGATGGAGTCAGCAGGAAATCCGTTGTAGAGGGACCCGTCATAGGAGATGTGCGAGAGCGCGTCGATGTGCGTCCCGGCACAGGTGCTCATCGTCACCAGGTCGTCGGTTCCCGCCCATATCCCGGGGGCGAACGGATCGCGCTCATTGATCGACGTGTGGGTGAGGATCGGGTTGTAGCGGCGAGCCGGTTGGCCGACCTGCACACCATCTCCGCGCAGGTCAACCGCCAGTGCGACACGCCGACCGGAATTCACGGCATCCCGCCCGCGCAGCCCGGCAGCATCGTCGAGGAGGTTCCCGCACCCGAGTTCGTCCTCGTCACCCCACCGACCCCATGTGCGGACCTCCGAGGCAAGTTCCGCGAGGTCACCGGGTAGAGGCATCAGTCCATCACCAACACACCGCGGGCCAGTCGCCCCTCGTGGAGTTCGGACAACGCCGTTTCGAAGCCTTCGATCGGATAGGTGGCACTCACCAGTTCATCCAACTTCAAGCGACCGGCCTTGTAGAGGTCCACCATCAGAGGGATGTCATAGGCAGGGCGCGCCGAACCGTAGCGACAACCCATCAGAGACTTGTCGTTGTACATGGTGCTCACCACGAAACTGGCTTCTGTACCCATCTTGGGCACACCCACCATCACCACTGAGCCGCCGAAGTCGAGCATGTCGGTCCCGGCTTTGATCAGAGCCGTCGAGCCAACGCATTCGAAGACCCAGTCGACGCCATCGGGGGTGATCTCCCTGACCGCTTCCACGAGGTTCATTTCGGGTTCAGGGCAGATGAAATGCGTGGCACCGAACTGGCGGGCCAACGCCTCCTTGTTGGGATTAGTGTCGACCGCGATGATCGGCAGCGCGTCAGCCAACGCCAGACCCTGGATCACGTTGAGGCCGATTCCCCCCACTCCGATGACCACCGCTGACTCGCCATGACCGACCTTCGCGCGGTTGAACACCGCGCCCACACCTGTCAGAACCCCGCAACCGATCAATGACGCCGAAGCCATGGGTACGTCGTCCGGAATGCGGATCGCCGAGGTCTCCTTGACCACGGTTTCCTCCACGAACACCGATGTGTTGGCGAACTGGAACGCCTTGTCGCCACCTACCGTGAAAGGACGCCCCAACTTGCCCAGCGACTCGCGACAGAACGTCGGCTTGCCACGGCTGCACGCAGCACACCGGCCACAGTTGCCGAGCGTGGTGAGCACCACATGGTCACCCACTGAAACCGAGGAAACATCGTCGGCTGCCGCCACGACGACCCCCGCACCCTCGTGGCCCAGAACGGCCGGGGTCGGAAACATGATCGTGCCATCGAGCACCGAGACATCGCTGTGGCAGAGTCCTGCTGCCGACAGACGTACCCGTACTTCTCCGGCACGGAGGTCTCGCAGCTCTACGTCGTCGCGCAGTGTTGCCGCCTCGCCATCCCAAACGATGCCCTTCATGTGCAGCCTTTCTCATCGAGATTCACGTGTGCACCCTACTCACCCTGGCGCTCTGCCGGTCCCGGTGGTTTCTGTGGTGCGTGCGTGGCGCTGTGCGCCACGCACGCACCACAGAACGGGTCGGTGAGGGTGGTTCAGTCATCGAGGGTTCCATCACCGACCTGGGAGGTCGCGGCCCGCACCAACGCCAGGTCGTTGCGGGTCACCACTCCATTCGAGAGTGCCCAATTGAGCACCGTCTCACGTCGACCGTCGGCGCTCAGGCCGATCTCACCTTTCACCCCGGGCACACCTGCGCGGTGCAGCTTCTCGCACACCACATCGAGCTTCCGGTTGAACTTGTTGGCCGACCAGCCCAGGCGCGCCGCCATGACGTTGCCGCCCTCGATCCGCCCCGTGCGCAACTTGGACTCGAACAGACAGACGACCAGGAGGTGTTGTTCGGGAGACAACGGCACTGCCGCGAAGTCGACCGTCGCAGTACCGACGACCTCCCCAGCGCCGTCTGCGCGCAGGGCCTCTCCAACACGAACCCCGGAGATCTCGTAGTTGGTGGGACCCGCGGTGAACCTGACCAGGAACTCCGACGCAACGATCGGCAACTGTTGACCCGGAGCCAACTCCAACAACGTTCCGGACCTGGTGTCGAGCAGCTGGAGCCGACTGCGCGTACCGAGGTTCTGCAGCCACCACACAGACTCCCGGCAGACGATACGACCCACCACCCGGTGCATGAACTGGTTGTCGTCGACGACCAGGTCGGCCGCCCGGCCGAAGGTGAGGTCGTCTCCGGCCCCGAGAGCTCTCCGCTCGCCCACGAACTCGAGGGTCACCGAACCCGCGTCCCGATCGGCGTTCATGCCCATGTCGACCTTGGCTTGTCGGGGTCGAAGAGCCATGAACCGAGCGCAAGCAGGCCCACTGCGAATGCCACGAGAACGAGCAGCTCCTCCTTGACTCCCGACAGACCCTCGCCCCGGAGAATGACCCCCTCGAAGCCCTTGATCGCCCAATAGGTGGGCGTCGCAGGCGCGATTGCGCGGGCCCAATCGGGCAGCGTCTGGAACGGCACGAGGGCTCCGCCGAGTCCGGCCAGCACGAGTGCGCCCAGGTAGGCGAAGGCGTTGAACTGGGCCTGGGTCCTCGACAACGCACACGCCACGAGCCCGAAACCCACGATGACGAATGCCACCACCAGTTCCAACATGACCAGTGCCAACCATGAACCTGCGACCCGCAGACCGAACAGAAGTGCTCCTGCACCCATCACGAACGTGAACAACAGGAGTTGTTGGCAATAGGCGACCAGCATCTTGCCGGACATGATCTGGAACGGGGTGACTCCCATCGAACGCACGCGGTTCCATGTGCCCCAGCCGTACTCCCCCAGGAAGAAGTAACCGAACAGGGCCAGGCTCATGAAGCCGAACATCGTGGCCTGGCCGGGGGCAGCCAGACTCGCCCCGTTGGCGGCAACGGTCGGCTCGCGGATCTCGAGGTACAACGAGAACGCTCCTTCGATGAACGCCATGATCGCGAGCGGCATCACCCAGTACAGCGCCATCGGGATGACCTCACTGCGCATCAGCCGGAGTTCGTGTCGCGCAACCACCAGCGAGTTCATCATCGGAGTCCTCTCACGGCGCTGCCTCGTCATCGTTCTGGGCGGCCTGCTCAACGTGCGGGTCCGGGCCGACCGGAGCAGTGCCCTTGGCGACCGCTGCCTCACGCACGATCCGAAGGTAGGAGTTCTCGAAGCTCGGGCGCACGATCTCCGCCGAGACCACACTGTCGCGCGTCGAGTCATCGAGCGGGGCGAGGAGCTCCGGAATACCGATTGAGCGGTCCTCCAGGCGAACGACGACCACGCAATCACCCGAATCGGTGGACCTGGACATCTCGAGATCACGCAGCGCCGTTGGGATCGATACCTCCCTCGTTGCGAACCGCAGCTCGGCCTGGGGTGGTGACCACTGCTCGAGGAGGTCTGTCACGGAACCGTCGGCGAGCACCACCCCCTGGTCGATCACGACCGCCCGGGATGCGATCTGTTCGACCTCTGACATCTGGTGCGTGGAGTAGAGCACCGAAGCTCCCTCACGCGCCGTTGCGCGGACGAACTCGAGGAGACCGAGGCGGGCGTCTATGTCGACACCAACAGTCGGTTCGTCCAGCAACAGCACCTCGGGGCCGTGCATCAGGGCAAGGCCGGTGTGGAGTCGGCGGCGCTGACCTCCTGAACACTCCGATGCCTTGCGGTCGAGTAGCTCGGTCATGAGGAGTTTGGAAGCAACCTCGTCGACACGGGTACGGAGCGCCTGACCCGTCAGTCCCGCCAATGAACCGAAGTAGTCGAGGTTCCGCCGGACCGTGAGGGTGGGATACAGCGCCTCCTCCTGAGGTGCGAGGCCGAGATGGTGCGAGGGTGTACCGCCGTTGGCGGTCGTGCACTCCCCCATCACGGTGGCCCTGCCACAGTCGGCTGAGAGAAGACCCGCCACTATCGACATGAGCGTCGACTTGCCGGCACCGTTGTTCCCGACCAGTGCGACGACCTCACCAGTTGAGACCGAGAAGGAGACATCATCGAGCGCCTTGACCTGCCCGGGGCGCGACGACCGGGAACTGGAGCGGTAGGTCTTCGACAGACCTTCGACCATGAGGCTCATGGGTGACGGGCCGACGCTGACCCTGTCGTCGATCGTTTCCTCCGGCTGGGTTTGCGCAGCCGGCGGTCGAGCACCCGACCGGTGAGCTGGACGAGTTCCAGGACACCCTTCATGACAGTCGGATGATCGAATTCCGCCAGGTACAAGATGGTGTCGCCATTGGTCGGGTCCATGTTGGTCATGAAGTACTCGTCAACGACTGGATCGCCCGAGACTTCGATCACACCCGATCGCGGCACGGTCTTGCCGTGCAGGACGCAGCGTTCCTGGTCGTATTCGGCCCATGGGTACATCTCCGCGGCCACCTGGGATCCCAGTTCCACGAGTTCCGCGGAATACCTGCCGAAGTCGGCTGGCAGCATCTTCGTCGCGGTGGGAAACCGCGCGATCCAGCCTGCAACGACGATCGGGTTGAGCATGTCCGAGACGAGCAGGAACTCGCCCAGCGGTCGGTGCAGAACTGCGCGGTAGGCGACCCGGACCGACAGGGAGAACCCGATTCCCCCTGATTGATATGCAGGTCTCACGTAGCCGGTCTTCATGTGGATACAGGTCCGACCCGCGAACGGGAAGCTCGAGTACAACAGGAAACCGGCCAGAACATCACCGTCCCACACCATGTAGGCGGATGTGCCCCAGCGGATCCTGGCCCTACGCGCCTGCCAGTCGATCGTTGCCCATTCGTTCTCCCCGCACGCGAGCATCGCGTCGCTGATCACATCTCCCATCTGGTCGAACCGGACCGCGAAATCGCGGTCGGACAGACCACCGAGATCGATGTGTTCATATCGCAGCCGCGGGCGCTGGGTGGCCGGTCGCCTACCGAACGTCCTGAGCACTTCCGGGAAGCCACGGCGATGAGTTCCGTCCGGGGCAAAGGACGTGGTGATCCCGGTATTGCTACGAAGGGTCATCCAAGATCCAGACCGAGTGCCTTGATCTGGGGACCGTACACCTCGGAGATTCCGGTCCTGGCGGCCGGGGTCATCTGGTCGATGCCGTATTGGACCTCGGCAAGCCAGTCAGGTTGGGTCAACATGTCCATGAGGGTGGGGTCGAGCACGACTGCACGGAGAAGCACCTCAGGTCGATCGATCGACAGCACCCGCCGGACCTCTGAGTGTCGATCCAGCATCTCGAAGAGCCAATCGGCGTGTCCGGCCAGGATGCCTTCGAAGAAGCCCCACGAGTAGGTGGCTATCAGCAGCGCTTCGCGAGCATCGATCACGTCATAGCTCTCGGGATCAGAATAGAAGGACTCCATGAACTCAGGGTTCAGGAGATTGAAATGGATCGCAGCGCTGAGCCGTGCCTTGCGCGGGCTCACATCCACGTGGACGTCGGGACACTCGGTGATCGCATACTCGTTCACCGCAGAGAAGATCCGCGCCGGTTCATAGAGGAACACCGGCAGGCCCGCAGGGTCGAATGATCCTCCCTCTCCATCGAAGAGGAAGACCTTGCCACCGTTCAACACCCGTAGGTTCTCTGCGACGACGACATCCGCGAGTTGATCTGCGGTCACCTCACCCGAGACCGCTCCCGCATCTATCACGTTCTGGATGAACGGTTGGACGATGGTTGCGAAGTCATGGGGGTAGTCGTGGAGGAGCCGGCGAACCACATCGGTTGGGGACGCACTCTGCTCGAGTTCCCGGCTCACGTTTGTGAGCAACTGCTCCCGGTCACGCACGAAGACCCGATACTCGTCGCAGAGGTGGAACTCAGGTTCCGGGTTGGCACCCACCTCGTCGGGAGCGCCGGGGGATCGCACCGCGAGAAGACCGATGAGTGCAATGGCGGCGACCATCGCCGCAGCGAGCACCGGCCATGTGGGTCGCGACCTGACCACTTCGACAATCTGACCGTTGCGGTTTGTTCCGCCGGTCGATGCCAACGCCTCGGAGAGGTCCCGGGCACTCGGGCGTTGTCCGGGGTTCCGCGAGGTGGCACTCGAAAGCAGTGCATCGACGGACGGATCGCTGCAGGGCGCCTCCGGATCGTTGTTGGCCGGAACTCCACTCTGGATGGCAGCTACCGCCTGCGCGAGCGTGAGATCGGAACCGAATGGCGATTCACCGGAGCGCGCGAAGCCGATCGTCAAAGCAAGGCTGTACACGTCGTTCGCCGGACATGGTTGCTGCCCGTCCAACAGCTCGGGTGGAACATAGGCCAGGGAACCCTCGATGCTGTCGAGGGTTCCGGAGGTCATTCCCGTGGCGCGGGCGATCCCGAAGTCAGCAAGGCGTACGGAACCGTCGGCTGCGAAGAGAACATTCGACGGCTTGACGTCACAGTGGGTGACGCCGGCATCGTGGGCGGACGCGAGAGCTGAGGCCAACTCGGCCCCGACCCTGCGCCACAGCACTTCGGGTAGAGGACCCTGTTCACGCACCCGGTCCTCGAGGGAACCGCAGGGGGCATACTCCATGACCAGGTAGGGGAACCCGTCATCGGTGACCCCCTGGCCGTAGAGCGACGCGACGTTTGCGTGCCATGACAATGCTGCCTGCGCACGCGCTTCGGCGAGAACCCGATCGGTCTCGTCATCTGCGAACCGCCGGAACACCTTGATCGCAACCACGCGACCCAGTGAGCGCTGTGTGGCGCGGTAGACAGATCCGGAGCTCCCGCGGCCCACGAATTCAATGTCATCGAGATCGTCACCGAAGCCCCCGGCAACATTCTCCCAAGCCGTCACGGTATCCGCCCTCCGTCCGGTGGCCGCCCGATGGGGCTCCCCGCCTGCTTCCCAGTGCCCCGAGGATAGACCTGGAATCGAACACCGTTCAACAGTCGGGATGCCAGCGCGCCCATTCGTGCACAAGGTATCCCATACGCAGATCCCGGGACGTCGAGGATGTGCGAACCCACGCACTCACCGCGGCCATCGGCGCGATACCTCTACGCAGCCGATATGCGGACGGCGGCACCGTCGGGGCGATTCGACGGTGCCACCGTCTGTAAGGCCTGAGGGGGCCCTGTGGACACACCCAACAGCAGAACGCTCAACGCTTCAATGGGGACGATTCCCCACTCATGTGTTCGAGGCCGGACGCGCCGGCGACCCGGTGGTCGTGACACCCGGTTGTTCGGGGCCGGCTGACAGTTTGGTGAGGGCTCAGGTGGACCAGACGATGGACTGGAGCTCGCTGTATGCGAGGAGACCGTAACTGCCACCGTCGCGCCCCACACCCGACTGCTTGAACCCGCCGAATGGAGCCTCGTGGTTGCGTTGGAGCGTGTTGAGCCCCACGTTGCCCGAGCGCATCCGCTTGGCCATGGACCAGGCCTTTCCCGCATCGGCGGAGAACACGTAGCTGTACAGCCCGTAGTCGGAATCATTGGCGATGGCCACCGCCTCGTCGTCATCGTCGTAGGGGACCACGACGACTACAGGTCCGAAGAACTCCTCACGCACCGGGGTCATCCCGGGAGTGGTACCGACCATGAGTGTCGGCTCGAAGAAGAACCCCCGCTCCTGGTCTCCGTAGCCTCCCCCGACGACGACCTCGGCTCCCTCTTTGACGCCGGTGTTCATGAGCGCTTCGACCCGATCGCGCTGGGTCGCCGAGATCAGCGGCCCGACGACAGTGGTCTTCTCGTTGGGATCCCCGACTGTCATGTGTCCTGCGGCCTTCTGCAGGCCACCGACGAGGTGGTCGTGGATCGACCGATGCACGATCACCCGCGTAGGCGCGGTGCAGATCTGCCCGGAGTGGAACGCCCAGACCGAGGAGATGCCTCCGATCGCGCTCTTGAGGTCGGCATCTTCGCGCACGATGCAGGCTCCCTTGCCACCCAGTTCGAGCAGCAGGCGCTTGTTCGAACCGCCTGCCACAGCGCCGATGCGTTGCCCGACGGGGGTGGAACCCGTGAAGGAGACCATGTCGGTGCGTGCGTGTCCGACCACGGCCTCCGACGGCGCGACCTCGGAACCCACGACCACGTTGATCACCCCCGGCGGGAACCCGGCTTCGTTCATGAGCTCCACCATCCGGATCACCCCCAGCGGATCCTGGGGCGCGGGCTTGACCACCACGGGATTGCCCATGGCGAGCGCAGGGCCGATCTTGCCTGCCATGTTCACCATCGGGAAGTTGTACGACGTGATGCATGCAACGACGCCCACGGGAGCCCGGTTGACTGCCCCGGAGATCAGCCCACCGGGAGCCAGGGCGGTGGAGGGCATAACCGACGGCCGGAGCGGATCGATCGTCGGCTCGAGCGCGCCCTCGGCGTACCGACGCAGGCGAGCGGCTGCCTGGGGCACCTGGATGGTCGAAGTGGTCCGCAGTGTTGCACCCGTTTCGGCGACCACGAGAGGAATCAGTTCCTCGGCGTGCTCGTCGATCAGGTCGGCCGCACGATCTAGAAGCTCCGCCCGCTGTGAGGGCTTGGTGCGAGACCAGGAATCGAAGGCGTCGGCGGCAGCATCCACGGCCGCGTTCGCCTGGTCGACGGAGGCCTCCGGGGCCTGCGCCACGATCTCTTCGGTAGCAGGGTTGATGATGTCGTAGGACCCTTGGCCGGGGACGGTCTCCCCGCCGATGATGAGCCCATATTCGCGGTCTGTCAGATCAGCCATGTTCAGAGACTATGCACATATCTGACACTGCGTCAGATGACCGCTGACGCGTCAGATCGGGAACCGGCGACGCATAACCGTCGGGCGCGGCTGACCGGGACGCTCAGGACAGGAAGTCGGTGATCAAAGCCATGGCGGGGTCCCAGAGCTGGATGATGATCTGGGGGATCGGACGTCCGTTGGAGCCTTCACACCACTCCTCCACCTGCCAGTCGTTGTAGGCGAGCACACAGGCGTTGGCGAGCTCCCTGTCGTCGGCCTCGTAGAAACGCTGACCGCAGAAACGCACGAAGCTGGATGGAAACACCATGGATGCCTCGGACCAGTTGGCGTCCATGTCCTGCAGACGTGCCACGCGGTCCCAACACCCCTTGCGAATTCCGTCGTAGCTGATCGGCAGGACCTTGACCTCGTCGCGATCGAAGCCGACCGCTGCCTCGAGACGGGTGAGGGGATACTGCTTGCCCTCGAAATTCCACCAGGGGATCAGGAACCCAGGAGTTGATCGAACAGCGGGTCCATCTGCGCGCTCGAAAGGGTCGAACCACCGTCGACGACAATGTTCTGCCCGGTCAGGTAGCCACAGCGACCCGACAACAGGAACGCGATCAGTTCCGCTGTCTCCGTGGCGGTACCGAGGCGCTGCGCGGGTGTGCGTTGCTCGATCGCGCAGCGCTGCGCATCATCGGACGCCAGCACCTCATTGAGCGGTGTCCGTATGAATCCCGGGGACACGCAGTTGACGCGGACCTGCGGTGCCCACTCCAGCGCGGCGGACATCGTGAGGGCGACGACCGCCGCCTTGGCAGCCGAGTAGGGCGCCTCACCCTTGGTGGGTCGGACACCTGAGACGCTCGCGACGTTCACGACCGCCCCGCCGTTGCGCCGCAGGTCCGGCGCGGCCGCGCGCAGGCAGTTGTATGCACCTGCCACGTTCACCGACCAGATGAGTGCCACCTCTTCGGGTGTGTATTCCTCGAAGGGTTTGAGATTGCCGATTCCGGCGTTGTTCACGAGTCCGGCGAGAGGCGGACCGGTGCGGCGCAGAGTGTCGAACGCATCTGCGACAGCGACGGGGTCCGCCACGTCACAACAGACGGCCGTACCACCCACATCGGCCGCTACTGAGCGGGCCGCCTCGCCTTTGCGATCGAGCACGACGACGTGGGAGCCCTCGGCGGCGAGCACGCGCGCGGTCGCCTCACCGATTCCGCCCGCGCCACCGGTCACGACGACGCTCGCGGGCACCGTCGACGCACTCCTGCCGGCGGCCGGTGCTTCACCTCTCGAAGTGGATCCATCCATCACACGATGCTCCCACATGGGGCTAACGTACGGGCCGTGAACGCTCCGAGGAACAACCCACGCGACACCAAGGCCAACTTCCGGAACCTGCCCATCTTCGCTGGGGTGCACCGAGGATCAACTGGCCGAGATCGACCGTCTGACCGACGAGGTGCACGTGGAAGCCGGACGTACGATCCTGCGCCAGGGCGATCTGGGCCAGGAATTCGCACTGATCGTCGAGGGCGACGTCGACATCGTCAAGGACGGAGAGGTCGTCGCCACGATCGGCCCCGGAGCCTATTTCGGCGAGGTGGCGTTGCTCGATTCGATCACCCGTACGGCGTCGGTCGTGGCCGCCACGGACGTGACCCTCGAGGTGATCGACCGACGTGGGTTCAACACGCTGCTCGACGACCTACCTTCGCTCTCGCGCTCGATGCTCAAGGGCATGGCCCAGCGCATGTCCGAGCTCGAGGAACAACTCCACTCCCTCCGCGCCCACTCCTGAGTCGGTCAGGAGAACCAAACCGGCTCAGGGCGCCAGCAACGGCGCGACCTCGGTTCCGAATCGGTCCATCTGCTCGACGTACTCTGCAGCGCTGTCAGCCAGGAACTGCAGCTGCAGTTGGTTGATACCGAGCGAGACGTAGCGCCGCAGCCGATGGGCGACCTCCTCGGGTTCGCCGACGAGCGCCCACTCGGGCATCGAGGCACGTCGTCGCCCCAGGTGCACCGGTCCACAGACGGTGCCCATGTCGAACGCCTCGGGAAGCCCTGCCTGTGCGCGCAGGTCCCGCACCCGCGCTATGGCCGCTCTCATGCCCATCTCCGGCAGACCCTGGGGCAACCAACCATCACCGAGCTGGGCTGCGCGACGGATTGCCGCCGGCGAAGAGCCGCCGATCCAGATGGGTGGGCCGTCGGGGCGGGCCGGACGAGGGCCCATCGCGACCTCGTATGTAGTGGACTCGCCGGCCGCGACCCCATCGACATACCCTCCGGGCTGGTGCAACCTGCCAGGTGCCTCGACCACCGGGTGACTGTCGGTGAAAGCCGAGCGGATCTGTGGCACGGCAGCTTCGAGCACCTTTCCCCGAGTCGCATGGTCGACACCCAACATGTGGAACTCGGACTCGAGATGGCCTGCTCCGACACCCAGTACGGCTCGCCCACCTGAGAGGTTGTCGAGCGTCGAGAACGCCTTGGCCACCATCAACGGGTGGCGGTATGCGAGCACATAGACGTGACTCAGGAGATGGACCGACTCGGTGAAACCAGCTATCCAGCCGAGGGTTGCGACGGTGTCGTACCAGACCGCCGACATCGTCTCATCAGCCGGTCGCGGGATCCCGACGTGATCACACACCGCCACATAGAAAGCACCGGCGCTCTCGGCCCCCAGGACGATCGAACGCAGGTCCTCTGCGTTGGCATCCGGTTCCCATGGTTGAACGAAGGTCGTCGACTGGCTCTGGATGGGTAGTTGGATACCCCAAGCAGTGGTGCGGTCGGGAATGATTGCTGCCATGTGTGTGCCTCAGGTTCTGCGCTGGAAGGTTTCCCTGATCAGTTGTCGAGTGGTCGTTTCAGGAAACCGTGAAGGAACCGACCATCCCGAGCTTCTTGTGGGTCTCCCCCGTCGCCTCGTCGATCAGGATGCACTGGAACATGTACTCACCGGGATCGTCAAAGGTCATGGTGGCACCACCCTGGGCTCCCGGATCGATCGCGGCGACCTCGCCCAGGGCCTCGCCGTCGGGCTTGATCACCTCGAACTCGTGTGCCTGGTCGCCCGAGTTGGTCATCTCGAAGCGAACCGTCTCACCGGCTTCGAGATCGTCGAGGCCCTCAAGGCCGGTGTAACCGAAATCGTGCGCATCGAAGTTGATCGTCGTGTCCGCGTCTGCCTGGGCGGTTCCACCCTCCCCGGTCACCTGGAAATCACTGGAGAAGCCGTCGCCGGTCTGACCCGGCTTGCACGTCACCCTGTAGGTACCCGCGACGAGGTCGGCCGTGAGGGTACGACTCGTGCCGGTGGTGACGTTCTCCACTTCGCTGACGATGTCGTCGTTGTCCCGGAGCACGTAGAGCTCACTCACGTCATTGGCGTTGTTGGTGAAATTGAAGTCGATCTTTCCCGCTGCGAGTTGGTCCTGCGCTATCTCGCACGCGCTGTCGGTGCCCGTCACGGCCACCGAGGTGGAACCTTCGGTACCCGAGTTGGAACACGCCGATGCCAGCAGGACGAACAGGGAGATCACCGCCGGTGCGCGCATCGTGGACCAGTCAGCAGGTGCGAGCCTCATCAGGATCCTTGCGCAGAGGTGGTCGCCGCAAGGTCTGCAGTCGGGCGATCCATCGTGGGGGCAACCTCA
Source organism: uncultured Microthrixaceae bacterium (assembly GCA_963805905.1). Lineage (GTDB taxonomy): Bacteria > Actinomycetota > Acidimicrobiia > Acidimicrobiales > Microtrichaceae > JAMLGJ01. The sequence goes on from CAWDVV010000001.1 coordinate 2,908,575, forward strand.
CGTCGCTCCCGTATGGGCATCAGGAACAAGGTCATCGTGGGAACCACGTAGACAACGTAGGTGATCACTTCGAGCACCGTCATCTGCGGTCCGAAGTTGAACACTCCCTTGAGAAGCGTTCCGTACCAGCTCGTGACCGAGTAGCCCTCGATGTTCCAGGCGAGGTTGCCCAGACCCGGGATGATCCCTGCTTCCTGGAGGTCGTGAACCCCATAGGCGAGAACCCCGGCCGCGATGATTATGAGCCCTGCGCCTGTCACCTTGAAGAACGCCCGCAGGTTCATCTGAACCGCACCCCTGTAGATGAGCCAACCGATCACCACCGCAGTGGCGATCCCCAACACGGCGCCGATCGCCGGCCCGGCTCCGGCCCCCTGGGCCTGGAACGTGGGATACAGGAACAACGCGGTCTCCAGCCCCTCTCGACCGACCGCCAGCAAGGCTGCCAGGGCAACCGCTGTGGGGCCCAGTGCAACTGCCATGTCCATCTTCGCGTTGAGGTCGCCGGCAATTGTGTGTGAGGCACGCTTCATCCAGAAGACCATCCAGGTGACGAACGCCACCGCAACGATCGACGTGATCCCGCCAAAAGCCTCCTGGGCTTCGAAGCTCATGGACGTGGATGTGAAATGCAGGACAGCTCCGAAGCCGAGCGACAACACCAATGCAACGATGACCCCTGCCCACAGCGCTGGAACGCGGTCTCGCCGTTCGGCCCTCACGAGAAACGTCATGAGGATCCCCACGACCAGCGCCGCCTCGAGTCCTTCTCTAAGTCCGGTCAGGAAGGTTTGGAACACCCATATAGCTAAGCGCCGCGCAGTATTTGTGTCAAGTGCACCTAACTGACGACTGGTTCAGCGTCACTTCACAGCTCTTTGCCGGCTGGGAGATGGTTCACGCCGGGTACCGTATGCGGGCGAACCAGATCCACGGAACGAGGTCAGTTGCCTGCGAAACGTTGCTCGATGGCAGCAGCCCGGGACACTCCCAGGAAGTCGTTGTATTCCTCGAAGGTGGCGGATGGTGTCGGGGAACCGACTGAGGTCCCGTGGGTGGCGAGGTGTCCATAGGTGGCCTTGAGGTTCGCGAGAGTCGACAACACCGCGGTCAGCGGATATATCACCAGGTCGACTCCGAGTCCGCCGAGTTCGACTGCGGTGAGCTGAGGGGACCTTCCATCCACCCAGGCGAACGCGAGAGGCCAGTCGGCCAGCTCATCAGCGGCATGGGCAATCTCATCGGCGGTACCGAGGCCTTCGACGAACACGAGGTCGGCTCCGGCTTCGCCGTAGGCACGGGCACGTTCGATGGCGCTCGCCACGCCCTCGACCGACACGGCGTCAGTGCGACCGATGATGAGGGGACCATCGGCACCTCGGGCGGAAACGGCGGCTGAGATTCGGGACGCGTGGTCCCGCGTCGACACCAACGACTTGCCACCCAGGTGACCGCACCGTTTGGGCAGCTCCTGATCCTCGAGATGCAACGCGGCCACCCCGGCACGGCGGTAGGCCTCGACGGTTCGGATGACGTTCAATATGCCGCCGTAGCCCGTATCCGCGTCGGCTATCAGCGGCACCCGGACGGCATCCGCTATCCGCTGCGCCGAATCGACCATCTCACTCATGGTCAGCAATCCGACGTCAGGTCCTCCGAGGCGCACTGCTGAAGTGCCGTTGCCGGTCATGTAGACCGTTTCGAATCCGGCCGCCTCGGCGACACGGGCCGACAGCGCGTCGAAGCACCCGGCCGCCACCACCGCTCCGGCACCTTCCCGCTCACCGGTGACCATGTTCCGCAACCGCTTCGACTGGCCGTCCGCCAGCACCGCTTCCTCTGTCGAATCCCCGTCAGCCATCAAGTTTTTCCTGGAGGTCACGTTCCGCGAGATCAACCAGCTCACGGGCCGAACCAGCAATCTCTGCATGCGAGACACCCACGGTGACGGGCAGCGAAATCATCACGCCGTCCACCTCCACGGGCATGGCGAAGACACCCCTGACCCGCTCGAGCACGGCATCGGCCTCGACTTGGTCCACTCCGGCACCCGCCAACGCGAACACGCCCGGTGCGAGTACCGCAAGAATGTCGTTGGAGCGCACCAACCGGCTGAGACGCCCGGCAAGTTCGGTCATCGCATGCATCCCCACGTCGTCACCGCCATCGGCTTCGCCACGACGGGGCAGGTCATCGAAACCATCGATGGAGATCGCGAACATTCCCGGGGATTCACCGGAGTCGATCATTTCGGTCAGCTTCTCCAACAGGACGCTGCGGTCCGGCAGTCCTGAAGGAAAGTCCATCTTCACCACCCCATGATGTCGCGGTGATGGCACAATGAAAACTGGCACCGGCGGATTTCATCCATACGTCAAACCCGACTCGACGCAGCCCGGTCGAATTGCTGAGGGGAGCGCGTGGCCCCGGCCACGTCCCACTAGCCGAGCTCGTTGCCCCAGATACCCACGAAGCTCACCATCTCCCCGGGATAGCCACCCAGGTTGTGGGTCAGCGCCAGACCACGGTCGGCGGTGTCGATCCTGCGATCGTCAGGAGCCTCGTTGCGCAATTGCAGCCAGCACTCGAAGATCATGCGTAGGCCGGACGCGCCAACCGGATGACCGAACGACTTGAGTCCGCCATCGCTGTTGACCGGCAGTTCGCCATGGAGATCGAACACGCCGGCCTCGCAGTCCTTCCAGGACTCGCCACGGGCGCTGAAACCGAGGTCCTCCATCAGCACCAGCTCGGTGGGTGTGAAGCAGTCGTGCACCTCGGCCATCGCCAACTCGTGTCGAGGATCGGTTATTCCGGCTTGGGCATAGGCGTCGTTGGCTGCCCATTCACACTCGGGAAAGTGCGTGTAGTCATAGTCGGGGTCGAGCAGGCCTGAACCATTTCCCGCCACCATCGAAAGAGCCTTCACGTATATCGGATGGTCGGTGTAGAGGTGCGCGTCCTCGGCCCGGACCACGATGGCACTCGCCGCGCCATCAGCCACACCGGCGCAGTCGAACACCGAGAGCATTCCCGCAACTGCGGGCATCGCACAGATCGCATCCACGTCCATCTCACGGCGGAACTGGGCGCGGGGGTTCTTGGCACCATTGGAATGATTCTTCGACGCGATCCGGGCAAGGGTGCGCCGCAGTTCAGAGGGGTCCACCCCATACCGCTGCGCGTACGCCGGCGCCACGAGCGAGAACATCGCTGCAGCGGTGAGGGTGCGTTGGGTGCCATCGGTGGGAATGGGAAGCTGGTTGAGACCCTGGTAGCCCGAGTCCTTGACCTTCTCCATACCGACAGCTGCAGCCATGTCGTAGGCGCCCGAGGCAACCGCGTAGCACGCTTGGCGAAGGGCCTCTGATCCTGTGGCGCAGTAGTTCTCGACGCGCGTGACCGGTTTGCCGGTGAGCTTGAGCGGCGCCGCGAGGGTCACTCCGGACATCCCCGACTGCGCGGTTCCCAACCACCATGCATCGATGTCGTCCTTCGCCACACCAGCGGAAGCCAATCCGTCGTTGACGGCGTCGATCATCATGTCGTCGCCACTGGCCTCCCAGTTCTCCCGGAACGGCGTGCAACCCATTCCGATGATTGCCACACGGTCCTTGATTCCATGGCTGCTCATCGCAATGTCCCTTCAGATTCGGTGGAGGCCCCTTCGGCGGGGGTCGGGTTCTGGGCTGTGGTGGAGTTCTTCGCAGGGCCGGCCACAGCGGGCCGAGCCTTGTAGAAGTAGTTGGCGATGCCGTCGGCGGTATTGACACGTCGGAACGTCATTTCAACTTCCATGCCGATGCTCACATCCGACGGTGCGACATCAGTTATCTCGATCGGCAGGCGACCACCGCCGTCGAAGTCACACACCGCAAAGATCGTCGGCGGAGACGGCGAGTAGGCCAGCGAGTCGATGGTGAAGGTGACGACCCTCGCGTTTGTGTCGGCCATCGGGATCGGTTCCATGTCGTCGACCGCGCCCCCGACGAAGCTGACCCTGGCAGGAGGCATGTGGACCGCCCCGGAACTGCGATCACGCGATCCGACGAACCCGTATTTCCAGTCACTGCGACGTTCGGCCGCCGATGCGGACATGCGTGCCGGTGCCGGCCTGTTGGGTGGTTGGGCCGGGAGCACACCACGCCACTGCAGGTAGCGCGCATAGGGCAGGGAGTCGTCGCCGGACCTGAGCTGATCGGCCACGGTTGCTGATGCCGTGTGCGGCTTCGCCGTCACCTCGAAGATGAAGACATCTGCGCCGTCGGCCATGGAGACCAGCGCTACGACATCGCCGGCGCCCGCCTGTTCGACCATGTGGGTGAGAAGTAGTGGCCCATGAGCGGCGCCGGAGAAACCGACGGAACCCAACAGCGGGTCGATCACCTCGACCCCTGCTGCTCCGAGTGCTTTCGTCAGTTTCGCGCCTGCACGGACATGGGGGCCGGTGATCGCCACCGTGGTGACTTCGTCGGGTTGCAGTCCGGCGTTCTTGCATGCCGATTCCCACGCATCGCCGGCCAACTCCGCGTAGCGCTGTTGGGCGAACCGTTCCTCCCATGCGTGCATGGCCAACTCACCCGGGGCGCGCCAACGATCGAGAAACTCTGCGGTGATCGAGGCACCGCCGAGGTACTCGGCCAACAGTTCACCCTGGCTGCCATCACCGACCATGAGCGCCGTGCCCGCGTCACCTCCGTCGCGCTCGTCGGTACCTCCCGACGCTCCGGTGCGCACGTCGCCAGCGAGCACCATCACCGACGGGTCGCTCGAAGCGAGGGCCGAACGCAATGCGCCCGACGCACCGCGCAACCCGGGTCCGGCATCGGCAGCGAGGACCTCCGGTCCCAGTCTCAAAGCAGCAGCAGCGATCGGGGCGGTGGTCTTCTCTGCGTAGATGGGGTTCGTAGTGGCGAACCAGAGCGCATCGGGGGTGAGCGGCGCTGCGCCCCCCAGTGCGTTTCGTGCCGCCGCGACCGCGAGTGTCAGGGGATCCTCGTCGTAGGAGGCAACCGTGCGGGTGCCGTTGCCCTGGGGTGAGCCGAGGACCTGAGACACCGCAGTGCCCTGCATGCGCCAATGGGGTAGGTACCCGCCGACGGACACGAGCCCCCGCCTGACGCCTCGTCGGTCCGTCGGACCCTGTGATTCGGCAGCAGCTCGTTGAGAGGCGGAGGACTTGGGGCTGGGGGACATGCCACGACTTTACGCCACCACCTGACGGGTCGTCAGGTCGGGATCGTCAACCCCACCCTGCGCAAATCTACCCGCTGCCTTGACCGATGGACCGGAATGGCCAAGGCTGGGGAGATGGTGAACACCGGAAGGCGCGAGCGCAACCGCGCGGCCCGCCACACGCAGCTGGTCAGCGCCGCCAGCGCAATCGTCACCGAAAAGGGCCTCGACGCCCTCACGATGGGCGAGGTGGCCGCACGCGTCGACTGTGCGGTGGGCACGATCTACACGTATTTCTCATCCAAGTCATCGCTCGTCGCGGCGCTTCAGGCAGATGCCGTGAGGGTGCTGACCCAGAGCTATGAAACCGCCGCCAACCAGTGGGATGGCGCTCTCGGGGACACTGACCCCGGCACGGCATCGCTGGCACGCATGGTTGCCATGGGGCGTCTGTTCGTCAACTGGCAACGTCTACAGCCCAAGGAGTTCGACTTCCTGCAGATGTTGTCGATGTATCCGGGCAGGATCCTCACCCCTCAGGACATCGCCGGTGTCCTGCCACTGGTTCTCAGGCTGTTCGCCGAGGCCAGGGTGCTCCACGACGACGCAGTCGCGACCGGCGCGGTGACCCAGGATCTGGATCGGCCCGGCGATGAGGGCATCGAGCGCACGGTGCGCTGGATCGCAGCGCTGAACGGGGCGATCCTCGTGAACAGAGCCGTTGCCGAGGTAGCCGGAGACCTGGATCCGAACGCGTTCAACGAACACCTCATGGCAGAGACGATGACCAACGACTACCTGCTCGCATGGGGCGCAACCAGGGAGAAGCTCGGCGAGGCCGTAGCGGTCGCCGACGCGATGAGCGCCGACGGCAGCCTGCTTCCCGAGCCGATCTGACCCGCGGTCCGCGAGCCGGGACCGATTGCGCGAACAACTCGGGTCGCGGACGACCAAACACGCGGACCATGACGCTTCGGGGCCTAGGGTTGCCCCTTGGCCTCGAATCCGACAAACCGGGTCCGCATCGGGTCCGAGATGATGCGTTCGGGGTCCGCCGGAACCTCCGGGTCGCACACGGCAACGTGACAGCAGCTCGACCATCGCGTCCCGCGGCCCCCAGGAGCCGGAGAGCCCGCGCCGCGCGGCGGCGCAAGCGCCGGATGGACCGTGTCGAACACGATCTCAGCGATGCTCAATGGGTAGCGCTGCAGACCGCATGGGGCGGATGTGCGTACTGCGAGGTGACCGACGCACCGATGCAGCGCGACTGTGTGCTCCCTCTGTCGCGCGGCGGTCGCTACACGCTGGAGAACATCGTCCCGGCCTGCCGGTCCTGCAACGCGAGCAAGTCCAATCACGAAGTCACGACATGGATGCGACGCAAGAGACTCGACGAACAGGCGTTCCTGGTGCGATATGTCGAAATCCGTGGCGAGCTCACTGCCCGCTTCAACTGACCACGGTGCCATCGTCGCGGGTGGAGCCGCTGACACACTCGATGCCGCATCGGCGGAGCGAACCTAGGCTGGGCTGATGCGCCCACCTCCGAGCGGACCGCGATGAGCGACCTCGACGCAGTCGTGGTGGGATCGGGCCCCAACGGTCTTGCTGCGGCGGTCGCCATTGCCCGGGCCGGCCACCGGGTGAGCGTCTATGAGGCTTCCGAACAGATCGGCGGTGGCACCCGTAGCTACGAGACATTCGAAGCCGGTGTGGTCCATGACATGTGCTCGGCGATCCACCCTTTCGGGGCTGCGTCACCCTTCTTCGGATCATTGGATCTGGAGAGCCGAGGGCTTCGGTGGAAATGGGCCGAGGTGGACCTTGCCCATCCTCTCGATGGTGGCCGTGCCGGGGTCATGAAGCGCTCGCTAGATGAAACCGTGGCCGGGATGGGTTCGGATGGGGCGCCATGGCGCCGTGCGTTCGGCCCGCTCGCCAGATCATTCGCCGAGCTCGCCTCGGAGATCTTCGGTCCGATCGTGCACGTTCCGCACCATCCGGTGCTGTTGGCCCGCTTCGGGCTCCAGGCGTTGCAACCCGCAACCTGGTTCGCCCGACGGTGGGCCAGCGATGACGTGCGCGCGCTCTATGCAGGAGTAGCCGCACACAGCTTCCGACCGCTCGATGGCCCCACCACTGCGGCAGCCGCAGCGGCGATGATCGCCGCTGCTCACAGCACGGGGTGGCCCGTGGCCGAAGGAGGTTCACAGGCGATATCCAACGCACTCGGGTCGCTGCTAGAGGACCTGGGCGGTTCAATTGAAACGGGGGTGACACGTGCGATCCCTACGGGACCTGCCACCTAACCGCGTCGTTCTGTTGGATGTGACTCCGACCGCGGCGATTCCGATGGTCGGCGAGAGGATGCCGGCCCACGTGCGTCGCAGCTTCCGCCGCTGGAAGTACGGTCCGGCCGCGTTCAAGGTCGACCTGTTGATCGACGGTGACCTGCCATGGACCAACGAGGCCTGTCGGGTTGCGGGGACGGTGCACTGCGGCGGCACGCTCGAGGAGATTGCTGAGGCTGAAGCGGGTCTCCACAGCGCAAGGATGCCGGAACGCCCCCTGGTGCTCGTGGGCCAGCAGTATCTCGCCGATCCCGGCCGGTCCAAGGGCACCCACAACCCACTTTGGGCCTACGCTCATGTTCCACATGGCTACGACGGCGACGCCACCGACGCGGTGCTCGGCCAGATCGAACGATTCGCTCCCGGTGCAAGGGACCGGATCCTCGCCATCAGCACCCGCGACCCCGCCAGTTCCAGTCGTACAACCCGAACTATCCGGGCGGAGACATCGCATCGGGGTCGAACAGTCCACTGACAGTTGCTGTTCCGCCCCCGACTCGCCGTCGACCCGTACCGGATCGCCCGCGACGTGTTCCTGTGCTCTGCGGCAACCCCACCCGGGGCCGGAGTGCACGGGATGTGTGGGTTGTTCGCCGGCGCGTTCAGCGTTGCGACACCTCGACCGTTCCAGTTGAACGAGCCCGCACCGACCATTGGACACGGGTACCCCCGGGGGGTATCGTACCGAAATGGCCGGCTACACCTCGGACAAGGATGATCTACTGGCCCGCCTCAAGCGGATCGAGGGTCAGGTGCGGGGAATCTCCCAGATGGTCGAGGACGACCGCTACTGCATCGACGTGCTGACGCAGATCTCGGCAGCCAACAGCGGCCTTCAGCGGATAGCGGTGGGTTTGTTCGACGCCCACCTTCGCCATTGCGTGGCGGACGCGGTACGGGCAGGGTGGCCCTGATGGGGAGCAGAAACTCACAGAGGCAACCACCGCAGTCCAACGCGCTGTTGAAGTCCTGAGGTAGAGCCCCATGTCCGCCGACGATCACGAGAACACCGCCGTTACATCTCCCTCCGAGCCGCACCAACACGATGGAGACCATCAGGCCAGGAGCACGAGAATACGGATTGCATCGCCACCGCGCCGTCGCAGGTGGATCCGGCGCGCGCTGCGGTGTTCGGATTCAGCGATGGGCTCGTATCCAACGTCGCACTCATACTCGGGGTTGCCGCAGCAGCTTCGACCCGCTCCAGCGTGCTGATCGCCGGCGTGGCCGGACTCCTCGCCGGCGCCGCTTCGATGGCTGCGGGTGAGTACGTGTCCATGAAAGCCCAGTCAGAGTTGATCGAACGCGAACTGGACATCGAGCGACGACTCTCTGAAGCACCAGCCACAGGCGGAACGCCGCGAGTTGGCTGCCCTGTACCGCTCCCGGGGCCTTGATCCGACGATCTCGAAGGAGATGGCCAGCGAGGTCATGAAGGATCCCGAGGTCGCCCTCGAGGTACACGCCCGGGAGGAACTGGGCGTCGACCCTCGGATACCGGAAGGCCGATGTGGGCGGCGACGAGTTCGTTCGTGGCCTTCGCGATAGGTGCGATCATTCCGCTGATCCCTTGGATGTTCGCAGAGGGCACCGCAGCGATCATCGCGTCGGCCGTTCTGGGAGCGTATCGCCACGGTGGCCGTCGGAACAATGCATCGCGACCTTCACCGAACGCTCCAAGCTACGTACCATCGCCCGCCAGCTGGGTTGGGGCAGTGCGGCCTGCATCCTCACCTGGTTCATCGGCACCTGGCTGGGGGGCGTCGTCGGGTGACTCGTGCCCACCACTGACTGATGCAACGAACTTGGAGGACAGAGCGTGTTCCACGGCGCCATACCTCCAAGAATGATGCTTCAGTCATTGTCCGTCGGGGCGTCGAGCGAACGATGATCGCGGAGATCTACTCGTCGGCAACTGTCGGGATGGTCAGTTCAATCCTCGAGAAATCGATCTGGCCATCGCATCTGTGGAACCGAATAGCTGACGGTGCTGGCAACCAGCTGCAGCGTGAGCTTCGCTCCCGGCTCGGCTTCGAACGCGATCATCTCCATCGGGACATCTGCCATGTGGGTCTTGCCGTCGAGGACTGCATATACCGGGGTGATCTGGTTGCCGAGCACCCGGCCCGGTTGCGTCGTCGACCAGTTGGGCGAAGAAGCGGGTCGGTTTCGTTGCCACCCCATCGATCGTCCCGCTGTAGCCGAGGCGAAGGTCCGGTGTCCCCAGAAGAACACCTTGTCGTCGCCGTTGGTGATCGGGACATCGACCGCGTTCGTCGCTCTCGTCGGTGTGATCGCCGGGGTGACCGAGTCGAGGAGGTCGCCGCCATCGGGTTTCACCTCGAGTGGACCTGCTCCCCCTCGGGACCAGGTTCCAAGGTGCCTTCGGTCGCGATCGTGAACAAAGGCGATCCGTTCGGAGTGGATACTGATCGAACGTGTGCACCTTTGCGTTCTGGTCGACGGCCTGGAAGGTCGGAACCTCGGGTGCCTTGTCGTCCTGTTTCACGTAGCGGTCGATCCAACCCACGATCGCGTCGCTCACGTAGTCCTCGGGGTCGGGGTCGTTGAGACAGATGCCATGACCACCGCAGAACCAGACCATTGCCAACGGAATGCCGTTCTGGCTGAGCTGGGTGAAGTTCTGGTCGCCTTCCGCGAGTGTGAACAGGGTGTCGACCGTTCCCTGCACCATGAGCGTCGGCACGTGAACCTGGGAGAGCAGGTAATCGGGGCCCCGGTTGTATGAAGAACTGACGATTATCCTCGCTCAGGTCGCCGTTCGCCCTGCTCTCTGCTCGTCGGCGCTGGTGATATGGGGATTGAGTTCGTGCCCCATCGCCCCCTTCGCCAGCAGATCTGCCCAACCGGACTTGACTGTCTCGGCCTTGAACAGACTGGTCGCGAGTGAGTTCCAGGCAATCGTCGGCGTGATGGCATCGACACGACAGTCGATGGACGCGGTGACGAGCTGGATGCCGCCGCCGTAGGAAGCCCCGACCATGCCCATGCGGGGATCGCCCTGCCTTGTCGAGTTGCACTCCCTGTTGGGCCGCAACCCAGGTGATCAGTTCAGAGACGTCGCGTCCCTCGTAGTCGGCGCTGTCGATTTCCACGGTCCCCGCTGACTCACCGAAACCTCTCGGATCCCAGGTCAACACGTTGTAGCCCGCCTCCCACAGCTCCATTGATACTCAGAACACTCATCGTGCCGTCCGCATTATCAGCGCTCGTGTCCACATCGCCGGGCTGGCTCCAGCCGGGCCCCATGAGAACCGTGGGAGCGCTGGAATCGGACCCGGGTCCGATTGGAGCCTGTGTCGGATCGTGTCCGACATGGACAGTGGGAACCAGTGTGCCGCGAATCGTCGTACCGTCGAACGACGTCACATCGAAGTCACTCTCGGATCCTTCAACCGGAAGTTGCGTCGGGTGGATCGGTGTGTCGCGGTCACACGCCGGGGCCTCCCAGCCAACCGCCTGGGAAGTACCTGCGTCGGTGCCGGCAACGGATGTCGTCGTCGAGGGCTCTTCAGCAGAAGTAGCACCTGAATCGGAACATCCGGAGATGATGAGCGCCACAGCGGCAACCGCGACCCCCACCGCAGTCATGTTGCTACCCCTCGTGATGCGACGTTGGTTTCCGAGCTTGTTGAACACGGGTCGGCCCCTGCCCTTCGTTGCTGTCCACTGGCAAGCTGTCGTTGTACGGGCCGCTTCAGGAACTCCCCCGGCCACGCCGGAGCGAACCTACCCGCGCAACAGCAAACCCGTCGACCACACGGAACCTCTGGTGACCATTTCCTCCCTACCGGATTCTGTGTTGCGTGCGTGGCGCCATGCGCCACGCACGCAACACAGAACTCGAAGGTCGCGCCGCTCAGGCGCCGAGCAGACATCGGGCATTGGCGGTGAGGGTCGGGATGAGCTCTGCGGGGACCTCGTCCACCAGTTCGCCCGGGCTGTCCCACCCCGCAAGGTTCGTGCCCAGAACCAACCGTTCGGTGCCGACGGTGGCGATCAACAGTTCGAGCGCCTTCCCACCTCCCACATGGGTATCCCACCACAACCGCTGCAGCCCCCGATCGAAGTCCTCTGCGCTCGACGTCACTCCAGCGTTCCGCGCTGTGACGCAAACGGGATACGAGCCAGCAGGTTGCGCCTCCCCCATGGCTGATGCACACCTTCATGTTCCGCGTACCGCTCGAGGACACCGCCAAGCACCAACTGAGCCACCGCGAGGGTCTCCTCCAGCAGAAAACCGAGCGAGAGATCAAGGCCGAAGCGGGACAGCCGTTGATCCGGACTCGGCTTGTCGATTCCGTGGGGTGCAGGGTGAATGAACACCGGTACGTCCAATGCTTCCACCTCGTCCCACAACGGGACCAGCTCGGGCGCATCCAGATCGAACGGGCCGTCGGTACCGAGGGCGAGGCCGACGTGACCGAGCTCCAGGACACTGCGTCGGAGCTCGAACGCGGCAGCACGCGGGTCCTGGATCGGGACCTGGGCCAGAGCTGCGAGTCGATCGGGGACGCGGGAAACCTCCGCCGCGAGCGCCTCGTTGTGCCATGCGGCGAAACGGGCCGCTGTTCCGCGATCCGAGTTGGCCAACATCAGAATCGGGTTCGGCGACAACACCTGGCGTTCGATCCCGAGACGGTCCATGGCCGCGAGCCGGAGCTCCACATCGGCAAACGCAGTTTCCTCGTACCGGACGCCGTCGAGGCGGTAGTCGCCGACCTTGAACCAGGGAACCCCCTCGGCCGTCTCGCCCTGGGTCGGGCCCAGTGCTCCGGCGCGACCGATGGCACCCGACAGAGCGACGTGCGCGTGAACATCGATCGCCCCGAAACCCGGACCCACAGAATTCACCGTTCGACCTTCACGACTGCGAACCAACGGGCTCGAACAGCACCGGGTACTGCTTCCAGTAGCCACGTTCACTTGTTTCGTCCAGCACCGGCGGCATGGCCGGATCGGGCCGGGCACCGTTGTCGAGCATCCACTGCACGGCGACGGGAACCAGACCGTAGAGGTGTTCGTCCGCGGGGCGTTCCGATGACACTGCGAGACCGGCCGCGAGATCCTGGCCGATGCAGGCGTGCATCCCACTGCCGAACGACATGCCCCACGCAGATCGGCCTTCCGGAGCGACACGTTCGGGATTGAAATCTGCCGCATCGGCGCCCCACACGGCGCGATCGTGGTTGACCGCCACCATGTCGACCACGACCTTGGCTCCCTGGGCAATGTGGAGGTCGCCGATGTCGACGGCCTCGCTCGCCCACCTCATCGCGACCGGGCTCGATGGCGAAAGACGGACGGTCTCGTGCACCGCTCGCTGGACGAAGGCGAGGTCTTCCCGTGCGAGGTCCTCGTCCCCGGGATGCCCTACGAACCACTCGAAGAGGTTGTGCAGCGTGCGTGTGAACGCGGTCGCGCTGGTGTGGGCTCCGGCGAGCAGGAAATAGCACGTTTCCCGCAGGACCACATCCGAGGGAAGCTCGAGCCCTTCCTGGTTGCGGAGGAGAACCGTCAGCACGTCCTTCGGAAGGTCCTCCTCCGCCAGTGAACCCGCTTCGAACCGGTCGAGAAGTTGGCGCCGCCGCGCAATCGAGGGCTGGAGGAATTCACCGTCGAACGCCCCGAGGGCAGCTTGCACCTCCGCGCGTTTCGCATCCATATCCCCCGAGTAGTGCGCCAGAGTCGCTCCTTCGATGAAGGTCATCAGGTATGCGTAGAGGTGCAGCGTCTCCTCGCGGGATCCCAGCGGTCGGTCGACCCCGGCCGTGAGCGCTGCCAGGTTCATCATCACCTCGTGACCCAGACTCACCAGCTCGGTGCGTCCCTCCAGTACATGAGGACGCATCGTCGACTCGATGATGTCCGGAAAGAGGACCCTCTCGTAGTACTCATGGGTGTCCTTGCGGAACAGACGGTTCTCCAGCCGCCGGCGGTCACGGTGACGTGTTCCGTGGAGGTTGACCAGGACATCGGCCATCACCACCTCCCCCGCGTCGTACAGGGCCTGGTGCAGTACCTTGCTGCGTAGCACCGATATGGCCTGATCCCCATCGGTCACGGTGACGATCGTCGGTTGTTCGTCCATCCAGCTGAACTCCTTGCCGTGCCCGTGCTCCGCACCTGTTCGTGTGCCTTCATGGGCTTGCTCGCGCACATTGGTACGTGGGGACCCGCCGCCATCCGGGGAGGCGAGTCCACGCACATGGCCATCGCTGCGACCGAGCGCCCAGGCGCAACTCCGGCGGGCCAGGATCTGACGGCTCGGATGACGCCACGACGTAACGTCGTGGCCCAACGTGTCGACGACGACGCGGCCGCGGCCGAATGTCCGGGCCCACAGGACCGGCTCGGGCCGGCCACGACGTTCTACCACCAGCAACGGTTCCAGGTCGCTCCTCGGATCGAGGTGTTCGTAGACCTCGTCGTCGACCGAGAACGAACCGATCCCGTCGGTGATGGGGTGAGCCCACCCCGTGGGTTCCACGAGGGCCGCGGCCTGGGGTCCGTGGCTCGACACGTCCCACTTCCAGGTGGCACCGAGGATGTCACCCCAGCGGTCCCAGTCGTCAAAGCACACAACCGCGGTGTGCAGTGCGAGAAGTCCACCGCCCCCGAGAACGAACTGCTCGAGCGTCAGGCGCAACGCAGGATCGGTTGTGTAGGCCCACTCCGGTCGACGATCCTCGTAGCGCGGGTCCAACATCCTCCAACGCAGGGCCAGAATGGTGACAAGATCCGTTTCAGAGTTGATCGCACGCGGTAGTTCGCCGGGATCGAGGACGATCTCGGTCTCCGTTCCATCGATGCTCAGGATGTCGCCGACCTCGTGGGCAAGCGCCCCGAAATCATGTCCCGGGGGCCCACCGCCGAACAGCACATTCCTCATCGACTCACTCACTCCCTCCCGCCGCGCTGACACGTCCCGCGAACCTGGCTCGAGGTGCCACCCGCCGAGCCGGCGATACCCACACCGTCCACCGCGGAAGGACGCGGCAGTGTCGCCAACACGCTGTCGGTCACTCCCCCATCGACCACGAGCTCCTGGCCCGTGACGTATTCGGCCTCGGGCGATGCCAACCAACGAACCGCAGATGCAACGTCCTGGGTGGTACCGAGCCTCCCGAGAGGCACCCGCGACTCGCGGGCCGCCCGTATCTCCGGATCAGCGTAGATCGGAGCCGACAGGCCACCGTCGATCAGACCCGGCGCAACCGCGTTCACCCGTATGCCGTGTTCGGCCCATTCGAGTGCCATCTGTCTGACCAACATTGCGAGCGCAGCCTTCGTGGTGCCGTAGGCACCCGCGTTCATGCCCGGAGCCCGTCCGTTGATCGACGTGATCACGATGATGGACCCGGGCCGGCCCTCCTCGATGAGTCGACCGGCCACCGCCCGTGCCACACGAAAGGAACCCGTGAGGTTCACGTCCACCACGTCCTGCCACGCCGCTTCGCTCAGTTCCACGAGCGCTCCGAAGCGCACGATACCTGCGGCAAGCACAGCAACGTCGGGACAACCGAACTGGTCTAGTGCGGCCTCCACCTGCGCGGGATCGGTGACCGATCCCACCAGGGCCTGACCCCCGACCTCGCTCGCAACGTCGTTCGCGCCACCGGCGTCGCGATCGAATACACCGATGCGGTCTCCGTCATCGGCAAGACGCCGGGCGATTGCTGCACCGATCCCCGCGCCACCGCCAGAGACGATGACCGAACGTCGCGCTCCCGGGCGACTCACGAACGCGCCGCCTGTTGGGTTAGGAGCTGAGTGGACCAGGTGGCGACCTTCTCACCCGGTAGTGTGCGGCGTTCGGGCCAGCTGCCCGAGAGGTCCACGAACCGTCCTCTGCTGATCACATGCACGAGGTTGGTTCTATCCGCGAGTATCGAAACATCGTTCGATGGATCCCCGTCGACCGCGATGAGATCGGCCACCTTGCCGGCGGCGATCACTCCGAGCGCACCTTCCATCCGCAGCGCGATGGCACCGTTGGTGGTCGCACAGGTGATGGCCTCCAGCGGGCTGAGGCCGACCTCCTCGACGAATATCTCGAGCTCGCGGGAATGCCAGTGACCATAGGGCGAGAGCGAGAACCCGCTCTCGGACCCGGTGAGTATCGGGACCCCTGCGTCGTGCGCTTTTCGGATCATGGCAGCAGTCGCGCGAATCTCCCCGCGGAACAACTCGACCTGGGTGGTGGCTGCTCCGACCGACGCTCCGTGTTCGGCCAGGTTCGACAGGAAAGTGAACGTGGGGCAGAGAGCCGCGCCTGATCCGACAACTGCTTCCAACGCGGCATCGTCCATGAAACTCGCGTGAAGAATGAGGTCCACCCCGGCTTCTGCTGCGCGACGTGTGCTCTCGGAGGTCCGGCAGTGCGCCACCGTGGGTGTGCCCAGTTCTGCAGCGGTGTCGACCACGGCGCTGAGCTCATCCGCACTCCAGACCTCCACCTCGCCCGAACGCCGCGGAACCAGTCCCGTGACATGGATCTTGATCCAGTCCGCACCATATTTGATCTGTTCGCGCGTAACCCTCACCATCTCGTCGCGGTCTCCCACCACCTTGGCGTAGCCCAGCGCACCGGCGTCGGGAATGAGGCGACCGGCTGTTCCACCCGCAGCGGTGAGTAGCGCGTTCATGCCCGCGCTCATCCTTGGTCCTTCCACGATTCCGCAGTCGATCGCGTCGCGCAGGGCCGGCCCGATGTCATACAGGCAATCGGCATCCAGAAAGCCCGTCACGCCGGCCAGCAACAGCTTGCGAACGTTGAACGCGGCCAGCAGCGCGCTGGTGGTCTGGGGCCTGTGGAAGAAGAGTTCGTCGTTGGACTGCGGCTCCCCGAACGATATGTGGCAATGGGCATCGATGAGTCCCGGCATCAGGGTGAGACCCGAGCAGTCGATCACCCGCACCCTCGATGACTCGACCGTCGATGCGGCAGCTCCGTTGCGTGAGTGGTCCGAACTGCCGACCGACACGATCCCATCGCCTTCGATCAGCACATCGATCGGCCCGTCGGACCTGCCACCCGACCCATCGATGAGTGCGCCACCACTGAGCAGGATCGGTTCGGACGAATCCGCAATCAAGGCCACAGGTCCAGAGCTCCTTCGCCATCGGCGTGGTTTCGACGGTTCACATACCCAGCGGATCGAGCCGCCGCCGCGACGGACCCCCGCCTGCCGACTAGCCTCGAGTGAACACCGTTCACCATACCCGTTGCTCGTAGGCGATGCAGGTGTGACGAGCGTGGACCTCACCCTCTGGGAGCTGCGAATGTCATCGAACACACCACGCCGGACACCCGCTGCGGGAATATCCGTGACCGGGTTCAGGGTCCCCGAACTGACGGTTTCCCTGGCGATTGCGGCGCTCGCGGCCGTCGCGGCACTCGGCGCGGGTTGTTCAGGCTCCGAGACCGACAGCGCCGGGACAGCCACCACCGACGCGGCGAGCACCGGGGCCGACGAGGCGAGCGTCGCCGAACGCCTCGAGGGTCGCTATGCCCACTACGACGTCGTCGCGTACGAAGCGACCGACATGAAAACGCTCATCATCAGCTACGGGTTCACCGACCTCGCGTTGGATGGTGCGAAGCTGATGGCGACCGAGTCGTTCTGCCACGCCGAACACCGGAGCGATCAGGACATCGAGACCACGATCTCGGACGCGGCGACATCGGCCATCAAACCTCGCAGCGTGGAGGTGGACCTGGGCTCCGAAGGTGGAAGAACGACGCTTCACCGCCCCGAAACGCCCACCGGGATCGGTATCGATCTGGCTGACCCGGCAAATGACGAGTTGCCAACCGACCCCGAAGATCCCCGAATCGCTGACGACGACAACGACGGGCATCCGGGTATAACCGTTCACATCAAGGTGAGCGACGAGGTACAGGGCGACCTCTACATAGCTCGCCGTGAACGGTTCTCCTACGACCTCGACATAGCGGATGCGGACACAGTGGATCCGCAGACTCTGACCGGCACCGTGACCGACAATTCTGAACAGCTCATCATCGGAGCGAGCAACCCCATCTTCATCACCGAGGAACCGTGGACCCAGCTCCCGGACCTCTCGAAGAGCCCGATCATCCTGAAGAAGGTGGATCCTTCCTGGGACTGCGAGCGGCTCGCCGAGGAGCGCGGCGCACTCTTCCCCGAAACTCCAACCGTCGACTGGTAGACCCCCTCCCGCATTTGTGTTGCGTGCGTCGCACACAGCGCCACACACGCAACACAAAACTCCCGATTGGCCTTGCGCGGGGGGCGAACGTGTGTTCGTAATTGACTCCGGTGATTCTGGAGGAGTTCACATGAGCAGATCGGTTCGAGATGCGCTCGCGGTTGCGATGCAGGTTGGCCAGCCCGTTTTGTTGTGGGGTGGCCCGGGTGAGGGGAAGTCGAAACTGGTCGAACAGATCGCAGCTCAGCTGGGCCGCCGGTGCGAGGTCGTCGTGGGAAGCGTCCGCGAAGCATCGGATTTCGTGGGTCTGCCGATGAGGGTGGGCGACGGGGTGTCGTTCGCTCCGCCGCTGTGGGCCTCGCGGTGCATCGAACAACCGAACACAGTGGTGTTCCTCGATGAGTTGACCACTGCGCAGCCTTCCGTGCAGGCCGCGATGCTCCGCGTGGTGCTCGAACGGGAGGTCGGGGATCTCTCGTTGCCCGAATCGGTATCGTTCGTGGCTGCCGCGAACCCGCCGGAGGTCTCCGCTGGAGGCGACGACCTGGCACCTCCGTTGGCGAACCGCTTCTGCCACCTGGACTGGGAAGCGGATCACGCGTCCTGGGTGTCGGGGATGTTGAAGGGTTGGGAGCCCGCAGAAGTTCCGGTCGTACCCGTGGAGCGGACGGCGTTCGAGATCCGCTGGCGGGCTCTGCTCGCCGGGTTCATCTCGGCACGTCCTGCGGTTCTTCGGGTGGTCCCCGATGATGTTGTGGCGCAGGGAAGGGCATGGCCGTCTCCGAGGACATGGGATGTCGCTCACCACCTGGCGGCCGCAGCGGAGGCATCGGGGGTCGATAGGTCGGTCCGCTCGTTGCTGGTCTCGGGGGTCGTCGGCACCGGACCGGCGATCGAGTTCCTCCGCTTCGCGGACACCACCGATCTCGCCGATCCCGAGGAGCTGCTCGCGGAGCCGTCCGGCCTCGTGGCATCCGGCAGGGTCGACCTGTTGTTGGCCCAACTGGCTTCGGTGACCACCGCCGTGGCGGGTGATTGCACTCTGGATCGCTGGGAAGCCGGGTGGGAGGTATTGGCCGTGGCGTGCGCAGAAGGTCGGGCTGATGTAGCTGCGATCGCTGCGATCGGACTGTTGGAACTCCGCCAGACCGACTGGCCGGCGCCCAGCGCCGCAGCCTCGTTCGCCCCGGTCCTGCGCGCAGCCGAACTCGTATAGCGCCATGACAGCCACACACGCTGTTCAGTTGGAGCGGGCGGATGCAGAGTTGTTCTCCGCCGCCCGGTTGCGCGCAGCGCGCCTCCAGCCCTATCTGGCATCTGCAGTGTTCTCATTGATCCCGGTCCCGAGCCCGGGCTACGGCACCTTCGGGGTCGACCGCTGGTGGCGCGTATACGTGGACATGGACGTCGCCCGAACGTGGGGGGTCGAGGCCACGGCTGCGGTACTGGTCCATGAGGCCCACCACGTGCTCCGGGATCACCACCGACGGGCCGACCGACTGCGGCTTCCCACGTCTGAACGCCACCGCTGGAACATCGCGGGAGACCTCGCCATCAACGATGACCTCGTAACGGACGGCCTCGAACTACCCGATCCGATCCTCCCCCATCATTTCGGGTTTTCCACCGGCGAGATCGAAGAGTCCTATTTCCGGTTGCTCAGCCGTCACGACGGCGACGGGCGAGAGAGCTGCGGATCCGGATCCGGTGGGACTCCCGATCCAGGATGAGATCGATGATGAACCGGCCGAATCCGGCGCCGACGGAGTCGACGTCGTGGACCAGGACGCGATACGCAGAACGGTCGCCCACGATGTCGAACGGGCAGGTGCCCGGGGAGTGCACGTATCACCGGGCCTGGCACGTTGGGCCCAGGACCTGCTGCGACCTCAGGTGCGCTGGCAGAGCCTGCTTCGCTCCACACTCGGGCGCGAGATGAGACACCACACGAGTCGGACCCGCCCGGATTGGTCCAGAGCCGACAGGCGAGCTGATTCACACCCTGATTTCCCACACCCGGGTCGCCGTTCACACCGACCCGAGGTCGCAGTCGTGGTGGACACGTCGGACTCGATGTCGAAACCGCTACTGGATGTCGCCGCCACCGAGATCAACTCGCTGCTGAGACGAGCGGGCGTCGGTCAACTCACCGTCGTGGCGTGTGATGCGAACGCTGTGCGACCACAACGGGTCAGGCGGCTCGGGGATCTCACACTTCGTGGCGGAGGGGGGACCGACCTGCGGGTCGGCATCGATGCCGCGGCAGGTACCCGACCCGCACCGAGCATCATCGTCGTCCTCACCGACGGATTCACACCCTGGCCGCCGTGCGCTCCTGCGGGTACGAAGCTCATTGCCGTGATCATCGGAGCGGGCTCTCCCCTGCCGGCCGGAGAGCGAATCACTTCGCTACGAATCCGCCAAGAGCCGTGACCGCTTCACTCGCCGGGCACCCCCTCAATGCCGGTCAGCTGCAACTCGCCGGCCATCTGGCCGAATGTGAGCAGAACAGTGGAGACTGGCGGAGCTGCCAATGGTGCCTATGGGCGATCGACACCCCTGAGGTCAGGATCCGCCAGAACCTGATCGCGGATGCCGATGCACTTCTGAACGCAACCGAACAGGACGCCGTCCCCTGGGTCATCGCGGCGGTGGAACTGGAACGCGGCAGCTCACGCTTTGGATGAAGGCACCGTGCTCGTGCCCTCGGTGAGAGACATCGCTGCCGGTCTCGAACGCGAAGCTTCAACGCCGCGTCACCGACCTCGACCGACGCATCAGGTGGTGCACAGCTCCAGGTGGAACAATGGAGACACGCTGCATCGCCACCAGCGGTGCCCTCGCTGCGCTGGCACTCCAGTCCCCGGAACACGATCACCTGTTCGCCGAGCTCCCGCGCAGCGTCCAACGAGCCATCGACGAGGTGGGCGCCACCCTCTCGGCCGATACCCAACTGGCTCAACTCGGCCCCCTGGTCGACAAGGGCAATTCGTACACCATGCCCCGGCTCCTCACGCAGCCCGAATGGCAGTCACTGGCCCCGCCGGGCGCCCGTCGGTCGCCTGGATCCACCGCGGACGACGCCGCCTCGCCGGCACCGGGATCCCTCGAGGAGCTCGTGATCGAATCGGTCATCGAGGACGTGATCGCGACCCTCACCGAGATCGGACACGACCTCGAGGGATTGCACGCACCCATGACGTTCGTCCGTGGCGATGCAGCGACATCCTTCTCATCGCGGACAAGAGCACTCGTGTGGCGCACCGCCCGGATCGACTGGACCCTCACCCTCATAGACAGCAGACGCGCGGACTGCTGGCACACCCGGACCTCGAACGGGTCCACGCACACACGGATCCCATGGACCGTCGCACTCGCGATCCGGACCAGAAAGGCCCTCGGATTCATGAGCGCGATCAGGGACGGCTGAGCGATCGAGAGGACGTACACGCCACCTTTGTCGGCCATTCGGGTGGCCAGCTTCAAGCGTTGCCTCTCGCCGCCTGAGAGTGTCGTAGGGCTGTCCGATCCTCAGGTAGCCGAGCCCCACATCGGCCAGGCGGACAAGGATCTTGTGGGCTGCAGGTGTACCGGCATCACCATCGGAAAAGAACGCTGCGGCCTCATCGACCGACATGGACAGAACCTCGCTCATGTCCAGACCACCGAGGTGGTATTCCAGGACCGAAGTGTCGAAACGTTTCCCTTCACATTCCTCACATGTGGTGGCGACCCCGGCCACCATCGCCAGGTCCGTGTGGATCACACCGACGCCGTTGCAGCCCGGGCAGGCACCCTTGGAGTTCGAACTGAACAGGGCCGGTTCAACTCCGTTGGCCTTGGCGAAAGCCTTGCGGATCGGGTACAGCAGTCTGGTGTAGGCGGCCGGGTTGCTCCGTGATTCACGGATCGGTGCTTGGTCGACCGACACCACGCCTTCACGCCCCGACACGGAACCGTCGATGAGCGAGCTCTTGCCCGAGCCGGTAACTCCCGTCACCACGACGAGAACACCCAGCGGGATGTCGACATCGATGCACTCGAACAGCGCCGAGGTTCCGTATGGCCAGACGATTGTAGAGTCCGACCATGCAAACCGATGTCCACGACCTCGGCACGCCTGCGCTGCTCGTCGACGTCGATGCACTCGAACACAACATCGCGACGATGGCGGAACTGCGACCTGGAAAGTCGCTTCGCCCTCATGTGAAGGCGTTCAAGTCGACCGACCTCGCGCGGCAGCTCGCGGACAACGCCCACACGGCCTTCTGTTGCGCGACCGTGCGCGAGATGACATGCATGGCGGCCGCCGGTCTGGGCGAAGACCTGCTGCTCGCCAACGAAACGGTCGACGTGGCCCGTCTGAGCCGTCTGACAGCAACGTCCAACGGCAGATTCACCGTCGCCGTCGACTCGCAGCACACGATTGCGGCCGCGGTGGAAGGCGGGATCCGCGAGGTGCTGATCGATGTGAACATCGGTCTACCTCGCTGTGGCTGCGACCCTGCCGAGGCCGGTCGGTTGGCCGAATCCGCCCGTGCCGCGGATCTCGAAGTGCGCGGGGTCATGGGCTACGAGGGCCATCTGATGATGGTTGATGAAGCCGACAAGACCGCGCAGGTGGAACAAGCCATGTCCCGGCTCGCATCCGCCCACGACATCGTCGGGGGCGATGTCGTCTCGGGCGGCGGTACGGGCACCGCCCTGGTCAACCACTGGTGCACCGAACTGCAGGCGGGTTCCTACACGCTCATGGATTCCGACTACGCACGTGCCAACCTGCCGTTTCGTCAGGCGTTGCACCTCTGGTGCACCGTCATCTCGGTCGATCCCACGATGGGATTTGCCGTAATCGACGGAGGCCTCAAGTCCCTCGGCATGGACCACGGAAACCCGTTGGTGGAGAACGGAGAGGTCTGGTTCTGTTCCGACGAGCACATCACCTACGGCCCCGCGGAGGGCCACTCGATTCCGAACGTCGGCGACAAGGTCCGGGTCGTACCGGCCCACGTCGACCCGACAGTCGCCTACCACGAACAGCTGTGCCTCGTGGACGACGAGACGGTCATCGAGATCTGGCCGATCGACATGCGGGGGTGGTAGCTCAGTTGGAACCCGGGATGCCGGCAGGTGGTGCCGCTCCGCGAAATCCTGCCCCCGGGGGGAACTGACCAGCGGTGGGGAACTGGCCCGCAGTGGGGAACTGGCCCTGTCGGGAGGTCGCCGTGCCCGTGTCACCCCGGATGGCGTAGCCGACGAAGAAGGCACTGACCGCCACGGTGAGCACCGCGAGCCCGACCGAGAGCAAGTGGGTCAACCGCGACACAGGTGGCTGCGGTTCGGGTGTGATCGTCGACATGGGATGACTCCTGTTCACGAAACGGGGCTGGTGAGGTCGTAGATGGTGATGCCGTCCACGGTTCGGGAGGTGAAGGTCTGCTGCACCCACTCGGAGATCTCGCTCGTCGTCTCGTTGGAGGATCCACCCGGGCCACCCATCCCTCCGGGACGGTTGCCCCCGCCGGAGATGAACCAGTGGATCTGGCCGTCCGCGACGTGGCTCTGGAACTGAGCGAGAGTCGGGCTGGGATCGCTCCCGTTGAACCCGCCGATCGGCATCACCGGGTCACCGGTTGCAAGCTGGTAGCCAGCCGCCTGGTTGGCCCCGACGGTGGCCGCCACCCAGTCATAGCTCGAGGAATCCTCTTCCAGGAGCGCCGTGAGCGATTCTCCCGGCGAGCTCCCCTCGAGCAGGCTTCCGGGACCCGACGCAGCACCCCCTGCAGCGTTCCCGTTGGGTGCCGCGTTCCCGTTGGCTGCCGCGTTCCCATCCGATGCCGTCCCTCCCGGCAGTGTCGGCGCGTTGGTCGCGCCGTCGGTGACGCTCCCTGCGGGCGCACCGGGGCCACCAACGCCAGGACCACCAACGCCGGGACCACCAACGCCAGGACCACCAGCACCAGGGCCGTCGGCTGTGCCGGGTCCGGCGGTGGGAATCGATCCCGTGTGCGCCGTGGCAGCTGTGTTGAGTGCGTAGGCGGTCGGGCCGGCCAAGGTCACCGCCAGGAGTAGCACCGCCATCGGGATCACCGCCCACCGGGGTGCGGTCCGGGTCACGAGCTGTGAGCCGGAAAGGAGCACGACTGCGGCACCGATGCCAGCCACGAGGATCAGCCACTGGAGCCACGGGTACCAGTTCGGGGTCCGCGCCAACAGCACAAATGCCCAGCCGGCGCTCAGTGACACACCGAGCGCCAGCGTGTTGCGGGCGACCGGGTTATCCCGGCGCCGCCACGCCTCGACGGCCCCGATACCTACGAGGGCACCGATCGCGGGGGCGAGAGCAACGGTGTAGTACTGGTGGATGATTCCCTTGGACAGGCTGAACACCAGGCCGGTGACGACCAACCAGCCACCCCAGAGCAATAGTGCACCCCGGGTTCGATCTGTCCGGGGTCGCCGCAGGGTCCAGATCAGTCCGACCGCGAGCGCCAGCAGGGCGGCAGGGATCAACCAGCTGGCCTGGGCACCGAAGGAGTCGTTGAACAGACGTGTGATGCCGGTCGCACCCCACATACCGGTGCCACCCTGACCACCACCGGGTACGACGCTGCCGGCCTCATTGCCGGTTATGCGGCCGAGACCGTTGTATCCGAACAACACGTTCCAGAAGGTGTTGTCCTGCGATCCGCCGAAGTACGGGCCGGTCAGCCTCGGGCCACAGGGACACCACCGCCACCCACCAGCCGCCGGCGACAAGAGCTGCCAACCCCATCCACACCGTCTGGAGGAAGCGGCGAGCGAACCGCGGGGGTCCCGCGACGAGATAGGTCCCCGCGAGGACCGGAACGAGGACGAACGCCTGGAGCTCCTTGGTGAGGAAGCCGAGACCGACCATTGCCCCGGACGCCAACAGCCACTTGGTGCGGCCGTCCTCGAGGGCACGGGCGAGGAAGTACACCGAGGCGACCAACAGCAGCACCAGCAGGGAGTCCGGGTTGTTGAAGCGGAACATGAGCACCGCGACCGGGGTCGTGGCCATGACCGCGCCGGCCAGGAGCCCGGCGGGCGCGCCGAACCACCGCTTGACCGTCAGGTACAGCATCCCGACTGCGGCGACTCCCTCCAGGGCCTGGGGAACGAGGAGGCTCCATGAGTTGAGTCCGAAGATGCGAACCGCCAACGCCATCGGCCACAGAGAAAGCGGCGTCTTGTCGACGGTGATGGAGTTGGCCGCATCGCTGGACCCGAACAGGAAAGCCTTCCAACTCACCGAACCCGCCTGGGCGGCAGCGGAGTAGAAGGAGTTGGCCCATCCCGAGGCACTCAGGCCCCACAGGTACAGCAGCGCGGTGGCGGCGAGGAGGCCCGCAACAGCGGGGCGGACCCAGAGCGGATCGCCGGCTGGACGTTGCCACCAATGGTTGTCCGGGACATCGCCGGAAATATCACGGCCCTCGGTCGGTTCCGATGCACGGGCGGTTTCATCGCTCCAACCCGTCGAGCAGGGTCAATCGCACGACCGAGGTCGCGAACCAGGTGAGCAGCACCACCAACACCTCGACCGCCGGGGTGGCACCGAGCATCTCGGTCGAGAGCAACGCCGCTGTGGACAGAGCTGCCCCGCCGACGAAAGTGCTCAGCGCCCTGCGCCAGCGAACCCGCCGGCGGCCCGCACTGAAGCGGGCATGCGCCCAGGCGTTGGCGCCTAATGTTGCGCCCAGCGCCACGAGGTTCGCTACCACTGCACCGGTGACCGACCGCAGCGCCAGGAAGATCGCCAGCGACACGAGCGTGCTGACCGTCCCGATCACCCCGAACATGACCACGCGACGCCCGAAGTCGTCCGTGAGCTCGTCACGACCCGCCCCACCCAGGTCGACTTCGCCCCGGCCCGTCAGGAAGCGCCTGGCCATGCGGGCCGAACCGGCCAGGTCGCCGAAGGCTGTGGTGAACACGTGCACCCGGCTGTCGGGGTCATCCACCCAGTCCACGGGGATCTCGTGGATCCGCAGCCCGTTGTGATCTGCAAGTAACAGGAGCTCGGTGTCGAAGAACCAGCCGTCGTCGTCGATCGCGGGCAGCAGCCTTCGTGCCACGTCTGCTCTCACCGCCTTGAACCCGCACTGGGCGTCGCGAACCTTCGATGCGAACACAGCTCGCAGCAGCGTGTTGTACGACCTCGAGATGAACTCCCTACGGGGTCCCCGTGCGACACGGGCACCCGGTGCCAACCGAGATCCCACGGCCACGTCGGAGTGTCCCGATACCAGCGGGGCGACCAGCGGCAACAATGCGTCGAGGCCGGTCGAGAGGTCGACGTCCATGTAGGCGACCACCTGGGCGTCACTGCGTTCCCAGGCGGTACGCAGCGCCCTGCCCCGGCCCTTGCGCCCCAAGCGCAATGCCGTCACGTGGTCGAGATCGGCCACGAGCTCCCCCGCCTGTTCCCAGGTCCGGTCGGTCGAGGCATTGTCGGAAATGGTGATATGCCAGCTGAAGGGAAAGCCGGCTGACAAGTGGGCATGGAGGCGTTCCACGCTGCTTCGCAGCGTGAGCTGCTCGTTGTACACAGGCACGACGACGTCCAACACCGGCGTCCGGATAGGCGACCCGGACCGGTCGGCACTCGGGCCGATCGAGATCACCCGGGAAGGATCCCGCTGCAGGTCGGCGAGCCCCGTTCCACTGGTTTCGGTTCCCGGAGGTTCGATCGTCTGCACGGATTTCATGGTCGCGGCCATATCTGTGAACCAGCCGAGAACCGGCCACGAAGTCCCTGAGGCATGTCCGTCCCACCCCGTAGCCCCAACGCCTACATGGAGGCCCCAACGCCTACATGGAGGCCCCGGTATCTACACAGAGGAAGGAGAGGTGACAGCGGTCCTCTACGCGAGGAACGGTGAGGCACAGCGGACCGCTGAGCTCCTCCGATTGTCGGCCGCGATCTTCTTCATCGAAGGCGACCGTCACCGGCGAGCTCGGAGACCGCAACGACGCGGACGGTGGGCGGCACGTCCTCGACAACCTGGTTGTAGCGGAGGCCCCACCCACCGTGGCGGTGTTCAGCGGTGTCGATCCAGTTGCCGAATCCGGGATCATCGGCAGCAACCACGATCAGCGCAGAGTCGTCCGGTTCGTACACCGCCGTGTGGGCGTTCACCGTGACCTGCCGGTGGTCGTAGTCGAGCGACTCCTCCCAGAGATTGTTGAGCTGGAAGTTCCAGTAGTACGCCTCGATCGGAGGCACTTCGATCAGGATCGCCTCGCCCTCTTCGAGACGCCAGTACCCGTGGCGGAACACCTGGTTCGGATCACCCCATTCGTTGGCACGGTCATTCTCGGGGAGCAGGTCGAGGGTGTTGGTGCGCGGGTATGAACAGGCCTTCGATCCAGTTGGTGAACATCTGAGCGACGCCGTGCACGTAGAGGCCCGCCATGGCCAGATCCCCGCTCAAGCTGCTCCGGGGTCAGGGCTTCCGGATACGCCATCGGGGGATCTAGGCATTCCAGTGTGAGCTCGGAGGGACGTTCCGTCGCTCGGTCGAGGTAGAAGTTCCGGATGATGATCGTCGTGGTGGCCGGAGACATGCGCAACCATCGCTGTCCCGGCGCAAGCGATTCCGGCTCAGAGACGCTGACGAGCAGGTCGACGACGCCTTCTGGGTCGGGGAAGGTGTCCTCGACGACGCCGTCGCGCCCCGGAGGCGCTGCTCCGGCGCCGTATCCGCCCGCATAGGCACCGATACTCAGGTAGTTGACGGATCCCCTTCGACCATGGATCCGGTAGGTGAACGCGGGGTCGACGGCCACGTTCTGGTAGAGCGCGTCGGGATTGTCGCACCCGATTTTGAGATTGTGGGGAATCGACAGGATCTGGGAGAACGGAGGACTGCCGTTCTCGACGAAGGCCTGCAACCCTCCGCGTGCCAAGCGGCTGAGATAGCGGAAACCTTCGACCCGGTCGAGATCATCGGTGCTGTGCTCGAGGATGAACTCCCCGGCCGACTTCAACGATTCGCAGTAGTCAGCCCAGGCTCGTCCGTCGACGGCCGGGTGGGTGGTGTCGTTCATGACGGTGGTTCGGCTGTGGGTCACTCCGGGATGTGGCAGACAGCTTCGACGTTGTTCCCGTCGGGATCACGAACGAACGCTCCGTAATAGCCGGGGTGATAGATCGGCCACTCCTTGGGTTCGTGCAACACCTCGGCCCCAGCCGCGACCGCTGCGTCGAAGAAGTCAGCGCACCGCCTGACGACTGCCTGCAGAGAACGCGATGTGGTCCTCCCGCCATCCAGTGCAGTTGTCCGACAGGGGTCCGAGCCAGAAGTTCGGTGCGGGAGGGACGCCATATCCGATGACTCCCTCGTGGGGCTCCATGAGTCCGCTCGGCGCCTAGCGGTGCGAGCACTCTGTCGTAGAACGCCGCGCTGGCCGCCACGTCATTGCACTGGATCCCGATGTGGTCGATCATCGGTTCATCATCGCAGAGGACCAACGTCCATGCTTCATGAACGACCATTTCGGTTCCCCGGTAGACGAGTGGGCCGAGTGGCCGAGATCCTCGTCGAGCGAAGGTTCGGGCGCGATGAGCGCAGGGACCCGGAATCATCCACTGCAAGGAGTTCTGGAAGCCCGACACCGGTGCGGGACGCGCCCACGCACGGGCCGCATCACCACCCCGCGGGTTGACGGCGTATGATTCACCCTGAACGATGTTGTGAACCTCGGAGCACGATCCGGAATGGCCGGAATGGTCCGTGCGCTCCCGTCGCCAGGGCGGCGCCGGTGGCCGGGTTCGAGTGGCCTTCGTTCATGGTCCAACATCGGACCTCACATGGGCCAGTGAGCCCACGGGTTCGAGCCGAAGCCGATGACGTGTCCGTCCAAGACGTGGAGCCAGATGCCACCAGTTGATGAGCGACTTCCCGACCCTGTGTTCGACGCGCTCGTCGACGCCGAGATCGAGGGTCGTGCCAGCGAGGACGACATCGCAGCGTTGTTCGCCGAGGCCCGTCGGTGGCGCAAAGCGCTGTTCGACCGCCTCGACGAGGCCGACGACGCGGTCGAGCGCGCCAGGCGAATCGAGGGACCCGAACGCGCCCAGGTCGTCATGGACTTCGAGTCGATCGGTGACGAGGTCGATGCTGCACTCGATCGGCTGGATCGCCGGGAGGGCCGCGAACTCCCCGAGCCCGACGAAGCCGCTGTCGATGCCGAGGTCGAGCCGTCGAATCGCGTCTTCAGGCGTCGTGGTCACCCAGTCGTGTGGTCGTGTGGTTCGGTGGCCCGGCGATGTGCTCGATGACGAAGGCAGATCTGTCGAAGGTGCTGGAGGAGTTCGGCGCACCGAGCGAGGTCTGGTCCGACCACGACCCGGTCGTGTTGCCGGACAATCGCAGGGCCGCCGCGATGTCCGCTCCCATGGAGGACGTGATCGGTTGGTTGTTGGGCCACGCCAACGATGATCGTCTCGGCGCCAGCGCCAGATGGTTGGGACAGCTCGGCTTGTTCGGTGTGGGTCTCGTGGCCCGTGGATCGATGGTGCCGCTGCTGCGACACCGCCACCGGACCGAAGGGACCGGGACGTTCGCGGTGCGCTGGCATCCGGTGCTGGTCGACGATCGCACGCTCGAGGCATTCGCCAAGGCCGCGCCCGCCTCGGTCTTCATGGCCAACCCGAAACTGGATGCGGCTTCGGCGACACGCTCCGCCCTGGTGGCTCGGTGGACGCGGTATGTGTGCAGGCGGCGCGCCAGATCGAGGCACCCGCTCCCCCGCCCCAGCCCGAGATCGGCGACCGACCTGGCCGAGGCCTACCTCGGCCGCCTCGACGGCTCATCGTTCCACGCGCCGGTCGAACTCGGCCGGGCGCTCGTGCGGTTTCTCGACGAGTGGGCGAAACCCGTCGCCGAGCCGCCACGCAAGCCACTGGTCGTACGACTCGATCCGCCGAGCGAGGGCCACGAGTGGCATCTGCAGGTACTCGGCCACGACCCCGACAACGATCTGCTGCCGATCGAAAGGGCGATCGCTTCGCACCCGAAGAAGCAGATCCAGGCCCGACTCCTCGACGATCTGATGCGGGCCGAGCGGCTCGTTCCGGAACTGACCCGGGCCGGCGCCGAGCGCAGGGGCGAGGCGATCCTCAGCGAGGACGAAGCCTGGGAGGTCATGTCGGTCGGCGCCGGGGTCCTCGTCGACTCCGGGTTCGAGGTGGAGGTCCCGCGTGCGGGTCGAGGCGCCGCGTCCGAGCCTCAACCTCACAGCGATCGACGGGGAATCGGCTCCGAGGCGCGTCTGATCTCGCGCACGTGCGGTGGTCGGTGTTGTTCGACGATGTCGAGCTGAGCGCTGCCGAGATCGCCGAACTGGCCAAACAGGCGGCACCCCTGGTCGAGAGCCAATGGACCTGGGTCCGTATCGATGAGAGCGGACCTGACCGCCGCTGCCGAGGCGCTGAACGGCCGCTCCGACGGAGATGACCGGCGGAGAGATGCTGCGTTGGGCGGTCGGGCTCCACGGGTCGCCACTCGAAGGTGGCGTGTCGATCGCCAACGGTTGGGCCGCGAACCTCGTCGGTGCAGCCGCGGGATGTGTCGACCGAACCCGCCGACGAACCCGCCGGTTTCTCCGGTGAGCTCCGGAGCTACCAACGTGATGCTCTGGCGTGGCTGCGATTCTGCGACTCGGCGGGTCTCGGCGGATGCCTCGCTCTGGACATGGGCCTGGGCAAGACCCCAACGGTGCTCGCCCATATGATGGCCACGGCCAGCGAGGGACCGACGCTGGTGATCGCACCGCCGGCGGTCGTGGGCAACTGGGCGTCGGAGGCGACCAGGTTCACACCCGGGCTCCGGGTGACGGATCCATCACGGCGCCACCCGTGCGACAGCAGACGAGATCGTCGAGGAGGTCGCCGCCGCCGACCTGGTGATCACCACCTACGGCACCGCGCTGCGGGATCTCGAGGGTCTGTCCGGGGTTCGCTGGCACCGGGTGGTGCTGGACGAGGCCCAGGCCATCAAGAACCCCGCGAGCAACGTCGCCCGGGCGCTCCGCGATCTGCCATCGAGCTTCCGACTGGCCATGACCGGCACTCCGGTCGAGAACAGCCTCGGCGACCTGTGGTCGATTCTCGACTTCGTGAACCCCGACCTCGTGGGCGATCGGGCGGATTTCGTGTCGGAGCTATCCCATGCCGGGAGTGGCGAAGGGGCGCTCCGGATGCTGAACGGCATCCTCGTGTTCCGCCGCACGAAGGCCGAGCCCGAGATCGCAGCGGAGCTGCCCGAGAGGATCGACGAGACAGATCGCTGCACCATGACCGCCGAGCAGATCGGCCTCTACCAGGCGGTACTCGACGAACTCGTCAACCATACCGGCTCGGATGCAGCGGGCGACAAGGGCCGGGTGCTCTCCGCCATCACGAAACTGAAGCAGATCTGCAATCATCCCGGCTGCGTTCACGGGCGACGACGAACCGCTGGATGATCGCTCCGGCAAGCTCTCGCGACTCGAGGAGATCATCGACTTGGTGTTCGAGCCGGGTGAGCGCGTCGTCATCTTCACCCAGTACGCAACCTGGGCAGTACGACTCGCCGAGCACCTCACGAAGAGGACCGGCACACACGTCGCGGCATACCACGGTGGGCTGGCCCGGACTGCCCGGGACCGCATCCTCGAGGACTTCCAGGACACCGAGGGTGGCGCGGCGCTGGTGCTGTCGTTGAAGGCAGGCGGGGCAGGGCTCAACCTCACCGCCGCGAATCACGTGGTCCTGTTCGACCGGTGGTGGAATCCGGCGGTCGAGGATCAGGCCCGGGACCGTGCCTGGCGGCTCGGGCCAGCAGCGAACGGTCATCTTCCACCGTCTCGAATGTCCCGGGACGATCGATGAACGTGTGGAGGAGATCGTGGCAGGCAAGCGCCATGTCGCCGACCTCGTACTTCCGAAGTCGAGTTCGCTGGAGGACCTCGACTGCCGACCAGATCCAGGCTGCGCTCGGTCTTCGCGACGACGAGTTGCTGGCCGATCAATTTCCCCTCGATGCTGCCGAGGACGAATATCCGGAGGTGATGGCATGAGCGGGAACCAGCCGGCCCGGCGTCCGAAGAAGAAGTCGCCCGGGTCCAGCAAGGCCAAGGGAGGGGCACGGGGAGGCCAGAAGCGCGGGAAGAAGCGCGGGAAGAAGCGCTCGGGCAAGTCCGCGATCGAACCCAACCGGCCGATGTGGGAGAACCACGATGGCGAGACCGAACTGCAGGCCATCGTGGGCTCGGTGCGTCCTGCGCAGAACCCCACAGCACTCGTGCGCTCATTGGGTGAACCGCCACTGGGCAAGTACGCGAGCAACGCGCATCACTACTACGAAGCGGTCTACGAGAAGGCCCAGCACTTCGCCGTCGCGATCGCCACCGCCAACGGCCTGCTCGTCATGGAGGACACCGAGGACGCGGACGAAGAAGACAGTGCCGAGAGCGGGTCGTAGCGCCAGCGACTGAACGACCGTTCTCGGTGCTGCGAGCGTGGTGGGTGTGCTCCGGTCTCCGAGAACGAGGCTCAGGTCTCAGGATCGCCCGCTGCGCAGCGTGTTCCAGCCCCACCACAGCACCAGGCCGACGCGCAGCTTGTCGGTCACCGCAGCGCACTCACAGCGGGCCACAGGTGTTGGTGAGCACCCCGATGCCTTCGATGTCGACCTCCACCGTGTCGCCGTCGCTCAGGAAGATCGGGGGTGTACGGGCGAACCCGACCCCGCCCGGCGTGCCCGTGGTGATGACGTCGCCGGGGCGCAACGTCATGAAACGTGACAGGTACGAGATGATCTCGGCCACGCCGAAGATCATCTGGGCCGTCGTCGAATCCTGCAAGGTTTCGCCGTTCACGCGGCAGGTGACCCGTAGGTCCTGTGGGTCCGCAATGTCCTCGGGTGTGACCAGCCAAGGGCCGAGCGGGCAGAAGGTGTCGAAGGACTTGGCTCGCAACCACTGACCGTCGGAGAACTGGGCGTCCCGGGCCGAGACATCGTTGCAGCAGGTGTAACCGAGAACGAACTCGAGAGCCGAGTCGACCGGGACACCGCGGGCCTCGGTTCCGATGACGACAGCCAGTTCCGCTTCGTAGTCGACCTCGGTCGACTGATCCGGGCTCCAGCGGATCAAGTCGCCCGGACCGACTATCGACTGTGGCATCTTCGCGAACGTGATCGGAGCAGGTGGTGCTTCGACCCCCGTCTCACTTGCGTGGTCCGCGTAGTTGAGTCCCACCGCGATGACCGATCCCGGAACGGAGACAGGAGCGAGCACCCTCACTGCGTCAAGCGCCACCGGGTCATCAGACCCTTCGTGGTCCGGGATCGAACGACCGTCCAGGAGTATCCCCAGTTTCGAGTCGCGCCCGAGACGCAGCGGATGCACCATGTCTCCCTCGACGCGTGCCAGGCGTTCGATTCCGTCTGATTCGATCCGTGCAATCTTCACATCTGCTCCTTCGTCGGGTCACCCGGCGGCTGTGCCCCCGTCGATCAGCCAGTCTGCACCAGTGACAAAGGACGCCTGATCACCCGCCAGATACGCGACCAGATCAGCAACCTCCGCCGGCGTTCCGAGTCGAGCGAGCGCTTGGCGTGCGATCAGTGCCCCGCACATGCGAATTGGGTCCTCGGCCAGGCCCAGCAGCGGTGCGATCGCCAACGACGTGGATCCACGCCAGGAAGGTTTGGTCGAAATATCCCTTGCCTGACGGGTCTTTCCTGCCCTGAGTCTCTCCTGCGCGAGGAACTGCAGAGCGACGAAAAGCACCGCCACCGGAACCACGTTCACCAGACCGATGAGGTACTGCCCGCCGGGATGATCCGGCCTACTCCCGATGTAGCCCTGGGCGTACGCTGTCGTCAGTCCCGAAGAGCGGTGAACTGCCAATAGGTAAAGGCTCCGATTGCGGCAAACGCTCAAGTGCCCAGTTGAAGATCACGGTGGGATCGCTGGTGTCGATCGGCGCCATCAACCCACCCGCCGTGTAGGCCTTGTCCGCGGTCGCGTTGTCGATCACACAATCCACTGTGAGTTCCTCGCATGCGGACGCGGACTTGGCGAACAACAGCCAGGTGATCCATGGAGTCACGTCAGCGGGGTCCGCTTCACCGAACGCGACCCTCTCCAGTTCGACGAACTTCTCGGCTGTGGCGTGTCCTTCGCCCGGTCGAGAGGGAACGTCGTTGCTACCGAATAGATCGGAGCGTTCAGAGGGGCCGATCCCAGGTTCTCGACAGCATCGAGGCTGTAGAAGACCGAGCCGGCATCGGGGACCACTTCCGGCTCGTAGCCGACAACGTTCATCTCCTTGAATATCTCGACGACCGGCAACGCCAGGACGAGGGTCTCGGTCTTGTCCACGAGTGGCTGGACGTAGGTACGGACGTTGTCGAGCGAGACTGCAATGGCCTGGAAGCTGGTCACATCGAGTCCCTGGGCATCGAGAACCTTCTGGAACGGCTCATACGCGTCGCTCACAGCGGGGGTGTCCAGCGTCAGGATTCCGATCTTCTTGGAGCCCTCGTTGTATTCGGGTACGGCGGCGTGAGATCCGGGCACTCCGACCAGACAACTCTCAGCGTGCAGCGTCACTCTGTTCCGGCAGGCAGCCCGTCACCATGTAGACGACCCGTTCACCGATGTTCACAGAATGATCGCCGATTCGCTCGAAGTACCGTCCGATCAACGCGAGCTGCACCGCCGCCTGCAGCGACAGATTGTCGGTGTGATGGGACTGCAGTATGGCCTCCACATAGCTCACCTGCAGCTCGTCGAGTCGATCATCGACATCATCGAGCGCAGCGGCCAGCGAGGGATCGGCGTCGAGGTACACGTCGATGGCGGCTCGGATGAGAAATGCCGCTTCCACCCCCATCTGTTCGAGGAGTGCCCGCAGTTCCGGGCTGAAATCCACGTCGTAGATCCTGCGGGACGCCTTGCAGACATTCACCATCAGGTCGGCTGAACGCTCCAGTTCGCTGATCACCCGCAGCGTCGTCAAGAGGAAGCGGAGCTCACCAGCGATCGGTGCCTGCAGGCCCAACAGGATCGAACACCTCTCCTCCAAGCGGATGCTGAACTCGTCGATCTCATCGTCGCCGTCTATCAGATGCTGCGCACCCGAGAGATCACGGTCAAGCAGTACCGCGGTCCCCTTGCGGATGGTCTCAGCGGTCATGGCACCGAGACGACCAACGTCGTCGCGCAGGTCATCAAGCTGGTCGTGGAATTCCTGACGCAGCTCACTCATGGACCGATCCCCGGTTCCGGGCCCGTCGACCATTCATCCGAATCTGCCTGTGATGTAGTTCTCGGTGCGTTCATCAGCTGGTGTGGTGAAGATCGTGTCGGTGCTCGCGTACTCGATCAACTGTCCGGTGCGCAGGTCGGAGTCAGGGTTCACCTCAGTGCTGAAGAACGCTGTCGAATCACTCACCCGGGTCGCCTGTTGCATATTGTGGGTCACGATCACGATGGTGTAGGACGCCTTGAGTTCGCGCATGAGATCCTCGATCCGAGCGGTGGCGATGGGGTCCAGCGCAGAACACGGTTCGTCCATGAGGATCACCTCCGGATCAACGGCGATGGCCCTCGCTATACAGAGCCGTTGCTGTTGGCCGCCCGACAGCCCCAACGCAGAAGCGCCGAGGCGGTCCTTGACCTCGTCCCACAACGCTGCACTCCGCAGAGAACGCTCCACGATCTCGGCCAACTCGGACTTCTTGCGGATACCGCCCACCCGCGGGCCGCAGGCGATGTTGTCGAATATCGATTTCGGAAAGGGATTGGGCTTCTGAAAGACCATCCCGATGCGCCGACGCACCTCAACGGGGTTCACCTTCGGGTCGTTGATGTCGACTCCGTGGTAGGCGAGTCGCCCTTCCATACGACAACCCTCGATCAGGTCGTTCATCCGATTGAAGCAGCGCAGAACGGTCGTCTTGCCACAGCCGGAGGGGCCGATGAAAGCCGTTATCTCATGTTTGCGAATATCCAGATCGACGCCTTGCACAGCGTTGAAGTCACCGTAGAAAACCGACAGGGAACCCACATCGAAAACAATCGGCCGCGCTAGGCGATCCGTAGCCGGTGATGACCCGTCCGACGGGGCTGAACTGACCGAGGGCGGTTGAGGAACCCTGACAGGAGGTGTGGGGTTGTCGATCACCGCTAGTTCATTGTCTTGGACCATCTCCGAAGCCTCCGTAGCCATGGGGTCACCAGATGTCATCGTGGGACGATCAGGTGGTCGGTCATTTCATCGAGTAGCGGCGTACGATTGAACGGGCGATCAGGTTCAGTACCAGCACCATTCCCACCAAGGTGACCGCGGCGCCCCATGCGAGTTGGGTCGACAGATCTCCCCCGTTCTGCTGCTGGGAGTAGATCTGTGCCGAAAGCGTCGTGTTGGCGCCCGCCATGGACCAGTTGGTGGCGTGCACGAATCCGATGACGAACACCACTGGAGCGGTTTCGCCCGCCGCACGCGCAACCGCGAGCAGACATCCCGAAACGATCCCGGCCATGGCCGCAGGCAGGACGACCGTCACAGTCGTCCTCCATGTTCGCGTACCCAGGGCAGCGGAGCCCTCGCGCAACGAGTTGGGCACCAGGCGCAACATCTCCTCGGTCGATCTCACCACGATCGGCAACATGAGACACGCCAATGCCAGAGCCGCGGCCCATGCGGATCGGCCATCCACACCTCGCGGCAGGACCCACACCGTGTAGATGAAAACACCCATGATGACCGACGGAACTCCGCTCATGACGTCGCTCATGAACCGGATGACACGCGCCAGACGGTTGTGTTTTCCGTACTCGTGCAGGTACACGGCACCCAGGATCCCGATGGGAATGGCCAGCAACGATGCACCCAGCACGGTGAGCACGGTTCCGACTATGGCGGGGGCCATACCCAATGTCGGCTGCTCGTCAGCTGCCGTCGGAGCGGTACCGAATCCGAGGTCCGTCATCGTGTCGTTCGCGGCCAGGTCACTGCGACCCGTCTCGGGAATCGGATCGGTCCACCAGGAGAGGTGCATCACCGGCGCCGCTCCCTTTGCCAACACGTCTCCGCCCATCACAGCCAGCGGGACGGCGGCCACGAAGAAGGCCAACACGACCATGACCGTTGCGAGTCGATTGCTGACCCTGCGACGCCTACTCAACGACGAACCGGACCCACCTGACAGGGCTTGGCGCAGTTCATCCGATTGGTTCCGGCTCATCTCCTGGGTACCAACCATGGTCATGCCCCTTTCATACGGCGGTCTATGACCGTCACCATTCGACGTGCCGACATGTTGACGACGATCGTGAGAATGAACAGGCAGATTCCCAGACCGATCAGGGCGGCCCTGAACACGCTCCCGGCCTCCGAGAGTTGCCGGAATATCTGCGCCGGCATGGTCTCACCCTTGCCGAACACGTTTGCCGTGATGCTGGGAACTGCCCCGATGATGAGGGCCACCGCCACCGTCTCTCCCATCGCACGTCCCAGGCCCAACATCACCGCTCCGGTCAAGCCACCGAAGCTGTGCGGCAATACGACACCTCTGATCATCTCCCAGCGGGTTGCACCCAGGGCGAATGCCCCGCTCTTGTCGTTGACCGGCACGGTGTTGAACACCTCCCGGGCCACTGCGGTGATTATCGGAGTGATCATCAGTGCCAGGATCAGACCGGCACTCATGTACGCGGACCCTGAACTCGGCCCGAACACCGTGCCGAGCACGGGGACTCCCTCAACGACGGAATGGATCGAATTGAACACACTCTGGAAACGAGGAACCAGTTCGTAGAACGCCCATATCCCGAACACGACCGACGGGACGGCAGCCAGAAGATCCACCACCGTTATGACTCCACCGCGAAGTCTGCGGGGGGCGACCTCTGTGATGAACAGCGCTATCCCGATGCTCATCGGAACTGCGAAGATGAGCGCCAGCACCGAAACCAGCACCGTTCCGAACAGGAGCGGCACGATGCCGAACTCTCCGGCCGACGGGGCCCAGGTCGTGCCGATGAAATACGAGATACCCTGATCGGAGATTGCGGGCCATGCCGACACTGTCATCGACACGGCGATACCGGCCAGGATCACGAGGATCATGACGCCGGAGGCCAGCGTGAGCCACCTGAATGCCGAGTCGGTCTTCGCACCCCTGCCGGGATCGCAAAGCTCGATCTGCATGTCCGGTTGCGTTCCCGTCGGTGCAATGTCGATGCTCATGGACAATTCCTCCCCTGGTCATTCTCGGTATCGAACGGGTGGCGTGGAGCCGACGGTCCGGCAGGGTTGCGCCTGACCGTCGGCTCCACGTATGGATCACCTGGTGGGCTGATCAACCAGTGGTGATGTCGTCGACCTGGGCCAGAGCCTTCTCCTGGATGGAGGAGGGCATGCCCACATAGCCGGTGGCTGATGCCTGTTCCTGTCCGGTGGTGAGCACGTAGCGCAGATACGTCTGCAGGGAGTTCACGAGCTCCTTGTCGGAGTACGACTTGTAGGTGATGATCCAGGTCGGGGACGAGATCGGGTACGCACCCTCGGCAGGAGAGTTCAAGGGATTGTAGGTGAGGTCGTCACCGAGTTCGGAACCGTCGAGAGCTGCCTGAACACCGTCAGCATTCGGAGCGACGAAGCTTCCGGAGGAGTCCTCGATCAACGCCGTTGAGAGCCCGGCCTTGGCCGCATCGGCAAGGTCGACGTAGCCGATTGCGCCGGCGGTCTGGCCGATCACCGCAGCTACGCCTGAGTTCTTCTCGGCACCCTGGGTCGACTCGGGCCACTCGACAGTGTCTCCGGAACCGAGCTTCCAGGTATCGGGAGCCGCTGAGTCCAGGTACTTGGTGAAGTTGCTCGTGGTGCCCGAACCGTCCGAACGGTGTACCGCTGTGATCGGTCCGGACAGTTCGGCATCCGGGTTCACCTCGACGATCGCGGGATCGTCCCAGGATGTGATCTCAGCCTGGAAGATCTTGGCGATCAGTTCCGGGGTGAGTTTCAGATCCTCGACGCCTTCGAGGTTGTAGGCGAGCGTGATGGGAGCAGCCACGGTCGGGAACAGCAGGAGGTCGCCACCGGCGTATTCCTCGGTGTCCTTCGGCAGCGAGTCAGAACCGGCGAAATCGAAGGTCTGATCACCCAACTGTTTACGGCCATCGGAGGAGCCGCTCTTTGCATAGGTCACGATCTCGGAACCGTGAATGTCGTTGAAATCACTGTTCACCGCTTGCAGAAAGGCGTCGGTGAAGCTGGAACCGCCGCCACTGAGCTTGTAGGTGAGGGCTTCGATCTCGGCGTTGCTCGGAGCAGCCGAGTCGGACCCGGCCGCGGTCGTCGAAGACGATTCGCCGTCGTTGCCCGAAGAGTCGGTAGACCCACCGCTACAGGCCGTGACGGCCAGGGTGAGGACCACAGCAACTGCTGAGAGCCGCCAGATGTGGGAGCAAGGCTTCACATGAACCTCCTGGTTCAAATCGTCTGGGAGGGGGACACACCTGTCATGCATCCTTTTCACTTCCCGTCCGGATACCGGGGTTTCCGGCAACCGGGACCAAGCTACGGAGGCCCGGTTACGCGACAGAGGCCCGATGGTGTCGCTGAGGTGAACATCGGACAAACCCTTCAACCGACACCGAACAGGTTGAGAGACCATGCTCGTCGGATCCGGGCTGACGTGTACACGCGAGCCGACACGCAGCGTGGTCCCGGGCAGAATGTACGTGGCATGAGCGATCTTTGGAGCGTCATCGCGGACAATGACCCGGTCACCGGCAAGTTGGTGACCTCGGCGGTCATCGTCGCCGTCGCCACGGTCCTGGGGGTGGTTGCTGGGCGCCTGCTGTCTCGCCGCGTCGATGACCGGTACCGCAACTACCACACGCGCAAGATCGTCCACTACGTGGTCGTAGTCATCGCACTCATCGGTATGGGGATCCTCTGGCGTCCGTTCGCCGGCCAACTCGGCCTGCTGCTCGGACTGATCGCAGCGGGCGTGGCGGTAGCCCTGCAAGGCGTCATCAGCTCGGTCGCAGGCTGGTTCAACATCATCTCCGGCGGCATCTTCAAGGTGGGAGACCGGGTCCAGCTAGGCGGTGTCCGCGGTGATGTGATCGATATCCAGCCGTTGCGGACCAAGCTGATGGAGATCGGCTCCAGCGTCGACGACGACACCTGGGTCAAGGGTCGCCAGTACACCGGACGGGTCGCGTCGGTCGCGAACTCGGCGACGTTCGGTGAACCGGTCTTCAACTACAGCGGTGCGTTCGATTTCCTCTGGGAAGAGGTCACCATTCCGATCGCGTACCGGGAGGACTGGCGCTCGGCCGAGCTGATCATGAACGACGAGGTGACTCGGATCACAGCATCAGAGGATGCCGAACTCGCCATCGCGGAGATGGTGAAGCGCTATCCGGTGGCGCGCACCGAGGTCGAGTCCCGAGTGTTCATCCGAGCCACCGACAACTACCTCGAGCTCGCGGCACGCTTCGTGGTCCCGGTGCGCACCGCCCGTCGGGCTACCGACGCGTTGACCCGACGGGTGCTGGGCCGTCTCGAGGAGGCCGGCATCGAGGTGGCATCCGCGACTCAGGACATCACGGTCCGACAGCCCGGAACACGGGTCGGGACCGACGACCGTCCTGGTAGGGACGCCGCGCAATCCTAGGAAAGCGGGGTTTCATCAATGTTGGCGATGCCTGAACGGTCTGACTCCGCGGCCATCGCTCGGCCCTCGACGCTGAGCGGGAACCGCTTCGAAGCGCGCCCCGAAGTGCGCCCCGAGCGCAGCGCGGGTTCCTCGCGTCGCCTCATCAGATTCTCGTCCCGCGGTCGACCACGGCGACGGGACGTCGACGTGCGTGGGTCTCAGCCGTGCGATCGACGGCGGGACGAGGACACTGCGACGCAGAGCAGTCCGAGCAGCAGTGCGGTCGTACCGAGGATCGGCACGCGAGGGTCGGTGCCCGTGAAGGCGAGGCTGTGGGTCAGGTCCGTGGTCGGCGGGGTGGTCACAGCGGTCGGAGTGCCGCTCGAGTCCGTGGGAGTTCCGACGCCCGGTGACCCGGTGGCGGATGCGCCACCGGTATCACCACTACCACCGGTGGCGCCGGGTGTGGTCGTCGGCGCCACGGTGGTGGTCGTCGTCGGCACGGTGGTGGTCGTCGTCGGCACGGCGGCGCAGGCGGTGTTCGTGATCGTATTGTTGATCAGCGTGACCGCACCGGTCTGGGCAAGCAGTCGTCCTTGGACGACCGCGCTGTGGTTCAGGGAGATCGAGGCCGACGCCAGTACGGTGCCGATGAAGGACGAGTCCGAACCGAGCGTGGCCGAGCTGCCGACCTTCCAGTAGACGTTGCACCCGCCGGTCGGTCCGCCGTTGATGACGTTCACGACCGAGTTCGACGCGGTGATGAGCGTAGAGGCCGCCTGGAAAACGAACACGGCGTTCGGATCACCCTCGGCGTCAAGGGTCAGGGTGCCGCTGAGCTCGAAGGTTGGGCTGGTGTAGACGCCGGGGGTCAGCAACTCGCCCGCGAGATCGACGGGCACAGCGGCCGTCGCCGGCCCTCGGCCAGCGGCGTCGTTGTAGGCGGTGACGAGGTCGAGCTTGGCCTGCTGGGTGACGGCGTCGCCAGCGTGGTCCACACCGGTCTGCACCACTGTGCCGAAGCCGGTCTCCGAGGTGGTCGCATACGTACCGACGTCGCCGGTGATCGTGGTCGCACCGGTGTTCGTGATGCCGGCACCCGCCAGAATGGCGAAGCTGGCCGCGGTCCCGAGCCCGACCGGTGCCTCCGCCGCTCCGGCAGTCGAGATGCCGAGGAGAGCGAAGACACAGGTCAGAGCGAGCGCAAGGGGTGCGAACCGTCCGAGGTGGTGGAGGGCATGAGAGAACGATCTGCGAGCGGGAGTCATGGACATGACGTTCCCCTTCCAAGTGGGGAGAGGTCGCGTCGAGCCTCGTCGACCTAACGTCGTGTGGCGTCACGTGTCCAAGCCGGGGCGTTCCCCCTCATGGCTACCTCCCCTATCGGCACGTCCCCGGTGTCGCCTTAGCAAAGTCCCGGCGAATTCTCGTGGAGCCGGCAGGAGTGGGGTCCGACATGGCGTTTGAGGCAGGCGGACTCATCCACGAACACCGCACCACAGCCTGAAGCATCCGCGGATCATGGTCAGCCGTGCGGATACGAGATCCGATCCTTCCGAGGTCGTTCACGGCGAACCGCTGGCCGACGAACCCGCGGCACGAGCAACAGACCCAGCCCGACGACCCCCAGCGAGACTCCCCCGAGGACCATCCATGCCGCTGAGTTGCGCACGATGGTGGCCGGGCGACCGACGACGGGGACATCGACGACCACAAGACCCACGCGTGTCTCGAGCGGCACCGTCCAGACCTCGCTCGAGCTGTTGGCGTCGCCCCGTGTCTCGATCGTGACTTCACCCCCCGCGCGGTCGATGGCTACGACCCGGTGGGTGAGGCTGTCCAGAGCGTCGGGATCGTCGAACCGGGTGGCGACATCGCCCACCTTCAGGTCCCCCGCCGTTCGGGATTCCACCAGCACCACGTCGCCGACCGAGTAGGTCGGCTCCATCGACCCGCTACGCACGACCAGAGGCCGGATCCCAAGCAGCACGAGTGTCAACGTCACGACCACGAGCAGCGAGACGGCGAGAGCGATCGATACGACGACCCGATCCAGTGCGCGCACGGCTCTGGACCGGGTCCCCAGATCTCGTTCCTCCACCGAACGCCGGCCCGCTCGTCGGCCTGACCGGGCGCCACGCACCAACTCGGCGGGCCAGCCGGGTGGTCCGACGAGCGAGCGGAGCTCGATCCCCAGGACGTCCTCGACGCGGCCACGTCGGCGGCAAGAGGCAATTGTTCCGACCAACTCCACCGTGTTGCCGCCCGACAACTCGGCAGTGACCTCGACCTCCTCACCCCGGGGTCGATGTGCTCCGCGACCGGCGAACGCGAAGCCACTCGGGGATCCGTCCACCACCCGGCCCCTCAGACCCTCGTGATCGGTCGACAGCGTTGCCGGAAGGTCGAGAGGCACCCGGAACGCCGTACGCGCCCAATCACGCTCGACCAGGGACCGCACGGTCAGGACCCACACCAGACCGAGCAGCACCACGCCGACCGCTGCTGCGGTCCGCTTCGACCCGTCACCGGTCTGCGACGAGAGAAGTCCGTTGGCCGCCACCACCGACACGCCCAGCGCCATCCAGACGACCGGTCGCGCCGGGAAGGGCAACCGGGGACGGCGAACCCGACGAGTGAACGCAGCGCCGGTTGCTGCGAGAGAGCCGGGAAGACGGTAGAGCGCCGATAGAACATCGACCACCGGTCGCACCCGCACACCGACGCTCGCCCGCAGCGCCAGCCATCGCAGGAGCAGCGTGAACCCGAGGACGGAGCCGAAGCGGGCCGCCGCATCAACGTGTATGGGCGAGGAGTCGGTCCACATCACGAAGGTGAGCATCCAGAGAACAGCGGACCATCCCCCCAAGGCCCGACAGAGGAGCAGAGCCGCTTGGACCCTGGCTCTCAGCGGGGCGCGGCGCCGCATGGCATCCGAGAGATCTGCGACCTGCGCGCGCTGGCGGGCCACGGCCTCGGGCCAGTAGCCGTGCGAGGAGACCGGCACTCCGCGCAACGTCAGCGTTCGGTCGACCACGTCTCCTTGCCTCCCCTCCTGGGCACGCCCGCGGAGCCAGGAGCCCAGTGGCCGTTCGGTCCGTAGAGGATGTGCCCGAAGGAGGTCGGTGCGCACCAGCACGGCGTTGGGCTCCCAGAGCCAGAGACCGAGGTCGACCGAACGCCGTCGTAGCGGTGCGTCCACCAGATCGGCGCGGTCGGGCCCGAACCGATCACGGTTCAGTGGCTGGGAGGCGCCGACGATCCAGTCCAACGCCGGCGGTGCCGAGTCGTCGCTGCATACGCCATCCGGTACCGGAGCACATCCCAGAAGGCTGGCCGCGTCCCCACACACATCACCGTCCGGTAGCGCTCGCGCCGACACCAGAAGAGTGGATTCGGTACCGACCTGTTCCACCGCCAGCGCCATGGCACGAGCGGGATCGCTATCGCCCACGACCGTGACCGAATCCGGTAAGCCGTCGGGCACCACGGCGTCGCAGACGACGAGAACCACCGGGCCCGCCTCAGCGGCGACGGTGGCTGTGGTCCGGGCGATGTTGTGAGGAACGTCACCCATGCGCATCACGGTGGTGAACCCAGTATCGTCAGCGGTGTTATCGCGACGGACCTCCGGATTCGTTGACATCGCAACCGGACTTCCGAAGCGCCGCTGCCACCGTCCGAGACGCGCGTGCAGGTCGGCGATGGTGCCCGCAACTCCCCACACCAGCGCGGTGACGAATACGACAACGGACCACGCCTGTGGCGGCTGTGCCGCCCCCACAGTGAGAACCGCGAGGCCAGCGGTCAACAAGACGCCGAGGATCTCGAGCACGGCGGCCACACTGGACCACACACGCCGTCGGCAAAGCCGCGGCGCCAACCGGGTCAGGCGTCCCCCCGGCGCTGACGCTGCCATGCGACTGCGGCCATCGTGCCACCGCCGAGG
This sequence comes from uncultured Microthrixaceae bacterium, assembly GCA_963805905.1. GTDB lineage: Bacteria > Actinomycetota > Acidimicrobiia > Acidimicrobiales > Microtrichaceae > JAMLGJ01. The sequence continues at coordinate 2,952,959 of CAWDVV010000001.1, forward strand.
AGCAGCACGATGCCAAGGAGCACAAGCGGCAACGGGCGACCGCCGGTGAATGCCAGGATCCCATCAGCCCGATTCGCTCGCGCATCGTCCGGAGTGATCACCGTGCGGGTGATCGACGCACCCGCGACCGAGCCCGGCACGGTCGTCTGGCCGGCTGTGGTCGTGGAGGTTGTGGTGGGCGTCGTGGACGACGTGCTGGAACTACTGGTGGTCGATTGCGAGGTCGTCGTGCTCGCTTCGGTCGTAGTGCTGGAACTACTGGTGGTCGATTGCGAGGTCGTCGTGCTCGCTTCGGTCGTAGTGCTGGAACTACTGGTGGTCGATTGCGAGGTCGTCGTGCTCGCTTCGGTCGTAGTGCTGGAACTACTGGTGGTCGATTGCGAGGTCGTCGTGCTCGCTTCGGTCGTAGTGGTCGTCGGCGTGCTCGTGGTGGTTGTCCCCGTAGGTCCGCAGAACTGGATGTTGGAGATGTCCGGCGTGTTGCCCTGGCCCACCGGCGGCAAGCCCTCCTTGCTGAAGGAGCCGGCGGTGGCCGCCGGGTCGTACACGTCGGTCTTGGATCCCGGGCCGCCCTTCACCAGCACGGCGGTAATGGGAACCGACGAGGACCAGGTGCCTCCCGTGACGGTGCCAACGCCGATGGTCACCACGCTCTCGTTGCCAGCGGGTTTCTCGAACACGTAGATGCCGCGCTCCACATTGAACTTGGCTACAAGTATCGACCCGCCCGGACAGGACGGCTGCGGCGAGGCCGAGGTGGTCGCCACGAGTGCCAGGCCGAGGATCATGGCACCGGCGAGCATGGTGGCCAACGCGACCCGGGTGGTGGTGAACACCGGGTAAAGGGGCTTCTCCGGGGTCGCAACCGACCCTTCACCGGGCTTGCTCTCCGAAGGTGCGTTGTCGCTCATGTTCATCCCTGAGGCCGCTCGGCTGCATAGCCCATCATTCTCTCGATCGGCCATGGGGGTACGGACTTGAGGAAAGCGATGGTTCACAGGGCACGGACGTCAATGTCGCGACGGAACAATCGTGGCCTGTCGGTCCCGGCGTCTTGCGTCGCGACCGCTTGTCGATGGCCTGTTTCCGGCTGGAGCAGTGACTTGCGAAGTGAACACTCGGGGTTCCCGACGTGCACTTGCACCACCTACGCCACACCGGCGGAACCGACCCCGAATCTGCCGAGATAACCGTGGCCGCTGGATGCCACGCTATCTCCACCTACAGGGTACCCAGAGATGTACGGGGTGGATCAGCCATCGCGTCGCGGCGGGCCGACCACTGGTGCGCAATGGTCGGCGTCGCGGCAAGCGATGGGCCGATGCCGGGGGACGCTCATCATGTGCCATCGGGGGTCAGTGCGTGATCGGTGATCCCCTGGTGCTGGGGGTGGTTGCCTCGGTGTGTTGGGTGAGGAACTCGGTCACCGCGCCGACCGACATTGGTTCGGCGTAGAGGAAGCCTTGGCCGGTATCGCAGCCGTCGCGGATGAGCTCGTCGAGTTGTGGGTCGTCGTCGATTCCTTCGGCGAGTATCTCCAGGTTCAGGGTCTTGCCGAGTTGAATGAGCGTACGGATCAGTGAGCGGCCTGCGTCGCTATGCGTGATATCGGTGACGAAACTGCGATCGATCTTGATGGTGTCAATGGGGAATCGCTGAAGGTAGGCCATCGAGGAGTAGCCGGTGCCGAAGTCGTCGATGGCGAGTCTCACTCCGAGAGCCCGGAGGTCCCCGAGTCGTTCGAGGGTCTCGTCGGTATCGCGCATGAGTGTGGATTCGGTGATCTCCAAAGTGAGGTGATCCGGGTCGAGTCCGCTTGCTTCGAGGGCGCGTCGGACCTCGTCGATGAGTGCTCCGTGTTCGAGTTGGCGTGCAGAGACATTGACCGCGACCCGGATCGGGTGGCCTTCGGCTGCCCAGGCGGCGCCCTGGGCACAGGCGGTGTTGAGGACCCAACGGCCGATCGGGATGATCAGGTTGGTCTCCTCGGCAATCGGGATGAAGTCCGTCGGCTCGACGACCCCGTGACGAGGGTGGTCCCAGCGGATGAGTGCTTCGACGCCGGTGGTTGCACCGGTGTGGAGATCGAAGGTGGGCTGGTAGAGCAGGAACAGTTCGTCGCGCTCCAGTGCCCCTTGCAGATCCCATTCGAGGTTGATGCGGTCAGCGACGGCGTCCTGCATCTCCGGGACGAAGACTTTGTAGCGACCTTTGCCGGCAGCCTTCGCCTGGTACATGGCCAGGTCGGCGTGGTGGAGGAGGGACTCGGCGCTGTCGTCGGTTCCGTAGGCTATTCCGATGCTGCATGACACCGGCGTGGCGACACCGTCGATCACGATCGGTTCCGACAACACGTCCACGATCCGCTGGGCGACCAGGTCTGCCCCCCCAACCATCGCTGGGTCGTCGACGAGGACGATGAACTCATCGCCCCCCAGACGGCCGACGGTGTCGGAGTCCCGCAGAACCGCTGCAATGCGAGTCGCGACCGCTCGGAGATAGTCATCGCCGGCGGCGTGGCCGAGGGTGTCATTGACCGCCTTGAAGTTGTCGAGATCAATGAACAACGCGGCGGCGGTCGATCCGGTCCGGGCCCGTCGCGCCAGCAACTGGTTCGCACGGTCGAGCAGCAAGGCTCGATTCGGGAGCCCGGTCAGCTCATCGTGCATCGCCAGGAACTCGAGCTGTTCAGTCTTTTCGTCCACCAGAAGCACCGCGTGATCCCGCGACCCTGTCAGCAACCGTACGAGTGCGAACAACAACCAGCTGATGAGCAGCCCGGCCGCGAGAAAGACCAGGCTCTGAGCGGTCGCCGAGAGACCGAAGCCCGCGATTTGGGAGACGCGGACTGTCCAGATGCCGTCGGCAGAGGCCGGCAACGTCGCCGTGCTCACCGGTCCGGGCCCGACCTCTCCACTGGCGGCGAGTAGCGTTGCCCCGGACGGTGTGTCGGCAAAGACCTCGACCCGCAGGTTCGACTCTCCCATCACGGTCGGGTCCACGATCGTGTGAGCGTCAAACGACGCGCCCACCCACCCGATCACACTGGCGCGACGTTCTCCGACGGTGTCCGGCACGCGGCCGTTGGCGTAGACGGGGCTGTACTCGCCCAACACGTCGGCACCGGCGACCGCAATCGGCAACACCACCGGCGACGCGGTATCGGTGGCCTGCTCGAGCGCGGCCGGCACCGGCGAAGCCCCTTGCCCGGGGAGCTCGTCCACGCAGTAGTCAAGGCCCGCCGGGACCACGAAACCCTCGATCTCATCGGTCTCGAAAACCCCTAGGCGCTGCAGGCAGTACTCAGCACGTGTGCCCTCGGGAAACACGGTGAACGGACCGGAGTCGCCCAGGCCGGGGATCGGGTCCGCCTGCTGGCGTCAGCGCGAACGCGGGGAGATCCACCGCCGGCACGCGCACGACGTAGGAAATGCCGATGCTGCCGGGAAACCTCTCGTGGATCCCAGCGCGGTTGTACCAATCAAGCAGGAACGTGTTCGAGATCTCCGGATCGCTCGTGACCAGTCCCCGCAGCGTGGCCAGCAGGTCGTAGTGGCGCGCTACTTGTGTCGACACCACGTCCTGCACGCTGCTGGCCGTGGCGGAGAACGCCTCCTGATTGCGCTCATCCACCGTGGACCGCCACGTTGACGCCACGACCAACGAAGTGACAATCCCACCAAGCAGCACAAGCCATGAAACCCGCCGGGGCCAACGCGACCGGTCGATCCCTTCATCGCGCTGTCCACGCGCATCAGTCATACCACTCCCGTCGGCAATGTCCGCGGCGAAGTGAACCTTTCGAGCGGAACCGAACCACCGACTTGCACGGTGGAAGCTGAACCGCCCGGGACTGCCGGGCGTCCGGACCCTGGCGACGGTCGGACCGGGGTCTTCCCTGACGAGTTCTCAACTGGTCCTGCTGAGCGCCCTGCTGTTCCTGAGGGTGCCGAATACTCGTACGACCAGTGTCTTGGCGCGTTTCGAGCCGTGGCGAGCGCTGCGCAATCTCCCCCAACTGTGAAACCAATCGCTGTGCTCGCTGGCTGCGCACGCTGCGCCGCGAGCTCCTCGACCGGACCATCATCTGGAACGAACACCGGCTCCGAAAGCTTCTCGAGGAGTACCTCGTGCAATACAACACCCATCGGCCCCACCGCAGCCTCCACAACGGCTGCTTCTCCGTGCTAACCGTTCACGGTCTCGGAGGTCTTCGTGCCCGCGTACCGGACCTTCAGTTTGTTCACACGCGAACCCCAACGTGGCAGCTCGACGATGTCCGGACGCTCGCCAAAGAGAAGGTGCGGATGTCGGACCTCGAGACGCTGGCACTGCGCCAGACCTTCCAGCGGAATCCGAGCCACCATACCGGCATGTGGCGGGCTGCCCTTGCGGGCGTGATCGAGTCCTTCACCCAGGTCGAGTCGGCAGTGGCCGCGGGTGCAGATCTCACTACAGCGATGCCGCTCAGATCCACCTCGGCCTGGAAGATGGTCTTCCGGGCATCTGAAGGTCCAATCCGCGCTGAGGGATCAAGTCCCCTGATCTGTTCGACAATGGTCTTGGCGTGACGAATGTAGGGTCATGGGCGTTCAGTGGATGGTCGGTCTGAGCGGTCGGCCACGAAGTGCGAGGTGGACCATGTCCTACGATCAGACAACTTTCTTCGTCGGTGGCGAGTGGGTGGCGCCCGCGACCAGCGGGACGATACAGGTGGTCAGCCCCCATACCGAGGAGGTCATCGCGAGCGTGCCCGACGGTGCGCCGGCTGACATCGATGCCGCTGTTGCCGCTGCTCGACGGGCTTTCGATGAGGGTCCCTGGCCACGCATGTCCCCTGATGAACGCGCCGATGCCCTCGACCGTCTCGCCGAGGCCTATACGGCGCGCCTTGATGACATGGCCACGATCATCACCGCTGAGATGGGCTCACCGATCCTGTTCTCACAGTTGGCTCAGGCTCCGATGCCTCTGATGATGTTGCAGTATTACAGCGACCTGGCGAGGAATTTCGCTTTCGAGGAGCGCCGGCAGGGGCCGATGTCGCCCACGATCGTGTGTCATGAACCTGTGGGCGTCGTAGGAGCGATCGCCCCGTGGAACGTTCCGCAGTTCACGACCATGAGCAAACTGGCACCTGCGCTGGCCGCCGGATGCACTGTCGTGCTGAAGCCTTCACCGGAAACCCCGCTCGACGGCTATGTGCTGGCGGAGATCATCCTCGAAGCGGGTCTTCCCGAGGGTGTGGTGAACATCGTGGCCGCTGGTCGCGAAACCGGAGAACACCTGGTGACCCACCCGGGTGTCGACAAGGTCGCGTTCACCGGGTCCACCGCGGCCGGTCGCCGCATCGCGTCGTTGTGCGGGGAACGGCTGCGCCCGGTCACGCTCGAACTCGGAGGAAAGTCCGCCGCGATCATTCTCGATGATGCCGACATCGACGTCGTCTCCGGTGGACTCGAGATGTCATCGTTTCTCAACAACGGCGAAGCCTGCATCGCCCAGACCCGGATTCTGGCCAGCGTCGCCCGCTACGACGAAGTTGTTGACGCCGTCGCAACAGTCGCATCTTCGCTCAGCATCGGCGACCCGATGGAGCCGAGCACCCAGATCGGACCTCTGGTGGCTGAACGCCAACGCCGCCGCGTCGAGGACTACATTGCCGCCGGCGAGCAGGAAGGCGCGAAGATCGTCGCCGGTGGTGGACGCCCGGCGGAGATGGACCGAGGTTGGTACGTGCAACCGACCGTTTTCGGTGATGTCGACAACTCGATGCGCATCGCCAGGGAGGAAATCTTCGGCCCGGTGCTCGCGGTGATCCGCTACGAGAACGAGGCGGACGCGATCCGGATTGCCAACGACAACGACTACGGCCTGGCAGGTTCGGTGTGGACCTCCGATGAGGAACACGGTGTTGAGGTGGCCCGCCAGGTGCACACCGGGACCCTCGGCATCAACAAGTACCTCATGGATCTCGCCTCGCCGTTCGGTGGGTGGAAAGCGAGCGGACTCGGTAGCGAGTTCGGCCCCGAAGGAATGCAGGCCTACCTGCGGAGCAAGTCGATCGCAATCTGACGCCGGCCGGAATGCCCAAGCGTGCGCGTAGTTGATACGGTGCGAATGGCATCTCCGTGGGTGGGGCCGGGGTTGTCACGCCGATCGGTTCCCCACTGAGGAGCTGTCATGACGCCGGTGGATCTCGACTACCTTCCGTTCGACGCCGACAACCACTACTACGAGTCACTGGATGCCTTCACCCGCCACGTACCCGCGGACATGCAACCCCGCGTGGTGCAATGGGTTGATCTCGGTGGGCGCCAGTACCACCTGGTCGGCGGGCGGATCTCCCACGCAGTGGTCAACCCCACATGGAATCCCGTCGCGATGCCCGGTGCGCTCAACGCCTTCTTCAAGGGCAACCCCGAGGGGAAGAATCCACTCGACATGTTGAAGGAACGCGAACCCCTTCCCGACCACTACATCAACAACGCAGCCAGGACAGCTGTGCTGGACCGTCAAGGCCTCGCTGGCGTCTGGCTGTTCCCCACCCTCGGCATGCTCTATGAACAACTACTCAAGGACGACGTCGAAGCCTGCGCCGTGATGATGCAGGCGTTCAACCAGTGGCTGCTCGAAGACTGGGGCTACGCCTACGAGAACAAGATCTTCGCTGCGCCCTATCTCTGTTTGGGAGATGTCGACGCCGCCGCGGCAGAAGTCGACAAGGTGCTCGCAGCCGGAGCCCGCGTTGTGGTGATGCGACCAGCAGCGGTCACCACACCAACCGGCATCAAATCACCATTCGACCCGTACTTCGATCCTGTCTGGGCCCGCATCAACGAGGCCGGGATCTCACTGGTCATCCATGCCGGTGATTCTGGATATTCGACCCAGGGTTACGCCGACAAGATGTTCTCGACCGCCGGACTCGGCAACACCGGGTACAGCGGTCCCAGCATCGCCCACTTCTCCATCGAACGGGCTGCCCAGGACTGGCTGATCCAGGCCGTGTTCCAAAAGATCTTCGATCGGTTTCCGAACCTGCGATTCGCGTCGGTCGAGAACGGCTCCGACTTCCTCGCACCGACCTTCCGCAAGCTCGACCAGACTGCAAAGAAGAGCTTCGGTTGGTTCGCCGACCACCCGATCGACACCTTCAAGGCGAACGTCTGGATGAACCCCTTCTGGGAGGACGACGTCAACGAGGTAACCGAACTGATGGGCACCGACCGCGTCATCTTCGGCTCTGACTGGCCCCACATCGAAGGACTTCCCCAACCACTCGACTACCTCGTCGAGCTCAAGGAGTTCAACCCAGCCGACCAACGCAGGATCCTGCTCGACAACATCACATTCCTCAACACGCCACAACCAACCTGAACACCGGCAAGCCCTGTACCGTACGCCGCCCGCTCCAGCACGACCGTCGGGTTTCCTGGAACAAACCGGCGAACAGGGACCATCGAACCGCACTAGTCGAACTGCGAACGCTGGTCGATCAATTGCGCGAGTGGATCGAGTTCGAATGGCGATCCGATCATGACGATGACCTGGTCTGCGCCGGCGTCGACGTACCGTCCGACATCCTCGGCCGCGAGGCGCAGGGTGACCTTCTCCCCCGATCCGCCGATGAGCAGTGGGAGCTCACCCACCGGGGGCGGGCTCAGCTTCTCCAGGCGTGACCTCATGCGTGGCAGATCTGCCTCGAGTTGGGCGAGACGGCCGACCGCGGTGCCGAACTCGTAGCCGTACTCTTCGTAGTCCCTCTCGAACCAGCCGGAACCCACACCCAGGTACAGTCGGCCTCTAGATGTGATCGGCTGCACGCCAGGCGGCGCGGCAATCGGGCCGAACCCCGCGGAACTGCCGTCACGATCCGACGACTCTTGACACACTGGTCATACTTGGTTGTGTTGGTCGGATGTGAGGAGCAGGACGAGGAGGAGGTGGAGAAGGTGTCTGGAACTCCGGGACAGAAGAACTCCAGCGCAGAGCACCCGGGGCTGTCGGACTGGATGGCCGATCGCGTCCGCAACAGCGCCGGCGACATCCTCGAGGGACGCGACCCCAGGTTCCTGAAAGGGCTCCTGCCGGTCCTGGACCGGCTGCTCAAGTGGTTCGACCCGGTGGTGGAGGGCTTCGAACGGCTTCCGGCCGAGGGCGCGTACCTGGTCGTCGGCAACCACTCCGGCGGCATCTACATGCCGGACTTCTGGGCCTTCCTCAGCACGTGGCTTCACGAACGGGGCCCGGATGATCCGATCCACTCACTCGGGTTCGACTTCAACTTCTCGGTCCCAGGGCTCGCCGATGTGTCGAGGAAGATCGGGGCCGTGCCCGCCAGTCAGGCCAACGGCGGCATCCTGTTGGACGCGGGCCGTCCCGTGATCGTCTATCCCGGGGGCGACGAGGACGACTACCGGCCGTGGACCGAGCGGCACCGCGTCGACCTGCACGGTCGCACCGGGTTCGTGAAACTGGCCCTGCGCCACGGGGTCCCGGTGGTCCCGCTCGTCGCCCACGGTAGCCACGACGCGATCATCGTGCTCACCCGCGGTGAAGGCATCGCTCGGGCCCTCGGTTTCGACCGGCTCCGCATCAAGGTGATGCCGATCGTGGCCGGCCCACCTTGGGGCATCGCTCCCGTGCAGATCCCGACCTGGCCGTTTCCCGCGAGGGTCACGGCCCGCGTGTGCGAACCGATCCACTGGGACGATCTGGGACCGGAGGCAGCCGAGGACCCCGATATCGTGAGGCGCTGTTACGAGGAGGTGCTGGGGCGGATGCAGTCGAACCTGGACGAATTGGTCGGGCAACTCCCACATCCGGTCGTGGCCAGGGTCACCACTGCACTGGGCCTCGACCGGCTGCCGGGCCCCTTCAGGTCCCTGACCGGTCCGCCGCGGCCGCGGAGATGAGCCACCGCGGCATCACAGCGATGCGCGGACCCGCGGAATGACCTGCTCCGCGAACAGGCGCAACGTCTCGGTGTCGGGATAGTCCGAGCACCACGGGTAGAACCCGGTGCAACCCAGCGCGACATACTCCGCGACGCGCTCGGCGACCTGTTCGGGCGTGCCCCCGAAGTTGGAGCAGTCCGCCAGCCGCGCCACCACCCTCAGCGTGAGCTGTTCGCCACCCCACCGATGAGCACCGGTGGGCGCGGTGACTGGAGCGGTTTCGGGTCGCACTGTGCGCCATCCAGGGTGAAGTGGCGACCCCGGTAGGTGAGCTCCGGTTCGGTCCACATGGCGGTAACGATCTCCACGGTCTCGCGCAGCATGCGGATCCGGTCCGCGGCCGGGGGGAACTCGTATCCGTAGCCGCGGAACTCATGGTCGTACCAACCTGCGCCGATGCCCCAGATGAGCCGGTCCCCCTCAGGTGCGGTACGGTTGCGCGCTGTTTCCCCCGGTCACGGCCGCCACGAGCCTCACCACGTGGACGATCAACCCGATGGCCGAGCCGATGACGCCGACTGCCACCGCCACCCGGATGAGGGTCGACCAGTCGATGGAGTAGGTGGAGAAGTCGAACGGGAACACCTGCCAGGTGCGCACACCCACTGCCACGCCGAAGGCGGACGTCACCACGTTGCCGAGCGCCTTCAACCACGGGGGGTCGTGGACCACCCAGAGCAGGTTGACCACGATTGCCGCCACCAGCGAGGCGCTCAGGATCGGCAGGACCTCGTCGAAGTCCGCGGTGAGGAAGCGGGGCCATTCCCACTCGAGGAGGTGGTGGGCGATCCAGAGGACTACCGCGTTGACGGCTGCGGCGACGAAGTACCCGAAGCGCCTCCCCTCCGGTCGCCGGGAGCGGGACTCGTCGCGAATCTGCGGTGGTGTGTCGGTCATCGGTCCTCACTCGCTCCGCCGGCGCAACAGACTGATGATGCCGCCTGCGACGAGCAACTACAAGAGTCCGACAACGACCAAGCAAACCCAGCTCCGTTCCAACCACGTTGGAAGACCCGCCAGGGCGTCACCCGGAGAGTGGGGGCCGTCCTCGGTGTTCACCGCCAACACGGGAACGCTCGCGTCCACTACCGTTCGGACCTCAGGTGTGTACCGAGTGCGCGGGGTCGTGCTCGGCGAGCGAGAGGTACCCCTCGTCCTCCTGGGCGAAGTGCAGACGGAGGATCGCGTGCAGGCCGTAGAGCAGTCGGCGCATCTCCATGAGGTCCTCCTCGTCAGGTCCCTCCGGAGGGACCTCGTCGAGCAGGCGACCGAGCCGTTGGACCTGATGTCCGATCTCGATGTGGCCCCTCGACATCGCACCGGTCGGGTCGTTCCCGCCGAGCGCACGGGCCACCGCCGGGTACAGGACCCGGTCCTCTGCCAGTTCGTGGGGCAGCAGGTCCTCGGCGAGGAAGCGGTGGGCGGCCTTCACCTGTTCGAGTGCCCCGAGCGGATCCGCGGCGTCCAGGACGTCGGCGGTGATGCGCAGATGGTCGAGCTCCGGTCGGAGCGATCGGTGCTCGGCGCTGAAGCGGCGGGCCAGCGCCGAGCCTTCCTCGTCGAGGTGGCGGACGCGGCGCCGACCCGGTGTCAGGGCCCGGAGTGCGTTGAGGATCACCGCCACGTCGATGGCCTCCTGGAGCAGCGCGCCCCACACCGGCGGCAGATACCCGAACGCAGCGGCGACCATCGCGACGCCCGACAGTCCCATGCCGACAACGACGCTCTGCCGAGCGATGTGCTCCGACCGCCCGGCGATCTCGATGCCCTCGGCGAGCCGATCGATGCGGTCCACGGTCAGCACCACGTCGGCGGCCTCCGACGACGCCGTCGACCCCCTCGCCCCGACCGCGACCCCCACATCCGCCATCGCCAGCGCCGGCGCGTCGTTGATCCCGTCGCCCACCATGATCGTCGATCCGTTCCGCCCAGCTTCCTCGACCGCGTCGACCTTCTCCTGTGGCGTGCGCTCCGCGAGCACAACGTCGACGCCGATCACCGCGCCGACGGACTCGGCGACATCGGTGCGGTCGCCGGTGACCATGACGACCTGCTCGATGCCGCACCGACGCAACGCGCGGATGGTCCGGGGAGCGTCCGAGCGCAGCGGGTCGTCCAGGACGATCGCCCCCGCCGGCTCGCCGTCGACGCGTACGAACATCGTCAACGCACCATCCAGGTCGGCTCGCCGCCGGACGGTCCGGACCCATCGTTCGGGAGGCCCCTCGGACAGGATCCAGGACGCCTTGCCGACCGCGACCTCGCGCCCGTCCACGAGACCGCGCACGCCGTGTGCGGGCACCTCCTCGACCCCCGTCGGCAGTACGAGGGCCAGACCGCGGGCTCGCGCCGCCTGCACGATCGCCGCAGCGAGAACGTGTGGGGAGACCTGGTCGATTGACGCTGCCAGGCGCAGCAGCTCGTCGCCTGACACCTGCCCGGACGAGATCACCTCCGCCACGGCCGGACGCCCCTCGGTCAGGGTCCCGGTCTTGTCCAACAGCAGCACCGTTCCCCTCGCGAGCCGCTCGAGCGCGCCGCCCCCCTTGATGATCACGCCGATCCGCGCGGCGCGGGACAACCCCGACACGATCGCCACCGGCGCGGCGAGGATCAGCGGGCACGGTGTCGCCACCACGAGCACCGCCACGGCTCGAACCGGATCTCCGCTGAGTGCCCATGAGGCACCGGCGAGGACCAGGCTGACCAGCAGGAACCACCCGGCGAACCGGTCGGCCATGCGGACGAACGGGGCACTACCCGCCTGGGCCTGCTCGACGAGGCGGACGACTCCCGCGTAGGTGCTCTCGGCCGAAGAGGTGCTCGCCCGGAGATCGAACCCCGCCCCGGCATTCACGGTGCCGCTGCGCACGGGATCGGCCGTTGCGTGTTCGACCGGGAGCGGTTCGCCCGTCAAGGCCGACTCGTCGAGCACCGCCGTGCCCGACTCGACCATCCCGTCGACCGCCAGCACCTCGCCTGGTCGGATCAGCAGCAAATCCCCCGACCGCACCTCCTCCGCAGAGGTCTCGGCGAGGCGGCCGTCGCCGTAACGCTGCACCCTCTTCGGCGCGCGACCCACCAGAGCACGCAGGTCACGCTCTGCACGCGCCCCCGCCCGGGCCTCCAGCATCCGACCGCTGGCGAGCATGACGGTGATGATCGCCCCCGCCAGGTACTCGCCCACCGCAAGCGCACCCACCTGAGCGAGCACCGCGACGATGTCGACCCCGAGGCGGCGCCGCCGAGCAGCAGCGACCACCCAGTACAGACCGGGGCCTATCCCCAGGGCCGTGGCGACGGCCCACACCATGTCGGCTGCCTGCCCGTCGTCGACCAGCGCCAGCCCACACCCCGCAGCGAGCAGCACCACCGCAAGGAGGAACAGCCCCGTTTCCACCTTTGCACCGCTGAGCCATCTCACCAGGGGAACACTACCGAGCGACGACGACGCGGCAACAGGGGCAGGGGCACCGACGGCGAGAACTTTCGCGCCGGTCGAGCACCGCCGATCAGGGCTGCCCAGCAGATCTCTGGTGCAGCTCCACGGTGTGCTGTGTCGGCCTTGTAGGAAAGCGGGGTTTCATCGATGTTGGCGATACCCGAACGGTCTGACTCCGCGGTCATCGCTCGTTCCTCGATGCCGGGGAACGAACGAGAGTTGCTGCAATCGAGAAGACCGAGCTGGCGTAGCAGCGGCCCTCGACGTTGAGCGGATCCTCAGCGCCATACTCGCCGACCTGACCTACACCTGCCGGAAGGAAACTCGCGGGGCCGGGTCATGATCCAGCACCGACCACTCCCGCAGAGCGAACACAAGTCGATGCAGGGCGTCCGTCGGGACCAGCGCGAAATCTCCGCGCTGGCTACACCACGCTGCCCGTGAGTCTCCCGATTCCGAGCGAGATCAGGAGCGCCAGGCAGCCGCCGACGAAGACCCTGACGGCAGCGCGCCACTGTGGTGCGCCACCGAGCCGGGCCCCGAGCGAACCGAGAACGACGAGCCCGATCAACGTCACGACCATCGTCGCGACGACACGTGCGCCGGCGGGGCTGAGAGCGACGACGAGGATCGGGAGGACCGCGCCGGCCACGAAACTCAGAGCCGAGACGACCGAGGCCTGCACCGGGTTCCGCGAGCGCCTCGGGGTCGATGCCGAGCTCATCCCTCGCATGTGCGGTGAGCTGGTCCGAGGCGGAGAGCTCGAGCGCCACCTCGCGGGCGAGGCCCGGACTGAGACCACGACGTTCATAGATCGATGCGAGCTCCTGCAGCTCCGCGTCCGGAGACGCCTCGAGTTCCGAGCGTTCGCGAGCGAGGTCGGCGTGTTCGGTGTCACGCTGGGAACTGACCGACACATACTCGCCGGCTGCCATCGACAGCGACCCGGCCGTGAGCCCGGCGATCCCGGCGACGAGGACAGTCGAGCGCGAGCCCGACGCTGCTGCGACCCCGATCATGAGGCTGGCCGTGGAAATGAGACCATCGTTCGCTCCCAGCACGGCAGCACGAAGCCAGGCGGCCCGGCCGCTGAGGTGTTGTTCGGCGGCGTAGTGGTCAGGAAGGCTGCGGGTCATCGCTCAGATGATGGCACCTACAACCATCTCGCCCTGGTTTTACCTGGCGCTCACCTCGGCACAACCTGGCAACAAGACCGGGCCATGTAGTCTCACCTCCGTCGGTGGTTCCGGCCAGTCCCCGAGGTGATTCGAGTGAGGGTGTTGATCGTCGAGGACGACCCGGGGATCGCCGCGTCGCTGCGAGAGGGGTTGGACCGCCTCGGGCACGTGGTTGAGCACACGTCGAGCGGCGTCGCCGCCGTAGATGAGGCGATGTCGGTCGATCTCGTATTGCTCGATCTGGGGCTGCCGGACCTCGACGGCAAGGACGTGTGCCGCGAGATCAGGAACCGGTCGTCGGTCCCGATCATCGTCTGACCGCTCGCGGCGACGAGATCGACCGCGTCCTGCTGCTCGAACTCGGGGCCGACGACTATCTCGTGAAGCCATTCGGGTTCCGGGAGCTCGTGGCGAGGATCGGGGCGGTCACGCGCCGAACGGCCCAGCCACCGGCGTCCACGCGGTGCAGCAAATCGGTCTGCTTCGCATCGATCGCGACGCACACCGTGTCGCCGTCGACGGCGTGGAGATGGAGCTGACCCCAAGGAATACGAACTGGTCGCGATGCTGGCCGAGCGGCCCGGTGCTGTGCGGACCCGCGAGGACATCATCGATCAGGTGTGGGACACGAACTGGTACGGACCGACCAAGACCCTCGATGTCCACATCTCGGCACTTCGGCGAAAGTCGGGCCACCCCGACTGGATCTCGACCATCCGAGGCGTCGGCTACCGCCTCGACCCAACGGCGTGAGACGTCGTCTCCTCGCGAGCTACCTGACGATCACGGTCGTCACACTCCTGCTGCTGGTGATACCGCTGGGCCGCACGTTCGCGTCGCTCGGGAACGACCGGCTGCTTCGAGACATCGAGCAGGACGCGACCGTCGTCGCCGGGCTGTCCGAGGACGCCCTCGAACACGCGACACGTTGCCTGACATCGCGCGACCTGCTCGCCGCCTACGACGCGGACCCGGGCGGGCGGATCGTGGTCGTCGACAGCACTGGCCACAGCGTCGCCGACTCCGACGACCGAGACACCGCTCGGGACGAGTTTCGCAACCGCCCGGAGATCAGACGGCGATCGAGGGCCGGCGGGCCGAGGGCCGCCGACACTCCACGACGCTGGATGCAGATCTGCTCTATGTCGCGGTGCCCGTGGCATCGAGCGGCATCGTCCACGGCGCCGTCCGCATCACGTACCCGAGTTCGACACTCGACAAGCGAGTCCGATCCGTCTGGCTGGGCCTCGGCTTGCTCGCCGCGGTCGTCGCAGCCGTCGTGACCCTCGTCGGCCTCGCGCTGGCAGGTCTGGTCACGAGACCGGTTGACCGCCTCAAACATGCGGCTAGACAGATCGCCGACGGCGATCTGTCCGCACGCGCCCCCACCGATGCCGGAGCGCCCGAACTGCGAGAGCTCGCACTGGACTTCAACGAGACCGCTGCCCGCCAGCAGGAACTCCTCGAAGCCCAACGCGACTTCGTCGGCGATGCCTCCCATCAGCTGCGAACGCCACTGGCCGCCATCCGCCTCCAACTCGAGAACATCGAGGCAGTCGTGCCGATCGAGGTCCAGCCGGCGATCGCCGCCGTCCGCGCCGAAACTGCACGACTCAGCCGGATCAGCGAAGGACTCCTCGCACTCACGAGAGCATCGGACAACCCGGGGACCGGACCGACCGACCTCGGTGCCATCTTGGCCGAACGCCGATGCCCATCTGGGCGCCGATCGCCGACGATGCCGGCGTTCGACTCGTCACCTCGAGCCCTCCACTCTGGGTGGACGCGGCACCTGACGCGCTGGAGCAGATTCTCGACAACCTGATCGACAATGCACTCGACGCCGCCCCGCACGGCTCCGAGGTCCGGGTCGGCACCTCCACCTTCGACGGCAGGGTTGAGCTCCACGTGACCGATCAGGGGTCCGGACTCAGCGAAGAGCAGCGTCACCGAGCCTTCGACCGCTTCTGGCGTGGTCCATCCGCCGCACCGGGCGGAACGGGACTTGGACTCGCCATCGTGGCCCATCTCGCCGCCAAGTGCGGCGCAACTGCGGAACTCCGCGCCGGAGTGGACGGAGGCCTGGACGCGGTCGTCGTCCTGATGCCGTCCAAGCCACCATCGTGACGAACTCGGGATGTGAAACTCCTGCGAATCATTACCCTGCGTTGACCTTGCACCCAGCTGGCGTTTCGGGGTCGTTGCGTATCGTGGCCTCATCCCCGAGTCACCAGGAGAAATCATGGAACGCACCAAATCGCTCGCTGCATCAGCAGTCGTTGCCGCAAGCCTGACCATCGGCGCCGGCGTCTACGTCGCGGGAAGTGGTCTGCTCGCCGGAGCGTCCGACAACGTCGGCAACCTCCAACCGGTCGTCGCCACTACCACCACCACCACGACCACCACCACACCGCCTGCGGCGACGCCCCGAGAGATCACCGTGTACGTCGACCCCGTCACAGGCACCGCAACAACGGTCCCCCCGCAGGCAGTTCCCGTCGGGCCCTCGCCGACCCAGGCAACCGCCCCCGCCGAGGTCACGGTGGACAGTGGCGCTGCCGCGGACAGTGGCGCTGCCGTTGACAGTGGCGCTGCCGTGGACGACCACGAGGGAGACGACCACGAGGGAGACGACCACGGGTACGAGAACGAGGTTGAAGATCGGAGTGCGGACGATGACTGACTCCACCGATGATCGACTCGCCGCACTGGCGGCGCGCCGCAATACTTCGAAGCCCGCAAGGCCCGACTCCGCTGCCCCATCAAGGTCCGCTGCCTCCCCGGCCCGACGGAAACGGCGGCCTCACGCCGCCACCGGAGGCCGCATCCTCGCCACGGGGTTGAGTGTGAGTGCTGCGCTCGTCATGGCTGGAGCTATGTCGTCCAAGCCACCCAGCACTCCCGTTGTGACCGAAACAGCGGTTGCGACGGCTCCCCCGACGACCACTGTCCCGACGACCGCTCCCCCGACGACCGCTCCCCCGATCATCGTCCGCGTGGTCATGACCAACGGACCCACCACCGGCAGCGCGGCGGCACCCAAGCCGGTCGCCAAGTCCGCGCCCGCCCCGGCCCCGGCCGCGAGAAGGGCGCCGGTAACGACGAAGGCGCCGGCCCCAGTCGTGAGAAGGGCACCGGTCGCGGCCAAAGCGACGGCCACCAGCCGTGGAAGCTGACCGCCACTTCCGGGCCATGGGAACCACCGCCCAGATCACGATGCTCGGAGGATCGAAGGAGCTGTTGGCCGACATGGTCTGGCACGTTCACGACCTGGAGGCACGTTGGTCCCGCTTCGACCACAACAGCGAACTGTCCATGCTCAACGCCAGCGCCGGTGTGTATTCGATGCCGGTATCGGCGGACACCTACCGACTCGTCAGCACCTCGATCGACGCATGGCGGCGGACGTCCGGCCGATTCGATCCCTCGATCCTCGACGCCGTCGAGGCCAACGGCTACGACCGCACCTATGACGCCATCCCTGCGCAACGAACCGGACGGATCGAAGGGCCGTCAGCGATCCCCGGGTGTTGGGATATCGAACTCGACGATACCGTCCGCACGGTGACCCTTCCACTGGGAGTCCGCCTCGACCCCGGTGGCATCGGCAAGGGCCTCGCCGCCGACATCGTCGCCGAGGAAGCGGTCGACGCCGGTGCGGCCGGCATCCTCGTGGACATCGGCGGTGACCTCCGCGTGGCCGGCACCGGCCCTGAGAACGACACCTGGGTCATCGACATCGAGGACCCCCTCCGACCAGGGCCAGCCGCGCTCCATCTCGCCGTCAACAACGTCGGTATCGCGTCCAGTAGCCGGCTCCGACGTCACTGGATGATCGACGACGAACACCGCCACCACCTCCTCGACCCCGCGACCGGCCGACCTACCGCCACCGACATCGTCGCCGCCACGGTCATCAGCACATCCGGCTGGTGGTCCGAAGCACTCACGAAATCACTGTTCATCACCGCCGACCTCGACAGCATCTCGGGCGTTTCGGCGCTCATGATCCACGAAGACGGCCGCTACACCGCAACGCACGATCTCATGGAGTTGACGTCATGAACGAGAAACTCTGGTGGTACATCGCCCGGTCGACCGGCATCGTGTCCTGGGCCCTCGTCGCCGCGGCGGTCATCTGGGGGCTGCTCCTGAGCACCCGACTGCTCAACGGACGGCCGGCCCCGAAATGGCTTCTCGACCTCCACCGACACCTCGGCGGAATCGCAGTCGCCTTCACCGCAGTACACCTAGTCGGCCTCGTCGCCGACAGCTACAGCCACTTCGGACCGGCCGACCTCCTCGTACCGTTCGCCAATGCGTGGAAGCCCCTCCCGGTCGCGCTCGGTGTCGTCGCCATGTACCTCCTCGTGGCCGTCGAGGGGACATCCCTCGCCATGAAACGGATGCCCCGGCGATGGTGGCGCTGGGTACACCTCACCAGCTTCGGCGTGTTCTGGCTCGGGACCATCCACGGCATCACCGCCGGTACCGACGCCGGCAACCCCGCCATGTGGATCGCCTACCTCCTCGTCGGAGGCCTCGTCACATTCCTCACGCTGGTCAGCATCCTCAGCGCCAGGAGCTCGGTCCGACACTCACGCTCCCGAGCAACACGGCCCGCGCAGATCTGACCGATGCCCACCGCCCCAGCGGCTGCACGACGACAGACGAACCTCGGACAGAGTCGGAGTTCCGAACAGCGGACCGGTAGCGTCTGGTGATGCTCCATCGACCACCTGCTGCGGTGCTCCGGTCCACAACTTTTCTCGCTGCTCTCGCAGCGGCAGCGATCATGCTGGCCGGATGCGCCAGCAACAAAGGCGACTCGGTCGCCGTGCTGGGCGACTCGATCACCACGCTCGATCGAGCGGACATGCAGGCCCAGCTCGGGGGCGACTTCAAGCTCACCATCTCCGGCAACTTCGGCAAGACCGTTTCCGAGGTCATGCCCGAGGCCAAGGTCGTCTCCTCGAGGACCTATGACCAGGTGATCATCAACCTCGGAACCAACGACTCGATCGGGAATCTGCCGGTGGACTCATCCATGGCCTCGCTGCAGAAGATGATCGACATGTTCGGGTCGGCAAAGTGCATCCACCTCGTCAACATCAACGAGAACATGGTCGACATCGCCAACGGCCAGTCAGTGGCCGCGCCCGCCAAGCGGTTCAACGCCGGTCTGCAGCAGCTGGCCAACTCGGACAACCGGCTCTCCATCATCGACTGGAACGCGGAGACCTCCGCCACCCTCAACAACAAGCAACCGCCGTGGAGCACCCTGACGAAGGACTCGGTGCATCCCACCGCGGAGGGCAACCGCAAACTCAATGATCTGTACCGCAAGGCCATCAACGACTGCGGATAGACCTCGGCGTGGCCGCGGGTGCAGATCTCACTACAGCGATGCCGCCCAGATCCACCTCGGCATGGAAGATGGTCTTCTGGGTATCTGAATGTCCAATCTGCTCCCTGATCGCCCTTCTCCCATCAACTCAATATGCATTGATTGATGTACGTCAGGCGTGGAACCCGACGATTCCTGGCTCCGTTGGTCGATCCCCGACCCCGAATCCCCCACTGGCTCGGCGCAGTCCCGAAGCGCCTGTGTGCACGCCGCCCACCGGAGTGCGGCGTGACGAATGTAGGGTCATGGGCGTTCAGTGGATGGTCGGTCTGAGCGGTCGGCCACGAAGTGCGAGGTGGACCATGTCCTACGATCAGACAACTTTCTTCGTCGGTGGCGAGTGGGTGGCGCCCGCGACCAGCGGGACGATACAGGTGGTCAGCCCCCATACCGAGGAGGTCATCGCGAGCGTGCCCGACGGTGCGCCGGCTGACATCGATGCCGCTGTTGCCGCTGCTCGACGGGCTTTCGATGAGGGTCCCTGGCCACGCATGTCCCCTGATGAACGCGCCGATGCCCTCGACCGTCTCGCCGAGGCCTATACGGCGCGCCTTGATGACATGGCCACGATCATCACCGCTGAGATGGGCTCACCGATCCTGTTCTCACAGTTGGCTCAGGCTCCGATGCCTCTGATGATGTTGCAGTATTACAGCGACCTGGCGAGGAATTTCGCTTTCGAGGAGCGCCGGCAGGGGCCGATGTCGCCCACGATCGTGTGTCATGAACCTGTGGGCGTCGTAGGAGCGATCGCCCCGTGGAACGTTCCGCAGTTCACGACCATGAGCAAACTGGCACCTGCGCTGGCCGCCGGATGCACTGTCGTGCTGAAGCCTTCACCGGAAACCCCGCTCGACGGCTATGTGCTGGCGGAGATCATCCTCGAAGCGGGTCTTCCCGAGGGTGTGGTGAACATCGTGGCCGCTGGTCGCGAAACCGGAGAACACCTGGTGACCCACCCGGGTGTCGACAAGGTCGCGTTCACCGGGTCCACCGCGGCCGGTCGCCGCATCGCGTCGTTGTGCGGGGAACGGCTGCGCCCGGTCACGCTCGAACTCGGAGGAAAGTCCGCCGCGATCATTCTCGATGATGCCGACATCGACGTCGTCTCCGGTGGACTCGAGATGTCATCGTTTCTCAACAACGGCGAAGCCTGCATCGCCCAGACCCGGATTCTGGCCAGCGTCGCCCGCTACGACGAAGTTGTTGACGCCGTCGCAACAGTCGCATCTTCGCTCAGCATCGGCGACCCGATGGAGCCGAGCACCCAGATCGGACCTCTGGTGGCTGAACGCCAACGCCGCCGCGTCGAGGACTACATTGCCGCCGGCGAGCAGGAAGGCGCGAAGATCGTCGCCGGTGGTGGACGCCCGGCGGAGATGGACCGAGGTTGGTACGTGCAACCGACCGTTTTCGGTGATGTCGACAACTCGATGCGCATCGCCAGGGAGGAAATCTTCGGCCCGGTGCTCGCGGTGATCCGCTACGAGAACGAGGCGGACGCGATCCGGATTGCCAACGACAACGACTACGGCCTGGCAGGTTCGGTGTGGACCTCCGATGAGGAACACGGTGTTGAGGTGGCCCGCCAGGTGCACACCGGCACCCTCGGCATCAACAAGTACCTCATGGATCTCGCCTCGCCGTTCGGTGGGTGGAAAGCGAGCGGACTCGGTAGCGAGTTCGGCCCCGAAGGAATGCAGGCCTACCTGCGGAGCAAGTCGATCGCAATCTGACGCCGGCCGGAATGCCCAAGCGTGCGCGTAGTTGATACGGTGCGAATGGCATCTCCGTGGGTGGGGCCGGGGTTGTCACGCCGATCGGTTCCCCACTGAGGAGCTGTCATGACGCCGGTGGATCTCGACTACCTTCCGTTCGACGCCGACAACCACTACTACGAGTCACTGGATGCCTTCACCCGCCACGTACCCGCGGACATGCAACCCCGCGTGGTGCAATGGGTTGATCTCGGTGGGCGCCAGTACCACCTGGTCGGCGGGCGGATCTCCCACGCAGTGGTCAACCCCACATGGAATCCCGTCGCGATGCCCGGTGCGCTCAACGCCTTCTTCAAGGGCAACCCCGAGGGGAAGAATCCACTCGACATGTTGAAGGAACGCGAACCCCTTCCCGACCACTACATCAACAACGCAGCCAGGACAGCTGTGCTGGACCGTCAAGGCCTCGCTGGCGTCTGGCTGTTCCCCACCCTCGGCATGCTCTATGAACAACTACTCAAGGACGACGTCGAAGCCTGCGCCGTGATGATGCAGGCGTTCAACCAGTGGCTGCTCGAAGACTGGGGCTACGCCTACGAGAACAAGATCTTCGCTGCGCCCTATCTCTGTTTGGGAGATGTCGACGCCGCCGCGGCAGAAGTCGACAAGGTGCTCGCAGCCGGAGCCCGCGTTGTGGTGATGCGACCAGCAGCGGTCACCACACCAACCGGCATCAAATCACCATTCGACCCGTACTTCGATCCTGTCTGGGCCCGCATCAACGAGGCCGGGATCTCACTGGTCATCCATGCCGGTGATTCTGGATATTCGACCCAGGGTTACGCCGACAAGATGTTCTCGACCGCCGGACTCGGCAACACCGGGTACAGCGGTCCCAGCATCGCCCACTTCTCCATCGAACGGGCTGCCCAGGACTGGCTGATCCAGGCCGTGTTCCAAAAAATCTTCGATCGGTTTCCGAACCTGCGATTCGCGTCGGTCGAGAACGGCTCCGACTTCCTCGCACCGACCTTCCGCAAGCTCGACCAGACTGCAAAGAAGAGCTTCGGTTGGTTCGCCGACCACCCGATCGACACCTTCAAGGCGAACGTCTGGATGAACCCCTTCTGGGAGGACGACGTCAACGAGGTAACCGAACTGATGGGCACCGACCGCGTCATCTTCGGCTCTGACTGGCCCCACATCGAAGGACTTCCCCAACCACTCGACTACCTCGTCGAGCTCAAGGAGTTCAACCCAGCCGACCAACGCAGGATCCTGCTCGACAACATCACATTCCTCAACACGCCACAACCAACCTGAACACCGGTCGGGCAGCCTGCGCGGATTTCGGGGGTCCGCCTGTGCGTCGGGTTCGATGCACAGGAGCAACTAATGTTCTGACGGGTCGTCAGGTGGCGGCTGTGTGGTTTGTCTGTTGGTAGGGGGTGTTGGTGGTGGAGTCATCTGATGTGCAGGAGGTTCTTCGTGCGCCGTTGACGATTGGTTATGACTTCCGGCGGACAACCGGTCCGGTGATAGGTGCGTTTTTCACTGGGTTGGCTGCGCGGCGGGTGTTGGGTATTCGTGATGGGCGGGGTCGGGTGGTGTGTCCGCCGGTGGAGTATGACCCTGTGAGTGGTGAGCCGTTGACTGAGATGGTTGAGGTTGGTGTGGAGGGAACTGTGACGACTTGGTCGTGGGTTTCCACGGTTCGGGACGGCCAACCACTCCAGAGGCCTCACGCGTTGGCGTTGATCCTTCTCGATGGAGCGGACACCTCGATGTTGCATGTGGTTGATGCGTCGGGTCCGGAAGCGGTTTCGGTTGGTTCGCGGGTGCGGGTTCGTTGGGTGGATGATCCGGTTGAGGGTTTTGGGAATGTTGAGTGTTTCGAGCTGATTGGTGAGGTGCTCTGATATGGGTGATCGGCGTGGTGGCGGTGTGGGGTCTGATCGGACTGTTTCTGTGATGCCTGGGGGGTTGTGGTGCCAGCCGGCGGTGGTTGTTCCTGATGTTGGTGGTGGGGAGCGGGTGATGCGGGTGACGGTGCCGGCGAGCATTGTTTACGATTACACGCCTGGTTTGGCTCCGACCCGGTTTTTGCGGGGTTTGGCTGAGGGCAGGATTCTTGGTGAGCGGGCTGAGGGTGGTGTGGATGTGTATCCGCAGTCGCGGGGTATGGATCCGGTGTTGGGTCGTGCCACGACCGAGGTTGTTGAGGTAGGGCCGCATGCGACGGTCACGACGTTTTGTGTGGTTCATATCGGTTTTGGGGAGAATGCTCCTCCGACGCCGTTTGTTTCGGCGTTGATTCTTCCTGATGGTGCTGCTGTTTCTTTGTATGGGACGGTGCTTGGGATTGATTACACCGATGTGCGTATCGGGATGCGTGTCGGCCCGGTGTGGGTGGCGGAGTCTGAACGGACCGCGGATTTTCAGAACATCACTCATTGGGAACCGATTGATGAGCCTGATGTTCCTGCTGAAGAGTTGAAGGGGCATATGTGATGCGTGATGTAGCGATCGTGTCGGTGGCTCAGAGTGATCATTGTCGGGCGTTGCCGGAGTTGAACGAAGTTGAGATGGTTCAACCCATCATTGAGGGTGTGTTGGGTCAGATCGGTGCACGGATTTCTGATATCGGGTTCACGTGTTCGGGGAGTTCGGATTATCTGGCTGGTCAGGCGTTCAGTTTCGTGATGACTCTTGATGCGGTGGGGGCGTGGCCTCCGATTGCTGAGTCTCATGTGGAAATGGATGGGGCTTGGGCCCTGTATGAGGCTTGGTTGAAAATTCAGGCTGGTCATGTGGACACGGCGTTGGTGTATGGCTATTCGAAAGCTTCGCCGGGGGATTTGCCGAGGGTGTTGACCCGCCAGTTGGATCCTTACTATTACGCACCGTTGTGGCCTGATTCGGTGGCGATGGCTGGTTTGCAGGCGAGAGCGATGATCGATGGCGGTGTGATCACCGAAACGGAAATGGCTGAGATCGCGTATCGGAGTCGTATGGCGGCGCAGTCCAATCCTCATGCTCAACTGAAAGGTTCACCGCCGGTGGGGGAACTGTTGGCTGACGGGTATGTTTCGGAGCCGTTGCGACGTCATGATTGTGCACCGATCACCGATGGTGGTGTCGCGGTTGTGCTCGCGGCTGGTGACCGGGCGCGGGAGTGGGTTGAGCGTCCGGCGTGGTTGACCGGGATCGATCACAGAGTGGATTCACACAATTTCGGTGCCCGTGACCTGACCCGGGCACCGTCGGTTGGTATCGCGGCGCACAACGCCGGTGTTCATGACGCTGCGGTGCAGGTGGCTGAACTGTGTGCCCCGTTCACTCATCAGGGAAAAGATTCTGTGTAACGAACTGGGTCTCGATGACAGTGTCGAGGTGAACCCTTCAGGTGGCGCGTTGGCTGCGAACCCGATCATGGGAGCAGGGTTGATACGTCTCGGTGAGGTAGCGAACCGGATCATGTCCGGTGAAATCGACCGCGGTGTTGCTCATGCCACCAGTGGACAGTTGTTGCAACAGAACATGGTTGCAGTTCTTGGCAGTGAACCGACAGGGGACAAGTGATGGGTGCCAACCGGGTTGCAGTGATAGGGGTAGGCCAAACCCAGTATTCAGCGGTTCGTGGAGACGTGTCGTTGCCCGGGTTGTTACGCGAAGCGGCATACCGGGCTCTCGAAGATGCCATGTTGACCATGGACGACATCGACGCGGTTGTGGTCGGTAAAGCCCCGGATTTCTTCGAGGGCATCATGATGCCCGAAACATATCTGGCTGAAGCATTGGGAGCGGTCGGCAAACCGTTGTTCCGGGTTCACACCGCCGGTTCGGTCGGGGGATCCACCGCGATCGTGGCCGCCAGTCATGTCCAAGCCGGAGTGCATCAACGCGTTCTCACCATCGGATGGGAACAACAATCAGTTTCCGAAGCAATGTGGGCACTGTCATTCCCGATCCCGTTCCGCCAGCAACTCGTTGCCGGTGCAGGCGGATATTTCGCGCCGTTCATCCGCGAATACATCCGCCGTTCCGGCGCACCCGATGACATCGGCATTCTCGTAGCGCTCAAAGATCGTCTCAACGCACTGAAAAACCCGTACGCGCACCTGCACGAACCCGAAATCAGTTACGACTCGATCAAAGAATCGTTCATGTTGTGGGAACCCATCCGGTTCTCAGAAACATGCCCATCCTCTGACGGTGCCATGGCAATGGTCCTCGCCGGTGAACACGCCGCCGAGGCATCAGCCGCGGAAACAGGAACACGCCCGGCATGGATACACGGCACATCCATGCGATCAGAACCAGCCACCGCAGCAGGCCACGACCAGGTTTCACCCCAAGCAGGCAAAGACTGCGCAGCCGACGTGTTCAACCAGGCAGGCATCACCAACCCGGTCAAAGAAATCGACATGGTCGAAATGTATGTCCCCTTTTCCTGGTATGAACCAATGTGGCTCGAAAACCTCGGCTTCGCCCCAGAAGGCGAAGGCTGGAAAATGACCGAAACAGGCCGCACCGCCCTCGACGGAGACCTCCCCGTCAACTGCTCAGGCGGAGTACTGTCCACCAACCCGATCGGCGCATCCGGCATGATCCGCTTCGCCGAAGCCGCCCTCCAAGTCCGCGGACAAGCCGGCGACCACCAAATCGACGGCACCCGAACAGCACTCGGACACGCCTACGGCGGCGCCGCCCAATTCTTCTCCATGTGGATCCTCGGAGCCCAAAAACCCTGACCCCCCCCCGAACTGTGAGGCACACGTGGCACCCACCGCCACACACACCACACAGAACAATCAACACCCGGATCCAGAAGACCCCGGTTTCAGGACAGCTTGGTCTCGGAATCCGAGGTGCGGATCGTCACGAACTCCATGCCGTCGGGGCCGCAGGTGATGGAGTAGTGGAAGCCCGCGTCGATGACGATCGAGTCACCTACTTCCAGCACGGCGTCGCCGCCGTCGGGCCCTGCCTCGTGCACCGTCGCGCCACCATCGACCACCATGATCAGCTCCGGATGGCCGTGGCGATGTCGGGCGATGTGGTAGTCGGCAGGCAAGCTGCTGTAGTTCATGTAAAAGCCACCCTCGCCCTTCACTATCCGCTTGCGGCGAGCTCCCAGGCGCTTGGCCTGTTCGACCAGTTCCGCGGGCGCTGTCTCCGCTTCCCGCCCGCCCGACCAGCTGATCTGGTCGAAGTCGAAATGGAACGCCCCGGCCGAGTCGCCGAACGTAGGTTCTGCAGACATCGTCATCTCCTCGTTGGTGGCCATCGATGGAACGAAGCAACACGATCACGTCGGACTCCGATCTCACCCTGATGCTATCAGTTGATAACCTGATCATACTCGCGTAGGGTCCTACCCGTGACAGATTCCGGAGCGATCGTGGTCGGCATCATGTATCCGCCCGAGTGGTTCGGCTCACGGCGAGGCTTCGAAGCGGAGCTTGCCCGGATCGAAGCCGTGGATCCACGAGTCGAAGTGGTCGTAACCACCTATGTGGAACCCCACGAGCTCCGCACCTCCCGTGGAGCTGCTCTCGATGGAGGCGGCAACGACCGCATCGAAGGACCGCCGATCTCCGCCGAGGACCGCCACGCCATGAGCAGGATCCATGTCGCCCTCGCGATCGACCTACCGCCTGACGTCACCACGATCGCGCCGGGCCTCGCCTGGGTACAGGCGGTCGGGGCCGGCACCGCCCACCTGCAGGCCAGCGGGCTGGCCGATGCAGACATCAAGCTCACCTCCAACGGTGGAAGCAACAGCGTCGCCATTGCCGAATTCGTCTTCGGTCGACTCCTCGAGTCGATCAAGCGCTTCCCTGCAATCGCCGCAGCCCAGGCAGAGTACCGCTGGGAGTCCCTCTACGGACGCCAGCTGAGCGGCCAGACCCTCGGCCTCATCGGTTTCGGCGCCATCAACCAGGCGGTCGCGGCCCGTGCCCACGCGTTCGGAATGTCGGTTCTGGTGATGCGGCGCTCAGCCGACGCCGTGCCTGAGCCACACATCGAGCATGTCTATGGCCCCGACGGGCTGCACGAGATGCTCGGGAGGTGTCAAGCCGTGATCGCGGCAGTGCCGGAGACTCCCGACACGATCGGCATGATGGATCCCGCGGCCTTCGCATCGATGCGCAAGGGTGCGTTCTTCGCGAATGTCGGGCGGGGCACCCTGGTCGACGAATCGGCGTTGATCAGCGCTCTGGAGAGCGGACAACTCGGCTCCGCGGCGCTCGACGTGACGAACGTCGAACCACTCCCTGCCGAAGACCCGCTCTGGGTAGCGCCGAACCTCCAGATCTCGGGGCACTGTTCCACCGCTCCCGAAGCAATGATCCCCAACCTGCACCGCCTCTTCCGTGAAAACCTCGAGCGATTCGTGCGGGCTGAGCCGCTGGTCAACGAGGTCTCGGCCGAACGTGGCTACTGACATGGCAACGCCCACGCTGCTCGTGGATGCCCACGTGCACGTTGCAAGCGGCGATGAGCAGCGCTACCCCCGTAACCCGACGGGGGCAGGAAGCAACTGGTGGCAGCACGCCAGCGGGGTCGAGGAACTGGTCGCGGACCTCGACGCATGCGATATCGACCGCGCGGTCGTGGTGCAGGCGATCGGCGTCTACGGATACGACTGCCGCTACGCCGCTGACGTCTCTGCACGTAGCGACCGATTCGCCTTCGTGGGAGCGATCGACATGGCCGGAGACGACGTGGCCACGAGCTTCGAACAGCTGGACAACAGCACCGAACTGGCCGGCCTCCGGCTCTTCGGGGTCAGTCACGCGGGGTCCGAATGGCTCTCCAATGGAGCGGGGGCAACCGTGTGGCGCCTGGCGGCCCGCGAGGGTTGTGTGCTGGTCCCGACGTTGTTCAACGATGCCCTTCCGGCGCTGCGAGAGTTGATCGAGCAGTACCCGGATGTCGACGTCGCACTGGACCACTGCGCGTTTCCCGACCTGGGGGGTCCCGGCGCACTGGCGCTGCTCCTGGAACTGGCGGAGCTGCCGCGACTGCATCTCAAGGTCACCTCCCACAATCTCGACACCGATGGAGATCCAGCAGAGTTCCTGGCGGCACTCGTCGACGCATACGGAGCCTCGCGCCTGTGCTGGGGTTCCGACCATCCCCAACACGGGAACAGGACGTACCCCGAGTTGATCGAAATTGCCCGCGATGCCTCCCGCGATCTCAGCGACGCCGACCAGGCCTCGTTCCTGGGCGGGAACAGCCTGGCGCTCTGGTGGCCCGGGTCCGACTCCGAACGAGAGGCGGCGTCCACCGACACCTACCGAAGCCGACCACCCGACGCCCGACGACGGAGTTCCGATGCCTGCTGACCCACCGTTCGACCTGGACCAGATAGATCGCCTGCTCACCACGACCAAGGCGGTACGGCGTCGGCTCGACCTGTACCGCCCGGTTGACCGCGAGACCATCGTGGAGTGCATCCGACTGGCCTCGTACTCCCCCAACGCATCCAATGCACAGGAGTGGCACTGGATCGTCGTCGATGACCCCGAACAACGGGCCCGGGTCGGAGAGCAGTACCGTCGTTGCACCGTCGAGGTGGTCTCCCGGATGCTGGCGATGAAGGAGGCCGCAGGCGACGAAGCAGGAGCTCGCATCTCGCGGTCGATCATCTACCTCGCGGAGCACATGGCGGAGGTGCCCGTGATCGTGATCCCCTGCTACGACGTCGAGGAGGGTTCACGTCGTTACGGTCGACTGATCGGCCCCGATCGTCCTACCTGGACAATGGAACCTGGCATGTATGCGTCGATCTATCCCGCAGTGTGGAGCTTCCTGCTCGCACTGCGCAGCCGCGGGCTCGGCTCGACGCTCACCACCGCACACCAGTCGGACCAGGAAACGATGGCCGAGATCCTGGGGATTCCCTCCACATGGGACCAGACGGCGCTCCTGCCCGTGGCGCACACCACCGGCGGTGACTTCGTACCCTCGCCACGTGCTCCGGTCGAGGACACGATCGTGTGGAACTCATACGGAGGATGACGCGTTCCATGACCACCCAGACCAAATTCAACCGCAGCGGTGTGCTCGACGTCGCCGCCAGGCTCGCCGACGAACACGGGTATCAGAATCTCACTCTCGCGATGCTGGCCGCCGAACTCGGCCTCCGCAGCCAGTCTCTCTATGTCCATGTCGATGGCATAGACGGCCTGCGACACGATCTTGCCCTTCGTGGACAAACGCTACTTGCGGACGACCTCCGCGACGCTGCGATGGCACGCACCGGCGGCGATGCCCTGCGTTCGGTGGTACGGGCCATGGCCAACTTCGCGGACACCCACCCGGGGCTGTACCAGGCAAGTCTGCGGCCACCGGAAGACTCACCAGAGATGAGAGCGGCCAACGAGCGCACTGTCGGTCCGCTGATGGCAGTACTGGGTTCGTTCGGGCTCGTCGGAGACGATCTGGAACACCACTACCGGGTGATCTGGTCGAGCGTGCACGGGTTCGTGACGTTGCGCCAGGCGGGCCTTCTGTCGTGGGCCGCGGACCCCGACATCAGCTTCGAGCTGATGATGAACATGTTCGTCAACCAACTGGAGTCCGCGACGTGACGACCTACGAACCAGAACTCGTCGACGTGGAAGGCGACGTCATGGAAATGCTCCACGAGCGGGGCCTGGGTGATGGGCTTCCGGTCGTGGAGCCGACGCCGGAACGTGTCGATGCGATGCTCCAACACGCGTCGGGCCCGGCAGATGAAGTGCTGTTCACGCTCCAACCCCGCGCAGGCATCGTCACCCGCCGGGTCGTCGCGATCAATGCGGTCCTCGCCGGATGCCCACCGCCGGTGTTTCCGGTCGTGCTCAGCGCGCTGAGAGCGTTGTCGCAACCTGCAATGAACCTCCGCGGCGTCAACGCGACAACGCAGCTCGTTGCACCCATGGTCATCGTCCACGGCGAGATCGCACGTTCGGCAGGGTTCAATTCCGGTGTCGGGTGCTTCGGCCCGGGCAACAGGGCGAACGCAACGGTCGGGCGGGCGGTGCGTCTGGTGTTGTTGCATGTAGCGGGAGCGACTCCGGGCACGGGCGATGCTGCGACCCATGGGCAGCCCGCCAAGTACACCTTCTGCGCGGCGGAGAACCTGGACGAATCCCCATGGGAGGGCTACCAGCACAGCTGTGGTATCGATACGCCGAGCGCGGTGACCGTGCACTGTGGCGAAGGCCCCCACAACGTTCACGATGCCGAAGCGGACGGCGAGCCGGCTCTCATCCTGGGAAAGGTCGCCTCCGCCATGACCACGCTCGCAGTCAACAACGCTCCGATCAGCCAGGGCGAGTTCTTCATCGTCCTGGGTCCCGAACATGCCGCGAGCCTTGCCAAGAGGGCAATGACCCGCCGAGATGTCCAGTCCTACCTGTTCGACCATGCCCGGATGCCGGCGGGCCTGTTCCGAGCCCACTTCGAAGAGCTCGCGTGGGCGCAGTGGATGAAGGAGGTCGCAGACGACCACCTCCTGCCGATGACCGCCGAGCCCGAGAACATCCGCGTCCTGGTGGCCGGCGGTCCGGGCAAACACTCGCTCGTCGTCCCATCGTGGGGTATGACTCGCAGCGTGACGCTTGCAGTGGAAGGCTGACCCATGACCAGGATGTACCTACCCGATTCCGCCCCCGGGCCCGAGTCCTCGACAAGGGCCTCGTCGCCGCATTCCCTTGCTGGCCAGCGGATTGCGGTGCTCGACAACGGTAAGCCCAACGCCGCGGTGGTCATGGTGCGCGCCGCGCGGACGCTCGCCTCGCGCACCGGGGCAACCATCTCGCTGATCACCAAGAAGGGTCCGCAGGGGAACTCGGCGAATGCGGCCGTCCCGATGGCACGCGATGTGTTCGAACGGCTCCGCGCAGAAGCGGACCTCGTGGTCACCGGCGCAGCAGACTGCGGCTCGTGCACCGCATACTCGGTCCAGGATGCGATCGAACTGGAGAACGCAGGAGTGCCCGCAGTCGTGGTGACAACCACCAGATTCGAACCGGTCGCGGCCACCCTGTCGGCGAACTTCGGCCTTTCCGACACCCGCCGGCTGGTGTTGCCGCACCCACTGGGCGGTACCGATGAAGCCACACTTTTCGACTGGGCTGATGCAGCGACGGACCAACTCATCGCGCTTCTCACCTCGAGTGAGCTCTGAGATGAGTCTCGATCTGACACCGGCGCTCGACGTACTCCAGTCGGACGGCATCACACTGACCTTGATGGAACTCGACGGCGAGGTGGCGCACCTCGCCATGGGAATCGTCGATGCAGAGTGCGCCGAGTGTGTCCTGCCCCGAGAGATGCTCGAGCCCGTCGTACTGGACCTGTTGAGAACGAACCACCCGACGCTGCAGGCCGTCCGCATAACCGATCCACGGGAGACCGACCGATGACCATCACCGAAACCTCCGAGGGCGTAGGCACCACCGCCGGCCTGGACGAGAGTGAGACCTACGCTTTCCTGCGTGGGAACGCTGTCGAAGCGTTCGGCCTGGAGCGCTTCGGCATTGCCGAGTAGTCGGGTCAGGGCTCCCGGCGCTGGGCGCCGGACAGCTCCTGGAACTCGTCTGCCACCAATTGGGTGACTGCCAGTTGACGCTCGGGGTCGAGTCTCCATTGCCGCCACGGAAACAGGTCGTGCCATCGACCGAGTTGGCGGAAATTGAGTGTGGAAACGAGAACCTGCTCCTCTGTTCCCGCGGCCGCGAACACATTGTTGAACGCCGGGTACGCGGGGCCCGCGATCGTGCTGTACCCGGCAGCGCGTCCGCTCCCGGTCGGACCGGTCCAGTTGGCACTCATCGCGTAGACCAGGTTCTCCTGGGCACGCACCACGGTGGTGTTGCGAACGTAGTCCTGCTTGCCGACGTGGTCTGCGCTACGGGTCGCGTTGACGAGGATGCGTGCCCCCTTGAGCGCCAGGATCCGCGACAGTTCGGGGTTGGACCAGAAGTCGTAGCAGATCAGGATGCCGATCGGACCGATCGATGTCTGCCACACCGGGAGCTCACTGCCGGGGCTGTACCTCGATGTCTCGAGCGGATGGCCCAGATGCAACTTGCGGTAGGAGCCGCGAATCCCCTCCGGGCCGACGAGCACCGCTGAGTTGTATATCCGTGAAGGATCATCGGAGTCCGACTCGTCGATCCCGAACACCATGTACACACCCAGTTCGGCAGCGAGGTCCGCCAGCGCTTCCGATGACGGTCCGGGCACCGTCTCGGCGGCCCGTTGGTGCTCGATGCACGGCCCGGTCTCGACCGAGCACTTCCCGCAGGTCGGCCCCAACGCCCCAAGCACAGATTCCGGAAACACCACCAGCTGTGCACCCTGGCGGGCGGCATCCCGGACATGGCGCTCCATCTTGGCCAGCCGCGCCGCCTTGCTGGCCGAATGACCTTCACCGCCTCCACTCTGATGGCCAACCGCCTCGGAACCACCAACGTCTGCGATGGCCGCTCCCGTGGCCACGTCCTCGCTGCTGAGCGCGAAGTTGACGCAGGCGACTGTTACCAGGTCAGGCAACTCAGGCCGTTCGACATCATGGGGCCCGGTCATGGCTTCGCCCGGTCAAAAGTGGAGCCGATGCGGGCACGCCTCACTTGATAGCCCGTGAGTCCATGTCGTTCGAGAGGCGCTCCAGGTGCTTGTCGGGAATGCCGTCGATGGGAGTTGCCACCTCGTCGACACCGGGGCCGATCTCACTGGCGAGTCGATCGAGTGCTGCGATGTCGAAGTCGTAGAAGGCCGCGGCATTGCCCGCCAGCATCATTCGGAGCCCCGACTCGGGCACGTCGTGGAAGCGCGCACGAAGGTTTTCGCGGGTATACGGGTAGGTTCCCTCGTCGTGGGGGTAGTCACTGCCCCACATGAACTTGTGGAGCCCGATCCTTCCTCGGGCCTCGACGTCGGCGTCCTTGGGTTGGCTCACACCCATCCACACGTTCTGCTCGAAGTGGTCGGTTGCGTCCTTGGGCAGCACCTGGTCGTCGCCGTAACGGATCTCCCCGATGGCGCCCGCACCGCGAACACCCCTGATGATCCCATCGAGCCGGTCGAGCATCGGTGGAACCCATGCGCAGCCCACAACGGGTCGTAACAAGGGTCATAGAGCGGCTTCACCCACTTCACATCGGGCGCGATGTTGGGCAGGAGAATTCCGCCACGCAGTCCGTGCTCCTTGATCCAGCGAGCGTCCGCTATCGCATCGTCGACATCGTTGAGGAAGATCTGCCCGACTCCCGCACGACGTTCAGGGAACTCGTTGCACCAGTCGACGAGCCAGCGGTTGTGGGCGACCACGCCCGCATGACGGTGTCGGTACTGCTCATCGGTGGGAGGCTCGGCGAACAGTACGAAGCTCGGGAAGAACGGCGGAACCGTGTTGGGGAACACGACCTCGCCCACGATGCCGTCGGCTTCCTGCTGGGAGTTGCGCATTTCGTTGTCCCAGTTGCGCAGACGACGGTTGTCCCCCAGGTCCTTGTAGGGATTCTTGTACTTCTCCCGCCAGGCATCGAAGTCCGCTACGAACTCCGGGTCGAGGTACTCGCGATACGCCGCGTGACTTCCCCCTGCATGGCAATCGGCGGAGATGATCGTGTAGCGATCTGCACCGACGGTGCCCGGGGTGGATTCGGTGATCGTCATCGTTGTGGTGTCTCCTGTGCGTTGTCGGTCCGGGCATCGATCGTGGATCGGGCGCGGCTGTAGTCGGGCTTTCCACTCGGTTGGCGGGGCATCTCGTCGATGAGGTGGAGTTCCCGCGGCGCCTTGTAGCCCGCGAGCGTCGTACGGGTGAATGCAGCGAGTTCCTCCAGGGTCGGAGCATCGCCATCACATGGCTGGACCAGGGCGGCGACCCTCTGACCCCACCGTTCGTCGTCCACACCGAGTACCAGCGCATCGAACACCTTGGGGTGCGCCTTGAGCGCCGATTCCACCTCCTCGGGGTAGATCTTCTCGCCACCCGAGTTGATGCACTGTGAACCACGTCCGAGCAGGGTCAATGTTCCGTCGGCTTCGATCCGGGCCAGATCACCGGGGACCGAGTGACGAACGCCGTCGACCTCGATGAAGGTGGCCGCGGTCTTGACGGGATCCTTGTAGTAGCCGATGGGGACGTTGCCCTTGCGTGCCAACCGGCCGACCTCGCCCGGCTGTGCTCTTGAGTTGTCCTCGGCGAGCACCACGGTGTCGGCTCCTGGCGGAACGTTCAGCAGACCTCCGTCGTGGCTGGGAGCATCGAGAGCTGAAGCGCGGTCCAGAACCCGCAGCCCGTTGAACCCGCCTTCTGAGGAACCGACCGCCTCACTGATGATCAGATCGGGGAGCAACTCGAAGAGCCGGGCCTTGACCACCGGTGAGAACACAGCTGCGGTGGAACTGATCGCGACCAGTGAAGACAGGTCGTAGCTCGTCTCCTCGAGCGCCTTGATCAGGGGAAGAGCCATGGCGTCACCGGTGATCGTGACGACCGCGATGTCGTAGCGCTCGACCGCGTCCCAGACCAGGTGGGGGTCGAACCGCGGGAGTATGACGTTGGTGGTGCCCTTGAAGAGTCCGCCCAGAGTGCCCCATTGCGCAGCGCCGTGCATGAGCGGTGCCAGTACGAGCCCGGTTGGCGGTTGGGCCTCGCCGGCCTGGGTAGCCAGTTGGTACTCATCGGTCACCGGTTCGCCGCTGACGAAATCGATGCCGCCGCCGAGAGCGCGCCATACGTCCTCGTGACGCCACATCACACCCTTTGGCATACCGGTGGTCCCACCGGTGTAGAGGATGTATAGATCGCCGTCGTCACGGGGCCCGAAATCGCGTTCCTCAGCGTGTACCCCAACCGCGTCCTCGTAGCGGACGGCGCGGACGTGGGTGTTCGGGTCGGTACCGTCGTCGATCTCGATGAGGTGCCGTAGCGTGGAGATCCGGTCCGCCACCGAGGCAATCCGGTCCGAGAACGAGGCCTGGTAGACAACTGCCACGACATCGGCGTTGTCGAGCAGGTAGAGGAGCTCCTCGTCCTCGTACCGGTAGTTGACGTTGATGGGAACGGCGCGCAACTTGTAGGCCGCCAACATCGTCTCGACGAACTCGATGCTGTTGAGCGAGTAGATCGCGACGTGGTCCCCCTCACCCACACCCCGCTCTGCGAGATGGTGGGCGAGGCGGTTGGCCCGCTTGTCGAGCTCGGCGAACGTGATGGAGCGGTCGCCGCACACCAGCGCCGTCCTCTGGGGCACGACATCGGCAGTGTGTTCGAACAGGTCCGCGATGTTGAAGGCCATGGTGCTACGAGACCGCTTTCCCGGCGGTTCCGTCGCCGATTGATTTGGATGAGTTACTCGACCTCATCGCCTCTACGAGACGATCGGTCTGTGCTGTCTGTTCCCACGAGTTCCGTGCCAACCAGAAACGGAGGAACTGCGCGATCGAGTACCGCAGGAAAAGAGCAGCGCCGACGAGCGCGAGCGTGAGCCCGATGAGCGCGATCACGATGGCGTCGCGTTGCTGGAGAGCGTTCACGGTTCCATGGCTGATGAAGTAGGCGGCGATCGCGACCACGACGCCCACCACCATGAGCCCGATTCCCCCACCGAGGAGGAACCGATCCGTCGAACTCCTCGAATCCGGGAGTCGCATCTCTGCGATCTCCTGGGTGAACTGCTCGACCCGGTCCGGGTTCTCGATCATGGGTTCTCCTGTCCACCCAGATAGGCCTGGGTCAGCTTTCCTTCGATCTCACGCGGGTGTCCGCTGTCTATGACGTGGCCGTGCACGATGAGTGACGCCGAATCCGCCACATCCATCACGATGCGGGCGAACTGCTCGACCAACAGGATCGAGGTGCCCGCGTCGGCGACCTCCCGGACCGTCGAGTACAACCCGTCCACCACGAGTGGAGCCAACCCCATGGAGAGCTCGTCGAGCACCAGCAACGCGGGGTCCGTGGCCAGACCGCGAGCCATCGCGACCATCTGTTGCTGGCCACCTGACAGGGTCCCGCTGGTACGACCGAGCAGACTCGCCAACTGGGGGAAGTAGGCGATCGATCGTTCCTCGATCTCTGTGAGACCGACGCCGCTGTGGGTCATCATCCAGAGGTTCTCCCGAACTGTCAGGTTCGGGAAGATGCCGCGGCCCTCGGGGATCAGACACAGCCCACGTCGAGCGAGATCATCGGCCCCGGCGCCATTCACCCGTCGCCCCGCGATCACGATGTCGCCCGA
Organism: uncultured Microthrixaceae bacterium; assembly: GCA_963805905.1. Taxonomy (GTDB): domain Bacteria; phylum Actinomycetota; class Acidimicrobiia; order Acidimicrobiales; family Microtrichaceae; genus JAMLGJ01. The sequence continues at coordinate 2,988,921 of CAWDVV010000001.1, forward strand.
TGACGCCGGATGCAACCCGGCCAGCACCTTGAGGGTGGTCGACTTTCCGGCGCCGTTCGGCCCGAGGATGGCGACGACCTGGCCGCGCCCGACGGTCAGGTCGATTCCATGAAGAACCTCGATGCCGTCGTAGGCGGCATGGACTCCCCGCAGCTCCAACAGCGGTGCCGCGCTTTGCGCTGCGGTCTCATCCGTTCGTGCAGTCATGCGCTGTGCCCCCCGTCGGTACCGAGATAGGCGTCGAGCACCAGCGGGTTCGCCTGCACGTCAGCGGGGGGTCCTACGGCCAACATCTGACCTAGATCGAGGACGTACACGGCGTCGCACACTTCCATGACCAGAGACATGTCGTGCTCGACCAGCAACACTGCGGTACCGCTGGCAGCTATGTCTCTCAGGAGACCGCCGAAGCGCTGCGTCTCGGTGTCGTCCTGGCCAGATGCAGGTTCGTCCAACAACAGGATCCGTGGCTTGCAGGCCAGAGCGCGGCCCAGTTCAACCAATCGCCCCTGACCGGTGGGAAGCGAAGTCACACGTTCGTCAGCGACCTCGCGCAATCCCACCTGGTCGATGATCTGGTCGGTCAACGCCGCCGAGTCCCCACCGTCGTGTGCCCATCTGCGGCGGATGTCCGCTGCCACGCGGATGTTCTCGCGGACAGTCAGCATCGTGAACAGCTCGAGTTGCTGGAAGGTCCGGGCAAGCCCGTATCTCGCCCTCCGGTGCAGGTTCGTCCGGGTCACATCGCGTCCGTCGATCACGACCCTGCCCGACGACGGCGTCACCAGGCCGGTGATCGCGTTGAACAAGGTTGTCTTACCGGCACCATTGGGCCCGATCAGGCCCGTGACCTTCCCGCTCGGAGCCGAGATCGAAGCGTCGTAGAGCGCCATGTGGCCACCGAAACGCACGCTGATCTCGTGGGCCTCAAGCATCGCCATGTGAGACCGATTCCTGCTCTGTGACCGCGGTGCCTGTGACCGCGGTGCCTGTGACCGCGGTGCCTGTGACCGCGGTGCCTGTGACCGCGGTGCCCGTGACCGCGGGCATGATCGACTGGAGATCGAGCACCTGCTCCATGCGTGCGACGTGCGCCGGCGTCCATGGTGTCGTCACTCCGACCCAGTCCAGATCGTCGACCGAGGCGTCCGTTGTGTCCTCGGGCGCGGCCGGACGATCACGCAGCGTAGCGATGCCCTGGGCTGCGAAGAGCACCAGGATGAGCAGTAGGAAGAACGGCCAATTGTCGAACACGTCGGCCAGGCGAAACCCGTAGACGACTGCCATCGCCGCGCCCATCGCCATCATCACCGTCACGTCGTGGCGCAGGGTGCTGAAACCGGCGGAGAACAACGGAACGACCCCGCTGGGGTTCCGGCCCAGTCCCACACCGGTGAATCCGGGGACCAGGGAGTTGATCTTTGCGAATATGGGTCCGAATCCTGATGTCAGCGGCAGGACCGCGAAGAGCGAAACCCCGGCGAACAACGCCGCACCCACGAGTCCGGCACCGCCGACGACGACGATGATGAAGATCGGTAGCCCCGCCAACAGGTCGAACCGGGCGGGGGCCACAGAGCCGAGCTGCATCGCGTACAGCGCACCACCGAGGCCCGCGATCCCGGCGGACAACGCGAAGACCCCGACCCGCGGCCACAACAGGTTGAGCCCGAAGGTCGCACATGCCGCCTCGCTGTCGCGCATTGCCACCAGCTGGCGTCCGAAGCGACTCCAGCGCAGCGCGGCGACCAGGAGCGCAACCGCTGCGAACGCGACCGCGGACAACAGCAGCAGGGATCCGGGCGAGTCGAAGGTGTAGCCGAACAGGCTGATCGGCGCCACGCTCAATGAGCCCACCTCGAACAGGCTCACGTGCAGCGGACCGATGTCGAAGTCGGGCAGGTTGAACAACCACCGGTCGAGGGCGACCGCGAACGCCGCGGTGGCGAGGGCCAGGTAGATACCTGTGAGCCGCATGACCGGCAGGGCGACAACTGTGCCTACGAGCGCAGCGAAAACAACCGCCAGGACGATCCCGGCCGGAGACCCGCCCTGTCCGTGGTGGGCGACCGCAAGTGCACCGACACCCGCGAAACTGAGCTGTGCCAGAGAGATCTGACCGGCGAAGCCCACGAGCGGTATCAGTGACAAGGCGACGATGCCGAGTGAGAACACCGGCCCGTAGGTGATCAGGCTGACCGTGTCGAGTGTGGTGGTCATCACGATTCCCGCGATGACCACGCAACCGGCGAGCAGGACCATCCCGGAACGGTTGGGGGAGGGGAAGTACTCGCGTATATGGCTCCGGGACCGCAACCGCGGGTTGGGCACCAGGAGCAGCGCTATGAAGAGGATGACCACCGCTGCAGCCGGTCTGAATGCGGCGAAGTATCGATTGTCGCCGGGAAGGTACCCGGCGAGATAGCCCTCGGTGAGCCCGATGACCATCGCCCCGACGAAGGTGAGTGGCAACGATCGAAGGCGTCCGAAGATCGCCGCCGCGTAGGCGTTGATGATCAACAGGGACAGCGAGCCGGACTCGAGAGAGAGCGTCGGGGCGATGAGGATGCCTCCGATGCCCGCGAGGAAGCCGCCTACAGCCCAGCTGATGGCGGCGATGCGGTAGGGCCGGGCACCATTCAGCAACGCCAACGAGTCGTCGTCCACGTTCGCCCGCATCGACACCCCGATGCGGGTGCGATGCAACAGGAACCGCAGTCCGGCTGCCACGATCACGGCAACGACGATCGTGATCGCCTGGTGGTAGGTGATCGTGGTGACCCCGACGTCGAGCCGCTGTCCCTCGAAGAAGGCTCGCATCGGACGGCTCCGACCCGGCTCCCAGACGAGGTTCGCCAAGCCGATCAGCCCCACCATGAGGCTGATCGACACGACAAGTTTGGTGGCCTCGCTCGTACCTCGCAGTCCGCGCATGATGAACCGGTCGATCGCGAGACCGATCGCGGGGGCGAGGATGCCGAGCGCGACGAGCAGGGCTATCGGCGTGGGCCAACCCCAGTTGAAGCGGAGCTGCCAGTACGCGAAGGCCACGACCATCCCCATCGCGCCCTGGGAGAAGTTGAAGATCCCGGTGGTCGCGTAGGTCAGTACGAGGCCACTCGCGATCACGGCATACGTGCCTGACAGGGTCAGGCCCACCACAGTGAAAATCAGGAACTTCTCCATGGCACCCCCTTGTCAATCGATCGGGTCGGGACCAAAGCTCTATCAGAGATCGTCGATACTCTTGCCGAGCGACTTCATCGTGACACCGGTGCCGTAGTCGCCGTCCAGATCAATGACGTTGTCATCGGAGCACTCGAAGAGCCCGTCGTTCGGCTTGAAGTCGTCGGGGACGACGAACCCGTCGGGCGTGGCCTCGACGATGATCGTGCAGGTGCCTGGACTGTTCGTGGCCGGATCGGTCGGTGAATGCAGCCCGCCACCGGTCCAATCCGTGGTGGCCTTCGCGGCGTCGAACACACACCTGCGGGAGACGTCGGAGCCACACTTCTTGACCGCCGTGGCAAACAGGAGCCATGCCGAGAAGGCGTTGTACCCGAGACCCGCTTCCGACTTGCCGTCGGGTAGGTATTCCGCGTAGAGGTCGAGGTATTCCTGGGTGGCTGGATTCTCCGACGCGAGGAAAGGCGGTACAAGACTCGTGGCGATGTACACGTTCGACACCGCGTCGCCTCCGACGTCGATGAAGGTGGAATCCAGCGCGTTGGCACCTGCGAGGGTCCAGTCGAGCTCGTAACCGATATCGGCTATCGCCCGCTGCAGTGCCGCCAGGTTCTCCGGTTCGCCTGTGTAGACGAGTCCCTTGACACCTGCGCTCTTGATCGCCTCGGCGAACGGGGTCCAACTGGCCTCGCCGGTCGGGTTGTACTGCGCCTTGTACACCGTGTTCCAGCCGAGCTTCTCCGCCCCCTCCTGGAGCTGGGCATCGATGAACACCGTCGACGGGACCGTGCCGGTGAGGAACCCGACCTTGTCGGTCGAATCGGGGAACTCGTCCGAGAGGTAGTTCTGAGCACCGACATCGAGCGTCTGAAGACCCCGCGGAATCGGATTCACGACCAACTCGGATCCCCGCGACTGGGGAGAGACCTGGTAAGCCGGGATCTCGGGCAGCATGCAATCGATCCGTTCGGTCTGACCCGTGTCGTCGAACACACCGCCGCCCGCCACGAGCATGAAATCCTCCTCACACGCCTCGGTGATGCGTTGCTTGTATTCGGTCAGCTTGGCGTCGCGCTCCACGTCTTCGATCTTGATTCCGTTGATTCCACCCGCGTCATTGCACCACTTCACGAAGACCTGGGCGGAGTCCCACAGTTCCTGGTTGAGCCCCGGCCGTCCGGTGAACCCCGCGTCGGAGATCGTGCCCACCTTGATCGTGTCGTCGGTGATTCCCTGAGCGGTCGCGCCGGCGCCGTCGCCCGGGCCACACACTGCTTTCAGGTCGCCGAAATCACCTGCGCCCGATGACGACCCGCCATCGGTCTGGGTGGGTGCCGTCGTCTCGGACGACCCAACCTCCACATCATCGGCGGATCTGGTGCACGCTCCGGCGATCAGCGTCAGCGCGACGAGCGTCGCCGCGATGACGGCGCCCCTGGTGCTTGTACGACTCATGATCGATCGTTCGGACATTGGCAACACACTGAACCCCCTGTGATGTGACCTGGACGTGGCGGCCGCTCGATTCCGGCTGCGCGAGAGCAGGCTCTCTTGATTGTGGATGTACTTCGACCTCGTGTGAAGTTCTGTTCCCCGAAACAAGAACCCGGTCTTCGTTCATTGGTACGACATGCGGCGGACTATCGAACGTCGTAGCTGATCCTCATCTCCTTGATGCCGTTGATCAGGTTCGAGTGGAGCCGCCGCGGTGGCGCTTCGAGCGCGATGTTCTCGATCGTCGCGAACAGTTCGGTGAACAGTACACGGAGCGATAGTCGGGCCAGGTTGGCACCGAGGCAGAAGTGCTCCCCGATACCGAAGGACTGCTGCGGGTTGGGAGACCGGTCGATGAGGAACGAGTGCGGATCATCGAACACTTCCGGGTCCCGGTTGGATCCGGCGTACCACATCAGAACCTTGTCACCTTCGGCGATGGTGGTGTCGCCGAGTTGCACATCGGTGGTGGCGGTGCGCCGGAAATGGTGGATCGGCGGCTCCCACCGCACGATTTCCTCCACCGCGGCAGGCATCAGGGACGGGTCACGAACCAACCGCTCGAGTGACTCCGGATGGTCGAGCAGGGTCAGTAGACCCTGCGAGGTCGCGGTGCGGGTCGTCTCGTTGCCCGCAACGATCAAGAATATGAAGAACAGTGTGAACTCCACGTCGGTGAGTTTCCGACCATCAACCTCGGCCTCCAGCAGATCGCTGGTCAGGGTGCCCGAGGGATTGGCCCGCTCACGCGCGGCCATCTCGGTGGCGTATCCGAATATCTCGGCGGAAGCCTCCATCGAGGTCTCCGGAGTCGGAGCGACCTCGGGATCCTGATCATCGATCAGGGCGTGGCTCAGCTCGTACAACCGATGACGGTCCCCGGCCGGAACCCCCATGAGCTCGCTGATCGACCACATGGGAATGCGGGCAGCTACATCCGCGACGAACTCGCAGCTGGTGCCGTCGCGCAGTTCTCCGACCACCCGCTTGGTCTCTTCACGCAACGATTCATCGAGACGGCCGATCATCCTGGGAGTGAACGCCTTGGACACGATGTTGCGGAACTGGCGATGCTCCGGTGGGTCCATGCCGATGATGACCATGCGCACCTGATCGAGACTGTCCCCGGGCGGATCGAGGCGGAGAGGACCGCCGACATAGCTCGAGAACTCACCCGGTGACGTCGAGACCCTGCGCACGTCCTCATGGCGTGTCAGTGCCCAGAACCCCGGGCCATCGGCCTCTTCGTGCCAGTGGACCGGATCGGTGGAACGCAGCTGATCCAACCAGTCGTGAGGTGCCCCTCGCTCCCACACCGACGCGTCGGTGAGGTCGATCTGATCCAGACTCGTCGTCGTATCGCTATCCGTCATTTCTTCTCCGTTGATGTCAAAATCATGATTGGAACCACCGTCCCGCAGAACCACCGTCCCGCAGAACCACTGTCCGGCGCTGCATGTTCAGTTGCGGACGCCGGTCGTCTTCGACTCGACCAGGCGGCCGAACTTGCGCAGCATCCTGCGGACCATGAATCCCATGATCGGACCGGTCAGCTTCGACAGGACCCCGGAGTCACCCCGGGCCGTCTTCATCGCCATCGTCCACTCGACGCGGCACCGGCCACCGCCGAGGTCGGTGACCCGGTAGTCCTCGGCGAAGGCCTGTGATGCCGTCCTTGGACGCCTCGTTGAACCGGAAGGCCATCCGGACTCCGTGCTCATAGGCGATGAACTCCTCGTAGCCGATGAGGCCACCCCTCATGTGCACGCTGCGCGTCGACCCCACATCGATCGGAAATCCGGAGGTCCATTCGACCGCGGTGATGGGCATCGCCCACGCAACCCAGGAGTCTGCGTCGAGCAACACCTCGAACACCTGCTCGGGGGTTGCGGCGATCTCCTGGCTGGCCTGGTAGCGGGTGGGTGCAGTGTCGAAGAACTCGACCCCGACCTTCTCGCAGCTGAATGTCATGCGTTGCTCCTGTTCGAAGAGGGTGAAGCGGACAGAACCGGGACGACGAACCGCTCGACCATCGCGCGCTCGGTTTCGGCATCAGCACCCGGCATCGCCAACAGTGAGATGATCGAACGCAACAGCCACTCCGGCCGGCGTTCAACGTCGTCGCGGTCGAGGATCGATCGCATCGTTCTGGACGATGAGGCCGACCGACATCGACTGGAGCAGGTCAGAGGTCTGACTCACCGCCATCGGAACCGCCATGTTCTCAGGCTCGAACCAGACCGCCAACAGCGGGTCGGCGCGGACCTCGATCGATGCCCGCGAGGATCCGGTCGGTGAGCGAATCCGGACGCACCCGCGTCGCGGTCGGCTGCGAGCTGCGCGGCGATGCGCAGCGTCGCCCGGTGCACGAACGCCAGGTGCAGCGATTCCTGGTTCGGGAAGTACCGGTACAGCGTGGCCCGCGAGCAGCCGGCGCCCCGGGCGACGTCGATCATCGTGGCCCGCGACACGCCGAACTCGGCGAAGGCGCGGCCCGCGGCGTCAAGCAGCTCGTCGATCGCGAGTTCGCCCGTCACCGTGTCGGGACCAACGGCTATTGGACACATTCGCTAGTATGCCTCACAATGACAAACGATGCTGAAGATCCCGTCCTGATCGACAATCCCCGTCCCCATACGACGGTGATCACGCTGAACCGACCCGAGCGAATGAACTCGATGGCGTTCCAGTTGATGGTTCCGCTGCACGAAGCGTTCGAGACGGTGGCCGCCGACAACGACACGAGCTGCGTGATCCTCACCGCCAGGGGCCGTGGCTTCTGTTCGGGGGCGGACACGAGCAGCGACGGCGGCGCACCGCCCAACATCGACGGGCTCACCCTCACCCGCATCGCCACCAGGGCGATGTCGCTGCTCGCCGACCTCGTTCCCGCCATGCAACGCATGCCCCAACCCGTCATCTGCGCGATCAACGGCGCCGCTATCGGCGGCGGCATGTGCCTCACACTCGGCGCCGACATCCGCCTCGCAGGCGAGTCTGCCTACTTCCGCGCGGCGGGAATCAACAACGGCCTGACGGCCAACGAACTCGGGCTGAGCTTTCTGCTCCCCCGTGCCATCGGCTCATCCCGGGCATTCGAGATCATGTTGTCGGGTCGTGACGTGGACGCCCACGAGGCCGCCGCGATGGGCCTGGTATCGCGGGTCGTGCCCGACGAGGACCTCCTCAGCGAAGCGCTCGACCTCGCGGACCAGATCAATGGGTGGAGCACCCAGGGAACCGCTCTGACAAAGCGTACGATGTGGGCCGGACTCGAGATGGGCAGCCTCCGCGCCGCCATCGAGATGGAGAGCCATACCCAGTTGTTCGTTCGAATGACGACGCAGAACTTCGAAGAAGCGGTGCGGGCCCGCAAAGAAGGCCGGCCCGCGGAATTCAAGGACTGACGGTCGCAGTCCTGGCACACACCCCGGCACTGGTCACGGCCGGGCCCCCCGGTCGCTTCGGGGTCATCCGGATGCGTCCCGAGCTCGCGGTGTTCACGATCCAGGGCGACGGGGACATGGCGAACGAGGGTCTCCAGGAGGTGCTGCATGCCGCCGCACGCGGAGAGAACATCGTGTGCATCATGTTGAACAACGGCGTGTTCGGCGAGACCGGTGGTCACCTCACCGTGACAACCACGATCGGTCAACGCACCAAGAACTCCATCGAAGGGCGCGACGCAGCCCGGCACGGCCACCCGATGCGGATCGCGGAACTGCTCGCCCAGATCGATGGCGTCGGCTACGTCGCACGCGGTGCGGTGAATGACGCAGGCAATGTCGCACGGACCAAGCGCACGATCGTTGATGCGTTCACAGCACAACAGCAGGCGCTCGGTCCGTCTTTCGTCGAAATCCTCACGATGTGCCCCACGGGTTGGTTCGTCCCGACCGCCGAGGCTCCCGACTATCTCGCCACGAAGATCGCCGGCACGCATGCCGTGGGGGTTCTGCGTTCCTCGCTGGACTGACCCCCGACGCAGTCCAGTCAGTCGATGGGGCCCAGCCAGTTGATGGGGCCCAGCCAGTTGATGTGGCTCAGTCGTCGGATGCGGCTCCGGCGCCGAACACGGCTCGAAGGTCTTCGAGACCCGCAGGCAACTCGATCGGCGGATCCGGCAACTGTTCCACACCCCGCGCTGCGAGAAACTGCTCCATCACCTCGGGTTCGTCGCTCCACGAGCGGGGGTCACCCATCATCACCTCGTACAACTCGACCCCCTCCGGGCCGGCGACGAACGGGCCGAACGAAGCACCGAAAGGCAGCTCCAGGTGTGTGCCGACACCACACAGTTCGTCCCCGCAGGTGAACTCGCCTGACAGCACCGTGAGCGTATGGGGGCTGTGGTGGCCATGGCGACGCACGATCATGCCGGGGTCCCATTTGGCGAACAGCGCCAGGTACAGCGGCTCGACCGAGAACGCGACCCACCTCTCCCACACATGGGATTCGCTGCCGTCGGGATTGCGTTGGCTACGGACCGGGATCCACGGCACGTCATTCGCGCCGCCCGGATGGATGATCGTGTGGGTCAACCCGTCGATTCTCGGGACATCGGTGGTCATGGTTGGTGCTCCCTCATTGGTGGGTCGTCGCGGCACGAATTCACGCTCTAGGCACCGTCCACGTAGTCGGTGTCCAGGGCGCTGAGTAGATCGGTCACGGCTTCGTCGATGCGGTCGAGCTGCTCGGGACTCAGACGACCGAAGACGCGCTTGCGCGTGCGGTCGTAGGCATCGAGCACGTCATCTGCGAAACGCTCACCCCGGGCGGTCAGCCGCACGAGTACCTTGCGACGGTCATCTCTGGCGGTCGAGCGCCTGATGAGCCCCGCCCGTTCAACGCGGTCCAACCCCTGGCTGATCGAGCCCATGGGTCGGAGCACGTACCGGGCGATCTGGGACACAGCAAGCTCGTGCGGGGCCGGCTCCTTGCGCAATGTCGCCAGGATCACGAAGTCCCTGAAGCTGATGTCGAAGTCGCGAACGGCCTCGATCTGCAGGAGTTCGAGATGGATGACGACACGCTGCAATCGACTGAACAGGGCTGCCGGGTCGTCATGATCGAGGATGTACTCGGGGACGGGCAGGTCGAGCGCGGTCTCTTTGGTCGACACCCTGCCCACACTACTCTATGGTGAGACTATCTAGCCATAGAGCAATCTGGAACCAGCGAGGAATCCCATGCGCAACGGCTACAAGGTCTTCGATGCCGACTCACATGTGATCTATCCATCTGACCTCTGGCCGAAGTACCTCGACGCGAAGTTCCGCGACCGAATCTCGAGACGGAGCCCCGCCGGGCTGGAAACGTACAACCCCGTTGTTGTCGACGGGCGGTGGTCCCAGCACGACACCAGCCTGTACGGCCAGTTCCAGAAGGCGATCGGCTGGACTGCCGAGGACATGGTGGAGCAGTACGGCGAGATCGTCCTCGAAGGCTTCACCGGTGATCGGGTAGCAGCTGCCCACGCGGTGGACGGTATAGACGTGGCGGTGATCTACGGCCCCGAGTACGACCTGTGGCTCGAGGGCATCGACCCTGGGCTGCAGGCCGCCATGGTGCGCGCCTACAACCGCTGGGGCCACGAGATGCGCGAGGTCTCCGAGGGCCGGGTCATCACGAGCTCACCCATCCCGCTGAACGACGTCAGCCGCGCCGTGGAGGAGATCCAGTTCGCGTACGACGAACTCGGCATCAGATCGTTCTGGGCCCGCCCCAACTTCATGAACCACCGCAACCTCGGTGACCGATACTACGACCCGGTCTACGAACTCCTACAGGACCTCGACTGCCCCTTCGCGACGCATGAGTTCATGGGGCTCCGCGCTCAGACCGAAGGTGCGGACCGCTTCGACACCTTCACCGAGTGGCACACCGCGGTCCACACGCACGAGGCCATGAACGCCTCGCTGTCGATGATCACCCAGGGAGTGTTCGAACGATTCCCGAGACTTCGCTGCGCATACATGGAAGCAGGTTGTGGCTGGCTCCCTTCATGGCTTCACCGCATCGACGAACATCTGGAGATGTCGGGCGATTTCGAGTGTCCCGAGCTGACGATGACGGCGACCGAGTACTTCAAGAGGAACTGTTGGATCACCACGGAGTGCGAGGACCCCTTCGTTGCCGACGTGATCCGCTGGCTCGGCGACGACCACATCCTGTGGGAGAGCGACTTCCCCCACCCCGACTCCAAGTACCCCCACACCACGAACGAGTTCATGGAGCTGTTGCCGGACCAGATCACCATGGAGAGCAAGGCGAAGATCCTCTGGGACAACGCGATCGATTTCTACAGGTTCCCCGAGGGCTACCTGCCGACCGACTTCCACGAGGCGACCGACGTTCCGCTGACCGCGACCGCCTGAGCCGGTGGGCACGATGCGACGACCCCGCGACGCGGTCGACTTCGACCGGTTGGAGCACCTGTACCCACCGGCGCCCGAGTACTTCGAAACTGCGTGGCTCGACGAGCCATCCACGATCGAAACCAAACAGCTACAACGTCTCGCGGAACGTGCGACCGCGGCCGCACGGGTGCCGTTCTTCGCCGAGCGCTGGGCAGCGGCAGGTTTCGACCCGTCGACGCTCAACTCGCTCGACGATCTGAGCCGTGCACCGATGTACACCGTCGACGACATCCGAACGAGCATCGAGGAACATCCTCCACTCGGCAACTACCAGGGCGTGCGGCTCTCCGACGCGCTGACCCAACCGATGCGCCTGTTCACCTCCGGTGGCACCACCGGTCGTTCCCGCCCGACGCTGTACACAGCCTGGGACCGCGAAGCGGGCGCACTACTCACCGCCCGGGCGTTGTACCTGCAGGGCATCCGACCCGGTGACGTCGTGCTCAACGCCTGGTCGTATTCCACCCACAACGGCGCGCACATCATGGACGAGGCGCTCTACAAGTGGCTCAACTGCATCGTGATCACCACCGGCACGGGCAACGTCACCTCCAGTCGCAAGCAGGTCGAACTCGCACTCGAGTACGGGGCTTCCGCCATCCTCACCACCGGTGACTACCTGCTCCACCTGGCCAAGGTAGCCACCGAAATGGGTATCGACCCCAGGACCGACCTCGCGTTGACCGCCCTGCCCAACATCGGCGACAGCACCAAGCTCGAGGCAACCTTCGGTGTTCCGGTACTCGACAGCTACGGATTCCACGAGGTGCAGTGGGTCGCGGTCGAGTGTCCCGCAAAGACCGGTCTGCACATCTTCGAGGATGCCTACATCGTGGAGATCGTCGACCCGGAGACCGGTGAGCTGCTACCCGAGGGCACCGAGGGCGCCATCTGCATCACGGAACTCTACAAAACCGGAAGCCCGCAGTTCCGCTACAACATCATGGACCTCTCCACGCTGTACCCACGACAGCAGTGCGAGTGCGGTAGCTGGCTACGCAGGATGGCTCCCTTCGCCGGGCGGGGCGACAACATGGTCAAGCTCCGCGGCGTGAACGTATGGCCCGAAGCGCTCGGCGCCATCGCCGCGACGGTTCCCGGCGCGAGCGATGACTACTTCGTGCGTGCGTTCCGCCACGCCGACCGCGACGAGATCGAAGTGACTGTCGCCGCCGGTGGCACCACTGACGACGCAGCGCTGGCCGAACTCGGGGCTGCGGTCGAGGTCGAACTCAAGGAACGCACCGGAGTCCGAATCGCCGCCAGGGCCTGCTGCCCGGGAGAACTCGACCCGCTCACCGGATTCGGCAGCGCAGCGAAACTCGTCCGCTTCAAAGACGAGCGATGAGCGGGCTCGTCGGCGCGGTGGACTACTGGTGCAATGCCTTCTTCCCCGACCGTGCCGCCAGGTGGCAGGCAGCCATCGACCGTCAGGAACTGACGCTCAAGGTGCACCGCGACGGCGACGAGTTCTGTTCGGCCGACCAGATGGTCGAACGGCTCGACGAATCCGGGTTTGCCACCGTCATCGTCGTGGCATCCGAGCCTCCGCCGACCGGGCCCGACGATCCGAACCTGTTCGAGCACGTCGCGTGTCGCGCCAACGAGGTGGCCGACCTGGTGGAGGTCCACCCCAACCGGTTCCGAGGTGTATGGAGCATCGACCCCACCGCTGGCACCTCCGGCGTCGCACTGGCCGCAGAGATGATCGGGCAACCATGGTGTGTCGGACTGCACAACCACACCCACAGCTGGAACCGTCGATTCGATCACGCCGATTTCGAGCCCTACTACCAACTGTGTGCCGAACACGACCTGCCGTTCGTCATGCAAGCGGGAGCTTCGGGCGGCAGGTTCCCAGCTGATTGCGGCCGCCCCGAGGGCATCGACCGCCCTGCAGCGGATTATCCGTCGGTGCGGTTCGTGCTGTCACACACCGGCTGGCCCTGGACCACCGAGGCCATAGCCAGAGCAACGAGCCTCGAGAACGTCTTCCTCGGTTCGGCCACGTGGCCACTCAGGCACTGGACCCCCGAGCTGCGCGAGTTCGCGAACAGTATGGGGCGGTCCAAGATGATCTACGGGAGCGGCTTCCCCATGACCGGGCACCGCCAAGCTGCACGCCAGTTCGCCGACCCGGACCTCACCGCGGGACTCGATTCCGACGCCATCGCCCGCATCACGAGTGGGAACGCCCGGGAGGTCTTCACACGTCTACCCCCGCTCACCGAACCCGGACCCACACAGGAGAACTGACCATGCTCGGACAGACCTACGACGTCCAACCTGTTCCGCCCGACCCGGATCACACGGTGTACCTGGACGCCGGACCGCTCAGCATCGGCGTGGAGTACCGCGTCGTGGACCCCGGGGCGTTGGCTGAGGCCTACGAGGGTGACGATCTGGCCGAGATACAGGAACATTCACCTGAGGGCGGCTTCAACGACAAGGGATTGTCCATCCACGTCGTCAGCATCGAGGACGACCACGAGTACCTCCGCTTCGATGCGTTCGATGACGAACCGCACTACCACTACGTCGACCGCTCCGCCGGGACCAACACCGTCGTCGGCTACGACACCGCTGCCAACGGTCCGGTCCTCACCTGGGTCATGCATGCGCTCCGGTACCGGCTCGATCCGATGCTCCGGCGAGCCGGAGCGGCCCACCTCGCAGAGTCTCTCGATCCCGACGCCGGAACAGTCGTTTGTGATCTACTCGACGCCTATCTGCCCACGATCGGCTTCGCGCCGGACGGGGCCGAACCCACCGACAGCCCGGGAGCATCATCGTGACCCTCGACGTCACACCGCTCACCGTCCACACCGGCGCACTCGTCACCGGCGTGTCGCTGCGGAGTGCCGGTGCCTCAGACATTGCAGACATCGAGGCGGCCCTGCGAGAACGCATGGTGCTCTTCTTTCCCGATCAGGCACTCCGACCCGACGAACAGATGCGCCTCGCGATCCAACTCGGCGAGATCGATGTCGCACCGTTCGGTCCGAAGCACCCCGATGTCGCCGAACTCACCGTTCTCGACCAACAGGCACCACGTGGTGAAGGCGCTGACGCATGGCACAGCGACAACACGTTCCTCGCGACCCCACCCAAGTTCACCATGCTCCAGGCGGTGCAACTTCCGGACCTTGGAGGTGACACCTGCTGGGCGAACATGTATGCGGCGTACGACGCGCTCAGCGAACCGTTGAAAGCCATGCTCGACGGACTCACCGCAACCCACGATCTGTCCAAGATGCTCGTCAAGGCAGTCGAGCAGGGAAACAGCGATGCCGACCTCACGGTGATGCGCGCACAGTACCCGCCCGAGCATCACCCGGTGGTTCGCACACACCCCGAGACGGGCCGCAAGGCCCTGTTCGTCAACGGCAACTTCACCACCCGCATCGACGGCCTGGGTGATGCCGAGAACGCGGCGATCCTCCCCCTCCTCCTCGACCGGGTGAACTCGCCGGACATCCAGTGCAGGTTCCGCTGGACACCCGGGACGTTGGCGCTGTGGGACAACCGATGTCTGCAGCACTACGCAGTACCCGACTACACATCCAGACGGATCATGCACCGCCTCACGATCGCCGGGGATCGTCCCAGATGAGCGGCGATCTTGTGATACGCGGCGGCACGGTCGTCGACGGAACAGGCCTACCCAGGCGGCGCACGGATGTCACCATCCGGAACGGTCGCGTCGCGTCGGTCGGCCGAGCGGATCGGGCGACGGTCGCTGAGTGCGAGTCGATCGATGCGGACGGCCTGATCGTCGCTCCCGGTGTGGTCGACGCACACACCCACTACGACCCGCAGGTGACCTACGACCCGCTCGCGTCCATGTCCATCTACCACGGCGTCACGACGGTACTTGCCGGGAACTGCGGGTTCGCCGTGGCCCCCACGCGTGCTGATGACCAGACCTTCGTGAGGGAACTCTTCGCCAAGGTCGAACAGATGGAACCGGCCGCGATGGATGCGGTCAACTTCGACTTCGAGACGTTCCCGGAGTACCTGGAGAGTCGCAGTGGACGGCTCGGCATCAACCTCGCCTGCTACATCGGCCATTCGAACGTGCGTCGCTGGGTCATGGGTGCAGAGGGGTCCGAACGCGAAGCCACCGCCGAGGAGATATCGGCAATGCAGGATGTGGTCCGCGCTGCCGTGCGAGCGGGTGCGGCCGGCCTCTCGTCATCGCACGCGCCGACCCATGTCGACGGTGACGGCCGCCCTGTGCCGTCGCGCCTGTCGAGCCGCCGAGAACTACTGGCTCTCGCCGAAGCGGCCGGCAGTGCCGGGCCCGGCACGATCACCTACCTACCGGCGAGCGCGGTGGGCGGGATCGACGAAACCGACGAGGACTACTGCATAGAGATGGGCGAGCGGTCAGGACTGCCGATCATCATCCAGGGTCTCGGGGGCCGCAACAAGACCGATGCCCCGACCGCCACATGGGGACGGGCGCAGGAGTTCCTGAACCGCGCCGGGGCGAACGGCACGCCGATCTACAACATCTTGATCACGCGACCGCCGGATCGACCCCTCACGATCGGACCGGAGAACCAGCTCTACCTGTCGGTGCCCTCGTGGGTCGAAATGCTGGCACTACCCCATGACGACCGTGTGTCCATGTTGGAGAATCCCGAGGCTCGAGCCGAATTGCGCTTCGCGGTCGAGAACTACAACCGGGATCCTGCAAAGGGCACCACCACTCCGCCGCCGCTGTGGGAGACCGTGTTCGTCCAACACGCACGCGAAGCAGCGAATCAGCATCTGGTGGGCCGCTCGCTGGCAGAGATCGGCGAGACAACCGGCGTTGCACCCGCGGATGCAATGCTCGACCTCGCTCTGTCGGAGGACCTGCGCACCGGGTTCCGTTGGAACTGGGAGACCCCTGAGTGGGCCGGCGCCGTTCGCGAGGCACAGCAGGATCCCCGCATGATCATCGGTACCTCCGACGGAGGCGCGCACCTCGCTCGGGACGACGCGGCGGACTGGAGCTCGTGGTTCCTGCGCAACTGGGTCCTGGACCGACACGTGTGGACACTCGAGGAAGGCGTCCGCCAGATCACCCAGGTGCCCGCTGCCATCCTCGGGCTGAGCGACCGTGGCAGCCTCGAACCCGGCCGCTGGGGCGACGTGTTCCTGTTCGACCCGGATCGGATCGATGCCGGCCGCAAGGAATTCGTGCGCGACCTTCCCGGCGGTGCGGGCCGCTTCCGCGCATGGCCCGAGGGCGTACACGCGACGATCGTCAACGGTGTCCCCGTGATCGTCGACGGCGAGCCCACCGGGGCCCTGCCCGGAATGGTCAGTTCGCCGGGTCGACCACCCCGGGCACCGGATGCATGAGGGAGAACCGATGAATCCCGTGCGCATAGGAGTCCTGGGTGCTGCGGCGATCGCACCGGCAGCGGTCATGTCCCCCGCACGGGGAAACGAGCGGGCAGAGGTCGTCGCCATAGCGGCGCGGGATGTCGCCCGGGCGAGCGACCGCGTGGTCATGGAGGCGTTCCACTGGCGCCATCACCCCATGGCTCAACGAATGATCGACATCGTGCAGTCCGGAGAACTCGGTCGTATCGAACACGTCGATGCCTCGGTCTGCTTCCCGTTGGTCAAACCCGGCGACATCCGGTATCGCCTCGACCTGGCCGGCGGCGCCCTGCTCGACGCCGGGTGCTACGCCATCAACATGGCTCGAGCGGTCATGGGCACCGAGCCCTCGGTTCTCGATGGGCGTGCCAGCCTGACGAAGAGCGGTGTCGACAGAGCATTCACCGGCACCCTTCGCTTTCCCGATGGGGCCACCGGACGGATCAACTGCTCGCTCATGTCGAGACGCCTGCTGTCACTGCACCTCGACGTGCGCGGCGAGCACGGCCGGATGCATGGGTTCAACCCACTCATGCCGAAACTCTTCGGGCGCATCAAGGTCAGCACCGACGGCCGGCTACGCCGCGAGTCTAGGTTGCACACCGACACCTACGCCCACCAACTCGACGCCTTCACCGCTGCGGTGATCGACGGGCGGCCGTTCCCGTCGAGCGCGGAGGATGCCGTGCGCAACATGACCGTGATCGACGACCTGTACCGTTCAGCGGGGCTCGAGCCCCGGATGCCGACCCCGACGTGAAGGATCTCGCGTGAACTTCCACCTGCGACCCGAAGATCTGTCCTTCCTCGACCGAGCACCCGATAGCTATGTCTTCGATGCCCTGGTCGAGGCTCCACGGGCAGCGGTGTTCGCCGCGATCGGCGCCGACCCGTCGACCTGGACCTGGTTTCCGAAGCTCTCGAATGCGAGCTACGAAGGAGCGGGGCCCCGCGGGGTTGGGTCGCGACGCCGGGTGGACATGGCAGGCACGTTCTACCGCGAGACGATGATCGCCTGGGAGGAACCGTCGTGCTGGGCGTACCGGGTCGATGAGAGCTCTGTGCCGCTGGCCCACGCGCCGGTCGAGGAGTGGGCTCTGTTCGAGAGCGAGGACGACCGCGCCAACACCATCGTGCGATGGACCTTCGCCATCGATCCGAAACCTCTCTTCACGAGCGGAAAGGTTACGGCCTCGGCCCTGATGGGCTCGTTGTTCCGTAGAGCAATGGCCAACCTGAGCGGGCAATTGAACACGACCGGCCCCGAACCCGATCCGGAGATGCCACGATGACCGACACCATCGGTACAGCGCATACCCCCGACACACCGCTCGGAGTCGCCGTGGTCGGTACCGGGTTCGGCTGTCTCACCCATGTACGTGCGCTGCGGGCCGCCGGGTTCGACGTCCGTGTGCTGGTGGGCCACGACCCGGACAAGACAAAGGATCGTGCCGACTATTTCGAGATCCCGTTGGCCTCGACCGATTTCACCGCTGCGCTGGCGCTCCCGGGAATCGACGCCGTAGCCATCGCCACCCCTCCCCACACCCACAGCGCGCTCGCGCTCGAGGCGATCGCCGCCGGCAAACATGTTCTGTGCGAGAAGCCGTTCGCCCGCGACACCGCCGAGGCCCGGACGATGCTCGACGCGGCCGAGGCCGCCGGCGTTGTCCATCTCCTCGGCACCGAGTTCCGTTGGGCGACCGGCCAGGCCCTTGCCGCACGGGTCATCCGCGAAGGTGCCATCGGCCGGCCGAAACTGGCCACCTGCCTGTTGCACATCCCCATGCTCGCCGAACCCGAGGGTGAGGTGCCCCCCTGGTGGTCCGACCGCACCCAAGGTGGTGGCTGGTTGGGAGCGCAGGGTTCACATGTCATCGACCAGATCCGAACGACGCTCGGGGAGTTCGCCGGCGTCAGCGCCGGGCTCTCCCTCGTCGCCGACCGTGACTGGACCGCCGAGGACTCCTTCACCGTGCACTTCCGGCTCGTCAACGGTGTCGAGGGAGTGCTCCAGAGCACTGCCGGAGCCTGGGGTCCGCCGGTATTCGCGACCCGGGTGGCCGGCGACAAGGGGACGGTGTGGATCGACTTCGATGTGGTGCAGGTCGCCGACAGCAACGGCACGCGCACTGTCTCGGTTCCCGACGATCTCGAGCTGGCACCACCTCATCCTCCTCCGGGTGACCTCCTCGTCACCGCCTATGACCAGCTCCACGCCTGGGGCATCGACCTGGCCCCCTACACGAAGCTGGCCGAGGCGTTCCGCGATCTCATTCTCGGCAATCCGATTCCCAACGACCCCACACCGGCCACCTTTGCCGACGGCGTCGCCAGCATGGTCGTACTCGATGCGATCCGACGCTCCTCGGCAGAGCAGCGCTGGATCGACGTCGCCACGCCGGCGACTTCCTAGGATCCCGGGCGCGGGAGTGCGGCCCCTTGGGGGCGGCCTTCAATGTTGCTGTGGCGCATCTGGCTCGATCGAGCGATCGAGCGATCTTCTGGTTGGTGCTGTGCGTGCCGCTGTTCGCGGGGTGGGGACCTTGGGTGCCTGCTTCAGGCTGCGGTTTGTCGTCGGGGTGGGGCCGGGCCGCGGTGATCGATCGCGTTTTGTGCGAGGAACAGGCGGTCTTTGGGTGACCGTATGACGGTGACGTCAACGGTGGGTTCCATACCGGCACTCTCAGCGCGCACCTGATGTGCCACAAGGAGGTCCGGGGGCAGGTCATCAACGTTGCAGTGTTCGATGACCCATGGGTCGTGACGATGCACGAGTCCGTGATGGCGTCGGCATAGAAGCCCGCCATTGTTTGTATCGGTCAGTCCACCGTTTTCCCATTCCAAATGGTGGTGGGCATCACAATGCGACGGAGGTTGGTCACAACCAGGAAAGACACACCCGCCGTCACGTAGGACCATGGCTTTGCGTTGATCTGCAGTGAACAACCGGCAATGGCGACCCATGTTCAACGGATTGCCCGAAGAATCAACAACAATCGGGGTGAACTGCGCTCCACATATCAGAACCGCAGCGGTAACCGTATCCAGATCGAACCCGTCGACGGTGTGTACCCCGAACAGGTTTCCGTCACAATCCACTGAGATCGGCAACAACGCCTCAACCACAGGAGAACTGGCTTTCGGGTTGGGTTGCGCACCACGGCGAATCAACTCGATGACCGCCCTGGCCCTCAATACCCCTTGACTGGGTACCGGGATACCTGCCGCTTGTTGTTCGCGGACCGCAGCCCGATACTGCCGGTCGAGTTCGGTGTTGATGATCTGTTCGACTTCAACGGCGTTGTGACCTGATGCTTCCAGGCGGACATGTAGATGTCCTTCCAGATCGCGGGCCACCGACGCGGTGTCGCGGTCTCCGCAATCAGGTTCGGCCCCGTCGGGGTCCAACACCCGAACGACACGGCGAAGATGCGTGACAAACACATGATAAGGATGAAATTTCGCGAACCGCAGCAGTTCGTCCTGCAACCCGATCAGAGCGTCAATGGTGCGGTCGTTGCACACTGCTGCCAACGCAGCAACATGTTCAGCACCGACATCCGCGCGACCCATCGCCTCGGCGAACGCATCGAAACGTGAAGCCGTGCTCGACACGTTCAACTCCCGGGCCACTCTCACATCACTGGAATGGGTGCGACTCGAAATCCACCGTTTCACACCCAACCCCGCCTCAACCTCGGTAACACCAGAAACAACCAGGCCAGCCAACACCTTCGCCTTCACAGCGTCGAACAGACGCTGATTGCTCTCCAACGCCAACACAGTGCCCATCAAAGCCTCACCGTCGAGATCCGCCACATCGGTCTCCGCATACAGTGCAGCGGCGGCCCGTAGATGGTCGTTCGCTTCGACAACCCGATCAGTTGCGTGTTCCCCGGTCAACACTTCATTTTCGGCCTGTTCACGCATCCACACCCGATACTCACCCAGAAGCTGCTCACCACGACGACGCTCCGACGCCGGACACACACCATCGCGACCCAGATCACGGTCACGACCATGAGCAAACGAATCCACACACGAACAATCCCGCGCCTGGCCCAACCACCTGTCACCGGCCTCCGACTTCCAGTCGTCGACACCCGACCCGTCGGCGACAACCGATCCGTCGGAGACAACGCTGTTCAGAACCTCTGAATTCGTTGAGTTGCTCCCCCCTGGAACCATACGAATCACCCTAAGGAAGCGGTGTGACATCAAAGGTGGGAATGCCTGTTCATCGAGCCGCGACCATCTCGAGCCGAAACCACCGGGACTGCACCAATGGGCGAGCTCCCGACGAACCCGGGCGATTCAGTCGAGCCCTTGGACGAGTCCCACGCGCTCGCGAGCTTCGGTCAGGATCACCTCCCGGTCCGCTTCGAGAAGCAGGCCCCGGTCGATCGACACCGGAGCCTTTCCATCCTCAGCCCAGGTGAGAAGGTTCCGGTACGCAGCTCGGGACAGGTACTGCTGGGGGAACGTCGTTCCGCCACCCGAACAGTTGGGACTCGCATTCGAGTGCGCGGCACCGGGAACGTCGTAGAGCCGGTACAGGTCCCCGGGTTCGTCGGCGTCGGCACGTCGCACCGACGCGCTGTTGGGTTTGGTGAACTCGGGCACCACGTAACCCTCGACGTCGGTCTCGGTCTCCAACACCGGCACATCCACCGGACCCAGCGTCAGGGTCTCGAACGCAGGCACCATCGCGTCCCCTGAGTCCAGCGAGAGGTTGCGAACTGTCACACCGATCCAGGCATCGCCCTGGGCCATGATCGACTCACCGATGAAGTTCCACGCCGCATCGGAATCTCGCAGGGCGCTGGTGTTGAATGGCTCAACCACCACCCGGCCGCTGAAGTCGTCAGGATCCTCCGGGTACCGCGCGAGAATCCGGGTCGTGTAGGGCACGTCCTGATCTGCGACGACCGCGGGCCCACTCGATGCGCCGCTGTACACGTCGGCTGTCCCCGAAACGAGGTACTCCACCTCGGTGTATCCGCTCGCTTCCAGCTCAGCGTCACGCGATGCCGGGGTACCCGGCGGGGCATCCGCCGACGAAGGGCCCCATCAGCCCCACGATGGTCAGCGATATCCACACACTCCGACTCATCCAACCTGTCACCCCGGACCGATCCTTCGCGTGGAGAGATCACACCCGCCGGATGCAGTCTGAGTGCACTGACCACAACATCCAGCTCAGAGATGCCGAAGTGGTGTCGTAGCCGGCACCGATCAGGGTCACCACCTGATCGCGGATCGCCTCATCGGTCAGGGTCCCATCCTGCACCAGCGCCTCGAGAGCATCCAGGGGATCTCCGGTTGGATGGGAACGACGCAATGTGATCGCGGCGTGCCCGCGGAACCTCCCGGTGGTCAGGGTTGGACGATGGCGATCGACAAGCTGGAAGCGCTGGCCGCCGAACTCAGCGACTCGAAACCGTCGTAGTGACCCGTCCCGACCACCGGATCGGTGAGATCTCTAGCTGAGCGCCGCACTCTCGAGGTCAGCTAGATGTCCGGTAGCGGAGAGGTACTCGTTCACCCATCGTTCGATGACTGCCGAGGTCTTCTCCACCTTCTCGAACTGGCCGACCACCTGACCGACCGGGTTGAACGCCACGTCGACGGTCTGGTCGGGCCAGCGATGTGTCGCCGCTACCGCCACCCCGGAGACCATGTACTGCAGTGGCATGCCGAGGGGTTGGGGGTTCTCGGGATCGGACCATGCGTCGGTCCAGTCGTTGCGGAGCATGCGGCAGGGCTTACCGGTGAAGGACCGGGACCGCACCGTGTCACGCGAACCCGCGTCGATGTACGCCTTCTGCTGGACCGGGGTGTTCTCGGCCTCTTCGACCATCAGCCACTGCGAACCCGACCACGAGCCCTGGCAGCCCAGCGCGAGCGCAGCAGCGATCTGCTCTCCGCTGCCTATTCCTCCTGCTGCGAGCACCGGGCGTGGCGCAACTTCCTTGACCACCTGGGGCCACAGCACGATCGAGCCGACCTCACCACAGTGTCCGCCACCCTCACCACCCTGGGCGATGATGATGTCAACGTCCGCGTCCGCATGCTTGCGGGCCTGACGTGGTGAACCGCACAGCGCTGCCACCTTGCGACCCTCCGCGTGAATGTGGTCGATCATGTCCTTGGGAGGAGTCCCCAGTGCATTGGCGATGAGCTTCATCTTGGGATGACGGAGCGCAATCTCCACCTGTGGGGTCGCAGTGGTCTCGGTCCAACCGAGCAGCTTGAGGGAGTTGTCCTCCTCATCCGCCAGCGGCACGCCGTGGTCGGCCAGAAGGTTGTGGGCAAAGTCGAGGTGTTCCTTCGGGACCATGTCCTGGAGCATCTTCGTGAGCTCCTCCGCCGAAAGGTCGGAATCCATGCCCTCGTAGGCATTGGGGATCACGATGTCGACGCCGTACGGTCGGTCCCCGATGTGTTCGTCGATCCAATTCAGCTCTATCTCGAGTTGTTCCGGGGAGTAACCAACCGCGCCGAGGACGCCGAAGCCACCCGCCTTGGATACCGCGACGACCACGTCACGACAGTGGGTGAACGCGAAGATCGGGAACTCGATACCGAGTTCGTCACATATGGGTGTACGCATCAGTTGGTCCTTTCACCAAGTGACCGGCATCCGTTTGATGCCGCTCACGAAATCGCTACGAAGACGCTCGGGTGTACCCGCCAGCGCGATGTCGGGCAGTCGTTCGACCACCTGGCGCATCGTGGCGCGGATCTCAGCGCGGGCGAGGCTCGCGCCCAGGCAGTAGTGCACACCACCGCCGCCGAAAGTCACGTGGTCGTTCGGGTTGCGCCCGACATCGAAGGTGTGCGGATCATCGAACACGTCCTCGTCGCGGTTGGCCGAGGTGTAGTACATCACGACCTTGTCGCCCGCTGCGATCGGCACACCGCCGAGTTCTGTGTCGCAGGTGGCAGTGCGGCGGAAGTTGTTGATCGAAGTACCCCACCGGAGCATCTCCTCGACCGCCGAGTCCCACAGTGACGGATCGTCGCGCAGTCGCTGTGCCTGTTCTGGGTGTTCGATGAGAGCCAGCATCGAATGGTTGATCAGGTTGCGGGTGGTCTCATTGCCCGCGACCACCAGGGTGATGAAGAACAGGTCGAGTTCCATGTTGTCCAGCCGTTCGCCGTCGAGTTCGGCCTCGACCAGGGCGGTCATCAGGTCATCGCGGGGATCGTGGCGTCGGTCCTCCGCCACGGCATCGCACAGCGCGTAGATCTCCCCCGAGGACGCCTCCGGGTCGACGTGCGCGTACTCGGGGTCGTCCCGTGATCCGATGAGGTCATTGGAAACCTCGAACATCCTTGGCCACAGTTCCGGCTCCAGACCGATCATCTCGCAGATCATCTGCACCGGAACCTGCGCCGCGATATCCGCGACGAACTCGCACCCGTTGTGGTCCACCACCGAGTCCACCACCGCCTCCGCGCGCCGCTCGATCTCGTCGGTGAGCTTCGAGATCATCCGCGGGGTGAAAGCCTTGGATACCAGCCGTCGTGCGCGGTTGTGCCGGGGCGGATCCATGTTCAGGATCGTCAGCCTGAGCTGGGCCATCGCCTCCTCGTCCTGGGTGGGTATGAAGGTGGCACCCAGTTCGCTCGAGAACGTCTCCCAGTCATGGCTCACGGTCCGCACATCTGCGTGGCGGGTCACCGCCCAGAATCCCGGACCGTCGGGCTCGGGGTGCCAGTAGACCGGGGCGATGCGCCGCAGGCGGTCGAACTGGTCGTGTGGAACACCACGTGCCCAGGTACCTGCGAGCAGGTCGATATCGCCGAGCTCCTCAGTGATCGTCATGATTGTGTTGCTCCTTGGGTCGTTCCGGTGACAATGCGCGCCAGCGCTTCGATGGCCAGAGCATCGGACACGGAGTCGGGATCGATCCGTCGCATCATCTCGAGGCCGAACAGTGTTCCTATGACAACGGGACCAACTGAGGACGGGTCCTCAGCGGTATCGCCGACTGCTGAGGCAATACCCTTCCAGGCGCCGCGGTAGCGACGGGCAAGATATTCCCGGGCCTCCGGATTGCGGATCGCGTAGGTCCAGAGTTCGTGTTCGAGCGCTATCCATTGTCCGCCACCTGCCACCGGCGACGACACGTTGCGCCACAGCACACCCAGAATCTCCTCGAGGGTCGTTGCCGTCGACAATTCCGCCCCCACCACCGTTGCCACGTCATCGACCCAACCCTCGAGCAACGCGAACAGGAGCCCGTCCTTGCTCCCGAAGTGGTCATAGATGGCTCCGGAGGTGCGGTCTGCCCGCTCTGCTATGGAGTCGATCGAAGCAGCATCGACGCCGCGCTCAGCGAACAGATCCGCTGCCGCGTCCAGCAAACGCCGCCTCGTGTCGGATCGACGCTGTGCCTGGCTCGCCACACCAATAATATAGATCGCGCTATGTATATAGGTCAATCAACATTATTGGCGCGGAGCCAGCTCGAGCGACTCAGATTCCGCCGCGGCTGTCGCATGTTGCCAACCAGGCCGACGTCGCAACCCATCCGTACACTGTCACTCCATGTCGCAGATCCCGGACATCCACGCGCTGACCGACGGGGTCCTCAGCCGCACCTATGACCGCGGCTCGATCGAACGCGGCAGGGCATACGCGGCGCAGCGGCGCGTGACGGTCGTCAGCTACGAGCCAGGAAGGGCCACCGGTGTCGTCCAGGGTGCCGCACCGAACCCGTACCTGGTGAAGGTGAATTGGATGGGCAATTCGGGCGGGGTCGCCGTGTCCGACAGTTGCTCGTGCCCGCTCGGAGACGGATGCAAGCACTGCGTGGCCCTGATCCTCACGGTTCGTGAATCCGCCACGCCGGATGTGAGGTCCACCGGAGCAGACGAGGGGTCCGACTGGCGTCGGGCGCTGTCCCGGGTCGTCAACGACACCAGCAATCCCACCGAGCCTTCGCCGTTGGCGCTCGGGGTCAGGTTCAGCAGGCCCAAGCGCACCCGCTACGGGGCAGGCCCCACCTCAATGCAGGTCACGCTGCGCCCGCTTCGCACGGGACGCAAAGGCAAGTGGATCAAGACCGGGGCGTCGTGGCGCGATGTGAGTTCGCCGTATGACTCCCAGGATCTCGACAGAACCCATGTCTCGTTGCTCCGCTCCATGCTCACGGGTTGGAAAGCGACCGGGTACTACCCGGGCACCGAAGCTCTACCGTTGTCACAGTTCGGACCCGATGTCTGGTCCAACCTCCGACATGCGATCGCCGGCGGTATCGAACTCGTGCGCGAGCCGTCCACATCAGGTGGTGTCGCCATCTCGGACACACCGGCGCGTGTGGTGATCGACCTGAGCGCCGACGCAAGCGGGGCGGTCGCGATGGCCACCTCCTTCGAGCATGACGGTCACGCGATCACATTGTCCCCCGAGGTCTCAGGGACTCTCGGCACGCCGCCACACGGACTGTTCGTCCTCGACGGGGACACCCTCTCGCTGATCCCGCTCGACCGGCCATTGCACCACGACATCGCACAACTGGTCGGAGCCCCACCGCTCATCGTGCCGCCCAACGACGTCGACGAGTTGATCGAGGAATACCAGCCCCGCCTGGCACAACTCGCCAGAATCGGTTCGTCGGACGGTTCGGTCAAGATCTCGATGCCCGAGTTCGAGGGACTGGTGGCGACCGTGCAGCGCGACAAGGTCGACTCCGCGGTGATCGAATGGGGGGTCCGCTACCACCGGGGTGAACGCGTCAACACCCACCGGCTCAACCATCCGGGGAGCATCGGGCGGGACCGTGCCGCAGAAGTGGCGGCGCTTGCCAAGTTGAAGCTCCCTACCCACCTTCTGGCGGGCCTCGCCGACCCGAACGGTCGACCGATAGACCGGGCAATGAGCGGACACGACGCAGTCGTCCTGCTGACCGAGGTGGTCCCGTGGTTGCAGGAGTACGGGGTGACCGTCGAGGTGTCGGGCAACGCGCCCGAACTGCGCGAGGCCACCGAGGATCCGCTCATCTCCCTCGAGGTCATCGACCCCGACGCCAGCGATCCTGATCGCAACGACTGGTTCGACCTCACCGTCGAAGTCAGCGTGGACGGAGAGGCGATCGAGTTCGCCCGACTGTTCGCAGCGCTCTCGAACGACGAAGAACTGCTGGTGCTCGACAGTGGCACCTGGCTCCGGTTGGAGCGTCCCGAATTCGCGAAGCTCCGCGAGCTGATCGAAGAGGCCCGCGGGCTGGCGCAGAGCGGTGGCTCCTCCACCGTGCGGATCAACCGCTTCCAGACGAGCTGGTGGGACGAACTCACCGGGCTCGGAGTGGTGCAACAGCAGTCGGAACGTTGGGAGGCCAGCGTGGCGCGACTCGCGCAGCTGACTGCGCCCGAGCCGGTGGAACCGTCTACACGCTTGGCCGCATCGCTGCGGCCATACCAGCGCGACGGTCTCGACTGGCTCGCATTCCTCTACCGAAACCGCCTCGGCGGCATCCTCGCCGACGACATGGGCCTCGGCAAGACGGTCCAGACACTCGCGCTCTTCCTCCATGTGCTCGACGAGTCTCCCGGAGCCAGGTTCCTGGTCGTCGCACCGACCAGCGTGGTGGAGAACTGGCACCGCGAGGCTGCCCAGTTCGCGCCCGGGATCGAGGTGCGCACGGTGCACGAGACCGGCACGCGTCGCGGCACCGCTCTCGATGAAGAGGTTGGCGACGCTCGCATCGTCGTCACCTCCTATGCACTGTTCCGCATCGAGTTCGAGCAGTACCAGAAACTCGACTGGGAACTGCTCGTATTGGACGAGGCCCAGTTCGTCAAGAACCACCGGGGCAAGACCTACCAGTGCGTCCGTCGCCTCGATGCCACGGTGAAGCTCGCGATCACGGGCACGCCCCTCGAGAACAGCCTCATGGATCTCTGGTCACTGCTGTCGATCACCGCGCCGGGTCTCTACCCGGACCCGTCGCGGTTCTCCGAGGTCTACCGGAAGCCGATCGAGAGCGGCCGGGCACCTCAACTGTTGGCCACGCTCCGTCGCAGGATCGCACCGCTCATGAGGCGTCGCACCAAGGACGAGGTGCTCACCGACCTGCCGCCGAAGACCGAGCTGACTGTCGAGGTGGAACTCAGCAAGCGCCACGTACGCATCTACCAGACCCAGCTGCAACGGCAGCGCCAGAAGGTGCTCGGGCTCGCGGACGACCTGCAGAAGAACCGCTTCGAGATCCTCAGGTCGCTCACCATTCTGCGCCAGCTCAGCCTCGACCCCGGGCTGATCGACCCCGAGCACGACAATGTGGGCTCCGCCAAGCTCGACCAGCTCGTGACCGACCTGACCGAAGTGGTGGCCGAGGGGCACCGGGCGCTGGTGTTCAGCCAGTTCACCCGGTTCCTCGCCCGGGTACGCACCCGACTCGACACGGCCGGCATCGACTACGCCTACCTCGACGGCCGGACCCGCAAACGTGACGAGGCGATCACAACCTTCAAGGACGGAAAGGTCCCCGTGTTCGTGATCAGCCTCAAAGCCGGCGGGGTCGGGCTCAACCTCACCGAGGCGGACTACTGCTTCGTGCTCGACCCGTGGTGGAATCCTGCGGTCGAGACCCAGGCCGTCGACCGGACACATCGCATCGGTCAACGCAACCCTGTGATGGTCTACCGCTACGTATCGAGCGGCACCATCGAGGAGAAGGTCATGGAACTCAAAGCCCGCAAGGCCGCCTTGTTCGCCAGCGTCATGGACTCCGACGGAGCCCTGTCGGGGGCGCTCAGCGAGGACGACATCAGAGGCCTGTTCGACCTGCCGAGCTGAACTAGACGGGCGCCCCGAAAAGCGACCCGGTCGATGAGCCTGCCTCTCGATAGTGATCGAAGGCGCTCAGTCGCCAGGTCTGTGTGCGTCCACGAGGACGTCCACGTCAACGCAACGCATCAGATGTCGCGTGGTCCATCAGGTCGCGCAACGACTCGCTGTTGTTCAGATCCACTCCCGGCAAGGTCCCTTCACCGCCGTACACCGGCAGATCGGGCATGAGCTGAACGTCACCGAGTCGGTCACGCGCCTCTGCCCAGGGACGCTGTGCACACGTCGCTTCGACGACGAGGTGCAGCGTTCCGAACTGTACGGTGACGCGCTGCGGGTAATGGAAGTCCGGCTGTCGTGGACGGGTGCGTCGGGCGACCCTGTTGGCGGATTCGTCGAAGATCCCGCTCAGGTCGAGGAAGTCGGAGCAGCCGACGGATC
The DNA here is from genome assembly GCA_963805905.1 of uncultured Microthrixaceae bacterium. Classification (GTDB taxonomy): domain Bacteria; phylum Actinomycetota; class Acidimicrobiia; order Acidimicrobiales; family Microtrichaceae; genus JAMLGJ01. The sequence goes on from CAWDVV010000001.1 coordinate 3,017,643, forward strand.
GGAAGCGAACGCGGGCGAGGACGAGGAGCCGTTCGACGACTTCGAGCTCGACCAGCCGGAACGCTTCCGGGCGCTGCTCGACACCAGCGGCGACAGATCGACCCTCGACTACTTACATCCTGTTGCCCCACGTTCATCGGGACCCCGGTCGGGGACCTCACCGCAGCTGCGGTTCCGGTCACCGACGCCGGCTTCGAGGGCACCGAGCCGATGTCGGGTGGATCCCCCGGGCTGCGGGTGGACCGGAATGCGCGGATCGCGCCGGCTCTCGTGCGGGCGACACTGCCCGAGGACACGCCCGATGGCGAGTTCGCAATCGTGATCGGCGACGAGGTTGCGGCGACGGCGCTCAGCTACGAGGCAGACGGAACGATGCTGGTCGCGGCGATGGTGGATCGGGCACGCTTCGAGGTGGGAATGAACCCGGTAGCTCTTTACCGCATAACCGCGTGAACGCCGGTGGCCGGTCATGTGTACCCCGGGAATCAGAGGTCGCACAGGCCGGGTGGGAGTTGTGCGGCCAGCAGCGGCTCAGCACAGAACGGGAGCCATCGCCGTGGCTGGTCCCGATGCAACAACGACCAGCTGCGCCGGCTCGGGTTTGGATCGGCCGTCAGCCGGGTACAACCAGCGGGGGCGAGGACACACAATGATGCCCCGCCACGTGCGAACCGAAGAAGGAGCCCACCCAGTGTTCAATGCCAGAGTCCCGATCGTCCTGACAACCTGTGCCGCCCTCGTGATGAGCGGCTGCTCCGACAACGGTGACGCTTCCTCTGGAACGACCACGACGGCCAGCACCAACGACAACCAACGCGATGCCATCCGTGACGCAGAAGCAGAAGCTCGCAGCGCGGCTGTCGAATTCTTCGAAGCGCAAGCCACCCTCGACTTCGGAACGGCAATCGACCGTTCGAGCGGCGCGGCTTCAACCGGAGTGAAGTGGGCGGAATCCGTCAACGCCATCGACCAGGTGTCGGGTACACCCGAGGAGATCAAGGCCACGCCGTCAGTCAGCATCACCGCCTCACTCGACCAGGTCACCGAGTCCGACGACGGCTTGTACCGCGCCACCGGTTACATCCAGGTTGATCAGCACCCGAGCCTGCTCGCGCCCGGACCCATAGATGGAATCGAGGGAGAGACGCCCTCCGGTTGGTTCATCACCGATCTGGTGTTCACTGCCAAGGGTGACCGACTCCTGGTCGACGACTACCGAATGGACGACTCCCCATACCCGCTGTCGGACCTCATCAAGACGTTCGACACGACCGGTGGCGTCGTCGTGTCCGAGCAACCACCGACCAAGGATGATTCCGACAGCCAAGCACTGGCGCAGAGCGTTCAGCTGAAGCTCGGTCACCAGGACATCGATCGCACGGTCCAGTATCTGTTGAGCCACCAGCCGACCGCACTGCAACTGACGGGTGCCGCCTTCCTGCAAACCGACCAGGACCCTGCGGAGGTGCCGTCGGACACCCCGGGCGAGCCCGTGGAGCTACTCCAGGAGGTACCCAAGGAGGACGACGTCGATCCCACCTCCACCACCACCGCAGTTGACAAGACGGCCAAGGACGCTGGAGGCTCGCCATTCCTGGCAGTTCGCACGGACACCTTCCCGGGTCCTGCGGGAGTACTGAGGCTCACGTTCACCAGCGTGGATCCTGCGCCCGCTCGAACCGTCGTCATCCAATTGGCAGTACCTGCGATGCCGACGCCGAACAAGCAGGGCACGAACGACATACGTCGCCTACTGACGAGCACGACCACTACGACGACAACGACGACAACCACTACGACAACCACCACGACCACGGCCCCGCCGACCTCGCTCGTACCAGTTCCGGTGCCCGCGCCGCAGCCGTCGCGACCGACCACCACGAAGGCACCCAGCACCACATCCACATCCAGTTCGACGACCACGACCACCTGAATCGGCTGATTCGTCTCCGCTTGGGAAGCCTGGTGCGCGCAGGGGACCCAAACCACTGAGGCTCGGCCCTGAGTCGCGATCCGCTGGGAAAGGGCCATGTCTGGCACCCGCATGTGCTTGGGTGTCCACGGGTCGGCGAAGATCGTTCGTCCGGTGACGTACCAGATTCCGCTCATGGGTCACCGGGCTCGAGCGCGGCGGGTTCCGGGGTGTAGCGATGTGGAGCCGGTCGACGAAGTTTCCTCACCGCGCGATATGACGAACTCCGCTGAGTATCTCGCCGTCGATCTCGTGCTGTCCGTGGACCACGCTGATGTCCCCGGTGGTCTCGAGAACCACGACTCGCACGTCGGACAAGCGGGCAACGTTCGCCTCGCGTAGCGTCGCGATCACATCGCTGCGGGTGACCCGGGCTGCGCGGCAGGTTGTCCTCGAGTATCTCGGGTCCCTGCATGAGCAGCAGCGGGGTGTTGTCGACGATCCGCTCCACCTTGTCGCGGCGTGTGCGCATCCATGCCACCGCGGCCTGGACGCACAACAACGAGGCCGTCGCAAGAACACCGTTCAACAGGGACGTCGATGCCGTCGCGACCGCTCCGAGGATCGAGCCGATCGACACCGTGACCGCGAAGTCGAACGACGACATCTTGGAGAACGATCGAAGCCCGATGAGCCGTACGGCTGTGACCACCAACGCGAACATCGCGACTGCCAGCAGCGGAATGTACGCAGCGTTGGTCATGAGGGTCGTATTGATGCTGAGCGGGTGGGTCCAACCAACAGGGACGACCGGCTGCTGCGGAACGCGTCGAGCAGGCCGAGCGTGAAGTTGCGCTCCACCAGCATCAACGCCTGAGCACCGAAGGAGATCTCGCGACCCGAACGCGGCTCGGACTCGAGGAAGCCGCCGACGAGGTCGCTGAGCGCGATCACCTCGTGGTGCGCGTCGGCGGCGACGTGCACGTCGAAGAACTCGCGACCCCCCTCCGGCACTCCGATGCGTGCGAGTGCGTCGGAGTAGCGCTGCATCGGTCCGGTCGAAGTCATTTCGAACAGAGCCAGGTGGCCTAGCAGAGCCGGCAACAGCCGACGTTGGGTTCCGAACAGCGAGATGAGGTTCCCGGTGGCGAGGGTGGTACCGGGGAGTCGCTCCAGGTAGTGACCGTAGGAGGCATCCAGTCCCAACGACGCCATGGTCGCAGCGAAGAGCTCTGCGTGGGCTCGGCCGCGCCGGCCGCCTCCGTACTCGTCGAACTGGATCTCGACCATTGCGGACTTCGCTCGTCCCGAGAGGCGCGGTATTCCCCACGAGTGGGGATCGGCCTCCTTCAGCTGATACGCAGAACGGTGAATCGAGAACTCACGCAGGTGCTCCCTGGTTCCGTGTTCCGCCATGAACTCCGACAGCGACGGGCCGCCCCCACTCGTCACGAGTCGCTCCAGCGTCTGTACCGGCCAGGGCGACGGTGCGCGTATCTCTCGGCGCAGGACCGACTCCATCAGGTCCTCGAGGTCGCGCCGGAGTTCGCAGACGGCGGGATCGCGCTCCATCGTGTCGTCCACCCCATCGAAACCCCGGTACGACAGTTCGTATATGCAATGGAGGGCCAGCTGTGCATCATGGTCGAACAGCACGTCGTCGGTGTATGGATCGACGACTCTCGAAACGTTAGGTGCCGCGGTCTCGTGGCCCCGGCCGTTCAGTCTCTCGGTCAGCCAGCCCGTCAAGATTCCTCGGGGCGCGGGAAGGTGCGGTCGAATGGCCATCACGGACGGCCCATTCGCATCCAGCGCCACTTCGTCCCTCGTCACTCCAGGTCCTCCAGATCGCTTTCGTGACCGAACCCTTACCCGGATACGGCGCGGGTCAACCCTCCGAACGGATGCCACCGCGGTCTAATTCAGCATCATCATTGCGTTCACGATTGGTCCACGCTTAGAGTGCCGGAGGTGTCACTGATCGTGGTCGTTCTGGGCGTGACGTTCCTGGCCGGCGCGAGCTGGTCGCGGATTGTTCTCACCGACGAGGACCGATACCTCAGCGCAGTCTCGCCGCTCGCGACCTCACCCATGTTCGCCCGCCTCGCCGGTGCTTCTCTGTCAATTGCCCTACGCCGTCATGGAACTCTGCGTCGAGTTCTCCCGCCTCGCGCCGCCCGAGCCATCGGTGCGGGAACGAGGCGGGGAATGGGCATGCGGTCCTTCAGCCCCTGTTGGGTCGTCTGCCATCGGATAATCCACAGACGCCGGAAGTCAGATTTCCGTGTCACGGCCTTGATGATCCTGCTCGCGACGATCGGACCCATTATGGGCACCGCGTCGAACCAGGTGTCACGTGCGTGGAGATCAATGCGGCAGCCAGACAACGTGCTGGGTTGACACTCGACGCGACTGGCTGGATATCCCTGGCCCGAAGGGCCAGCTTCCCCGCCACGCTGGGTTTGGTTCGTGCACCGGACCTTCACCAGCAGCGTGTCTGATGTCTATTCCCTCTATGTGACGAAGGTCGAGCACAGGGGCGCAGCAGGTTCGAGGACGACCAGGTGATGGAGTGGTCGACCAGGTGACGGAGTGGCCCACCCGGCTACGACGTAGCCGAGCTCGGGCACCACCTCGAGCCGCTGTACGCAATTTGCCGGGTCGACCCAGGGGATCACACAGAATGACGGTTCGTCAATCATTCCGATGGAGATTTGCGGCCCAGTTGGTGGCGGTGGGTATCGCACTCACAATGGCCTGCTGTTCCTCCGCAGGCGCGGCCTACTTCGTGCCGCTGGCCGATGACATCGTCGAGGCCATGCCCACCTGGCAGGTCTGGTCCGTCGAACGCCGGCAGAACCTCCTCGAGGACCAGTCCGAACTAGACCGTTTCAAGTCCCAGAAGAGCAGCAACCAGGAACTCTTCGACTACTACCTCGGATACATCGGCGACGACTCGATCACCGACCATGTCGAGAGCGTACCCAACGATGACGTCGGGTTCGCCAAGCAGTGGGGTCTCGCCGTGGTTGTGGAAGACCTGCGCATCGTCGTCGACAAGGCGACGGAGCTTGGCGGCAAGGTGGTGCTCGGAGGGCATTCGTTGGGCGGCTCAGTCACGACGGCGTACGCGACATGGGACTTCGACGGACACCCCGGTGCGGATCAGCTCAACGTCTCGTCTACATCGATGGCGGCAGCCGACCCGATGCGATAACGAGTGATGAAGCGACTTCGTCTCTCGAGGCTCATGAAGCGGCTGACGCCTCGCCATGGTTGTCCTTCGGCGGTATCACCGCACCGTTCGCGGGGCTGTTCAACGCCACCGGGTCATCATCGGCACTGCTCGATCCGGACGCCGATTCGCTGGGCCAGTCCTCGGGACTGCTGCCCGAGGACATCGTACCGCCCGTGCCGGCGACCAACCAGGGTCAGTACGGCTACGCGTTGAACGTCGGCACCTCACCCGAGAGCCTCGCCGCCGCTCAGGCCCACCTGGGCGCAGGTCTTGACGACAACGGCGGGTGGGACGGCGCCGGTGCGATCACGCCGATCGACAGGTTCGCCAAAATGTTCTCAGGCGACGGGATCAAGGATGCGGACGGTACCGAGTGGTACTTCCCGCAACGCCTCACCCTCGACACCTCCGTGATAGCCAACGGCAACGCCAACCCCGCCCAGGACACCCTCGGCGTCCGATCCACCCTGGGCGACAAGCTCCCTGATGATTTGTTCATCTACGCATTCGGAGCCAGCCTCGGCGGCAAGGGTGTCACCACCACCGCACAACTGCTGGCCGAACAATCGGACATCCCCGACGAGAACCTGACGCTTCTCGACCCTTCTGACACCTACGCACACAACGACCCGGCCTGCGCAGCGCCCGACAACGAGTTCCTCGATGCCCTGCTGCCGTTCCTGAAGCAGGTTGCCCGGAACTGACAGAGCTCATCCAGTTCCCTGGTTCGTATGAAAATCGATCTCCCCTTGCAACAGGGAGACGTCCGGCACGGCGTCCAATCGGTCTTTGCACTGGTGTGCGGGGGCCGGTCCCGTCCGAACACGAAGCTACCCACTTACCGAGGATCTTGCGATGAAGCGTTCGAGTTCGGAAGCATCTCGGAAACCGACGACGGCCCAACCTTCGGCCCGCCCGGAGCGTCGCAGACTCTCGACCCGGTGGTTGCCGTCCTCGAGGTGGAGTCTGCCACCCTGGAACGAAACGACCAACGGCGCCGGCACGAACCCATCGTCGATCTTGTCGGCCATGTCGGTGACACGCGAATCCCAGTAGTCGTCGTCGACCTCCACCAGCACTGGATCCCCTTCCGGGCCCACGAAACGGTTGAGCTCATCCAAGGGGAGTCGCAACGGTCCCAGCCAATGACGGTGACGGCGCGTCAACTCCGCGCCCAGCGCGGCATTGTCACTGCCATCGCTGGCCAGAAACTCGACGACCCAATCGCCGAGGCGGTCCTGGCTCGCCGCCTCGCGAGCGGAATCGAGTGTGTACTGCTCGGGCTTCATGACGGACTCATACCCAGGTTGATGTCTTCATCAATCCTGTAGGCACAGGTCGGGCTATGAACAGGACGGGTTCTCAGTCCGGTTGGACGACCAAGTTGTCCAGATGTTCAGCATCGTTGAAGGTCCGCAACGTCCACCGGTCGAGCGCTGGTTCGTGGTCCCACATCGTCATGCCGGTGTTCGATGGTCGCAAGAGCGCACCCGTGCCCGTGTGGGGAATCCCGAAGATGGTGCGTATCGAGGCTGCGATGACTCCCGCGTGACACACCGCGACGACGGTCCGGTCGACGTGCTCAAGCGCGATTCGCTGCATCGCCGAGTGCACGCGGAGGTGGAAGCTGTTCCAACTGTCCCCTCCCGGAGCGAAGACCCGATCAGGTTCGGTCTCCATATCGAAGCGCCCGTACCGGGCCGGATAATCGGCCCAGTCGGTGTTGTCGGCTTCGCCTGTGTGCACCTCGCAGAGGTCGCAGTCCTGTTCGGGAAAGGTGAAGCCCAAAGCCGGAGCGATGATCTGTGCGGTTTCGATGGCACGAGGCAACTCACTTGTCAGGAGCGCGTCAGCAACCAGAGAGCCCGTCGATCTCAGACGGTCACGCAGCGCCTCTGCCTGCCGGCGCCCCACAGGCGTGAGCCCCGCACAGCCCTTCGGTCCGCCGATGGTGCCGGTCAACCCGGCATGGGCATCACCGTGTCGGACCAGGACCAGACGCATGACCATCCATGGTAGAAGACGTCCTTCAGTTTGCCGAGCCCGGAGCCGGACACCACGCTCCAGTGGGTCCCCGAGGTTTGGCGCGTTGACCGGGCGGGTAGCACCTAGGCCTGAGTCGAATCATCCAGGAGGCTGATCCATGTCCGACGCCATCACCCAGTTGAAGGACGACCACGACAGGGTCGAGAAGCTCTTCAAGAAGTACGAGGACACCACGTCCCGAGCAGTCAAGACCCGCCGCAAGCTGGTCGACCAGATCATCGAAGAGTTGTCGACCCACGCAGCGATCGAAGAGCAGGTGTTCTACCCGATCTCGCGCGAGCTGTCCGACGAGGCCGAGGACCAGACACTCGAGAGCCTCGAGGAACACCACCTGGTCAAGATCGTCCTCGCGGAACTCACGAAGATGGATCCCGAGGACGAGCGGTTCAACCCGAAGGTGACCGTGCTGATGGAAAATGTAAGGCATCACGTCGAGGAGGAGGAGAACGACCTCTTCCCCATGATCCGCGACGCATTCGGTCGAAACGACATGTCGGACCTCGGCGAGGCACTCAACGACGCCCGATCGTTGGCGCCGACCCGACCTCATCCCGCTGCTCCAGACACGCCGCCCGCCAACCTGGCGACCGGTCTCGTCGCCGGCATCATCGATCGGGTCCGCAGCAATCTCCCTGTTTGACGAGCCGGCCTGCGGAAGGACTTCCCGGTGAGTTCACCATCGATCAACTCACCACCTACGACGAGAGTTCGCACAGGCTCCCGCTAGACCCTTCGACATCCTGTTCGACATCTCGATGGACTACCAACTGGTCCGCGATACTGCTGCAGTGACGACAACACGGTGCTACCAGAATGGCCTCCCCATCTACGAGGGCTTCTCACTGGAAATGCTCGATGAGCACCTGGCCAACGAACAGGCCATCGTGTGGGTCGACCTGTGCGAACCGACCCTGGAGGAACTGCAGACAGTGGCTGATGAGCTCGGACTGCACGCCCTGGCGGTGGAGGACGCAGCGAATGAACGACAGCGACCCAAATTCGACCGTTACGAGCATCACGACTTTCTCAGCGCCTACGCGGTCCGGCTCGATAACGACAGCGGAGAGCTCGTCACCTCTGAGGTTGCTGCTTTCATAACCCCGAAGGCCTTGGTGACCGTCCGCAAGGATGAACACTTTCCCGGTAACGACCTGCTGGATCATGTCGACGAGAACGCCGAACTCTCCGCCCACGGCGTCAGCGCTCTGCTGTATGCGCTGCTCGACTTCGTCGTGGATGGGCACTTCGACACGGTTCAGGACCTCGATGACCAGATCGAGGGCCTCGAGGACCTGCTGTTCGATGACCGACCTCGGGACAGTGAAGTCCAACGCCGCAGCTCGAATTGCGAACGAGCCTCGTGCGACTGCGACGCGTCATTCTCCCGATGCGGGAGGTCGTGAACACACTCATGCGACGCGACGTCGAGCTCGTCCCTCCCGAGATGGTGCCGTACTACCAGGACCTCTATGACCACGTCCTGCGGGCCACCGAGTGGACCGACAGCCTGCGCGACCTCGTATCGACCATCGTGGAAACGAAACTGACCATCCAGGGCAACAGGTTGAACATCAGCACCAAGAAGGTCACCAGCTGGGCGGCGATCATCGCCGTACCGACCGCAATCACCGGCTTCTACGGACAGAACCTGCCCACCCCGGCTTCGCCCACGGTTCGGGTTTCATCACCTCGACCCTCCTCATCGTGGTGCTCTCAATAGTCCTCTACTTCACCTTCAAGCGAAACGACTGGCTCTGAACGCGGGGCCCGGTCCCATCCAGCCCTCGATCGGATCAACTCGTTGGCAAAGGTTGCAGAGTCGTAGGGCAAACTGATCGGTACGGACCGGATCATGAAACGACCGATGGCCATGTCGATCCTCGACGACCCAACCGCCACGCCACCCGCACCGACGGGCGACGATGGTCGAGGCCGAATCGTTCTTCCGCACGTGCTGCACACGCTGGGCTAGACGATCTCATAGCTGACCTGTGTCGGGCCTGGCGCGCCTTCCTCGAACCGGGTAGCTCACGGATTGCCGAACCTGAGTGCGGCGGGTCCCGAGGTGTGCAGCCGTTCTGCTGCCTCGACTAGTTCTTCGACTGATGACGTCCAGAATTGAGCGCCAAGGCTCTCGGAGTGGGAGGTGTCGGTGATGGCTGCGCCGCCCATGAGGACGGGGCATCCGACGCGGTCGCGGACTTGTTGGATGGAGTCGCGCAGTTCGAGGGTCGAATGCTCATCCAGTTCGCTGGTCGCGCAGTATCCGACTGCGAGCAGACGGTCGGCGTCCATGGCTGCCTGCCACATCTGGTCGGCTGGAACGTCGGCGCCGAGGTCGATGACACGGAACCCGTTGCTCCTGAGGACTTCGCTCGCCATCGCAGTAGGCAGACCGTGATGGTCTCCCGGTGCCGCAGCGAAGACCACGGTGCCCTTGCGGCGACCGGGGCGTCGACCCTGTGCGCCCAGGCGGCCGATGAGCCGCATCGCAACGACGCTCGCCTGGTGTTCCTCAGCGACCGAGGTCGTCCCGGATTCCCAGCGGTTGCCGATCTCGCTCATGGCGTCCGCCAGGAAAGAGACCCACCGCGCGCCTGGCTTCTTCGTTGCAACGGCGAACTCCTCGAGTATCTGCCAGGCACCCCCCTCATCGCCGTGTTCCAGGCGATCAGCCAGCGAGGTCCGGGCCTTCTCCCGCGAGTGCTTCCGTGGCTGATCCTGGGAACCCTGTGTGGGTGCGGCTTTCGCGGGTTTGGACTTCCTTGCCAGGAACTGTTCCAGATCCTTGGTATCGACCGCCCACCGACCGCCCACCTGGCGAGCCGGTAGACGGCCGGTGCGGACATACCTGTAGGCGCTCATGTAGTGGACCCCGAGTCTCTCGGCAGCCTGCTCGAGGGTCATCTCGGTGTTGTTCGACTTCTCGGGATGCTCAGGCACTACGTCTCCGGACTGAATGTCGTGAAGCTTCAGCATAGCGAACACTTCCCACTTAGTGATAAATGATTTGCGATCCATTTCATTTAGTGCTAAAACTCCTGCATGCGCCTTCGGCCCTCGAAGGTGAACCACTCCCCCAAGCGAAAAGGAAACAGCGATGAACATGAAGACGGCAAAGATCCTTGCCCCGTTGGTACTCGTGGCCATTCCCCTCCTCGGATGCAGCGACGGCGGCTCTGACGAGGCAGATAACACCACAACCACCGCTGTTGCGGATTCGTCGAGCACAACGATCGATAATTCCGCAACCAACGATGCAGCGTCCTCCGACATCGTGGACACAGCGGTCACAGCGGGCAACTTCACGACCCTCGTGGCAGCCGTTCAGGCAGCCGGGCTGGAGGAAACGTTGCGCGGTGAAGGTCCCTTCACAGTGTTCGCTCCCACTGATGATGCGTTTGCAGCCCTCCCCGCTGGAACAGTGGACACCCTGTTGGAAGACCCCACCGGTGACCTCAAGGACATCCTCACCTACCACGTGATCTCCGGAAAGGTCATGGCCACAGACGTCGCCGGCATGGACGGACAAGAGGTCGAAACGGTCAACGGAGCAAAGATCACAGTGAACGTCTCCGCGAACGGCAAAGTGTCCCTGACCGACGCCGCGGGCAACACCGTCAACGTCACCACGACCGATATCGAAACCTCCAACGGCGTGATCCACGTGATCGACGGAGTTCTCATGCCAGCCTGAGAACCCGTCCGAACTTGACTTGTCGTCCCCTTGCCGCCGCAGCCCAGCTGCGGCGGCAAGGTCGCGTTCTGCGCCCGTTGTCGCGCTACTGACGTTGCGGGACGTGGATCCGGCTCACCCCCGGTGCTCCGATCTCGGTCCAAATGGCAAGTAGTGAATGCCGCCCATCCGCCGAGTTCTCCAGACTTTTCATGGCCAACGCGACATGCCTGGAACCAGATAGGTCTATCCGCAGCGGCGGTACACAGGCGTTGCGACACACCGTGGCGAACATGGCAGTGACCGACCTGTCGATGGTGAACGAGGCACGAGGGACTGCGGGCCGGAAAATGGGCGAGAAGCTGCGACGCACAGGATTGCACCCGGAAGAACACCAACGCGACGGATCCTCATCGGAGCAAGGTATCCATGCGAAACGTGAGATAGTCGCCGGCTGCATGCACGAAGCTGTACTGACCATGAGATTGAACAAACACGACGCGATGACCCGACTGGTGACATCGCAACACGGCGTGCTATCCACCATGCACCCAGTTCGGGGAGTCGATGCTGTCCCGGTCGTGTTCGCGGTGCGGGATCGTTGGCTCGGGATACCTGTCGACGAGGTGAAGCCGAAGGCCTCGACGCGACTCCAACGCGAGCGGAACCTCGAAACCGATCCTCGTTCCGTGTTGCTGGTTGAACACTGGGACCGCGATGACTGGACGCAGTTGTGGTGGGCACGCGCCGAGTTGCGCCACCAGCCGAACCCGGGCGCCGACCTCACTGCGGGGCTGTCCGATGCGTTGGTCACCCGGTATCCGCCTTACCGCTATCGCCCGTTCGCAAAGGTGCTCGTCCTGCGCATCGGGAACGTCACTGGCTGGGCGGGGAGCGGCTGATACATGACCTGACTCGAGGACGATATCGAGCACGACCGGCGCCGCATGGCGCGGCGGAGTGCGTCGAAATGGTCACATGCATCGAGCCATCCAGGCCGTCACAGCAGTCTTCCGACGAATCCCGGTTCGTAGGGGCATACCGTGTCGATGTTCAGGAGCTTTTCCAGATAGGCGCTCGTTCGGAGCACCACCATGTCCGAAAGGTGTGAACTGACGACTTGCAGTCCCACCGGAATCCCGTCGGAGTCGAACCCGGCACAGACGGACGCAGCTGGCGACCGGGTCAGATTGAACGGATAGGTGAACGAAACCCAGCCGACGCTTTCCTCGCCGTTGATGGTGCCCTGCACTCCGGGGTACGGGGCGCGTCCGGCGATTGTCGGTGTGAGGAGCACGTGCGCCTCGCTCAACAGCTCACGAAGCCGGAAGTTGAGCCGGTGGGCCACATCGTGCGACTCGAATATGTCCATCGCCGAAACAGAGGCGGCAGCGAACTGCATCATCTCTGCGAGACCCGGATCGAGATCAGGATGCTCGGCTCCTTCGGGAACAAGCTTCCTGACGGTGTGGAGGTTCGACATGACGGACTGGGCGACCCAGTGCATCACGGGATCAGAATCGAACACCGGGTCCACCTCGATCACCTCGGTGCCTGCATCGGCGATCGCCTGCACCGCACGTTCGGTCACCTCGAGCACTTCCCGGTCCACTTCCACATAGCCCAGGTTGGGCGCCCACAGGACCCGAATCGGTGGAGCCAGTTCCGAAAGACCGCCGGCCCATGGCGACTGTGGCATCGGCAGAGACCGTATGTCGGTGGGTTCGGCGCCGATCACCAGGTCAAGAGTGTGAGTTGTGTCCACGATCGTCCGCGTTAGGACGCCCTTTGATGAGATATCGGCCCAACCGGGTGGTTGGGGGCCGCCGTCTGGTATGCGACCGAGAGATGGTTTGTGGGTGGAGAGACCACACAACGCAGCCGGGATCCGCAGAGATCCACCACCATCTGAGCCGGTGGCGAGCGGGACCATGCCTGACGCAACCGCGGCTGCGGACCCTCCAGAGGAGCCCCCGGGGCTACGTCCGATCTGCCATGGGTTCTCCGTCCGTCCGAAAATGCGGTTGTCGGTGTCTCCCATATACACGAATTCGGGCGTGTTCGTCTTGCCGACCACGACACATCCGTCGTGGCGCAGGCGTTCAACCAGCACGGAGTTCGCGCGTGCCGGCAGGGCGTCGGCAAGAAGCAGGGACCCATGAGTGGTGCGATACCCGATCGCGTCCTCGTTGTCCTTCACACCAATGGGCACTCCGGCAAGGTGTCCGACCTGTTCCCCGGCGGCGATCCGGCGATCAATCTCGTCTGCATCGGCGAGCGCTCGTTCCGCGTCCACCGCGACGAAGGCGTTGATTTCCTCATTCGTTGCTTCGATGCGTTTGAGTGCCACCTCGGTGACTTCGCGTGCGGAAACTTCCCCGGCATTCACCCGGCGCGAGATCTCAGAGACGCCGACAGTTCGAAAGTCCATGTCCATAGGTTAAGGAAGATCTACAGGGAGGTGCCGGGCTGAAGAAGCGTTGCGCAGCTGCGGCGTCCAACTGGGGTCCGCGTGTGCGGCGACAAGAATGTCGCCCGGGTCGAGATGAGCTCGAGATCCAGACGTAGATCGGGCGGCAAGGCAGGGTTGTACGTCGCAGCACGTTCAACGTACTCCCGACACCGGCGCCGGATGGTTCGTGGCGAGGTGCGTCGATATGGTCGGAGGCATCGAGCCCTCACGACCATCACCGCTTTCTCCCGACGAGTCCTGGTCGGCGGTGCTCGAGCGATTGCCAATTCCCGGTGACCGGCGCGTTGCGGTCCGGATCACCGATGAGGCCAGGCGCTGGGTCCGCTCCGGGCACCCATGGCTCTTCGAGAAGTCGATCAACTCGACTTCGGGTGGTGGACAGGCGGGGGACCTCGCCGTGGTCTTCGACCGCAATCGCCGGTTCCAGGCGATCGGGCTCTACGACCCCGCCTCGCCGATTCGGGTGCGGATCCTCCATCACGGTGAACCAGTGCCCATCAACGCCCAATGGTGGGAGCAACGCCTGAGAGGTGCGGTCGAACAACGCCGTCCACTGATCGACTCCCACGACACGACCGGACTGCGGTGCGTCAACGGAGAGAACGACGCTCTACCCGGTCTCGTCGTCGATCAGTACGGTGACGTGGCGGTTGTGAAGCTGTACACGCCGGCATGGTTGGCGCACCTACGAACCATCGTCCCGTTGCTCCATGCACTGCTCGATGTGCACACCATCGTGCTGCGACTCAGCCGCAGGACCCAACGAGAGGCCCCAGCCGGCATCACCGACGCGATGGCGTTGCTCGGACCGCTTCCAAATGCGCCGGTGATGTTCCGTGAGAACGGCCTGAACGTCGAAGCCGCCGTCGTGGCGGGCCAGAAGACCGGCTACTTCCTCGACCAGCGCGACAATCGACGCCTCGTCGGCGCACACTGCCAAGGGGCACGTGTCCTCGACGTATTCAGCGCCGCTGGCGGCTTCTCGCTCGCCGCTGCTGCCGGTGGAGCGGCCTCGGTGCTCAGCATCGATACCAGCAGACCGGCGCTCGCCGCCGCCCAGCGGAACTTCGCACACAACCAGCATCTCGAGGCCGTGCGGCGTTGTCGTCACGAGACACGCCAGGGTGACGCCTTCGAGATCATGGCCCAGCTCGCCGACACCGGACGACGCTTCGATGTCGTGGTCGTGGATCCGCCGTCGTTTGCGCAGAACGAGGCCAGCGTCGCGGGTGCCCTGCGCTCCTACGCTCGCCTCACCGAGCTCGCGGTCCGCCTGGTCGAGGATGGCGGGCTCCTCTTCCAGGCATCGTGTTCGAGCCGTGTGACGGCACCCGAGTTCTACGCGACGGTTTCTTCGGCGGCCAGGCACTCGGGTGTCGAACTGGAGGAGCTGCGTAGAACCGGCCATCCGAACGACCATGTGATCGGCTTCCAGTACGGCGCATACCTGAAGGCGTTGCTCGCTCGGGTTCACCGTGCCTGAGGGCGACGAATACTCATCCGACCAACTCCAGGCATCGACCCCGGGATCGATGTCGACATGGCGATGCACCTGATCCAGGGGCCGCTCATCTCGATGCGCATCGTCGACAACAGCGAGGTGAGCGACCCTGAACCGGACATGATCCGCGCGAACGAGGCCTCGCATCTGCGGACACTTCTCCAGTGAAACCACGTGAGTATTGTTCGCGTTCATGAGGCCCTCCACGAATCATCAGTTCGACGAAACGCGACCACCCCTCCCGGCAACGCAGCCCGCAGAGACTCGACGCCGCGCAGACCCAACCCCGAGGTTCCGGTGAATTCCTGTTCGGCGAACACCAACGATGCTCTCGGAACCGACGATGCCGTCGGACTACTGAAACGGATCGCCGATCGTGACGTAACCGGCTCCGAGCTCGTTGCAGCATCGATCAACCGCGCGAACAGTGTGAACTCGAAGCTCGACGCGCTGGCCACCGAACGTTTCGACGCCGCGACCACTGAGTCGGAGCGTAGCCATCGAGCCCCTTTCGCCGGGATTCCCACCATGGTCAAAGACATGGTCGATGTCGCCGGGCTCCCCACGCGCTTCGGATCGGATGCCTTTCCCAGGGCTGCTCCGGCCAAGCGACATGATCCATTTGTCGACCAGATGGTCGACCTCGGGTTGACCGTCACCGCCAAGACTACGATGCCCGAATTCGGGTTCACGCCCTCCACGGAGTTCCCCGACGGCCCTCCGACAAGGAACCCCTGGAATCGCCAACGTTCCGCGGGCGGTTCGTCCGGAGGGTCAGCCGCCATGGTCGCGGCGGGAGTCGTACCACTCGCCCACGCAGCCGACGGTGGAGGGTCCATCCGAATTCCAGCGGCGTGTTGTGGGCTCGTTGGTCTCAAACCGAGTGTCGGGCGTCTCGTCGACTCCAGGAACACTGCGCACCAGCTGGTCGACGTCGTGGTCGACGGCATCCTCAGCCGTTCCGTTCGCGACACAGCCTTCTACTACTCCCAAGCAGAACGGCGCTACCTCAACCCGAAGCTGCCCCCGATCGGCATGGTGGACCGTCCACTCGAACGGCCGTTGAGTATTGCGCTGATCGACCACTCGCCCGCTCCCGGAACGATCGACAACCAGGTGCGGGCCACCCTCATGGGGACCGCGGAGCTGCTCGAAGGCCTCGGACATCACGTGACTGCGATCAACCCACCTGTGGGGCAGTCATTCGTGGACGACTTCGTGAGCCTCTACCAGCTGTTCGGCGCTGCCACCTGCTCGTTGGGCAAGCGCATCTGGGACCCTGCATTCGAACGCGATCTCCTGAGCGAGTTCACCGAAGGACTCGGTGGTGCGTTCAACAACAACTGGCACCGTGCACCGGGTCTCATTCGCAGGCTCCGCCAAACCCGTTCCAAGATCGCCGAACGACTGGGTGACTATGAGGTCATGCTCATGCCGACCGTCGCGCAGGTTCCTCCCGAACTCGGCTACCTGGGCATGGACCTGCCATATGACACGCTGTTCCCGAGGGTGATGGAGTGGACGCAGTTCACCCCTGTCGCCAACGCCGCGGGGACACCCTCGATCAGCCTCCCCCTGGGTCACGACGATGCCACCAACCTTCCGATAGGGATGATGTTCGACGCCCACTACGGCCAGGAACGCACACTGCTGGAGCTCGCGCTGCAGCTGGAGGAGGCCCGGCCATGGGCGGGTCCCGGCAACACCGGCAACTGACAACAGCCCAGATCCTCCGACGCCTACACGGACTCACGAGCGAGACCCGCGATGGAGCCGACCGGTGGCCCCGATCACGGCAAGTGCGACTGCGAGACCGACGGCGGTATCGATGATCCGTTCGGTGACTATGTCGACACCGTCGAAGTCCGCCGTGCTGATCATGAGTAGCGCTGTGGGCGTCAGCAGTGTCACCAACCAGTGATAGCTGCGCTCCCTGAGCGCAAACAGGCCGAAGGACACAATGGCGATCGCCACCACCAGCACCTGGTTCGAGTCCGACAGGGAAACGGTTGCCAGCACCACGAGGACGCCGAGAATGGTCCCCGAAGCACGCTGGATGAGCCTCACGCGACTCGAGTGTGCGTCGGGTTGCAGAACTGCCAGTGCGGTCAGAGGAATCCAGTAGCCGAAGTCGAGCCCGAGCCACCGGTACAGGACCGTGGTCGCCGCAACCGTCGAAGCGACGATGAATGCGTGCCTGGGCACCTCGGGAGTGGCGGCCATCGATCGACGCAGTGACGCGAAGGCACGATGACCATCCACGTCGGATCGGCCGGTGGGCGCCGAAGGCTCCCCGGATGCCGGGTGGTTCCGCACCGGATCGGCCAACCCCGCAAGCATCATGAGCACCAACGAGATCGCTCCGCCCACAAAGAACTCAGCGCCGCGTGCCGGGGCACCGGAGGCATCGCCCGCGAGGCCGTTGGTGATTACGAACACGGCCGACACCACGAACCCGACAAGCGCACCCTGGCGGCCACGGACCCTACCGAAGGAAGCCAATCCGACCACGAAGAACGACACAACCACCGAGAGCCACGCGAACGGATGCACCAACGTGGCCAGAGTCGCGACCACGGTGCCGAGAGTCATGGCGATCAGACCCCATGGCGCTCGTTCGCGCGGACGACCGGTTCCCATTGCGAGCGCGACGTTGAGGCCACCCAGACCGACGACCAGACCGGCACCTGGTTGGTCAACGACCAGGCCGATCGCTACCGGTGCGGTGGACGAAACCATTCCCGCGACGGCATCGACGAGGCGCACGCGATCGTCACGCCGTTCGAAGGCATCATGCTCGGCTCGCAGCCATTCGCTGTCCGGAGCGCGCCACAGCACGCCCCAGTGTCTAGTCCACCGGATCACTCAGCTCCGACACACCCCCAGATGCGCACGATGGTGGTGATCGTGTCGTCTTCGGCGAGGACCAGTGCTTCCCTGCGTTCGAGGTTCCGGTGGTGTCAGAGCTGATCGAGGAACGCGTCGAGCGCTGCGTTGGTCGCCCCGGGCTTCTCCTGGTGTACCCAGTGGCCCGCGCCATCGATGATCGTGGCGCCCCGGAAGTCGGTGCATGCGGCACCCGGGTCGGCGTAGAGGTCGGTGCCGGGCAACATCGAGCGCACGGCGTCGAGCGAGCCGCCGATGAAGCACGACGGGTGGTCGACCGTGGCGCCGGTGATGTCCTCGGTCGTCTCCGGGTCGAACGCGAGCGCGCGGTAGCGGTTCAAGCCACCGGTGGTTCCCGAGCGGGCCAGGCCCGCAGCGGCGATGTCCAGGTCCTCATCGGTGAGGAAGTCCAAGGGGCCCGAGGGGGCTGCGGGGAGCAGCGGTAGGAAGGCTGAATCGCGTGGTGCCGAGAGGAAGAAGCTGCCGGCCGGCGCGTCCGCCGGAGAGCGCCCAGTAGATCTTCTTGAGCGCGCCCCGGAGGTCCGCATCGAGCTCGGCTTCCATCAGGCCCGGCTCCGCGAAGTGCAGCATGTAGAAGAACTGGTCGGGGTAGACCCCATCGAAGATGTCGAGCAACGACATCGGCATCGGCGGAGAGTGGGGAACGCTCAGTCCCGCTACGGCTCGGACCTGATCGGGGTACCGGATGGCGGTGTGCCACGAGATGGGAGCTCCCCAATCGTGGCCGAACAGCACTGCGGGACCGTCGTCCATGGCGTCCACCACGGCGGCGACGTCGCTCGCCAGTTCGCGCAAGGTGTACCGCTCGACAGCCGGCGGGCTCGAACTCCCGCCGGACCCCCGTACGTCGATGGCTGCAACCCGGTGGCCCCGAGCGGCGAAGTGGGCCACCTGGTGCCGCCACGAGTGCGCGACCTCGGGCCACCCGTGCACGCAGACGATCGGCGGCCCGGTGCCGGTTACCTCGACCCGCAGCCGCACGTCGCCGTTGTCGACCCAGAGTTCTTCACTCATGGTGTGATCCTCACTGTCGGCTCGAGGCCGAGGAATTCGTCGAGCTTGGCCATCGCCGGCCCTATGTGCCCGAGGTAGCGTCCGATTTCTTCGGTTGCCTCGACGTCGACGCCCAGCCTGCTGCGCAAGTTGACAGCGAAGGCGTCGAGTCGTGACGCGACCAGCCAGTCTTCGACGGCCGGGTAGGTGGCCCACAGGGCGCGCACGTCGAGTTGCTGGCGGAGCATCCGCAGCCAGTCCCGCGGCTTCGATGGCGGCACGATCGGCTCGCAGAGGCGGTTCTTCTCGTCCTCTTCGGTGAACGCAGACTCAACGAATCCGATGAACGCCGCGCTGAAGGCAGGCTGGCATGTTCGTACCCACTGCAATGTGATCCGGTCGCCATCGAAGATCCTGGTGGACGGGCACGACGGGATGCCGGCGGCCGAGCAGTCGATGTGCAGGGTCCGCGACCCGGTGGGGAGCACTCCGTCGTCCATCGTGATCTCGCTCGGACCGATCGACTGGACGTGGCCGAGTCGAACGATCTGACCGATCCGCCTGAGCTCCGCGAGTTCGCCGGCGCTGAGGATGGCGCAGTGGTAGGCCTCGGGGGTCACGGTGGGGTCGATACGCCACAGCTCGTCGTACGCCTCGAGTCGGGCGAACAGATCTTCCTCGGACTCTGCGAGGGCCGCTGCTTCGACCTGATCGGCGAGGCTCCTGCAGAAGTCGGCGAAGAACTCCTCGCCGGGCTGGAAGTTCCTCCGATTGAGCACCCACGAGTCGCGCGGCATGATCCATCGGATGGCGTCGGGGTCGGCGCCGTTGGCCAGCAGCCAGATGCACGCATCCATACCCGTCTTGCCGGCACCGATCACCACGTAGTCGTCGAATGCCGCGGCCATCCGAGGAAGTGCGTTCGGCGCTACGAAGGCCACGGCGGGATCCACCTCGTAGGACGGACCGTTCACCGATGGCACCCGCATCTGCGAGTAGGTGGCGTCAACGAGGCGACCTGCGTCCACCGAGACCTGCTCTCCCGACAACAAGGATGTGACGACGTTGTCGTCGCCCACCTCGCTCATCGGGAACCAGCGGACTCTGCCCGAGTCGAGAAAGCGTTGTCTCAGCACCTGGTCGTAGTGGCTGAGCACTTCCTGACCCGAGGCCAGGTCGTAGAAGCCGCTGTTGAGCCCCGATGAGTCCTTGGTGCCATCGCCGAGTGGCATCGAATTCACTCCGTAGAACCCGGCGGGCTGGTGGAGGCGGACGAAGGGGTAGGCGTCGTTCCAGTGGCCGCCTGGCCGATCGCGGCGATCTGCGAGAACGATGGTCGCGCTGGCGTTCTCGGTGAGCACCGCGTCCGCGAACGCCATGCCGACAGCACCTGCGCCCTTGACCAGGTAGTCGGTGCTGATGGTTTCGGCCATGCTGCGCTCCTTCGCGGCCCGCGAGACACTCTGCCACATCGACCCCCGACCTGGACGGGGTTCCTGGGCCGGCTGGTGGCGAGATCCTTGATGAGCTCCCGGGAGATGTCGTACCCGTTTTCGCCCTCGAGGAGCCCGTGGTCGATTCCGTGGTGGATTCGCTCGAGTCGGCCGCGGTCGTGTCCGCTGATTCTGAAGCGGACGATCCGCGACTCGATCCCCGGATCGCCCCTGGCTCAACCAGATACGATCCGGGGTCGTCGCGAGGAGCCGCCGATGATGTTCGACCTGACCGCAAAGCGAGCCCTGGTGACCGGCGGCGGTCGCGGTGCCGGGGCCGCGATCGTGGCCGCTCTCGCCGAGCGGGGCGCGGCAGTTGCGGTCAACGACCTCCACGCCGACCGCGCCGAGCGCACCGCTGGCGATGTCGTCGCGTCCGGGGGTCGGGCCGTGAGCGTTCCGTTCGACATCCGCGAACGCACCGCCGTCGAGGACGGGGTCGCCGCAGCGACCGAGCGACTCGGGGGTGGGATCGACATCCTCGTGAACAACGCCGGCCCACCTGCCGGAATGGCTACCGTCCAGTTCCGCGACATGGAACCCGACGCGTGGCACGAGTTCGTCGACATCAACCTCTACGGATCACTCAACTGCATCCGGGCTGTGCTGGACCCGATGGTGGAGGGCGGTTGGGGTCGAATCGTGCAGATCTCATCGGGCGCCGGTCGCACCGGCGTACCGTTCGGCGTGTCGCTCTACGGAGCAGCAAAAAGCAGCATCGAAGGTTTCGTGCGCCACCTCGCGCTCGAAGTCGCGCTCACGGGCGTCACCGTCAACGCCCTCGCGTTGGGGCTTCTGACCAATGCCGTCCCCGACGACGCCCCCGACCGCACGATGTCGGCACTTGCGTCGACGATCCCCGTCGGTCGCCTCGGTCAACCTTCCGACATCGGACCGGCTGTGGTGTACCTCACGTCACCGGAGGCATCCTGGATGACCGGCCAGACGATCAATCTCAACGGCGGCTCGACCACCAGCTGACCGTCACACCGGATATCAACCGGAGCGGGACAGCCAGAGGCGATCAGCCGCCGGCAAGCAGCCCCTTGATGTCATCGGCGGACGGAACCCGTCCTGAGAGGACGACTTCGTCGTCGATCGACGAGCGCGGGTGTGGCCATCACCCCCCAGGATGCGATTTCGCCGGGGTCGGTCACCTTGTCGAACTCCGCGTCGATGCCGAGATCGGTCACCGCGGATCGTGCGGCGATTTCGAGCCGCTCGCATTTGGAGCAACCGCTCCCGAGGATCTTGATGTCCATGTGTTCTCTCCTATTGGGTCAGATGACGGCGTTGAAGAGGTAGCCGGTGGCGACTGATTCCGGTGGCGAGCACGGCGATGAACGTGGCGATGAGCTTTGGTTGCAGCACCCGGCGCAGCAGGATCGTCTCGGGTAGCGACAGCGCGACGACACTCATCATGAACGCCAACACGGTACCCATCGGCATGCCTTTGTCGTGCAGCGCCTCGACCAGTGGCATCACCCCCGCGGCGTTGGAGTAGAGCGGCACACCGAGACCAACGGCGATCGGAACCCCCAGCCGGACCGACGGCATGATCAGCGAACCACTGCTCGGGAACCCAGCCGTGGATGATCGCCCCGATTCCGATGCCCACCAGCAGGTAGGGCCAGATCTTGCGAAGGATCGACACGACCTCCTCGCGGCCCATGGCGAGGCGGTCATCCCACGACAGCCCCATCGACGGGTCGATCACCTTGCCGCGCAGTTTCGTCTCGAACACGAACGGCTCGACCCAACGTTCCAATCCCATCCGCCCGATCACCCAACCGGCGAGCGTGGCGATGACCAATCCGGTGCCGATGTAGAGCGCTGTGATCTTCCAGCCGAACAGGCCGAAGAGCATGACGATGGCGACCTCGTTCACCATTGGCGAGGCGATCAGGAAACTCATCGTCACCCCGAGCGGAACACCGGCAGCGACGAACCCGATGAACGCCGGCACCGCCGAACAGGAACAGAACGGCGTCACCACGCCCAGCCCTGCGGCGGCCGCGTTCCCGACACCCTCACGGCGACCGCCGAGCAGTGCCCGGGTGCGCTCCACCGACATGAAGCTGCGCAACACCGTTACGACGAAAATGATCCCGGCGAGCAGCAGGGTGATCTTGGTGACGTCGTAACAGAAGAAGTGGATCGACTCTCCGAGCCGACTGGCGGCGTCGAGACCGACCACATCGAACAGCAGCCAATCCCAGAACGGTCGGTTCAGGCTGTACAACACCCACCACGACAAGGTCGCAGCGGCGACGAGCACCCAACGGCGCACGGCCGATGATGTCGGCGACACGGGTGGCGACTCCGCCGAGGTGCTCACCTCGGACTCCATGTTCGGCCATCGGTATTCATCGTCATTCGACGATAGCCGATCCTTGTACTGACAACAAGGGGTGTTCAGGGTATCGTCGATCAGCGATGGGACGATCAGCGACCGTGACCTCCACCGACGACGCACTGGCCACGATGGCCAAGGCGCTCGGGCACCCGGCGCGCGTGCAGATACTGCGGATGCTCGCATCCAGGGATACCTGTGTCACCAGCGAGGTCGTCGACGAACTACCCCTCGCCCAGTCCACGGTCTCCGAGCATCTCCGCATCCTGCGCGAAGCAGGGCTCGTACAGGGCGAGATCGATGGCCCACGGACCCGCTACTGCGTCAACCCCAGCGGCCTGGCGGCTCTCAAGGCGGCGATCAGCTCGCTCTGAGCTCATCGTGCCGGGCACAACTCCGATAGACCGCAGACCACCGCAGTCCGCGTGGTGACGCAGTCCGCGAGGTGGCACGGAAACTCCTCGACCCACAGCCGCGGCGAACGCGATCAACGCCGGGCTTGGCGGACCTTGCGCTTGATCGCCGCGAGCTCGATCCGTTCGGGACGCGAGTTGTAGAAGTCGTCGAGCGGGTAGCAGCCCGAGACGAGCCCGTGCCGCGGAGCCGTGGTGCAGTCCGAGAAGGTCCGGCAGATCAATCGGCGATCGAGGGATCGCCCGGACAGCACGTCCGCGGCGAGGTGGGGGTACGACAGGATCATCCTCCCGAGGCCGACCATGTCGGTGCCACCGTTGCGCACCACGGCCTGTGCGACCTCGGGCAGCCAGTCCTGGAGGTAGGAGTACCCCGAGCCGATGATGGTCACCTCCGGGTGCGCCGCGCGCAGGGCTGCGGTGGCATCGAGCTGACGGGCGACGCCGACCAACGGGTCCTCGGGTGGCCGGTACCCGTCGGAGGGTGGGAAGTAGGCCGGCCGCTGAACGTGCGGGTTGTAGTAGGGGCTCCCGGCGGTGGTGCACACCAGACCGATTCCCAGATCCCGGGCCAGGGTGATGAACGCGTGGGTCTCGGCCAGATCGATCGTCAAACCGTCGTCGCCGGCACCGAACGGGACCGGCAGGTCGGCCCCCGTCTCGGGCTCGCCGACGCCGTCGGTGCCGGAGCGGAAGGGCAACTGATCGAATGCCGAGATGCGCACCGCGATCGCGATCGAGGGCGCACGTTCGCGCACTGCGCCGACCGCTCGGCGGAAGAACCTGGTCCGCCCCTCGAAGTCGCCCCCGAAACGGCCCCGTCGGTTGCGAGCTCCCAACAGTTCGTGGAGCAGGTAGCCATGGCAGCACTTGATGTCGACGAAGTCGAAGCCTGCCTGCTCAGCCAGCATCGCCGCATCGGCGAACCGCTCGATCAGTTCGTCGAGTTCGTCGTCGCTCAGCAGTGCTGCATCGTCTGTGACACCTGTGCGACCATCGAGAACACGGTGGCGTTGCGCAGGGCGGGGCCGGGCTGACCCCTCTGGCTTCGCCCACCGCCCGGAGTGGGTGAGTTGGATCCCTGCCACCTGTGCGGGGTCCAGCAACGCCCGCAGCCCTGCGAGATCGTCCACGGTGGTCTCGTCGATCACGAGCTGGTTCGGATTGGCACGGCCTTCGCGGACCACGGCGGTCGCCTCACCCCAGACCAGCCCGCACCCGCTCTCCGCGAAGCGTTGCCATCTACGCCGCACCAGCTCGGTCGATCCACCGTCCGCAGTGCCGTCCCAACCCTCCATCGGCAACACGGCGAACCGGTTGATGGAGTTGAGAGTCCCGGCGCTCGAATCGTTGAACGAAACCCGGTCGGCCAACGGCCCGTCCGCCGACACCGCGTCGTCCACCGGAACGTCGAGGCCGAGCTCCTCCAAACGCGATCGCAGAGCCTGCGGCGAGTCGAGATTCTTGATCTGTGGATATCTCGCGGTCATGACAGCTCCGAGACCATTCGCTCGACACGCTCGGCTATATCCGCCAACACCGCCCGATCCGAGTCGGGCCGTAGGGGGATGCCATCGGGAACCCGATCGGTGCCGGCCCACCCGCGCAGTTCGAGGAACATCGCCGCATCGTGGCGATAGGCCGGCACAGGGGCCCGGAACGTGAACATCCCGAGGTACTGCAGCAGGTCGTTGACCTCCCAGAACCTGCCATCGCCGTCGGCCCAGAGTCGGTCGCGAATAGCGAAGAGGTCCGGCGCGAACGTGGACAACCCGAGCAGGTAATCCGAACCGTAGACGACCATGTCGATCGCAAGATCGTTGCCCGTGAACACCACGAAGTCGGGGCGGAGTTCATCTCTCAGCGCCAGGCGCTCCCATTCGGCCACCCGGGACAGCGAGGAGTGCTTCGCTCCGATGCAGGCATCGACGCCCAGCAGGCCCCGATAGGCGTCGAGTCCGACGATGCGACCGTAGGGCACGAACATCTCTCCCAACTCGAATCCGATGAAGCGGTCCAGGTCGTCGCCGAGCTGTTCCATCGCCGCGACCCAACCGTTGTCGTCGAGCGAGTTGAGCCCATGAGAGGGAAAGATCACCGGCGTACCTCCATGGGCGAGCACCTGGTCGGCGGCCGCCACCGTGGCTGACGCGTTGTATCGGTCACCGGCACCGTCAGCGACGAAGGCCCCCGCGACGAACCCCGTCGTGGCTTCTGTGACCGATCGGGCAATCCGCAACGCTGTGGCCTTGTCGTCAGACTCGAGCAGTTGGACATACCCGGTGTCCATGTTGACTGCCGGTGTCAGCCCGGCGGCGGCGGTACGAACGACGTGTGCCTCGAAAGCGGACCAGTCGATCGCGTCATCGTCGCCGTAAGGGACGAGGATCGCGGACATCCCGAGGATGTCGCGTTCGGGCCGTTGGGTCAGCGCGTCTGGCACGTCGGAGAGTATGCCCATGCCGTCACGTCCTTGGCGAACACGGTGCCGTGATCCTGCCCGGACCATGGCGACCGTAGGACGAAGCGTCGACTGCGACCCGACATCGGATCTATTCGGATCCGATGGTGAACGATCCGTAGTAGCCGTCGAGCATGTGGGGTCGCGGGTCACCGGGATCGGGCATGAAGTCGACCGCCACGTAGTGACCGGGATCGAGATCGAGGTGGAGGTAGCCCTCGAAGCCCGCCGATACCGCACCCATGCCGCCGACGGCTTCGAGGTTCACGTCGGGAACCTTGTTGACTGCGAGATCAGCGATCAACTGGTCCAACTCGTCTCCATCGAGTTCGCGTTCGACTCCCAGCAGGGACAGTTCGTGCAGGGCGTCGTCGGTGTTGGTCACCCTGTACCAGCCGGAGCGCATGTCGTCGGGGAAGGCATAGCCATCCGCGGACATGTCGATGGTTCCCGCGACGGGTTCGGGGCCGAGCTCGGGCACCGCTGGCGCAGGGGCCGACTTCGAGACGGTCAACATCGCCGACATGCCCATGAGCGCGTGCGCAACACCGTGGGGGTCGGGGACGTAGCACATGGCCATCACCGTGCCCTCGGGCAGGTTGACCAGCGCCGTCGTCTCGTTGCCCGCACCGATGTAGCTGACACCGCCGATCATGTCGACGAACTCGATCGCTGCAGAGCCGGAGGAGTCTCCGGCACCGGCTTCGGCGAGGTCCGCCATGTCCACCCCGTCCTTGATGCGGGCGAACATGACCTGATGGGGCTCCACCCCCACATTGTGGAAGTTGACCTCGGTCCAACCGGGGCGCAGTTGCGTCTCGGGGTCGGGGGTGATGTCGAAGGCGTACTCCTCGCCAGAAATATCGAGGACCTGTACCGGTGCAGGAATCTGCGCCGGTGCGGCCGGCTCGGCCGAGTTCGGTGTCGGGCCGGTGTCGGCTGCGTTGCCGGCGTCACTGCCGCACGCGCCGGCCACCGACACCGAAGCGAGCATCGCCGCGACCGCGACGATTCTCGTGGACAAGCCGTTGCGCCCCATCTGTTCCCCCTTCGCGCCAACCCCTGCGCCGACGACATCGAACGCGGATCATAGCCGTGGACTCATATATGGTAAACAGCGTTCACCACAGCGGGTTCCACCTGCTTCAACGGTGCGACGACGACATTGGGGGGACCGATGGACACGATGGAAGGCGCAGGCTCTGCTGTGCAAAAACGCATGCGGACGAAACGACTGTTGGGACCCGCGGCCGCCATCTTCATAGGTTTGGTACTGGCTGTGTCGTGTGCTGCGCCCGGTGCGCAGGCACCACTGCACGACCTGAAGAAGTCCGAGTTCGGCAATCGTGCGCTCGCCGAGGCGGACCTGATCGGTGCCGGGGTCGCCCAACCCGTCCTCGAATTCACCGTCGAGGACACTCCGCCGTCGATATTCGTCAACTACGTGGTCCCCGACGCACAGGCCGCAGCGTTCGAGTCCTTCATAGACCTGCCACCGGGGTTCACGCTGGCCAAGGTGCAGATCCTCGGGAGCGATCCGGCACCGCGGTACTGGCTGAGCCTGAATGTCTACCGTGTGAGCGGCATCACGACGGGGCTGCGCGCCGAGTGGTCGACCTATGTCGACGACGGCTCCGGTACCCCCAGGTTCATGATCGTCAGAGCCCGCGCCGCCGAGGGATCGGTCGACCCGATCGGGCCGATAGCGCTCCCGGAGCCATTCGGGCACAGCATCGACACCGCAGGGGTCATCCACACCGACATGTCGCTAACGGTCGATCAAGGGTCCGGTCCCGTGCTGACTGGAGACGACCTGTTCCATTCGACAATCACGTTGCCGGACCCCGCAGACCGCCACCCGGTCACGCCCGCCTTCGAGTGGATCGCGGCGAATGACTTCATCTACTGGATGAACGGCGTCAACGACCGCACGTTCCACAACGCGACAGCTCACAGCGCAGAACTGATCTCGATCGACCCCGCCGACGTCACCCTCGACGACCAGACCGAGTGGATGCCCTATGTCGATCCGGTGCCGGCTCATGTGCTGGTCTACCTCGACAAGATCGAGTTCATGATCGGGCCCTGGTGGAACGTCACCGAACCCGACGGCCGCGTCGACCCCGCGACGCTCTACGACCTGAGCCAACTCAAGAAGTCCATGTACGGCGGCCTCTCCACGATCACCGCACTCGGAGTCCTCGACGGCACCCGCGAACCGATCGCGCAGTCGGGTGTGGAGGCGAACGAACCGTCCACACGCTGGCACTGGCGCATTCCCGCCGAAGCCCTGGGCGACTTCGAAGCCGCGGCGGGACTCCCTGCGGGTCTCACCCTGGCCCCGGTACGCCTCCAGGACGACGACACGGTCCCTGGGTACTGGCTGACGCTCAACGTTCGTCGCCAGAGTGGATCCGAGGCGGGAGTCCGGGCAGAGTGGTCGACCTATGTCGATGACGGATCGGGATCGGGCCCGCGTGCTGTGGTGCTGGAGGTGAGCGCGGACGGACCGACACTGAACCCGGTGGATCGATTCCTCGCTGCCACACCCGTGCAGCACATCGTCGCCGGATCCACACTGAGCACTTCTGTGCAGGGCACAGTCGGCACCTTCGAGTCCACCATCACCGTTCCAGGTCCCGGAGCGGCGACAGTTACACCATCACGGGAATGGGTTGCGGCGGGCGAGCTGCAGTACTGGAGCGACGGGACCGCAGATCGTGTCTTCTCCGACAGTCGTTCTCTGGCACCGGTTGCCTCGGTGGACGCGGCGATGGTCACAACCACCGACTCTGGCCGATGGGCAGAGTTCACAGCAGCCGGACCCGATCGGGTGTGGCTCGACAATGGGGGCGCGGCCCACGTCACGAACCCATGGTGGAAGCTCGGCACCGGCTGAGTGACAAGCTGCTCGTGGATCACCGGGGTGAACAGGTGGACGCGCCCGTTGCGTCGTCCAGCGACGCCAGTGCCCGCATCGTGGCGGGGCTGACCGCGGCGGTGACCGCGCCGACCAGCATGTCGATCAGGTTCGCCACGAACACCTCCAGGTCCGCTCGCTCGCGGACGTTCGAGTCGAAGAGCTGCTCGACGCGCACACGCTGCCACCGCGGCTATCACCTGTGTGAGGCCGATCACCACACGTTCGGTCGCCACTGCGTCGGGGAGATTCAATTGGTCGAGCATCAACTCGACGATGCGCGGGGTGAGCGGATCGTCGAAGAATGCCTGAAGGTCCTCGTAGCGACGCGCCGGGTCGGCCATCACCTCGGCGGCGATGATGAGATACCGCAGTTCGCTCGCACCATCGGCGAGGAACCGGCAGTACGGCCGGACGACCAGCTCGCAGAGACGTGGGATACTGCCCGCGGCGTCCTCGAGCACGACTGCCTCGAAGCCTTCGAGGCGCCGCCGGCGCAACGTCTCGCCGTGACGGCCGACGATTGCCGCTACGAGCCCTTCACGAGTACCGAAGTGGTAGTTCAGTGCGGACTTGTTGCCGACGCCGGCACGTGCGATCAACTCGCGGATCGATGGCGAGCAAATTCCCTGTTCGGCGAACAACTCTTCGCCGGCGCTGATCAGTGACGCTCGGGTCTCGTTCTCGACGGGAGCCAGCTCGGTCAGCGGTGCAGGCATGCGCCTGACTCTACCGGGTGGCCGGCACCCCGGCCCGAGCGAGCGATTCCGCAGCGGGCCCGCCTGCCATGCCGGGATCCTGGCCGAGCCTACGAAACTCCGCTAAGGCGAATGCCCTAGAGTTGGGCACACGAGCACTGCCGCGGGTGGTGCCAACCAACAAGGGGAACCCCAGATGGGCCAACTGCAGGACCAGGTCGCCTTCATAACCGGCGGAGCGTCAGGTATCGGAGAGGCGACCGCCACCAGATTCAGGGCCGAGGGCGCGATCGTGGCAACCGCCGATGTGGCAGGCGTCGCCGACCACATGCTCGACGTACGTGACGAAGACGCGGTTGCCGCGGCGATCGCGTCGATCGTGGATGCACACGGCCGGCTCGACGTCGTCGTCAACGCTGCCGGGGTCGCAGGCGGGGGCCCGGTCCACATGGTCGACTCGGACGAGTGGGACCGCGTCGTCGACGTGAACCTCAAAGGAACGTTCAACGTCTGCAAGCACGCAGTCGCCCAGATGATCGCCCAGAAGTCGGGCAGCATCGTCAACATCGCGAGCATCGAGGGCATCGAAGGCACCGAAGGTGGCTCGGTCTACAACGCGTCCAAGGGCGGCGTGATCATGATGACGAAGTCGATGGCGATCGACTACGGCCCCTCCGGTATCCGGGTCAACGCTGTGTGCCCCGGCGGCATCAAGACACCGCTGTTGCTCGGTCTGCTCGACCAGCCGGGCCTGGAGGACTACCGGGCGAAGATGCTCGACGCCCACAAGCTCGGACGATTCGGTGAACCCGAGGAGATAGCCAACGCCGTATTGTTCCTCGGGTCCTCGGAGGCATCATTCGTCACCGGTTCCACGATGGTCGTAGACGGCGGGATGACCTGCGGACTCAGCGGCGGCTTCTTCGGCGAGTTCTGAGTATCCGGACGAACCCCTTGCTTCGGCGCATCGCCACTCCCACCACACCGACCTGAACCACACGACCGAGGATCCGACATGGACGCACTCGCAGCAGCAAAGAGCATTCGCCAGACACTCGAGGATGAAGCCGGCCCGAGCGAAGCCGCCCGCACCCTCACACCCACAGCGGTCGACGCTCTGTGGGACAGCGGACTCATGACCTACATGAACCCTCGCGAAGCAGGTGGCCAGGAACCAGGGTTCCGCGAGATCATCGAGACCTGGATCGAACTGGCCAGCGCCGACGGCGCGGCCGGGTGGATCGGTATCGCCAACCTGCCCACGGCGATGGCGGCAGCCATCTACCTCCCGGACCGAGGGTTCGAAGAGGTATTCCGTTCCGGCCACCGCGTGACCAGCGCGGGTCAGCTGTTCCCCAACGGAATGGGCAACGTGGTCGACGGTGGTTTCGAGATCACGGGCAAGTGGAACTTCGGTTCGGGAGTGGGCCACTCCCCGGTCATCTCCGCGGGATTCATGCAGGTCGTCGACGGAGAACCGCTCCTCGACCTCGACCAGTTCCTCGTTGCCGCCATAGACGCTGACGACGTGGAGCTCACCGACGGCTGGCACGTCCAGGGCCTGCGCGGAACCGGAAGTTACGACTACGAGGTCAACTCGGTGTTCGTGCCTGAGCACCGCACCTACAAGTTGTTCACACGCTCGCCCATGCGGGGTACCTCGCCACTGCACAGACTCGGCATCATGCCGGTGGTCGCGGCAGGCCACGCGTCCTGGGCTCTCGGCGTCGCGAGGTCCATGCTCGACGACGTCGCTGCGCTCGCCAAGGAGAAGGTGCGGATGTCCGACATGGAGACGCTCGCGTTGCGCCAGACGTTCCAACGCAACCTCAGCCATCACACCGGCATGTGGCGCGCCGCCCGAGCAGGCGTGATCGAAGCCTTCACCACGGTCGAGGCAGCCGTCACGGCCGGAGACGACCTCACCCCCTCCATGCGGGCGGACCTTCGTATAGCGGCCACCTACGCCACCGAGGCCAGCCGCGAGATCGCCCAGTGGGCACACCTAGCAGCTGGTACGACGGCGATCCGCAACGGTTCCCGTCTCGAACGGGCCTTCCGCGACATGTACACCGGCACCCAGCACGCCTTCATATCCGAGAAGACCTACATCGACGCAGCCCAGATCCACCTCGGCCTGGTCGAGGATCTGCCGGGGATCTGACCACCGGACGATGGTCCGACCGATGCGGATGGCCGGATCTGGCTCCGGGAGCTCACACCATCGAGTCGAGCGCGTCGAGGATCAGGTCCAGGCCGAACTCGAACTCCTCCCGGAAGTCGTAGCCCGGCTGAAGCACGTGCTCGGCGGTGAATTCCATGAGGTGCGGGTAGTCACCGTCCGGCACGGGTTCGATGATGGTCTGGGCGAGTTCGGCCATGTCGGACCCTGCGGTGGCCGGGAGACCCGCCTCCGTAAGCGCGAACCCGTACACGTAGCTGTCGAGGAGCGCATACGCGTGTGCGGTCATCTCGAGCGACAGTCCGCCGCTTCGCAGACAGCCCAGCACGGCGTCATGGTGCTCGAGGGTCTCAGATCCGGGATTGGTCCTGGACTCCATGAGCGGAGCCGCCCAGGAGTGGCGGGCAAGGACCTCCCGGGCGGACATGCACCGGTGCCGGATCGACGCCTTCCAGTCGAGGTCGGCGGGGGGTCGGTCGATCTCTGAGTACACCCGGTCGACCATGGCGTCGAGAATGGCTTCCTTGCTGGGGATGTGGTGGTAGATCGTCATCGGTTTGGTGTCGAGCGCGTCGGCGAGCTTGCGGATCGTCAACGCATCGATGCCGATCTCGTCGGCGAGCCCCATCGCTCCGCCGAGTACTCGATCCGCCGTGAGCGGCTGCTTCTTCGTTGCAGTGGTCCGTGTCATCGGTCTCCTGTTCCGATTCGATCTGCCGAGCGTACTTAGTACGGATGCACCGCACAACAGCAATAGTACTAAGTACGACAGCGGGACACGCATGCGGACCATCGATGTGCGACACTTTGGCGTCCGGTCGGCTCACCGGGGGAACATACAACAGAAGACTCTCACGGCAGTCCCGGGTTCAGCCGCGTCCGACAAACTTCCACCTCCGGTTCATCGCCGTCGACACGCAGCAGGTCACCCGGAGGACAGTGCCTTCATGCAGCAGCGCCGCAGCCACCACAAACAGGTCCGGATGACCGAAAGAGAACATCGGCCAACCCGTCACGGCCAACCGCCATCCGCATTGTGGCGAGTCCGATGACGGGGGCTCAACCCAACGTCGTGCTCATCAACTGCGATGACCTCGGCTACGGCGACCTCGGTTGCTACGGGTCGACCCGCAACAAGACGCCGACGCTCGACAGGCTCGCGGCCGACGGCGTGCGGTTCGACTCGTTCTACACGGCGTCACCTGTCTGCTCCCCCGCTCGTGGCGCATTGCTGACGGGCTGCTACCCGCCTCGCATCGGGTTTGGCTCCTTTGACGGGTTGCCGGTCCTGTTCCCCGGAATGGCGATGGGCCTGCCGCCATCGGAGATCAGTCTCGCCCGTGTCCTCGCCGACGCCGGATACGCGACACAGGCAATCGGGAAATGGCACTGCGGAGACCAGGCGCACTTCCAGCCGACAAACCACGGGTTCGATCACTACTTCGGTCTCCCCTACAGCAACGACATGGGCCGCCAGACCGATCGTCCGGAGTTCATGCCCGAACTTCCGCCGCTCCCGTTGATCGTCGATGGTCAGGTGGTCGAGCAACAACCTGACCAGGCGTCGCTGACCGATCGGTACGTCGCCAGAGCGCTCGACTTCATCCGGAGCAGCACGGATCAACCGTTCTTGTTGTATCTCGCCCACATGTACGTCCACCTTCCCATATACGTCCAGGAGCACTTCGCCCGCCGGTCGACCAATGGCCCGTACGGAGCCGCCGTCGAGTCGATCGACTGGGCAACCTCGGTCATCCTCGACGAACTCGACGCCCGGGGCATCGCGGATGACACCATCGTGATCTTCACCAGCGACAACGGCTCACTCGGCGACAACCCACCTCCGTTCGGATCGTCCGAACGGATCGGAGCGAGCAACGATCCACTTCGCGGCACCAAGGGCACCACCTGGGAAGGTGGCCAACGCGTGCCGGGGATCATCCGATGGCCGAACCGGATTCCTCCCGGGCGGGTGAACAACGAGATCACAACCGCAATGGATCTCTACCCCACACTGGCCGCCGTCTGCGGCGGACACGTTCCCGCCGACCGCATCATCGACGGTCGCGACGTCCGGGACCTGTGGTTCGGCGACGCCGCATCACCGCACGAAGCGTTCTACTACTACTGGATGAACGACCTCGAAGCGGTCAGATCAGGAAAGTGGAAACTGCACTTCTCAAAGCACGGCGCCGAACAAGGCGCTCTCTACGACCTCGAAGCCGACATCGGCGAGACCACCGATGTCATTTTCGAGCATCCCGATGTCGTTACCCGCCTCGAAGAACTCGCCGAACACGCACGCCGAACGCTCGGCGATGCACGGCTCGAACGCACCGGCAGCGAGGTTCGACCGATCGGGAGGGTCGACAACCCCGCTCCTCTCACCGAGTACAACCCCGACCACCCCTACTTCATGGCCGAATACGACATAGGCGATCGAGGCTGAGACTCACCTGGAACGACCTCCTGCTCGGATATAGTCCGCCACCGTGGAATCGGTCGATGTCCTCTCTGCTTTGGCGTTGGGTGCACTCGCAGCTGCCGTGGTCTGCCTGGTCCAGCTCCACCGGTTGGCTCCCGAGGTCCTACCTGTCCGCGATCCGGTCAGCAACTACGGCGCCGGCGAACACGCGTCCTGGTACCGGGTCCAGGTCGTGCTCGTCGGGCTGGGTTCGTTGGCCATCTGGTTCGGGTTGCGATCGGCGGGTCTCGACGGTGATGGAAGCCTGTGGATGGTCGTGTTCGCACTCAGCCGCGTGCTGATCGCCGGCTTTCCCGTCGACCTCCCCGGCGAACAGCGCACGCAGGCCGGCACCATCCACAATGTGCTCGCCCTCGCGGCGTTCGCCTCGATCGCCGTTACGACCAGCACGCTGGGCGGGTGGCTCGCAGACACCCCGGCGTGGCCATTCGACGGTGCGTGGTACCGCTGGTCAGGGACTCTCGTTGCGGTCATCGCCGTCATGCTGGCGGTGGTCTGGATCGTGCCGGCTCTACGACGCAGCATCTTCGGCCTGGCCGAACGGTGCTGGTACGTGGCGATGATCGCATGGCTCGCCCTCACTGCATCGGGGCTACTGCTCAGCTGAGCGTCCCCAACGGCGACAGGACAGCACATAGCGCAGTCGACGCAGTGTGGTGGCGTAGTGAACGGCGACGATCGCAGCGAAGGCGATGCCGGCCGCTGATCCGTGCGCTGCGGACAGACCGAGTGCCCCGCTCGCGAACACTGCGACCTCAATGGCGAGCCGGACCACGCCCGGCACCGCGACCGGCGGAGGTCCCGGATCATCCGGAACCCTGAACACTCCCCACACGACAGCAGAAACGACTGGCAGGGCCACGACAGCCACCACTGATTGGGTCCAGACCCACGCGCCAGCTGCGATCCCGTAGATGGCAAGCAGTTCGCAACCGAAACGTACCGCTGCGTTGACCGGACCCATTCGAGCAGACTCCACAGCCAGAACGTAGTTGAAGGCGCCGACTGACCAACCGAGTGGCAATGGACCTGTCAGCCAGGCAGGGGCGAGTGGTGGCTGAACCGGGCAGCGCGTCGGTGCAGTCGGTGCGCCCGGCCGCGTTGGAGCGGTTGTCGGTTCGTGGTCGCAACGGAGAGGTAGAAGAAGTACTTCGCGACCTCGGTGCTGATCAGGTAGGCGACCACGAACCCGACGAGCATGCCGAAGAAGCCAAGTGGCAGCGGATCGAAGCCCAATGTTCCCGCGAGGGGACTCTGCGGGATGGATATACCGATGGCAACGACGGCGAGCACCGACAACACCAACGGGCGCGAGGGGGTCGAGCTCACGAAGGGGATTCGACGGGTCCGGATAACGAACACGATGAAGGTCTGGGTGGCGAGCGACTCGACGAACCAACCAGCGCGGAACAATGGGGCTGACGCGTGGAATACCCACAACATGAAGGCAAAGGTCGCGAAGTCGTACAACGAGCTGATCGGCAGGAACGAACAGGAACGGCAGGAACGGCAGGAACGCTGCCGCGACAGTGACGCTGAACATGTTGCCGAAGTTCGACGATCCGGGCCTTCTGCTCCGGACCGACCCTGGCGAAGACGTTGGTTCGGGCGGACAGGCGTTCCACCGATTCCGTACCAGGGGCCGCCCGGGTGGCAACCGCCATCACGCGGGATCCCGCGGAGAACTCGGCCTCGAGTACGCCGCGCGCTGCGTCGTCGAACGGGGCCACCGCTATCCGCCGGTAGCCGTCGATCGAGATCGGCGCCGAAACATACGCCTCCCACTGGGCCATGTCGAGCGAGTTGCCACCGACTGCCACTCCATCGATGACGGAGGCCTCGTTGCACACGAGGCGCTTGACCAGGACCTGCCGCTCGGCCAGCCGCCGCGATCCCGTGGCGAGGCTCGTCGAGACGACTGCCGGCAACAGCTGGGGCGTGATACCCACCGCATCCGCCGAGCCGCTGTGCACGACCGTGCCCACTAATGAACATGAGGACATCTCTGCCAGCGGCGATCCCACACCTACCGCAGCGCCCGACTTGGCGGCCGACTCGGACTCCGCCGTCGACAGCAGACGGAGATCTGCGGGCACCACCGCCCCCATCTCCAGGTGCACCAATTCGCCGGGCACCAACTTCGTCACCTCGATGGTGGTGGGTCGGCCGTCCCTGCGGGTGGTGACCATGTGACGGAGATCGGAGTGCAACGCCTGTGCCGCTCTTTCTGCCCGGAACTCGTTGATGAACCCAAGAGCCACCGATGCCCCCGGCGCCGGACCCGAGAGCCGACAACACTTCATCCGTTGTCATCGATGCCGCAGCGTTGACGGTCAGCGGCGTCAGAGCCACGGTGCCCATCATGGTGCCGATCAGGTCTGTCCAACGACTCGAAGACACGGCCCGCCCTCGTTCCGTCACGTGGCCGCGCGTACACGAGAACGCGTCGATGCAGGGCAACGGGGTGCAGACGAACTAGCGTTGTGAGAGCGCACGCCACAAGGCATGCACAAAGGTGAGGCAACTCAATGCAAGGAACAGTTAAATTCTTCAACAGCGAAAAGGGCTTCGGCTTCATTTCGCGTGAGCAGGGCGAAGATGTATTCGTCCACTACTCCAACATCGCGGGTGACGGTTACAAGTCTCTCGACGAGGGACAAGTAGTCGAATTCGATGTCGCACCCGGCCGAAAGGGCGAAGAAGCCCAGAACGTCC
Organism: uncultured Microthrixaceae bacterium; assembly: GCA_963805905.1. Lineage (GTDB taxonomy): Bacteria > Actinomycetota > Acidimicrobiia > Acidimicrobiales > Microtrichaceae > JAMLGJ01. The sequence goes on from CAWDVV010000001.1 coordinate 3,054,109, forward strand.
GAGTCGTCTGAGTCAACAGCTCTGCTGTGCGCCGCCGGCCGTTTGGTCGGCGGCGTTCGACGTTTTGGTCGGAGTCTCCGATCGTGCGCTTCGCCACCGGGGACGCGCGGAAACCCAGTTCGACGACGAACCCACCGATACAACAGATCAGCTCGACCGTGCACTCAACCTGTTCGCCCTTGAGTACCCGAGCTTTCACACCGACCTCACCGGCGGCACCACGACTATCGGTCAGCGCCTAGAGTCGGCGCGGTGGGACGAAGGCGGATCGTGATCGGCATCGCAGTCGTACTCGTCTCAGTCGTGGGCGTGGGGTTGTTCCTGACGTTTCGAAACAACGCTCGGCCGGTCGGCGTCGACGAGGCGAAGGAACGGATCGCACCCACCTCAACCCCGAAGGCCACCGCCGTGGGCCGCCGGCCCGAGCCCGGTGTGTACCGCTACGAGGGGTCGGGCACCGAGTCGCTCTCGACACCTCCCCTGTCACAGGAACAGGGGCCGACGATGCCGGGCACGGTTGAACTGGGCGACGACGGCTGCTGGACGTTCCGCATCGACTACAGCACCAACCACTGGCAGACCTGGGACCATTGCCCCGAGGCCGACGACCTGGTCGAGAAGGGGGGTCAGTCCTGGCAGCGCTGGATGATCGGCGCGACCGCCATAACCAATCTCAGCGACTTCACGTGCGCGGCAGGAGCGATGCTGCTCCCGGCGGACCCTGCACCCGATGAAGCGTGGACCGCCCGCTGCACCGGCACCAACGAGGCAGTCGAAGGCGAGGTGATCTCGGAGGGCACCTACCGCTTCGTCGGCGAGGAGGTCGTTGAGGTCGGCGACACAGCCGTCACGACATACCGCTTCGTACGCGAACGCACGATGTCCGGCGCCCAGATCGGCACCGAACGCAGTGAGGTCTGGTTCGCGGCGGACACCGGCCTCCCGGTCCGCAACGAGCGCACGGTCGAAGCGCGCACCGACACACCGATCGGCGAGTCGACCTACACCGAGGCCGGCGAGTTCCATCTCGTGTCGGTCGACCCCGACTGAGCCACCACCGGATCCGGTGCTCAATTCCCGCTACCGGGGTGAGATGTCACACAACCGTGGGTCATAGGGCCATGGCGAAGACCGCGCCAAGGTGCGAGAATGTGGGTATGGCATCTGCAGCGTTGCAACAGGTCACGATCCACGGTCACCAGGTCAGCTACCGGATGGGGGGTGACGGGCCGGCCGTGCTGCTGATCCACGGGATGGCGGGGTCGTCCCGCACCTGGAAGGACGTCACCGAGCTGTTGCTGCGTAGCGGCCACACGGTCGATGGCGCCCGACCTGCTCGGGTCACGGCCTCTCGGCCAAGCCCATGGGCGACTACTCGCTCGGTGCCTTCGCCAGCGGACTGCGCGACCTGCTGGGCGTCGTCGAGGTGGAGCGGGCCACGATCGTGGGCCAGTCACTGGGCGGCGGGGTGGCCATGCAGCTCGCCTACCAGCACCCCGAGCTGGTGGAGCGGTTGGTGCTGGTGGCCAGCGGAGGCCTCGGACGGGAGGTGAGCTGGATGCTGCGGGCCCTCACCCTGCCCGGCGCCGAGGTGTTATGCCCGTGCTGTTCCCGTCGTTCGTGCGCAGACACGGGCAACGACGTGAGCCGCGTCCTGCACCAGCGGGGCCTCCGCGCCCCGCACCTCGCCGAGATGTGGCGGGCCTACGCCTCCCTGTCCGGCGCCGAGAACCGCGAGGGCGTTCCTGCGCACCCTCCGGGCGGTCGTCGATCCCGGTGGCCAGACCGTGTCGGCCCTCGACCGCGATCTACCTGGCCGCTGCGGTGCCCACCCTCATCGTGTGGGGTGACCAGGACCCGATCATCCCCATCGAGCACGGCCGAGCCGCGCACGATGCCATCGTCGGTAGCAGGTTCGAGGTGATGGAGGGCTGCGGCCACTTCCCCCACGTCGAGGACCCACCCCGCTTCGTCGAGGTGCTGGAGGACTTCATCGCCACCACCGAGCCCTCAAAGACAGACATGGAGGAGTACCGCGATCTGCTCGCCGGGCACTCTGTCGGTCCGGAACCGGTGCAGTAGAACTACCAGCCGCGCCGATGGAACAGCACGTGCGCCGTCTCGACGGCGAGTTCGAGTCGCTCGGGGTCCAGGCGTCGGGGGTCGGGGACTGGGTGTGCGTCATCACTCTGCCGGGCATTCGGCGCTCATTCCGCCAGTAGCCGGTAGAGACGTTTGCGGGCTTCGACGATGATCTCAGCAGCCTTCGCGGCCTGTTCAGCAGTGCCGGTCATCCCGACCTGCTTGGCTGCCGCGGCGAGGCTACCCACCTCATCACGCAGATCTACGCGATCGCCGGTACCGAGGAACTGTTCCCATACCGGTGTTTCGGAGCTCATCTCGGCCACAACCTTCTCGCCATCGGAAGTGAGGCTGAAGACCTTGCGTCCATCGCTCTGCTCGTAGGCCACTAGACCTTCATCAGTCAGCTGCTGCAACACCGGGTAGACCGAACCGGGGCTCGGTTGCCACACACCGTTGGTGCGTTCGGCCAGTTCGTTCATGATCTGGTAGCCGTGCATCGGTTCCTCGGCGAGCAGGGTGAGAGCAGCGAGCCGGGCGTCGCCCCGCTTGGCACCACCACGCCGCCTGCGACCTCCCCCGTGGCGCGGTCCCCCTCCGCGGCCTCCGCCGGGCCCGCGGCGACCTGGTCCTCGTCGTTCTGATCCTGCTTTTTCGTGGGTCATTGCATCTCCTCGTGATCGTTGTCGGTGTTCACCACCACCTTCTAGATGGTCACCGTGACCGGTCCGGTATCGACCGGATGCTGTTTCTGGATTGCCTGTTCGTGGTTGTCGATTGCTGGCCATTCGTTCTTCTTTCGCTTCCCGAGGATCATTCCTCGTTATGATCACGATATATCGTGTGCGTAACGAATAGAAGGGCAAAGTACGTGACAGTGGGCACGTCCTTGAGATGTCCCGGAGGAGATCAGCCCGGCCGCCCTCGATGCAGCCGTCGGCTGACGCGAGCGTCGAGTGGATGGGTTTGGCGATGGTCCGGGTCCATCGCGGGACCGAAGACGACCACCGATCGGGCGTCGATCGCGGCCATCTCCGCTTCCAGGCGCGGTGCCAGCTCAGGTGGTCCCTCCCTCAGCAGACCGAGATCCGCGACCTCGATCGGGTCGTTGACGAGAAGGCCACTTCCCTGCCTGGCTGTCACGATGATCGTCCCACCACTACCTCATACAATTGAGTCGCCCAATGGCGTCAACCCGGTTCTCCGGGCAGGTGCGCCTGCTTCTACACCACGCCATGATCCGGCGCCTGCCGACCGCCGCCTACCTCAGTCACTCAACCAGTCCGGAGATCCGATGCCACTGCCCGATCACGAGTTGCCAACAACCGTCAGCACCTTCACCGATGACGTGCTCGCCCGCCACGACGCGGTGGCTCTGGCCGAGTTGGTGCGCTCGGGTGAAGTCTCTCCGCTGGAGCTCGTCGACGCTTCGATCGCACGGATCGACACAGCGTCGCCGCTCGACGCAGTCGCCACCGCGGACTTCGAGCGAGCGCGCTCTGCTGCGGAGCGACCCCCCTCGGGACCCTTCGGCGGTGTGCCGCTGTTCATCAAGGACAACACCCCGGTCGCCGGCCTCCGCACCGGCCACGGAACCAACGCTGTGAACTCGGCCCCGCCGGCCGCCACGGATGGACCGCTCACGGCCATGTTTCGGAACCTGGGGTTCGTCATCATGGGTACCAGCCGGCTGCCCGAGCTCGGGCTCGTGTGTTCGACCGAGTTCCCTGATGCTCCCCCGGTGCGAAACCCATGGGCCACCGATCGGAGCGCAGGCGCATCCTCGGGCGGCTCAGCAGCGTTGGTCGCCTCAGGGGTCCTTCCGATGGGCCACGCCAACGACGGTGGTGGGTCGATCCGCATCCCGGCGGCTGCCAACGGCCTCGTCGGTATGAAAGGCACCCGCAAGCGGATCCTGCAGATGGACCCCAAGATCCAGGACCGGATGCCCGTCGACATCGGAGGCGAAGGCGTCCTGACCCGAACAGTTCGCGACCAGTGCGCATTCTTCGCCGCCGCAGAGCAGGAGTTCCACCATCCCCCGCTCCCACCCATCGGAATGGTCGACCGCCCGCTCGGTCGACCCCTGCGGATCGCGTTCCATGTCGACTCGCCCGTTGCGACCGTTGACCCGGCCACGGCGGGCGCGGTCCGGCGGACAGCGGACCTGCTCACATCACTGGGCCACGAGGTGAGCGAGATCCGACCGGCGGTGGGACCCGAGTTCGGCGACGACTTCGTTCTCTACTGGTCGCTCGCAGCCCTCGTCGTCGAGCGCTTCGGCCGGCGGATCCTCACCCCCGAGTTCGACCGCCACGAACTCACAACGTTCACCAGGACCCTCGCGGGCCACGCCCGTCGGAACCTCCACAAGGCCCCAGCCGCGATACGGCGCTTGAAGGCCAGCACCCGACCGGTGGACGAGGCGCTCGGCAGTCACGACGTGATACTCCACCCCACGATGGGGTCCGTCACCCCAGAACTCGGCTGGATCCACACCGGGTTGGACTTCGACACCGTCATGCCCAGGATGCTCAGCTGGGCGAACTTCACCGCTCTCTACAATGCATCGGGGCATCCGGCGATCTCCCTTCCGCTGACCCATGACGACGCCACCAACACTCCGATCGGCATGCACTTGACGGCGCGGTGGGGTGAGGAACGCACCCTGTTGGAGCTGGGCCTTCAACTCGAAGCGGCCCAACCCTTCCGTGCCCTGGGTCTGAGCAGCATCGCTCGATGATCTGTGCCACATCACCATCTCCCCGTCGGCGGAGATGTCTTCGCAGGTCTCCAGATGTACCGCTGGTTGGCCGTACGGCTTCACACGGTGGAAGAACGAATAGGTGCCGATACGCTCGGTCCAGCGGCTTCAACAACCTCGGGGTCGCGATGAGTCGGTGTACGAGCGCCAGAAGGAGCGACCGGTGAGCGATCAGAACTTCGGAAGCCAGGTTGTACCTGGTTCGGGTCCCAAGCAGACCAACGCGAAGGCGACCTGGGCGCTGGTGGGCGGCATCCTCAGCATCACCGTGTGCGGGTTCATTGTCGGCATCGTGGCGATCATCGTCGGCAAGCAGGCACAGAGGGAGATCGCCGCCTCCGGAGGCCTCCAGGGCGGCGAGACGCGCGCCATGTGGGGGATCGTCCTGGGATGGATCTCGGTGGTGATCAATGTGCTCGCCCTGATCATCGTCGCCATCGCGTACGCCTCATAGCCCGCAGACGCCGCCAAGACGGGTCGAGATACTCCCATGTCGCCCGGTAGCCTGGCCGCGTTGCAGATCGGCTCACGGGGCCGGCCGCGCTCCGAGGAGCCGAACAACCTTCCTGTCCCAGTGAGCCAGCATCGAAACGTCGGGGTCAGCGGGATACCGGGCCCCGATCTTGCTGAGCAGGCCGGCTCGGCCCAAACGGGGCACCATCTTCGCGGCCAACGAGGGCGCTCGCGTGAAGCGGAGCACCTGCTTCGGGAGCTCCGCCGGGCGAGGCACCTGCCACCGCTGGTCCAGCCCCGTACGGGTGAGCTCACCACTGAGCAACCCGGCGTCGATCATCCGGGTCACGCCCTCGGTTCCGAGCTCGGTGGCCATCCGTCGGAGGCTGTCATAGGCGGCAAGGGTACCGCCGTACTCCCGTTGGAATCGGTGTTGGTAGTTCCACAGGGTCGCCTCGTCTCCGCAGTCGGCGGCGCCAGCGGCGGCCTCGGCCAGCATGGTGCCGGCCATGAGGCCCAAGCCGATGCCCGAACCATGAGCGGGGAACACCTGGCTGGCCGCATCACCGACCAGGGCGAGCCCGGGGGCAGTGAACCTGGCGTACGGACGGCGCAGCGGGATCACCCCGGCGCCCCCGGAGATCACCTCGCCCAGCCACGGCAGATCCGCTTGAGTGCTCGCCAGCATGTGCGGTGCGGTTCGACGGGGACCCGACGCTATGCAGCCCACCAGCACGGCAGCCGTGGCCAGGTCCTCGGAGACGGTGACCGCGCGGGTCGACCAACCACCGGCCGGACCGAGGACCGTGATCGACTGGCCCGGCTCGGCCCCGTGTGCCTCCACGAACCGTCGGGCACCATCTGGGTCCACCACGCGCAGATGGTGATCCCCCGCGGAGCACAGCTCGTCGCTCGGGACGTCGGTGCACCACGGCGACAACGCAGGGGAAGCACCGCGCAACGCGCCCTGTAGACCCGACGCGTCCACGAACAGATCGGCTTCCAGACGCAACGTCTCGCCGCCGCCGGCCTCGTTGCGGAGCCGATCGATCTCGATGGCGCGCACCCTCCCGGCGCTGTCGGTGTCGACGGACGACATCTCCGATGTGTCGAGGAGCTCGGCTCCAGCCTCGCAAGCGAGGTCGCGCAGCCTGCGGCCCAGCGCCGCCATGTCCGCCCGCACCACCGGTGAGTCGGTGATGGTGGCGGCACGGCGGCCATCGGGACCGAAGATGTGAGAGACGTTTCCCCGGTGCTCGTCCCCGGCCGGGACCGGTGGTTCGACCCGGGCTGCGGCAAACTGCCACCCGAGCACGCCGTTGTGCCATTGGGCCCCGGCAAGGTCACCCGATCGCCGGTCGACCAGCACCACCGATCGGCCCCGGGCGGCGAACTGGCCGGCCACGTTGGCACCCGCGGTACCCGCGCCCACGACGACCACATCGACCCGCTGAGTGCGCCCCGGCATCGAGCCATGGTAGGCGACACGCCCGAGAGGCCCCGACTCGGAATGGCCTCTGTCCGGTCGCCTGAGGCCGGGGTGCAGGCCTCGATCCCTTTCAGTCTGCTGTGCCCAACTGGTTGAACAGAGTCGCGTAGTCGATGTGGTGGACGTCTTCGATGACCATGCCGTCCTCGTCGATGGTCGTGAACGTGGCGCCCTCGATGCGAACCCGGGCACCGGTACCGGTGATGCCCAGGAGCTCGCCGGTGTGTGTGCCCTCCATGACCCAACGGTCAGCGTGGCGGGGTCCATCGATGATCAGCACCTGCCGGGTGAGGGTGAGATCGGGAAGAGCGGCGCACATCATCGCGGCACGTTCGCGCACCGGGTCGGGCCCGATCTCCCAGTCGCTCGAGGTCGAGTCGCGTACCCGCGCGTCGGCGGTGAACCAGGCGGCCACCGCATCGGGGTCGTGCGCGTTCCACGCGGAGTAGGTGGCGTCACTGACTCGCCATGTGAGTTCGTTCCAACCGGTCATGGGACAAAAGTATCGGCAACGAATCGAACCCCTTGCCGATCAGGTGAGCATTGAGCCGCTCGAACCGAAGCGTCGGACCCGACGGGTCCAGGGTGCCCCAATCCTCAACCATCGTCGCCGTCCGTCGCGTTGAGATCGTCGTCTCGCCGCTACGCAGGAAACTGCACTGTGCGACCGGGCGGGACTGCACGCCATTCCGGCGGCATAGAAGCGGTCGAAGGTGGTGCCGTGGCGACGCAACCAGTCATGGCCGGGCAGGTCCACCGGATCCTCCGGGGACCATCGCTCCTGGTCCGCCGTGATCAGCAGCACGTTCCTGCCGCGCAGGCGTTCATTGGTGGTCGATGATCGGCCTGGGTCCTCGGTCTGCTCCACGTCAGCAGCGGGCGTACCTCCCGACCCGCGTGACCGAGGGCGTCCTGGATTCCGTGCACTCGAAGATTCCTGCACCGACGGCACCCTGGCTGCCCTCGGGATCAGGGCCGGCTCAACATCACCAGGGGCTCATCTCGTTGACCGGTCCGAGGTGGTCCGCTCAGGGCTCGAGGATGATCTTGCCGACGAAGTCCCTGGCCATGAAGTGGCGCTGCGCCTGTGCGATGTCGGTCAGCGCGTACCGAGCAGCAACCACGGGTTGCACAGTTCCGGCCCTGGCGATCCGCGCCAGTTCGGCGAAGTCCTCTTTGGTGTGCATCGTCGAGCCGATCATCGTGCGTTGGCGCAGATAGAGACGACGGATGTCGAAGCGCACCACCGGTCCGGCCACTGCACCCGCGGTGACCAATCGTCCACCGCTGCGCAGCCGGTCGACGAGAAGTCCGAACTCCTCGCCACCGACCACATCCACAACGGCATCGACCTCGGCGAGTTGCGACAGATCGTCAACGCCCCGCAGTGAAACCTCGGACACCCCTTGGGCAGCGACCAGATCGTGGTGTTGCGCGCTGGTGCGGGCACTGACCTCGCAACCGCGCTGGGTCAGCAACTGCACCGCGGCCATCCCCACACCGCCGGAGGCGCCGGTCACGAGCACCCGCTCGCGTTCCGAACAGGCGGCGCGGTTGATCATCCCGAGAGCGGTCCCATAGGCGGTCGGGATACACGCGAGTTGGGCATCATCGAGTGGTGAGTCCGTGACGTCATGCAGCTGACGCTGGGAACACGAGTGATACTCGGCGAAACCACCGTCCTGCTCGCTACCGGTGATCCAACTCGGGAGACCATCGGTGTACTCGATCGCCGGATCGACGATCACCCGGCGGCCGATCCAGCCGTGGTCGACTCCGTCGCCGACCGCTGCCACCACACCGGCGATGTCCATCCCCTGGATCCTCGGGAACTCGAGCGGGACACCCCTCCACCCCACGACCGCGTCGGGGTTCTCCGCTGTTCCGTAGGTGCCTTCGCGGGACCAGATGTCGGTGTTGTTCAACGCGGCAGCAGTGACACGCACCAGTGCCTCACCGGACCGAGGAGCAGGACACGGCCAGCGATCACGCAACTCGATCCGTTCGATGCCGCCATGGCCGGTGGTGATCGCGGCGGTCATCGTCGACGGCTGTTCTGCCAGGTCGCGGATTCCCTCGACAGTGCGCCGCATGTTCTCGTGCAGGTCGCGCAGTCTCCGACCGATGATCCTCGGCTCCTTCTCGGGCATCGACTCGATGGCCATGGTCAGTCCCGATCGACCCGGGCCCAGGGTCAGGTCGAACCTCAGGTCGGTGCCTCCGTCGCAGGGGGTCAGGGTGAACCACCACCGCGGACCAGGTTCCGCCACGTCATCGGTGCACCAGCCGAATACCCGTTCCACCTCGAAACGGTCGACATGGCACTCGATGTCCCAACTCCCGAGGAACTCGTTCTCGTTCCGACCGATGAACGAAGCGCCGAGTGCCGGACCGACGGACCCGACCCACTCGGCTCCGCGGAACTCCTCGGAGTATCCGGCCGGTAGCTCGATGTCGGTCACGAGCGCCCATACCCTCGAAGGTTCTGCGGCGATGCGGATCTCGGCATAGGTCCCGGGTCCGTCCGCAAATGCGATCGGGTCACTCGGACCGCTGCGGAAGGTATGTGGTGTGTCCGCCATGGGAACGGTCTAGCTGAAGTGGCTTCGCCCCGCCTGTGGTTCCTCTGATCCGCCCGGCATTCGAGGACGTGCATCCCGACGACGAAGGCGTCGCAATCGTCCGGTGACGACCGCAACGACGAGATCATGATGATCTCTGCCAATCCTCAATCGGGCAGGGTGAACTCCCGATGTGCAATGCATGAGTCGACGACTGCTCCTGTCCGCCCTGCTGCCGCTGGTGCTCCTGCTCGTTTCCTGCCAGCGGGGAGCCACCATGTGGGATCCGTGCTCGAGCGCCCCGGGAACCGACCCGACCGGCACCGACGGCACATACGTGCTCGTCTGCCAAAACGGCCGGTGGGAACCACTGATGACCAACGACGAGTTCATCGCACGCGCCCGCGGCGTTGACGGGCCGACCGCTTCACCGCCCGAGCCACCCATGGGCTCGGCCGCGACCACGACGACGACCACAGCGGTCCCTCCCCTCGCGTGGGCGTCGCTCACAGCAGGCACCGCCCACACCTGCGGCCTCACGAGTGCCGGCGGAGTCAAGTGCTGGGGCAAGAACAGCTACGGCCAACTCGGCAACGGCTCCGACGACTACACCAGCAACGTGCCGGTCGACGTCACCGGCCTCGACACCGGCGTCACCGCAATCGCGGCCGGCGACGCCTTCTCCTGCGCGGTGGTCAACGGCGCTGCCAAGTGCTGGGGCAGTAACAGTTACGGCCAACTCGGCAACGGCTCCGACGACTACACCAGCAAGGTGCCGGTCGACGTCACCGGCCTCGACACCGGCGTCACCGCGATCGCCACCGGCGCAACGCACGCCTGCGCGGTGGTCAACGGAACTGCCAAGTGCTGGGGCAAGAACAGCTACGGCCAACTCGGCAACGGCTCCGACGACTACACCAGCAAGGTCCCAGTCGACGTCACCGGCCTCGACACCGGCGTCACCGCAATCGCCACCGGCAAGTCCCAGAGCTGCGCGGTCGTCGCCGGGGCCGCCAAGTGCTGGGGCAAGAACAGCTACGGCCAACTCGGCAACGGCTCCGACGACTACACCAGCAACGTGCCGGTCGACGTCACCGGCCTCAACACCGGCGTCACCTCCATCGCCACCGGCGAAACGCACTCCTGCGCGGTCGTCGCCGGGGCCGCCAAGTGCTGGGGCAAGAACAGCTACGGCCAACTCGGCAACGGCTCCGACGACTACACCAGCAAGGTCCCGGTCGACGTCACCGGCCTCAACACCGGCGTCACCTCCATCGCCACCGGCAACACGGACGACGAGGATGAGTCGTCGGCCCATGCCTGCGCGGTGGTCAACGGCGCTGCCAAGTGCTGGGGCAAGAACAGCTACGGCCAACTCGGCAACGGCTCCGACGACTACACCAGCAACGTGCCGGTCGACGTCACCGGCCTCGACACCGGCGTCACCTCCATCGCCACGGGCGCGAATCACGCCTGTGCGATTGCGAACGGTGCCGCGTGGTGCTGGGGTGCGAACGGCTACGGCCAACTCGGCAACGGCTCCGACGACTACACCAGCAAGGTGCCTGTCAGCGTGCCGATCTGAACGTCGAACGCAGCGGAGCCAGACGCCGGGCCGAACAACGAACCCGTCACACACCCAGGCGACCCCGACACCAACTGTCCGTCAGACCGGGGGGCCTCCTTTCGGAGTAGTCGCCCGGAAAGGGTTGCTTGCAGCTGACACCCCGTGCACCATCGGTGTTGTGCACACTTCGACAAAAGCTGCACCGCGTTGGACTACCGGCTGCCACGTCCCGACCAGGTTCTCTGTTTTGACTAACGCGCGTCAGTGACGCGCGTCAGTGTCTCTGCCGTGAAGGCACTAACCGGGGTCAGCGAAGGACCGAGCTCAACGAGCGGGAACCGGCGGTCGGCCCAGCGCGAGACAACCCGCGCCCGGCTCTTCGAGGAGACGGTCGAGGAGTTCCGCCAGCGCGGCTTTGCCGACACGGAGATCGCGGTGATCACCGAGCGCGTCGGCGTGTCCCGCGGCGCCTTCTACGTGCATTTCGCAGGCAAGGACGAGGTCCTGGGCGAATTGCTCCTCATCGAAGAGCGCCGCATCGCATCTGCGGCGCGACCGGCCGGCGAGCGGGGCGTCCTGCTCGAAGAGGTATTCAGCGGAGTCGTTGATGCCGTCCTGGCAGCAGAGCGACGGCTCGGTCGCCGACTGGTCCGCGACTTGTGTGCGGCGCAGTTCCGGCCCGACTTCGTACCGGCCCACGAAGTCGACGACCACCCGGTAGGACTGATGCTCATCGACGCCATCGCCGAGCGCGTCCCGAAAATCGATCCTGTCGACCTGGCCATGACGTTCCTCACCGCTCTGTTCGGGCTGCTGGCCACCGACGATGCACCGCGGGCTTCCCGCAGGCGCCGCCTCGATCTCCTGGTGCAGCTCATCTCGAACGGAGCGACTGCGCCGTGACCGAACGCCGGGATCCGGCCCAGTCGAGCGCCTTCACCGTCCACCACCCGACCACCCCGATCGGATAGCTCCATGCCACATCACAAACCGACCACCCTGTTCGACCGCCTCGGCGCCTTGCGGGGACTGCTGCGGATCAGCGACGAGGACTACGAGGCCTACATGGGCTCCTACGACGAACTTTTCGTCGACTCACCGGAGAACACCAAGGCGGACTACGAGAACGGCGTGCCGCCGAAGGGCTACCCCCAGGGCAGCAGCGACGAACTCCAGGCGTTGTACAAGGTCATCCATCTGCTGTGCACGCTCGGATCGGTCGAGAAGATGTACATGCCGCCCGAGATTGACTCCGAGCAGTCGGTGCTGCAGAACCAGATCCTGTTCGAGCGCATCGTGGCGGATGACCTGCAGCTAGGTCGCGGTGCCAAGGTGCTCGATATCGGCTGTGGTTGCGGCGCTATCGCCGAGCACATCGCGGAGCTGACCGGCGCGACCCCCTACGGCATCAACCTCGACGCGTCCCAGATCGAGAAGGCCTGGCGCAACCCGAACCTACCGAGGAACAACTTCGCCGTCGGCGACTTCAACAAAGCGTTCGAATTCGATGACGAGTCGTTCGACGCCGTCTACGCCATCCAGCCGATGACATATGTGAGCGACCACGCCTACACGTTCTCAGAAGTGTTCCGGGTCCTGAAGCCTGGCGGCCGGTTCGTCATCAACGACGTCGCAGCGCTCGACGCCTACGACCGCGACAACCCACACCACAAGACCTTGATCCAACACACACGTGAGCTGACCGTGTTCGGTGGGTTCTGGTACTACCGGTACTGGGAGGACGCCTACCGCGACGCAGGCTTCGACCTGGTCTCATCAGTCGGTCGGCCGGCGGTGGGGATGATCAAGAAGGAAGTGGCTCTGTTCGACAAGTACGAAGCGGCGTTCAGGGCCTTGGCCAAGATCCGGCTGATCCCCAGGAAGACCGACGCGCTGATGAAGCGCCTCAACGAGAACAGCCAGTCCTACATCCGGGCCGAAGAAGAAGAGCTGCTCACGCTGAACTGGCACTGCGTCGGCCAGAAGCCCACCTGATGTCGATCCCGACACCATTCGAAGGAGAACACCCATGAAGCTCGACGAGGTCGACCTGTTGGATCTGGACCGCTTCCAACGTCAGGAGCACCACGACATGTTCACGGTCCTCCGCGCCGAGGACCCGGTTCACTGGACTGACGAACCCGACGGACCCGGCTTTTGGTCCATCACCAAACACGCCGACCTGGTCCAGGTCAACCGCGACGCTGAGGGTTTCAGCGCCGAGGACGGTGGGATCACCTTGTACGAGTCGTCCATGCTCGATGAGGGCATGGACATGCGCGGCAAGATCATGGTGATGACCGACCCGCCCAAGCACACCCGCTACCGGATGCTGGTCAACAAGGGCTTCACCCCGCGCATGATTGGGCTCATCGAGGCCCACCTGGCATACCGGGCCGAGCTGATCGTCGACCAGGTCATCGAGCGCGGTGAGTGCGAGTTCGTGACCGAACTCGCCGCGGAGCTGCCGCTGCAGGCAATCGCCGAGATCATGGGAGTCCCCCAGGATGAGCGACACCTCCTCTTCGACTGGTCGAACCGGATGGTCGGAGCAGATGACCCCGAATACAACAAGGACCCCGACAACAAGGCCGACGCCACCATGGCCGCAGCGGAGTTGTATGTCTTCGCGAGCGCGCTCGGCGAGGCCCGCCGCACCGACCCTCGCGATGACATCGTCACCAAACTCATCAACGCCGAGATCGACGGCGACAAGCTGACGTCGGAGGAGTTCGAGCTCTTCATCCTGCTACTCGCAGTCGCCGGCAACGAAACGACGCGCAACGCAACAGCACACGGGATGCATGCCTTCATGACGTTTCCCGACGAGTTCGCCAAGTTGCAGTCCAATCCCGAGTTGATGCCCTCCGCTGTCGAAGAGGTGCTGCGGTGGTCCTCGCCTGTGCTCTACTTCCGCCGCCAGGCCACCAAGGACGTCGATCTGCGCGGCAAGAAGATCAAGGCGGGCGACAAGATCGCCATGTGGCACGTGTCGGGCAACCGCGACGAGGAAGCCTTCGACGATCCACTCCGTTTCGACATCACCCGCTCACCCAACGACCACGTCGCCTTTGGCGGAGGCGGCGCCCACTTCTGTCTCGGTGCCAACTTGGCCCGACTGGAGTTGCGGTTGCTGTTCGAACAACTCGCAGAGCGCACGCCTGACATGCACCTTGCCGGCGATATCGAGCGGTTGCGTTCGAACTTCATCGGCGGCATCAAACACATCCCTGTGCAGTTCACGCCGGGGAAACGGCTTCACCCGATCGATTCTTCCGAGGGTTGATCTCGCCGACGGGTACGGCGGAGCGGAGCCGCAATGGCTGATTCAGTGCAAAGGGCGCGGCGCACCGTCGATGTGATCAGGGTGGTGCTTCCTCCACGCTTCGAGCCAGTCGCCGACCACGGGCGTGAACTCGGCCGGGTTGTAGACATCTTCCTCTGAAGCGAAGAGTCCGTCGCCCGCATAGACGAGGCGCGTCCAGTTGGCGCCCTCATAGACCTGACCGTCGCCGGGGTCGAGGAAGCGGTTCTCCACCTGTCCGATGATCCAACCCTGCTCGGCGTCGACCGTGTACCAATCCCACGGGAACAACTGCATCCACGTGAACGGCCATTCGTTCATCGTCCCTTCTATCCACCTCTGCACCGCGTCCCGCCCGCGAAAGTTGCCGTACAAGTGCTCGATGTACTCGACGTCGGGCACGAAACAGTCCACCCAGGGCTTCCAATCGCCGGTGCGACCGCTTTCGTTGGCTGCGTCCTGGTATCGCTGGAACGCGCTGTCGATCTCATCGAATTCGAATGGCATGGACAAACTGTAGGTCTCCGTCCCGAACACGTGCCTCCGAGCTCACTCGTAAGGCAAGTTCGGGGCAACCCCGACCCATGTCGGTTTTGTATGGGGCACTCTCAACCGGTCGAGATACTCAGCTGGGCGCCTCGCGACGAGATGCGCTGGCGGAACCTCGTGTCCAACGCCAGTCCCCCAAGCAGCAGGCCGATTGCGACGATGCCGTCCATCCACCAGTGGTTACCGCTGGCCGACACGACCAGCATCGTGACGACAAGGTGCAATCCGAACACCCATCGGAGCCAACTCGTACTCACCACGACTATGCCCAACGCCACCACCGCAGCCCATGCGACATGGATGGAGGGCATCGCCGCGAACTGGTCCGACACTCCCGTGCCGACCGGTCCGTACACATCGAACCCGAAGCCACTGGCCAGATCGATATAGCCGAGCCCCGGTGTCAGACGGGGTGGGGCGACACGCACGAAGCGGATCACCAGACAGCATGCCGTGATGATCACGAGGCCGTTGCGCCAGTGCGGGTACTCCTCGCGGTACCGCACGTACAACCAGATCATGAACAGGATCAGCGCGGGCACGTGAACAGTCGCGTAGTAGCTGGTGGTGAAGCGGCCAAGCCAGTCGTGACGCATCACGAAGTGCTGAAGCGAGAGTTCGCTGGGCATACCGAGCGCTCGTTGGAACCGGTCGATGACGACCGCACGGTGCCTGGCGCCCACAACATGGGTGAAGGGCAACTGCCGTGCAATACGCCATAGCGAGTACAACGATGCAATGAGGGCAAATTCCAATGCAGCCGGAGCGAGAGCGTGCGTCGCTTTGGAGTCGGGTCTGAACCGGCGCAACGCGAGCGCGGCGAGTGCACTCAACAGCGCTGCCAGGGCGGCCTGATCCCATGTGGGCCACTTCACACCACTGAAGATGGCAGGTGCGAGCTGCCGTCCGCAAGGTGAACGTGCAGCGACTCTTCATACAGTGTCCCTCCGAGGGCCGATGCCTTGCCAGTGCGCACAGGTCTTCAGCCCTCCGGCCGACGCGTTCGGGGCCCGGCAGCGGTCACAACAGGCGCAGCGCCGCGGCGCTGTGGGGCGGCAACCTGAGGGCCGACATCGTCACTTCGATTGCTGGGGTCGACACTGCTGCGGGTTCGGCCCGGTGCACGGGGTGGACGATGTCGCCGTCGCCCAGGTTGGCGACCACCAGGATGCGTTCGTCGGCCACGGCACGTTCGTAGGCGAGGACGTCGCGGTGCGAGTCGAAGACTTCCAACGAGCCGACCCGACCAGACCGGCGGCTCCGCCGAGATCACCTTCGTACGCGCCGCTGACGTCGCATGGAAGGTGGCCGAGAACGTGCCCGAGGGGTGGACCCCCGACTCGCTCGAGTGCACGACTCCGGCGAGCGGACGCCAAGTGCTCGTCGACGGGGACCAGTTCGTGGCCAACCTGGCCGAGGGTGACTCGATCGTGTGTACCTACACCAACGACAAGACCCCGCCACCGACGACCACGACAACCGAGTCGACGACAACGACCACGGAACCGACCACGACGACAACCACCGGGTCGACGACAACCACGGAATCGACGAGCACGACCGAGTCGACGACAACGACCACCGCGGGACCGACGACCACCGCAGGACCAACAACCACCGCAGGACCGGCCACGTCGGTCACCCCTCCGACGTCACCGACAGACGTCGCCGGCGAGGTGGCCATCCGCACCGACGTCACCCCCGACGACGCCCGCGCCAACAACTCCGGTGCGCTCGCCTTCACAGGCGGCAGTGCCACACCCTTGCTGGCGCTCGGCATCTTGTTGCTGATCGTCGGTGCCACGATCTCGGCAGTGTCCTGGCAACGGAGACGAACCGCCTGACGCAGCAGCCGAAGCGTTCGGCCACTCCCCCGCCGCTGATTGAGCAGTAGCTTCACCGCGTGGCCCGAACGACCCTGCACCGGCTCGCCCTGATAGCCGTCATCTCGGCACTGGTTACCGCCGTCGCCTGCAGCGGCGACGGGAGTGACCCGGCCGAAGAACCTGTCGTCACGACATCGCCCCGCCCCACCGGCGCGGAGTACGAGATACCCGCGATGCACCCCAGCGACTGGGGAGCAACTGCGGTGGACTTGCCCGAGGCCCCCCTCCCCTACGGACCCAGCCCCGAAGCGACCGCCGACCCTGCCTTCTACGACGTCAGAACGCTCGACGCGAACGCCGTCGCCGATGCAGAGCCGGGAGCCGTGCTGCGATCCGAGCCGGTCGAACTCACCGGCCCACTGAGCGGCGGGTCGGGCTGGCGGATCCTCTACCGATCGACCACCGCCGAGGGAGAACCCGCCGTGGTGAGCGGGATGCTGCTGGCGCCGAACGACCCAGCGCCCCCCGGCGGCCGGCCGGTGGTGGCCTGGGCCCACGGAACCACAGGCATCGCAGACCGTTGCGCGCCGAGTGCAACGAGCAACCTCTTCTACGACGACTACGCGGCGGAGGGCCGTCGGTTGCTCGACCAGGGATTCGTGGTGGCTGCCACCGACTACCACGGCCTCGGCACGCCCGGCGTGCACAGCTACCACGTCAGCGACGAGCTGGCGCTGGCCACCATCGACTCGGTCGCGGCGGCCCATCGTTTCGAGGATGTAGGGCCCCTCGCGCCGTCGTGGATGGTTGTGGGCCACTCCGAAGGTGGGCTGGCCGCCCTGGCCGCCGACCAACGTGGCGGCGAGGTGCTGCCGGAACTCGACTACCGGGGAGCAGTGGTTGCGGCTCCATCCGCGCAGCTCGGCTCGGTGGCCGCCCTGATGTTCGACTTCCCGGAAGGGCGGGGCTACGCGGCGCTGCTACTGGAGGCGGCGGCCGAGTTCGACCCGCGTCTCGACCCGGCGGTGGCCCTGAAGCCCGCAGCCGCTGCGCGGGAGGCGCTGCTCACCCATGGCTGTTGGGAGGAGGCGGTCCCCGGCTTCGACGACCTCGACGCAACCGGGATGCTCGCTAGCCCGGAGATAGGTGATCTCCTGGGCGAGGTGCTCGACTCCTGCTGCGCCTCGGGATCCGCGTCCGCTCTCGGCCCCCTGCTGGTCGTGCACGGCGAAGCCGACGAGTCGCTGCCTCCGGGGCTCACCTCGGAGTTGGTCCGCCAACTCTGCGCCGCCAACGTTGCGGTGGAACACCGCACCTATCCGGGTGCCGGTCACGACGAAGTGCTGGCCGCCTCCGCCGACGACGCCACCCGCTGGATGGCAGCCCGCCTGGGCGGCGACGAGCCGCCGTCGACCTGTGCAGCCAACTGACCTGTGCGGCCAACTGACCTGTCCCGGCACATGGCAGGCCGGTATCCCACCGACCGGATGGCTCGGACCCGGATGGCTCGGATCCGGATGGCTCGGAAACCCGTGGTGGACCGGACCTAGTGTGTAGCGGTGAGGGGCTCCGACACCATGATGAAGGACTCGCACCGTGAGTGAGGATGGACCGATCGGGGTTCCCGAGGGCGCCCTGGTCAACCAGGACGAGTGGGAGCAATTCGTCGAGCAGGCCTCGCGATCACACTTCCGCGGTTTGATCCGGATTCTCAGCCGCCTACCGTCCGGGCCGCGATGTGAGGCCTGCGGCTCACCCTTCGGGGGCATCGGAGGGCGACTCATGCGAGCTACGGGGAAGGGTCCCTCGAGGAAGAACCCGAGGTGGTGCGCAGGGTGCTTCGAGCTGGCTCCACCGGGCGGATTCACCGGAAACATCGGGGTCCTCTTCGTGGACGTCCGGGGTTCGACCGCATTGACCGAACGGGTCGGACCCACCGAGATGGCCGCGACCCTCAACCGGTTCTACGAACGCGTCACCCGCGTGGTCGTGCAACACGGTCTGATCGACAAACTGATCGGCGACGAGGTGATGGGGATCTACCTTCCGCCCTTTCCACCCCCGGACCGGTTCGCCCAGACGCTCGTGTCGGACGCGCTCGACGTGCTCGCGTCGGTCGGCTACGGAAGCGACGAGGGACCGGTCCTCGACGTGGGCATCGGCCTCGACGTCGGTGTGGCCTACGTCGGTCACGTCGGACAGGGAGAGATCAGCGACTTCACCGCTATCGGCGACGTGGTCAACACTGCCTCACGCCTCCAGGCTGAAGCAGGTGCAGGCGAGGTCGTCATGACAGAGAACGTGGCCGAATCTGCCGATCTGGACCCACGGCGCGGCCGTGGCCAGGAGTTCGTGCTCAAGGGCAAGACCCACCCTGTCACCGCCCGCGTGATCGGGTTCGGCAACTAGGCACCCCCAAGCCGGGCGAGAGTACCGACGACGGAGTCATCCGGCGCAACAACAGGATCGACTCGGACACAGCGACCATCCCGTAGGTGACGTGCGGATCGAAGAACGTCGCATGCTCCGAAGCGATGATCAGGTTCGCTTCGGCCAGGAAGTACAACGCTCCACCGCACGCCAGTACGTTGACGGCGGCGACGACGGGCTTCCATACCCCTGGCTCTTCGGACCGAGCAACTCCCCCTCGTTGTCGCCGTCCGGGTCGGCGAGGTGGCGAGCGGTCAGTACGTCCAGCTGCTCGTCATTGGGATCTGGGTGGGCATCGCTTCAGGTGGGGTCAGAGCAGGCGCAGCGCCGCGGCGCTGTGGGGCGGCAACCTGAGGGCCGACATCGTCACTTCGATTGCTGGGGTCGACACTGCTGCGGGTTCGGCCCGGTGCACGGGGTGGACGATGTCGCCGTCGCCCAGGTTGGCGACCACCAGGATGCGTTCGTCGGCTACGGCACGTTCGTAGGCGAGGACGTCGCTGTGCGAGTCGAAGACTTCCAACGAGCCGATCCGTAGCGCTGGGCTCGATCGCCTCAGTGCGAGCAGCTCGCGATACCAGTGCAGCAGTGAGTCGGGGTCGGCTTCCTGCGCCTCGACGTTGACCGAGGTGTAGTCGTCGTGGAACGGCAGCCACGGCGTGGCACCCGGTTCGGTGAAGCCGGCACCGGGTCGACCGCTCCACTGCATCGGTACGCGTACCTCGTCACGGTTGATGCGTTCCGGCAGCCGCTTGTGCACCCACTCGGGAAGGAACCTGGCGACGGTGCCCGGTATGGGGTCGTTGGCC
This sequence comes from uncultured Microthrixaceae bacterium, assembly GCA_963805905.1. Taxonomy (GTDB): domain Bacteria; phylum Actinomycetota; class Acidimicrobiia; order Acidimicrobiales; family Microtrichaceae; genus JAMLGJ01. The sequence goes on from CAWDVV010000001.1 coordinate 3,073,943, forward strand.
TCGCGCAGAGGGATGTAGCGGTTCGTCATCCCGATCTCCTGACCTTGGTAGAGCACGCTCGTGCCTCGGAGCGTGCACAGCAGGGTCGCCATCACCCGGGCCTTTCGCAGGTCACCGCCGAGGCCGGTCAGCGAGCGTTGACGATCATGGTTCTCGAGGACGTAGGTGGGTACGTGGGGCGCCGGGTACTCGCGCTCGAATCGTTCGATCAGAGACCGCAGACTGCTGGCACGATAGGGGGCGACCAGGAAGTCGAAGAGGAAGACCAGGTTGAGTCCCGGCACTCCGTCATCGTCGACGTAACGCTTCAGGTCGGCCGGGGTGCCGAACACCTCGCCGAGAAGCGCCCGATCACCTTCGAACTGCTCGCACACGAAACGCAGGCGCTGTGCGAGTGCGTAGTTCTCGTCTGTGTTCAGCGTGTGGATCGGGTCGTCGAGCCTCGGCATGCCGGATCGGAACTGTGGCCGCAGCGGGTTCGAGCGGAGCTCGGCGTCGTGCATGATTGCGTGGAAGATGTCCAGCCGGAACCCGTCCACGCCACGGCCGAGCCACATGCGGATCATGTCGGTCATTTCGGCTTCGACCTCGGGGTTGTGCCAGTTGAGATCGGGCTGGAATTCGAGAAAGGTTGCCAGGTACCACTGCTGGCGCTCCTCAGCCCACTGCCACGCCCGGGGCAGGACGAGCTCGGAACGCCAGTTGTTCGGCGGCGTCGGGCGCCCCCGCCGGTCGGTGCCACCGTCGGCCCACACGTACCAGTCGGCCTTCGGGTTGTCCCGACTCGTTCGCGACTCGACGAACCACCGGTGTTGGTCCGAGGTGTGGTTGAGGACCAGGTCGAAGACGACCTTCAGGCCCAACTCGTGACAGCGGTCGATCAGTCGCTGCGCGTCCTCGATCGTGCCGTACTCGGGCGCCACGTTGCGGTAGTCCGAGACGTCATAGCCGATGTCGCGCTGCGGGCTCTCGAAGAACGGCGACAGCCAGACGGCATCGACACCCAGGTCGACGAGATAGGGAAGCCGCTCGATCACGCCCGGAAGGTCCCCGATCCCGTCACCGTTCGAGTCCGCGAACGACCGTGGGTACACCTGGTAGATGACCGCGTGTTGCCACCACGCGTGCTCGGTCATACCACGGGATCCTCGCGATCGGCGTCGGCTCTCATCGCGTGACTCATCGCCGCGCCTCCTACCGGGTCTCCAACTCGACGTCCGTCTCGCTCGCTGCGGCCTCTTCGCTGAGATACGAGCCGTAGCGTTCGTCACCGGCCTGGTGCCGCTGGAGGAACGCGACCGTGTAGAGGTTCTCGAGCCGGACGGCCTCGTCGATCGGGAACGCATCGGGACCACACGTCGACCGGTACGGTTCGACCAGGTCGGCGGCGCCGACGTCGGCCCACTGGTCCTCGGTGATTCCCAGGTCGAGCAGCAGCTCGCCGAACGAGCACACAGCAGCGAAATGGTTGTGGGTCGCCCCGACGATCGACACCTTGTAGACCGCCGGCGCATCCGTGAGCTGCTCGAACGCGAGGTCGTTGTTGGCGATCGGCACGTTGACGTCCTCGGTGCCGCCCATCAGCATCACCGGGATCTCGACTCCTTCGAGTTGGGTGGAGGTGAACCCGGCGTTCGGTCCACTTCGTTCGCTCTGTTGCAGCTCGCCATCGATCACGCCCGAGATCGCAACGATCGCCACGACGCGCGGGTCGGGTCCTGCGCCCGCCCAACCAGCCGCTGTGCCGATCGCGGTCATGGCTCCGAAGGAATGACCGACGACGCTGACGCGACCCTCGTCGAGCCGGCCTGCGAACGGGTCGGATGCGTCGCGGTTCTTCGCGGTCATCGTGTCGATCAGGAACGACACGTCGGGGACCCGGTTGGCTGCGGCCACGTCGAAGGGGTCACCTGGTGCCGACTGGCTGTTCCCGACGTGTTCGGGCGCGGCGACCACGAAACCATGGCTCGCCAGCGTCTCCATGAGGTCGATCGACTGCTTGTTGATGCCCTCGTAGCCATGCGAGAAGATCACGAGCGGTTGGTCCCGGCGATCCGACACGGGAGGGTCCTCGACCGCGACTTCGGAGTCGAGGCCGATCCCCGGGGCCAACGGCAGCGACGTCGGCTCCGCTGCTCCGGCCGTGCCCGGATCGACCGGGTACCAGACGTCGACGGGGATCGACCGCTCACCGCGATCGGCGTCGACCGCTTCGAATGATGTGTGCCCGACCTCGAAGGCGCCGAGCTCATCGGGCGGGTCGGGGGCAGGCAGCGGCTCCTCGACGACGTCGCTCCTGTCCGTGTCGCTCTCGGTGTTGCCGTCCGTGTCGCCGTTGGACGAGGACCCGTCACCACATGCGGCAAGCACGGTCGCCGCAAGTACAGAGCACGGCGAGTGGCGCGAGCCATCTGTTCGTGGCTCTGCCGATCGACACTCTCACTGCTCCCTGGGCGACGCGACGGGCGGATCTGCGGTCAGTGGCGGACACCTGCGGAACGTAACACCATCAGGAGCCTGTTCGAGGAAACAGCCCAGCGCGGTGTCGGCCTGGGCATTCGTCCCAAACCGGAACCAGCTACCTCCGCGTGATGAGCTGATGCGGCCCTAGCATGCACGACCGATGGCACTTTCCGAAGCGACGATCCCGGTGACGTTGGGTTTCATGCCCCGCTCACAGGCAATTCCCGACGATGACCACCCCGGACTCCTGCGCGCCGGTCCACGCGCGTCGGCTCCCTACGGTGGCGAGAGCGTCGAGCTGCATCTCTGCCGTGCGACGGATCTCTGCCAGGACCAGACGGTCACTCCCGAGTTGCTCCAGTCCGGTTTCGACACGGTGGACCTGTCCCCCATCGACGCGCTCGAGCAGACGTTCGCTCGAGTGAGAGCAGCGGGCCGCGTCACCGACGCAGACGCCGCGGCCATACGTGCCGCGCTGGATGGTGCCGAGCTCCGCTGCTCCGGTGCCGGGCCCATCAAGGTGTTGCACGTGGCCGACGAGGGCTTCATCATGCGAACGTCGGGACCCAACGGCATGTCCGTGATGGGACCACGGCCGACCGGCATGAACGACCACGGCGTCGCCACTTCGATCCACGCCGACCAGGACGTGCACGGCACGCCACTGACACAGTTGATGGACGGCCGGGCGCCGTCGCTCTTCCGATACGACTCGCCGGATGGGCACAACCACGACGCGGGCCTGATGCTGGTCAACCTCTGGATACCCCTGCAGCAGATCACCCAACCGCTGACGCTCGCCGACGGGCGCAGCATCGATCGGCGCCGACAGCAACTCCGCTACGGGCTCGCCACGACGTCGTTCCTCGAACGAGAGGACGACATGGCCATCAACGACATCTGGACCTTCCTCCACGATCCGGGCCAACGCTGGTACTTCCGATCCGACACGGACCACCGGCACGCCTACGTTTTCGACACCCTGAGCACGCCGCACGGTTCGTGCACCTTGCCGGGTGAGGAGGTCGCCGAACAGTGCTACCGCTCCTTGGAGGATGCAGAATCGGCGGTCGGCGACGGCGATCCGGATGAGCTCTCCGAGGCGGTCTCGCAGACCCTCGACCTCAGCGCTCCCGACGAGACTCCGCCTGCGCTCCGCGATGCCATCGAGACGATGGTGGACGTTGCCGAGCAAGCGGCACACAACCCCACCCAGATTTGTGGCGATGGAGCCGAGGAGTGGTTGGCGGCCTCGCGCAGTGCACGCCGCCGTGTGATCCGCATGTCGCTGGAACTACGAATGGTGATCTCGATCGAGCCTTAGCGCCCCGGGTCCGCTCAAGTCACTCGCGCACACGGTGCGCCAGCGGCACGGCCAGCCAGAGCACGACCACCACCAGGCCGGTGCAGACCGTCATCAGGAGACCGACGCTCGAGCCATACACGAAGCGACCTACGCAGAGTAGGGCGGCGAGAAGTGCCACCACGAGAGCCGATAGCCCACCCAGAACTGTCCTGATCGCCCACACAAGGCGGTCAGAACGCAACGTACGCGGTGCCACGCGGTGGAACACCGTGGGTGTGAGCATGCAGACCACAGCAATCACGCTCGCGAGCATCGCAACCGCGAAGGATGCTCGCCCCAAATCATCCAGCTGTCCGAAACGAGAAGCGAACGGCACGGTGAGCAGGAAAGCCACCAGAACCTCGACCCCTGGCAAAATCACCCGCAACTCCTGCAGGAGACCGTAGTAACGATCTCGGAGTTCCTCGCGGTCGGCCAGGTCGTCGAGTTCGGCGGCTGGCCTGTCCTCCCCGCGGCTCGGTTGGCCAGAGGAGTATGAGGCCCAGGGCTTCTCGGAGTCATCCGGCTGCGTCCGCACTCAAACCTCCTCGGAGATCGCTGCCACCTCCGCGGCCATGACATGCACGGGGCAGTTCCTCTCACCGGCAATGCCCAGCCGCTCGCGATGGTGCAACAACGCATCGAGATCCGTGCCCTCGACAGCCACGCTCCAAGTCGAGGGGTGCGAGACGTCACGATGCGGGAAAACCACCTGGGTGGCCTCGGCCAACGATCCCTCGATCTCGAACCGCTGCCGGGCCTTGAACACCTGCAACCAGCCACACCCGGGTAGGTGTTCGAACTGGACCTCGATCGCCCCCGCTCCGAGCGGCACCTCAGCCGAAGCTGACTCACTCGAGGGTCCCTGTACCCCACCCTCGCGGAACAACCGTGCCAGATCCTGGGTCCAGAGCGGCATCACCCGCTTCCACACCGGAGTCCAACGTTCGAAACCATGGTCAGTGTCGAGTAGGCGCTTCACCTGAAGCTCTCGATCGCTGATCTTGATGTTTGCACTCGGATCGGGTGTGATCAGGTAGAGGTCCTTGGTTTCGTCTGCTCCGTCCGGCTTGCCCAGGTTCGCCAATCGGCGTCGCGCGCCCGGCAATGAACCCCAACAACGGAACTCCCAGCGAGCTGCTTCGGGATCGGCCTCGTAATTCATCTCAAGGGACAGGTACCCACATCGGGCGCCGCACAAACGCCGCGTCAGCGCCTCAGGAACCACTGTGGCGGTGAGCATCGCCATGCTCGAACCGAGCACTGCCATTGCCACCACCCCTCGTCCCGCGGTCTCACTGAGCGAGCGATTCGGGGCGTGGCCCGGTGCGCTCACCTTCGGTTCCTCGATCTCGCGCCAACCGACCTGATGACCCTCCTCGTGCCTTCCCTGTCAGACTCGCATCGCGCGACGACGCTCATCCGTTGCGAGGTCACCAGGCCGTTCACCTCGACCGTGGGGTTTCACTCAGGGGGGCGGGAACTGGCCGACCGCCCTCGAGGGTCGAAGCGTGGCCAGGAGGCGGCCTTCCGCCACCATGGCGGCTCGATACTCGTCCCAGTCCGGGTGCGGACCGCCGCTCACGGCTTCGTAGTACTCGACGAGCCGGTCCGATGTGGCGTCGCCCGGGTCGGTCGTCACAGGACTCAGTTCGACCTCGCCTGAGAAGGCGACGTAGGACCACTCGGACGGGACGGTCACGTGCAGTACCACCCGGGGATCGCGCCGCATGTTGGCGGTCTTGGCACGGTCGCCGGTGACCGAAATGACGATCTCACCGTCGATCACGGCGAACGCGACGTCGCTCGACTGCGGACTTCCGTCTCGCCGGATCGTGATCAGGACCGCTGGGGACCGGCCGGCGGCCCAGCGCAGTGAAGTATTGATGTCAGGCGCCATGGCGGCTCCGTTCGCTCAGAGGGTGGGGACCAGCATCGCGTGGCACGATGCAACCGGGGGGTCACCCCCGATGAAGCCCGCCCACTTGTGGGACCCTCCACGCCCATCGACAACACCACAACGGTCCTCACCGAGCGAGTCCCGCGTGAGAGTCCTGGGCTGCGTGCTGCCGAGCGGCCTGCCGTCATGCAGTGTGAGCGTCCCGTACTCACGTGTAAACGATGCGATGCACCACCAACTGCACACCGAGATCGAGATCGCCGCACCGATCGACGCCGTGTGGGCGACCCTGACGGATCTGACCGCTGTGGAGGTGCTTGCTGTTCTGATCGTTTCGCCGGCGTTCAGCCGCGAACTACCCCATCGGGGGCGACCGCCCCCGCTGCGAGTCGCGCCGCTTCCGCACCTTCGATGCCCAGCGACCGCAACAGGTGCTCGATGATCGCGCGGTCGCGCTCGAAGTCGGCACCGCTGTCGACAACACGACGCACCGACATCAGGATTCCGCCGACGATCACGTCGAGCGCGGCGTCCTCGCGTGCGACGTCGAAGCGACCGGTGCGGATGCCAGCAGCCAGATCAGCGGACAGGTACCGCAACGGCCCCTCTCCCAACGCCGCCCTCTGCAGTACTTCGAGGCGTAGAAGCGCCTGCATCTCGGCTGACATCTCCGAGGCCCGCCTCAACACCCAGGCTGTGATCGTGGCGAACCGCACTGCCGGATCGGTCGCGCCGAAACCGGCAGCACTGTCGCCGGCGAAGCGGGTGAGCACCTCGACAGCGACACCGTCGATCAGTCGGTCTCGATCATCGAAGTAGTTGTAGAAGGTTCCATTCGAGACGCCGGCTCGCTCGACCACATCACTGATGCTGAATGCCTCGCCCCGTTCGCCTATCACCTCGATGGCAGCAGCAAGAAGTGTACTGCGGGTCCGGGCCCGCTTCTTGTAGCCGCGCGTGCGTGCCTCGACGGTGGACATCTGAGAAGTGTACGAGTCCCTCCCAATATTGACAAGTCTCCCAATATTGAGGGGAATCCCAACATACCTGACAGGCCACCGGCTCCAACACTCTCGCTCGGCCACCTGACCATCACCGCCCGGGACCTCAACCGGCCACTCAACCGCCGCCATCTACGACACCCGAGGTAGCTGAGTTGGTTCTCCTCCGTTCGGTCCACACCTCGGCCAGAGCGCCCCGGTCGTCCCAGGGCGATCGCTACGACGCGGCAGCTGCGCTGGCAACGGTTGCGGCGTCGGCCGGGCGAGCACCCTTGGACCAGTCGTTCGGATCGAGGGTGTACATCACGCCGTAGGCCGCCGTGTCCGGTTGCACCCGCCAGCCCTCGCTCAGCGCTCCGAGGTCCACGGCGTCATAGCCGATCTCATCGAGCAGGCGCTCGACGGTCGCCTTTGCGTCGCTGTCGTCGCCGGCGATGGTGAGGGCACTCCGTTCGGGATCGCCGGATGGCCGGGGCAGGGAGGCGAGGTGTTCGTAGTAGATGTTGTTGAAGGCTTTGACAACCTTGGAGTTCGGCAGATGCGCCTGGAGCAACTCCGAGCCGGTGGTCAATCCGTCTTCGAGCACGTCGATGCGGCCGTCGCGGCCGGGGTAGTAGTTCATGGTGTCGATCACGACCTTGTCGCGAAGCTCCTCGGTGGGCACGTCGTGGTAGTTCTTCAGCGGGATGGTCACGACGACGACATCACCCGAAGCGGCGGCTTCGGGTGATGTCGCGGCACGAGCGGTCGGACCGAGATCCCCGACGAGCTCGGAGAGGGTCTCCGGGCCTCTGCTGTTGCTCATCACGACGTCGTGGCCGGCATCGGTGGCGAGCCTGGCGACGGTGCTGCCGATGTTCCCGCTGCCGATGAAGCCCCATGTGGTCATGTCTGGTCACAACCACATCGGCGAGCAAACTATTTCCGTGGGGCGTGGCGTCGGAGTGGTCGAACGCCGTATGCACCGAGTCACGAGTCTGGCAATCCACGCCGGGGTCAACTCCGGGGACGCCGTCTGCGGCGCTCGACTCGGCGAGCGAGCCGCCACCGCGCGCGGTCCCAGCTCCGGCGATAACCTCAGACCATCGCCTCGAGCGCGTCGAGGGTCAGGTCGAGCCCGAACTCGAACTCTGCGCGGAAGTCGTAGCCGGGCTGGAGCACGTGCCCGGCGGTGAACTCCATGAGGTGCGGGTAGGTCCCCTCGGGCATGGGTTCGATGATGGTCTCGGCGAGCTCGGCGATGTCGGCTCCGCCGGTGGACTGAAGACTCGCCTCCTGGAGCGCGAAGCCGTACACGTAGGCGTCCAGGAGCGCATAGGCATGGGCCGTCATGGTGAGCGACCCCACCAAGCCCACACCAGCGCCGACCGCTTGATCACAGCCGGGTCATGAAGGTCTCGACAGCCACCACACCTCACCACCACAGCCGAGTCCCGCAACGACCGGAGACCACCATGAAAGCAATCGCCAGAGACCGATTCGGATCCAACGACGTTCTCCACTTCCACGACATCGAGCGACCCGCGTTCGCTCACCGGCATGCAACGGTTCACGGCCGTTGCCACGATGAGTCCGCTCACGCGACGGCGCTTCATGCCACTGTTCTCCAAACCCAACCGCGACGACCTCGCCGCATTGGCCGAACTCGCACGCAGCTGCGCCGTGCGGCCAGTTGTAGGCCGTACGTTCGATCTCAGCGACACCGTAGAGCCATCTGACGTATCGAGACCGGACACAGCACCGCCAGAACGGTCGTCACGACCTGACGACGAACCAAGATCAGAGGAGAACGAAATGACAGACCGCAACAAGAATGACGGCTCGCTGGTCGACGGCATCCACCATGTGGCGATCCTCACCGCCGACACCGACCGCCTCATCCGATTCTACGAGAGCGTGTTCGACACCGTCGTCGAAGACAGCTCCGTCGACGGCCCGGTACGACTCACCTTCCTGAGGGTCGGTCCAGCCGCGGAGCTCAACATCTTCGAGAGCGACGACAACCACGAGGCAGAACAACAGACACCGATGTTCGGCCGAGGGCGCGTCGACCACCTCGGACTGCGAGCCGCCTCCATCGACAACTTCACCGAGATCCGCCGACGCCTCGTCGAGCACGGTGCAACCGACGGGTTCGTCGCCGACTTCGGGCCCGTACTCAGCGTCTACCTCACCGACCCCGACGGCCTCGAAGCCGAAGTGTGCGTCGCCAACCCGGACGCGACACCCGGCCACCGAAACCCGCCGGGTACGCCTGCCGCAAGTTTCGCGAGCACGTGAACCGGGGCCCACGCACAATGGCGTCGTCATTGATCCGACCGCAGCGACCTGGCGATGCAGCGGTCGGTCGACTCGATCTCAAGCGTGTCGACCCCAGTCACAGTCATGGTGCTATCCGTGCCGAGGAAATGCCGGATCGTCGCCACGGTTTCGGTGGGGTTGTCCCAGAACATATCGTGGCCGGCGTCGGAGATGACGGCGACAGTGGCGTTCGGGTAGGCCTCGGCGTGGCGGGCCTGGAGCGTCTTGCCGATCCAGGTGTTGCAGGCTCCGGCAAGGAACAACACCGGACCGCTGAATGGTGGTTCGGATCCCCCGGCGTCGGCGAAGATCTCGCCGGACGCGTGCTCGTCAGGTTCGACGATTCGCTGGGCGGCGAAGCCGGCCGCAACCGCCAGGCGGGCGTACGACCACCCTGACATGAGCCGGTCGTACCGCTCCCGCCATGCCTAGTCCTCCGACCAGTCGAGGTATCCGGGCTCTGCGAGCGCCGTCTGTGCTGTGAGTTCCTCGGCCGGAACTCGAGTGGAGAGCCCGGCGCTGCGCTGGTCGAAGAACACCACGCGATAGCGATCGGCCAGGTCGGTGAGCGCGAGGAGCGACCGGTAGTCGCCGCCGGGCCCGCCGCGGAGCACGATGATCACCGGGTGTGTGGCGTCGCTGTGTGTTTCGGCGTGGAACGTGTAGCCGTTCACCTCGACCCGGGGTAGATCCGGGTCATCAGCCACGGTAGCGAGAACCTCATCGCCAGGATGGGTTCCGACGTCCAGGGTGAAGAACCCCACCACCGCGACAGCAACGAGAACGCCAAGAACGCTGAGAACGAACACAATGCCCGTCATGTGGGCACCCCGACCGACCGATCGGGCATCCCGTTCTCCGACAGCTCGAGCTAGGGGTCGTAGTCGGGCTGGGGTTCGAGCATCGTCCTCCAACGCCAGATCCACCGCTCGGCGCCCGTGTCGGCGGGTATCAGGTTCATGTGCTCGAGCGCCCTTGGCGACGGTCCGAGCGCCTCGACCATGGCTCGGTCTTGTCGCTGGAACAACTTGAAGTCGACGAACATGGCGAGCCGGGCCGTCATCGCGATGCGGTGTACGTGGTCGACGGGTTCGATGTCGGCGAGTTGTTGCCCGACACCGGGGGTGTAGGCGCCGTGGACGAACGGCACGCGGTGGAAGTCGAGTGCGGATTCCATGAACCGCGAGGAGTGGACGTTCCAGATCTGGTCGGCGCCGACGGTGTTGAGCGCCAGGTAGGCGACGATGCCCCACGTGGCGGAGACAGCCAGTGGGGCGCCCGGTCGATCGTCGCGCTCATCGTGTGGTCCCGACGGGGGTGCGATCGCGCAGGAGGGTGATGCCGACGCCGACGAACCAGATGATCGATCCGAGCCCGAAGACCATCTCGACCGCCTCGAAGTCCGGCACGAGCGTCACGAGCCCTGCGACCGCGGTGATGATGCCGACGACATTCAACCAGCGCGGCAGCTTCGCTGTGATCAGCCCGGCGATCGAGACGAGGAGGATCCAGATGCCGCCGACGAGCTCGTTGCCGCCGCCGAGGCCGTTGGTGATGGTGTCGATGGTCGACCAGACGGTAGCGGCGCGGTCGGGTTCCGAGGCGGCGAGGTCCGCAACGGCTTCGATCCCGATGTTGGAGATCATCCCGGTGGCGAACATCACCGCAGCCCAGATCCCGGCGAACACCATCGAGGCGTTCGCAAGCACCGGTGCGCCGTGAGCGAGTCGGTTGCGCAGGGCGAGTCCGAGCGGGACGAGTGCTGCGCCGAACACGATGAAGATGCCGATGTACCAGGCGAGCAACGCCCCCTGGTGTCCGACGAGGAAGTCGACAGACTCAGCCAAGGTGGCGTCGGGGTCGGTGTAGTCGGCGAACGTCGTTGCGAACATGACGATGCCGTAGAAGAAGGTGCCCGCGGCGAGCAGCGCTGCGGCGCCACCGATGCGGGCGAGGCGACCGGGATCGCTGCTCGGCGAGGTGGCCGTGGCTGAAGGTGTGGTGATGGTCATGGTTGGATGCCTTTCTCTGGGTTGGTGTGCTGGTTGGTGGAGACGGTGTCGGTCGGGTCCGCAGGGAGCGGGTCGATCCGTCGGAGCTCGACGACCTCGACGTTCATCGAGGTGAAGTGGGCGAGCAGTCCGTTCAGATGCGATGCGTCGCGGACCAGTCCGGTCAGTCGGGTGGTGCCGGCCTCGGTTGCTTCGATCCGGAAGTCGTCGATGACCGGACGGAGCACCCGGTCGGTGGCTCGTCCGCGGATCTCGATCTCGTAGCGGGTTGGTCGGGACATGTATCGATCTTCCGGGAGACCGGGGTGAGCGGACATCACTCCCCCGCCCTTCTCACCCGGGTGATCGGCGGCGACCGATTCCGGGATCCAACCACCGGTGCGCCGCCCCGTGTCCATCTCCTACGCTCGTGCGATGGCCGATTCGAGCGCGGCGTTCACCGCTACCAAGGTCACCCCACCGCGGCCACCGAGCCGGTACCTGCGCCGCTCACGGTTGACCGACGCGCTGGATGCGTCGGTGGATGCGGGTCGTGGCGTCGTGTTGGTGAGCGCTCCGGCGGGTGCCGGCAAGTCGACGCTCGTCAACGGGTGGCTCGAGGGTCGCGACGCGGCGGTGAGCTGGCTGCAGGTCGACGAGGGCGATGACGACCCGTCGCGCTTCTGGGCCTACGTGGCCGCCGCGCTTGCCGGGACCGTGCCGAGTCTCCCCGAGGCCATAGGCTCATCCATCGGCGACGGACTCGATGCGGCGGTCACCAGCGTGGTGAACCAGATCGCCGAACACGACGGTGACGTCGTCCTCGTGGTCGACGACTATCACCTCGTCACGAACGACGACGTGCATCGCAGCGTCGAGCAACTCATCTCACTCAGGCCGGCGAATCTCACGATCGTCGTGTCGACGCGCGGTCGATCCGCCGTTCCGGCTTGGACGCCTCCGCGTCCGTGACCAACTCACCGAGGTCCGCGCCGACGACCTCCGATTCGACAACGAGGAGGCGACGTGGCTCCTCGATGCAACCGCGACCGGTCTGCGGCCCGACGCGGTCAGCTTGCTCCAGGAGCGCACCGAGGGATGGGCTGCGGGGCTCGTGCTCGCCGGGCTGTCGCTGCGTGACGGCGCCGACGTCGATGGATTCGTCGCGGCGTTCCACGGCGACGACCACCTCGTCGCCGACTACCTCACCGACGAGTTCCTCGGCTCGGTCGATGCCGCTGAACGGCAACGTCTTCTCGACGTGTCCATCCTCGAACGCCTCTCCGGTCCACTCATCAACGAGGTGTGCGATGTCGACGACGGCACCGAGTGGCTCGCCGGACTCGCAGCGTCGAACCAGTTGCTCATCTCACTCGACCGCACCGGCACCTGGTTCCGCTTCCATCACCTGTTACGCGACCTGCTGCGAGCGGAGTCGGAGCGGACGTTTCCCGAGCGCAACGCTGACCTCCACGCCGCTGCCGGGAGGTGGTACCGCGAGGAAGGCGACCTCGTTCCGGCGGTCGAGCACCTCCTCGCGGCCGACCGCCGAACCGAGGCGGCCGACCTCGTGGCCGACAACGCAACACAACTGCTCAACATCGGACGGACCTACACCGTCACCCGCTACATCGAACGACTCGGCGACACGGTCGACACTCACGAAGGGTTGGCGATCGTGCATGGCTGGGTGTCGTTCGTGACGGGCCGTTTCACCGAAGCCGAGCGTGCGCTCGCGACGGCGACGCGACTCGACACCGCCGGCATCGATGCCGGACTGATCCTGTCGCTGTCCGCGATGATCAACCTCGCCAAGGGCGACGTCGCCGCCGGACTCGACGTCGTCGAACGACAGGTGCCGATCACCGAGCCGACGCACCCGATGGTGCTCGGCGGCGTGCGCGTCATGGGTGGCCGCTTCGACGAGGCCCGACCGTTCCTCGCACAGGCGAACGAGATGGCGGCGAGTCGTCCTGACTACTTCGTCGCCGCCGTCGCGCCGAGCTTCGAGGCCGTCGCCGAACTCGAGGTCGGACGCGTGGAGCCCGCACGCGATCTCGCGACCTCCTCGATCGAGTTCGCCGACGAGCACCGGATCGGCGAAGCACCACAGATGGCCCTCGCCCACAGCGTCCTTGCCCGAACCACGAACGACGCCGACTCGGCGCTGCCCTCCGCACTGCGCGGTGTGCAACTCGCCCGCCGCTCGCCCGAGAACGTCATGCTCACCTACGCATTGGCGAGCGCAGCCGACGTCGCGTTCGACCAGGGACATCCCGACGCAGACGCACTGATCGCCGAAGCCCGTGCGATCGTCGATCGATGCGTCGACCCGGGGATCGCCGGGCGCTACCTCGCCAGGGTCGAGGCCCGACACGGTCGCGCCGACCGGCCGCAGGTCGACGGTCCCGGCGAACAGCTCACCGAACGCGAGCTGTCGGTCCTGCGGTATTTGCCGTCGCAGCTGTCCCAACGCGAGATCGCGAGCGAGCTCTACGTGTCGCTCAACACGGTGAAGACGCACTGCAAGGCGATCTACCGGAAGCTCGGCGTCGAGGGCCGCAAGCCCGCCGTCCAAGCCGCCCGCGACCACGGTCTCCTCTAGGTCGCTGGAACCCCGGTGGCGGAACCGTGGCCGTGCCGATGCCGACGTCGCCCCCGTGCCCGAACTAGCTGATGTCGGCCAGGACCGAGAGCCCGACTGCGATGAGCACGAAGAACCCACCGACGCAGAGCAGGCCGATGCCCAGGCCGACGGGTGAGGCCCAGCTGAACCAGTGCGGGTCTCGCGCGCCGGAGTCCCGATCACTGCTCATTGGTGTCGCCTGTGGCGGTGCGGCCTGCCTTCAGCAGGAGCCAGAGCCCGAACCAGCCCTCGGCGATGACCGAGGGGATCGCGACCATGGCAAGGAAGGCGGAGTCGTACTGCTCGTAGTTGCTGAGCAGGAGGTGGGCGACGGTGTCGGTCACGTAAGCACCCCCTGCGACGACCAGGAGGATGGCGAGAAGTCTCGGGGCCTGATGTGACCGGATGAGGAGTGCGCCCAACAGCACCAGGTGAAGTCCGAACGCCACGAGCCCGACGAGCCAGGCGGTCTCGAACGTGTCGAGCGCCACGAGTGCTTGGGCTTGCAGACCGGCGGTATCGAGCTCGTCGAGGAACCCGCCACCGTCGATGAGTTGCAGTGCCTGTACCAGGAACACGGCGCCGACGCCGAGCATCACGGTGTAGGCGAGGCGGAACCAGGCCGACACGAGCGAGAGGTCGCGATCCCGGTCCCGGAAGAGAATGAACAGGGCCCAGGCGACGACGACGTCGATCACGAAGATGGCCACGAAGGCCACGATGCCGAGTCGGAACAGCCCCGGGGCGTCAGCGATGTTGGCTGCCGTTGCCGAGGGGTCGCCCGCAACGAGCATCTCCTCGAACACGAAGAAATTGGCGAACACGGCCAGCACGAACAGCGCCACGTAGCCGGACCCGGCGATGAGGCCAGCACGTCGTGGTGACGTCAACGGGCGGACCGACCCTGGCGGGTCGGCTTCGGTAGGCGGCGGAGATGGTCGGCGGGACTGCTGTGTGGCGGTCATGGATCTGTCTCCGTAGGAAGGTCCGTGGTCAAGGTCGTACTAAGTACGACATGTACTGTAGGGGTACTCACCTCGATGGGTCAACCCTCCTCGGGGGTGCAGCCCAGGTCGTCGTCGCTGGGGCTGAAGAGGTCTTCGATCGTGGTGGAGAAGACGCGCGCCAGGCGGAAGGCCAGGGGAAGGCTGGGGTCGTATCGACCCTTCTCGAGCGCGTTGACCGTTTGGCGGCTCACGCCGAGCAAGTCGGCGAGGTGGGCCTGACTCCAGCCGCTGACGGCTCGGAGCTCCTTCAGTCGGTTGTCCATCAGTCAAGGTTCCGGACGACGAGAGCCAGTCCCCATGTGGTCATCCCGGCGCCAAAGACCAGCCATCCGCCGAAGGTCCAGGCCACGCCGATTGTCCCGAGGAACCCGAGGGCCATGGCGGCGATCATTGAGACACCGAAGCCCAGCGCCATGCATTCGAGCATCACGATGCGGCCGTACTCGTCCGCCCGTTGGGTTGCCCGGTAGAGGGCGACGGCGACGCCGATCATCGGGAGAACCGGCAACAGCACCCAGAGCCGCGCCCCCGATGTCGTTTCGTCGACGGCGTTCTGCACGATCGCCAACAGGATCCAGAAGGTCACGATTGCGGGGAGGAACTCTCGGAGGTAGCTGTTGCGCTGACGCTTGTCCTCAGCGCTCAGCCTGGGTCCCCGGGACGCTGGCTCGGGGGTGGTCGTGTCGCTCTGCTTCACCATGCCTGGACAGTAAAGCGACCTTGTCTTTATGTCAAGGTCGCTTTCCAACAAGTGTCCTTGACTCAAGGCCGTTCACACTGTCAGGAGTCGACGGACGACGAGGGACTGTCTCAGACCATCGCCTCAAGTGCGTCGAGGATCAGGTCGAGCCCGAACTCGAACTCCGCCCGGAAGTCGTAGCCCGGCTGCATCACGTGTCCAGCAGTGAACTCCATCAGGTGCGGATAGGTCCCCTCCGGCACGGGTTCGGTGATGGTCTCCGCGAGCTCCGCCATGTCGGCGCCCCCGGTTGCCGGAAGATTCGCCTCTTGCAGCGCGAAGCCGTACACGTAGGCGTCGAGCAGCGCATACGCGTGCGCCGTCATGGCGAACGAGAGCCCCCCGCCAAGGAGACAGGCGAGCACCGAATCGGGATGACCCAGGGTCTCGGGTCCCGGATTCGTGCGCGACTCCATGAGCGGAGCAGCCGGTCAGCGGTGAGCCGCTGCTTCTTGTTCGTGGAGGTAGGGGTCACGACGGTGTTGCTGGTCATCGGGTCTCCTGCTCGAACGGCTCTTGCCAATGGTACTTAGTACGAGTATAGTCCACAACCAAGCCAGTACAAAGTACGACCAAGGAGCAACCGTATGCACGCCACGACTGACCGACCCGCAGACCTGACCTCGGAGCAGTCCATGCAGGCCGTCACGCAGCGGGCCTACGGAGGGCCCGAGGTGCTCGAGCTCTCCTCCGTTGCTCGACCCACCCTCGCCGCGGACGAGGTCCTGATCGAGGTCGAGGCCGCCGGGCTCGACCGCGGCGTGTGGCACCTCATGGCCGGCCAGCCCTACCTCATCCGGATCATGGGCTACGGGCTGACCAGGCCGAAGAACCCGGTGCTGGGCATGGACGTCGCCGGCCGGGTCGTCGAGATCGGCGCGGACGTGACCCGCTTCACCGTCGGCGACGAGGTGTTCGGCATCGGCAACGGAACCTTCGCCGAGTTCGCTGCGGCCAAGGAATCGAAGCTGGCGCACAAGCCCGAGAACGTGTCGTTCGACGACGCTGCGGTCTCGGCGATCTCGGGCATCACCGCCCTCCAGGCCCTCACCTCCGTCGGTCGGGTCGAGCCGGGCCAGCACGTGCTGGTGGTCGGCGCATCCGGTGGCGTCGGATCGTTCACCGTGCAGCTGGCCAAGGCCCTCGGGGCCACCGTCACCGGCGTCGCCAGCACCGCCAAGCTCGACGCGGTCCGGGCCATGGGCGCGGATGACGTCATCGACTACACCCACCAGGACATCGACGACCGCCCGAACCGCTTCGACCTGGTCATCGACACCGGTGGCCGCAACCCGATCTCGCGGCTGCGGCGGGCCCTCACCCCGACGGGCACGCTCGTCATCGTCGGCGGCGAGGACGGTGACCGCCTCACCGGAGGCATCGGCCGCCAGCTCCGCGCCGCGATCCTGTCCCCGTTCATCTCCCAGCGGCTCGCGTTCTTCATCAGCTCGGAGTCCGCCGACGACATTGGGACGCTCGCCGGCCACCTCGCGGCGGGTGACGTGGTTCCGGTCATCGGCCGACGCTGCACCCTCGACGAGGTGCCAGGTGCGATCCAGGCGATGGAAGCCGGCGAGCTCACCGGCAAGACCCTCATCGACGTCACCTCCTCGACGTATCGGCGACCCCAGAGCCAGCTCACCATGCGGACCCCACACCGCGCCCACAGCGGCGATCCCACTGCGCACGACGACCAACGCCGCACTCCGGGCGCCCTGGCCGTATCCCGCCCTGGCCAATGGGAAGGCAGAGCATTCGGAGCACTCGTGCTCGCCGCGTTCCTGCTCTACGGCATCGGAAGCTCACTAGCCGACGCACCGATCGGGATCGCCCTCGTGGCGCTCAACTCGCTCGCGGTCACCATCGTCGGCATGCTCGGCTTCCGCCTTCTCCGCTCGGACCACCACGCCGTGGCGGCGGGATACCTCAGCGCCCGCGTCGCCGAGGCGACCCTGCTCCTGGGCGGCACCGTTCTCTTCCAGATCGCCGACCTCGGAGACGCTGACACGGTCGGCTACCAGCTGGCCATGCTGGTCCTCGGCGTGGGCAGCGTGCCCTTCTTCCACACGATCGGCCGTTCACGGCTGCTGCCGAGCTGGTTCGCTCGCTGGGGCGTGTTCGGCTACGCCGCCCTTGCAGCCGGCGCGGTGCTCGAGCTCACGACGGGGCAACCCGTGTCCATCCTCCTCGCCATCCCCGGCGGGTTGTTCGAAGTCTGCCTCGGCGTCTATCTCGTTCGGCGTGGTTTCGGTTCGTCGAAGTAGTCGCGATGCGCAGCACGAGCAGTCCAGTGCTTCTTTCCAACTGTTGCAGCGTGTGAACCCGGCGGGCACTGATCGGGCTGAGGCCGAACGCCTCGCAGCGAAGCTGGCGGCCAAGGAGAACAGACGTGTCGACGCAGTGCGCTCGTTGACGTTCGGCGCCTATCTCACCAGCCATTGGCTCCCCACCAAGAAGCTGCACCTCGCGACCAGCACGTACCGGGGCTACGAACGCAACGTGCAGCTCCGTATCCTCCCCACCCTCGGCCCACCCCGACCAGATCTGGCACACAATCTGACAGACGCCGCGATGCAGGCACGAACACCGAACAGGGCGACCGGCGTGACGTCGGCCGGTGACGAGACCGCCCCGATATCAGAGTGCGGACAGATGCGCGGGGAAGCCGAAGCGCGGCGAAGCACTCGTCGGTGTCGAGGAACGCGTGCACCGCGGCGATACGGTCACCGGCCAATTCGAGTACCTGCAACGCCCAGGGGGAGTGGCCGCCTTCGGGGTCGACCCGGTACTGGGCGAAGGCCGGACAGCCGTTGGCCCAGCCAGCCAGTAGCCGCGATCCCTTGCAGCCGATGCCGGGCCCCGCGTACCAGGTGAGCAGGTCGGCCCTTCCCTGGAGCCACATGGCGTAGGGCGGCATGGTCTGGATGGCGTCCTCGTGCAACAACGCGGCGAGGGTGTCCATGTCGTAGCGCTCGAACGCATCGAGGTACCGGGCGAGTAGCTCGTCCTGTTCGGGTGTCAAGGGCGCGGACGGCGCCGTGGTCGGTCCCGAGGCCATCGTGGCTCGGGCCCGTTGCAGCGCGCTCGTTGATCGCCGCGGTCGATGTCTCCAGCAGCTCGGCGATGTCGCGCACCGGCCAGGCCAGCACCTCGCACAGAATGAGCGCGGCTCGCTGGCGTGCGGGAAGCTGCTGGAGCGCGGCTGACGAACGCGAGGCGGATCGTGTCGCGGGTGGTGGCCACCTGGCCGGGATCGCCGTCGAGGTCGAGGACGTTCTCGTCGGCGACGGGGGTGATCCAGCGGTCCTCGGGCAACACATCGGCGAGGTGGACCGGATCGGGCGTGCGGACCGGCCCCAGATCGACGGGGCGGGCCCGGCGCTGCGGGCTGCGGCCCATGTCGACACACACGTTGGCGGCGATGCGGAACAGCCAGGTGCGGACGCTGCTACGTCCCTCGAAGCGGTCTGCACCCCGCCAGGCCCTGGTGAGGGTTTCCTGCACGGCGTCCTCGGCCTCGGAGCCGGATCCCAGCATGCGGTAGCAGAAGCCGGTGAGCTCGCGGCGGTGCTGGTCGAGCTCCTCGACTGACGGCGCTGGAGCCGATGTGGTCACAGGGGTCATGATAGGTCCTGGATCTCGGGGTCGCCCAGCAGGAGATCGTCGACGCCGGCGAGCTCGAGCAGGTCGCGCAGTGCCGGGCTGACGTCGACCAACCGGACACGGCAGCCGAGCCGGCCGGTGTGGACCGCCAGTCGGCATAGCTCGTCGATAGCCTCGATGTCGAGGGTCGGCTCCGGCCCGGCCATGGTCACGCGTCGCCGTCCGCGGCAGCCCGGATGACGCCGAGGTCGATCTTGGACATGCCCAGCATCGCCTTCATGGCGCGCGCCGACCGCTCGGGGTCGGGGTCGCCCAACAACTCGCCCATCGGGGTCGGCACGACCTGCCACGACACGCCATAGCGGTCCTTCAGCCAGCCGCACTGGCCGTACTCGCCTCCGTCGCCGAGCGCGGCCCAGTACCGGTCGACCTCGGCCTGGTCGACGCAGGCGATGAAGAGGGACATGGCCTCGGTGAACGGGAACTGCGGGCCGCCGTTGATGATGGTGAACGGCGTCCCGTCGAGCGTGAACTGCACCGTGACCGGAGTACCGGGATCGTTCGGGCCGGCGTCTCCGCCGTAGCCAGTAGCCGTGATCCCGGAGTTCGGGAAGATCCCGCAGTAGAACTCGGCGGCCTCGAGGCCGTTCATGTCGAACCACAGGTTCGTGACGATGTCAGGCACGGTTCATCCCTCCTCGAAGCCCGGCATCTCGGGCGTGTCACCAGGCCGGTACACACAGCAGAGCACGCCGCTGTTGGTTGGGGTTGCGCTGACCAGCTCCAGGGGTCGGAGCTCACCGTCGGCGGGAAACACAGTCTTGCCGCCACCGAGTAGCAAGGGCTCGAGCAGCAGCCGGTACTCGTCGACCAGCCCCGCCGCCACCAGCGCGGTGCTGAGCTGGGAGGAACCCATCATCGCGAGCACGCCGTGTTGGTCGACCTTCAGGCGGTTGACCGCGCCCACAAGGTCCTCACCGGAGACCAGAATCGTGTTGTTCCACGTGAGGTCGTCCTCGGCGAGGGTGTTCGAGACCACGTACTTGCGGATCTCGTTCATGCGGGTGGCGAACGGGTCGCTGCCGTCGTCGCGGTCGGGCCACGCCGCGGCCATGGTCTGCCACGTGCGACGACCGAACAGCAGGGCATCGGTCTCCTCCATGGCCTCGGCGATGAAGCTGCCCATGACGTCGGGATCGAAGTACGGCATGGACCAGCCGCCGTGGGCGAACCCTCCGTCGGTGTCCTCCTCGGGCCCGCCCGGTGCCTGGACGACACCGTCGAGGCTCATGAACTGCGACAGCACGAGACGCATCACGCCTCCTCCGAGCTGACACTGACCATCCAGTTCGTGCCGAAGCGGTCGGTGCACATCCCGAAGCACGGCGAGAAGAAGGTCTCACCGAGGGGCGCGGTGACCTGGCCACCCTCGACCAATCCGTTGAAGATGCCGTTGGCGTTCTCGGGGGTGTCGAGGATGAGGCTGACCGCTGCGCCCTTCATGCCTCTGGCGTCGCCGGTCGGATCGTCCGAGGCCATGAGGAAGCCGCCGTCCTCCATGGTGAGCGCAGCATGTATGACCAGATCCGGGTTCGGCGGGCCCGGCGGCGGCTCCGCTCCTTCGGGCATGTCGCCGACACTCATCACGTCGAGGTGGCCGCCCAGGATCTCGTGATAACGAGTCATTGCCTCGCGACAGCTGCCGCTGAAGAACAGGTATGGGTGACAGGACATGGACTTCCTCCATCAATGGGACAACGTGGACAGGTAGGTAGACGGAACCCGTCCTCGGGAATCATCGGTCACAGATGAGAAGCGGCGGTAGAGGCCGTCTGAGGTAGGGAGGCCAGGCGAATGCGACCCGGGAAGAAGAGCGATCCGTGAGACCGTTCCGCTACTCGATCAAACGCAACGCCTACTACGAGCGGTCGGCGGCAACTGGCTTCTGCTTCAACAGGGTGAGGTACTGCCGTGCGGTCACGGTCTCGGTAGCCATGGTCGGGATATCGTCTGCGGGACCTCGGTCGAGTATCGGTGTCTCCACCGCCCCCGGACACAGGGCGCTGACCTTCACCCCGTGGAGGGCCGCTTCTGGGCGCAGGCCCAATGCAAGGCCGACCACGGCGTGCTTGGTCCGGCGAGGTCGCGCACGTCGAGCCGCCGGTCGACGTCACCCTCGACATCGGTCGTGGTCACGACCGCTCCGCGTGACCGCAGCTCAGTCGCCAGGGCGGCGGCGATGCCGGAGGCAGCGCCGGTGACGAGGGCAGTCCGGTTCACGTACGAATCCATCACAGCAGCATGACCGGGATTCCCGACCGCTGGAGGGCGAAGGTGCGCTGGGACCGATGGAACATCGTTCCCTTCTGTTGGAACGCCTCACGACCGGCGACCGGACCGCCCGCGCCCCCCGGCCGCACATGACCAGCACCTGCCGCGAAATCACCTACGCCAGTGCATCCGACAGCTCGGATGCTGATGTGGTCGCGGGACGGTGGCGGAGGAGGTGGCGCATGATCCACCTGGCGTCTCGCTGCATGCCCATGACAGAGTCCGATGACGCGGCGTACTGGAAGTGGAGCCCGCAGAAGTAGAGCCCAGGCTCGGACTCGACGATCCCCCGGGTGTGCCGGGGCTCGCCGCCGTCGCCGAACACGGGAAGGTCGAGCCACGGGAAGGACGACCGGAAGCCTGTGCACCACAGGACGCTCGCGACGTCGAGCACCCTCCCGTCCTCGGCGACGGGCCGGCCGGCGTCCACGCCGACGATGCGGGGGACGTGGAGGCTGGCAGCCCGGTCGATGTCCTTCGGCTTGACCCGCACGAGCGGCGAGGCGCCACCGGTGGCCGCGCAGACCTTCCTGCCCATCGGTGTGCCCAGCGTGACCACGTGGGTCAACATGACGAACGTCAGCCTGATGAGGACGTTGCGCGCCACCCAGGGCTCGATGTGGAACGGGATGGCGCCCGGGGGGTTCCCGGCGACGATGACGTCGTGGCTCGCGCTGAGGTCGATGGCGATGTCGGCTCCGCTGTTGCCGAGGCCCACCACCAGCACCGGCCCGTCTGGGAGCTGATCGGGTCTGCGAAAGTCGCGTGAGTGCATCTGGAAGGTGCCGGGATCGAGCTCGGGCGCGAACGCCGGGATCCTCGGTTCCCCGAACCCGGAGGTCGCCACGACGACGTTGGCGCACCGGTAGAGCTCGCCGCCGGCGAACACCTCGAAACCGTTGCCGTCGCGCGACACGCGCTCGACCGGCGTGCGCAACCGGAGCTGGTGGTCGAAGCGCCCGGCGTACTCCTCAAGGTAGTCGGCCATGTCGTCCTTGGAGATGAATGCGTCACCCTTGGCTGGGAACGGCATGCCGGGAAGACCGTTCATCCGCGCCGGTGTGAAGAGCAACAGCGAGTCCCAGCGATTGCGCCAGGCGTCGCCGACCCTGTCGCCCGCCTCGAGGATGAGGAACGAGCGGCCGGCTTGTGCGAGGTGATGGCCGAAGGTCAGGCCGGTCTGGCCCCCACCGATCACGATGGTGTCGACCTCTTCAGTGGCGATCGTGCGGTTCATGGCAGTCCTCCAGTGCTGGGGTTACCTCATGACCGTACGGAGAGGACACGATGCGCCGCATCGGGCGAACCATCCAAAACGGGCGGCCGCCGCGTGGGTAATTCGTCGTACGGCCGGAGTACGAGCACTAGACCAGTTTGTGCTCGTACGCGTACGCCGTCGCCGCGGAACGGTTCGAGACACCGATCTTGGTGAAGATGTTCGAGACGTGCCTGGCGACGGTCTTCTCGCTGATGACAAGCGACTCGGCGACCTCGCGGTTCGTCAGGCCGCTCGCGACCTGGCGCAACACCTCGACCTCCCGACCTGTCAGCCCGTCTCCGGGCTCCTGGATCGCCGGTTCGTCGGCGGCATCCACCCGTGCGAGATCAGCGACTGCACCGAGTCGGTCGTACGCGCTGCGACAGGCCCCCAGCTCGATGTCCGCGGCGTCGACGTCGCCGAGCATCCGAAACGCAGAGGCCAGGCACTCCCGGGCGCGCGCGCCACCTGATACACGGCCCCGAGCTCGCCGAAGCCGGCCACGGCGGAGCGCAAGTCCGCAAGGGCCGCCTTCGGGTTTCCCTCGGAGAGTGCCACACGCCCGCGGGCGACCTCTGCCAGCGCGTCGACGAATGGGATGTCCGATGACGCCGCGAGCGCGCTCAACTCCTCGGCCGCCGATGATGCTGCCGATCCGTCGCCAACGGCGAGCGCCGTCTGCACCCGGGCCGCCAGCTGCCGCGTCCGGTCCTCGGCGAAGATGCGCTCGTCGAGCACTCGGTCCAGCGACGCGTCCGCCATCGCCGGATCTCCAGATGCGAGACGGAGGAGGGCCAGCCCCGGCTGTGGCTCGCGGCCGAACTCGCCGGCTCGACGGAAGGAGTCGACCGCACCGTCAGCGTCGCCCACCAACCGTTGGATCTCACCGAGCTGGTAGAACGCCGCGCCGAGCGGTGGCTGACCCGGCGGATCCGAGAGCAGTTCACACGCCCGACGGGCCTCGGCTGCCGCCTCACCCCAGTGTCCGTCGAGCTGGAGGATCTCGGCGCGGTGCACGAGGCACCGTCCCCGGAACGGAACGAGATCGGGTTGGCTGTCGCACCACTCAGTGAGCGCATGGGTCCACGACCGTGCACGTGCGATGTCGGCAACCACCTGACAGGCCTCGATCGTGGCGCAGTAGATGATTCCGGCCGCGACCGGAGAGACCTCCTCGGCCATCACCGCGACCATGGCCTGGTCCAGGGCCCGCATCCCCCCATCGACATCGCCCGCCAGGACCTTGGCCTGACCGACGCCCAGCCGACCGAGAGCCACGACCTCTCGATCGTCGCACCTCTCACCGATCTCGGCAGCTTCGGAGAACAGCGTCAAAGCGATCTTCGGGTCACCGCCCTGAAGCGCACCGAGCGCGGGCGCGAGCCGCACCAAGCCATGCTCGGGACACTCGTTCGTGATCTGCTCGGCGACCTCGGTCGCCCGGCCGATCCACGCCCCCCCTTGGATCGGGTCACCCCGATCCATGCAGAACAGGCCGAGCCAGAACGCGCAACGAACCGCTCCCCGGAGATCGCCCTGATCCAGCCGCTCGCGGTGGGCGCGTTGCCAGCTCGAAGCGCTGACCTCCGCCTCGCCGCACTGCTGCGCCGCAACGGCCAGGAGGGTCAGGTCATCGGCGTCGAGGCGCTGCGTCTCGTCCGCGGCGCAGAACCCCGCGACGGCTGTCTTCCATCTGCGAGCCTCGCAGGCCTGCCTGGCGTCCTCCAGCGTGCCCATGGACCCAGCCTCGCGCAGCGACGCACGGATCCCCAGGCCCGAGGTGCACATTCGATGGTCAACCAGGCGTGACCGCAGCGAGCTGGGAGCCGGAGTCGGTTGATCTGTCGTTTCGGGGAGAAAGCTCCGTTGAGGACCTGGGGACACACACAACGACCCTCGCGCTTCATCGCGACCATCCGCGACGTATGGTGCGCGATGGAGAACGAACGGCTCTCGATCGTGATGGCCGCCGTGCCAGCCGGCAAACAGTCCCTCTTCGCCCACCTCGAATCCCCCCGAATCAGAGCGCGTGCATTTCTGCGGCCGCTGCTGACCCTGAAGATCCGCCGAGAACTGCGAACACTGCAACGACTCACACGAACCCTCACCAGCGCACCAGGTCATCCGGACGTGGCGTGACGCCGTCTTGTTCTTGGGCGCGGTTCTTGTGCCAGTCCCTCAGAACCTGTACGAGATCGGCGTCGAAGTACCACGGCGCCCCAAATGGTGCCGCTGAGCTGGACCTTCGCGTTGCGCACTCCCCGCGGTCTGGGCGCTGAACTCCGTTTCGTGAAGCTGCCAACGGGGTATGAGCTAGACGGACCACTCGCATCGAGGAGGCATCCGATAGGCAGCACAGAACCGACAGTGCGGGCAGGGGTGCTGATTTCCCGCATCCGAATGCCATTCGTCGCCGTGGCGGTGCTCGCGTTGTTCGCACCACTTGTATTTGACGTGCCGCCATGGTGGAAACCGACGACTGCGGTCATGTTCCTCGTCGCCATGGTGCTCTACATCCGAGCGGGGATCCCAGACGCGGACCCGGTCGACCTGGCTGCCCCCGTGCGCGGACGCTGGGTCGCGCTCAACAGCCCGACCACGCGTGTTCCGAGCCACCGGATCAACGCGTGGTCGCAGACCTACGCCATCGACCTGATAGACGATCCCGAGAGCGGCGGGCGGCCAGAGATGGCCTGGTGGCCCCTTGCCCGGCGTCCCCAGGACTACCCCGCGTTCGGACAGCCGGTCCTCGCCTCAGTCAGCGGCACGGTGGTACGTCGCAGTGATTTCATGCGGGACCACTGGAGTCGCTCGTCACCGGCCTCGGTCGTGTACTTCGTGCTGGAGTCGGTCCGCGAGTTCCTGGGTCCGGCCGGGGTGTTGGGGAACCACGTGGTGATACGGAGCGATGACGGGGTCCACGTCCTGGTCGCGCACCTCCGCCGGCGGTCCGTCAATGTGTCACCGGACGAACGCGTCGAGGCCGGCGATCTCATCGGCGAGTGCGGCAACTCCGGGAACGCAACCGAACCTCACGTCCACATGCAGGCCATGGACGGCCCCAGTACCTGGACCGCCGCGGGCATCCCGATTCGCATCGCTGGTCACGAGCCACCGGGCAACGGCGAACACCTCATCACCACCTGACCAAGGGGACCCTTGGGTGTCCCAGAGAATTTCGAATTCCGGGCCTCGTGAGCCGGAATACACCGGCCCGAGCCGGAGGAATACCCGGAGGCACACCTCCCCGCCCGGCGGGTCGCTATTGCGGCCCGGCTTCCTCGGATCGCCGCGCATAAGTGGATCGGTCCAGGGTGATCGTGGCCAGGAGGAGTCCCGCCAGCAGCGCGACGCCGTGGATGTTGCCGAGCGCCGTGAGGAGCACACCCGCAGTGGCGACCACCACCGCCGCAGGCCGCAGCGCGGGCTCGTGGTTCTGCTGGTACCTGATGAGGATGCCGGTTGTCACCGCTGCCGCGACCGCCGCCGGAACGGCGAGTGCGTGAACCGTCGCCACGAGCGCGCCCGTCCAGATCACCAGGATCGGTGCGGCGGAGGTCCGGGGCAACCGCGGGTCGTTGCGCCATGCGGCGAGCGCGACCGCTCCGGTGAGCCCACACACGGCGATCGAGTTGCCACCGCCAACGGGCTGCAGCGCATACGCAACGAGCTCAGTGAACAGACCGACGCCGAAGTAGTGCAGCAACCAGCGGGGTCGGGAGACGATCTGCTCCGCCAGGGCTCCAAGCAGTGCGAGGAACAACACGTTGGAAGCGCCGCCGAACAGGCCGCCGTCCTGCACGAACAGCGTCGTCGCGGTGCGCCACCAGTCCCCGTGGAGCCCCGCCGAGGTCCGCTCGAGCTCCCCCAGCACGCCGGGATCGACCACCTGGACCACCGCCATCACCAACACGACCATGACCATGGCCGCCGTGAGCCACGGGCAGCGGGTCAACTCGATCCGCTTCGCGACCATGCCCTGCCTCCATCTACGTCACACAGTGGCTGTCGCACAATGACGCACAGTTCGGTCTAGCGGTCTGCGGGTTCAGCTGTCGAAGCGGAACCGGGTCTGGGCGAATACGCCCTTGGCGAAGCACAGCACCTTGCGGGGACGAACCTCGAAGACGTAGGCGACGCCCGGTTCGTGGTGGAAGGCGCCGTCGCGCACGTCGTACTGCCAGTCACCGTTGTACTTCGACGTCCGCATTGCGGCGAGCGCGCGCAGGAGCGTTTCATCGGTGACCTGCTGGGCCCGTCCTTCGACGACGATGTCGAGGCCAGCCTTCCAGCGGTTGTCTCCCGTTGTGAGCGCGCAGTGGTCGTTGGCGCGCAGGTTGAGTGCCTTCTGCTCGCCGGAACCGGTGCAGAAGTAGAGCGCGCCGTCGCGCCACACTGCCGGGAGCGGCCTGACGTGCGGACGCCCGTCTGTGCGCACCGTCGAGATCCAGAACAGCTCTGCCGATGCGAGCACTTGGACGACGTCCTCCCACGGTGTCGGCGTGGCGCCGGGTGCGCTGAAGCCGGTGTGCAGATCGGGTGTCGGAGTTGTCGAGCGAGGTGTACGCGCCGGTCCAGAAGTCCTGGATGACCGCCGGCGGGGCGAACGGGGCGCCAAAGGCATCGGTGCTGAGCATGACGCCGACGAACGCGTTGCGCGGGTCGTTCGACCACATGCTCCCCATGCCGCCTGCCCAGCCGTAGGACCCGATGGAGGGCCCGAGACCGGTCAATCGCACCTGCACCCCGACGCCGAAGCCCCACCCCTGCGAGCCGTCGGGCAACGGTCCGGGCGCGCCATTGGCGACATCGATCTGGTCGGTCGTCATCGCGTCGATCGAGGCGCTCGACAACAGGCTTGAGCCATCCGGGAGTCGCCCACCCGACAGGAGCATCCGTGCGAACGCGTGCGATGAGCACGCCGAGCACATCAGCCCCGGTGTTGTAGAGCCAAGGCGTCGCGAAGTCCATGCCCATGCCCAGCCGGAACGTCAACACGTCGTGAAGCGTGATCTGCCGCTGGGCGGCCACCGTTTCCCCGTCGATCGGTCCATGAGCGTCGACGAGCACACACCGGTCCGACAGTTCGGGAAGCAGCTCGTCGACGGGATCGTCGAGGCGCAGTTGGTACTCCTCCACGAGGATGAGCGCGGCCACCGCCACGATCGGCTTGGTCATCGATGAGATGCGGAAGATGCTGTCGCGGCCGACAGGCCTCGGTTCGCCTCTGGTGAGCCGGCCGGCGACACCGACCTCTGTCTGATCGCCTGGGCGAGGTGGGCAAGCCGTTGAGAGTCGAATCCGCTCATATGGGCTTCGACGCTACGACGGTCGAGAAGTCATCGGTGGCACCGGAAACGTGCGTGCGGTACGAGACCAAGGCCGGCAGCTCTGGGTTCACGGCGGGGTGGCTCCGAACCACGTGGTGAGGGCTGAGTGGAGACCGTCGGAGGTGCCCGTTCCTGCCCACGCGACGTAGCCGTCCGGTCTGACGAGCAGGGCGGACGGTGGCTTCACCGTACCGACGATCGGAAGTTCCCATGGGCCTGCGCAGGTCCCGACCATGCGCTTCACCCGCTCGCTCCGGGGTCTGGGATCAAGGTCGGACGTGGGTTCGAGGTCGATGAAGAGAGCTTCGGCGTCGTAGAGGTGCCCGTACACGCTCGTCGTCGCGTTCGCTGTGTTCAACTCGAGGTCTGGTACGCGTCGGCCCACGATCGGGTGGTGGTCGACGTCGGGGCGGTAGCGGATGTCGAGCCCGGAGGTCATCGCGGCGATGCTCCTGCGTGCGTCGTCCAGGGTGAGCAGGTCGGCGACGAGGTCCCGCAAGGCGACCCCACGCAGCCTGACCCGCTCCGAGGTCCATCCCGATGCTCAACGACGTCTGCTACGACGCGCCCGTCGGCACCAGCGACCACCCCCGAACCGCACAGCCGGGTCGCCGTGGCCGGCGACGAACTCACCCAGACGAGTTCTCGGCACCCTCAGGCTTCATCGGCGTGCCCTCGGCACGAATCGAGGTTGCAGAATCCGACAACAGCCAATACCTTCATATATATGCAGGTATCAGGGTGACTCAGCTAGATCGGTGCGCAGTTGCGGCGGTAGATGAGGCCAAGGTTGCGGATGTCGCGGCTGGATTGTTGGGCTCGGACGAGGCAGGCGATCTGGCCGAGATGTTCAGGCTGTTGGGCGATCCCACCAGGGTGCGGATCCTGTTCGCGCTGCTAGAGGCTGGAGAATTGTGTGTCTGTGACATCGCTGCGGTGGTCAACACATCCGAGACGAAGGTGTCTCAGGCCATGCGTTTGCTGCGCGGGGCTGGTGTGGTTCGCAATCGCCGCGACGGCCGCAATGTGTACTACCGCCTCGAGGACGCCCACGTTCGCCTCGTTCTGGATCTCTCGCGTGAACACTTGGCACATGGTGGCGGTGCCCCGGTGGGGAGTCCCTCTGAGGGCGGTGTTGCGACGTGACGACCTCTACCGTCACGAGTGAACGATTGCGTCGCACCGCTGTCGGGTTGGCATGGGCGACCGTTGCATGGAACGTCATCGAAGCCGTCGTGGCAGTGGCGGCCGGTCAGGCAGCGGGTTCGGTCGCTCTGATCAGCTTCGGACTGGACTCCAGCGTGGAGGTGGCATCTGCAGCGGTGATCATCTGGCAGTTCCACGGTGCTGATGAGCAACGCGAACGACTGGCTTTGCGGCTGATCGGCGTGAGCTTCCTGGCACTGGCCGTCTACGTCGGCGCTCGTGCAGTGTTCGATCTCTTCGAGGGCAACCAGCCCGAATCGTCGGCGGTCGGCATCGCCCTGGCAGCAGCATCGCTAGTCGTGATGCCCATCCTCGCGGCAGCCAAGTCGCGAGTCGGACTGGCCATGGGTTCGCCAACGGTCACCGCTGACAGCCGCCAGACATGGCTGTGTACGTACCTGTCCGTAGTGTTGCTCGCCGGTCTGGCCCTCAACGCGCTGGCTGGTTGGTGGTGGGCCGACCCCATCGCGGGACTCGTGATCGCCGGTCTGGCCGCCCGTGAAGGGGTTGAGGCTTGGAACGGGGAGACGTGTTGTGATTGAGCCGACGCTGTGACTCGCGCTTTGATTGCTCTGGGATTCGAGCTTGGCTTCTCCGCTCTCGCGTTTGGCTGGCGTTCGCTGGTCCAGTGGCGTCGGAGGGGTTCTACCGGGTTCGTGCGGCCCCGCACCGGCACTGCGCCCGTCGAACTCATGGGTTCGGTGGCCTTTGTCCTCGCTCTGATGCTCCTGGTCGTCGCCCCGATCGCCGATCTCAGCGGATTCGACCGTATCGGTCGCCTCGACACCGCAGCCGCAGCGATCGCCGGGGCTGCCCTCGGTGTCGCCGGGACCGTCCTGACCGTTGCCGCCCAGCTTCGCATGGGTGATGCCTGGCGGATCGGTGTGGATCCACACGAACGCACCCAACTGGTCACCGCGGGCATCTTCGCCTACATCCGCAACCCGATCTTCTCCACCATGGTCCTCGCCGCGGCTGGCCTCGTTCTCCTGGTCCCCAATTCCATCGCCATCGCCGCACTGGTGGTACTGGTCGTTGGAGTCCTGATCCAAATCCGTGTCGTGGAGGAGCCGTACCTCCGGATTTCGCACGGCCATGACTACGAGGTCTACGTCCAGCGGACCGGACGCTTCGTGCCCCAGTTCCACACTTCAAGGAGTCAACCCGATGACCTTCCGACAACGCACCGAAACTGACCGATGCCACAGCCCGGCGCGAGGCTTCATTGCCATCGGTCTCATCGCCGCAGGAGCCGTCGCGGCCGCCCTATGGCGGCAACGTCGACCATCAGACGACGCCAGCAGCGGAGTACTCGACGCGGCCGGGGTGCGCCGCCTCTATGACCGGGTTGCTCCGCTCTATGACCTCCTGGTCGCTCCATATGACCTCATCAACGGCCGTCGTCTTGCCGAGCAGGCGATTTCGGAACTCCGCCTTGAACCTGGAGACACCGTCGTGGATCTCGGCACCGGCACAGGCTGGAACCTCACCCGGCTTGCCGAGGCGGTCGGACCCACCGGCCACGTCATCGGTGTGGACATCTCCCCGGAAATGCTCGACCGGGCGCGACGCCGCACCGAGAGTCACGGACTCGACAACGTGGACCTCATCGAGGCCGACATCGCGCACTACTCGCCACCCGACGAAGCGCGGGCCGTGATTGCCGCGTTCTCCATCGAGATGCTCGCCGACTACGACGAGGTCATCGAACGCCTCAGCCGACAGCTACCCCCCAACGGACGCATAGCGGTCACCGGGATGCGTGATCCCGACGGTTGGCCGGAGTGGATCATCCGGATCGGATCCGCCCTCAACCGGCCCTTCGGCGTATCCGAGGCCTACCGCGACCACCACCCCTGGGAAGCCATACGACGGCACACCATCGACTCCACCTACGCCGAAGCGATCGGAGGTGTCATCTACGTGGCCGCCGGTTCCCCCATGGCACCAGCGTCAATCGGCGACCTCGGGGTTGACTAGTCGCACAACGGCGTTTGCGAGGATCCGGTGCCGCCCCGAAGCGCCGTTGGAGGACCACCCACGCGTGCAAGCCGGTGCGCTCCGCCTCGGGGAGAGTCATCCAGAGGAGATCCGGTACTGGACCAGCGCCGAGCTGCGCACATTCCTGGAGGGCAACGAGGATCACCGGCACTGGCCGATCTGGTACCTCGCGGCCAACACCGGTATGTGTCGAGGAGAGCTCGTCGGACTGCGCTGGCGAGACGTGGACCTCGACACATCCCGGCTTTCGGTGAACAACGCCATCATCTCGGTCGGCTACGCAGTGCTCCGATCAGACCCGAAGACACGTCGCGGTCGCCGCACGATCGACCTCGACGGCCGCACCGTGACCATGCTGCGAAAGCACCGCGACGACCAGGAGGACGAGCGACGCACGCTCGGGCCGCGCGGAGCGTGCGGGTTCGTCTTCGCCAAGCCGGATGGGACCCCGTTCCATCCTGAACACGTCCGCCAGGCGTTCGACCGCAGAGACGCCCGAAGCGATGTTCCGCGGATCCGCTTTCACGACCTGAGACACACCCACGCGACGCTCATGCTCATGGCTGGCGTGCCTCCCAAGGTGGTCTCCGAGCGACTCGGTCACGCCACCGTCGCGTTCACTATGGACGTGTACGCCCATGTCATCCCAGGGATGCAGGCCGATGCTGCCGGGCTGTTCGGCGACCTGGTCTTCGGTGACGACCCCGTCGACCCCGAATCGCCGGACGACGACGATCGGTAGCCTGACGTACATGTCCATTGCCCACCGCCACCCATGGGCGACCAAGTGGACTCCCCGATCCCCAGCTCCTAGCCACGCTTGAGAGGGACTGGGAACCGCGAGTGCCGCGGCCAGAGTGAGTGTCAGTTGACCATGGGGATCCCAGCGAGGCGAGCGAGCTTGTCATGCTCGCCTCGCTTCTCATTCGAGTCCCCGAACGACGATCTCGCTCGATCTGAGATCGACGATGATGCGAACGGACAGACTGCGACCAGAGAGCTTGAGTGGCCAGGGGCGATAGACACCTCGGGTTCTGTGGCAGACACCTCGTGACGCCATTTCGCGAATCTGGCAGACAACCCGCGATTCCGGCCCTCCGAAAACCACAGCAGCAGGCCCGGAGGCCTGCTGCTGCAAGGGTTTTCGATGGTGGCGGGGGCAGGATTTGAACCTGCGACCTTCGGGTTATGAGCCGGATCATCAGGCCCTCATCCCGTACCAACCAGTCCCGGATCGTGCCCCCACGTTGGGATCTGAGCTTCCAGTGTACCCCGGTCATGTCGTCACATACACCCCCGTACCGCACCGCACAGTAGAAGGAACAGTAGAAACTCAGGCGATCGATTTCGGACATGCAGCCGGCCGAATTCGAGCGGTTGGCTCGGCCTGAATCCAGAGTCGCCGCAGTGCCTGGAAAGAACCCGGTAATGACCTTCGGGTTGGAAAGCTCGAGGATCCGCTCGCCACAGAACCTCGCAGGATTCAGGCGACCGTTCGGTCGAGCAGGTGGCGGTTCTTGGCAACGGACCCAGGCAGGATCGAGAAATGCACCTGACCGTCGTCGTCGACGTCGATCACACGGACAACCGCCTGCGCCTGGCCGTTGCCGGCGAGCAGCATGGCACCGGCTTTCACGCGCTCGGGTACGTGGGCATCTTCGAGTGTGGACCAACCGAGGCCGTCGTCGTCTTGAGCGTTGAGGTCGGCTACGAGATCGAGATCGTTCGTCATCAGGTCACCACCAATCGGATCAGTGCTCATGATACGGGTTCACCCAGCTTCGGTGCTCGCAGGCCAGTAGCGCTTCGATACCACTGTCGAGATCGGCCCAAGCCACGGTGAAGTGTCTCGGGTTCCGACCCGTCGGCTCCAGAGCGAACCCGGCGGCTCGCAGCACGCCAACTTGCATGAGCGTCAGCACTTCGAATCTCACGAGTGGCGGCTGCTGTGCGAGCTCGTCGACGGCGACGTCTCGAGCCGCGAAGACGGAGAGTCCGTAGTCGCCGTAGACGGAGTGGTAGCGCTCGGCGTCACGGCGCAAGGCCGCGGGGCCGAGGTTCCCACCCCGAACGACAATGACGTCCGCATCATCGAGGCAATCGCCGGGGCGAAGGTGGCGTTACTTTGTCATCGTCCACTCACCGAAGGTCCGCCTTGTCGAGCATGGCCATCAACGAGGGGCGGCGGCGGTTCCGCTCTCGCAACCCGGTCAGGTGCTCGGTGAACTCCGCGGTTCGATCGGCTGCGCCCGCGGCGCGGCGAGCAGCCTTGAGGTGGCGGACGGCGTCTCGGTAGGCGCGTTTGTCGGCACGAACGAGAACTTCGTCTGCGAGTCGCAGGTACACAGCCATGGCGTCGGCCGGTGCGGTCGGTTCACGAGCTTCGGCGAGGCGGAGCCATTGTGAGGACGCCAGCTCGTCTTCGCCCGCCGTCACGGTGTTCCATGCCTGTTCTGGCTCGCCGTCTGCGAGCAACACGTCGATCAGTCCAGCGTGGTCCCGCTCGCCAAGCGCGGCGCGTGCCGACCCAATTTCGGCCTCCCACGAGCCGTTGGCCCGGGCGGCTGCCTGCAACGCCGCGTAGGTGGCCGATGTGGGCGTGCGCGTGTGGTGGTGGCGACGGAGCTCGACCACCTCACCGACTTCTCCCGCGCCGTCGAGCAGGTCGGCGGCCAGGTCATAGAGCTTGGCCACCTGCCAGCCTGAGGTCTGCTCGATGCCCCGACGCGCCCACGCCAACGCGTTGTCATCCTGGCCGAGCTCGATCATCGCCTCGGCAACTCGCAGGAACTGGTACGGCGAGGACAGATCCCCACCAAGCAGCTCGACGATTCGATCGACATCCCGGTCGATCACAGCCAGGCGTTCGGCCGCGTACTTTGCTGCGAAGCTGGGGTACTCCCCGTACATGTCCCGGAGCCCGGGCGATCTGTCCGCCGGCGCCGACGCAGGGTCGGACCGCTTTGCGACTTCCCGCCGGTACACGGCGAGACCCTTGGAGCCCAATGCGTCGACATACGCGACCGGATCGATCTCGAAGAAGTCCTGATCCTCGAACGAGAACCGGACCATCCACTTCGCCAGCTTCTGTGGCTCGGCCACGCCTGCCGCACACGCTTGGCGGTGCAGTTCGAGGACCCGGCTGGCGAGGTCGCCGATCATTCCGTCGGAGTCATCGGCTCGCATGATCACCTTCACGAGGTGCCCCGCCGCCCGTTGCAGCAGCACGACCAGGTCCGCCGAGGGGTCCGTGGCGACGGCGTCGCCCAGCGCATTGATCACGGGTGAAGCGTCGCGAGCCCACGACGAGGACACCCAGTAGTCGAGGTGCCGGCGCGTGCGCAGCCCGCTGTCAACTGCGGTCTTCAACATTGCTAGACGATCACTCTTGTCGGCGGCAGCCAGCCGAACCGCCCGCGACAACTCCTCGTGGGACTCCGCAGCCGCCACCAGCAACCGATGCGCTTCGGTCTCATCGAGCCGGTCGACCGCCTCCTCGATCGGCATCTCGTCATCCACACGTCGCCCGGCCATCGATCTCGACCGTAGCGTTCAACCACAGGTACTCCTTCGAAGCCGGCGACCCCAGCTCCTTGGGCAAGGCCATCGTCTGCAACGTCCTCAGCGGGTGAACCGAGAACTTGGTCAGCTCGAATCGTTGCGTTCCACCGTGTCGCAACCGAAGCAGAACCCCCGCTCCCCCTTGGCTTTCGCCCGTTCTTGGTGAGCCGAGTGCGCTTCGCTGACCCGTTTCACCGATTGTTCCTACGGGTCCCGATCGTCGGGATCTGCACTTTGAAGGAGGAACATCATGAATGGATATGTGGCACAGCGCCGTGGTCGGTTCTACGCGGTGATCTACGAGGGCCGGGACCCGGTGACCGGCAAGGAACGACGCCGCTGGCACCCCGCCGGCACCGACCGCGCCGAAGCCGAACGTCTCGCGGCGAAGCTGGCAGCCAAGGAGAACAGCCGCGTCGACGCAGTGCGCTCGTTGACCTTCGGCGCCTACCTCACCACCCAGTGGCTCCCAGCCAAGAAGCTGCACCTCGCCACGAGCACCTACCGGGGCTACGAACGCAACGTGCAACTCCACATCCTTCCCACCTTGGGACAAATCGGTTTGCGGCGTGTCCGCTACCAGTCAATCGAAGCGCTCTACGACACACTCCTGCACCCGGCAGACGGACGCGGACTCGCCCCCAAGACCGTCTACGAGATCCACCTGATCATCCGAGGATCACTCGACGACGCCGTGCGCCGCGGGCTCGTCACACGTAACGTCGCGCTCGTCGCCCGGGCGCCGAAGCAGCGGTCACTGCAACGGATCGAAGGCCAAGCATGGACCGAGGAGGAACTGCGGCAGTTCTTACGCACCGCTGCGGGGCACCGTCACTTCCCGGTCATGTGGCTGACCGCGATGACCGGCATGCGCCGCAACGAGGTCCTCGGTCTCAAATGGACCGACATCGACTTCACGAAGAAACGGATCGCGCTCAACCGTGGGCTGGTGGCCGTCGACTACGAAGTCCACCAGACCCGGGGCAAGACGAAGGCGGCTCGACGCTGCATCGACCTCGACACCACGACCCTCGAGATCCTCGCAGGCTGGCGGTCGTTTCAGACCGCCGAGCACGCCGCGGTCGGCATCGATGGGACCGACGAGTGGGTCTTCACCGACGGCGACGGCCAGCCGGTGCACCCCGAAGCGGCCCGCCACAGCTTCCGCCGCATCGTCGACAACTCCGGCGTTCCCCGGATCCGGTTCCATGACCTGCGCCACACCCACGGCAGTCTGCTCATCAAGGAAGGCGTCCCGGTGAAGGTCGTCAGCGAGCGGCTCGGCCACGCGCACATCGCCCACACGATCCAGACCTACCAGCACCTCCTGCCCGGCATGCAGGCCGACGCAGCGCAGACCTACGAGCGCCTCGCCAAACTGGCTCCACCGGCAGATTCGGAGACGGTGGAACTTCGGAGGAACACCCGGAGGAAGAGCGCGTAACCCGGTAGAACGCCGAACAACGAAGAAGCCCAGGCCTTGCGGGGCCTGGGCTCTCGGACGGTCGTTGGTGGCGGGGGCAGGATTTGAACCTGCGACCTTCGGGTTATGAGTGGATCCATGTCTCGCGGAACCCAACGGTGTTGTGGGGCCGGGACATGACCATCTCGCTGGGAGTGCCGACCGAGCTCGAATCCAGCTCAGACGACCGAGTTGGTTTGACGGGCGTTTGACGCAGCGCGCGTCGCGAAACCCACTCGGACCTCGTCGAGCTGGACTCCGCACACTTGCTCGGGAACGTCCTGAAGGCCATCCGCACCGAGCCTGGGCCCGACTTCTCGCGACACATCAGTCTCGTTCGTGCGCCGACCCGCTGCGCGACGCTGTGATCCACCGGGAACGGCAAGGGAGCAGACGTGGGGCTTGAAGAATCGGCGTCCGACGCGGCAGGGAACGATGCTCGCAATCAAGGACCTAGTGCTTGCCGATCGTCGCAGTATTCGGCCCGCTGCCGAGACTGCGTATCGGCAGCGCTGCGTCCGTGGCCCAGAAGGCATCCTCCTCGGGCTGGCCCAAGCACTTTGTTGGGCGCGTCCGGTGCCAGTCGCCGGGGGCAGTCGGCGCCTCTGTTCCGGCTGTGGCATCGAGTGTGGGTTCAGTGTCCGGAGGGCGGACGTTGCCGGGGCGTGGTCGTTTGTGCCTCGGCGTCGGCGATGACCTCGGCGAAGAACGAGTCGAGTCTGTTGAACAGTGCCAGGAAGGCCTCAAGGTGTTCTGGGGCTCTCGAGTAGACGGCTTCTGACATCTGCTGGTGCAGATCCGTGACCCCATGGGCAACAACAGAGCCTTTGTCGGTGACGCGCACGATCCGGGCCTTCCAGTTGCCGGGCGAATTCTCAACGGTCACGAGGTCGCGGGATCGCATGCGTTTTAGGGCCTGCGATACCGCTGATCGACTCACGCCGATGCGGTCCGCGAGGTCACTCGGAGAGATCCCCTCGGTTGCAGCGATCACCTGGCACACCTCAGCTTCGACCATCGATAGATGGTCGCCGGTGCCGTAGTCGCGAGTGAGCCGTCGATTGCGTTGCACCTTGTCGAAGACCCGCAGCATCGCTGTCGTGGTAGCCGCTTCGAGTTCTGCACGCTCACGAGGGTGGTCGACCATGAGTCCTCCCGGCTCTTGACGAGCCTATCAAGGCGCGCGATAGTGAAGCGGCTACATTATCGAGCGTATTCATCATTGTGCGGTGGGCCGACAACGGCGCCGCCGTGCAATTTCGCCATTTGGGGGGTTGGTGCATGCATGAGGCTGGTGGCGGATCCTCTCGAACCAGGGGGTGGGTTGAGATGGCTGTGACGACGGATGGTCACAGCAACATCGGCGAGCCGCCTTCCGAACGAGGGTCCGGGCTGTCGTCGCTGCAGAAAGGCCTGATCGGCGTCGTGGTGTTCTGGTTGGCCACGATCCCTCTCTTCTGGTTCTTGGAGATGCACGCTGGGGTGTCCCAGGCGGTGGCGTCGAACGTCATGGTCCTGTTTCACGTTGCTGCATTTGCGACTGCGTTGACATTGCCGTGGCTGCCGCTGTCGGGCCAGCGCAACCGCACGAGGTCCGAACGGTTGAGCGCCATGATCATCGTCTGGATCTTCATCTGCCTGCTACCCCGGTTCATCTGGGAGCTCCCGTGGTTGTTGTTCTTGGACCGGATCCGTGAAGGAGTCGAGAGTGGATCGCTGTGGACCTACGTGTGGTCGCCCTACCTCATCGGCGGCGACGCCCGCTACCTGAACGGCGACTCGCTCGTGGTCACGTTGGAGTGGATTGCCCTGTTCGTCGGCGCCTTCGAGCTGTACGCGATCGTCCAGTTCTTCCGCAATGGCAAACGGTTTACGAACAACCAGCTCGGTTTCATCATGGGCGGCATGATCGTCGAGGTGACGCTGCCGGCGGTCTACTTCGGCACCGAGATTGCCAACAACATGGCGAACGTTGCGAGCCCCGTTGACATGTGGGTGAAGTTCATTCTCCTCAACATCTTCTGGTGCACCCTGCCGCTCGTCACCTTCTTCTGGGGAGTGCGCCGACTCGCCAGCCAACACCTCTCCGTCAGCTTCTGAGTTGGTGCGGGGCGGGTAGACGGGAATCGACGATGAACCTTCAGACGACTCGCAGGGGCATGCTCGCGGCGGTGGCAGCGCTTCTGGTCGCCACCTCATGTGCAGCTCGAAACGACGAGGACTCCTCGGGCACCGCGGAGTCCAACGGCGAGCAGACAAGTGAGGAGACAACCGGTGAGCCCCAGGGCGCGACCTTCGGAGACCTGCCATCACCGTGCGGCCCCGGTGAGCTGGCCGTGGAGGCTTCCGAAGCTGCTGGTTCCATCGACAAGCTCCTCATTGGGGTGCCCAACGACCGAACCTCCATGATCCGCCCGGGGCTCAACAAGGAGCTCTGGGATACCTCCACTGCTTTTGCCGATTGGTGCAACGCCCAGGGTGGCATCGGTGGCCTTGAGATCGATTTGGTGGACCTGGACGGCAAGCTGCTCGAGGTCGCGGCGTCGATGTCGAGAGCCTGCAACAGCGTGTTCATGATGGCCGGTGGGGGCCACGTGCAGGACAACCTGCAGTTCTCCGACAAGCCGGACTCCGACTTCCACCTCTGTGGCCTCGCCGACATCCCGGCATTCGACGCCTCACCGGAAAAGGCGGCTTCCAACGGCCAGGTGCAGCCGTTGCCCAACCCTCCCACCGAGGCTCCGGGGCTGTGGCTGGTCGACTTCAAGAACCTGGATGCTGACGCGGCCGAATCGATGGTCGTCGTGTGGGGCGACCTGCCCGCCCTGGAGGTGATCAAGAACAAGACCGTCGCCATCATCGAGGACATGAACGTCGAGCTCGCCGGAGTGATCGACTACCCGGTCACCGGACTCGCGGACTGGACCCCGGTGGCCCAGCAGGTGATCGGCACGGGTGCCACCTCCCTGCAGTTCGTCGGGGAGCCCACCAACCTCGGGGCTCTCGTCAAGAGCCTGCGGGAGCAGGGCTGGGACGGAGTCCCGATCGTCGAGAGCAACATCTACGACCAGACCTATATTGACAGCGCCGGCGCCTCCAACGCGGAGGGCACGTTGATCCGGTCCCTGTTCCATCCCTTCGAAGAGGCGGATAGGTGGCCGGCGGTGCAACAATACCTTGACATCCTCCAGCAGAACTCGGACGACCCGAAGGTCGCTTTTCTCGGCATGCAGAGCTTCTCGTCATGGTTGCTGTTCGCCACCGCAGCGAACGCCTGCGGCGAGTCCAACGACGGCGTGCTCACCCGCGAGTGTGTCCTGAGCGCAGCCGCGGACGTGGACGAATGGACCGCCGGCGGGCTGCACGCGCCGACCGACCCGGGTCCGGGCGGCGGCGCTGCACCACCCTGCGGAATGCTCATCACGGTGAACACCGATGGAGAGTTCGAGCGCTACTTCCCCGAGATCGGCGAGTCAGACGACGCACTGGACGGCTTCAGTTGCGACGACGACTCGGTTGTCGAAGTGCCCGCCAACGAGGGCCTTGGCAACGTGAGCGCCGACCAACCCATCTGAACGCCAGCGCACGGGCCCTGCTGGTCACAGTCCCCGACGTGATGGCGGTGGTGAGCCCCGCCTCGGCACCGATGCCCGAGGTGATCCCGAACGCGAGGGCCAACGGCAGCGTGACGACGCCGACTGTGAGCCCAGCGACGAGATCGGACCGCCAGCACGACGCAAGACCGGCGTAGTCGGAGTGCTGCGGGAACAGGACCCGCAGCGCGGGCCACGCGCTCGGGCGCCGGTCGGTCAGGACCACGGACGGGAGCTGGGGCGCGGTCATCGGCTGTCGGGGGCGGCGAGGATCGCGGGCAGAATGTGCCCGGTCCAGGCTAAATGTCCGAGGTGGTTGACGCCAAAGGTGGTCTCGAAGCCGTCGATCGTGATCGACCGCTACCGCACGATGAGCCCGGCGTTGTTCACGCTGATGTGGACCCGGTCGAAGCGCTCCGTCGCCTCCGCGGCTGCATCGGCGATTTGGCCCAGGTCACCGAGGTCGAGGCGCAGCAGCTCCACCTCGGCGCTCGGGTGACGACGCAGCACTTCCGCACGTGCCGCCACTGCTCGCTCATCGTTTCGGCACGCCAGCACCGTCGCTCCCGCTCCCGCCAGCGAGACTGCAGTCTCCAGCCCGATTCCGCTGTTCGCACCCGTGATGATCCCCACGCGACCGCGCTGCGAGGGAACGATCACCCCGCCGGCCACGCGACGGACTTCATCTCGAGGTACTGGGCAAAGCCGGCCGACCCGTTCTGACGGCCGACGCCGCTGTCCTTGTAGCCGCCGAAGGGAACGTCGGCGCCGATGGCGGCGCCACCGTTCAGCCCGATGGTGCCCGCCCGCAGGCGGCGTGCCACCGACTGGGATCGCTCGAGGGACTCCGACATCACGAAGCCCGCCAGCCCGTACGGGCTGTCGTTGGCGATTCGGACGGCATCGTCGTCGTCCTCGTAGGGGATGACGACCAGCACGGGCCCGAAGATCTCCTCCCGGGCGATCCGCATCGAGTTGTCGACGTCGACGAACAGCGTCGGCGTCACGTAGTACCCGGTGTCGAGACCATCGGGAGCCTCGGGCCCACCGACGAGGAGGTTCGCTCCCTCGTCGATACCCGTGCGGATGTAGCCGACGATCCGGTCACGCTGCTTGGCCGAGATGACCGGGCCGCACAGTGTGTCGTCCGCCTGCGGATCGCCCGGTACCACGGTGGCGAAGATGTCTTTCATCATCTCGACGCCCTCTTCGTAACGGGAGCGGGGCAGCAGCATCCGCGTCGGGGTCGCACAACCCTGCCCGGCGTGGAAGCAGACGCCGAAGGCGAGCATCGAGGCGGCGCCGAGATCCGCGTCCTCGAGGACGATGGCGGCGGACTTGCCGCCGAGCTCGAGGAAGAGGCGCTTCATCGTCGAGGCGCCTTGCTCCATGATCCGCTGGTGAACGCGACGTTGGCGTGACCGAGCCGCTCGCTCACCACCTTCACGTGCACTCCGGCCTTCAGCAGCAGCGTGGCGTGCGTGTGGCGGAG
Source organism: uncultured Microthrixaceae bacterium (assembly GCA_963805905.1). Lineage (GTDB taxonomy): Bacteria > Actinomycetota > Acidimicrobiia > Acidimicrobiales > Microtrichaceae > JAMLGJ01. The sequence goes on from CAWDVV010000001.1 coordinate 3,115,153, forward strand.
GTCGTGCAACGAGATGGTCGGGACGCTGATCTTGGCCACGGTGCGGTGAAGAGCTGGCTGAAGACGTCGGGGTGCATCGAGGTCCCGTCGGCCTTGACGAACACCAGGTCATCGGGGTTCGGTTCCACGCCGCCGTGTTCCTCAGATCGGTTCTTGTGCCAGCCCTTCAGCACTGCACCAAATCGGCGTCGATGTCGATCGTGCGGCGGCTCGTTCCCGTCTTTACGTCGGAGATCGAGATCTCGTACGCGACCGAGACCAGGGCCTGACGGACTGACACCCGACCGGCGTCGAGGTCAAGGTCGCGCCATCGCACACCCAACACCTCACCCCTGCGCATCCCGGTGTGGGCAGCGAAGTAGAACGCCGGGGCCATCCGATGCGGGGCGATCGCATCCAGGAACCGGACGAGCTGGTCGATCTCCCATGCCTTGATCTCGGAACGCTTGCGCGCTTGAAGCGACGGAGCATCGGCGAGAGCGACCACATTGCGGACCACGGTGCCCTTGCGCGCTGCGTCACCCAGTGCCTTGTTCAGCATCACGTGAATGTTGTGCACTGACTTGGGAGCCAAGCCCTTCGCCGGCCCCTTCTCGCCTGGGCGCTTCTTACGACCGCTCTTGAGCAACGACGCGTAGAACACGTCGATGTCCTCAGGAGTCAGCTGGTCGAGCTTGCGCTTCCCGAGCGCGGGGATCACGTGCAGTTCGATGTTGCGCCGGTAGGAGTCATGGGTGCTCTTGCGAAGCCGCGCCTCCTGCACCGGCAGCCACCGCTCCGTCAGGTACTTCCCTAGCGTGAGGTTCTCGCTCACCACGGTCTCCCCGCGGTGGCTGCGCTTCACCAATTCCGCCAGCAGCTTCTCAGCATCGCCGCGCCTCGTGCCCGCCTGCACCCACCGGCGCCGGTACTCGCCCGTCGCCGGATTCACGCCGTCGTAGACAACGGCGTACCACTTCTTGCCCTTCTTCTGGATGGTTCCGCGGATCAGCGTCCCCTTCGGATCGAACCGGATGGGGACATCGAGCAGCGGACGAGGCCGAGGATCCCGCGACGTCCGGCGGGGATCTGGCGCTGCGCTCTCGACCATACGCCTCGAGAACCCGAAGATCGACCCCCAAGGCTGCCCATGCCGCGATCAGGCCGCCGACGCGGGCACCTCGGCGACGCCGCCACGAGCGGTCGAGATCCCGTCCCGTGTCGCTGCGTACCGGGGCCGCGTTGCGGATCCCAGACCGCACAGTAGAAAATACAGTAGAAAATACAGTAGAAATCTGGTCGTCTGGGCATGGAAGAGGCCCTCCTCGATGTCTCGAAAAGGGCCTCGTTCCAAGGATTCCAGTTGGTGGCGGGGGCAGGATTTGAACCTGCGACCTTCGGGTTATGAGCCCGACGAGCTACCAGACTGCTCCACCCCGCGGCGTGGAGATCACGATACAACACCCGGACCGGGGAGAGAAACGCAGTTTCCGCGCTGTGGTCGCGGAGGGATTCATCGCAGCCGGTAGGGCCGTGCCTGAAGGCTCATACATCGGCCAGCGCGGCCGACAGCATTTCCATGAGAATTCATCTTGTCCCGCACGCCAAGAAGCTTGCTCTTGCCGGTGCCGCAGTCCTGACTCTCTCGATGGCGCTCACCGCGTGTCAGGTCGACTCGGGATTCGGATTCTTCGACTCGGCAATCGTGAACGCTGACGGCACGGTCAGCGTCGCGGGTTGGGCGACGACCTTCCTGGGCAAACAGATGGACGTCACGGTCGTCTCCGACGGCAAGCACATCCCGGTCGGTGCCGCGGACCGGTACCGAGCAGATGTTGCGTCGGCATACCCGAAACAGGGCGGGAACCACGGATTCAACAAGGCGATCACCCTGGCTCCGGGCATCCACAACCTCTGTTCGTACGCCACAGGCGACCGCGGCACGATCTCGCTCCTGCGCAACTGCCACGAAGTGACCGTCCCGAAGGCCGAGAGCCCGGATCGCTCGGATCCACCGACACCGGCCAGGTGCACCACGGCCGGGCATCCCGAGAAGCCGGTCCGGATGGTCGTCGAGAACTCCACGGGACACTCGGCCAACGAGGTGTTCGTGACATTGACCGGCCAGAACCTGGGAGCACCGTATCCCGATTGGGATGCGACGCCCCGCGACCTCATCAACTCCAGCGTTCCGTTGAGTTGCCTGCCAACGGACACCTCTGACCCGAGCGGCAATTCCTACTACTTCGATCTCGGCCAGGGCATCGGTGCCGGCCTCTTGTGGGTCTCGATCGGCAAGCCGATCCCGACGGGCGCCAACGGCCTTCCCGTCGTGCAGCCATCCACCGACACCGCTGACTATGTGTTCGCGGACGTCGAGTTCGCATACCCAGGCCAGGGTGACGTCACCAACGTCGACCAATTCTCCATGCCGATCAACCTGACCGTCACCGATGGCCCGAACATCACCAAGACCGAGTACTCCGCCTCGACCTGCGACATCGTTGACGGAGTCCACCAGGCACTTACGGACTACAACAACACCTATGTATCGCCGGGCGGACCGCTCAGCAGTGACTACACAGCCGACTGGGGCCAGGTCGTGGTCAAGAACTCCGACAGTGAGATCACCCGCATCCTGAGTGCCAAGGCCCGCGCCCAGCAGACCAAGCTCGCACCCGGGCCGGCCGGACACCAGAACCCGAATCCGCTGGCACCCGGTTGGCCGAGCCTGAAGCCGTATCTCGAGTCCATGAAGGGAGAGAACCTCGTGTTCGAGGGGCTGTTCAGCCCGGCCGCCGGAACGCCCCATCACGACGAAACCGGCTGGTACCACTACGAGGGCACGATCAACCCAGACGGACAACTGATCATGAACGGAACGGTCGAGGCCGACATTCACACAGGCCCGGACGGCTCCGGAGCCACTGCCGGTTCGACAATGCGCATCGACATCGACGGCACCGACACCGACGCGGACGGCGACGTGGTCGGTGAGGACAACCTCGCCACCGGCATCTACTTCCAGAACTCCCGGTACTTCGTCGATGGCGCTGCCCGCAACGGGTTGACGAACGGCACTCCCGAACCCGCCGCGCCCGACGATGTCTACAACACCATCTACCGCGACATAGTGACTGCGCTCAGCTACGGCTACCCCGGGGCGACCTACGGGTACACCAACACCAACTTCTGGAACTCCTGGGCACCACCCGCCGCGCCCCACGGTGGGAAGGCAGGCTTCGCCACCGCTCATCCCGGCGAGACCCAGTACCTCGGCTACAACCTGTGGAGCGCCACGATGTACCAGTGGTCCGACAACTACAACATCCCCTACGGTGAGAACTACGGCTCAGGCGCAGTCAATCGACCCTCACCGCTGATTGAAGTTCCCGAGGCGGGGACCTGGAAGATGACGATCGGCAAGCCGGTGAGCGACTGCACCGACCCCGCTGCCTGACGGTCGACGTCCGAGCCGGGGCTCGAATCAGGGACGACGTCCGACCACATCCAGCAAACGGTCCTGAAGCGGGGCGTCCTCTGGCACGTCCCCGCTGGGACCGTCACCGAACACCCCGCTGGCAACGAGCGCGTCGCCCATCGCTGAGAACTCGGTCCACGCGTACTCGACGAGTTCCTCGGGCAGGTGTTCGTCGCCGCCGATCGCCCGGGCCAGGTCCCATGTGTGAAGCGTCAGGTCACCGATGCGGAACTTCAACATCATCGAACCGGGCATGTCGCCCACCGGGTGCTCACAGATCTTCTCCAATGCCCCGGGTTGAGCAAATGCCGCCAACTGCTCAGCAGCGTTCTCGGAGTACGTTGCCAACAGGTCATCGCCCAACGGCAGCCCCGAGAGATATCCGATGGCCTCGGAGCGATGCGCGCCTTCGAGCAGACGCACCGCCATATGGTTGCCACCCAACACGTGAGTGATGAGTCCAGCGACGTTCCACTCGCCACAGGGGGTCGGCAGGAAGTGCTGGTCATCGCCGACCGTTGCGACGCGCTCGCCGAAGGTGTCCGATGCGAGTTCGAGAAGCCGGAGTGGACCGGTCGCGGTGTCGCCGGTCGCTGCCGAGTTTCCCTCTGAGCCATTCATGGGTGCGTCATTCATCACATGAGGCTATCTACCTCACACACATCCGACTACGAACCGTGTGGCTCCCGGATCGGGGCCGAGGCGTGCTCAGCTCCACTGCGAGAGGATCTGCTGGCGTTTGTTGGGCGCCAGGTTGGCTTTCGTGAGATCGCCGTCGTAGTGGGCGACCACCCGATGGTCCATCATCCGACGCCAGATCGGTGGGAAGTAGGCCAGGCCGATCATGAGGCCATAACCATTGGGCAACTGCGGGGACTCTTCGAAGTGGCGCAGCGATTGATACCGGCGCGTCGGATGGGCGTGATGATCACTGTGGCGTTCCAGGTTGTAGAGCGCCACGTTGGACGCCACGTGGTTGCTGTTCCATGAGTGGACGGGCCGGCAACGCTCGTAGCGACCTGATTCGAGGCGTTGACGCAACAGTCCGTAGTGCTCCACGTAGTTGACCACCTCCAGCAGGCAGAACCCGTAGATCGCCTGGATGACCAGGAACGGGATCACGGCCACTCCGAGCCAGGCGATGACTACAGCGAACAGGATCGCCGTCATGGCCCACGCGGTGAGCACATCGTTGTGCCACGAGAACACCCTGCGGCCCTGCGCCCGCAGTCGCGTGGCCTCGAGTTCCCAACCGGAACGTGCCGCTCCGATCACGGTTCGGGGAAGAAACGTCCAGAAGCTCTCACCCATCCGCGAACTCGCTGGATCCTCGGGGGTCGCGACCCGCTTGTGATGGCCCCGGTTGTGTTCGACATAGAAGTGCCCGTATCCGGTCTGGGCCAGCACGAGCTTCGAGAGCCGACGCTCGACGCGCTCCTTCTTGTGGCCGAGTTCATGGGCGTTGGCGATCCCGATACCGCCGACTGCACCGATGCTCGAGCGCGATCGCCAACTTCGTGATCCACGAGTCGCCACCGGTGACGAACAGCCAGGCCCCGACGAAGAACGACACGTACTGCAACGGTAGGTAGAGGTAGGTGAGCCACCGGTAGTAGCGGTCCTCCTCGAGCGCGGCGACGGCTTGTTCGGGTGGGTTGGCCCGGTCTGTTCCGAGCACCGCATCAGCCGCAGGTATCAACAGGTAGATGAAAGCGAGACTCAACCACCACCAGGCGGTGTATCCCGTGAGCGCGACGAGTCCCGCTGAGACCAGCGGAAGCATCGGTACCGCCAGACCGATCGCCCACAGGTGGCGTCGGGTGTCGGTGTAGTCCACTCCATCGCCCCGCGACTCGCTGTGGTCCTGCAGGGAAACCTCTACTGCACTCATGCGTGCTCCTTGTCCTGGGGTTTGCTGTTCGGTGGCCGGTCGGTCGTTCGTCGGGTCGTTGCCTACCGCCTCGCCGGTCCGGATCGCCCCGTCGAGCAGGATCGAGGCCATCGCGGCGCCGACGAGCTCCGGTGGATCATCCGGCGCACTTATCGCGTAGCTCACCAACAACCGCGCGATCATGTCGGCCAACCGACGGGCTCCGACCTCGTCGAGGTTGCTGAGGTGCTGTCGGATCAGTGCTTCGGTGGCGGTACGCACGAAAAGCAGCACCGCCGCTCCGCCCGTACCGCCGTCACCATCGATGCGGTCAGTCGCCAGATACGGCAGGAGCGCTTCGGGTTCGGTGCGGATGATGCGATCCAGCAGCGGATGCTCACGGGTCAGGCGCAGGGCCGCGCTCAGTGCGGCCTCGAGCGCTGCATGCGCTTCACGATGCTCCTCCGCTGCGGCCAACACACGGGAGACCAACTCGGCGGCCTCACGAGCCACGGCGGCTTCGATCAGCTCGTCCTTGGATCCGAAGTACTTGTAGAGCGTGGGACGACTCACCTGCGAGCGGGTGGCCACATCGCTCATCGAGAGCTTGGCCAGCCCGTAGAGCGTGACTGCCTCGATCGACGCGTCGAGGATCCTCTCGCGTGTGGCAGCGGCCGGGTCTCTCGAGATCATGTTTACATATTAACAAGCTCTGTCTGTTTGTAAACCCCCCACCCGCCACGACACCCGGGTCGGTGAACCGTTACCGACCCAGGCACGTCCGGTCCCCGAAAACGTGGGAACCCCGCCAGTTCAGATGAACCAGCGGGGTGCTCACGATTCCAGCGGACCCAGCGAGGATCCTCACTTGATGCAACAGAAACGTTCAGGTCACGGTGTCGAAACCGTGGTCTCCGTGGTCGGCGCGGCCGTCGTGGTGGGTGCAGCAGTCGTCGTCGGTGCTGCGGTCGTCGTGCTGGTCGAGTCGGACTCGGCCTGGGCGATGATCTCCGCGAGACCCTTGCGACGTGACGCGTAGGCTTCCCATGTGGCCGGGTCCATCACACCGGTCTGCGGAACGCCGAGCTCCTTCTGCAGCGCCTTGACGGCGTTCTCGGTGGCCCCGTCATACTGACCGTTGACAGGACCGTCGTAGAGGCCGAGACCCTTCAAGAGTCCCTGGAGAGCCGAGACGTTCAGTGCTGCATCTGTTGCCAGCTTCTCGTTCAGGGCCTTCTGCGTAGCCGGGTCGGGCAATCCGGTCTCAGGCAGGCCGACTTCCTTCTGGAAGGCCTTGACCGCAGCGACGGTGTCGGGACCGTAGATCCCATCGACCTTTCCGCTGAAGAACCCGAGCGTGGTCAGGTCGGTCTGGAGACCGGCGGTGACCTGCTTCATCTCGTCGAGGGCCTGCTGGTCCTCCTCGATGCAACCTGCCTCGGTCAGCATCGTCGCCCATGAAACCTGCAGGGCGTATGCGGCGGACTGGAACTCGACTTCGGCGTCGCTCAGTGGCGTGTCATCGCTGATGCCTTCGACGGTCTTGTCGAAGTCCGCCTGGGCCTCTTCGACGCGCTCGACGGTGCCGTCATCGACCGGCACCTCGACGACGGTGGTCGACGTCGTGCCGGTTGACTTCTCCTGGGCCTTGGCATTTTCTTCCTGCACCGAGTTGAAGTCATCGATCGACTTCTGGAGGGCATCCGCATCAGAACTCACCTTGTCGGCGGACTTCTTCAGGCCTTCGGAACCAGCCTTGAGCTGGCCGACGGTGATCGTCGTCGGTTCGTTCGCGAACAACCCCGTGTACTCGTCGAGATCATCGATGTAGCTGGTGGCGCTCTTGCAGAAGCTCGAGAACGCCGCCTCCACATCAGGCTTGGCCGTGGTGGTCGTCGTCGACTTGTCCGAATCGGAATCGCTCGACGAACAGGCTCCGGCGAACAGTGCGAGCACTGCTGCCGCGGCGAGAATGCGCTTCATGGGGGATCTCCTTGATCAGCTGCGCCGGTCTTGGCTCAGCAGCCCTGGGGGCAATCACTTTGCGATCACGGTATCCATGTGATCTCCAAAACCGGTCAGGTGCGCGCCAAGGAGGTATTGCCGGTCAGAGCTCGCCCATCAGCGGATGCTCAGGCCGCGGCCTTCTCCAGGATGTGGACACCACATGCCGAGCCGAGCCCGATCACATGGGCGAGGCCGACGTTTGGCGCCTTCGATCTGGCGGTCGCCCGCCTCGCCCCGAACGTGCTGGCACACCTCCCAGATGTTCGCGATGCCCAGTCGCTCCGATCGGGTGACCCTTGGACTCGAGCCCGCCGGAGACGTTCACGGGCTTGGACCCATCGCGGAACGGCGCTCCCGAATTGAAGAAGTCCACCGCTCCACCCTGCTCGCACAACATCAGGTTGTCGTAGTGGACCAGCTCGGCGGTCGCGAAACAGTCGTGCAGCTCCACCAGATCGAGGTCCTCGGGACCGACGCCTGCCGCCTCGTAGGCCTGCGTTGCCGCATTGCGGGTCAGCGTGTTCACATCGGGAAGCACCTGGCACGCCTCCTGCCACGGGATCGGTCGTGAGCACCGAGGCCGAGACCTTGACCGCTCGCCGCTGTTGTTCGAGCGACAGCGTCTTCAGCTTCGAGTCGCTCACCACCACGGCCGCGCGATGCCCCGTCGCAGTTGGCCGAACACATCGGGCGGGTGTTCGGATAGGCGATCATGATGTCGCCCATGATCTGCTCGAGGCTCATCGCCTTCTGGTAGGCCGCGTTCGGATTGAGCGTGGAGTTGGCATGGTTCTTCTCGGAGATCCGGGCGAACAACTCGAAGCTCGTACCTCCGTAGCGGTGGCCGTACTCCATGCCGATCTGGGCGAACACACCGGGCATGGTCGTCGGTACCCGACCCGACCGTCGAGCGGCGCAACCGCACCCTGTCGACCGTGGGGTTCCCACGTGTTCGGAGTCCTCCTTGCGCGAGGACCCCCGCGAGGAGCCCCGCTCCGGCAAGCTTCTCCACACCGACCGCGAGGCCCATGTCGCACTCCCCGGCCTTCATCGCGAGCATGGCGGTGCGCAGAGCGGTGGCGCCGGTCGCGCACGCATTGGCCACGTTGTACACGGGTATTCCCGTCTGGCCCGACCTGCTTCTGGAGCTGCTGGCCGACGCCGGCGGCGGCGTTGATCAGGTTGCCCATGGCGAGCACACCCATGTCGGCCATCGTGACACCCGCATCATCGAGTGCCGCGAGGGTCGCCTCCTCAGCGAGGTCCACGATGTCGATCATCGGGCCTCTTTCCGAACTTCGTCATCGAAATTCCGAGAATCCACATGTCTTCACTCACGCCGATACCTCCGCGGCCTCATGGGTTGTCTGTCCACCGGACGATTCGAGCGGTTCGAAACCGAACCCGATCGCCTCGGTGCCCTCTTCGTCAGCGCCGATCGAATAGGTGGCCAGACGCACCTTCATCCCCGTTGTCACGTGTTCAGGATCGGGTTCGACGTTGATGATGTTGGCCCGCACGCTCGTGCCGCCGCAGTCGATCAACCCCGCCACGAATGGCACCGGCACCCCGGGTGCGGCGAACGACACGATGGTGAAGGTGCGCAGCTCGCCCTCGGTGGGTATCCCAACACCGTGGAACTGCTCCTCGCCATGCCCACCGCAGTTCGCACAGCTGCGACGTCGATCGAAGTAGCGCGCACCGCAGCTGGTGCATTCCTGAGCTACGAGATGCGGTTCATCTCCGAGCTCCAGATAGTCAACGAGCGGTATCTGACGGCCCCCATGTGTTTCCTTTCGACGCGATCAGCGGTTGTGCCCGTCGGCGGGCACGTCCGCAACAATACGTCACCCGCTCCATGGCTGCCGCGGGTGGATCTGACGGGCGCGCAGATCGGATCAGGATTCCGACTCGAACCGGTAGCGTGTGCGCAGTCGAACATCGAGTGAGGTGCACATGGGTCAGATCGCCCCAGGTCGGAGTCGCCAGGAAAACCGAGATCAAGCGGTCGACGCGGGACCACGACGAACTGCGTGCCAGCCTCGAAAGATGGCTCGCGCGAAGCGTGGAGAACGCCTCGATAGGCGAGCTTTCGGTACCGGGCAACGGTATGTCCTCGGAGACGGTGCTCCTCGATGCCACCTGGACCGAGGACATCGGGGAGGAACGGGCCGCAGAACTGGTCGTCCGCATGGAAGCGCCCGTGGACGCCGTCCCGGCGTTTCCCAGCTACGACCTCGCCCTGCAGGCGAAGGTCATGGATCTCGTTGGACGCACCACCGACGCACCCGTACCAGAGGTGCGCTGGTTCGAGGAGCGACACGAGCTACGTGGGCTCCGCGTTCTTCGTGATGGACCGTGAACGACGGTGACGTCCCACCCGACGTGATGCCCTACCCGATCGAGAGCTTCCTCCTGGACGCAACCGCCGAGCAGCGGCAGACAGTTGCAGGACAGCTCGATCGAGGTACTCGCAGAGATCCACCGAGTCCCGGTCGATCCCTCGCCGGGCGCAACCGACTCAACCGCCTTCCTGGAGTTCGACGACCCGGGCGACACAGCTCTGCGACGACATTTCAATCACTGGGTCGCCTACGAACGTTGGGCCCTGGGCGGCCAGGAGCTGGAACTCATCGAGCGGACACGGAACTGGCTGGAGGATCACTGGCCGACCGCTGCCGAGAGTCGCGATCCGGTGCTTTCGTGGGGTGATGCCCGGATCGGCAACATCATGTACCGCGACTTCAGCCCGGTGGCCGTGCTTCGACTGGGAGATGGCCGGCATCGCGCCCGCGAGATGGACCTCGGCTGGATGTGCTTCCTCCACACCTTCTTCCAGGAGATCACCGTCGGGTCTGGGCCTACCGGGCCTGCCCGACTTCATGACCACCGCGGACGCGGTCGAGCGCTACACCGAAGCGTCAGGGGTGGAACCGGTCGACCTCGACTGGTTCCTCGTCTACGCGGCATACCGCCATGCGGCGATCATGGTTCGCATCTTCGAGCGCCAGATCCACTTCGGTGAGGCCGAACCCGACGCGGGCGGTGAAGGCGCGATCCTGCACTCCGATGCGCTCAAGCGCATGATCGCCTGAAAACGAGTTCTGTGGGGCGTGCGTGGCACATAGTGCCACGCACGCCCCACAGAACCACGGCGATGGGGTTCGCGATGGGGTTCTTCGCGGTGAAACGACTCGTTACAGCGTGAAGCGCTGTTCAGCTGACCATGGGCCCCACTGACCATTGGCCTGGGCACGGATCTTCGTGTCGTACTTGGAACCTAGGCACAACCCGGCTGCCTGCACCCGACCAGAGGAAGCCTGGCCATTGATCGTGGCGCTGGCATCGACCAGACACCCGCCACCGAAGTACGACGACATCTGGATCTGGTAGGCAGTGGCACCCGGCACCGGGTTCCAGGCGAAATCGCCGTAGGTGTTGCAGCAACCCGAACCCGTCTTGGTGAGCCCGGTCGGGGCAACGGTGGGCGCTCCGCCGATCGCGATGTTCGTGGTGGTCGAACTCGACATGCCTGAATCGTCGGTCACGGTCAAGGTCACCGGGAAGGTGCCGGCGGTGTTGAACGTGTGAGCGGTGAGTGCACCCGCACCGGTGGTGAAGTCACCGAAGGTCCAGTTGTACGCGACGATCGTGCCGTCGGGGTCATTGGAACCCGAGGCGTCGAAGGTAACTCCGAGACCAGGTGAGCCTGAGGTCGCTGAGGGGGTGAAGCTCGCCACCGGAGGCTGCGGGATCGTGGCCACGTTGACCATGGACACGTCGTAGTCATGGCGACCGTCACCGGAGGAGAACTGCTCACCGCTGTACGCGTTGTTGTGGCCGAGCGAGAAGATCTGGCCGCCATCGATGTCCGGTGGGATGGTGACGACCGGGATCTCGACCAAGGGGAACGCGCTTGCGGGGACGGTCGCGTCGACGATGTTCGAGAGCGTCCCGGTGGAAGCCACTCCGATGTAGAAGCGGCTGCCCACGGCGTCATCGGGGATCCCGGGAATGGACGAAAAGAGAGCGCCGGCGATCAGGTCGAAGGCATCGCCGAAGTCTCCGAGCAGCATCGGCACGAGATCGGCAGGATCGGAGGGCAGAGTGCCGTTGCCGACGACGTTGTTGAGCGTGTTCTTCACGACATTGGTCACGTTGCCCATCACCCCGGTGACCCCGACGTCGTCCCGCTCCATCGCCCAGGTCCAGGTACCGACGATCTCGAGGTGCTTGTTCGTGTTCAACAAGTCGCCGACATCGAGCAACTCGACATCGTTGAAGTCCACCGCTGCCTGTCGGGATGCCGACAGGGCGTGGCTCTCGCCGTCGCCCAGGTCATCGATCGCCTGTGAACGGTCACCGACCACCCCGACCTGGGCCGAGTTGGGCACTCCGACCTTGACGCGGAACCACAGGTTCACGGCGTACGGTTCGTCACGGGTGCCGTAGAAGAACGAGTCGTTGTGGTTCACAACCGTCACCTTGTTGGCGGTGAAGCGGAAGTCCGGATAGTTGGGCCCACCGCCGGGACCGGACGCGGGCGCCGGCGCACACGCAGCGGCCACCATTGCCAGCACGGCAACCGTTGTCAACGCCAGGGATTTGAATCGGGTTTGCACTCTCTGTCTCCTACTGATTTCGTTCGTCAACTGATCAAGGGGCGCTCTGACACCGGTCGGGCCGCCATCGAACGACAGCGGCCCCGGCCCGGATTCGAATCAGAGGGTTATGTGAATCGACGGGGACCATGGACCCCACTGACCGCTTGCGAAGGCACGGATACTCACGTTGTACTGCGATCCCAGGCAAAGCCCGACCGCCTGCACCCGTCCAGTCGAGGCGGGCCCGGGAATCGTTGCGGAATGATCGGTCAGACAACCGCCACCGAAGTAGCCGTCCATGGTGATCTGGTACTGGGTGGCTCCGGGAACCTCATCCCATGCGAAGTCGCCGTATGTGTCACAGCAGCCCGAGCCGGTCTTGGTGAGGCCGGTCGGGGCCGGAGGTGGGCCGAGCGAGGTGATCGTGGTGGTCGATGACGACGTTGCGCCCTGGTTGTCGGTGACCGTGAGGGTGACCACGTACGAACCGGCTGCGAACGTGTGGCTCACCGTGTCGCCGCTGGCGGTTGCGAAATCGCCGAAGTCCCAGGCGTACGAGACGACCGTGCCGTCGGGATCAATGGAGCCGGTCGCATCGAAATCGACGGCCAGCGGTGCGTCGCCGGTCGAGACCGAAGGCGAGAAGATCGCAAGCGGAACCTCGTTCGCGGGTGGACCTGCCGGCTGCGGAGCACACGCCGCAGCGCCAAGGCCGAGAACCGCAAGTGCACACAGCACGAACAGACGGGGGTGGTGGGACACGCGCATTCATTCCTCCAGGGACAAGGGTGGTTCTCGCAGGACGCGGTCGCCCTACTCATGTTCGGCGCATCTGCACCAACCGCTTCGCCGTGCGGTCGAAACAATCGTAACGCGCCTGATTGCAGAAGTGAATCCATTTCTGAAACACGTTCTAGAAATCTCCGCAAGCTCAGGCCAGTGGATTCTGGCGTGTCTCACATAGGGACCGGGATATCTCGGCGACATGGTCCGAGTTGGCCATGGATGCCTCGGGCTCGTACAGCGAGTGGACCGCAAAGCCCTCGGCTGGCGAAGGAATCAGCTCCGAGGTCGGATCGAACGGACCCACGGCTGCGATCATCCAGTCGCGTTCGGCGACCCAGTGGGGTGCGTTCACCCGGAACGCGAACACATGCAGTGTTCCCGGGCCCCACGATCTCGGAGCACTCACCACACATCGATGAACCAGTTCGTCAGGCACGCAACGGAGCTGGCTCGGCGATACGAACCATTCCGCGAGGAGCGCCTCAGCCACGGCCCGGGGATCGAGGGCTCCCGTGGGCAACTGGAACGCACGGCCAGCGGACGTGAGGCCCTCGAAGAGCACCGCCCTGGCGAGCGCATCCCTGCACAGAAGATCGAGGCGGTCCTCCCCCACCGCTACCCCTCTGCACACGAGCCCCACCGCGGCGGTCGCGCACACCCGTGGGTCCGCACTGGCGAGCGCCCGTCGCAGGGCGACCGACGCGCTCGCCGCGGTCAGATGCACGAGTAACGGCAAGAGGTCGAGCAGGCGCCGACGATCGACCCGCGCGGGATCAATGAGCGAAGTGTCCGCGCGCGTCCGGGTTCCGAGAATCCGCGGCGGGGAATTGCGATCACATGTTGCTACGAGCGCTTCGATCACCTCGAGCAATGAGGTCGCAACCTCCTGGTCGTCGGCCTCGCCCAGGAGACCCCGCTGGGCCATGTCGCCGAGCAACTCGGCTGCATGATGACTCCAGCCCGGGCGCATCGAGATGGAAACCAGCTTCGGCGCGAGCTCTGCAACCCCTCTCACTTCCAGGAGTGGTGCGAGCATCGCCTCACCAGGAGTGGGAAGCATGCCACGGGGACCGTCAGGTCCCAGCAAATGCCCGACTGCCTGGAGACCGACCGAATCGGCGCGCAACGCCATCGTCCTCATGACCGCACGCCTCCCGCGTTCTGCACACGCCATGTAGGCACGTTCGAGATCCGCGATGTCGACCGAGGTCGGATCGTTCCACAAGAGGCGCACGAACAGTTCGCCGATGTCCTCGGATGCTCCCGGTACCCAGGGGTACACAACCGCTGCGGCACGCAACGCTGCCCTGGCCGACTCAGGATCCAACTCGGCCCCCTGCCAGGAGATCAGCCGTTCCACCGCTGCGCGTCTGTGACCCTGCGTGGTGCCGCGCAGCAGCCCCTGCATCTCATCTATGTCCCGGATCCCCAGGTGCCCGCCCGGCCCCGCAATATGCACACTCTCAGAGTCGCAGCCCCACCGCAGTACGACCAAGCCACAACGGCGATTCGCGCTGGGTCGATCCCCTACTGCCGGGGATCCGGCCGGCCATCGGTACACGATCGGAACCACGCTCGAATGCCACCGCAATAGGCTCCGACCATGGCCTTCTCACTGTTCTCCGGCTCTGACCCATCGTTGTTGCCTCCCGCGGACACCCTCCCCGGGCGTCCCGAACCCATGCGCGTACCCGACAAGCACCACTCCAACGGAAATCCCATCACCGGGCCATGGCCCGACGGGATCCGGACCGCGGTATTCGCCATGGGTTGCTTCTGGGGTGCCGAACGCACCTTCTGGGAAACACCCGGGGTGTACAGCACCGCGGTGGGATACAGCGGCGGGGAGACCCCCAACCCCACCTACCGCGAGGTCTGTTCAGGGAGGACCAACCATGCCGAAGCTGTCCTTGTCGCGTTCGACCCCACCGTCGTGACCTACCCCGACCTCCTCAAGGTCTTCTGGGAGAACCATGATCCGACCCAGGGGATGCAACAGGGCAATGACAGGGGGACCCAGTACCGGTCCGCGGTGTACGCCGCAGATCAGGACCAACTGGAAGCGGCAGAGGTATCGCGGGACCTTTACCAGGAGGCACTCACTGCGGCCGGCCACGGGGCCATCACCACGGAGGTGGCCCCTGCACGCGAGTTCTACTACGCAGAGCCGGAGCATCAGCAGTATCTGTCGAAGAACCCCGGGGGATACTGCGGCCACGGCCACACTGGTGTGAGCTGTCCGATCGGCCTCGGCACCGAAGACTGATACGGCTGATACCACCAGAACCAAACAGAACCACAGAAGCGACACCGCCGACCTCGAGTACGGGCACACCCCATGGCTGACCATCAGGAGACACTCAACGAGAACCTGGCGCTGGTCCGCACGCGCTCGGCAGTACGCGGAGTCCTCGCGTTGCAGGTCACGGCAAACGGTGTCGGCGTCGTGATCGTCACCCTGTACCTGCGCTTCCTGTCAATCACAAACGACGACCCACTCGCCAGCACGTCGCTCAATCTGTGGGTATTCGGGATCTACCTGGCGGCCATGTTCACGGTCGGGCTGCCCATAAACGTGGCGCTCCTGCGCCGAGCCGTTCGTTGGATCCGCGAACAGAGAGAGCCGAGCCCC
The DNA here is from genome assembly GCA_963805905.1 of uncultured Microthrixaceae bacterium. Taxonomy (GTDB): domain Bacteria; phylum Actinomycetota; class Acidimicrobiia; order Acidimicrobiales; family Microtrichaceae; genus JAMLGJ01. The sequence goes on from CAWDVV010000001.1 coordinate 3,130,512, forward strand.
AGGGAACGCAAGGTGCTCTTCACGCTGCCGACGCTCGAGACTCTCACTGCGCTCGCATCCTGGTTCGTCGCTGCGGTGCTGTTCGGAGTCATCAACAAGGACGCAACCCAGATTGCGGTGGGGATCGCGCTTGCCGGCGTGACCACGTGCACGCTGCTGTATCTGCTGATGGAGGGCCACTTCCGCCCGCTCTACGCGCTGCGCGCTCGACGGAGCGGATCTGCCCGAGGCACGAAGAGACGTGGGGCCACGGCTCATGTTGGCATGGCTCCTCGGAAGCGGCGTACCGCTGTCAGCGATCGCTCTCGGGAACATGTTGAACCCCAACCCCTTCGACCCGGATCGGCTCGCCTGGTTGGCGCTTATATCGCTTGCCGCCGGAGGAATGGTGATGGCGCTCGCCGCTCGCTCGGTGACCCGCCCCATCGAACAGATTCGCAGCGGCCTGCAACGGGTCGAAGAAGGTGACCTGGAGGTGTTCCTGCCGATTGATGACCTCGGCGAACTCGGTCGCCTCACCCAGGGCGTCAACCATCTCGCTGCAGGTATCCGCGAACGTGAGGAACTCCGCGACCTCTTCGGTCGTCAGGTCGGCCAGGCCGGCCTCGCCGACCTCGCGGGGTTCGGCTCGACGACCGAATCGCACGGCGAGCTACGCACCGTGACCGTGTTGTTCGTGGATCTGCGGGGCTACACCGCGTTTGCCGAACGTCACGAGCCCACGGCGGTGGTCGAGATGTTGAACCGGTTCTTCGGTGCAGTGGTAGCGGTGATCAATCGCGAGGGTGGCTGGGTCAACAAGTTCGAGGGCGATGCTGCACTGTGCCTCTTCGGCGCGCCGCAGAATCAGCACGATCATGCCGAACGTGCCCTGCGGGCCGCAGGGGCGCTGCCCCGCCAACTCGCCAAGGACGGCGGGCCGCTCTTCGCCGGGATCGGAGTGGCCACGGGCGAGGTGCTGGCTGGATTCGTCGGTACACCTGAACGGTTCGAGTACACGGTGATCGGTGACGTCGTGAACCTGGCGTCGCGATTGTGCGAGGCGGCCAAGAAGCAGCCCACAGGCGTCCTGGCGTCTGCTTCGACGCTTCAGGGATCGCAGTTGAGGGATGGCTGGAAACCTGCCGGTCGCATCGACATACGCGGTCGACGTGAACGGGCCGTGGTGTTCACCATCGATGATCCGGATCTGCGGCGGGACCGCGGGATCCTCAGATTTCCGTTTCGCAGTCGCTGAGACCCCCCGAGGAGTTGCAACATGCTCGTTCTGTGTGGCGTGCGTGGCGCATAGCGCCACGCACGCCACACAGAACGGAGGGGGGTCGGGATGGGGCGGGGTGGTCAGTCGCCGAAGGAGGTTGCCTGAGCCTTCGAGTAGGCGACGCTTGCGAGAAGTATCACCAGGGCTACCGCCGGCGACCACGTAACGCATGTTGTTGTCCTCGAGCCTGATGATCGCCGGCAACACGAGCAGCGAAACCAGGTTCATCACCTTGATGAGCGGGCTGATCGCAGGTCCGGCGGTGTCCTTGAACGGGTCACCCACGGTGTCACCGATCACGACCGCCGTATGGACGTCGGAACCCTTGCCGCCGAGGTTGCCCTCTTCGATGTACTTCTTGCCGTTGTCCCATGCACCGCCCGCGTTGGACAGGAAGTTCGCCATCAGCGCACCGACGACGATGATCGCCGCGAGGTAGCCACCCAGGGCGTACTTGCCCATACCGAAACCGATGATGATCGGCATGAGGACGGCCAGCAGCGCCGGCGTGGTGAGTTCACGCAGGGCAGCGCCGGTGCAGATGTCGATGACGGGGCCGTAGTCGGGCTTCTCGGTGTAGTCCATGATGCCCGGGCTTCTCGCGGAACTGGCGGCGCACCTCCTGGACCACGATCCCGGCCGTGCGACTCACCGCCAGGATCGCCAGTGCTGCGAAGAGGAACACGACGGTTCCGCCGATGAGTCCGGCTGCGAACACCTTCGGCTCTGCGATGTTGATCGGGATCATGTCGAACGCTGCGCCGGTTTCCTCGGCGATGGTCTCACGGAAGCTCGGCGAACAGCGCGACCGCTGCGATCACCGCGGAGCCGATGGCGAAGCCCTTGGTCACGGCCTTGGTGGTGTTGCCGACGGTGTCGAGTCCATCGAGGATCGTCTCGGTGTCGCCCTCGAGGATGTCGGACATCTCAGCGATGCCCTGAGCGTTGTCGGCGATCGGACCGAAGGTGTCCTCGGCGACGACGATGCCCGTGGTGGAGAGCATGCCGATACCGGTGAGCGCCACCAGGTAGACCGCGAACAGCGGCGTCGCCGCCGCCGAGTCCGAGTCCCACGAGGATCGCAACCGCGATCGCCACGACCGCCCACACTGCGGACTCCATGCCGCGAGGAGATGCCCGAGAGGATGACCGTCGCGGGCCCGGTGCGCCCGGCTTCTGCGATGTCCTGCACCGGCTTGAACTGGCTCGAGGTGAAGTACTGGGTGATGCGGCTGGCCACCTGGCCGAGGATCACGCCGACGACGATCGGCAGCGAACATGCGGGTGCCGACGCCGGAGAGCATCGGCCAACCCTCGGGGTTGCCCACGTAACCGAAAGCGATGATCGCTGCTCCGACCAGCATGATGAGCGATGCGATGTTGAGCCCACGGTTGATGGGCTTGAGGGCGTCGGTCTCGCCCGGGCGGGCACGCACCAGGTAGATCGAGACCATCGACGCCAGCAGGCCGACGCCCATCATGGCGAGCGGGAAGATCAGGCCCTTGACGGCCTCGTCGCCCTCGATGCCGATGGCGTTGAAAGCGGTGACGCCCAGGATGATGTTGGCGACCAGCACCACGCCGAAGGACTCGAAGAGGTCCGACGCCATGCCGGCACAGTCACCCACGTTGTCGCCGACGTTGTCGGCGATGGTGGCCGGGTTGCGGGGGTCGTCCTCGGGAATGCCGGCTTCGACCTTGCCGACCAGGTCGGCGCCCGACATCGGCGGCCTTGGTGAAGATGCCACCGCCGACCCGGAGGAACAGCGCCAGCAGCGAACCACCGAATCCGAAGCCGACGAGGATCGCGGACGGCGGTGTTCTGGAACACCATCACGATGAGCGTCGCACCCAGGAGGCCCAGACCGGCGGTGAACAGCCCGATCGTGCCACCGGCGCGGAACGCCACCTGCATGGCGGCGTCCATCGAACCCTTCTGGGCTGCCGCGGCGGTGCGGACGTTCGCCCTGGTGGCCAGCCACATTCCCAGGTACCCGATGAATCCCGAGAAACTCGCCCCCAAGAGGAAGGCAAGCGTGCGCCAGAGTCCTGACTGGACCCGGCTCAGACCCTCCCCGGTCGAGTTCAGCACCTCCGCCGAGGTCACGAACACCACTACCGCGAGGGGAACCACGATCATCAGGATCGTGCGGAACTGGCGCTTGATGTACGCCATGGCGCCTTCTTGGATCGCTTCGGCGATCTCGTTCATCTTCTCGCTACCGGTGTCCTTTGCCAGAACACCACGCATCATCATCCAGCCGACGATCAGGGCGACCACGGCGACAACGGCGGAGAATGCCAGCCAGAACCACTCCTTGCCGGCGAGTCCGAACGTCCTGGTAGCCGCCTTCGGCGAGCATGTTGAGCATTGGTTTCCCTCGGGGTAGGCGATCCGCCTCGGGACGCGCCGGAGCAGATCGGAATCAGAACGTGACCGGCAAGTTCAGCCGGTGGCCGACTCCGACGTCAAAACCCGGGTACTTCGGCTCACTCGCTCCGGACTCCGATTCAGACGGTTCGGGCGATCGGAGAGGTCACCTCGGTCATGCAAGGTCACCTGTCCACGGGGGGTATCCGGATTCAGGTCTCCCCCACCACGGTGGTGGTGGTCGTCTGGTCGTCGTGGCCGTCGTGGTGGTCGTGGAGTTCGAACCCGACCCGGACTTGTCGCCATCGCCGGATGTACCGGATCCGGACGTGGCATCGCCACCGAGCGCTTTGGTGGCTTCGGCGACGCGCTGCCCGGGCCTTGGCGACAAGGTCCTGGTAACTGCCCAGATCACCTGAGCGAAGTGCCTCGTCGGCCTGGGTCGAACAGCCGGTCGGCTTCGGCCAGGAGCGCCTCGGGAGTGGTCCCGACGGTGTCCGATGTGCCACCACTGTCGGAATTGCCACCACCTGCGGACCCCGTCGAATTGTCGGGCTGGGTGCCATCTCCCGATGATCCGTCGACCGCCCGCGAATCAACTCCGTCGAGCAGGTCGGCCATGGCGTCGTCGATGGTGGGACCGAATCCGACGGATCCGCCCGACGGTCACCGCGATGCGTTGCAGCGTGTTCAGACCACTCGTCGACTGACGTGCGTACACGGGTCTCAGGTACAGGATGGAGTCGCCGAAGGGCAGGATCAACAGGTTGCCGAACTGCACCGACGATCCATTGGAGCCGACCAGTGTCTGGTATTCAGACACCGGTTGGTAGGTGGCTATTCGTTCAGCCGCCTGCAGGGTCCCGTCCACCCGGTTGGTGGTTGCCTCCGCTCCCGAGGTGTCGGCAGCCTGGATGACCACCTCCTCGAGTTTGCCGTAATCATCGGGGTTGTTGGACACCGATCATCATCGCCGCCAGGTTCCGCCCGCTGTCATTGCTCGAAGCAAGCACGAACGGTCGCGTCAAGAGGAACTCGGGGTCGCGATCCGGAGTCATCTGCAGCATCTGGAAGTAGGGGTCTATCCGGCTGAAGTCCTTGGTCTCACCCGATCCGTCACCTGAAGCGGCAATCTGGGCCGCCCGTGTGTCGCTGGGTGGGGCCTGGGCGATGTTCCACTGGTCACTGTTGTTGAAGAACGTGGACGAGTTGCTCTGGTGGTAACGACCCCACGCCTCGGTCTGGATCTTGAAGAGCAGCTCCGGGTATCGCAGATGTTCCTGCAGTTCGGTGGGCATGTCCTCGGTGTAGAGATCCGGGAATGCCTTGGCGTAGGCGCGGATGATCGGGTCCTTGGCCCCGTAGAGGGTGTCCGAGAGATAGAGCTTCACGGTGCCGTCATACGCGTCGACGACCGCCTTGACCGAGTTGCGGACGTAGTTGAACGTCTCACCCGATGCCTCGCGATCCAGATCGGTCGAGAAGAAGGCTTCTCCGTAGGGATAGTTGGCGGACGTGGTGTAGCCGTCGACCACGTATGAGATCCCACCGTCGATCAGGACCGGATACGGGTCGGGGTCGAACAGCAGGTAGGGCGCGATCTGCTGGACGCGATCCACGGCATCACGGTTGTAGATCACACGGGATTTCTCGGTGAGCAGATCCGAGATGAGGGGATCGATCTCGCCGAAGCGCAGCGAGAACGCGGCCTTGCGGAAGAACGTGTTGATGCCGACCCCGGTGCTGCCGTCGTAGTTGGCTGCCAGGTCGTCCTGGGTCAGCTCGACCTGGTTCGTGTCAACGATTGAGTACCCTCCATGCCCTCGCCCACGTAGATCTCGGGCCGGTCCAGCGCCGGAAGGCCACGTGTGAACGCAGGGATGTCACCGAGGAGGAACTTCGGCTCGCCCCGGTCGTTTGCCTCGTCTGCGGGGGCCAACGCTCCGCCGTACCCGTGGGTGAACACGAGGTGCTCCTTCTCCCAGGTGCGGGACTCGCGATTCCGTCGAGGTTCAACTCACGCGTCGAGATGACGACCGGGGTCGGCGAGCCACTGACTGCCGACTCGGTTGCTCCGGCGTCTCCCTCGCCGGGGCCTGTGAGAGCATCCGGCTCGACCACGTAGCGGTCGACATCGATGTCGCGGAACTCGTAGTAGGGGCGACCGAACTGCAATGCCTGGATGGTGCCGGGTTTGTCACCCGCCTGACGACCCAGCGCCTCGGGGTCCATCACCCGTGCCAGATCGAGGTTCGCCCGCTGCGCATCGACCTTCGCCTCGGTCAGCTTGGGATCGTAGCGGAAGTCGTTGGTTTCGACATCGGCCACGCCCAGCGCTTCACGGGTGGCATCGATGTTGCGCTCAATGTAGGGCGTTTCCTTGTTGAGCTCGGCCGGAGACACCTGGAAACGCTGCACGAACGCCGGATAGATCCCTGCGAGCACGACCGAGGTGACGACCCACAGAGTAATTGCGATCACCGGCAGCACCCACCCCTTGCGACGGATGTTCACGAGGAACAATCCGGCCGCGAACAGCGCTACCAGGATCAGCAACTGAAGCGCCGGCAGAGTGGCGTTGACCGCCGTGTAACCGGCACCGTCGAACGCATCGCGCTTCTGGAGCGTCAGCTCGAAGCGCTGCAGCCAGTAGTCACCCGCCTTGACGAGTGCCATCATCGCCAGGATCACCGAGAGGTGCGCCTTGGCGCTTCCGGTGATCCGATCCCCGCGGGACTGCATCCGGATCGAACCGTTCAGGTAGTAGAGGGCCGCCACGAGGAACAGGGTGACCAGCAGGAATCCGAACACCCAGTCGACAACGAGGGACAGGAACGGCAACTTGAACACGAAGAACCCGATGTCGATGCCGAACTGCGGATCATCGACCCCGAACGAACCGCCGTAGCGGAACAGCAACCAGGTCCGCCACTCACCGGCCGCGCCGATGCCGGGCACGAGCGCCACCGCGAGCGACACGACGAACAACAACAATCGTTGGCGGCCCGCGACCATGGACTGGTAGCGCTCGAGCACCTCATCGTCGATGTTCAGCGCGCCCATCGGAGGCGAGAGCTTCTCGGCGACGGTGAGGTTGATCCAGATGATTGCAAAGAAGGCAATCGTGGCAGCCACGCCCAGGCTCACCTTGGCAGACAGCAACGACGTCCACACAGCACTGAAGTCGAGGTCGTCGAACCACAGGTAGTCGGTCCAGAACGTCGCTATGGCCCTCAATGAGAAGGCGAGTACCACCAGTACGGCGATGATGACGACGGCCACCACGCGACCGCGGTGTGATCCGTCCCTTTCGCGCGGGGTTCTACGGGGCATGTCCGCTGGGATTCGCACTACGGCAGGTTAGAACGTCGAGCGCCGCTCGGCGGCGCGCGACGGAAATGCCCCACTCACGGGGGCCTGCCGAGGCAGCGAACCGTAAACCGCGTGGTCGACTGGAAATGCCCCGTTTGTCTCGCCGGATGACTGATGTGGGACGCGATCCTCGCTCCGGGCGAGCACCTTGACCGTGAACCAGATCAGGACTCCGTGGACACCACACCGTCGGGCACGACGATGCAACGACAACCCGGGTGTGCGGGTGGAACCACATCACCGGTCGGGAACTCCGAACCGCATGCCAGCGCACCGGCGAGTGCGTTGTCCTCCGCATCGGCGCAGGGCAACCCTCCGTTGTCGGGGACCCAACACCATGGGGAGCCAGGACCCGCCGCAACCTTGGTGCCGACGGCGAATCCACCGGTGGCGAGGTCGCCGGCATGTTCCTCGATCGAGGAGGTACGCAGTTCCCGGTAGGCCGAACGCAACCGGTCGACGAGTTCACCGGAGTCGCCACCGGCTTCTGCGTGCGCTTCGAGCGACTCGCGCAGGTGGGCCCGCCGCAGCCCCAGTAGTTCCCCGACCTGGGACGCGAGCGCATCTGCGAGGTCGGGCTCGGTTGGTTCGCTCGGATCTGTTTCGGAGAGTTCCCCCCAGATGACTGCACCTGCACTCGCAGCCATCAGGTAGGGCTTGGTGAGCTTGGAGACGAACAGGTCCGTGTCGTCGGACTCACCGAGGAGGTCGGACACCTCGATCCGGGAGCGCTTGTGGCGACGCACGCGATCGAAGACCTCATTCTGTTCATCGCTGAACAGACGCTTCAGGGTTCTGGCGAGCAGCTTCTCAGCCGGTTCGAGCAACTCGTCTCGCCGATCCAGGATACCTGAGTAGGTCGTCGGGTTCCCGGGGTCCCCGATGCCCAGGACCTCGATCTCTGCCGCAGCGGATTCGTCGGCTCCATCAGGAACCTCCGTGCCGGCGGACAGTTCAGCATCAGCGGCGGCGTCGGTTTCCAGGAGCACTTCGATGCCGCTATCGGCATCGGTATCGTCGGAGCGCTCACCGCGGCGCGACCCGGTGAGCGTCGAAACCGATGCAGCGGCGACCGCGGTACCGGCCGATCCGGTCTGGGAACCACCGGGTGGGGCTCCGGGGGTGACCGTGGCAACGCCAGGAACCTCACCATCGGGATCCTCGATGCCGACCCCGGCATCCCCATCGTCGTGGTCCTCCGAGCGCAGCTTCTGGAAGAGATCATGGACGGACGCCATCTGGGATTCATCCACATCACCACCAGATAGGTCTTCGCCACCCTGGTCGACCCCGGTCGGTTCATCACCAGGGAGGCGTACGTCGGATCCGGCGTGATCCGCGGACTCGTCGCCGGCGGCCCCGGTGCCGTCCTCATCATCGGTGTGGATCCCTTCGGGACCCTCCAGCTCGAGGTCAACCTCTTCGAGGTCGGCCGCATCGAGCCCGGGCTCGGTGGGAACGAAGTCGCCGTCGCTGGAATCATCACCAGCGGCCTCGCCCTGCGGTACACCCTCGCCTGCGACGGTGTACCGATGGGAGTCCTCTTCGAACGGTACATCCATGAGCTGCGCTTCGAGTTCACGCATGGTGGTTTCGGTGTCATCGGGAACTGCAGCCGCCGCGCCATCTGCCTCACGTCGCATCACCGGATCATGGTCATCCAGTTCGGCGACAACCCCCTCGACCTGGGTACCGACCGACCGGATCATCCTCAGGACTTCGGCGCGGGCCGCCTTCGCGGCCTCGACCTTCTGGCGCCCTGCCCGGGAACGTTCTGCAATGTCGTTCAGCATCTGGCGTCGCAGGTCTCTGGCCTCTTCGACCATGGCGCGACCCTGGTCACGAGCCACTTCGAGCCGCGTCTGCGCGTCCGCCTCCGCTTCCGCGACTATCCCACGAGCTTCTTCGCCTGCCCGTTCCAGCTCAGCTGCCGCGGAGCTGCGGGCTTCCTCGAGTTCACCGGTTGCGCGCGAGCGGATCTCGGCGGCACTGGCCTCGGCTGCATTCGTCTGCTCCTCCAGCACCTTGGAGGCTGCCGCAATCATCTCGTCGTGGCGTTCCTGTGCCGTCGAGGTCAGCGTCTCAGCGGTCTCGCTTGCTTCGGTTCGGGTGCGCTCGGCTTCCTCACTTGCGTCTGTTCGCAGTCTGTCAGCCTCAGCTCGTGCTTCTGAGAGGACCCGTTCAGCCTCGTCATTTGCCTGTGAAGTGGTCTCCGCTGCGTCGCTCTGTGCGTCGGCAAGAACCTTCGAAGCTTCCGAACGTTCGGCCGTGGCCGCGGAAATCAGCCTCTCGGAGGTGGCTTCTGCGTCAGCCTTCGAACGTGCGAGGAGTTCTGCGGATTCGCTCGCTGCCTGACCGCGGATCTCCGCCGCAGCATCCCGCGCGGCAGCAACTATGCGTGCTGTCTCGACTCCGAGCAGTTCGGTGACCCTCGACTCGTCGAACTCCTCTGCCTTGTCCAACCGGATCGAGAGCTCCTCGATACGTGCGGTCAACTTGGCGTCCCGCTCGATCCACACCCGAAGCGCGTCAGCGGCACGACCGAGCATTGAGCGAACCTCGGTGGGCTCGAAACCGCGTCGAGTCCGGCCGAAGCTCGATCCGGCCAGCTCAGTGGGATCGAGTTCCGGTTGGTCGGGCAGGGGTCCGGTCATGCAACGATGCTAGGGATCCAACGGCATGGGATGTGGGACATCGAGGCTGTATTCCGTGCCTTTTTTCGATTCAGTTGTGCGCGTGATCGACCTTCACGCCACCAGGGACCAGATAGTCGATGGCTTCGTCGAGTGAAGCGACCGGGACGAGTTTCACGTCATCGCCTGCAATGCGGCGCATCTCGGCCTGTTCATCCTGCGGTGTCGCTGCGGGATACATGAAGACATCGACTCCGTTGCGAACAACGGTTGCCGTCTTCTGGGCGGTACCACCGATCACGCCGACAGAACCGTCGGGGAGGATCTCGCCGGTCACCGCCACGTCCTTGTCGCCGGTCAGCGAACCAGGGGTCAACACGTCCACGATCGCCAGCGACCATGCCAGTCCCGCAGAGGGGCCGGTCACGGCTCCCGAATCCACCTGCACATCCACGTCCGACTCGACTCTGGGATTGAACGGTTCGACGGTCACCCCGAGCACCGCCCGGGGTTCGGCTGCATCATCGGAAGCCGTGCCATCATCGGACGCGCCCTTGTCATCGGTGCCTCCACGGGCGTCTGGTTCGGCACCGGCCAGCTCCACGTCGACCGTGGTCGACTCGAACGAACCGCCACTGGATGAAGCTGATTCACCCGCGGCCAGCTTGCTCCGCTTGATACCGATTTCGACGGTATCTCCGGGCGCATGGGGCGCCAGTTCGTCCCGGAGTTGCGACGGATCGGACACTGCTGCACCGTCGACCGAGGTGATCACGTCGTCTGGTCGCAACACGCCATCAGCCGGGACATCCTCAGCCACATCGAGAACTCTGACACCATCTGCGGTGAAGTCCGCCTGGAACCCCAGATACGTGAGCGCCTCTCGTTCGGCTATCAGCTTGGAGAGGTCCATCTCCCTGCGGTTGATCTTGCGGGTCTGATCCCTGCCCTTGTTTCCGTAGACCTCATCGGCGCTGCGAACCTCGATGGCATCATCGAGAGCTCCGCGTGCGAGCCCGAAAAGGGTCGCGTCGTCGACGTAGACGGTGGTGAACAGAACCGCGCCCTCGTTCGGGTAGGTCTTCGTGCCTTCGACACTCACGCGGGCCTCGGCGGGACGCACCGCTCCGGGCTGGATGAGGACATACGGGGTCGGCACCAGCACCGCGGCGAGGACCAATCCGAGCGCAATGAGAAAACCGATCCCCCAGAACCACCATCTGCGCTTGCGCTTCCCGCCCGATCCATCTGAATCCGTCGGTGGGTCCGATCCGTCTCCTCCCGGGTGATCCTCGCCGGGGGCACTGTCAAGCAACTGACCCCCGCTCGGCTCATCGATCACGGACGGGTCAGCGTTCTCAGCATCCGGCTCTGGAGGTAGAGTGGGGGGCGTCATGTCAGCACTGCTCATCGGTTTCCTAATCGTGGTGGCATCCGCAGCGGTGTTCGGGTATGCCCTGTTCGGCCGACGGCCGGTCCCACAGCCTGCCATCATCGGCGCTGACCTTCGACGCGTGTCCCCCACCGCGACTGAGAACCAACCCAGATCGGCTCAGCTCGGTGGAGCCGGCGGTTCGGGTCAGTTGGTCGTCGCGGACAGTGGGGAGACAGGTTCCGAGAGAGTGTCGGGGACCGAACAGATCCACCTGAGCGCGGCAGACGTCAGACCATCGCCCGCAACGCGCTTGCGGGCGGTCGGGCTGCTTGCACTGAGCATCGCCGGGACCGCGGTACTGATCGGAGCCCTGTTCAGCATTGTCTTCGTCGGAGCCGTCCTGATCATCTCCTGACATGCCCGTCCTGATCATCTCCTGGCATGCACAGTCAGGACACCTCAGACGTGGATCCAACTGGGTTTTCGATGCACGAGCTCTGGAAACGAGCCCGACTTCTCAGCGGCCGAAGAGACCCCGTCGAGCGGGCTGGTCGCCCTCTGACCCACCCCCGGGTGTGGATCCCGGGCCCTGTGGCGCACTCGGAGCAGGAGCTGCCGGCGCGCTCGGGGCCGGCGTACTCGGGCCAGGAGCTGCCGGCGCGCTCGGGGCTGCTGGTGCGCTGGGGGGCGCAGGAGCAACGGGATCGGGTGCGGGGTTGGACGGTTGGGGTGCGCCAGCCGCAGGAGCCGCGGCCGGGGCGGGACCGCCGGAAGGAGCGCCGGAAGGAGCGCCGGCCGCCTGCGGTGCACTCTGATCAAATGACTGACCCGCAGAATCGCCACCACCCGAGGTGAGCGCCTGCAGCTCGACCTTGAAGTAAGGCCTCATCTCGAACTTGACCTCTTCGAGTGCAAAGATTCGCGCATTCGAGACTTCACGATCGTTGCGGAGTTGCTCCACGAAGTTGACCGCAGCGTCGAGAGTTTCGAACTGGTTGTAGCCGGGGCTTCCGCCGGGGGCCTGAAAGATCACCATGTGTGACACGAGTAGTCCTCTCTGGAACATGCGTAAAGGGCAAGTGTAGATGGACAACGACCCCGTGGGTTGCCGCAACCCCGCCAAGTGCTGAGATCATGTCTGTGAACTCTTCCGAAGTGCCCAGAGGGCGACCAGAGCGACGAGAGCGACGATCAATGCAGAAGTCCTTCCGGGTGAGTGACCGCGAGACGCAGTCTTGAACACAGACCGAGGTTCCCCACCACCACCGGACGTCAGGCGCGCCGTTGTACGCGCCGGGCATCGAGGTGACGCCGAGACCGCTCGGACGCACATCCTGGATCAGGATCCGCTGGTTCGGGCGGCAGCCCTCGGAGCTCTGCAACGCTGCGGTGACCTGCAACAGGCATCTCTCCTCGACGCGATGACCGACTCCGACCCCGGGGTGCGTATCAGAGCCGCTGAGATCGCAGCCGCACTCGGTGGCGCCATGGAACAGCTGGCCACCGGCGGTGACACACCCGAAAGTCCCAGCTCGACCGTTGCGTTGGAACAATCCCTGCTGGGCTTGCTGGAGGACCCCGACGAACGGGTTTGCGAGGTGGCTGCCTTCGCACTTGGCGAGGTTCCCCTTTCGCCGGACGCAGCCCCGGGCAACGACGCCGGTATTCCCACTCGGGTACGAGCACTCGCCTCGGTGGCAACCGGACATGACGACAGCTTGTGCAGGGAAGCAGCCGTGGCTGCGCTCGGTGCACTGGGGCATCCCGCAGGCCTACCCGCGGTCCTCGGTGCATGCGGGGACCGTGCGCAGATACGTAGACGAGCGGTTCTCGCCCTCGCCGCATTCGAGGACCCGCGTGCCAGCGCCATGCTCGGCGAGCTCACTTCGGACCGGGACCTGCAGGTGTCCCAGGCCGCAACGGACCTCCTGGGAATCGAGACCGGAGAGGACATCTGACCCCGAACGCGGTTCTGTCCTGCGAGGATCACGCTCTGAGCGGATCCTCGCAGGACAGAACAGTGGCCGGGTTGACCGCCAGGCTCAGTTGAGGCTGTCGATGATCTCCCGGGAAGCCCCGTTGCGGTTGTTCACCGGCTCCAGTTCGTCCCAACCACCGTCAGCGTTGCGCTGGGCGATACGGAAGCCCTCGATGCTCCACGGGTCGTCGGCTCCGTTGGTCTGGATCTCGATACCGGGGCGGGTCAGCCCGAACGACGGAACGTCCAGCGAGTAGGCGGTGTTCATCATGCTCGCCCGGTCGATCGTCTTGGAGTTCTCGAGCAGCAATCCCAGGTAGCTGCCGAAGCCCCAACCAACCGACGCGATTCCGCCGTTGATGTCTGCTTCGTGACAGCCGGCTGCAGCAGCCTTCTCCTTGAAGTCCTTGACCTGAGGCTCGTCGGCGTCCGCTGGGTCGGCCGGATCGAGGGTTGCCTGGGCCTGGATGGCGCCCACACCGGAGTCACCGGCGATGGACATCGCCGTGTTACCCGCACAGGTCACCGAGATGAACGGGTTGACGTCCCAGGTGTCGGGGATGAAGGTGAGGGTCTGCGGGCACGGAGTTCCGCCGATACCGACGATGAACTCATCTGCGCCGGACTGGCTGAGTGAGGTGACGGCGGCCTCGGTGGTCGTGCCCGACAGCGGGTTGTAGCCCTGCTCGCCCACGATCTCGATGCTGGTGCCGTCGTTGTTGTTGGACTCCTCGATCGGCCTTCAGCGAATCCCGGTAGGCCTGACCGAAGTCGTCGTCCTGGTACAGCAGGGCGATCTTGGCGTCGGGGTTGTTCTTCTTGATGTAGTCGAGCCAGAATTGTGCCTCGAGGGCGTAGGACGGGAGACCCGAGATGTACCACGGGTACTGGTCGGCGTTGTTCCACTCACTCGAGCCGGTGGCGAGCGCGATGTTGGGCACGCACTTGTCGTTCATGTAGTCGCGGATGGCCAGGTTGGTTCTCGGTGCCGATGTCACCGACAAGGAGCGAACACGCCCTCCTGTTCGACCAGCTTCTGGGCCAGCGCCGGAGTCTTGGCCGGGTCGTAGGAGTCGTTCTCCTTGACGAGTTCCAACTTGTAGGTGTTGCCGTCACCGGCCTTGACGCCGCCCTCGGAGTTGACGGACTTGACCCATGCCTCGAGGCCGGTGGTCACCTTGTCGTAGATCGCGTACGGGCCGTCCGCCGGGCGGATGGTGCCGATCTTGATGGTGTCGCCGTCGATGCCTGCCGTGCCCTGGTAGTCGGTGCAGTCGATCGACGGGATCGATGAACGCGCCCGACGCATCGGCACTGGCGTTGTCAGAACTCTGCCATCGTCGGAGCCGGAGCTCGAGTCGTCGCGACCGCACGCGGCTGCCACCAACAAGGTGACAGCCAACACGGCGGCCAGTCGTTTCCACATGTGGTTCATGTATCTGGTTCCTCCTGTTGATGCGGGCCGCTGGGACCCGACATGTTTGCGGGGGTCACTGGGACCCGAACCCTTCGGGCACAACTTCGGAACGATCCGGTCCCGAAGTTCCACCATCTTGCACCTCCGGGTCATCGCCTGCCCGCGATGATGCGAACTTCGCCTGCAGATCCCGGAACTGACCGACGATCCCATCGGGTGCAAGGAGCATCTGGAGGATCAGCAGCACGCCGAGGATGACCGGCGTGGCGTTCTCGAACCGTCCCGGCAGCTCGGGGCCACCACGTCGGCGAAGACCCGGTACACGATGGCGCCGATCGCCGGGCCGATGATCGGTGGCCGCACCGCCGACGACAACCGCGACCAGCAGGTAGATCGACACGAGCAAGCGTGAACGAGGTGGGGTTCACACGACCGTTGTTGAGGGCGAGCATCGCTCCGCCGACCCCCGCGATGGCCGCCGACGCCCCGAAGGTGAGGATCTTCACCCGCGACACGTTGATTCCCGACGACTCTGCGGCGATCTCGTTGTCGCGGATGGCGACAAGGCTGCGACCCGTGCGGGAACGCACGATGTTGGCGATCAGCGATGAACATCAACACCGTGATCGCCAGGAAGATGAAGTAGCGCCACTGGTCCGACGCAAGCCCTCCGAAAGGAGACTCCCAACTCGCCGGGCACTCGGGGCGACCCCGGGGGCAGTTCGGCCTGGGGGACCACCAGCGACAATCCGCGATCCGCCCCGGTGAGCCCGGAGAACTGCTCGACGACGGCGGGGAACAGCACCGCCACCGACAAGGTGACCAGCGCCAGGTACAGACCCTTGATGCGCAGCGCAGGCAGGCCGATGGCGACACCCGACCACGAAGCACACCACCGCCGCGGCTGCGAAGACCGTCGCGCAGCATCGGCCAGCCCGCATCGGTGACGAGGATCGCTGCCGTGTACGCGCCCAGCCCGTAGAGCGCGCCGTGGCCGACCGAGATCTGGCCGTTGTATCCGGTCAGCAGGTTCAGACCCGCCGCTGCCACCGCGATGCACATCCAGGTGATGAACTGGTTGACCCGGAACGCCGGGAACATGAAACGGAAGCGCTATCAGGAGCACGGCGAAGGCCGCGCCGAGCACATACCGGACGCACACGGGGGCGATCGGAGGTCATACGCGCTGGACCTGCTTGGACCCGAACAGCCCCTGCGGGCCGGAACAGCAGCACCGCCAGGATCAGGATGAACGCGGGCGCCAGCGGCATGCGTTCGAAGACGGACACGTACTGCGGTATGACCGAGGACAGGATTCCCACGATCAGCCCGCCCACGACCGCGCCGATGATGCTGTCGAACCCGCCGAGAGTGATCGCAGCGAAGCCGAAGACGAGCGTGAGCTGCATCATGTTGGTTCCGAGACCCAAGCTGGGGCGCGGTGAACACGCCGGCGAAGGTACCGGTCGCTGCGGCCAGACCCCAGCCGAGCATGAGGATCCGTGGTACCGGAACGCCGCACAGCCCTGCGGACTCGGAGTTGGACGCAACTGCACGCATGCCGAGGCCGAGCTTGGTGCGCTGGAACAGCAAGCAGGAACGCCAGCACCAGCAGCGGCCAGCACGACCAGCGAGCCGATCTTCTGCCACTGGATGGCGACCCCGCCGATGGTCACCTGTCGCTGCCGAACAGCGGTCGGAAGCCGCTTGTCGACGGTTCCCCAGATGAGCTGCGCGGCACCGTTGAGCGCCAGGAACAAACCGATCGTCACGATGACGACCGCGAGCGGCTTCTCGTGGGGATCACCGATCGGGGCGACACCGCCACCTGGTGCAGCAGGACACCCGACCAGGAAGCCACCCGCCATGCCGCCGAGGATCGCCAGCCACATCGGGACACCGGCACTGTTCCAGATGGTCCACACGATGAACGTGGAGAACATCGCCAGCTCGCCCTGGGCGAAGTTGAGCAGGCCCGTGGAGCGGTAGATGACCACGAGGCCGAGGCCCAACATCGCATAGACGGCACCGTTGCCGATGCCCACCACCAGCACCTCGAGGAAGTTGGTCATGCAGCACTCCCCGTCGGCAGCTGTTGCGCCTGCGGTTCGCGTCCGCGGTCGGCAATGGGGCGCGCACGAGGACTGAAACGGCGTTTGACGAATGGATCGACGTGGTCATAGCCCCAGGTACGCCTTCTGGATCGCTTCGTCGTTCTGGAGTTCCTCGGCGGATCCCGACGCCACGATGGTGCCTGCCTCGAGCACGTACGCCCGTGCCGCGAAGTCGAGAGCCAGGTTGGCGTTCTGTTCCACGAGCAGCACCGCGGTCGCGGTGCGCCGGTCACGTCCTCCAAGCCGATCGAACACCTCACGGGTGACCAGCGGCGCCAGTCCGAGTGACGGTTCGTCCAGCAGCAGGAGGCGGCGGCGGCTCATGAACGCACGCGCGATGGCGAGCATCTGTTGCTCGCCGCCCGACATGGATCCGGCCTGCTGCGCTCGGCGTTCGCCCAGCCGCGGAAACACCTCGAACCACATCTCCAGATCGTCGGTCACCTCCGCGGACGGTCCGCTTGTAGCCGCCGACCCGCAGGTTGTCCTCGACACTGACAGCGCGGTGATCGTCCCGCGGCCCTGGGGCACGTGCGCCACCCCTGCGGCGAGCAGCTGGTCGGGCCGCGGCCCGAGCACCTCCGCGCCGTCGAGCCGCACCGATCCGTGCGCCGGGATCATCCCCGAGATGGCCCGCAACGTGGTGGTCTTCCCGGCGCCGTTGGCACCCAGGACCACGACGAGCTCGCCTTCGTCGACCTCCAGGTCGAGGCCGAAGAGCACCTCGACGATGCCATACCGGCAACGGAGTGCGCTCGACCTCCAGCAGGCTCACGTCGAGGCTCCCAGATAGGCGCTGATGACCGTCGGGGTCGTCCCGCACCTCCGCCGGGGTGCCCTCGGCGATCTTCCGACCCAGATCCATCACCACGATCTTCTCCGAGAGTCGCCATCACCATCGACATGTGGTGCTCCACCAGGAGCACCGTCAGAGCGAACTCGTCGCGGATCTGGCGGATGAGTCCAGCCAGCTCGTCGACCTCGCCGTGGGTCAGGCCGCTGGCGGGCTCGTCGAGCATCAGGAGCTTCGGCTCACCGGCGAGAGCCCGGGCGAACTCGATGCGCTTGAGGGTGCCGAAGGGCAGGCCGGCGCAGGGGCGATCGGCCAGGTGGTGCGAGATCGAGCCGCTCGAGGATCTCGCATGCACGTCGCGGCCACCCGGCGCTCCTCGGAGCGCTGGGGGACCCGCAGCGCCGCCGCCCAGAAGCCGCCGCGGCTGCCGGCATGGTGCGCCCGACCATCACGTTCTCGAGCACGCTGAGACCCGGGGACCAGCGCCAGGTTCTGGAACGTCCGACCCGACACCCAATCTCGCGATCGCGATGCGGCGGGCAGGGCCAGCAGGTCGGTGCCCTCGAAGGTCGACCGAACCCGTGGTCGGCTCGTAGATCCGCGACACGACGTTGAACAGCGTCGTCTTGCCGGCGCCGTTGGGGCCGATCAGGGCCGCCAACTGCCCGGCGTCGATGTGAAGCTCAGGCCATCGAGCGCGTTGACGCCGCCGAAGCGAACGCCGACGTCTTCGATCTCCAGAAGGCACGCGCCACCACGATCATTCAATGGTGCCGCCCTGGAACACCTCGAACGGCTGAGGCGGCACTCTAGACCGAACGTTTCGCAATCGCAACGGTCCGCTCCGGAC
This sequence comes from uncultured Microthrixaceae bacterium, assembly GCA_963805905.1. Lineage (GTDB taxonomy): Bacteria > Actinomycetota > Acidimicrobiia > Acidimicrobiales > Microtrichaceae > JAMLGJ01. The sequence continues at coordinate 3,148,676 of CAWDVV010000001.1, forward strand.
GCGCGGCGACGCGGGAGCACTACGGCTCCGACGCGTTGATCGCTTCGCGGGCTCGGATCAGCGACCGCTCGCCATGAACATGTCGGCGAGCTCCTCGTAGTTCTCCACGATGCGACCCGCACCGAGCACCACCGCCTCGAGCGGTTGGCGGACCAGGCGAACCGGCACCTCGGTCTCGCGTTCCAGAGCCGGAGGTCCAGGCCCTTGAGCAGGGACCCACCGCCCACCAGTTGGATGCCCTGCTCGATCAGGTCCTGGGCCAGCTCGGGTGGAGCCTCGGCCAGACACTGCAGCACCGAGTCGACCATCGTGTTGACCGGCTCGGAGATCGGCTCCGCGCACCTCGACCGCCGACAGGATCACGTTCTTCGGCAGACCGCTACATCAGCTCGCGACCGCGGACCTCGGCGCGCACCTCATCGGGCGTCGGGATAGGCCGAACCCACCAGGATCTTGATCTCCTCCGCGGTCTGCTCACCGATGGCGATCCCGTACTCGCGGCGGATGTAGTGGATGATCGCGGCGTCGATGTCGAACGAACCGACCCGCACGGCCTCGAGCGCCACCACCCCGCCGAGCGAGATGAGCGCCGTCTCGGAGGTGCCGCCGCCGATGTCGACGACCATGTTCGCGAGCGGTTCGTTGATCGGCAGGCCCGGCGCCGATGGCCGCGGCCATCGGCTGCTCGATCAGCTGCGCCTCGACCGCGCCGGCCTTGCGAGCGGCTTCGGTCACCGCGCGCTTCTCCACCGCGGTGATGGCCGAAGGCACGCAGATGACCACCCGCGGGCGGTTGCGGCGGTTCACCCCGACCTCCTTGAGGATGATGCGGATCATCTCCTGGGTCACCTCGAAGTCGGTGATCGCGCCTCCGCGCAGCGGTCGCACCGCCACGATGTAGCTGGGTGTGCGTCCGATCATCTTCCAGGCGTCGCGCCCGAACTCGAGCACCACGCCGGAACGGTCGTTGAGCGCGATGACCGAGGGCTCGTTCAGCACGATGCCCTCACCCCGCGCGTAGACCAACGTGTTGGCCGTACCCAGATCGATCGCCAGGTCGCGCGCCAGCTCACCCTCCCCGTCGGGTCGCGTTGCCACGACCGGTCGGGCCATCCACATCGCGCACGAAGTCGACCGTCGCGCCGGGGCCCTGTGGATCAGGGACCTGCGCATCGGAACCGCTCGTGCTCACACTCTGCGACAGCTCGTCCTGTTCGGACAACGCGCGCGCATCTTGGATCGAAACTCGTCGATTGTCGAGTCGGGCGCATCGGACTCCCGGTGGCGGATCCAGACGGCGATGATGCCCAGGATGCTCAGCACCAGTGCGAGTAGGAGAAAGCCGATCGGATTCATGCCCCCGGCTCCGACGAAACAGCCCCGCGACCGGACCGCCCACGGATCGCAGCGTTGTCCCAGCTGGACGGGACTCCGGATGCATCGGCTATGTCAGATCCGTCGAGACCCCAGTCCTCCCCTTCGCTGTGGCGCTCGAGCTTCCAGATGGGAACCGACGCCTTTACAGCATCGATACCGAAGCGCGCCGCTTCGAACGCAGCGTCGCGGTGGGGTGCGGACACGCCGACGTGAACCGATGCCTCACCCACTGGGACCGCTCCGCTGCGATGGAGAATGGCGATACGTTCCACATCTCCCCAGCGTGCCCGCATCTCGGTCACCACGGCTGCCATACGTCGAGTCACCTCGGAATCGTAGGCCTCATAGGTGAGGAGCTGGACCTCGCTACGACCGACGGATGTGTCACGAGTCGTACCGGTGAACTGCACCATGGCGCCACAACCGGGCCGGACGAGCCATGCCGAAACCGCTTCCAGCGGGAGAGCCGCGGGAAGCAACGCGAGCCAGTCATTGGCAGACTCGGGAGGAGGCGCAGCGGAACACACAGTCCACATCGTAGGGTCGATTGGGGCACGGCCGGGCAAACGAACACTCAGGATCCCGCGGCAAACCGCAGTGATCTGATCTGTATCGTCGTGGAATGGATCCAGGAGGACTCGATGGAAACGAGGGAGTCGACCCTTTCGACCCCTACGACGACTTCGACTCCGACCCCCTCATACCGCCTGAGAGTCCGCCCACCGATGGTCCCCGCGTGTGGACCCATCCCAGCGAGGCAGGGATGGCTGCCCGGGTGCACACGGACCGTCGGCGCGGCCTGGCCCTCGTCATCGGACTCATGGCGCTCGGTGCAGGCGTACTGCTCGGCACCGCGGTCATGACCACCGCATTCTCCCGCAAGGACGATTCCGCCAAGGCCAGTGCAGCACCTACCACCGATCCTCTCGAGACATGTCTGGCGCTCGTCGAGGTGCATTCAGGCGATTCTTCCAGTCACCTGAATGGCCTCCTGGTCGACAACGGCCACCATGTCGTCGTCTCCGAAGCCGATCTCGACGGAGCGGACTTCACCTCGGCCGAACGACTCACAGTGCGGATCCACGGTTCACGCACAACTGCCACCGTGGTGGCCCGGGATCCTTTCGCCGATCTGGCCCTGCTTCGTCTCAACTCCCCTGCGGGCTCGGAACCCGAGATGTCGCCGGCTCCTGCAGCGGGCGACTCGCTCCGCGCCGTTCGCTTCGATTCTGGGGGCCAACGGCGCTCCACGATGGTGCGCGTCGATGGCGTCGGCACCACCTGGGTGCGTCCGGGGCGGTCAGCCACCGACGACGTGATGACTCTCTCGGGCGACATCGTCAAGGCTGGCGTGCTGGTTGACCCATCCGGCGCCGTCGCGGGTCTCGTGATCGGCACCGACGACGGTCGGTCCGTCGCCTACAGCAGCAGTGTTCTGAGCACCCTCGTGGAGCAGTTGAGAACCGGCGGGACGACCGGACACCCGTGGATCGGCGTACGGGCCGCCGACATCTCCGCAACGCCCACCGGCGTGACGACGTCAACCGCCGCCCCCCAGGTCGTACGTCCCGCCAAGGGGGCGATCGTGACCGAGGTGATCTCCGACTCGCCCGCAGAGGCGGCAGGACTGGCCCCGGGCGATGTGATCGTGGCCGTCGAAGGGGCCCCGGTCGAAACGATGACCGACCTGGTCGACATGATCGGGACACTCTCACCGGGCGACGTGGTCAGAGTTGACCTCGTGCGCTCGGGGTTTCCGGTGCAGTCGATGGTCCGGGTGGAGGCATTCCCCGGCTGACCCCGGGCACCTCACTCGTCGAATCGTCCAACGGCAACAGCTTCAACGGCAATAGCGCGGCGTCAGATGTGGCCCACCGCAATAGCATTGCGGTGTGGACCTTCCAGGAGACCAACCCGGCGACGACGATCCGTTCGGCAACCCCGCCAACCCCATGGGTGCGTTCTTGTCGCAGATGAACGCGATGATGAATAACCAGGACCCATGGGAAGCTGCATCACAGGTCGCCGCAGGAATCGCGAACCAGGGCCACAGCGAGCCGAATCTGGAACCGAGTGACCGCATGGCGCTCGAGAACCTTGCCCGGGTGGCCGAGCTACAGGTCACCAACCACACCGGGATGACCTTCCATCAACCGATACGCACAGAAGCCATGAACCGCACCCAGTGGGCAAAGCGGTTCCTCACCGACCAACGCCCGCTACTCGAGGGTCTGGCAGGATCACTCGGACAGGGATTGGCTGCCCAACTCGGACAACTCGACGACATGAGCCCTGACGAACTCGGCGAGATCCCCGGGCTCGGCTCGCTGCCACCGGCGATGTTGCACCAGATGGTGTCCATGATGGGGCCGATGATGCTCTCGATGATGGCCGGGTCCACTGCCGGGCATCTCGCGGCACGAGCCTTCGGACACTACGAGTTGCCGCTCCCCCGACCCGCCGACCAACCACTCACGGTCGTGCTGTCCAACGTCGATTCGTTTGCCACGGACTGGAGTCTCTCGCGCGATGACATCCGCATGTGGGTGAGCCTGTCCGACGTCGCCCACCACCTCGTGCTCTGCCAACCCAGGATCCGCACCGCACTCACCGACCTGATCGGCGAGTACACGCGGACCTTCTCCACCGACCCCGACGAGATGGAGCGCCAGAGCCGGGAACTGGGTCTCGATGAAGCCTTCGATGACATGGGCGGAGACATGGCAGCGTTGCAGAGCCTCGCGGGTGACCCCGATCGGCTTCTGGGTGTCATGCAATCCGACCGCCAGCGAGCAATCATGCCGAGGATCCACGCGGTGGTGGCGGTGGTCGAAGGCTGGGTCGACCATGTTCTCGATGAGATCGGGGCATCGCTCCTGGCCGACTACTCGAGGGTGACCGAGGCGCTGCGACGCCGCCGGTACGAAGCCGGTCCACAGACACGCTTCGTCGAACGACTCTTCGGGCTCGAACTGTCCCAGAAGACGTTCGATCTGGGATCCACTTTCGTGAGCGGGGTCGTGGAACGAGCGGACGCGGATGCACTCAGCACCCTCTGGTCGGTACCCGACGGTCTCCCCACACCAAACGAGTTGGAAGCACCCGGGTTGTGGATGGCCAGGATGGACATCGATGCGCGTGAGATGGACCTCAGTGACGAGGACCTCGACGTCCCGGACACGTTCGACTTCGACGAGTAGACCCCGAGCGTGTCACCTACTGATCGGGTGGCGGGGGTATCTGGCCCGCATCGTCCGAACGTCGATCGCGGATCGCCCGACGCGCCGTGGATCCGAGGTCTCTGGCACGGGGTAGTCGTGGCGGGTGACGGCCTCTGGAGACGGCCCGGATCGTGGTGACATAGAACAGGGCGGAAGCGATCGCCAGCATGCCCACCAGTAGTCCGCCCAATTGGGTGGGCATGGGGATGAGGACCGGGAACACCGCCCCGATGACCCAGGAGATCTGGAACCTGGACTCGAAAGCCGCGAACGCTCGTCCGTAGTTGGCATCGGGAGCGTCGCGCTGCACCACGGCATCGAAAGCCTGCTTGCCCATTGCGGCGGCGAGCGCGACGCCACCGGCCAGGATCATCTGACCCAGCAGACCTGCGAACAACAAACCCCCGAGACCCGCTGCAACAGCACCCGCGACGCTGGACAACAACAACAGTTCTTCACGGAACACCCGACGCAGTGCAGGCGCTACAGCGGCGCCGAGCAATCCGCCGATGACGCTGATCCCGACGATCACAGCGAAGTGCCACGCCGGTGGGGCACCCGGCGGTGCGAGATCGGTCACGGTGACCGGGTTGTGATCAAAACTCGCCCCTGTGATCCGGCCCAGCACCTCGCCATGGAGGGTTATTCGATCGTCTCCGCGCAGAGCGAATGCCATCAGGAAGGTGACGAACCCGACGATCGCACGCAGGGACCCCATCGCCGATCCGGCGGAGACAACGGCCGAACTCCTGAGTTCCGCGGTCTCATCGTCTCCGGGTGGTTCCTGCGCCACCGTTGTGGCGGGGGTCTTGAACGCCGCGACCCCCGCTGCACCAAAGACGATCGCGGCGAGCACCATCACCGCTGGTGCCCCGATCAGCAACAAGATGAGTCCCGGGACACCGAACGCGAATCCCCCCAGACCCGACAGGAGCTGGAGCTTGGAGTTGGCCTCCACCAGCGCCTCTTCAGAGTCGATGACCGTCGGCACGATCGCGGCGTGGGCCACCGAGTAGCTCTTGGAGAGAATCAACATCACGAAGGCCTCGGGGAACAACAGCAGGCTGTTTCCGGAAACGGAGGAGACCATGGCCAGGGCCACGATCAGGCGCCCAACGGTCGACCCGAGCAGCAGGATCCGACGCCCCCCACGAGCGCGGTCCATCATCGGACCGATCAGTGGGCCCACCACCGCGAACGGGGCCATCGTGAACACGAGGTACAGGAAGACCCTCCAACGGGCACCCGAGGGGTCGACCGAGAAGAACAGCGAACCCGCGAGCGCCATGGCGACAAGCGCATCGCCGCCCACCGAGAGCACGTGCACACGGGCAAGTCGACCGAAGGGGTCGAAAGGTCGATCCGTTGCCTGCCGGACGATCCGTTCCGACGCCGCGGAGCTCCAGGGGATCGCGGTTTGCTCACGCCGCCATGATACGGGTCATCCGCTCACGCCCTCGTGCCCTGTCCCTGCCCGGATCCGGGCACGGACCTCACACCGAATTGAACTTGTAGCCGAGTCCCCGGATGGTTGTGATGCGTTCCGGGTGTGCATGGTCGTCCTCCACCTTGGAGCGAAGCCGCTTTATGTGGACATCCAAGGTCTTGGTGTCGCCCACGTAGTCGGCTCCCCAGACCTGTTCGATCAGACTCGAACGTTCCATGACCCGCCCGGAGTTCTCCATCAGAATGGCGAGCAACTCGAACTCCTTGAGTGGGAGCGAGACCAATTCGCCCCTCACGCGCACTTCATGACTCGCGATGTCGAGCCTCACCTCGCCCGCAACCAACTCGACGTCGGACGGATCGACGAAGTCGAAGGTCAGATCGCCGGTACCTTCGACCGCCCCCGAGAAAGAGCGCCGCCGCAGCACAGCACGCATGCGGGCAACCAGTTCACGCATCCGGTACGGCTTGGCCACGTAGTCGTCGGCTCCCACCTCCAACCCCACCACCGTGTCGATCTCCGCAGCTCTGGCAGTGACCATGATTATGGGCACCTCACTGCGCTGGCGCAGTTCCCGGCAAACATCCACGCCTGAGATGGTGGGCAACATCACGTCCAACAGGACGATGTCCGGTTTGGTCTCGTCGAAGCGTGCCAGGGCCTGGCCACCGTCGCGGCAAACCGCCACTTCGAAACCCTCGCGGGTCAGTCCCACGCTCAGCGCATCGACGTACGCCTCCTCGTCCTCGACGACCAACACCTTCACCGATGCCTGGTTCGGATCGCCGGAGGTGATCGCGGCGCTCACTGCGACCCCGTCCTGGCCGGGCGCGTCGGCGGGGCACCGCCGGAATGGGGTTCCGAGTTCGCCACCGGCAGAAGCATCGTGAACACGCTGCCACTTCCCTCTCTGGATTCAACCATCATCTCGCCACCATGATTGGAAACGACGTGGCGCACGATAGCCAGGCCGAGACCCGTGCCACCGGTGTTCCGCGCCCTGGCCCGGTCCACCCGGTAGAACCGTTCGAACACCCGCTCCAACGATGCACGGGGAATCCCGATCCCGTGATCTGCAACCGACACCTTGACGGTGTCACCGCTTCCGGCGAGGCCGACCCTCACTTCGACCTTGCTGTTGAGCTCATCGGTGGCGGGTGAGTACTTGACAGCGTTCTCCAGGAGGTTGAACAGCGCTGACACCAGTTGGCGCGAATCACCCGTCACCAGCAGATCATCCACTACTTCTGCGCTGATGGTGATCCCGGCTTGTTCCGCAGCATTGGATATCCTCGCGGTGGCTTCGGCCACGACGTCCGCCAGCACCACCACGCTGAAGTCGACGTCGTCTCCGAACTCGATGCGTGAGAGGTCGAGCAGGTCGTCGATGGTTCTGGCGGCCCTGTCGGATTCGGTGATCATGCGTGCCGCCAGTCGCCGCATCACCTCGGGGTCGCCCTCACCCTCGATCGTCTCTGCAAGCAACCCGAGCGCACCGATGGGAGTCTTCAACTCGTGGGAGATGTTGGCCACGAAATCGCGTCGGACGGTCTCGGTCCTTCGGATCTCACTGTGGTTCTCGACCAGCGCCATCGCTCCGGGCCCATTTGCATCGCTGAAGGGGTATGCAGACACGAAGAACGACTCCAGGGGTGGTCCGAACAGCTCCAGGGTCTCGCTGCAGCTTGCGCCGGAACGGGCCTGGTTGAGAAGCCTCTGCACGCAGTCCTCCACCAGCGTACGGTTGAAGCGGGCAACCGAGAACTGCCGAGCCACCCTGTTCCTGTAGCTGACCTGGCCCGAGCCGTCCATGATGACGATCCCGTGGGATATCTGGTCGACGGCCTGGGACAACGGTCCCAGATCTGCAGTGGCATCCGGGGACCCGGGGTGTTGGCGATCGGGCGCCGCAGACCGCTTGTGTGCCGCCGAGATCCCGACGAGAACACCAACGGTCACGATCGCAACGAAGACCAGTGCCACACCCAGGAGGATCACCAGTACCGCGATGGACACCTCAGATCACCCGGGTCGTGGATCATCGAGGACGGACAACAGGGCTTCAGGACCAACAAGGGGTGCCGCCATGATCCCGTTGAGGGCTGTGATCACGAGATAACCCTCCGAAGCAAGGCGCGAATCGCTACCGGGAGGCAGTTCCCTCGTGGTTTCGGCAAACCCGAGCTGGAGCCATTCGTCATCGCGGTCCTGAACCTCGGTGTGAACCGCACCCATGGGTGCCAGGGTCCCCATACGGGCCCCTGCCAGATCCCGGCGCTCCAGGTCGGGCACGCTCAGGTTCAAGGTCACCCGCTCCTCCGAGTCATGCACCCACTCACCAGCTGATACCGCTGCCTGCGCCGCCACATCCCAGTTGACCACGTCCGGTTCGTGGCCGGCGATGCTCACTGCCACCGCCGAGATGCCGAAGTTGGCCGCCGTCAGTGCCGCACCGACGGTGCCCGAGTGGAGTGTGGCACGGCCCGTGTTGAGTCCGGGATTGATCCCCGACAGCACCACATCCGGGCGCGGTCCGTATGCCTCCAGGGCAGCCGTGATGACACACAGGGCCGGCGGAGCGTCCAGTTCGATGGTCTCGACATGCTCGAGTCCCGGCGGGGTGAGTTCCCGGCAACGGATCCGGGACTGCTCTCCCAGGTCTCCGATCGCAGCTCCACTACCGGAATAGTTGCGCGCGGGCGCCACGGCGATCACCTCGTGGCCCGCCGACGCTGCGGCTGCAGCGAGATGCGTGAGCCCTGGTGCAAGCAGCCCGTCATCGTTGGTGACCAGCACTCTCATTCCGGGCCGCCTTCCGCTCGATTTCTCTCATCGGCGAGGGTGTCGGGATCGAACATGTGTCCTTCCGGAGGTACGCCACGCTCCACTTCTGCTGCTTTGCGCATCGCGTTGCGAGCCGCGGCGTTGGACTCGGGCAGCCAGCCGGTGACCATGTAGATGACCCGTTCACCGATGTTCACCGCGTGGTCGCCGATACGTTCGAAATAGCGGCCGATCAGCGCCAGCTGCACTGCCGCCCGCAATGGCAGATCGTCGGTCTGGTGCGACTCGAAGATCGCTTCGACATAGGCGATCTGGAGGTCATCCAGACGGTCATCTATGTCGTCGAGCGCGGCAGCCAACGAAGTGTCCTTCTCCACGAACGCGTCGATCGCGCTCCGGATCAGAAATGCCGCTTCGACGCCCATCGAATCAATGAGCCCTCGCAACTTCGGAGTGAAGTCGATGTCGTAGACGCGCCTTGACGCCTTGCATACGTTGACCATCAGATCAGCAGAACGTTCGAGTTCACTGACGACCCGGAGCGTTGTCAGCAGCAGACGCAGATCACCTGCCATGGGGGCCTGTAGTGCGAGGAGCCGGATGCACTCTTCTTCGAGCTCCAGGCTCAGTGCATCGATCGCATCGTCACCGTCGATCAGGTTCTGTGCACCTGCAAGGTCACGGTTCAGCAGGACCGCTGTCCCCATGCCCACGGTCTCGGCCGTCATCGCTCCGAGACGCACCAAGCCGTCGCGCAGGGAACCGAGCTGTTGGCGGTATTCCACCCGTAGTTTTTCTCCACTCATGACAACCCTTCAATCATCGCGGCCACTCTCGTGAACACCTCACTCCATGCCGAACCGGATCGAGCGGCCTTTGGTATACCCGTCCGGCCGGGTCCGGTTGATCAACCGAACCGTCCGGTGATGTAGTTCTCCGTTCGGCTGTCTCCGGGATTCGAGAAGATGTTCTCGGTGGAGTCGCACTCCACGAGGATTCCTGTGCGACTGTCCGAGTCCGGATTCACCTCCGCAGTGAAGAACGCCGTTCGGTCACTCACCCGAGCGGCCTGTTGCATGTTGTGGGTCACTATCACGATCGTGTAGCGGGTCTTGATCTCCTGCATCAGGTCTTCGATCGCGGCAGTTGCGATCGGGTCGAGCGCGGAACACGGCTCATCCATGAGGAGCACCTCGGGGCCGGTTGCAATGGCGCGGGCGATACAGAGTCTCTGCTGCTGGCCACCGGAGAGCCCCAGCCCGGATGACCTGAGGCGGTCCTTCACCTCATCCCAGAGCGCCGCACCGCGCAAGGCCTTTTCGACTATGTCGTCCATGTCGGCCCGGTGAGCACCTGTGATCCGGGGGCCGTAGGCCACGTTGTCATATATGGACTTTGGGAAGGGATTCGGCTTCTGGAACACCATGCCGATACGGCGCCGCACCTCCACGGGATTCACAGCAGGGTCGTAGAGGTTCACCCCGTGGTAGTCGATGGTGCCTTCGACACGGGCGTTCTCGATCAGGTCGTTCATCCGGTTGAAGCAACGGAGCACCGTGGTCTTGCCACAACCAGAAGGACCGATGAACGCGGTGATCTCATGCTGGTGGATGTCGACACCAACATCACGCACTGCGCGGAAGTCGCCGTAGTAGACCGACAGCTCCGAAGCCGTGAACACCTTCACTGCATGCGATGCCTCCTCCTCCGGCGAGCCGGCCAGGTGGGGCGGAACCTCAGTATGGATCGCAACGCCGGAATGATGATCGGCGGGGTTGTCGATGATGACCTCCGGGGTTGTCACTGTCTCAGCGTTCACGCTCTCACCTTCAAGTTGTCAGCTTTCACGATTTCTACCGCCGACGCATCTACTTCGAGGGCATCGAAGCCCCGTTGTTTCAATTCGCGGGCCAACGCCCGGGGGCACTTCGGTGTCACTGCCTCCGATCCTCGAACCGGTTGCGCAGGAGGATCGGTGCCGGTGGCGTCGCTGAGGAACCGCTGCACGATCTGCGGTGAGATGAACGATAGAGCAAAGAACCCGAGGACCGCCGACAGAATGTCTGCGAGGATCTCGAAGGTCGGCTTCAAGGTCTTGCGGACCTGTGGTGTTGCATACTCGGCCAGGTAGACAGCCGCCCCCGGACCCAGCGCTACGGCCACAGCCATTGCCACGGCGTCGGACACTCGCACTCAGCTCACGCTAAGCGCCTTGGGTGTCCGGGCGCTGACCCGTGAATGAACAGGAGGTGAACAAGTGGTCTGTTTCCAGCCAGAGGCACAACCGGCGGCCTGTTCCGCGGGCTTTCCGGGACCGGACATTCCTCCTGGGACAGACCCGGCCCGTCAGGCGCGGCCGTCGAGCATCGGAACATCCAGGCCCAACACATCACGGGCGAACACCGCCAGAACGGTGCGCTCCGTGCCGTAGGTCAGCTGCCCCCATGCCTCGGTGAACGCCACCCAACGTGCCTCGGAAACCTCTTCGGGGTCATCCGGGATGAGTTCGCCTTGCGGGTCGTGAGGTTGCATGGCCCACCACTTCACGGTCTTCGGGCCGAGCGGGGTGTCATAGGAAATACGGGTGAGCTTGTCACCCAACGCGCATTCCAGTCCGGTCTCCTCGCGAACCTCTCGCAAGGCTGCGGCTTTGTACTTCTCGCCCGGTTCCAACTTGCCCTTGGGCAGGCTCCAGTCCCCGTAGCGGGGTCGGTGCACGAGCAGGATCTCGACGTTCTCGTCGAGATGGCCCGCGCTGTAGCCGGCACGCCAGACCACGCCACCACCGGCTCGGATACCGGGGCTCACCGCAGGCCCACTTCAGCTCGCTTGTTGGCTCGTTCCTCGAACAGTTGCTGGACGTCCTGGCCGCCCACGCCCGGTGCCAGCTTCGCCCACTGGTCGTCGTGTTGTTCCCATGCGAGTTGTTTGTCGGCGAAGAGCGCGTCGAGAACCTCGTCCACCCCCTGTTGGAGAGCCGGATCGGTGATCGGCACGACCGCCTCGACCCGGCGATCCAGGTTGCGCGGCATGAGATCAGCTGACCCGATGTAGTGGGAGGCAGCCCCCTCACCGGCGCCGTTGGCGAAGCGGTAGACCCTCGAAGTGTTCGAGGTACCTACCGACGATGCTGCGAACCCGGATCCGCTCGGACAGCCCCTCCACCTCGGGCCGCACACAGGAGATCCCCCTCACGATCAGGTCCACGTTCACCCCGTCCGCCGATGCGGCGTACAACTCGTCGATCATGTCGGCATCGACGAGGCTGTTCATCTTCATCACGACATGACCGGCCTCGCCATAGCGCCGTTCGTTGCGGATCAGGTCGGTCAGTCGGCCCCTGAGCGTGTGGGGCGCAACCAGCAACTTCTCATATTCCACGTCACGCGCGTACCCGGTCAGGTAGTTGAACAGCTGGGTCAGGTCCGACCCCAACCCATGGTCACGCGTCAACAGCCCGAAGTCCTCGTAGAGTCTCGCGGTCTTGGAGTTGTAGTTGCCGGTACCCACGTGGCAGTAGACGCGTGACCCCCGAGCCCTCGGAACGCACCACGAGACACGTCTTGGTGTGGGTCTTCAGCCCGACCAGTCCGTAGACGACGTGAACCCCTGCGCGTTCGAGGCGCTTCGCCCACTGGATGTTGTTCTCCTCGTCGAAGCGGGCCTTCAACTCCACGAGGGCGACCACCTGCTTGCCCGCTTCGGCCGCTTTGATCAGCGAAGCAACGATCGGGCTGTCGCCCGAGGTGCGGTAGAGCGTGAGCTTGATGGTCAGTACGTGGGAGTCCTCCGCCGCCTGGCGGATGAACTCCTCCACGGACGACGCGAAGCTGTCATAGGGGTGGTGCAACAGGATGTCGCCGTCGGAGATCACGCTGAAGATGCTGCGGTGGGCATCGTCTTCATCCGGCTGCAGACGTGGTTGCGTACGGGGCTGGAACGGCTCGTACTTCAGGTCGTGCCGGTTCATCTCATAGACCGCCCAGAGTCCATCGAGAGCTATCGGCGCCGTATGTGCGAACACGTCCTCGTGGCGCAGATCCAGCTCCTCGCGGATCAGTTCGAGCGATTCGGTGGAGATGTCGTCCTCTACCTCGAGACGGACTGCACGCCCGAAGCGACGCCGCCTCAGTTCCAACTCGACCGCAGCCAGTAGGTCCTCGGCCTCTTCGTCGGTCACTGTGAGGTCGGCGTTTCGCACCACGCGGAACGCCACGCTGTCGGTCACCTCCATCCCGGGGAACAGTTCACCGAGATGTTGTGCGATCACCTGCTCGACCGGCACGAACCGTTCTCCATCGGGCATCACGATGAACCGCGGCAACAACGAGGGGACCTTCACCCTCGCGAAACGCCGTTCGGAGGTGGCTGGATCGCGAACCAGAACTCCCAGGTTGAGCGACAGACTCGAGATGTAGGGGAACGGATGCCCCGGGTCAACCGCAAGGGGCGTCAGCACCGGGAAGATCCGCTGCGAGAATTCGACCGCCAACCACTCGCGGTCGTCGTCATCGAGCTGGCTCCAGGTGGAAAAGCGGATCCCCGCTTCGGCCAGCCCGGCGACCAGCGGCCCGAGGAAGATCTCATCCGCTCGACGCATCAACTCACCGCTGCGAACGAGTATCGCCTCCAGCTGCTCCTCGGGCGTGGCGCCGTCAGGAGTGCGCTGGCGGACTCCCGCAGCGACCTGATCCTTCAATCCGGCGACGCGTACCTGGAAGAACTCGTCGAGGTTCTGGCTGAAGATGGCGAGAAACTTGACCCGTTCCAGTAGCGGGGTCGTCGGAGATTCGGCCAGCGCCAGGACACGGGCGTTGAAATCCAGCCACGAGAGTTCCCGGTTGAGGTACAGATGGCTGGCATCATCCTCAGGTGCGTTGACCGCCAGCTCGGCGTCGCCCGCGACGGAGAGCCTCCCGGGGCTTTGGATGTCCACCGTGTCTGAATTGTTCACACGGCCATTGTAGGACCGCTCCGGAACACCCGGACCGAGACTCGGCCGGACGGCAGCGCACACGCTCCTTCCGCGGATCCGGTTCAGCCAGATCGATGCGCTGAAGGCGCGTAATCTTCCATACCTGTTTCCCAGATGACCTCGATGCGTTCACCCTCGGCGTCACGATTGACCCGGTCGCGATTGCGCCGGAATTGCGGATCATGGGGAGGAAGCAACATGAGGCGGGCCATTACACGGCTTCTGAACGCGTCGATCAACTCGGGATCACCGTCGGGCGAGCTGATGTCCCAATGAGGAGCCACCGGGCCCGTGTAGGTGATGTGGGCGGTTGCCACGGGTGGGAGTTCTTCCTCACCCTCGAGTTCTACTGCGTCCTGGGACATACCCCAACGCTATACGAACCGCCCGCCATGGCCCCACCGCCCATCTCCAGCAGCGGGGACGCTCCATGACGCGGTTCTGCGGTGCGTGCGTGGCGCATAGCGCCACGCACGCACCACAGAACGATCATTTCGTACCGAGTGTGGCGGTGATCGACTGTTGCTGGCCTTCACGTTCGATGAGGAGCTTGACCTTTTCTCCAGGGTCCAGCGTGCCGATCACCCCTACGAGATCGTCGTTGCTGCGGACGGTCTTGCCATCGATCTCAACGATCACATCACCGGGCTGCAGTCCGGCCACGTCAGCGCCGGAACCCGACTTGACGCTCTGCACGAACGCTCCCGAAGTGGCGTCGATGGAGAAGCGCTGCACGACGTCGTTGTCCAGTTGGGAAACAGGCAGGGTCGACACTCCGAGCTCCGGACGCTGCTTCTCGACGTGCTTGCCTTCCTTCAGGTCGTTGATGAGATCCTTGATCGAGTCGATCTCGAGAGCGAACCCGATGTTCTGCGCATCGGCGAGGATCGCCGTGTTCATGCCGACGACCTGACCCTGGGCGTTGATCAACGGACCGCCGGAGTTGCCGGGGTTGATCGCCGCGTCGGTCTGGATCAGCTCATCGAGGGTGGAGCCATCGGGAGCGGTTATCGATCGACCGGTCTGCGAGACGATGCCCAGGGTGACGCTCGGATCGGCTCCCAGATTGAGGGCGTTTCCGATGGCGACCACTTCGTCACCCACCAACAGGTCGTCCGAGGAACCGAGTTCGGCGGGTACCGTCTTGCCTTCGAGGCCCTCGGCCTTGACGAGCGCCACATCAGATTCGGGAGCGGACCCGATGACGCGACCCTGCACGGCCTGACCGTCTGCAAAGTCCACCTCGATGCTCTGAGCGCCTTCGATCACGTGTGCGTTCGTGAGCACCAGGCCGTCCTCGCTCAACACGATGCCCGACCCTGCCGCTTCACCCTGCCGGGTGCCGGTGTGGATCGAAACCACCGACGGCTGCACCTTCTCGAGCAGCGCACGGATATCGAGCGGCTTCCCGCTCACCTCATTGGAAGGCCGCGAAGCATTGGTCGAGGCCGGCGTCGCCACCACGGTCGAAGGCTCGTCGCGGATCGTCATCGCGGCGGCGGTGATACCACCGGCAACGATCGCACCGACCAGGCCGCCCACGATCGCTGCACGAACGCCACCACCGCGGCGATGGTCGCGGCCGGATCCATCCGACGGAGAGGAGGACCCTCCCGTCCCGGGAGGCCCGAGTGGTGGTTGGCCTCCCACCGGTGCACCGACCGCGGTCTGCACCCCGGCCTGGGTAGCGCCCGCGCCCACGGCGCCTACCGGTGGGCCGGAGGGCATCCATGGACCCTGTTGGCCTGAACCCTGCTGTGCGGGCACCGATCCGGCCGGGGCGCCGGAAGGACCACCGGGAGCCTGCCACGGACCCGGCTGTGGAGACATGGCCCAATTCGGGACACCACTGCCATCGTTCGCCGGTGCGCTCTGGGGGTTGGCTGTCGGCGGACGGACCGGCTCAGCGGATGGAGGGGCCGCAGGTATCCGCACCGGGCCCGAGGGCGGCGATGACGGGGGCGCTGGTGGACCCTGTGACCCACCGGCAGCGTTGCTGCCCTCGGAAAGACCTCCGCCACCCGATTGGGGATGAGGTGTGTTGGACATGGGTTCGTCTCCGTGCATTCGTCGAGTATGTATCCGCGACCCGCAAGTCCGGTGGTCACCCCGTAAGGTTCCCACAGAGCGCTCTTAGAATCTCTTTGCTCGCCGGGGCCTTGTACCTATTGACTCACCACGAGCGGGCACCTTGCCTGATGTCAGTCTCAGTTCCTGTGACTTTCACCGGACTCCGTGGAACAAATCAGGGCCACCAGGCGTCATATTGAACCTATGGAGAATTCCGCAGATACCAAATGGATGGCGAAGGGAAATTGCGCCAACAAGCCACCTTCGTTGTTCTTCCCGTCCGATGGCGTCGGTGTGGAGAGGGCCAAGACGGTGTGCGAGGACTGTCCAGTGCTCAACCAGTGCCTGGAGTACGCGATCCAGAATCGGATCGATCACGGCGTCTGGGGCGGTACCTCGGAGCGTCAACGTCGCCGCATCATCAGGGCTAGGGCAGCAGCTGCCTCCTCGAACGCAGTATCGGTCACAGCCGAGGAATCGGTCCTGGCATCCAATTGAACCGACGAACCTGACTCGGAGTCCAGAACCTGACTCGGAGTCCAACGGAGGCCACATGATCTGGTGGCCCTGGGTGCGTCGAGATGACGATCACTCGACACGTGTCCTCCGGTCGGCGTGGCCAGATCGATGAGAGCCAGATCGATCAGACCTGCGTGCATCCGGCGCTGCTGCATCACCCCTATGAGCACTTGAGGTGCACTTGAGGTGCGTGCGAACAGACGTCCTGCCGATCGGAGTTCACACGCGAGAACTACGCGGGTGAATCCCTCGAATTCTGTTGCCTATGCCTTGTCGGTCTTGTCGGACTCGATCTCGGCAGGCTCGTCGTCGCTTTCGCCCTTGCCTTCGGAGAGGCCCCGCTTGAACTCACTCTGAGCTTGTCCCAGGTTCTTTGCGAGTTTCGGGATCTGTGATCCACCAAAGAGCACCAAAGCCACGATGACGACGATGAGCCATTCATTGCCACTGAACATGTCTGCAGCGTACCCGAGGTGGGTACCTGTTCGACGCGCGCGCCATTGGTTAGCGTCCTCGGCGTGGACAACTCCGGCCGGCTCAGCCCGAGCGAGGCGCGTGACCGTGGTCGCGCGGCCCGTCGGGCGATCGGCCGACAAGCACGGTCTGTTGCGTCGGATGCGATCAGCGCGCCACCTCCTGGAGCTCCCGGCTGTGTCCGGTGCCCGCACCGTGGCGGGCTACTGGCCCATCAAGGCGGAGGTGGACCTGATCGCCGTGTGGCACGAACTGCATGCGGGAGGAACAGCGGTGTGCCTACCAAGGCTCCAACCGGGAACCTCCGCGTCGATGGAGTTCGTACCCTGGGAGCCGACGGTACCGATGGCTGAGAACCGCTTCGCCATTCCCGAGCCACCGGGCCCGGCATCCCCGATGGAAGCCCTCGACGTGGTGGTGATGCCATGCACTGCGGTTGACGATTCGGGGACCCGCGTGGGCATGGGAGCAGGATTCTACGACCGAGCCCTTGGCTCGTTCACCGAAACCACGCCGCCCGGGGGAGCCGCCGGCCTCGCGCCTCACAGCGATTCCAGCACAACGAGCGATCCCACAGAGCTGATTGCGTCGGGGTCCCTGCGACCCACGCTGGTGTGTGTCGCCTTCGAATCACAGCTGGTGCATTCGCCGGGGTCGATTGAGCGTCGGTCCTGGGACGTGCCCGCAGACATCGTCGTGACCGAGTCACGCGTCCTCACCACGGACGCGATCGAACCCCGCGTGCGTGAACCCACCACAGCTGAATACCGCGTCAACGACGAAGCGGAACCCGAGCCAGACGGGAATCGACAGCGAAAGAGCTGAGCGAGCTCAGGCAGTGCGAGTTTCGGCTGCGGCCGCACGGGCCAATGCCCGGGCACGACGCAGACGACGACGCTCCCGTTCGCTGAGGCCACCCCAGATACCGAACTTCTCACTGTTCTCGAGGGCGTACTCAAGGCAGTCTTCGCGCACCACGCACGCCTGGCACACGGACTTGGCTTCCTTGGTGGAAGCACCGCGCTCCGGGAAGAAGAGGTCGGGATCGACCCCGAGGCAGTTGGCGAAGTTCTGCCAGTCCTCGGCAGGCGGGTCGCCCTGGAAACCGACCGGTGTCTCAGCCGCATATGCGGCATTCGACGGACCGCTCGGTTGCTGAATGGTGGTTTGGATGCTCTGGCTCACTTGGTCCTCCCCCGCCCTCGGCTCGGGGGCTTTCCCCCACCCCGTGGTCAAGGTGCGTGCGGTGGTGGCGACCCTCCATCACCTGCCATTCCTGGCGGGTGTTGACCCACACTCGGAATGCGGACGATGCGGGGATCACCATTGTCGGGTGCCACCGGTGTAGTTACATCGGTGTGATTCGACATACTTACGCTTCGAGGCAGCAGAGTCAAGAAAAACTGCACCTACGAGGGCAGTGCGACCCGGCGACGAACGCGCTCAGCGCCGGCCCTCGAGCAGCTTGCGTCGTTGGTCCAGGAAGTCCACCAATACGTAGTCGCCCAGGGTTTCCGGAGACGTGAAGAACGCCCTCCCCCGATTCAGGGATGTGAGGTTCTCCACGAAGCGCGACAACCCGGGGTCCGGGTCCAGCATGAACGTGTTGATCCTTATGTCATCCTTGGTGCATCTCGACACCTCGAGCAACGTTGCATCAACGGTCTCGCGCACCGGTGGGTAGTGGAACTCGGGCTCACCCCAACGGTTGATGTGTGCGGTCGGTTCGCCATCGGTGATCATGATGATCTGCTTGGTTCCCGACTCACGGGCGAGCATCCGGCGCGCCAGTTGGAACCCGTGCTGCATGTTGGTGCCGTAGACGAAGTCCCAGCTCACCTCGGGCAACTGTTCCGCGGTGAGCACCCGACCGACCTCGGAGAACCCCACCAGGCCCAGGAAGTCCCGCGGATACTGCATCGAGATGAGGCTGTGCAACGCCATGGCCACCTTCTTGGCAGGCAGGAAGTTGTCACGCATCGGCATCGACAACGAAAGGTCGAGCATCAGCACCGTCGAGACGCGCACAGTTCGTTCTGTCTGTTCGATCTCGAAGTCCTCCGGCGAGAGATTCACGGGAGTTCCCTCGCCACGCATGACCGCGTTGCGGATCGTGCGATTGATGTCGAGGTTGAACGGATCACCGTACTCATAGGGCTTGGTGACATACGCCCGCTCGTGACCGACTCCGAGGTCGTCGCGCCGATGGCCGCCCAGGCGGTCGGCATCGATGTTGCCGAAGAGTTCCGCGAGCGCGTTCCGACCGAGGCGGCGCAAACCCGCCGGCGTGAGCTCGAGACGACCTTCCTTCTGTTCGACCAGGCCGGCTTCGGTGAGCATCTTGGTGATCTCGGCCATCCGCTCGAGACTGTCTGCGGGTTCATCGCCAACGAGCTCGCGGACCCGATCGAGATCTATCTCGTTCAACGCACCTGGTTGGGGGGATCCGCGCAGCATCGCTTCGAGCTGGTCCAGATCGCCCAGATCACCCATCGCCTCCATCGCACCCGCCATGTCGAGCGGATCGGCCCCCTCGAAGGAGTAGGAGTTGTCCCACCCGGCATCGGGGAAGGTGTCACGCAGGTTGTTGCTCAACTGCTCCACCTGCCAACGGAGGTCCATGTCCTCGAGAAGCTGGTCGCTCAGGGCCTGCAGCTGGGCGCGCTGTTCGGGCGTCATCGAGTTGAGCATCGCCTGCGCAGCCGCCATGCGCTGCGCCATGATCTCCAACAGTTCATCGAGGGTCTGGGGATTCTCCGGGAAGAAGTCCCCGTAGGCGTCCATGAAGGCGTCGAAATCGGGGTCCTCGCCGGCGGCACGCTGTTCCAGCATGGCGTTGAGTGCCGCCATCATGTCCTTCATCCGGGACATGTCCTCGGACGACAGGTTCTCGACCGCTCCCGAGAGCTGGTCGACGTACTGGTTCATCAGCTGCTCACGTAGCTTCTCGGTGAGTTCGGCGAAGCGCTGCTCGGCCTCGGGCGACAGGAAGTCGTGGGCCTCGAGGTCCTTCACCTTGCCCGCCAGGTCGTCACGGAGCATGTCGAGTTCCAGGTGGCGAGCATCCGCCGCCTGCTGGGCCAGTTCACCACGGCGCTCATCGCCCGAAGCCAGGTCGTCGCGGCGCTGCTGGTCTATGGCATCACGCTCTGACTGGACCACCTCCTTGAGTTCCTCGGCGATCTCGTCGTAGACACCTCCGAGATCGAAGCGTTCGAGTGTGTCCTCGCGTTTCGCCCGCAGTTGTTCGAGGATCTCACGCATCCCCTGGATGCGTTCGCCGTTGCGGTCCTCGAAGCCCTGTTGCATCATCCGGCGCAGCGCCGCGTTCACGTCGCCGTGGTACATCAGGTCGTCGGTCAGCTCCGAGAGCACATCGAGGGCGTCAAGTTCGAAGCCCTTCTGCGTGCCGTCCCAAGGGGAGTAGCGGAACCGCGGCCGTGTCATGGCCTGAGGCTACCGGCGCCCCGTCCCCCCTGCCGGTCGGCTCGGTCCGCAATCCCCATCCACCAACGTGGGAAATGGGCTCAGCGGGAGCGGTACTGGGCCCGGCCGCCCACGGCATCCTTGTTGAGACGCTTGGAGAGGTGCAGCCCTTCGAGCACGAGTTCGACCGCGGAAGCGACCTCGCCGGGAGTCGGTTCGGGCCCGACGAGTTCCGCCACGGGTGCGCGGAGTGAGGGGAGTGACTCGATCAGGCCCATGTAGTCGGCGGAAGCGATGTCCTCGCCGGTCTCCACCGGATCCGACCCAGTGAGTTCGTCCACCACGGCCGTGAGCTGCTGGGGACTCACCCGATCGCGGAACACCTCGAGGATCGCCGAACGGATCAGGTGATCGAGGATCTGACCGTCACGACCCTCTTCGAGGGACTCGATCTCCACCTTGCCGGCGGTGGAAGCCGGTAGTGCCTCCAGGTCGCAGATGCGTGGCACGACTTCGTCGTCGCCGGCCAGCAACGAACGACGCGCAGCGTTCGCGACCATCACTTCGTAGTTGCTCACCGACAGGCGAACCGACACGCCGGAGCGCTGCGAGATGTGGGCGCTCTCGCGTGCCAGCTGGGACAACATCGCCACGACCTCGGTCATGTGATCCGGCACACGGACCGTGACACCCTCGGCCTCGAACGGCTGGGCCTCCTGGTGGACGATGGCGACCTCGGTCTCGACGTCGAGGGGATAGTGGGTTCGCACCTGGGAACCGAATCGATCCTTGAGCGGAGTGATCAACCGACCGCGGTTGGTGTAGTCCTCGGGGTTCGCCGACGCGACCAGCATCACGTCGAGGGGGAGGCGCACCTTGTACCCGCGGATCTGCACATCGCGCTCCTCGAGCACGTTCAGCAGACCGACCTGGATGCGCTCGGCCAGGTCCGGCAACTCGTTGATGGCGAAGATCCCACGGTTGGTCCGCGGAACCAGTCCGTAGTGGAGCGTCAGTTCGTCGGAGAGGTAGCGGCCCTCGGCCACCTTGATCGGGTCGACCTCACCGATGAGGTCCGCTATCGAGGTGTCGGGTGTGGCCAGCTTCTCCCCGAACCGTTGGGAGCGGTGCACCCAGTGGATCGCAGTGTCGTTACCCAACTCCTCGACCAGATCACGGGCGTAGGCGGACACGGGGGCATATGGATCGTCGTTGATCTCCGAGCCCTCGACGATCGGCATCCATTCATCGAGCAGATCCACGAGAGCCCGGATCATGCGGGTCTTGGCCTGGCCCCGCTCTCCCAGGAAGATCACATCGTGGCCCGCCAACAGGGCGTTCTCGAGCTGGGGAAAGACCGTGTCCTCGTACCCGAGTACCTCGGGGAAGAGTCGCTCCCCGGCACGGATCCGGTTGGCAGCATTGCGACGGATCTCGGTCTTGACCGGAACCGAGTTCCAACCGGATGCTCGCAGGTCCCCAAGTGTGGCTGGTTTCGACATGGGCTGACCCTACCCAAGCAGCGAGAGCAGCGAACCGCGGGAATCCATCACTTCGGGCGGTAGCTTTGGCACCGTGACAATCAGGGTTGTGATCGCCGACGATTCCCTGCTGGTGCGAGAGGGGATAGTCAAGCTCCTCGAAACCGCCGATGACCTGGCTGTGACTGCCAGTTGCGTCGATCTCGCGGGTCTCCTGGAGGCCGTTCACGCAGACCCCCCGGACGTGGTCCTGACCGACATCCGCATGCCGCCGACCGGGACCGATGAGGGCATCCGGGCCGCTGCGGAGCTGCGTCGGACGCACCCCACACTGGGGGTCCTCGTCCTCTCGCAGTACGCCGAGCCCGGCTACGTCCTCGAATTGCTGGACGGTGGTTCGGAGCACAGGGGGTATCTCCTCAAGGAACGTCTGGCAGACGGTTCGGAATTGATCTCCGCCCTGAGGGAGGTGGCGGCGGGTGGATCCGTGGTGGATCCCAAGGTGGTGGAGTCTCTCGTGACTGCACGCCGCCGGAACGAGGCCGGCCCTCTGGATCGTCTGACCCCGCGCGAGTCCGAGGTCCTGGCCGAGATCGCCAAGGGTAGGAACAATGCTTCGATCGCATCGACGCTGGTTCTCTCGCAACGGGCGGTGGAGAAGCACATCAACTCACTTTTCTCCAAGCTCGACCTCACGGAGGATCCTGAAAGCCACCGGCGGGTAAAGGCGGTCCTGCTCTACCTATCCCGGGAGGGGGGATAGCACCCCGGCACTACGGGGGTGCGCATCCTCGACACGCTCACCCTCACAGGGCCAAGCTGGAAGTGTGATCACAGAGGAGGCCGTCATCGAAGAGCAGACGACGGTGCAGGTGTTGATTGTGGACGATCAACCGCCGTTCCGGGCAGTAGCGCGCACCGTCGTGAAGCTGGCTCGCGGTTTCGAGGTCCTGATCGAGGCCGAGACCGGCGAACAAGCAGTCGACCGGGCGGCGTCACACCACCCGGATCTGGTTCTCATGGACATCAACCTCCCGGGGATCAACGGGATCGAAGCGACCCGTCGGATCGTGGCGGAGCATCCCGACACGTTGGTGGTGCTCCTGTCCACCTACGACGCGGACTCGCTTCCCGCAGACGCTCTCGATTGTGGGGCAGCCCGGTATGTGCACAAGGAGGACTTCAGCCCTGCGTTGTTGAGCGAGGTCTGGGCCGAGCGATCCGGCCCGCAGGATTGAGGCAGTTCCGCAGCGGGCCAGTTCAGCAATGCGCTCCCGTTCGACAAGCCCTCAGGTTCGACAGTGCCCTCAGGGCCGGGGGCGTGACGGAGTGGGTACGGTTCCACGCACGATCGTGCCCGCGCCCGGCGATGAGCGGACCTCGAGTTGACCTCCGAATGCACCCAATCGATCGCGCATGTTGACGAAACCATGTCCGTCACCGCCAGATGAGGTGTCGAAACCGGCCCCGTCGTCACTCACCTCGAACCACAGATCCCGATCACCGCTGCCGAGGTTCACCGACACCTTCGATCCCATACCGGCATGTTTGCCGGCATTCTGCACGGCTTCGAGGCAACAGAAGTACACCGCTGCCTCCATTTCGGCGTCGTAGCGACCGACGCCGTCGGCTTCCACCACCACCGGCAGAACCGACCGGTTTGCAGCCGTCAGGAGCGCCTCGCCGAGCCCGCGTTCGCGCAGCAACGGCGGGTATATGCCATGTGCGAGTTCCCTCAACTCACCAAGGGTGGCCCTCAGGTCGTCGCCCAATTCCTCGGTCATCGTGGCGGCGGCCGCGGGATCGCTGTCCAGCAACGTTCGGATCAGACTCACCTTCACCGCAAGCGCAACCAGATGCTGTTGGGCGCCGTCGTGCAGGTTGCGTTCGATCTGTCGACGCGATTCATCGGCTGCCGCCACGATACGGGCCCGCGATGCCATCAGCTCCTCGTTGCGCATCTGGAGCTCCTCCAGTGATGCCTGCAACGCGGAGTCGAGCCGGACGTTGTGCAGGGCGAGGCCGAGTTGACGGGCCAACTCCACCAGCACCCGGTCCTCCTCCTCGCTGAAAGGCGGACCCTCCCCCCTTCGTTGCAGGACTATCAATCCGAGCAACTCACCGAGATGTGCAACGGCTACCGCCCTCACATGTGACCTTCCACGGCCTTCGAGCAGTGCCGGTGCCCACACTCCCAACCAGGCCGATCCCTGTGCATGGGCGCCGGCCACGACCGGGAGCTCCTCGCGGTTCAGTTCCAGACTCCTGGACGCCACGTGGGGGACCGAGACCGCGAGGTCCAGGTGTCCATCGACGCCGGTCCAGAGCTCCGCGGCCTCCAGGCCCAGGGTGGTCCGCAGGGTCTCGACCAACTGCAACATCAGTTCATCCATCGGCACCGCCCGTGACATCCTCTGGCCGAAGGTCGCCAACAACTCCCCGGGGGAGCGACGTTCCACCTCGAGGCGCATCCGGGCCCACTCAGCCAACCGGCGGCTCGCAGGAAACGCAGCTCCGCATGCCAACGCGGCGGCGAGAGCGGACAGTGCCAGAGTGTCGCGCTCGGCACCCTCGGGTCTCCGTCCGAGCCCGACGACGACCACCACGTAGACGCCACAGACGAGCGCCACCAGGCCGGTCGCCACGATCGCCGCGGTGCTCACCCGCGCCACCACGCTCAGACCGCGACGTGACCGCGCCAGGATGACCGCCACCGGGATCACCAGGCACCCCGACGACAAACCCGTCAGCAGATTCTCGGGCCACGAGAACAGCACGCTCGAGGTGGCGGTGAGCAGCGTCACGGTGATCACCGCGGCCACCCCGCAGACCAACCAGAGACGGCTGCTGCGAACGGTCGGGTCCCGATGGTGTCGACCCGTCAGGGCAGCCACGGCCGCGACCGCGCTCAGCGCGGCCCCGATCCAGGTCGCGAGCGACACTCCGCTCATCGTCGGCTCCCAGAATGCAACACCGTGATCACTCCGTTCTCAGCGCGTCGGCCGGATGGTGGCGCAACAGCGAGCGGCCCGGAAACCACGACATGACAACTGCCAGGGCGATGGTGACCGGAACGACGATCAGGATCACCCGAACACCGATGGCCGGGTCGGCCACCACCCCGAGGTGCTCCACCAACGAACGCCAGACGTTGCGGCCCGCGACGAGCCCCAAGGGCACTCCGATGATCAACCCGACCGCCACGAGGAACAACGCTTCGGTGAGCACCACGGTACGCACCCCGGAGGTCTTCAGACCCATTGTTCGCAATACCGCCATCTCGGCTCGCTTCCTGCGCGCCGAGAGAGTGAGCGTGTGCGCCAGGGCCAACAGACCGAGCACCGCGAAGAACGCTCCGATCGCCACCGCGACCGGTTGACTCTGGGTCACGTAGGTGATGACGCCGGGTACCTGGGGTTCGGTGAACGGGTTGAACGACAGCCCGTAGTCCTTCGCAAGATCCGCCTCGAGCTCGGCGACCCGGGCCCCTCGTGGATACCGGAGCACGACCGACGGCGAGAATTCGCCCTGACCGATGTTGGACAATCCCTCAGGGGTCAGTGCGGCCCCGTCGTCGAAGGGTGTTACATCGATGGGCTGGAACACCGCGGTACCCACGACGGTCAACTCAACCGGTCCGCCGCGGGAACGCTGCGCCGTCACGGTGTCACCGATCGACACGCCGAGCTTCTTGAGGGTACGGACCCCCAGCGCCACCTCGCCCGGACCCGACGGCAACCGTCCGGACAACCTGGTGAAAGTCGGATCACCGCGCAACGCCTTCATCGAGTATCCGCCCGTATCCCGGTCGTTCAGGACCACACTCGCCTGCTGCACCAGGCCGACACCTGCGAGACGTCGGTCCTGTGCCAGGCGCGGGGTGGGATCGCTGTCGCCGAACAGATCCGGTATCGAGGACCAGTTCCATCCCCAATGGGCCGGATCCGCCACCAGTACGTCGCTGCTACGGACCATCACCCCCGCGGCCACGATGCCCCCCACCGCGATCACCAGGGCAGCCATCGCCGAGCGGGACCGCACGGAGCCGCGACCCCGGCTCGTGTCAGTGGCATACCGCAGCCCGGTCACCACCGCCGGCGAGGCTCCTGTGTTGTAGGCGAGCCTGGCGCTGCCCGACGCCCTGCGGGTCATTGTCGCACCCGCTGTCGAGGACCGGGCGAGCCGCCCCGCAGACCACAGTGACCACGCCACCGTGGCGCCGAACATCACCACCGCCCCGACCACAGTGAGGGTCGGATCGAACCAAACTCCCGGTGCGATCTCGGCACGGGAGGCGAGGCCGATGGGCAACAGGCGGGACAAACCGATCGAGAGACCGACTCCGACCAACAGCCCGATCGCGCAGGCGAGGATCACCGGCCCTGCTAGAGCGATCGTCCGGCGGCTGCGGGTCATCCCCAACGCCGCCAGGGTGGCCGCATCGCGTTCGCCGGCGGCCAACTGTCTCGCGATCGCCTGGGCTACCACGACCCCTCCGGCCAGCAGCGCGACCGCGGCGAACACCACGAGCCCGCCGGCCAGAGCGCTGATCGCGCGCTGCGTGGCCTCCACGTAGGTATCGGCTGCGGTGAATGCCGATGCGTAGTAACCGCCGGGCGCACCGGATACGGGCGGCGTGGCGGCGCCGACAGCTTTCTCCAACGACCGTATGTGTTGCTGCGGATCCCGAATGCTCACTACGGCAGCAGGAGGCCACGCTCCCACGTCCGGATGCGCGGCGAGGAAGGCCGGCGACGCCAGTCCGGTGGGGCTTGTACGGCGGACATCCGCGGGTAGGTCACCCGGCGTCCGACCGATGCCGGTGATACGCAACTTGATCGTCGGACCGTTGAATCCCTCGTTGAACCCAGCGGTTCCATCACCGATCGCTTTGAGATCGGCAACGCTCCAGGTGGACACCTTGATCGTGTCACCGACGCCGAGCCCGGTCAGCTTGGCGGTCGTCTCGTTGATGAGGACCTCGTCGGGTGAATCAGGCGAAGGCATCCGACCGGCGAGGATCCGGGGTCGATCGATCCCCGTGCCGAGCACACCGTCGGGGTCGGACAGCACCGCGAAGTCCGGCAGCACGCCATCACTCGGAAAGGCATTGATCAGATACCGACCCGTTGCGCGCTTCACCGACGGATCGGAACGCAACGCGTCAAGTACGGCGGACAGTTGAGACGGGTCCTCGGTCTGGAACTCGGCATCACTGGCGTGGGACCACGACCTGAACCGATCGAGGGTGGTGCTCGTGCGGCGGGCACCGACCAGCCCGGTGAGCACCGCGCTGCTCACAAGGACCACCAGTAGGATCAGCCCCACCGAGGCGCCCAACTGCCGACGGAACTGGCTGCGGCCGATGAGAGCATTGACCCCGGTCATGTCACTGCTGCCTCGGGATCGACTGCGCCGTCACGCATCCTCACTATGCGATCCGCCCCGCCGCGCCACCTCCTCGCTGTGGGTGACCATGACGATCGTCTGTCCGTCGGTGTGGAGCCTGCGGAACAGTTCGATCACCTCCGACCCACCCTCGGTGTCGAGCGCGCCTGTCGGCTCATCGGCGAGCACGACAGTCGGCTCGTTCGCCAACGCGCGCGCGATCGCGAGACGTTGGCGTTGCCCACCGGAGAGCACCTCGGGCATCTCGTCGGCCTTGTCGCTGATTCCGAGCAGATCGAGCAGATCCCGCGCCCTGGTCTCAGCCGCCTTGCGGCGAACGCCCGGAATCATGGCCGCCAGCGCCACGTTCTCCAGTGCTGTCAGACCATCGAGCAGGTTGAAGAACTGGAACACGAAACCGATGTGACTCGCACGCATCTGCGCCAGCCAGTCATCCGATCGACCGGTGATCGTCTCGCCCGCAATGGTGATCTCGCCTTCATCGACCGGGTCGAGTCCCGCAACCGCGTTGAGCAGCGTCGATTTTCCGCAGCCCGACGGACCCATGATCGCCACGAGCTCCGAGCGACAGACATCCAGATCCACTCCCCGCAGGGCCCTTACGGGAGACACGTCGGCTTCAAAGGTCCTCCGAACGCCTCTCACCTGCAGGACGTACTCCTCGGTCATGACGGCTCCCGGGTTCGTGGAGCCACGCCTTCCGGCGGATCCACATGGACGATTCGGAATGCGACGACCGAACCGGTGCGTCCCTTGACGAGTTGGGGAGCCAATGGCTCTGCCGGCGGTGGGGACTGCAATGCGGTCATCGTCGACTCCCCGATGACGGTCGTACCGGCAGGCCGGGCGAGGTCCTGCAACCTCTGGGCCATGTTCACGGTGTCGCCCACCAGGGTGTACTCGAGGCGTTCGTCGCTTCCGAGCAGGGCGGCTGCCACGTCTCCGGTCGACAACCCGATCCCCAGACCGAATGCCGGTAGCCCCTCGGACCGCCATTGGTCGTTGAGTCGGGCCTGGCATGCGTGCATCTCGGCCGCGGCGTCCAGCGCGCGTTCCGCGTGATCGGTTTGGATGAACGGCGCCCCGAACACGGCCATCACGGCATCACCCACGTACTGCATCACGGTGCCGTCCCGCTCGAGTATGGCCCCGTTCATGGCCTTGCGGTGCGAGTTGAGTTGTCCTGCGAGAACGGTCGGGTCGCTGTACTCGGCGATGCCCGAGTATCCGCGCACGTCGGACATGAGCACCGTGACGGTCAGCCGTTCGGTCCGTTCGATCTCAGCTCGGTCCGTGCGCAGGCGTTCCGCCACTCCGCCCGGGAGCAGCCGACTCAGGGTCTCTCCCTGCTCCTCACGATCCACGATGGCCTTCTGCATCAACCGCAGCCGACGGAGGGCTCCTGCACTACCGGCGCTGGCACCACGGGCCAGCGCCAGGAACATCGCCTCGATGGCGTCGTTGGTGGCCTCGGGGGTCTCGCTCCGCGAGACCGCAATGGCCTTCACCGGGCGGCCCTCGGCGACCGCTCGAAGCAGGTCCTCATCGATTCCGTCCAGGTCCTCGGCGTCGCGCACCGGCGACACCAGGGCCGACACGATTGCGGGATCGAGCATGGAACCACCTGTGGCCACCTCACGCACGGCTCGCGCCAGCTGGTCACCCTCGGAAACACGATCCTTCAGGAGGTAGGCGAAACCGGCTGCCCCCCCTTCCAGCAGTGAGATCGCGTAGTCCGGTTCGTCGTACTGCGACAGGATCACCACACCGGTGCCGGGTGAACGCTTGCGGACCTCCTTGGCGGCTTCGATCCCCTCGTCCTGGAAACTCGGAGGCATCCGGATGTCGGTCACCACTACATCGGGATGTGACTCCGCGGCTCCGGTCACCAGCTCGTCGAAGTCCGCCC
The DNA here is from genome assembly GCA_963805905.1 of uncultured Microthrixaceae bacterium. Lineage (GTDB taxonomy): Bacteria > Actinomycetota > Acidimicrobiia > Acidimicrobiales > Microtrichaceae > JAMLGJ01. The sequence continues at coordinate 3,177,768 of CAWDVV010000001.1, forward strand.
CCACTCCCACCACGACGAGGTCGGATTCCAGTTCGAGAATGGCACGCACGCCCTCGCGAACCAGCAGGTTGTCATCCGCGAGGAAAACGGAGATGGTCACGGGTTCAATCAGACCAGAGGATGGCTGCGACGACAATGGTGCTTCCACACGCCGCGAGGGTGTGCCAGCACCACGGGAGAACGAGGGACCGCACCCTCGTGGCTGGTTTCGGTGGTACGTACCGTTGGAATTGACCTGTTCAGAATCCAACCGGAGGCACACCCATGCGTCATACTGCAGAAGTCACCAGCATCTCCTGGATCCCTTCCGAAGCGATCCCGGGTGTCAACAAGGCGGCATTCACGATCGGGTTCACCCACTACGACGAACCACCACCGGATCACATCGACGATCTCGATGCGCTGCGGGACGCCGACCGGTTCAGGTTCGCGAACTGCCTCGAGGCATGGATCGAGGTGAGTGACGGCCGGATCACCGATGCGGGTTACAGCGGCGGGATCGTGATGGGCTCCACTTCGGTACGCCTCGCCGGAAGGGAATCCACCTTTGCAGCGATTGCGTTCCCCGACATCCGCAGGCCACCCGAGATCGGCGATGGAACAGCGCGCTTCGTGCAGTCTGTCGGTGGCCACACCGCACTGCCGCTGCCCCGCCACGTTTCACGACCGCCGTTCGTGAAGTACGAGGCACCCACCGTGTGGACGACCCTGGCACTCACCATCGCCGTCGACGGAACCGTCGAACACGAGCTCGTCGGAGCGAGTCCCTTTCCCCGACACTGGGTCTACGACCAGCACGGCGAGCTGGTCGCGAAAGCGGGGGTCGCCGATTTCAAGGACTGGATCCGTCACGCATTCGGCAAGCACACCCCCTGGGGTGACGCTGAGACTCCGGCACTGGTGACCACGGTCGAGACGGCCCTCGAGCGCGAGTTGGCCGAGACCGTCATGCGCCACGGTGAGAAGCCGAGCTACCGAACGGTCAAAGCCGGGAGGTGCCTGACCCAACAGGGCGATCCCGGTACCGAACTGTTCCTTCTCCTGGATGGGGTCCTGACAGCCGAGGTGGACGGCGAGGTTCTCGCAGAGCTGGGCCCCGGCGCGATCCTCGGCGAACGCTCGGTGCTCGAGGGCGGCAACCGCACGTCCACGTTGAGGGCACTCACCAAGGCCAAGGTGGCGGTGGTCCGAGGCGAGCAGATCGACCGGTCCAAGCTGGCCGAGGTGAGCCTGGGTCATCGTCGCGAGGACTCCGGTGCGCCGGGGGCCGTCGCCGCGGGGAACCTCGACACCCCGTGAGAGTCACCTTCTGTGGTGTGCGGGGGTCCACTCCGGCGCCGGGTTCGGAGTTCGTACGCTTCGGCGGGCACACGTCGTGTGTCGCGGTGAGCCCCGGTGGCCGCGAAACCCCCTCGCTGTTACTCGACGCCGGAACCGGCATCCGTCAGGTCACCACCCTGTTGGAGGGGCGGCCGTTCCGGGGCACGATCCTGCTCACACATCTGCACTGGGACCACGTGCAGGGCCTTCCGTTCTTCTCCTCGGCGGACAACGCTGCCGCGCGGACCGCGCCTCGCGTTCCCGTGCGGCGCGGATGAGGATCCGAGCGAACTCCTCGCGCGGGCGATGTCACCACCGCATTTCCCCATCAGCCCGCAAGGGCTCCAGGGGTCATGGTCCATCGAACGTCTCGGTCGAGGATCACAGGAGGTCGAAGGCCTGCACGTGACCGCTTCGGAGATCCCCCACAAGGGTGGGACAACCTACGGGCTGCGCGTCGAGAAACACGGCACATCCTTCGCTTACGTCCCCGATCACATCCCGGATCCGTCGGGCCCGTTGGCGTCGTCGGTGAGCGCTTTGATTGCCGGGGTGGACCTGTTGATCCACGATGCGCAGTTCCTCACCCCGGAATCCGACATCGCTCGGGACTACGGCCACTCGACCGTTCAACAGGCTGTGGATCTCGCCGTTTCGGCGGGCGTGGGTGAACTGGCGCTGTTCCACCACGCCGCCCGGTCGGACCGACGACCAGATGGATGAATTGCTCGCGGACATCCGTCGCCCGTCGGACGCACCAACGATCACCGCCGCCCGGGATGGTGAGCACCGGGACCTCTAGCGTCGAGCCGGATGAACCCGTTTCAGGCGGGGACCCGACCGCACGCGCTGCGGGCCACCGCTTCGAGCGCGAATTCCCCGGTGGGTGAACCCAGGCGGGCGAACAGCTCTGCCCGCAGAGCCCCACGCTTCTGCTCGGTAGCGATACGCAGAACGACGCTGCCGGGCCGATCCCTGTCATGAACCCCGCCCACAGTTCCTCGAAGGAGCGGTACCCGGAGCGCACCCGCAGCGTCGTCTCACTGACGTCGACCAGGCCTGCGGCGACCAGCAGACCTGCGACCTCGCCCTTGCGACCGAATCGCAGGATGTGGGCGTCCGCGGGTGCCGATGGGTCCACCACCAGGGCCGCGGCCCAGAAGTGTCGGAGCATCTCCATTCCCTCTTCGGAATCCCATACACACGTCCCGACCACCCCTCCCGGTCGCACCACCCGCCGGAGTTCGCCCGCAGCGAGAGCGGGATCCGAAACGAAGTGCAGGACCAACTGCGCGAGCGCCGCGTCAAAGGTCTCGTCGCCGAAGGGGATCGCCTCGGCCCGTCCTTCGCGGACGTCCACTCCGACACACCGGGAAGCGCACTCGGTCACGAACGGCGGGGACGGGTCACACGCCGAGACCGACCCGGTACCGAGTCGGTCGACCAGCACGTTCGTGAGAGCACCCGGCCCGCAGCCGACATCGAGCGCGGAGTGGCCGGTGTGCAACCCGACAGAGTCGACGAACAGCTCCGCGAGCGGTTCGGAATAGCGGCCCATGAACGAGAAATACGCCTCACCCGAAGTCTGGAATGTCTCGGCATAGTCGCTTGAGTCCATCGATAACCTCCGGTCGCCACCCACCGTATCCGCACGTAGGATCAGGCGATGCTGATCACGACGAGCTTCGACTTCCCCGGCTATGAAATCACCTCCATGCAGGGTGAGATCTTCGGTCTCACCGTGCGGTCCCGCAACATCGGTGCCGGCTGCATGGCAGGGTTGCGCTCGATCGGTGGCGGCGAGATCCCGGAGTTCACCAAGCTGCTGGCACAGAGTCGCAGCGAGGCAATGGCCCGCATGGTGGAGGAGGCCCGCAGGCTCGGAAGCACGGCCATAATCGGGATGCGGTTCGATTCCGGAGCGATCGGGCAGTGGAGCGAAATCTGCGCCTATGGAACAGGCGTCACCGTCGAACCGGTCACCGACTATGCGAGACAGCAGTTCGAGTACATGACGGCCACCGGTGGCATGCCCCAACAGGGCGGCTACAGCACCCAGGTGAGCGAATGGAGCGACCAGCCCGCTGCTTCGAACCCCCCGGGCTGACCGGTACGTTCACAGAGGCATCGCTTGAACGGACCTGATGACGCGCTCAGCGAACATCCGGTGAGGTGTACACGATGGTCCGGAAGTCCTCGAGGGAACGGGGGCGCGTCCGGACCAGTGGACATGTCGGTGGAGAGCACCACCCCCGATCAGACGCTCCGCGGGGTTGTCGGTTGATTCGGGAATCGAAGGCTGTCATGTGCTTGTGGACGGTTCGGAGCGACCGTCGTGACCCGTGGATCAACCGAGCCCGAGCGCGAGGGAGAGCCAACCGCCTTCGACCCGTTCGTCGAGTGGTTCGAGCGGCGCCAGTGCCGCCAGTGCCCGGTCCCGCTGGTCGGTGAGTAGCCCACCGACCACGACGGTTCCGCCGGGAGCAACGCTGCGGACGATCCACGGCCCCAGCTCCTCGATGATGGGGATCAACAGGTTGGCGGCAACAAGATCGAACGATGCGGGCGTTGCCTCCACGACTGCGGCGAGCGGGCTGTCGGATGACTCGAAGCTGTCGGCCATGCCGTTCGCCTCGGCGACCACGCAAGCGGCCTCGAGTGCTGCCGGGTCGGTGTCCAACCCCAGCGCGCCCACGGCACCGAGTCGAAGTGCTGCGACTGACAGCACGCCGCTGCCGCATCCCACATCCAGCATCCGTTCACCGCCCCGCGACGCGACGGCAAGGAGTTCCAGACACAATCGGGTGCTGACGTGGCTGCCCGAGCCGAACGCGCGACCCGGGTCGACCACCAACTCGATCGGGAAACGGTCGTCCTGATCCGCTCCACTGCCGGCCCGCAGAGCGGGGTCAGGTTCGGGTTCGGGGTCGACCCATGGTGGACGCACCACGAACGGGCCTGCCACGACTGCCGTTGCGTGCTCCCGCCAGGCGTCCGCCCATGTCGGATCCACCCGCGGGAACTCGACCCTCACGCGAGGGACCAGGCGGTCCACCCAGACCCGGAGGTCGTCCACCCGTTGGCGGTGGACATCGCCGGTCAGCCAGACCCGATCCATCGGGTCCGAACCGGCGCCCGGATCCTCGGCGACTGCCGACGCGCCGAACTGCAACAGTCGGTCGGCCACCAGCTCAGCCTGTTCGCGGGTGCAGTTGATCCGCAGAACGGTCCGCGGTGTTGCTTCAGCCACACTTGTCTCCCATGCTCGGCGACCGAATCTTGCCCGACCCCCGATACCGGCGCCACCGTACAACGACTCGCGGAGGTCCACGGCGCGGCTGAGCCTCTCTAGGCTGTTGCGATGATCCTGGCCATGGCCCCGGTGTTGAGGGCCGGATGTCTGGTTGTCGGCGTCGTCATCGTCGTGTCGGTCATCGGCTCTGCCGCGCGCACTGTGGTCCTTCCGCAGGGCCGCACTCCACGGATCGCCCGGACCACCTTCGCTGTGTCGAACTGGCTCGGCCGGTTCCTCGGCAGCGCGGTCCGCGCTCCGATGCGACGGCACAGGTTGATGTCGGGTGTGCCGGCATTCGCGCTCTTGAGCATGCCGGTCACCTGGCTTACCGGCGCCCTGGTGGGCTTCACCTTCGTGTTCCGTGCACTGGGTGCCAACACCTGGCGGCAGGCCTACGAAACCGCCGGGTCGAGCCTGTTCACGCTCGGCTTCACCAACCTGACCGGGTTCTGGGCCCTGAGCACCGAGTTCCTCGCAGCGGCGATCTCGATCTCGATCCTCGCCCTGCTGGTGGTCACATACCTGCCAACCATGTACAGCGTCTACAGCAGCCGCGAGGCCATTACGACCGCTTTCGAGACCGCTGCAGGGGTACCGCCCGAAGCCGCGGAAATGCTCTCGCGCCTCCACCGGATCGCAGGGCTGGAGCGCCTCGACGATGTCTGTAGCGATTGGCAGGAATGGTTCAACACCAGCCGCGAAACCCACACGGCAATTCCGATCGTGGTCCTGTTCCGATCGGCTGAGGCCGATCGATCCTGGGTGGTGACCGTAGCTGCGGTGCTCGACACCATGGCCCTTCGTATCTCGGCCATCGACGAACCCCATGACGCAACAGTGCCCCTGTGTATCCGTTCGGGCTATCTCTGCCTGCGAGACATCTGCCGGGCGCATCGGATCGCTTTCGACCCGGATCCAGCGCCCGATTCACCGATCGCCATCACGAAGGCAGATTTCTACGTGTCCTACGACAAGCTCTCAGACGCCGGGCTCCCCATGAATCCCCGGGAACAGGCATGGAAGGACTTCGCGGGGTGGCGGGTCAACTACGACTCGCTCATCGACTCGTTGTGCACGTTCACCTCGACGGACCCACCAACTCTGTCAAAGCGGGCCGACTAGATCGAACCCCGCGAGAGCCACCCGTGTTGCGGTGGACAGGCTCACTTGGGGTAGTTGTTCCGGGGACATTAGGTTCGACACCTAGTAGATTTCTCAGGATCAGGTCGACGGGAGTCGACCCTCGACAACTCGGAGGCAGCGGGCATGACCCAAGCCATTGAGCGCCCCGGAGCAGATGCTCCGGTGGTCAACAAGCCCCATGCGAAGAACAGGCCGTGGCCCGTTGAGTTCGCATCGTCAGCGGTGGGCAAGAAGTGGATCATGGCGCTCTCAGGGGTCGCCCTGATCGGCTTCGTGCTGGCGCACGCTTTCGGCAACCTCAAGATGTACTTCGGTCCCGAGCAGTACGACCACTACGCCGAAGCGCTCCAGACGCTGTTCTACCCGATCATTCCCCGCACCTGGACCCTGTGGGCAATGCGGATCGGGCTGATCGTGGCGTTTGCAGCCCACATTTCGTCGGCCTACTCACTGACCCGGATGAACATGGCGGCACGCCCGACCAGGTACGCGTCACCCCGCAACTACATCGCCGCCAACTTCGCCAGCCGTACCATGCGCTGGACCGGCATCATCGTGGGGCTGTACCTCCTGTTCCACCTGGCAGACCTCTCCTGGGGGTTCGCCAACCCCGACTTCGTCCGCGGAGAGGTCTACGACAACGTTGTCGCCAGCTTCGATCGGTTGCCCGTGGCGATCATCTACATCCTCGCCAACATCGCTCTCGGGATACATCTGTTCCACGGATCGTGGTCGATGTTCCAGTCGATGGGACTCAACAGCCCCCAGTACAACGGCATCCGACGGTGGGTGGCTGCGGCCATCGCAATACCCGTCACACTACTGAACGTTTCGTTCCCCCTGGCGGTGACCTTCGGCCTCGTCGGCTGAGCGGCGAGTCAGCCCCGGCCCACAGGTGAGCGCCCGGTGGCCAGGATCCGCCGGAACACCGCAGAGCATGACCACCATCGTCCAACACCACATTCGCAAGAACCAGATCCGCCAAGAAGGACTACCAAGTGACACTCACGCTTGATCCCAAGGTTCCCGAAGGTCCCCTCGAGGACAAGTGGGACAACTACAAGTTCGATCTCAAACTCGTTGCCCCCAACAACCGCCGCAAGTTCGAGGTGATCGTGGTCGGCACCGGCCTCGCGGGCGCCGCGGCGGCCGCCACCCTCGGTGAACTCGGCTACAACGTGAAGGTCTTCACGTACCACGACTCTCCCCGGCGGGCGCACTCGATCGCAGCCCAGGGTGGGATCAACTCGGCCAAGAACTACCCGAACGACGGAGACAGCGTCTTCCGCCTGTTCTACGACACGATCAAGGGCGGCGACTACCGCAGCCGCGAGTCCAACACCTACCGCCTGGCCCAGAACGCCCTCAACATCATCGACCAGGCAACCGCTCAGGGTGTGCCTTTCGCACGCGAGTACAGCGGCCTGCTGGCCAACCGCTCCTTCGGTGGCGCCCAGGTGTCACGCACGTTCTACGCCCGCGGTCAGACGGGCCAGCAGTTGTTGCTCGGCGCCTACCAGGCGCTGGCGCGCCAGATCCACCTCGGCACGGTGACTCTCCACAACCGCACAGAGATGCTCGATGTCGTGCTCAAGGACGGACGGGCGGTCGGTATCACCACCCGCGACCTCCTGACCGGCGAGCTCAGCGCCCATTCGGGCCATGCGGTGATGTTGTGCACCGGGGGCTACGGCAACGTCTACTACCTGTCGACGAACGCCATGGCCTGCAACGTGAGTGCCACCTGGCGGGCACACCGCAAGGGTGCGGCGTTCGCCAACCCGTGTTACACGCAGATCCACCCGACGTGCATCCCGCCGTCGGACGAGAGCCAGTCCAAGCTCACCCTCATGAGTGAGTCGCTGCGCAACGACGGTCGTATCTGGGTGCCCGAGGGGATCGACGACGAACGCCATGCGTCCGAGATTCCCAAGGAAGAGCGCGACTACTACCTGGAACGCAAGTACCCCGCCTTCGGCAACCTGGTCCCACGCGACGTCGCCTCCCGCAACGCGAAGACGGTCGTGGATCAGGGTCACGGCGTGGGTCCGCTGCACAACGGCGTGTTCCTCGATTTCTCCGACGCCATCGAGCGCCACGGCCGCGAAACGATCCAGGAGCGCTACGGCAACCTCTTCGACATGTACGAGCGCATCACGGGTGAGAACCCCTACGAGCGCCCGATGCGCATCTACCCCGCCACCCACTACACGATGGGCGGGCTGTGGGTCGACTACAACCTGCAGACCACCATCCCGGGGTTGTTCGCCCTCGGTGAATGCAACTTCTCCGACCACGGTGCCAACCGGTTGGGGGCGTCCGCTCTCATGCAGGGCCTCTCGGACGGCTACTTCATCGGACCGTCCACGGTTGCGGGATATCTTGCGGGCTGGCTCGGCACCGAGGCGGTCCCGACCGACGACGCAGCGTTCACCGAATCACTCGACGAGACCCGTGGCCGAATCGACCGGGTCATGAGCGTGGGTGGAACCTCATCGGTGGACACCTACCACCGCGAGCTGGGCAAGATCGTGTGGAACTACATCGGCATGAGCCGCAACGAAGCCGGCCTGGAGAAGGCGCTGTCGGAGATCCCAGCACTGCGCGAGGAGTTCTGGAACGACGTGCGGGTACCTGGACGCGCCGACGGGGTGAACCAGTCGCTCGAGAACGCACTCCGTGTTGCCGACTTCATGGAACTGGCGGAACTGAAGGCAAAGGACGCACTCCACCGTGAGGAATCCTGCGGCTGCCACTTCCGCGAGGAGAGCCAGACCGAAGAGGGCGAAGCCAAGCGCGACGACGAACACTTCAAGTACGTCGCTGCTTGGGAGTGGGGTGGCGAGGACATCCAGCGAGACGCCATCTTGAACAAGGAACCGCTCGAGTTCGAAGCGGTCGAGCTGACCCAGCGCAATTACAAGTGAGGCATTCATGAACGTGCTCAAACTCAGCCTGCAGATCTGGCGCCAGGATGGCCCCGACGCGTCCGGCGGCTTCGAGACCTACGACGTCGAGATTCCCGACGACGCCTCGTTCCTCGAGATGCTCGACAAGGTCAACGAGGAACTCTTCCAGGCCGGCAAGGAGCCGATCACCTTCGACCACGATTGTCGCGAAGGTATCTGCGGCACCTGCGGCGTGATGATCGACGGCCAGGCCCACGGCCCCCAGAAGGGCACGGCGACCTGTCAGCTCCACATGCGACAGTTCCAGAGCGGCCAGACCATCAAGGTGGAACCGTGGCGGGCTGCCGGGTTCCCGGTGATCAAGGACCTGATGGTCAACCGAGCGGCGTTCGACCGCATCGTCGAGTCCGGCGGCTACATAGCGGTGACCACCGGCGCTGCACCCGACGCGAACGAGATCCTCATTCCCAAGGAAGCCGCCGACTCCGCCATGGATGCCGCAGCATGCATCGGTTGTGGCGCCTGCGTGGCGGCATGTCCCAACTCGGCTGCGAACCTGTTCACCGCGGCCAAGATGCAGCACCTCAACCTGTTGCCCCAAGGTCAGTCGGAGCGTTGGGAACGCTCCGAGGCAATGGTCGAGAAGATGGAGGAGTTCTTCGGCTCCTGCACCAACCATGGCGAATGCCAGGAAGCGTGCCCCAAGGAGATCTCGATCGACTTCATCGCCATGATGAACCGCGACTACCTGAAGGCGAAACTGGTCAACCGACGCCGCACCGGAGAGGCCAAGGTTGGCTGAGCGCTGCGGCGCAACCCGACACAGCACGCCGACCGGGGGTGCTGCAACCCGACACAGCACGCCGACCCGGGGGCTGAACCCGAGCAGCACGCCGACCCGGGGTGCTGCAACTCAACACGGAAGGCTGGATAGACCCCCATGCGCCTGCGATACGCCTTACTGATCGCCATAGTCGGATTCGGAGTCGTGTTGGTTCCGGCTTGTTCGAACGGCGATACGGGGACCACCGCCGTGGAGCGGTCATCCACCACGACACAACCAGATGATTCGACCGATCCGGGATCGACCGCAGAGGAGTCAACTGATTCCACCTCCGTCGATCCGGAATCCGACGTGACGTCCTCGGGACAGTTGGTCGACTGCTTCAAGCAGGCTTCTACCTTCTCGAAGATGTTCACCGGCATTCTCACCAGCCCGGACACCGCGAAGGATGCCCAACTGCAGGCCGAGGAACTCAAGAAGGTGCTCCCGGAGAACCTCCACGATGACATCGACGTGATCTCGAAGGCCATTGGTGAGGTTGCCGAAAAGGGCGTCGCCAATGGATCCGAGGCCATGGGCACACCGGAGTACGAATCCGCAGTGAGAGCTATCGGCGACTACTTCGCCAAGGAATGCCCCGGGGGCAACTGATGAATGCACCGCCGCCGTCGGCGCCGGGTCCGGAGTCACCGCAGCCCCAACAGCCTCGACCGCGAGCCGACCCTTCCGAGGTCTCGATGCTCGGACGTCGCGTCGAGGACCACGAGTACGGACGGCTCGAGTTCTTCGCGGTCACCCGCCCTGTCCGGGTCACATTCCGAACCGACGAGCTCGAGGCACTGTGCCCTGCTGTCGAGGGACTCCAACCCGACATCTACTCAGCAGAGATCGCCTACACGGCCGTGACCCATGCGATCGAGTCCAAGTCTCTCAAGCTCTGGCTGGTGACGTTCAGGGACCGTCGGATCTTCGCGGAGCACCTGGCCGTCGAGCTCCACGACCACATATGCGCACAGGCACCAGCGGTTGGCGACGTGACGGTGCGATTGGAACAGAACGCCCGCGGCGGGATCACCACCGTCGTGGAGCATCCACCTCCATCGATCTGAGTTGCCGCTCCCGGTCGCAGAGCCTTGTAGGCCCACCGGCCCATCCCGGTCAGGGAAGGTCTACCCGTGGAAGTTCCCTCCTGTCGGTCGTATGGTTTTCTACAACGAGCGATCGACGGTACGGACCTTCCGGATTGCTCCAGAGAACGTCCCGGTCACACCGGGGTGGAGGGGGTTTCGGGGGCGGTTTGGATGCGCAAGGGCAGCGCATCCAGACGCCCCAATTTCGAAGACCGGTCTTCTGGGGGAGCAGCTCCTGAAAGCCGATTTCCGGAATCCCGGGAACACAGATCCTCCCTCTGTAGGAATCGGCTCGCTATCCACACGGCCGCGGACCCCTGTGTCCGATGCACCGCTAACGTTCGTCCGCCGCCAACCAGGGCGGTCCGGCTCCAGTTCAGCCGGTTCGATTTCCCCTGGTGACACCTGACCATTCCTCTCGACTGGAGCCCACGGGTGCCGATAGGCAAGGGTGAGACCACGTCGAGGCGGTATGGAGACAGCGACACGATGGGCGACAGGGTGAAGAGCGAGAAATCCACCGGCGAGGTGTCGGCCAAGGCATTCTCGAAAGCACTCGAGGCTGCCAAGACCGCCGAAGAGCGCGCAGTCAGGGCTGAAGAGCGCGCAGCCAAGGCGATCGACAAATCCGCACGTGCGAAGAAGAAGGCGAAACGTTCGAAGAAGAGGGCCCGTAGGGCCGACCAGCGCTCCGATCTCGCCCAGGATCGCGCCGATCGTGCCCTGTCGAAGACCCGCCGGTGGAAGCACCGTGCCAGGAATGCGGAGACACAGGTCGCGGTGCTGCAACACCTCAACGCGCAACTGACCGCCAGCTACCGCGAGGATCGGGCCGCTGACGCCACAGCGCTGCATTTCGCCACCGAAGCGGTCGCTGCATTCGCGGCCGACGCGGTGGCCCTGCGCGAGATCAGCGGCGGGGAGGACTGCTCGGACTATCTCGATCACCTGACATTCAGGTTGCGACAGAACCTGCTCGAAGCCCGTTCGTTCCTCGACGAACTGGGTGAGGTGGGCCACTCCGCCGATCTCGCCGACATGCTCAACACTCTTCCGCCCGACAACTCCCACCGCGGCTGATCAACGCGGCCCCGCGCCGCTCGTTCCCTCCCCCGCGTCCGCTCGATCCCCCTCGCCGCGCCGCTCGTTCTGTGGGGCGTGCGTGGCGCTCAGCGCCACGCACGCCCCACAGAACATCCCTTGTTCAGTTCTGTGCCCGGACACGGACCGACAGGATCACGCTTCAGGCGGCTGGTTCCACTCGATCCAACCGCCTCCGGTGCGGCCATCGGCATTGTCGTAACGTGCCAAGGCGCGTGGGAACCGATCGAGTCGACCGTCGCTCGGATGGACCAGACCCACCGGGGAGAAGGCCAGCGGCGTGACGGTCAGATCCAGACCGCTGTACGCAATCGTGGAGCGTTCCGGCAGGCGGTCGTCGCCCTCGATAGTGCTCTGGACCACTGAATCCGACTCCAGGAACTCGGCGCTGTCGGGGTCCAATCGGTAGCTCACACCCCAGTCGCTACTGGGATCAACACCACCAGTGCTGTGAAAGCGCGTGCCATCGTTGAGACGTCCGGCGGACCACAACCAGGTGTTGGCCCACCAGTCCCGCGCCGCGCCCCATGAATGGTCACGTTGACCCCACCCGTCGACGTTGATCCGTTCGTCACCCACCATGACCACACCGTGAACCCTGCACGGGATTTCATAGCGAGGAGTGATCGCCGGCCACATGTAGCCGGCGCGATCGGTGTCCCAGTCGAGTTCGAAGCCGAATGGCACACGGTCACCCCTGGGACCACCTTCCCGATACATCTCGGCAGGGTCCTCGATTGCCAGACCGAACGCTTCGAGGTTGGCGGTCATGTGGTCGAGCGGGACCTCGACCGTGTGATCCGCCCACAGGCCGTCATGGCGAACCTCGAGTGATTGCTCACCCCGGGGCATGCGCACATCGTTGTCCACCACCGTCACCAGGGGCCGGCCCTCGCCGACGAGACACGCCCAGTACCAGACCCGATCCAGGTTGGGATAGAAGCCGATCCGGATGTATCCGCCCAACGACAGGTCCTCGGTGAACCAGTCGAGGTAGTACGACTCGTTCCAGAGTTCTACATCGGGGTCGACGCTGTGGCGGGATTCATCGGCAGGGTCAATCGCTGGCATCCAGGCAGTATGGCCCACAACCGGATCCAGGGTCCTCGTTCTGTGTGGTGTGCGTGGCGCTGAGCGCCACGCACACCACACAGAACGGACGGGAGAACAGGTAGAGTCGTGCCGTGCAGTACCTCAGCGACGAGTGGATCGAGGCCGCCGACTCCGCATTGGCCAAGGCCTGGGCTTCGACCGAATCTCAACAGTCGGCAGACCTTGACACCGGCAACGAGCTCCCGGCCAGTACGACCGTCGGCTACTCCATCACGGCAGCTCCTCAGGGCAAGGCCATCTACCACGTGTTCGTCGGTGAGAACGGGGCCGGGGTCGCCAAGGGCAAGCCCGAGGGCGAAGCCGATGCCACCATGGAGCTCGACTACGACACCGCTACCCAGATCGCCCGCGGCGAGACCTCTCCCCAGGTCACGTTCATGCAGGGCCGGCTGAAGCTGGGCGGTGACGTCACGCTGTTGATCAAAGGCGCTCAGCGCCTCAACACGATCAGTTCGGCCATCGATTCAATTCCCGGGGTCGAATACTGAGCGCTCCCGAGCGCTGACCCTGTCCGATACCGGGCCGGCACGAGAACCAAATGGAAGACTCTGACAGACCCAGCGACGAAGAAGGCCCGACATGTTGAGTGGCAACGAGTGGTTGATCATCATCATCGGTCTCCTGCCGATTGCGCTGATCGTCGCATTGGTCGTGTTCCTGGTGAGCCGATCATCGCGTTCGACACAGACGGCACCACAAGCTACCGGCTCCCTCACGGACAGCGGTGCGACTCCGGCTGGATGGTTCCCCGATCCATCGGGACGACACCAGCGCCGCTATTGGGACGGCATCTCGTGGACCCAACACGTGAACGACAATGGTCAACCGGGGGTCGATCCTCCCTGAGACCACAGAGCCCTTGAGACCACAGAGCCATGCCGCACCACGGGAGATAGCGTGAGGATGTGCCGGAGCTACCCGAGATCCAAGCTCACGCCGAGCGTCTGACCCATGATTTCGGAGGCACCACGCTCGTCCGCTTCGAACCGCTGACGTTCACCGCCCTCAAGACCGCTGCACCCGATCCGGCCGGGGCGGTGGGACTGACGCTGGGTTCGGTTGGACGACGTGGGAAGTACCTGTTGTTGCGATTCACAACGCAGGCCGGCGATCGCGGCGCAGAACCCGACGGTCTCACCTTCGTCATCCACCTGATGCAGGGCGGACGGCTGGTGCCCGACGAGAAGCTGTCCCGCAAGCCCCGAGGCGGTATCGCACGTTGGAGGCTCACTCGTGGAGGCGAGGACTCGGCGCTGCTTCTCACCGAGGCCGGCAAGGAGCGCAAGGCCGGGGTCTGGGTTTGCGGAGGGGATCCGTCTGCTGCCGCACCGGGGCACGAACCGGCACCGCTCGAAAGGTTGGGTCCCGACGCGGACACGGTGAGCTTCGATGACTTCTCAGCCGCGCTCGGAGCGAAGAACCAACGTGTACACGGTTTCCTGCGCGATCAGCACGGCATCGCAGGCATGGGGCGGATGCTGGCCAACGAGATCTGCCACCGAGCCAAGATGTCGCCATTCGCGATGACCGCCAAACTCACCGACGAACAACGCAGGAGCCTCTACGACGCGATGGGTTCGTGCATCGCCGATGCTCTTGCCTTCGAACGCACACTCGACGCCATGTCGCGTTCGGCGGACCGGCCCGGCGCGGTGCACCGACGCAAGGGTGCTACCTGCCCGGTCTGCGGTGACACTGTTCGCGCCGTCGAGTACAACGCGTATGAGGTCGACTACTGCGCGACGTGCCAGACCGACGGCAGGGTGCTGGCGGACAACACCACGAGCAGGTTCCTCAAGTAGGTACAGGCCCGACCCGGAACCCGGGGGCGTTCGGCGCTGCCGATCTGTGGGGTCTAGATCAAGCCGAGTTCGGCCACGGCGTCGCGCTCGGCGATCAGCTCAGCTACCGAGGCATCAATGTTGGTCCGTGAGAAGTCGTCGATCTCGAGATCCGGAACGATCGTGTACTCGCCGCCCGAGCAGGTGCACGGGAACGAGCTGATCAGGCCTTCGGGGACACCGTAGGAACCGTCGGAGGGAACCGCCATCGATACCCAGTCGCCCTCAGGGGTTCCGAGATGCCAGCTCGCTATGTGACCGATCGCTGCATTCGCGGCGGAAGCGGCGGAACTCGAACCACGAGCTTCGATGACCGCTGCACCACGCTTGGCCACGGTCGGGATGAACGTCTCCTCGATCCACGTTTCGTCACCCACGACCTCGACCGCGCTGCGCCCTGCAACCTCGCAGTGGAACAGGTCGGGATACTGGGTGGTCGAGTGGTTACCCCAGATCGTCATCCTGGTGATGTCGGTCGTGGGCGCACCGACCTTGGTCGCCAACTGGGCTACCGCCCGGTTGTGATCGAGGCGGGTCATAGCGGTGAAGCGTCCGGCATCGAGGCCCGAAGCGTTGTTCATGGCGATCAGCGAGTTGGTGTTGGCAGGATTGCCGACCACGAGGATCTTCGCGTCCTTGGCGGCCGAGCGGCCCAGTGCCTCACCCTGGGGCTTGAAGATGCCCCCGTTTGCCGAGAGAAGATCGGATCGTTCCATCCCTGCCTTGCGGGGCATGGCCCCGACCAGCAGCGCCACGTCGGCATCGCCGAAGGCCACATCGGCGTCGTCGGTCTGCACCACGTCGACCAGCAGCGGGAATGCACAATCCTCGAGTTCCATCGCAACGCCGCCGAGTGCGCCGAGTGCCGGCGTGATCTCCAACATCTGGAGGATCACCGGCTGATCCGGTCCCAACATGGCTCCACTGGCGATCCGGAACAACAGGGAGTACCCGATCTGGCCTGCGGCGCCGGTGACTGCGATTCTCATGGGGGCATTGGACACGGGGTTCTCCTCGGATGGTCGACTCTGTTGTGACCGACCGCTGATCGGCACGGCCCACACAGCGAATCTACCGGCGCGGCACTCCCCCGCCGAAACCCCGACGGTGCTAGCGGCGGGTGTTGCCTATCCAGGAGCGGTACAACCCGCCGTACACGCCACCTTCGGCCACCAACTCGTCGTGGGTGCCGTCCTGGACGATCTCACCGGCATCGAACACGATCACCCGGTCAGCGGCCTCCGCTGTGGACAGGCGGTGCGCGATGCTCACGGTTGTGCGCCCCTGCGCCAGAGTGGCGAGCGCGTGCCCGAGCTTGCGTTCGGTCTCAGGGTCTATCGATGAAGTCGCTTCGTCGAGTATCAACAGTCCCGGATCGGCCAGTTGGGCGCGGGCCAGGGCGACAAGTTGGCGTTCGCCGACCGAGAGGGCATCGCCGCGTTCGCCCACCGACGTGTTCAGCCCACCGGGAAGGTCGGTGACCCAGCGACCCAGTCCGAGCGATTCGAAGGCGGCGAGCACCTCCTCGTCGGTGGCACCGGGGCGACCGAAGCGCACGTTCTCGATGAGGGTGGTGTCGAAGAGGAACCCGTCCTGGGGTACCAGACGTACCCCGGCGGCCCGTTGGATCCGATCCAGATCGCGCATGTCGACACCGCCCACCCGCACTGTTCCAGCAGTGGGGTCAGCAAGTCGGCACAACAACTTGGCGAGCGTCGACTTGCCCGAGCCGGTCTCGCCGACGACCGCCGCGTTGATACCCGCGGGGAGTGTCAGCGATATGTCGTGCAGCACGGGGCGACCGGGTTCGTACTCGAAGGTCACATGGTCGAGGGCCACATCGAGTGCACCGGTCGGAAGGACCTCGGAGACCTCGGGATCGACCACATCGATTGGTTCGTCGAGTAGCTGGAGAACCTTGTGCCACCCGGCCAGCGCGGTCTGGGTCTGGTCCAGCACCTCGGAGATCTCGGCCACCGGCTGCACCACCAGGTTGGTGATGAAGATCGCAGCGATGAGCGTGCCCGCCTCCATGCCCCAACTCGGGCCCCACCAGACACCGACGCCGACGACCGCGGCCAGTGCGAAGCCGCTGAACAGGTCCGACAGGGGGAACATCACCGCAAAGTAGAATCGTGCCACCAACTGTGAGCGGTACTGCTCCTCGATCGACTCGTGAAGTTCCCGACGGGCCTGTCGCACCGCGCCGTAGGAGCGCAACACCTGCACCCCACCGATGGTCTCGGAGATGGCCGAGAGGGTATTGGCGACGGTGTTCCGATAGTCGTCGTACGCGTGCAACTGGCGGATCTGCACGATCCTCAGGATCGGCACGATCGGCACGAGCACGAGGATCACCACAAGTGCCAGCTGCCACTGGTAGATGGCCAACGCACCGAGGGATACGAAGATCAGGGTGAGATCGATCACCCAGGAGATCGCACCGTGGGCGGCGAATCGGGCGAGCATCTCGATGTCCGAGGTGACCCTCGCAACGAGCACGCCCCGTTTGGTTTCGCCGTGGTGGGCGAGGCTGAGGTCATGCACATGGTTGAATGCCCGCGTCCGCAGGCCGTATATGACCCATTCGGCGGTGGTCAACAACCGCAGCAGGGTCACCCGGTCGAGTACCGACAACAACAGGATCGCGACCACCGATATGCCACATGCGGTCAGCACGAAGCCCCAGTCGGGGCCATCGGGGGTGAACCCCTTGTCGAGGATCTGCTGGATGGCAACGGGGACGACCAGGCGCCCCAGTGCCACGACCATCGCGAACAGCACCGACACCACGAACCCGCGACGCAGCTCCGGGCTGGCCTTCACCCCGGCGCGCAGCACCTGCATCGCGGTGGCATCGGGGTCCACGGCCTTGGCAACCGTGGGATCATCGATCTCGGGTTGGATGAGGCTCATGGAGGACCCTCTCCGGCGTCGCCGACCCACGGGGTCGGATCCTCGAATGAAAAGGATTCCCCGAGGGCCGCGGGAGCAGTCTCCGCAACCGATGGGCCCGCCTCGACGCCGACGAGGTCGCCCGGAGCGGGCTCTTCCTCTTCGTAGGCGGTGACGAGGGCCACGTATTCGGGGTCCGCCATCAACTCCTCGTGGGTACCCACCGCCCGCACGGTGCCACCGGAGAAGTGGATGATCCGGTCCGCAAGGGTGATGGTTGACAGGCGATGGGCGATGACGATCATCGTGATATCGCCCTCACGCAGCGACTCGAGGATCTGGGACTCGATCACGGGATCGACCGCGGAGGTGGCATCATCAGCGATCACCACCCGCGGTCCACCCGCCAGCGCCCGTGCCAGTGCCACCCTCTGACGCTGGCCACCTGAGAGCGTGACCCCGCGTTCACCCACGACGGTGGCAGTTCCCCGAGGCAGTTCAGCGACGAAATCGGCCGCCATGGAGCGTTGGAGCGCCCGGTCTATATCTACGTCGCTGGCCTCACGTCCGAAGCGCACATTGTCGGCAATCGATCGTGCGAACAGGTAGCTCTCCTGGAACGCGACCGACACCGTCGATCGCAGTTCGGCCGGATCCAGTTGGTCGGTGGGCACACCTCCGAGGCGGATCGTGCCCCGCTCGGGTGAGTCCAGGTGGGCCAGCAGGCTGACGAGAGTCGACTTGCCGGCGCCGGTGGATCCCACGAGCGCCAGCACTTCGCCGGGGCGGGCGGTGAAGCTGACATCGCGCAGGATCTGCTGGTCCTCGAAGGAGAAGCTCACGGAGTCGACTTCGACCGACAACGGGCCCTCCGGCAGCGGCGTGGCAACCACGGTCTCGTTCACCGTCGGTTCGTCATCGGCGACCGGCGCGCCCTGGGGCACCGACCCTGACCCTGCGCGCGACGTTCTGGCCGCAAGCGGGGCGTGAACATCATCGGTATCGGCGTACGCGGGATCGATCGGCTCGGAGAGGACCTCGTCAACGCGGGCGATCGACACCACCGCACGCGGGAGCGACTCGAAAAGGAACCCGACGATGCGCATGGGGAATGCCAACCAGCCGAACAACGCAATCGCCTGAACGAGGTCGCCCACGCTCGTGGTGCTGTTCGAGTCGATACGAGCGGCTCCCACCAGCAACAACGCGATCATTCCCAGGTTCGGGAGCATCGTCACGAGCGGTTCGAAGATCGAGGTCATGCGGGCGACACCGATGCGTTCCTCGGCGAGGGTGCGCGAAGCCACCTCGAAGCGGGCCCGTTCCTGTTCCTCACGAGCGAGGGTCTTGACCACCATCACTCCGTCGAAGCTCTCGTGGCCGATCGCTGCAACACGACCGAGTTCCTGTTGGACCTTCGCAGAGGGCTCGTGGATCCGGGTGGTGTAGTAGCGGCTCAACCAGGCGAGTGCCGGAAACAACAACAGGGCCACGAGAGCGAACCATGGATCGGCGAACCAGAGGCTCGCCAGTGACACGACCACCAACGACACCACCCCGAGCGAGAACGGCAGGGGCATCAACATCTGGGTTGCGGTGGTGATGTCGACATCGGAGGTCGCCAACAGCTGGCCGGTCGGTCGGTTGCGGTACGAGCCCATCGGCATCTCTAGAAGTCGATCGGCCACAGCACCCCGCAGCGATCGTTGCATGCGGGCCTCGGTGACCGAACCGAACCAGCGGCGCACCACCACGGCACCGCCGCGCAGAGCGCCCACGAGCACGAGCGCACCCACCGCCCACCACACGGTGCCCCCATCTATACCCGTGCTGAACGCTGGTTGGATCACCTTGTCGGTCACCCGGCCCAGCACGATGCTCGCGGCGACGATCATCAGCGACCAGCCGACTCCACCGACGATCGACATTGCGAACGGACCCGGGTGCATCTTCACGAAACGGGCGATGAGCTTCGCCCCGAGCGAAATGGAGAGTGCGGCCTCGTCACCGGCAGCGATCGTGGTGGCGTCGTCGGCCACAGCGGGCGGATCCTGGTTGGAGGAGGGACGCCGGTCGGTGTCGCCACGACCGGGCCGAGCGCTGTCGGCATCGTCACGACCAGCGCCATCACGCTCAGCGCTGTTGTCGTTTCGGGCGGACACGTCGGGGTACAACCTCTCAGGTGGTGGAAGATTCCAACCTACGCCCTAAGGGCCTCGGGCGGAGCCTCAGAAAACGAGATCGAGTCGACTCTCACCGGAGTGTCCGGTGTGAGTCGACTCGATCGGGATCAGCACCGTGAACCGCAGCCCGGAGGCCGCCGTCACGTCAGTTCTCTCAGCCCGGAAGCTGGATCGACTTGGTCTCGAGGAACTCCTCGAGACCCCAACGACCACGCTCACGCGTGTTGCCCGACTGCTTGTAGCCACCGAAGGGAGCGCTGGGGTTGAATGCCCCACCGTTCACATCGACCTGGCCGGTACGGATCCGGCGGGCCACTGCAACGGCGCGTTCCTGGTCGGACGACTGCACCGCTCCTGCCAGGCCGTACACGCTGTCGTTGGCGATCTTCACGGCATCGTCGTCATCGCTGTAGGTGATGATCGACAGCACCGGACCGAAGATCTCCTCCTGGGCGATGGTCATGTCCGAGGTGACGTCCGCGAACACCGTCGGCTTCACGTAGAAGCCCTTCGGGTGCTCGTCGGGCTGTTCCGGACCGCCAGTGAGAACCGTGGCGCCCTCGTCGATGCCCTTCTGGATGAACGAGCGGACCCGTTCCTGTTGGGCCTTCGAGGAGAGTGGGCCCAGGGAGTGGAAGAGATCCGGCTCGTCGGCCTTGGGGTCCACGAGACGGATCTGGCTCACCTCTGCCATCACGGCATCGATGTACTCGTCCTTGCGGCTCTCGGGTACCAACAGACGAGTCAGTGCAGAACAGGTCTGGCCCGAGTTGATCATGCAACCGAACACCGACGAGAGTCCGATGCCGGCAGGGTCCGCGTCGTCGAGGATGATATTGGCCGACTTGCCGCCGAGTTCGAGGCCGACCCTCTTGGCTGTGGATGCCGCGGCCTTCTGGACCTCGGCGCCCGAGCGCCCGGAACCGGTGAAGCTCACCATGTCGACATCTGGATGCCCGGAGATCGCAGCGCCCACCTCGGGGCCCGTGCCGACGACCATGTTGAACACGCCTGCCGGGAGTCCGACCTCGTCGATCACCTCTGCGAGCAGGTAGGCGTTGAGGGGCGTGATCTCCGACGGCTTGAGCACGACCGTGCACCCTGCTGCGAGAGCGGGGGTGATCTTGCACATGATGAGGTACAGCGGGTAGTTCCACGGGGTGATCGCCCCGACCACACCGATGGGCTCGCGCACGACCAGCGAGTTGCCGACCTGCTCTTCCCACTCGTAGCTCTCGACCAGGTTCGCGAACAGTTCCCATTCGCCCACGGCCATACCGGCCTGCACCATCTGGGCGAACGCCTTGGGCGAGCCGACCTCCGATGAGATCAACTCGACGATGTCGTCGAAACGAGCCATGAGGGAAGCCCCGATGTCGCGCAGGTACTTGGCGCGGATGTCGGTGGGCGTGGTCGACCAGGATTCGAATGCCGCCTTCGCAGCGGCAACCGCCTTGTCGACATCAGCCGCAGTGCCTTCGGGAACTGTCCCGTAGACCTCTTCGGTCGCGGAATCGATCACGTCGATCGAGCCGCCTCCTGTGGAGGCGACCCATTCGCCGCCTATGTACTGCTTGTCGTAGTCCTTCACTTTTCCCCCTTGTTGAGGTGTTGCTTTCTGAACTATTGCTTTTTGAGATCTTGACCGTCGAGGCTTTGGATGTCGAGGTCCTGGTTGTCGAGGTTTCCAGCGTCTGCCGGGACCCCGGACGGCGGGCAGTGGTGACGCGATCGTAGCTACGATCCGGCGTCCGTGCTCATCGGTCTGCTCATCGGTCTGCTCACCGGCTGTGCTCACTGACTGTTCTCACTGGCTCTGCCGGCTCGGGGCTCGGGGCTCGGGCCGGGGCTCGGGGCTCGGGGCTCGGGGCTCGGGGCTCGGGGCTCGTGGGCTCGTGGCTCGGGGCTCGTGGCTCGTGGTGTGACCCGACCCTCCCTGTCCCTCCCTGTTCTGTGTGGTGTGCGTGGCGCTGAGCGCCACGCACACCACACAGAACACCGTTACGCGCTGGCGCTGACGAGCGCGCCTGATTCCTTCACGCACGGTCGACACGACGCGGGCTGGGTCTGTCCAGACCATCTCGTCGGTCACCTCCACCACTACGAACCCGTCCGAGGTGAGCCGACTGATCCGCTGAGCGTCTTCCGTGCGATCAGTCAACGAGGAGTGATGCAACTCGCTCTGGACCTCGATCACCAACGGCGCACCGACCACGAGGAAGTCAACCCGTCCGCTCCAGTGGCCCTCGCCGCCGAGACTGACCTGTCGATTAACCCTGATCCCGGCGTCGCTGAGGATCCGCTGCGTTCGGGACTCGAGTCCGCTGTCGGGGGGTCTGTAGTCGGTCCCACGCTCCTTCAGGAATCTGCGAAGTCCCGCCGTCCCGTTGCGACCTCGCTCTCCCATGTCACCCAGGAGGCAGCCGATCGACTCACCCGACAGAAGGCGCTGTGACCACAGGGACTCGACGATCCGCTCAGCTCGTCCGTGGCTATGGACCGCGAACAACTGGAGCGCCACGAGTTCGGGCCGCACGACCGGGACGCCTGAGATGTCAGTCACCCACTGACCTTCTATACAACGCACCCGGTGCACTCGTGCCAGAGGGCTCCGACGTTTCGTGCTACGAACGGTCACCACCTGAATCGGGTTCTCGAGGCGCGACCCACGATGTCCCCACCACGCAGCCGCGGACTCGTGCGACAGGTATGCAGCGGGACCGGCGTCGAGGACCGCCGCGCACACACGCTGGGCTGCGGACTCAGGCGAGCCGAGTCGTCGGAGCACCCGGGAGCTGATGAGATCCCACCCATGGTGTCGGCGCAGGCGCGCCACTTCCCAACGCTCCCAGCCGGTGCTCAGGAGTTGGTATCCGGCGACCAGGCCGTGCTGGCGAGCCGCCAATCGGTGGAGGTCGTCGGTGTTGGTTGGGTACGACGAGCCGTGGGTCATGATGGAACCCTGCTGCCCGGTGACGTCGGGCGAAACGGGTCGCGTGGCCCGGTTCGACCTCCCTCGCCCACACCACCTCGTTCTGTGTGGCGTGCGTGGCGCTGAGCGCCACGCACGCCACACAGAACGAGGGAAAGGGGCGCCGTGACAGGGGCGGGGCGAGGCATGGGTCTACGGCGGGAGTGGGCGGTACCTGTAGCGTTGGTCCATGCGCCGCCTGGCCCGACTGTTGAGCTACGGGGGCAGTGCCGCAGCGGTGCTGATCCTCAGCGTCATCCACGCGCGTCTACATCGCTGAAATTCCCTACGACTTCATCAACTCCAGCCGTTTCACCTGGGCGATCGGCTACAGCATCCTGCTGGAGCTCACGTCCTACTCCGTCGGCATGCCCGACCAGCCACGCACGATGCGCCAGGCGTTCTATCTCTCTTCGATAGCCGTGGGCGTTGCTGTTGTGGGTGTCTCGATCCCACAACTTGCGATCGGCGATGCGCTCCTTCCACGCTTCGTGGTCTTCGGCTCGGCGCTGGTGATAATCCCCTGGCAGGTGATGCTCAACGCCATGTCGCGGGGCCGCACCAGGCGGGCCCAGAACCGTGATCGTGTGCTGGTGATAGCCCATGCAGGCGAGGAACAACAGTTCCGCAACGACCTCGCTCTCAGCCCTGAGAAGGCGGCCCAGTTGGTCGCGTTCCTGACCCCGGAAGAAGTCGCGGGGGCCGGCGAATACCCGCTGGCCGAGGCCGTGGAGCGATCCGGAGCGACCCTGGTCGTCATGGACACCCATGCCCAGGCCAATGACCGCGTGATCACCCAGGCCGGCGCAGCTCCACGAGTCGGGGGTCCGACTGCGAACGCTTCAGGACTTCTACGAGGAATGGCTCGGCAAGTTGCCCGTCAGCGAACTGGAGCGCGGCATCGCTGTTCTTCGACATCGGAGAGGTGCACAGGGTCTACTACGGGCGCCTCAAACGCATGATGGACATGAGCATCGCGTATCCTCGCGATCATTCCGCTCGTCATCGTCACGCCGTTCGTGTTGATCGGAAATGTGGTCGGCAACCGGGGTCCGCTCATGTACCGCCAACCCAGGGTCGGAAAGGGGGGCTCCGAGTTCATGATCTTCAAGTTCCGCACCATGACCGACCACTCCGGCGGGAAGAAGGCCCGACTGAATGCGTCATCAGAAGCGGCGGCCAGCGATACCGGAACACCTGGTGGAGCAGACGGGAACAGCGCACCGACCACGACGTGGACCCAACAGGACGATCCACGGGTCACCCCCTTCGGGAAGCTGCTGCGACACAGCCACCTCGACGAACTCCCCCAGGTGATCAACATCCTCAAGGGGGACCTCTCGATGGTGGGACCACGGCCCGAACAGCCCCACTACGTGATGGAACTTTCCGCCAAGTTGCCGTTCTATGACCTGCGGCACCTGGTGCGCCCCGGACTGACCGGCTGGGCACAGGTGAAGTACGGATACGCGGGCGACGAACGCGACGCCCTCGAGAAGCTCCAGTACGAGTTCTTCTACCTCCGACACCAGAGCCTCAGCTTCGACAACCGCATCATCCTCCGCACGGTGCGGGCGATGATCGGCGGCCAGGGCAGCGGTCGCTGAGGAGTGCCGCGCCCCCCTCGCTCGTGGCCTTCACCATTGCCGGTCACATTTGTCCGGCGCCCGGTCCCGCCTACACTTCTGGCCATGATCGGCGACCGGGAACGCACACAATGACCGCCGCAGGGCCCCCGAACGCGACCTCATCGCCGGCCGACTCGAAGTCGATCAACCCGTCGACCGGGGAAGCCCCGGCCAGCGACTCGGCAATCGCCCCACTGGTGTCCGTGGTCGTGCCGATGCGAGACGAGATCGACTGGATCGAGACCTGCATCGAGAGCTTCAGGCACCAGGACCACCCGCTCGATCGCCTCGAGGTGATCATCGCCGACGGACGCTCCACCGACGGTTCGCGGGAGCTCGTGGAACGCCTCGCCTCGGAGTACGACTGGCTCCGGCTGGTCGACAACCCGGATCGGTTGGCGTCCTCGGCGTTCAACAGGGGGATCGAGGCGGCCAAAGGCGACGTGGTCTGCATCGTGGGCGCACACGCAGAGGTCGGCCCCGACTTCGTCAGCCGATCGGTCGCTGCGCTCGAAGAGACCGGCGCCGGCGGTGTCGGCGGGCAGCTCCGCCACGACGGCGTCGACCGCACACAGCAGGCCATCGGGCTTGCCATGACCTCACGCTTCGGAATGGCCTCGCCGTTCCGCTACTCGACCCAACGTTGCGAGGTGGACACGATCGGTCATCCTGCGTACCGCCGCGACGTGCTCGACGAGGTCGGGGCATTCGACGAATCGCTGCTCCGCAACTCCGACTACGAACTCAACCACCGGATACGGGCGGCCGGCCACACACTGGTGCTGGACCCTTCGATCGTCACCCTGTACCGACCCCGGGCAACCCTGCGCGGGCTCGCCCGGCAGTTCTACGACTACGGCTTGGGCAAAGCCGACGTGGCCCGCAGCCACCCGGACTCTCTGAAGGTCCGCCACGCGGTCGCTCCCGTAGCAACCATCATCGCCGCAGCAGCTCCCGTGCTCAGCGTCTCGCGCAGGGGTCGACGCCTCCTCGGTCTCGCGGCTCTGGGATATGGGGCGGTTCTCGCAACCGCCGTGGTCACCAGTCGCCCGGACCAACACGATGCCGACCCGGTTACGTTCCTCGCCGCCTTCCCGGTCATGCACATCACCTGGGGCACCGGCTTCCTGGTCGGCCTCGCCAGGCCCGGGCTGGCGACCCGACGCTGAACCCAGCGATTCACTTCCTGCCGGCTCCCGGTAGAAACCTCCGACCCACGGGCACCGTGCCCCATGAGCACGGGCATCCACAGCTCCGCTCGATGAGCACGGGCATCCACAGCTCCGCTCAATGCCTGGTGGCCATCGGATTTCCCACGCATCGGGGGGGGCTGGAGACTCATGCGTGGCGTCGAATGTGCCGATGAGAGATGAATGGACCGTCGACGCCGCAACGCCCACGTGCCGTTGCTGCCGCGTGTAAGCGCACCCTCGTCGCGTGACGCCTCACCGCCTGACACCTCTGGCGCCTCGTCGCCCGAAACCTCACCGCCCGACACCACACCGCCTGACACCTCTGACACCTCGCCGCCCGAGACCTCGCCGCACGACACCACACCGCCTGACACCTCTGGCGCCTCGCCGCCCGAGACCTCGCCGCACGACACCATTGGCGCCTCGGATCTCGCAGGGCAACGATTCAACCGACGTGCAACGGACGGGACTCCGGACAGCAGCGTTGAGAACCCGCCACGCGGGGCAGGAGACGCAGGAGCCACCGATACGACCGGGATGCGGATGCCGCGGGGCAATCGCCGACTGTGGATCAACGCGGCGGCGCTGGCCCTGGCGCTCATCGCTGTCGTGGCAGTCATGCGACCCCGCGCGGTCGTCGTGCCCGACGAGGGCCTTTACCTCGCTCAGGCCGATGCGCTCACCGATAGCTCCTGGTCGGTCGAACGTGAGGCCCCCGAGGTCGATGCCGACGGGGAGTTCTCGCGCCTGTTGCCCGAAGTCATCGCCGGTGACCGTGAGATTCCGTATGCACGCCACGCCGGCTACCCACTGGTGATCACACCGGGTTACTGGCTCGGTGGCTACCTCGGCGCAATCGCTCTCTCGGTGCTGGGTCTGTGGGGCGCCGCGGTCAGCGGAGCGTTCATCGCCAGGCGGATCGACAAGCGTCTCGGCGTTCCAACACTGTGGCTCATCGGACTCGGCAGCCCGCTCCTGTTCTACGGCTTCGTCACGATGGGCCATGCTCTCGCCGCGGCGACTGCGGGCGCGGCGTTCCTGGGCCTCAGCAAATGGTTGGACGACCGGAGTTGGCCGGGTCTGGCATTCGGGCTGCCGGCGCTGTTGCTGACCGTGGGCCTGCGCAGCGAGGGAACGATCTACGCGCTCGCAGTGGTCGCTGCCATCGGGCTCATGTCCCTGCCGGCGAGGAGGACCCGACGACTCGATCTGCGTGCGTTCCTCACCGCGGGCGCGCTCGGAGCCGCGGTGTTGGCCACCTACTTCCTCGACACACGCGTGGCCCTGGCCATCTCGGGTCGCGACGGCTACGGAGTGAACCCGGGACGGATCGCCACCAGGGCGAGCGCGGACCCGGTCTCGGGATCATGGGCGAGCCTGTTGCGACCGTTCGCCAACTCCTGGAGCACCGCCGCGTTGTGGGTCACGCTCGCAGCGGTTCTGGTGATCGGGGCATCGGTGGTCCTACGGGTCGCTCCGAAGCGCTCACGCATCTCCCTCGTGCTGATGGTGGCAGCGGTCGGCGCGGCTGTGGCGATGTTGGTCGATCCACCATGGTTGGTAACGGGCATGATCGCCGCGTTCCCGCTGCTGGCGGCAGGTCTGATCTGGTTGAGGCGCTCAGACCTGGTGCCTACCTCGACGGACCAGCCACCCGAGCGAGCAACGTCATCCGACCTGGCGACCCCTGCGGCCGACCAGGAGTCAACGACGGGAGCCTCGCCGGTTGGGTCACCAACGCTCGTGTTGCGGATCATCCTCGTGTCGGTGATAGCGACCACCGGCCTCATCGCCACGCTGTACGCCAACGGCGGCGCCGCCGAGTGGGGCGGACGGTTCTTCCAGATCCTCCTTCCGATCCTCGTGCCTGTCGTGGTGCTCGGGCTGTACCGCGCGGCGAGCGAGTTCCCGATCCCTCAACGCCGGATCGCGATTGCGTGTGGGGTGTTGGTGACCGCGGCCCTCTCGATCAGCGCACTGCGCGCCCAGGCCGATATCCGAGCCGATGCGACAGATACCGTCGATGGGACCCTCGCGTACGTCGCACGGGAGTTCCCGGGCGAGACGACGCTGGTGGTGGTCGCCAACAAGAACGCGGGCGGCAACTCGCGGCAGTTCTGGGCCGCGGACTCATCGGCAGATGTGCTCACCGCCATGAACCTCGACCGGTTGGATCTGGCGCTCGAGGCGGCTGCGGGGGCCGGTCGAAACCGCGCGGTGGTCGTCACCGATGCGGACCCCGACGAGTTCGACGACTCGATAACCGGTGACCTCGACGGGATCGGCTGGACGGTACTCGACTCGTCGGCCACCCCGAGGGGTGAATCGAACCTGTACGTGGTCGGTGAAGGCTGATCAACGGTGGTTCTGTGGGGCGTGCGTGGCGCGCAGCGCCACGCACGCCCCACAGAACCAGCAAAATCGGGGAGGACCAAAATCGGGGAGGACCTCAGGGGGGCGGACCGAGCACGCCACCAGTGGGCACGACACATCCGCTACCCGCGCAGAGCTGCCACCCGGTGACTGTGGCGTCGGCGAGCGGTGCCCCGGCATTCTGGAACACGGCAGCGCGTGCCACGCCGCGGGGAATCCAGTTGCCGCCATCGTCCTTGATCTTCGAGACGATCCGCACTTCGCGCTGGCCCGGTCCGCAGCAAAGCACTCCTACCGTTCCGTCAACATCCGCCGAGCTACCGATCGAATGGACCTGCATCGAACCCGAAACGATCGGATCCATGTCAACAGGTCCCTCCCAGCGAACGTCCAGACTTATCCGAGGTGTCACCATGTTCCCGTGTACCCGGAACCGTGTGCCCGCACCATCGGAGGTGACGCGACCCCGGTGCAGCGTGGAGGAGGAGTTCGTAGTGGCCACCAGGCGCACATAGTCGAGTTGGGGCAACTGCAGGCCTATGTCGTCCCTCAGAATATCGCCCAGCCACATTCCCTTCTCGGGGCTCATCGACAGACGAACCGTGATGTCGTTGAGCACCGACGCGCTGCTGTGACGCAGCGGCGAACACGCCGCGTCGCCAGCGAGGATGTCGATCATGTAGGTGTTGGCCGACCGCGTGTAGGTATTGGGATTGGTGGCCGGCACCTCACACGTCTCGGTACCGCCGGCTCCGTCGGGGCGGTCGACCGAAACCCTCGTGGTGCCGAGAACGATCCCGGACTCGATCGGTCCCGCAACCGCGTTGTCTCCGCCCGCGTTGTCGATAACCAGCGCAAGGCTCTCGATCTGATCATCTGCATCAAGCCCCGACGACCCAAGGTCGAATGACTTGAGCACCAGTTCGTCTGGAC
The DNA here is from genome assembly GCA_963805905.1 of uncultured Microthrixaceae bacterium. Classification (GTDB taxonomy): domain Bacteria; phylum Actinomycetota; class Acidimicrobiia; order Acidimicrobiales; family Microtrichaceae; genus JAMLGJ01. Next base: position 3,206,580 of record CAWDVV010000001.1, read on the forward strand.
TCGTATCGGCCATGGTTCGCTCGCAAACCCATGTGCCGACCAACTCGTAGCAGTCGCCCTCAGGGTGAACTGCAGCGCCACCACCCGCAGCGATCGCCTTGTTCGGGTCGGTCCATTGCGAACCACTGGGTGACGTAGCGACTCCAGCGTTCACCTCATGGGCGTTGACCATCATGTTCAGGCCTCGGACCTTGAGACGGATGGTTTCCGCCGTGCCTATGGGGGCATACGGCGGCTGGTAGTCGAAGGCCACCTCCATGTGTGCACCATTGAGAGCACTCTCTGGTTGCCCGGGGAAACAACTCGAGAGATCTACCGTCGTGACGAATCCAGGTGTTCGACCAACATTGGGTTCATAGATGCTGCATGCACTCGGGCCGCCGGTGATCGTCACCTTCGCACCGCGTCGGGAACCGTGCGCTGGTGGACTCTCGCTTGAGGTCCACGCGACCTTCAGGTCGTGGATCGGGCGATCGCCCTCGGCCTGAAGGTCGACCCCGAATCTCAGGACACATGCAATCGTGGAGTTGGCACACACAACCGTGCCGGTCGCATCGTCTGACCCCTGGGCGTCGGCAAGCACATTCCCGACGCTCGAGAAATCGTCGTCCTGGAGCCAATAACAATTCCACCACTGCTCGCAGTACCACATCACGTCGTGTCGCTTCGTCGTGGCGTTCGACCGCTTGATCCCGCTCGGAGCGGTACTGGACTCGACAATCGCATCGCCCGTTCCGCCAGGAGCGCAGATGCTCACGTTGCCGGCCTCATGGTCAATCGTGGTCCTGCTGGAGAGAACCAGTCTCACGCCGGCCGCTGAGGCCGGATTGCATTCGGCGGTCGGCCCTGAACCCTCGACGGTGCCGAACACGAATGCGGAGCCGGCATCAGCGAAGGTGATCGCGTCACCGTTGTTGCGCGCTCCGAACCAGTAGTCGCCCGGGTTGAAGTGGAAAAGCGTGCCGCTGCAGCTCCCATCGAAGAGGTTGTTCATCGCGTCGATCTGAGCACTGCCGTAATCTCCGGGATCGAAGGTGACCGTGGGGGAGGAACACGCCGGCACCTGACCCGGGACTCCAGTTGGCCCATCCGTGACCAATGTCGGCCCGAGGGAAGCCGTCGCCGAATCGCCACAGCTCGGGGAGATCGTGTCATCGACTACCGCGGTGCGACTCAGGTCTCCCCCCAACCCGGATCCCAGGTCGAGCATCCCGCAGTCCTGACCAGAACCCGGGTATCCAGGATCCCCCTGCACATAGCTGCCCGACACGTCGATGGCACCCGTCTCGCCAGGCAGGTTGAGCAACGGCGCCGCACCCTTGCGCACCGACATGCTCCCGTTGATGAGCAGAGGCTGATCCGCGTTGTGGACGACCGTCGGCTTCGTGCTCGCGTCCGGCCCAGGAGTGCCCAACGCATCGCTCCATGGCCAGCCAGTCCAGTCCAGTCCATCGGGTAGTACCTCGGAATAGTCGTCCCCGACCACTTCGACACTGCCCGCTGAGGACCCAAGGCTGTTGCCGAGGACCTCTTCACAATCAACATCCACTGTCACATCGTCGGTGATGTCGTCAGTGCCGGAGTTGAAGTCGATTTTGTCGACCTCGGGATCGGGATCTGCGAGCGGTTCACAGAGATCCGTGCTCCCGGTGTTGGCTGCAGTGCGTATACGAGTCAGTGCGGTTTCCAGACCGCCGTCAGCTGCCCGTTGTTCGCGGGCGATCTCCTGCTGGGATATCGCCGCCCGATGTGTCGTGAACGACAACGAGAGGAGAGCAGTGATCAACAGCAGTCCCACGGTCATCGCCACCAGCACGACCCCGAGTATGTAGCCCGACTGGTTCCCGGTCTGGCGCCGCCGGCGCGTGAGGATGGAACCCCTCGAGTCGAGGGGCGCGAAACTCTCGGCACCTGTTTCTGGGATCTCGTGCGCCTGATAGAGGATTGACGTCACGGTCGCGTCACCTCAGCCGAGTACGGACCCCACGTGCCACTCACCTGCACCCGGTGGCTGACCGTGACCGAACACCCGGGATACGCGGTCGTGAACGACGGAGCTTCGTTGATCGGGACAGTCACATCCGACGGACCCGGACACCCGGCCCCACCACTCGCCGAGACATGCACTCCGTAGGTCTGTGCTCCGGGTACTGCCGCCCACTTGTAGACGTTGCCGGCGAAGGTCCCCGGCGCCGGAGCTACCAGAGCGCCCGGGACTGACAGCTGCAACGTCTTGAAAGTGGATGCACCGTCGTCGTCAACCACCCCGAGCGTGACGTTGTAGGCACCGGGGTGTGTGAACAGCTGGGTCGGGTTGGCTGTGGTGGAGGTCCAGTTGTTGAAGAAACCGAAGTTCCAGATTCGGCCGTCGATCGTTCCGTCGTCGCTCGAAGCACTCGAGTCCAGGGTGACCGAGGTCGGGGCATTCCCGATGTCACCCGCGCTGAACCCGGCCACTGGAGCATCGTTGAGGCGGAACTCCACCGTGGTGGGCTCACCTCCATCGGGTGTAACTGAAATCTCCCAGTCACCAGCGTCCCCAGCCGTGAACGCATGTGCGAGGGACGGTTGCGTCGAGGTCGTCACCGGATCGCTACCTCCCTTTCGCCGCAGATCCCAGGAATAGGGCGCCGGAGTGCTGGTCGTGAACGTGACCGCCACAGGCTCGCGGCCGGGGCCGACCGTGCCGGCCCTAGGCAGCTTGCCCGGGGTGTTGATGAGTCGTCTGCCATCTTCACCATCGGTGTCGATGACTATCGGCCCTGACGGCACAGGATCGATTCCATCCGATGGCAGGAGGCGGATCGCGACGCGCTCCACCGCGGTGGCTCCCATCGAATCGCGCACCGTGACCTTCACCTCGCGGTCACCGAGCGGATCGGAATCCGGTGACGACTTGTACTGCACCGTCGCGGTCGATCCGCTGATCACGGTGTTGTCCGGATCGTTCCCTGGGCCGAAGTCCCATGCATATGTGACCGGATTGGTGCTGTCGGGATCGTAGGACCCATCCGCTTTGAACTTGAACGTCATGGGCGAATCGCCACCCTGGATCGGCCCTTCGGACGCACCATCCAAGGCGAGCTTTGCAATCGGTGCCTGATTTTCGACCCGGATGGTTATGCGATCGGTCGATGTGTCAGTTCCGTCCCCGACGGTGAGCGTCACCTGATATGTGCCGATCTCGGCAAAGGTGAAGGTGACCTGGGTGTCCGAGGGACCGTCGACCTGTCCAATCAGGTCCGGATCCACCGAAACGGGTGGCGTCACCGACCATACACGGGTGACGATCGACCCGTCGGGGTCACTGGAGGTGGAGCTGTCGAGCACCACGTTGTAATTGGGACGCACGCCGCCTTGGGAGATCTGGGTTATCCGCGCCCGTGGCACGAGGTTGCCGGTACCACTAAGGAACGCCCCGTTCAGAGTGGCACGCCGCATGGCACGCACGTTCACCGGAGCGCCGCCCGAGAGCTCGGCGGTGAAGGTCACCTGACGGCAATCGGTGAGAGGGTCATCGGTGACAGGGGCGCACGTGGCCGCGGGCTCGGACCCGGTTGTCATCTTGATGTCTCGCAACACATGTACGTCGTCGGTGACGACCTTGGTGTCGTTGAGGCCACAAGTCCTGCGCCACACGCTGGTGATGCCATCGTCGGTGTTGGTTACGTACACGGTGCGCACAGGCACCTCGGTGCCGTCGTCGACGTCGTCGACCAGCTGCATCAATACCAAGTCCGCGTCGGGCGCCCCAGCCGTGTAGGTCCCACAACCCTGCGCAGGATCAGCTGGATCGAAACCATCGACCTTCACCAACTCGGCGGAGCCGACGTCGCGCGACAGGTATGTGTTCGCAATTCGGGCCTGACTTGCTTCACTGAAGCGGGTAGCGGTGGGGCCCTGAGTCTTCATCGCGAGGATCATCCAGGCGGTGATAGGGCCGATGAGAAGCACGGTCACCGCAGTGGCAACGAGTATCTCGATCAGGGAGAAACCTCCCTGCGCGGAGATGGAGCGAAGGGACCGTCGGGGTCGCACCAGCGCTTGGTCGGAAAGGCTCATGGCATGCCTACCACTACTTGGCCCCTGGCGGTTTCAAGACCCACGTCAACCTCGAGCACGAGTCGGTGTGCAAGCGAGTCAGTTGCCGGACATGCACCGAAACCGCCCGTATCAGGATCCCAGTGCTCGATGCTGTCCACCGTGACAACCGTGTCGGGGTCGGACCAACCCAAGCCCGACGACACGTAGGCCTCATAGGAATCCTGGTAGTCCTGCGCCGTCGGACACGTAGAGGTCGAGGTTGGATACGGCATGGACCGGATCGACTCCGACGCGCTTGACAGCGCCGAGTCGAGTGTCTGCTGATGGTTGGCGGCGTCGGAACTCCGAAGCGCCGTGAGCAGACCCACCGCCAACGCGAGAATCACCATGGACGTGAGTGCAATGCTTATGATCACTTCCACTAGGAGAAAGCCGTGGTCGTCATGGCTACGCACTCGCACTCTCCCTTCGTCCTAGTGGAAACGCCGAATCATCCACCCTCCAGCAGTGGACACTCCGACCGGCGGGCCGCCCCGTTTGCCCAACACGCAAGCGTTCCTGCTTTTGGGCGCCGCGTCAAGGTCGTGGAGGGGGGATAAGTCCCCAATCCTGTGTTCACCCATACGCCTGGCTACTGCCGGACCGCCCACAACAGCGCTTTGCCACTGCCTGCGATTGGCTTCGCAGAGGTGCCCCGTACACTGAAAGGACCCTAAGAGCGCCTCCTGGCAGCTCGGGGCGTTGATAGTCAGTTCGAGCGAAGCAGGGAAGGGCGCCGGATGACCGAGGTCACCGACGAGACGGGCCACAGGGCAGGCGGGCGCCCCAGCCGTGGACCAACGCCTGCGCCCCGCGAGATCCACCTGGGTTCATATCTCGTGAGGTTGCCGTCACCTAACGACCCCCGTCTCCACCTGGCAGTGGTCACCACCGCGCTCCAGGTTCTGGGTCAGACAGTGTTCGGTTTCAATGTGTCGATCGCGGAGATCCTCGTCACCATCACCGTGTGCGGGCTGATCGACTTCAGCGTGACACTGGTACGGGATCACGCGATCGCATGGCCCGCCAGCGGCCTACTCACCGGCAACGGCATCGCCCTGATCCTGCGTGTACCTGGAACCCAGAACGGCGACTGGTGGTCGTTTCGGAGTTGGTGGATCTTCGCGGGAGCAGGAATCCTGGCACTGGCCTCCAAGTACCTGATCCGGGTGCATGGCCGCCACATCTTCAACCCGTCGAACATTGCCCTGGTGGTGACGTTCGTGCTCCTCGGGTCGGGACGAGTTGACCCACAGGTGTTGTGGTGGGGCCCTTTCAGCGCGGGTCTGGTTCTCGCGTTCGCGGTGATCCTCGCTGGGAGTGTGGTGATCACACGCAAAGTTGGCCAGAGCGCAAGCGCATTGTCGTTCTGGGTTGTGTTCGCGACGGCTGTCGGACTGATCGCCGCCACCGGCCACAGCATCACAGCGAGTTGGCATGTTGGTGCCATCTCAGGTTGGGACTACTGGGTACTTCTGGTGACCTCACCCGAGGTGCTCGTATTCCTCTTCTTCATGATCACCGACCCGAAGACCGCTCCTTCACAACGACGAGGACAGGTCATCTACGGCGCAGCGATCGCGTTGGTGGGTGCGGCGATCATCGCCACCCAGGGCGACGAGTTCGGCACCAAGGTCGGCATACTCGCGGGACTCACCCTCATCAGCCCGTTTGTCGGCTTGATCAGGGCCCACGCCTCGAGTTGGACCGCTACGCGTCGTTTCGGTCTCCGGGTCGGAGGCGCGATCAGCGTTTCCCTTGCGGCGGTAGCACTGCTCGCATCCACTACGGGGAGCGCAGCAAGGGTTGCGGTCACCGCCTCGCCCGAACACAGGGCCGACTTTCCGGTCGACATGTCTTCGCTACCGGAGGTGGCGATAGATCCACCGGAGGAGCGACTCTCCACGGACCTCGACCAGGTTCTCGCAAACCAACTCGCTCACGACGTGATCCAGGATCTCGAGATGGAAGCTTCCGCGTTGGGACCCAAGATGTGGAGCTTGCACGTGAGGTTCTCGCATCAGGACGACTCAAGGCGGTGGAGGGCGCCATCCACTCGGGCACCACCCAAGGCGATGTCATCGAGTACGACATCGAGTCTCTTCGAGCCGTCGTCCTACCGGCCTCCTCGGGCCCGCAGGCGCCGCCGGCACTCGGCGTGCATGCGCGCGGCGCAGGTGTCGGTCGACAATGAGGCGGCTGACCTGGACGCCATCTACCTCACACGCGAGACCGACGGGGTCCACCTGATCACGGGCGCGGTTTCGCCCGACGGGAAAAGATTGCCACCGCCGGCAGTCGAACGCGACAGCGCAGACAGCGCCGATGAGCCCGAGCTACCGGCCGCGCCGTCAAACTCGCCCGCGGCCATCCCTCCCCCCTGGAACCCGGGTGACCCAGCACTCGGATCTCTGACCTTCACCGAAGTGACCGCCCAAGCTGGCCTGGACGAACCGTATGCAGCGGTTCCGCTCAGAGATGACGAGGGGATGAGCTCAGGTGTTGCTGCGGCCGACATCGACAACGATGGCGACATCGACCTCTTCGTCCCCCGCTTCGGCAAGCCCGATGCCCTGTTCGTCAACGACGGGGCGGGACACTTCTCCGATATCGCCGCCTCAGCCGGGGTCCAAGGACCCGACGATGGGCAGGGGTCGGCGACCGGGTCCTTCGCAGACCTGAACGGCGATGGTCATCTGGATCTGATCGTGATCGGAACTGGCACACGTTCCAACCGGTTGTACATGAACAGGGGCGACAACACATTTTCCGATGAGACGTCCGAACGCGGAATACCGACAACGGATCTGGTCGATTCGGGTGAGAGCAACCAGATGCACGATGTCGCCATAGCCGACGTGAACGGTGATGGAGCACTCGACCTGCTCCTGCTCCATTGGTGGGACACCCTGACCCAGGGAGACTCAGCAGTCGACTCAGTGGAAGCGGAGATTGCTGTGCGCGGCAACGGCATCCTCGACTCTTCGGGGTGCGCACGATCCACGGTGTTGCGTGAGGCGGGGTTCCCGGTCGACGACGATTCCGGCCCGAACCGCTCAGCTCTCATGCTCAATGACGGCAAGGGCCACTTCTCTGATGTCACGAACGAATACAACCTCCCGCTGGATGAGGTCGTGGCGTTCACCGGTGAATTCAACGATCTCGACGGTGACGGCCTCCCGGATCTGGCCATTACCGGCGACTACTGCACGCTCGCGCCTGTTCAAGAACGTCGATGGCAAACGTTTCGAGGATGTGACTGCGGACGCCGATGTGGCCACCGACGAGAACGCCATGGGTTCGGTGATCAGGGACGTGAACGGCGACGGACTGGCCGACTGGCTCGTGAGTTCGATCAGCAACCCGAGCGATGATCCTCCACCTGTTCCCTCTGGTTCCGGAAATCGCCTCTATCTGAACAACGGAAACATGACCTTCAAGGACGCCACCGATACCTACGGCCTCCGCGACGCCGGTTGGGCCTGGGGTACGGCCGCCGAGGACTTCGACAATGACGGAACGCTCGAGATTGCCATGACCAACGGGTTTGATTCCACCGCGTTCAATTCGCAGGTGGATGTGCCCGGCTGGGTCCGAAAGTACTTCGAGACATTCCGCACAGACAGAACACATTTCTGGTACCGCGACGGCCGGTGTACCGAGACGCGGCAGCTGCGGTTGGAATCAACGACACCACGATCGGCCATGGGCTGGTCACCTTCGATATGGACGGCGATGGCGACCTGGACCTGCCTGATCACGCCGTCGGATGGCCCGCCACGGCTCTACCGGAACGACACCCTCGCCGTGAACCACTGGTTGACGGTGGGCCTTGATGATCCGACGAATCCGGGTAACCGATGGGGCGACGGCGCACGGATCGAGGTGATCACAGACACAGGGGATGTCCCTGTCGTTGGCTGGATCTCGACGGGTGGGTCGTACGAGTCCCAGAAGCCGCCGCTGTTCCACGTAGGTCTTGGCACTGACGACGCGCCGATAGACCGCATCGAGGTGTTCTGGCCCGGCGGGAAACGCCCTCAGGTGCTCAGCAGATGTCGGGGTGGACCAGCAGCTCACCATCAAACGTTCCCGCTGAAGGCGATCCAGCCACCCCAGGAACTACCCCACAACGGCGTCGAGTATCGGACCTGACAGTCCGATGCACAAGAACGTGGCGGCCACCATGGCCGGCCCGAAAGGCACCTTTGCCTTGCGGCCCCTTGCGCCGAGCGCCACGAGACCCAGCAGGAGCCCGATCATCGCCGAGGCACCCATGGCGAGCACACCCATGAACACAGCGCCCAGGACCGAGCCCTGGGCGTAGAACCCCAGGACGAAACCAAGCAACGCAGCGAGGCGTACGTCGCCGAACCCCATGCCCTGGGGCATCGCGAACCAGAGCAGGAACAGCGGCCCGGCGAACACAGCCAGCCCCACCCCGCACTCAGCAACCAGCGCCACTCGCCTTCGATCCCTGCAGCCACCACGCAGAGAGCAACTGCGACGAGAAGCGGGCCAGACGATGCGCGTGGGCACGATCAGGGTGCGCAGGTCGATGACGGCCACCGCCACGCCCACCGGGATCAGCCAGAGCACCGGCAGCGATGTCCACTCGAACCCCAGAATCAGAACCGCCGCAAGGAAGAGAGCAGGAACGCGCGAACTCGACCACCGGGTGGAACGCCGGGATGCGTTCGCCGCAACCGCGGCACCGGCCCCGGAGCACGAGCCAGGACACGACCGGGATGTTGTCGGCCGCGGTCACCTCGGCACCACAGCTGGAGCACCGGCTCCGGCCGCCGAACACCTCGCGCCACGGACGCGTGTCCCACAGCTCGCCGAACTCGTTGGGCTCGTCGAGCGCCAGTGGCAGACGATCGATCACCACACAGGTGAACGACCCGATCGCCACGAAAGCGAGCGTCCCGAAGACGAGCATCAGGATTTCAGCGGTGCTCACGCATGGGCTCCCGGCGCGCCGGCGCCCGACCACGAAGTGGGCGGGAGCGGGAATGTCGGGATCGATCTTGGTGTGCGCTGCCAAGGCCGGCGATCTCGTCGGGATGACACCGAAGCGGCAACAGCGTCCTCGTAGCTGATGATGCCGCGGTGCACCAGAGCTGCCAGGGACTGCTCCATGACCATCATCCCGTCCTTCTGGCCGGTGGCGATCAGGTTGCGGAGCTGGCGGACCTTGCCCTCACGGATGATGTTGGAGATCGCCGGGGTGCCCATCAGCACCTCGTAGGCGGCCACGCGGCCGCCGCCGATGCGGGGCACCAGGCGCTGCGAGAGCACCGCGGCCAGCGCCATGGAGAACTGGGTGCGGATCTGGTCCTGCTGGTCGGACGGGAACACGTCGATGATGCGGTCGACGGTCTGTGCAGCGTCGTTGGTGTGCAGCGTCGCGAACACCAGGTGGCCGGTCTCGGCCAGGGTGAGCGTGAGCGCGATAGTCTCGAGGTCGCGCATCTCGCCCACGAGCACCACGTCGGGGTCTTCGCGTAGTGCCGCCTTGAGCGCCTCGGCGAACGACACGGCAGTCCTGGCCGACCTCGCGCTGGTTGACCAGCGCCTGCGCGGAGTGGGTGGATGTACTCGATCGGGTCCTCGATGGTGAGGATGTGCAGCGGGCGGTTGCGGTTGATCCAGCCGATCATCGCCGCCAGCGTGGTGGACTTGCCCGAGCCGGTCGGGCCGGTCATCAGCACCAGCCCGTGGGGCCGCTGCAGCAGCGGGGCGGTTGCGTCGGGCAGACCCGATCTCCTCGGGGGTGGGGATCTCGGTGGGAATGAGCCGCAGGGCGAGCGCCGGGCGGTCGAGCTGGAAGAAGGCGTTGGCCCGGAAGCGGGCGGCGTCGCCCCAGGTGAAGGCGAAGTCGAGCTGGCGCTGCGCGCCGGAACTCCTCGAATCCCGAATTGTCGAGTAGGGAACCAGCCGCTTGGTCCGCGCCCAGCACCTCATCCATGAATTCGACGGTCACGACCGGCGATTCTGGGATTGCGACCAGGCGACCGTCGATACGGACCCTGGCCTGGGTGCCGGCGGCCAGGTGCAGGTCGGTGGCGCTGTTGTCCCACAGGTAGCGCAGGTAGAGGTCGATCAGGGATGTATCTGGTGAGTACATGAGAGGTTCCTCCCCCCGGTGATGTCCGAGAGTATTCGGTCGAAGTGAGTCCAACTGGTTCTTAAAACGGTATCGGGTGGGACCGGAAACCGGCCCCACCCGATAGAAGGTTGTGCTGCTGGTCCTGGATCAGCAGGTAGCCGGAGCACCAGCCACGGGGCTAGCCGCCACAGCAGTCGTGTTGTTGCCGGTGACCTCGTAGTACTCACCATCATTGGCTTCGAGGAAAGCCTCGGCGTCGTACTGGGCGGAGGTGGAGCCCTTGGATGCTTCAACGGCGGTCTGGACCATGCGCTTCTCGATCGAGCAGGCCGAATCCTGCGCCGAGCCGGTCACGTTGCCGACTGCGAACACGACGACGCCACCGAGGATCGCCAGGATGGCGATGACCACGAGGAGTTCGATCAGTGTGAATCCACTCTGGCCCCGGTTCTCCATACGCTTCTGTACAAATGCATTCTTCATTTGGTTCTCCCTTTGGAAGTGAATGGAAGCGCCGATCGCCCCCACAGTTTGGTTTGGATTGCCCTCAGACCTGATGTCAGGAGCGAGGCTCCAAGGTCATACTGTCAACCTTGGAGTCTGTGTTCACGCTCGGCTTCTTGCTGGACATAAGTCATCGTACAGGAAACAATCTGAAATACAACATAGGTTGTGCTACCCATTTCGGCCGCCAAGCGACTGGGCAGAAAGGCCCATGGAACCCGCATCACGTGGACCCAGCATCTCAGGTGTGGTCACTCTGCGACGGCGATGCTTTCCCGGATACCGAAATGGCGAACGAGCGACACCGGCACCTGTACAAGATCAGCCGATCGACCAGTCCTCGATCTGCAGGCCCGAGCCAGGGCCTCCCACGTCGTTGATACGCACCTTGGCGGTGCCTACCACCCGAGCGCCTCCGGGATCCGGAACCGTAGCCGTCAGCTCCACGATCCGCTCGGCCGGTTTGGTGGGCGAACAACAGATCACCCCGGCCTCGCCACCCGCTCAACGTAGCTACCCAGCGACGCCAGGATCATGTGCCCCCCCGATCGCCACCGATTCTCCGGATCGGTCCGTAGGAGGAGCTGGTCCGTTCCAACGCAGGTTCAGGTCGTTGCGTGGCATCGACACCTGTCCGAAGATGTTGAACGAAGAATCGTGTGATGGACCGTCTCCCATGGTCATCAGGGCTGGAGCCCGTGGCTTGGTGTATTGACCCGAGGTGACCGTCGAGAGCCGCACGGAGTCGATCCGGACACCGAAGTCGGCTCCACCGAATGTCGTCCCGTTGCGCTCGACATGGACCTCGAGCACCGCAGTTGCCCCAATGAGCTGTTCGGAGCTGGTCAATACCGTGTGACAGGTACCGGCAACGTCTCCATCGAGGAGATCGAGGTACACACCCTGGCCCCAGAAGGGCACTCGTGACCAGTAGGCAACACAGGAGCCGCCCGGTGTGTCGCGCATGTTCGAGATCGTGACCCGCATCCATGAATCCTTGGAAATGTCGGGCTCACCATTTATGTCGTAGAAGCTCCCGTGGGTGAAGAAGTTCTGGTCGGTGGTCTCACCGGTGACGATGACCCCGCGAGCGTTCCAACGTCCCGTCAACAGGTACGTGAGGGGAGGTGAAGTTGTCGAAACCGGTCATCGTGACCTGCCGGGTGGCGCTCGGACACGATCCGGTCCAACCGCAGCCACTGGGCCGAGTAGCCAGAATGTTCGCCGTCGGTCTTCAGGACGTTGTTGGCATTGTTCCAACCCGATCCGGGGGTAGCGCCGCTGGGCACCAGTACCACCCGGCCTGCAGTTCGAGGCCGTCCAGGAAGATTCGGTTGGTATACGTACCGAAGCCGAACGAAACGTTCTTGTTGAGCCTGAAGCTCACGTCCACCCCAGCACCTTCAAGGTCCTGGCGGGTCAGGCCCACGTCCTTGCATCTGGGAGTCGACCCGACCTGATCCGCGACCGGTGACATCAGGTCATACGCGAGGGTCGGGCGTAGGTGCCCAATCGAGTCCGGTATGTACGGGAAATAGACCGCACACGCAACCGTCGATGGATTGGTGGCACGATAGAACTTGATCTCGGTACCGATCTTGCCACTCGAATAGAAGGTGAACCCCCGATCGGTACCGTCTGACTGCGCACGCACCAACAGGTCCAGCGAGTCCAGCCGTCCCGCTCTGGGCGGAACACCGGCTGGATTCCACGAGCCCTGTACTTCACGTCACCGGCACACTTGCCATTGAAGATGATCGAGCAGGTGAACTGCGCCGTCGAGATGTTGTTGTCGATCACCCAGGAGTTCTCCGGGGCATTGACTTGGCACTCCCGCTGTTCCAAGGGAGCCAGTCGGCACCGAACACGCCGCCGACCGCCTGGTTGATCTCCACCGTCGACAGGGATGGATTCGCGATGCCCTTCCATCCTCCGTCGGCATCGCCGGCCTGCCATATTGCGGCTGGGATGTTGCTGGTGGACTCCTCGACCGATTGGTCACACATCGCAACCCTGCCCGCCAGTGGCGGATCGTTGTGCGGGGACTCAACTGGACCTCGACACCGGGCGCCGCTGCATTGCAGGCCTCGGGGAACGTTGACGAGGCAGCGCCGGCGACACTGAAGCCGTCAGTCGGAACCCCGAAGATCACCCGAACAGTGGGGTCGCTGATGATAAGGCTGTTCCACAGGTTTCGATCCTGAGCTGAGCCGTTGGGCTTTGTCGGGTCGTCGACGTCGAACCAGTACTTGCCGAAGCGCTGGCACTGGCAGAGCGGAACCAGAATGTGCGGTTCGGGCAGGTTCCACCGAGGAGGTCATTGAGAGCTGTGGTCTGTGCCTTCCCATAGGCACCTGGGGGCGACTCCACAAGCACCTCCAGCTGAAGCGCTGCAGCTCGGAGTCGCCACGAACGACGTGAAGGTCTCCCCGAGAGTCGGCCGCAGAGCAACACCTGAGTCGTTCTCGATCTCGTTGAGCGCGGATCGAGCGCCTGCGCATCGGTAGCTGCCGAACCGCAAATGGGCACGCCCACGAGGCGGTGTCCAATCGCGGACCTGCGCCCCGATCGCGTTCCAGAAATTGCCCTGCTGCGAAACCCCGCAATCGACACCCAGGACCGAGGAGAACAGGCCGTTGTCACCTTGTTCGTAGCTTCCGGCAACCTCCACCGCCGGCTCCTGCTGGCTGGAGGAACCATCGTGGCGAGGGCGCCGTGCCTCGCCAGCACGTCGGCCGCGAACTTGAGCGTCTTTTCATTGTCCGGGTTGGTGGAGTCGAGGTCTGCCGTGTGCACAAGGCTCGGTTTGGCATTCGTGAACTCAGTGGGCGCGTAGCTGGTGTAGTTCGCGGATCCGATGCCGAGGGACCACGGTCCACACGATCCAGACCCGCCGCGCCGAGTAGGCAGTCGACGCCCCATGCACGGGTCGGGTGATGAACTCACCGATGGATACCGTCTGCACCCACCAACCGAACACTGGGAGCGGTCGCAGCTGGGAAGTCGCTCACGGGCATCGACAGGGTCGATTCCTCGCACGTGCCGGTGACGGTCACGGTGAGTCGTTGCTCGGGAAGTCCACCCCCGCAGGATCGATGCAGTTGTCGTTGAGGCCGAGTTCGCCGGAGGGATCCATGCGCAGCATGTTTACGGTGGACTCGAGGGCGTTGTCGGCAGCCCTCACCTCCTTGGCTGTAAGGATCTCGGAGCGATTGGCCTTCGACGCAGTAAGCGTCATGCTCATCAGCGCGATCAGCGCCACACCGGCCACGCCGACGATCACGAAGAGCGCCTGCCGAGCAGCACGAACCCCGACTCGGCCGTTTGACTTGACCGGCATGCGCCTCGATCAGTCTGACCTGAGGTTGATCCAATCGAAGTCAGCATGAATCCCCCTTCGTCGGGCGACCAGGCTCCCCCACTTGCCGGATCGTGCATCCTTGGTCCTCATCTTTTCGACGTTATAGGTTCTCTAAAACCCCCGCCGGGGCCGTTCGCAGTGATACGTCAGGATGGAGGCCTACCCCGATTCGGTCGTTGTTCTCTGGTCACCCAACAGGAGCTCCACCCACAATCGTCGATCGGACTGGATCTGGTAGTCGACTGGCATCGGGAAGCAGAGGTTCCAATGAAAGTGTTGCACGTAGCAATCGTTGCAGATGCCCCAGCTGCTGCTGTCACATCCGACCACCGGTCCTGCGGAAATTGCCAGGGATACGGAGCGCCTCGGACAGTCACGTGCTGGGTAGAGGTCGCGGTGCCACCGTGTGAGTCGGTCACAACGAGGCGTGACGCTGTAGTCGACCGGACCGGTGAAGGTGTCTCCGCCCCCAACGTTGTGGGTGAACTTCACCGGGCTGGGCGTCGCTGCGGTCGAGGTCCCTCCAGAAGGGTTGGTTACATTCTGGAAGGTCCATGCGTAGGTGAGCGGATCACCTTCGGGATCAGAAGAGTTGTTGGTGATCCAGGAAGGACTGGTGAGTGTGGCTCCTGCTCGTATGGTCTTGTCGGCGAGCACGAACGCTGAAGTGGGCAAACCATTGATCGACACTGAAATCTCGTTCGACGAGGTACGCGACTCACCGCTGCCGTCGGTGATCGTGAGTGTCACGTCGTAGGTACCCCCCGAGGTGAAGGTGTGTGAAGGTGAGGCCGAAGTGCTGACCGGGCTGCTGTCGCCGAAGTCCCACTCGTAGGAGAGCGCCTCGTCGGAACCACTACACAGATCCGGATCCGTGGCATTGCTCGTGAATGACACCGTGATGGTTCCGTTGGACACGATGGCGGCGGTGGAGCCATTGCCCTTGATCGTCGGGGTGGCCGGGGGACGGTTGGCGACGGTCACGTCGTGTTTGGCTTTGTCGCTGTCAGCACCGTCGTTGTCGGTCACCAGGAGTGAGACCGTCAGAGGATCCACACCGTCATTGGGACTCGAACGTCGCGAAACGGTGAGTGTGTGCGCTCGACGAGGTTTTGGTGGACGTTGTTCCGTCCCCATAGTCCCAGTCGTAGGAGACGAGGCCACCCCCATACAGAGAGTCACCGCTATCGTTCGACCCCGTGGCTGTGAAGCTCACGTCCGTGCAACGATTTGTGGTGAACCCGTCTGCGGGGGCTGATATGACAGCGATCGGTCGACGATTGCGGACGTCGATACGCACGTAGTCGCTGGCCGGTGTGCCGTCTTCATTCGTTGCGGTGTAGATGGCTGTGTGCTCACCCAGATCGGTGTAGGCGTGGGTGGCGTTCGCCTGAGTCGATGTGGTTCCGTCACCAAAGTCCCAAAGGTGGGTGAGAGTGCCACCGGTGGGATCGGTGGAACCACTGGCGTCGAAGCTGATGGATTCGCCTCGGTAGACATAGTCCCTACCGGAATCCGGGTACGTAACCACAGTCACCACGATGGGTGACACATACACTGGCCCGCCCGGTGAGCTCACCGCTTCGCCCGTCCGTACGGTCGCAGTCATCGACACGGCTTCTCCCGCGACCGTTGTCACCTTCAGGTTGATCCTGCCGCAGTCACCCGACGGGGCGCCCGAACGAGCCGAGCACGTGATCGTGGTGCCGGACGGATCGAGGCGGCTCACCATCTCGGCAGAGGAGATCTGAGTGGCCGTCGTCACATTCGCGACGCCAGATCGACTGCCCCGTGCCCTCGGAATCGACGGTCTGGTTGTAGACGATGTAGGTCGATGCACCGGTTGCCAGCTTGAGGATGGTGTCCGATCCGGCCTGGGCCTCGCCGGCGCCACCTGTGCAGTCGGTACCCGCTGCGGCCGCTCCGACCGCAGCGGAATCCGCAGAAGCAACATCCCGGATGAAATAGGTCCGCAACAGCCCCACCGATGCGCTGTCGATGTTCCGCTCCTTTGCATCGACCTGACCACGCATCGCGGTGATGGCCCATCCCATCAGGGGAATCATGATCAGCGACGCGATTGAAACTGTCAGAAGTGTCTCGACGAGCGTCACACCGCTCTGGGGAAGTCTGCGCCTGATCGTGTTCGACATCTCGACTCTCATGGTCATGGCCCCGGAGGAACCGGGTAGCCGGCGGGGTTGCGCTTGACGACCGAGAGATCGGTCTCACCGTCGGCATCGGTGAGGTGCATAGAAATCTGCTGGGCCCCCTGGTCGCCAGAGCAGCTGCTCACGTATGCATCGCTCGCCTGATCCCAGTACTCGACACCGGTTATCTCGGTGGTGATGTTGGAACCGGCGGGCGGAGTCCAGAGCCCTGCATCGCCCTGATAGTCAGCCTCCACCGCACAATTGAGGTAGGGGATCTCCTTCAGACTCTCGGCGTAGCTCGCCGATGCGGCGTTGAGGTTCTGCGACACCTTCGTCGACTCGCTGAGCTTCACGCTCGTGAGGAGTCCGAGACTCGCCGCCAGGATCACGGGAACCAACACACCAACGACGACGAGCACCTCAATCAAGGACACGCCGGACTGGCCGCGCCGATCGGTCTTCTGTCGAATATGCTTCATGGTCTCGCCCATCGCTACCTCTCAGGTAATCTCATGCTAAATGAACCTGCTTCGAATTGCACTTGGGCAATTCTCAACTGAGTTCTCAGGACATGAGCTCGCTCTCAGAAATTTCGAGCCATCCCAAACACCCGGACAGCTACGGATTCGTCAGAAATCGACCTGGTTGTAGATGCCGTACATCGCAGACACCATGGCAAGTGCCACGAAACCCACCACGACGCCGATGAACAGGATCATGATCGGCTCGAACCAAGCGGTCAGCTTGTCGACTGCGTAGGTCGAGTTCCTCTTCGTAGAAGCCCGCCGCGTTCTGGAGCTGGTCCGACAACTCACCGGTCCGTTCGCCGACACGGACCATCTGGACCACAGCGTTCGGGAACAGGTCGGTGCGTGCGAGTGGTTCAGCGAAGCCCTGACCCTCCAACACCGCGTCCATCGGCTCACGTTGAGACGTTCCTTGTATACCAGGTTGTTGGCGCAGTCGATGGATGTGGGAAGCGCCTCGGGCAGCGGAACGCCGGAATCGAGCAGCGCTGCGAGGACACGTGGTGAACCGTTCAGTGGACGAGTAAGGTGACAACGGTGGAGATCAGCGGGTCTTCAGCTGAAGCGCATGCAGGTTCCGCCGCCCTTTCGGTGCGAATGTAGAGCAGCGCGGCAACGACAAAGACCACCAGCACCACCCCGGTGATGAGACCGGCAGGAGATTGCACGAAATCGGCGACAGCCATCAACATCCGGGTGGGCAAGGGCAGTTCGGCATCGAAGACGCGAAGAAGTCGGCGAACTTGGGGATCGCGAACACCACGATGATGAGCACCACAGGATCGACACGAACATGAGGATGATCGGGTAGATCAGCGCCTTGCGCACAGTGCGGCTGAGTTCCACATCGCGGCGGATGTAGGATGGAGTTGGTCGAATGCCTCGTCCATTCGCCCGGTGAGTTCAGCGGAGCCCAGCAGCGCCATGAAGTAGCGCGGGAACACATCGGCGTGGCGGTCAAGCGACTCGGTCACGGACCGGCCAGCTGACAACCCGATCGAGGACATCGGCCAGCACTTCCTTGAAGCGCTTGTTCTCGGCGTCCTCACGCAGGTTGGCGATGCGCCTCGGTCATCGGAACACCCGCGCGCAGGAAGGTCGCCATCTGCCGCGAGAAGTGCATGATCTCGACCAGCGGCACCTTCTGCTTGGTGATCTCGACCTGCAGGCCCTTGCGCTCGGTGAGCTTGTGGACCCGCATGCCCTGAACTGCGAACTGATTGCGCGCGACGTTGGCCGATGCGGCCTCGATCTGGCCCTTGACACGTTCCCGTCGAGATTTCCGCCTCATAGCGATACGACGATTGTCCCCGGACTTGCCGGCTTTCGGGTCAGTTTGCGTTGCTGTCACGATTCCCCCTCAGCCGGCTTGCGCCGGCGCTGACTTCTTGTTTCCGAGATCTGGGCCATTGCTGGAACTGAAGCGACCCGGTGCTGCCGGTAGCTCCCATTTCGAATGCGTCGCCAGAGGAATCCTGTGACCCGTCGCTCGTTCTCGATCTTCCGCGGATCGAGTGTCCTTGGATCCGCTGGCCTTAAGTAGCCCACTGGAACCCTCGTCGAGTTCCAGTTTGCCTGGTTCGAACTCGCCGATCGGGCGAAATCTCGTATCCATGCCCGAGCGCGTAGACGCTTCGGAGCACGTCCTCAACGGTGGTCAGACCCTTGGCAACGAGGTCGAAGGCCTCTTGTTGCATCGTACGCATGCCCTCCTCGATAGCAACGGCCTTGACCTCATGGTGGGTGGCGTGTGAGCACAATCAGGTCACGGATCGTGTCGCGTGATCACCAGCAATTCGTACACACCCACCCGGCCCTCGGTATCCGGTGCCCGAACACAGTTCACATCCTGAACCCTTGGTCCACACTGGGGTGAGATGGGAGTAGCGCTCGAGCAGCCGACCTCGGCGGCCGTTGGCTTGTAGGTCTCCGCGCAGCCGAACAACTCGCCGAGCAGGCGCTGACCGACGACGGCGCTCAGAGCAGAGGCCACGAGGAACGGCTCGATTCCCATGTCGGTGAATCGATGGATCGCGGCCACCGCATCGACCGCGTGCAGCGAAGACAGCACAAAGTGGCCCGTCAGAGCCGCCTGCATCGCGATCCGGGCGGTCTCCTCGTCGCGGATCTCACCGACGAGGATCGTGTCGGGATCCTGGCGCAGGATCCCACGCAGGCCAGTTCGGCGAAAGTGATCCCGCTGCCGAGTGACCGGCATCTGGGTGATACCCTCGAACTGGTACTCGACAGGGTCCTCGATCGTGACGATGTTCTTGGTTTCGTCGTGGACCTCGTTGAGGGTGGCATAGAGCGTCGTGGTCTTGCCTGAACCGGTGGGTCCGGTGCACAAGAACATCCCAAGCGGTGCAGCTGACGATCTTGGCGGAACTGTCGGCCACATCATCGGTCATTCCCAGGTCATTGAGGCTGATCAGCGACTTGGTCTTGTCAAGAAGACGGAGCACGGTCTTCTCGCCATGGACGGTCGGTACCACCGACACGCGGAAATCGATCGGCCGCCCATCGACGTTGACTCCGAACTGACCATCCTGGGGCCGGCGACGCTCGACGATGTTCAGTTCGGACATCACCTTGATCCGACTGGTGACCGCCGGACCCATCCGTACTGGAGGTAGGTGGATGGCGGGGGTCATCGCACCATCGATGCGGTAGCGGACCGTAACGTCTTCCTCGGCCGGTTCGATGTGGACATCCGAGGCGCGTTGGCGAACAGCCTGGGTGATGACCCGGTTCACTACCTGAACAACCGGGGCGTTCTCATCGACTCTGGACGAAGTGTTGTCGCGGCTCGATCCGTGGCGTCAGCTCGTCATAGTGTCAGTTCGAAAGCCCGAATGGCATCGTCGGCGCTGTTCGAGCACGTTGTATGCACGATCCAATGACGTTCGATCTCGCTTCGAGCGCCGATCCGCAGAGCGACCTTGCCCACGTGGTAGGTGATCGCCCGGATCGCCTCCACATCGAACGGATCGGCGGTGACCACCTGCAAGCGGTCGTTCTCGAACTTGAGGGGAAGGATCAGGTGTTGCCGCGCCAGCGCCTCTGGCACCAACTCCACCGCCTCGGGGTCGGGTGACTCCAGGCGTAGATCGGCAAGTGGGACTCCGAACTGCCTGCTGAGGGCTGCGGCAAGACTCACCTCATCGAGAAATCCCCCACGAACGAGCACCTCCCCGACCCGCGCCTTTGTCGGCACGAGGGCTGTGGACACCGAAGGGTCGAGAGGGTCCTGACCTTCGGCTTCGGCTGCCTCGACAAGGGCCTTGCGGGCTTCCTCGGCTTCGGCCGCCTGCATGAGCAGGGCCTCCTCCACCTGTTCAGGCTCGATCAGGCCCAGGTCCATGAGCACCTCACCGAGGCGGGGCCGGTTGGCGGTCACCCAGCTGGTCTATCTGACCGGTCAGCGCTTCCTCGTCGTCACTGTCGAAGTTGACAGTGCCCGGTTCGGGCTTCTTGGCGTCGGATCGCTTACCGAACAGTGCCACGGTTCCCCTAGGGTCTTTTGGCCGGGCGGCGAGCCCGGCCTCATGCTACAACATCAATATCGGCGGGAGCGCACTGATCGTGAGAAGTTTGCAGACAAGGCCTTGGCATCTCACCGCGGCTTCACGCGTATCGGTAGCGGCAGAAGCCACGAAGGCCTCAGTGGTGTCAGCAGGTAGCTATTGGACAAGGGGTCCGACAGACCCACATGTCTGAAGCTGCTTCATTCTAGCTGAGCTCCCCTGACCAGTCGA
This sequence comes from uncultured Microthrixaceae bacterium, assembly GCA_963805905.1. GTDB lineage: Bacteria > Actinomycetota > Acidimicrobiia > Acidimicrobiales > Microtrichaceae > JAMLGJ01. The sequence goes on from CAWDVV010000001.1 coordinate 3,227,078, forward strand.
GACTCGAGCGCAACCTGGCAGGAACCCGGAATCCCATTCACAAAAGTGGAAGCCGGCAGCGGAAAGCTGAGAACCCTCGACATCATCCCCGGTTGATCGAAATCTGACCATCGACAACCGACAGCGAACCGCTCCCGCGCTCACCCTCGGCATTTATCGAGACGATAAGGCCCAGCAGCTGGGTCGGTCTTCATTCCTTCTGATTGACACGCGAGGCGATCGACTCGGAATCACCCAGATCCAGTTCATTGAGAAGCGCCACCATGAGCGGCTTGAAGGCATTCCAATCGACGTCTGCGCGGTGAAGAAGGTGCGGGCGACGAGCGTTTCAATGTCGTTCGTCACGCAGCTCGGCGGGCAGCCTCACTGCCTCGCCCGAACTGGCGCTGTATGACCAGTCATCGGCCCGCGTCCACACCAAAGCGATAGGGCTCGCCTTCCTGCCGCAGAGGATCAACGGCCTCCTCGCTCAGCACTTGGGCATTGCGTTCATCGATGGCCACGAGTTCGGCAGATAGCTTGTCGAACTCCTCGGGGGTCATCTCCGAACGGAGAACGGTTGCACCCCGCTCGGTCTGCGTCGGCGTCGGCTCTTCCGTACTGACGCCCGGAGTCTCATCCGCCTTGTCAGCGTCGGACCCAGGATCTGCAACAGTCGTGGTCGGGCCGAGTTCACCTTCGCCTACAGCGCGGAACACCACGTATGCGTCGGTCTGCCCACGTTCCTGAACCGACACCGTCTCCTGATTGAACGTCAGTGAAGTGATAGGAGTGTCGGGGTCCACCATTTTGTCAACTATTGCCTGGGCAAGAAGCGGATCCTCAATGAAGTTATCGACCTCTGGCGAGCGTCGTCGTGGTGGCTGCAATCCGCGGTCGGTGGCCGTGTCCCCACTTCCACCGCTGCAGCCTGTCATGGCTATGGCTGCAACAGCTCCGACCACAAGGGCATGCCTGTACATCATCCGTCCGCCACTCATCATTTCTCCCAACCTCGTCGAACGTCTCGCTGGATGGTATAAGGGCAGTCGAAATGTGACCACCCCTCTGCACTGCAATCGGGTAGTTCTGCTCTGCGGGCGGTTCTGCCACACTGCTCCGCTCATCCGAGCCGCCGGAGCACCTCACTCACCACATCGGAGCGGTTCATGCAGTAGATGTGCAGACCCGGCACGCCGCGCTCGAGCAGTTCCGCCGAGAGTTCTGCCGCAGCCGCCGCCGCAACGGCCATCGATTGTTCGGGGGTTTCAGCCGCCTCCACCTTCTCGGCGAGGGCCTCGGGGAATGTCGCACCCGCGATGCCCGCGAACCGGCGGATGGCGGTCGGGTTCAGCAGTGGCATGACACCGGGCAGCACCGGGGTGTCACAACCCAACGCAGCGAGTTCGTCAACCATCGTGAAGTAGTCGTCCGCGTCGAAGAAGAACTGGGTGATGCCGAAGTCGGCGGAATTGAGCTTCTCCGCCAGGTGGCGGCGATCGTGGGCCCGGTCCGGTGACCGGGGATGACCCTCGGGGTGCGCCGCCACACCGACCGCGAAATCGCCTGCGCGTGCGCACGGCTTCGATCAGCTCGGTTGCGTATGTGAAATCGCCGGTCGGGTCCGACCCGTCGGCTGGAGGATCGCCGGCGAGGGCCAGCACGTTCTGGATACCATTCGCTGCGTAGTCGGCCAGGAGGTCCTCGATCTCGGCGTGGGCATGGCCCATGCACGTGAGATGGGGCATGGCGGGGAACGGACGGCTCTCGTTGACCTCCACCACGAGATCGCGGGTGCGATCACGGGTGCTCCCGCCCGCGCCGTAGGTCACCGACACGAAGCTCATGTGTTCGGCGGTTCCCGGCGGGCCGGTCAACTCCTCGAGGTCGTCGATCGTGGCGGTGAGCTTCTCGAGACCCGCTTCGGTCTTCGGAGGGAAGAACTCGACGCTCAGGGTGGTGCCCTGTGCCAGTAGGTCATCAATCCGTGTCATCTGCTTGCCCGCTTCATAGTCCGACAGTCGCCCAGCTCAGGTAGCGGCGGTGGTGCCGCCGTTGTCCAAGGGTAGGGCCAAGATCCGAAATCCGTGTCGGGTTCACACAGTTGGACCGACTCACCCACCGGCGTCCGCTGCGCGTTCGGCAGCTGCGACGGTGTTGGCGAGCAACATCGCCCGGGTCATCGGGCCCACTCCCCCGACCCGGGGTGAGAGCCAGCCGGCCACCTCTGCCACGTCGTCGGCTACATCGGACCGCAGCTTTCCATCGTGGAAGCTCACCCCGGCGGCGACGACCGCCGCGCCGGGACGGACCATGTCGGCGGTGATGATCCCGGGGGCGCCGGCGGCGGCCACGATGATGTCGGCCTCTCTGGTGTAGGCGGCGATGTCATCCACTCCGGTGTGGACCACCGTGACCGCAGCGTTGGCGTCGGGACGCTTGAGGGTCAACAGGTTGGCGAGGGGTCGTCCGATGGTCAGCCCCCGGCCGACGATCACCACATGGCGACCCTTCACCGGCACTTCGTAGTGGGTCAGCATCTCGAGGATCCCCGCGGGGGTGCACGCCAGCGGGGCGTCCTCGCCCATGACGAGGTGCCCGAGGTTGGTGGGATGCAGGCCATCCGCGTCCTTGGCCGGATCGACCCGCAGGATCGCGGCGCCGTAGTCGAGTCCCTCGGGGAACGGGTACTGCACGATGAATGCGTGGACCTCGGCGCTGGCGTTGAGTTCATCGACCGCGGCGTCGACATCGGCCTGGGTGGCATCGCTTCCGAGGCGTCGATCGACCGACGCCATGCCCAACTCGGCACAATCGGCATGTTTCATGGAGACGTACTTCTGGGACGGCCCGTCGTCGCCCACGAGAATCGTGCCGAGCCCGGGGGTGACGCCCTGCTGCTGCAACGCGGCGATCCGGGTGGCCAGGTCTGCCTTGACCTCCGCCGCCAGTGCGTTGCCGTCCATGTTGATAGCTGTCATCAGGTGCCGATCGTAGTTGGGGCTGGCCCGAGATCTCACTTGCGGTAGTGGCCGGACGAATCAGGGCCCATGTAACTGCCCCAAGCAACCTTGACGATCGGTCGTCCAGCCGGCATCAGGTGCGAGGCAGTTATGGAACGAGAGCGCGTCGGCTCCATCGGATACGTGCCGCCGGAGAAGAGCACGTGACCACCATCGACTCCGGCAGCTGTGTCCAACGCTGGGAGTAATACTCAGAGACGTCGGCAGCCCGAGATCTTCGGGATCTCCACCCGTGGGCACCCACCAACCGAGCCGCGTCCGTGTGGCGACCAGCGTCGTCGTTGGGGTCAATCCTTGATTCAGACTTGATGCACGCACAGATCACACCTGATTCGGCACCGGTCTCGGCAATCAAAGGGCTCTGCATCGAATCAGCCCCTTCAACGAAGAGCTCGTGTTCGACGTTGCCCGTCGCCCCATCGAGCACCGCCAGGACCGTATCGGTGTCCGGTGACCGAACCACTGACCAGGTCGTCCTCGTCCACCAGGGACCTGTTGAGTCACAACCTCCAACGTGAGGATCGTCGTCCAGCTGTCCGATGGCCGGCACGGCGACGCTGATGCACCGCTGACCCGCTGGGCATCGCGCCGAGGTCGTCAGAGGGCCGGCCGCGCTCCCACAAGAGTGCGGCGCTGAAGGGAGTCCAAGACGGAAACCAGACCATCCAAGCGAACCACGACTGCCTCGAGTCGACCGTCGTCGGTCGAGATCAGCCTATGCTGATACGGAGCGATGAACGAGCTCATGGCCATCGCCAGGCAAGAGTGTCTCGAAGGCACTTGCATCGACTGCCCAGTGACGGCATCTACGGGAATCCGCCAAACCGAGCCGGGGAACACCTCTCCGCCGGATCCGACAAGCACGTGGGCACTGTCCGATCGACATCCGTGAACGAGCACCGGCGAGTTGTAGATTTCCTGGGGCTCCGGCAGGGCGACAGATCCGACGAGCTTCCCGCTCCCTCCGTCGACGACCATCAACCGACCGGCGACCGTCGGCGGATCCATGGCCGCACGAATGTGGTCCCCGCCGGTCGCCACGAGCCAGTCCAACACCCCATCGCCGGTCAGATCACCGAGATCCTGCGGCGTGAAGGCATTTCCCCAACCTGGCTCGAGCGGTTCGACACGCCAGATGGTCGATCCGTCGGTACCGTCGATTGCGACGAGCGGTCGCTCGTCCTCGGGTATCCCCCGGCCGCCAACAAGCACATCGACAGCGCCGTCATCGTTCAGATCGGCAAACCGTGCGATCGTGATCATTTGGATCTGGGCCTCGCTCTGCCACAGCTGAGACCCGTCAGCTCCGTTGAGCGCAACCACACCCGAATCATCCTCGAAGCTGGGATCATCCACCACAACGTCCGAGACGCCGTCACCATTCAGGTCGTGTAGCGACACTGACGCCGTTTGGTCGGCCCCCAGGCAGGTGTGGACCCACAACATCCCGGCTACATCCAACGCACCTTCGGGCACCCGATCATCGCCACATCCTTCTTCGGAAGTCTGACTACCAGCCGTCGTCCCCGCCGTTGTCGAAGGCCTGTCCTGCGCTGTTTCACCATCGCGGGTTTCGCCGCAGCCGACCATGACGAGGGCGAGTAGCACAGGTACAACTACGAACGTGAACGCCCCCCGACGTGTATTCCACAGCGAGAGGCGTTCGAACGTGCATACCGTTCGTTCACACATCAACGGCCCTCCCCTGTCGAGTCAATCGCCTCTGTACACTTCAACGACACGCTAACCGGCTCGAAGGATGGAGCAATCAACCAGCGTCTGCGTCCTGTGGTTGTGACCCGAGAGGTACCCCGGCGACTACGAACGACCTGGCCGGTCCAGAACTCGGGTCCAGGCGGCTGTCGTAGTAGCCAATCCCCAGCACCCCGGGGAGCGTCCATGAAGGGTTGCCGATTGGCCGTATAGCAAGCGAAGGTTTGTCCACCTACGAAATCTGCACAACCCGGAAGCGGCAGCGAGGTCGGCTCGCTCCACGGCCCCCAGGGTCTGTCCGCGACCCTGAAGTGAATGGAATCTGACCAACCCGGCCAGGGCGAGTAAGCCATCACGTAGGTAGCGCTGTCCGCATGCCACGCTACTGATAGTTGTCCGGGCGCGATGGGTTTGTCCGTGTTGCCTGCGGGCAGGACCATGGGTGCGGCTTCGGTGCGGTCCGGGGTGAATCGTTCACCGTTCCAGACAGCATATGCATCGGCCTCCGACACTCCTTCGGGCGCAACCCGGGCGACATAGCAGTCCTCGCCTGAGGATTCGTCGAGTTCCCCGCCGGTGCGACACGAGTAGACATAGATGAGACCATCGTCGCCCACCAGGGACGCAGTGCCGAAGAGCGGCCCATCAGGGTCGTCGGGCGAGAATAAGTTCTGTTCGAGGACGCGCACCTGGATCGGAAGCGCGACCCGCAGGTTGCTCCGGGTCGTACCACCATTCCCCGATCGCCATTCCGCGGATTGCAAGTACGCCACCTTGACCGAGGCAGACGTTCGCCAGCCACACAAGAACGCGGTCTCCCCCAGCATTGGGCAACGCCACTGCCGATGTGGGCCACATGCCGGGGCCCGGTGCCTCCGGAGGACAACCTGTGAAGGACTGCGTGGGCTCTGCCAGAGCCACGGGTTCATTGTCGGCCAGGTAGTCGAGCGTCGTCGTCGGATCCTCCGCGGACGCCCATGCGGCCGTTCCGATCACGAAGAATGCCATATCCACGTTTGACGATTTGCGAACGGTGTCGCCGAAAAGCCACAGCAGCGAACCATCACTCAGGGTCACGCTCAGACCGGCGTCGCGGTCCAGTCCGTCGAGAGGCTGTGCGACGGCCGGTCCAACGCTCTGCCTTGGTCCCAGCGATCCCAACACAGGCGCAGCGGGTTGTCGGTGGTCCGCTATCGCGAGCCCGGATGGATGGGACGCCTCTCCACCCGGAACGCTTACCTGCAAAGGCAACCGCGGCCACACACGCGATCACGGCGACGACGATCAGGATGCCGCTGTCCGCGATGTCGGTTCACTTCCTGGCGGCGCACCTGTGGCCCCCACATGGCGATCCCTCTTCAGAAGCTGGGACCGGGTGGCACGGAGCCTCCGGAGGTTCCCCCACTATGGGTGTTCGGATTCTGGTTCGAGTTCGGGTAGGGGTAGTAAGGAGGCCTGGGCATCGGTGGAAGGGTTGTATTGGCCGCCGGTGGGACCGGCTGAGGCGCATACTGGGGAGGTGCGGCCCTTCGTGTAACTGACCCCTGCTGTCCTGCTACGGAGCGGTTTGCAGTTGCAGAGGAAGGAGAATCGTGTTCTGCGGCTGGGGCCACTGTGGTGGCCGTAACTGTGGTCGTGGTTTTCTGCGCCTCGAGGTTGGCCTTGATGAGTCGCTGCGCGTCCGAGTTGGTGCACGTGTCCGTATCGAGCTCGCCTCTGAACGCGCAAAGCTCCGCTAGCTTCGCGCCCGCCATGGGTGTGCGCGGCTTGTTGAATCTTCCAATCGTGCTCGGTGCAGTCGGCGAGCGTCGTCACGCGGTCCCCGGCGGCTCCTGTCTTGATAGCGACCGAGAATGCGCTCTTGCACTTCTCGGCGACTGGCGTGGGCTCCGGTCCGGCAAAAGCGCGTCCCGTACCCACGACACAACGACCGGACCACCCAGGTATGCCGCTACACCCAGAACCGCCAGTATCAGGAAGTACACGGCGAAATCCGCAGGACTCCGCTTTCGACGTCTCCCGTGGCTGTTGACCGAACCGTTTGCCCGTTTCATCGCTCCCGGGCTCACGAGATTCCAGAGTTGGATACTTCTCGGACTGCCACGCCGAATCGCGTGTGCGTGCCGGCCCGAAGATCGGGTTCATCGTCCATTCGCCCCATGACAGTCCCTCTCCCGTCAGTTCCAACCTGCAACCCCGCACATCCTGCCAGTTCGGATCATCCCCTGCCAAGCAGTGCCGTGGACTGGATCTGGTGCACGATCTGGTCAAGACGGGACGTGGGCAAGTACGGACAGGTGACTCGAAGCTCCTTCCGGTGAGTCCGTCGCAATGGCCAACGAGTCGGCCTGCGCTCCTCAGTGCTTGAAGTGGCGCTCGCCGGTGAAGACCATCGCCATGCCGGCCTCGTTGGCGGCCTCGATCACCTCTTCGTCGCGGATCGAGCCGCCGGGCTGGATCACCGCGGTGGCGCCTGCTTCGGCGGCTGCATCGAGGCCGTCGCGGAACGGGAAGAACGCGTCGCTCGCGCACGCTCCGCCCTTGGCCCGGCCGTCGGCCTTCTCGGCCGCAATCCGTCCGGCATCACGGCGGTTCTGCTGACCCGCTCCGATACCGACCGCCTGGCCGTCCTTGACCAACACGATCGTGTTGGAGGTCACCCGCGCGGCGAGTTTCCATGCGAGTTCGAGGTCGTTCCACTCGGTCTCGCTCGGAGCACGTTCGGTCGCGACCTGCCAGGCGTCAGCGGTCGATGGTCACCGAGTCGGCGGTCTGCACCAACAGGCCCCCATCGATCGAACGCACATCCAGGGCGGGCGTGTGCGGACGGCCCGTTTCGAGGATCCGCAGGTTGCGTTTCTCGGACAGCTTGGCGAGCGCGCCGTCGGCGAAACCGGGAGCAATGAGCACCTCGGTGAACACCGGGCTCAACGCTTCGGCCATCTCGAGGCTCACGTCGCGGTTCACCGCCACGATCCCGCCGTACGCACTCACCGGATCACCCTCGTGGGCGAGGCGGTAGGCCGTGGCGATGTCGCCTGCCACCGCCGCCCCACACGGGTTCGCATGCTTGATGACAACCGCAGTGGGACGTTCATCGCCGAGGGACCACAGGAGTCGCCACGCGGCATCTGCGTCGTAGACGTTGAGGAAGCTCATCTCCTTGCCGCCGTGCTGGATCGCGGTGTCCCAACAGCTGTCACCGGTGAAGCTGTACCTGGCACCGTGTTGGTGGGGGTTCTCGCCGTAGCGCAGCTCGGCCGCGCGGGTCGCCGACAGGTGCAGGCTCGGAGGGAGCTCGCCCTGTTCGGGCAGTTCACCCGCACCACCCTCGTCGCCCCGGTCGAACCACTCGACTATCGCCGCGTCGTACGCGGCGGTGTGGGCGAACGCGTCGCGGGCCAGGCGCCGGCGGGTGACAGTCGAAACGTCTCCGTCGGCCTGCAGCTCGGAGAGCACCACCTCGTAGTCGGTCGGGTCCACCAACACGGTGACGAACTCGTGGTTCTTGGCCGCTGCGCGCACCATGGTCGGACCACCGATGTCGATCAACTCGACCGACGGATCGGAACTGAACGGGTAGAGGTTCGACACGACGAGATCGATCGGGGTGAGGCCGTGGGTTGCGATGTCGGCCACGTGCTCGGGGTCGTTGCGGTCGGCCAGGATGGCACCGTGGACCATCGGGTGCAGAGTCACGACGCGATGGCCGAGCATGTCGGCGAACCCCGTCAACTCCGAGGTGGGGATGACGTCGAGTCCGGCTTCGGCAAGCACCTTGGCGGTACCACCGGAGCTCACCAGCTCCCAGCCCAGCCCGGCGAGCGCCGATGCGAACTCGGCGATGCCGGTCTTGTCGTAGGCGGACAGCAGTGCACGTCGAGGTTGGGGCTCAGTGCTGTTTCCGGTTGCAGTGCTGTTTCCGGTTGCTGTATCAGTTCCGGTTGCTGGCGGCATTTCAGGTCACGCTCCCGCGTTCGAGGATCTCTGCGATCGTTTGTGTGTAGATGCGGCGTTCGGTCTCTTTGATGCGTTCGTGAAGGCTGGCCTCGTCGTCATCGGGACGGACCTCGACGGCTTCCTGGGCGAGGATCGGGCCGTCGTCGACGGCCTCGGTCGCCACATGGACCGTGCAGCCGGTCACCTTCACCCCGGCTGCGAGCGCGTCGCGCACCCCGTGCCACCCCTTGAAGCTCGGCAGCAGCGCCGGATGGGTGTTGATGATGTGCCCCGGGTAGGCCTCGAACGCTGATGAGCCGAGGATTGTTCCCCAACCGGCCATCGCAACCAGTTCGATTCTGTGGTCCTCGAGGGCCCCGACGACCTCCTTGGTGAAGGCGTCGCGGTCGAAGGCGTCGGTGAAGTCTGTCCGTTCGATGAGCTCGCACTCGATGCCATGGCGACGGGCGACGTCCTGCACCGCACATTGACGGTCCACCATCACCAGATCGATCGGGAGGCCGGCGGTGGCCATGGCGTCGAGAAGGGTCCCCGAGCCCGAGGCCAGCACAGCGAGTCGCATCGGAGCCGAAACTACCAGCCGTCGGGCGGTCGACGAATCTCGACCACCCCGTCAGCGGGCCGTTCTGATTGTCGTGGCGCTGCACCGGTGCAGCGCCACGACAATCAGAACGAGGACTCAGAGCGAGGACTCAGAGCGAAGGCTCAGAGGGCCTTGACGAGCTCCACCATCAGTTCGCCGGCCTCGGTCGGGTTGGCACCGACCTTCACCCCGGCATCGCCGAGAGCTTCCATCTTGGCTGCGGCTGTGCCCTTGCCGCCCGAGACGATGGCTCCGGCGTGGCCCATCTTCTTGCCTGCAGGCGCGGTCTGGCCTGCGATGTAGGCAGACACCGGCTTGGTCATGTTGGCCTTGATGAACTCGGCCGCCTCTTCTTCAGCAGAGCCGCCGATCTCGCCGATCATCATGACCGCGGCGGTCTCGTCATCGGCTTCGAAGCGTTCCAGGCAGTCGATGAAGCTGGTTCCCGGCACGGGGTCACCACCGATGCCCACGCAGGTGGTCACGCCGATGCCCTGCAGCTTCAGCTCATAGAGAGCCTGATAGGTGAGTGTGCCGGATCGGCTCACGATGCCCACGTTGTGCTTGCCGGCCTCGGGGGCCTGGGCGATGTGACCCGCGGTGATGCCGATGTTGGTGCGTCCGGGGCTGATGATGCCGGGACAGTTCGGCCCGAGGAGCTGTACGTCGGGGTGGTTCTCCTTGAGCTCGTTGTAGAACCACGCCTCGTCCTGGGCCGGCACACCCTCGGTGATGCATACGATGAACTTGACGCCACCTTCGGCGGCCTCCATCACCGCACCGCGAACACCGGCAGCGGGGATGAATATGCAGCTCGCATCGGCACCGGTCTCGGCGACCGCATCGGCGACCGAGGCGAACACCGGGATCCCGTCCACATCGGTGCCGGCCTTCTTCGGGTTCGTCCCCGCCACGACCTTCGTGCCGTACTCGCGGTTGAGCAGGCCGTAGTAGCGGCCCTGCGAGCCGGTGAGGCCCTGGTAGACGACCTTGGTGTTCTCATCGACGAAAATTGCCATCGGGTTCTGTCCTTGTGGTGGGTCTTGTGGTGGGTCTTGTGGCCTTGTGGTGGTTCTTGTGAGTTGAGTCTCTGGTGTTCTGTGTGGTGTGCGTGGCGCTGAGCGCCACGCACACCACACAGAACGAAGTCTTGACGGTCAGCGCTCAGGCGGCCAGCTCTACGACCTTGCGGGCCGCTTCGAGCATCGTGGGCTGCATCTGCAGCGAGTCGCCCAGGTGGGGTTCGAGGATCTCGCGACCCTCCTCGGCGTTGGTGCCGTCGAGGCGGATCACGATCGGTGAGCTGATGTCGATCTGACCGAGCGCCGCCACGATCCCGTTGGCGACCTCCTCGCCGCGGGTGATGCCGCCGAAGATGTTGATGAAGATCGAACGCACACGGGGGTCGTTGTCGATGATCGTCAGCGCGCTGACGAACTTCTCGGCGTCGGCGCCGCCACCGACATCCAGGAAGTTGGCGGCCGAACCGCCCACCTGGTTGACGACGTCCAGCGTGCTCATTGCCAGTCCCGCGCCGTTGGCGATGATGCCCACCGAGCCCTCGAGCCCGACGTACTGCAGGTCGGCCTCATAGGCTGCCTGCTCGCGCACGTCGCGCTCCTGGGTGGCCTCGAAGTCGGCCCAATCGTGACGGAACGCAGCGTTGTTGTCGAGGGTCACCTTCGCATCGAGCGCGTGGACCTCGCCGGTCGGCTTGAGGATCAGCGGGTTGATCTCCACCAGGTCCGCATCACCTTCGACATAAGCCCGGTAGAGCTTCAAGAGGATGTCGACCGCTCCGTCTGTGGCTTCGGGGTTCAACTCGGCGGACTCGACCCACGAACGGGCCACGGACTCCGAAAGGCCCTCGATCGGGTCGATCCAGATCTTGGCGATCGCGTCGGGGTTCGTCTCGGCCACTGCCTCGATCTCGACGCCACCCTCTGCCGAGAGCATGCCCAGGTGCTTCTTGGCGGAGCGATCCAGGGTGAAACTGGCGTAGTACTCCTCCGCGATGTCAGAAGCCACCTCGATCCACACCACCTTGACGGTGTGACCCTTGATGTCCATGCCCAGGATGTCCGTCGAGTAGGTACGTACCTCATCGACGTTGTCGGCCAACTTGATGCCGCCTGCCTTGCCACGACCACCGACCTGTACCTGCGCCTTGACCACGACCGGGTACTCACCGATCTCCTCGGCTGCAGCCACTGCATCGTCAACGGTGCTGACGGCTCGGCCACGCGACACCGGAATGTCGAAGCCGGCAAAGAACTGCTTGCCCTGGTATTCGAAGAGATCCACTGTTGCCCTTCCCCGGAGGCCCGAGAGCGACCGGTGTCTGTGTTGTTCGGGACCAGCCACCGCGGCGAGCACCCGTCTGGCGGATACTACGGCGCGGTGCCACGGGTGCCCCAAGTCCACCGGAGACTCCCACGGCCGTCCCGGCCGCGGCGCCGAGCGGGGGCCCGGGGCACACCTTCCGCTGCAGATGGCGATCAGGCCGCTGCAGATGGGGATCAGGGGGTCGCGACCCGGTCCAGTAGCAGCGACTGGTTGGTGCGCCCGATACGGCCCGACCGGTCCCACATGGCCGAGTCGCTGGCTCCGATTCCGGTGCCCGAGGCATAGGTGACCGAATCCATGCCGACCCACTCCCCGACCGGCTCACGCCACAGATGGATTGTGAGGTCGGCGTTGATGAACAAGGTTGAACCGTCGAAGTCCACGAGTGAACTGACACCGTTGCCGAAGTCGGCCGCCGCGGCCGCACGCTGCCAGCCGGTCGGTTCCTCACCGGGCACGACAGGCAGAGCGAGGCAGATCCAGTCGAACGCCGGACCGATCTCGCCGAACATGCCCCGGGCGAACCTGTGACGTACCCCCGTGTTGTGGAACGCTTCAATCCGGCCCTCGCGCGGCGAACGGTCTTCCAGTTCGGTGTCGGAGTCGGGTAGATCGGGGACCTGTTCGATCACCGGATCCCCGAAGACGACCTCGGCGGTTCGGATGCGCAACGCCCGCGCCCGCGCCACGACCACGCCGTCGCCCGCACGCGTGAGGGTGGCCTCCAGCACCCCGATCTTGGCTCCGTCACGCAGGATCTCCGCGGAGAGTTGCAGCGGTTCGGCCGGCACCGGCCTGAGCAGTTCCACGGTTAGCCGGGCGAGGCGCATCGGGACCGGCGCGGCAAGGTTCTCCAATTCCCTGGCGAGCAACGACGCAACCGCCCCACCATGGAGTGATCGGGGATTCCAGGGACCACGGGAGGCTCGGGTCGGCAACCAACTGTCACCGTCGGGGACGTAGAGGGACTCGGGTGTGCTCACCTGCGCATTCTGAACGATCCTGAAACAACGAGCCATTGCGAACAACGAGCCATTGGGCACGTCGGGCCATTGGGCACGTCGGGCCACTGGGCCACTGGGCCACTGGGCCACTCGGGCCATCGGGCCATCGGGCCACCCCGGCTCCTTCACTGGTTACCTCGCCCACCGTGCTTCCCACCTGCTGGTGAGGGCGGTTCCTGCTTGGAGCCGATCGGGTCAATTGTGGGATCGTTGAGGATGCCCGTCGAGCAACGATCCCGGATCTCACAACTCACCGGAGTCCTCATAGCCATCGGCGCGGTGGTCCTCGCACTCGGAGTCTCCTGGGCACTCATCCAACTGGCGAGTGGTGGCAAGGGCCCGGTCAAGTTCCAATTGGGCGACGAGAACTTCGACGCCGGCCAGGTCGAGCGCATCGCTACACAGATCGAAGAGGAGGGCCCGGTGCTCTACAGCGACGTCTCAGGCCGGGGCCAGCGTCAACCGATCTGGGTGAACCACTTCGGCGATGACGCCAAGGCCGGGTGGTACGTGTTCTCGGCCATCGCCCCCGGCGCGCCCAAGAACTGCTTCCTCACCTGGAACGCCGACCAGAATCTCTTCGACGAACGCAAACCCGACCCCGACGATCCCCAGGCCCAGGGTGAGCTGTGCCGCGACATCACCTTCAGCGCCACCGGCGAGCCGGGCGCCGGCATCCCCGCTGATCAGGCGCCCAAACAGTTCACCTGGAGCGTCAACGACAACGACAGCCTGATCATCGCCCTGTTCGACAGAGAAGAAGACAACACCGACTCGAATCCGGCAACTCGACTTCCGGCAACTCGAACTCCGGCAACGGCGGCTAGCAGCGGCAGCTGCACGCACCCGCCGTGAGCACCCAGCCATGAGCACCCAGGAGCAGCGGCCCCAACTCTTCGGTCCTGCGAGAACCGGACGAACTCAGGCTGCCTCGAAGAGTTCGGCGAGCTTGTTGCGCTGCACCTTGCGGGTGCCGGTCCTGGGCATTTCGGTGACGACGACTATGCGTCGCGGCGCCTTGTACCGGGCCATGCGCTGCGAAGCCCACCTCAGAAGCTGCTCTTCGGTCGTCTTCGCCCCCGATCGGAGCATCACCGCAGCGACCACGGACTCACCGAAGCGTGCATCGGGAACCCCCAACACAACTGCCTCGGTCACGTCCGGGTGTTCCTCGAGGTCCGACTCGACCTCGGTCGGGTACACGGTGTAACCACCGGTCAGGACCACGTTCTTGGCCCGGCCACAGAACACGACCGTGCCGAAGGGCCCGTTGCGTACCAGGTCACCGGTTCTGAGCCAGCCGTCGCTGGAGAGCACCGCAGCGGTGTTCTCGTCGTCACCCCAGTAACCCTCGAGCACCCCGGGACCCTTGACCTGGAGTTCGCCGGCCTCACCGTGACGAACCGGATCCCCGTCGTCGTCGACCACCCTGAACTGCCATCCCGGGAGCCGGAGCCCGAGACTCTCGCCGAGACCTACGGGCAACATCGGCGGCGAAATCTTCGCAGCAACCCCGCCGGCCACCTCGACCATCCCGTAACCCTCGAGGAACGAGGCCTCACCGATCGAACCGATCAGCGGGAGCGTCGCCGTGGCCCCGAAGGACTTGAAGCGCCGAGCCAGATCGGCCGGCATCACGTCCGCCCCGGACATCCAGAACCGCACCGAGGACAGGTCGCGGTCCTCAGCTCCTGTGTCGAGCATCATGCGGTACATGGCAGGCACTCCCATGAAACCGGAGACCCGTCGCTCCTCGATCACGTCCAGCGCCCGGGCGGCGGTGAAGTGGTCGAGGAAGTACACGGGGATCGCAGCGATCATCGGGCCGAGCACCGAGATGAAGCCCATGATGTGGGCCACCGGAAGGCCCATCAAGACCTCGCGGCCAGCCATCACCGGAGGTACCAGCGCGGCTCGGGCCAGCTGGCCGACCAGGCCCCGATGGGTGAGTTCGGCACCCTTGGGTTTGCCTGTGGTGCCCGAGGTGTAGAAGAGCGCCGCGATCGAACCGGGGTCGGGGTGCGCGGGTTCTGGAACGGCGGTCGCCGAACCCTTGCCACGCTCCAGATCTGCGACGTTGCGCACGACCAACGAGGCGCCACAGTCCGAAACCACGTGGCGTACCTCGGCGGTGGACATCTGCGGATTCACCGGGGCGGGCAGACGACCCACCCGGGAAGCCGCCAGGCACACGATCAGCTGATCGATCCCGTTGGGGGTCGCCACGACGACAGGTTCACCGGGCTGCGAGCGAGCGGCGATCGATGCCGAATAGCGCCCCACACACTCCGCTATGTCGCGGTGGGTCAGCACGCGGACATCACCGTCGGGCAATTCCTCGGTGAGCGCAACTGCCCCACCGTGGATCGTCGCCAGGTCGTCCGCCAGCGAAGCGAGCGTGAGACTCGAGCCCACCCCGACCCCGACCCGTCGGAGCATGGCCGCTGGAGCCAGCGACCTGTAGATGTCGACGATGTTCCTGGCTCCCAGCATCATTCGGTTTCCGATCCTCGGGTTGCGTCGTTCGGCTCCGAACCTGCGTCGTCCGGAACGACGGCAGGCGACGCGCCGACTCTCTCCAACGGCGCCCACGCCAACAGGAGCCGTTTCTCACCCTTGGCCGGGAATCTGACGACGACCTCGGTCTTGTCGCCGGATCCCTCCAGGTCGAGCACCACACCTTCGCCCCACTTGGCATGCATCACATCGTCTCCGACCGCTATACCCAACAGGTGCGCACCCGAACTGCTCGGCGGCGTGGGTCGGCGGATCCCACCGCTCGTAGCGGATCCTGAACCGTTGCCGGAGCCGGAGCGGTCGCCATCGCCACCACCTCCTCCGACCCCACGGGTCGCACGGTCATAGGAACGTTCGCGTCCGGCGGGGCTCCACGACGTCGACTCCCACCCACCGGAACGCATGGCGCCACGACCCGAGGAATTGCGGGTCGCGGGGTCCTCGGTCAGGAGCTCCTCGGGGATCTCCGACAGGAAGCGACTCGACGGGTTGAAGTTGGTCGCTCCCCAGAGCGTGCGACACCAGGCGTGGGACAGGAAGAGGCGCTGCTCGGCCCGGGTGAGCCCGACATAACAGAGGCGTCGTTCCTCTTCGAGCTCGGCCGGCTCGGTGAGTGCACGCTGGTGAGGGAACACGCCCTCTTCGAGTCCGACGAGAAACACGGTGGGGAACTCGAGACCCTTCGCGGCGTGCAGGGTCATCAGGACCACACCCGTGTCCGATGGGTCATCGCCATCCGGAAGTTGGTCGGTGTCGGCCACCAGCGAGACCGACTCGAGGAACTCGGCGATCGTCTCGAAATCGTCGGCCACGCCGACCAACTCAGCCAGGTTCTCGAGGCGACCCTCGACCTCCATGCGCTTGCCGTCGCTGTCGAGCGAGGCTTCCAACTCGGCCCGGTAGCCGGTGCGATCGAGGATCTCATTGAGTATCCCGGCCGGTCCGTCATCGAGGTGGTGCGCCAGGTCGTCGACGATGTCGAGGAACGTCTCTATCCCTCTCGCGGACCGTGCTGACACACCGGCCTCGTCCCAGCGCCGCAACCCGTCCACGAAGGTCAGGCCATGACTGCGGGCGAAGACCTCGACACGTCCCACACTCTGGTCTCCCACACCCCGTTTGGGCACGTTTACCACCCGCTTGGCGCTGACCTCGTCAACCGGATTGACGATGACCTTCAGGTATGCGAGCGCGTCCTTGATCTCCTTGCGGTCATAGAACCGGGGACCTCCGACCACCCGATAGGGGATCCCCGCACGCATGAGCGATTCCTCGATCACGCGGCTCTGCGCGTTGGTTCGGTAGAAGACCGCCATGTCGCTCCAGCGAACATCTCCCTGTTGGTGAAGCGACGCCACCTTGTGGGCGATCCACTGGGCCTCGTCGGTTTCGTCCTCACCCTGGAACGTCACGATCGGATCTCCCCGACCCGAATCGGACCACAGTTCCTTGGGCTTGCGGTGCGCGTTGTTGGAGATGACCGCGTTGGCCGCATCGAGGATCGTCTGGGTTGATCGGTAGTTCTGTTCGAGCACCACCACGGTGGCATCGGGGAACGTCGTCTCGAACTCCAGGATGTTGCGAATGTCTGCAGCCCTGAACGCGTAGATCGACTGGTCGGTGTCGCCCACTATGCAGACGTTGCGATGCTCCTCGCCGAGCAGCATCACGAGATCGTTCTGGACCGGGTTGGTGTCCTGGTACTCGTCCACGAGCACATGGCGGAAACGGTTCCGATAGTGCTCGAGCACCTCCGGGTGTGTGCGCAACAGCTCCACGGTCACCGACAGCAGGTCGTCGAAGTCCATCGCACCGGCAGCACGCAGACGGGCCTGGTACTCGGTGTACACCTCGGCCAACTTGCGTTCGGTGATGACCGAGGCCGCGTCGGCGAAGTCGAGCGCTGAGAGCCCTTCGTTCTTGGCCGCCGAGATGCGCGCGTGCACCGACCGTGGTTGGAACTGCTTCGGGTTCAACCCGAGGTCACGGATCACATAGGTGGTCAGCCGAACGGCGTCTGCCTGGTCATAGATCGTGAACTGCGACGGATAGCCGAGCAGGTGGGCGTCTCGGCGCAGGATCCGCACACACGCGGAGTGGAACGTGGAGATCCACATCTTCTGTGCGACGGGGCCGACCAGGCGGGTGATGCGTTCGCGCATCTCACCGGCCGCCTTGTTGGTGAACGTGATCGCCAGGATCTCGAAGGGCGAGATGTGCTCGTCGCGGATCAGGTGGGCGATGCGGTGGGTGAGCACCCTCGTCTTGCCCGAACCCGCTCCGGCAACGACCAACAACGGGCCCTCGGGATGGATCACGGCCTCCCGTTGGGCGGGATTCAACCCGTCCAGGAGATCGTCAACCGGTCGGTCGTCGACGTCGCTCACCTGACCAGACTACGAGCCGTGGCGCTCAGGTCACGCAGCCCGAGCTCGAAGACCTCGCCCAGCCCGGCCGAGAGTCACTTGACCCGACCGAATCGCGGGGTGGATCCAATCGAGTGGATCGACTTGATCTCGACGACGCCGCCGCTGTTCGGTGCATGGATCATGTACCCGCCACCCATGTAGATGCCCACGTGGTGGACGGGGCTCCCGAAGAACACGAGGTCGCCGGCAGCAGCCTGATCGGAACGGATGGGAGTCGTGACCGCACGCTGGGAGCGCGAGCTGTGGGGAAGGTTGCGCCCGCTCGTGGCGAACGACCAACGCACCAGACCGGAACAGTCGAACCCACCGGGCGAGGCCCCACCCCACCGGTATGGGTGGCCGAGCATCGAGCCGGCCGCCTGCATCACCCCGATGTAGCGCACGTTGAACGGCAGCGCCGCGTGCGCCCGAACGGGGGCCATCGACGGGGCGGGGCGAGCCATTGCTGTGGACGGATCGAGCACCACCGAACCCAGCACCACCCCGGCCATGACCACGAACAGAGCAACATGTCGAACCTTGGAACGCATCTTCATGACAAGAAGCGTTACATCCGTGCGTGTTTCTTTACAAATCCATTACGATCTCTCACCAGTAGTCATGTGTTCGTAGTCATTGGCCATGAACGACACGCATCGTCAGTAGTTATCGCTGGGTGTCCTGGAATTCCCGAGGATTTCGATACAGGAACTGCCCTCAGAAGACGCGCGGGCACGTGTTCCCGGTAGTGGTTGCACCCCGGCATGTGCGACGCCTCAAAAGCCCGACATCACCGGGGAGCGCGTGACAACGCTCGCGAAATCGCGACACCTTCAAAGGCGTGCGACATCAACCTCGCGATGCGCACCCCGAAGGGTCGCTACCGATGATTAGCTACCACAGTTTGCTGGCCCGGACCGCTGTCGGCTCGTGCTCGTGGGCTTCAGCTCGTGGGCCTCAGCGAACGCGGCCGACACCGCTCACGCGACCGACGTAGCCGACAGGGCGAATGCTCACCGGCTTGCCGGTACGGGGGGAATCGATCATCATGCCGCCGCCGACGTACATGCCGACGTGGTACACCGGCGAGCCGTAGAACACGAGATCGCCGGGCTGCATCTGCGACATCGGGATCCGCTGTGTTGCTGCGAACTGTCCGCGTGAGGTGCGGGGCAAGCCGACGCCCACCTGCGCCCAGGACCACATCATGAGCCCCGAACAGTCGAAGCCGGTGGACGGGGAGGATCCGCCGTAGCGGTACATGCGACCGATCTGCGTCTTGGCGGCCGAGATGGCACCTGACGCTCCACCGCTCGTTGGTGGCGCAGGCGGCGGCGGGGGTGGCGGCGGAGCTGGAGCGGGGGTGGCGGGCTGCGGAGCTGAGGACGAGCCACCGCCGCTGGGCGCCGTGGTGGAGCTACCTGAACGAGGAGCCGTGGTGCTCGAGGACTGCTGGGTCGCAGCGCTCGTACGGGCGTTGCCGGGAGCGGCGCTCTGGGTGGCGGCCTGTTGGGCTGCGGCCTGCTGGGCTGCCTCCCGCTCGGCGGCCTGCTGTTGGGCAACACGGGCCGCTTCGGCCTCGCGGCGGGCCTGTTCGGCCTTCAGAGCGTCCTGGAGTTCGCCGTTGGCCTGCTCGTAGAGATCACGACTGCGGGCAACCGATTCGTCGAGACGCTTCTTGGCTTCCTTCTGGTCGGCCTTGGTCTGTTCGACCTTGCTCTGCTGCTCGGCCAGTTCGGCCTTGAAATCATTGAGGTCGGTACGGCTGGCAGCCAGTTGGTCGGACAACTGCTCGCGGTCGCCACGCAGGGACCCGAGCAGCACCTGCTGGTTGACCGACTGGTTCATGTCCGAGCTGGACACCGAAGCCAGCTCGGCTTCGCTGCCGGCATCCATGTACTTGGCGACGAGGAATTCGCTGGCCTGGGATTCGGCTTCATCGACGCGCTTCTGGGCGTCCTTGATGGCGGCCTCGGTGGTGTTCACCCCGGTATAGAGGCTTTCGAGTTGGTCGAGCGTCTGCAGGTAGTCCTCGTCGGCAACAGAGGCGTCACGTTCCAGGCCCTCGAGCTGGTCTGCGAGGTTTGCGGCCTTGGCGCGAAGTCCCTGGACGTCCTCTTGTGCAGAGGCAGGCGAGGGAGCGACGAGCGCGCCGATCATGCCTACACACAACAGGGACACCAGCACGCGGAACAAGCGGCGGGGGGGTTTCACCGACAACATATTGGGGTTGAGTCTCACATACCTACCGCTCTGTTACAAGTGCGTTGCGAACCATGACATGAAACGTCATGAAGTAGCACTCGATCGGCTCCTGGCCTGTTCTGTGTGGTGTGCGTGGCGCCCAGCGCCACGCACACCACACAGAACGACGTCATTCCCACCCGGACGTCATTCCCACCCGGACGTCATTCCCACTCGATGGTGCCGGGCGGTTTGGACGTGATGTCGTACGCCACCCGGTTGACACCGGGAACCTCGTTGATGATCCGCGACGAGATCGTCTCGAGCACCTCATAGGGAATACGGGCCCAGTCTGCGGTCATGGCGTCCTCACTGGTGACGGCCCGCACGATGATCGGGTACCCGTAGGTCCGCTCGTCCCCCTGCACGCCGACAGTACGGATATCAGCGAGGACGGCAAAGGCCTGCCAGATCTCGCGGTCCATCCCGGCGGCCGAGAGTTCCTCGCGCACGATGGCATCGGCCTCCTGCAACAGGGCGACCTTGTCGGGGGTCACCTCGCCGATGATGCGGACGCCGAGGCCCGGACCGGGGAACGGCTGACGCCAGACGATCTCATCGGGCAGACCCAGTTCACTACCCACCGCGCGTACCTCGTCCTTGAAGAGAGTGCGCAATGGTTCGACCAGTTCGAAATCCAGGTCGTCGGGCAGGCCCCCCACGTTGTGGTGGCTCTTGATGGTGGACGCGTGGGCGGTGCCCGATTCGATCACGTCGGGATACAGGGTGCCCTGAACGAGATAGCGGGCATCGGTGATCCCTCCCTGGGCATCCTCGAAGACCCGGATGAACAACTCACCGATGGTCTTGCGCTTCGCCTCGGGATCGACGACTCCCTCGAGCCGGGAGAAGAACCGCTCACCGGCCCGCACATGGATCAACTCGATGCCCTGGTGACGTCGGAACGTCTCCACCACCTGTTCGCCCTCGTTCTTGCGCATCAGGCCGGTATCGACGAAGACGCAGGTGATCTGCGATCCGATCGCCTTGTGCACGAGTGCCGCTGCAACCGCGGAGTCGACGCCGCCCGAGAGACCGCAGATCGCCCGCCCGCTTCCCACCTGCGCCCGGATGTCAGCCACCGCGTCGTCGACGAAGTTGGCCATCGTCCAGTCGGCCGAGCATCCCGCCAGATCGTGGAGGAACCGCGTGATGATGTCCTGACCGTGGGGAGTGTGATGGACCTCCGGATGGAACTGCACACCCCAGATGCGCCGCGACGGATCTTCGAGAGCCGCAACCGGAGCACCATCGGAGGAGGCCGTCGCCACGAAACCCTCAGGCGGTTCGGTGATTGCGTCGAAATGACTCATCCAGACCGATTGCTCGGCCGGCAAACCTTCGAGCAGGCTGCCCTGGGTCACTTCGTCCCCGGCGACACTCAGGCCGGTGCGCCCGTACTCTCCGGCACCGCCACGGCTGACTGTTCCCCCGAGTTGCTGTGCGATCAGTTGACTGCCGTAACAGATGCCCAGGATCGGAACACCCAGGTCGTAGATGCCGGGGTCCGTGGCGGGTGCACCCTCTACATGGACCGACTTGGGTCCGCCCGAGAGGATGATCGCCGCAGGCTTGCGTTCCGCCAGCTCCGCCGCGGTGATGGTGTGGGGAACGATCTCGGAATAGACATTCGCTTCGCGCACTCGGCGGGCGATCAACTGCGCGTACTGCGCACCGAAGTCCACGACCAGGACCACCTCGTCGGGCGTGTGAACCGAAACGACACTGGTCGCCCCATCAGACTCTGGAACACTCATCCGGATGCCCCGCTCGTCACGATCAGCTCTGCTTTCTGGAGGTCTTTCATGGTGTCATAGCCGCTGACAGCCATCGACTTGCGCAACGCCCCCATGAGGTTGGTCCGGCCATCAGCCGAGTCGGCGGGCCCGTTCAACACCATTTCGAGCGGTCCCCGCCGATCCACCTTGGCGAGCACCCCACGGGGCAGTTCCGAATGGAACGCCGAGTTGGACCAGATCGCGCCACCAGCGGGCGCCTCGGTGGCCGCAGCCAGTGGGCTACCCAACATGACCGCGTCCGCTCCACACACCACGGCCTTGGCGATGTCACCACCGGTGCGCATGCCACCGTCGGCGATCACATGGCAGTAGATCCCCGTCTCGTCGAGATGGCGCATGCGCGCCGCCCGCGCATCCGCAACGGCTGTCGCCTGCGGATTGTCGACCCCCAGCACGGTGGTGGTCCGAGAGGTGATGCCCGGGCCCACTCCCACCAGAACTCCGGCGGCACCGGTGCGCATCAGGTGCAGGGCCGCCTGATAGGACCCGCACCCACCGACGATCACAGGGACATCCAGGCGGCGGACCAGGTACTTCAGGTCCAGCGGTGATTCCTCTGTGGTACTGACATGTTCGGCGGATGTGACCGTGCCCTGGATCAACAACATGTGGGGCTCGGCTGCGGTTATGTGAGGCAGCAGCGCTTCGGTGTGTGCGGGGCTGACGCTCACCGCTGCGGTGGCGCCGGCGTCGCGGATCTGCTGGATCCGGTGCCCGATGAGATCGGGGTCGACCGGAGTCGAATAGGCCTTGCGCAACTCCGTGGTGCGGTCGCCGGCGTCCATCGCGGCGATCTCTTCGAGGATGGAACCCGGGTCTTCGTGGCGGGTCCACAGGCCCTCGGCATACAGGGCGCCCATGCCCCCCAGCCGGTCCATCTCGATTGCGACCGCTGGTGAGGTGACTCCATCCATGGCCGAGGAGATGACCGGTGTTTCGAACCGGTAGGCATCGATCTGCCAGGAGAGGTCGACCTCATCAGCTGCGCGCGTGCGCCGTGATGGCACGATCGCCACTTCGTCGAGCGTGTAGCCACGACGTCCGGACTTGCCCAAACCGATCTCAACTGAACTCAACGCGCCACTCCCGGATCGCTGCGACAGGCACCATGCCCACCGCTCCCCGGCCACGGATCCACCTGGATGGATGCCGCTGCAGAGGTCCGTCGCCTCGAAGCGGGAAACAACGAGGCGTTGACCGTGCAGCCACGCTGAGGAGCCGTGTTGGGAAGGTGCAATCCTAGCCGTTGGGCCCCGACCCAAAGGGAACCGGCCGAGCCATCCTGGCGCCGGCGGACCACACAGGAGATCGTCTCAACCCGCGGGCCGACCCCGGCGCCGAGCTCAACCCATGAGGTTCTTGAGCAGCTGTTTCGCGATCTGTGAGTTCATCTCGTAGACGGCCTTGCGCCCGGCGGTGGAGACCTGCCGTACGACGCCGCCACCGGTCGCCTCCTCGATCGAGTCCAGACCGGCGATAACCGCATCCTTGGTCGCGTCGGTGGCCTTGTAGCCCATACCCGTGAGACCCTTCACGATGTCTGATTGAGCCACCGGATCGGGCGCCGACGAGGCAATGATCCGCAACGCGTCCTTGGTCAACTCCGCGCCATGGGTAAGGGTGTCATGGAGGGTTGGCACCGCCTCGTCCTCACCGTCCTGGGACGCCAACCAACGACGTATCTTCTGGAGAATCTCACCGTGGGTCTCACCCTCGAAGCTCAGCGTTGCCATGCACCGAGGCTATTCGCTGTGGGCCACTCCGCGCTTCGAAGGCGCATACCGTGCAACGCGTCGCCCGACCCGACCGCGCAACACAGCGCCCACATCACCGCATCCACGACAGGGCCGCAGTGGCGACCGATGAGTAGAATCGGGCGATGGCGCCCCTATCTGACGATCTCGACCAGGCATTCGATCCCTCCGGCTCAACGGCCGGTGGAGGCATCCGGGCCGGAATGAATCGCTTCGCGACGACCGGGCTCACATTCGACGACGTGTGCCTGGTGCCTGCCGCGTCCGACGTCGTGCCTGCCGACGTCGACACGTCCACGGTGATCGCCGAGGGAATCCGTCTGGAGATACCACTCATGTCCGCCGCCATGGACACGGTGACCGAGGCGCGCACTCGCGATCGCCATGGCCCGCGAGGGTGGCATAGGAGTGATCCACCGCAACCTGTCGATCGACGAGCAACGCGACGAGGTCGACAAAGTGAAGCGTTCCGAGTCGGGCATGATCGTGGATCCGGTCACTCTCGGGCCTGACGACCTACTGGGCGCTGCTGAGGATCTCATGGCCAGGTTCCGCATCAGTGGCGTGCCGATCATCGACGGGCAGCGCAAGCTCGTCGGGATCCTCACCAACCGCGACCTGCGTTTCGAGACCGATTCCAAGCGCGCCGATCCGCGAGGTGATGACCTCCGAGGGCCTCATCACCACCCACGAGGGCACGACACTCGAGGAAGCCCAGGCGATCCTCGGCAAGCATCGGATCGAGAAACTGCCGGTGGTCGATGCAGACGGCCACATCACCGGGTTGATCACGGTCAAGGACATCAACAAGAAGATCCAGTACCCGAACGCGACCAAGGACGCGCAGGGACGCCTGCGTTGCGCGGCCGCGGTCGGTGTGGGCGACGACGCCTACGCCCGTACCGAAGCCCTCGTCGCTGCGGGAGTGGACGTGTTGGTCGTCGACACCGCTCACGGACACTCGGCCGGGGTGATCGAAGTGGTCCGCAAGGTGAAAGGTACCCACGACGTGGTGGTCGTGGCGGGCAACATCGCGACGCCTGAAGCCGCCCTGGCCCTGGCCGAGGCAGGCGCCGACGCGGTGAAGGTGGGAGTCGGGCCAGGCTCGATCTGCACGACCCGGATCGTGGCCGGCGTCGGTGTTCCACAACTGAGCGCAGTGGCCGAATGCGCCGCGGCACTGGCGGACCTTCCCACCACGGTGATCGCCGATGGCGGCGTTCGGTTCTCCGGCGACATCGCCAAGGCAATCGGGGCCGGCGCCGACGTGGTGATGCTGGGTTCACTGCTCGCCGGCGTGGATGAAACTCCCGGCGAGATCGTGTTGAGCCAGGGTGAGCGCTACAAGTCATACCGGGGCATGGGATCGCTGGGGGCGATGAGCGACCGCTCGTTCTCCAAGGACCGCTACTTCCAGGACGACGTGGAGTCCACCGAGAAGGTCGTGCCCGAGGGCATCGAAGGTCGCGTGCCCTACAAGGGCAAGGCCTCGAAGATCCTGTACCAACTCACCGGCGGGCTGCGTTCGGCCATGGGCTACTGCGGTGCCCACACGCTCGCCGACATGCAGAACGAGGCAAAGTTCGTTCGCATGTCACCCGCGGGCCTCCGCGAGGCCCATCCCCACGACATCCAGATCACCAAGGAAGCCCCCAACTACTGGATGTAGGTCGGTCATGTCGCCCGCGAACTTGGAGTGGAGAACGTACTGAGCACGCTCTGCGCTCCAAGTTCAAGCGGACTCCGCAGTTTGCCGCTTGACGTGCTGGGGTATACCTGAGCGATGAACCCGGGTAGCGATGACCTCGACAGTGACGATGGGGCTCCGGCCGGGTTCTCGGTGCAAGAGGTTCTTGACATTGCGAAACGGGTGATGGTCCGCATCAGGGAAGACCATGTGTCACTCGCCTCGGCGGGCGTCGCCTTCTACGCGTTCCTCGCGCTCGTACCGGCCCTCGCCGCGGTCATTTCGGTGTACGGGCTCGTCGCCGATGCCGACAAGGCAGGGTCGCAGATCCAGAACATGTTCTCCTCCCTTCCGCCACAGACGAGTTCGCTGCTGACCGAACAGGTCAACTCGATCGTTGCCAGTTCCTCCGGAGCGCTGTCGCTCACACTCGTGATCTCGATCGCCCTGTCGCTGTGGGCGGCATCCTCGGGAGTCTCGCACCTCGTCGAGGCGACCAACCTCGTCTACCGCGAGACCGACGCACGGAAATTCCTCGCACGTCGCGGGCTCGCCCTGGCACTCACGATCGGATTTGCGGTCATCGGTGCCATCGCCTTGTTCCTCCTCACCAAGGTCATCCCGGCGCTGGCGGATCCCCTGCCCAGCAACATCTCGTGGCTGGTGACCCTGATCGGGTGGTTGATCGTGGCTGCGTTGTACGTGGTGGGCCTGGGAGTGCTCTACCGGGTTGGACCGGACCGCGAGGCTCCTGCGTGGCACTGGTTCACTCCCGGAGCGCTGTTGGCGGTGGTGGTGTTCGTGGCCGCTTCGTTGGCTTTTTCGTTCTACGTATCCAACTTCGGTTCCTACAACGAGACCTACGGTTCGCTCGCAGCCGTCGTGATCCTGCTGTTGTGGTTGTTCATCTCGTCGTTCGTCATCCTGCTGGCCGGTGAGATCAACGCAGAGGTGGAACAACATACGTTCCACCGGGAAACGGCTGACGCGCCGTAAGCTCGGGTCATGAGCAACGTGCCACCTGAAGATCCCACCCAACAGATGCCCGGCCCGGGTGGTCAGCAGGGGCCCGCTCCTGCCGGAGGAGCGCAACCCGCAGGACAGGGCTATCCGCAACAGCAGGGCTATCCGCCCCAGGGACAACAACAGGGCTATCCCCCCCAGGGTCCTCCCGGGGGTTACCCACCACAGGGTGGAGGCGGCGACGGAGGCAAGGGCAGCTCACCGGTTCCGTGGGTTCTCGGAACGCTCCTGATCGTAGCCGCGGTGGTGATCGTCTTCCTGATCATCAACAACAACAACAGCAGCGGTGACAACACGACCACCACGACCGAATCGACCACGACCCTCACCATCGACACGGTCGTACCACGACCCACCGACGTGCGACCGACGCAGGCGCCTCCCACCCAACCGCCTTCGACCACCGAGGCTCCCACCACCGAGGCCCCCACCACGACCGAAGCGACAACGACCAGCGAAGTGCCCTAGGCCGCGCAGCCGGCACACAGAACGCGCTCAGACCACCCGGTTGCGGTAGGCGGGATCCATCCGGTAGCCCTTCGGAGTCATGCGGGCCGGATCGAGGTCGGTCAGTGACCCCGGGTCCACGCCGACCAGCATCGCCAGGCACTGTCTGAGCATTGCGGCGGTGGCGCCCCACACCGTGTCGCCGACGAGTTCGAAGAAGTAGATCGGACGATGCTGGTCGGGGTTGCCCCACTGTTCCTCGCGGTAAACGTCGTCGCGCAACAGTTCCGAGACCGGTACCGACAGGATCTTCTCCACCTCGGCGGGGTTGGCCCGCAGCCGAACCGCTGGCTCGATCACAGCCACCTGGGGGACGATGTACGCCCTGCGTGTCACCGTCGTGAGATGGTCGAGTTCGCCGAGTGTCTCGACCACATCGGGATCGACGCTTGTCTCCTCCCAGGCTTCTCGAACCGCGGCATCCCGGGGCGTCTCATTTGCGTCACACCGTCCGCCGGGAAATGCCATCTCACCCGAGTGGGTCCGCAATCCCCAGGCGCGTCTCGTGAGCAGGACGTGGAGTTCACCGTCACCTGTGCCGACGACATCACCGCTACCCACCACGTACGAACCCGACTGGCTGCTACCCGGGGTATCCATGAACAAGGCAACCAGGACCGCGTTCGGGGCGGCTCCCAGGCTTGCGACCGGAGAAGGACGACCCGAGCGTTCGGTGGGGAACACCTCGCGCACCCGATCGAGGTCGAGTTTCGGGGCGGCGTCTGGATCGAAGCCGTCCACCGCCCACGGAGCGGGGCGACCCGGACGCCATGTGGCGGGTCGTGGGATGAACTGGGGTCCACCCCGCTGCGGCGGTGTCGACCCGCCCACTCCCTGCGGTGCACCTTGTCCTTCCGGTACACCGTCGCCCATGACACGATCCTACCGGCCGCCGACGAAGCGACATCCGCGTTCTGAGTGCTGTGGCGGTGGCGGAGCCACCGCCACAGCACTCAGAAGGGCGGGAGAGGAACCACGACCAGCGAGGTCGCGCCGGTGATCGGGCCCGACGCACCTACATCGAGGTGTTCGAGAGACTCGCTCGTGTGGAGCCACACCTGGCCATCCACCACGAGCACCCGATCAACTGAGGGCGGTCCGGTGTCATCACACCCTGTGCGGTCCATCTGGGTGGGTGGGCACTTGGGGCCCAGGTCGGCCTCGGTGGGCGTCACCATCAACGGCACGGGGCCATCGGCCCCGACGTCGATGAAGAACGCCTGCGGTGGAGGTGCGGGCACGAAGGGTTGCTCACTCTGGTGCGACACGCCGAATGCGGCAGTGGACCGCTCCGGCCACCATGTGAACTCGTGATGGTCACCACCCACGTTGGACATCGTGTTGCGAGTCTCGGAGGTGGACAACACCTGCGGAGCACCCGAGATGTCCAGCAATGTGATCGACAGATCAATCGGTGCTGCTCCGATGTTCGGGTCGTCGCCCACCTTGCGCCATGCCTGACCCACGACGAGTACACGGTCATCCGCCAGCGGATGGAAGTAGGCACCTGAGCCCTCGATGTCGACCTCACCAAGGTTCCCGAGCGCTGCGCGATCAGCCAGATCGACCACTGTCAGATGATTCCCTACGATCCCGGACGACACGATCAGGCGATCCCCCATGAACCGCATGCCGGATGTCCCGGATCCGCCCTGCGCGACATCGAACGAATCCAGTTCCGGCATGGAGTCACCCTCGATACCGAGAGTGCGCACGGTGACTTTCGCTTGATCGCGCTGCTCCCACGGCAACTCATCGACGGTCAACACCCCGAGGCTCGACCCATCCAGGACGCTCATCGAGAAGTCGTCACGGATCGAACCACGGACTTTGCCCGATGCCACATAGTCGGGGCCCTCATCGGCAAACGAGAAACGGTGAAGGGCACTCGACCAATCCTCGAAGTCGTCGGTCCGGTCGGCCGGGTCGACCCAGATGTGCGACGCCACCACGACATCAGTGGCCGTGGCGGTGATGTCGTCGGAGGGAGCCAGGATCCCCGCCGCCTCCGGGGTGAACGGACCGGCCAACTCGAACGAAACGAGCGAGGTCATCGAGACCCCGGCGAATGTATCCGGAACCGAGACCTTGTCGCAGGCGATCAACCTCTGCGAATCAGATCCCGAGCCATGGTCCCAGGCTGGGATCCAGTCGTCCACCGACGAACTCGCAACGGCGAGTCGGTTCTGTTCGAGCGCCACGGGCACCGACGACGGATTGGTGGGATTCACCAGTGGAAGGTCAGCCATGGTGGAACCCATCACCATGCGGACTTCGCCCTCGACCCTCCTTGCAGCCACCAGGTTCCCCTCCAGACGGACCCGCTCGGTCACGTTGGGCTTCGCCGGATCGCTCAGGTCAACGAAGGTCACGGTCGTGTAGTCGATCGTGGGGCGGGCAGCCGATGGATCCCCTTCGATCGCCGGTGCGAGCTCCGCTTCAGAGCCGAAGACCACCGCGCGATCATCGACCAACAGCAGGGATTCAGATTGTGCGTAGCTGTCTCCATCATCACCCGAGCCGGGCTGGGCCAGGTTGAGTGTCCCGATGATCGATGCCGTGGTGGTGTCGATCACACGCAGATCCGAACGCGGGGTGAGGTCCACCACGAGCGAGCCGGAAGCCTTGACCCTGTCGGGCTCGTCCACCCCCTCGACGATCACGTTCGTGCCGAGCGTCTCGGTACCGGGGCCCGTGAAAGCCAGTTGTCCGCCCGTGCCCGGGGCAGCCTCAGGCGATCCATCCGATGTATCCGATGCAGCCGACCTCGCGAGGCCGTCTTCGGCATTAGCCACCACGCGGTTCGAACCGAAGCCGTAGCTCCCGACATGAGCCGCACCGACGGTCCGCAGGTCATTGCCGAGCGCATCGCACGAACCAAATGTTCGCACCGACGCGACGAGCTCCACGTCGTGGGGGTCGACCGGTTCCGGCGGCAGATCGGAAACGATCGCTTCCGCTGCGCCGGGGGAAACCCCACCGACCCCGGACGCCACCTCAGCGGACTGACCATCGGTCAACACGAACCCAACCGTTGCCGCGATCAGTGCGGCCGCCACCCCGATCGCCACGTAGCTGGCGCGCCGTGCCCGCCGGAGCTGGGCGCGCAGGTTCGCAGCCTCGACGACAAGCGACCCGTCCATATGGGGTGCGCTCTCCCGTAGCTCGGCCCCGGCTGCCCGCAGGAATCGGTCAGTGCCATCGGATCCACCCGGACCTTCGGGCCCTCCCGGGGACCCCGAGTGCCGATCGCCGATCGGCCGGGACGCGTCGCCGGTGCGCTCCGGGCCCGGGTCATGTTCGTTGTCTGCTTCGGTGCCGTCATTCATGACTGCTCCTGGTTGTTCGAGTTGTGCTCATCTGCCATCTGCGCCACTGCATCGATGGAACGCAACGTGGTCCGTGCCCGGTACAGGAGGGCCTTCACCGCCGAAGAGGAAAGCTCCATCTCGGATGCGATGCCCTCGATCGATTGGTCAGCTCCGTAGTGCAGGGCCACCACCTTCGCCTGGTTCTCCGGTAGTCCTCCGACCGCCTCCCACAGACCATCGCGATCGGGTTCGGACCCGGGTGCGCTTTGGTGGTCCCGCCGTCGGGACATCAGGCGTCGCAACGCCTTTCGTTCACTTCCACGTCGCCTCGTCACGGAAATCGCCTCGTTGATCACAACCCGGCGGACCCACGCACCCGGACGATCGAGTTTCGACACCTCGGGCCACCGCTTCCAGGTGCGTTCGAAGGCGTTCTGGACGATCTCCTCGGATCGCCTCGGGTCACCCACAATCATCGTCGCGGCCGCGATCAACCCCTTGTGTTCAACCGCGACCAGGTCATCGAATCCCTCGGGGTCCGCTGAGAGACCACCGTGGCCCGACAGCCCGGGTCGAGGTGCCCTCTCCTCTGATCCGACCATCTTTCCTGACCCGATCATGCTTGAGCTGTCCCCCGGTTCCACCGTCTGCATCCTCACACAACACACACGCACGAGTACCCCAACCGGTCGCGCTCCCCGATCTGTGCTCCCCGATCTGTGCTCCCCGTTCTGATTGTTGTGGCGCTGCGACGTCGCAGCGCCACAACAATCAGAACGGAAGGGAGTGGCGGTGGTGGAACGCGAGGGAGGGCCGGCATTTGCCGGCCCTCCCTCGGTGGTCTGGCGACCTGTTCACTCTCCGCCGGATACCCGGCGGAAGGTGATCACATCATGCCGCCCATTCCGCCCATGTCGGGCATGCCGCCGCCACCGGCTGCGGCCTCTTCAGGCGCATCGGCCACGAGGCACTCGGTGGTGAGCAGCAGGGCTGCGATCGACGCTGCATTCTGCAGAGCCGCACGGGTCACCTTCGCAGGATCGATGACACCGGCTGCAAGCAGATCGGTGAATTCACCTGTGAGAGCGTTGAAGCCGACATTGCCGGACTCCTTCTCGAGCTGGCTGACCACGACCGCGCCTTCGAGACCGGCGTTGTCTGCGATGAGACGTGCCGGGGCGTCGAGAGCGTTCAACACGATGCTCGCACCGGTCGACTCGTCACCCTTGAGCTTCTTGGCCGCCTTGGCAACCGTCTCCTTGACACGTACCAGCGCGGTACCGCCGCCGGCGACGATGCCTTCTTCGATGGCTGCACGCGTAGCTGACAGTGCGTCCTCGATACGGTGCTTCTTCTCCTTGAGCTCAACCTCGGTGGCTGCGCCGACCTTGATCACCGCAACGCCGCCCGACAGCTTCGCAAGACGTTCCTGGAGCTTCTCGCGGTCCCAGTCGGAATCGGTGTTGTCGATCTCGGCCTTGATCTGCGCAACGCGACCGTTGACGTCCTCGGAGGATCCTCCACCTTCGATGATGGTGGTGTTGTCCTTGTCGATGACGACCTTGCGGGCACGACCGAGCAGGTCGAGGGTGGTGTTGTCGAGCTTCAGTCCGACCTCTTCGGAGATGACCTGGCCACCGGTGAGGGTTGCCATGTCCTGGAGCATCGCCTTGCGGCGCTCACCGAAACCGGGGGCCTTGACAGCAACTGCGTTGAGCGAGCCACGGATCTTGTTGACGACCAGTCCGGCGAGGGCCTCACCCTCGACGTCCTCGGCGATGACCACGAGCGGCTTGCCGGCCTGCATGATCTTCTCGAGCACAGGGATCAGTTCCTGCAGGTTGGACACCTTGCCGTTCACGAACAGCAGGTAGGGGTCGTCCATGACCGCTTCCTGACGCTCTGCGTCGGTGACGAAGTACGGCGAGAGGTAGCCCTTGTCGAACTGCATGCCCTCGGTGAACTCGAGGTCGATGCCGAAGGTGTTGGACTCCTCGACGGTTACCACGCCGTCCTTGCCGACCTTGTCGATCGCGTTGGCGATGACCTTGCCGATCTGGGGGTCGGCCGCCGAAATGGCTGCGACCTGGGCGATCTCCGACTTCTCGTCGATCTCCTTGGCAATGTTGGCGATGCCATCGACTGCTGCCACGACCGCGGCCTCGATGCCACGCTTGACACCCATGGGATTGGCGCCGGCGGCGACATTGCGGAGGCCTTCGCGCACCAGAGCCTGAGCCAGCACCGTGGCGGTGGTGGTACCGTCGCCTGCGATGTCGTTGGTCTTGGTGGCGACCTCCTTCACGAGCTGGGCGCCCATGTTCTCGAAGGCGTCTTCCAGTTCGATCTCACGGGCGATGGATACGCCGTCATTGGTGATCGTGGGGGCACCGAATTTCTTGTCGAGCACCACGTTGCGGCCCTTGGGACCGATCGTGACCTTGACTGCGTCGGCGAGTGCGTTGACACCGGCTTCAAGCGAGCGTCGTGCCTCGTCGTCAAACTTCAGAATCTTTGACATTTGTTCTCCGTGTTCGTTCTTGTAGGTCTGCTCTGTCAATCAGTTGGCTGAGGATCAGCGGTTCGGGCTGATCACTTGACGATGGCGAGTACGTCGCGGGCCTGGAGGATCAATACGTCCTCGCCCTCGACGGTGATCTCGGTGCCGCCGTACTTCGAATAGACGACCGTGTCGCCGACGCTCACGCCGGGAGCAATGAGTTCGCCGGTGTCGCTGTGGCGACCGGGGCCAACTGCCAGGACTTCACCCTGTTGGGGCTTCTCCTTGGCGGTGTCAGGAATGATCAGACCGCTTTTGGTCGTTTCCTCGGCCTCGGCCGGGCGAACGACGAGACGGTCTTCGAGCGGCTGCAGGTTCATGCAATCCTCCGGGGGTTCTGTGTCTCTTGGTTGACTGTTTGGGTTTCTAGGACTTCTGTGCCCGGAAGGATTTGGCACTCCCGCCCGGCGAGTGCCAAATGTAGCAGTCTCCATGGGTGAGTGCTAGCGCGACCTTGGAAGTTATTTGAGGTTCTGTGTGGTGTGCGTGGCGCACAGCGCCACGCACACCACACAGAACAGCTGGCGTAGCTGAGTCGGGATCAATCCCTGGTGAAAAGCCGGTCGCGGGGATCCGCGCCGGTGTCGAGCGGAGAAGGCCCGAGACGCCGGTATCGATACCAGCCGGCTGACGCGATCATCGCCGCATTGTCGGTACACATCGACCGGCTGGGCAGAAAGCCCTGGATGCCGGCATCCGCGCACACACCGAGGAACTGCTCACGCAACAGCGAGTTGGCCGCCACACCACCGCCAAGTGCCAGCGCACGTGCTCCCACCGCCTCGGCCGCCCGGCGCGACTTCACCACCAGCACCTCGACCACTGCGGCCTGGAATGCCGCAGCCACATCCTCGGTTGCTGCGTCCGGGTTGGCCCGCACGTGGTTGACCACCGCGGTCTTGAGGCCGCTGAAGGAAAAGTCGAGCCCCTCGTTCAGCATCGCCCGCGGAAACTCGATCGACTCCGCGTCACCTGAGAGCGCTGCGTGATCGATCGCGGGGCCTCCCGGATATCCGAGGCCCAGGAAGCGGGCCACCTTGTCGAATGCCTCGCCGGCAGCATCATCGAGTGTCTCACCGAGCAGCCGGTAGGACCCGTGGCCGGTCATCTCCACGAGCATCGTGTGACCACCGGAGACGATCAGCACCACCAGTGGGAACTCGAGGTCCGGTTCCTCCAGAAGTGCCGCGTACAGATGCGCCTCGAGATGGTTCACCGCGATGAACGGGACCTTCCATGTGAGAGCCAACGCCTTGGCGGCCGACAGACCCACGAGAAGTGCTCCGACGAGACCCGGACCGGCAGTCGCGGCCACCGCGGAGATGTCCTTGCCCTCAACGCCCGCCTCGACCAACGCCTGCGCCGTAACCGGTACCAGCAACTCAGTGTGCGCCCGACTCGCGACCTCGGGGACCACGCCGCCATAGCGTGCATGCAGATCGACCTGCGAGGACACCACCGAGGACAGGATCTCGTTGCCATCACGAACAACCGCCACCGCAGTTTCGTCGCAGCTGGTTTCGATTCCGAGCACGAGTGACCCGACGGGCAGCTCAGCGAAGGCCCGAGGCTCCGTCGTCATCGGATCTCCCTGACGAGTTCCACGGGGAGGTCCGACTCGATGGCCCGGAGCCGCTCATCGAACTCAGAGCCATCCATCGCGTTCAGCCACATGATCAGAGCATCCTCACCGTTGTCGTTGTAGTAGCCCCGCCTCACGCCACCGGGAGCGAAGCCGAAGCGTCCATACAGCGAACGCGCGGCCGAGTTGGACATACGCACCTCGAGGGTCAGGTCGGTGACTCCGAGTTCGATCGCATCCCTGCACAGCGAGAGCAGCATCCGCGCGGCGACGTGCTCGCGGCGGCGATCCGGGTGCACCGCGAAGTTGGTGACATGGCCCTCATCGAGGGTCCACATCAGACCGGCGAAACCGACTACCTCACGACCGTACCGTGCGATCAACCAGTGCCGACTCGTCGGCATGCGCAATTCTCCCGCAAACAGCGAGTGCGACCACGGGTGGGAATTCGATTCCCGCTCGATCGCGGTGACCGCCCGCAGATGACGACGCTTCATGGGGCCGATCACGATCCCGTCACGCACCCCAGAGCCGGATGCCGCACCATCACGCACCCCAGAGCCGGATGCCGCACCCTCGCGTACCCCAGAGCCGGATGCGGTGCCACTTGCTCGCGGGTCGCCGTGGGCGTCCAGGATGCTCATCCGTTCCTCGTCGACCAGTTGATCTCTGCGTCAGGACGGCGCAGGTAGACCGGTTGGATTGCCTCAGGCTGTTCGAACTCCTCGCGCATCGCCCGCGAATGAGCCAGCTGAACGAGCGCCGATGCCGATGGATAGCTGTTGCCCATCTCGGCGTGTTCCACCCGGGCGAGACCTTCGAACACCTCGGAGTACCGACGAGCGCCATCGCCCACCAACAGCACCTCTTCGTTGGTGGCCAACAGTTCCGAAGCGAGATCGTCGGGCGAACTCACGAGATGGTCCGAGAGACGTTGCACTCCGCCTGGAACCTGACGGTAGAAGCCGTAGTACAACTCACCCCGACGTGCGTCTATCGCAGCGACGATCAACCGCGGGCTGTACCGCGCGGTGAAGGCCAGGAGGTCGAGGCTGGAGACGCCGATCATCGGGATCGACAGTGCGAAAGCGATCGCCTTGGCGGCAGACACACCCACTCGCAGGCCCGTGAAGAGCCCGGGCCCGACATCGACCGCGACAAGTCCGATGTCGGAGAGTTCGATTCCCGCCTGGGAACAGATGAAATCGATCTGGGGTGCGAGGTTCTCGGCGTGGCGCCGACCCTTCGCACAGTGTGCGCTGGCCAGAACGCCCTCATGGCCACCGATGGCACAACCCACCTGTTCGGTGGCAGTTTCGATTCCGAGCAACAACATCAGCTATCGCCTTCCGTCCCTGGAGGTTCCACCGACGCCGGCGTGTCGACCGGCTCTGCTGGTTCGGTTCCATCGGGTCCGGTGCTGTCATCAGGCTCTGTGCCGTCGTCGGGATCACCACAGACGTTGGCCACCACGGCCGAAACCGCTCGCACACGCGCCTGCCACCGGTTTCCCGAGAACAGGAACTCGATGCGCCGCTCGGTTGAAGCCCCGTCCGCGAAGATGCGCACCTCTATGTAGTCCTGGGGAAGCACCGGCGCGATCGTGTCACCCCATTCGATGACGACCACTGCATCGTCGTCGAGCAGCTCGCCCAGACCGAGATCCAGCGCCTCGTTGAGACGATTCAGCCGGTACACATCGAGGTGGTGCAGGCCCAGCCGACCCTGGTAGCTCTGAACGAGAGCGAACGTGGGACTGGTGATCGTGGCATCCACACCCAGGCCGGCTCCGAGACCCTGGGTGAACACGGTCTTGCCCGAACCCAGGTCGCCCACGAGCACGACCACATCGCCGGCCCGCATCAGTTCCGCCAGGCCACTTGCAAGGCGCGCGGTCTGGGCGGCGTCGGAGGTGGATGCGACCAGCCCGGCACTCAAGGCCATACCCCGGTGATCGGACATACAACGGGGCGGGATCCGATCCGGCTCATCGGGCAACCGTCGCCGCGTCGGTGAGGTCGATGATCCCCCCGCGGGTGGCCGCCTTGGCACGCACCAGGTCGGCTCGAACCTTGGCCATCGCGTCACCGCCGCCGCGCAACACCGCTGCCGGATGAAGGGTGGGTACGAGCACCCGCGAACCCCAGGAATACGCGTGGCCCCTCAACTTGGTGATCCCGATCTTCGTGTCCAGCAGCGCCCGGGTGGCGAAGTTGCCGAGTGTGACCACCACCTTGGGATCGATCAGCTCCACGCTTGCATCGAGATACGGTCTGCACGCTGCGATCTCGGCCGGCAGCGGATCACGGTTGTCCGGCGGGCGGCACTTGACGACGTTTGCGATGTAGGCGCTCTCCCGGGTGAGGCCCATCTCCTCGGCCATCAAGCGGTCGAGCAGCTTCCCCGAACGACCCACGAACGGAAGTCCCTGGCGGTCTTCCTCCGCTCCGGGGCCTTCGCCAACGAACATCAGGTCGGCCTGCGGGTCACCCATTCCGAATACCACCTGGGTGCGCCCTTCACAGAGACCACACCTCGTGCACCCGAGCGCATCGAGGCGCAGTGCCTCGAACTGCGCGACCGATCCCGTGGACACGCCCCCGTCGTCGGCGGCGCCATCTTGGGGAGGTCCGGATCTGGCCGGGCGATCATCGGCGGGAGCTGCCATCAGGGGCGAGTCTACCTGTGGCCGGCTATTGCACCGACAGCGCGGATCGCGTCATCTGTGGCCTGCACCGCCATCCATCGCAACAGGTCCTGGGGGGCTTCGCACTCGCCGGTGGCCAGGGCCACGAAAGCATCGCCGTCGACCGCGCGATGCGGAGGGGAGACCGCCCTGGCAAGGCCATCGTGGGCCCCCCGAGCCATGTGTGCGCAGACCAACTTGTCGGCCGCCGCGTTGGTGGCCACGACTCCGATCGTGGTGTTGCCGCGCATTGCCCCGGCGGCATCGGAAGGTTCACCGCCACCGCTCTGGGAGATGTCCGGCCCGGGTAGGTCCGCCTCGGGGGTACCCACGACATCACCCCAGGCATTGACTGCAACGAGCGCCGCAACGACGACATCCCCATCGCGGCGGACC
This sequence comes from uncultured Microthrixaceae bacterium, assembly GCA_963805905.1. Classification (GTDB taxonomy): domain Bacteria; phylum Actinomycetota; class Acidimicrobiia; order Acidimicrobiales; family Microtrichaceae; genus JAMLGJ01. The sequence goes on from CAWDVV010000001.1 coordinate 3,264,160, forward strand.
GCACCGACGAGTCCCGAATCGACCATCGACCCGGCTCCCCTCCACTTCGAAACCGTGGCACCCGTACCCGCTCCGAGCAGACCGAGCCGAACAGCACCCTGGCGAACAGGCGGCTCCGACACCCGCGGTGCGGCTGAGCGATGAGCCTCGGCGGCGGCCGCATAGCCGTCTTCAGCCATCGGACGGATCGTCGGATCGCCCACCGGCAGATCGAAGAGGCTCATGCCCACCACGATCGGGACCCTGCCCCACGCAGTTTCGAATCCTCGCCCGTGTTCGTCCAACCAGGCCATGACTCCGTCACCCGCCGCCAGACCGAACGCAGAGCCACCGGAGAGCACGACCGCGTCGATCTGGCTCACGGTGGCCAGTGGGTCCAACAGCGCGAACTCGCGCGTGGCCGGAGCGCTACCGCGAACCTCCCCGGATGCCGTGACCGGTCGGTCCGCCAGAACCACCGTGGCGCCGGTCCGGGCCTCCAGGTCGGTGTGGTGACCGATCCTCAATCCTGGAATGACATCAAGCACAGGTCTCCTCCATCACTTGTCCGGGTTGCCCGCAGCCCGACGCGCGTCGATGGGACTCCACCAGCGCCGAGAGTGCCGCATCATCTGCGGGCGCAACCCTCGCCCAGTCGAACCGCCGCAGCGACTCACGCAACGGGGCACAGCGCTGTCGGTAGCCATCGAGGTCCTCGAGGGTTTTCCGGAGTGCGGTGGTGAGCCTGCCCGGCGGGTAGCGGAACGCCGGGTCATCGATCGACTCGGGATAGGCCGAGCGCGTCGGGGACCACCGGCACACAACCCGCGGCCACAGCTTCCACGACCGAGATCCCGAAGTTCTCCTGGCGTGCCGATGCCACCACGACATCGGCTCTGCACAACAGTTCGCGATACTCGGCGGCCTCCATCCAGCCGCGGTGCACGACCCGGTCGCCCAGGGGATCGAGCATCTTGTCGCCGCGCCTGGGATCGTGATGGTCATCGGTTCCAACGACCGCCACCCTGAAATCAACTCCCTCGCAGCAACCGCTCGCATCGAGGCGACAGCCACATCGAGACCCTTGTCGTGCGCCCAACGGTGGTTCCACACGACCAGGGGATCAGCTCCGGATACACCGGATGCCGAGTCACCTGATGTCGAGCCTGCAGGGCCCGGTCGGTCGAGCAGATCTGCAAGGTCCACACCCACGGGCCGGATGCGGAACTTGTCGCGGGAGGCCTCCAGCAGTGGACGCTGATCGTCGCCGGCCGGGCCGCCCTGCGAGGAGCCCTTCGAGGGCGACGGTCATCGAGTCGCGCTGCCACGCCGAGTTGAACCACACCTCATCGGCCGCGAGCAGGCTGCGCCAGTTGGTCCAGGCAAGGTGGCGGTCGCGCAGACCCCCCACCCCGTTCGGAGAAGTCGGTTGGGTCAACTGGTTCTCGTGGAAGTACACCACCGTGGGAACACCCGCCAGAACATCGCGGCACAGTCCCAGATATCCAGCGAGGTCGACCATGTCACTCGCCACGACCACATCGGGCTGCCCATGGATCGACCACATGGTCGCGGGTGGCGTCGGCCAATGGAACCGACGCAGCCATCATGCGGTGACGCCAATGCGTTCCCGGTTGGGTCAGCAGGTGGAGTCGATGATGGCTGTGAACCTGCCAGCCACGCGGCCCACACCTCATGTGATCCGGTGAAGAACGGTTCGACCAACAGGACGCCCAGTGACCGATCCTCACCCATGGTCACCCCCGCCACCGAAGTAGACCCGAGGCAGTCGCTCGGAGAACCCGCACACGATCTCATATGGGATCGTGTCCATCGCCCTGGCCCACTCCTCCGCGGAGACCGTGGCCGAACGGATTCGGGTAGCCGCTCGTGGCCCCCCGGCGGGACCCTCGCCCTGCACCGCCACGGATTGCGATCCCAACAGAACCGCCTCGTCACCGCGGTTCCACGGCCATGGCCGCCGCATCGTCGACCCGTCCCAGCTCGACCATCATCTGGTCCATCGTCACCACGCCACGCACCGGGCGGCGGTTCCCCCCGATGAGGACCTCACCACCGTGCAACCCGAGGTTCCGGGGTACCCCGTCTGCATAGCCGAAGGGCAGCACGGCCACCTTGGTGTCCACATCGAAGCGGTGTGTCAGCCCGTAGCTGACCCCGTCTCCTGCGGGCACGTCGCGGTGTGGGTGACCTCGGTGACCACCGACATCGCTGGTCGCAGTTCGACCTCGTCGGCCAGAGCTTCTGACGGGGCGATCCCGTAGAGTGCGATGCCGCAACGCACGAGAGTCTCCCCCAGCCGCACCCGAGGTGATGATCCCCGGCCGAGTTGACTGAGTGGACCAGTCCCGGGATCGATCCCGGAATCGCGGCAGCCACTTCAACACACTCCCGAAAAGCGCCAACTGTTCTGCGGTCTCGGGTCGTCCGGGATCGTCAGCGACGGCCAGGTGGGTGCACACCCCACCCAGCACGAGGCACTCCGAGGCGAGGACACGGCTGCCGCGAGGTCACGCACGGCATCGGGGGCCACTCCCACGCGGTGCATACCGGTGTCGACCTTCACATGAACTGCCCACCGGGCGCTGCGACCACCCGCGGGCCAGTGCCGCCTGCTCTGCGGCTGCGACAAGGCCGTCCCAGTGGTACATGCGTGGGCGTCAGGCGGAGCGTCGAAGGCATCGCCGAAGGAGTCCAACGGGCGGTTCCGACAACAACAGGATCGGGGCTGTCGATCCCCGCATCACGGAGCTGGGCCCCTTCCTCGACGAGGGCCACGGCCAGGGCCATGTGGCTCCTGCCGCCAGCGCAGTCCGGGCAACCTGCACGGCGCCGTGCCCATAGCCGTTGGCCTTCACCACCGCACAGAACTCCGACGCCGGGTGCGAGCTGGCAGAGCACCGACACGTTGTTGGCGATCGGCAGCAAGATCGATCCGGACCCTGGCATGACGGGGCACCCCACGAGGCTACAGAGCGCCAGTACGACAACTCGGAGTCGGACGACACCGGGCCGGGCCGGAACTCGATAGGGACGGACCTGAAGGCGGGGGTCAGGCGGATCAGTGTCCGACGCTTCACCAAGGGCTTCCGCGACGTCGCCTGCGACAACGCCGTTGCGGCCGACCAACCGGGCCGCGACGCCGTGGAGGTGGGCCGCCGTGCCCGCTGCCTGCAACGGGTCGGCTCCCGCCGCCAGGTGGGCGCCGATCAATCCGCTCGAGCACGTCGCCACTTCCGGCGGTTGCCAGCCGCTCGTCACCGGAGCGGATCGCCAGCGCCCGACCGTCGGGGTGGGCCACCACGGTGGTGGGACCCTTCAGCAACACGATCGCGTCGTGTTGCTCGGCGGCGGCGCGGGCCGCAGCGAGTGCGGTCCGGTCCCGGGCCGACACCCATGATGGTCTCGTACTCGCCGCCGTGGGGGGTGAGAACCACACGCGGGTGATCAACGGCCTCGCCCGGGGGTCCTCCGAACGGTTCTGTACCCAGCGCAGCGAGCGCATCGGCATCGAGAACCACCGGCGTACCCGGCAACGCACAGATCGATCGAGCTCCTCACGAACACCCGCACCGCGACCGATACCCGGGCCGACCACGAATCGCTCCGAAGCGATCGGCACAGATGCGCCACCTCGGCACCCCAGCCGGTGACACGCCGAGCGCGGTGCCAACTGCTTCGCGGGGGCAATCTGGATGCTCGACCCCGGGAGTCGACGACTCACATATCCGGCGCCGCCACGCATCGCGGCCCGTGCGCACAACCAACCCGCGCCCTCCATTCCGGGCGAGCCGGCAACCACCCTCACCGCATGGCTCCACTTGTGGTCGCCGGTCGATCGGCTCCGGCACCCACAGGGCAACGTCGATGTCCTCCACGAGGTGCGCCCGACGCACCGGACACGTCGAGACCGATGTCGGCGACGACCACCTCGCCTGCGTACCACGGGCCCGTCACCCTGGAGCAGACCCGGCTTCAGCGCGGCGAAGGTGACCGTGCGCGCTGCATGCCAGGGAGAGCCACAGGCCGGCCCCGGTCAGCCCATCGATACCCGGAGGGGATGTCCACCGCCAGAACCGGCGCGATCGCCGGGTGACGGCGGTTCCCACGTGCCTCGGAAGCCCGGTACCGAACGCGGCATCGACCAACAGGTCACATGACGACGTGGCCCGGCTCGAAGATCGCCGGATCAGATGCATCGTCGCCACGTCCACGATCTGGATGCGCGCGCCCCGCTCGGCGAGGAGCTCGTGCTGCAACCCGACCGTCGTTGACCGTTGTTGCCCTTGCCCGCCAGCACCACGACCCGACGACCGTAGGTGCCGCCCATCAGATCGATGGCCTCTCGGGCGACCGCCCAGGCAGCTCGACGGATCAACACCTCGACCGGCTCAGGGCGCCCGCGAATCGATCGCGGCCATCTCGGAGCGGGGTCACGATGGGGATCACCGTCCCATTGTGCCAGTTGACGGGTTCTCCGCACCGCGCGCCAGCGCTGCGGCAGTAGGGGCGAACACGAAGCGGTGAAACGGCAACAGCGCATACCAGTACAGGCGACCGAGAAGTCCCCTCGGATGGAAGCGTGCACGCTGGTGCAAGCGGGAACCTCCGGGGATCGCCTCGATGCGCCACTCCAACCAGGCCTCGCCCGGAAGCCGCATCTCGGCCCTCAACCGCAACACCTCGGGACGTTCGACATCCTCGACACGCCAGAAATCGAGCGCATCGCCAACTCTCAGGTGATCTGGGTTCCGCCGCCCTCGTCGGAGTCCGATGCCACCAACCAGTTGGTCGAGGATTCCCCGCGCCCGCCAGAGCAGGTCCGCCACCGGCCAGCCGCGTTCACCGCCGATGCACTCGAGTTGGGCGAACAGGTCCGCCGGGGATGCGGTGCTGTCGGCCACCTGGAGGTCCTCCAACACGGTGCCACCCGCCCAGTCGGGGTCGCTCGGCATGGGATCGGCCGCGTCGTCACCGAACAGCTGCGCATCTGACCACGAGGTGGCGACCTCCAGGTCGGCGACCTTGCGCAGCGCCGATTCGAGGGCCCGGCGGTAGGTCATGGGTTGGAGATCGACGATCCTCCTCGCGAGGTCGTCGGTCACGACGACCTCGTTCACGAGGCTGTCGACCAGTGGTCGGGCCAGGCTCGGTGGCAGGGGCGTGACCAGACCGACCCAGAGCGACGAGAGCCTGGGGGAAAGGACCGGGACGGTGACGATCAGACGGCGACTGAGACCGGCCACCTCTGCGTACTCGGTCATCATCTGGCGATACGTGAGAACGTCGGCCCCACCGATCTCGACGATCTGCCCGATAGCTCCGGGATTGTTCAACACGCCGACGGCATATGCCAGCAGATCACGGATGCCTATCGGCTGGCACCGGGTGTCGACCCAACGCGGACAGACCATCGCAGGCAGGACCTCGGTCAGGTTGCGGAGCATCTCGAAACTCGCGGATCCCGAGCCGATCACGACTGCTGCCCGGAGTTCGGTCACCGGCACGACACCTGCGGCCAGCGTCTCCCCGACCTCATGACGGCTGGCCAGGTGCGGCGAGAGGTCGCCGGCTCCCTCGTCGCCCAGACCGCCGAGGAAAATGATCTGCTGCGTCCCGGCATCCTCTGCAGCCCGACGGAACACGAACGCTGCCCGCCGGTCCCGCTCCCGCCAGTCATCGCCTACGCCGATCGAATGGATCAGGTAGTAGGCAGCGGTCACGTCCTCGAAAGCCCCGGACAGCGTGTCGGGCCGGGTGACATCCGCTGCGACAACTTCGACACGATCGGCCCATTCCTCGGAGTGCAGCTTCTCGGGATTCCTGGCCATGCACCTGACGCGGTGACCCGCCGCCAGCAGTTCGGGGACGAGGCGGCGCCCGATGTAGCCGGTCGATCCTGCGACCAACACCAACTCCTGTTGCGGAGCGTCCCCGGATTCAGCTGTGGCGTCGTCGGTCATCGGACCAACCTACGGGCAGGGCAGCCGGCTCGTTGGTCACCCCAACGCCGTTCATCACCCCAACGCCTTCGGTCGCCCCGACGCCGTCGGTCACCCCAACGCTAGGACCTCCGCGACCGTGACGGGGCCATCCGGTCCTTCCATGATGTCGATGTCCACCTCGAACTCCCGTGCATGCACTTCGATCGCCCTGGCCGCGCCGGCTCCGTACAACTTCACCCCGGCTCCGTCGAGGTCGACCTCCACCGTGTCGAATCCCACGACGTCAAAGCCCACCCCCAGAGATTTCATCACCGCCTCCTTCACCGCGTACATCTGTGCAGCCGCGGTCGCGGAGGCATTGCCGAGTCGCTCCAAGGCGAGCTGCTCCCTGCGGGTGAAGAGACGACCCACGAGACCTGGCGTCCGAGCCAGGGCCTCAGCCAACCTCGACACTTCGCACAGGTCGATGCCTACACCGACCACCACGGTTGAGCGCTCGGCCCGGTTCAGCTCTTCCATCGGTCGGCGAGGGCGAGGATCGGCACGGTGAGGAGGTCGAGCATCGTCTGTTCCTCGAGCACCTTGCTCGTCGAGTTGCTCCTCGGTCTCGGTGACAGCATCGCGCAACGCCTGGTAGCGCCGCCGGTAGCCCTGGAGGACCGAACGGGCGGTGGCCGCGTTCAGGTGGTCGGTCAGTTCCACATGCAACAGCACGAGGCCCACCGGCACGCCCCTGGTCACCTCCGGAACGATTATCACCTGACGGCCGTCACTACGGCCCGCAGCCACCATCAGTTCCTGTTCACGGGCCACCAGAGCCTTGGTTCCACGCAACCTGGGATCGGTCTCGGTCCGCGAATGCAACTCCGCGCCTATGCCGCCTCGCCCCACCACCTCCAGGGTCGCCGATGAGAGGTCTTCGCCACCGTCGAGGCGGTAGAGCGTGTACCCGATGACCGATTCGACAGCCGGGTCCAGGTCGGCAAGGGTCCGCAGCGTCGAATAGGGCAACGCATCCCGTCCGGGCACCGGTGTCGAGGGTTGCCTCGACGAGCGGGACCGCCAACAGCGATTCGTCACTCCGGCTGATCCCCACGGTGACCGTCTTGGCCTGGTGTTTGATGGCGTCCACCGGTCGCGTGAGTTCATCGATCGCTGATCCGAGCGCCTCGGAGAGGTCGTCGAGCACCAGTCCCGGTGTACCGCTGGTACCGAACTCGATCTCGTAGCCATCGAGTGGCATGAATCCGGCTGCATAACGGAACAGGCTCGCCAACCGCACAGCTGTGGTGGACTCCAACTGGCCGTCATAGGCAGCGTGTGGCCATGCGCTCGGACCAGTCGGCCATTGAGTGTGCCAGCACCGGGCGAAGGGCATCCAGCAGCTCGGAACCGTCCACGCCATCGACCGACAGCGCCGAGGTCGACCTCGGAGACGGCCTCGTCGATCGCTGCCGCGCGCAGCGCGCAGCGGGGCTGCCTGCGCGTCGATCGCGAGCGCGGCCTCGTATCCGAACAGGTGCCCGACCATCGTGGCGAGGACGAACCCCAACCGGGCATGGGTGTCGGGTACCTCGAGGATCGACGAGCGCGGCGTCGAATCCCCGTGCGCTCCGAGAGGCGATCACGATCGGAGCTGCCTTGTGGGCCGCGAATATCGCCACCTCTTTGGCAACGTCGTCCGCTGTCGAGCCGACGAGTCCGGCCGCACAAACCAGAATCATCGGTTCGGCGGACAGGTCGATGTGCTTCTTGTCCTCGGTCGCGTCGCATGCAATCGACTTGTAGCAGAGCTCGGAGAGTTTGATCCGGAGCTCACGCGCCGCGATCAGGTTCACGCCGTTGCCCACCAGAGCCCAGTAGCGCCGCGACGGCGCAATGGCGGCAGCGCTCGGCAATTGCGGGCCGCGTGGCGAGCACCTCTTCCATGAGGGTCGGCAGCGTTGCAATCGCAGCTAGAACCGCCTGCTCATGAGGGTCATCCGTGGTGTGCGCGCCGGGGACTGCTGCCGCGATCCCATAGGCGAGCAACATCCCGGCGGCCACCTGGGAGTAGAACGCCTTCGTGGATGCGACGCTCATCTCCACGTCGCGGCCATCAGCGGTGTAGAGGACTCCGTCCGCCTTGTCGGTGAGGTCGCTCCCGCGACGGTTCACGATCGCAATGACCTTCGCGCCCCGGCCGCGCACCAGGTCGACGGTGCGGTTCGTGTCGGTCGTGGTACCCGACTGACTGATCGCAACGACGAGCGTGTCGGACATGTCCGGGCGCATCCCGAACCCCGAGAGTTCGGTGGCCGGCAACGCCTTCACCCTCACGTCGGTATCCACGAGCAGTGCCGTGAGGAACTCGGCCAGACTCTGACCGGCCACTGCCGCAGTGCCCTGGCCGATGACGAGCACCCGTTCGACAGACCCGTCGGCCAGATCCTCCAGCACCGACGCCGGCAGCGAGTCCTCGGGGATCGTCACATCCAGCACCCCATCGTGTTCGACCAGCCGACCACGCAGCGTCGTGCGGAACGAATGCGGCGCGTCGGTTACCTCCTTGAGCAGGAAATGAGGGAAGTCGCCGCGGTCGATGTCGCGGGTGGTGATCTCCGCGGTGGTCAGGTCGTCCTCGGTGACCGGCAACGCAGTTCCGTCATAGGACACCCGGGTGATGTCCGACGCAGTCCCGACCGCGGCGGAGCTGACCGTCACGATCTGGCCCCGAGTCCCAGTCGGGTTCGAGGGATCCGATGGGGTCTCCCCATCCATGCGCAGGTAGCGGGAGGTCTCCTCCACCACTCCGTACGGTTCGCTCGCGACGATGAACATGTCGTCCGCCACGCCCACGTAGAGGGCCTGGCCCGACCCACGCAGCGCAAACGAGATCTCACCGGGAGCAAGCGAGGAGGTGGCAGCGATTGCGACCGAGCCCTCCATGCGGGCGACCGTCTCGCGGAACGACACCCCGGGATCTGCAGAACCGCTGGTCATCGCACGGCGCCACAGCGTAGGGATCACCTTCGCGTCGCAGGTCACTTCCGCCGGCAGGGCCAGCGAATCGCTCCGGGTGAGCTCACCATGGTTGTCGACATCCCCGTTGAGCACCGCGGTGGCGAAGATTCCATTCGAATCCGTGTCGGCCGCCGGACCACCGGTCTCGTCGGAGGACTGCGGATGGGCGTTGGGTTCCGAGACGATCCCGATCGACGCCCAGCGAGTGTGGCCCAGCACGACACCGGTCACTCCATCAGAGCGGAGCGCCGTGTGCAGCAGGTCATCTCCGCGAATGGCATCGCGCAACACAGCAGTGTTGTCACCGAGTTCACCGATCTCGGCTGCGGCCTTGTAGACGATGATCAACACGCCGTCGACCAGACGGGCCGCACCGTTGGTGAAGCTCGCTTCGCTCCGGCCGGCCAGCGTGTCGACGATCGAGGGATCGGTGGGATCCAGCCCATGACCGGTGAGTTGCACCTCGACACCGGCGCTGTCACGCCCGCGCACCTCGAGGCGATCCAGTGCGGATAGTGCCTGATGGACACTCAGCAGCACGGCGATGCCGTCGGATCCCGGAACTGAGGGTGAGAGTTTCGCTATTCCGTCAGCGGCACGGAGGCGGTCACGTCCAATGGCCCACAGTGCATCCTTGCAACGCAACAACGCAGCATTGGTCGGTTCGATCAGGCCGGGGTCCAGGCCGTTCGCCGGGTCGTCCAGGTAGCCCTCGGCAAGTGCGACCAGCTGGTCGAGGTGCTCGTATTCAGATGCCATCGCCTGTGTGGCAACCGGGTCGGCCAACAACCCCGAGACACCGGGCACCCCGCGGAGCGCGGTATCGATGTTCTCGAGCTGTTCTGCGACGTCGAGAATCCGGCCGGGCCACGCCGATGGGTCGAGGCTCAGGCCCTCCGCGACCGCAGACAGCCGCTCGGCCTGGGTTCCAACGTCGGTGGGAACCCCGTGGTCGGTTCCCCGCACGATTGCGATGATGCCGCACATCAGTCGATACGCCCTCTTCGTCCTAAACGTGCAGCACTGCCCCGCACACCTGAATCCTCATTTGCGCCGCACGCAGGGGTGCAGATTCGCAAGCCCGATCGTACTTCAGTCACTCCGAGTCAGCCGCGGCGGCGACAACGGCTCCCGAGAGGCGCTCCGCTATCGCCCGGGCCTGCGGTTCGGAATCTGCCTCCACCATCACACGTACCACAGCCTCGGTTCCCGAGGGGCGAAGCAGAACCCGGCCGGAGTCGCCCAACTCTGCTTCCGCTGCCCGAACGTCCCCGGCCAGGCGTACCGCGACGTCGGCCATCGGGGCGGTCACCCTCACGTTCTGGAGCACCTGGGGCAGGCGGGTCATCGATGCCTCGGCCGTATCGGCCAATCCACGGCCGTTGCGGGCAAGTAGATCCAGCACCATCAGTGCGCTCAGCAGGCCGTCACCGGTCGTGCTGTGGTCGGCGAAGACGATGTGTCCCGACTGCTCTCCTCCGAGGCTGTAACCCCCTGCGCGCAGAGCTTCGAGCACGTTGCGGTCACCCACCGGGGTCTCGACCACTGAAATGCCGTGGGCTTCCATCGCACGTCTGAAGCCCAGGTTGGTCATGACCGTGACCACCACGGTGTTGCCTGCGAGCGCCCCACGGTCGTGGAGATCGATCGCGCACATGGCCATCAGATGGTCACCGTCGATGACCCTTCCCGTGTGGTCGACCGCAACGACCCTGTCTGCATCGCCATCGAAGGCGACACCCAGGTCCGCGCCCCTGCCCACGACCGCGCCCGACAGAGCTTCGGGGTGGTTGGAGCCACAGCGATCGTTGATGTTCACACCGTCGGGGTGGTCGGCCATCACCTCGAGGGACACACCCAACGAACGCAGCACACGGGGAGCAACCTCTGAATTGGAGCCGTTCGCACAGTCGAGAACCACTGACAGCCCTCCGAGCGTCCGATTGCCTATCGCGGCAACCAGGGACTCCTCGTACTCCCTCAGAGGCTCTTCCAGAACTCGCACCGAACCGACCGCCTCACCTACGGGGACGGCATCATCCTGTGGCAGCGGGGTACCCCCTGCCGTCGCCACGTGCTCTTCGATCTGGTGCTGTTCGGAGTCGGTGAGCTTGTGGCCACCGGGAGCGAACACCTTGAGGCCGTTGTCGGCGAACGGATTGTGCGACGCCGAGACCATGACCCCGGCGGTAGCGGTATCGATCCGGCACGCATGTGCGATCGCCGGGGTGGGGACAACACCGCACGAGGCTGCCCGGGCGCCTCGGGAGGCCGCTCCGGCGAGCGCTGCCGATTCGAGCATCGAACCCGAGCGCCGGGTGTCGCGACCGGTCACGACGTTGCGCACGCCCAACACCTCGACCACCGCGCGGCCGAGCGCCAGTGCCACCTCCGGGGTGACATCGAGGTTCGCGACCCCCCTGACACCGTCGGTCCCGAAACGCACCGGAGAGGTCGCCCTTTCCGGCGGAGCCGTATTTGAACCCGGCGCACCCAGATCGCTCGTCACAGCTCCGCGGGTCTCAACGCTTGGAGTACTGAGGAGCCTTACGGGCCTTCTTGAGGCCGTACTTCTTGGATTCCTTCTTGCGGGAGTCGCGGGTCAGGAATCCCGCGGCCTTCAGCGTGGCGCGCAGTTCGGGGTCGAGTTCGATCAGGCTGCGGGCGATGCCCATACGTACCGCTCCGGCCTGACCACTCGTTCCGCCACCATGGAGTGTCACATCGATGTCGTAGGCCTTGTCGGTCTCGGTGACGCGCAGCGGCTCGGTGAGGATCATGCGGTGTGTGGCGTTCGGGAAGAACGCCTCCACATCACGGCCGTTGATCGTGATGGCTCCGTCGCCAGAGCGGACGCGCACGCGTGCTACTGCCCTCTTGCGGCGTCCGGTGGTCTGGGTGAGTGGTTGAGTCATCTCGGGTGTTCTCCGGTGGGCGATCTATGGGTTTCGTGTGGTCAGGCTGTGTTTGCGAGCGGGTTTCAGACGCGGGCTCTGGCGCCCGGGATCTCGAGGGGCTCGGGGCGCTGAGCGGAATGCGGATGGCTGGAACCTGCATACACCTTCAACTTGGTGGCCATCTGCCGTCCGAGCCGGTTCTTCGGGAGCATCCCGGTCACGCTGCGACGTACGGCCTCGGCTGGGGCGCGGTCGAGCATGTCCGCGTAGGTTTCGGACTTGATACCGCCCGGGTAACCCGAGTGGCGCCAGATGCGCTTCGCCTCGGCCTTGCCCGGACTGAGCACGACCTTGTCAGCGTTGACGATGATCACGTGGTCGCCGGTATCCATGTGTGGCGTGAAAGTGGCCTTGTGCTTGCCGCGGAGGCGACGAGCCACCTCGGTGGCCATGCGACCCAGGGTGAGGCCCTCGGCGTCGACGACATACCATGATCGTTCGATCTCGGATGCCTTGGGGGTGTAGGTGCGCACAGCGTTCACTTCCTTGCGGGCGGCCAATTGGATGCCGCGGTGATCGTTCCCGACTCGTTCCATGGGACCGACGTGGTCCCGACGGTGGCACACAGGCGCCTGAGCCGACTGTTCAGGTTACCGGCAGCCCCGATCCCCGTACAAGCCGACAGGCCCAGAAGATCGGTGGTGAATGACCGGACGAGCCGTCGGACCTCAGTATCCGACTTCCCAGAGCATCAGTCCGTGGGGTGGCGCGAGTTGGCCGGCGAGCGACCTGTCGGCACCCTGGAGCGCCTCACCGATGCTGCCGACCGAACGCACACCACGGCCGACCTCCACCAGGGTTCCAACGATGCTCCGCACCATCTGATGACAGAACGCAGTGCCCGTGATCTCGAAGGTGAGCACACGACCGCTGTCACCGGGTTCCTTGCTCCACCGGGCGTCGGTAACCCTGCGAACCAGAGAGGCGTCGGGACGATCCCTCGGTCGCCTGCAGAATGAGGTGAAGTCGTGGCTTCCGACCAGGATGTGGGAAGCGTCGGCCATCCGATGGTGATCGAGGGCCTTCGGCATCCACCACGTGGTCGTGGCGAGGAAGGGGTCCGGCACCTCGGAGGTGAGGATCCGGTAGCGGTAGCGTCGCCAACGTGCCGAGAAGCGGGCGTCGAACTGCGGCGACGCGGCACTGACCTCCCGGATGACGATGTTGGGGCCGAGCATGGAGTTCAAGGACCGCCGGAGCTCGTTCGGGCGCAGCCCGTCACTCGCTGCATCGAATGACACCACCTGACCCTTGGCGTGCACTCCCGCGTCGGTGCGCCCCGCGACCGTGATCTCGACCCGCACGCCGAGCACGGTTGCCAGAGCCTCGCTCAGGTCGCCACCGACGGTCCGCACACCCTCGTTCGGGGCGAAGCCCCGGTACGGCGTGCCGTCGTACGCGATCAAGAGCCGGTAGCGGGTGCGCCCGGGTGCAGGTGGATCGACCTCGACGCGCTCGGGTTCGCTCACCGAGAACGGGTCTGGCGCTTCAATCACGCCTTAGAGCCTGCCACGTCCCGAATGAGGACCCGGACACTGAAGGTCGTCGAGGTGTCGGGACGCTAGACGAGCTCGATGCGCGCCATGGGCGCATTGTCGCCGGGGCGGGGACCAAGCTTGAGAATGCGGGTGTAGCCACCCGGCCGATCGGCATAACGCGGCCCGACATCGTCCATGAGGATCGCTGCGATCTCCTGATCACCCACGTAGGCAAGGATCTGGCGATGGTTGTGTAGCCCACCCTTGCGTGCCTTGGTGATCAGCTTCTCGGCGATCGGACGAAGGGCCTTTGCCTTGGCCTGCGTCGTTACGATCCCGGTGGGCGATGCGACCAACGAGGAGACCAGGTTCGCCATGATCAGGCGCTGGTGTTTGGGGCTGCCACCGAACCGGTGGCCCTTTGTGGGTGTTGCAGGCATATTCGTATCCTGGGTCTCTTCGGGTCAGTGGTTCGCTTCAGTCATTGCCGCGCAGCGACAAGCCACGGGCATCCAGCTTCTCGAGCACCTCGTCGAGTGATTTCTGACCGAAGTTCGTGATGGCCAGAAGGTCGTCCTCGGACTTCTCGAGCAGCTCGCCGACAGTGTTCACCTGGGCCCGCTTGAGGCAGTTGCGCGGGCGCTCGGAAAGGTCGAGGTCCTCGACGGAGAGCTCCAGATCGGGGGAACTCACCACGGTGGGCAGAGCCTCGGAGAGACTCAGTCCCTCGGGCTCATCGGTCATGTTCTCGACGAGTTCGACCAGCGAACGAAGTGTGGCCCCGGCGGAGGCCATTGCATCACGTGGTTCGAGTGAGCCGTCGGTCTCGACGGTGATGACGAGGCGGTCGTACTCGGTGGACTGCTCGACACGGGTGGGCTCGACCAGGAACGACACACGCCGTACCGGAGCGAAGATGGCATCGATCGGAATCGAGCCGATCGTGGCGGCCGACTGGCCTCCAGACGAGAGGTAGCCCTTCCCGCGATCGATCGTCAGATCCACTGCGAGATGGCCCTTGGCGCTGACCGTCGCGATGTGCTGCTCGGGATTGAGCAACTCGATGTCGTCGACGAGAGCGATGTCGGCAGCAGTGACGTCCTTGGGGCCCTTCACATCCAGGCGAACCGTCTTGGGTTCATCCAGGTTGGAGGTCAACACGATGTCCTTGAAGTTCAAGATGATGTCGGTGACATCCTCGGTGACCCCGGCGATCGTGTCGAACTCGTGGAGCGCCTCGTCGAAGCGCACCTCGGTGATGGCGGTGCCCGGGATCGACGACAGCAGTGTGCGTCGCAGGGAGTTGCCGATCGTGTGGCCGAAACCTGGTTCGAGCGGGGAAATGGCGAACCGCTGGGTGTTGCCGACTGCGTCTTCGACGGGTTCGACGGTGGGTCGTTGGATCACGAGCATTTGTTAAACCTCTGGTGACAGTGCGCGGTACTGGGGCTGGACGGGGTGGTGACTACTTGGAGTAGAGCTCGACGATGAGTGATTCCTTGACAGGCACATCGATGTGTTCCCGCAAGGGGAGTTCACGAACAGTGACCTCGCGGCCGCCATCGGCTGCATCGAGCCAGGGCGGTGGGGTGCGGCCGTAGTGCTCCTCGTTCCAGGCGAGCACCACCATGGAACGGGACTTGTCACGGAGTCGAACGACGTCGCCCTTGCGCAGCCGGTAGCTGGGGACGTTGACACGGTGTCCGTTGACCTCGACATGTCCGTGTGAGACGAACTGACGTGCCTGGGGTCGCGTTGCTCCCCACCCGGCACGGTACACCACGTTGTCGAGACGCAACTCGCAGAACACCAACAGGGTCTCGCCGGTTACACCGGGACGACGGTTCGCTTCCTGGTAGAGGTTGCGGAACTGGCGTTCGCCGAAGCCGTAGGTGAAGCGGGCCTTCTGCTTCTCCTGGAGCTGCAGCAGGTATTCGCTGACGTTGCCGCGGCGACGGGTACGCCCGTGCTCTCCCGGAGGGTAGGGACGGTTCTCCATGGCCCGGTTCTCACCGGCGGTACCCCAGATATTGGTGCCGAGGCGACGCGATACACGCGCCTTTGGTCCTGTGTAACGAGACATCTACTACATCCTCCGCCGCTTGGGTGGCCGACAACCGTTGTGGGGCACGGGGGTCACGTCCTTGATTCCGGTGACCTCGATCCCCACGTTCTGGATCGAGCGGATCGCCGTCTCGCGACCCGATCCGGGGCCCTTCACGACGACGTCAACCTTTCGCACGCCATGGTCCATGGCCTTGCGGGCAGCCTGCTCGGCAGCGAGTTGCGCCGCGAACGGAGTCGACTTGCGTGAACCCTTGAACCCGGCGTTGCCCGCCGAAGCCCATGACAGAACATTGCCTTCGAGATCGGTGATCGAAACGATCGTGTTGTTGAAGGAACTCTTGATGTGCACAACGCCATGAGTGACGTTCTTGCGCTCCTTGCGACGGGGACGACGGCCCCCAGCGGCTGGTTTCGCCATTACTGGTCAACCCTTGTTTCTTGAGAGTGCATCACTTACGGACCTTCTTCTTGCCTGCGACTGTTTTCTTGGGACCCTTGCGGGTTCGTGCATTGGTGTGTGTGCGCTGGCCACGCACCGGGAGACCGCGGCGGTGGCGCAGCCCCTGGTAGCAACCGATCTCCATCTTGCGTTTGATGTTCTGGTTGATCTCGCGACGGAGGTCGCCTTCGATCTTGAAGTTCCCCTCGATGAATGTGCGGAGCTCTGCAACCTCGGCATCGGTGAGGTCCTTCACCCGGGTCGACGGATCCACGCCGGTCGCCTCACAGATGCTGGCGGCCCTTGTGTCGCCAACGCCGTAGATGTAGGTGAGCGATATGATGAGCCGCTTCTCGCGGGGGATGTCGATGCCTGCTATTCGTGCCATCTGGATTCAGTACTTTCTCTGGCGGTCGTTCACGTTGGATACCTGGACGTTCTGGTTCAGCCCTGGCGCTGCTTGTGGCGCGGGTTGTCACAGATAACCATCACCCGCCGGTTGCGACGGATGACCTTGCAGTTCTCACACATTTTCTTGACGCTGGGTCGAACCTTCATGGACGTGACAGCCTGTTCAGTAGTTACGGGCAGATCCCGCAGGATCATTTGTATCGATAGGTGATGCGACCTCGGGAGAGGTCATAGGGAGTTAGTTCGACCTGCACCTTGTCGCCGGGAAGGATGCGGATGTAGTGCATGCGCATCTTGCCCGAGATGTGCGCCAACACCTCGTGGCCGTTTTCCAGCTCCACCCGGAACATGGCATTCGGCAACGACTCGGTGACCGTTCCCTCGAGAACGATGGCGTCTTCCTTGGGCTTGGGCAGAACTATTCCTCCTGTTGGACCCCGTGGGGTTTTACCGGATCAGCGCGAAACCACGCGAGGTCTCGGGCCGAGGGTCTACACTAGAGTCGTCGCGTGGCCCGGAGCAAAGGCGGGGTCCGGCGCGGTGACGAGCACGGATCCCCAGCAGCTCTCACAAGCGTGAATCCACTGCTGCATTCACACGCTCGGCCACCTCGTCGGGGGTGCCGACGCCATCGAGGCTCCCGAGCAGTCCCTGGGCCTCGAACCACTCGAGCAACGGGGCCGTCTGTTCGTTGTAGGTCTCCAACCGGGCCCTCACCGCATCCTCGGTGTCGTCATCGCGCTGGACGACCTCGCCACCGCACTTCTCACAGACACCCGTACTCGCGGACTTATCGCCCATCGAGTAGATCGTGCCGCATTCGGTGCAGACCCGACGCGAAGAGATCCGGTCCACCACGACCTCCTCCGGGACATCCAGATTGATGGCAAGGGTGATCCCTCCGTCGGCCACGAGGTGTTGCAGGTCCTCGGCCTGTTGTGCGGTGCGGGGGAAACCGTCGAGCAGCCAGCCATGTCCGGTATCGGGTTGTTCGAGGCGTTCGGACACAAGTCCGAGCATCACGTCATCGGGCAGGAGCTCACCCGCGTCCATGAATTCCTTCGCACGTCTACCGAACGCGGTGCCTTCCTTGACCGCCTCGCGCAGCATGTCGCCCGTCGAGATGTGGGGAATACCGAAGCGCTCCGCCAGCCGGACCGCCTGGGTGCCCTTGCCGGCACCCTGACGACCGAACACGATCAACCGAACCTGTTTGCTCACGTCCTCACCCATGCCCTACCCCCCTTAGCCCGCCATGAGCGGGTGTCACCGCGGCCACTGAAGCGCTCACGTATGGCCTCCCGCCCATCACACTCACATGTCACTTGCTGGACAGGAATCCGTCGTAGTTGCGCATCATCAACTGACTGTCGACCTGCTTCATGGTCTCCAGTGCCACGCCGACCGCAATCAGCAACGAAGCGCCTCCGAACGCGAACGCCGCACTGGAGTTCCCACCACCGACCAGAGCCGAAACGACCACGGTCGGCAGCACCGCGAGCAGGGCGATGAACAGAGCACCCGGCAAGCGTGATTCGGTTGAGCACCTTGGTGAGGTAGGTCTCGGTCTGGGGGCCGGGCCTGATTCCGGGGATGAAGCCACCCTGTTTGCGCAGGTTGTCGGCCTGTTGCACCGGATCAAAGGTGATGGCTGTGTAGAAGTATGCGAAGCCGACGATCAGAAGCCCGAGGAACGTCAGGTAGATCGGGTTGATCGTGTTGACGAGGTTGTCGTTGATCCAACTCGACACACTCGCGCCCCATCCCGTCGAGGGCAGGATCTGCGAGATGAGTACCGGAAGGTTCAACACCGCGCTCGGCGAAGATGATCGGGATCACACCGGCCTGGTTGACCTTCAACGGGATGTAGGTGGATTGGCCCGCATACTGCTTGCGGCCCACCACCCGTTTGGCGAACTGGACCGGAATACGACGCTGACCCTGTTCGACGAACACGATGAAGCCGATCATGGCGACGAACATCGCGATGAACACGACCAACTTGGCGGTGCCGTTCTCGGAGCCGTAGATGGCCGAGAAAGCAGCCGGCATGCCCGAGACGACCGAGGCGAAGATGATGAGCGACATGCCGTTGCCCACGCCGCGGTTGGTGATGAGCTCACCCATCCACATCAACAACGCCGAACCGGCCGTGAGGGTGGTCACGATGAGCATTACACGCAGTGGGCTCCAAACGGAGACCAATGAGATGTTGGATCCCCCGGTGAGTCCACCTCCACCGTTGGCGAACAGGAAGGTGAACCCGGTGGCCTGCAGGACCGAGATACCGATCGTCACATAGCGGGTCCACTGGGTGATCTTGCGCTGGCCGACTGCTCCCTGCTCTTGCCATTCCTGGAGCTTGGGGATCACCACCTGCAGGACCTGCATGATGATCGAGGCCGTGATGTAGGGCATGATGCCCAACGCGAAGAGGCTGAACTGGGTCAGGGCGCCGACCGGAGAACAACTGCAGGTAGGCGAGCACGCCACCCTGCCGGGCCTGGTCCTCGATGCTCGCACTGCGTTCTGGTCGACCCCGGGACCGGAAGGAACGAGCCGAACCGGTAGATAGCAGCATCGCCAGAGTGAACAACACCTTGTTGCGCAGATCCGGCACTTTGATGATGTTGCCGATACGGGACACGTGTGGTGGCTCCTAGTGCTTCGATTCGGTGGTCGATGAGAGCGGCTCTGCGTTTCAGGGCCCGTAGTTGCCAGCCCGAGTGACGGAACACCGGCACAGCTTCGGGCATTCGTGGACTCAGCGGTTTGTGTGTGCGCTTCCGTGCGAACGCAGGACGAACGGAGAACGGAAGCGGGAGTGCCTCGAAGCTACCACCCGCGCCGGTGATGGCGGTCTCCGCGGACCTCGAACAAGCATGAACGTTGACGGTGACCGCACCGGGTGAGTTCCCCACGTCCCAACACCTTGACGAGCGAACCCTTGCCCACGAGGCCCTTCGCGAGCAGTGTCTCGGGAGTGACCTCGGTCAGACCGGACGCCTCGATGACGTCGAGGTTGATCGCCTGGTACTCGACACGGAAAGGGTTGTTGAACCCACGGAGCTTCGGGCACACGCATGTGCAGGGGCAGCTGGCCACCCTCGAAACCGACCGGCACAGTGCCGCGGGCCCTCTGGCCCTTGGTGCCGCGCCCGGCGGTCTTGCCGCCCTTGCCGCCGATGCCGCGGCCCACACGCTTGGCGCGCTTGCGTGAGCCTTCCGGTGGTTTCAGATCATGGATCTTCATCAATCGACCTCTTCGACTTCGACCAGGTGGGTCACCTTGGCCAGTTGACCCCTCAGGTCCGGGGAGTCTACAAACGTATGTGACTTGCCGATTCGACCGAGGCCCAATGCCCTCAACGTTCCACGCTGCTTGGGCTTGGTGCTTATCGATGAACCGGTCTGGGTGACGCGCAGATTCGTCATCAGTTGTCCTCGTCGGTCCCGGATCGGCCTGATCCGCCGCGGCGGGACTCGTTGTATGCACGCAACAGCCCACCGGGGATGATCTCGTCAGCGGGAAGGCCACGAAGCGCTGCGATGTCCTCGGGGCGACGCTGTTGTTGCAGGCCGTTGATCGTCGCCTTGGCCACGTTGATGTAGTTGGCCGAACCCATCGACTTGCACAGCACGTCTTCGATGCCGGCCTCTTCGAGGATGGCACGGGCAGCGCCACCGGCGATCACACCGGTACCGGGAGACGCCGGCTTGAGCATGACCCGTCCCGCTCCGCAGACTCCGGTGATGGGGTGCACGATCGTTCCGCCGGCCATCGGCACGGAGAACAGGTTGCGCTTGGCCTCTTCGGTGCCCTTCTGGATGGCCAGGGGCACCTCCTTGGCCTTTCCGTAACCCAACCCGACCCGACCAGCACCGTCGCCGATGACCACCAGCGCGGTGAAGGAGAACCGACGCCCGCCCTTGACCACCTTGGCGACACGGTTGATGTTGATGACGCGTGACTCCCGAAGGGCCAGATCGTCATGCGAATTCATTGCCATCAGAACTCCAGTCCTGCGTCGCGAGCAGCGTCAGCAAGAGCTGCAACCCGACCGTGGTAGCGGTTGCCGCCGCGGTCGAACACGACGGTTTCGATTCCTGCGCTGCGGGCCCGTTCGGCCACCAGCGCACCGACCTTGGTTGCAGCATCTCGACCCGACCCGGCCGAGCGGAGGTCTGCCTCGAGCGAACTCGCCGCTGCGAGGGTACTGCCGGCACGGTCATCGATGACCTGGGCAACGATGTGTCGGTTGGAGCGGAACACCGCGAGACGCGGTCGCTCCGCCGTACCGGCGACGCCTTGGCGTAGCCGCGCATGGCGTCGCTTGCGGAGATCCCGCTTCTTCTTGGATTTGTCACTCATCACTTGCCTGCCTTGCCGGCCTTGCGGCGGACACGTTCACCCTCGTAGCGCACTCCCTTGCCCTTGTAGGGCTCGGGCTTGCGCCAACTGCGGATATTGGCCGCAACCTGACCGACGAGTTGCTTGTCGATCCCGTGGACCTCGATCTGGGTGGGGAGGGGGACGTTGAACGTGATCCCCTCGGGAGCATTCACCGTCACCGGGTGGGAGAAGCCGAGAGCCAACTCCAGCGTCCGGTCACCCTTGGGCGTGGCGCGGTAGCCGACGCCCTGGATCTCCAGGTTCTTCACGTAGCCCTCGGTGACACCGATGACCATGTTGGACACCAGTGTGCGCATCAATCCGTGCAATGAACGACTCTCGCGCTCCTCGTCCGAACGCTCGACGAACAGCTCGTCGCCATCCTGACGGAGGGTGATGCATTCCGGGAGATCCTGGGACAGTTCTCCCTTGGGACCCTTCACCGAGACCGTAGGTCCGGTGATCGACACATCCACACCAGCGGGCACGGGGATCGGTGACTTTCCGATTCGTGACATCAGAGGCTCCTCACCAGACGTGACACAGGACTTCACCACCGACACGCTGGCGACGAGCCTCGCGGTCGGACATGAGTCCCTTCGAGGTGGACAGGACAGCCACGCCTAGGCCACCGAGCACACGCTCGATGTCGCTGTGGCCGCGGTAGACCCGCAGACCCGGCTTGGACACCCGCTTGATGCCGGAAATCACGCGGCGTCGATCGGGTGAGTACTTGAGGTCGATGTTGAGGAGCCTTCCGGGCGAGGAGGGATCTTCGGCGACCTGGAAGTCGACGATGTAACCCTCCGCCTTGAGGACCTCGGCCAGAGCGACCTTCTGTTTGGATGATGGCATGCGCACCTCATCGTGCATCGCGGTGTTCGCGTTGCGGATGCGGGTGAGCATGTCGGCAATCGGATCTGTCATTGACACGGTTGAACCTCCCTCACCAGCTCGCCTTGGTCACGCCGGGTATTTCACCGGCATGAGCCAAATCGCGCAGACATATTCGACACAGCCCGAAGCGGCGGTAGACCGAACGGGGTCGACCACACTTGCGACAACGGGTGTAGGCACGCACCTTGAATTTCGGTGTTTGCTGCTGCTTGTTCTTCAAGCCTTGCTTTGCCATCTCAGAGTCCCTCACGTCGGAACGGGAAGCCGAAGGCATCGAGTAGAGCCTTGCCCTCGGCATCGGTACGGGCGGTGGTCACGATCGTGATGTCCATGCCCCGCGTCGCGTCAATCTTGTCGTAGTCGATCTCCGGAAAGATCAGCTGTTCGGTCACACCGAAGGTGTAGTTACCCCGTCCGTCGAACGACCTTGGGCTGAGGCCCCGGAAGTCACGGATGCGGGGAATGGCGAGCGTCACGAGACGGTCGAAGAACTCCCACATCTGCGACGAACGAAGTGTGACCTTCACGCCGATCGGGTTGCCCTCACGGAGCTTGAACCCGGCAATCGACTTCTTGGCCCGGGTGACCACCGGCTTCTGACCGCAGATGGCGGTCATGTCTGTCACGATCTTTTCGATCAGGCCCTTGTTGTCGACCGCCGCGCCGGCACCCACGTTCACCACGATCTTCTCGAGGCGGGGCACCTCCATGATGTTGCAGTCCAGCTGTTCACGGAGCTGTTCACGGATCTCTGACTGGTAGAGATCCTTGAGCCGTGGCGTGATTGCGGTTGATACAGGACTCACAGTTCACCTCCGCTGCGTTTGGACACGCGGGTCTTGGTGCCGTCACTTGCGACCTGCACACCGGTTCGTACCGGTTTGCCGTCCTCGACGAGGGCGACGTTCGACACATCGATCGGCATCGGCTTGTCGATGATGCCTCCCTGTTGCATCGAACGGGTCGGCTTCTGGTGACGCTTGGCGACATTCACGCCGTCCACGATCACCTTGTTGCGGGCAGGCAGGGCATGGATCACTTCGCCGGACTTCCCACGGTCCTTGCCCTTGAGGACAACGACCTTGTCTCCCTTGCGGATCTTCATCAGATCACCTCCGGAGCGAGCGACACGATACGCATGAACCTGGCATCACGCAGCTCCCGGCCCACCGGGCCGAAAATGCGGGTGCCACGGGGCTGGCGCTGGTCGTTGATCAGTACCGCTGCGTTCTCGTCGAAGCGGATGTAGCTGCCATCGGGACGACGACGCTCCTTGCGGGTGCGTACGACCACGCAACGAACGACCTCACCCTTGCGGACACCGCCGCCCGGGATCGCGTCCTTGACGGTTGCGACGACGATGTCACCGATCGTGGCGTAACGACGGCGCGAGCCACCGAGCACCTTGATCACCAACACCTCGCGTGCACCGGAGTTGTCTGCAACCCGTAGACGGGTCTCCTGTTGGATCATCGAGCACGCTCCAGGACCTCGACGACGCGCCAACGCTTCGTCTTGGACATGGGGCGGGTCTCCATCACACGGACCCGGTCGCCCACGTTGAGGTCGTTCTCCGCATCGTGGACGTAGAGGTTCTTGTCCCGTCGCATCGTCTTGTTGTACTTCCGATGCCGCTTGCGCTCGGTCACTGTGACGACCGCGGTGCGGTCCATCGAGTTGGAGGTCACTAGACCTTCTCTGACCTTGCGTGCGTTGCGCTCGGGCGTCTGGGTTGTATCGCTCATGACGCACCTCCAGCCGCTGTCTCGGCGGCGACTATCTCTCGTGCCCTCAGCTCGGTGAGCAGGCGGGCAATGTCTCTCTTCGCGTTGCGGAGTGCAGCGGAGTTGTCGAGCTGGCCGGTGGCCAACTGGAACCGGAGCTTGAAGAGGCGCTCCTTCTCTTCACCGAGACGGGTCAGGAGTTCCTCCTCGCCCATTTCAGCCAGGGCTTCGCGAGCCATCAGAAACCCTCCTCGCGCTCGATGATCTTGGCCTTTATGGGCAACTTCTGGATCGCGCGATCCAGCGCCGCACGGGCCACGTCTTCTTCGGGGTAGGAGAGCTCGAAGAGCACCCTGCCCGGCTTCACCACTGCAACCCACCGCTCGGGGTTGCCCTTGCCCGAACCCATGCGGGTCTCAGCAGGCTTCTGGGTGACCGGCTTGTCGGGGAACACGCTGATCCACACCTTGCCGCCGCGCTTGATGTGGCGGGTCATGGCAATACGGGCAGCCTCGATCTGGCGGGCGGTTATCCAACCCGGCTCCAGAGCCATGATTCCGTACTCACCCTGGGTGACGGTGGTGCCGCCCTTGGCTGTTCCCTTGGTACGACCGCGTTGTTGCTTGCGGTGCTTGACTTTCTTCGGCATCAACATCAGTCAGGATCTCCTGGTCTGAAATGCGGCGTCTCATGGTGCTCGCGGGTGGACGCCTCGATGGCTTCCTCCTCGGCGAGGAGGCGCTCGAACTCGGGGTCGGCCTCGGGTACGAGTGGCTTGATCTCTTCTTCACCTTCAGCTGCTGCTTCATCTGCGGCTTCAGCAGGTGCAGGTGCCGGTGCTCTCTGCGCCCACGCTCGGGGTGGGGGCCTTGCGGGTGGACACCACCTTGGGTCGCTCGGGCGCACCTGCGCTCTCGCCGACGGCCATGGCTGCTTCCTTGGCGATCTTGTCCTCGTTGAGGGCCTTGTAGGGCAGGATGTCGCCCTTGTAGATCCACACCTTCACACCGATGCGACCGGCGGTGGTGCGGGCCTCGCGGAAGCCGTAGTCGATGTCGGCACGCAGGGTGTGCAACGGCACCCGACCCTCGCGATACCACTCGGTGCGGCTCATCTCGGCACCGCCCAGGCGACCGGAACACTGAACCCGGATACCCAGGGCGCCAGCCTTCTGGGCGTTCTGCACCGCACGCTTCATGGCCCGACGGAATGCGATCCGGTTGGCGAGCTGGTCTGCAACTCCCTGGGCGATCAGCGCAGCGTCGAGTTCGGGCTGCTTGATCTCCTGGATGTTGAGTTGGACCTTTGGATTGCCGGTCATTTTGGAGAGGTCCGAACGGAGCTCGTCGGCCTGTGCGCCACGACGACCGATCACGATCCCCGGACGAGCGGTGTGGACGTCGATCCGCAAGCGGTCACGGGTGCGCTCCACCTCGATGCGGCTGATCGCCGCATTGGGCAGCTTGCCCATCAGGTAGTCGCGGATCTGCCAGTCCTCGACGAGGTAGTCGACGTATTCTTCGCGATCTGCGAACCAACGCGACTTCCAGTCGGTTGTGACACCGAGTCGGAAGCCATAGGGGTTGACCTTCTGGCCCATCAGTTCTTCTCCTCGTTGTCGTCTTCGAGGTCGGCAGCCGCTCGGGGGCCTCGTCGTCCCGGCGGCGTGTCTGGGTATCCCCGCCTCGGTTCCTCGGACCTCTGTATCCCCGACCTCGGTATCCCCGACCTCGGTGTCCTCGACCTCGGCAGCGGCCTCTTCGACCACGGCCTCATCGGTGTTGGCTTCCGCGGTCGCCTCAGCCATCTCTTCGATCTCGACCTCGTCAGCGGAATCGACCAGGTCGGTCTCCTCGGCGTCATCGGGCTCCTCGGAGCCAACGGACTCGGACTGGGCGCGACTCCTGGCGACGCGCCTCGCACGCTCCGTGCGGGCATCGGTGGTGGTACGACCGCGCCGTTCGTCGCGATTGCGTCGCTCTTCCATCTCCTCGGGAGTGAAACGGGCGACGATCATCGTGATGTGACAGGTTCGCTTGTTGATGCGGGTGGCCCGACCACGGGCCCGAGGACGCCAGCGCTTGAGCGTCGGTCCTTCGTCGGCATAGCAAGCGCCCACGAACAGCTCCTCGGGCGGGATGTCGTTGTTGTTGGCCGCGTTGGCAACCGCCGAGTCCAGCAACTTGGTGATCGGGCCGGCAGCCTCGCGGTCACAGAGCTCGAGGATGCTGCGTGCCTCTGCCACAGGTTCACCGCGAACCAGGTCGAGTACCTCACGTGCCTTGTAGGCCGAGAACCTGGCGTCGCCGAGCCTGGCTCGCACTCCCGGCACCTCGTTGGTGCGCGCGGCATTCGAACCGGTGCTCATCGACGGGCTCCCCGTTCCTGGCCGGCATGGAACTTGAATGTTCGGGTGGGCGCGAACTCGCCCAGCTTGTGGCCGACCATCGACTCGGTCACATACACCGGAATGTGTTTGCGACCGTCGTGGACCGCGATCGTGTGCCCGACCATGTCGGGGATGATCGTGGACCGACGCGACCAGGTCTTGATCACGTTCTTCTGGCCGGATTCATTCAGTGAGTCCACCTTGGCGAGCAGATGCTCGTCCACGAACGGACCCTTTTCAGGCTGCGTGGCATCCTGTCACCTCACCTCAGCGACGCGAACCGCGGGTGCGGCGACGTCGAACGATCGATTTCTGGGACGATTTGTTCGTGTCCCTCGTACGGCCCTCGGGCTTGCCCCAGGGGGATACCGGATGGCGACCACCGGAGGTCTTGCCCTCACCACCGCCATGGGGGTGGTCAACCGGGTTCATTGCAACACCACGGGTCTGCGGGCGCACGCCCTTCCAGCGGTTACGTCCGGCCTTGCCGATCTTCACCTGGTCATGTTCTGCATTTCCGACCACGCCGACCGTTGCCCGGCAGTCGATCGGAACACGGCGCATCTCGGTGGACGGCAGACGCAAGGTTGCGAAGTCGCCCTCCTTGGCCACGAGCTGCACACTCACCCCTGCCGAGCGGGCCATCTTGGCGCCACCACCCGGCTGGAGTTCGATGGCGTGCACGATCGTGCCGACGGGGATGTAGCGGAGGGCGAGGGCATTGCCCACGCGGATCTCGGATCCCTGACCGGACTGGACCGTGTCGCCGACCGATGAGGCTCACGCGGAGCGATGATGTAGCGCTTCTCGCCATCCGCATAGTGCAACAGGGCGATGCGGCAGGTGCGGTTGGGGTCGTACTCGATCGAGGCGACCTTGGCGGGGACGCCGTCCTTGCGACGCTTGAAGTCGATCACGCGGTACTGGCGCTTGTGGCCACCGCCGCGGTGACGGCTGGTCTTGCGGCCGTAGTTGTTGCGTCCGCCGGTGCGGTTCTTCGGCGTCAGCAGCGACTTCTCGGGTGTGTCGGTCGTCAGTTCCGAGAAGTCCGACGACGTCTGGAACCGGCGACCGGGACTGGTGGGCTTGCGCTTGCGTACTCCCATGATCAGTTCCCCTCGAAGAGGTCGATGGAGCCGTCGGCCAGCGTGATGATGGCTCGCTTGGTGTCGGCACGACGCCCGTAGGTGAACGAACGGCGGTTGCGGATGCGCTTGCCCTTGCGGTTCAAGGTGTTGACCTTGAGCACCCTGACCCCGGGCCAGATGGTCTGCACCGCGTCGCGGATCTCGGGCTTGGAGGCCTGCGTCGCCACCTCGAAGGTGTACACGTTGGAGTCCAACAGGCCGTAGGACTTCTCCGAGACCACCGGGCGCAGGATCACATCGCGTGGGTCCTTCATGACTGGCCTCCCTGATCTTCGGTGCCGGCATTCGCGGCTGCTCGGGAGCGTCTCGGAGCTGAACACCACGTAGTCGCTCACCAACACGTCATAGGTGTTCAGTTCGCCCGGTGTGACCACGTGGACATCTCGGCAGGTTGCGGAACGAGAGCTGTGTGGATGGTCGTCGTGCGGACCACGACGAGTGCCCGACCCTCGACACCCGAGGTCGGCCAGGAGCCTGACCGCAGCCTTGGTGCTCGGCTCATCCAGTCCGAATGACTCGACCACGATCACCTTGTCGTCGGCCGCACGATCGGACAATGCCGAACGCAACGCCAGCGCCTTCATCTTCTTCGGTGTGCGCTGGGCATACGAACGGGGCTTCGGACCCGAGAGCGACACCACCACCGCGGTAGTGCGGGTGCCCTGATCGAACCCTGGCGGGCGTTGCCGGTGCCCTTCTGGCGGTACGGCTTGGCGCCACCACCGGAAACCTCGCGGCGGGTCTTGGTCGACTGCGTACCCGAGCGACGAGCGGCCAGCTGGGCGGTGACCACCTGGTGCATGACGGCTTCGTTGGGCTCGATGCCGAAGAACTCATCGGCCAGATCGACCGTGCCGGCCGATCCTCCGGAGCGTGCGTGGAGCGTGACTGTTGGCATCAGGAAACACCTTCGGTCGGCGCCGCCCTTGACGGCGTCACGTACGAACACGACCCCACCCTTGGGAGCCGGGCACCGACCCTTGACCAGGACGACCTGCTGGTCAGGGTCGCTGCGAACGACCTCGAGGTTGAGGGTGGTCACGTTGTGTCCACCCATGCGACCCGACATCCGGACACCCTTGAACACCCTCGAAGGTGTTGCGCACTGCCCGATGGCACCGGGCTTGCGGTGGACCCGGTGGGCACCGTGTGATGCGGGCTGGCCCGAGAAGCCGTGACGCTTCATGGTGCCTGCGAATCCCTTGCCCTTCGACACCGCGGTGACGTCGATGAGTCACCCGGCTCGAAGGTGTCGGCGCCGATCTCCTGGCCCACCGCGAGACTCGCTGGTGTCATCCAGGCGCAGTTCGACCAGACTCGCGCCGGGCTCGACCCCCGCCGAGGCGTAGTGGCCGGCGAGGCCCTTGGTGAGCTTCTTGGCGTCCTTGTGGCCGTAGGTGACCTGCAATGCGCTGTAGCCGTCACGCTCGGGGGTCCGCACCTGCACCACCCGGGCCGGGGCGACGCGAAGCACGGTCACGGGCACGACGTTGTTGTCGTCGTCCCAGACCTGGGTCATCCCCAGCTTCTCTCCAACTATTGCTTTGTTCGCCATCGGCTTGTCCTTTGTGACAATCCCTGTGTGTTCGGTCGCGGCGGCTGCATCACCTCGGGCGCAGAAGCATGACCGTGAGGAGTAACCACTTCACGCAAACGCTCCGCTGGGCTGGCCCGGCGGAGCGACGATTCGGTTTTGCTGCCCGGTTCCCGCATGCGCGGGCCTTGGCGGACGTCGGTTGCACAGTGGTCCTCACCGGAGCCCGATCGTCTGGGACGCACAAACATCTGCGTCGTACATTCGATAGCACTCCGGGGTGGAGCTTCGGAGCGTTCCCCGCAGCATCGAGCCCGGGGCGACCGGACGACTGATACCAGCGCCCGACCCCAACACAAAATGCGGGAACGTCGGGGACCGCTGCGACCCCGACCGACGGGCGGCGGATAGGTTCGCCTGGGATGGCGGTTCCCCTGATCGATGTCGCACCGTTGGTTGCGACGCAACCCGCGGGGCCGATCCGCGGGACCGCTCCCGAGGAACGGCACGGTGCGACACGACCGGACCGGCTCTCGCGAGGTCGCACAGCGAGATCGACTCGGCGTGCAGGGAGATCGGGTTCTTCAGCGTGGTGGGCCACGGCATCGACCCTGCGCTGTTGGCCGAGCCTGGAGTAGCTCAGTCACGGGAGTTCTTCGCCCTCGCCTGAGCACGGAGAAGGCGCTGATATCCATGGACCGGGGCCGGTCGTGCCTGGCGGGGCTGGTTCCCTCTCGACGGCGAACTCACCAGTGGAATACCCGACCACAAGGAAGGCATCTACTTCGGCGAGGAGATCGCTCCGACCGACCCCCGGGTGACTCAGGGTGGCCCACTGCACGGCCCCAACCTGTTCCCCGACCGCCCGGCGGACGCTGCGCGAGAGCGTGCTGCGGCGCTCGATGGCGACTCACGGTCGCTCGGACAGCAACTCTGCGCGGCTATCGGGCTGGGGCTCGGTCTGGGCTGCCGGCTACTTCCGTGACCACCTCACCGCCGACCCCGTCGATCCTGATGCGGATCTTCCAGTATCCGGCGGTGGCAGAACCGCAGGGTTGGGGTGTGGCCGAACACACCGACTACGGGCTGTTGACCCTGCTCCACCAGGACCACAGCGGAGGCCTGCAGGTGCACACCGACAGTGGGTGGATCGATGTGGATCCGGTCCCGGGAGCGCTCGTGTGCAACCTGGGCGACATGCTCGAACGCATGACCGGTGGGCTGCTACCGGGCCACACCCCACAGGGTCCGGGTGCCACACGAGGACCGAATCAGCATCCCGTTCTTCTTCGATCCGAGCTGGGACGCGGAGATCACGGAACTGCCGATTCCCGGGGACAGGACCCCACCCGGCGACATGGACCGCTGGGATGGCACAGACCTCTCGACGTTGTCAGGCACCTACGGCGAGTACCTGGTTTCAAAGGTCACCAGGGTGTTTCCCGATCTCGGGATGTCTCCCGATCCCGGTGTGTTTCCTGATCCCGGGCGCTCAGGGCAGGTCAGGCGTCCTGGATCTTGATCTCGATGTCCACGCCGGCGGGCAGGTCGAGGCGCTGGAGCGAGTCGACGGTCTTGGGGTTCGGCTCGACGATGTCGATCAGGCGCTTGTGGATCCGCATCTCGAAGTGCTCGCGGGAGTCCTTGTCCTTGAACGGTCCGCGGATGACGGTGAAGCGGTGCTTCTCGGTGGGAAGCGGCACCGGACCGCGGACCACGGCCTGGGTGCGGGTGACCGTTTCGACGATCTTCTTGGTCGACTGGTCGATGACCTCGTGGTCGTACGCCTTGAGGCGGATACGGATCTTCTGGGCAGCAGCCATTGCTGTGTTCCTTCGTCAGTAGCGGCGCGGACCCCGTTGGGCCACACCTGTCGGTCATCGACTGTCAAGTAGCAGCGTCGGAGCGTCCCCGACGTGAGGGAGCAACTGTACGCCGTACTGCTCATGGGTGCCAACCAGCGGACGGTGCCGACCAGCGGACGGTGCCGACCAGCGGACGGTGCCGACCAGCGGACGGTGCCGACGGGCAGCGGACGGACTGAAGGTGCCCAGCGGACCCGCTCCATCGAACTTGGAGGCCAGAGCGTGTTCAGCGGCTCCGGCCTCCAAGTTCGTCGGTCGAGTCACCCGTGCCGCCGCCGCGCACAACCACCCGCCGCGCACAACCACCCGCTGGACCCACCCGCCGCGCACAACCGCCTGCGTGACTTCGGACGGGACACGATCGGTGCCCCTCAGTCCGGAACGGGGCCGTCCGCAGGAAGACCGAGTTGACCGGATCGCACCTCGTAGAGCCCCAGCAGGTCGCGGATGACGAGTTCCGGATGGTCTCGGACCTCTTCATCCAGTACGCGCAGCGTCTGCCACCCGGCAAGCCCCGCGGCGCGGTCACGTTCACGGTCGTTTCGCATCGAAGATTCCCTGCTGTGCCACGTACGGCCATCAATCTCGAGAATCAGCTTCACCTCGGGCCACGCACGATCGACACGCCCGCGCCTTTCGCCCAGCCCGGGTAAGGGCATCTCATGGCTCGGCGCAGGCATCCCTGCAGTCGCCATCAGCCCGTCGACCCTCCGCTCGAGCACGCTCTGTGGGGTCGGCTCCCGACAGGTCCGGTCCTCCAGTACATCGGCGAGGTTCCGTATGTTCCTGCGACCGCGGCGGTTCACCTGCCGGTACGCCCGGGCTACCTCAGTGAGACTGCAGCGCTTCTCGGTGATCGTCACCCTGTCGACCAGGTCGGCCAGTCGCGCCTTGGAGAACACCGATGCAACATCCACAACTGACCTGCTGACAGTGGTGACCCGCAGTCCACCGGCATTCTCGACGTGTTCGTCGAGGAGGTCGCCGAAGCGGTGCACCCGAATTCCACCGAGGTCGTGGCGGTCTCCCGGG
This sequence comes from uncultured Microthrixaceae bacterium, assembly GCA_963805905.1. GTDB lineage: Bacteria > Actinomycetota > Acidimicrobiia > Acidimicrobiales > Microtrichaceae > JAMLGJ01. The sequence continues at coordinate 3,295,442 of CAWDVV010000001.1, forward strand.
GGGAACGAAACGACGGGCGTGAAGGGCACGCGCCCGACCCCGTGAACCCGCAACGCTGCCTCATGGCTCACGACCGATCGCTGACCCGCCTGGAGAAATGCCAACCACAGCACAGCTCGCTCGTCGGTGGGTGCGCTGGAGAATCGGAACGCCCTGGGGTGGGCCCGGACCACGACGCCCGAACCGACGAGCCTGAGAATCTGGCCGCGGCTCATTCCCACACCCCCGCCTGGCCGAGGAGAAACACCCCGCCTGGCCGGCAGCGAGCTCCGAGAGTTTGCACACGAGTTCCATTCCCATGACACCAAAGAGAGCAGGTGCCTGTGACACTGCCTATGACACAGAGGGCACTGTCTATGACACAGAGGGCACTGCCTATGACACAGAGGGCACTGCCTATGACACTGCCTGTAATCCGACCCGAGACACCCCACTGATCCACGAACAGCCACGCATCGCCAGAGACGTTGTCCCGGGCGACTCAAGCAGTCCCGGGCGACTCAAAGTCCCGGGCGGTAGCATTCTCGGAGGACAGAACACGCTGAACAGGCTCTGAGCTCCAAGTTCGAAGGTTCAGTCAGTGACGGCACGCGGGACAGCACGAGGGACAGCACGCGGGACAGCACGCGGGACAGCACACGGGGACAGCACGGGACGACCCGACCTCTGAGGTCGGGTCGTCCCGTCGTTCGTACGAGTTCTCCGCGTATACGCGTCGTGTGCGTTGCCCGCGTCGTGTGAAGCCGCTATTTGAGGATTTTGGTGACGCGGCCGGCACCGACAGTACGACCACCCTCACGAATAGCGAACCGCAAACCCTCATCCATCGCTATCGGAGCAATCAACTCCACAGTCATCGCCGTGTTATCACCCGGCATACACATCTCAGTACCCTCCGGCAACTCAACGTCCCAGTCACATCCGTCGTACGGAAATAGAACTGAGGACGATAATTCGCGAAGAACGGCTTATGACGACCACCCTCCTCCTTGGTCAACACATACACATTCGCCTCGAAATTCGTATGCGGCGTAATCGAACCAGGCTTCGCCAACACCTGACCCCGCTGCACATCCTCCTTATCGATACCCCGCAAAAGAGCACCAATATTGTCCCCAGCCTGACCCTCATCAAGAAACTTCCGGAACATCTCCACACCAGTACAAGTCGTCTTCGCCGTGTCCTTCAACCCGACGATCTCAATCTCATCACCAGTATGAATCACACCCTGTTCGATCTTGCCGGTCACAACAGTCCCACGACCAGTAATCGAAAACACATCCTCAATCGGCATCAAGAACGGCTTATCCAACTCACGCACCGGCTCAGGAATGAACGTATCCACAAAACCCATCAACTCCATCACCTGATCCTGCGCCGCCGAATCACCCTCCAAAGCCTTCATCGCAGAAACCGGAACCACCGGCACATCATCACCCGGATACTCATACTCAGACAGAAGCTCACGCACCTCCATCTCAACAAGCTCCAACAACTCGTCATCATCGACCATGTCAACCTTGTTCAAAGCCACCACAATCGCAGGCACACCAACCTGACGAGCCAACACAACATGCTCACGAGTCTGAGGCATCGGCCCATCCGTAGCCGCAACCACCAAAATCGCGCCATCAACCTGAGCAGCACCCGTAATCATGTTCTTGATGTAATCCGCGTGCCCCGGCATATCCACATGCGCATAATGCCGAGCCTCAGTCTCATACTCCACATGCGAAACGTTGATCGTGATCCCACGCTCACGCTCCTCAGGAGCCTTATCAATATTATCGAACTCAGTAAACGTGTTCCCCGCAACACGCTCAGCCAACGTCTTCGAAATCGCAGCCGTCAACGTCGTCTTCCCATGGTCAATATGACCCATCGTCCCCACATTCACATGCGGCTTCGTACGCTCAAACTTCTCCTTGGACATGGGATTACTGCCTTTCGTTTCAGATCTTTTGGTGGGTTCGGTGTATCACTCGTGGGTGCCTGATGCACCCGAATTCGCTCTGGCAAGAATGCCCAGGTGACCTACTGCCCGGTGACCCGGGCGACGATCTCTTCCTGGACCGACTTGGGCGTCGGTTGGTAGCTGTGGAACTGCATCGTATAGGTCGCACGGCCCTGAGTCTTCGAGCGCAGGTCCGTGGAGTAGCCAAACATCTCTGACAACGGCACTTCGGCCGACACAACCTGGTTGTTGCTGCGCTGTTCCATCTGGCCGACCTTGCCGCGACGCGAGTTCAGGTCGCCGATCACATCGCCCATGTAGTCCTCAGGTGTCACGACCTCCACAGCCATGATCGGCTCCAACATGATGGGAGCTGCCTTGCGCACGGCTTCCTTGAAGCCCATGGTGCCCGCGATCTTGAAGGCCATCTCCGAGGAGTCGACATCGTGGTAGTCGCCATCGATCAGGCGGGCGTTGATGTCGACCATCTGGAAACCTGCCAGGACGCCGGTGCTCATGGCGTCCTTGATGCCGGCGTCCACCGAAGGGATGTACTCCTTGGGAATGCGGCCACCACTGATCTCGTCCTCGAAGGAGTAACCGCCGCCGGGGCCCGACGGCTCGATCGTCAGGATGATCTTCGCGTACTGCCCTGAACCACCGGTCTGCTTGCGGTGCAGGTAGGTGTGGCTCTCGACCGGCTTCGAGATCGTCTCGCGGTAGGCGACCTGTGGCTTGCCCACGTTGGCGTCGACCTTGAACTCCCTCAGCATCCGGTCGACGATCACTTCGAGGTGCAACTCGCCCATGCCCGAGATGACGGTCTGGGCGGTCTCTTCGTCGGTACGCACCTGGAACGTCGGGTCCTCCTCGCTGAGCGAGTAGAGGGCCTTGGACATCTTGTCCTGGTCGACCTTGGTCTTGGGCTCCACGGCCACGTGGATCACCGGATCCGGGAAATCGAGGGACTCGAGCACGACGATGTTGCTCGGATCGCAGAGGGTGTCGCCGGTGCGTGTGTTCTTGAAGCCGATCCCGGCGACGATGTCACCCGCGTAGCAGGCATCCTTTTCGATCTGGTCGTTGGCATGCATCTCGAGCAGCCGACCGACGCGTTCCTTCTGTGTGGTGCGTGCGTTGTATACCTGCCCGCCCTTTTCGAGCTGGCCGGAGTACACCCTGAAGTAGGTGAGCCGACCCACGTGCGGAGCGGTCATGATCTTGAAGGCGAGGGCCGAGAACGGCTCGTTCACGTCCGGAGCTGCGGGTCACCGGTTCACCCTTGCGATCCTCTCCATCGACGGGAGGAAGGTCCGCCGGGGACGGCATGTACAAGCAGACTGCGTCGAGGAGCGGCTGCACGCCCTTGTTCTTGAACGCGCTGCCGTTGAGCACGGGCACCACGCCATGGTGCAGCGTTGCCTCGCGGATACCTCGACGAAGTTCGGCCTCGGTGAGGTCGTCGTTGTCGAGGTAGCTCTCCATCAGCTCTTCGTCGATCGACGCGATCGGTCTCGAGGAGTTCGTGACGATATTCAGCCGCTCGCTCGGCGAGGTCATCGGGGATGTCGGTCACGTCCCAGGTGGCCCCGAGATCCTCGGAATGCCAGATCCAGGCCTTCATCGTGACCAGGTCGACGACGCCCGCGTATCGGACTCGTAACCGATCGGAAGTTGGAGCACCGCTACGTTGGCGCCCAGGCGTTCCTTGATCGAATCGAGCGCCTTGTAGAAGTCCGCACCCATGCGGTCCATCTTGTTGACGAAGCACATGCGGGGCACGTGGTACTTGTCAGCCTGGCGCCACACGGTTTCGGTCTGGGGTTCCACACCGGCCACTCCGTCGAAGACCGCCACAGCACCGTCGAGGACGCGCAGGGACCGCTCCACCTCAACGGTGAAGTCGACGTGGCCCGGGGTGTCGATGATCTGGATCCGGTGCTCGACATCGTTGACGGTGTCTGTCCAGTGGCAGGTGGTGGCAGCAGAGGTGATCGTGATGCCGCGCTCCTGCTCCTGTTCCATCCAGTCCATCGTGGCGCCACCATCGTGGACCTCACCGATCTTGTAGGACTTGCCGGTGTAATAAAGGATGCGCTCGGTCGTGGTGGTCTTGCCCGCGTCGATATGGGCCATGATGCCGATGTTGCGGGTGCGTTCGAGGGGATACTGCGCCATTGTTCGTCTCGTCTGTGGGGGTTGTCTCTATTGCAGGAGGGGCTGTGTTGCAGGGGGTCTCTGACACCGGACGTGCGACTGGGACACGGATCCGCCGGGAGCCCCCGGGCTCACCAGCGGTAGTGGGCGAATGCCCGGTTGGACTCAGCCATCTTGTGGATGTCTTCCTTGCGCTTGGCCGAGGCTCCGACACCGTTGGAAGCGTCGAGGATCTCGTTCGCCAGGCGTTCGGCCATGGAGCGTTCGCGCCGGTCACGCGAGAAACTGACGATCCAGCGGATGGCCAATGTGTTCGCCCGAGTGGGCTTGACCTCCACGGGCACCTGGTAGGTCGCTCCACCGACGCGGCGACTCTTCACCTCGAGCTGGGGCTTGATGTTGTCGACCGCGCGCTTCAGGGTGGCGAGTGGTTCGTCCCCGGTGCGCGATTCGATGGTGTTGAGCGCGTCATAGACGATCTTCTCAGCTGTGGACCGCTTGCCACGCTGGAGCACCTTGTTGACGAACTGCGTGACGAGGACCGATCCGTAGATGGGATCTGGTGCGAGCTCGCGCTTCGGAGCGGGACCCTTGCGTGACATCAGGCCTCCTTCTTGGCGCCGTAGTGGGAACGGGCCTGACGGCGATCGCGGACACCGGATGTGTCGAGAGTGCCTCGGACGATCTTGTACCGCACACCGGGAAGGTCCTTCACACGACCGCCACGTACCAACACCATGGAGTGCTCCTGGAGGTTGTGGCCCTCGCCGGGGATGTAGGCGGAAACCTCCATGCCGCTGGTGAGACGCACACGGGCGACCTTTCGCAGAGCCGAGTTCGGCTTCTTGGGCGAGGCGGTGAACACGCGGGTGCACACACCTCGGCGCTGTGGAGCACCCTTGAGCGCCGGAGTCGCCTCCTTCTTGCGCTTGTTGGTGCGGCCCTTTCGGACCAACTGCTGAATCGTGGGCACGTGTAAAAACCTCGATGAACTCGGGAGCGAACTTGAAACCGGCGTAGCTCACTGGACTGCCGGGGGTCTAAAACCCCGACACGACAGCGCGCGCCACTGGGCGACCAACGATTCTAGGTACGCCCATGATGAACGGGCAAACCACCCCAACCCCCCGAACGCCGTGGAGTTACATGAGACAGGGCGAATTGCCTATTGTGTCAGATAGTTGATCTCGGGGCGGCGACCCGGCATGGCATCAACATGGGGGACACATGAGCGGCGACCAAGTAGCGGCGGGGGGGCCCGAGCCATCATTGGCAGAGGCATCCGGTCAGAAATCCATACACACCGTTTCGGGGAACGCCCCGACGAGCGCGACGTCCGCCACCGCGGCCCGACGTCAGCGGGCAACCCGATCGAAGCTGCCCGGTTCGGCGCGCGGCATGGATGCCCGCGCGATCGAGACCACCCTGGCGTGGGTCATCGGTGTGCTCGGCGCCCTGCTCGTGATCGTTGTCAGCCGCGGCCGCATGGCGGCCTCACCGGATTCGGTCACCTACGTGAGCGCTGCCGAATCGCTGCTCAACGGTGGGGGATTCGCCACATGGCTCGAAGATCCCCTCGCCACCTTCCCACCGCTGTGGAGTCTCGCCATCGCCGCGGTCGGGTTCGTCGGAACCGGGGTCGAAACCGCTGCACTCATCCTCATGATGGCGGCAACCGCGGTGGTGCCCCGCCTCACTCTGACGGTGCTCCGTCGGACCACCGCGGATCCTGCCGCCCGGATGATCGGCGTCGTGGCCGTTGGATTCACACCCGTGCTCGTGCCGTGGGCCTTCCAGGCATTGAGCGAGGTTCCGTTCACCGCCGTGACCCTGGGTGCGATCGCCTTGGCGTTGTACGGCGACATCGCCGGTTCGCGCCGTGACACTCCGCTGGATGCAACACCACCTGACGCGGCACACACTCGAGGCACGGGGACACTTGGAGCCCGAACGGGTCGACCACCGCTGGCTCTGGGCCGCCGTGGCGTTGGGATCAACCGCTCCGCTGATCCGCTATGCAGGTGTCGCCGTGCCGGTCGCACTCGCTCTGTGGATACTCCTCGACCGCCGCCGGGCGGCCCGTATACGTCTGGGCATCACCGCCCTCATTGCCGGCCTCGCTCCGCTCGCGGTGGATCTGGGCATCAACGTGGCGACCTCCGATGCAGCGTTCGGCGAGCGACTGCCCTCGTCACTCAATCCGATCCAGGTGCTCCAGCAGGGCACGACCGCGATTGGACGTACGGTGTTGTGGACCCTCGACAGCACCCCCGCGGCCATCGGGCTCGTGCTGGGCGTGGGCTTGATCGCCCTGACCACATGGATGACGTTGCGTCCCGGTCGGTCCGAACCGACCGGTGGACGTCAGGCCAGGCTTCTCGTGGGCATCGCCGCTGCGACCCAGTTCGCCGTCACGGTGGCTGCCAGGGCCCGCTCCGAGATCAACGATCTCGATGGACGCCTCCTTGCTCCCACCGCAGTGATGGTCCTCATCCTCGCCGGTTCACTCGTTGGTGACCTCCGCGCCTCCCCCACCCAGTGGGTGAGGCGCCTGGCATTGGGCGCAGGCATCCTCTGGTGTGTGATCGGAGTCCTGGCCCTCGGACGCTCCACGATCACCGCGCTCGATGGAAACGGATACACCTCGGATGCGTTCGTCCGAGCCCGGTCACTACCCGAGCTCGCGGAGATTCCCCCGGAATGCCGCATACTGTCGGTCAACGATCTCAGTGGCGACTTCGGGTCCGAGAGCTGTGGGGTGCTCGCCAACGAACCCTGGCTCTGGTACCGATCGGATCTGCGCCCGCTGATCACGCCCCGCCACGGCGACCGCGAAGCCGAGGACCTGGCGCGAGTCGACGACGCTCTCGCCTCCGGGGCCCAACTCTGGATCGCGTGGACCACCGTGAACGAACCGTACGGCTACCTGCTCGACCTCGATGAACTGCGCGACCACTTCAACCTCGAGCTCGAGGGCAGAGATCAGGGTGTTCAGTTGTACCGGGTGACCAGCGCTCGCTGAGCCCGGCCGTCCGACTTCGAAGAGCTACTCGCCGGGTGTCGGGAATTCGATGACGTCCGCCACCGCGACGTCGTCACCCACGGCCTTGTCGACAGCGCCTGCTTCTTCGTCGACGTCCGCATCAGCCCCATCGGAGCGCGTCTGGGCGATGACGTCGGTCGCGATTCCGAGTGCCGATGCCGCAGCATCACCACCGGGGGCCACGAAGTCGCCCTTCGGGAGACTCGCCAGGAAGTCGGCGCCGTCCTCGACGACGTCGTCGGCAGGTGCCTCGTAGTCGGGTGCCCAGGCTTTGATGTCCTTGTATCGGGGCATGCCGGTTCCCGCAGGAATGAGCTTCCCGATGATGATGTTCTCCTTGAGACCGAGCAACCCGTCGGAGCGACCTTCGATCGCTGCTTCGGTGAGTACCCGGGTGGTCTCCTGGAACGATGCGGCCGACAACCAGGAATCCGTGGCGAGCGATGCCTTGGTGATACCCATGAGTTCAGGACGCCCATCGGCGGGAGTCTTGCCCTCCTGGACCAACATGCGGTTTGTCTCGTTGAAGACCCGCTGGTCGATCTTGTCGGCCGGCAGGAAGTCGGAATCGCCGGCGTCCTGGACGACCACACGGCGCGTCATCTGACGCACGATGAGTTCGATGTGCTTGTCATGGATCGACACACCCTGGTCGCGGTAGACGCGCTGCACCTCATTCACGAGGTACTGCTGCACGGCACGCACACCCTTGATCTCCAGGAGCTCCTTCGGATCCCGGGGACCTTCTACCAGCGCATCGCCGGCAGTGACCTCGTCTCCGTCGGACACCTCCAGGCGGCGCTCACGGGCGATGGCGTAGGTGTCCTCCTCGCCATCGTCACCCACCACTGTGACCGAGAAGTCCTTGGAGTCCTCCTCGTCGATGCGGACCACGCCCGAGGTGCGAGCGAGGACTGCCTTGTTGCGGGGGCTACGGGCCTCGAACAACTCAACCACACGAGGCAGACCACCGGTGATGTCACCGGACGCTGCGGCGATACCACCTGTGTGGAAGGTACGCATGGTCAGCTGGGTACCGGGCTCACCGATCGACTGGGCTGCTATGACTCCCACGGCCTCGCCGGCTTCGATGGTCTTGCCGGTGGCCAACGAGGTTCCGTAGGCGGCACGGCTGATCCCGAACTCGGACTCGTCGGTGAGCGGGGAGAGCACACGGACCTGTGTGATCTCCGGATCGTCGCGCAGGGCCTCCATCTCAGCGACGCCCACCTCGATGCCCTTGGACAACTTGGTACCGTCAGCGAGCGTGAGGTCCTCGGCGAGAGTGCGGCTGAACAGGCGGGACTCGAGATTGAAACGACGGCCGGGCTCATCTGGACGCACGTTCTCGAGCAGGAGCGAACGGATCGGCCCCGACTCGGAGAACGGATCGCGCTCATTGATGATGAGTTCCTGGGAGACGTCAACCAGGCGACGGGTCAGGTAGCCCGAGTCGGCGGTTCGCAGAGCAGTGTCCACGAGGCCCTTACGGGCACCCGGCGTAGCGATGAAGTACTCGAGGACCGACAGGCCCTCACGGAAGTTCGACTTGATCGGACGGGGGATCATGTCACCGCGGGGGTTGGCCACGAGACCTCGCATGCCCGAGATCTGACGAACCTGGGCCATCGACCCACGTGCGCCGGATCCAACCATCATGTCGATCGGGTTGAACTGCTTGGAGGTCATCTCCTCGGTCATTGCCTGCGTCACCTCGCTGGTGGCGCTGGTCCAGATCTCGATTTCCTTCTGCTTGCGTTCGCCGTCGGTGATGATGCCCCGGCGGAACTGCTTCTCCACCTTCTGGGCATCGGCCTCGTGGCGGTCCAGGATGTCGTACTTGTTCGACGGTGTCTTCACGTCGTCGATCGAAACGGTCAGGCCCGAACGCATCGCCCAGGTGAAACAGAGCGACTTGATCGCATCCAGCGAAGCCGCAGCAGCTGCCTTGGGGAACTCGACCGCGAGGTGGTCCACCAGATCGGTCATCTCCCGCTTGCGCACGGGCTTGTTGACGTACGGATAGCCATCCGGCAGGCAGTTGTTCAGGAGTATGCGCCCTGCGGTGGTCCGGTGATAGGTGGCAGCAGAGCCGTTGGCCGGTGTTTCCACCAGATCGGGGTACTCGGTGCCGCGGTAGGTGATCTTGGCGTGGATGTCGAGCACACCGGATTCGATGGCGCGTTCGATCTGATCGATCCGTCGGAAGGTCATGCCCTCACCGGTGGCACCTTCGACCTCCGAAGAGAGATAGAAGGCACCGATGATCATGTCCTGGGTAGGCGTGACCAGAGGCTTGCCGTGGGCCGGGCTCAACATGTTGTTGGAGGACAACATGAGGACCCGCGCTTCGGCCTGGGCCTCCGCTGAGAGCGGAAGGTGTACCGCCATCTGGTCACCATCGAAGTCCGCGTTGAATGCGGTACAGACGAGCGGGTGGATACGAATCGCCTTGCCTTCGACGAGGACCGGCTCGAAGGCCTGTATGCCGAGGCGGTGGAGCGTCGGAGCACGGTTGAGGAGCACCGGATGCTCCTTGATCACGTCCTCGAGGACATCCCAGACCTGCGGGCGTCGACGTTCGACCATCCGTTTGGCCGACTTGATGTTCTGGGCCAGGGTCTTCTCGACCAGGGCCTTCATCACGAACGGCTTGAACAGCTCCAGGGCCATCAGCTTCGGAAGCCCGCACTGGTGGAGCTGCAGGGTCGGGCCCACCACGATGACCGAACGCCCCGAGTAGTCGACGCGCTTGCCCAGCAGGTTCTGACGGAATCGTCCCTGCTTGCCCTTGAGCATGTCGGAAAGGCTCTTGAGCGGCCGGTTGCCCGGACCGGTCACGGGACGACCACGGCGGCCGTTGTCGAACAGTGCATCGACGGCCTCCTGGAGCATCCGCTTCTCGTTGTTGACGATGATCTCCGGAGCACCGAGATCGAGGAGCCGCTTGAGCCGGTTGTTGCGGTTGATCACGCGCCGGTACAGGTCATTGAGGTCCGACGTCGCGAAACGCCCACCGTCGAGCTGCACCATCGGACGCAGATCCGGGGGGATCACCGGCACGACATCGAGGATCATGGCCCGAGGGTCGTTGACCCGTTGGCCCGCTTCGTTGCGACGGTTGAAAGCCGCAACGATCTTGAGACGCTTGGTGGCCTTCTGCTTGCGCTGGGCAGACAGAGGCTTGACCCCTTCGTCAGGATCGATGGCCTCGCGGAGGTTGACCTCTTCGACGTCGAGATCGATGCGGTCGATCAGTCCCTTGATCGCATCGGCACCCATGCCGCCTTCGAAGTACTCCTCGTAGCGATCACGCAACTCGCGCCACAACAACTCGTCTTCGATGATCTGACGGGGATAGAGCTTGGCGAACTCGTCCCAGGTGCGCTTCAGCAGGTCGAGTTCGGCGTCGAACTCTTCGCGAATCGCATCGAGGTCCTTGTCGGACTGCTTGCGGAGACTCTTCAGCTCCGATTCCTTCGCGCCCTCGGACTCTGCAGCCTCGAGGTCTGCTTCGAGTTCCTCGGCGCGACGGGCCAACTCGAGCTCGCGGTCCTTTTCGATCGCGTCCCGTTCACCGAGCATGTCGGCTTCGAGACTCTCCATGTCGGCGTGGCGCCGTTCGTCGTCGACCCAGGTGACCAGGTTGGCCGCGAAGTAGATGACCTTCTCCAGCTGCTTGGCCTTGAGCTCCTCCTTGGGCTGGATGCCCGAGAGGAGGTATGCGAGCCACGAGCGTGTTCCGCGGAGGTACCAGATGTGCACGGCAGGAGCAGCCAACTCGATGTGGCCCATGCGGTCACGACGGACCTTGGACCGCGTGACCTCCACGCCACAGCGTTCACAGATGATGCCCTTGAACCGGACCCGCTTGTACTTGCCGCAGTAGCACTCCCAGTCCTTGGTGGGACCGAAGATCTTCTCGCAGAACAAGCCGTCCTTCTCGGGCTTGAGCGTGCGGTAGTTGATCGTCTCGGGCTTGCGCACTTCGCCGTTGGACCAGGTGCGGATGGCGTCTGCGGTGGCCAGTCCGATGTGGATCTGGTCGAATACGTTGACGTCGCGTGATGTCTCTGCCATGACCTATTCGTTCCTCAGGGGTTGGTCGATCGGTTTGCTGGGTCGATCGGTACTGCTGTGTTGCCGGTACTGCGGGTTTTGCGGTTCTGGTTGTTCTGCCTAGGGACGGGCGCTGACCGATGGAGGTCAGCGGCCACGCTCGGCCTGGCGCCGGGCGTCTTCCTCATCGGTACCCCGTTCGGGTCGCGACAGGTCGATGCCCAGTTCCTCGGATGCCCGGAAGTAGTCCTCATCGAGTTCACGCAACCGCACGTGTTCACCGGTGCGACTGATGACCTCCACATTGAGACACAGGGCCTGCATCTCCTTGATCAGCACCTTGAAGCTCTCCGGGATACCGGGTTCGGGAATGTTCTCGCCCTTGACGATCGCCTCATAGACCTTCACCCGACCGAGGGTGTCGTCGGACTTGATCGTGAGGAGCTCCTGGAGGCAGTAGGCCGAACCGTATGCCTCGAGTGCCCACACCTCCATCTCACCGAATCGCTGTCCACCGAACTGCGCCTTACCGCCCAGGGGTTGCTGGGTGATCATCGAGTACGGACCGGTCGAACGGGCGTGGATCTTGTCGTCAACGAGGTGCGACAACTTCAGGATGTAGGCGTAGCCGACCGTGACCGGGTTGTCGTATGTATCACCCGTGCGGCCGTTGTAGAGCGTCACCTTGCCGTCGAGACCGATCAGACGGGTACCGTCGGCGGCCTCCGGGCGCAACGTTCCGAAGATGGACTGGATGGTCGGGTGCGCGCCCGCCATCGATTCCTCGTCCCACTTGGCACCGTCGAACACCGGTGTCGCCACCAACGTGGAGGGCCGGGTGACCGGACGGGTCTTGGTCTCGGTGCCACGGATCGGTTCCTCGCCGACGGACTTGTCACCATCGGCCCAACCCCAACGTGCAGCCCAACCGAGGTGGGACTCGAGCACCTGGCCCACGTTCATGCGTGAAGGCACGCCGAGTGGGTTCAGCACGATGTCAACCGGACTGCCGTCCGCCATGTAGGGCATGTCCTCGACCGGAAGGATCCGGGAGATGACGCCCTTGTTGCCGTGGCGACCCGCGAGCTTGTCGCCAACGGAGATCTTGCGCTTCTGGGCGACGTAGACCCGCACCAACTGGTTGACGCCGGGGGGAAGTTCGTGCTCGTCGTCGCGGCTGAAGACCTTGACGTCGATGACCTTGCCCGATTCGCCATGGGGCACCTTGAGCGAGGTGTCGCGCACTTCACGCGCCTTCTCGCCGAAGATCGCACGCAGGAGTCGTTCCTCGGGGGTGAGCTCTGTCTCTCCCTTGGGAGTGACCTTGCCCACCAGGACGTCGCTCGGGCCGACCTCGGCTCCGATACGGATGATCCCCCGTTCATCGAGATCGGCGAGGATCTCCTCGGAGAGGTTCGGGATGTCCCGCGTGATCTCCTCTTCGCCCAACTTGGTGTCGCGGGCATCTATCTCGTGTTCGTGGATGTGCACGGAAGTGAGCACGTCGTCACGCACGAGGCGCTCCGAGAGGATGATCGCATCTTCGAAGTTGTAACCCTCCCATGGCATGAAGGCCACGAGCAGATTCTTGCCGAGTGCCAGCTCACCGTTGTCGGTGGAGGGGCCCTCGGCGATCACGTCGCCCCTGGAGAGCTTCTGGCCCTCGGCGACGATCGGGCGCTGGTTGATGCAGGTGTTCTGGTTCGAACGCTCGAACTTGTGGAGCCGGTAGGTGTGCTTGCCGGAACCCTTGTAGTCCACGACGATCTGTTTGCCCTCGACCGAGACGACCGTGCCGTCATCGGTGGCCAGGATCATGTCGGCCGCGTCGCGGGCGGCGCGGGCCTCGATACCCGTGCCGATGAATGGCGCCTCCGCCCGCAGCAGCGGAACGGCCTGGGTCTGCATGTTGGCACCCATGAGCGCACGGTTGGCGTCGTCGTGTTCCAGGAACGGGATCAACGCCGTGGCGACCGAGACGATCTGGCGGGCGCTGACGTCCATCAGCTGGACTTCCTCCGGAGAGACCGCCGAGATCTCGGTGGTGGCACCGAGGAACTCGTCACGTTCGAGCTGCAGTCGCAGATCCTGGAGGCTCGCTGCCTGCGGGGAGCGCCGCACGAGGATGCGGTCCGCGAGGAACCGGCCGTCCTCATCGATAGGAGTGTTCGCCTGGGCGACCACGTACTCCTCTTCTTCGTCGGCCGGCAGGTACAGGATCTCGTCTGTGACCTTGCCGTCGACGACCTTGCGGTACGGGGTCTCGATGAAGCCGAACTTGTTGACCCGCCCGAAGGTTGCCAATGCACCGATGAGCCCGATGTTGGGACCCTCGGGGGTCTTGATCGGACACATGCGCCCATAGTGGGAGAAGTGGACGTCGCGCACTTCGAACCCGGCACGCTCACGGCTGAGTCCACCGGGACCGAGAGCCGAGAGGCGACGACGGTGGGCCAGACCCGAGAGCGGGTTGACCTGGTCCATGAACTGGCTGAGCTGGGAAGTCCCGAAGAACTCCTTTATGGCAGCGACCACAGGACGGATGTTGATCAGCGTGGTGGGGGTGATCGCCTCCACGTCCTGGGTGGTCATGCGCTCGCGCACGACACGCTCCATGCGCGAAAGGCCTATGCGCACCTGGTTCTGGATCAGTTCTCCGACCGAACGGATACGGCGGTTGGCGAAGTGGTCCTGGTCGTCCAGACGGTAGCCATGGGTTCCTGCGGCCAGGTTGAGCAGGTAGGTGCACGATGCGAGCACCTCGCTACGGCTCAGGACGGGCTGGTCCACCTCGGGGCGGTCGAGACGCCCGCGCAGCTGCGGGAAGTTCTCCTCGAGCATGTCGAGTTCCGGCCCCAACTTGCGGTTGAGCTTGTAGCGACCGACCCGACTGAGGTCGTAGCGACGGGATTCGAAGAACGCATTCTGGAAGTAGGTCCGGGCCGAATCAGGGGTGGCCGGCTCACCGGGACGGGCACGCTTGTAGATCTCGATCAGGGCCTCGGTCTGGGTGGGGACCTCGTCCTCGCCGAGCTTCGCGACCTCTTTGTCGTACTGGTCACGCAGGAAATCGAAATGATCGACGAAGGCATCTATGAAACCGGGGAAGTTCTCCTCGTCGTATCCGAGGGCACGCAGCAACAAGAAGATGCTGAGGCGGCGCTTGCGGGCCACGCGTGTACCCGCAGTTGGCTCCTTGCCCGGCTTCTGTTCGACGTCGAACTCGATCCACTCGCCGCGGTAGGGGTGGATGGTCCCGGTCACCAACTGGTGCTTCGAGAGGTTACGCAGACGGAAGCGTTCACCCGGCTGGAAGATCACGCCCGGCGAACGTACGAGCTGGGAAACGACCACGCGTTCGGTGCCGTTGACGATGAACGTGCCCTTGTCGGTCATCATCGGGAAGTCACCCATGAAGACCGTCTGTTCCTTGATCTCACCGGTGGCCGCGTTCATGAAGCGGGCGCGGGCGAAGATCGGAGCGGAGAAGGTCATATCCTTCTCCTTGCACTCCTCGACAGTGAACTTCGGCGGCGGACGCAGGTCCTCGTCGAAGGGGTCAAACTCGAGCTCGAGGCTCAGTGTTTCGGTGAAATCCGTGATCGGGGAGATGTCACGAAACGCATCAGCCAATCCGTTTTCCACGAACCACTGGAATGACTCACGTTGGATGGCGATCAGATCGGGCAGTTCGAGGACTTCATCGAGGTTCGCGAACGAATATCGGGCCCGTTGGTTGGAACGAGAGGACAACTTCTACTCCTGGGCGCTCAGAGGGTGTGCAGCCGCACGCGCACGCAAGTAGACCCCCGAAATTTCTGGCCAGCGACGGATTGCAACGCAGCTGAGGACACGGGACGACGAACGGAAGGGCACGGCAACCGAATATGGTACGCGTCGCGATGGGTCGGGTCAATCCGGGGCGGCAAAGACCGGCCCGTGAAGGGGGCTTCCGACCGGAATACGTTTCCGGGAAGCGTAAGGAACTCAACGCCGATGGTCAAGGGTATGCGTGATTCGGTGGGTGCCCGATGTTGGTCAGAACCCGTGACCGACACAGCTGGCGCCGTAACCGGAGTCCTCGCCGTCCGGACAGATGGTGTGGAGCCAGCGGACTGAAGTGATGATTGCACCCGTAGTGGTGGCCAGGGTGAGATCGGCCTCAATCAGGTTGGCGTTGGTCAGATCCGTGTCGGTCAGGTCGGCACCGCTCAGATCCGCATTGGACAGGTCGGCGCTGCCCAGGTCGGCACCGGTCAGATCAACACCGGTGAGCGTGGCCCCGGTCAGGGTCGCACCGGCCAGGTTGGCACCAGTCAGCGTGGCACCAGTCAGCGTGGCACCGGAGAAGTTGCTGCCGCGGAATGTGGTGCCGGACAGATTGGCGCCTGACAGATCGATGTCGGTCAGGACACGCAACGATTTGTCGCAGTCGTGCCAATCCACCCCGGGCGCGGCATCAGCTTCGCAGTCGGCTGGCGGGACCGTGGTCGATGTGGTCGCAATTGGCGCTGCAGTTGTGGTGGTGGTTGGTGCCCGACCGCGCTTGACGGACTTGCATCCAAGAAGCGCATGGTCACCGGGGCCGATGTTCATTGCTGACACACACACGCTCAGGCTGTTCGCACGTTTCACTGTGACTGTCGCGGCAAACCCTGAGTGGGCACCACGGCCGGTCGCAGCTTTCACATCCGGACGCGGCCGGTTTGCCGTGATAGCACCAGAGTGCAGTTCGCCGTTGATGAACAACACCACTGGGATGGGACGACCCGTGTTGCGGTCGCCCGCCCAGCCGCTGACACTGAGTCTCGTGCCACTGTGATCCAAGGTCGCGGCCTCAAGAAGCCCTGACGGCACATCGGAGGTCCATGGCGCCGACGCCGGCATGCAAGAGGTGACGAGCACCACCGCAAGTGCAGCGGCCGCCAACGACGTGATGACGTGCACAGTGTTGCGACGCTTCCGGGGGGCTCGGCGTGCGGTCGTGTTCATTCGGCGCTCTCCTGAGGACGTGAACGCCATATCTGCCGTTCATGACATCTGTGCACATGACGCTTACTTGCGAGGACGTTCTGTGTAGGAACTATCGGCATGGGAAGGCGACCGGTAAGGATCGCTTTGAAAACCCCTGTTCCCGGCTCTACTTTCGCCGGCCCGGACGCGCAACGAGGGACCGCCGTGCGGTCCCTCGTTGCGGTGAACAAATCCGGCTGCAGGTAGCAGACCGATTTCAGGTCACTTGATCTCTACGCTGCCTCCGGCGCCTTCGATGGCCTCCTTGGCCTTCTCGGCGTCTTCCTTGGAAACACCTTCGAGAACTGCCTTCGGAGCGGCCTCGACCAGTTCCTTGGCTTCCTTGAGTCCCAGGCTCGTGAGACCACGAACCTCCTTGATCACGCCGATCTTCTTCTCGCCGGCTTCGGTGAGCACCACGTCGAAGGCGGTCTGCTCTTCGTCGTCACCGCCGCCGTCTCCAGCAGCAGGCGCAGCAGCAACCGCTGCGACAGGTGCCGCTGCAGTCACGCCGAAACGCTCCTCGAAGTCAGTGAGCAGCTCGGAGAGCTCCAGCACCGACATGTTTGCAATCGCGTCGAGAATTTCTTCCTTGGTCATCTTCACTCCTGTTCGGTTTCTGACGAGGCGCCATCTGCGCCGTCATCGGTGGAGGCGTCCGCACTTGGCGCGGCCTCGTCGTTTTCTGTGTCGTCGGTTGTCCCAGCACTGTCGGTTGTCCCAGCACTGTCAGTTGTCCCAGCACTGTCAGTTGTCCCAGCACTGTCGTCCGCGGGCGTGCCCTCGTCTTCGACAGCCGCGTCGGATGCAGGGGCACCCGAAGCACCGCCGTCCTCGATGAGGGCGGAAAGCGCATATGCCATCTTCTGGGGCAGTGCCGCCATGAGACGTGCCATGTTTGTCATCGGGGCAGCTATGCCAGCCGCCAACCGTGCCAGCAGTTCGTCTCTGGGAGCCACGTCGGCCAAGGCCATGATGGCGTCGGTATCGAGCATCTGCTCACCGAGTCGTCCACCTTTGACCACCAGATTCGGGTTGCCCTTGGCAAAGGCCTTGAGCGCCTTGGCCACCAGGACCGCATCGCCAGGAGTCCCATCAGGACGTTCGGCGACGAGAGCCAGAGCGGTCGGACCTGTGAGCGTGTCACCCAGGTCGAGGTCCAACTCGGCAGTCGCACGGCGGACCAAGCTGTTTTTGTACACCTTGTATTCGCCACCGGCTTCAGCCAGAGCACCACGCAGATCCTGCAGATCACGCACGGTCAGACCCCGGTACTCGGTGAACACCACAGCTTCGGTCTGCGAAAGCTTCTCGCGGACCTCATCAACCACGGCGACCTTTTCGGGTCTCGGGTTCTCCATTGACACCTCCTTCATTCA
The DNA here is from genome assembly GCA_963805905.1 of uncultured Microthrixaceae bacterium. Classification (GTDB taxonomy): domain Bacteria; phylum Actinomycetota; class Acidimicrobiia; order Acidimicrobiales; family Microtrichaceae; genus JAMLGJ01. Next base: position 3,313,047 of record CAWDVV010000001.1, read on the forward strand.
CTCGGGAGAAACGGGCGCCCACAGATGTGGACGTCCTTCCTCGACCGGAGTCGAAAGATCGTGTCCACCTACCCAGGTGGCTTGCGGGCGTGAGCCCGGTTGCCTTTCAGGTCCCACTGGGGACACGCCATGGGGTCTTCGGCGAGCGAAGTTCCTCGGTTGTTACAACGTGACAAGCGTAGGCCGGATGAACTCCGACCACGAATCCGTCGGATCAGGTCGGCTCGGCGGAGCCGGCGTCCACCCGGACACCGGGACCCATCGTGGACGAGAGGGTTACCTTGCGGATGTAGCGGCCCTTGGATCCGGACGGCTTCACACGCGCGATCTCGTCCATCACGGCCTTGTAGTTGGCCGCGAGTGCATCGGGCTCGAAACTGACCTTGCCGATCGGTACATGCACGTTGGCATGGCGATCGGTGCGGTACTCGACCTTGCCGCCCTTGAACTCCCCGACAGCCTTCGCAGCATCCGGGGTGACGGTTCCGGTCTTGGGGTTCGGCATGAGGCCCCGGGGACCCAACACACGTCCCAACTTGCCGACGAGAGGCATCATGTCCGGGGTGGCGATGGCAATGTCGAAATCCATCTTGCCGGCCTGGATCTGTTCCGCCAGGTCTTCGGCCCCCACGATGTCAGCACCAGCTTCGGCAGCTGCGGTTGCAGCCTCACCCTGAGCGAATACGGCGATCCTGACGTCCGTGCCGGTACCGGAAGGAAGCGCAACGGTTCCACGCACCATCTGGTCGGCCTTGCGGGGATCCACGCCGAGGCGGACCACCAGTTCCACGGTCTCGTCGAACGAGGCCCTCGAAAGGCTCTTGACCAGTGCCAGCGCCTCTTCGGAGCTGTGGTCCTTGTCCCTGTCGAAACGCTTGGTCGCGTCGTTGTACTTCTTGCCGTGTGGCATCTCGAAACCCCTTTCCGGGTGTTCTCCCTCATGTGTTCACCGAACAAACCGGGCGAGGTGGTCCCGGTGAGCGGTACGGCCATATCGGCCATCAGAACTCAGTCGACGACCTTGATTCCCATCGAGCGTGCGGTGCCTGCGATCTGCAACTTCGCAGCTTCCAGATCGTTGGTGTTCAAATCGGGCATCTTCACCTGGGCGATGTCGCCGAGTTGGGCCTGGGTGATCTGGCCGGCCACCTCGCGACCGGGATTCTGGGCACCCTTGGTGACCTTCACCGCTTCGCGGATCATCACCGGGGCCGGAGGGGTCTTGGTGATGAAGGTGAACGTACGGTCCTCGTAGATCGTGATCTCGACCGGGACCACGGTGCCGCGCTGCGACTCGGTCTGGGCGTTGTAGGCCTTGCAGAAGTCCATGATCGCCACACCGTGTGGACCGAGAGCGGTACCCACGGGCGGCGCCGGCGAGGCCTGACCTGCCGGGATCTGGATCTTCACTACTGTCGAGACGTTCTTCTTTGCCATGTTGGCTTCCTGGTTCGGGTAACGGTGGGTGCCGGGGCTGTGACACCGCAAGGGCTACAGGCCGATGGGCCGGCAAAAGCGCCGGGCCGAATGAGCCATTGTGCTAGGGGTTGGCACCGAGGGGCAAGCCGTGCCCCGCGATCCCGAGATGCTCAGAGCTTCGCTACCTGCGAAAACTCGAGTTCCACCGGGGTCTCGCGACCGAAGATGTCGACGAGCACCTTGAGCTTGAGCTGGTCCTCGTTGATCTCGACGATCTCGCCCGAGAAGTCGGCGAAAGGGCCTTCCTTGACCCGCACGGTCTCGTTGATGTCGTAGGCGAGACGCGGACGCTGGCGCTTGGGAGCCTGATCGTCGTCGTCGGTCTTGACCACGAGGAAGGTCTCCACATCACGGCGTGGCAACGGCGATGGCTTGTTACCGGCACCTACGAAACCGGTGACCCCGGGAGTGTTGCGGATCACGTACCAGCTGTCATCATCGAGGCGGCAACGCACCAACAGGTAGCCGGGGAACATCTTCTTCTGGACGACGACCTTCTTGCCCTGTTTGTATTCGACGACGTCTTCCATGGGGATGACGACTTCGTATATCCGTCGCTCCATGTTCATGGAGTTGGTACGGGCCTCCAGGTTCTGGCGGACCTTGTTCTCGTAGCCCGACTGGGTGTGCAACACGTACCACTTGCCGGGTCTGGTCCACGGGGAGTCGACCGGCTTCTCTTCGACCTCGGATGAGGTGTCATCGCCGTTCGCCCCGCCAGCGTCTTCGTCGCCGGATTCGCCGGATTCAGCCGCGGCGCTCTCATCTGCGGCATCGGCAGCCACCGCAGCCCCGTCGGTTGCCCCGGTCTCGGTCGCGTCCGCCTCGGTTTCAGGTGGTTCCGGTGCGACCTCGCCCGCGTCGACCATCTCGGGGTCTTCGGACACGAGGTCCGCGGGATCGTCTGCACCGGGGGCAGCGTTACCGGGCGTGGCGGCCGGGTCGGGTGTTTCATGTTCAGTCATCTTGGATCCAGATCTGCATCGGCACCGCCAGCGCCGACAATGGGGTGCGGTTGGGTATGGAACTTCGAGCTGGCAGGCACGATCATCGGCATCACACGTTACGACCGGTGCTGAGCAGCCTTCTGAAGAACTCAGCGAAAAGCGTGTCGAGACCGAACACCAGGGCGATCATCACCACGAGGGCGATCAGCACGACGATAGAGAGGCGGATGACCTCGTCACGGGTCGGCCATGTGACCTTGCGGAGCTCGGCACGGACCTCGCGCACGAACTGTGCGGGTTTGGCACGCTCGGACTTGACGCCCTGGCTCGCTGCCGCCTTGCGCTCCCTCGACGGCGCGGCCTGAGAGCCGTCCTCGTTGAGTTGGCCGGCTTTCTGCATCGCCCGCTTCTGCTCTCGGTTCATTGCCACGAAGATCAAACCCCTGGATGTCGATTTTTCTCGGAGCCCCGGCGGCAAGCCTCACTGAGGCTGTACACGTGGAACCTGAACCCCACCGTTGGCCCGGAGGGAACTGCAGGGCAGGAGGGACTCGAACCCCCAACCGCCGGTTTTGGAGACCGGTGCTCTACCAATTGAGCCACTGCCCTCTGACCTAACAGATATGTTGACCCAGCTGACACTCGGTCGGGGCCAAAAGGTCCTTGTGCAAGCACGGCAGGGCAGGACACCTGAGCGTCCGTGCGACAAGGTTAGACCGCCCGGGCCGTTGACTCGAACCGGGAAAGCCGCAACGCCCTCCCGGAGGGTCGCCAGCAGCGTTCAGCGGGTCACAGCCACACCTCAACCCTCAGCGGGTCACAGCCACACCTCAACCCTCAGCGGGTCACAGCCACACCTCAACCCTCAGCGGGTCTCTTTGTGCAGGGTGTGGCGGCGGTCCCACTTGCAGTACTTCTTCATCTCGATGCGCTCGCGGTCGTTCACCTTGGACTTCTTGGTGATGTAGTTACGGCGCTTGCACTCAGTGCATTCAAGGGTCACATGGACCCGCTTGTCCGAAGCCATAAGGCTGTCTCCTGGTTCTCATCAAATTTTGGGGCGACACCGCATCGAGCCGGTAGCTCGCTGTCGTCCCTGTGCCTCAGACTCCGCTGAACGCGCTCCGAGACACACGTCGGTCTGATTCTATTTGAGGATTTTGGTGACGCGGCCGGCACCCACAGTACGACCACCCTCACGAATAGCGAACCGCAAACCCTCATCCATCGCTATCGGAGCAATCAACTCCACAGTCATCGCCGTGTTATCACCCGGCATACACATCTCAGTGCCCTCAGGCAACTCAACAGTCCCAGTCACATCCGTAGTACGGAAATAGAACTGAGGACGATAATTCGCGAAGAACGGCTTATGACGACCACCCTCCTCCTTGGTCAACACATACACATTCGCCTCGAAATTCGTATGCGGCGTAATCGAACCAGGCTTCGCCAACACCTGACCCCGCTGCACATCCTCCTTATCGATACCCCGCAAAAGAGCACCAATATTGTCCCCAGCCTGCCCCTCATCAAGAAGCTTCCGGAACATCTCCACACCAGTACAAGTCGTCTTCGCCGTGTCCTTCAACCCGACGATCTCAATCTCATCACCAGTATGAATCACACCCTGTTCGATCTTGCCGGTCACAACAGTCCCACGACCAGTAATCGAAAACACATCCTCAATCGGCATCAAGAACGGCTTATCCAACTCACGCACCGGCTCAGGAATGAACGTATCCACAAAACCCATCAACTCCATCACCTGATCCTGCGCCTCGGAATCACCCTCCAAAGCCTTCAACGCAGAAACCGGAACCACCGGCACATCATCACCCGGATACTCATACTCAGACAGAAGCTCACGCACCTCCATCTCAACAAGCTCCAACAACTCGTCATCATCGACCATGTCAACCTTGTTCAAAGCCACCACAATCGCAGGCACACCAACCTGACGAGCCAACACAACATGCTCACGAGTCTGAGGCATCGGCCCATCCGTAGCCGCAACCACCAAAATCGCGCCATCAACCTGAGCAGCACCCGTAATCATGTTCTTGATGTAATCCGCGTGCCCCGGCATATCCACATGCGCATAATGCCGAGCCTCAGTCTCATACTCCACATGCGAAACGTTGATCGTGATCCCACGCTCACGCTCCTCAGGAGCCTTATCAATATTATCGAACTCAGTAAACGTGTTCCCCGCAACACGCTCAGCCAACGTCTTCGAAATCGCAGCCGTCAACGTCGTCTTCCCATGGTCAATATGACCCATCGTCCCCACATTCACATGCGGCTTCGTACGCTCAAACTTCTCCTTGGACATGGGATCTCCCTCGTTCGTGTTGGATGAATTGGTGTTGGATGTTCCGGCAGAGCCGGAGTTTGTAGCGGCGGTCGGACTCGAACCGACGACCTCTCGATTATGAGCCGAGCGCTCTCACCATCTGAGCTACGCCGCCGTGACCGGTAGAACCGGCTCGGCCGGCACAGCCAACAGCTGTACCGTGGAGCCCCCTGTCAGAATCGAACTGACGACCTTTTCCTTACCATGGAAACGCTCTGCCGACTGAGCTAAGGAGGCAGGCCAACTCGCGTTGGACCGACTCGCTAGCGTAGCCATTCCACGGTCACGGGCCAAGATGGTCCGACCGGACCTTGGGAAGAGCTTGCACCCGGCGGGGCTCCCCGCTCGAAATCCGGCAGGGCACGGGGGTCGTGAACCGACCGCGGAGAAGAATCATGATCCCGCACTCAAGTCGGAGACCCCATCGCGCCGATGTGATGGGGTGCGCTTCGAACGATTGGTCATCGACTCCGGCGACCACACCCTGGCCGTCGATATCCATCCGAGACTCACTGTTCTGACAGGCCTGGGCCAGTTCGAACGTGACGCCCTCGCAACCGAGGTGATCGGTGCGTTGTCGAGCTCCAGACCGGGCGTGCATCTCGAGCTGCAGTCCGACGCTGGGACGCGCTTCGCAGTGTTCCGGCCCGAGGGTGCGGCTCCCCGCGTGGTCGATATCGACAACCGGCTCGACGTCACCAGCAGCTTCGCCGATGCCAACGGCCGGATCGACCTCCTCGACAAGGCAGGCCTCGACACCCACCAGGCCCGCAGGCTGATGTATGTCGGCTCACAACGGCTGACCGAATCGGTCGAAGGCGACCATCTGGTCCTCGCTCTGGCGGCCGTCGACCAAGCCGAACTGTGGTCCACCGCCGAACGGCTCCAGAGCACCGGTCGTGACCTGGAACGCGAGGCGGATGAACTGGGTTCCAGCGTCGATGATGCGGATGCGATCGCACGCATCGAAGAGAGCCACCAGGGCTTCGAAGACGCCGTGACCCAGGCCGAGAGCGTCCGCAAGGTCAACTTCCTGGTCGCCGGGATCGCCGCACTGTTCTCGATCCCTGCATCACAGATCCTCGGAATGGTCGGGATCCTCATGTTGGCGGCCATCGCGGCCGCCGCCGTGGTCGTCTCGATGATCTACTGGAAGCGAGCTGAAGCAGCCGGTAGGGCCGAGGCCGAGGCACTCGAAGCGGCCGGAGCCCATTCCTACCTCGGCTTCCACCTACAACGCGTGAACGGCCTGCTGGGCAGCGATGCCCACCGTCGACGCCTCCTGCAGGTGGCCGAGGCGCAACGTGAAGCCCAAGCCCGCTGGACCTCACTCGCCGGCAACGTGAGCATGGATTGGGCACTGGAGCACCGGGGAGCCATCGTCGCGGCGTCGGCAACCGGTCGGGACCTCTCGGCGGCTGATACCGAGATGGGTGGAGAGGAACTCACGGCTGCCACCCATGCCCTGCAACAACAGTTCGCAGCTGTGCGCAACGTGGGTCCGGGGATGGAGAACTTCCCCCTGTTGCTCAATGAGCCCTTCAGTGACATCAATCCTTCGGTCGTCGCTCCCCTGCTCGAGACAATTCTCGAACAATCGGCATACCAACAGGTGTTGCTGTTGACGGACTCGGCGGAGATCAGCGCCTGGGCCCGCCTCGAGGCCATGACAGGTGCACTCGAGGTCGTGGAACCGGCGCCGGCGGCCACTGCCTGAGCGGCTGACGGCCGACCCGGCTGCAACCGGCCCACCGGCGTCCGGCCGGGCCGGACATACACCCTGGCAGGGACCAGCGGCCTCTAGGACCTAGCTTGGGAACGTGCTCATCCGCCCTGCCACCATCGATGATGCCGAGTCGATCCTCGAGATATACAACCCCAAGGTGCTCACCTCGACGGTCACATTCGATCTGGTCCCTCGTACCCTCGATGAACAGCGCCGCTGGCTCACCCAACGCTCGGGAGCGCACGCCGTCGTCGTGACAGAGGACGACGCCGGTCAGGTGATCGGGTTCGGCGCGTTGTCGGCATACCGCGAACGGGCCGGCTACGCGACCACGGTCGAGGACAGCGTGTACGTCGCCGATGATCATCAGGGCCGAGGTGTCGGTGGCCGGTTGTTGGAACACCTGGTCGAACTGGGACGCCAGCACGGCTTCCACGTGATGATGGCCAAGATCGTCGGAGGCCATGAACAATCCATCGGTCTGCACCGGCGCTGTGGGTTCGAGATCGTGGGTACCGAACGCGAAGTGGGACGCAAGATGGGCCGGTGGCTGGACGTCGTCCTCATGGAGCGCCTGCTGTAGCCCGCCGGGTTGCAACCCATGCAGCTTCTGGTTCTTTGGTCCACCGCTGGCTGATGTGTGGTTTGTGTGGTGGGCCGGGGAGGATTTGAACCTCCGAAGGCATACGCCGGCAGATTTACAGTCTGCTCCCTTTGGCCGCTCGGGCACCGACCCATTCGGATCTCCCCTGTCGAGGGTTCCTTCGATCGAAAGGCACCCGGACATTGAACATCCTGGAAGAGGCAGTGCTGCAACCGCAGCCGCGGCATCGCCTCCGAGTCGGCCACGATAGCGTTTCGGTCACGGCACCCGGCAATCAGTCTCACGGTTGGAAGACCCCTGACCACCCGAGCGCGGGTGTGCCGCATCCAACGAACCTGGGAGGACCAGCATGGCGAGCTTCGACATCACCTCGGAGATAGACGAACAGGAGATCCGCAACGCGGTCGATCAGGCGGGTCGCGAGGTCGCCAACCGCTTCGACTTCAAAGCCACCAACTCCACCATCGAACTGGGTGAGACGACCATCACGCTGCAGTCGTCGACCGAGGACCGACTCGCCGCGCTCCGCCAGGTACTCGAAGAACGGTTGGTCAAGCGCGGAGTCTCGATGAAAGCCCTCGACTGGGGCAAGGTGGAGGAAGCATCGGGAGCCACTGCCCGCCAGGTCGCGACGCTCGTGGCCGGCATCGGTTCGGACAAGGCCAGGGAGATCAACAAGTTCATCAAGGCCGAGGGGCCCAAGGGCACTCAGTCACAGACCCAGGGTGAGCAGATCCGGGTGACCGCCAAGAAGCGCGACGCCCTCCAGGATGTGATTGCCGCCTGCAAGGACCACGACTTCGGAATCCCCCTGCAGTTCGGGAACTTCCGCGACTAGCGACTCACTCGGCCGCGTCGGGTTCGGGTTCGGGTTCGGGTACCGGAAACCTAGGCCCAGGCGTTGGTACGCAGGCGGGCGATGCGTTCCGCCACCGGAGGGTGGGTTGCGAACAGCTGGGTGATCTGGCGGCCGCGCAGTGGATTCACGATGTAGGAGGATGCTTCGGCAGGGTTCACCTGGGAAGGAATGCGCGAAGCCCCTATCTCGAGACGTTCCAGAGCCCGCGCCAGTGGTTCGCCGGTGCCCAGGATCCGGGCAGCGGAGGCATCAGCCTCGTACTCGCGACTCCGCGAGATCGCCATCTGGATCAACCCGGCCGCGATCGGAGCGAGGATCAGCATCAACAGGGATCCCAACGGGTTGTTGCGCCGGTCCCCGCCGCCCTGGCCGCCTCCGAATATGAACGCCCACCGGGCCATGGAGGCAACGAACGTGATGCCCATGGCGATGGCCGCAGCCACCGAGCTGATGAGGATGTCGTGGTTGCGTACGTGGCTGAGCTCATGGGCCAGGACACCCTGGATCTCCTCCCAGCCGAGGGTCTTCAGGAGGCCTTCGGTAACGCATACTGCGGCGTGATCAGGGGTACGCCCCGTGGCGAACGCGTTGGGTTGCGCTTCGGGCGACACATACAGGCGGGGCCTGGGTATCGACATCCTCAACGCCAGTTCGTTGACTATGGCGTGGTACTGGGGCATCTGTGACTCCGACACCTCCACCGCACGCGCCGAGCGGATCGCGAGTCGGTCGCTGAACCAGTAGGAACTGCCCGCCATCACCAATCCGATGGCCAGTCCGATCACCACCCCGGTGGAACCCCAGAACGAGCCGATGAACATGCACAGCGCTCCAAGACCAGCCAGCAATGCAGCGGTCTTCACGTTGTTGAGCATGTTCAACGCCTCCAGATTCTCAGTCGGAACCCACATCAGGGTCCGTGTGGACCCAACCGCAGCCCTCCGAATGATGCAACAGTCAAGCTGACATCTGACATCGCGGAGACCATCGCACTGTGCGCAATCTCAGTCCCCTGTCAGGGATCTCAGGAGTCGTAGTAGCCCGAGTGGATGTACACGCACGGCACACCCTCGTCGTGGAACATCGCCGCGTTGCGTGGGTCGTCCTCGAATCCCAGTCTCAGATCGAAGGATCGGGACCGTAGCTCCCTGACGGTCTGACGCTTGAAGCTGGGTGACGCCGAGTAGTCCCCGAAATCGCGCATGATCAGCAGGTCCCAGCGGAGCTGGTAGCGGTCCAGCCACGCCAGGGTCTGGGGCATGACACGGATGGGGCGGGCAGTCAGAAGAACGATCCGGTGCGCCGAATCGATCACCTCCAGCAGGCGGGCGACCTCTTCTATGAGGTCATCGTCGCCGCACGCGGCGAAGAAGCTCTCCCAGTCCCGCCGCGGAGCCTCGAGGAAGTGTTGACGTCGACTCGCGTCAGAAAGGACGCCGTCCATGTCGAACACAACCGCCGGAGGCTCTTCCTCACCAGCGGGTTCGAAGGACTCGGTCCGCCAGAGCCAGTTCTCGAATGCGTGATCCCAACTAGGCACACCCGGAGGTTACCCAGAGATCGGCCCGCACCCCACTCGACCGCGACCCAGGCTCAGCCCTCGTCCGATCCCTCCGATTCGTGCTCGCGGATCGCTGCAACCACGGTCTCATCCGCGAGCGTGGTGGTATCACCCAACTCGCGACCTTCGACCACGTCGCGCAGCAATCTCCGCATGATCTTGCCCGACCGGGTCTTGGGAAGATCGGGCACGATCACCACGGCACGCGGCCGCGAGATGGCACCCAACTTCGTGGCCACGTGATTGCGGATCTCCTCGCGCAGCTCGTCGTTGGCTTCGTTGCCGCTGCGCAGGATCACGTAACCCACGATCGCCTGGCCGGTGGTTGAATCGGTGGCTCCCACGACCGCCGCTTCGGCCACCGCAGGGTGGTCCACCAGAGCGGACTCGACCTCTGCGGTGGAGATGCGGTGTCCCGATACGTTCATCACGTCATCCACCCGGCCCAGCACCCAGATGTAGCCATCGGAGTCGATCTTGGCTCCATCGCCGGCGAAGTAGCGGCCCTCGAAACGCGACCAGTAGGTGTCGAAGTAGCGCTGCGGATCCCCCCAGATGCCCCGCAACATCGCTGGCCAGGGACGCGTGAGGGTCAGGTACCCTCCGCCCTCGGTCACCACGTTGCCGGTGTCATCGACGAGTTCCGCTCCGATTCCGGGCAGGGCGCGACATGCTGACCCCGGCTTGGTCGTCGTGATGGCAGGCAACGGAGAGATCATCATGCCGCCCGTTTCGGTCTGCCACCACGTGTCGACGATCGGGCACAACCCACCCCCGATCGTCTCGTGGTACCACATCCAGGCCTCAGGGTTGATCGGCTCACCGACCGAGCCGAGCACGCGGAGTGAGGAAAGGTCATGGCGATCGGGTTCGGCAGCACCCCATTTCATGAACGTGCGGATCGCCGTGGGTGCGGTGTAGAGCTGGGTGACCCCGTAGCGCTCGACGATGTCCCAGAGCCTGTCTTTGGACCAGTCGGCCCGCTCCCCGGTGCGATTCTCCTCGCGGGGCGTGTCGGGGGTGCCTTCGTAGAGCACCGAGGTGGCTCCGTTGCACAGCGGGCCATAGACGATGTAGCTGTGGCCGGTGACCCAACCCACATCGGCTGCGCACCAGTAGACATCGGTGTCAGCACGCAGGTCGAACACGTTGCGTTGGGTCCACGCCACCTGGGTGAGGTATCCGGCGGTGGTGTGCATGATGCCCTTGGGCTTGGCAGTGGTACCCGAGGTGTACAGGAGGTAGAGCAAGGCTTCGGAATCGACGTTCACGGGTGGACAGTGTGTGCCGTGTTCGCTGCGGGCGAGTTCCACCGCATCACCCCACCAGCGGTCCCTACCGAACTCCATCTCGATCTCGTCGGTCCCGCAGCGTTCGGCCACCACCACGGTGCGGACCGTCGGGCAGTGTTCCAGGGCCACATCGACATTCGGCTTCAACAGGAACGGCTTGCCGCGGCGCCAGGAACCATCGGCCGTCACGACGACCGTTGCCTCGGCGTCGTTGATACGGTCGATGAGTGAGTCGGGGCTGAACCCACCGAAGACCACACTGTGCACCGCACCGATACGGGCGCATGCGAGCATCGCCACGATCGTCTCGGGGATCATCGGCATGTAGATGCACACACGGTCGCCCACACCGATGCCCAACCAACGCAGCGTGATGGCGAACTCCTTGGTGCGCTCCAACAGTTCCGCATAGGTGATCGCTTCGGAGTCCCCGGGTTCACCCTCGAAGTAGTAGGCGACCTTGTCGCCGTTTCCCGCCTCGACATGTCGGTCGAGGCAGTTGTAGGTGACGTTGAGCTCTCCTCCGACGAACCACTTCGCATCAGGCAGGTTCCACTCGAGGGTGGTGTCGAAGGGCTTCGACCAGGAGAGAAGGTCGCGGGCCTGTTCCGCCCAGAACCCCTCGAAATCAGCATCGGCCCGTTCGTAGATGGAGGGATCGTTCAGTTCTGCCCGCTCAGCGAATATGGCTGGAGGGGCAAAGGTGCGGTCCTCGCGGTAGTAATCCTCGATCGTCGCCGATTGGTCATCTGGCATCTCGTGCCCCTTCGCAAAGTCGCTGTGTCCCGGACAGTACATGTCCCGCTCTGCGAGCGTACCGAACGTGGGAACACTGCGGCGCGGCCGGGGCATTCTTGGAGACCAGAGCGTGCCCGGCGGTGTGTGATCTCCACGAATGATGCCCGAGTCACCTGGGCGGCCGAGTCACCTGGGCGGCCGAGTCACCTGGGCGACCGAGTCACCTGGGCGGCCGAGTCACCTGGGCGACCGAGTCACGTGGGCGGCGGCTCCCACGGCCCTGCGCCAGGTGAGCACGCTGAATGCACCGATCCCGTCGGGGTCGGTGAGCGCCGCAGCCTCACTCGCAACGCTACGGGCCCTGATCGCGTCGAGATCGCCCACCCCTGCACGCTCCTGCCAACGTCGGTCCGCTGCCGCAACCAACTCGTCGAGGCCGTTCGCCACCAACCACTCAGCCTGGGTCAGTACCTCCTGGGGCAACGGCAGTTGATCCATCGCGACCTCGACGGTGATGTCCTGCGAGCCGGGCCGGGCGAGAGGGTCGACTCCTCGTTCATGGGTCCGATAGGTACGCAACCACTCGTCCTGGGAGCGAGCAGCCAATGCAACGGTCGTCTGCACGTAGTCGAAGATCAGGACCTCACCGCGCTCGACCAACGCGATGGCCTCAGTGACCCACTTGGAGGCGCCAGGTTGCCAGGGGACCCGCGTCCCGTCGGCGGCCTCGGGGACGACCTCGTCAAACGCCTCACCCACGATCGCGGGCACGTCCGCCAGTTCCTCGGTCAACACGATCGGGTCCCCCGGATCGCCCGGTTCACCGAGCGTCACCATCACCTCACGCCAGACACCTGCATCGCGTGCAAGTAGACGGAAAGGGAGGTTGTCGAGGAGCTCGTTCGCGACCACTGCCCCCACGATCGGCTCGGTAGGCATCTCCGACAGTGAGGAGAACCACGGGCCGGCACCCGGTCCGGGCTCACCCACATCGGATCCGGCCACGTCGAGCGGCCCGACACCGGCCGGGAGATCGGAGCCCGGAACGCCACCCTGAACCAACCCGTAGTCGATCAGGTCCAGGTGATCGGCCTGTCCTGCGCGCAGTGGGGCACTCCGTTCGACCATCACCCAGTGCAGACAGGATGCGCACGCAGGTTCGGCGGCGCGCACCGCAATCGCCAACGCGCCCCTGCCGGCGCCTCCCTCGACCACGGTGAAGGGGACCGGGTGCCCGAGGCGATCCCACAGATCGTCGAGGTGACGAGCGACCACTGTCCCGAAGGTGGGACCCACTTCCGGGCTCGTGATGAAATCACCACCCCTGCGGCCCGCCCTCCCATCGGTGGCGAAGAATCCCGACGCAGGCGCGTACAACGCGAGTTCCATGTACTGGTCCCAGCGCAATCGGCCGAGGTGATCCAAAGCCTCCGCGAGACCATCAGGTAGCGGGTTCGGACCCGCGGGCTCTGTCATGGTCGCTCGCCTTTCCGCTGGATCCTGCGGGGAGGTTCCCTTCTCGGGTGATATCCGGAGGTGGCTGCGCTCCGGATGCTCAGTTGCCGAGAGCCACGAGCGTGAAGTCCGTGGCGTTGTTGATGACCTGCGGCACGACACCGAACACCAGTGTGGCGACAAGTGTGACGAACAAGGCGAAGGACAACGAGATGGGCGTCTTGAGCGGTGTGGCGTTCGCCCCCTCGGGCAGGTCGTCGAACCACATCGCCCTGACGATCTTGAGGTAGTAGAACGCAGCGATCGCGGTGTTGACAGCCATGATGATCGCAAGTGCCCAGCCAAGGCCCGTGTCCGCACCCACCAACGACGAGAACACGCCGAACTTCGCCCACCAACCACCGAGTGGCGGAATACCGATGAGCGACGCCAGGAAGAGGGTGAACACCGTGGCGAGCCCGGGCATGTAGCTGATCAGGTCACCCAGGTCCGAGATCTCGGCGGACCTGGTCCTGCGCGTGATGGCGATGATCGAGGCGAAGGCCCCCAGGTTCATGGCTGCATAGATGACGAGGTAGACCACCAGGGCCTGCAATGACCGTTCGGGATCCGAACCAGCGACGGCGAACGGGGCCAGCATGAACCCGGCCTGGGCGATACCGGAATAGGCGAGCATGCGGATGACATTGGTCTGGCGGATGGCGATCAGGTTGCCGACGGTCATCGAAGCGGCCGACAGTATGAAGAACGCGGGCTCGATGACATCGGTTCGTGCGATGAACGCGAAGTACGTCACCTCTATGAGTGCCACGAATCCAGCCGTCTTCGACGATACGGCCAGGAATGCCGTCACCGGCGTCGGAGCACCTTCGTATGTATCAGGGGCCCACACGTGGAATGGCACGGCAGAGACCTTGAAACCGAACCCGATGATCACGAACAACAGGGCCAACGCAACGACCGGAACACCGTCAGGTCCGAGCGCGGCAATCTTCTCGCCGATAACCACGAGGTTGGTGCTTCCACCCAGCCCGTACGCCAGGGACATTCCATAGAGCAGGATACCGGTGGCGAAGACGCCCATGAGGTAGTACTTGAGGCCCGCCTCGTTGGATCGCATGTCGCCCTTGCGCCAACTGCTGAGCATGTAGGACGGGATCGAGAGCAACTCGAACGCCACGAATATTCCGATCAGGTCACGGCTCGAAGCCATGACCAACATGCCCAGAACCGATGAGAGCAACAGGACGTAGTACTCCGACTCCCAATAGTCACCCTCGGCGATGTAATTGGTGGACAACAGAACGACGACATAGGCGGCCACCAGGAACAGCGCCTTGAGCACCAGGGACATGGGATCGACCACGTACCCGCCGCCGAGCAGCACTCTGGGAAGGTCACCCAGGGCAAGCGTCACCACCGGGATCAGCGCCCCCAGGAGCCCGATTCCCGCAAGTGCCGACATGACAGGACGGGCCCGCTCCAGCTTCCAGGAGTCCACCAGGGCCAACACGATGATCGTGGCCACCAACACCAACTCCGGCGCGAGCGCGTAGTAGTCGATATTCGGCTTGGCGAAGGCTTCAGAGGCCTGGAGCAGAACAGAAAACACTTTTGATCAGGATCCCGTCGCGGCCGCGACCACCGCAGTGGCAGCAGGGTTGGTCACATCGAATATGAGACCCGGCACGAATCCGAGCACCACAATCGCGATCACGAGCGGGGCCCACGCGAGCCATTCCACACGTGTGATATCGCGGATGGCAGGGTCTTCTGCGAACTCCTCGCTGGGGGTACCGAACGACGTCCGCTGATACATCCACAACAGGTAGCCGGCTGCCAGGACCGTGCCCAGGGCGGCGATCACCATCAGGACCCGGAACAGGGTTGCATTGAGCATCTCGGCAGGTTGGTAGGCCGACAGGATCGCCGGGAACTCGCCCCAGAACCCCGCCAGGCCGGGCAGGCCCAACGACGCCATCGCTGCAAGACCGAGAACCCAACCGAGCCTGGGAGCGTTTATCAACATCCCACCCAGTCGCTTCATGTCCAGGGTGTGGTACCGATCCTTCATCGAACCGGCGATGAAGAACAGGAGCCCCGTGATGAGACCGTGCGCAACCATGCCGAAGATGGCGGCGTTGATGCCGAACTCGGTGAGCGTCGCTATGGCCAGCATCACGAAACCCATGTGGGCCACAGAGGAGAAGGCGATCAGGCGCTTCATGTCGCTCTGTGCCAGACAGCCGAGCGCTCCGTAGATGATCCCTATCACTGCCAGGACGCCAATGATCGGGGCCCACCACTGAGCACCTTCGGGAAGGAACGGCAGTGCTATCCGGACGAACCCGTACGTGCCGAGTTTCAGTAGCACTGCGGCGAGGATCACCGAACCCTGCGTGGGTGCCTGGGTGTGTGCGTCCGGCAACCAGGTGTGGAACGGGAAGATCGGCACCTTGATGCCGAAGCCGACGAACATGCCACCGAAGACGAGGATCTGGGTGGTGCGCGCGATGTCCAACCCTCCCAGGTCCTGCAGGACACGCATGTCGAAGGTGTGCACGGAGGAGAGGAAGTACAGCGCGATGAACGCCACGATCAGAAGGGCCGACCCGAACAGGGTGTAGAGGAAGAACTTGATCGACGCGTACTTGCGGTTGTCGCCGCCCCAGACACCGATGAGGAAGTACATCGGCAGCAACACGATCTCGAAGAACACGAAGAAGAGGATCAGGTCCTGTGCCACGAAGCAACCGAGCATGCCGGTCTCGAGGATCAGGATGAGCGCCAGGAACGCCTTCGCGTTACCCGGCTTCGGGATGTTGCTCCAGCTGTAGATGGCAACCAGGAGAACCACCAACGAAGTCATCGCCACCAGCGGGATCGAGATCCCGTCGATGCCGAGGATGAAACCACTGTTGATCAGCGGGATCCACTCCCTGTCGACGACGAACTGCATTGCAGCGGAATCGTCGTAGTTGAAGTTGGAGAGAAGGAGGATCGACATGACCAGGGAACCCAGCGACGCCAGGATGCCGATCACCTTCTGGGCCTGTTCGTTGTCCTTCGGGACGGCGATCAGCACCAGTGCACCCACCAAGGGGATGAACGTGAGGAAGATCAGTCCCCAGTTGTCAAGGAAAGAAGTCATGAGCTAGGTCTCCCGTAGTTCTCAGCCGGTGGCCACTACGAATACGCCGGCAAGAAGCGCGGCTGCGACGAAGAACAACGCCGCGTACTGCTGGATACGGCCCGATTGCAGGTGGCGCAGTATTCCACCCGTTTCGGATATGGACGTGCCCGTGGCGTTCACGGCACCATCCACGACCTCTTGGTCGATATTCTCATACACCCATTCGCCGGTGGCGACGGCGCCCTTGCCCACCGCGTTCACAACGGCGTCGATGACGTGGGTATTGCTCCAGTCGATGGACTTTGCGAGCGGGCGCTTCACGAACCCGGTGATCACATCGGTGTAGAGCCAGTCGAAGTAGTACTTGTTGACCAGGATGTCCTTGCCGACGCGGGCCAGCGCATTGCGTTCCGAGAGGTCTTGCAGCGGAGCCAGCCCGCCCTTCCAGTAATAGACGTACGGCAGCCACACGCCGAGGAGGGCCACTACCAGCGAGAAGAGCGCAAGCGGGACGTTGAACGAGGCGTGGCTGATCTCGGGGAAGTAGCGCCCGACGGGTTCCACGAATTGTTCGAACTGGGTGTGCAGGGAATCGGGGAAGTCGATCGGACCTATCGAGGATGGGAAGTTCAGGATCCCCACGACCGCACCCAGCGATGCCAGCACGATCAGTGGGATCGTGATGCGTGGTCCACCCTCCTTGACGGTGACATGTCCCCGGTACTCACCGTAGAAGCAGTACCAGATCGCCCGGGTCATGTAGGCGGCCGTGCCGAAGGCACCGATGATGAGCATCAACAGGATGATGTGATAGGTGCCGTTGGCGCCGCTACCACCGACGAACGAACCGGTCCCGGCCAGGATCTCGTCCTTCGACCAGAAACCAGACAGCGGGAAGATCCCCGCGAGCGCTCCAGTGGCGATGATGAACGTCCAGAAGGTGCGAGGCATGACCTTGCGCAACCCGCCGTAGTCCTCGACCATGTTGAAGCTGTGGTGACAGGAATGGCTCATCGAGCCGGCGCCGAGAAACAAGGTTGCCTTGAACATCGCGTGGGTGAAGAGGTGGAACATCGCTGCGGTCCACGCTCCGACACCGAGTGCGGTGACCATGAACCCGAGCTGGGACACGGTCGAGTATGCGAGGACCTTCTTGATGTCCTTCTGCACGAATGCCAGGAAGGCCCCGAACATCGCGGTCACCGCACCGACGACAGCCAGGAGGTTCACCGATGAATTGGCGATCGAGAGGCCGTTGAAGAACACCGGATACAACCGGGCCACCATGTAGATACCTGCCACGACCATGGTCGCGGCGTGGATCAGGGCGGATACCGGAGTCGGCCCTGCCATGGCGTCGGGCAGCCAGGTGTGGAGGATGAACTGACCGGACTTCGACATGACTGCGGCGATAAGGCAACACGACGCCAGCAACAACAACCCGTGGGAGATCTCCCCGTCGGCAGCCAGGATGTTGATGTCGAGGATCGAGAAGGACCTGCCGGCCGCGAAGTACAGGATCGTCACACCGATGATCAGCCCCATGTCACCCACCCGGTTGGTGAGGAACGCCTTCATGGCGGCATCCGAATTGGGCTTCTCCTCCCACCAGTGCCCGATCAGCACGAACGAACACATGCCGACGAGTTCCCACCCCACGATCATCTGGATCGTGGACTGGGCCAGCACGAAGAACAGCATCGAACCGGTGAACAAGGAGAGGAATGCGAAGTAGTGGGTGTAACGACGGTCGCCGGCGACGTATTCGGTTGAGAAGACGTATACGAGCAGCGAGATCAGCGTGACCACGAAGAGCATGAACACGCTCTGTCCGTCGACCATCGTGCCAACCGTGATCATGGTTGAGCCTTCGAGGCCGATCGGAGCCCACTCTGCGCAGCGCACGACAGGTTTCGTGGCCGAATGGCCTTCTCCGCCTTCGGCGGTCGCGGACCCTGAAGCGGTGTCGGCCGGAGGCGCGGTGCCTGAGGCGTTGTCACCGGGGGTCAGTCCCAGTGAGTGCTCCTCGCCGGCGTCGACTCCGGTCCCGCTGGCGCGGTCCTCGGACACTGCTTCGTCATCGACGATGCGGGAACAGCCGTGTTGGACATCCGAGAAGGCGGCAGGGTCAGGCGCTCCTCCGCCTTCGGCGTGGGCCGCGTCAGCCGCCCCCACGGTCTCGGCTGCGGCATGCCCGCCGGTGTCGAGCTCGGTGTGGACCCGGTTCCACCAGCTGCCGACCGTGGCGAGGGCGAAGATGAACGCGATGGCCACCGCGGTGATCCCGATCTCGGCACCCTGCTTGGGGAGCAACTTGCCGAACGCGAGGATCAACAGGAACGACAACGCCATGAGCGCCGGAAGCATCCAGGTATGGGTCAGGAACCACATGGGAACTATCAGCCCTTCAGCTCGTCGAGTGCGTCGATATCGACAGAGCGACTGTTGCGGTAGATGAGTAGCACGATCGCCAGGCCCACGCCGACCTCAGCGGCCGCCACGGCGATCACGAACAGAGCGAACACCTGGCCACCGAGACCGTGGAAGGTGCTGAAGGCGATCAGGTTGATGTTCACCGAGTTGAGTATCAATTCGATCGACATCAGCACCAGTACACCGTTGCGGCGAACGATCACGCCGTACACGCCGATCGAGAACAGCACCGCGGCCAGGAGCAGGAATTGGTTCAGGAGCATGTCAGTCCCTTCTCGCCAGGACGATCGCGCCGATGAGTGCGGCTGTCAGCAGGATGGACAGCACCTCGAAGGGAATCAACTGCGGCCCGAAGATCTCGTTCGCCAGCAGCGCGGTCCGGGTGTTGTCACCCTCCGCCAACGATCCCGAGTAGGCGGCGAAGTCGAGCGTCTTCGCACCCCAGGTGCGGATCAGGGCGAAGGCGATGACGGCTGTCAACAGGACACCGACCACGATTCCGATGGGTCGCTGGTCGTTGTCGAGATCATCGGCGTTGCCGAGCGGGGCCCTCGTCAACATGATGCCGAACAGGAACAACACAACGATCGCCCCGAGGTACACCATGATCTGCGTTATCGCCACGAACTCTGCCTGCAACAACAGGAAGTTGAATCCCACACCACCCAACACCACGATCAGCCACAACGCTGCGTGCACGATGTTCTTCGTCGTGACGACCCTCACCGCAGCGAAGACCATGAAGGCCGCGACGATGTAGAACACGACGTTGACCGGCGTGTCGAAGCTCTGTTCGGAGCTCGCCTGTGCCAGCAGACCCAGCGTGCCGAGTGCCGCGCTCATCGCTTGTCCCTCGGGACCGGAGCGGGGACCTTGTCGACCTTGGCTTCGGAACCCGCCTCGTAGGACTCGAACGGCGGAACCGTCTCCATCCACATCGACAGCCGACCCTTGTCGTGGATCAGGTCTGCGATCCGGGGTTCGGAGTATTCGAACTCGGGGGTCCAGAACAGTGCTTCGAACGGGCAGACCTCGACGCAGATCCCGCAGTACATGCACAACGAGTAGTCGATATCGAAGCGATCGAGCTCATTGACCGAGCGTGGCTTGCCGCCCTCCCGGCGTGGGGGTGCCAGAGTCTTGTGACCTTCGATGTAGATGCACCAGTCAGGGCATTCACGCGCACAGAGCATGCACGCAGTGCAGTTCTCGGTGTGAAGTGCGATCACTCCTCGCGCCCGAGGTGTGGGGACATCCACCTCGCGCGGGTACTGCACTGTCAGCGCACCCTTGGTCGGGGATGGAATCAGCGTCTTGATCCCACGCCTGGGGAACATCGTCCGCATGGCGGTCTTGAACGTGAGCGCCATGCCCTTGATGAGCCCACTGCTGACCTTGAACGGGGAGTTGGCCATCAGAACACCACCTTGAACACGGTTGTGAGCGCGATGTTGGCGAGTGCCAGCGGGATCAGGCCCTTCCATGCGAGGGTCTGCAACTGGTCCTCACGGAACCGCGGGAAGGTGAAGCGCGCCCAGAACACGACACCCACCAGGAGGATCGCCTTCACCGAGATGATCACCGGACCCAACCAGTGCATCGAACCACGCGATACGCCCCAACTCTCCGGAAGCGCCCAGCCACCGAGGAAGAGCGTGGACGCAACGGCAGCGAAAGCGACCGCGGTCGCGAACTCAGCGATGAAGTACA
Source organism: uncultured Microthrixaceae bacterium (assembly GCA_963805905.1). Classification (GTDB taxonomy): domain Bacteria; phylum Actinomycetota; class Acidimicrobiia; order Acidimicrobiales; family Microtrichaceae; genus JAMLGJ01. The sequence continues at coordinate 3,333,340 of CAWDVV010000001.1, forward strand.
ACAGGAAGCGCATCCCCGTGTACTCCACCTGGTAACCCGCCACGAGTTCGGACTCCGCTATGGGCATGTCGAAGGGCGACTGGGTGAGCTCTGCCTGCATCGCGATCACGAAGATCAAGAACCCGATGAACTGGGTGATCACATAGGGGTTGCCGATCCCGTCAAAGCCGAAGATCTCCCCGGACGACTGCGCCGCAACGATGTCCTGGAGGTTGAGGCTCCCGACCGTTATCACCACACCGACCACCGACAGGACCAGTGGGAGTTCGTAGGCGATCAGCTGTCCGGCGGCGCGCAGGGCGCCGATGAGGGCGTACTTGTTGGCCGACGCCCAACCGGCCATCAGGATGCCGACGACCGAGAGGCTCGAAACCGCCAGGACGTAGTAGATGCCCGTTCCCAGATCGGCGATGACCGCGTTTGGACCCGCGGGGATGACCACGAAGATCAAGAACGTGGATGTGAGAACCACCGCGGGGGCGAGACCGAAGACGAATTTGTCCGCACGTCTCGGGCTCACATCCTCCTTCTGGAGCCACTTGCCGACCTCCGCCAGGAGCTGCAATGAGCCGTACGGACCTGCCTCCATCGGTCCGAGACGACTCTGCATGAAGGAGACGAACTTGAACAGGTACAGGTAGACGACCGCGCCGGTGAGCCCGAGCACGGCGACAAGGCCGAGGAGAACCCGGATCAGGGTCTCCTGCCAGTACGCGAGTTGGAGCGCGAGCGTATGGGTCATCGGTCGATGTCCCCGAGGATGAAGTAGAGCGAACCCAGAATCGTGATGATGTCCGGGACGTAGACACCCCTCAGGAGCCAGGGCGTGATCGATACGTTGTTGAAGCTCGCGGAACGGATCTTCAGGCGGAACGGGGTGAGCCCACCCTGGGAGATCAGGTAGTAGCCCATCTCGCCGAGTGGGTTCTCGGTGGAGACATAGGCCTCACCTGCGGGCACCTTGATGATCCGCGGGACCTTGGCCATGATCGGACCGCTCGGCATCCCGTCACAGAGCTGCTCGATCATCTTGGCGGCCTCGCGGACCTCCTGGAGACGCACCCAGAAGCGTGCGAAAGCGTCGCCATCGGGATGGGTCCAGACCTTCCAGTCCAGCTCCGGGTAGACGAGTCCTACACAGTTGTCACGACGGATGTCCCAGTCGATGCCCGAGCCGCGGGCGTTGGGGCCCGACAGGCCGTACTGCATTGCAACATCCCTCGGCACCACGCCGATGCCACGGGTCCGGGTCTGGAAGATCTCGTTCTCCAAAAGGAGCTCTTCCATCTCGTCGCAGAACGAACGGACCTTGTTCATCGAGGATTTGGTGGACTCGATCCAACCCTTGGGAAGGTCGTCCTTGAGACCACCGATGCGGTCGAAGTTGGGGTGGAAGCGACCGCCGGTGGCCTTCTCGATCTGGTCGAGGACGAACTCGCGGTCCCTGAAGGCCCAGAACACAGGGGTCACCGCACCCAGCTGCACACCCATGTCTCCGAGGAAGAGGACCAGGTTGGCGATCCGGCTCATCTCGAAGAGCATCGTGCGGATCCACTGGGCCCGCGGAGGTGCCTCGACCTCCATGAGCTGCTCCGCCGCGAGGATGAAAGGAACCTCGTTCGCGAAGCTACCCAACCAGTCGATGCGGTTGACCAGCGTCGTGACCTGGGGATAGGTGCGCACCTCCGAGAGCTTCTCGTAGCCACGGTGCATGTATCCGGCCATCGGCTCGGCCCGGATGACCTGCTCACCGTCGAGCTGGGTGATGATCCGCAGCGTGCCATGGGTGGCGGGGTGCTGCGGACCGATGTTCAGGGTCATGCCCTCGGTCTCGAGCTCGACGTTCACTCGGGCATCCGCGGCCTGGGCGGCGATGTAGGAGAGTTTCTGGCGATCGGTGACTGCGGTCATGCTGTGCCCTCCTCGCTGTCTGCATCGCCAGCAGTGTCTGCATCGCTGGCAGTGTCGGCAGCAGGATCCGGCCCCTGGTCGATCTCGGGAAGCGGCTCCACGTCGACGATCCCGGGCCACGGCTTCACCATGCGCGGAATCAGTGGATAGTCCTTGCGAAGAGGGTTTCCCTCGAAATCACCCGGCAGGTAGATGTGGCGCAAACCTGGATGACCGACGAAGTTGATCCCGTACATTTCCCACGCCTCACGTTCGTGCCAATCGGCACCCGCGTAGGTGTTCGTCCAGGTGGGCACGTCCAAATCGTCGGCAACATCGGCCTTGAGAGTCAGACCCCAGTAGTCCTGCGGATCACCGATCTTGGCGACACGGGCGAACACCTGGAATCGGGTCTCACCACCGGTGACGCCATGTTGCATCTCCTCGGGTTCGGCCTCATCAGCCTCGGCCTCGTCCTCGGAGAACAGGTTGTCGACCTCTGAATCCATCGAACGGCCATACGGCGAGGGCAACCAGTCGATCACCGAGAGGAACCCGAAGTACTTCGCACCCAGGCGGTGGCGCACGACCTCGGCGGCGTCCGCCCATGCCTCGAGACTCACCCGCGCCCACAGGTCACGGCCAGGGTCCACGTGGGTGTCGATCACGGACTCGCCGAGGCCGCTCCTCAACTCATCGAGCAGGGCCTCGCGCCGTTCGTCACGAGGGGTCTCCTCGACCTCTTCTGAGGCATCATCGGCTGATGCGTCGGTAGTGGCGGTGTCGTCGGTCATCCCTTCACCACGATCGGGTCACCGACCCAGCGCTTCGCCGGGTCTTCATGCTTGATCCGTTCCTGGAGGAGTACGACTCCCTCCAGCAGAGCTTCGGGACGGGGCGGACACCCCGGAACGTATACGTCCACGGGGATGATCTGGTCCACTCCCTTGGTCACCGAGTAGCTGTCCCAGTAGGGGCCGCCACAGTTTGCGCAGGATCCCATTGAGATCACGTACTTGGGATCGGGCATCTGCTCCCACAGGCGCCTTATCGCAGGAGCCATCTTGTCGGTCACGGTGCCCGAAATGACAACCAGATCGGCCTGACGTGGGCTGGCGGGAAGTGGAATGACACCCAGGCGCATCACGTCATAGCGCGGAGAACCGAATGCGGCGCCCATCTCGATCGCGCAGCAGGCCAGGCCCCACTGGTACACCCACACCGAATAGCTGCGGGCAGTGTTGAGAAGCTTCGTGAGCGGCTTGGGCATCTTGCCGCTCTCGACGAGACCTAGGCCCACCGGAGCACCCCCTTGCGCCACGCGTAGATGAGCGACAGCAACAACACGAAGATGAAGAAGAACATGTGCCAGAGACCGAACGCCCCGAACGCTTCGAGTTGGGTCGCCCATGGGAACAGGAACACCACTTCGACATCGAAGATCACGAACAACAGTGCGAACACGTAGTAGCGGATCTGACTCTGGGACCAGAGGTCCCCGACGGGGTCTACACCGGATTCGTATGCGATGTACTTCTGATCCTGGTGACGATCCGGGCGTACGAGCCAAGCGATCATCACCAACAACAACACCAGGATGAATCCCAGTGAGGCGAAGATGCCCACCGTCAGGTAGGACCTCAAGAAGTCGCTGAGGGGTGATTCTGCCATCGGCTGGCAGACTACTCAGGTCCGTTTGGCGGTCCAAAGTTCCCGCGCTGATTCACACATCCGAATCCCCGGATCCCGACCGGAGTCCCGCGGGATTCGGACCGCTGGGCGCCCTCCAGGTTGTGGCGGCACCCGGGACCACCGGTTTGGAGCGGGGCAGCTTCGACCAGGCGGGACCAACGGGTTTGAGCTGCTCACACAAGGGGAAAGCATCAACCGATGGCATCCATCGCCCGCTCCCGACGTGCTCCGCTGGCCGTGGCGTGCGGTGTCCTGTTCGTCACCTTCCTCGACAACACGCTCATCAGCGTCGTCCTCGCCGGCATCCAGAGCGACCTGGGTGCCGGGGTACAGACCCTCCAATGGGTGATCAACGGCTACGCGCTCGCGTTTGCGAGCCTGATGCTCGCCGGCGGCATGCTCGGTGACCTGTTCGGACGCAAGCGGGTGATGCTCAGCGGTCTCACCCTGTTCGTCGTCGGATCGGCAATTGCAGCGGTCGCCCCGGGCGCCGGATGGCTACTCATGGGACGTGTGGTCATGGGGGTGGGCGCAGCCGGGTCCGAACCCGGGACGCTCTCGATCCTGCGACACATCTTCGAGGACCGGTCAGAGAGGGCCCGAGCCATCGGCGTGTGGGCAGCGGTGTCGGGAACCGCGCTGGCGATGGGACCGGTGATAGCAGGGGTGATCTCAGGTGTGTTCGACTGGCGGGCAGTTCTGTGGTTCAACCTGGCTCTCGGGGGTGCGGCCTTCTTCGCCGCGTGGAAGGTGCTTCCTGAGAGTTGTGACCCCGACAGGGGTGGGTTCGATCTCCAAGGCGCTCTGCTCGGGGCCCTCGCCCTCGGCACGGTCATCTTCGCCACCATCCAGGGGGAGAGCGAGGGGTATGCAACCTGGTGGATCGTCTCGCTGTTCGTGCTCAGCGGTCTCGCCCTGGTTGCTTTCGTCCGCCACGAGCTGAGGGTCGAGAACCCGATGCTGGACCTGCGCCTGTTCCGCAACGGGGTGTTCGCGCTTTCCAACACGGTGGCCTTCACGACGTTCTTCGGCGTGTTCTCGATCTTCTTCTTCGTTGCCCTGTACCTGCAACTCCTGGCGAACCAGTCGCCTCTCGGCACTGCGCTCGACTTCATACCGATGACCATCGTGATGATCGCGGCCTCGGCAATCACCGGCCGCTGGGTCTCCCGCGTCGGGGTGCGCGTACCCATGTTCGTCGGCTGCATCCTGGGTGGAATCGGAATCCTGCTCGCCGATGCCGTGATCGGTCCAGATGTGGGATTTGCGGGCCTGTCCTGGACACTCGCGATCGCGGGCGCAGGATTCGGAATCGCGCTGGTGCCCGTCACGAGCGCGGCACTGACCACCGTGGCGCCCGAACACTCGGGCATGGCTGCAGCCGCGACCAATACCAGTCGGGAACTGGGTGCGGTCTTCGGAGTGGCAGTCCTGGGCACCGTTGTCAACGGGGAACTCACGTCGAGCCTCATCGGCCGTCTCCAACAACTCGGTATCCCCGCCAACTTCCAGTCAATTGTCATCGAGGCTGTCAAACACGGAGGAGTGCCCAAGGATGCATCACAGGCTGCGAAGATCAACCCTGCGGCGAGGAACGCCGGACCCATAGTCAACGAGGTACTCAACGCTGCCGAGAAGGCGTTCCAGAGCGGGCTTCACCAAGCTCTGCTGATTTCCGCCTGCATGCTCCTCGGGAGTGGGGTCGCCGTCTGGTTCGTGATGCGTGGCGTGCACCCCACCGACGATGGAACCGGAACCGGGCTATCCCATCCGCAAACCGACTCCGGGCTGAGTACCCCGCTGCGCGCGATCCGATTCCTCATTGCATTGATCGTTGTGGTCGGTGCCGCGGTGAGCGTGGAGTACTTCATCGGTCCGACAGGACTCGACACGACCACCACGACAACGACCACGACGACGACCGCCAAGGTTGCCGACGGCAAGGGGCCGCCGACCTCGACGCAGCTGCCCACGGTGTCGCTGTCACAGGCAACCAACCTGAGCAATGGACAGAAGGTGACGGTCAAAGGCGCGGGCTTCGATCCCGACGAGCCGCTGGTGGCGTTGGAGTGCGCTGTTCAGGGTGACAAGACCTCGAACGGAGATTGCGACCTGAACCACCTCCAATCGGTCAAGACCAACTCCGAGGGTGCGGTGGTCCTCACGATGACAGTTCGCCGCGGACCGTTCGGAACGAACAAACGCACCTGCGGACCGAAACAGCCGTGCCAGATCGCGGTGAGTGCTCCGAGACAGAACGCCGGAGACCAACGAGCAACAGCCGACATCTCGTTCGCCGCGCCCTAGCTCATCACACCTAGCAATCCGTTCTGAGCGCTGTGGCGGTGGACAGGTCACCGCCACAGCGCTCAGAACGGGGATGTGGCGTAGGTTGAGCCCCTGGACCGAGGGGGTCGAGATGACAATCGCCACGGGGGTGTGGGGTACCGGGAACATGGGTCGGGCGGCAACGGCCGCAGTTCTCGGCCATCCGGACCTAGAGCTCTGCGGAGTTCTCACCTCCACGCCGGAAAAGCACGGGATGGCCGTCGCCGACCTGCTCATCGGGAATCCGTTGCCGGACATCGAGACCGACGTGACGCTCGCGCTCGCCGGCGACCCCGGCCCCCTCGTGGATACCGGTTGTGAGGCTGTCGTCTACGCGGCCTCCGGCGACATGCGACCCTTCGAGGCAACCGAGGACATCTGCTCATGTCTGGAAGCCGGGCTGAACGTGGTCACTCCCTCGGTCTATGCCCTGTACGACCCCACTTCTGCTCCGCAGGAACTCCGAACCACCATCGAACGGGCCTGCGAGTCGGGTGGTTCGTCACTGTTCGTATCCGGAGTGGACCCGGGCTGGGGCAATGACCTGCTGCCGCTGTTGGCGACCGGGCTGTGCCACAGCATCACGTCTGTGCGTTCGCTGGAGATCTTCGACTACTCCACCTACGACCAGGAGTTCGCCGTACGCGAGCTCGTCGGCATGGGAAAGCCGATGGACTACGAGCCACCCATGGTGGCGCCTGGGGTCCCCACGATGGTTTGGGGTGGTCAGATCCGCTTGCTCGCCCGAGAACTGGGCATAGATCTGGAGACGATCGACGAGACACTCGAGAGAGTGCCCCTCGAGTCCGCTGTCCAGACGACCCTCGGGCGTTTCGAGGCCGGAACCCAGGGAGGCCTCCGGTTCGAGGTGATCGGCCGCAGCGACGGATCCGCCCCGATCGTGGTGGAACACGTCACCCGGATTCACCCGTCCGTTGCCCCCCGGTGGCCCCAGCCGACCAGTGGCGAAGGGAGCCACCGCGTCGTCGTGTCGGGTGTGCCCAACCTCGAGATCACCGTGGAGGCCGAGGCCGAGGATGCCAACCGGGCAGCCGGAGGAAACGCCACCGCCGCCATGCGACTCGTCGGTGCCATACCGTGGCTGTGCAGTGCCGGACCCGGGGCCTACGACGGTACGCAGGTGCCCCTCGAACCCGGCGCGGGGCGATTCGTCTATCCGAAAAGAAAGCAGGGTTGAGTTGTGGAGATGTTCCTCGAAGTACCGCAAGGACGTGATCCGATCACCCACGTCTGGGGATACCTCGTCCCGGGTATCGGAGCGGCTGCAGCCGGATTCTCTGCAGCGGTCTATGACCATTCGACTCTCGGCCTGGAGGAGTTCGAAGCCGCACGGCTTCGAATCGCCCAGATCAACGGATGTGAGTTCTGCCTGGACTGGCGCACCGACCGCGCCGGCGAGACCGTGCCCGACTGGTACCTAGAGGAGGTCGCCAATTGGAAGGACTCGGATCGGCTCACGGTCCGCTCGAGGCTCGCGGCCGAGTTCGCGGAGAGGTTCGCACTCGACCCTCACGGGATCGACGACGACCTCTGGGTCCGCCTACGGGAGACGTACCCGGATCAGCAACTGGTGGAGCTGGCCATGTCGATCGGATCGTGGCTCACATTCGGGCGCATCAACCACGTGTTCGGTCTCGATACCGCCTGCCAACTCCCGTAGCTCTTCCGTTCTGAGCGCTGTGGCGGTGGTCCTTCCACCGCCACAGCGCTCAGAACGGGTCAGTTGGCTGTCAGGGTGATGGTGTGCAAACCCGAGGAGGCATTGGGCCCCGGAGGTCTGCGGTCGGCGCTCTGGACGTTCCCGTCAGTGTCAGTTGCACGAACTGCCAGTTGGTGGTCACCTCCTTCGAGGACCACCCGGTGGCGCCACTGCCGCCAAGTGGTACCTGCGTACTCCTCGCCCAGGGTCGCCTGTTCCCAGGGTCCGCCATCGACGCGGAGCTCCACGGTTTCAATACCCCGGGTCATCGCCCAGGCGACCCCACCCACGTCGACGGGCGCTCCGGCATCCAGGTCCGTGTTCGCCCGGGGCGTGTCGATGCGTGAAGAAGTCACCACGGGTGAGAGCCGATCCCATCCCCTCGGTATCCAGTACCCCTCGAAGTCGGCGAACGTGGTGAGCTCGATCTCCGAGAGCCACTTGGTGGCAGAGACATAGCCGTACAACCCGGGGACGATCAGGCGTGCCGGGTAGCCGTGCCTGGTGGGCAACGGTTCACCGTTCATCCCGATGGCCACGATGGCATCACGACCGTCGAGCACCGAAGTGGGGAACCCCGCTGTGAACCCGTCGATGGACCGACCCACGATCTGATCCGCTGATGGCTGTACCCCCGCGTCGTCGAGAAGATCGTCCAGCCGGCAACCCAACCAACGTGCGGTGCCGATGAGGTCACCGCCGACCTCGTTGGACACACACGCGATCGTTGCATCCACCTCGATCTGAGGCCGATCGAGGAGAGTCTCGAAGTCGAGGGTGATCTCGCGGTCGACCATTCCGTGAATCCGCAGCTTCCAGTCGGCAACGCTCACCCTGGGCACGGAGAATGCGGTATCGATCCGGTAGAAATCGTCGTTCGAGGTGAAAAACGGTGAAACACCTTCGAGCCCCACCGAAACACCAGAAGGCGGCGCGGCCAGGGGCACCAGCGCCTTCGGAAGCGTCACTCCGAGGCGTTCTGCGGCCACTGCAGCGTTGGAACGCAGCCAGACCGCCATCACGCCACCGGCCGCGGTGACACCGGCGACGGCTGCCGCGGCACCGAAGAAACGCCGTCGTGAGGGCTCTCCGACCGGCCTCTCGGCAGACGAACCAGGATCCACCCCGCCCTGTCCGACACCGCTGTCCCGGGTCGCCGGCGATCGATCACCACCCACCAGAGAGGCGAGCCACAACAATACCGACAAGGTCACCAGGCCACCGATGAGAGTTGAAAACAGGGCAACCGGCCCGGCACCCCCGCGTCCCAGCGACGCAAGAGCGGCCAAGACGGTGACCACACCCACAACCGCAACTGCCGCACCTCGTCGACCCCTCGAAGCCATGGTTCCCGCAATTGACGCGACCACGAGCAGGCCGACCACCACCCCTCCGAGCAGAACCGCCTTGTCGTTGGTGCCGAAAGTGGAGATGGCCCACTCCCGCAAGGGTGCCGGAACGATGTCGACAATGCGGTTGCCGACCTCGGTCACCGGCGACGCATCAGCGGAGAAGAGTCCACCCAGTAGTTCGCCGGCCACCAGACCTGCTGCAGCGGCGAGCACCCCCATGAGCACCCCGGTCCACAGCGGAACACCGACAGGTGTCGTCGTGGACGGCCCGGGGGCCCGGCGCGCAACATCAATGTCGGTGTCGGTCACGGCTCCATTGTCACCCACGGCCGGGCCGGTTCAACGTCGGGGCCGGTTGATGACCGGGCCAGCTTGCTGGCTCCCATTGCGGGTTCGACGCGGGTCGAGTGCCCGGGTCAGTCCCCGGCGGTCAGTTCAGCGGTGGCGTCGTTGGTGACCTGTGTCGCCGGTCCCGGGACGATGCCCAACACAAGCGTGCCGACGACGGCGATCGCAAGCGCGACGCCGGCAGCGGCCGGAATCCGTATCGGTGGGCCGGCGAACTCATCCACTTCGGCAACCACCTCGGCCGCCCCTTCAGGCGCCGAGAAGTACATCGACATGATGATCTTCAAGTAGAGGTATGCCGAGATGACCGCGGAGACCATGGCTATGACCGCCAAGGCGTAGTAGCCCCCCTCGACAACGGCACCCACCACGTAGAACTTGGCCAGGAAGCCGCCGGTTAGGGGTATGCCGGCCTGGGCCAGAAGCAGGATCGTGAACACGAGCGCCAAGCCCGGCCTGTCGCGGTACAGACCCCTGTAGTCGGACAGTGAATGACGGCCATCACCGGTCCTGCCGATGATCGTCACCACAGCGAAGCTGCCTCCGACCATGAATGTGTACACCAACAGGTAGAACAATGCTGCCGAGGTACCCGCTGGAGAAGCAACGGAAACGGCAAGCAGGACGAAACCGGCATGGTTGATCGAGGAGAATGCAAGCATTCGCTTCACGTTGGTCTGCACGATCGCCATCAGCGCACCCACGAGCAGGCTCAGCACTGCCAGCGCTGCCACCATCGGCATGAACTCATCTCGGTACGTGGGACCGAAGGCCATCACGAACACACGGAGCAGCCCGACGAATCCCGCGGTCTTGACGCCCGACGCCATGTAGGCGGTGATCGGGGTTGGGGAGCCCTGGTAGACGTCGGGTGCCCACATGTGGAACGGGACCGCAGCAACCTTGAAGCCGAAACCGACCAGCATGAATGCGAGGCCGGCCATCAGGAGGCCGTCGTCGATCAGGACGTTGTCGGCGAGGAACGTCTGGATGTCAGCCAGGTTCGTCGAACCGGTTGCTCCGTAGACGAACGCGATCCCGTAGAGCAGGAACGCCGAGGAGAAGGCACCCATGACGAAGTACTTGAGACCCGCCTCCTGCGAGGACTCCCTGCCCAAGTGCATCGCGGCCAGGATGTACACCGATACCGACAGGATCTCGAGGCCCAGGAACAACACGATCAGGTCGTTGGCGGATGCCATGACGACTCCGCCGCTCGCCGAGAGCAACAGCAACACATACCACTCGGGTCCGACGAGGCCCTCTCGCCTGAGGTAGCCGTTCAACAAGAGGGCGGCAAGGATCACCGATGTCGCGATGATGACCGTGGCCATCAGCGAGAAGCCGTCGAGGCCCACCGTTCCCGCCATCTCCGAAGACGCGCCCTGGTCCTGCACCCGTTGCCACAGGGGGATGGTGGCAACAATCGCCCCCAGGGCGATCACAACGGTCCATGCGGCGTAGAACCACGAAGGGATGCGCTTGCCGACGATCGAGACAATCGTGAGCAACAGAATGCCACCGAGGACGAGAATGATCATCGGGGCAATCGATGACCACACGATCTCCGGAGTGGTCACCGCGGCCGCCTTGGAAGCAGCGTCGGTCACCGCTGGAGTGGGAGTCGGCACCTGGAGAATCATCAGTGGTCCCCCTCAGTCCCGCTCGCAGAGCTGTCGGCGGAGCCGCTCACGGTTCCGTCGGGGCTCACCGCTGGCTCGTTCCTGCCTGTGGCCTCGCCGTCCGCGCCACTGGCCTCCGGTTGCGTGGCAGGATGCGGAGCGTCATAGCCGGGCACTGATTCCTCCACGTGGTCGACCACGGCCTGCACCGACGGCTCCATCCGTTCGAGCAGCGGTGCCGGATAGAAGCCCAGGAACACCATGAGACACACCAGCGGCAGCATCACGCCGATCTCTCTGGGACGCAGGTCCGGCATCTTGGCGTTCTCGCCCGTACTCGGACCGTGGAAGATCCGCTGGTAGGCCCACAACAGGTAGATGGCGGCGAAGATGATGCCGGTCACCGCGGCCACAGCCCACCAACGAGCGCTGGAGAAAGCTCCGAGGAGACTCAGGAACTCGCCCGGGAACCCACCGAGGCCGGGCAGTCCGATCGAAGCCATCATAGAGATCGTGAAGAATGCCGCGAGGATCGGAGCGGACTTCTGCATGCCCGAGAGCTTCGTGATGTCACGGGTGTGGCGGCGTTCGTAGATCATGCCCACGAGCAGGAACAAGGCACCGGTGTTGATGCCGTGGTTGAGGACGACGAGCAGCGAACCGTCCAGACCCTCGGTGGTGACCGAGAAGATGCCCAGCACGATGAACCCGAGGTGCGCCACCGAGGAGTAGGCGATGATCCGCTTCAGGTCCTTCTGCATGGCGGCGACAATCGCCCCGTAGGTGATGCCGATCACCCCCAGGGTCATCATCACCGGAGCTGCCCAGACCGCGGCCTCGGGCAGCATTTGCAGTCCCATGCGCAGAAAGCCATAGGTGCCGAACTTCAGAAGGATCGCGGCGAGGTCGATGGAACCGGCTGTGGGCGCTTCGGTGTGGGCGTCGGGTAGCCAGGTGTGGAGCGGGAACAGCGGAACCTTGACCGCGAAGGCCAACCCCAAGGCAACGAAGACCCAGCGACCCGTGGTAGTGGATATCGCGAGGTTCTCGGTGATGTCGGGGATGTTGAACGTGAGCGGGTTTCCACTGGCCCTGGACTGGGCGATGGCCAGGGCGAAGATGCCGACGAGCATCGTCGCGGAACCGAACATCGTGTAGAGGAAGAACTTGTTGGCGGCGTAGCTTCGACGACCGTGTCCCCACATTCCGATGAGGAAGTACAGAGGAACCAACACGATCTCGAAGAAGATGAAGAAGACCAACAGGTCCAGTGTCGTGAACACCCCGATGGACCCGGCCTGCAGCAACAACAGCATGGCGTAGTAGGGCTTCTGGTCGTGAGTGGGAAATGCTCCGACGATGGCGATCAGGAAGATGAACGCACTCAGCAGGACGAGGATCAGGGAGATTCCGTCGATCCCGAAGCTCATCGATATCCCCAGATCGGAGATCCATGAATGTTCGACGACGAATTGGTAGTCGGGATCACCGCGTTGGAACTGGGTGAACATGTATCCGGCCACCGCTGCGGTTGACGCGGACGCCAGGATCGCTATCGGGCGGAACAACTCCGGGCGGCTCCGGGGTGTCAGGCCGATCAGGATCACACCGAGGACCGGCATGAGGATCATCACGGGGATCACGGCATTCATCAGACCCCCATCCTCATCACGACGAATACCATCAGCACCACAGCTCCTCCGGCGAGCGCCAGGGCATAGGAGCGCACGAGGCCGTTCTGGAAGGTTCGCAGGGCCGTACCGGAAGCACGTGCCAGGAAACCGATCTTGTTGACCGTACCGTCGACGATCTCGCGGTCGAAGGTGTTCAGACCTTCTGCCGCCGCCTCACCGGGACCTCCCACGAGTGCCGAATAGGCGTCGTCGATGTAGAGAGCGTGTTGGAATGCGGGCTGTTCGACGATGCGCCGGGCAGCCTTGTTGTGCTGGTAGATACCCCACGCCCCGATGATCCCGGCCAGGGCGCCGATAGCCGCGATCGTGGCCAATATCGCCACGGTCGACCCAGGCGGTGCCGGGTGTTCGTGGGCGATGACCGGTTCCAGCCAGTCCCCCAGGTACTCCATCCCTGAGATCGGCAGGTTGATGATGCCGTCGGCGAATGCGAAGACCGCGAGCACGATCAACGGAACGGTCATCTTCCAGTTGGGTTCGTGCGGCTCGTGGTCGGATCCAGATGTCGGTGGTGCAGATCGGGCACCGTTTCATACGCAGCCTTGTCGCGCCACTTCTCCGAGTCGCCGAAGAACGTCATCACCACGAGCCGCGTCATGTAGAAGGCGGTGAGGACTGCCACGAACACGCCGATGAACCACATGACCTTGCCGCCCGAAGTGTTCTCCCAAGCGGCTCCGAGGATCTCGTCCTTCGACCAGAAGCCCGAGAACGGTGGAATGCCCGAGATCGCCAGCCACCCCACGATGAAGGTGCCCGAGGTGATCGGCAGGTACTTGCGGAGCCTGCCATAGAGACGCATGTCCTGTTCGTGGCCCATTGCGGTTATCACCGCACCCGAGCCCAGGAACAGCAGCGCCTTGAAGAAGGCGTGCGTGATCATGTGGAACACACCCGCGACGAACGCCCCGGAGCCGATTGCGAGGAACATGTAACCGAGCTGCGAGATGGTCGAATACGCGAGGACCTTCTTGATGTCGTTCTGGGCCAGGGCCGCGAGTGCTGCCATCAGAGCGGTGGCCAGACCGACCCAGGCGATGACGTCGTTGGCCCAGCCGGCATCGGCGAGCACCGGATTTAGCCGGGTCAGCAGGAAGACCCCCGAGGTGACCATGGTGGCAGCGTGGATGAGCGCCGATACGGGAGTGGGACCGGCCATGGCGTCGGGCAGCCACACGAACAACGGAAGCTGGGCCGACTTGCCGGTAGCTCCGAGGAAGAACAACAACACGATTGCTATAGCCGTGACAGAGGCAACCCCTCCGGCCACGCCCTTGTCGATGTCGAGGTAGTTGATGCTCCCGAAGGTCATCCAGACCAGGAAGACACCCAGCAGGAAGCCGACGTCTCCCACCCGGTTCGTGACGAACGCCTTCTTGCCGGCGCCGGCGTTGGCGGGATCGGTGAACCAGAAACCCACCAGCAGGTACGAGCACAGGCCCACACCCTCCCAACCCATGAACGTGAACAACAGGTTGTCGGCCAGAACCAGGATCAACATCGAGGCTATGAACAGGTTCAGGTAGACGAAGAACTTGGAGAAGTCCTTGTCGCCCTTCATGTACGCCGATCGAGTACAGGTGGATCAGGGCTCCGATTCCCGTCACGAACAGCGCCATGGTGATCGACAGCGGATCCGCGAGGAACCCGATGTTCACGGTGAACCTGCCGGCCGGCAACCAGGTGAACAGCACTTCGTGGATGACCCGCTTGTCGGGATCCATCGACTGCAGGTCGAAGAATGCCACCACCGAGAGCACGAAGGATCCTGTGACCGTGGCGGTGGCGATCCAGCCCGCACGCGGGTCGCCGATACGCCGACCTGCCAACATGAGAAGCACGAATCCCGCGAGCGGTAGCGCCGGGATCAACCAGATCAGATTCGCCACGTCAGCCTCGCATCAGGGACAGGTCGTCGGCATCGGCCCCCTGGCGCCGACGCAGGATCGCAACCACCAGGGCGAGCCCCACGACAACCTCGGCTGCAGCCACAACGAGCACGAAGAAGACGAACACCTGGCCACCCACGTCATCGAGCGCACGCGAGAACGCCACGAAAGTAAGTGTGACCGCGTTCAGCATCAACTCGACGCACATGAACATCACGAGCGGGTTGCGCCGCACGAGCAACCCCACGGCACCGATCGCGAAGATCAGGGCTCCGAGTACGAGGTACCAGGTCGGGGTGAGGCCGACCTCCACTTGAGCGAGCATCACGGTGCGACCTCCTCGGAATCGTCTCCGCGCTCGTCCGTCGTCCGGGACATCTCGTCTATGGCGGTTCCATCGGGGAACTCGTCGAGGTCGATCACACCCGAGCGGGGACGCCGCGCCAGCACCACCGCACCCACGACCGCGATCGTCAACAGGACGGCGGTGATCTCGAATGCAAACACATAGTCGGTGAACAACACCCGGCCGAGCTGGTTCACATTGGGCATGTCCGAACTCAGCGGCGCCGCCGACGAAGCCGCACCCGTGACGACGTCGGGCCCTGCCAGGAGCGCAACGAGCGACAAGCCCAGAATCAGCACGCCGACGATGATCGCACCCATGCGTTGTCCGACGATCGGGTCGGTGCCGAGGCTGTTGGCGGTGTCTGCTCCCAGCAACATGATCACGAACAGGAACAGGATGACGATCGCACCGGCATAGACGATCACCTGTACCGCTGCCAGGAAGTAGGCACCCTGGTTGAGGAACAGGACCGCGATGCCGAACAGCGTCGCCACCAGGCTGAGCGCGTTGTGCACCGTGTTGCGGAACAGGACCACCCGAGAGCTCCTCCGAGGCAGATGAGCCCGGCCACCAGGAAGGTGAACATCTCGACGCGCATCAGTGGTCACCACCGGAATGCTCGGCATCGGCCTCACGGGTCACCCGCGCGCAGCGACCGCTTCACCCGGCTGGCCACCCTCGGGGGCGCGGCTTCCGTAGCCGAGTTCGTTGGCCCACGCCACGATCCCTTCGAATTCCACAGATCCGGAAGGAGACGTCGCACGCATCCAACCCGAAGTGTCCTCAGCTGGATCGAAGCCTCCGCTCCAGTTCTCCCAGGGCGTCTGTTGGGGGCGACCATCGTCGTCGACCAGCAATTCGTTCTTGGTGTAGATCGCATCCTCACGATCCGAGAACGCGAACTCGAAGAGCTTGGTCTCGGTGATCGCCTGCGTGGGGCAGGCCTCCACACAGAGGTCACAGTGGATACAGCGCAGGTAGTTGATCTCGTACACGTAACCGAAACGCTCGCCGGGCGAGGTCGGGTTGTCGGGGTCATTGTCGGCCCCACGCACGTAGATGCACCGAGCCGGACACACCCCCGCGCACAGTTCACAGCCGATGCACTTCTCCATGCCGTCTTCGTAACGGTTGAGCACGTGACGACCGTGGAAGCGCTCTGGCTTCGGGCGCACCTCCTCGGGGTACTCGAGGGTGACCCGCCGACCGCTGTCGGAATGAACACCCGCCCACTTGGCGAAGGTGACCTTGAATCCGTCCAGATAACCCATCAGCGATCACCTCCCACGAGTTCGTCCATCCGACGAGACTCGCCCGAGCGCACCGCCAGGCGCAACATGACGGCCCCCACGAACAGACCCGCGGCGAGGATCAACACGACGACAGGAAGGTTCCAGTCGGCTCCGACTGCAACCTTCACCGCAGCCACGATCAGGAACCAACTGAGCGCCAGCGGTATGAGCAACTTCCAACCCAGGTCCATGAGTTGGTCATAGCGAAGCCTCGGCAGCGTCGCACGGAACCACACGAAGATGAACAGGAACACGAACAACTTCGCGAAGAAGTACGTGAATCCCAGCACGTAGTCGGGGAACCAACCGGTCAGCCCGAAGGTCGGTCCGGCCGGGCCTCCGAAGAACAGGGTGACGATGATCGCGGACATCGTGACGGTGTTCATGAACTCGGCCAGGAAGAACATGGCGAAGCGGATGGCGGTGTACTCCGTGTGGAAGCCACCCACGAGTTCCTGTTCGGCCTCAACGAGGTCGAACGGCGGACGGTTCAGCTCGGCAGTCGTGGCGATCAGGAACACGATGAACGGCACGAAGCCGGTCATCCACAGGTTCCACTTCCCGCCTGCCTGGCCATCCACGATCAGGTTCGTGGTCAACGAACCTGCGAGCAACAGCACGGTCGCCACCGACAGACCCAGCGCCGCCTCATAGGAGATCATCTGGGAGGTTGCCCGGACAGAACCCAGCAACGGGTACTTGGAGCCCGACGACCAGCCCGCCAACATGATTCCGTACACGGCAACGGACGACATCGCGAGTACCAACAGGATGCCGATCTGTGGATCGGCGACCTGCATGAAGGTCTCGTAGCCGAACAAGGTGACAGTTCCGTCGGAGCCACCGGAGAAGTTGCCTGCCACCGGAACCACCGAGAACACCAGGAACGCCGGAATCAACGACAGGTACGGGCGCGAGCTTGTAGACGAACGGGTCCGAATTGGCCGGTGACAGTTCTTCCTTGAAGAAGAGCTTGATGCCGTCAGCGAGCGTCTGGAGCAGTCCGAAGGGCCCTGCACGATTGGGTCCGATGCGGTTCTGCATGTCGGCCACGAGTTTGCGTTCGAACCAGACCATGAGCATCACGCCCACCATCAACGCGGCGAACGCCACGACCACCTTGAGCAGGACGATGAGCACCGCGGCGAGACCGATGTCGCCTGAGAGAAGCGGATCCATCAGCTCACCTCCACCCGTACTTCGCACACCGTCGCGCCGGCGCCGATGAGTTCTCCGGGATCCGAACCAGCACGGTTGTGGTGCACCAACACCGTGCCCTTGGGCACCGTTGCATCTTGTGTTGCGTGGATCGTCATCGAGCCCTGCGCCGAGGTCAGCTTCACCCTGGTGGAATCGCCGGTATCGCTTCCACCGATTCCCAACGGGGTCGCATCGGCCGGGTTCAGCATGGCCATTGACTCCTCGGCCAGCCCCGCCGATGAGGGTGAGGCCGTGAGCAACGTGCCTCGGTCATAGAGTTTGCGATTCACCACGAGCCGCAGACTGTAGGCGTCGGTGGCGGGCACGGTGAGATCGCCGACATCGCTCGACTCGAGTTCACGGTCGATGCCGCGTGAGTGCCCCATCGAGTGGGAGTTCGCCCCCGGCACCGGGTTCGAGGAAGGTATCGAGCTCGCTCGCGAGTAGTTCCTCGGATTCGGCGATTGCGCCGCCACCCACAGCGGTGCGCTGTGCTATCCGGTCGGCCAGACCGGCGGCGATCGACCAGTCGGCCCGAGATGTGCCCGACGGGGTCACCTTCGCCGACACCTTGGTGACGCGACCTTCGAGGTTGGTGGTTGTGCCATTGACCTCGGAGAAACCTGCGGCGGGCAACACGACATGTGCCTTTTCGGCTGAAGCGTCGAGCAGTGGTGTGACCGCCACGATCCGACGTGCACCCGCCAGGGCACGGCGGGCGAGGGATCGGTCCGGGAAGTCGGCCAGTGGATCTGCGCCGAGGAGGAACAGGACCTCGATCCGCCCTGCGGCGGCGGCCTCGAGAATCCCGGTCGTATCCAGTCCGCGCTCTGCGGGAAGTGAACCCCAGGAGGCCGGCGTGGATGCACCCTGCAGCCGGGTTCCACCCGGGAGGAATCCCGGGGCGAGCCCAGCTTCGAGCGCCCCGCGCACGTTGCCGCGGGGCAGAGCTACGAGGAACCGGGCCCCGGGAACGGCCTTGCGCAGCTCGCTCACGGCAGCGACGGTGGTATCGGCTGACTCGGCGAGGTTCGCCCTGCCCACCACCACCCGCAGATCGTCACCGGCTTCGCGCAGGAGCCTGGACGCCTGCTCGTGCTTCTCATCCACATCACCACTCAGCAACGCTTCGAGCGTGGACGGCAACTCACCGGGCGCGACCGTGACACGTTCTGCGACCAGTGAACCCAGCCCGGTGCGACGCGGACCCAACTCGACGATCTTCAGCCCGTCGTTGATCACGCCGTGACGGAGGCGCAACTTCAGCACCGGGAGTTCCTCGAGGGGATCCGGTCCCATCCACAGAACCGTTGAACCCGGCGCACACACGTCGTCGATCGTGAGCCCGGGCAGGCCCAACGCCAGCTCTGCAGGCAGGCCGTCTCCGAGCTGGGCGTCGCAGTTGTCGGTACCGATGACGGCCTTCGCCAGTTTGGCCCAGGCGTATGCACCCTCGTTGGTGCTACGCGACGCCACCTATGAGCGCAACCGATGACGGACCGCGACCATCGATCGCAGCGCCGACCGCTGAAGCCACTGAACCGAGGGCGTCACTCCAACGGGCCTTCGAGAGTTGACCGTCCTCGCCCCGCATGAGGGGATCGCCCAGTCGATCGGAGCTGTTCATGGCCTCGAACCCGAAGCGCCCCTTGTCACACAGCCAACCCCAGTTGACAGGGTCGGAATCGATGCCCTGGAAACGCAGGACCTGATCGCGCTGACGCCTCGATCGTGATGCGGCATCCCACCGAGCAGCGGGTGCACGTGGATTCGGTCTCGGTCAGGTCCCATGGACGCGCCTTGAAGCGATAAGGCTTCGCTGTGAGTGCACCGACCGGGCAGATCTGCACCGTGTTACCCGAGAAATATGAACTGAACGGTTCACCCGGGAAGGTGTTGATCTGTGTTTCCGAACCCCGATCAATGAAATGGATCAGGGGGTCACCCGCGACCTCATCGGCGAAGCGGGTACAACGATCACACAGGATGCACCGTTCGCGGTCGAGGTAGACGGTCTCGGAGATCGATATCGGTTTCGCGTAGTGGCGCTTCTCCTCCACATAGCGGGACTCGCCGGGACCATACGCATAGGTCTGATCCTGGAGGGGACACTCGCCGCCCTTGTCGCACACCGGACAATCCAGCGGATGGTTTGCGAGCAGGTACTCGAGGACACCGTCCTGCACCTTCGCGACTGCTCGCGCTCTTCGTGTCGACCACCATCGAGTCGGAGACCTCGGCCATGCATGCCGGAAGGAGTGCCGGACCACGCCCCGAATCGATCTCGACGATGCACATGCGACACATGCCCACCGGGTTCATGCGGGGGTGGTAGCAGAACCTCGGGATGTAGGTGCCGTTGCGTTCGCAGGCATCGATGAGCAGGTCACCCTTCTGCACCGTGAAGGTCTCGCCGTCAACGGTGATCTGCACCGGCGCGGTCACCTCGATCGGCTTTGGTGTCTCATCAGCCATGGTGCACCCCGTTCCCAGTGGCAGGCTCCTCGGCACCCCGAGCGCCGGTCACCGGCGCGCTCATCACGGGAATCGGGTCGCGCAGTGTGATCTTGTCGGTGAACTCGCTGCGGAATCGCCTGATCGCGGAGGTGATGGGTGCCACCGAGGAAGGCCCCAGCGGACAGATGGTGGTCTGGCGGGGTGGGAACGGTACCGCTTCCAGGCCCGCCGCATCATCTGATGCCACGGGGTAGGGCCCCGGGGAGATGTTGTCGCCGACGTCGAGCAGTAGGTCGATGTCACTGGGGCGACCGTGACCTTCGAGGATCCGGGTGAGGATCTGTTCCTCCCAGGTGGTGCCTTCGCGACACGGTGTGCACTTGCCACACGATTCCCGTGCGAAGAACCGCACCAGGCGCAGCGCCGCACGAACGGCGTCGGTGGAGTCATCCATCACCACCACCGCACCCGAGCCGAGCATCGACCCCTGTGGACCGACCTCTCTGGCCTCGAGCGGCAGATCGAGGTGCTCGGGAAAGAACCAGGGTGCCGAAGCGCCACCGGGAATGAACATCTTGAGTTCATGACCGTCACGGATCCCGCCGCCGTAGTCGGGGGATTCGATGAGATCACCGAACGTGGTGGATCCCTGGAGAACCTCGAACACTCCGGGATTGCGAACATGGCCCGACAGGGCGATCAGGCGGGTACCCGGCGAGCTCTCGGTGCCGATCGCCCGGTACTCACTCACACCCTTGTTGATGATCCACGGCAGGTTCGAGATTGTCTCCACGTTGTTCACCACGGTGGGCTGCATGTAGAGGCCCTTGGCGGCCGGAAAGTACGGCGGTTTGAGGCGCGGCATGCCGCGGCGCCCCTCGAGCGATTCGAGCAGGGCGGTCTCCTCGCCCACGATGTAGGCACCGGCACCCCATGTGAGAACGATGTCGACACTGAAATCCGATCCGAGGATGTTCTTGCCGACCAGATTGGCCTCATAGGCCTCGTTCAGCGCGGCGGCGATCCGTTCCTGCGCATGGGCCATCTCGCCGCGTACGTACAGGAACACCTGTGCAACACCGATCGCATACGCCGCTATCAGGCAACCCTCGATGAGCTGGTGAGGATCACGCTCCATCAGAACGCGGTCCTTGTAGGTACCGGGCTCTGACTCGTCCCCATTGATGACGAGGTAGCGCGGCCACACATCGGGGGGGCAGAACCCCCATTTCACACCGGCGGGGAACCCGGCACCGCCGCGACCCAGCAGCGTCGCTTCCTTGACGATCTCGCCGATCTCCGATGGCGGCCGCGTCAACGCCGAGCGGATCGCTTCGTAACCCGGATACGAACCGGTGGTGCGGTATCCGTCGATCGTGTGCCCGTTCGGTTCATCGAAGCGCGATGACACGATCCGGGGCGTCGACGCGGCCGCTGAAGTGACTGATCCGCCGAGTCGTTCCAGGAGGTCGCTCATGACGCACCTCCGTCCTCGTCTGCTCCCGCCGAGGCGTTCGCCCGGGCGATCCAGACCGGAACAACCTGTTCGTCCGGCGGAGTGATGTTCGCGATCCGATCGTCGTCGAGGTCCTGACGGACCTTCGCCAGTGTTCCATGAGGTGGCACGGTTCCATCCAGTTCGCCGGAGCGCAGAGCTGCAATCAGTTCATCGAAACGTTCGCCATCGACGCGGTGGAAGTAGCGGTAGTTGACCTGCACCGCGGGTGCCTCGGTACAGGCAGCCATGCACTCCACGTCCTCGAGGGTGAACATACCGTCTTCGGTGGTGCCACCGGCGCGCACCCCGAGGGATGTCTCTGCGTGTTCGAGCAACTCCTCGCCACCCACGATCTGACACGAGATGTTGGTGCACACGTTCACGCAGTACTTCCCGACCGGGTGCAACTTGAACATCTCGTAGAAGCTGGCCGTACCGAGCACCTGCGCAGAGCTGCAGCCGATCAACTCGCCCACATGGACCATCGCCTCTTCGCTGAGCCAACCGTCCTGTTCCTGGGCCAGGTGGCACAACGGGATGAGTGCGGAACGCGGATGGGGATAGCGGGCAATTATGCGCTCCGCCATCTCCAGGTTCGCCTGGTTGAAGCGTGCCATCAGCGATCCACTCCACCCATGATCGGATCGACCGAGGAGATGATCGCCACTGCGTCTGCGATCAGCGCGTCCTGCATCAGGTCGGGATAGCCATGGATGTTCGCGAAGCTCGGGTCGCGCATGTGCATTCGGTATGGCTTGGAGGAACCGTCGGAAACCATGTACACGCCGAGTTCGCCGCGCGGACTCTCGACCGTGACGTACGCCTCGCCCTCGGGCACCTTGAAGCCCTCGGTGAAGATCTTGAAATGGTGTATCAGGGCTTCCATGGACTCATCGATACGTGCCCGCGGCGGCGGGGTCACCTTCTTGTCCTGGATCCGATAGTCACCACCTGGAATCTTGTCGATGATCTGGTCGATGATGCGAATCGACTCGCGGATCTCCCCCAGGCGGATGGCATAGCGATCGAAGCAGTCACCGTAGGTACCGACGAGTACATCGAAGTCGACCTGGTCATAGGCCAGGTACGGCATGTCGCGACGCAGGTCCCAAGCCGCACCGGTGCTGCGGAGGGTGGGCCCGGTGATCCCGAGGGAAAGACACCGTTCGGTGGTGGTCACACCGACCCCCTGCAGGCGGTTCTGCCAGATCGGCTGGCCGGTCATGAGGATGTCGAACTCCTCGAGGCGCCCGGGGATGGGCTCCAGGGTGGCCTTCAGGTGCTCACGCCATCCGTCCGGCAGGTCGGCCGCGACGCCGCCCGGTCGGATGAAGTTGTGGTTCATCCG
This sequence comes from uncultured Microthrixaceae bacterium, assembly GCA_963805905.1. Classification (GTDB taxonomy): domain Bacteria; phylum Actinomycetota; class Acidimicrobiia; order Acidimicrobiales; family Microtrichaceae; genus JAMLGJ01. The sequence continues at coordinate 3,356,019 of CAWDVV010000001.1, forward strand.
CAGTCCGGTGACGGACTCGGTGAAACGGAGGATCTCTTCGCGCTCACGCCAGCCGTAGAGCATCATCGAAACGGCACCGAGGTCCATCCCGTTTGTGGCGAGGAACAACATGTGCGACGCGATCCGGTCGAGTTCACACATGAGCATCCGGATCCACTGACCGCGTTCGGGAACCTCGATCCCGAGCAACTGCTCGGTGGTGAGCGAAAACGCGAGTTCGTTGAACAACGGTGCCGCATAATCCATGCGCGTCACGTTGGTGGGACCCTGCAAATACGTGAGGGTCTCGGCTGTCTGTTCCATACCGGTGTGCAGATAACCGATGACCGGCTTGGAACGTTTGATCTCCTCGCCCTCGAGCTCCAGGACGAGCCGCAGCACGCCGTGCGTCGAGGGGTGCTGAGGACCCATGTTCATGATCATCCGCTCACCGAGGTCGCCGTCGGCCGGCCCCTGGTATCCCGATCGTTGCTCAGCCTCGGTCTCGGTCAGGCGAAGCACCGAGTCATCCGCGAGCAATTCCTCACGGACCGTGTTGAGGGTCTCGATATCGGAGATCGTCATGATCGCAGCTCCCGGGAGGCCTTGAACTGCACCGGGATGTTGCCGACCGACGAATCCTTGCGGAGCGGGTGGCCCTCCCAGTCATCGGGCAACAGGATCCTGCTCAGGTGCGGGTGACCCTCGAAGACGATCCCGAACAGGTCCCAGGTCTCCCGCTCATACGCCTCCATCCCTGGATGAACCTGCACGAGCGAGTCGAGCGAAGGTTCCTCGCCGGGGACCTGGACACGGACGCGCAGTCGTGAACGATCGGTTGGATTCACAAGCTCCACGACGACTTCGAAGCGTTGCGGGTCCACACCGACGGGCAGGTTCCTCGGTGCGTCGTAGGTCAGGTAGTCGACGCCGCACAGGTCCGTGCAGACCCAATAGCCCTCGGTGCGAAGTCGTTCCACCAGTTCGGTGTACCCATCGCGGCCAGGATGCAGCGTCGTCTGGCCACCGTTGCGCAGCACCGGGACGCCGTGGAGCAGTTCCGCACCTGGTTCGGAATCGTCGCCGACCTCTTCGGTGACCGCATCATCTGATGACTCTGGGGCGGTGTCGTCACTCACCTCTCACCTCCCGCGGAGGTCTCACCGGTCCCACCGAAGTGGCCGGGAATGGCAATGCTCACCGGCACTGATCCCGATCCGACGGTTGCATCCTCACGTCCCGCCGCCACTCCTTGCGCTGACGCCTCCTCGAGCTGCACTCCTGCACCGGTTCCGGTCGATTCACGCCGCCTCAGGATCTCTCCCGTCTCGATCTGTGAGTGCAGGGTCATGATCGCCTGCATCAGCGTTTCGGGACCGGGAGGACATCCGGGGGCGTACACGTCGACCGGGACGACCGTGTCGACACCCTGGACGAGTGCGTAGTTGTTGAACATCCCACCACTGGATGCACACACTCCCATCGAGATGACCCACTTGGGTTCGACCATCTGGTCATAGACATTGCGCAGGATCGGAGCCATCTTCTGGGAGACCCGACCGGCAACGATCATGATGTCGGCCTGACGGGGAGACGCCCGGAAGACCTCCATGCCGTAGCGGGCCATGTCGTAGTGGGGTCCTCCTGTGGCCATCATCTCGATGGCACAGCACGCGAGTCCGAACGTCGCTGGCCACGAAGACTTGCGACGGGCCCAACGAACCAGGTCCTCCAACTGTCCGGTCAGGAAGTTGTGTTCCAACCCCGCGAAGCCGTCGTCACGTATGTCCCCGGCAATTCCCATCAGGCTGCCTCGGGAGTCGACTGGTCAGATCTGCCATCAAGGCCCACTGCACGGACCGTCGTACGGGCGGTGCGCTCCCGGTCGACCATGGCGTCATGGCGACGCAGATGCTTCGCAGGCCCCCAGTCGAGGGCGCCCTTGGATATGACGAACAGCAGTGACTCGAACAATGTCGCCGAGAACACGAGGATCGCGATGATTCCGAACGCTCCGAGGTCGTCGACGAGCATCGCGTACGGATAGAAGAAAATGGTCTCGATGTCGAACACGATGAAGATCATCGCCACCAACATGAAGTGCACCGGGAAGCGTTGCGGTGGATCGCTGACATCGAGGATCCCGCACTCATAGGGTGCGACCTTGGTGGGCGTGGGTCGGGGCGGGTTCAACAAGCGGGATGCCGTGAAGCTGATACCGGCGAACAGGCCGGCGAGGACCATGAGGGCGAAAATGGGAAGGTACTGTCCCATTTCAGGTAGCGCTCGCTGGGTCCCAATCCGCCCTGGCCTGCATGGCCGCTCGATCACGGCTGTGCAACAACCAGGCGGTCACCGCGAAGATGAGGCCCGCGAAGATCATGAACAGAGCCGGAATGAGCCGACGGTTTCCCAGGTTTCTCAGAAGTACAACCGTGACGATGTCCGCATTCTCATCCACCTTCGGAGCCGGAGGTGCTTCACCGGGGGCCACCGATTGGGGGATGTTCTTCTGCACCGTCACCGCGGCGTAGAGAGGCGGGTTCTTCAGCTCCAGGGTGGTCTCGATTCGGTGCCACGCCTTTTCGAAGATGTTGTAGTCGCCCGGGATCGTCTCAGGCTCCGCACCAGATTTGCCGCCGTAGAAGAAGACATCGTGAATGGTGTAGGACCCGGCCGTCTGATCCCCGAAGGCGTTGTTGGCAACCAATGTCGCGTCTGCAGCAGCTGCTGCATCACCGCGACGTGCGTCGGACTCGGGCAGGATACGCCAGCCGCCCAGCGCGTCGTCGAGCTCCACCTTCTGATCGGGCAGGAGCGTCACCAGCTGCGTGAGGCTCTCGGGCACGAACCCTTCGCCCTCGGACTCCTCGATACGGTCCTGGATCGTGGGGTCCTCGGCGATGAGCGACGCGTAGACCTTTTCGGGGTCGGGCAACTCCTCGGTACGAGGCAGGTTGGACGCCACGTCGGTGGCGACAGGGTTGTCGCGACTGAAGTTGACCTCCTGTTCGATCCAGGATGGATCCTGGCCGCGCAGACCGATGCCGTAGATGGTCCAGACGAATCCCATGCAGAACCACCAACCGGCGAGGCAGGTGAGCACGACCAGGAATCCCTGACGGAATCCCACATTCGTGGAGACGATTATGAAGATCGACCCCATTAGGACTACAACGCCGGTTGCGACGACGAGTACCCCGCGAATGGCGGGGTCGAAAGCTATGGCTGCAAGTACTGACATCTTGGTCGTTTGCTCCCGATCACTCTGTTTAGTTGGAGGCTGTGGCGCCCGAGGACGTGGCCGCGGCGGAACTCTCATCCGATGATCCCGCGGCCGCCGCTGCCTTCGCATCGGCGAACGTCGGGGACTCGATGGTGCCCGCGTCCGGGCTCTTGTCGGTCAGCGGGTTGTCGAGATTGCGCTCGTAGGTCACGATCGCCCACACCTCGGCCGGCGTGAACATCCCCGCTTCACCGAAGTCGGGCACACCCTTGTCAGCCTGACCTGAGTTCGGGTTGAGACCGAATCCCGGCATCTGCGGGTTGCCCTGCTTGCGGGAGAAGTACTGCTTGCCTTCCTCCATACCACCCCAAACGAGCGTGAAGTGCTGTTCGGGGGTCGCACTTTTCTCGACGCCGGCGAGGTTGGGCCCGAACGATCCGTACTGGAGCCGGGCGAATGGTTCCCATGGCTGACCGTATGCGGCACCGGGCACATGGCACCGGGCACAGGAGTAGGAACCCGCGCCCACTCCCTGGTTGTTGAACAGGATCTCCCCGAGCGCCAGTTCGTCGGCACGTGAGAGCCGGTTCGCCGTCTGGGGACTCTCGATCCCCTCGTTGGACTTGTTCACCTCGTCGAGTCGCTTGGACAGTTCAGGATCAACTCCCGCGACCAGTCCGTTCACCTCTTTGCGCATCTCGTCGGGTTGGAGTTGGAGGGTCCACAGGTAGGCGATCAGTTCATCCAGCTGCTGTGTGGTGAGTGGACCGCCGCCCGGGGCACCCCATGCGGCCATGGGCGTGCCGGGACGCCCGTAGTTGAGGACGTAACGGACCTCGTCCTCTGAGTAGCGGTACAACACGTTGTTGAGGGCAGGCGCGTTCCAGTTGACCTGTTCCACGAAGTTGCCGTTCTGGTCGTTGACGATGAAGTTGGCGACACCACCCACACCGCCGCCCGCATGGCAGTTGACGCACTGGGCGCCTGTTTCGTAGAGCGCCTGACCACGTTCCGCGAAGGTCTCGTCGAAGTTCTTCACCGCGCCTGCCTGACGGCCGGGTTCGGCAAGCCAGTACACGGGCAGGGCGATGGCGATGATGGCGAGGAGGCCGGCAGCCGAGAACAGTGCCGCATTCAGCTTGGGGCCCTCGAGATCCTCGTCGTCCAGATACTGCTTGCGGTTGGGCGCCAGCTCGATCTCCGAACCAACTTCGGCGCGGCCGGCGCGGATCGTGGACACGATGTAGATCGCCGCGCCCACGACCACGATCGCTAGCAGTGCGAATCCGAAACTCTGTTGTGTGTTTGCGAGGATCATCTGGTTCTCGTGTATCTCCGTGATGTGGCTCGGGGCCACCACCGTGTGGGTGACCCGTCAGTTGGCGTGCTCAGTGCTCGCCGCCGGCTGCGCCGATGCAGTGGGGACCTTCGGCCTCCTGGCCGGTTGTATTGGTGCCGATGGGTGGTCCGTCGATCACCTGACCGGTGTTGACGATGAAGGTGTCTCCGGAAACTTCCATTGCGAAGCGGTCCATGCCCCGGGGAGCCGGCCCGCCCTTCTTCTCGCCGACCTGGTTGTACTGCGAACCATGGCACGGACACTCGAACCACTGTGAACTGACGCAACTGGGAACCCTGCAACCCAGGTGGGGGCACTTCTGGTAGAGCGCCACGAGGCCGACCTTCATGCCGTTGAGCACCGCCGGAGCGTATACCTGCTCCGCCTTGGGCAATGCCGTAGCGGGGTACTCGGTGATCCACATACGGCCTTCGGGCTGGTAGAAGAAGCCATCGCCCTTCTCCACCTCTGCCTTGATGTCACTGATCTTGCCGACCCGGATCTTCGAACCGAACCCGCTCGAACCCGTTGGCCACAGGAAGGCGGTGAAAGCACCGGCCGCGAATCCGGCGATTCCGAGGCCCATGAGAGCAATCACCGAGCGATTCAGGAAGGCCCGTCGGGTCTGGTCGAGGGCTTCGGGATCCGGTGGCACCCATGCGACCGGAGCGGTGTCACCCACCGGCTGGAGTGCACCCGCTCGGGCATCGGCCGCGGCCAATTCGACCTCGCGCCCGGTCGGAGGCCCCTGGGCGGCATCCTTTGCGGCCTTGGACTTGCGTGCAGCCTTGTCGCGCTTCAGGGCTTCACGACTGAACGTCCCGCCCTGGGTTGCCGAGGATGATTCCCGGCGCGACGCCGCTCCCAACAACACGAACGCGGCAGCCGCCAAGCCGATGAGTACGAGTACTGCGATCCAGAATCCGTTCATGATCAGTTCACCTCACAAATCGAAGAAGAGTCCGTCAACCCAGGGAAGGGTGAAGTTGAATCCCGGCCCCCTGAAGAAGGAGCCGATTATCACCAGTGTGGACCAGAACATGATGTGGACGGTCATCAGGGCGATGGCGAACTTGCGGTCCTCCGGCTTGTTCGAAGGGTTCTTGTCGATGTAGGGCGCCAGAATCAGAACGAAGATGCCCATGCCGGGGATGGTCACGCCAGCGACCATCGGATGGAACATCGTGAGCAATTCCTGGAGGCCCAGGAAGTACCACGGCGCCTTCGACGGGTTCGGCGTGCTGTTGAAGTTCGCGAGCTCCAGCAGAGGAGCGTTCACCAGCCACGAGAAGATGAACAGGAAGACGGTGGTGATGAGAGCTGCCACGAACTCGATGACGAGCAGGTGGGGCCACACGTGCACCTTGTCCTGAGGTTTGGCCTTCACGTCCTGGATGGATCCGGACTTGACGACGGTCAGGAGGCGCTGTGTGTGACCACCGGGCCCTGCTCCGGTGGGCAGGCCGGCCGCCGGAGCTGCCGGAACGTCGGCCTTGGTGGCAACGGCGGTTCCACCGCCACCGCCATCTGAGGCCTCTGCGTCGCCACCCGACTTGCGGGACTTGGCGGCCTTGGAGCGTTCGAGGAGGTGCGCCGGTATCCGCGAATCACCAGCTGGGGCATCGTCGCCACCACCGGCGGGTGCGTCGCCACCTGCGGCTTCGCTACCGGCAGGTGCCTTCTTGGCGGCTGCCTTGTCTTTGGCTTCCTGGGCACGCTTGAGAAGGTGCTCCGGTACCTCGGTCACAGTGTTGCCTCCCCGGTGGGCACCCGGGTGCCATGCACCACGCCCGCCTCGGTCACGAAATCACACATCCATGCTGCATCACTCGTCGGTGTCTTCATCACAACGGCCCCGAGATCCCGCCGTCCTTGCGGACACGCCAGAAGTGGATGGCCATGAAGATGACCGTGATGAAGGGGAAGAACAACACGTGGAGGACATACCATCGCAACAGCGTGTCGCTACCGATCTCCGCCCCACCCAGGAGCACGAACCGCACCTGGGAACCGAGCACGGGGGTGTAACCCATCATGTTGGTACCCACCGTCACGGCCCACAGAGCCAACTGGTCCCACGGCAGCAGGTAGCCGGTGAAGCTCAGTAGCAGGGTGAGAGTCAACAGGATCACACCGATGACCCAGTTGAACTCCCGTGGAGCCTTGTAGGCCCCGTGGTAGAACACGCGGGCCATGTGGAGGAAGACCGACAACACCATGAGGTGCGCCGCCCATCTGTGCATGTTCCTCACGAGCAACCCGAAGGTCACCGATGTCTGCAGCGCGTAGATGTCGTCCCATGCCTGAGCGGCGGTCGGACGGTAGAAGAACATCAAAAAGATGCCCGTCACGGTGAGGATGATGAACAGGAAGAAGCTCAGTCCACCCAGACACAAGGTGTAGCTGACCTTCACCGCGTGGCGCTTCACCTTCACCGGGTGGAGGTGGTAGAGCACGCTGTTCATGATCACGTAGGAGCGGTTACGTGGGCTGTCGCTGTATCCCTTGCGGAAGATGGATCCGGGCCTGAAGATCGAACTCCAGGCCTGTGAGCCCTGGACATTGTCCTTCAGGTCGTTCCACTTCTCGGAGATACCTCCGGAGCCCTGCATCGTCTTAGCCACGGGCGTACTCCCTACTCTGTGGCCGGCGGTTGCGTCGAATCCGCTGAGCGGTTCCGACATTGATCATCAAACACGCGGGGCGCATCAGGCCAACCTCATCCCGTATGCATAGCCATGTCCGTTGGTGCGCTGGTGTGTGTCCCCCGATGGTCCTGGATCAACGATCTTGCCCATGACGATCACGCCGGTGGGGCAACGGTCCACGCAGAGTGCACAGCGGGTACACACGTCATCGTCGATCAGGAACACCACGTTGTCGGTGGGATCCAGCCCGGGACGTTCGATGTCGAGCGACTCGTCGATGGACTGAGGAGAGACCATGTGGATGCACTTCCACGGGCAGATGTCCACACAGCCCTCGCACTGGATGCACTCGGACTGGTCGATGTGGATGAACTGCTTGGGCTTGACCGCCCTCGACAGATAGTCGGCATCTACCTCGGCCAGCACGTAGTCGGTGCTGAAGGCAGGCAGGGGTGGGTTTGCGTCAGTTACTGCCATGTCTCACGCTCGCTTGATCAGTGGTCGACCGTACGGAGTGGTGGGTTCGACGGCTGCCGTCGCCTCGGCCCGCTTGTCACGATCCTGCCACCAGCCCCAGAAGAAGATCTGGATACCCAACAGGACCACGTAGATGAGCGTGGCGATCACGTCGCGGAAGGCCTGCGCCGAAATCGTCATCGGAAACCACGGCGTTTCGATGGTCCATCCCACGAACGGCAGCGTCATGGAGCCCCCCGGGCCCAGCCACACCAGGTCGGGGCGCCAGTTCAGTTCGGCATCAGCGAAGGTGAGCCACTGGTGGGGCATCACTCCGTAGGCCCAGAAGAGCATGAAGAAGACGTAGGTGCCGGCAACGACGGCCTCGCCCCACGTCAAGGGGTCGCCGACATGGCGTCGCTTCGCAAACCAAAATACCGGTAACAGCATCAGCACCAGAATCAACACCGAGGTGATGAATGCAACCACGTTGACCTCCTGTGGAACGGCTCTTCGGTGATCCCGCTGACCCCTTGTGGGACAGGCGATATTCCCTGAACAGTCTAAGCCGGTTGAGAACCTCTACAGGTTCGCTTCCGACCGCCGCAGGTTTACCACGGCACCCACCTGTGAAGCACATTTGCGCTGCCAACGTTCGGGGGACGACCACAACGACCAACTCTCCCGCCGGTCCTGTCGCTCTGGCTTGGTACCCGTGCGAACGATCCGCGTAGAGTGGGCCGGCCGGCGAGAGCCGGGATTGGCACCGGGCGTAACCCGGTATGGTTCGGTGAGAACCCGACCGTCGGTGGAACCCGACATAGTGTCGGGAGATCCCAGGGCCAGAGCCAGTGATAGACGAAGCGACGCGCGGAGGCAGTCGTTGACCGAGATTCCAGAACATCTCCTGAAGCGCAGCAAGGAACGGCGCTCTGCGCTGTCCGGTGACGGCGGCGCCGAGCCGTCTGCATCATCGGGTGAGTCGTCCGCGCCTGCAGAGACAAAGTCGACAGCTCCCGTGGCGGCCTCGGCGGCTCCCGCTGTGGTTGAGCCTGAACCGGTTGCGGAACCGACTCCACCGTGGGTGGAGGCGGCACAGCGACGCAAGAAGGTGCCGTGGTGGGCGGCCGCAGCGTTGGTGGTGCTGCCGGTGTTCTTCATCGCATACGCGTGGACACTCGATCCACCGAGCAACGCCGAAGGTCCACTCGCCATCGGCGACGGGCTCTACAACGGAAGCGCCGGTTGTGCCGGTTGCCATGGCGCTGGCGGCGGCGGCGGTGTCGGTCCCCAGCTGAACGACGGAGCGGTCGTCACCGCCTTCCCATCGCCGGCGGACCAGGTCACCTGGGTGGCGCTCGGATCCACGGGTTACAAGGACGCCGGGTTCACCACCTTCGGGGCGGACCAGAAGCCGATCAAGGGCGGCATGCCGGGTCAGATGGCAACTCTGGATGCATCGGAGATCATGGCTGTGGTGCTGCACGAACGCACCGAGTTCGGTGGCGAGGACTTCGACATCTCGGTGTGGGAAGACGGCTTCGAGGAAAAGATCACCGCACTGCTTCCTGACCAGGCCGCTGATTTCACAGCAGTGCTCGATGAGTGGAAGGCCACGCCTCCAACCGGCTGAGCAACTCCAGCCACGCTGAGACCCGGCGATCCCGGGAACCGGCGATGCGATCGCTGTGAGGCGTGGCAACAAGCGCGCAGGCCGATCGCCTCCCCGGACCCAACACTGGAAGACTGAAGCGATGCCCCCATCCGAACGCGCCGGTGAGTCCGACACGATCCACGACCTACTGGTGATCGGAGGTGGACCCGCGGGCAGCGCAACCGCCTATTGGGCGGCGAAAGCCGGACTCGATGTCGTGGTCGTCGAGAAGAAGGTCTTCCCGCGTGAGAAGACCTGCGGTGACGGTCTCACCCCTCGTGCCGTGCACCAACTCGACGAGATGGGTCTCGCGGAAGGCCTCGAGGCCCACCACCGCTTTGACGGTCTCAGGGCGGTCGCGCACGGTCGGAGTCTCGAACTCCACTGGCCCGAGCACAGCGTCTACCCATCGCATGGCTACGTGGTTCGGAGACGTGACCTCGACGCCATGGTGGCAGACAACGCCGTCTCTGCGGGAGCCACACTGTTGACGGGAACCGAAGCACGCTCTCCGCTCACCTTCGCAGGGCGACTGATCGGTGCGACCGTGGCTGAGTCGACGAGCGGCGAGACACGCGAGATCCGAGCCCACTACGTAGTCGTGGCCGATGGATCCAACTCACGTTTCGGTCGGGCACTGGGAGCCAGCCGCGATCGCTCCATGCCTCAGGGGATGGCGATCCGCACGTATTTCGAGAGTCCCCTCCATGCTGAGCCATGGATCGAATCGGCGCTCGACGTGAGGGATCGCAGCGGCAATTCCCTACCCGGCTACGGATGGATCTTCCCGGTCGGGGACGGCACGATCAACGTGGGTGTCGGGTTGCTGTCCACGTTCCGCGACTGGAAATCGGTCAACACCTCGAACCTCATGGCGGAGTTCGCTGCAACCCTGCCCGGCTACTGGGAGATAGATCCCGAGAATCCGACCCAGGCCCCCACCGGTGGCCGACTGCCGATGGGTGGATCGATCAATCCCAAGGTCGGACCCAACTGGGTGATCGTCGGGGATGCAGCGGGAAGCATCAATCCCTTCAACGGTGAAGGAATCGACTACGCCTACGAGACGGGCCGTCTCGCCGCCTCGCTCATAACCGAGTGCATCGCAACCTCTTCACCGTGGCCGCTCCAGCGCTATCCGGAGATCCTCGAAGCGGACTACGGGCTGTACTTCAAGGTGGCCCGCCTGTTCGCCCAGGTCATCGGGCGGCCGGCGCTCATGCGTGAGCTCACCCGGGTCGGCATGCGTTCCCACACCCTCATGGACTGGGTCCTGCGCATCATGGCCAACCTCCTGCGCGAGGACGAGTTGGGCGCCGCCGAAGCGGTCTACCGCAGTGCGGCGACCCTCGCACGCGTGATCCCCGAACCCCGAGCGGCCTGAGATCCATGGCCGACAGGAACACAGACTGCCCACTGCCGCACGCCGAGACGCAGCGACTCGACAGGATGCGCCGTTGAAACGGGCCGCAAGGATCGGGGTGCCGGTTCTGCTCGTGGCGTTGGCGGCACTCGGTCTTTGGCTCGTGCTCACCGGAGGTTCCGATTCGAGCAACGGTGGTTCGGACGATGCCGCTTCCTCCGTAGCCGGCTCGGGGAGCACAAAGCGCCTGCAGATCAAGCAGACCGACACGGCTTCGGTTGCGGCCCTGGGCGGCCTCGACCTGCCGGACAGCACTGACGATTTCAAGAGCGCCCGACTCGACGACGACTCGCAGCTGGATGTGACCTTCACGATCACCGCTGACGACGAGAAGGACTTCATCAAGGGATCGGGCCTACCTCAACCATCAGAGGGGCAACGGGTGATCACCCACGCCTCCCCGTTGTGGGACCTTGACGTCAAGGGTGAGATCAGCGGCAGTGCCAACACCAAGTCGGGTGTGACCCGCGCGTTGGAGTTGACTCAGGAAGACGGCCGCACCCGGGTGCGGCTCGTGCTGACCCCCGCCAGCTGAACCCTTTCGCACATCGCCCAAGCCGTTCTGTGGGGCGTGCGTGGCGCACAGCGCTACGCACGCCCCACAGAACCGGGGTGTGGACCAGAGTCGCCGCGCAGTCTGTCCGTGAGGCCGCGCAGAACCGTAGGCGGCGGCTCCCCCGCTTCGACATGGTCGAGCAACCCTTCGAGCGCCACGTCGATGCCGCGGGTCCAGGCCTTGCGCGTCGCCAACACTCCGAGCCCCATCCCCGCCGAGACCGGGATGCCCAGGAGCGGCAGAGCCTGCACCAACCCGGCAGCATCGTTGGCCACGTTGGCCACGGTGGCAATGGCCGACAGGAAGGTTCCTCCGCCGGCGACGACCCCGCCCCCCATCTCTGCGAATACTCTGGATGATTCGAGGTCAACCAGAACAGCCACGATCGTCGAACCCGTCGCATCGGCATCGGCATCGGCGCCGGCAACTGTGGGTAGGTCGTGAACCACGACGCGCAGGTTGCGCACCTTGTCCGCGTTGTCCTTGCCGCTCATGGAACGTGCGGTCCGTTGCATCGAGGCGACCATGTCGGTGCGGCGACGGTACTCAGCCACGGACTCGGTGCCACGAACACGCTTGAACGCCCACTGGCTACGCAACCACTGATCAGTGAGCGAGAGCGCCGCCACGCGGTCGAGCGCGACGACCCGGGCGGCTGAAATCGCGGCCGGTCCCACCCATCGATCCAACAGGTTGGGCTCGCCGGCCAACAACCCGGCCTGCTCCTCTGCGATGGCGCGCTGCACCGCGGTTCCCGGCACCCCCAGATCGCCGGCGGCTGCTATCAACACCTCGATGTCGAATGTGTCGTCGACATCACCGGGCTGATCGCCCAACACGACGGCACGACGCAGTACCCGCTCCGCCGCATCGCGTGGGAGGCGCTTCGGGCCCATGGGGGTCAGGCCATCCGCTCGGCAACCCCGCGTGCCGCATCCAGGGTCGCCTCGATCTCCACACCACCGTGGGCAAGTGACGGGAACATCACCTCATAGGGACCCGGAGCGAGGGCGATCCCGCCCTCGAGCATCCCGTGGAAGAACTCGGGGTAACGACCCAGGACGGCAGACCGCGAAGCGGTCTCGAAGTCGACCGGTGGTTCGCCCTCACCGAAAAACACACCGACCAGAGATCCGACCCGAGGAAAGTGAACCGCGACGCCAGCGGCCCGGAACACCTCGGTGAGCCCGTCCGCCAGCTGCTGTGCAGTGCCGGTGAGAGCTTCGTAGGCAGCGGCATCGAGGTGGCCGAGCACGGTTGCTCCCGCAGCGGTGGCCAGTGGGTTACCCGAGAGTGTACCCGCCTGGTAGACGTCGCCGAGTGGGGCGAGGTGCGCCATCGTCGCAGCACTTGCACCGAAAGCTCCAACCGGTAGGCCGCCGCCGATCACCTTCCCGAAACACCAGAGATCGGGGGTCACCCCGAACAGGGCAGTCGCTCCTCCCACGCCCAGTCGGAACCCGGTGATGACCTCATCGAAGAGCAACAATGCACCGACGCGGTCGCACTCGGCGCGCAGCCCCTCCAGGAACCCCGGAGCCGGAGGCACCAGGCCCATGTTGGCTGCTACCGGCTCCACACACACCACGGCCACGGTGTCGTCGAGCTCCGGTACGACGTTGTAGGCCAACACGGTGGTATCGGCAACCGCGCCTCTGGTCACACCGGCCGAATCGGGAGATGAGGATCCCAACAGTGCACCCTCAGCCACTCCGCTGCCCGCGCCCGCGAGCAGCGAATCGCTGTGGCCGTGGTAGTTGCCGTTGAACTTCACGATCCGGTCCCGACCTGTCACGCCCCGACCGAGGCGGATCGCCGACATCGCTGCTTCCGTTCCCGAGGAGACGAGCCGCACCTGCTCCATGCCCGGCACACGTTCGCACAACATCTCCGCGAGCACGACTTCACCTTCGGTGGGTGCGCCGAAGGTGGCCCCGCGTCCGGCCGCGTCGGAGATCGCCCGGCAGACATCCACGTGCGCGTGACCGAGGATCGAAGCGCCGTAGGACTGTACGTAGTCGATGTACTCGTTGTCCTCGACATCCCACACACGAGCGCCCGCGCCGCGTGCGACGAAGTAGGGAACGCCCCCGACCGACCGGAACGCACGAACCGGCGAGTTGACCGCGCCCGGGATCCTCGCCATGGCCCGCTCGTAGAGGCCGGCATTGGTCGGTTGCACATGCCCTGGAGGCACCCGTGGGTCAGTTGACGGGGAGGATGTCATGTCGGCCCCTCCATGGAGTCCGGCGTTCCAGCGAACGTCTCGGCGAGCCGGCGAGCGAAGTAGGTGAGCACGAAGTCGGCTCCGGAACGACGGATGGCACCAATCTGTTCCAGTGCTACCTCGTCGACGTCGACCCAACCTCGCTCCCCTGCGGCCATCACCATCGAGTACTCACCTGAGACGTGATAGGCGGCCACGGGGACATCCACCTCGGCACGCGCTGCCGCAATCACGTCCAGGTACGACATGGCAGGTTTGATCATCACCATGTCGGCACCCTCCTCCACATCGGCTCGCAACTCGACGAGGGCCTCATGGGTGTTCCGCCAGTCCTGTTGGTATCCGGCGCGATCGCCCGCCGCCCCGCCTTCGCAAGAGATCGTCACGTCCACTGCGTCACGGAAGGGGCCGTACAGAGCGGACGCGTACTTGGCCGAGTAGGCGAGCAGGGCGACGTCGGTGGCACCGTCACCATCGAGTGATCTGCGGATCGCCCCAACCTGACCGTCCATCATTCCCGAGGGTGCACAGACATCTACACCGGCCGCGGCCTGGGCAAGTGCGACCCGTGCATACAACTCCAGGGTCGCGTCGTTGTCGACATCGCCGTCGGTGGTCAACACGCCACAGTGCCCATGGTCGGTGTACTCATCGAGGCACAGGTCGGCCATCACCACCATGTCCGCACCCACCTCGGACCGAACATCTCCTATGGCCAACTGCACGATGCCCTCGGGGTCCCATGCGCCCGATCCGACGTGGTCCTTGGTCTCGGGCACCCCGAAGAGGATGACAGCCGGCACACCCAGGCGGGCGAGTTCACCGACCTCCCTGCGGAGCGATTCGCGGGTGTGCTGCAGGACCCCCGGCATCGACCCGATCGGAGCCGGCTCCGTGATGCCCTCCCGCACGAACAGCGGAGCCACCAGGTCATCAACGGAAACGCGGGTCTCTGCAACGAGGCGGCGGAGGGCCGGGGTTCGTCTGAGCCGACGTGGACGATGTGTTGGGAAGCTCACCGCGCAATCCTAAGAGGTCGGACCATCGAAGGGCCCTTCACCGATGAGCAACGTCGACGAAGTAGTCGGCCAGGGCATGGGCCAACGCTGCAATGGTGTGCTCCTCGGGCTGCACCGCCACATCCAGGTTCAGCTCGCGGGCGCGCGCTGCGGTGACGGGTCCGATCGCCGCCACCACCGGTGGAATCTCGGCCCCGTATGCATCGACGAAGGCATCAACCGAGGATGCGGACGCGAAGCCCACCGCATCGGCTCCTGCGATCTCGGCGGCCAGTTCTTCGTCCCGAGCCACTGTCCCGGTCCGATAGGCGGGAATGACCTCCACGACCCATCCCCTCTCCATGAGCCCCTCGGGGAGCACGTTGCGGGCGACTTCCGCCCTCGGAAGCCATACGGTGCCGCCGCCCGGGGGTGGATCCGGGAAGGCGTCGAGGAGACCTTCGGCGACAAATCGTTGCGGGACCAGATCCACTGTGATGCCGGCAATGAGGGCAGCTTCGCCGGTACCTGTGCCGATCACTGCGACCCGGGTGGAACCCAGGTCCGCATCGGGATCGAGGACCGCACAGAACCGGCGCACCGCATTCGCCGAGGTGAACACGATCCAGTCGGGTCGGTCGCCGTCCGAATCCGCGGACCCCAGGCTCGACGCGGCGGAGCGTAGTGCCACCCCTTCGTCGGAGGGGTCGGTGATCTCGATCGCCGGCGCAACGACGACCTGGGCTCCCAGGATCTCGAGGTGTTCCACGAGGGGACCGGCCTGTTCAGGTGTCCTGGTGACCACCACCCGACGGCCGGCGAGTGGCCCGTGTTTCCCCGATACGCCCCGGGACACGTCAGGGGTCACGATCAATGGCCCCGCAATCTCTCGATCAGTTCTGCCGCCACACGAGGTCCCCAGATCGATGGGATCGGTTCCGGTGGCGTGCCCACGTGCGACCTCGATCGGATCCGGGCCGGCGGGCCGCGAACCCGTCGGGGGCACCGATGCAGACAGCACTCCCACGAGGTCCAACGTTCCGCCGGACCCGACCGTGCAGTAGGCGCCTGCCGGAAGTGAACAGTCGCCACCCAACCGGGTGAGAAAGGCACGTTCAGCGTCGACCGCGACACGCGAGGCCGGGTGCTCGATCGCCTCCAGGTGAGCGATGGTGGTTTCGTCGTCCGAGCGACACTCGACCCCCAGCGCACCCTGGCCCACCTGGGGAACCATCTGGTCCACCGATATCACCTCGGCCAGTTGCTCGGTGAGCCCCAGGCGCTCCAGCGCCACCGCCGCCACGATGATGGCATCGAAGCGATCCGCCTTGGCGAGTCGGGTAGCCATGTTGCCACGGAGTTCCTCGAAGAGAACTCCCGGAACCACCTGGGCCAGTTGTACACGCCTACGAGGTGAACCGGTCGCGACCACCGGGTGCCCATCGCCTCCGGCCACGGAGGCCAGTTCGCCGAGGCTGCAACCCACGAGCGCGTCGCGTGCCTCACCCCTCTTCGGTACCGCCGCGAGGACAAGTCCCGAGGGGGTAACTGCCGGTAGGTCCTTGGCCGAATGGACGGCAACGTCGGCCTCACCCGCGAGCACCGCACCCTGTATCTCCTTGGAGAACACGCCCTTGCCGCCCATCTCCGACAACGGCACCTCTGTACGTCGATCACCCTCGGTGCTCACCGGGACGATCTCGACCGACAGGCTTCCGTGGGCATCCCGGAGCAACGCGGCGACGTGGTCGGCCTGCCACCGGGCCAGGTCCGAGGCCCTGGTCGCGATCCTCACGACGCCATTCGACCCTGGCATTCCTAGAGGTCGAAGAGCTCGGCCAGGGACGCACCGAGGCGGTCGCCGCGAGAGGAACCTGCGGCGTCCTTCAGTCGCACCGTGGGCTCGTGGAGCATCTTCGCCACGATGCCCTTGGTGATGGCCTCGAGCATGGAACGCTGCGACTCGTCGAGGCTCTCGACCACCGTCGAGAACCGCTCCAGCTCGGCAGACCGGATCTCCTCACCACGGCGGTGAATGCCCGCAACGAGTGGAGCCACCTCGCGTGCCGAGGACGCAGCAAAATAGCGCCTGACCTCCTCGGCAACGATGCGGCGAACCGAGTCGGCCTCGCGATGACGTTCTGCCAGAGCGTTGTCGGTCACATCGGCGACTGCGGTCATGTCGAGCAGGTCGATCCCGTCGAGCTCACCGAGGGCCGGATCGATGTCGCGCGGAACCGCCACATCTATCGCCAACAGAGGAGACCCTGCGCGTCGAGCAATCGCCCTGGCCGCTTCGCCGCCCGGAATGCCACAGTCATCGAGAGCCACGCTCCGCCCACCGATGACCGGGTGGTCTGATCCGGTGGCCGAGAACAACACGTCGGCATCCTCGATGTGGGGCCCCATCTCGTCCAGCGAGATCAACCGGGTGGGTACGTCGATCTCTGCGGCCAGCATCGCAGCGCGCTCAGGCGAACGGTTCGCCAGTACGAGCTCACCCACTGGAGCATCGTTGAGGAACCGGGCGATGCGCCGACCCATGGTTCCCGCACCCACCACCAACACCTTCGATCCGACCAGCGAACCGCGTCGTTGCGAAGCCAGGTGCTGTGTAGCCATGCTCACCGCAGCCTGGGACACCGAGGTGGTGTGTTCGCCGATGCGGGTCTCACTACGGGCACGCTTGCCCGCTACGAGTGCATGGCGGAACAACAGATTGAGGCTTCGGTGGGCCGAGTCCTCGCTGCGGGCGACCTCCCACGCAGTGCGTACCTGGCCGAGGATCTCATGCTCGCCGGGAACAGCAGAGTCCAACCCCGCCGCGACTTCGAAAAGGTGGCTGACGGCCTGTTCGTCGTAGTGCACATACAGACTGTCGGCGAACCGGTCAGGAGGGAGGTACGTCAGATCGGAAAAGAAATTGCGAACCTCGCCGAAAGCTCCGTGAAAGCGTTCGGCGACCAGATAGACCTCGGTGCGGTTGCAGGTAGCGAGCACGACCGCCTCTGAGCTGTAGTCACCCGAGGACAGGTGGTGGAGCATCTTCGGCAGGGCGTCGCCACGTACCGACATCCGCTCGAGCAGCTCGAGCGGGGCGGTCCGGTGGTTCGCTCCGACTACTACGATCGACACGCCTGCCGCGCTCCTTCGACGGTTGGATGTAGCCGATGGCCCAACCGACCGACGGCTCCACGATGGTACCAATGCTTCGCCCGAGGGACCGAAGCAGGAACCCGCGTTCTTCTGTGCGGGGCATCCGGATCATGGCGAATCGATGGCCCGCCGGTTTGCACGACCCTCTAGGACGCAGGGGCCACTTCCATGTCACGTCGCCCTTCGTGGAACGCCAGGATCTCGAGTTCCGATGCCAGGTCCACATGACGCACGACCACGCCCTCGGGCACTTCGATGACCGTCGGGGCGAAGTTGAGAATGGATCGCACGCCGGCTGCAACGAGGTCGTCAGCGACCTGCTGCGCCGCACCCGGGGGCGTGGATATCAACCCGATCGCCACGTGTTCAGCCTTCACGATCGCAGCCAGGTCATCCTGGTGGCCCACGACCACACCACCAACGGTCGTCCCCACCCGCGACGGGGCCACATCGACCGCAGCCACCACCGAGAACCCACGGTCATCGAACCCGGCGAACGACAACAGGGCCGCACCCAGGTTGCCCGTTCCCACCACCATGCAGTTCCGGTCCTGTTGGAGACCGAGATGGGTACGCATCTCGTCCAGTAGCAATTTGACGTCGTAGCCGACCCCGCGTGTTCCGAAGCTGCCGAAGTACGAGAGGTCCTTGCGCACCTTGGCAGCGTTGACGCCGGCGATGCTCGCGAGCTGTTCGGACGACACCGTGTCGGTGCCGGACTGGCTCAAAGCGATGAGCGCACGATGGTAGAGAGGTAGCCGCGCAACCGTGGCGTCCGGTATGCCACGTGGTTCAGCACCGTTCGTCGTGGTGTCCTCGGCCATCACTCGAAGGTAGCGCCCTCGTGCAATAATTCACAAAGGCGGCCCATCGATCCTGTCCTGCATGCGCGACCGATTCTGTGAACTGTCGCGGGACAGAACGATATGCCGGGGCTCAGTCGCCGGTAGATGACTCGATGTCGACCGGCAGTTTCCGTCGAACCACCTTGCCCCCGAGTCCGGTGGGGATCTCCTCGACGAACGTGACCTTGTTGGGGCACTTGTAACGGGCCAGCCGGCCGGCGACGAAGTCTATGACGTCATCCTCCTCGATCGACAGGCTGTCTCGTACGACGACATATGCCCTGACAGCTTCGCCGGTATGGGGGTGGGGCACTCCGACAACCGCCGCAGCTTCTATCGCCGGATGTTCGAGGAGCACCTCCTCCACCTCGGCGGGGAACACGTTGAAACCCGAGACGATGATGAGGTCCTTGATCCGGTCGACCATGAACAGGTAGCCGTTGTCATCCACCAATGCCAGGTCACCGGTGTGCAACCAGCCGTCCGCATCGATGACCCGGGCCGTGGCCTCGGGGTCCTCCCAGTATCCCTTGAACACGTTGGGGCCGCGCACGAGCATCTCGCCGACGTCACCCACGAGCACATCAGTCCCGTCGAGGTCGACCAACCGCACCTCGACACCGGGAACGGGGATCCCAACCGATCCCAGGGGCGCGTCGATCCCCAGCCCCGTGGTCACAACCGGCGATGCCTCGGTCAACCCGTACCCCTCGACCACCCGAACTCCGAAGCGCTCCTCCATCGCCACCGCTACTTCGGGGGCCAACTTCGCAGCTCCCGACGTCGCGGTGCGGACAGACGCCATCATCGAGGGCGACACCCGTGTCAGCCCTGCGAACGCCGCCCACATGTTGGGAGGTCCCGACATGAGTGTTATCTGGTGCTTCTCGACAGCTTCGAGTGCCGCATGGGGATCGAAGCGCTCGATCAACACGAGCGACGCCCCGGTCTGCAGCGTCACCCCCAACGCCACGTTCAACCCGAAGATGTGGAACATGGGCAGGAGCCCGAACCCGACGTCGTCCGCAGTCGGCCCGTCGTCGAACGCGGCGTCTACCTGGCGGAGGTTCACGGCGAGGTTCCCATGGGTCAACATCGCGGCACGCGGGGCGCCGGCGGTGCCGGAGGTGAATGCGAGGACCGCCAGATCGTCATCGTCGCGCTCTACGAGAGGCGCGGGGTCACCTGTCATGAGGTCATCGAGGCTGACGCCACCTTCGGGTACGAACCCGGCGCCGACCCGGTACTTCACGGATGGGAGTTCCCCCTGATCCAACTTGGCGAGTTGGCCCTTGGCAGTGGGGCCGATCAGGACTCCCACCGCTCCGACTTCGGTCATTTCCTGTGCCAGAGCCAGTGGTGGTGTCTGCGGATTGAGTGGAACGGCCACTGCACCGATTCCGAGCGTGGCCAGATAGCTCACGACGAAGTACCAGTTGTTGTTGGCGATGATCGCCACCCTGTCGCCGGGGTTGATCCCGAGATGTTGGAGGCCCGCCCGTAGGCGTGCGACCTGATCCTGGAGTTCGCCGAACGTCGTGCGCCTACCCCGTGAAATCAGTGCCAGTCTGTCGGCGGGATGCTGATCGAGCAGGGATGCGAGGTTCATTGCGCCAGAGACTAGAGGATCCGCCGGGGCCGTTCGGGTGCGAAACGTCCTCGGGTGTTCAGGACTTCCTCGAGTACGAACTCCCTCGCGAGGTCCTCCGAGCCGCGACCCACCACGGCGACCACTTCAACTGAACCGGGTCCGACCCGGAACACCGCCAATTGTGCGAAACGCTGGGCTGCCTCGAGTGCCCGAACATCGAAGGGCACTGCAAACCCGGGTTCCGCCCAGTCACCCTCGGGCGACTCTCCACATGCAGGCAATGGTGCGGTGAACATCCTTGCCATCGCTGCATTGCGCCGTTGGTTCTCGTCGTCACCCAGTTCGATCCCCAGGGGATTCGCGGCCGTGACCAGCGCGAACACCTTGTTCGTCCTGGCCGCGACACCGGTGGCAGGCAGCACCTGACCTTCGAAGGTGACCGTCACCCTCGAAGCGGCATACAGAGGCTCCAGTTCTGCCAGACGCCGATAGCCGGCGAGTCGGTCATCGAGTGCCTCCCCGACGCTGATTCCCCGTAGGAGCGCGTCGCGCGCTTCGCGAGCTCGAGGCTCACCGTCGGCTCTTCTGCCCAGGACCGCAGAGCCGCTGCGCGGGCCTCGAGCAGCGCGCGTTCCGAAGGTGCGGACCCGGTTCCGGCCTCGACACTCCCGGACGGAGTCACGGCGCGAGTATCACCAATTGCAGGAGCGATGCGCCCACGAGCACCAACAACAGGAACACGACCACGATCGTCGTGACGCGCCTCACCGCTGGTCCTCGGGGGAGGCCGCAGCCTCGGTGGATTGACCGGGGCGCGGTTCGTTCCGGTCACCGGAGCTGTCCCCGCGGGTCAGACCCAGTTCCACCGGGATCTCGGTCCTGACTGCACCGGCGCCGGCGAGATCCTCGCCCGTCGGGGCCAGAACCACCTCGTCGCCGGTGAAGAGCCCGGCCTGTTCCGCCGCGGAGACCTGGTTGGCAACCAGGGTCATCAGACCGTAGCTGTCGACCATCACGCCGAGGGCCCCCGCCGGGAGCGCGCCGAATGCCTCCGTGCGCTGGGCGACCTGCATCCGTGAGTGGAACGACAACGAGATCGTGTCGCCCATGGAATCGAGTTCTTCGGGATCCACGTTGAGCTGCGCGTTTCCGAACCGGTCCACCCAGAGAACCTCGGCGTGAAGACCGTCGTCCTCGGTCCTCGAAAGTGGCAGCGTGCCGGGGAGCAGGCCCACGGGGTCGATCTCGGTTCCGAGGTCGCCGAGATCGATTCCGCGGCACAGCAGGGCGGCCGATGGAGCGAACACATCGCGCCCGGCGAAGCTCGGACCCGGAGCGTCGAGATGGTGATCGCTGTTGTCGAGCACAACAGCGCGGGTGGCCCCACCGACCATGGATACCGCAGGAGCGAGGACCCCGTTGTCGGGCCCGAGTAGCACCGAGGAACCGTTGCCCACCTCGACGGCCACCGCCCTGCGTGATGTGCCGACGCCGGGATCCACGAGGGCCATCACGACTCCGGGGCACATGTACTGCACACTGCGAGCCAACGCGAGCCCTCCGCCGCGGACGTCGAATGGAGCGATGCCGTGGGTGATGTCGATCACCTCGACGCCCGGAGCCAGTGCCTTGAGCACCGAATGGACCACCCCCACGGACTCGTCAGCGTGCCCGTAGTCCGACAGGACCGACACGTGACTGTGCACGAGGTGGCCTTCGGGATTGAACGGGGGCGTCGACTGGCTGGTCATCTGGACAATGACCGTACAACCGATCGGCAGCCGTACTGGAGTCGTAGACCTACGGACCCGGGTCAGCCCAACTCGGCGGACCGACGAGCCGACGCGGTGACTGCCGAGATGAAAGCCGACCGGGTTCCCCGCTCTTCGAGAGCCGCCAGCCCCGCGGCGGTGGTTCCGCCGGGCGAAGTGACCATCGCACGGAGTTCGGCGGCCGACTGATCACCTCGGGCCAGGAGCTCCGCTGCCCCGAGGAGCATCTGGGCCGTGAGACGCTCGGCGACGTCACGACCCAGGCCGTTGAGAACACCCGCTTCGATGAGAGCCTCAGCCACCATGAACACATATGCAGGACCAGACCCCGAAAGGCCGGTGGCTGCGTCCATGAGAGACTCCGGTATCTGCTCGACGAGCCCGACCGCGCCGAGGAGCTCGGCGGCCCAGTCGAGGTCGTCGCTCCCTGCTGTGGGTCCTGCGCAGATGGCCGTGGCTCCCTTGCCGACCAGTGCCGGGGTGTTGGGCATGGCGCGGACCACGGCGACGCCGGTGCCCGCGGCATCCTGAAGCGTCTGGGTAGATATGCCCGCGGCGATCGAGAGCACACGCTTCGGCTCGTGGACAACGGCCACTCTCAGTGCCTCGGGCACGACCGCCGGCTTGGTGGCCATCACCAGACCCTCGCAGCGGGTCGGTTCGTCGACGACAGCGACCCCCGGATAGGTCTCCTCCAGGTAGTCGCGCCGCTGCGCCGAAACCTCGACGACCCCGATCTCGGTCGCCCGGTACGCACCGCTGTTGATGAGGCCCGACACGAGGGCCTCGGCCATGCGGCCTCCACCGATGAACTGCAACTTGAGCATGTCCAGAGGCTACCGGAGTACCTGTCGAAGCTGTCCGCCACTCCCGGGTCTGCCACCTCGGCGACCGAGCGAAGCTAGGTCCGGGTAGCCGAATGGGCCTCTCAGCGAGGGGTGGGTGGCACAGGGAGGGATGGGCCCGGCCCGCTTCCCCGACGGGCCGGACCTCAGCCCTGCGGGTCGAACGTAACAATGCTCGGTCGTGCTGTCACCGGGTCACACGGCCCGTTGCGGTGACCAGCGGCTGTCAGCGCTTGAAGCGATCGCCGAAGGCCAGACGCATGAGCGGTACGAACATGGCCTCTGTCGCCTCGTAGAGCGAACCCAGAAGGTGATCGAGTGCCGGCTCATCGACGTTGGCGACGAAGACGTCGGTGCCCACGAAGAAGGCATCCTCACCGCCGATCCACGCCGCCAGGCCGCGGAACCGACGGATCGAACGCAAGAGGTACTCCTGGGCGGCGGCGGGAGGTTCGAGTGGCGCCGGAGCCAGATACGTCTCCACGTGCAGACTGCGTTGGCGGATCTCGAACCACACGGTGAACGTGGGCTTTTCCTCGCCCTCGAGGCGCACCAGCCACCGGCGCGAATCGCGTTCGGGATCACGTTCGGCCCCGATGACAGCCGGATTCTCAACCAGCTGTTCGGCCATCCACCGGGTGAGCAGATTTTCCAACCCGTCCCGATCCGACACCGACGGAGGCGAGGTCGCTCACGCGCACTCCACCAGAGCGGCTTTCGAGAGATCGGTGTACAGACGGCGTAGGCGACCTGCCGTGCCCGCCCACGAATAATTGGCTGCGTGGCGCGCAGCGTTTGCGCCCATCAGCGCCGCTGCCGCCGGGTTGCCGATCAAGTCATCCACCTTCGCAGCCATGGCGGGCGAATCCCGTCGGTCGACCAGGAATCCGGTCTCACCGTCGATAACGAGTGTCCTCAGCCCGCCAACCGATGATGCGATGACCGGAATTCCGCAAGCAGCGGCTTCGAGAGCGACGAGCCCGAACGACTCCGAACGGCTGGGAACGAGGACGACGTCGGCGCTGCGGTACCAGGTGGACAGCGCATGGTGAGGCTGGGGATCCACGAACGTCACCCTGTCCTGCAGACGCAGGTCACCGATCAGCGTCTTGACCCGTTGGAATTCACCGGCTCCATCGGGGCCCGACGTGCCGCCCACCACGACGAGGCGGGCATCGGTGTGCTCCAACGCCGCCAGGGTCTCCACGGCGACGGGCAGACCCTTGAGCGGTTGGATGCGCCCGACGAACAACAAAGTCGGTCGGTCATCGAGGCCCACGCCGGCTCTGGCCCCCGCTTTGTCACCAGCAGAGAAGAAGGCGTGGTCGACTCCCGGAGGAACGACCTCGATGCGCTCCGGATCAGCTCCGTAGAAGCCCAGAAGTTGTTCCGCTTCCACAGGGTTGGAAGCGCAGATGGCGTCACAGCATCCGATCGTCTCCGCCTCGGCCAGGGCCCGGGCCTCGGGTTCGCCATCGCCGGCTTCGGCCTTCACCCGGGCGAGAGTGTGGAACGTCGCGACCAACGGCAGCGAAAGCCGGTGCTTGATGCGGTGGGCGGCAACTGCCGAGAGCCAGTAGTTCGCGTGCAGCACTTCCACGTCGGTTCCGAGGAGGTCGAATTCAACAGCGTCCGCGAACTCGTCGACCCATGCCGGGAGCAACTCCTTGGGAAGGTCGTGCGGACCGGCTTCGACGTGGACCACCTCGAGCCCGGGTTCCACCATGATGCGTTCAGGCGTGTGAGCGTCGGACCGACGCACATAGACCCGGACCGGCACACCCGCACGGGCGAGCGAGCCGGCCAGTTCACGGACGTACACGTTCATGCCACCTGAATCACCGGTACCCGGTTGGGCGAGCGGCGATGTGTGCATGGACAGAATGGCGACAGAACCCACGAACTGCTTCAACTCCTGAACAAGAAGAAAGATTCCCGACTTGATTGGTCAGGTTGGCACCGTTCAGGGTAGGTCCACGACCCCGCGGGATGCACCATCAGGGCAAAGGCCTCGAACCCGTCGGACCGGACGGTCCTGTCGCCGGATCCAGCCAACCTCAGTCGTCGGACTCCTCTGGCGCGTCGTTCTCGCGCAGGAACGATTCGTAGATGTGGATGAGGGTCTTGCGCTGATCCTCGCTTATCCGTCCGTCACGGCGGATCTCACGGAGCGGATCGATCTTGTCGGTGGGCTCGTCGAGAATGCCCGCCCGGACGTAGAGGGTCTCGGAGGAGATCTCCAACGCTCG
This sequence comes from uncultured Microthrixaceae bacterium, assembly GCA_963805905.1. GTDB lineage: Bacteria > Actinomycetota > Acidimicrobiia > Acidimicrobiales > Microtrichaceae > JAMLGJ01. The sequence continues at coordinate 3,380,983 of CAWDVV010000001.1, forward strand.
GGCGATCTGTTGGAGTATCTCGGCCGAGGGTCGCCGCAGGCCCCGCTCGATCTGTGAGAGGTAGGGATTGGACACTCCGGCGCGCTCCGAGAGCTTGCGAAGTGACATCTCGCCGATGGCGCGCTGCTCGCGGATGAAATCCCCGAGTTCATTCCATCGACGATCCACCTCGTCCTTTACGTCGGCCATCGCGACGATGGTACCGCCCCGGGAGCAATATCCCTGCTACGCGATTCCCGTTGAGCCGCTCAGGCCGCGGGCACGATCACACCGAAGGAGCACCGATATGGGTACCCGCATCGCTAGCCTCGGAGCAACCGACAGCGAAAGCAGAAGCCTGTGCGAATCCAACCAGAGGAGCTGATCGTCGAGCATGAACCCGACGATCTGGCCGAACTCGACATGACCGAGTTGCGGTCGTGGCGCGAACGCCTACAGAGCGTTGAATACGGCTTCTCCTATGCGCGGCGCGTGACCCAGGGGCGACTCGACACCCTCATGGGCGAGTTGGAGCGTCGTCGCAGGGGCACCGACGAGGACGTACTCGACTCGATGGCCACCACGCTCGGCAACAACATCGCCGGCCCCGGCCTGCCGCGGCCGACGCGCGACCTCGATCCCCCCGATTGGGCCGATGACCTCGTGGCCGAACTCGACGACATCATGGGCCCGGCCCAACTGGCATCGATACGAACGATCGATCTGGACGACCTTGCCGACTCAGCCCAGGAGGTCTCGACGCTCGAACATGAGCTTTCCCAGGCCCGGAACATACTGCACAAGCGAATCGACCGTGTGCAGGCGGAACTGATCTCGCGCTACCGGGACGGTGCCGCAGTCGATGACCTCTTGAGCTGACCCGGCTCTCATCCCATGGCCCAGACCGCTGCCAACATCAGTGGCGCAGCAACCAGGTAGGCGTCCAGCCGCTTCATCGCAGGGACCTCGGAGTCGAGTCGTGGGAGTTCCACTGCTGTGAGCATCTGGCCGAGCGGGCATGCAAGCAGGATCATCACCCCGGCGACCCACGCGGTCGCCCGGTCGAAGGGCGCGGCTTCGAACGCCGACGCTGCGAACGTAACCGCGAGAAGCCCGATCGCACCGGTCACCGGGCCCTCCAGACGACTCGACGACTCCGCCGCCCCGATGAAATAGCCGGCATCGTAGAAGGACACGGCCACGACCAGGAATATCGCGGCCCATGTCTCATATCTGGCGATGAGGATCACCGAGAGGGCGGGGATGGAAGCGAGCACCATGCCGATCACTGCCGCACCTGCTGCCGCGGGCTTGCGCCCCGAGACCATGACGACTCCGACGACCAGGATCGGCACCACGATCAGTGCGAGGCCGGCCAACGAGGTGCCCACACCTGCCGATGCACACAGCACGACTGCACCCCCGGCGGCGAGGTGTGGGGTCCAGGGAGGCAGGTTGAAAGCCCGGTCGGACTGCACCCAGGCCGTGCTCATCTGCCAAGCAGCAGCAGCCGCCGCCGCCGCCCACAGCGCCATGACCGCCCAGCGGCCCATGACCACAGAACCAACTGCGACGATGAACCAAAGAATCCCGAGTCTGACCTTCGGTCCGGCTGTGGAAGGGCGTAGGAGGTACCCACCGAGAACGCCCGGGGACCCCGAGGCCGCTCTGGGGGCACTCGACTTCGACGATCCGGTCTTCGACCCACCCGCCTTGGAGGATTTTGACTTCGACGATCGGGCCGCCTTCGAGGCCCCTCGGGGACCTTTCCCAGCAGACCTACCGCCGCTTGATCCGCCACTGTCGGCCGGCTGTGTAGGCCTGCGCCTGCCAGCCGCCTGCTTGGAGGGAGCTGATGGCGGGCGTGGCCGTCTGACCACTCGTTCGGGCTCCACGGTCATCCTCCGGATACCGGAGGAAGCACTGCCAGTTCGTCCTGGGGGCCTACCTCCGCGTCGGGTGCGACGGGTTCGCCGTTGCACCAGATCCGACTCGTGGCCACCACATCGCTGAACGCCTCACCGTACGTTTCGGTGAGCTCCTCGATGACTCCCGCAACCGTGATGCAATCAGAAGTCACCTTCGACCTACCCACGGCCTCACGGGCCTGGGCGAACAGCAACACGGTGGGCATGCCCAACGGTACCGCCATGACGCCGGACATCGGTGAAACCGCTTCTGCGACATGCACGCCCGATCGCTCGCCGGTACCGCCCGACGCGCGCTCAGATCTGCCCCGGAACGGTCTCGTGTTCCACCAGGTGCAAACGCTCACCCACACTGACCGATTCCCCGTCATGGAAGAGCTGTCGACCGCCGAGGTTCGCAATCGTCTCGAAGGGAACACCGAGCGCGCGCTCGATCGCATAGATGACACCTGCGTGTGCCACTGCCAGCACGTTCCCGCCGGGACACTGAGCGGCCATCACGTCGAGGGCCTCCATGACTCGCACCTCGACGAGTCCATCGTCCTCCCACGCCGGCGGGCGTCGACCGGACTCGAGGTACCCGGGCCAGTCACGTTCGATCTCACTCCGGGTATGGCCTTGCCATTCGCCTGCATGTCGCTCCATCAGCCCCTGCAGTCCGATTACCGGTCCGACCCCGATCTGCTGCGCGATGATCTCGGCCGTTTCCGAAGCACGGTGCAACGGAGACGCGAAAGTCGCGTCGACCGATCCGACCGCCGCCGCCGCCTCGGTTGCCTGGGCACGACCGAGCTCGGACAACGGCGGGTCTTCCTGACCCTGCCAGAGCCCCTTTGCATTCCATTCCGACTGACCGTGGCGTACCACGAGGATGCGCGTGGCAGGCCCGCTCTGCGGGAAGCCGTCGTGTTCGGTCATGAATCGGTTGCAGCCCCGAACCGCTCGGTCGATACCACCGCGTCGATCTGGGATGCAGCGGAGCCGATCGGCACTTCGCCAGAAGCTGCTCCCTGAACGATCTGGTCAACCGTCTCCAACGCGGAGGCGACGGCAGCCACATCGGCCTCGAGTCCCTCGAGTGATCCGCTGGGTTCGGGGGATTCCGTGCCGTCTGCGATGTCGGTGTGCATGAGGGCAAATCTACAAAGGAATACCGAGAGTCTCCATGTCGATCCGAAAAGCGAACCCGGGGCCGCGCGATCTGAGACATGTAGGGCCTCACACGTACCGCGTCGTACCGTGGATCCGATGCCGCCCTCGTTCGACCCCCTCGCACAGTCAGTGAACAACCTGGCGACATCGCAGACAACGGTGGTGCTCGCAGCCGATGACTCGGGGGTGCTGGCGCGTTCGTTCCTGCTCGCATTGGTCGTGGTGGCCCCTCTGGCTCTCTGGCAATGGTGGCGAATACGCACAAGCCGCCGCCAGCATCAGCGCAGCGCCTCATACCAGCAGGCATCCGATCTCTCCGGTATCGCAAGAGTTGAGAATGGGGGGGCAACTCTCGAAGCCGTGGTCGCCGAGATCAACCGTGTCGGGTCCACTCTGGACACAGCCGGGAGTGCGACCATACGGGTTCCATCACACCTCACCGTTGGGGGCTCCGACGCTGATCCGAAACTTGTCGAAGCGGTCCTACGGGACGCACTCGATCGCAGCGGGCTCGCCATCACGGACACGACGAGCGATGACGAAGGGGTCCAGCTGCAGTGCCGCCGCCGGTGACCCAACGAGCTGACGAACCCCACGAGTTCGCAACAAGGGTGAGGAAATCTGCGGCCCCCGGGCGCGATGATGGATCCATGAGCACCGACGCACCCATGGCGCCAGAACCCGAACCGGCACTGACCGGACCAGCCACCACGACCCTCATCGACGAACGCACCGAAACCGAAGACGGCCCGGTGGCCCACATCGTGAGGACCCTGCCGGGCGAGGACGCCGCTGCAAAGGTGCTCGCTGCCAGAGTCGAAGGTACCCCGATCGAAGCCCTGTGTGGACATGTATGGGTGCCCAACCGGGACCCCAAACGCCTTCCGGTCTGCCAGGCCTGCAAGGACATCTACGAGATGTACCGAGGTTTCAACGACAACCTGGGTGAGACTCCCAGGACCTGAAGTCCTGTCTCGAGGAACTCTGATTCCCGAACCCAACCGCTTTCGTCGGGAATGATCCGGGCTCAGCTGCGTTGGCCCCATCCATGAGCGCCGCCGTGTCATCTTCGTTGCGATCCACCGATCAGATCGAGTTCTACTTCGATCCGCTGTGCCCATGGGCGTGGATTACGAGCCGTTTCGTGGTGGAGGTGTCCCAGCAGAGGCCACTCGACATCAGATGGCGCCTGATCAGTCTCGCCGTGCTCAACCTCGACGACGACGGCAATCCCCCGCCTCCGCCCTACGGGGCCATCATGCCGATCGGTACCCAGAACATGCGTGTTCTTGCCGCCGTGTCTTCGAACCACACGAACGCTGAACTGGGCTCTCTCTACACCGCCCTGGGCGAACGCCTCCATCGGGGTGGCAGGACCTCTGAGATCTTCGGGAAACATTCGACCGAAGGGGCCCACCTCTCCCTCATGAAGGAGGCGTTGGCCGAAGTGGGACTGCCCGTCGGCCTCGTGGACAGTGCCACTGACGAGTCCCTCGACGAAGTGGTGGAGGCAAGCACCGCAGAAGCGCTGGAGCGCACCGGACCCGACGTCGGAACACCGATCATCACCTATGACCTCGAGCACCCCGAGACCACGAGCTGCTTCGGCCCGGTGCTCAACCGGATACCCCGCGGAACCGAGGCGCTGGAGATATTCGAAGCCGTGAGCGGGCTGGCACTGGTCGGTGGATTCGCAGAGATGAAGCGCAGCAACCGGGGTGAAACCAACTTCGGTTGAACGTCCGTCGGTCGCCCGTCCGCCGGCGGCCGACAAATCGTGGGCATGATCCACCACCCGGGCCGCCCCACGGTGCACCTTTGTAGGCACTGACGCGCACGCGCGCCCGTATGCCCGGGAGGTGCACATGGCTGGGGACGACACAGAGCCCGAGAACACGGCCGACGAACAACCAGCGGCCGAAACGACATCGCCCCGAGTGACTTCGACCCGGGAAGACCGGGAAGCGGACGACTCGACCACCTCTGAATCGCTCTCACCGACGTGGAGCGCCAAGACGAAGTACATCATGGCGGTTGCACTCACCATTGCTGCGCTCTGCGTGCTCTACCTGAGCCGCAACGTCCTGGCCGTCGCCGCGCTCGCCGGACTCATCGCGTTCCTCGTCGCCCCGCTCATCAGGTTCCTCCATGTGCGACTACGGCTGCCGCGCGGTCTGGCACTGCTGATCAGTTATGTGGGGGTGTTCTTCGGTCTGCTGGTCCTCGGGTTCGTCATGGTCGACGGGGTCGTGGGTGCAGTGTCGGAGATCGATGTCGGCGCAGCCGAGGCTTCACTGCGCTCCACTGCCACCGACACTCTCGAAGCGGTTCGTGAGTTCACCATCGCCGGCTACACCGTTGACCTGACCGACACCGTCGACCCACTCCTCAAGGATCTCAAACAGTCACCGGACAAATCGAGTGACAAGAGCTCAACCACAGATAGTTCCTCGACCGACAAGTCCGCCAGCACGTCGGGGGATTCCAAGAGCTCGACGGCGGACACGAGTTCGGATTCAAAGGCCAGCTCGACATCCGAGGAGGAGAAGCGGCTCTCGCTGAGTTCCGACCAGCTCCACTCGCTCTTCGGAGGCATCACATCCTCGGTGGGCACGATCGGATCCACGATCCTCGCCGCATTCATGTCGGGAATCATCACGGTACTGGTGGCCATCTACCTCAACGCCGACAGCGCGAAGTTCCGGGAGGGGTTGAAACGGACGGTGCCCCACGAGCACAGGGGTGACGCGGAGAAGCTCGGGAACCGCACCATCAGGATCTGGAGGGGGTACCTGTACGGCCAGGTGCTGAACAGTCTGGCGGTGGGATTCCTCATGTGGATCGCACTGATGCTCATCGGCCTTCCAGGCGCATTCGTCTTCGCGGTGATCCTGGGAGTCCTCAACATGATCCCGACCTTCGGACCGATCCTGGCAGCGATCCCCGCCGTTCTCGCGGCCCTCGCTCTGGGCTCCACGAGACTCGACTGGGGACACCTCACCTTCGCGCTCCTCGTAGCGGTGCTCTACATCGTGGTCGTGCAGGTGCAGGCCAACGTGATGGCCCCGTTGATCACGGGCAGGGCGGTGCGTCTGTCGCCTGCAACGGTCATCATCGGGCTCCTCGTCGGAGTCCAGGTGGGAGGACTGGTGGGTGCCATGTTGGTGGTCCCCGTCATCGCAACCGGCAAGGAATACGGCCGCTACGTGATCGCGAAGCTCAGCGATGTCGATCCGTTCCCACCCGAGGACCAGGCCGACGACCCACCGCCGGATCCAGAACGATCCGATCCCGTAACCTCCCAGGCATGACCGACCCGACTCCAGACCCAACCGTTCATCCGGAGCAGAGCGTGGGCCCCCACAGCGGCGCGCCCCGCACCGATGGCGCGGTTCCCATCCCTGAACGGATACCGGACATCAGGGCGATCGAGGACCTGGCCACCGCATACGGCCACGCCGTGGATGACCGCGATTGGCAGCGCTGGCAGGCACTGTTCACCCCCGATGCCCTGGTGGACTACACGACCGCCGGGGGCATCGTCGGTTCGCCCGAGGAACTCGCCGCATGGTTCCCCGACGCTTTCGCCGCGTTCGAATGGTGCATGCATTCCATGTCGACCCACGAGATCACCTTCATCGACGATGACCACGCAACCGGGCGCGTCCACGTGTTCAACCGAAACGGAGTCACCTGGGAGGGCGAGAAGGAGATCCTCGACGTCGGAGCCGTGTACGAGGACAGCTACCTACGCAGCTCCGACGGCGACCGATGGCACTTCTCCTCGCGCATCGAGCACACCCGCTACATCGATGGTGGCGGATTCGCAGCGATGTTGAAGAGCTCACTTCCGCTCTGATCGAGCATCCGGGTGGTTCCGGTGCACCATCGCCGGTGCTCCGTGTCGGGCCACGCAAAACCTCGACCGACTCCGGGCTGTACATTGGTTGGAACACAACCCGAGTTTGCGACGGCGCACACTCCGAAAGGTCCAGCAATGGCCAGTGAGGGCTACCACGAACCGTTGTCGTCACTAGACGATGACGTGATGAACCGACACCGCGTGATCACCTCCATCATGGAGGAACTCGAAGCTGTCGACTGGTACGACCAGCGAGTCACCGCGACCGGCGACGAGAGTCTGGCCGCGATCCTCGCCCACAACCGCGACGAGGAGAAGGAACACGCTGCGATGGCCATCGAATGGCTGCGTCGCCACGATGCGGTCTTCGACGAGGAACTCCGCACCTACCTCTTCACCGACGGTCCGATCACCGAGCTCGAAGAAGATGCCATGGATTCGGGCGCCAACCCCGGGTCGGACGCAGGAGAATCAGAGTCCTCTCCCGCTCCGGGGACGTCGGACCAATCACACTCACTACGAATCGGAAGTCTGTTGGACAACCCAAAAGGGGAACTCACATGAACCACTTGCATCGCGACCTCGCTCCAATCACCGAATCCGCATGGACAGAGATCGATTCCGAGGCGAAGCGGGCATTGGAGAACTTCCTCGCTGCTCGTCGCCTGGTGGATTTCAGTGGACCACACGGCTGGGATGCCGCTGCGGTCACCCTCGGCACGGTCGGCAAGATCAAGGAATCCCCCGCCGAAGGGGTTGATTCAGCCAAGCGCATCGTCCAGACCTACGTGGAGATGCGGGCGCCGTTCACCCTCGAGCGCCGCGAACTCGATGCGATCGACCGTGGTCACAAGTCCCCGGACCTCGATCCGGTGGTCGATGCCGCGCGGGCGGTGGCCCGAGCCGAGGACCATGCCGTGTTCCACGGGTATGCGGCCGGCGATATCCAGGGCATCGTCGAGGTCTCACCCCACGAACCGATCGAGATCCACACCGATTACGGTCGTTATCCAACATGGACGGCGATGTCAGTCGCACGTCTGCGCGACGCCGGTGTTGAAGGTCCCTACGGGATCGCCCTGGGCCCCGACTGTTACGCCGGGATCCTCGAGTCGACCGAGGACGGCGGTTACCCGATACTCGAACGCCTCCGCCTCATCCTGCAGGGTCCGGTCGTGTATGCCCCCGCAGTTGAGGGAGCGGTAGTCCTGTCGATGCGCGGTGACGATTTCGAGCTCTACTGCGGCCAGGACTACTCAATTGGTTTCACCGACGCCGACTCCGAGACCGTGGACCTCTACATCGAGGAGACCCTCACGTTCCACGTACACGCCCCGGAGGCAGCCGTAGCGCTCCGGTACTCCTGAGCACCCGGGTTTTGCCGCACCGGACCGCGCCGCGCGCGGTCACTTCGGTGCGTAGGTCCTGCGCCCAGCGGTGTCACGTACGTTGCCGATTACCTTCTCGATGTCATCGGATCCGGGCAACCGCATGGAGCTGTAGGTGACCTTGCGCTGAGAGTGCACCGGAGGGGTCGCGGAGTGGAGGGCGCACGAAACGTGCACGGTCACATCGCCGGGTTCGGTCGACAACCACACTGCAGGCAGATCGAGGCCTTCAGTGCGCTCGAAGGCGGCGATGTTCACGCGGTGTGAACCCGCGAGCACTCCGAGCTGACCGTTGTCCGCACCAGATTCCGTGACCGACACGCCACAGGTGAGGCTGGTACAGCGGTAGCTGTGACCACCGAGTGCGCAGTCCTTGTGCCACGGCAGATCCGACAGTCCGTCGGTGACTCCGATCGGTTTCACGAGCAGGTCCGTACTGCCGTAGCGATGACCGGCACCCACCATGTCAGCGATCGGGCTCAGACCCTCGGCGTGGGGGAAATCCACAGCATCGACGGGCAGGTTGGTCACCCTCACGCAGACCTGTTCCTCGCCGACGTTCGCATACCAGGCCCGGTTGTCATCGGGAGTCATCTCGGCACGCCAACGCTCGATCTCTGCGTCGAGGTCGGTCATCTCGGCCGGGGTGAATACGCCTCGGAGGTGAACGAAGCCGGCCTCGGACAGAAAGTGGACGATCTCATCGGGATCGTCCTCGAGCGTGAACGACGTATCCAGGTCGAGGGGTCGACCCGAGCGGTCGGTGAAACCCACCAGGCCCTCCTGGTATGCCGGACGCGCGTCCACGAGCGCACGCAGGACCGGTTCCCAGGCGACGAGGTGGGTTACGTTTCCGCGGACCATGTCGACATCGTTCGCGATCATCGCAGCGGTCGTCGACCGCAGATCGTTGACGATGTCGGAGAACCATCGGCTACTCAACGCCGCATGGGCACCGAGGCCGGGATCCCCGCTCTCGACCACCAGGGAGCCTGCGTCGTCGAGATGCCAGCACCACGGCTCCCCATCGACCGCGATGGTCATGCTCGTCAGCCCGCTCGCAGCAAAAGCTGCTGTCGCCAGCGACCTGTTCCGGTCGAGCAGTTCCGGTACCTGCCGGGAATGGAATCCCGTCGCATCGACGTCGAGGACGTCATCCGCTCGACGGGTCCTGCAATCGAAGTGGTTCAACGGTGCAACCTGGTCGGTCAGTGTCATCGGATACCCCCATCTCCTGTGTTGCGAACACTATCGCCGCGACCCGGAGTCCGGCGCCGAACTCATCGGGCGCCGGGGGCGACAGTGCCAAACTGGTCGGGGTCACAGGTCAGTGGCCGTTGACCGACCAGTGCCATGCCTCCGAGGGCAGGTTGTAGAAGCCGTACTCAGCCGCGTGTTCCGATAGCCACTTGAACGACGCGCTCGACCGGGTCAGAACGCTCCCACCTTCGGTGAAGTCGATCGCCAGGCCACGTTCGTGCATGGATTGGCCGGGGCGGGCCGTCGGTGGCGAACAACTCGATGATGGTGCCGTGAACAGCGCCGCGTAGGAACTTCCACAGTGTGATGCCCGAAGCTGGATCTGACGCAGTGGGTCTCGGTAGGCGCTCCCTGCGAGCACGACTCCATCGGAGAAGGCTGCAACGACCATTCTGTACACGTTCGGAGCGATCAGATTGTGTACCGACATGCTGGTGCCGGGGATCGTCACCATGTCTGCCCGTGTAGGCAGGCCCTGTGCGATCGGCACCCAGTTTCCATCCGGGCCCTGCACGGCAGTGACCGAACCCGAATCCGAGAGTCCATTGAGCGCAAGCCTGGTTGCAAGGACCGAATCGGTGAGTTGGAGGTCCGAGACCTCAGCTTCCATCAGTGCCAGATCTTCACGGGTCTTCTCGAGTTGGGCATTGCGCAACGCGAGCTGATCGGCGAGGTCTTCCGCTGACTGTTCGGCCTCGGTACGGGCGACATCAGCGGCCTCCGAAGCCCGGTCCGCTGCACGTTTCGCCCGCGCCGCGGCATCGCGCGCCGCATCGGCCTGATCGGAGAGTTCCCTGCGGGTATCGGCCCGTCCGACCAGCAGTCCCGTGGACACCATTTCTTCTTCGACCGTTCCCGACAGGGCGGCGCGTACGCTGTCCGCCTGTGGCGGGTTTATGAACAGGTCGACCGCGGCGCGGCGAAGTTGGGCCTCTGCCGAAACTGCCTGCTCCTTCGCCTCGCTGTACTTCTCCTCGGCCTGTTCCTGCGTGGCCATCGCAGTTGCGACCTTGGCACGGGAGGTGACGACCCGCTCCTGTGCAGCGGCTAGTTCAGTGTCCAACTTGGCGAGCGCCGCGGTCGCCTCCGCCTCGGTGCGTCGGGCGAGTTCCTGCGCGGATCCCGCTTCAGCGAGACGTTTGGCGATCTCGGCACGGCGTTCCTCGATCTCTTCGGGAGTAGCTGAGCGCAGTGCCTCGCTGAGGTCGGTGATGGCGGTCTCACCCCCATCAGGTACGTCCCGGAGCACATCACCGGGCGTCGTCGAAGGTGTCGGCGAAGGCACCTCGAGGGCATCTGGGGCAGGGGATATCTCCCGGGCGGACAGGGATCCGACCGGTAGGACGAGCGTGGTCACGGTGACGAGAACACCCGCGCCGACGAACTTCGTGGAGATCGCTCTCCGGTGGCCCCAGTGCATCTGGACAACGCTACCGACGCCCTGTGCGTCCCGTCCCATCGCGGGAACCTTTACCCAACCGCCATTGGGAGCGATGCCCTCCAGTAGCTCCGGTTGCTCCGGTTGCTCCGATTGCGGAGTTTCCGGCCAGCCGGGTCTGCTGCACCCCGGAGCACGGTAGACGCGACGGCCAACCCGACCTCGGTGCAGCACCGGTACCCCATGTCTCATGGGGTCAACAGATTCACTCCGCTGCGGGAGCTGTAGAATCAACAGGGAAGAGGTTCGACACGGACCGGGAGGGTCGAAGGTGGGAGACGGGCAAGGAGACCCAAGATGGTGGCAGGCTTCTGACGGACAGTGGTACCCGCCGGAGCTACATCCAGAAAGCACCGGGCCACCCACCTCGGAAACGCCAACATCTGCTTCGCCGACCACTCCACCGCCGTTCGAACCGAACAAGCACTATGGGGCTCCACGCAGTGTTCCGGGCAACCCAGATGTACAGCCACCTCCCAGCTGGCAACCACCGCCAGAACCCGCGAAGCCCAAGATGTCCACGGGCCGAAAGGCACTGTTCTGGGGGCTGGGGATTCTCGCGGCACTTCTGGTACTGGGTGCCATAGCCAGCGGCACCCAAGAGGAGACCGCCTCACACGACAAGGCGTCAACGAAGGAGACCACGACCACAGCGGCACCGACCACCACCGAGAAGGTGACCGCGGCCACAACGGCACCTACGACAACGAAGGCTCCGACCACCACTGAGCCGCCTACGACAAAGGCCCCGGCCACCACAGCAGCGCCGACTACGCAGAAGCCTGCGCCGACTACGACGAAAGCACCACAGCAACCGACAGAGTCACCCAGTCAGAGAAACGCACGACGGTCGGCCGAACAGTATCTCGACTACACAGCTTTCTCGTTCAGCGGTCTGGTCAAACAGCTGGAATTCGAGGGCTTCTCAAATGCCGACGCCGCTTACGCCGTTAGTGCTGTGAATCCGGACTGGAACGAGCAGGCTGCAAAGTCGGCCAAGCAGTATCTGGAATACACGTCCTTCTCCCACAGCGGCTTGGTCGACCAACTCATGTTCGAGGGCTTTTCGAAGGAACAGGCCGAGTACGGAGTCAGCACCACGGGCCTCTAGGTATGACGAGGGCGAGGCATTCATGCCCCAAAGCAGTTCGCCGACCTCTCGCTGATCGTGGTGTCCGTCCAACGCTGTCGCTGTGAACCGGCACCTGGATACGGGGCGGAGATCAGCCCGGGGCCATGGTCGGTGGTGACTACCGGTGCCAGAACAGAAGGTGCGTCACGCCGCTGGAGCTCGGTACGGACTCGAGGTGGAACCGGTCGAGCAGGTCGTCGGGGGAGCTCCAGAGTCGTTCACCACGACCGATCTCGACCGGCGCAACAGCGACGTGCATGGTGTCGACGAGGTCGGCCTCCAGGAACTGGCGAACAGTGGCTACGCCGCCCCCGAGCCGTACATCCTTGCCGTCAGCGGCATCTTTGGCCCGCCGCAACGCCTCAGCCGGCGTCGCATCGAGGAAGTGGAACGTGGTGTCGGCCAGCGTGAAACTGGGCCGGTGATGGTGGGTGAGAACGAACACCGGGGTGTGGAAGGGCGGGTTGTCTCCCCACCAACCCAACCAGTCGAGGTTCTCCCACGGGCCGCGCTGGGGGCTGAACTTGTTGCGGCCCATGATCTCGGCACCGATGTTCCGGGCGAAGTCGCGTACCAGGTAGTCGTCCAGACCCCGTGACCCGCCGGGTTCGGTCCGGTTCGGCCAGCTCGCAGTGGCGAAGGCCCACGAGGCGAGGTCGGCCGGGAGATCGGCCTTCTCGGCATGACCGAAGGGCGCTTCGATACTCTGCCCCTCACCAGCGCCGAACCCATCGGCCGACACGAAGAAGTTCTGCACTCGGAGCAGCTGAGACATCTTTGATCCGATCTCGGTTTGCGCGACGAACTGACTGTAGTGGCGCACGAACTGTCGCCTCGGTGATCTTGGGCTCGGGCCGACGTTTCTCCGGGTCCCGGCCCTTTGGGGGCGTCCCGCCAAGACGTGGCGTCGGTCCGAACCGCGTCCCGTGCCGGGCCGCCGAGGGCGCTCAGCTCGTACGCTCGAAGAGGTACGCGAAGGGTGACTTCGTGTAGGCGATGCGCCGCCCGTCGGTCGACGTCGACGTAGGTCACCGATGGCCAGACGAACGAGGGCGCCAGGTCGACGAACGAACCCGGGTAGAGCACTGTCGAGACGTCGACGGCTTCGGCAATCGCGGTGAAGAGGCGTTGCCTGTCGCCGGTGTGGCGATCCTGTAGGTCCCACAGCCGTCGTGTGCGATCGAGCATCACTGGATCGTATCGTCGGGGTCAGCGGACAGAAGCTCGATGGACAAGCTCGGCTACTGCGCGCTGCGAGTGAGTCCGTCCAAAAAGATGTCGAGCTGCCTATGCGCGATTGCACGCTCGTCCGCAAGGTCGAGGCCGATCGCGAGAGGTCGACAGAATCGGATGGCCGCCATAGCGATATCGGCGGCGCAAACCTCCGCGTCCAGTGCCCCGTCGTCGCGGGCGACGTCGATCAGCCGACTGATCACGTCTTGCGCGGCGGCACGTTGGTCGGGCCAGTCTGTTGCGTGGAGCAGCGCATGCACGACGTTGACCACCCCGAGACCGGCGTCAACAGCGTCGTGCATGTAACGGCGCAACGCCTCCCCTCCGTCAGCTGACTCGGCGAGAGCTGCTTCACCCTGGTCGATTGTTCGATCAAGGACGTCGAGTACGACCGCACGTAGAAGTGTCTGCTGGTCTGGGAAGTGTCGGTACAAGGTGGCGATGCCGACACCTGCCCGCACGGCAATCGCATCCCTGGAAGGCTCACCACCGATTTCGAGGATCAGCTCGATCGCGGCATCGAGGATACGTCGGCGGTTGCGTCGAGCATCTGATCGCATCGGAGGCATCTCGACGTCGATCATATAATCGGAGTATATTCCTCCACTTATGTCAGAGCGATTTCGAACGATCGGAGCGTCTTCGGGAGACCAGAACCACCTCGGAGCCACGAAGTCGATCGCCGAAGCGATCGCAGCGTCGATCGACACGGATCACATCGCCGTCACCTTCGAGAGCTGCGCCCATATCGATGGGCCCTTCTTCCACGGGTCCGCGAAGGGCTTCGAAGTCGGAGAACTGGTCGCTCCGGGCCATCTCTCCAACTATCACGAAGGTCGCGTCTCGAACCACGTCTACTTCGCCACGCTGCTCGAGCCTGCGGTCTGGGCGGCTGAACTGGCCATGGCCCTTGCAGGACGAGAGGAGCGGGGCCACGTCTATGTCGTCGAGCCCACCGGCCCGTTCGAAGACGACCCCAACGTCACGAACAAGAAATTCCCCGGCAACGTCACCCAGTCCTACCGAACTCGCCACCCGATGCGTGTCGTAGGCGAGACACAGAACTGGGACGGTCATACCCCCGCGCTACTCCAGCAGATGCTCGAGAACATCATGCGGCTCAGAGAGCAGGGGCTGGACGTCATCGAGGACTAGCGCAGAACCTCGCACGCCGGTCGACTCCACCGTCGACCTCGGTGGGGCTACAACGGAACTGGACCACGACACGAGCGCCCACCACCGGACCGCGGGGAATCGGGCGTTGATACCGCCCATTCTCTCGCGCATTTTCTCGTGGGTTATCTTGCAGTCCCGGGCCTCTAGCTCAGTTGGTAGAGCAGTGGACTTTTAATCCATCGGTCGTGGGTTCGATCCCCACGGGGCCCACGCATTGGCTACGACCCCAGTTCATGCCCACGTCGTCGTAGCATTGCGCAGCGACACGCGGCTGGTGCGAGACTGGAGCGGCAATGACAGACACACCTTTGGCACCCGAAGACGAACTGATCAACCCGGTCGTCGATACCCGGGCCGCTGCTTGTCCGGTTCCGATTCTCGGGGGCCTCGCCGCCGGATCCTGCCCTGTCGACCATGACGCCACAGGTGTCGTCGATGACGTTGAATCCACCGATGAGCAACAGGACTCCGCAGCGCGGATGTTCAGCACCTCGGTGATGATCTCGGGTATCCGCTGCACGCTGGCTTACGTGGTATTCCCGTGGATCCTGCCGATCTTCGGGCTCGCCGACTGGCTGGGCCCCTGGGTCGGAATCGCGATCAGCCTCATAGCCATCGGATTCAACGTGGCATCGATCCGTCGCTTCTGGCGGGCGGACCATCCGTGGAAGTGGCCGGTCAGTTCCATCAACGTGGCGGTCATCTGTCTGCTCACCGTCCTGTTGGTGCAGGACCTGATCGCAGTCTTCGCCGGCTGACCGGGTGGACCGGCTGGCGTCGAGGCGTCAGCGTCCGGGTAGAGCCACCAGGGCCCCCGCACTCAGCGCCACCGCCAGTGCAACCAACACCGCCCAGGGGAGCCCCACAGAGGACAATCCACCCGCCAGATCGAGCGGTGTGGTCAATGCCGCGAACGCGGCAACGCACGCAGCCACGAGGTTGAACAACACATGGAAGACACTCGGTCGGGTCGGGCGCACCCCGAGGCAACCACAGTCTGCAAGACCCGCCCTCATGGCCGAGAACACCACCGAGGCGAAGGCGGCATAGGTGAGTGCCACCAGCACGGCTACGACCGAGCCGATGGCGTTTGGTGGTGCCATGAGCGCGGCGGCGCCCACCAACACCTCGAAACAGCCCACGACCAACCCTGCGCGAGGTGGCTTGGGCAGCCCGAGCTGCGACAGTGTGTCACCAACCGATGACCCATCGGTGAGCTTCGACGCTCCCGACACGACCAGAACCAGCGCGCACACCCAATAGAGGGCATCGAGCACAGTCATGTCCGCAGCGTATCGGCGTGATCTCATACCCCGGGCAACTGGGTAATCCTTCCCGTGTGTCAGATCTCACGGGCCTCGACTCGATGCCGTGGGTAACGTCGCCCTTACAGCCGCCGATTACCTGGAGGTCGCAATGAGCGATCCGAACACCTCTCCCGACACCCCCGACGAGTCGTCAACCACCGATGGTTCCGATTCCCAGGACTCACCGCGTTCCGGTCTGCTCGGTGGACGCATGTGGGCCGCCGCGGCCGCTGTCGCCATCGGGGTGATCGCAGCAGTCGTGATCGTGAGCTTGAACACCGGCTCCGGGGACGACGCGGCTGACACATCTGGGGCGGTGGAGATCTCCTCGGAGCAGACAACCGACGCCGACACCGCTGACGCAGAGGCCGAGTCCGAACCCGACACCGCGGACGCTGCACAGGCGTTCGAGGTCCGTACCACCGGCGCATTCGAGATCAACGTGGAACCCACCGATGCAGGCGTCGCTGCGATCACGGTCACTGATTCAGCGACACCCACGATCCCGGGCACCGACTCGCAACACTGTGTGTTGGTCACCCTCGCCGGCCCCACGACGGTGGAGAGCTACGGATGTTCTCCACTCGGAGCCACCGAACCGGTCCAGCTCACCTTGAGCACCCCCGGCGCACCGCTCGTCGGATGCGCTGCCGTGGCGACGCGCGAAACCCCGGGTGAACCCACCGGCACCGACGCGACCACCAACTTCGTGGTGGCCCAGGGCGATGCCCTACCTGCCGGGGACTACGACATGACCGTCGCTGCGGTCACCGGATTCGGCGACGGATGTGCTCCCGCGGATGGCCCCGGTGAACACGAGGCAACCGCGGAAACAACAATCCCGATCGGCTGAACCACCGGCCACATCAGTGTCAGGCCACTATGGAGCGGTACAGGTCGACCCACTGCGCAACTGCTGACCCGACGTCGAAGCGGACAAGCCCGACCTCAGCCGCTCGCTCCCCCATTTCGAATCGCTGCTCCGGGTCGTCGCGGAGGCTCCTGACTGCGCCGGCCAGGGCCTCGATGTCACCCACGGGAACCACGAGGCCGGTCTCGCCGTCGTCGATGGCCTCCCTGATGCTCCCGACCTCGGTCGCCACGACCGGAACCCCTGCCTGCATCGCTTCCTGGACCGTCACCGGAAAGGCTTCGAAGCGGGACGGCAACAGGTACACATCGAAAGTCGGGTACAGGTTGCGGGCCTCATCGGAGAACGGACGCAACTCCACCTGAGCCCGCAGATCGAGTTCGTCGACGAGTGCCTCCAACTCCGGACGCTGCGGACCGTCGCCGACCACGACAAGTCGATAGCCCGGCCCCAGTGCCGCCATCACCCGGATCGCGATGTCGATGCCCTTGGCCGGATCGTGACGGGCCAACATGCCGATCGTGAAATCGTCGGTTTCTCGGGGCGGCGGACACAGTTCCATGGTCGGCACGCCGGAGTGGATGACGCGGATCGACCCATCAGGAAGATCCCCGAGATCCTCTATGAGCCTCGCGGCACGATGCCCCACGCCGACGTGTGCATCGGCACGGGCCGAGGTGAACTTCTTGAGCCGCTTCGAGAGGCCCGACCACGTTGCCACCGGTGAGTGCTCCATCACGACGAAGCGTTGTCGGGGAATCGTGATCGCGGCGAGGATCGCCCACTGACACGACGACATCGTGGAAGCGTTGAAATGGATCACATCCGCGCCGAGGCTTCGAAATGCCCGGCGCGTTGCCCGCATGGCGGACACGTCAGAGCGGTTCTCGATCTCCGGGAGCACCAGGTGGCCGGCTCCGGGGCGGGATGCGGCAATCCAACTCACCACTTCCTCGTTCGGGCCCATGACGGTGACGCGGAAATCATCCGGATAGCGGGCGACGAAGTTCGCCATCACGGACTCGGCGCCCCCGAGAGCCGTCGCGTCCGTGTAGATACCCAGGTTCAGCACCGGTTCAGTCAAGCATGCACGGGCGAAGGCGTCAGTCCCGCCATGGCTGACGGCCGTAGCGATCGAGGTGGGTGACCTCCTCCACCGGTCGGCGCGTCGTGGGCCCGTAACGACCACGGGGCCAGCCGAGGGGAACCATGCACACCGGTTGGACCTTCAGAGGCAACCCCAGAATACGGCGGGCCCTGAATTGGTTCCACAGAGGCAAAGTGATCAGTGATGCCCCGAGTCCCATCGCCCGTGCCGCCAACAGGAGGTTCTGCACACTGGGATAGATCGACCCGTAGTGGCTCGACTGGGCGATGCTCACCGGAGCGAACCGCTCGGGTCCCACCAGGCACGGAACCACCACGACCGGGATCTCCTCGAAGTGTTCCACCTGCCACCCCACCGCACGCAGAACCTTCGTCATGGACTCATCACCGGCCACGGCCCGCTCCCCGAGACCTCCGTAGATCTTCCACGCCTTGCGGTACTGGGATGCGAAAGCGGCCTTCACGGCCCTGTCGCGCACCACCACGAACTGCCAGTTCTGCCCGTTCGATCCCGTAGGAGCCTTGAGCGCCAACTCGATGCAGGCCAACACGATGTCGTCGTCGACGTCGTCGGGCATCACCCTGCGCACCGCTCGTTGGGTCACCATCGCCTCGCGGAGGCTCATGTCGAGCCGTTCGCCCACTGCCGCGAACGAGCGGTCACCCTCTGGGGCACGCTCATTGATCGTGGCTCGCTGTTCGCTGTCGTGTGACATGTGGTCCCCTCGGTCGGCGGTGACGCCCGATCGGTCTGCGGCGATCCCTTCAGGCGGGACTGGGCGGATCCACCCTGCTGGCGGTCCGGTGCTGGGCCGTTGTCGCCATTGCCGCGACCTGAGCCCACCCGGGGCGTCATTCCCAATGACAGCACACATACCGGCGACACACGCGACGAAACGTCGAATCTGGCCCGGGTAGATCAACCCAAGTGATTGGGCTCCACGACTTCTCGATGTGATGGGACACTCTGAACAGGCATGAAATCTCCAACGACCACCTCCGAAACAGAACCAACCGGGACGAATCGCGGCGAGGCCGATCCGACCAGGATCGGTACCAGCGAAGGCGTCAACGCCCACAACGGCGACCCGGTCGTGCTGGTGGACGATCCTGCTCCGGTCCGTTGGGCCAGGAGCTGGCGACGTGCGGGACGGGCCGAAGGCAACGAACAGGAATGGCATCCGGTTCGTGCGGTAGCGGTCGTGGCGGTACTCGTGGGCTTCTCCATGTGGCAGCCCGGAGCGATCACCTTCGTGGCCATACTCACCGTGCTCGTCTTCGTCCACGAACTCGGCCACTACCTCGTGGCCAGGCGCGTCGGGATGGCGCCGACAGACTTCTTCGTCGGGTTCGGGCCGACAGTCTGGGCTCGCACAACGACCGGTGGGCTCCGCTACGGCGTGAAGCTGCTGCCGGCAGGCGGGTTCGTGAAGATACCCGGAATGGGTCCCGCGAAGAGGTGGAGGCATCGCGGGAACCATTCACCTACAGGGCCGCATCGCGAAAGAACAGGCTCGCGGTGATCCTCGCCGGTGTTGCTGTGAACTTCGCCGTGGCAGTCGTGCTCTTCAGCGGGTTCGCGGCGACCCAACCCGGGGTCGGGCCGGTCGAAGCCGCCGGTACCGGACTCTCGCAGACCGCCCAGGTGGCTACGGGAACCCTCGATGGTCTCGGCAACCTGATCTTCGGTGCCGATGACTATGCACGATCAGTCGCCAACGGTGAGGTCCCGCAGAACCGGATGATGTCGCCCGTTGGAGGGGCACAGCTCGCTGGCGGACTGTTGGAGTTGGCACCCGACCGGCTGCTCCTGCTCGCAGGAATCTTCTCGGCATCACTGGCGCTGCTCAACCTGTTGCCACTGCTCCCACTCGATGGAGGTCACGCTGCCCTGGTCATCGTCGAGGCAGCGGCTGCACGCATCAAGAACCGACCCGCCCTGAGACTGGACCCGAATCGCTTCACCCCCGTTGCGGTCGCGGTGTTGGTCGTCCTCCTGTCGGTCTCAGCCAGTGCGATGTACCTCGACATCCTGCATCCACTGAGCGAAGCGCTCCACTAGGAACCGTCTGCAGGTCCCCGCGATCGTTCACACCCCGGTGTGACCGAAACCGCCGACACCTCGTTCGGTGGGCTCGAGCGAGCCGACCTCGACAAAGGTCGCCTGTTCCACTGCCTGGACCACGAGCTGGGCGATCCGATCCCCGCGCTCCACGACGAAATCCGAGTCGGGATCGGTGTTGATCAGCAGAACCTTGAGCTCTCCCCGGTATCCCGCATCGATCAGTCCCGGCGTGTTGAGGCACGTGACTCCGTGTTTGAGCGCCAGGCCACTGCGAGGTTGGATGAATCCGGCGAAACCTGAGGGGATGGCGACCGAAACGCCGGTCGGCACCAATGCGCGATTGCCGCCGGCTCGGATCTCCACCCGTTCGGATGCCCGCAGGTCGATGCCTGCATCGTCGGGTTTGGCGTACTCCGGTAGCGGAAGGTCGTCATGGGAGCGGGTCACGGGTATCTGCAACACACCGGCGACTCTACCGGTGATGCCCACCGGGGCTCCATGCCCGGGATCCAACGCCGGTGTGGCACCCGGCCGCGACGCGTTGTCCCGGATACCACGTAGTCTCGTTGGGATGATCGCATGGATGGACCTCGAGATGACCGGACTCGATGCGACCAGGCACGTGATAGTCGAGATCGCCACACTCATCACCGACGACGAGCTGAACATCGTCGCCGAGGGTCCGGACCTCGTCATACACCAGCCCGAGGACGCTCTCGTCGGGATGGACGACGTGGTGACCAAAATGCACACGTCGAGCGGGCTCATCGACGAGATCCGCAAGTCGGAGGTCTCGCTGGCCGACGCCGGAGCCGCGACCATGGAGTTCCTGACCGCCCACATCGAAAATCCCCGCACCGTGCCTCTCGCTGGCAATTCCATCGGAATGGACCGACGGTTCCTCGTTGCCTACCTGCCTGAAATCGAAGCATTCCTGCACTACCGGTCGATCGACGTGTCCACGGTGAAGGAACTGGCGAGGCGCTGGTATCCCGACAAGCTGGGAGGCCTCACCAAGGGAGCATCAGCGCATCGGGCGATGGACGACATAAAGGAGTCGGTGGCCGAGATGCAGTACTGGCGCGCCAACGTGTTCATAGACAACACAGATGGCGCCGGATTCTCCGATGAGACGGGACCGACCGACGAACCTGCGTCATGAGTCGGCCATCGCTCAACCCCGCCACGGCCCCCGCAGACGACCAGCCGGCTGATCCGGGTGGGCCGATCGAGCGGCAGGAACGTCTCACCGCCCGCGAGGAGGTCGATGAGGTGGCCGACGGGGTCCTGCGCATCCAGATCCCAATCATGCTGCCGGGCCTGGGGCATGTGAACTGCTACGTCCTCGAGGACGACCGCGGAGCCACCCTTGTCGATCCGGGACTTCCCGACCCCGCGTCGGGCGCGGCGTTGCAGGACCGCTTGAAGAGCATCGGCATTCCACTCTCGAAGATCCATACGGTGCTCGTGACGCACTCGCACCCCGACCATTTCGGCGGCGCCGGCCGCCTCAGGGTCGAACATCATTGTGAGGTGGTCGCCCACGATGACTTCGCGACCCCATTCGACCCACAACCCGTCGACCTGGAGCTCGCGGAACTGGAACCGACCGGTGAGGGACCTGGACCCTGGCCCCAATCGGGCGACCTCGACCCCGGCGACCTCGACCTGCTCGCTGACCTGGCGAAGGCCGAGGGCCCCGTCAACGACCGACTCGCCTCGGTGCTGTTCGGCAAGGGGCCACTGCCTGAGATGCCCGCTCGTCCCACTCCCTACGGAGAGGACGGTTTCCGGCCCGAACCGGCAGAACTGGAATGGATGCGCTCCTGGGATGACATGTCCAAGGCCGGACTGTTGACGCTGAAGCCGACCCGTCGGGTATCGGACAAACAGTGGATGCGACTCGGCAACCGTGACTGGCAGGCGCTGCACACCCCCGGGCACACCGGGGACCACCTCTGCCTCTGGGACCCGGACTCGGGCGTTCTGTTGTCCGGGGACCACGTGCTGCCAACCATCACTCCGCACATCTCGGGTCTCACCCCCAGCTCCGATGCGCTCGCTGATTTCGTGTCAGCCCTGAAGCGCGTCGCTGCACTCGACGGCGTCACCACCGTGCTCCCGGCACACGGTCTTCCTTTCGAGGACCTGGCAGGCAGGGTGGACGCAATCATCGCCCACCATGACGAACGTCTGGAGCGAATGGAGGAGATCGCAGCGGGCCTGGGCACTGCAGGGGTCAGGCAGTTCAGCCGTGAGCTGTTCAAGGAGCGCTCGTGGGGCCCCATGGCCGAGTCCGAGACCTATGCGCACCTGGAACACCTCCGCCTCGGTGACCGAATGACCCGAGGGGTCGACTCCGAAGGTCGCCTCACCTACTCGCTGCCACCCGAGTAGTTCCACGTCGGGCAGGGTCCGGAACCTGCGGCTCACCTTCCCGGGACCCCTCGAAAGCCGATCGGGTCGTTGATGCCCACCCGATATTTCTGAAATTCACTTGACGGAACTGCCCATGGCTGTTTCAGTTGCCCGAACCGCAATGTGAGCACGCGGGTGACGCGGACTCAACGAACAACCGGCACACCGATGATCAAAACACCAATCACCAAGACCACAGCCCGATCATGGCGACAGGTAGTGGTTGGCGCGCCGGTGAAGCCCGCATCGTTCGTGAATGCAACCACCTTCGGTCATTCCGATACCGGTTCCTACCCGAGCCATGCCCCTGAGATGGCGACGATTTCGACCTTCGCGAAGTCGAACGCCATGGGCCGGCCAACCCGACGGGGAGTTCCTCCGCACTGAAACCAGTGCAAACAGGACTCCACACAGCCGTCGGGTTTCCAACCCGGCGGCTTCGCTGATTTTAGGGCACCTCGCAGGAGGGTCTGCATCAGGAAGTACCGCCGGCAAGCCACTCCCGAACCCCGCAGGATCCACTCGATGCGCAGCAACGGGCCACCGACGAGAACCCACGACACCAACGACCGAAACCACGACCAAGGGGCGAGCCAATGACGACCACTCCTCAAGCACCCGAAAAACCGAGACCAGAGTTGCTGCTGGGGCCCAAGGGATGGGAGCACGCGGCAGCCTGCCGGGACCTCCCGACCGCAAGCTTCTTCAGCGACGACCTCGATGAGATCTCCGCTGCCAAACGCGTGTGCCTTCGTTGCGAGGTGCGCACCGAATGCCTCGACGCGGCCGTGGCGCGACGCGAACAGTTCGGCATCTGGGGCGGACACCTGTTCGTTGCCGGCCGGATCGTGTTGTCGAAACGCCGACGTGGTCGCCCACCGAAGGCACCCCGCCCACAGGACAGCTTTCCCGAGGTCGAGGTCCCGGCGCCATACCGGCGTCTGGTCGCCCAGACGGTCGCCTGAGGCGATCTGACCCGAATGCCCGGCGTGGGTAGCGTGGATACGAGAATCCCCTACCCACGCCGGCTCAATTCCATACCAACACGGTTCCGGCGCACGACCTGACAATCGGAGAAGATGTGACCGAGCCCACCTCCGCGGAATCCGCCGATGCGCAGGACGCGAACGGTGGTACGGCCGAAGGCTCCAACCCGGATCCCGGAACCGGGCGCGACCCACTGTCGATCGCGGCACTTACGGTCATCGCCCTCGCAATCGCGATTTTCCTGACCCTGGGGATCATCAAGGTCTTCGGCACCGAGAAGTCCGACGCGGTCGATGTCACCGATGCCCTCAACACCACCGCAGAGGACCAGGCGAGCACGCCATTCGAAGTCGGTGAACCGGTACCCGATGCCGACCTCGAAATGCTGGGCGGAGGTACCACCTCGATCTCGGACCTCCTCGGCAAACCCCTGGTGGTGAACTTCTGGAGTTCCACCTGCGCGCCGTGCCTCGCCGAGATGCCCGACTTCGAATCCGTCCACCAGGAACTCGATGGTCAGGTGGGCTTTCTCGGCGTCGATGTTACAGACACCGCCGAGGCCGGACAGAAGATGGTCGAACAGACGGGCGTCACCTATCCCAATGGCCGTGACCCACGCGCCGAGGTCATGAGTTCATTCGGTGGAATTGCCCTGCCACGGACCGTGTTGATAGATGCAGATGGCAACGTGGCAGCTGTGCACAGCGGCGCCATGACCGCGGACGAACTGAAAGATTCGCTATCGAAATCGAATCTCCTGTGAGGCCCCTGGTGACCCGGATGTTCGCCAGGGAATCTGGCACCGCGGTATCGAGGGAGCCGGCGCCCAGCCGGATGCAACGATGAACACGGGTGCGCTGGCGCTGGCATTCATCGCCGGCACCGTGGCCACGGTCAACCCGTGTGGGTTCGCCCTCCTGCCCGCCTACCTGAGCTATTACCTGGGTCTCGGCGAGGAGGACTCCGCCAGCGGGCAGCCCGGGGATCCTGCCGGCGCGACAGTCGACAATCCGGTCGTGAAGGCCCTCGGGGTGAGCCTGGCCGTGACACTCGGTTTCATTGCCGTATTCGGGGTGATGGGTGTGCTGTGGTCGACCGTCTCGGGGTGGCTGGGCACGCGCCTGCCCTACGTCACGATGGTGATCGGCGTGGTTCTGGTGGTGCTCGGAATCGCCATGTTGCGCGGCTTCGAACCCATCATCAATCTGCCGAAGCTGCAGCTCTCGAACCGTCGTCGTGAGTTGTCCTCGATGTTCCTATACGGCGTCTCCTACGCGATTGCCTCCTTGAGTTGCACCATCGGCGTCTTCATCGCTGTCACTTCGACCACACTGACGAACTCGAGCTTCCTCGAGGGTGTTGCCACCTTCGTGGCCTACGGGCTCGGCATGGGTACGACTCTCGCGGTGCTCACCATCGCGGTGGCGCTCGCCAAGGCCGGATTGGTCGCCAGGTTCCGCAGTCTCCTGCCGAAGATGAACGCGATCTCCGGGGTGCTCCTGATCATTGCAGGGGCATTTGTCGCCTATTACGCGTACGTCGAGACCCAGGAGTTGGCAGGAAACGGTTCCTCAGGACTCGTCACCTGGGTCCGCGGCATCCAGAGTTCCCTGCAACGCTGGGCCGAGCAGATGGGTGCTGCACGGATCCTGATCGGTGCCGTGGTGATCATCGGCGTGTCGATAGCCCTGTCCATGGTGATCAGGAACTCCCGCAGACAAGGCCGGATCATCGAATCGGTCGAACGGTGAGCAGTTCCTAGAATCAGGGTGTGAACGACACAGCAGGATTCCAGGGCTCCACCTCCATTCCGCAACAACTGAGCGGAGCGGTACCCATGGAGGACTACCTCGATACCGTCGCAGCGGTACTCGAGCCCCACGGGTTCGACCGGTCGGCGACTCTGGCAGCGGTGTCGATCTGTCGTGACGAGCTGACCCAGAACCTGATCACCCATGTGACGCACCGCTGGGGACCCACGTTCGCGCTCGGTGGCCTGGGTGGACTGCCATCGCTCGGTCGCACCGGTTGGGGAGCCTGTCTGGCACACGTCCCGACCACCGCCGAGCGCGGCAAGTTGCTGGTGATCGCGGCGCCACACATCGGAGTCGAACGAGACGGTTCTGTGGGCCACAACCTCCGACGCGGCCAGAGTGCACGGACCGCGACCTGCGGCGCGCTCGGTGCCGTGTTCGAAACCTGGGGGGAGCACCCTCCGGCAGGACCCAACGAAACCGGCCTGGCCGATCAGGAAGCCCAGCTGTTGAGAAGGCTCGTGGAAGCCGAGTTGGACGAGACCCCAGGCGACATAATCGAGCTCACCAACGCTGCGACCAGTGCCGTGGAGCGCGAAACAATGGCCCAACTCGATTCTCTTGCGCCATGGGACGAGATGGATGTCGCAGTGTTCACCGCCGTCCAGATACACCTGCAGCTCGGTGGGGACCGGATGATGCCGGTCAACGCACTACTGCGGGGAAGAGACGGTTCGACCACCACACTCATATTTCCGTGATCTCCCGGTTCGCCGCAGGTTCCGTACCGGGGTGTTCTGTGTGGTGTGCGTGGCGCTGAGCGCCACGCACACCACACAGAACGAGGGGAGTTTTGCAGTCAGGGAGCGAGACGCTCCTTGAGCCATCGATGCGAACCCTGATCCATCGTGTCAGACGCTGCCTCCGGGGCGCGGGTGAAGCGGATCCGGTCGTGGAGCCGGCTCGGCCTGCCCTGCCAGAACTCGATGACCAGTGGGATGACGGCGTACCCGCCCCAGTTGTCGGGACGCCCGACCGGTTCACCCTCGAATCGCTCGCTGACATCTTCCACTGCCTTCAACAGCTCCGCACGGGAGGAGATCACCGAAGACTGCTGTGATGCCCAGGCCGCGATCTGGCTGTCGCGGGGACGGCTCGCGAAGTATTCATCACTGGCTGAGTCATCCAACGGCTCCGCGGTGCCGTCGATCCGCACCTGGCGAAACAACGGAAGCCAGCTGAACAGCAACGAGGTAGCTGAATTCTCCGCGAGGTCTGATCCCTTGCGACTCGACCGGTTCGTGAAGAACCAGAAGCGCCCCGAGTCGTCGATCCCCCTGCACAACACGTTCCGCATGCTCGGGCGGCCACCGGGATCGACCGTCGCGACCACCATTGCATTGAAGTCCACTCCGATGGCTGACTCAGCCTCGGTGAGCCACGTCTGGACCGAGGCGATGGGATCCTCACCGAGATCATCCACGCTCAACGCTCCCCAGTCGTACTCAGCACGTACGTCGAGATGGGGGTGCGGTTGTTCCGTACCCGCTGGGACAACGGTGGGTTCCGAAGGCATCGACCAAGTCAAGCACCTCAGACCGACGTTCCATACCCGCGCACCTCCTTGGGTAGCGTCGTACACATCATGGATGTACGCCGCGCCGCCGCAATCGCCGGGGGG
This sequence comes from uncultured Microthrixaceae bacterium, assembly GCA_963805905.1. Lineage (GTDB taxonomy): Bacteria > Actinomycetota > Acidimicrobiia > Acidimicrobiales > Microtrichaceae > JAMLGJ01. The sequence continues at coordinate 3,407,721 of CAWDVV010000001.1, forward strand.
GCGGCAGTGGGCGCAGGGGTCCGCTGGGCGCTCACACGGGCACTGGGACCCGACGGCATCGACGTGGCACTGCTGACCGTGAACCTCGCGGGTGCGCTCGCGCTGGCCGCTCTCAGCGCAGCCCGGCCCGGCACGATCACAGGTCGGACCGAGGCACTGTTGGGAGCAGGGTTCTGTGGCGCTCTCACAACCTGGTCATCCCTCGCGTTGCGCACGGCATCGCAGTACCGTGCCGGATCCTGGGCGACGCCATCTGCATGGTTGGCCCTCAACGTGATCGCTGCGGCGATCCTGGTTGTCATCGTGCGCCAGATAATGCGCGGGACCTGGAAGTGGCCCCAGGGCATGTCCCCCGATGGTTCAGGAACGAACCAATGATCACGATCCTGTTCTTCATCGCCGCCGCGGGAGTCTGCGCGTTGGGACGAAGTCTCGTGATCGACACACTCAACACGAAACAGTTCCCCAGTGGGACACTCGTCGTGAACGTCCTCGGTTCACTGGTCGGGGCACTGATCCTGTCCAGGGTGCCCACGGGTTGGGCAACGGTCACCGGGTTCGCGGCGCTCGGATCGTTCACCACGTTCTCCACCTTTGCGGTCGAGACGGCGGCGCTCTGGGACGACCATCGCCAGGTCACCGCCATCGTCTACGCGCTGGCTACAACAGGTGCCGCGGTTGGTGCCGCTTTCATCGGCTTGTCGCTGTGACAATCAACTCGGCGCTGTGACAATCAACTCCGCGCTGTGATTCTCTCCAACCCGCGCATGTAGCCCCGCAACAACTCCGGGATCTCCACATCACCGTTGGGGAGCCTCCATGTCTCCACCAGCGCGGCCCACACCCGCGGTACTGCCAGCGCAGAACCGTTGAGGGTGTCGGGGATGGCAGTTCCCTTGCCGTCGGACGGCTTGTAGCGGAGGTTCGCCCGACGGGCCTGGTAGTCACCGAACCACGAGACACTGGAAACCTCCAGCCAGGTGTCGACCCCCGGGGAGTAGACCTCGATATCGAAGGTGCGGCGGGCGGATGCCCCGATGTCGCCAGCACAGAGATCGAGGATCCGATATGCAAGACCCAGGTCTGCGATCAGGCTCTCGGCCCGGCCGAGGATCTCGGCATGGATCTCTGCGGCCTCTGCCGGATTGCAGTAGGCGAGTATCTCGACCTTGTCGAACTCATGCACCCGCAACAGCCCACGCGTGTCCTTGCCGGCCGAACCGGCTTCCCGACGGAAGCACGAGGTGTGAGCGCAGAAACGCATCGGGAGGTCGGTCTCAGCAAAGATCTCATCCCGCCCGAGCGATGTGAGCGGCACCTCGGCGGTGGGAATCGCCCACAAGCCGTCACGTTCGATCTGATAGGCCTCGTCCACGAACTTGGGCAGGTGCCCCGTGGCGATCATCGTGTCCGTACGCACCAGAGTCGGCGGCCGAATCTCCTCGTAGAGGTCCGCGTTGCGATCGATCGCCAACTGACACAGGGCCCGGACCAGCGCCGCACCGGCACCGCGGTACATCACGAACATGGAACCCGACAGCTTCACCGCTCGCTCGACATCGAGGATCCCCAGTTCCTCGGCTACCTCCCAATGGGGCATCCGTTGGTGTTCGCCATAGGAATCAGCGTCATATCCCTCGGTGCGAACCACGACATTGTCGGCCTCGGTCGAGCCATCCGGACACTCATCCGCGGGAAGATTGGGAATCCGCAGCATCACCTCGCGCAGGTCAGCTGAAACAGCCTCGGCCTGCTTGTCGAGGTCCTTTTCCTCCTCACCCAGGGACTTCGACTGGGCCTGGAGCTCACTCGCTTCTTCCTTCTTGCCGTCGCGGAACAACGCCCCGACATCGTTCGACAAGGTGCGGATCTCTGCTCGCAACCCATCCCGCCGGGCAGTCAGCTCACGCAGCTGCGCATCAAGTGCGCCGGCGCGGTCAACCGCTGCCGGATCCTCGCCACGGCGGGCGATCCCTGCACGGACCACTTCGGCGTCGGAACGTATGAGTCGAACGTCGAGCATGACGCCACGGTAGTCCCGACGTCCCGCTCCGCCCGACCCCAGATTCCCCCAGGGCGATTTGGGGGATTGACCGGATATCGGGGTGACGGCTCGCATTCCACGATGTTCGTGTACCCGAACGGAGCCGGCCCATCAGCGGGCTCCCCACACCAGAGGAAGACACATGAACACACAACGAGTGCCGCAGTACCTGACCAGCAGGCGCAACGAGGGGGTCACGCCCGATGTGATCACCCGCGAACTCGTCGACAGCGGATGGTCTGCCGACAATGCCGCTGCCGCGGCGCTCCAATCCCTGCGAAGGACCGATCGTCATGGGCTCCTGTACTGGACTCTCACCTTCTCAGCCGGTTTCGCTGCCCTCGCTACGGCCTCGGCCCTGCACCTGGCAATGATTCCCGAGCTGCAGCGGTCCGCCATCACCCTCGCGATCTGGATCACCGTCGGGCTGGTTGCGCTGCCGCTGGCACTGGTTTCGGGTCATTTCGCCAAGGACGTCGAGGCGCGCAGCGACCATGCCGTCTGGTCGCCCACCCGCCGGGCTCTGTTCGGCACCCTGGCCGCGGTGACCGCGGTGATCGGCCTGGTCCGGTTGTTGACCTACGTGTTCCAGGCGGTTGCGGCCATGGTGGGAGTGGACGGATACGAGCTCTCCGCAGCATCTCTGCCACAGGTGATCGTGTCGTTGGCGATCTCGGTTCCACTGTTCACCTGGGCACTGATGGAATGGCGCCGTTCAAACGTTCTTATCCGGGGTCTGGCCGACGACAGCTCTGCTCGCGGCCAGAGGGACCCACACGTTCCGACCATGGGTGCCGGTAGGTTGTGACAGTGGGGAGCACACGACAACTCGCCGGTCTTCCAGGACCACTGAGCATGCCCAGGCACCGCAGGCCCTCCCCCACCGACCGGGGCGCACTTTTCGGTCTCGGAATGTTCAGGGTCGTAACTGCCGTCTGGGCCGTCCTGGTTGCTCTGATCGACTGGCGCTCAGGGGTGCTGGTCAGCCCCACGCTGGCCTGGGTCATTCTCGGACCGCTGCTCACCTGGTCGATTCTCACCGCCGTGCTGGCACGCAGGTCTCCGGAGCGACTGCTCACCCCGGCGGCACAAGTGATCGACATGACCTTCGGGGTGGTTGTGGTGGCCGCCGAATGGGTGACCTACGACGGCGACCACCCACTGCGGTTCGGTGCGATGTGGCAACTGGCCCCGGTGATCGGGGTCGGGCTGCGCTACGGGGCCTTCGGTGGGCTCGCGGCCGGGGCGGGACTCGGGTTGGTGAACGCCATGGCACTGGGTGTGGTCGAAGGATTCGACGGACGAATTCTCGCGACCCTCTCCGCGGTCGTGCTGCTCGGCGTCGCAGGTGCCGCAGCCGGTGCGATCCTCGACCGATTGCGCAGGGCCGAGGATGACCTCGCCGAGGCACGTGCCCGGGAACGCATCGCACGCGCACTCCACGATGGGGTCCTGCAGACACTCGCGGCAATCCAGCGGCGCAGCGACGACTCTGAACTGGTGGCACTCGCGGCGGCGCAGGATCGAGACCTCAGGAGCTGGATCCGCGGGGATGGCACGGATCGAGCGCACACCGATCTGGTCGAGGGGCTCCAAGCAGTCGCATCGCGGGCCAAGGAGCGCGACGACCTGGCGGTGAACGTCGTGGCCGTCGGAACCCCGGTCGGGACCCCGAGCGAAGCAGATGCACTCCTCGGAGCTGCCGCAGAGGCTGTGACCAATGCCGCCAAACACGGAGACCCGACATCGGTGACGGTCTTCCTCGACATCGATGGGGACGCATTGGTCTGTTCGGTGAGTGACGACGGCAGTGGCTTCGAACCCGATGCGGTCACCCACGGCTTGGGGATCGAGAATTCGATGCGCGCTCCCGTCGAGGCGATCGGCGGGAGCGTGACGGTCAGGTCACGACCGGGCATCGGCACCGAGGTGGAAATCCGGATTCCAGCGGGCCGAGGCCGGTTCCGATCGCGGTCGCGAGGCCCCATGAGCGAGCATTCCCCGGAATTCCGAGGCCGATGGCCCAAAGGGACGCCGGCTCCCTGCGGGTTGTAGTTGCCGATGATCACCAGATCTGGCGCAGCGGTCTGCGAGCAGATCTCGGCGACGGGCTTCGCCGTCGTCGGAGAAGCGGCAGACGCCACCGAGGCGATCGATCGGTCATCAGAGCCCAGGAACCCGATCTGGTGGTTTGTGACCTCAACATGCCCCACGGTGGCGGGCTGGCTGTCGTGCGCGAAGTGGCTGACATTGCACCCGTGGTGATCCTCACCGTCTCGGAAGCCGAACGGGACCTGTTGGACACGATCGCTGCAGGAGCGGTGGGCTACCTCCTGAAGTCCACCCGGTCCGAGGACCTGCGGGTGGAACTTGACGAGCTGCCAGGAGGTGAGCCCGTGTTCTCCCCGCAGCTCGCAGCACTGTTGATCGGCGAGTTCCGCCGACTCGCCGGTCCGGCGGTGCGCCAACCCGCGAGGCGGAAACCCGGAGAACTCACTCAACCCCACTGTCACCACGCGGAGCGGGAGGTACTCGGACTCGTTGCACGAGGTCACACATACGCCCAGGTGGCCGACGAACTCTTCATTTCACCCAAGACCGTGGAGAACCACGTACGCAACACCATGGCGAAACTCCATCTGTCGCGACGCAACGAACTGATTCGTTGGGCCGTCGATCACGGGATCGAATGACCCCGGGGGTATCGTCGGACCCGTGACCACGGACGATTCCGACCCCAGTTGGAGATCGCCGGTCTGCGTATCCGAACTCGTCGTCGACCGCGGCGAGATCCGTGCAGTGGACGGCCTCAGCTTCACGGTTCAGGTCAGGCACGATCACCACACTCCTCGGACCCAACGGTGCCGGCAAGACCTCCACGGTCGAACACCTCGAGGGCTACCTGCCCCGCACCTCCGGCGAGGTGAGGATCCTGGGTCTGGACCCGGCCACGCATCGAGCCGAACTGTCCAGGTCGGTTGGCCTGATGTTGCAGAACGGCGGGATTCAACTGGCCGTGCGCCCCTCGGAGGTTCTCACCCAGTACGCCTCCTTCTTCGCAGATCCGGAGGATCCGCGGGAACTCCTCGAATGGGTGGGCCTCACCGAACGGGCCAATACCCCCTACCGGCGCCTCTCGGGAGGTGAACAGCAGCGACTCTCTCTGGCACTCGCAATGGTGGGACGTCCGCGGTTGCTCTTCCTCGACGAACCGACCGCCGGGGTCGACCTGGCAGGACGCGACCTCATCCGTTCACTCGTCCGTGGCACAGGCGGAACAGGGCCGAACCGTGCTGCTCACGACCCATGACCTCGCTGAAGCAGAACAACTCGCTGACCAGGTGATCATCGTCGACCACGGACACCTCCTCGCCAAGGGCAGTCCGGCAGAACTGGTTGCATCGGTTACCGGCGAAGACCTCCGATTCGGTGCGTCTCCGGGACTCGACGTTGGTGCACTGGGCACCGTGCTCGGCGCCGACGTCACAGAAGTCTCGCCGGGCGAGTACCTCGTGGCCGTCAATCCGACCCCGGTAGGTGGTCGCCACGGTGACCGCGTGGTTGGCCCAACAGGGTGCCCCTCTGTCTGATCTGAGGGCAGGCCGCCAGAGCCTGGAAGACGTATTCAGGCGCCTCACCACCGACACGTATCCGCCGGTGGACACAGAGCCTGACTACACCGCCAGGAGCGAGGGCGTCGACCCTGAGGGACAGCTCCGGGGAGGTAGGCGACGCGCCTCGGGCCGCTACCGACGCCGCAAGTCCTCGGAGGGTGACCGAACAGACGCCGGGGGTGAACGCCGATGAACGCCTACCTCGGTCAACTCCGCGCAGAACTGACGCTGGCGGCGCGCCAGGGTGAACAGCTGCTCGTGAGCCTCGGCATACCCCTGATCGTTCTCGTGTTCTTCTCGAGCATCGATGTGTTTCCCACCGGCACCGACGAGCCGATCGACTACCTCGCTCCGGCCGTGTCTGGCACTCGCGGTGATGTCCACGGCGATGGTGTCCCTCGGGATCGGAACCGGTTTCGAACGCAGCTACGGTGTACTGAAGCGGCTCGGCGCCTCTCCTCTCGGCCGTGGACGCTGGGTGGCAGCCGAAGATCTCCCTCGTACTCGTCACCGAGGTGATCCAGTGGGCCGTCCTGATCGGCGCGGCCGTTACTGCTCGGATGGAGCCTCCCCGGGTTCGGTTGGCTCGCCGCCGTCCTCGGTGCACTGTTCGGAACTGCGGCCTTCGGCGGCATCGGACTGGCCATGGCCGGAACACTTCCCGGCGTGGTCACCCTTGCCCTCGCGAACGCGGTCTACTTCGTCCTGTTGCTCACCGGCGGAATGGTTGTACCGCTCAGCGAACTACCGGGCCCGATCGCGGCGGTGGCGCAGCTCCTACCTGCAGCCGCCTTGAGCGAGGTGATCACGGGATCGCTCGGTGGTCAGGCGGGGGTCGGCAACTGGGCCTGGCCCGTGCTCACGGTCTGGGCGATCGGCGCACCGGCGTTCGCCGTGGCAACCTTCCGCTGGGAGGAATAGGTTCCGGCTCGTCGGAGCGAACACTGCGAGCGATACCCCCGAAACTCCGACATCTCGCCGAACAGGGCTCCCGCACGATTGCACCGGCGGATGGCTCCGCAGAGGGGAATCAAGCGGGGTCAGAGGGTCTAGCCCCCCTCGGGGAGCGTCGTCGTGGTCACTGGGCGGCGGTATGTCATTGAAGCGCGCGTCGCCGTCTGTTGGTCCAGACGTTGAGCGTTGTCAGCACGACCATATAGATCACGACCGCGACGATCACGCCGAAGATGAACACCCGTCTCAACAGTGCGGCGTCGAAGCGCAGGTGCATGAAGAAACCGGCGATCAGAACGAATTTGATCACCATGACCATAAGTAGGACGGCCACACCGAACCGACGGACGACGTCGCTCTCGCCGAGCCAGGATCCCCAGAAGTAGGTGGACACTTCGAGCGCGGTCAACGCCACCAGCACCCAGAAGATGGTGAAGTACTGCCCATCGGTGGGCCCGTGGGTGTGTCCCTCATCGAGGTGACCCATGTGGCGATCGTCATCGGCACCACCTTCAGCTGGTTCAGAGGGCGGTTCCGGTGCTGAATCACCTCAGGACGGTCCTCGGTCGCCGTGGAAGTGCCAGACGATGGGTCTTCCTTACCGAAGTAGCCCGGTTCGGTGTCTGTGTCGGTCTCGGCGTTCACGTCGCTCCTCAGGGAATCAGGTACACGATCGTGAAGATCACGACCCACACGATATCTACGAAGTGCCAATACAGGCCGATCACCTCGAACGACCTCGGCATGGATGCTCTGCCGGAAGGACATCCCAACAGCGAAACCAACATGAGGATTCCAACCGCCACGTGGGCACCGTGGAAGCCGGTGAGGGTGTAGAACGCGGATGACGAGACGTTCGAGGTGTAGCCCAACCCTTCGGACACGAAGACCGTGAACTCGTAGATCTGACCACCGATGAACAAAGCTCCCAGAAGAGCCGTGGCTCCGAGCCACAATCGCATGCGGGTCTGGTCATTGCGCATGGCGGAGGTGACCGCCAACACCATCGTCAGCGACGACATCAACAAGATGAAGGTCGTCATCGACGTGAACGGGATGTCGAAGAGTTCCGAGATCCTCACCGGGGACCCGGACAGACCCGGGATGTTCCCGGGACGGTTCTTGTAGATCAGGTAGGTCGAGATCAACCCACCGAACAGCAATGCATCGGATGCGAGGTAGACCCACATCCCCAGCTTCGCGTTGGAGATACCAGTGGACGTTACGTGGGAATCATCGGGGAACTCGACGTCCTCGATCGCTTCATTGGCAATATCTGCCACGTCAGCCAACGGGGGCCTCCTCTGGTTCGGCTTCGGACGGATTCGCCGGCCGACTCTTCTGCATCTGTCGCCCCGGCTGCGAGTTCGGCGCTTTCACCACTCTGCTCCGGGTCGCCTTCGGGCTCGTGGTTCGTCGTGGTCGCTGTGACCGGCCTCGGGATCGTCGGCCGGTTCCATCGCCCAGCCGAACAACGCCATGAGCACCAGCAGAACACCCGGCACGAGCCACCAGAAGTTGAAGATCAACCCGTAGCCCACGAACGGCATGCCGCAGGCGAACACGAGCGGCCAGTACGAAGGCGAGGGCAGGTGGATCCCGGTGGCACCAGGAGCCTGCGCCACGTCTTCGGTTCGGGCGATCCGCACAAGACGGCCCTCCTCATCGTGGCCGTACTTGCGATGCCAGAACTCGTCGAACTCCTCGACCACCACGGCCTCTGAGAAGTTGTATTCAGGGGCGGGCGAAGGAATCATCCATTCCAGCGAACGGGCATCCCATGGATCGGGACCAGGGTTCACCGGGTTGCGACGGTGCTCACGCAGGCTGTGGACCACGTTGTAGATGAACAAGAGGACCGCGACCGCCAGCGTGAACGCCCCGATCGTGGCAACCAGGTTCCAGACGCTGAACCCCTGACCGTCGGTGTAGGTGTAGGTACGGCGCATCATTCCCTGCAGACCCAGGAGGTGCATCGGGCCGAAGGTCAGGTTGAAGCCGACGAGCATCACCCAGAAGTGCCACTTGCCGAGCGTCTCGTTCAGGAAGTGGCCGAACACCTTCGGGTACCAGAAATAGATACCCGAGAATATGCCCAGTAGGGCTCCACCGAAGAGCACGTAGTGGAAGTGGGCGACGATGTAGTACGTGTCGGTCTGCTGGGTGTCAGCGGGCGCTATCGCGTGGGTGACACCGGAGAGACCGCCGATGGTGAACATCGCGACCAGTCCCAACGAGAACAACATCGGGGTGTTCAGCCGGAGTCGCCCGCCGTACATGGTCGCCAACCAGTTCAGGATCTTCACTCCGGTCGGCACTGCGATGAACATCGTCGACAGCGAGAAGGCCAGAACGGAGATCGGACCGATTCCCGATGCGAACATGTGGTGGGCCCATACGCCCCAGCCCATGAAGCCGATCGCGATGCCGGAACCGACCATGAACGGATAGCCGAAGATGGGTTTGCGACTGAATACCGGGATCACCTCTGAGACGATCCCGAAACTGGGCAAGATCATGATGTACACCTCCGGATGCCCGAAGATCCAGAAAAGGTGTTCCCACAGGAGCGCATCGCCGCCTTTGGAGACATCGAAGAACGATGCGCCGAAGAGGCGGTCGAACATCAACAGGAACAACGCAACGGTGATTACCGGCATAGCGAAGACCAACAGGACCTGGGTGATGAATGCCATCCATGTGAAGACCGGCATCTTCATCAACGACAGCCCGGGCGTGCGCATGTTGAACACGGTGACGGTCAGGTTGATCGCCGAAACAGTGGAACCGATCCCGATGATGATCAAACCCACCGCGTAGAAGTCCATGCCGTGCCCGGGAGTGAAAGTCACCCCCGAGTTGGGCGCGTAGGCAAACCAACCGCCGTTGGCACCACCGCCGAAGAACCACGACGAGTTGAAGAAGAGCGCACCCAACAGCCAGATCCACAACGACACGGCGTTCATCCGGGGGAACGCAACATCGCGGGCACCGATCTGCAACGGAAGCAGGTAGTTGGCAAATGCCGACTGCAGCGGCATCACCACCAGGAAGACCATGGTGAGCCCGTGCATCGTGAAGACCTGGTTGTAGAGGTCGGCCGACAGCAATTGGTTGCCCGGTACCGCCAGCTGTGTTCGGATCAGCAGCGCCTCGAAGCCTCCGACTAGGAAGAACGCGAGCGAGGCGATCCCGTACATGATCCCGATCTTCTTGTGGTCCACGGTTGTGAACCACGACTTCCATCCCGATGTCGCAGTGGGGCGCGTGAACACACCAAGTGGTCGCGCAGGCTTGATCGTGCCACCTGATGGGAGTTCCAGTGGTGTTCGCTCATGCACGATGGTCATGGGAGGGCTTTCCTTTGTTGCTGCATGGAGGCTGTCTCGTTCATTCGGATCAACGGCTCCAGAACTACTTCAAGGTCACCAGGTAGGCGACGAGTTGGTCAATCTGCACTTCGGAGAGACCCAGGTTGGGCATGCCCTGGTTGTTGGCCGGGTTCATCGGCTTGATGTCCTCGGGATTGCGTATCCAACGTTTCAGATTGTTGGTTGATGGTTCACCGGTCGGTACCACCTCGGCCGAACCGACAGTGGTGTCGATGTTGTCCGAGTTGCCCTCGTAGAGGTCGAGGAGGCTCCCGGCGAACGTGTCGCGCATCATCAGGTGGGTGAGGTTCGGGGCGTTGTGGGACGAGAGCGTCGTGCCGACCGCTTTGCCGTAGTCGGGGTTGGGGAGCTTCGCATACTCATACGGTGCCTGAGCACCTGGCTCGAGCCCGTTCACCTGGTGACATCCGGTGCACTGCTGCACGAACAGGTCCTGGCCCGCTTTGGCCTTCTCTGTGGTCGGTTGTTCGGGCGGAGTGGTCATGTGTTTGACCCACTCGTCGTAGTCCTTCTGGGGCAACACCTTGACCTGCATCCGCATGACCCCGTGGGAGAGTCCACAGAACTCGGTGCACTGGCCCTGGTAGATCCCGGGTTCAGCGGCCTCGAGCACGAGAGGCTGTGTGCGCCCCGGGACGGCGTCCTTCTTGCCGTTCAGAGCCGGGATCCAGAAAGAGTGGACAACGTCGTTCGACTGGATACCCAGCTGAACGTCACGCCCGGCCGGGATCACCATCTGACTGGCAGTGATGATGTCGACCGTACCGTCGTTGTCGATGTCGTAGCGGAACTCCCACCACCACTGCTGACCGATGACGGTCACGTCGAGGGCATCACCGCTCACATCGTCCATCTGGAGGATCGCATTGGCGTTGAAGACACCGATTACGGCGAGGATCAACGCCGGCACGATCGTCCAACCGACCTCGAGGCCGGTGCGGCCATGGATCTGGACCGGTTCGCCCTCACCATCGACATCGTCATCGGTTCGACGGAACCGGTTCGCCATCCACAGAACCCCGACTTCGACGAGAATGAACACGATTCCGGCTATCGCAAAGACCGGAACCACCAGCCTGTAGATGATGTCGGCCTTGGCCCCCATGGGGTTGAGGGTGTTCAGAGGGAACGTTTCGAGACTCGTCGCCCCGCGTAGCAGGAGCCAGCCCCCCACGAGACATGCGATGGTGCCCAGCACAAGGGCGATGGTTGCGTTGCGCTTGTTCCTACGCATTCAGATCCTCTGTTCAGTTTCCGGCCGCGGAAGCGGTCGAAGAGTTCTCCGGAGTCAACGTGGCCACCGGTGCCGCAATCGCTCCCTCGCCGTGGTGTTCCTTGATGTCCCGGGTTCCCGCGATACCGCCGGCAATGCCTGCAGCAATGATCGCCACGATGCTCAGGAAGACGACCACGCCCAGAACCTTGCCGGTGAGTTTGGGCCTCCGTGCGAGCAGGTTGGCCACGCCGAACACCACCGCCGCGAGCGCAATGATCACATAGATGGTGGCCGAGCGGGGGATCGCTAGCAACACCTTGGAAATGGCGATCGCGACCACGGCGATCACCAGGGCAGACGCGAGCGGGATCTCAACCGGCTGCAACATGCGACTGCGGTACTCTGCATTCTCCGCAGCATCTTCGGTGGCACGTTCGGACCAGGCTTTGATCAACCATTCGAGCGCAGCAATCACGAGGATCGCGACTCCGCCCCACAGCAGAACCTGCGAGAACACGAGGCCTACGATGACCACACCCGTTCCGAGGGCGGCCAGCAGCGGCCACCAGCTGAGCCCGGCAGGAACGGTGGCCGGCGCAAGCTGCGCAGCCTCGATCCCCTGCAGTTGGGCCAGGGCTTCGGGATCGGCGTCCCGGGTTGCGGTCGTGAATCCACCGATCAGCGCCATTGAGGCCGCGAACGCCATGAGAACGGAATAGCCGACGTGCTCACCGACCCCGCCCTTCCAGCCGAACGTGATCGGGCCGACGATGGCCTCGACTATCCCACCTCCGCCGGTGATCACGGTGATCACGCCGCCTTGGTCGGCGGCACCCGTGATGAACCCGTAGAACAGCGCGGTCAGGTAACCGACCACCGCTGCTGCAAAGAAATATCTTGAACCCCGAGTGATCATCTGCTGCTCACTTCATGATGTAGACGGCGACCCAGATGACGACATACAACGCAACCGCAGCGTCCCAGAAGACTGCTGCGGCGGCGATGCCGTCAGGGTTGCGGCTGGAGTATTGGCCACCCAGGGCTCGAAAGCCCACGAACACCAGGAACACGATGGCAGCAACCACCATGGCGAGGTGGGTTCCGGTGACCGAGTAGAACAACGACCCTTCAGGCTGGGCACCCGTGATACCCGCGAGCTTCCACAAGAAGATCGTCTGGTTCACGAACGCCGCTCCCAACAAGATGGTGGCCCCGAGAGCCACGTAGGTGTTGGTGCGATCATCGTTGTTGATCGCGTACACAGCCCACTGCATCGTGACGACAGACAGCAGGAGTCCGGCCAACTGCATGTTGGGCTGGGTGAGTGGAATCACATTGGTTGCGAGCCAGTCAGGCCCCCCTGCGATGCGAGCTGTCGCATAGGCACCCACGAGGGTCAGGATCAGAACGACGATTCCCGAGGTGGCGAAGACGGTGCCGAAGAGCAACTCCCGTCGCCGGGGTGCGGTGTGGGTCGGTGTTATCAAGGTCGGGCTGGTCATCAGCCGGCCTCCTCGATCGGAGCGAGCGGATAGGGCGTGAGGATCTCTTCGGGCAGTTCTGCGGTGCGTAGGGCACCGACGGCGGGCCATGGAACCTGCCATTCGAGGGTGAGCCCTTCGTCATCGCTGGGCCCTCCTCCGGCACCTTCGAAGGATTCGCGGGCCGAACGCATCGATGCCGCCAGGGCTCCGAGCACGCCGAGTACCGCCAGGAGACCCCCCACCGCCTGCACGATTCCGATGACCGTGTCAGCGTTGGTGTCGTTGGCAACCAGGAACACCTCGATGGCGAGGATCAAACCGATCAGTGCACCGCCCACCGCCACCATGACACTCGATCCGTTGACGGTGGAGTTCCGAACGCGGGTGCCCCATATCTGCGGTGACCAATGGGCAATCCCTGCGACAACTCCCAGAACAGCTGCTGTGATGACGAAGACGGACTGTGAACGCCCGAGGAGACCCGGGGCGAAATCGAACAGGGTGTCCGGACCCGCTGCGTCCAGTGCGATCAGCAGTCCGACGAGGACACCCCCGAGAAGGATCAACAGGCCGAGGACAGCTCCGAAGAGACCCGCATGCAACTTGACCCGGCCATGTCGCAGGTTCTCACCTATGCCACCGAGCAGGGCGAGCACCGGTAGAGCGATTGCCAGGGCCCACAGGGCCCACATCAGCGTGTTCACCGAGCTGGTGCCCTGGGCCCATGCCCCGAACGACAAGATCCCGTATGCCGCGATGATCCCCTGGAACACGCCGTAGTTGCGCAACGGTCGGTGGGACACGTGGGCCACCGCATCGCCCGCGATACCGAGCAGCGGAATCGCCAACATGTAGATGGCCGGACCCCTCATCAGCCACCCAAGGGCCACATCGAAGTGTTCCAGCAAACCGGGGGCGGAGTCACTTGCCACGTGACCCAGGATGGTCTGAGCCACTGCTGCTCCGAAGGTGACGATCCAGATCGACGAGGCCACCAACATCGACCAGGTGAACAGCGGCACGCGTGGAAGTGTCATACCGGCCGGGCGGTGGGTCATCACCGTGGTGGCGACGCATACAGCGCCGAGGCCGAGTGCCACCATCATCATCGCGAGGGAGATGTTTCCGAGCGACGACGCCTGGTAGTCACCGCCGCCGACTCCGCCGTCCAGGGCAATGGAGGTCACGAACAGCCCCGCCGAGATCAGCCAGGTCCACAGTGAGAGGGCCGCCGCCCGTGGGAACGCAATGGCGGGTGAACCGATCTGAAGCGGAACGATCACCATTGCGAGGCCCAGCATCGCCGGCAGCACACCCAGGAACACCAGGGCGACGAGCGAGCTGATGTCGACCATGGCCACGTACGAACCCAGCACGCTGTTGTCGGTGGCGACATCGATGCCCACGAGGAGCCGGATCGCCAACCCGACCACCAACAGGAGCAATGAGAATCCGATGTACATGCGGCCGAGCGACGTGTGGTCACCAGTGCCTATGAACTCCTCGAGTTCGCCAGGTGCAGTCGACTCTGATGCAGCGCGCTGCCCCGTTGCCTGGCTCGGGAGTGTCGTATGGGTAACTGCCATCCTCTAACCCTCGTTCCGATGCGGTGGGGTCTGCCCACCCACGTCGAGTCCGTCCGGGACACACGGGTGCCCTGTCTTGCGAAGCGACACTACCGCGACGCGACCCTTGCTTTGAAAACTGTCAGGTTCCATCAACACGACTCCGCTATCCAAGGCCTCAGATACCGAACCGCACCAAGATGTCAACGGCCATGACCACGAACAGAAAAGTAAGATATGTGATCGAATAGTGGAACAGTTTCATGGCATCCGTCGCGGCACCGGTTCGGCAGACGCGGATGTTCAATCCCAGAAATGCGCCACCGGAAACGACGGCTCCGACCCAGTAGATGATCCCCATGGATTCGGTGAACCCGAACAACAGGGAACATGCCACCATCGCCACTGTGTGCGCCAGCATCTGGTTCGTGGTGTTCCGAAGCGAGGAGACCGATGGGAGCATCGGCACATCCACAGAGCTGTAGTCGTCGGAGTATCGGATGGCGAGTGCCCAGAAGTGGGGCGGGGTCCAGAAGAACACCACCCCGAACAGTGCTATTGCGGAGATGGAGACCGAGTTGGTGACCGCCGACCAGCCGATGAGTACCGGAGCGGCTCCGGCCGCACCGCCGATCACTATGTTCTGCCTGGAGGTGCGCTTGAGCCACAGCGTGTAGATGAACACATAGAAGAGACATGCTGCGAGGGCCAGCAACGCTGAGAGCAGGTTGACGAGGGTCCAGAGCCACACGAACGCGAACACCTCGATCGCCACCGCGAAGATCAACGCCGCGTTCGGGGTCATCGCCCCGGTTACGAGTGGTCGGTTCCGGGTCCGGTGCATGACCGCGTCGATGTCGCGATCCACCCACATGTTGACGGCGTTGGCACCACCGGCGGCCAGGGTGCCACCGATCACCGTGGCGACCATCAACCAGACCGAAGGAATCCCCTGGTATGCGACAATCATCACCGGGACGGTGGTGATCAACAGGAGTTCAATGATCCTCGGCTTCGTCAGCGCCACGTAGGCACCGATCGTGGAGGTGATCGAGTTCCGCAGGGGAACCGCGGGAGCAGCCATATACAGCCCTGACGGTAGAACTTCCGCGTGGCCGATGCCAACAGGACCGCAGGCAACCAGTGCCGCCGGGGTGACCCCGGGGTCACCCCGGCGGCCTTCCCGGTGGGTCCACCCGAGGTGGTGGGGAGCGCGGTTGGAACATAACCTGCATCCATGGCCGCCACGGTTCCCACCAGTTCAGGCGCTCAGGACCCCCACCCCGACAAGCCTGGAGAGTCACCGGACCGATTCCGCATCAGTCTGGGCACCTATCGCAAGGTCGTGATCGTGGCGCTCGCACTGCTTTTCGCGATCGTCATCACCGGCGCCGCGGTCCGCCTCACAGGCTCCGGGTTGGGATGCTCGCGCTGGCCGAACTGCGAACCCGGCGAGTTCATCGAGATAGGCAGCCCCAACCAGGCGATCGAGCAGTTGAACCGCATGTTCACCGGCGCCGTGTCGGTGGCGGTGATCGCGGCCGTTCTGGGCGCTGCAAGACTCCGCAACCAGAAGCGCCGCGACCTCCTGTGGCTCTCAGCGGGCCTGGTCGGCGGGGTGCTCGGACAGATCGTCCTGGGCGGCATCACAGTGCTCCTGCACCTTCACCCGGTTGCAGTGGCCGGGCATTTCCTGTTGTCCATGATCCTCGTATGCGACGCGACGGTGTTGTTGTGGCGCACCGGGATGGAGAACGTTCCGGTGGTGCCCAGGACCAACCGCGACGACGTCCGCCTCGGTTGGGTCGCCATGGCAGCCGGGGCATTGGTCCTGGCGGCCACGGGCCCCTTGGTGACCGGCTCAGGACCCCACGCCGGCGACCTCGAGGCGCCGCGCTTCAACGTGGCCATACCCGACGCCACTCGAATCCACAGCCTCAGCGTGTGGGCCTTCTGTGCTCTGGTGATCGTGTTGCTGGTGCGATTGCGAACCCGCGGAGCGCCTGAGGACGTCAATCGGCGCGGGATGCTGCTCCTCGCGGTCATCGTCGCCCAGGGAGCTATCGGCTACCTGCAGTACGAACAGGGGATCCCCGCACAGTTGGTGATCCTGCACATCGTCGGCGCCACCTCGGTCGCCATCGCGGCCACCTGGTTCCAATGTGGTCTGTTCACACCCGTGTCCTCCCGCTCCGAGGGTTCGACAACGAATCCGCGGAATGGCGATCCTGTCGGATCGGACCGCACGAGGCAGGTCACGACGTGAGCACGACGGCGCCGACAGAGGTGCTCGACCCGGATACCGACCTCGACGAGAGCATCGACACCCCGTGGGTGGTGATCGTGTGGAACGATCCGATCAACCTCATGAGCTACGTGTCGTTCGTGCTCCGAAAGCTGTTCGGCTACTCGCGGGCCAAGGCTGACAAACTCATGATGCAGGTCCACGAAGAAGGCAAGGCTGTGGTGTCCAACGGAACCCGGTCCCAGGCCGAACTCGACGTCTTCAGGCTCCATGAGCACGGCCTCTGGGCCACCATGCAACAGGATTGACCCGGCAAAGAGACCGACCCGGCAACAGGACCGACCCGGCAACAGGACCGACCCGGCAACAGGACCGACCCGGCAACAGGACTGAGAGTTACGAGTGATGAATCCGATCCGACGCGAAGGCGACATGTACGTGGTCGACGTACCCGAGGGCACCGTTGCGTTGATCGAGAGCTTGTGCACCGAACTGGAGACCCTGTTCGAATCCGACAGCCCACTGCTCGAGCGGCTGTTCCCGGCTCCATACGGAGACGACACCGAACGCAATGAGGGCTACGCCGCACTGGCGGGGCCCGAACTCATCGAACACCGCCGCGAGGCCCTCGCCACTGTGCGCACCGTCCTGAACTCCCAACAGGTGACCGAGGACCAGTTCATGGCATGGATGCGCTCACTCAACGACATGCGCCTGGTCCTGGGCACGATGATCGACATCACCGATGACGCAATCGACCTCGATGTGCGCGATGAACACGAACAGGCGTTCGCTGTCTACGAGTTCCTCGGACAGCTCCTCGAGCTCACGGTTGCCGCTCTAGCCGAAGGCCTGCAGTAGCAGCGGGCACGGTCGATCGGCAGTACGGTCTGGGGCAATGACACGACGTTTGTTCGAGGGCCGACCCACCACGGAGACGGACACGCTCGGTGGCTCCTTTGGCTCAGCGCGTTTGTGCTGCTATGTTGACCCGGCTCCCGCAGGGTGCGAGCCCCCATCGTCCAGCGGCCTAGGACGCCGCCCTTTCAAGGCGGTAACACGGGTTCGAATCCCGTTGGGGGTACCAACCGCCTGATGGCGGACAAGATCTGGTCCCGTGGTGCAGCCTGGAGTGCACGCCGGCCTGTCAAGCCGGAGGTCGCGGGTTCAAATCCCGTCGGGACCGCCAACCGGGCACTGCCCGGGTGACAAAGACCAGTTCCGGGGAACCGGAGCTGGCTGCAACGGTCGGGTAGCTCAGTTGGCAGAGCGACCGCCTGAAAAGCGGTAGGTCACCGGATCGACGCCGGTCCCGACCACAACACCACCACTGCGCAAGCAGCAGCCACGGAACAATGGGTCAGCGCCCCTGGGGCGCTGACCCATTGTTCGTTCCGGCGATACCGGTTGGTTCCGGACCCTGCCGTTGCCACGGGTGGGCCCGTCGCCACCAGGACGGGTACCCGGGGACACATTCCACGAACAGACCGGATGCCGGATCCGGGTTCCAGGCGGCACCGCGGGCTTCCAGGCGGCACAGCGGGCAGTTGAGCGGGTCAGCGGCACACACCATCAGCGTGGGCAGCTCGAGCACATGCCTCTGCCACGGACTGGGCGACCCCCGGGTGGAACACCGACGGGATGATCCAGTCCGGGGCCAGCTCATCTTCGGACACCGAAGCTGCGATCGCCCGTGCAGCAGCAACCTTCATGTTCTCGGTCACCCGTTTGGCCCCGGCGTCGAGTGCCCCGCGGAACACGCCCGGGAACGCGAGGACGTTGTTGATCTGGTTGGGGAAATCGGATCTGCCCGTGGCGATCACCGCCGCGATGTCCTGGATCAGTTCCGGGCGGATCTCAGGGTCGGGGTTGGCCATTGCGAAGACAATCGGATCCTTCGCCATGGCTCTCACATCGTCGACCCCGATCAGGTTGGGTGCTGACAAACCGATGAACACGTCGGCGCCCGGCATCGCCTGGCGGAGACTTCCGTCGAACCCCTCAGGATTCGTGTGTTCGGCGAACCACTGCTTGGAGCTGTTGAGGCCCTCACGGCCCAGATGCACAGCTCCCTGGCGGTCGCAACCCACCACGTTGATCACCCCCGCGTTCATGAGGATCTTCGATACCGCGACGCCTGCTGCTCCAACCCCCGCGACAACCACACGGATGTCACCCATTGACTTGTCGACGATGCGTAGCGCGTTCTCGAGAGCGGCGAGGGCAACTATCGCGGTGCCGTGCTGGTCGTCATGGAACACCGGTATGTCCAGCGCCGCGTCGAGTCGTTCCTCCACCTCGAACGCCCCGGGCGCCGCGATGTCCTCGAGGTTGATACCGCCGAAGGTCGGCTCCAGGCGGAGCACGGTCTCGATGATCTCCTCCACGTTCGAGGTGTTGATGCACACCGGGAAGGCATCCACACCCGCGAAGTGCTTGAACAGCAGCGCCTTGCCCTCCATCACCGGCATCGCAGCCGCGGGCCCGATGTCTGCCCAGCCCCAGGACAGCGGTTCCGTCGGAGACGATGGCCACTGTGTTGCGCTTGATCGTGTACTCGTGGGCAGCCGCTGGGTTCTTCTCGATCTCCTTGCAGACCCTGGCCACACCGGGCGTGTAGGCCATCGCGAGATCTTCCATGTCACGGACCGGAGCTAGGCTCAGGACCTCGATCTTGCCGCCCTCGTGCAGGGCGAACGTCCGGTCCTCGAAATCAAGTATCTCGATACCATCGAGCTCCTCGATCGCGGCGCGTACCTGTTCCTGATGGGCCTCGCTGGTGCAGTTGACCACCAGATCCTCGTCCAGCGCGTCGGTCTTGACCTCGAAGCCCTGCAACGCCGAGATGTTGCCTCCGACTTCGCCGATTGCAATTGCTACACGACCGAGCGTGCCAGGAGCATTGTCCATGCGCACACGGATACGGACCGAATAGGCGGGAGTAGGTGTGTCAGACATCAGCCCAAGGTTACTTCCGCACGGTCACCACCCCGGACCGCGGTCCGCGTCGATGATCCGGCCCGCGCTCGGGAACCGACCGCGCTCAGCTCCATTGGTCGGCAATGGCAGGATCCCACCCGCTCAGGCCGTAGCGGTTGAAGGTGTCGACGAAGAAGAACTCGTGCAGACCATGACCGACCGCACCGTCGAAGGTCCCTCCGTGCTGGGTGAAGCGACCCACCTGGTCGACCAGTCCGAACAACCGCTGCGCATCGCGTTCGTAGTCGATCTCCACGCTCTGGGTTACTTCGGGGCCCTGGTACATACCGAAACGCCAGTCCTCCTCCATGCCGTATCCGGTTCCGAGCAGCAGCCAGGAGTCCATCAGAGGCTCGACCGACACCTCGAATGCGCCACCGGGAGCGTCGGGAAACGAGAGCGTGGATGACTCGATGCGCCGGGTGCCGGGGGTGACGACCGCCGAATGCTCCGGACGACCCAGTGGCTCGGGGGCGCGCTCGGGATCATTGTGGATCCGCACCGATTCTTCGATCACGCGGTTGCCGTCATCGTGTTCGTTGACCATGTAGAGGATGCTGTGGTCATCGAACTGCATCGGCGCATAGTTCCAGAATCCCTGCATCTGACCTTCGGTTCGGATCCCCGCAGGCTCGACCTCACCCACGGGACGGACACCCCAGCTACGGTCCCGGGTACCCCACCACTGCTCCGGGGATACCTCGAACCGTCGGCCGTCGAGTTCGATCCACCCCTCCCATTTCCCGGTCTGTGCCAGGCGCATGGTGTCGAACACGACCCGACCGTGCATCCGTTGGAACTGGCGCGGTTCCTCGTACACGGGCGTGGACCCGGTCCAATGCAGATCGAAGGAGAGCCCGAACCCGGTCTCTGTTGCATCGCGTGGCGTGCAACTGATGCGCAGTTCGCGCAGCGGCCGGATCACCTCCACCGCCAGCGGACCGACGGTGGTGTCCATGCGGTCCCCCAGTTCACGCGATGACCGCACCACCCGGTGTGTGTTGCCCGTGACGAGCAGGGCGAACGCATCCTGGGTGCCCAGGTTGGGGTACTGACCCATCCCGAAGATCAGGAATGCCTCTCCATCGTTGGAGTGGCAGTTGAAGTAGTAGCGGTCATAGAAGTTGCGGTCGCTGGTGACCGCGTGGCGCACCGTCTCGGCGGCCTGGTGTACCGGATAATCGTCGTACGAGGAGAGCGATCCGTGTGCGGCCGGGGCATCGAATGGGTCCATGAGGGGTGACCCTAATGCCCACCGCACGACCCCGGCTCAGGCAGTGAAGCGCACCTCACCGTGCCCCGGCGTGATCTCACCGATGATCGTCGCCGCGATGACCCGCCGCGCTCAGAACGTCCAGCGCTCGGTGCGACGCCGTGTCCGGCACCACGGCGACCATGCCGATCCCCAGGTTGAATACCTTGCGCATCTCGGCGTCCGAAACATCACCGATACGCGCCAGCTCTGAGAAGATGCGGGGTGGCTCCCAGGAGTCGGGGTCGACCGTGGCATCGGCGTCGTCGGGCAGCACCCGGTTGAGGTTGCCGGGCAGGCCGCCACCGGTGATGTGGGCCACGGCGTGGATCTCGACCGCGTCGGCCAACGCTGCGATTGCCGGAGCGTAGATGACCGATGGCACCAGCAGTTCCTCCGCGACGGTCGGAGCGTGCGAGTCGTCGAAAGCCCGGTCGTCGAGTTTCCGGCCGGCCACTTCGAACAAGAGATGCCGCGCGAGCGAGTAGCCATTGGATCGCAGGCCGGGCGACGGCAGCCCGATCACGACGTCACCCACGGTCACGTCGCGGGGCAGCATCTGCAGCCGCGTTCGACCACGCCGACCGCGAATCCAACGAGGTCGAACTCCCCCGGCTCCATGGCCCCGGGATGTTCAGCCATCTCGCCACCAACCAACGCGCACCCCGCCTGACGACAGCCTTCGGCGATCCCCGACACGAGTTGTTCGACCTGGTCGGGATCCAGCTTGCCGACCGCGATGTAGTCGAGGAAGAACAGCGGTTCGGCTCCCTGGCACACCAGATCGTCGACGCACATGGCGACCAGATCCTGCCCGATGGTGTCGAAACGACCCGCGGAACGAGCGACCATGGCCTTGGTCCCGACACCATCGGTGCTCGATACGAGCACCGGGTCCCGGTAGCGGGACTGATCGAAGCGGAACAGCCCACCGAAGCCACCGATGTCCCCGATCACCTCGGGACGGAATGTGGAACGCACATCAGCCTTGATGCGTTCTACCGCTTGCTCGCCCGCGTCGATGGACACACCCGCCGACTCATAGGTCTCACCCATGGTCGTCACCCGCCGAGCGTCCGCTGCGCCTCGAGTCGAGTCCGGCCGCCGCCTCGTGAGCCGGCATCACGTCGCTTTCTTCGCTGAACATGGAGCCCTGGAACAACGACTGTGGTTCGGGCTTGGCCGTGCTCCCGCCTTCGAGCACACCCTTGCCCGCCTCGGCGGATATCTCCACTGGATACTCACCGGTGAGACATGCGGTGCAGAATCCCGCCCCGGGGGCACCGACGGCTTCGACCAGCGCATCCAGGCTGAGATAGGACAGTGTGTCCACACCGAGGTAGTCGCGGATCTCGGAGACCTCCATGTCGGCGGCCAGCAGCTCGGACCGGGCTCCGGTGTCCATGCCGTAGAAGCACGGCCACCGATACGGCGGTGAGGAGATCCGCATGTGGATCTCGTCGGCACCGCTCTCGCGCAGCATCTGGACCATCTGTCGGGTCGTGGTGCCCCGCACGATCGAATCATCGACGACCACGAGTCGCTGTCCTTCGATGTTCTCGCGCAGCGGATTCAACTTCATCCGCACACCCAGCGAACGCATCTCCTGGCTGGGAGCGATGAAGGTGCGGCCGATGTAGCGGTTCTTGACCAGTCCGTGACCGAACGGAATGCCGCTGCGGCGGGCGTATCCCTCCGCAGCCGGGATCCCGGATTCCGGTACACCCATCACCATGTCGGCCTCGACCGGGGCCCGCTCGGCGAGGTTCTCACCCATCCGCACCCGGGCGGAATGCACGCTGCGCCCGTAGAGCTCGGAGTCGGGTCGGGCGAAGTAGACGAACTCGAACAGACACAACTTGGGGTCGATGTCCCGATCATCGAACGGACGGATCGACTTCACTCCAGAGTCGTCGATCACCACCATCTCGCCGGGTTCGATCTCACGGACGAAACGTGCTCCCACCGTATCGAGCGCCGGTGTCTCCGAAGCCAGCACCCAACCACCCTCGAGACGCCCCAGACACAGCGGCCTGAAACCCCTCGGGTCGCGCACCCCGATGATCCGGGAACGATCCATCAGGACCAGCGAGAAGGCACCTTCGAAGCGGGGCAGCACCTCCGCGAGGGCAGCGGGAAGGGCACCTGCCGCATCGGCGCCATGTTCGGCAACTGCCCGGGAGATCCACTCGGCCATGGCTTCGGTATCGCTCGACACGGTTCCAGGCAGCATGCCTGCTTCTCGGGCGAGTTCCGCCGTATTGACGAGGTTGCCGTTGTGAGCGAGGGCGAACTGGGTGTGCACCACGTCGCGGAACAACGGCTGGGAGTTCTTCCACATGCTCGAACCGGTTGTGGAATAACGCGTATGGCCGATCGCCAGATCACCATCGAGTGCAGCGAGCGTGCGATCGTCGAAGACGTTCGAGACGAGCCCCATGTCCTTCACCACGGTCATGTGGTCACCATCGGATGCCGCAATTCCCGCGGACTCCTGACCCCGGTGTTGCAGCGCGTAGATCCCGAGGTAGGTCAGGTGCGCGACCGCCTTCCCGGGGGCATACACGGCGAAAACACCGCACGCTTCACGGGGATGGCCACCATCGGCAGCATCCGATACCTCCGCTGCTGCGGCGTCGAAACCGACCGAGCCGTCAGAGGATTCGCAGTGGAGAAGTGGGGACCCGGGAACACCCTCGCGCTTCACAGGTCCATCGTGACACACAGTCGCCTCGGACACCGCACAGGCTCAGGGTGCTTCCGGGCCGGCTCTCCATGGCCCGCGGCTGACTGCAGCCAGGGAGATGTGTTCGGTGATCTGGTCGATCGTTACCTCGTCACCCAGGCCGGCCATACCGAACGACTCGGCGAACAGACCCAGAACCCGCCCCGGTCCGACGCCTGCCGCCGCCAGCTCGGCGAGGCTGCGGGCACCATTTCGTTTCGAGAGCGGTTCTCCGTCGGAACCCAACACCAGTGGCACGTGGCAGTAGCGGGGAACCGCCAGCCCCAGCAGCCGGCAGAGCAGAACCTGTCGGTGTGTCGTGGCGAGGAGGTCGTCACCCCGCACGACCTGGTCAATGCCCTGATCAGAGTCATCGACCACGACCGCCAGGTTGTACGCAGGCATGCCGTCCCCGCGCCGGAGAACGAAATCGTCGACGACCGAGGTGACCGGACCCGCGAGGTCGTCATGGACCTCCACCAGCTCGTCACCTGCTCGCAGACGCAGAGCCGGGGGCCTACCCGAAGCCATGCGCTCGGAACGCTCCGCAGAGGTCAGCCGGGCGCATGTGCCGGGGTATCCGGTGGCACTGGCGGCGTCGTGTGGTGCCGCCACGGCTTCGCGGATCTCACGCCGACTACAGAAACACGGATAGGTGAGGCCGGCATCGGTGAGTTCCCCGAGGGCATTCCGGTACAGCTCCTGGCGATCCGAGGAACGCACCACCGGGTCATCACTTGTGATTCCCAGTGATTCCAGGTCCGCGAGCTGTCGCTGCTCGGAGTCAGCCACCTTCTCGGTGGTGAGGTCTTCCATCCGTATGAGGAATCGACCCCCCTCGGCCCGTGCCAGAGCCCACGCCAGCACCGCGGTGCGCAGGTTGCCGAGGTGCAGGTCACCGCTGGGGCTGGGAGCGAACCGTCCGGTGGTCACAGCTTGGTGGTCACCGATCTGCAGTCACAGGGAAGGGGTCAACACCACCGAGAACGGTACCGTCACGGTCATGTACTGACCACGCCTGGGACTGGTGGTGATGAGCTGGTCGTAGTAGCCCACCCCCAGAAGGCCCTGGCTGCTGAGCGAAGGCTGAGCGGTACCGGCGTAGCACCTGTAGTCGACACCGCCGGTCGTGTCGTCGCACCCCGGCAACGTGACTGTGACCGGGTCGGTGAACGGTCCCACCGGTGTGGTCGAAACGCGTACCTCGACACGGTCGGTGAACCCGGGGAAGGGGCTGTAGACCATCAGGTAGGCATCGTGGACGGCATCTCGGCTGAGGGTGAACGCCGCCACCGGTGCAAGCACGTCGGAACCGGTGGGGGATTCCAGGTTGGTGGCAAGGGCAGGGTCGGATGTCCACTTGGAATCATCCATGTGGTCATCACCTGCGGAGCCACGCCAGTAGGTCCAGGCACCGGGATCGGTCCGGTTCGCGAAGGCGACCCGCCCGACCGTGCAGGGGCGCTGTTCGAACATGTTGTCCGGGTCAAACATCCCGCACTCGTACGCGTAGATGCTGGAGCCGTCGTCACCCGGCACAGCCGCCCGACCGTAGGGGTGCTCCGGTCCGAACAGGTTGACCTGGGTGATCGTTCCCTGGATCCGCGAATCGCGTGGGGGATTCACAGGGTCATATGTGAATTCGACCAGGGCCATGCCACGGGACTCGATCTCGAGGAACTCATCGCCGAGACAGACCTTGGACATGAACACGAGTATCCGGTCGGTTCCATTGGCCTGGGCCACCGCCACCGCGGATTCAGGCCACAGCGCAGCGTTGGGATAGGCGGATCCTCCACAGAAGTCAGGGGCGTCCACGAACTGCCACGGTTGGCTCCCGCCGCCGCTGGTGTCCACCCCGTCACGGGTGACGGTGGGGGCACCCGGGGCCGCCCACGCGGCGGAGTTGTTCTTGAAGTAGCGCAGATCACCCACGTTGTCGTGTTCCAGCGTGTCGCCGAAGAACCACATGGTCGAACCATCACGGAGCTGCGTGGAGACTCCCGCATCTCGGCTCGTCAGGCGCAGAGGATGTCCGTCAGGGGGAGCCACCCATGTGGGATTCCCGGCCTCGCCACCCGTTCCGACCGCCACATCTCCGACCACCGTCGAACCGCAGATGAACTCGCCGTCACCGCGGATCCCGAAACCACCGTCGACGTCCAAGCCGACCGGACACAGGGTGTGGAGTCCAGGAGCGAGTCCCGTGACCTCGGCGTTGAACACACCGCCGGAGACCTCGACAGTGGTCGAACGGCCAGCTGGAAGACCCCCGTCTACATCCACGCGAACCCGCAAACCAACGGCACCATCGGGATCGGTGGCAGTTCCCTTCACAAGCACCGACCCGACCCCTGCGGGGGTCACCTGGGTCAGGTGGCCCTGCGGTCGACGGTCCTCTGTCGATGCTGCAACAGTGACATCGCGACAGCCCAGCAGGCGATGGTTCCCGAAGCCCACGTTGAACGTGGCGACGCAGATCTGGTGCGGCCCCGGATCCACCGTCACATCGGTGTAGAAGCCGGACCTCGGACGTCCATGGGCAGCACCGACGTCAGGGCGTTGACGATCGGCGGTGATTCGATCAGCCAGTTTCCCGTCCACGTTGATGACGACCTCGGATGAAGCCGAGGTA
Organism: uncultured Microthrixaceae bacterium; assembly: GCA_963805905.1. GTDB lineage: Bacteria > Actinomycetota > Acidimicrobiia > Acidimicrobiales > Microtrichaceae > JAMLGJ01. The sequence continues at coordinate 3,433,826 of CAWDVV010000001.1, forward strand.
TTCGGGTCGAACGCCCAGCCCGACACCACCACGGTGCGAGGTGACGTCGTGGACACGGACTCGAGTTTCCCCATCGGGTCGCCACTGCTGACCCGGATGTTCTCGCATCCGAGTAGCCGGTCCTCACCGATCCCGACCGTGTTCTCGACCCAGACGCAGATGCCGTGGACGCCGGGCGACAACGGACCGAACGTGTAGTCGAATCCGTAGTTCGTGCCCTTCTTGTGGAAGAAGGACGCCACATCGGGACGCGCCAGATTCGCTGTGATGGTCTTCACGACCCCTTCGGATCCGACCTTCACCCTGATCGGTGATGACGTTTCGGGATCGAGGGCCCATCCACTGACCCGGATGCCACCGGCGGCATCCCTGACCACCTCGAGGTTTCCCAGCGGTGCCCGGCCGGTCGGATCAAACTGCGTGGGTCCGAGACAGGCAGCGGCCGCCATGGCCAGGATGGCTGCCAGCGCAGTCGCCGGACCGAACCTGCGAATCGACCCGGAAACGGGCGAGAACGAAATCAAGGTACCCTCCGGTTGTTTCCATCCCGCGCAGAAACGCAGCTCTCCATCACCAACGGTACCCGGTGTTCAGCCCTGAGTGGTACCGCCATCGAGCGCGTCGGGCAGGGTCCGGTGCCAGCGGTCCAGCACGTCTTTCACCGGCACTTCACACAATCCCTCGAAGGTGAGTGAGTCGCCGCCGGCCACTCCCAGCCGCACCGCGCTCACGTCTGCAGAACCGAACGTCTCCAGTATGTCCCCGACATGGTCGGGTTCGACGCACAACACGACCCTGCCGGGAGTCTCGCCGAACATTTCGAGGTGATCCGACACTCCGGTGATCGATGCACCCACTCCGCTGCGGGCGACCATCTCGGTGATGGCCAGGCCGATCCCTCCCCCGGAAACATCATGTGCACCTGTCACGCCTGCACCGAGAACCGTTGAGCGCACCGCTTCAGCGGTACGAGCAGCATCCGCGGGGTCAACCGGCCGGAGTTCGCCGCGGCCGCGGTGGCCGTGGGCTGCCGCCCAACGAGAGCCGGCGAGTGCGTCGCCCAACTCGCCTGTCGATCCCACCAACAACAGCTGCCCGCCATCGGTGAGCCACGGACCGGCTGCGGGTCGGTCCAACTGGTCGACCATGCCCAGCAGTCCAATCACCGGCGTGGGATCGATGTCACCGCCGGCGGTCTCGTTGTACAGGCTCACGTTGCCGCCGACGCATGGCACCTCGAAAGCCCTGAGCGCCTCGGTGAGTCCGTCCACGGATTCCGACAACTGCCACATGACGACTGGGTGTTCGGGGTTGCCGAAGTTCAGGCAGTTCACCATTGCCAACGGTCGGGCTCCTACAACCGCCAGGTTCATCACCGATTCAACGACCGTGGCCACGGAACCCACCCGCGGATCCACCGCACACCACAGGTGGTTGCCGTCGGTACTCAGCGCCAGGCCGCGTCCGGTGTCGGCACCGGTGTCGGGATGCTTCAGGCGCAGTACCGCAGCGTCGCCTCCGGGAGGAGACACCGTGTTCAAGAAGAGCATGTGGTCGTACTGCGAGGAGACCCATGAGGTATCGGCCAGCATGGAGAGCAGATCGGCCCCGGGGTCGGGACAACTCAACGCATCGGCTGAATCCGCCCGTCGCTCTGCCAGGTCGGCCGGTTCGCTGAGCTCCCGGTCGTACAGCGGAGCCTCGCTCTCGAGCGACCTCGCCGGCACATCGCACAGCACCTCGGCACACGCTGGCGGATCGCCGTTGGCAACGTCCGGGTCCACGTCGGTCGCCGGCCCGGCGGTGTCCAACACACGGAGCTGGCCCGAATCGGTGACCTGGCCGATCACCGTCGCCGAGATCTCCCAACGCAGCGCTATCTCGAGGACAGCCGCGAGCTTGGTGGGTTCAACGATCGCGAGCATGCGTTCCTGGGATTCCGAGGTCATCACCTCGAATGGCTCCATCTCGGGTTCGCGTCGGGGAATCGACCGGACGAACACGTCCATCCCGGCGCCACCCTTGGCCGCAGTCTCCGCGGTGGCGCAGGTGATTCCGGCGCCACCGAGGTCCTGTACGCCCTCAGCCAACCCCGAGGACAGCAGTTCGAGACACGCCTCGATCAGACGCTTCTCCTCGAATGGGTCACCCACCTGCACACTCGGACGCTTCGCCGCGTCGGACTCATCGTCGGAGAACCCCGCCGATGCGAGAACCGAAACGCCGCCGATACCGTCACGCCCCGTGGAGGAGCCGAGGAGCACCGCCAGGTTGCCCGGCCCCTCGGCGCGACCCAACACGAGACGCTCGCGGGGCATCACCCCGAGGCACAGGACATTCACCAGTGGATTGCCGGCATAGGTCGAATCGAAGACGGTCTCCCCACCTATCGTCGGCACACCCACCGAGTTGCCGTAGCCGGAGACACCGGAGACGACACCCTCTGCCACCCAGCGCGACCGTGGATCATCGAGCGGCCCGAACCGCAGCGGATCCATCACGGCGATCGGACGGGCTCCCATTGAGAAGATGTCGCGCAGGATGCCCCCCACCCCGGTCGCGGCTCCCTGGTACGGCTCTATCGCGGATGGGTGGTTGTGGCTCTCGATACGGATGGCGACCGCGATTCCATCGCCCACGTCAATGACGCCTGCACCTTCACCCGGACCCACCAGTACGTGTGGGGCTTCGCTCGGAAATCGCTTCAGGTGGATCCTGGAGCTCTTGTAGGAGCAGTGCTCGGACCACATGACCGAGTACATGGCGAGTTCCAGATGGTTCGGTTCACGGCCCAGAGTGCGCACGATCTCGTCGAACTCGTCATCGGTGAGGCCCAGGGCCCGGTGTGTCGGCTCGGAACCGCCTTGAGCCATGCCAATAGTCGAGTCATCGGACATACACCCGAACCTACTGGCTGGCCCGACCCGCAATTGCACCCACATCGGGGAACCGGCCCGATCATTTCTCCAATGAGTTCGCGAGAATTGAACACATCAGTGGCAGATGAACCGGTTTCAACGGTTGTGATGTATTCGAACCACATTTTGGTATTTTGAGGACCACGATCCCGGTGGAACAGGTTTCTTCAAGCTCCACCAATGAGCCGGTGGCGTTGGATTCTGTCACCAGAATCGTGTAGCAATCATGGCATGGCAAAGCGAACCGTGAGCGACTCCCAGAAGCAGGCAATGGCCAAGGGCCGTGCCAACAGCAGGATCGTCAAGGAATACCTTGAAGCCCTGGAGCGGAACCGACCACGCAGGGGCCGCAAGCGCAGTCAGGAGAGCATCCTCAAACGTCTCGCAACCATCGAGGAAACGCTCGATTCGGCTTCACCCCTTGCGAAACTGGACATGGTCCAGGAACGCATGAACCTCAATTCGGAACTCGAGCAGCTCCAATCCGCCGAAGACATCACGGCACCTCAGAAAGCGTTCGAATCCGTTGCCAAGGAGTACAGCGAGAGCCGTGGCATCTCCTGGGCCGCATGGCGGGAAATGGGCGTTCCGGCAGACGTGCTCCGCAAGGGCGGCCTCAGCAAGTCAACCCGCTGACAGAACCTGCGACCCACGCATTCCGAGCAGGGACGCCAGCAACACGCGGCCATCGATCGACCCCAGGAGCTCGTGTGACGCCCGTTCGGGGTGGGGCATCAGCCCGACGACGTTACGTCGCTCATTGCAAATCCCTGCGATGTCATCGATCGACCCATTCGGGTTGTCGACATAGCGCAACACGACGCGGTCGTCACGCTGCAATTCAGCGAGGGTTTCGGGCGAACACGTGTAGTTGCCTTCGAAGTGATTGATCGGGATCCGGAGGACATCGCCTACCTCGGCGCCCGAAGTGAGGGGTGAATCCGTCGATTCCACGCGGAGTTCGGTCATTTCGCACTTGAAACGCAACCCCGCATTCTTCTGCAATGCACCGGGAAGCAGATGCGATTCGCACAGCACCTGGAATCCGTTGCATATTCCGATCACCGGAGCTCCAGATGCCGCCATTTCTCCGACGGCATCCATGATCGGCGAGAACCGTGCAATCGCACCGGGCCGCAGGTAGTCGCCGTGGGCGAACCCACCTGCGACCATGACGGCATCGAAGCCATCGAGCGAGGTGCGGTCGTGGAACACGACCTCGGCCCGGACCCCGACAGAACGCAGCCCTTCGACGACGTCCAGTTCGCAATTGGTACCGGGAAACTGATACGACCGCAACACGCGGATCCATCAGGAAACAACCTCGGTGAGGGTGACGCTCGAATCCTCGATCACCGGGTTCGACAGGAACCGTCCACAGAGATCCTCCACCTCGCTGCGGGCCGTCGCCTCGTCTTCGCTCTCGAGCAGGAAACGGATCGACTTCCCGACGGCCACCCCGCTCACGCCGTCGAATCCCAGGGCCGGAAGGACCTTCTCGATCGTCGCCCCTTCGGGATCTGCGATCCCTGCCCTGAGAGTCACCTCAACCATCACGTCAAAGGTCATGGGCCAACTCTTCCACATGGATAATGCAAGAAGGTAGGTGGGCCGACGAGTTCAATCCTTCGCGTCGGGCCAGTCGGCCAGGGAAGTCCCGCAGATGCGTTCGTACGCGCTGCGATAGCGCTCGGCGGTTGCACCGATGACGTCCTCAGGCAGGCGTGGGGGAGGCGGAGACTTGTCCCAGTCGAGACCATCGAGGTAGTCGCGCACCGGTTGTTTGTCGAAGCCGTGCGGCGTCGCACCCGGTGACCAATCGGACCCGGCCCAGAACCTCGACGAATCCGGGGTCAGGACCTCATCACAGAGCACGAGGCGCCCGGCCGGAGATCCTTGAGCCACTGCGTCGTCGCCGGGATCGTCGAGGACTCCGAACTCGAACTTGGTGTCCGCGAGGATGAACCCCGCGTCCGATGCCCGGCTTCGAAGCGAGATCGAAGACCGCGAGGCTCACATCGCGGAGCCGTTCGGCCATCTCGCCGCCCGACGATGCCGACCGCTGCGTCGAAGGAGATGTTCTCGTCGTGGTCCCCCACGGATGCCTTGGTCGACGGTGTGAACATCGGTTCGGGAAGCCGATCGGCTTCACGCAACCCAGCAGGCACAGCCATGTGGTGGATGGTGCCAGCCGCGGAGTACTCCTTCCACGCGGATCCGGTCACGTGCGCCCGGACGATGCATTCCACAGGCAGCATGGTCGCCCGACGACAGATCATGATCCGCCCTGCGAGTTCATCGCGGCGCGGGCCTGCGGGGGAAGGTCCGACACGTCGGTGGACAACAAGTGGCTCTCGACGATCTCGCCCACCTGCTTCGAACCACCAGGCCGACATGGCGGTGAGCACCCGGCCCTTGTCGGGTACAGGTTCGGCCATCACCACATCGAACGCGCTCAGACGATCAGCTCGCCACCATCAACAGCGTCGCGTCGTCCAGTTCGAACAGGTCACGGACCTTGCCGCTGTGGACATGCCCGAGGGGCAGGTCCGGGACCTCGGCCAACGTGCTCACAGAACCTCCTCGTTCTCGTATCCCGGGCACCGGGGTAGCGCTCGAGGATCTCTCCGACCCGGTCGACGAACGCGGCCGACCTGAGCGAGCGCGGTCCCGGTGAAGCTCATCGGCTCCCCCAGTGCAGCGTCGATCGCACTGCGGTCGAGTCCAAGGCGCCCATCGCGCTGCGAGTCGTTCGAGAAGGTCATTCTCTGTCGCCCCTTCCGCTCGCATCGCCAGGGCAACGTCCACCGCATGGGTCTTGATCACCTCGTGGGCCTCCTCGCGCCCGATCCCCGCCCGAACCGCAGCGGTGAGTACCTTCGTGGTGTGGCGAGGAAGGGCAGGTAGCGATCCAGCTCACGTTGGATCACCGCCGGATAGGCCCCGAAGTCGTCCAGCACTTCGATCAGGGTCTGGAACACGCCGTCGGTCGCGAAGAACGCGTCGGGGATCAGGACGCGCCTCACCACCGAACACGAGACGTCACCCTCGTTCCACTGCGATCCGGCCATTCCCGCCGCCATGGTGAGATGCCCATCGAGGATCACCTTGAAACCGCAGATCCGCTCGCAGCTGCGGGCATTCATCTTGTGGGGCATGGCCGATGAACCCACCTGGCCCTCACGGAAGCCCTCGGTGACCAGTTCGTTGCCGGCCATGAGGCGAATGGTCGTGGCCAGAGAGGCCGGGCCGGCAACGAGCTGTGTGAGCCGGGAGACGACTTCCAGATCCAGTGACCGGGGGTACACCTGGCCGACGTTCACCAGAACGTTCGAGAACCCGAGGTGAGCCGCGACCGACTCCTCCAGCCTGGCCAGACTCCGCGGGATCTCCCCCGAGCAGATCCAGTTGGTCGACCCTGGGTTCCGACGGGACCCTTGATCCCACGCAACGGATAGCTCTCGATCGTGTCCTCGAGGGCGTTGAACGCGATCAGCAGTTCCTGGCCGGCGTTGGCGAAGCGCTTGCCCAGGGTGGTCGCCTGGGCCGCAACGTTGTGGCTGCGTCCCGCGATCACGGTCGAGCCGTAGCGTGCCGCCAGCCTCGGCGAGACGTCCCAGGGCGGCCACCACCCGGTCACGCAGGAGAACCATGGCATCGCGTACCTGCATCTGCTCGACGTTCTCGGTGAGGTCACGCGAGGTCATCGCCATGTGGGCGTACTCATGGCCCGCGAGGTCGGAGAACTCCTCGAGTCGCGCCTTGACGTCGTGGCGTGTCACCCGTTCACGATCGGCGATGGAGGCCTCGTCGACACGTTCAGTGACCGCCTCGTAGTCCTCGATGGCCCGGGCGGGATGTTCACGCCCAGTTCGACTGGGCACGCATCACGGCTATCCACAGGTGACGCTCCAGAACGATCTTGTTCGGCGAGGGGAGAAAAGCTCGCCATCTGCGAACTCGCATACCGCTGGGCGAGGACATTCGGGTTCTGCGAAATTCGATCCACAACGCCATTGTGGCCCGTGCTGACCGTCCGGACCACAGCCTCGAACCGCGGTTCCGCGATACGACAGTTCCGGAATCGGCATTCTCGGCAGGACGGCACCAGATATCGACCTGGAGCACCACCTCGTGCTCAAGGCGGACCCCAGACCTGCCGATCTGACTGATGTGGCTAGTTGTGTGAGACATCCGATGGCCATCTCGACCGAGGTGTGCAGGCGTTGCGGCCATGGCTTCTGCAGCGAGTGCGTCGTGTACCCGTTCGGGGTCGCCAAGGGGGCAATGTGCATCTCTTGTGCCCTGGAAGCTGGCGGGGTCAGCCGCCAGAAGACCGGGCGGCCGAAGCTCAGCACCAAGGAGATCCGCAGCGCGTGTCGCCGAACCGCCCACGGGCTCGACCGAGACCCCGGCCACGAAGCCGGATGCCGCATGAGGAATCCGAGGAACGAACTCGATCAGGCATGGCTCAACGGTGAGGTGGATGCCGAGACTCTCGGCGGATGGTCACGGACGTTCTGAGTGACCAGCGAACTACCGGAACTGGCACCGACCGGGCGAGCTATGCGATCCAGACCCTCGTCCTGGGACACCGAGTAGTCGACGAGGGTGAGCCGGTGATTCTCGAGACGCTCTGTCGAGCCCCGGGTCCGAGATCCCGAGGATGCGGGCAGCCATCAAACCGGCGTTGCGCGCCCCGCCGATGGCCATCGTCGCCACCGGCACACCAGCTGGCATCTGGGCGATCGACAGCAGTGAGTCCTGGCCCCCCAGATGCGCGGTCGGCACCGGCACCCCGATGACGGGCAGGGTCGTGAGCGATGCAACCATCCCGGGCAGATGTGCAGCACCTCCTGCTCCGGCGATGATCACCGACAACCCCGACTCGAGCGGGCCGTGCGGGCATAGTCGACCATGCGTTCAGGGCTGCGGTGTGCGCTGATCGACCCTGAATTCGTGGCTGATCTCCAACTCGTCGAGGACCGCCGACCGCCTCCGCCATCACCTCGGCATCGGAACTCGAACCCATGATCACCCCAACCGTGGGAACCTCAACCGTCCCTGCGTCTCCGTTGCCTGCACCAGTCCTGCTCATCGTGGAATCATCGCGCACCATCCAGGTGATCGGTGCCACCCGCAGCCACGCCTGACGCCCTGGCCGCGCAGGCGCGTGTTTCGGCACGGTCGTTACCCAGCACGGTCACATGGCCGATCTTGCGCCGATCCCTCGGGGTCTTTCCGTACAGGTGGAGGTGGGCGTCCGGCACCTCGGCAAAGGTCAATGCCTGACGCACCCTCGGCTCGGTGTCCCCGTGGCCCACCACATTGGCCATCACCACGCAGTCGGCCCTCATGTCGGTCGGTCCCAGCGGCCAGTCCAGTATCGCCCGCAGATGTTGTTCGAACTGCGATGTAGCGGAACCTTCGATGGTGAGATGCCCGGAGTTGTGAACCCGAGGGGCGATCTCGTTCACGAGCACCGTCCCTTCGGACAACACGAAGAACTCCACAGCCAGCACACCCACCGACCCCGTGAACTCGGATACCCGGGCGGCGACCTCACGCACACGCTGTGAGACGGCGTTGCCCACAGGTGCGGGATACACCACCTCATCACACATTCCATCGACCTGGATGGTCTCCACCGTCGGCCACGTCTGCACCTCGCCGCTCGCGATCCGGGCGACGACAACGGCGAGCTCACAGGCGAGCTCGAGCCGGGGCTCGATCACGAGTGGAGCACCCTCGTAGCCGTCCATGAAACCGGCGATGTCCCCGGTATCGAGCATCCAGACGGCCCGACCGTCATATCCACCTCGGGATGCCTTGGCCACGATCCCGCTGCCTCGTGCGACCGCAAAGCCCGTGGCGTCACGCACCGCGCCGGGGCGGTCGGCGACCGGGTCGACCACAATGAACTCCGGAACGGGGATCCCCGCGCCGGCAAAGGCATTCCGCTGATACGCCTTGTCGGAGTAAGCGAGGGTCTCCACCGAAGGGCGAACAGAGATGCCACGCTCCTCGAGGGCCGCCAGCATGGGATGGTCGACGTTCTCGTGGTCGATGGTCAACACGTCCAGACCCTCGGCGAAGGCGGTCACGTCGGCCGGGTCGTCGGGATCACCGATTACGATCTCGGGGGTGACTCCCGAGGCGCCCTCGTCACTCGGGGATGCCAGCACCCTGACGGTCACCCCCATGGGAGACGCTGCCTCACAGAGCATGCGAGCGAGTTGGCCTCCTCCGAGGACCCCCACCACCGGCGGATGGGATCGGTCCATGCTCACGGAGTGTCGCTGGCTTCTGCAGCTGCGATGTCGGTCCGGTACTGCATCCCGGGCCAGGAGATGGCGGCCACACCGGCCATCGCCCGATCACGAGCCTCGGCAACGGTGGACCCACGACCGGTCACGTTCAACACCCGGCCCCCGGCGGTACTCAGGTCCGTCCGGCCATCGCCGACATGTGAACCGTCCACTCCGGCGAGGAACACTTCCACACCTTCGATGTCCTTCGCCCGATCGAGACCCTCGATCGGGTCACCTGTTCTCGGTGCGACCGGATAACCCTCCGAGGCACAGACGACCGTCACCACTGCGTCCTCGGAGCACGCCACGCCCTGGGTGAGGAAGGTGTCGTCGATGTGTCCATCAGCGGCACCTGCGAGGAGCGCCGCCAGGTCACAGGTGAGGCGCGGCAACACGACCTGGGTCTCAGGATCACCGAATCGAACGTTGTACTCGAGCAATCTGGGGCCCTCGGAGGTGAGCATGAGACCCGCGTAGAGCACACCGCGGTAGTCGATCCCGCGATCTCTGAGCGCGGCCAGGGTCGGCATCACGAACTCATCGTGAACTGCCGCGAGGACCTCCGGCGTGACACTGCGAACGGGACTGTACGCACCCATCCCACCCGTGTTGGGTCCCTGGTCACCATCGAGCGCCCGCTTGAAGTCGCGCGCCTCGGGTAGCAGCACGGCTGCATTGCCGTCACAAATGGCGAGGATCGAGAGCTCCTCACCGATGAGGCCCTCCTCTATCACGACCCGCCGACCTGCATCGCCGAATGCCGTACCTGCCAGGTAGTCCTCCACCGCGTTGCGCGCCTCTGTCAACGACTCGGTGACGAGCACGCCCTTGCCCGCGGCGAGACCGTCGGTCTTCACCACGAAAGGGGGGGTCATCGTGTCGAGGAACTCGAGAGCCGGTTCCAGTTCGGTGAAGCTGCCATGTTCGGCCGTGGGTACCCCGGCTTCGACCAAAAGGGCCTTCATCCAGGCCTTCGAGCCTTCCAACTGGGCACCGTCGGCGCCCGGACCGAAAACCCGGGCCCCCCGCTGTCTGAGACGATCGGCGAGGCCGTCCACCAGAGGTGCTTCAGGACCGATCACGAACAGGTCCGCTTCCACATCTTCGGGATCCGTGCCGACGGACCCGGGGATTCCGGGGTTGCCGGGAGTGACCGTGACCTCTGCATCGCGCCCGAGCACCGCCGCCAGCGCATGCTCGCGACCGCCCGAACCGACGACGCATACCTTCAACAGCGCGCTCCGCCCTCGGGTACCCGCGAATCGGGATGGTCCTCAGCCACCTGCGGGCCCGGTCTGTTCGACGACCTCGAACGAGAGCAACGACGCCCCGGTCGACACCGGAGGTCGCCCACCTCCGTGGCTCTCCGCCGCATGGGCCGGGGCGTCCTCACCTGCGGCTCCGTGAGCGCCGTCGCCGCCATTGGACGGGCCGGCGTTCGCGTGTCCCTTGGCGAAGTCCTGACTGTTCATCCAACCCTGGAAGGATTCCTCGTCCTCCCACCAGGTGACCACGAAGTAGCGGGACTCGCCCCCGACCGGACGAAGCAACTGGAAGTACTGGAACCCCGGCGCGTTCTCGACCGCGCCGGCCCTCGCTGCGAAACGGGACTCGAGTTCCGGGCCGGCCCCTTCGGGTACCTCGATGGCATTGATCTTCACGACTGACATGGTTGGCTCCTCGGGAGTCGGTGCTCCTGTGATGGTTGGGCTCAGCTGCTGAATTCTACGAATTGGTCGCGACCCGGTCCAACGCCGACAAGTGTGATCGGCGCACCAATCTGGTCGGCCAGGAACTCCAGGTAGGCGACCGCTTCGGACGGAAGATCGGAACGGTCGCGGACCTCGGTGAGGTCGCTCTGCCACCCGGGTAGCTCCTCGTAGATGGGCACCGCCGCGTGAAGATCGGACTGGTGGTAGGGAAGGTGCTCGTGGCGCACGCCGTTGACGTCATATGCCACACACACCAACAGGCGTCCGAACGTGTCGAGGATGTCCAACTTCGTGATTGCAACCTCGGAAAGCGAGTTGAGGCGGACCGCCTGGCGCATCATCACCGCGTCGAACCAGCCGGGGCGGCGACGACGGCCCGTGTTGGTGCCGAACTCATGGCCGCGGTCCACGAGCACATCACCGTCGGCATCGAACAGTTCGGTCGGAAATGGTCCCGCACCAACACGTGTTATGTAGGCCTTGGCGATTCCGACGACACGTTGGATGTCGCGGGGACCCACCCCTGCACCCGTGCAGGCACCGCCGGCCACCGGGTTGGAGGACGTCACGAAGGGATAGGTGCCGTGGTCGAGATCCAGGAACGTGGCCTGTGCACCTTCGAAAAGCACCTGCCGATCATCGTCGAGTGCGTCGTGGATCAGCCCCACCGAGTCGGCCACATAGGGCGTCATGCGGGGTACGACCTCGCTGAACAAACGATCTGCCAGTTCGTCGGGATCGGTCGGCAGGCGGTTGTACACCCTCGCGAGCAGCATGTTCTTGTCGCCCAGGACCGCTTCCAACTTCTCGCGGAAGATCTTCTCGTCCAGCAGGTCCTGCACCCGGATCCCCACTCGCATCGCCTTGTCTGCGTAGGTGGGCCCGATGCCGCGCTTGGTCGTGCCGAGTTTGTTCTTTCCCAGGTAGCGCTCGGTGAGCATGTCGAGTTCCTGGTGGTAGGGAAGGATCAGGTGCGCATTGCCCGAGACCTTCAAGCGGGAACAGTCGACTCCCTTGGACTCGAGCATGTCCACCTCGGCGAGCAACACGAACGGGTCGACCACCACGCCGTTGCCGATCACAGGTGTGATGTGGTCGTACAACACACCCGATGGCACCAACTGCAGTGCGAATGACTCACCGTCGACCACCAGGGTGTGGCCGGCGTTGTGGCCTCCCTGATAGCGGACGACCATCGACATGTCCCTGGCGATGAGGTCGGTCAGCTTGCCCTTGCCCTCATCACCCCATTGGGTACCCACGACCACCGTTGCCGGCACGGGCCATCACCTCACGAACTCATCCCGGAACGAATGCTCCGGTGATACAAGACGTTCGAGCGTAGCCCACCGTTCTGATCGTCAGGCGAAGGTGAACTCGCCGTCGACCACGCCGAGGTGCACCGTTGAACCCTCGGGCACCTTTCCTTCGAGGATCTCCATCGCCAGAGGATCACCGATCTCACGCTGTATCAGCCGCTTGAGCGGACGCGCCCCGTAGGCGGGTTCGTAACCGTCGTGGGCCAACTTGGCCATGGCGTCGGAGTCGACCTCGAGGATGATCCGACGTTCCTCCAAGCGGCCACGAAGGTGTTCGAGCTGAATTGCCACCACACCCTCGAGATCCTTCTCGGTGAGCTCCCTGAACCGGACGATCTCGTCGACCCGGTTGATGAACTCAGGCCGGAAGAAATCGCGGGGATCACCCGGCAGGTTCGACGTCATGATGAGCACCGTGTTGGTGAAGTCCACCGTGCGGCCCTGACCATCGGTCAGGCGGCCGTCATCGAGGAGTTGGAGCAACACGTTGAAGACGTCCGAGTGTGCCTTCTCCACCTCGTCGAGCAACACCACCGAATACGGGCGCCGCCGCACGGCCTCGGTGAGCTGACCACCTTCGTCGTAACCCACGTAGCCCGGGGGTGCACCGATGAGGCGGCTGACGGTGTGCTTCTCCATGTACTCGGACATGTCGATACGTACCATTGCCCGCTCGTCATCGAAGAGATAGTCCGCGAGGCTGCGGGCGAGTTCGGTCTTTCCCACACCGGTGGGGCCGAGGAACAAGAAGCTGCCAATCGGACGGTTGGGGTCCGAGAGACCGGCCCGGCTGCGTCGGATTGCGTTCGCCACCGAGGCAACCGCCTCATCCTGACCTATCACCCGCTCGTGGAGCACCTCCTCGAGGCGGACCAACTTCGCCATCTCGCCTTCCATCAGGCGGCTGAGGGGGATGCCGGTCCAACGCGCCACCACAACCGCGATGTCTGATTCGTCGACCTCCTCCTTGAGCATCTTGCGATCACTCTGGAGGTCGGCGAGTTCAGCTGTTGCTGCTTCCACTTCCTTTTCGAGGACCGGAAGGTGGCCATAGGTGATCTCCGATGCGCGTGAGAGGTCGCCCTCACGCTCGCAACGTTCCGCTTCGGCACGCAAAGACTCGGCCCGTTCCTTGATCTCGCGGATGGCCGCGATGTGATCCTTCTCCATCTGCCAGTGGGCCCGCATCGAGTCGGCTTGTTCGCGCAGGTTCGCGAGCTCCTCGTCGAGGGCCTCCAGGCGCTCGCGCGAGGTCTCGTCGGTCTCCTTCTCGAGCGCTACACGCTCGATCTCGAGACCACGCATCCGACGCTCGACGACGTCGATCTCAGTGGGCACCGAATCAATCTCGATACGCAGGCTGGAAGCCGCCTCGTCGATCAGGTCGATCGCCTTGTCGGGCATGAAGCGACCGGTCAGGTAGCGATCCGACAAGACCGCGGCAGCCACGAGAGCCGGGTCCTGGATGCGCACCCCATGATGCACCTCGTAGCGTTCCTTGAGTCCCCGCAGGATTGCGATCGTCGATTCCACCGAGGGCTCCTCGACGAACACCTGCTGGAAGCGCCGCTCCAGCGCCGCGTCCTTTTCGATGTACTTGCGGAACTCATCGAGAGTCGTGGCTCCGACCATGCGCAGTTCGCCGCGGGCCAGCATGGGCTTCAACATGTTGCCTGCGTCCATCGCTCCTTCGCCGCTGGCACCTGCGCCCACGACGGTGTGCATCTCGTCGATGAACGTGATGATCTCGCCGTCGGAGTCCTTGATCTCGGCAAGCACAGCCTTGAGGCGCTCCTCGAACTCTCCGCGGAACTTCGCACCGGCGACCATCGAACTCATGTCGAGGGAGATGAGACGCTTGTTCCGCAGCGAGTCGGGCACATCACCTTCGACGATCCGCTGAGCGAGGCCTTCGACAACCGCCGTCTTGCCCACCCCGGGCTCTCCGATCAGGACGGGATTGTTCTTCGTGCGGCGGCTGAGAACCTGGATCACACGGCGGATCTCCGAGTCGCGGCCGATGACGGGATCCAGTTTGCCCGAACGGGCTGCCTCGGTCAGGTCCTGGCCGTACTTCTCCAGTGACTGGTAGGTGTCCTCGGGGTTCTGCGAAGTCACCCTCTGGGAACCGCGGACCTCGGCGAGCGCCGCCATCAGGGGCTCGCGGCTGACTCCCGGAAGTCGCCTCTCGCTCTCGGGCCTCTCAACATCGACATCCGTCGCCGCCAGAAGGAGATGCTCGGTCGACAGATAGTCATCGCCGAAGTCGACCCGCACCGTGTCGGCGGCCTCGAGGAGCCTCGTGAAGTCGGCTCCGATCCGCGTTTCGGTTCCATATGCGGTCGGTTCCCTGGACAGGGCTTCTTCGACACGGTTGCGCAGGTCCATGGGGGCCAGACCGAGCTTCCGGATGACAGGCAGGACAACGCCATCATCCTGACCGAGCATTGCCGCGAGTACGTGGTCGGGAGTGACCTCGGCATTCGACCGGGACTTTGCGTCTTCCATGGCAGCGTTGACTGCTTCCTGGGTCTTCAGGGTCCAAGTGTTCGGGTCAATCGTCATGAGTACATCCTATCAGGAAACTTGAGTGTGAACCACTCAAGTTTGGCGTCCATCCAGCTCGTTGAGAGCACGCGTGTTCCATAGCGACCACAGTGCGATCCCTATACCTGCGCACGCGAGCACCCCAGCCACCAGCAGCACCACCGTGAAGACCCCGTTGCGTCCCAGCAAGGTGTTCGCGGAGTCCGCCACGCCCACGGTTTGATCCGGCAAATCGGATCGTGTGTCGTCACCGGAGGCGGGGTTCGTGCTGTCGATCGCAGACCTCTCCTCGTTCGCGCCGCCGGAAGGTGGTGATGTCGTCCGGTCGGCGGGGATCGAGGCCTTCTGCGCCGACCGTGCCGCAGCGACAACAGTCGGAACCACAAATCGGGTCATGGTTTCCTTGCCGCTCGGAGTGAGATGGAGCCCATCGCCCGAGGTGACGCCTTGTGCGGCGGCCACATCGGCCCATTCCAGCGCCGCCCCACCGCGCCTGGCCGCGAGTTCTTCCCGGATGATGTCGTTGGCACCGGGGTAGTAGTCCCGGACTTCAGGAATCGTCATCCACATGAGGAGCGGCACACCCTGAGCCGCTGCGACGACAGCTCTCACCCGCTTGCGAAAGGAATCCGGATTTCCGGCGTCGTTGGCGCCGAGCATCACCACCATGGCGTCCGGCTCAGTGGCCGCGTACAGACGCACGATGTTCTCACCCGCGAGGGTTGAGCGACTCACAGCGGTGTCGACCACCACCTCGTAGCCAGCCGACCTGATCGCCTCGGTGATCTCCGCAGCAGCGCCCTCCATGATGGAGTCACCGACGAACACCACCCTGGCGGTGCCATCAGAATTCAGATCCCCGGGAACCGGGTCGCCCGGAGTCACTTCAGCAGCCACAGCCGTTCCGGGAGCGAATGACACGAAGACGGACGTGCCGAGCACGAACGACAACACCAGGGTACGCAAGGTCGTGGGAGACCGAGCGGTCATCTCATCCCCGGCGACGGCGGCCGCCGAACGGCACAACCGCCTGGTTGAGCGGCACCAGATCCCGCCTGTACTGACGGTGCACGGACTCGACCTGATCGGCAGCACGTGCGCGATTGTCTGCCAACTCCGCACGCAGGCGGTGCACTTCGGCCTCCAGCTGAAGCACCTTCTTCACGCCGGCGAGATTCAATCCGTCGGCGGTGAGGTCCTGGATCCGACTCAACAACTCGATGTCTGCCTGGCTGTAGCGACGCGACCCACCTGAGGTCCGTCCCGGTTCGACGAGACCCTTGCGCTCATAGATACGCAGGGTCTGGGGGTGCACTCCGGCCAGTTCGGCTGCCACGGAGATCACATACACGGCTTGGTGGTGCTCAGGCATGATCCGGTTCCTCTACGACTTCGCACGATGGGTACCACCCGTTCGAGCCCCGCGGTTGCGTTTTCATGCTGCTGGCTCCGGCGCCACGCGCGGCGACAACGTCGCTGCACCATAGGCCTCAAGGGCGGTCTTCTGCTGGGCTGACAGCTCCGTCGGCACGTCGATGTCGACGGTCACCATGAGGTCACCCGTCGCCTTCGCAGCCTTGACCCCGCGCTTGCGAACGCGGAAGGTCTTGCCCGAAGGGGTCCCTGCGGGAACCCGGATCGTCACCGGGTCACCCGAGAGCGTGGGTACCTCCACCTCAGCGCCGAGTGCCGCCTCGGCGAGGGTGATCGGCACCGACACCGTGAGGTGATCGCCTTTGCGCCCGAAGGTTCGATGCGGCGTCACGTGGACACGCACGAAGAGGTCGCCGTCGGGACCGCCGTTGTAGCCCGCCGCTCCCCTGCCCTTGACCCTGATTCGTTGACCATCGCGCACCCCTTCCGGAAGCCTGACCTTTATCTCACGCGGCCGATGAACGGCTCCGGCCCCGTGACACGTGGGACACGGGGTGTCTATGACCGTGCCCCGGCCACCACATGCTGAGCACGGGCGACTGAAAGAGAAGAACCCCTGGTCCTCCTCGACCGCTCCGCGGCCTCCACAGACCCCACACGGTCTGGGTGAGGTCCCGGGAGCCGAGCCCGAGCCCGAACAGTCGGGACAACGAACGTCGGAGGTGATCTGGACGGTGGTGGTGGCACCGGCGATAGCGGCTTCGAACGGCATGGTCAACGATGCCTCGAGATCGGCTCCCCTCTGGGGGCCGGTCGGCGCTCGACGCCCACCTGCCTGACCCCTGCCGAAGAGGTTGCCGAGCAGGTCACCCAGATCGGCTCCACCGAAACCGGCACCACCCGGGGCTCCGGGCGAGCCGGGTGCGAATCCACCGGCCATCGGCCCCATGGCCCGAACCTCGTCGTATCGCTTGCGTTTGTCGGCGTCGCCGACCACCTCATAGGCAGAAGAGACCTCCTTGAACCGCTCCTCAGAGGATGGGTCTCCGGGGTTGGCATCGGGATGCAGCTCGCGCGCGAGCTTGCGGTAGGCGCTGGTGATCTCCTTCGCCGCCGCGTCCTTCGACACGCCGAGGATCCGGTAGTAGTCCTTGTCGAACCACTCCCTGTCGACGTCCATCATTCCTCCGAGGGGCCCTCAGCCCCGAACCTTGACCATCGCAGCTCGCGCCACCCGGCCATTCCACAAGTACCCGGTGCGCATGATGTCGGCCACCACCGCGTCACCTTCGCCTTCTTCGTGCATGACCGCCTCGTGCACATTCGGATCGAAAGGGACACCCGTTTCGCCGAGTACCTCGAGACCCTGCTTCTCGAGGGTCTGCAACAACTGACTGCGCAGCGGTGCGATCTCTTCACTTCCGTGTTCCACCGCGGCATCTAGAGCATCGAGCACCGGCAGCAGTTCGCGCACGAGGTTCATCGCGGCCTGGGCCCTCTGTTCATCGGCCTGGGTTGCAACTCGCCGCTTGTAGTTCTCGAAGTCCGCCTGGAGGCGCCGGAGGTGATCGAGGTACTCGTCGCGCTCGACGCTCGAGATCCTGGGCCAACTCGACGGCTTCGGCCACCGCGTCCTCGGAGCTCTGGTCGAGATCGCCGATCGAGACCGACCCTGCAGGATCGTCAGACAATCCCTGTTCCTCAACCACGTCTGTGACGTCGGCCGGGCCGACGTCAAGCAACTCGTCGTGAGAGCCGTCCGTGAATCCCCTCGCACCAGAACCTGATTGCCCACCACCGCCGGGCCGCGCGGTCGGGTCAGGGGTACCGCCGGCACTGCCGGCGGTACCCTCACCCGAGTTCACTCGGACTCCTCGCCTGTCTCGTCGACCACTTCGGCGTCGACCACATCTGCGTCAGCGACATCAGAATCAGCAAACCCGTCACCGGACTCGCCACCAGCGGCACCTTCCGCCGCAGCGGCCTCGGCGGCAGACTGCTCATAGAGAGTCTGCGAGGCCTTCTGACTGGCTTCGGCCAGGCGCTCCGTGGCAGAAGAAATGGTGGCCGCGTCGTTGCCACCCAGGGCTTCCTTGAGGTCGGCCAACGCTGCTTCGACCTGCTCACGCTCGTCAGCGGCGAGCTTGTCGCCCTGATCCGAAAGGAGCTTGTCGGTTTGGTACACGAGCGAGTCGCCGGTGTTGCGGGCGTCTGCCTCGTCCCGTCGCCGCTTGTCCTCATCGGCATGGGCCTCGGCATCACGAACCATCTGGTCGATCTGATCCTTGCTCAGGCTCGACTGTCCGGTGATGGTGATCGACTGTTCCTTGCTGGTGGCCCGATCCTTGGCTGAAACATTCACGATGCCGTTGGCGTCGATGTCGAAGGTCACCTCGATCTGAGGGACACCACGGGGCGCCGGAGGCAGGTCCACGAGTTGGAACTTGCCGAGCGTCTTGTTGAAGTCCGACATCTCGCGCTCGCCCTGGAGCACATGGATCTCGACCGACGGCTGGCTGTCCTCGGCCGTCGTGAACACCTCGGTCTTACGGGTGGGAATGGTGGTGTTGCGCTCGATGAGCTTGGTCATCACCCCGCCCTTGGTCTCGATGCCGAGCGAGAGAGGTGTGACATCCAGGAGCAGGACGTCCTTCACATCACCCTTGAGAACACCGGCCTGGATCGCGGCGCCCATCGCCACGACCTCATCGGGGTTGACGCCCTTGTGGGGCTCCTTGCCGGTCATCTCGTGAACGAGTTCCTGCACTGCGGGCATACGCGTGGAACCACCGACCATGATCACGTGATCTACCTCGGAGCGGCTGAGCCCCGCATCGGCGAGTGCCTGTTCGAACGGCTTCTTGCACCGCTCGAGAAGGTCTGAGGTCATCTCCTGGAACTTGGCCCGAGTGAGGCTCTGGTCCAGGTGCAGCGCACCGGAATCAGTAGCCGTCACGTACGGCAGGTTGATCTGGGTCTGGGCCACCTGGGACAGTTCGATCTTGGCCTTCTCAGCTGCCTCCTTGAGGCGCTGCATCGCCATCTTGTCCTTCGAGAGGTCTACACCGTGATCGTTCTTGAACGACGTGACCAGCCAATCGATGACACGCTCATCCCAGTCATCACCGCCGAGGCTGGTGTCTCCGTGGGTTGACTTCACCTCGAACACGCCGTCGCCGATCTCGAGCACCGACACGTCGAAGGTGCCGCCACCCAGGTCGAACACCAGGATCGTCTGATCATCCTTCTCGGCGTCCATGCCGTAGGCCAGGGCCGCAGCAGTTGGCTCGTTGATGATGCGCAGCACCTCGAGACCAGCGATCTGACCGGCCTCTTTCGTGGCGGTCCGCTGGGCGTCATCGAAATACGCGGGCACGGTGATCACCGCCTGGTTGACGGTGTCGCCGAGGTAGGCCTCGGCATCCCTCTTCAGCTTCTGGAGGATGCGCGCGGAGATCTCCTGGGGGGTGTACGTCTTGCCATCGATGTCTTCGGACCAGTTCGTGCCGATGTGGCGCTTCACCGAGCGGATCGTGCGGTCGGCGTTGGTGACGGCCTGACGCTTGGCCACCTCGCCGACGAGCACTTCGCCGTCCTTGAACGCCACGACCGAGGGGGTCGTGCGTGCACCTTCTGCGTTCGGGATCACAACTGCGTCGCCTGCTTCGAGAGCACTGACGACGGAGTTCGTGGTTCCCAGGTCAATTCCTACTGCCTTGGGCATCTTCGGGGGCTCCTCTGTTCGC
Source organism: uncultured Microthrixaceae bacterium (assembly GCA_963805905.1). Taxonomy (GTDB): domain Bacteria; phylum Actinomycetota; class Acidimicrobiia; order Acidimicrobiales; family Microtrichaceae; genus JAMLGJ01. Next base: position 3,453,753 of record CAWDVV010000001.1, read on the forward strand.
TTTCTGGTATTTGGGTCCGGGCCACCAGCCCTGGGCTGTCGGCTCTGGGTTGATCTTCCGCTCGTTGTGCATCTCGACGCACCGAACGCGGCGTGCAAACCCATTGATACAGGGTCCCGACGCCGTTTACAACACTATTGGATGTGTTGATTATAGCAAAGTTGAGTGCTCTATACGCAAGTTTGCGGAGTCCCCGCGGAGATTTCTCAGGAACGTCTCAATCCGAGCACCTGCCGGAGTGAACCTGCGGTGTTCCGCACCAGCTCGTAGCCGGAACCGCCGAGGAAGCGCATCGCCGCTGTGGCCGCACTGAGGCGCCAGAACTCGGGATCCGCGAGAACGGCCCGGTGGTGTCGCCGCGCAGAGCGTTGGTAGGCGCGTGCTCTCACTTGATCCCGAAGGTCATTGAGGCTCTGCCAGGCCAGGATCATCTCCACATGTGCGGTCGCCGGAGCCAACAACAGGCGTCTGCGCGGCGGCTGGGAGGAGAACGTCTGCGCCAGGAGGTGCCGGTATGCCGAGTCGAGCGAATCCACGGCTACCGAGGAGTTCGAATCGTGGCGACGATGCAGGTAGAGCACCTCGCGCACCACCGCAACCGTGTGAGCATCGGCGATGCGGATCCACAGCGCCCAGTCCTCCACATCTATCGGAAACGCATCCCGGTTCGATTCGAAGCCGCCCACGCCCTCGAAGACGACCTTCGGGATCAGCGTGGCGGACATTCCCACGGGGTTGCCCACCACGAAGCTCTCCCACACCTGCCCCTCGATATCATGAGCCTCGACCCGTCCCGTCGGGGCGCCACTGTCATCCGCTATCTGGTACCACCCATAGACCAGACCGAGCGGCGGATCTCCGTCACTCTGCTCCTCGCTCACCTCGTCATAGCGCGACACGAGCGCACCGAGGCAGCTCCGGAACCAGAGATCATCGGAATCGCAGAAGGCGATGAGTTCACCGACGGCGGCGGTAGCCCCGGCGTTGCGAGCGGCCGCGACTCCACGGTTGACCTGGCTGATCACCCGTACCCGCTGGTCGTCGATGGTGGCCGCCCACCCTGCGAGGTCGTCGTCCCCGCCGTCGTCGACGAGCACCACCTCGAAGTCATCGAAGTCCTGATCCATGACCGCGTTCAGTGTGCTCGGCAACCACCGGAGCGAATTGTGACAAGGGATCACAACGGTGACCCGGGGGTGCTGTGTCGACATCGCGGCGATCATAGGCACCGACGATCAACCATGCGACGAGTGCCCCGCGGCCCGCACGTGCCGCAGGGCGGTGCGGACACCGCCACGGCTCTTGGTAGCCACTCACCCGGTGGGGCAGCATCGTTGGTGCGCTCGATGCGCGACTGTCCACCCGCCGACAAGGAACCTCAGATGCCCGAACTCGTGCTGCTGCGCCACGGCCAGAGCCTTTGGAACAAGTCCAACCAGTTCACCGGATGGTACGACTGCGAGCTGACCGACGCCGGTGAGGCCGAAGCCGTCGCCGGAGGAGCAATGATGCGCGATGCCGGGTTCGCTCCCGATGTCGTACACACCTCGGTCCAGGTGCGAGCCATCCGTACGGCCAACCTCGCCCTGGCAGAGTTGGGTCGATCCTGGATCCCGGTTCGTCGCAACTGGCGCCTCAACGAACGCCACTACGGCGACCTGACCGGCAGGAACAAGGCGGAAACCGCGGAACGCTACGGTGCCGATCAGGTCAAGGTCTGGCGGCGCAGCTACGACATCCCGCCTCCCCCGATCGCCGAGGACAACGAGTACAACCCCAACAACGACGCCCGCTACGCATCGTTGCCACCAGAACTCGTTCCCGCTTCAGAGTGTCTGGCCGATGTCGTGGCGCGCATGCTCCCCTACTGGTACGACTCCATCGTCACGGACCTACTGGCCGGACGCCGCGTGTTGGTCGTTGCGCACGGAAACTCGCTGCGGGCGCTGGTCAAGCACCTACAGGAGATCTCCGATGACGAGATCACCGAGTTGAACATCCCCACCGGAGTACCCCTGCGTTACGAGCTGAGCGACGACATGGCGCCCGTCGAGGCCCTCGAGGTGACCGCTCGTTATCTGATGGACCCCGACGAGGCCGCGGCCCGAGCCGAGGCCGTGGCCAAGCAGGCGGGTGGCGCCTGAGCGGGGCACCCGGGCCGGCGCGCCCCGCTCAACCATCCAGATCAACCAGTTCACGCACCTCGGCGAACAGGTCCACGAAAGCTCGAGAGGACAGCGCCCGCGGGTCGGCGAGAACCGACGGGATCTGCTCCAGGCCCATTCGTTCGACAGAATCGGACAAAGGGATCACTGCGGTAGCGAAGTGCTTGGAGGTCTCGACCCGCGCCAGCACCTGGCGGTGCAACACCTTGCGCCGGTCCACCATCGAAAGAACCGCCAGGAGCTCTGCATCCACGTCGTTGGATTCCAGGAACTCGAGGGTCTGTTCAAGACCTCGAATTGCCAGCGGTGCAGGCACTATCGGGGTGAGGACCAGGTCGGCGGCCCCGAAAGCAGCTTCGGCCACCATGCCCAGCCCCGGTGGGCAGTCGAGTACAACCAGGTCGTAGTCGTTCGCCAGGGGCCGCAACAGCTTGTTGATCGCGCGGTCCGGCCACCGACGCTGTGCCAGCACTGACTCTGCAATCCGCAGCGAAGCGTCCGCGGGAACCACCTCGACACCCTCGATGAAACTTCTCTCGACGAACGCATCGAGGTCGCGTTTGCCACCGAGCATCTTGGCCGCTTCACCGGTCGACCTCACGGCCACACGCATGCAGTGCGTCGCCGCGGCCTGGGGATCGAGATCCCACAGCAGAGTCCGGAACCCCTCCCGAGCGGCGAGCACCGCGAGGTTCACCGCGATGGATGTCTTGCCGACGCCGCCCTTGGCGGCCGCCGAGGCGATGACCCTCATCGGCCCCCTTTCCAGTGCGACCATTCAAGCCCATCGACGCACCATCAGGCGCGCATCGTCGCCCCCGATGGACGAAGTCTGCTCGCGCAGCTCGGTCGCGGTATGTTGAGGCCGCTATGACTGTCACCGAAACAGACCTCGATGAGGCGACGGAGGCCCCCGTACCGGGTCCGAAACGCCTGCAGCCATACCAGATTTCGATCGTGATCGGCTTGGTGATCGCCGTCATCGTGGTCGCCTCTGGAATCTTCGCATCGGTCATGCAGTGGCATGACGACAGCCCGATTCAACGCGAGGTCTTCGGTGGCATCCCGTCATGGCTGAGGGTCGCGTTCTACACGGTCATTCCGATCATGTTCGTCTACGGCGCATTCATGTTCGGCCAGCGCATGAAGAACTGGGTGCGAGGTGGTCCCGACAGGCGGAACCTGACCCCCAAGAACGCCAAGAAGCGTTTCGAGAACCTTCGGGCCGGCCTGTACATGCAGACCTTGCTGCGCGATCCCGCTGCCGGGATCATGCACTCCATGATCTACTTCGGGTTCCTGGTACTGCTCGCAGTCACCACGGTGCTCGAGATCAACCACCAACTCCCCGAGGGCGCGAAGTTCCTCCACGGCACCGTGTACGAGGCGTATTCGTTCGTCGGCGACGCCGCGGGCATCGTGTTCACCGGCGGGGTCATCTGGGCGATCGTCCGCCGCTACATCCAGAAGCCCTACCGCATCCGCATCAAGACGAAACCCGAGCATGCCGTCATCCTCGGTGTCCTGCTCACCATCGGCGTCACCGGATTCCTCACCGAAGGTGCCCGCATCGCCGCCGAAGGCATGCCGGCGTTCGAGAAGTGGTCGTTCATCGGATATCCGCTGGCGGAACTGTTCAACAACCTCTCAGAAAGTGCTCTGTCGACCACTCACCAGGCCCTGTGGATCATCCACGTCCTCAGCTTCGTGGCATTCCTCGCGATCCTGCCGATCACGATGCTCCGTCACATGTTGACCTCACCGCTCAACATGTACCTCTCCGACAAGGAACGCCCGAAGGGTGCCATGAAGGCCATGCCCAACCTCATGGAGACCGAGATGGAATCCTTCGGTGCATCGGTCATCGAGGACTTCACCTGGAAGCAGCTGCTCGACACCGACGCCTGCACCATGTGCGGACGCTGCACCGCGGTGTGCCCGGCCCACGCCACCGGCAAGCCGCTCGATCCGCGTGAGATCGTGCTGAAAACCGGTGAGGTCATGGCCGCCACCGGCAATCCCGTGGTGTCGCCCCCCATCGGAGTCGATCCCGAGATCACCGTGAGCGCCGACTCGATGTTCGAACGGATCACCTCGGACGAACTCTGGGCGTGCACGTCGTGCAAGGCATGTGATGAGGCATGCCCCGTCAATATAGAGATCCTCGACAAGATCCTCGACATGCGGCGCTACCTGTCGCTCATGGAGTCCGACTTCCCCACCGAGTTGGGCACTGCCTACCGCGGCATGGAGAACTCGGGTAACCCCTGGGGCATTTCCAACTCGGAACGCGCCGACTGGGCCAAGGACCTCGAGGGCATCGAGATCCTCGACGGCGGCGATCCCCTCACTGCCGAGTACCTCTACTGGGTGGGTTGTGCCGGCTCGTTCGACGACAAGAACAAGAAGGTCACCCAGTCGATGTCGAAGCTCCTCCAGCGTGCTGACGTGAGCTTCGCAATCCTCGGCCCGGCGGAGAACTGCACCGGCGACCCGGCTCGTCGATCCGGGAACGAGTACATCTTCCAGATGCTCGCTATGCAGAACATCGAAACCCTCGATGGGATGGGCGTGCGCAAGATCATCACCCAGTGCCCCCACTGCTTCAACACCCTCGGCAACGAATACCCGCAACTCGGCGGCAACTACGAGGTCGTCCACCACAGCCAGTTCCTCGAAGAACTGATCGACAGCGGGCGCCTCGACATGACCGGCGCCAAGCTGGAGGAACGCGTCGTGTACCACGATGCCTGCTACCTGGGTCGCCACAACGACGTGTACACCGCCCCTCGCAACGTGATCGGTTCACTCGCAGGCATCGAGGTCGTGGAGGCAGGACGCAACGGCACCAAGTCCATGTGCTGCGGTGCCGGAGGCGCCCGCATGTGGATGGAGGAGAACGTCGGCAAGCACGTCAACGTGGAACGCTCGCAGGAACTGCTATCCACCGGCGCCGAGCGCATCGCCACAGCATGTCCGTTCTGCTACATCATGGTCGACGACGGGGTGAAGTCCCAGGGTGTCGAAGAGGAGGACGTCAAGGTCGGCGACATCGCCATGCACCTGCTCGAAGCCCTCGAGAATGCAGAACCCGTGGCTGTCACTGCCAGCGCCGCCGAAGCAGCCGCTGGCGACCCGACCGACTCCTGAGCGAACGACCCGAGCGACGCCAGCTGGTCCGGCAACGCTCTGCGGTCAGCCGTTCTGGAAGTTCTTCCAGTACTGGCTGGGAGTAGGACCCACCTGGCCGGCGTATTTCGAGCCCAGTTCTCCTGCGCCGTAGGGCACGTCTGCGGGCTGGTCCATGCGCAGGAAGCTGACCTGGCCGATCTTCATCCCCGGATAGAGGGTGATCGGCAGCGTCGCGACATTCGAGAGTTCCAACGTCAGGTAGCCGGCGAACCCGGCATCCACGAACCCCGCAGTGGTGTGTATCAGGAGCCCGAGCCGCCCCAGCGAACTCTTGCCCTCGATCCTGCCGACGATGTCGTCGGGGAGCTTGACCCGCTCTGCGGTCGAGCCGAGCACGAACTCTCCCGGGTGCAGGATGAACGGTTGGTCATCAGTGGCCCTGACCATCTCGGTGAGATCGGTCATGTCCTCCTTGACATCGATCACCGCGCGGGTGTGACTACGGAAGACGAGGAACTGATCATCGAGGCGTACGTCTATCGAACTCGGCTGGACCAGTGCATCGTCGAACGGATCGATGACGATACGGCCTGACGCGATCTCTTTACGGATTGTGGCGTCGGAGAGGATCACGGCTGGCACCGTAGTCCGCCTGCCCATTCGAGGGCACCTCCGGCGAGTGGGCCAGAACTCGCTGCACGAGTGATCACGTCCATTCGAAGCGGGGAAGGTCCGCCTCACCGGCCTCGATGAGGCCGATGATGGCCTCTTCGCTCACAGGCACACCGCTCCATGCGTCGACGCCGACATTGATCATGTGACCGTGTTGGCGCCAGGTGTCGTGTACGTGACCGTGCAGGAGCCAGGTGCCGTCATCGACCGGGCGCTGGTTCAGGTACCGCTCATCGTGACGCGAATCCCCCGAGTAGGGGAAGTGACACAAACGGACCTGTGATCCATCGGAGAGTTCGAGTGTGGTTTCGCCGTGGAGGATCTCGACGAACCCCGCATCTCCCATGTAGCGCCCGGTCCACTCGGCCCGCCGCGAACCATCCTCGAATGGTCGGTCGTGGTTGCCGACCACGAGATGCTTGGTCCCGACGAGTTTTCCTGCAATCGGCAACATCTCGTCAATTCGACCCATGGCCAGGTCGCCCAGGACCCAGACCTCGTCGTCGTGCCCGACCAGGGTGTTCCACCCCGCTACCAATGCCGCGTTCATCACGCCGGCCTCGGAAAAGGGGCGATCGCAGTACTTGATGATGTTGGTGTGTCCCAGATGGAGGTCGGAAGTGAACCAACGCATCGTTCGAGTATGCCGGACGTTCGAATGCATCGCCCCGCGGTGCTACCGTGGCCCGCCTGAGGTGGTACCCGCGACCGGACCGGGTTTCGGGTCACCCCTTGGACGCTCGACGAAGTCCTCCAGGAGGACCGGGCAAACCACGCGGGTGTAGTTCAATGGTAGAACATCAGCTTCCCAAGCTGAATACGGGAGTTCGATTCTCCTCACCCGCTCCGAAGCGAAACCCCTGCCACAGCAGGGGTATTGATCCAACGCAGACCTGGATCACAGGATGTGGCCGGCCGTATCGTGCCTGTCCATACCGGCGCCCGAGGAATCGACCTCGGACGGGTGGATTCAGGTGGCCGGACGTGTAAATGTTTCACCCGAGCCCGGGCAAACCGGCAGGGGGAACCGCTATGAAGAGATCGAAGGTCGCGATAGCCGTGGTGGTGACAGGAGCGATGGCTGCGCTGGGCATCGGGTGCACTGCTGAGCCTCCGGGCACCTCCCAACAGGAGCAACAGCAGGCCCAGTGGCTCGGCAATGGCATCTTCGCGATCATCTATGCCGCTATGTGCCAGGCAAACTACGGCACCTGTCCGTTCCCACTGGGACCCTCGGACCCTCCACCCTGAACCAACGACCCTGCCAACAGTGTCGCCATCTCACCGACGTTGGGATCCGCGGGTGTCGTCGAGCTGGTGAGGGCGAACTGCGACGCCGGCGACGCGACGCCTGGCTCAGCCCGGCGGGTGGGCAGCGGTATCCAGACCTGGAGTTGGGGATTGGCCGACATGTACGACTACCTGGGCTCTCAACTGGAGTTCGTGAGATGAGTTGCCGATGAGCACGCCGAAGCGAACCAAGCAAGTGATCGGATGGCGCGAGTGGGTTCTACTCGACGACCTCGGGGACCAACCGGTGAAGGTGAAGGTCGACACCGGCGCCCGCACATCGGCGCTGCACGCGTTCAATCTCAGGCTGGTGAGCGATGGAAGTGTGACCACCGCACACTTCGAATACCATCCGCTCCAGCGATCCGGTGTGGCGAGCCGGGAGGTCAGCTGTGTGGTGGTGGGATTCCGACGGGTCAGGTCATCCAACGGACGATCCGAGAACCGGCCGGTGATCAGGACGGTCGCAGAACTCGGGGTGCATCGCTGGCCGATCGACATCACCCTCACGTCCCGTGACACCATGGGCTTCCGGATGCTGCTCGGGCGTTCCGCGGTCAAGGGACGTTTCCTGGTCGATCCCGGTCGCTCGTATCTCCAGTCGCAGTCGCTGAAGGCACCAGCGCCCCAGACACCTGAGCCCGATACACGCTCGCTCAGACAGCAAGCCCCCGAACCGCAAACCCCCGAACCTTCGAACCGGCCATCATGAAACTCGCGATCCTCTCCCGTGCCCCACGCTCCTACAGCACACAACGACTCCGGACCGCAGCGGAGGAACGTGGGCACAAGGTCAAGGTGCTCGACACCCTGCGCTTCGCGATCGACCTATCGGGTGACGAGCCCGACCTCATGTACCGTGGCAAACCACTGTCGAACTACGACGCGGTCCTGCCTCGGATCGGGGCCTCCATCACGTATTTCGGCCTTGCCGTGGTGCGCCAGATGGAACAGATGGACATCTACACGCCCAACACCTACGCCGGTATCGGCAATTCGCGTGACAAGTTGCGGGCATCCCAGATCCTGCTCCGACACAACATCGGAATGCCCGCAACCATGTTCGTGCGCGAACGGGCCGACGTCCTCCCGGCCATCGAGGCGGTCGGAGGTGCACCGGTGGTGGTGAAGCTCCTGGAGGGCACCCAGGGGATCGGTGTGATCCTGGCTCCGGACACCAAGGTCGCCGAAGCGGTGATCGAGACACTGCACAGCACGCGCCAGAACGTCCTGATCCAACGGTTCGTCGCCGAGAGCAGGGGCCGTGACATACGCGCACTGGTCCTGGGCGACCGCGTGGTCGCCGCCATGCGTCGTTCTGCCAAGGGTGACGAGTTCCGTTCCAATGTGCACCGGGGTGGGACCACAGAAGCGATCGAGCTCGACGACGAGTACAAGCGTGTGGCCGTCCAGGCTGCGCAGATCATGGGGCTGCGGGTCGCCGGGGTGGACATGCTCGAAGGCAATGACGGTCCGCTCGTCATGGAGGTCAACTCCTCGCCGGGACTGGAGGGTATAGAGAGCGCCACCGAGTTGGACGTGGCTGGCGCGATCATCGACTACGTCGCCAACCAGGTCTCATTTCCGGACCTGGATGTGCGTCAACGCCTCACGGTCTCCACCGGGTACGGCGTTGCGGAGATCCTGGTGCGGGAGGGGTCCGACATGGTGGGTCGCAGCATCGACGACTCGGGCCTGCGGTCGCGGGACATCGTCGTGCTCACGCTCAACCGCGGCACCACGGTGATCCCCAACCCGAGGGGCAGCCGTGAACTGGAAGCTGACGATCGCATGCTCTGTTTCGGGCGCCTCGAGGACATGCGGGACCTGGTACCCGAGCGCCGGCGTCGACGTTCGAGACCCCGCGTGAAGCCTCTGGATCCCGATGCCGTACCTGAAGAGTTCGCGTCCAGTTCCGAATCGGAGAACGACACCGGCCGAGACAACCCGGGCGACCGACCGTGACTGTTCCACACCACACGGGCCTGTGTCAGAGACATCGCAGATGGGCTGCCTAGGACCATGGGCCCCTCGAAGCGAAGGCCGGACATGGAGATGGCGGGTACAGCCGTACCGGCAGGCAGACGCGCAACCCTCGAACTGCCCATCGGAAGACTCATGTCGGGCGGACCGATGGCTCTACCGGTACTCGTCCTCCACGGCCGCAGCGAAGGTCCGGTCATGTGGCTCAGCGCCGCGGTGCACGGCGACGAACTCTGTGGGGTGGAGATCATCCGTCGGGTGATCGCCCAGGTTGATCAGCGTTCATTGCACGGCACGCTCATTGCAGTTCCCGTACTCAACGTCTACGGGTTCAATACCGGTGACCGGAACCTTCCGGATCGCCGGGACCTCAACCGGTCCTTCCCCGGATCGCCACGTGGCTCACTCGCCGGACGGATCGCGCATCTCATGATGACCGAAGTTGTGAGCCGCTGCAGTCTCGGGATCGATCTGCACTCGGGATCGGATCATCGAGCGAACCTGCCCCAGATCCGCGGTGACCTCCAGGACACGAAGACCCGGGACCTGGCCGAATGCTTCGCGGCACCACTGAGCCTCAACGCCCGCATGCGTGATGGGTCTCTCCGTGCTGCGGCCACGAAGTCCGGAGCGACCGTCTTGTTGTTCGAAGGGGGCGAGGCGGACCGGTTCGACGAATCCGTCATCAAGGCGGGCACGGATGGGGTGCTCAGGGTCATGGCTGCCGAGTCGATGATCGAAGATGCGCCACCGGCGTCACGGCCCACACATTTGAGTTGGTCCTCCGGTTGGGTCCGCGCATCGAGATCCGGAATTGCCCACCTAGAGATCTCGCTCGGCGACGAGGTGTCCAAGGGAGATGTCGTCGCAGTCACCCACGACACCTTCGGCAAGCGACTCGGAACCATCCGCGCCCGGTCCGACGGGATGGTGATCGGACTCACCCAGAGGCCGTTGGTCAACCGGGGAGACGCTGTGGCCCACATCGCGACCGTTGAAGAGTCCGGAGGTTCGATGAAAGCACCGCACCTGGCTGAGGGGTTCTAGAGGCTCCAACCGGATGACGGCAGTCACCACCGCCAACGTGTGGCGCACTCCGAGAACTCGTCCGGACGTTCGATCACTCCGAAAGCCCGCTCCGGCGTGACCTCGACGATGGTGTTTTTGCGGAGGAACCCATCCATCTCCGGGTGGTCGGCCGGGTCTTCCCAGTACTTCCTCACGTACTGGTCGAGCGCGTGGTCCACGGCTTCGCTGCGACCAGCCGGATCCACGACCTCGGCGCGGCCCTCGACGGAGACACACTCGATCGTGTCATCGATCATGACCACACATTGGGGGTTGTCTCGGATGTTCCTCACTTTTCGTGCGTCGGGTGCACACGAGAACCAGAAAGTGTCGGTCCGGGGAATCCAGACTCCCCAGACGGGCATCGCATGAGGCCGGGCCGACCCTGAAGCGGTGACGACCCAGTAGTTCCTGTTGTCGATGAGCCGCTTCTCGGCCCATGACCACGGCAGCGCCCGTTCCAGGTCCTCGGTCACCCCGTAGGACGACATGTCAGGGCGTTCCACTTCAGGCATGTGCCGACGCTACCGGTGATTGGTGCGGGAGATCGGGTCACCTGCCACTTGCGTGGCGCGCTCGCTTGTAGGTAGCCAACGTCCGTTCCCTGGCCACAGCGTGGTCGACCACGGGTACCGGGTAGTCGGTGCCCAGGATGACATCCGCGGCCGCCAGGTCCAGTGGAGCGGCTTCCCATGGAGCATGGATCGCGCGGTCATCGAGACCCGACAACTCCGGTAGCCACTTGCGGATGTAGCGACCGCCGGGATCGTGTGTCCGGCTCTGGGTCACCGGATTGAAGACTCGGAAGTAGGGCGCCGCGTCCGGGCCGGTACCCGCAACCCACTGCCAGTTGCCCACGTTCTGGGATACGTCGCCGTCACTCAGGAAGTGGCGGAAGAAGCGCTCGCCGATACGCCAGTCCGCGAGTAGGTCCTTCACGAGGAACGACGCAGTGACCATCCGTACCCGGTTGTGCATCGCACCGGTGGCCCTCAGCTCACGCATTCCGGCATCGACGATCGGATAGCCGGTGTGACCGGTCTTCCAGGCCTCGATCTCCGCTGGATCGTTGCGCCACACAATGTTGTCGAACTCGGGCCGCAACGACCGCTCGACGAGTGAGGGAACATCGCTGAGCAAGTGGGCGAACCAGTCACGCCATGCCAGTTGACGTACAAACGCCTCGCGGTCTGCGTTGGCTTCTCCCACAGCCACCATGATCTGCCTCGGCGAAATCGTGCCGAACTTCAGGTGTGCGGACAGATCAGAGGTCGCGGGCCTCCCGATCGCATCGTGTCCATTGCGGTAGTCGTCGATCGGCCCCTCGAGGAATTCCCTCAGAGCCTTGTGGGCGCCGTCCTCACCCGCCATGTGGGGCGCACGTTGACCACCCGCGGTCAGACCCTCTCCCGGGTCATCGGAAACCGCTGCGCGTCCTGGCTCTGGCCAGGGGTCCCAAGAGACCAGTTTCCAGCGTCTATGGAACGCTGCGAACACCCGCGAGATCGTGCCACCTCGCGTCAACACCGCCCCCGGGGGCAACACGAGGTTGCCGTATGGTGTCGTGACCCTCGAGCGGTCGCGCAGAGCTGAGCTCACACGCTCATCGCGTTGCACCGCGAAGGGCGAGATGTCGGCGTTCCAGTAGACCGAGCTGATCTGGTTGCGGGCAACCTCCTCGGGCACGATCCCGGCCGGATCCCCACGGCGGACACGCAGCCGGCCACCCACCCGCTCGAGTGCCCGATCGAGCTCGATCAGGTTTGCTTCGAGTTGAGCCCGTCGGAACGGCCCAGCGGAATCCACCAGCCGAGGGTCGAGGACGAAGAGCGCCACCACATCGCGGTGCTCCGAGGTCGCGGCAGCCCAGGCGGGGTTGTCACCCAATCGGAGGTCACGACGGAACCAGACCAGCCCCGGCGCCCGCGACCTACTCGAGGCCTCATCGTCCATGATTCATTCCGCACTGGAGGAGGTTCATTCATCGCTGAAGAAGATGTTCTTCACCTCGGTGTAGTCGTCCATCGCCGCCATGCCGAGGGCGCGACCCACACCCGAGGCCTTGAAACCACCGAACGGGGCCTCCGTACGGACGCTACGGCCTGAGTTGACCGAGATCACTCCCGTGCGGACAGCACGGGTGACCCTCACCGCCCGTGCGAGGTCCCCGGTCCACACCGTGCCGGACAGGCCATAACGGCTCGCGTTGGCGAGCTCGATCGCTTCCTCTTCGGTATCGAAGGGAATCATCGCGGCCACGGGACCGAATATCTCCTCCTGGGCGACCCGCATTTCGTTGCGGACATCGGTCAACACCGATGGTGAGAGGTACCAACCCGGTCCACTCACGTCTCCATCGAGAACCCGGGTCGCTCCTTCCTCGGAAGCCAGTGAGAGGTAGTCGAGACTCACCTTGCGCTGCCCTTCGGAGATCATCGGTCCCAACTGGGTCAGCTCATGGAGGGGATCCCCCACCACCAGATCGCTGGTCCGGTCCACGAAGCCCGCCACGAAGTCGTCGTAGACACCTCGCTGCACGAGAAACCGGCTCCGCGCACAACAGTCCTGACCGGTGTTGTCGAAGACGGACATCGGTGTGGACGCGATCGCCCGCTCGAGGTCCGCATCATCGAAGACCACGCACGCCGATTTTCCGCCCAGCTCCAACGAGACTCGGGCGAGGTTCGCAGCTGATGACTGGAGTATCCCGACTCCCGTAGCGGTTTCACCCGTGAAGCTGATCTTCGCGACCCGAGGATCACTGATCAACCGTTGACCCACAGTGCGCCCCGGACCCGACAGAACACTCACCGCGCCCGGCGGCACTCCCGCTTCGAGGAGCACGTCAGCCAGCATCAACGCGGTCAGCGGCGTGAGCGACGCCGGCTTGAGAACTATCGGGTTGCCACACGCGAGCGCCGGCGCGACCTTCCACGTTGCGATCATGAGCGGAAAGTTCCACGGCACCACCAACGCGCACACACCCACGGGCTCCCGCACGGCCATGTCCAGGCCAGGGTCCTGCACCGGGATCACGTGCCCGTAGTGCTTGTTGGATGCACCTGCGAAGTACTCGAAGACATCCGCCGCGGTGGCAACCTCCCAACGGGCGTTGCCGATTGGATGTCCGGCACCGCGTGCCTCGGTGACAGCGAACTCCTCGGCGCGTTGGCGGAGCAACTCGGCCACCCGGAGAAGCACCCGGCCCCGCTCTGTTGCGTTGGTTCGACGCCACCGGCCGGTGTCGAACTCGCGTGAGGCCGCCTCGAGGGCGGCGTCGACTTCCTCGGGTCCTGCCTCGCTGACCGAGGTGAGGATTTCCCCTGTTGCAGGCTCGTACAGATCGAAGGTCTCCCCGCTCGCGGCCGGGCTGTGCCGGCCGCCGATCACCAGGTCGAACGAGCTCGGAATGTCGACTGCATCAGTGGTGACGGTTCCAGTGGTGGTGCCCATGGTTCGTGAGCGTATCGTGGCGACCTGAACCCGGGAATCCGGACACCTGTGACTACCGAACCAGGAGAAGCCAATGGATCGTCTAGCCGACAAAGTCGCCATCATCACCGGGGCCGGCAACGGAATGGGCGCCGTCGCAGCGAGGCGATTCGTCGCCGAGGGCGCGGCAGTCATAGTTGCTGACAATGATGGGGATGCTGCCTCCGCAGTGGCGGCCGACCTCGCCGAGAACGGTGGCCGCGCTGTCGCGGTCGAGGTCGACGTGCGCGATCGCGGGGCGGTCGTCGAGATGGTCAATACGGCCACCGGGACCTGGGGCCACCTCGATGTCCTCTACAACAACGCGGGCATCTCCCCTGCCGGCGATGGCACACCGCTCGAGACGACCGAGGAAGTCTGGGATCTCACCTTCGACGTGAACGTCAAAGGCATCTTCCTGTGTTGCCAGGCCGCCATTCCCGCGATGTTGGACAGCCCTTCGGCAACACAGAAGCGGGGCGCGTCGATCATCAACGTTGCGAGCTTCGTGGCCTACATGGGCTCTGCAACCCCCCAGCTCGCCTACACGGCATCCAAGGGCGCCGTGCTGTCGATGACCCGGGAGATCGCGGCGATCTACGCACTACAGGGTCTGCGCGCAAACGCACTCTGCCCGGGCCCGGTGCTCACTCCACTGTTGGAGAAGTTCATGGAGAACAAGGCCGAACGCGATCGGCGACTGGTTCACATTCCGATGGGTCGGTTCGGCGAGGTCGACGAAATCGTCAACGGCGCTCTGTTCCTGGCATCCGACGACAGCTCATTCATAACCGGCCAGTCGCTTCTGCTCGATGGCGGGATCACAACCACATATATAACTCCCGAGTGAGTGGGGCGTACCCTCGAAGGGACGACTCGACAACTGGTGGGTGGAACAGAAGATCATGCTGAGCATCGAAGAACTGACCACGGCGGTCGAGCGTGGCGAGATCCATACCGTGGTCGTCGCTTTCGTCGATATGCAGGGCCGCCTGATGGGCAAGCGGGTCGTCGCGAGTGTGTTCCTCGACGAGATGCCACGCACCGGCGGATCGGTCGAGGCCTGCGACTACCTGTTGGCGGTCGACGTGGACATGGAGGTGCTCGAGGGTTTCCGGTTCACGAGTTGGGAGACCGGCTACGGAGATTTCGTGTGCCGACCCGATCTCAGCACCCTGCGGATCGTTCCCTGGCTGGATAGCACCGCCATGGTGATCGCCGACGTGGTGGACCACGAAGGCGATCTCGTGGGAGTGGCACCACGATCGATCCTTGCCCGCCAGCTCGAGGCCGCCGCCGAGCTCGGGTACCTGGCCAAGTGCGGTACCGAACTCGAGTTCTACCTGTTCAAGGAGTCTCCGGAGGAGGCATGGGAGAAGAAATACTCCGACCTCAATCCCAGCTCCCCGTACATAATCGACTACCACATACTCGCCACCTCACGTGATGAGCCGGTCATTGCCCGGATCCGCAACGAGATGCTCGCCGCGGGCATTCCGGTCGAGAACTCCAAGGGTGAGGCCGGGAGAGGCCAACACGAACTCAACCTGCACTACGCGGAAGCCATGGAGATGGCCGACAACCACACGATCTACAAGAACGGCGCCAAGGAGATCGCGGCACTCCAGGGTCAGGCCCTCACGTTCATGGCCAAGTACGCGTTCGATGACGCCGGCTCTTCGTGTCACATTCATTCGTCGTTGTGGGATGCACGATCGGGTAGATCCGCCATGGCGCGCGAGTCCGGCTCGGACGGACAGCAGAGCCCAGCCTCCGTACAGGGTGAGATGTCAGACATCTTCCGCTGGTATCTCGGCGGTCTGCTCGATACTGCAGCAGAACTCTCATTGTGCTGGGCGCCGTTCGTGAACAGCTACAAGCGCTACCAACCCGACTCGTGGGCACCCACCGCCATCGGCTGGGGCACTGACAACCGCACGCTCGGATTCAGGGTCGTCGGGCGTGGACAGGCGATGCGGGTGGAGAGCCGGATTCCCGGGGCGGACTGCAATCCCTACATAGCGATCTCCGCCATGGTTGCAGGAGGCCTGCACGGTATCCGCAACCGGATCGAGCCTCCCCCGGCGACGAGCGGAAACGGCTACACCGCTGACATACCACGGATACCCAGCACCCTCGTCGAAGCCATCGAGCTGTTCGAGAATTCCGAGGTTGCAAGGGTTGCCTTCGGTGAGGATGTGCACTTCCACCTGGGACACATGGCGCGCCAGGAGTGGCGTGCCTTCAACAGCGCAGTGACCGACTGGGAACTGCGACGCAACTTCGAGCGACTGTGAAACGCTGATTCCCGTGACACCTACATCGACGATGCCGCACCAGGGGGAGAGCTCGACGTGAACGATCCACTTCCACGTATCGGCCTGACCGCTCGGCGCGAGGGGGTCGACGAGCCATATCCGCTGGTGGAGTCGGTGGCACTGCAGGCGACCTACTCCGACGCGATCGACCGCGCCGACGGGTTGGCCGTACTACTCGCACCAAGGGAACTGGACCGGTCCACCGCAGCGCGAATCCTGGACAACCTCGATGGCTTGGTGTTCACAGGTGGATCCGACGTCCATCCGCGACGCTACGGCCAACCGGTCCATCCGAGCGTGCGCTCCGTCGATGAACTACAGGACGCATTCGAGACCGTCCTGCTCGAGACGGCACTGGAATCCGACATTCCGGTGCTCTGTATCTGTCGGGGACTGCAGGTGCTGAACGTGGCTCTCGGAGGCAACCTCGATCAGGACATCGTGGGCAAACCAGGAATCGGCGAGCACGGAATCCCGTTCGGCGGTGGCGGGACCATTCACCAGGTAGAGGTCAGCGAAGGATCCGCGCTGGCTGAAGCGCTCGGAACAACGACGCCGATGGTGGAGTGTCACCACCATCAGGCCGTCGAGGAGATCGGTGATGGTCTCGAAGTCGTCGCCCGGGCCGCAGACGGCACGATCGAAGGTCTGGAACTCCCCGAACGCGCCGCGTGGATGACCGCAGTGCAATGGCATCCCGAGGACACCGCTCGCACCGACGAACACCAGCAGCGGCTGTTCGATGAGGTCGTCCGCCAGAGTCGCGGTTGATCCAGTCGGCAGCCCAGGGTGTCGTCCGAGGGCACCCAGGAGGTCAATCCTCGACTGGTTCCATCAACTCGATCCGATTGCCGAAAGGGTCATGTACGAATACCCGCTCGTAGCCTTCGAGCGGGTCGCCATCGATCACTTCGACGCCGGCCCCGTCGAGTTGGGCGGCGAGTGAACCGAGGTCGGTCACAAGCAGCGCCGGGTGGGCCTTCCTGGCAGGACGGAACTCCGCCTCGACACCCAGATGGATTCGAGCGCCCGGCGTTTCGAACCAGCAGCCACCCCGGGCCGCCAGATTCGCTGGTTTGGGCACCTCGAGCAACCCCAGCAGGTCTTCATAGAAATGACGTGCCTCGGGTTCCCCGCCGGCCGGCATCGCCAGTTGCACGTGGTCGACTCCGTTGATCGCCATGACCCGATCATGACATCGATCGCGTACCATCGCGTCCACATCGAGGGTCGCCATGTCGCCATCGAGGATCAGGAGTTCCACAGCGTTCCCCGGTCGGTCCGTTGCGCCTATGAGCGTCGACCCGCAAAGTATTCACGGAATGCTTCGGCGGACTTCCTCAGGTCAGGATCGGCGGCGAACCGTGGCTCGAACGCCTCCCATGCGGCCTCCCGCTTCGCAGGAATGTACTCGCGTGGCCAGTAGCCCTCATGCGGGCGGTAGCCCTTCAGGACGCGCCTCGCGACCGTCGCCTTGTGGACTTCATCGGCGCCGTCGGCGAGGCCCATCGTGGGAGCGGTCGCGTACATCGCCTGCAGAGGAGTCAGGTCGGTGGTGCCCAGCGACCCGTGGACGTGCAGCGCGTTGAACGACACATCCCGCAACACCTTGGCCATCGTGTACTTCACAGCCGCGATGTCCGTACGTGTCTCCTGCGTGCTCGTGTTGTCGATCTTCCACGCCGTCTCGAGGACGAACAGGCGCAGCATCCTGATCTGTGCATACGAGTCTGCGATCTTCTCCTGGACCATCTGGTGCTCGCCGATCAGCTTGCCGTGGGATTCACGACTGAGTGCACGTTCGCACATCATGTCGAAAGCCAGTTTGGCCTGCGAGATCGTGCGCATCGCATGGTGGATACGCCCACCACCCAGGCGTCTCTGGGCAAGCACCTTGGCACCGTCCTCAGGACCGAGGAGGTGGTCGGCCGGCACACGAACATCCTTGTAGATGATGTGATTGTGGTTGCGCGGCTCCGGCATGATCTCCACGCCGGGCGTCTCGCGTGGAACCACATACATCCCGTTGGTGCACATGACGAACAAGATGTCGGCTACCCGCCCGGCTGAGGTGAACCACTTCTCGCCGTTGATCACCCACTCGTCGCCGTCCTTCACTGCATGGGTCGTGAACAGGTTCGGATCCGACCCACCCTGGGGTTCGGTCATCGAGTAGGCCGAGAAGATCTCCTGGTTGATCAGCGGGGTGAGCCAGCGTTCCTTCTGCTCCTCGGTGCCATAAGCGGCGAGCATCTCCATGTTGCCGGTGTCCGGAGCGGCCGCTCCGAACATCTGGGGCGCAGCGGGATAGCGGCCTATGACCTCATTGAGCAGACCCAGCTTGAGTTGCCCAAAGCCGGGGCCGCCGAGTTCCTCATCGAGGAACAGCGCCCACAGGCCCTGGTCCTTCACCTGTTGTTGAAGCTCTAACACCAACTCGCGGACCTTGGGGTCCGGAAGACGCACCGCATGTGGGAAGACGTAGTGGAGCGGTTCGAGTTCCTCCTCACAGAATCGCTGTACCCAGTCGAGCTTCTCCTGGAACTCCGGTTCGGTGGAAAAGTCCCACGCCATGTGATCCCCTTGTTCTTTGATGGCGACGCTGAGTCGCTTGATGTGCGGCCGGGTCCAACTGTAGGCCGGGTCGGTTGGGCTCTGTGTTGCGTCAATCGGTGATGGGGCGGGAACGACCGGGAGCCACCGTACGCGCCAGGATCCCGAGCGTCGCCCGCAATGCGGTCTCGGAGATCACCGGAAAGATCCCGGCCTCTCGCCACTGGGGGTGGATGTCGGACCAGTCGTAGTACGACGTCACCAACGTGGCCTGGTCGACCGGTTCCAGCCGATACCCGTACACGTGGCCGATCTGCGGTTCGAGCTGGCCCTTGATCGTCCAGGCGATCTCACGGTCGGGTTCGAAGTCCGTTATGTGAACCTCGACGTCGTAGAGACCGAGGGGATAGTCGTTGAGCGATTCGCGATCCATGTGGACGATGAACGTGTCACCCAACGCACCAGCGGGCTCCCCAGAGGCCGACTGCAACATCCCTGAGCTGTCGATCGCCACGTGACCTGCCGGATCACACAAGACCTTGAAGATCTCGCCCGGCTCGGATGGGATAAGACGTTCGACCTCGATGCGTTCCATGGCGCGGGAGGCTACACCGGCGGTTGGGAACGGCTACCGGGACGCGGGTGGGACCGAGGAATCACCCACCCAATTGCCGTGGAAGCCGAACGGCACCCTCTGGGGCAACCGAACCCGGGCGACGTAGTCGGTACGGGAGAAATCCGCCGCGTCCATGACCACGAACTCCGATGCTCCTGTATTCCGGTCAGCCACGATCGTCATCAGCCACCCGTCATCTTCGGCCGCGTTGTGCGATCCGCGTGCGCCCGAACGCGCCACGAACACTGCTTCACCAGCGGCACGACCGGGCCCGTGGTCGAAGCTCCACCGGTCTCCCGTTACCAGATCGTGCTTGACGGTCTTCCAGCCCTCACCTTCGGCCGCCGTCAGCGCCGCGAACCATCCGTAGCGGTGCTCGCTGGTGGCGACAGCGTCGTTGCAGCGCGGGAACTCGTTCGGGCGCTCGTCGACAACAGTGATGGAAGCACGACGGGTCGACGGGTTGAGCTCCCATCGCTCGAGGCGGCCGAATGCCCCATCACCGAACGGCCCGAGGATGTCCTGGTCGAACATGCGGTCGTAGTTGCAGACGTCGACGATCACGTTGCCATCGGCGGTGTCGTATGCATTGAGTGTGTGAAAGACATATCCGAGAGGAATGTCGATCCATACGATCTCGAGGTCACCTCCCGAGGACGATGCGCCATCGCGGGGCAACAACCCCACCCTGGCACCGTGGTCCGGATTCCAGCGGAACGGGAACGCCGATTCGGCTGCGCGTTCGATGTCGACGGTCACCGGTTGGTCCAACACGAGCGCGTAGCTGCTTGTGAGCGCCATGTCGTGGATCATCGGCATGCCCGCTATGGGAATCTCGAGTTCCTGTCGCGCCATGCCGTCGGGGCCGATCACAACGTACGCGATGTGGTCCATCCAATCGGGCAGGGCGTAGGCAATCGCGTGGAGCTCGCCGGTTGCCGGGTCGTACTTGGGATGGGCGCTGAACGCACCGGTGATCGTGCCGCTGAAATCATTGCGTCCAACGGTGCCCAACTCATAGGTGAGCTCGACCGGACAGGCCCCGGCCTCCATCAACGCCCAGGTCGTGCCGGCGAAACCTCCGACCGACGTGTTGGGCCCGATCTCCACGCCGTTCCAGTTGGGTCCGGCAATGTCGGGCTCACCGCGAAGCCCCGAGATGTGCGATGAACCCACGTAGCGGTTCCGGTACCACTCGGCACGCCCCTCGTTGAGTCGGATGCCATGGACCATCCCATCGCCGAGGAACCAGTGGTGCGTCGCCGGATCCACCGGCTCGGCCGGGTTCGGCCCGTTCCTCAGGTAGCGACCACAGAGTTCGGGGGGCAGTTCGCCTTCCACTGGCAGATCCAGTGCCGTGACCTCATCGTCCACGGGAGCGAAGTTGCCCGACAGGTAGACACTCCGAACCGCGGTCTGATCTTCACTCTGAGCCATCTGCGAATCCTACGCGGGTTCCCGACCCGCCGAATTTTGGGTTGTTGCACCGACAGAACCGGGCCACGAAGAGTCATGGGGCGAAGCCGACATGCCCGCTCCGGAGAGCGACATTTGGAGCCGGTACGTGCGCTGGAGCCTCCGGTGTGCTCGGATAGGGCCATGTTCCAGGGAATCTTCATCTTCGGGATCGCAGCCATCGTGGTCGTCATCGCCTACATCGCAATGATGATGAGTCGGCGCCGCGAAGAATCGGATCTCCCCGAAGAGGATCGCCTCAGCGAGGAGGACTTCCACAGGATCGAGTACGGCGACGACGACTGACCCGCCGACCGACCACACCGATCCCGGTATCGGGTGGTCGAGCTCCTCGTTCAGGTTCTGGGACCTCGTCGTTCGAACCTGTGAAAGTTCAAACGCCTGCGCGGAGGACCGGGGGGTGTCTCGGTAGCCTCAAGGAGTGCAGACCCCTTCAGTTGTGACCCGCACCCCCTCCGTGCTGACGCGCCGACACCGCCTCGCTGCGCTCCTCGTACCCCTGCTACTGATCGCAGGCGCTTGCACGGGCGGGTCGTCCGACGTGGCGAGCGCCCAGAGCAACAAGCGCGACAGTTCCTCCACGGCATCCTCTGGAGCGCTCGACTGGGGTACCTGCGACTCCCAGGCGGGTTCGCTGAGCGCAATGCAGTGCGCCACCCTCGCCGCTCCGATCGACCGCAACAACCCCGACTCTGGTTCGATCGACCTGGAGCTGGCTCGTGTACCGGCGACCGGGAGCCCCAACCAACGGATCGGTTCCCTGTTGTTCAACCCCGGCGGGCCCGGTGGCTCAGGTATCGAGTTCCTGGCCAGTGCCGCCATGATGGTCCCCGAGGAGTTGGCCCAGCAGTTCGACCTCGTGAGCTGGGACCCGCGGGGAGTGGGCGAGAGTTCGCCGGTGCATTGCCTCAGCGACGACCAGAAGGACAAGCAGATCGAGGGCGACCTCAGCCCCGACGATCCTGCGGAGATGGACCGCTCGATCAAGGACCAGAAGAGCGTCCTGGACGGCTGCAAGAAGAACAACCCTGACTTGATAGACCACATGTCGACCGCTGATGTGGCAGGTGATCTCGAAGAAATCCGACAGGCCCTGGGAGATCAGAAACTGAACTACGTCGGGTTCTCGTACGGCACCGCAATCGGTGCCACGTACGCCACCATGTTCCCTTCCGAGGTACGGGCCATGGTCCTCGATGGCTCGGTATCGCCAACGGCAACTGACCTGGAACAGACCATCACCCAGGCCGAGGGATTCGAGAACACGTTCGACAACTTCGTATCGACCTGCGACGCAGACGCACAGTGCGCACTGCAAGGGCACACCGAACAGAGTGTCGCCGACGTGCGCTCCATGCTCGATGACGATCCATTGGTGGTGGACACCGCTTCGGGCAAGCGGGAGCTGACGCGCGACCTCTTCGATGTCGGACTTGCCACGGCGCTCTACGACACGAGCGTCTGGAGCCCCTTGGCTCGTGCCATCGACGACATCGAGAAGACCCTCACGGCGGGCATCCAGCTTGAACCCGATGGCGGTTCCACGAGTTCCAGCACATCAGGCGGCGGGATGATCCTCGCGTTGGCCGACCGCCAGTTCGGACGCAACCCAGATGGCACTTGGGACAACTCCTCGGATGCCCAGGTGATGGTGAACTGCGCAGACGCCGACGACCGCCCGACCACCGAGGAGGGAATCAAGGAAGGTGAGAAAGTTGCCGAGGCGGCACCACTATTCGGCGAGTTCCTCAAGACCGGTCCGCTCTCATGTGTCAACTGGCCCGAACCCGCGAACCCCGTGCCGGAATGGACTGCTGCAGGAGCACCCCCGATCCTCGTCGTGGGGACCGTCGGCGATCCAGCGACGCCCTACAAGTGGTCCGAGCAGATGAACAAGGCACTCGGCGGTTCGGTTCTCCTGACCTACGAAGGCGACGGCCACACCGCATTCATGAGGGGTGGGCCCTGCATCGACAACGCAGTGGTCGCCTACCTGGTCGACCTCGAGCTTCCCATGGCCGGTACGTCCTGCCCCGCCCAGTCGCAGAGCAGCGACTCGACCCTCGGCGGGATGCGGGACCAGCTGATCGATGAACTGAAGGGCGCAGGATTGTCGGAATCCGTGGCGACCTGTATCGCAGATCAACTCGAGGAGTCCATGGGAACTACCGGCCTGGAGGATCTGCTCCTGGGTGGCGATCCGAACGAACTCACCAACAAGATCACCGAGATCGCCCAGAAATGCATGGCGGGCAACTGACCGCGCTGGTTCCCCGAGTAGGGACGGGCACGTCCCGATGCATGGTCGGTCAGAATGCCTGAGGGGCCGGTGCGATCGCACCGGCCCCTCAGGATTGTCCGAGCCACGCGCTGGGCGTGCCCGGCGACTTCGTCAGCTTTGACCGCTCAGGCCGCGCCGTGCAGCTCGCGCTGGATCTCGTCCTCGACGTCCTTGGAGAATGAGGTCTTGATCACAGTGCCGCCATACTGCGAAAGCGCCTCTATGGCCTTGTCGCCGGTGACCTGTTCCACGATCATGAACAGTGCCGAGGTGCCGGGCTGCAGGGAAGCACGAACCTTCTCCTGGAACTCCTTGCTGATCGCGTCCTTGGAGAGCTTGCCACCAAGGGCCCCGAATGCCGCGCCGAGTGCCATGCCGAAGATCGGCACGAAGAACAGGATCCCGAAGAGAAGTCCCCAGAACATGCCCCAACTGGCGCCGGCCCCCACCTCATGGGCGTTGGTCACGGTCTTGAACTTGCCGTCTTCCTTGTGGATGATCGCTGCCAGCGCGTCGGGCTGCAGGATCAGGTCGTTGGCCAGCTCTTCGGCTGTTTCCATCGCCCGTTCGGCGGTTGTCATGTCGTCATATCCGATCGCGATCAGGTCTGCCATCTGGCGGGTCCTTTCGTATGGGTTTCAGATGGAACTTCCATCCAACCAGTCCGCCTGTCGACGGCCGTTGCGGAGCTTACAGTCGCGTCGACCGCCGCGTTCGCGCACCCCTGGTGGAACTTGGCTGGATCGGTTTGCATCTCCGGATCCACCGTCCAACGAGTGTCGGGTCGGTCTGGTCCTCAGCCGAGGTAGCCGCTGAGCAACGAGTCCCAGTCCGACGAGAGTTCGGCTGCGGACCCCGACACCACCACATCGCCATGGTTGAGAAGCACCGCCCTGTCAGCAATCTGTAGCGCCATCGACGCGTGCTGTTCGACCAGCAACACCCCGCAGTTGGTTTCGGCAGCGACCCGGGTGACGATGGGCAGCAAGCTCTCGACCACTATCGGCGCGAGGCCGAGGCTCATCTCGTCGATCATCAAGAGCTTCGGCCTCCTCAAGAGCGCCTGGGCCAGAGCGAGCATCTGTTGTTCCCCGCCCGAGAGCAGTCCTGCCCGACGCCCGTGCAGTGCCTCGAGGGCGGGGAACCATTCTGAGACCCGCGCAGCTGCGTCCGCCCGGTCGGCACGTCCCACCGCCATGGCGAGGTGTTCACCCACGGTGAGCCCGGGGAACAGGCCGCGGTCGTCGGGAACCTGGACCAACCCCATTCGCACGAGCCGGTCGGATCTCATGCCCACGACATCGGAGCCCAGGAACTCCACCTTCCCGCTCATGGGTTTCAGCAGTCCCGAGATCGATAGCAAGGTGGTTGTCTTGCCCGCGCCGTTGGGGCCCAACAGTGCAACGACTTCGCCCGCTGCCACGTCCAGGGTCAGATCCCGGACCACTGCGAGACCGCCGTAACCCGCACTGAGGGAGCCGACCGACAGCACGCTCGCGTCGTCACCCATGGCTCGCCTCCGAATCCGAACTCCCCTGCTCTCGAGACATCTTCCCTGGAGCACCGGGGCGATGGGCTCCCACCCCCAGATAGGCATGGACCACCACCGGGTCCGCCTTCACCTGTTGGGGTGGGCCCGAAGCGATCATGGATCCGAAATCGAGGACATTGACCGTGTCGCACACATCCATCACCAATTGGGTGTCGTGGTCGATCAACAGGACCGACACTCCCGAATCCACGACCTCGCGGAGCCTCCTACCGAACGCTGCGCTCTCGGTGGAATCCAGACCGGCCGCAGGCTCGTCGAGCAACAACACCGATGGCGATGCTGCCAGGGCACGCGGCAACACCGACCAACTTCTGGGTTCCGTGGGGCAGCTCGGTCGGCAGCTCGTCGGCAACCTCGGTGAGACCCATCGCCTCGAGGGCCCCATCCACTGCGGCGGATCCGCGCTCTCTGCGTGGCCACACCGCGTCCGCCAGCAGATCTCGCAAGCCCACGCGGTGTGCTGCAACCTCGCAGTGCCTGCGAACCGTCAGATCCTCGAACAACTCGACCGACTGCCAGGTCCGGGCGAGCCCGGATCGCGCACGTCTGTGCGGCGGATCTCCACTCAGATCAATGCCGTTCAAGGTCACCCGACCTGCGTGCGGGGTGAACCCGGACACAGCATCAACGGTGGTCGTCTTGCCGGCTCCGTTCGGACCGATCAGCCCTACGAGCTCTCCGGGGGAGACGTCGATCGACACATCGTCGATCGCCACGATCCCGCCGTAGTGAACGGTGAGGCCCCGTATTGAGAGTTCACCCATTGAGCCGCCCCCGTTGCAACCCGGATCGCCACGACGTGTGATTGACCCGGCCCGGAACTCTAGAGGGCCACGCCACCCTCAATTGCACGGTCAACAGATTCAGAGGCACTGATCGTCAGGTCCCATCAGGAGAGCAAGGAGGCCAGGCCCCAGGTTGCTGCGGCCAACCCGGCGACGATGAACACCATCGAGCGCGCCAACGGAGGCCGCTTGAACTCGGTATCTTCATGATCTGCCCCGGGTGACCCTTCGTCGGGACGCCCCGGCGGGCGAACCAGCGCCACGACATTGCCAACGACCATCGCAGCACCGAACGCGAGAACCATCCAGGGGAAGAAGTCCCGACCCAGGAACAGCGTCGAATCATCCTGGGCAAACCACATTGAAACCTCCTGGAACGCCGACTCCCGGAATGCCGGATGCGATGCCCGGGTGGAGACAGAGCGCCCAGGCGATCGCCCGGGCTGAAATACCGTTGCTGGGAGGCAATCCCAAACAAATTCTCAGGATCTACAAGAATTGTGTTGGAATCCTCACCGAAAGTGACGATACTACAAGTACCGATGGTTTCGCCCCCATCGGAACACAGCCGGGGCACAGGAACGAGGGACACGTAATCTCCCTCCAAACGCATCGCCACCAGCGCTTTCCAGGTGCTGGCGCCTTGTGGCCCTCGTTCCGCCCCGTGGCTGTGGACGACCCGGAGAGATCCGGGTCGTATGTCGTTTTGCGGACTCCTCACACCGGGGTCGACCATCACCGGAGCGTCATCCGGAGCAACACTTTGCCCGGTCGAGTGGACAAACGGGCAGAATATGGCCATGGCAGACCCCGCTGACGTCGACACGACCGCTGCACGACTCCCCCGAACCGGACCGTCCATGGATGATGCGCACCTACTCGGGTCACTCCACTGCGGAGGCCTCCAACGAGCTCTACCGAACCAACCTCGCCAAGGGCCAGACCGGCCTTTCGATCGCCTTCGACCTTCCGACCCAGACCGGCTATGACCCAGACGATCCAAGGGCCCACGGCGAGGTGGGCAAGGTGGGCGTACCGGTGGCACACCTCGGCCACATGCGCACACTGCTCGAGGGGATCCCTCCGGGGGAGATGAACACCTCGATGACGATCAATGCACCCGCAGCGTGGATGCTCGGGTTGTACATCGCGAACGCCACCGAACAGCGGGTCGACACCGACGGCCCTGCGCGGCACCACCCAGAACGACATCGTCAAGGAGTACCTGAGCCGGGGCACCTACATCTTCCCGCCTGAGGCGAGCAAGCGGCTGATCGTCGACATGTTCGCCTACTGCAACACCAACGTCCCCAGGTGGAACCCCATGAACGTGTGCTCGTACCACCTCCAGGAGGCCGGGGCCACGCCCACCCAGGAGATCGCCTACTCGCTCGCGAACGCCATCGGGATACTCGACGCGGTGCGCGAATCGGGCCAGGTGGCCCCCGATGCCATGTCGGGCGTTGTTGCCTCCGTGAGCTTCTTCGTGAATGCAGGCATCCGCTTCGTGGAGGAGACAGCCAAGATGCGCGTATTCACCCGCATGTGGGACCGCATCACCGCCGAGCGGTACGGAGTCACCGATCCGAAGGCCCGACGCTTCCGCTACGGAGTGCAGGTGAACAGCCTGGGTCTCACCGAGGCCCAGCCCGAGAACAACATCCAGCGCATCGTGCTCGAGGCTCTCGGAGTGACCCTCTCACGTGATGCAAGGGCGCGATCGATCCAGCTTCCCGCATGGAACGAGGCGCTCGGACTGCCACGCCCGTGGGACCAGCAGTGGTCGCTGCGGATCCAGCAGGTGCTGGCGATGGAGACCGACCTCCTCGAGTACCCCGACCTTTTCGAGGGCTCGGTGGTAATGGACCGGCTCACCGCCGAACTCGAGGAGTCGACCCAGGCCGAGCTCGACGAGGTTCTGTCGCTCGGTGGGGCATTCGAAGCGATCGACGAACTGAAGGGTCGACTGGTCAGGTCGCACACCGAACGGATACGTCGCATCGAATCAGGTGACCTGCCGGTCATCGGGGTGAACATCCTTCACCGAGACCGCCGAGTCACCCCTCGGCGGAGAGGACAACATCCTGCGAGTGGATCCAGACGTTGAGAGCAACGCCATCACCGCCCTCGACAAGTGGCGCTCCGAGCGTGACAACGCAGCGGTGGACGAAGCTATCGATCAACTCGCAAGAGTAGCTGCAACCGATGAGAACCTGATGCCCGCCACCATCAACCTCGCCCGGGCCGGCGGGACGACAGGCGAATGGGCCCAGGTGCTGCGGGACACCTTCGGGGAATACCGTGCCCCCACCGGGGTCGCCGCCGCCGTGGGCGTACGTCCGCGGCACGCGGGCGAAGGCCTCTCGGACATCGCCGCGAGGCTGCGTGCAGCACCCGGAGGACCACCGCGGCTTCTGATCGGCAAGCCCGGGACTGGACGGCCACTCCAACGGCGCTGAGCAGATAGCGGTGGCCGCCCGTGACGCCGGATTCGAGGTGATCTACCAGGGGATCCGCCTCACGCCCGCAGAGATCGCGGCGGCAGCCCGCGACGAGGACGTCGACGTGATCGGACTGTCGATCCTGTCGGGATCCCACATGGAGCTCATCCCGGAAGTGCTGCGTCTCGTTCGCGCCGAGGGCGTGACCGCACCGGTGTTCGCCGGTGGAATCATCCCCGAAGATGACCGTGCGGCGCTGATGGAGGCCGGGATCGCCGAGGTCTTCACCCCCAAGGATTACGAACTGGCAGACATAATGGGAAAGATTGCCGATCTCACGCTCGCCCAAAGGAACCAAAGCTCAGGATGCACCCCGACCCCGCCGATAGAGGATCCGTGATCGACATCCGAATTCTGGCGCTCGTCGTCGGAACACTGAGCCTTGGGTTCGGCATCTGGGCCGTAACCGGTGCTCCCGCAGAAGTTGCCCTGCGCTGCAGGCGTGCTCGGCTTCATCACCGGGCTCCTCCCACTGGTTCCCACCCAGCGTGCAACACATGAGGCGACTTCGGCTTCCAGCGAAACCGACGCCGACAACGTCGCTGACTCGACACCAGACTCCACCGCGACGATCAGGCGTGGGATCCCAACCGGATCGATCCAGCCTGCCGGCACGCACCACGGCTACTTCGATCTCGATCCAGGACCCGACCACACCTATGGGGCCGAAACCACCGAGCCGGGCAGCAAGGCCCAGGAAGCGCTGCCGCCGTGATCCCCGAACGACCGCCCGATGGGAACCAGGGCAAGGACCGGCAAGGACCCAGAGGTGCAGCCCATCCCCCCGCCGCTCACCGACCCGGCAACCGGTTTGTTCTCCGAGGACTACCTGGGCGTTGCGCTCGAAGGAAGGCTCGCCTCGGCTCGCCGACACCTACGACCCGTCGCCCTGGCGCTCATGCAGGTCACCCAGGGGCTGCCTGACATCGGATGCCGCCAGGCAGATCCACAGGTCGTCGCCACAGCCATCACCAACACGGTCGCGTGATTCTGACATCGCCTGTCGCCTCGACGACGGAACCTTTGGGGTGATCCTCGAGGACACCCCCGAGAACGGTGCTGTTTGGACCGTGGAGCGGATACGCCGCAACCTGGTGAGCACCGCGGGCCACCACACACTGTGGGCCGGTGTCGCCTGCTATCCGGCACATGCATTCGACAGCGCTGAACTACGAACCCAGGTGAACAACGCACTCGAAGCGGCCAAGGAGTGGAACCAGGACCGCATCGAAGTTGCGCTGACCGACTAGGGGTCGACGCGGTCGGCCTCGCGACGGATCGCGTCACATCTGAATCGAGGGGTCGTCCCGCCCAGCGGATCCTGCCCGGGGTCCGCGACAACTTCGCAATCAGTTGCTGCATGGGGACTCCGTCGATCTCGGCTATGGCTCCCCTGGCCCGGAAGTGTTCGTCATCGAACACATCGGCCATGTCATAGACAGGAGCTGCCGCGACGTCAGCCGCCCCGAGTTCATCGAGGGCTTCCCCGGAAGTGCGTTGCGCCATCCACTCTCCCACGGCTTCATCGATCCAACCACGGTTGGCTCGCCGGGCCTCGAACGTCGCAACTCGTTCACCCTGCAATCCGACCAGCGCCAGTAGACGTTGCGCGATGGAGGCCGCCGAGGTGGAAATCGCAATCCAGCGCCCGTCGGCGCACTGGTAGGTATTGCGTGGCACGGTGTACGGAATGCCCGCTCCGAGGCGTTCCTGGAGCTCACCCGTCAGCCCATAGAGGGCTACCAGGGGTCCCATCATCTGCAGCATCGATTCGATCAGTGACACGTCGACGACCTGTCCCACGCCTGAATGCAGAGCAACCATCGTTGCGAAGGCAGCCGCCAACGCGGAGACCTCGTCGGTGAGCGCTATCGGGGGCAGGAGCGGTTGACCGCCGGGTTCACCCGATATCGCGGCCAATCCGGACAGAGCCTCTGCCTGTGTGGCGAACCCGGGACGATCGGCATAGGGCCCGTCCTGGCCGAAACCGGTGACCCTCGTGATGACGAGACGTGGGTTGTCCTCCAGGAGCACCTCCGGAGCCATTCCGAGCCGCTCGAGAGTCCCGGGACGGAAGTTCTCCACCAGCACATCCGCAGTCGTGCAGAGCTGGCGCATCGTGGACAGGTCACCCGGATCCTTGAGATCGAGACTGATACAACGCTTGTTGCGACCCAGCAGCTTCCACCACATCGACTCACCGTCGTTGGGATCGCGCCAGCCCATCGACCGCGCCGTGTCCCCATCGCCGGGCCGTTCGACCTTGATGACATCGGCCCCGAAATCACCCAGGTAGCGGGCTGCTCCCGGTCCGGCAATCACCGTCGCCATGTCGATCACCCGCAGATCGCCGAGCGGTCCGGGTGGAGTGTCATTCACCGCGCCATCGTGGCCCGGCCGGAGCGTCAGGTCCAAAGAACTCCGCGAGGACACCTATTGTTCAACGCATGAATCGAACAGTACGCACCATGGCATCGGTCGCTGCAGTGGCGCTGCTACTGGCCGGGGCATGCTCCTCGAGCGGTTCCGACCCGGCCGATACGACACCGAAGGCCACATCGTCCACCACCACGACGAGCGTGGCCGACCTCGCTACCGCAGTCGAGGCCCCCGGCGATTGGTCCGTCGGGGTTCGTACCGCTGAAGTCACAGGCGCCAGAGGCCGCAAGTTGCCGGTCGAGATCTGGTACCCGGTGGACCCGGAGAACACCGGGGATGCGCAAGCTGCGACCTACCCGTTCCCGGGACTCTCCGTCGCGTCGGAGACGGGGCTCGCAGATGCGCCGGTGGCACCCGGACCGTTCCCCCTCGTGGTCTATTCCCATGGCAACGGCGGCCTGAACTACGTATCGGCCTTTCTCACAGAACACCTGGCGTCACACGGGTTCATCGTGGCAGCGCCAAACCATACGGGGAACACGGCAATCGACAGCTTTCGCCGGTACCAGCGACGACCGGCTGCAGGTCGCTGCCGACCGACCACAGGACGTATCAGCCACAATCAGTGCCGCTCTTGCAGGTGATGCCGGGTTCGAACAAACAGCACCCGAGACGAACTCGGATGAGATCGGAGTGATCGGCCACAGCTTCGGCGGGTTCACGGCCCTGGCCGTGGCCGGCGGATTGGGAGACCAGCCGCCTGATCAACGGGTCGATGCAATCGTCGGGCTGGCGGCGGCCACCGAAGGGCTCGACGATGCAACGCTCAGTTCGATCAGGGTCCCGACTCTGCTGGAGTGGGCCACCGACGACCAGACGGTGGAAGTAGCGACCAATGCGCAACGACCTGACGAGTTGATCACGGCCCGGCCATACGTCCGGGCCGACATCTCAGCCGCCGGACACCAGAGTTTCACTGACGTCTGCAGCTACCAGGACATGGTCGCGGAAACGCCCGATGCGCCCCAGGCACTTGTGGACGCGATCAATGACTACGCGTCAGAAGGATGCGGGCCCGAGCTCCTGGACATCGGCGAGGCGCACCGCATCATCAAGCGACTCACGACGGCATTCCTTCTGGGACAGCTCTGGGACGATGACACCTACGCTCCGCTGCTCACCACCACCACCGGGGCCGACCCCACCATCGCCCTGCTCGAAAGCAAGGACTGACGGGCGCTGCTCCCGGGCGTGCGCGCTCAACCGAGCAGGTTCGTACCCTCGGGGAACGTACCCCGCCCGGTCATCGCCCTGACGAGCACGACGGGGTCGAGCACGTCGGGGCGGAGCGCGGAGAGCTCGGCGAGCGTCTCCAACGTCACTGACATCGCGGTGGTCGACACATCCGCTTCGATCCCCAGTGCATCGGCCAGGTCCAGCCCGTGCACGACGAGCTCGACCACTCGTGTCGGCAGGTAGTCCTCGAGGGTGATGCCCCCGCCGCGTGTCTCCAACACCCGAGATGCCGGGGTCCGTTGCAGGGTCTGTTCCGCCTCGGCGAAGACGCTCTGCACGAACTCCGGGATCGTTCCCTCGACCTCGGCGGCCTGACCCCGGGCGCGTTCGGCTACTGCCTCATGGAGATTCGGCTCATCGAGCACGGTCAGGTAGTACTCGGCGGGCGAGTACAGGGAACGCGGCGCCTCCGATTCGGCGTACACGGTGATCGTGGATGCCGCGCGCGAGGTGTGCACGAAGAGTTCCCGCACTGTCCACTCATCGAGGGCGATCCGGGACCACTGATCGTCGGTGACCCTCTCTGCGAGATCCATGATGTTCCGGGTCGCCTCGGTGAATGCTCGTCTCAACCGGACCGAATTGGTTTCCATCCGCGTAATCCTATGGATCTACCTGCCAGGGGAGGAATGCTCAGTTGATCGGCGGGTTCACGACGAAGCACCGGTCCGAGATCCCGCCGCGCGCATACCAGGGGTATGCGCCGTCGAACATCGCCCGGGTACGTTCGGTCCATGCCAGGGCTTCGGGGGTCTGGATGCGCCGGTGTATCTGAAGGATCCCGCCGTCGAACACCCGGTACTCCGCCCATGAACCCGGGAAATCCTTGACACACGCCACTTCGGCGAAGGGCACTTCCGGGCGGAAGCCCATCCGCACCACCCGGTTACGGTGGGTGTGCCCGGCGAAGTAGCCGACAAGTCGATTTCGGCGGGTGAACACAGCCGCCAGCGCTTCGGTGGCGCCGGGGAGGAGCCCGAAGGTGGAATCACTTCTCTCCTCGGTGGTCTCATCCCAGACCGGATGGTGGCCGAACACCATCACCGGTCGGTCCGCCCGGGATCCCAGTTCGTCCAACCATGCGAGTTGTTCATCGCTCAGCTCACCATTTGCATATCCGACCCGTGAAGTGTCCAACAGCGCGATCGTGACCCCCGGGAGTTCGCGCTCCTGGAACGGATCGTCGGCAACGGCCAGGTGGTGGTAGCTCTCGTGATTGCCGCGCACGGTCATCAGCCGGTCCCCGAATGCCGGCTCGTACACCGAGCGGAACTCGTCGTACTCCTCGAGGGTCCCATGGGATGTGAGATCACCCTTGACGACCACCAGGTCAGGATCCCAGGCGGAGATGTCGTGGACCGCGCCCTTGTTCATGACGCTGGGGTAGGGCTCAGCACCCCGCGGCACTGTGAAGGTCTCCCACTGGTCCCCGTCTCCGAGTCGACCTGCTTCGGTTTCGCCGAAGTGGACATCGTTGACGGTGGCGATCCGGCACAGGAGTTCGCCGACACGGGGCAGGGTGCGGGCCGAGTTGCCATCGATTTCGATGTCGGAGTCGGGGGGTAGTCCTTCGAGGCGAAAAGAACGCGCCCCACGCCACAGGATCAGTTCATCATCCGCGACGGTCAACAATTCAGCGGGTTCGTCCACCTCCGCAGATTAGGCCCACATGCCGGTCGTCCCCGGAGAAGCTCAGGGACGGGAGCGACGGGTCGCGATCGGAGCCGCCCACCAGCGACCTGAGAAGCGCCACCGTGGAACCTCGGGTGCCGGGGCCGCTTCGCCGTTCGATGCCGTCGCCATGGTCACCGCGGCGGCAATCGCAGCGGCTTCTTGATCAGTCGGTTCAGGTGTGATTTCCATGAGAGTCACAGTGGCATGTTCCCGTGTTTGCGGTTCGGGAACTCTTCGCGCTTGGTGCGCAACATTTCGAGCCCGGCAATCAGTTTGATCCTGGTCTCTGCCGGGTCGATCACGTCGTCAACGTACCCACGGTCCGTTGCGTCCCAAGGGTTGAGGTGTTCGCCTTCATAGATCTCGATCAGTTCCGCGCGTTTCGCCTCGGGATCATCCGCTTCGGTGAGTGCTCGACGGTGCACGATCTCAACGGCACCCTGGGCACCCATCACTGCCAGCTCCGCAGAGGGGTACGCAAAGGCCAGGTCGCTGCCGATGGACTTCGAGTCCATCACCACGTACGCCCCGCCATAGGCCTTGCGGGTAATCACCGAGATACGAGGCACCGTTGACTCGCAGTAGGCATAGAGCAACTTGGCACCGTGGCGGATGATGCCGCCGTGTTCCTGTGCGACCCCGGGGAGGAACCCGGGAACATCCACGAAGGTGACCAACGGGATGTTGAACGCGTCGCAGGTGCGCACGAACTTGGCAGCCTTGGTCGACGATTCGCTGTCGAGCACGCCCACGTACACAGCAGGCTGGTTTCCGACAATCCCTACACTGTTGCCACCGAGGCGGGCGAAACCGCAGATGATCGAACCCGCCCAGTCGCGTGCGTACTCGAAGAACTCACCGTCGTCAGCAACTGCACGTACGACTTCGCGCATGTCGTAGGGCTGGTTGGGTGAACTGGGAATCAGGTCGTAGAGCTCCTCACAGCGACGATCGTGCGGATCCGCGGTGGGTTCGCCGGGAGGTTCCTCGAGATTGTTCGCCGGAAGGAACGACAACAGGAACTTGACATCATCGAGGCAGCTCTGATCGTCGGGACTCACGAACTGCGCAACACCTGACGTGCTCGTGTGGACCCGCGCACCACCCAGATCCTGTTGGCTCACCTCTTCACCGGTGACCTGCTTCACCACATCGGGACCGGTGATGAACATGTACGACGTCTCGTCCACCATGAACACGAAATCCGTCATGACCGGGCTGTACACAGCACCACCCGCGCACGGGCCCATGATCACCGAGATCTGAGGTGTCACACCGGACGCCTTCACATTGCGGTAGAAGATCCCTCCGTAGGACGCAAGCGAGACGACGCCCTCCTGGATGCGGGCACCCGCACCGTCGTTCAAGCCGATCACGGGTGCGCCCACCTCGAGCGCCAGGTCCATCAGCTTGTGGATCTTTTCCGCAAAGACCTCACCGAGCGCCCCGCCGAAGACCGTGAAATCCTGGGAGAACACGAAGACCTTGCGGCCATCCACCTTTCCCCACCCGGTGATGACTCCGTCACCGTATGGTCGGTCAGCCAGGGCATCGCCGGATCGGTGACGGGCCAACATGTCGAGTTCGTGAAACGTCCCCTCATCGAGCAGGTACTCGATCCGTTCCCGGGCCAGCATCTTGTTGCGTTCGTGTTGACGGTCGATCGAGCGTTGCGAACCCGGTGCCAACGCCAACTCCCGGCGATGGGCCAGGTCCTCGACGCGTTCTCGAATTGGATGTTCCATGGCTCCCGAAGCTACCCGTGACCCCGGTTGGCCTCCCAAAGGCGCGCCACGCCTTGACCCGATCCCTCCACGCGAACCCCGGCCCCAACACCCGATCGCCTCGCGATCGGCCTGGAACGCGGTTCCACTATCCTGACGGGGTGACAATCGCCGATACCAATGGGCGGACAGACCTCTCCGGACGCCGGCCCCGGATCGCTGTCTACTGCGCTTCGAGAGTGGGCCACGACAAGGCATTCGCCGAAGTGGCACATGAGATCGGGGTGGCACTGGCTGCACGGGGTGCCGATCTCGTCTTCGGTGGCGGCAGTATCGGCCTGATGGGCGTGGTAGCCGACGCTGCGCTCGACGGTGGGAGCCACGTGATCGGCGTCATCACCGAACAACTCCGAGATCGCGAGGTCGCACACAGCGGCATATCGGACCTTCGGGTCGTACCGGACATGCCAGCACGCAAACAGGTCATGTTCGCCGAGGCAGATGCCTTCTGCACCCTCCCGGGCGGGATCGGGACCATGGAGGAGTTCTTCGAAGTGCTCACATGGGGGTACCTGGGTCTTCACCCGAAGCCGATGGGTCTGGTCAATGTCAACGGCTACTACGGACCACTCCTGGCCTTCCTGAACCACGCGATCAAGGAGGGCCTCCTCAAACCCGAGGTTCTGGACCTGCTCGTGGTCGGCGAGGACGCATCGGTGATCGGAGCCCTGATGGACGCTGCCTCACTCCGGCCACTGGTGAACGAGCCCGGCCACTGATGGACCTACCCGTGCTGCCTCCGGTGAAACCCATGCTGGCCAAGGCCGCCAAGGAGATCCCTGTCGGCGACTTCTTCTACGAGCCCAAGTGGGACGGGTTCAGGGCACTGATCTTCCGCGATGGTCCGGAGATCGAGATCGCCTCACGCAACGCGAAGTCGCTCACCCGGTACTTCCCCGAACTCATCGCTCCCCTGCTCGACCAGCTCCCACCGAGATGCGTGGTCGATGGGGAACTCGTCGTCCCGGCATCCGACGGACTCGACTTCGACCTCCTCGGCCAGCGCATCCATCCCGCAGAGTCAAGAATCGAGCGCCTCGCCGGGGAGACTCCAGCCCATCTGGTGGTCTTCGACATCCTGGCCCTCGATGACATGGACCTGCGCTCTGTACCGTTCGCCGATCGACGGAGCACGCTCGACGGACTGCTCGCCGATGCGGGTTCGCCACTCCACCTGACACCCTTCACGACCGACCTCGAGCTCGCAACCCGATGGTTCACCCGCTTCGACGGTCACGGGTTCGACGGCGTCATGGCCAAGGCCGCCGCCGGGACCTACGAGGAGGACCGCCGGTCACAGATCAAGGTCAAGCACCATCGCAGCGTCGACTGCGTCGTCGCCGGCTATGCCGAACACCGCAACGGAGGAGTCGGCTCACTCAAGCTCGGCCTGTTCGACAAGGCCACGCAAGGGCCGGGAGCCGACGACGCGGCCGATGCGCCTGTGTTGCACCACGTAGGGGTCGCGAGTTCCTTCTCCACCGCGCAACGACGCACTCTCGTCGCCGAGCTCGAACCGCTACGCGATGGTGCCGAGGACGCTCACCCATGGCTCACGGGTAGCGACGACGCCTCGCCGGACCCCGCCGCGGGCTGTGCCGAGGGTCCCGGGAGCGCCGAACCGTTGGTCAAATGGCCGCAAGAGCGCTGACTGGATACCGCTGCGAATTGAACGAGTGGTCGAGGTGACCTGTGAGAACGTCAGCAACGGCCGCTTCAGACACCCTGCGCGCTTCATGAGGTGGCGGCCCGACAAGACACCGGCAGAGTGTTCGATCGATCAGTTGGACACTCCGATACCCCCTGAATTCGACGGATTGTTCGGATCCCGGGAAGCCTGAGGCAGGCCGAAGGACACGACCTGGTGCACTGCGCACACGTCCGGCAGCGTCGCGGACGCGTGTCAGCTTCGTTCGATGCGCACGAGAGCCTGGTAGTCGGGGATACCCGCAGCAGGTTCCCGGTTCGCAGGCCCCTCGGGCAGCAACACGTTGCCCTCGGGCCAATGGACCTGGGCATTGAGCGCCGGCAGACGTGTGATGTGCACCGTCGCCCGCATCTCACCGACTTCGGAGACCAGACGCACATGGTCGCCATCGCCCAGGCCCAGCTGCGATGCGTCGCTGCGGTCCAGGTAGACCGCATCGCGACCGGCCCCGGTGAGGGGATCCTCGTCGGCCCACAGGATCGAGTTGAACTGCTTTCCCCTCCTCGTGGTGACCCTGAACATGCCCTCGGGGACCTGCGTACCGGGCACGTTGACCACCGAGAACGAACCGCGCCCTGATTCCGTCGGGAATCGGCCGTCCGAACAAAGGTGTCGGCCACCCCACTGGATGGCGTCT
Organism: uncultured Microthrixaceae bacterium; assembly: GCA_963805905.1. GTDB lineage: Bacteria > Actinomycetota > Acidimicrobiia > Acidimicrobiales > Microtrichaceae > JAMLGJ01. The sequence continues at coordinate 3,491,094 of CAWDVV010000001.1, forward strand.
CCGGTCCGTTCGAGGTGTTCGATTCCCGCATATGAGGGAACGATGCGGGCGATCTCGCTCCGCAGGTCACGGTTGGTGGGCCAGGAGAACGCCCCGGCCACCTGCGGGCGAACCCGGGCGGCGATCTCGGCGAAGAGCCTCCACTCGGACCGCGTCTCGCCCACTTGGCGCGGAACCTCCGGCGAGAACGCCACACGTCTCTCGGTGGTGGTCGACGTACCACCACCTTCTTGTTCGTAGCGGGTGGCGACCGGCAACAACAGGACATCCTCTCCATCCACGAGCATCTGGGAACTCACCACGATGTCCTGGTGGATCCTGAGTGGAACCGACTCGAGAGCGCGGCGCACAGTCGGCGGATCAGGAAGCACCTCGAGGAAATTACCGCCGGAGGCCCACAGCACATCAAGGTTTCCGGCCGCCGCGGCCTCGATCATCTCCGGGGCGATCATCCCACCTGCAGATGGGACCTCGAATCCCCACTGCCGCGGTGAGGGCGCGTGCCGATTCCTCATCCAGGGTGACTCCACCCGGCAGGGCGGTGGCGTATGCCCCCATTTCGGCCCCGCCCTGCACACCTGAGTGGCCGCGTATCGGCATGAGGCCCGATCCGTTGCGTCCCACGTTTCCCCGAGCGAGGGCGAGGTTCACCAATGACCGGACCCCGTCGACCCCGAAGGTGTGCTGGGTTATGCCCATCGACCAGATCAGTACCGTCCCGGCCGCGTTGCCGTAGAGATCGACGAAGTCCTCGAGAGTGCAACGTTCGACGCCCGCTTCGACGAGGAGCTCCTCGACAGACATCCCGGCCAACGACTCACGTAGTTCTCCGACACCGAGCGTATGGTCCTCGATGAACGCCTCGTCGAACATGCCCCGTTCATCGAGCAACTTCAGGGCCGCGGTGGCGAACGCGATGTCGCCACCGACCCTCACCGGTACATGCAGATCGCAGATCCGTGTGCCGAAAACGGCGGACTCGACCTTGGATGGCACCCAGTAACGATCCAGGCCGGGCTCCAGGTAGGGATTGACCACAACCACGCGCGCTCCGTTTACCTTCGCCTCGTGCAGGTACTTGGTGAGCACGGGTTGGTTGTTCGCCGGGTTGGTGCCCCACAGGACGATCACGTCCGCCTCGAGGACATCGCGCAGGGAACACGTGGACGCGGCCACACCCACGGTCGCCTTGAGCCCGACCGTCGAAGGTGCATGGCACACCCGGGCGGCGGAGTCGATGTTGGGTGTGCCGATGGCCCGCGCCGCTTTGCCCGCCACGTAGTAGGTCTCGTTCGTGAGCCCCCTGGAGGTCAGGTAGAGCGCAACCCTGTCCGGAACCGAGGTCCCGATGGCTGCCGTGATCACCTCGAGGGCCTCGGTCCAACTGACCCGCGAGAAGCCCTCATCCCCCCGGCGACGTCGCATCGGGTGTGCGAGGCGACCGAGCTTGCGCAACTCGGTGCCCGACCGGGAACGCAGCGACTCCACATCGCCCAACAAGGTGTGATCCATGGGTCCCATGGTGTTGAGATCCAGCAACTCGAGGCGGGTGGTGCAGAGGTGCACTCCGTCAAGGGTCCAGTCATGCAGACCTGCTACCCCGAGCGCACACCCATCGCATACCCCCTTCGTGAGAACATCCCAGGCATACCTTCGGTGCGGCAGTTGCTGACGGGCGATGCGGATCATGTCGCGGTAGTGGTGCGGTTTCTGCTCACCGATGCCGTTGGGGGAGAGACCGGCCCACAACTCCGGATGAAGACCCAGTCTGGAGAGTCCGCCGGCCAGCCGCGCCCCCACTACCGGCGGCCTCACGGGTGTTCTATCCATGGAACCGATCCACCTGTTCTGCAGCTCGCCGCGTATATGCGGTGGCGCGGCCGTCGCGAGCGAAGCCCAGGAGCACCATTCGCGCACGCTCCGCGACGTCGATCGCCATGGCACTGACTGCCCCCACTGCCGCTACCGCCGGAAACCCGGCGGCCCACGCTTTCTGGATGATCTCGAAGCTTGCCCGTCCCGACACCCACAACAGCACGGGTGACGCCGGGCCGTGGCCCGGCAGTCGGCCGTCCAGCAACAGTCGACCGACCACCTTGTCAACCGCATTGTGGCGGCCGATGTCCTCGCGCACGACGATCGCCGCGCCCGACCTGTCGAGAGCAGCGGCCGCATGGGACCCACCGGTGAGATCGAACAGTCCCTGACGAGGTTGGCCCTCCCAGGAGGCGAACAACTCCAGCGCGGCCAGAACGTCGACCCCGGCCAGCGACTCATCTGGAATCGGGTCCAGCCCGAATACGAGCGTCTCGATCTGCTCGACACCGCACACGCCACAACTAGATGACGTCAGCCCGAGCCGCGGTGCCCCGGTTGCCGGTTGCCTCAGGATCGACCCCGCGACCTCCGACGGAGCTCCCACCTCGACCGCGACGTCGGGCAGGTCGGGGTCGACCCCGGATGCCATGGACTGCACGCACAGCACGCTTTCGGGTCCTGCCAGCGGTGAGCCCTGCCCGGCGCAGCGGAAAGTGCGGGCCGGGGGCCCGGCGATGCGGCCCTCTGCCCAGAGCAGGCCGATGGCGAGCTCCGAATCAGATCCCGGCGTGCGCATGGTCGTAGCCACCAGTTCACCATCGAGGTGGATCTCGAGTGGTTCTTCCACCAGCACGGTGTCGCTATCCGTGGCCAGTCCCGGCTCCGGTCGGCCCACGATCGGCCCGGCCGCGGTGGCGCCGACCCGGCGTACCTCGACGCTCTGGGTCTGGGTACCACTCATCGCGACAGGCTACGCCGCAACCGGTCGTGCGTGGGACGGTGCTGGATTATCGATACCGACCTTTACACCGTTCACTAGCATGGCCCACTCTGGAACGTCGACAACCATCGGCCACCCAGTCCTTCCAGCTGAGACGGTCTCCGCCAGGAAGTCCCACACAACCGGCACCTACGACGACGCTGTGCCCAACAGGGGGAATCAGATCGTGACCAACAACCCGAATGCGCGCACGGCGCAGATGGATCGTCGCGTCGCTGCTGGCGACCCTCGCACTCACAGCGGCAGCGTGCAGCGAATCCGACGCCCCATCCTCGAGCGATGGAGGCGGCACGGGCGTCGACAACGCCCAACGGGTCGCTGCAGATGGAGCGATCAAACCGACCGAGGGCGACGGGAAGACCGTCCTCAGCCAGTTCCAGGGTGCCGAATGGTTCCACGGAGAGGTTCCCGAGCCCGAGGCTGCTGATGATTCACTGGAGCCGATCAAGATCGGATTCATGAACGTCGATTCCGCACCCGTTGGCGCAATGCCCGAACTGCACGAAGCCACCGACGCGTTCGAAGCGTTCGCCAACGCCGAGCTCGGTGGAATCGCGGGTCACCCGATCGAGATCGAGCCCTGCCTGATGGGCAACGCCCTCGCGCCCGAGGAGGCTTCCGGGTGCGCCCGCAGGCTGGTCGATGCCGGTGTGGTGGCGGTCCTGGGAGGTATCGGCCTGTCCAACGGGCCCGCGCTCGCGATCTTCGAGGAGAACGACATCCCGTGGGTGGGTGGCATACCTGTGAACAACGATGAGATGACCAGCCCCATTTCATTTCAGTTCTCCGGAGGTAGCCCGGGGGCCTTCGCCGCATTCGCGGACCAGTCCGTCCAGGTCGATCATGCGGAATCGGTGGCGGTGCTCTACGCCGAATACCCATCCATCAAGGAGGCGGCAGTCGAGTACGGGGGCGACATCGCCGGGACCTTCGGAGCCGAGGTCACCGAAGTCAGCTTTCCGATGGTCAGTCAGGACTTCGCGGCTCCGGTCCAGAAGGCCGTGGAGGGAAACCCCGACGCGATCATGGTGGCGGCAGCCGACCTGTCATGCGCTCCGGTGATGCAGGCCCTGGTGGACCTGCATACTGATGCAACCATCTACATGGTTGGGGCCTGCGCCGACGTGAAACAGGTCGAGAAGGTCGGAGCGGACAACGTCGTCGGGTTCCGCTTCAACGTGGAAGGTTTGTTGGACCAGACTGTTGACGAGCGGGCCGACACCGAGATCTACACGCTGGCGATGGAGGAGTATGCACCCGGCTCCAGTCCCCGTTCAGCGGCCACGGTTGCATTCCGTGACGCCATGAACCTCTGGGCTCTCTTCGACGATCTCGGAGCTGATGCGACCTCGCAACAGATCATCGACGGGTTCCGGTCCAAGGTGGACGAACCGTCCTTCGATGGCCACGACTACACATGTGACGGCAAGCAGATCCCGCAGTTCCCGGCCCTGTGCGCTCCCCAACAGGTGATAGCCGAGCTGACGGGGCCCGACCGGTTCGCGCAGGTATCTGACGGTTGGATCGACGTGCCTGCGGTGATCAAGGAAGCCCAAGGCTGACCCGGCCCGATCCCCATGGGCCTGAGTCTGGTTCCCCACAGCCGACCCGGCGAGGTACAACTTCAAGGCGACCCACAACTACAAGCAGCGGTGCCACCGCACTGAGCAACGATTCCCAGGAGACCCGACATCACCTCACAGATCGCGTATCTGATCCTCGGCTTCGGTGGCGGCGCGGTGATAGCGGCGCTCGCCATGGGTGTCGTGATGACCTACCGGGCGTCCGGGGTCGTCAATTTCGCCCATGCAGCCACGGGCACATACCTGGCATTCGCGTTCTTCGAGTTCCGCGAGACCGGTGACCTGGTCCTGCCGCTCTTCGCAATACCCCACCGCATCCACCTGCTGCCACGCCCGACGGTCCTGACGTCCCTGATCGTCTTCGTGGTACTCGGCGCACTGCTCGGGTGGCTCATTCACACGCTCGTGTTCAGACCGCTCCGGCACGCTCCGGGACTCGCCAGAGTGGTGGCTTCGGTTGGTCTGTTCCTGTACTTCTGGGCCGTGATCGGCCTGGACTGGCAGGTGACCCCGACGGTGCGTCCGATCCTGCCCCGCTCCAATGTCCTGGTCCTCGGACGTCTCGTAGGCGTCGACCGACTCCTCCTCGGAGCGATGGTGGTGTTGCTCGCCCTGGTGCTCTGGGGTGTGAGCCGCTTCACCCGGTTCGGCATCATCACCACAGCATCCGCCGAGAATGAGAAAGGGGCACGGTTGGCAGGGCTCAACCCCGAACGGATCGCCTCGGTCAACTGGATGATCGCCACGTCACTGGCCGGCGTGGCGATGATCTTCTCGGCACAGATCGTGGCCCTCGACCCTCTCAACAACGCGCTGCTGATCGTGCCGGCTCTCGCAGCTGCCCTGTTGGGGAGCTTCAAGTCATTTCCGATCACCGCAGCGGCGGCCCTGGGGATCGGCATGGCGCAGTCATGGCTGCTGAACCTGCAATCTGATGTCGACTGGCTACCTCAGGTCGGCCTGCAACAGGGTCTGCCGTTCCTCGTCATACTCGTGGTGATGGCTCTGCGGGGTGAGAGCCTGCCGACACGCGGACAGCTCCGAGAGGGGCGCTACCCCACAGCTCCTGAACCACTGCTCGTGTGGCCCGTCACGATCGGGCTTCTCGTTGCGGCCATGGTGCTGCTCCTGACAGCCGACTCGGGTTGGCGTTCGGCGCTGATCACCTCGTCGATCTTTGCGATCATGGCCCTGTCGGTGGTCGTCGTGACCGGGTTCGTGGGCCAGATCTCGCTCGCTCCGTACGCATTCGCCGGCTTCGCCGCGTTCTCGATGGTCCACCTCACACACGCGGGGCTGCCGTTCCCGGTCGCTCCGCTCCTCGCGGTGGTGCTCACGGGGGTTCTCGGGATACTCGTAGGGCTGCCCGCGGTGAAGGTCAGGGGACTCAACCTCGCGATCATCACCCTGGGCGCCGCGGTTGCGATCCAGGAACTGTTGTTCAAGTGGGACTGGTTCGTCGGATCGGTCACCAGCACCGAGATACCGGCGCCCGAGGTCGGCCCGATGGACCTCACGATAAGTGCTCCCGGAGACGCCTACCCCCGGGTCGCCTTCGGTGTGATGGTGATCATCGTGCTCGCGATATGTGGTGTCATCGTGGCCAACCTGCGACGCAGCAACACCGGGCTGTCGTGGTTGGCCGTGCGGGCCAATGAGCAGGCAGCGGCTGCCGCCGGGGTGGACGTTCGGGGTGCAAAACTCTCGAGCTTCGCCATCTCGGCGATGCTCGCCGGAGTAGGCGGGTGCCTACTCGCGTACCAACGGCTCACCCTCTCGGCCGATTCGTTCGGAGTGTTCAGTTCCCTGTCGCTGGTGGCACTCACCTACCTGGCGGGGATTGCCGCCATGTCGGGTTCGCTCACCGCGGGCATCCTGGCGCCGGTCGGACTTCTCACACTGATCACAAGTGGCGACGTGGGAAACCCCTCGGAGTACCAGTTCGCCATCTCGGGACTACTGCTGGTCGTGATGGCCGTCCTCTACCCCGACGGGATAACCGGCTTCGTGCGCTCGGCCTGGAAGAGCATCGCCCGAACGGGGAACTCGAACAGCCCGCCTACCGTTGCCGCAGCCACAGCCACAGCCACAGCCACAGACCACGAGGGTCCCTGAATGTCTCGACCTGCTGAAAACGATCACCCGTCGCCACGCGAGTAGCCAACTACTTCGGACCGCTCCCCGGAGCCGCGCTGGCGAGCTGCTGCGCCTTGCGGGCCACGTCCGGAGCATCCAGTCGCTCACACCACTGCGCCAGCTCGTCCGTGGGGCCACTCCAGCGCCAATCGTCAACGACGCCGACGTCGATGTCGGTGACCAACCGGGCGAGGGTGCGGAACAACAACGGCGTCGTCATGGCGTTCGACGAGGGTTGCGGCCAGCTTCGTCGCCCCACGAAGACCCGGCACGTCCCACTGGCCCGGAGATCGGGGAATTGCGTCGATGTGGGCATAGGACCGCAACACGGCGGCAGCGCTCTTGGCGCCCCAACCCGGTAGACCCGGGAATCCGTCGGCTGAATCTCCCACCAGCGCGAGCCAGTCCGGGATCGATTCGGGCGGCACCCCGTACTTCTCGAGCACCTCCTCGGCACCTCGGAACTCGTTCGCCCGACGGTCGTACTGCACGACGCGCTCGACCCTTGACACACTGGGCCAGGTCCTTGTCGGGGGTGGCGATCACGACCCGCTCGACGCGGTCGTCACGATCCGCTACCGCAGCAGCCGCAGCGAGTGCATCATCCGCTTCGTAGTTCTCCATCGGCCACACGGTCACGCCGAGAGCCCGGAGCGCTTCCTCGAGCCACGGGAACTGCGCCCACAGATCGGGGTCGATGTCCGCGCCATCCTTGTAGTCATCCCACATGTCATTGCGGAACGAGGTCGATCACATGGTCGGTCGCCACACCGATGTGAGTGACTCCGTCGAGGAGCATCGCGACGGTGCCCCGCATCACACCGCGGACCGCACCCACCTCCTCTCCTGCGTCATTGGTGTGACCACCCCGGGGCGAATAGAAGTTGCGGAACAACTCGTAGGTGCCGTCGATCAGGTGTACCTGCATGCACGACAGGTTACGACGGGCTCTGCCTGCAAAACCGTGGAACCAGACAACGAGACGCGACCGTCGGCTACTGGCCGCCACCGGCTCCGGCTGCGCCGAAGAGTTCCTCGAGGCGGTCCACCAGGGCTGAATCGCGATCGGTCCCGGTGCGCGAAAGGACGACGATCAACAGATCCTCCTCGGGGACGACTGTGATGCTCTGTCCGTTGAACCCCGATGCGTAGAAGCGGGTGGGGTCCTCGGTGTCGATCCACCAGTGCGCTCCGTACATCGGCGAGTCCGCGGTGGGGGTGGGCAACCGGCTGTAGTCGACCCACTCCGAGGGCAGGATCTGCTCACCGTCCCACTCCCCACCGCGTAGGTACAGGTAGCCGAACCGCGCGAAATCAACCGGTCGCATGTTGACCCACGACCCACCGTTGATCACCCCCGCCTCGTCAACCTGGAAGTCGGCTCCCCTGATCCCGAGCGGATCGAACAGGTTGCCCCGGATCCAGGAGGTGTAGTCGTCGCCGAAGCCGACCTTGTACGCAACTTCGCGGCGCGACCACGTCGGCGGTGCCTGTCGAGTAGTACCAGTTGGTGTCCGGATCACGATCGAGCGGTTTTGATGCGGTGTACCCGGCGCGATCCGCCATTCCCGATCCAGCGAGGATGTTGAGTACGTCGCCGTTGGGATCGTCGTAGTCCTCGGTCCACTGCAGACCGCTGCTCATGCGGAGCAGCTCATCGACGGTGATCTCATGACGTGGGTCGTCGGGATCGGACCATTCCTCGGCCCCGGCCCGATCGAACACATCGATCTCCCCGCGACCGGCGAGGATTCCCACGAGCGACGAGGTGATCGACTTGGCCATCGACCATGAACTGTGGAGCTCCTCGGGATCCCACCCGTTGTATTCCTCGACAACGAGGAGACCGTCCTTCACGACCAACACGGCATCGATCACATCGGAGTCTCCAGAACCACCGTTGAACGCTCCCTGAATCGCATCATCGACTGCCACAGCATCGACACCCGCCGGCACATCCCCGGTCGGCCATTCACCGGTCGGCCACGGGACGCCCTCGGGCTGTGCCGGGTAGTCGATCTCGGGGAACTCGTAGCCCTCGGCCTCGACCCGTGCCAGAAGGTCATCGGGGATCTCGAAATCCGCCGACTCAACAGACTCGGTCGTCGGGGTCCGATCGGTGGATGCCTGCGGCTCCGTCGTTTGAGGATGTGCGGAATCGCCGCCCTGCGAATCCGAACAGCCGATGAGCGCGAGCGTGAACAGGCTGAGCACTGCAACGAGTCGACGCATCACAGAACCCTAGGAGACGGAGCTCTCCGGCTGCCCGAAAGCTGTCGCCCACCTAGTGTCGGGACATGGAAGACAACAATCATGGGTCCGGCGATACCCCGACCAGTCGCTTCGTCAGCGTCTCGAAAGATATCGGCGCGTCTCCTCAACGGGTCTTCGAGCTCGTGAGTGACCTACCGCGAATGGGTGAATGGTCTCCCGAAGCTACCGGAGGCCATTGGAAGGGGAGCGACGCCGGTCCCGCGGTGGGAGCGAAGTTCGTCGGCCGGAACCGCAACGGTTGGCGTCGGTGGTCGACCCTGGTGACGGTGGTGGAACATATACCGCCCTCGACATTCGCGTTCGACGTGACGAGCGGACCGATCCGCGTGTCGCGTTGGCGCTACGACATAGAACCGACCGACTCAGGCTGCCGGGTCACCGAGTCGTGGGAGGACCATCGCTCGGCAGTCTTCGCCGGGGCCACGGGATTGCTCACCGGGATCCGCGACCGCCGCAACGTCAACGCGAAGAACATGGCGGCCACTCTCGACGTTCTCGCTGAAAGCGCCGAGGCCGAGGTCTGAGGATTCGGGATACCGCAGCTGTTCAACCCTTGTTGCGCTGACCGAGAACCGCCAGCGAGAGCGCCGGCCGTGCCCATTCGGCGAGCGAGTGCAATGCCGGCGCTGCAAAGTGCATCCCGTCGGGTCGAGTCTCGTCGTTGTCGCCCAACTCTTCGGCGAAGGTCGCGACATCGAGCACCACGTCATCACGCGACTCCCCCACATCCTCCACCGTCTTACTCCATGCGTCCACATATTCAGGATCACACTGGGTGCCCTTGCTTCGGCCGTCACAGAAGAACAGTCCATTGGGAGCCCGGGGGGCGGGCGGTGTAACGAACACAACAGCAGCACCTTCGGAACCGAGCAGATCGGCGGCCTCGTTCAACACCTCGGTCCGTTGGGCCTCACCCTCAGCTGAGAGGAATGGAGCGTCATCGACCCCCTTCAGGTCGGTAACCGGATTCGCATACAGAACCACGACGTCAGGCTTGATGTCGCGTACCGGGCCTGCCCATTCGTCGCGCCAGTCACCGCAGTCCTCACTCCCCAACGAGCAACCGAGGATGGTCCGGTCCCAGATCCTCAGATCCGGGTCCCCCAACCCCACCAGACCATTGGAGAACCCCCTGCCGGTGGAGTCGCCCACAACGAGCACATCTATCTGATCGTCACAGGCCGCTGCCGTCGGGTCACCGACTGCGGCGACTGTCGCCGGATCGAAGTGCTCTCCGGGCTCCGGGCGCTGCTCGCTCACTCCGGCCACAGCGGTCGGAACACACTTGGCGGACTGGTCACCGGACACGTCGGTGTGCCCGGCACCGGTAGAACTGACCGACCCCGCCGAACCCGGATCGGCCACCCGTTCCAAACCACTGGCAACATCGCGGGTCGGAGTCGACTCCGGTATCGCCGCCAGCAGAGAGAACGAGATGATGAACGCGAGCACGCCGGTGCCCAGGAACTGCATCGACGGCTTCCAGCGCCGGGCGATCAGCGGCTGTTCCACGAGGTTGTGCAGTGCGGCCGCACCCACGAGAGTCGTGGGAACCACCACCAGGATCACCAACCAGGTCGGCCGACCCGGCCCCATTGCGACCACCAGCGGCCAGTGAATGAGGTAGATCCCATACGAGCGGCGACCGAGCCAGACCAGTGGGGCAACCGACAGCCATGCGGCTGCAGTTCCGGGAATCACGGCCAGTGCGGTCAACCCGGCGGAGGCCACCGCAACGATCAGGAACCCGCCGTGAGCCATGATCCCATCATGGGGGTGGAGGGTCGCAACGCCGACCAGCAACACGAGGGCACCCAACCCGGCCCAGACCGCAATCCAGCGATGCATCCGTGGATCCTTCGGGGCGGCCAGCGGTGTGGCCGACCACCACCATGCGAGCAGCGCACCCACGATCAGGGCGATCGCACGCGTGGCCGTGCCGAGGTATGCCTGTTCCGGGCTCACCACGAAACCCGTAGCGAGGCTCAACACCCCCAGGGTGCACAACAGGACCCACATGGCGCGTCGTCCGAAGCGGTGCACAGCCGACAGGGCAACGAGCATGATCAATGGCCAGATCAGGTAGAACTGTTCCTCGACCGCGAGTGACCAGAAATGGCGCACCGGCGACGGAGCAGCGAACTGGCTCAGGTAGCCGCCGTGGCCCAGAACCCAGTAGTTCTCGATGTGGGCGATCGCAGCGAAGATCTCACCCGGCAACAGCTGCTGTCGGTCAGCACCCCACAGGTTCCAGAGCCCCGCCAGGGCGACCATTGCCAGGACCACCCACGCGGCGGCCCATAGTCGACGTGCCCGCCGCTTCCAGAAGTCGCGTAGCGCGATCGACCCGCTGCGCGAGTGTTCGCTCACCAGGAGTGTCGTGATGAGGTAGCCGGAGAGGACGAAGAACACGTCCACCCCCAGGAACCCACCAGGGAGGATCCGGTCGTCGATGTGATAGATCACGACCGCGGTCACAGCCAGGGCGCGCAAGCCGTCCAGTGAGCCCAACCGGCGTGGCCGTCGAGTCACGGTCGTGCCAACCTCGCCGGAACCTCTCCCGAGTGGATCAGTCGAACTCGCGACGACCTGGGACCCGGTGGTTTGGGGGTTTTCGGTGGTCACCAGGTCCTTCCTGCGGATCGACTGCGAGAACACGGTCGGGATCTAGAGCGTCTTCATAGTGTGCACCGTCGTTACATGGGACACCGCGCGGCCCCCTGAGACAACACAGCAGATCCCCCAACGTCCGCAATCCGCCCTATTGGTACCGGGCCACCCGGGTGGCGCTACTCCTGGACCAGTTCGATGAGGGTGCCGAACGCTCCCTTGGGGTGGATGAACGCGACAGTGGTGCCGCGGCTACCCGGTCGAGGCTCCGGATCCAGGGGAGTCGCTCCGGCCGCCACCATCGCCTCGAGCGCGGCTGCGCAGTCGTCAACCCGGTAGCCGATGTGATGCAGACCCTCGCCCCGTCGTTCCAGGAACTTCGAGATCGGCGAATCCTCACGGGTGCCGGTGGTGAGTTGGATGTAGCTGTCGGCCACCTTCACTAGTGCCTCTTCGACGCCGTCGCTGTCGACCACCTCGCGATGGGCGACCTCGGCTCCGAAGGCATCCGAATAGAACCGGACCGCGGCGTCCAGATCGTTCACAGCAATGGCGACATGGTCGATTTCGGTGAGAATCATCTCCGAAGTCTGCCCAACGATGCGCCTCGGCGGTAGTCGGAGCAACCCCGGCTCCGGAGCCACTCGGGCCGACAACATGATCACAGGCGTTCGTTCGTCACCGTTTCAGACCCAGATGGATCCGCCGGAAGCGTCCAGAAGCCAACGCCTCCACACCCGGAGGCAGTCGTGCGACCAGACCCTTGTCGGATGTGACGACGGTCACCTCCGAGTCAACGAACATCTCGGTGACGAGTTCCACGATCCGGTCATCGGCTGCGTCGCGCTTGGGTCGCGGAGCGAACTCGACGGCAAGGTTGGCACCGGCGAGAGCCTCCACCGCGGGGACGGGCCGACCGTCGAACACGATGGTCACGAGATCGTCGGGATCGGAGTCCTCTCGGCGGCGACACCAGAGTGCGATCTCCTGGGTGAGCGCAGCCGCCGCGGCCGGCGGATCGTTCCACCAGCCGTCGGCTCCAGCGCCCATCACATTGTTGCCGTCGATCAGCCAGCGCATGCTCCGCGACGCAAAGCTGTATCAGCTGTTTCGGCGGAACATGGTGATGCGGTCCTCACCTATACGCTCACGCTTTTCAGGGTCGGTTATCCCCAGTCCCTCCTCAGGCGACAGGCAGAGGACACCGAGCTTGCCCTCGGCCTCGTTGCGATGCACCGTGAGCGCCGCTTCGCCGACATGTTCGAGGTCATAGACATCTGACAACACCGGCTGGATCGCACCCTTGTCGATCAAGCGGTTCATCTCCCACGCCTCTGCGTAGTTGGCGAAGTGCGACGAGATGATCCTCTTGAGCTTCATCCAGAGATGACGGTTGTCGTATTCGAACATGTAACCCGAGGTGGCCGCGCAGGTGACGATCTTGCCTCCACGCTTCGTGATGAACACCGATGCTCCGAAGGTGGACCGGCCGGGATGTTCGAACACGATGTCGGGATCCTCACCGATGAGTTCGCGCACCTTCTTACCGAGCCGACGCCACTCGCGCTCGTCCTGGGTGTGCTCGTCGGACCAGAACGCGTATCCCTCGGCCTTGCGATCGATGACGTTCTCGCAGCCCATCGAGCGCAGGAGTTCGGCGCGCTTCTCACTGGAGACCACCCCGACCGGAGTGCCACCCCCGTTGAGGATCAACTGGATCGCATAGGCCCCGATGCCACCGGTGGCGCCCCAGACGAACACGTTGTCGCCCTGTTTCATCCGTCCCGCGTGATCACCGACGAGCATCCTGTACGAGGTCGATCCGCAGAGGGCATTGACTGCCGCCTCCTCCCAGCTCAGGTGGCTGGGCTTGGGCATCAGTTGGTTCGCCTTGACGATCGAGAGATCGGCGAGCCCGCCGTAGTTCGTCTCGAAACCCCAGATCCGCTGGTTCGCGGCCAACATCGAGTCGTTGTGGGCGGAGGGGTCCTGGTCATCGACGTAGTTGCAATGGACCGTCACGTGTCGCCCGGGGCTCCAGTTGCGGACCGCGGAGCCGACCCGCAGGACCACGCCGGCCGAATCGGAACCGACCGCATGGAAGTCCTGGGCGTGGCGTTGCCCCCCAGACCGATTCCTTCCCGAGGCGATCGAGGAACCCGAACGTCGGCAGCGGCTCGAAGATCGACGTCCATACCGTGTTGAAGTTGATGGAACTCGCCATGTTGGCGATCACGACCTCATCGGGTGCGAGCTCGGGCATGGGGATGTCGCCGACGTGAAGGCTCTTGCGCGGATCCTTGTCCGCGGAGTCGACTCCCTCCCACATCTCCTGTTCGGATCGCAGCACGTGCGCGGCCCGGTAGGACTCGGGCAGATCGATGTTGGCGATGTCGTCGCCGGTTGGCACCGGCGTTGATGGCGTCGAGGATCTCCTGCATGGGCCCGAAAGCTACAGGCGAAACTGAAGTCGGCGCACTTCGAGTGCGCCGAACTGAGCGCTGTGGCGGTGGCGGAGCCACCGCCACAGCGCTCAGTTCCCCAGGATGCGGCCGTCGACGGTCTCCGAATACATCGCCCTTGCGATCTCTCCGTAGTCGGGCCCACATCGCAGATGGTGTCCACCGTCGACCGCGAGATTCACACCGGTGATGAACGATGACTCGGGACCGACCAGGAAACGGATCGCGGCGGCGACGTCCCCGACCTCGCCGAAACGCGACACCGGGGAATTGCGGAGGTAACTCTGGCCGGTCTCGGACTCCTCGGTGACCATCGCGACGAGATCCGTGCGGATGATCCCGGGATTCACACCGTTGACGCGCACTCCGACCGCTCCCATCTCATCCGCAGTGGTTCGGATGAGCATGTCAACACCGGCCTTGGCGACGTTGTAGGGGCCCATGAACCGGTGGGTGAGCAATCCCGGCGATGGACGAAACGGCCACGATCGATCCGCCTCCCTGGCCGTCATCGCCAGACCCGGCGTGCTTGAAGGTCAGGAACACCCCACGCAGGCTCACGGACTGGACGCGGTCCCACTCGGCGGCATCAGTTGCCACGACCGGACCGAGCGTTCCGTCACCCGCGGAAGCCACTGCGATCGAGAAATCACCCGAGCAACTCGGCGGCTGCGGCGACAGCCGCCTCGATCTGGGCCTCATCGGTGACGTCGGTCGACAGCGCTGCGACCTCGGCGCCGTCGTGCGCTAGGGGCCTCACCTCGTCGACCGCCGCGTCGAGTCGTCCTGAGTGCGACCGGCAAGCAATACCGATGCACCATCTGTCACCAACGCCTTCGCTGTGGCGAGGCCTATGCCGCTCCCACCACCAGTGACGATCGCTGACCTGCCGGACAGTTGACTACCCATCTACAGCTCCTCCGAGAATTCGGGATCGGACCGGCAGGTTACGCGCCGGAGGTCCGATACGGGCGAGTTCCGCAGGATCCGTCTCGATTCCGCTAGGTCGCTACAAGTAACCTGTGTGCACCAAGGTTGAGGGCCGAATCGGGTCCCACCGCCGACCAAGGGGACTTCATGGCTGGTTCAGTGATCATCGGCGGGGCTCGCACCCCATTCGGCAAGATGTCCGGAAGCCTCAGCGGGTTCTCCGCAACGGACCTGGGCGGATTCGCCATCAAGGGTGCTCTCGATCGTGCGGGGATCTCGGCCGACGCGGTCGACTACGTCCTCATGGGCCACGTGCTCCAGGCCGGGGCCGGCCAGATAACCGCACGCCAGGCTGCAGTCGCTGGCGGAATCGCCATGGATGTACCCGCGATGACCATCAACAAGGTCTGTCTGTCGGGCATGAACGCAATAGCTCTCGCCGACCAGATGATCGCCACCGGCGCAGCCGACGTGGTCGTCGCCGGCGGCATGGAATCGATGACCAACGCTCCCTACCTGCTACCCGACGCCCGTGGCGGGATGCGCCTGGGCGACAAGTCGGTCATCGACTCGATGATGTACGACGGCCTGTTCTGCGCGTTCGATCAGTGCGCCATGGGCGCCGGTACCGAGAAGTACGCGTCATCGTTGGGGCTTCCCCGCGAACCTCAGGACGACCTGGCAGCCAAGTCACATGAGCGTGCGGCCCGGGCACAGAAGGACGGCCTGTTCGACAACGAGGTGATCCCGGTGGAGATCCCCCAGCGCAAGGGCGACCCGATCACCTTTGCCGAGGACGAGGGCGTGCGCGCAGGAACGACCGCCGAATCACTCAGCTCGCTGCGACCCGCCTTCGACAAGGCCGGCAACATCACAGCGGGCAACGCATCGCAGATCTCAGATGGCAGTGCTGCGTTGATCGTGTGTTCAAAGGAAGCTGCCGAGCGCCTGGGTGTCGCCCCCATAGCCGAGGTCCTCGCGAGCGGCCAGGTTGCGGGTCCCGATGCCTCGCTGCTGACCCAGCCCAGCCGTGCCATCAAGGCCGCTCTGGAGTCCTCCGGCATCTCCCAGTCGGACATCGACCTCTACGAACTCAACGAGGCGTTCGCCGCGGTTGGCGTCGCTTCGATGGCCGAACTCGGCATCACCGACGAGATCGTCAACGTCAACGGTGGCGCAATCGCAGTGGGTCACCCCCTCGGAGCCTCCGGTGCACGCATCTCGTTCACTCTGATCAACGAACTGCGCCGCCGCGGCGGTGGCACCGGTGCCGCAGCCCTGTGTGGTGGCGGCGGCCAGGGTGAGGCCGTGATCCTCAAGGCATTCGCCTGAGCCCTCTCGTGGGACCGGCCGGTGTGGCACGCTTCGGCGTCTGCCACACCGGCCGGTTCGCGTAGTGGAATCGATCCGGATCGGCGTGGCTGAGCCGAGCCGACGTTTCTGTCGCTACCGGCCCACGGTGTCGGGGGTCGCGACCGGTTCCACGGTGCGACGGCCTTCCAGTGCACGTCCGAGCGTGAGCTCATCGGCATACTCGAGGTCGCCGCCCACCGGTAGGCCGGATGCGATACGGCTGACCGTGAGTCCCGGCATCGACAGCACCCGGCTCAGGTAGAGGGCCGTAGCCTCGCCCTCGAGGTTGGGGTTGGTGCAGATGATCACCTCGGTGACGCCTTCGGCACCGACCCGTTCGAGCAGTTCGCGGATCTTCAGCTGATCGGGTCCGATTCCCTGGAGGTGGTCGATCGCGCCACCGAGCACGTGATAACGCCCGTGGAACTCCCGCGTGCGCTCCACCGCGATCACATCACGGGGCTCCTCGACCACGCAGATCACCTGCGCCCCCGTCGTTCGTCAGCGCAGATGGGACACAGTTCGCCTTCGCTGAGGTTGAAGCACCGTTTGCAGAATCCGACGCGCTCCTTGGCTGCGACGACGGCTGTCGGCCAGCCGGCGGCTCTCCTCGCGCGTCGGACTTGAGCAGGTGATACGCGATCCGCTGCGCCGACTTCGGGCCGATCCCCGGGAGCCGACCGAGAGCGTCGATCAGGTCCTGAACGGCAGATGTCTGAGCTGAAGCCACGATCAACCGCCGCCCAACAGTCCACCGAGACCACCCATGCCGCCGAGCCCACCGAGCGGATCGGTCTCAGCCTGCATGCGAGCGACCTCGTCATGTGCATCGCGCCACGCTGCGACCACCAGATCTCCGGCTACCGAGGGATCCTCGAGGTCGATTGCTCCAGGCTCGATCTCGACCGACAACAGATGGAGGTGGCCATTGAGAACCACCTTCACCAGGCCGCCACCGGCGGTTCCTTCGACCCGCGCATCGGCCAACTCCGCCTGTGCGGTCCCCATCCGTTCGGTCATGTCCTGGGCCATCTGCATCATGGCGCCCATGTCGAGGCCACCACCGAATGCGGCAAGCGGATCGTCAGGGTCCTCCGACGGGTCTCCGCCGAGAAGCCGTTCGATCGCTCCGCCATCGATCAACTCGCCCTCCAACGGCCCGGATTCGGGTTGTCCGGTTTCCCCTGGTTCTGGATCGGCCGACTCGGGGCCCACCGCATCATCACCGTTCATCAGGCCGTCTCCTCCGGTTCGATCAATTCTGCCCCCGGGAATGCCGCGGTGAGCCGATCCACGCTCGAAGTCTGCACGTCGGCATCCTCGAGTTCTGATACATGGGCCATTATCTCGGCCTCCTCGGCCTCGGGTGCGCCATTGGTTCCACCATCTGTGGATTGGCTGTCACTGCCTCCCGAGCCGCCAGCTGGACCCGCACCGCGGGCGGCAACGCTCAGCGGAACCCGGTGGATCCGCAGGTGCTGCGTTCCCACCGCGACGTGATGCGTCGTGGTTGTGATCCTCAGATCGCGGTGCAGCCATGTTGCGCATCGACAGCGACGGACCGGGGGCCCTGTCCCTGGCCATCGACGATGATCTGCAGCGCTACCGAAGTGGAGAACTCGGCACCGAGGAGTGCTTCAACATCGGTGCGGTAGCGCTCAGCACGTTCACGCGTGGGTTCGTTCTCGACGGCGAACACGGCCTGGCCACCATCCACGGACAAGAACCGACCCTGGCTGAAGATCGCCTTGGCCACCCCTTTCAACTGGGGGACCACCCGATCACCGAACGCCATCACCAGCGCATCGCGGTCGGGTAGAACACCAGCTGTGGAACCGGAGGAACCGCTATGAGCGGACTCCCGGCCGGAGTCGTCACTCGACGTACCGGCCGGAGCAGATTCGGCGGCGGGTGCCGCTGGGCGAGGGACATCTCCTCGTGCTGCTGGGGTTTCGTTCCCCGAGATCGTGGGAGCGGCTGCGGCACCCTTGGTCGAGGCGGCGTTACCAAAGTTGGCCTCGGCCTGCGCTTGATCGGCCTGCGCTGGACGAGCCGCCGACTGCTTCGATCCCTCCGGTCGGGCACTGCGACTACGACGCGGCGGAGGTGGTGGCGGCTTTGCACGCGAGGAACGGCGAAGTTCCGAACGCGCCTCGGCAGCCTTGTCGGCGGATCCTGAAAGCCGTCCGACGCGTTCCGACTCCTCGGGATCGTGGGACCGGGAGGATCCTTCGGGTGGAGAAGGAGCCACGGAGCCAGGAGGAGCGGTAGCGGTAGGTTCGGGCGGAGCCGGCGGAGCTTCCGCTGCTGAGGGCCTTCCGGAACGTTGGGCGGCCTCGAGACGCTCAACCCGCTTGCGGAGCTCAACGAGTTCCGAGCTATCGGCCTCGGTCGCCCCGGATCGACTCGCAGGTGCTTCGCGGCTGGCTGTGGGTGGCTCGTCCGCCGATGCCGTCGGTCGCTGTGGCGTGGCAGTGAGCTGGATCAGGGCGACTTCGAGCGGCACACGTGGGTCTGCTGCAGATCGCATCTCGATCAGTGCCGACCCGATCCGCTCCAATGTGCGCGAGAGCCCGGCAGAACCGAGCCGTTGCGCCCATTCCGCCAGGCGCTCCCGATCAGCGTCCACGAAGTGCGAGGTGTCCACACCGATCGACAACAAGAAGGCTTCACGCACCTCCTCGACGAATGCCTCGGCCAGGACCCGCGGATCATGGCCCTGTGCGATGGCATCAGCAACCGCGACGAGTGCAGCTCCTTCGGTCCCTCCGACCAGAGCCGCGAACAACTCGTCAACGGGTTCTGTCCGCTCGACAACGCCACCCGCAGCCACGACCTGATCCAGCGCCGAAAGCGTGTCGCGCACCGAACCGCGGCCCCGCTTCACCGCGTATGCGATTGCCGCCTCGTCGACGTTCAGGTCGGCGTCCTCGGACACCCATCGGGCATGGTCCGTCAGTTCCCCGGCCGAGAGCAGGCGGAACTCGAAGTGCTGGGTTCGGCTGCGGATCGTCGGCAACACCTTCTGTGGATCGGTGGTTGCCAGGACGAACCGCACGTGCTCGGGCGGTTCCTCGAGGGTCTTCAACAACGCGTTGGATGCCGCCTTGCTCAGCATGTGGACCTCGTCGAGGATGTACACCTTGGTGCGTCCGGGCGAGACGACCATGGTCCTCTCCACCAGGTCGCGGATCGCTTCCACACCGTTGTTGGAAGCGGCGTCCAACTCGAACAGATCGAAGCTGTTCCCCGCTTCCATCGCCAGGCAGGAGTCGCACTCACAGCACGGCTCGCCATCTTTCTGGGCTGTGCAGTTGAGAGCCTTCGCGAAGATCCGTGCCGTGGAGGTCTTCCCCGTACCGCGGGGACCGGAGAACATGTAGGCATGCGCTGCAGAGTCGCCGGCAACGGCGTTGCGCAGGGCCGTGACCACGTGATCCTGACCCTTGACCTCGGCGAAGTTGCGCGGGCGGTACCGGCGGTAGAGCGATTGGTGGGCCACGCCCCGATCCTACGCGGCCGGTCTGTGGGCGCCCCACCGGTTCTGCTGCTGTTCTGTCCTGCCGCAGTTACGACAATTCCCTCGGGTGCGGGACAGAACTCAGATACGGGCCTACCGGACGGTCAAAACCAGCTCACGCCCTCGGGAGGCGGCCAGGCGATCTGCGGCACCCCACAGGATCCGCTGAGAGCTGCTGCCTTCCGGCCCTGACCCGGTTCACGGTCTGTGGTTGCACAGGACCCGGCCGCCACCCGAAGGCGCGAACGGAAATCCGATTGTAGCGGTACGCGCCGCGAACGTCACCGTCGGGTTCACGAGAACGCCTCGCGGAGGAACGGAATTGTCACGAGGCCCGAGTTGAGCAACAGTTGTAGCTACGACTCGGAGAGGTGCGAGAGCGGCCGAATCGTCACGCTTGGAAAGCGTGTGTGGGGGTTAACCTCACCGTGGGTTCGAATCCCACCCTCTCCGCTGTTGGATGTCGCTAGACATCCAGGACGCCCCGAACCCTCAGGTTCGGGGCGTCCTGGGTTTTGGTTGCGGGGTCTTCCGTTGGATCTGTAGTCCTCGGTGGGGGCGATTTCGATCCGTACTCCGGCTCCGCTTCGATCACTCGGACCCGCTCCCGCACCGGCCCCCGGCCGAAGGACGGGTTGTCAATCGACCACTGATACCGGGCACTGGTCACGCCGCATGGTGAGCACCAAGGCGGCCACGGTGGCGACCACGGTCACCGCGCTGACGGACCTGATGAAGGGCGGGGCCTCGGCGAACAACCCGCGTAGGACCATCAGAGCGTTGAGGATCAGAGCGTTGAGGATCAGCGCCGCGGTGGTGATGGTTGTCATGGTGACTCCTTGTGAGGTGGAGCCTCAGCATCTCGTGGCCCGGCTTCCCCTGACCAGAGGGGAAGCACCTGATATCCTCCCATGACTCGGGAACGCGATCGGGAGCTTCTTCCCCGGTACTCCGGGCAGTTCCGGGGCAAGATGAGCCGGTGAACGACGCAGCGATCCGGATGGTCGTCGCCGACGACCATCCCGTTGTCCGGGGTGGCCTCGTGGCGATGTTGCGGACGATACCCGGCCTGGCCGTGGTCGAGCACACGCCCGAATGCCGGGTCCTGATCCTCACGATGTACGACGACGACGCCACCGTGTTCACCGCCATGCAGGCCGGCGCGCAGGGCTACCTGCTCAAGGAGGCCGAACAGGACGACATCGTGCGGGCGGTGCACGGCGTGGTCGCGGGTGAGGCGATCTTCGGACCGGGCGTTGCCGCCAGGGTCCGCGAATTACCCGAGGACGGCCTCGCCCAAGTCGTTCTCACGGGTACCTTGCTGTTACCAGCGGCGATGGCCGTACTCGCCTACCCGCGCTGCGTTCAGTCACGCGGTTGACTTCTGCTCCTGGATCGTCGTCGCCGGCGACGAGCAGGTTCTACGGATAGTGGCCCCC
This sequence comes from uncultured Microthrixaceae bacterium, assembly GCA_963805905.1. Lineage (GTDB taxonomy): Bacteria > Actinomycetota > Acidimicrobiia > Acidimicrobiales > Microtrichaceae > JAMLGJ01. The sequence continues at coordinate 3,512,219 of CAWDVV010000001.1, forward strand.
TTGCTGGCACAGACGTTGCGGGCCCGGCGGCTGACCCGCGACCTCAAGGAGTCACGGGCAACTGCGATTGCCGCCATCGAAGAGGAGCGGCGGCGTCTTAGACGGGACCTCCACGACGGACTCGGGCCGACCCTGTCCAGCATTGCCCAAACAGCAGACGCCGCCAGAAACACCATCAGCTCCGACCCGGCGGGTGCCGAAGCACTTCTCCGCCGGTTGCGCGCCGACGCCGCGCCCTTGGCGAGATCCGCCGGTTGGTGTACAACACGCGCCCACCGGGACTGGACGAACTGGGTCTCATCCCTGCGCTGCGCCAACAAGTTGCGTCGGTGCTCACCGCCTCCGGTCGTTCCATGCAAGTGGCCGTGGACGCGCCCGACCTTCCGCATCTGCCCGCTGTGGTCGAGGTCGCGGCCTACCGGATCGCAACCGAGGCCGTTGACAATGCAGCCCGCCACAGCGGCAACGACCGAGCCTGGGTGCAGATCGAGCGCGAGGGAGAAGTCCTCAAGGTCGTCGTACGCGACGCCGGGTCGGTGCGCGGCGATCGGGTACCCGGCGTCGGTCTGTCATCGATGCGGGAGAGGCCGCCGAAGTCGGGGGGTTGCTCCAGATCAAGACGAATGGCCAGGGGTCGCTCGTGAGCGCCCTTCTTCCGCTCGACTGACCGACCGGGCTATCAAGGACGAACCTCACAATCGGCAGGTCGATCACATCATTGGCATGTCACTGCGTGGTTGGCTCGACCTCGGCCGGGCTTCCAGCTACCTCCGTGCGTGAAACGCTGATGGTCGAGGTCCGTCCGAAGCCCTTCAGATCGAAGGAGCGCCCGACACGACGAACCGTCAGGTCTTCGCGATCTTCGAGCAGCGGAGCATCTGATTTGGGTATGAGGATCCTGCCCTTGCGAGCCACATCGGTGAGTCGCTTGGCGAGGTTCACGGTGTTGCCGAAGACGTCGCCGGACATGGTGAGCGTCGGGCCGTAGGCGAGCCCTCCGTGAACGTGGACCGGGTGATCGCCCAGACGCATCCGCTCCACCATCTCGAGCGCCACGTCGGCGGCTTCGGGCAGTGTGTCGATTACGAAGAAAACCTCGTCACCGATGAACTTCACGACCCGCCCCCCATGAGTTGAAACGATGTCCACCGCTTCGAACTCGAACCGTTCGATGACCTCACCGAGCACTTCGGGATCGGTCCGTTTGGACATGTGGGAGAAGTCGGAGATGTCGATGAATCCGAGCGCTTGGCTGTCATGGTCGGGATCCGCTCCGATCCAACGACCCAGTGATGCGAAGAGGTGTCGGCGCCAGACGTAGAGCATCGACTCTTCGAACAGGTCTTTGAGTGCGCTCGCGGGATCGCTCACGAGCGCTGCTGAACGATCCGCAGCCGTCTCCAGCGATACCTCCGGCTCCAGCGTCGTCAGGACATCCTCGATGACACTCACCTGGGCCTCGGAGATACGCGAGAACGACCCGCCCAGAAGACGGGCGAGCCGCAGGACATGGTCCTCACGGGCGTCGCCCTCGGCCAGCACCGCCCGCAACGCTCGCAGGATCGCGAGATCATCGGCGGTGAAAGCCACCGTGCCCTCGGGAACTTCGACCAGACCCATAGCGCGCCACCAGATGGTGCTGTCGGTATCGCCCATGTCGACCTTTGCCAGCAACTCGTCGCGCGTGTAGCGAGCCTTCGACAACCCGACCAGCTCGGTAAGGTCTGCGGCCCGGCGCACTTCGGTGGTGTGAGACTCTTCCGGGTCCGTCTCGGGTGCGCCGATCGTCGCGGCCGATCGTTCCACCGGAGAGGGAACGACGGGCAACTCCGCGGTCACATCGTGCCGTTCGGAGCCGTCGTCCCATCCGTCATCAGTGTTCGCTGGTTCGAAAGCCTCCTCGTCCACGCTCGCATTCAGATCGCCCCGGTCGTCACGAACGTCACCCTCATCTCTATCGGCGGTCTCACGCGGCATGTCACTCACATCAGCGATCTCCGGTGAATCAGTCAACTCTCGCTCGGCATCGTCGGGGGTGTTGCTCACCATCACAGCATTACCGCAGTTGACCCCCCGGGCGTTACCCGATTCGGCAAAGATGGCCAAGTGAACCGATCCACTCCGGCCATCGAGACCACGAACGGCCATACCCTGCATGAACAACCGATCTTCGATGAAGCCATGGAGCGGGCCCTCGAGGCAGCGCGCGCCGGCTCGCAGAGCGCAGAGGTGCCCGTCGGAGCAGCTGTCGTCCATATGCCCCAGGAGGGAGATCCGCGCGTACTCTCCGTTGACCTCGAACCGACGAGAGGCCACCGGAGATCCGACGGCACACGCGGAAATCCTGGTGTTGCGTGAGACATCTCGGGAACTGGGCCGGTGGCGTCTGGATGACTGCGTACTCGTCGTCACTCTCGAGCCGTGTCCGATGTGCGCCGGTGCGTCGTGGGCTGCTCGAATCGGCGGGGTGGTGTTCGGGGCGGTGAACAACGAGGCGGGATCCACCGGATCGCTCTACCACCTGGGAGCCGACCCGAGGCTCAACCACGAGTTCCCCACGCTGGGCGGCGTTCGCAGTGACGAGTGCACCGCTTTGCTCGTGGATTTCTTCGCTGCCCGTCGGCTACCCGATCAGGGCGAACATCAGGTGCCAAGAGCTGTGGGCTGAACGCCCACGAATCACACTTCGCGCCGAGATGGGTCCGCCTACTACCGTCATGGGCGGAGAGTTGCCAGAGCGGACGAATGGGACGGTCTCGAAAACCGTTGAGGTGCAAGCCTCCGAGGGTTCGAATCCCTCACTCTCCGCCATCGGATATTGCGGAAACACGAGAAACCCCCGAACCCTGAGGGTTCGGGGGTTTCCTCGTTCCTGGTCACCGGAGTTTCCCGACGGATCGGTGGTCTCCGGTCGGGTTGTCAGGCCGTGATCAGTTGATGGTCGTGACCCAGAACACCAGATTCGAGTTGTTCGGGTAACAGGCGCTGTCGACCGAGCCGAGTGCGAAGTCCGCCACGTTGGTCAACTGGTTCATCGAGGTCTGGATCGTGCTCCCCGGAGCTCCGGTAGCGGTGAAGGTCAGCCGGACCTTCGGCATCTGCACGGTGGCACCCGGTACGAACGGGCCGGGAACCCGGTAGACAATCTGATTTCCCTCGATCTTGAGGCTCGGGTACCCGGGTCCCATGTCGATTCCAGCCGACATGACCGAGTCCACGAACTCCACGTTTGGCGACAGGGGGAACCTGATCGTGAATCCACGGACAGCCTGCAGAGCGTACCCCTGCACCTCGGACGGCACGATGAAGGGTCCGGGTGCGACCGTCATGTCGAAGGTCTCGCCCGCGTTCACGGTGGCAGGTGCGTCCACGTTCACGGACGCATACTGCGGAAAGCTGTAGTACGCACCCAGTACGTAGACGTTGCAGGTCAGATCGAGGTTGGTCCACTGCCCGGTCGGAGTCGACCACGGCAGGGTGGTTGAAGTTGTGGTGGTCGTGGTCGCCACGGGTGCAGCACCCGGCTGCGGAGCACAGGCCAACGCCAGCAGGCACAGGCCAACTACACCGCCCGTGAACATTGCTCGACGAGATGATTTGAAACGAACAGACTTCATGACGCAATCCCCCTTATGGATGGCGTCACACTAGCACCGTGGCTCTCGCTACGGAATCTTGAGGGCGGAGCCCCGGTCATCGCACCGGAATCTTCAGGGCGGAGCCCGGTCATCAACGCCCCGGGTTGCTTCGGGGCGATTCCGGTGGTTCCGGTCGCAACGATGGCATCACCGCGCCGAGGAGTCCCCTGCCCAGAGCCCGCAGGATGTCGACGTTGTCGAAGTAGTCGCGCCAGAGCGTTATCAAACCGTCGTTCACCTCGAAGCGTCCACAAACCCAGAACTGTGTGCGAACACGTCCTATCTGGATAACGTCGGTGCGTTCGTTGAGCACCAACGATCCATCGGCCGCTATCGAGTGGATGTACACCTCGAACGATGCGCTCGGCCGATCGAGCCCCTTCAGTGCCCTGGCGACCTCCTTGCGACCGTGGATGGTCGGGAACCCCACGTTCGTGTAGCGAACGTCGTCAGCCAGGTACCCGGCTGCCCGGTCCACCTCGGCTGATGCCAGGGCTTCGAGGAATGCCTCGACGACCTCCTGGGGATCCGTTGGCATGACACCAATCTGTGCAGGTTTCGGGTGCAATCCGATAGGCATGGTCCGAGTCTAGGAGCGATCAGCCGCGGGTGGCGTCGGTCACTGCGACCCCCCTCTTCGGATCTGAGCCACCTCCTGACGGACGATGGGACTCAGCCTGGATATGTGTCCACTTCGGTGGCCTTGACCGACGCCCACACCTCAGCCCCCTCGACCAGTCCCAGGTCCGAAACCGCGCCAGGGGTCACCTCGGCGATCAGATCGAGTGATCCCTCGAGCCGGACTCTCACATGATCGCCCAGGAGGTCGAGTCCGGCGACAGTGAAGGACCACACATTGCGAGCGCTCGTCTCGGGACGATCTCGGTGCAACGCCACTGCCCTCGGGCGGATCAACACGAGCGTCGGACCTTCCACCGGATCTGCCGCCTGCACCGTTTCGGGCGAAGCCGCAGTACCGACGGTGACACGTCGGCGATTCGACTCGACCACGACCGCGTGACCCTTCCCCTGGCCCCGCAGCAGGTTGACCCCCACCAGATCGGCCACATACGGGCTGGCCGGGCGCGAAGTCACCTCACCGACGAGCCCCGCCTGGGTGATCCGACCGGCTTCGAGAACCGCCACCTCGTCGGCCAGGGCGAACGCATCGAGCGGATCGTGGGAGACGATGACAGTTGCGCCCCCGAAGCCCTCCAGGTGGTCCCTGAGGTCGCTCCTGACGGTGGACCGCGTGGTCACGTCGAGTGCTGCCAACGGCTCGTCCAACAACAGCACGGCGGGTTCGGTCGCCAACGCCCGCGCCAGTGCCGCACGTTGTGCCTGCCCACCCGACAACGTACCGGGACGTACGTCGCGAAACTGCTCCAGACCGATGCGGGACACCCAGTCGTTCGCCGCCGCGCGAGCCGCCGCCCTGGGAGTTCCGGTAGCCCGCAGCCCGAACGCCACGTTGTCGAGCACGCTCAGGTGGGGAAACAGGAGGTAGTCCTGGAACACCATTGCTACTGCACGTCGATCGGTTTCCACGAACACACCCTCAGCTGGATCGTCGACGAGTTGGCCCGCGAGGCAGATCCGGCCGCTCCCGATCCGCTGCAGACCTGCCAGACAGCGCAAGAGAGTCGACTTGCCCGCGCCGTTCGGCCCCAGGAGCGCCAGTACCTGCCCTCGATCCACCGCCAGTCGGGCATTCAGTTCGAAATCGCCGAGCGCGAGTTCCACCCGCGCTTCGACACCGGAGGCCGGCGGCGACTGTTCAGCGACGACCCGATCGGAGCGTGGATGTTCCTTCACCGTGCACCGAGCCAGCGTTCGCGCAACGAAATGATCACCACGAGCGAGATCACCAACAGCACGACACTCAAGGAGATGGCAACATCGGGATTGGATTCGAGTTGAAGGTAGACCGCGAGCGGAACCGTCTGGGTGCGACCCACGATGTTGCCGGCGAAGGTGATCGTGGCGCCGAACTCCCCCAGGGCCCGCGCCCATGACAGCACTGCCCCCGCTACCAGGGAGGGTGCGATCAGCGGCAGGGTGACGCGTCGGAAGGTATGCGACGGCGTAGCTCCGAGTGTGGCGGCCACGTCCTCGTAGCGACGATCCATCGAACGCAACGCCGCTTCGACCGTGATGACGAAGAACGGCAGTGCAACGAACGTCTCCGCCAACACGACGCCGGCCGGATGGAAGGTGAACTGGATCCCGAAGGTGTCGTACAACCAGGCGCCGGGGAACCCCCCACGACCGAATGCGGCGAGCAGAGCCACACCTCCCACCACTGGAGGTAGCACGAGGGGCAGGAGCACGAGTGCCCTCACGAACGCACGACCCGGGAACTCCACCCGGGCAAGCAACCACGCCAACGGCAATCCACCCAGAACCGACAGTGCCGTGGCGATCAGTGACGTGCCTAGAGAGAGCTTGATCGCCTGCTGTGATGAAGGGCTGCCGAGATCCGAGAGGAGGCTCGACCATGGAGCACGCCGAACAAGTCCGACCAGGGGCAACAGGAAGAAGGCAATGGCCACCACCGCCGCCACCGACATCACCGGACGGCGCTTCACGGAGGGCCGAACCCGGCTCGCGCGAGTACCTCGCGGCCGGTGCCGCTGAGGATCAGTTCAACGAATGCTCCGGCAGCACCGACAGCCTCGGACGATTCGAGGGTTGCGATCGGATACCGGGCTATGACGTTCTGTGCCTCGGGGATGTCGATCGCCTCCACCGACTCACCCGCTGAGGCTGCGTCCGTTTCATACACGATGGCCGCGTCGGCATCGCCCTCACTCACCGCGGTGAGGGTTGCACGTGCATCCGCCGCCCGCGTCACCCGGCCCACATCAATGACGACACCTACGCGAGCCAGAACCACATCCGCATACTCTCCACATGGCGCATCCGGTGAGCACAGCGCGATGATCCCGTTGGCGGACGCCAATCGGGCCAGATCCCCGACCGAGGTGATGCCGTTCGGATTCCCCGGTGGCACCACGATCGCAAGGCGATTGGTCGCGAACACCTGAGGTACATCGACCAGGGAGTCGCTCCGGAGCGACTCCATGGTCCCGGCGTCGGCGAAGGCCGCCACGTCGGCCGGGGCACCCTCGCGTATCTGCGAAGCGAGCTGACCAGACGAAGCGAAGTTGAGAGCCACACTCACCGAAGGATTCTGCGAGGTGAAATCGTCGGCCAACTCATTGAACACGTCGGTGAGCGAAGCCGCTGCGGAGACCGTGATCGTACGAGCGGGCCTTCCCGGTTCCCCAGCTGTGTCAGATGTACCGGAGCCACCGCTGCAAGCCGCGGTCACCAACGACAGAGCAAGTGTCGTTGCAAGGAACGCGCTCCGGGTCGGTTCGGATCGTCGCTTCATCAGAGTAACTCCATGGCCCCTTGGGTCGACGTGGCTCTGCGTGCGCCTGCCGAGGATGTCGATCGGAGGCACCGTCGCATTGAATCGTAAGCGGTTGCGGTGCATCGCCATGTCAGCCGATCACCGACCTCGGTTGCTTCGTGACCCGGGGTCGGACACGCCTTACAATCCACAGGCATGGACCCGGGAGTGCCTCTGTACCACCTGGCACTCACCGACGAATGGGCTGACGCACTCGAGCAGGGCCGCGACTACGAGCGTTCCACCGTCGGGCGCAGCCTCGCCGAGGAAGGGTTCATCCACACCTCGTTCGCTTCCCAGGTGGAAGGTACGGCGGCAGCGTTCTACGCGGGACGTGAAGTGGTGCTGTTGACGATCGACCGAGAGGCCGTGCCGTCGGAGGTGCGCCTCGATGTCATCGCCGACGGCCGTGAGTTCCCACATGTGTACGGCCCGATCCCCCTGGCGGCGGTCGCGTCGGTCGACGAAGTACCTATGCGCCCCGATGGCACACACGACTTCGCGGGACTGCTGGCCCCCGAACCGAGCGACCGGGCGAGGCCGCGCAACCACCTCACGGATCCACAACGGTCCTGAGTAGACCAACCCATTGACGAATGCCGGCCCGTCGGCCAACTTGGAGATATGCGACGCGGGATCGTATTGGGAGTTCCCGGCCTGGCGATTGCCACCGGGGCAGGGCTGTGGATGGAGACTCAACGCGTCGCCAGAGCACCACTCCCGCACTTCGAGGATCACGACCCGTCGGGAACGTACGGCGATCCGAGCGGCGACGGCTTGGCGATCACCGTGCTCGGAGACAGCACCATCACCGCACCAGGTCTCGAGAGCGGCAAGGACTCCTGGATAGCTCAACTTGCTTCAGCTCTGCCACGTCGTACGACCCTGCGCAGCGTCGCCCGCGGGGGCACGCGCGTCCGCGACGTCCTGACGGAGCAGGTCGAACCGGCGCTCGACACGCAGCCTGATCTCTTCGTTGTGGCAGTGGGAGCCAACGACGCACTTCATGCCACGCCGGCGCACCGTTTCCGGTCTGATCTCAGCCAGGTTCTCGCGGAACTGAGCCGACAGGGGTTGGTGATCTCGCTGGGGATCGGCGATCTGTCGGTGATACCGCGGTTCCCTGCAACCTTGCGTCCCCTGGTCAGGTGGCGATGTGGGGTTCTGGACCGCATGAACGAGAAGGCGTGCGAGGCCCACGACAGGGTGGTGCGTATCCCTGTTCACGACATCGCGGATCCGTCGTTCAGCCTCGCCCGGTCCGAGCTGTTCACCGAGGACATGTTCCACCCCAACACCTACGGACACACGTTGTGGGCGGCGCTCTTCGGACCGTTCGTCGCCAACGTCCTCGATTCACTGGCCCCGAGGTGCACCGACCCGGGCGAGGTGGCGCCTCCGGCCTGATCATCACGCGGGTCGATCACGCTGGTTGAGAGCGCCGCTGCAAACCCGGAGCTCACCACCGACGCCCTAGGCTCATGTCATGACAGAACGAAAGAACTGGTCCGAGTTGACCCCCCGGGCGAAAGCCTTCATCGTCATCGGTGGGATCATCGAGTTGGCCATCACTTCAATCGCACTACGAGACCTGCGAAACCGGGCTTCGTCGGCCGTACGCGGGCCGAAATGGATCTGGAGCCTGCTCTGTTTCGTGCAACCCGTGGGTCCGCTCATGTATCTCACCCTCGGACGTCGCAACACCGAACGGTGACCCATGTCGACGCAGGTGGATGGGGAGCCACCTACGCAGCGGACGAGGCGGGCAAGCTGCACCAGGTCGGACTCGGCCCCGACGGACACCGGGTCGAGCCGGCAACCGCGATCAGGTGGTATCCCGAGGCGTACCCGACCTGGGGCGACTCCGATCCGCTGCGGACAGCGGCCCTGAGGGTCACACACCACGACGGCACGCTCAGCACGCGCTTGAGGGTCGAGTCGATCGACCAGTCCCCCCGTGATGACGATCACAATGGCCAACACACCACGATCAGATGCCGCGACGACATCTTCGACCTCGTCCTCACGCATCATTTCCTGACCCATCCATCGAGCGGGGTGCTCGAACAGTGGGTGGAGGTGAGGAACGACGAACCCGGCACGGTCCGTCTCGGCGACTACGACTCGATCGCCCTGAACCTGTTGGCTGGAACCGACACCACGATCACCCAGTTCGGCGGTTCGGGCTGGGCGGACGAATGGCGGTGGAACACCCAGCAACTCCAAGCGGGGACCGTGAGCCTCACGAGCCTCGGGGGAGCACAGCCCCATCTGGGCCGGGCCCCGTTCATGCTGCTGGACACCGGAGGCGGGTCCGCAGGTTCCACTGTGGTCGGATTCTCGATCCAATGGATGGGCAACACCAGGTTCGACCTCGACCTGGTCCCCAGTGCAGATCCCGACGCACCCGGCTCACTCAGTCTTCGCGCAGGCGCCAATCCCTACGCTGCCGAGTTCGTGCTCGAGCCCGGGGCAAAGTTCGTGACGCCTGCGATCGCCTGGACCTGGTCGATCCAGGGCCGTGCGGATGTCACCGATCGGTTCCATCGCTGGACCCGCGACGTCGTGCTGCGCGACCCAGAACACCTGCGACCGATAGTGGTCAACAACTGGGAGGCCACCGGGATGGGCTTCGACGAAGGCCAATTGGTTGATCTGATCGAGCGTGCCGGGGAACTCGACGCCGACCTGTTCCTCCTGGACGACGGCTGGTTCGGTACCACCCATGCCCGCAACGACGACACACAGGGGCTCGGTGACTGGACACCCGACCCCACGAAGCTCCCATCGGGGTTCGCACCGTTGGTGGATGCTGCGAAGCGGTCCGGCCTCCGCTTCGGAACGTGGGTGGAACCCGAGATGGTCAACCCTGCCAGCGAGTTGCACGAAGCGCATCCCGAATGGATCCTGCGGGACAGGCGGGAGCCACGCGAGCACCGCCAGCAGCTCGTACTCGACCCTCTCATCGACGAGGTCCGTGGTTTCGAAGCTCAGGTCTTCGATTCACTGCTCGATGACAACCCCGGCATCTCGTATCTGAAATGGGATGCCAACCGGCCGATCACAGAGGCCGGATCCACGACCCTGGGTCCGGATCGCCAATCCAACGTGTGGGTCGACTACGTCCGTGCGACCTGGAAACTGATGGATGACGTGATCAAGGCGCATCCGGATACCGAACTGATGTTGTGTGCTTCCGGCGGCGGCCGCAACGACCACGGAACACTGAGACGGTTCCATGAGTTCTGGACGTCCGACAACACCGATCCGGTCACCAGGGTGCGGATGCAGTGGGCATGTTCGCACTTCTTCCCAGCATCTGTCATGGCCGCCCACGTGACCAGGTGGGGCCAACGACCGGTCGAGTTCGCCTGTGCTGTGGCGCTGTTCGGCCGATTCGGTTTCGACATCGACCTGTGCACCCTCACCGACACCGAGTTCGACATATGCGCCCGCGCGGTGGCTTTCGCCCGACGCAACGCGAGGGTGATCCAGCACGGCGACATCGAGCACATCATCTCGCCGGTGGAGGGCAACGATCTCAGCCGGGCGGCCGTGGCGTTCCACTCGGGCAACGACCAGACAGCCAGCCACCACCCGGATGATCACCCACCCGGACACCGAACCGGGTCAGTGCTGTTCGCATACCAGCTGGAAGAATCCCCCGGGCCCGCCGCGCGGGACCCGGGACCTCGGATCCACCTCGGTGGCCTCGATGCCGCACTCACATACGAACTCACATGTTCGGACCTGCGCAGCGATCAACCATTGTCGGTCACGACACTCTCCGGAGCTGCGTTGGCCGATGATGGGATTGAATGGCCCCTCACGACGCCATGCACCGCCCGCGTCTGGGAAATTCGATCCCTCGACGACGACCCGGGCACTTGACCCGGGCCGGCACTCCGGGTGGTCTTGACTGATGCATGTCTCCATGACGGTTCCGGGCGACGACCTGACCCAGGCACGTTGGCTGTATGGCAACCTCGAAGAAATCGGCTACGACCGGGCCTTCTCCTTCGAGGCCAGGCACGATCCGTTTCTGCCGTTGGCCGTAGCCGCTGAGCACACCCGGACGATCGAGCTCGGCACCGCAGTGGCGATCGCATTCGCCCGAACACCGATGACGCTCGCCAACGTGGCGTGGGACCTCCAGGCTCTCACCTGCGGGAGGTTCACACTCGGTCTGGGATCCCAGATCCGCCCGCACATCGAGCAGCGTTTCTCGATGCCGTGGTCGAAACCCGCGCTCCGGATGCGCGAGATGATTCTCGCGATCCGTTCAATCTGGGACGCGTGGACCGAACGGCACGCCGCTGGATTTCGAGGGCGAGTTCTACACCCACACCCGGATGGCTCCGGCGTTCGACCCCGGTCCCAATCGTCATGGTCGACCCCCGATTCTCCTGGGTGGAGTTGGTCCCGCCATGACCGCGGTGGCTGGAGAAGTCGCCGACGGACTGCTGGTGCACCCCGTCAACACCCGGCAATCCCTGCTCGACATCACGCTTCCTGCCATCGGGCGCGGCGCGGCGCGAGCGGAACGTGATACCTCCGGTTTCGAGATCGTCTGCGTGACGATCGTTGTGACCGGCCGCGACGAGCAACAGATGAGCCGCAGCCGCGAGGCGGTACGCAAACAGCTCGCCTTCTACGCCACGACTCCCGCCTACCAGCCCGTGTTCGAGCTCCACGGATACGGCGGGCTGAGGGAGGAGGCATCCCTGCTCGCACGTGATGACCGTTGGGACGAGATGGCCGGTCTCATCGACGACGACCTCATCGAAACGATCGCTGTCGTCGGTGAGCCTCATGAGATCGCTCCCGCTATCCGCGAGCGCGTGAGCGGCATCTCCAACTCGGTGAGCCTGGTGAACAACCGTGCGCCCGACCCGGAACACTTCGCAGAGATCGTGGAAGACCTCTCGGGCTGAAGCGCCATCGACGCCCCGGGATCCGGGAGGTCCTGCCACAGGTCGGGGCCCAACGGCAGCTGGGCTGATCCAGAGCCGGGTCGCCGGCAGGGTCGAGGTCGATAGAGTGCGGGCACCATGACCGATGAACTCACTCCCGAAGAGGCCGCACGGCAGTCCGCTCCGGCCATCCACGACCTGGCTGCCAACTTCATGCTCGACGGCGCGACCTACGTCGCTGCTGCTGCAGCCGGATACGACGGCATCGCCTTCTACTTCGCCGGCCGTGGCGGGGTCCTCGGTGACGTCGATGCTGACGCCGTTTCGGAGGCGTTCTTGTTCTTCCCACCGGAGTCGGTGAGGGCGGGCTGGGAGTCCGCTGCTGATGTGGAGAGCCGCGCAGAGTCGGCCCAGCGTTTCGCTACGGCTGCGCACGACTGGGCGGCCGGGCACCTACCCGATGGCGCAGTCGACTATGCACGCCTGGCTGAACTGGCGGGCACGGTGGTGGACAACGCCGACGGTACCGATGCCCCGGTGTTCGTGGGCTGGCGCAACCTGGCCGAGCCGAATGATGTCAAGGCGCTCGCACTGCACCGCTTGAACGCGCTGCGCGAGCTTCGCGCGGCGCGCCACATGGCGGCGATCGTCGAAACGGACCTTGAACCTCTCGATGCGTTCATGGTCAAGACTCCCTACATGGCCGGGATCTTCGGCTGGCCCGAGCCCGAGTCCGATCCGGATGAGGAGACACGCCTCCGCTGGGAACGCGCCGAGGAACTGACCAATGAAAGGTTCGGTGCCGATCTGACCGTGCTCGACGCCGACGAACTGGTGGAGTTCTGCGAACTGGCGGCCGCCGCGATGGCAGCTGCTACCTGATCACTACCTCTACGGCCGGTCGCTTCCGAACGAGGGCTGTCCCTGCGGAGGAAGGCGGCCTCAGGCCTCGACGAGCAATTTGATCGTCTCGGCGAGGACCCCGTCCTCGGCTTCCGCTTTCGCGAATTCGGGGCTCTGCATTGCTGCCATGAACACGTCCATGTCGGGAACGGTCGCCGATATTCCGACGAGGTTGGGATTCGTCGGGTCGACGAAGGTACGGATGTCGGTGACGCCGATGGTGGCAAATACCTCGTCACGAACCGTTGAGGCGAGCCAGTGGTCCTTGTCCTTCACTTCGTGGGTTGCAATCACTGTTGTCATGGTGTTTCTCCTGTACTTCGCCCGGCACTTCCGAGCGAGTCTGTAGATCAGTTCGCCTTGCTGCTCAATACGTGGAGGCCCAGCCTCCGGTGTAGAAGGTGGTCTCCGGGGCACCGAGCACACCTGCGGCCTCCAACATTGAGTCGAGACCGGGGTTCGAGAAGAAGGTCCGAAGCGTGTCGAACGTCTCCGCCTGTACGTAGGCGATCACGAGTTCGGGATCATCCAAGGAGCTGTGGGCAGCTCGGCCGATCAAACCACCCGCAGCCGCCATGTCCACGGTCTCGTCGTAGGACGCAAGCCACTGGTCGACGTCCGAGAGCCGGAGTCTCACGATGCACGCCGGGAGCCGACGGTCGCCGATCGACGAGTCACGCAACGGCTTGAGCCAGTCGATCTCGGGCGGACCGGTGACGCCGGCACGCTCCATCTCGGCTGCCCGATCAGGTGACCCGACGAATGCCCGGACCCGTTCGATGTTCGACAGGGGCATGAACACGCTCAGAAGGCGGGGATCGTCCTCGGAACGGTTGATGCGGTGCCCCAGCACGCCGACCTCTCGCCGGTCGGGCTCGTGGCGATCCCAGTCTTCCTTCCAACGGTCCGCATCCACGACGGGGTGGGTCATCAATGCCGCGAACGGTGCAGTCGGCGTGCGCGGAGCGGAGTTCCCGGGCATCTCGGCCTCCTCAGCGTTGAAGGTCCCTGTCTTGCGGTACCCATTCACTCTGAGTGATCCCACGCGTCAGTCGCGCGTCACCGGGCTCTCAGTGCCTCGGCCCGACGCGCCCAGAAACCGATCTCATGGTTGGCACACAGTGCTTCCGCTGTCGCCAGCCACTCCTCGCCGTCGTCGGTCAGCCCACCGAAACATCGGAGACGGTTGTCCGCCAACGCGATGAGCGTGCTCGCACGGTGGTACACCCAGCCGAATGACTCGGTGACCTCGAGCGCCGCCAGCAGGAGCCTCTCGGCGTCTTCGAACTCCCCGAGCAGGGAAGCGAGCTTTCCGGCATACCCGGAGATCGGCCCCTGACCGGTGATTCCATTGAACGACACCTCCCCTGCCAGTGGAACGACCTCCGGGTACAGCCATTGCGCAGCCTCCATGTCTTGGAGTTCGAGTGCCAGGACGGCATATCCGAGGAGCGATGTGGTACGCATGAAATCGTTCGGTATCGCATCGAGGCCTGCTTCGATCGCGTCGCGCAGGAGTCCTGACGCCACCTCGGTTCGGCCCGTCTCACAACAGACGATGGCGTGGCCTATCAGAAACGGCAGTTCAACCGAGGCTTCTGACTCGAGGCCGGCTTCGATGAACGGCAGCAACTCGGCGTGGCGGCCTGTGAATGTTCCGAGAGCGAAGCTCTGGGCGGCGAACATCGCCAGTGCCTCGGGTTCACCGATCTCCAGGCCCAGCTCAAAGGTCTCCGAGATGATCACTTCAGCGTCCGCGAACGACGCCTCCATGGTGGCCACGAAGGCGTCCAAGGTGCCCACCGACCAACGCATCTGCGGCTCCGGAACCTCACCTACCACCTGGTGGATCCGCTCCAGGTTGCGTGCTGCAGACATGGCATCTCCCGCACACACGGACGCATTGAATGCGGCAAAGTTTGCCACGAACATCAGATGCGGGTCACCCAAGTCGTCGGTGATGGCGACGACCTCTGCGGCCAGTGCTGAGCGGGTCGGCCCCGCGCCCGGTTCCCAGAGTGCATGCAGGATGTCCGGCGCCACCTCTGCCAACAATCTGGGATCGAGACTCGAGCGGGCGAGCTCCAATGCTTCGAGAGCGGCGGCGGTACGACGGGTGGACTGATCGGTGTCCATCAAGCTCTGCGCCAGGAGCGCGGTAACCCTTGCACGGGTCGCGACCTCGACCTGATCGAGTATCGCGACGATCCGCGTCACGGTCGTCGAGGCATGAGAGAGCGGCCTCCACAATCCCGAGTTGATCCTTGGCCGACGAACCGACCCTGATCGTCCCGCGATCCGTAGCGAGGGCGGCTCGAACCAACGTGTCCAGCGCGCCGCACCGCCGAGCGAGTTCGGCGCCCTCACGAATTGTGTCCAGTGCCGCGGGATCCCCGACACGTGTGCGGGCCTCACCGAGGCGAACCAACAACGAGGCGAGCTCCGCGTCGGGCGCATCGACGGCATACGCGTGATCGAGTGCGGCGACGAACCACCTGGCTGCTTCATCGGGAGCGAGGTGAGCGAGAGCCTGGTCTCCTGCCTCGGCTTCCCACCGCTGTGCCTCGGGGATCAGTCCACCGGCTGCGGCGTGCAACGCGAGTCGAGAAGGTACCTCCGACTGCGGGATTCCCTGTGTGACGAGCATCGCGTGGAACGCAGCCTCGTGGAGCCGCTTGCGTTTTCGGTCCCCGAGGCTCGCTTCCAGTGCGTGGGCCACGAGGGCATGCGTGAACTGTGTGGCACCTGAGACCGACGGGTCGTCGGCGAGCAACCCAGCGTCGGTTGCCCGATCCAGAAGCTTGTCGACGGGCATTCGATCGGCGGCAACCATGGCTGACAGCACACGTTCGTTGAAGTCGAGACCCAACACCGATGCTGCGCCGAACAGCTCTTCAGCACCTTCACCCAACGATGAGACCCGGCGCCATACGAGCTCGCGGAGTGTGGGCGGCACGTCCAGGACCGGTCCGGGCGACAGAGCCAGACTCGAACCATCGACCTGGAGTCGGCCTCTCTCCATCCAGTGCGTGAGCAGGTGTTCCGCAAACAGTGGGTTCCCCGCAGTCTCCGAATGAAGCTGTCTGGCGACAAGACTCACGTCGTGATGGGCCGCCCCCGGCACACGTGTCTGCACGAACTCGGCCAACTCGCCGTCATCGAATTCCTCGAGATCGAGGGTCACCGCACCCGAACGGATCAGCTCCGCGAGCAGGCCGCGGAGCTGATCGCTGTGGCTATTGGTCGAACCACGTATGCCCAGGAGCACCATCACCGGTGAATCGGTGAGATTTCTGACGAGGTGTCTGAGTAGCTGCATCGCCGCGAACTCCGCCCAATGGAAATCATCGAGGATGAGCGCGACCGGGCCCGTGGCGGATGCCCGCTTGAGAACGTCGAGGACCGCTTCGAATAGAAGGTGGCGAGCAGTTGTGTCGTCGCCGGCATCCGCAGGCGGGACAGGAATCCGTCCGCGGAGATGGGGAAGGAGCCGCAACAGGTCACCACCACAGCGCGCCGTGTGCGACATCACGGCCTCGTCGGAAAGAATCTCGAATGCGTTCCCGATCAACGCCTGGAACGGTTCGAACGGCACTGGAGCCAGCTCGTCACAACGGCCGTATATGACCGACCATTGGTGCTCGCGGCAGTAGCCGCGGGCGAAACCGGCGAGCAGGGTCGTCTTGCCGACCCCGACTTCTCCTGCCACCACGACAGGGACAGGGGCACCATCGACGACTTGATCGGCCATGCGGGCGAGTTCACGAAGTGGGCGCTCGCGTCCGACACCTGTGGGCACGCGTTCGAGATAGCCGTCCACCAGCGGTGCGAGCATGCGACCCTGTGGATCAGCCTCGCCCGAATCGGGTTCTGCAGGGAGGGGCAGGGTTCCGTCCCACCCCTGGAGTACCTGCTGTTCGATGAGCCGCAGAGCTTGTGATGGCTCGGTCCCGGCTGAATCTGCGAGGAACCTGCGGTAGTCCTCGTAGGACCGCAGGGCTTCGGTCTGGCGGCCCGTTCCGGCCAGAGCCCGAATGATCAGACCCCGAGGTCGATCGCGGTGTGGATGTTCGATGATGTGGGGTTCGAGCAGAGCGATCGCATCATTCATCCGGCCCCCAACCAGCAGACACTCGGCGAGATCGTCGGTCGCGGTTGCCCGGACCTCGGTGAGCCGGACTGCCTCTCCCACCGCCCATGCCTCATCGCGAAACTCTTCCAACGCAGGTCCCACCCATCGATCCAGCGCGTTCGCCAGAGCTACCGGATCGCCGCGGCCCACTTGAATCTCGGTGCAGGCGATCGTTGCGTCCACGGGGACATCGAGTCGATATCCTCCGACAGCGGTGCGCACCAGATCATCACCAACGCCACGACGGAGCCGGGCCACAGAGGTTCGCAATGCGCCCCGGCTGACATCCAGCAACTCGCAGAGCCACTCGGCGCGAACTGGATCCGGGGCGTGTACCGCGAGCGCGCCGAGCAGGCGTCTCTGGCTGGCGCTGGGGATCTCGATGACCACCGCGCCTTCGCCTTCATCATTGGCGCGCAGGATCTGAACCGGACCGAGAATTCGAACGGTGGTTTCTCCCGTTGGCACCCGACCAGTGTTGCTCAAGCCGCCGGTGTGTTCAGCAGATAACTGGGGCGATCACCGGCCCGAGCTCGTCAACAACAAGCAGACTCAGCCGCTGGTCGCTGAGAATCGCCGACCGCGCCGGGAGCACAACACGACGAGGTCTCGTCCGCGGTGAGGATCTGGTTCCGCATCTGTTCGGCGTCGCCGGTCTTCACGTACCACTCCCAGGGTGCGCCGTCGGGGTCGCTCACCCAGGTCTCGGTCTTGGTCGCGTAGCAACACACGGTGTCGTCGCATCCGGTTGTCTCGAGCCCACTATCGCTCAACCTCTCTTCAGCCGCCACGACTTCTTCGGCCACGAGCGTCTCAACTCCGAGATGGTTGAGGGATCCGCCCTCGGATGATTCGATCAGTACCAGCTTCAGAGGTGGGTCAGCGATCTCGAAATTCGCATAGCCGTCCTTGCGCTTGGCCACCGGGGTGTCGAACAACTTCGTGTAGAAGTCGACTGCGGCATCGACATCGGTGACATTGAGTGCGAGCTGTACTCGGGACATTCTGACCTCCGTGGTCTAGTATCGATGTATGTCTATATGTTGATACTACTCACATATCGACCAGTGTCAATATATGTAGATGGGATTCGAACGGAGGATGATGGACACCGAAACACACGTGTTCGCTGGTTGTTGCAGCCCGATCACCGCTGAGGTGATCAGTGAGCCGGCCGCCGTCGAACTGGCCGAGGCCCTGAAGGTGCTCGCGGATCCCGCTCGGCTGCGTCTCCTCTCGATCATCGCCGGTAGCTCCGGGGGCGAAGCCTGTGCGTGTGACCTGACCGAGCCATTGGGCCGATCACAACCGACGGTCTCCCATCACCTGTCGACCTTGGTCGATGCCGGGTTCCTCACCCGGGAGAAGCGCGGACGCTGGGCCTGGTTCGCCGTCGTTCCCGAACGCCTCGAAATGCTCCGTTCCGCGCTCGCTTCCTGAGCTGGACCCAGCCGCGGGCCAGGGTCATGGCCTCCCCATCCGTACCATGGTGCCCATGTCCTCGATCGCTTCGCAGATGCTGCTCGCCCAGTTGTCGGATCTCCACATAGCCATGCCCGACACAGCTCTGGCCCAGTTCCTGCACCCGGTCGAACGGCTGCACTCGGCGATCGACGTCCTCAACGGCATCGATCGGCAACTCGATGCGCTGGTCATCACCGGCGATCTCGTGGACACCGGCAGTCCCCGGGAATACGCTCTGCTCCGCTCCGAACTGGACCGATGCCGGTTCGACTGGCACATCCTGCCCGGGAACCACGATGTGTCAGATGGGTTCGCCGAGGAGTTCGGTGACCACCTCGACGTGGCATCGGGTGCACCCTTCCAATGGGTCGTGGACAGCTACCCGCTGCGCCTGATCGGCCTCGACACGACCTTGCCGGGCCGAAACGACGGAGCGCTCGATGTCGAGCGCCTGGAGTGGCTCGCTGACACCCTGGCCGCCGCTCCGGATCAGCCCACCGTGATCGCCATGCACCATCCACCGTTCATGACCGACATGTGGTGGATGGAATACGGAGGTCTCGGTGGAGCAGCAGACCTGAAGCGAATCGTGACTGCCAACCAGCAGGTGGTCCGCGTGATCTGTGGCCATGTCCACCGGGACATATCCACGACATGGGGAACCACCGTGGTCAGTTCGGCGGGATCACTGATCTACCAATCGGGTCTGGCTCTGTCCGACGACTCGGTCGCGCGATTCCACGACGCAGCGATCTCGGCGCCTCTGTTCGCCTGGAACGGTACCGACCTCACGGCCTTCCAACTCCAACTCGAGGCACCACGCACGTCGATGGACATGGCTGACCTGGTTGAAGACTGGCCGGCCTATGTCAGAGCCGCCCGCAGTGGAGGACCGGTGCCGAAGTAGTTGCCCGCGTAACTCAGGTGGCCAGCAGGTCCATCGTCATTCGGAACCAGTCGGTGGAAACCCGCTCGGTCCGGCTCCCGGCGGCGCGGATCGTGGGCACGAGCGGGTGCCCACCACCGAGCACTGCGACCTGAGGACGACTACGAATGCTGCCGTGGTTACCACGTTGGCCCCAGTTCAGGCCCATGATGACGCCATCTCCGCCCCACACGCAGAGACCTTCAGCCGGGCCGCCGGATACCCCGACGACGCACTCGAGGTCCGCCACCGTCGCGGCAACGCCGGAGCGGTGGCCGGGAGCGATCACGGCGCACGTGCCCTCGAAGCACCAACGGGCATCCGGGTCCACCTCTGCGAGGGTCGTTCGGAACAGTTGCTCCATGTCGAACCCGGGCTCCTCGCCGACTTCTTCGGAGCAGTGGTCGCTCATGACCATCACGACCGTGTCATCCCAATGTGGACCGTAGAGGTCCAACAACTCACCCAGTCCGACATCCAGCGGCAGTGCCCCCGATGGGGGCCAGTGGGCGTGAGCGGCAGTCGCTCCACACACGCCGACGAGTTCCGGATCGCCGAACGCGGCTGCGGTCCGGTGACCGATCGCACCCAGGTGATCGAAGATGGTGGGACCTGTCGGACCGATCTTGCCCGCTCCCACCCACTTCCCTGCCACCAGCACCTCGTTGGCATAGATGCCGTGCCGTGCCGGGTCCATTCCCGTGACGAAGGTGGCGTGGTTGGGGTAGGTGGTGCTGGGGAGCACACCGCGACCCACGCCCGGACCCTCCGAATCAGACAACCGCCAGAGGTTGGGCATCAGGTCCGCGGTCACCTTCTCGACACCGAGAGCATCCATCACCACCCAGAGAACACGCAAGGCCGTTGCTACTCCCCCACCGGATCCACGTCGCTACTCGACGCGCCCGGCGTGGCGAGTAGCGAACGCAGCATCGGCACGAATCGCTCGAACGGTGCCGTCGACATCCCCGCGACCTTGGCGGAGTCATCCCAGCGGCGCAGACGAACGGCGTCATCGAAGTACCGGTTCTGTTCGAAGGCCAGGGTTTCCGCACCGTTCATCGGACCTCCCTGCACCTGAAGGCTCCTCACCGAGGAAGCGGACAGCGAGTCGAAATACGCGGGGTCCGCTGCACAGAGATATCGCTTGGACGCCACATGCAGAGCGACCGGGTCGGCCACCGCTGGTCCGAATCGCGGTCGCAACCACGATGCACCCACTCCTTCGTGGTGGGCATCGCTCTCGAGTTCCTCATCGATCGGTCGGAGGTCACCCACGATCAGGTGGCCTATGTCGTGCAGCAGGGCTGCCGCGACCAGCTCCGGTTCGGCGCCCTCCTGTTCGGCCAGGGTGCCCGCCTGCAACGCATGTTCGAGTTCTGTGACCGATTCGTCATAGCGCGCCCCGGCAGCAGGGGACGCGTACCGGTCGATCAGTTGATCGACCGGGTCGCCGCTTGAACCCACAGGTTCCACGGGGCGTCCGAGGAAGTCGTCACTGATCGACAATCTCACGCGATCTCCTCCGAAGGTGCCGTCGGCCGCAGCGAACTCCGCGTCCTTGTCCGCGTAGTACCGGTCGCGGAAGTCTCCCTCGGAGACCGCGGTGTAGGTGAGGTACATGGCACGCCGGGGGTGATCAGCAGCGTTGGTCTCACTGCAATGCGGAACCGCGGGAGTCGAACACGACCACATCCCCCGGTTCGACCGGCACCGGATACCAGCGGAGCCGGGCCGCGACATGGTCTGCGATGCGGCCACGCCCATCGGTTTCCAACAGTTCGCGACCCGGGTTGTCGGCGAACCAGAGACATCCCGAGGAGACCGTGGCTGGATCGAGCGGCACCATCACCGACACGTGCCAGTTCGCGAATCTGTAGGCACGGGCGTCCTGGTGCGGCGCGAAACCGGCACCCCCCGGATACTTGTAGTTGATCTTCTCCTTGAACAGGGCCACACGCTCGTGCGCGACAACCTCGATGAGTTCGGCCACGTCATTGCGGACGAAGCGTCCCAACTCCTCATGGACATCCGCGAATCGCTCGGACCGAGTGATCACCGCGGAGGACCCGGTCTGCTCGAAGTGATGCATCGGTCCCGCCGGTCCCTGGGACATGTGCTCCAGGTCCTGCGTCCAGTCGATGAGCTGCGACACGGAACTCTCATCGAGGACTCCGCGCATAACTGCCAACCCCGTTGCACCCCAACCAGACAAAGCGGCCTGACGGTCGTCGCCTGTTGCCAACCGCTCCAGGTCCATCGACCAAGGGTACGTCGGTGGGCCAGCGACGGGAAGCGCTCGCAGCAGGTGGCAACTCCTGGTCGGCCGGGAAGATGTCCGCCCGGGCAACACCTAGCCTGAGTACATGAACCAAGAGGCTGCCATCGCCGCACTGACGGAGCGCCTGATCTCCGAGGACCTGGCCGACCGGGTGGAGATGGTTTTGTCGTCTCCGGCGCCGGATCACTATCGGGCAACCGCGATCGATGGTTCTGTGTTGTTCACCCGCACGGCGGACAACGGGAGCTGGCGCCACGACGTCCGTGAGGTGACGGGGCGCAATCCCCTGTCGGACCAGTCGACCGACCGCTTCATCGGACTCGAGGTGGAGCGCACGAGTCCATTTCCTGATCGCCGCGCGAACGCCTACCCACACGCGTACGAATCGATCGCACAGTTCTTCGACGGTGAACACGCGCCCGACCTGCTCGCCACACACACCGCGGCGCACTTCGTGGACGGGTATCGCGGACAACACGGGTCACTCGGAGCGGTGCAGGCCCGTGCCCCGTTCCTGGCCTCCGGTGCGGGAATCAAGGGTCTCGGCACCATCGCGGAGGCAACCCGGATCGTCAACATCGCACCAACGATCGCCACGGTTCTGGGGCTGGAACCAGACAGTGGCAACGTCGGTGCCACGGGCGACACGGACGACGATGCACTCCTGTTGCGCCAGGACGGCCGGCCTGAGAGGGGGATCCTCGATGGCACCACCGCTTCGCACGCAGTGGTGTTCCTGCTCGACGGCTGCAATGCCAACCTGCTCACCGATGTGATCGCCTCGGGTGAGGCTCCCCATCTGGCATCCCTGCTGGCGGAGGGCACGATGTTCGGACACGGATCGATGGCATCGCTCCCGACGGCCACGCTGGCCAACCACAACACTGCGGCCACCGGCGCACACCCGGGCCACACCGGGATCATCCACAACGCCTGGGTGAACCGCTCAACGGGAACCTCGATCGATCTCCTCGATATCGAATCGATGTTCTGGTCCTCAGATCATCTCCGTACCGATGTGGAAACGATCTTCGAGGCGATCGAGCGCTGTCGCCCGGGATCGTTCACATCTGCCACCTTCGAGTTCTGCGACCGGGGAGCTACCTTCTCTACCTTCGCTCTCGTCCGGAACGGCGACACCTCGGGATTGCCCGCCGAGGACGACGTGAGGCATCTGGATCCGGTGGCAGCCGCCGCGAGCGACAAATACCGCTTCTTCTCTCGCGTCGACCACCTGAGCGTCACACACACACTCGAATGCTGGCAGGGAGTCCACGGAAACGAACTCCCCACCCTGAGCTGGTGCAGCCTCGCGCTCACCGACGAGGCCGGGCATGAGAGCGGACCTCACAGCTCGGATGCCCGTGCCGCAGTGCTCGACTCCGACGCGCGTATCGGCGAGGTACTCCGCGCGGTGGAATCAGCCGGCGTGCGCGACGACACCGCGGTGTTCGTGATCGCGGACCATGGCATGGAACAGAGCGATCCCGAGATCAACACCTCCTGGGAGCCGGAACTGGCTGCGACAGGGGTGCCGTACACCGAGGTCGGCGGCGGACTGATCTACCTCGTGGACGACTGAATCCCCGCCGAGAACGCCAGGCAGGTAACTCGGGGGCGTACCACAGTGCCGTGAAATCGTGGTCGCCGGAACCGATACGTTGGTCATTGCTGTCGATCGGGAGGCACCATGCGCATCGTCATCATCGGAGGCCACGGCAAGGTGGCGATGTCGTTGGCGTCGTTGCTCGTCGAGCGGGGTCATGCAGTGACCTCACTGATCCGCAACCCTGACCAGATCGCCCAGGTCGCGACGACAGGCGCTACGCCGGTGGTGGCCGATGTCGAACAGCTCGGTAGCGATGAGATAGCAACCCACCTCGTTGGACACGACGCGGTCTTGTGGTCCGCCGGAGCGGGGGGAGGTGATCCCGCACGGACATACGCGGTGGATCGCGACGCGGCCATCCGCTCGATGGATGCAGCAATAGACGCCGGAGTCCGGCGATACGTGATGGTCTCCTACTTCGGGGCTGGGCCCGACCACGGGGTGCCGGCCGATTCAGGCTTCCACCCATACGCAGAATCAAAGGCGGCCGCTGACGAGTACCTGCGCAGCACGGAGCTCGCCTGGACGATCCTCGGACCGAGCGCTCTCACATCAGACCCTGCGTCCGGAATGATCGAGGTGACCGATACCAACGGCACCAGCGTGTCCCGCGCCGACGTCGCAGCAGTGGCCGCCGCGGTGCTCGAGAACCCCGGAACCGCGGGCGTCACGATCGCGTTCAACTCTGGATCCACCCCGATCGACGAGGCGGTCGCTCGCTGCGAACACGCCGAGAATTGATCGGCCCCCCGGTTGATCAACCCGGCGCTGATCGACCCAGTTCTGCTCGAGACCTCCCACGAACCGATCTCAAGCAAGCTCTCCGAATGGAGATCCGAGAGTTGGAATTGTCCGAACCTCAAGAGAGCGGTGCCCGGAGCGCTCGATGCCGAACGGATCGTTGCGACCGCGACGGTGGGCTTCTACGAACGCCTCGGATATGCAGACGCCGAGGAGCTCGGCCTCGCCACTGTCCTTTTTCAACAACCCGAGCACCGTGCGGATCGTCACCGACTTGCCCGCTCGGACCTACAGGTCCGGACCATCCAGGGCCCGGGTCGACCCGAAGGCCTTCACCACGTTCGTGAGACGGATTGCTGTGGTCATGATTCGTCCTCCCCGGATTCGACCGGATTTCTCGATCGCAGTTCACATGGTCGCGGCGGTTCACGCCACCGAATCGCGATGCTCGAAGGCGGCCACGGCCACGCCCAGAGCGATGATCGCCAGTCCGACCAGAACCACCAGATACCAAATATTGAAGCCGTTCACCAGGGGGTAGTTGGCGCTGTAGTAGTGCCAGGGAGACAGCACGGACCACTTCTCGGCTCCGTCGTCGAGTGACAGGAGGCCTTGGGAGAGATAGGAGACCAGAGCGAGTCCGATGGTGCCGGCTATGGCCAGACGCTGGGAGAACATAGCGCTGAGCGCCAGGGCGAACATTCCGAAGAACAGCCCGAGAGCGGCCATCTGTGAGAACGCCGCAGCCACGCCCGTCATGTCCAGGTCCATACTTCCGAGCGGGGATCCCACGGCCACACCCAGGCCGGCGAGCAGGGCTACAACGACCGCGGCTGTGGCCACCGCAGCACCGTTGGCCAGAACCACCTTCGAGCGTTTCACCGGCAGGGCCAACACACCGACCATGCGACGCTTCTGGATCTCACCCGCGAGTGCTCCTGCTCCGATGGTGGCACACACGGCGAGCACTGCGAACGGGGCCACGATCGAAAGCGCCTCGCCATTCACCCACCCCTCGGGCGACGCCAGGTCCGCAGAGCCGACGAAACCCGCGAGGGCCTGGGGAAGCTCACTGAACGCCTCGCGGAGCGAGCTCTCCATTGCCGGGTACAGAGCTCCAATGCCCGCGCCGAAGAGCGCCAGGTAGAACCCGGCGATCAACATGAGCGACGAACGCCGCCATACCGCGAAACCTGCGAGGCCACCGACACGTGGACGGGTGAGCCTCCCGAGCCGTTTGAAATGACCGGAGAGCGAGAACGCCCTGCCCGTCACACCCGACGAGATGTCCCTACGGTCCACGGCGACCATCGCCACGGCGAACGCCACACCAGCGATGGCCAGGAGCACCCCGAGGTGCAGGAGATCGAGACCGTTGGAGAGGGGACTGGACCCGTCGTAGTAGTACCACGGTGAGATCCGGTCGAGATTCTCGACGCTGCTCACGATGGGAAGGAGTGACTTGGTGAGATAGGCGAGCACCGCAAGCGCAGTGGCTACTCCCATTGCGATCGACCGCGAACCCGTGGCGGCCGAGAGCGCCAGCGCGATCATCGCGAAGGCGGTGCCGAACGCCGCCAGCGCCAGGCTCGTCGCAGCGAGGTTGACCGCACTCACCCCGGTGTCCACAAGCGCACCCGCGAGAAGCCCTCCGGCCAGGATCAGAGCGCTGGCGACTCCGACCTGACCCACGAGCACCAACGCCTTCGACGCCACGACACCGCGGCGGGTTATCGGCTGTGTGAACAACAGATCAGCTGTGCCGGCCTGCTCCTCCCCCGCGATCGCAGCTACACCGGCGGAGATGGCGATTACGAGCACCAGCATCGGTGCCAGCAGACCGAACATCTCACCCATCACGTAGTTCACATCAGGGTTGACACCCATCAGCGAGGTGAGGATCTCCGGGAGGCCTGCGGCGAAGTTCGAGTCGATCCCGAAGCTGTCGTAGATCGCGACGGCCCCGAGGGTGAGCAGGCCTACCCCGAGTCCACCGAGAGCCGAAAGCGGTAGGCGATCACGGAAGCTCTTGGCAGCTACCTCAGCGTACATCGGGGCTTTCGTCGCTGGATGCAGGCGTATCCGGGCCGGTGTCGCCCGGCGCACCGCCTCTGTTCCCAACTCCGGTCGCGGGGTCGTCACGGTAGTAGCCGAGGAAGATCTCCTCGAGATCCGCTTCACGACTGTGCAGGTTGACGATCCCGAGCTCAGATCCGGCATTCAGAACCACATCGATCGGCCCCTCGTAGGTGACGCTCCAATGTCGTCCCTCTCCTGTCACCTCGCGCACACCGCCGATGCGGCGCAGCGGTTCAGGGTCGACCTCTTCGGCGAACTCGAAGTCGAGACGCGCCAGCGACTTGGCCTTGAGACCCTGCACCGAGGCCACCTCGACCAACCGACCGTGGCGGATGATGCCCACCCGGTCCGCCACGCGATCCACTTCCGAGAGGGTGTGGCTGGAAAGGAACACGGTGCGCCCTTCGGCGCGCACCTCCGTGATCAGTTTGTGTACCTCGTCCTGGACGAGAGGGTCGAGTCCGGTCGTGGGTTCGTCAAGAATGAGCAGGTCCGGGCTGTGCATGAACGCCTGGATGAGTCCCACCTTCTGGCGGCTACCGGAGGAGTATTCGCTACAGCGCCTCGAGAGGTCGGCGTCGAACCTCTCGGCCAACGTATCGATGGAGCTCTGGGCAACGCCGCCGCGCAGGTTGGCAAAGTACTCCACCGTCTCGGCACCGGTGAGGTTGTCGTAGAGCGCAAGATCTCCGGGCAGGAAGCCCACCCGACGGTGTATCTCGATGGCTTCATGGCGACTGTCGAATCCGAGCACGTTGGCCGTACCGCTCGAAGGTCGACTCAGGTCGAGCAGGCAACGGATGGTCGTGGACTTCCCTGCACCGTTGGGGCCGAGGAATCCGAAGACCTCCCCGTGGAGTACCTCGAGGTCGACGTGGTCGACGGCGATGAGATCGCCGTAGCGCTTCGTGAGTTGTCGGGTCGAGATTCCCGGGCTCATCGAATGACAGGGGCGTTCACTGGCCGGCGAGTGCATCGCTGACCTCGACGCGCAGACCGGTCTCGCGTTCGGCCACCTGCCACAGCGCACGAATGGCAGCGTCGCTACCCGGGCGGATCAGAGGCTTGCGCACAGGGGGGCCGTTCGTCACGAACAGCGGGCCGTAGAAGCCACCTCCGGGAGCGTCGGGGTCGGTCGCGGCGCGCAACTGACTCAGCGCTCCGCGGTCGGTCGACATCCCGGTGATCTTCACCAGCTTCTCGGAGGCCGCTCCGAGAACGCCCGCACCCCCTTGTGTGTGAGTCGTGGCCTGGAGGTCGGAGTTCGTGAGCCCGGGTTGCGCCGACAGCGCCTTCGCGTCGACGCCCGCACGGTCGAACTGTTGCTGGAGACCGACCGCGAAGTGGCGCATGGCCAGCTTGGTCTGGCCGTACATCTGCCACGCGCCGTACTTCTCGCGCATGTGTGGGTCGGCGGGGTCAATGGCACGACCGGTGTGCTCGGCGGTGCTCGACAGAGTCACTATCCGTGCGCCGGGCGTCCCAACCACGATGGGCAGAAGATGGCTCACAAGTGCCCAGTGCCCGAGCACGTTGATCCCGAACTGGGTGTCGAATCCGTCCTCGGTCGTGCCCTGGGGCAGAGCCATGACCCCGGCATTGCACATCAGGATGTCAATGTGATCGTGCGCAGCAGCAATCTGGTCCGCTGCACTCTCAACCGAGGCGAGCGAGGCCAGGTCGACTTCGACGATCTCCAGCGAAGCTGACGGATACGCCGCGAGGATCTCGTCGTGCGCTGCAGATGCCTTGGCCTGATTGCGCGCGGCCATCACCACGTGGGCGCCCTTGGCTGAGAGTGCCTTGGCGGAGGCAAGTCCCAACCCACCGTTCGCCCCGGTGACAACGGCAACCTTGCCGTGCAGATCCGGGATGTCCCTGGTCGACCAGCTCATGGTGATCCTCCTGGTGATCGGGATGCCGTTGAAGCCACAGTTGTCGGCACGTGGAGATGTTCCACCAACGAGACTAGGGACGCTACGCCATGGAGTCAGGCACAGATCTCGCCGATCAGTTGCACAACCTGCGCCGACACCTCACAACCCTCCCCCGAGGATGACTCCGAGATGGCTACCCCTCGGCGGTGGGCGGGGAATCGACCCCTGTCCTCACTGCTTTCGACGCCGTCGCTGCACACGACGCCATGCCTTGGGCCACTTGGTCCACAGGCGCGCCTCGTCGGCCCGGACCGAGGCGATGATCTGACCGGCTACCAGCGCGGTCGACGGTTCGTCCGCGCCAGCACGTCGGAGCCACTCCTGGGCCACTTCGTCGTCGTGGATGTCGCCGAGCACATCCTGGAGCCGGCCGAGATCACGGGCCGTTCGACCCGATCCCGCTCCGAGCACCGGCCGGGTCGCCTCTAGCGCAGCGCGGCAGCGTTTCACGACGATGCGGGTTCTGTGGAGCACCACGGGATCCGGATCGCGCTCCAGGCGCCTGATCTGCCGATCGAGTTGTTTCCAGCGCCGTCGAACCGCCCGTCGGAGTTGATCCCGGCCCGATGTCGTGCGCAGCGCCGGCCGTTTGGGATCGACGAGTTCACGAGTGGTTGCAACCAGCTCATCGAGCAGGTCCAGGTAGCGATCGCTGGACAGAACTTCGAGGATCTCCACCCGTGCGAGCTCTGACTGCTCGTTGCATCGTGACAGCAGTTCGTCGATCGCAGCCTCGTCCAGTACGGGAACCTGACTTCGGGCGTGCACGAGGCGTGCACGGAGCACGTCCAGGTCGCGGAGCGCGTTCGTGGCGTCCGCCACCCAACGGAGCTCAGCTCGGAGCCTGGCGGTCGACTGCCCATCGAGCACACCGGCGAAGGTGCGCAGGTCGGACCTGAGCCGCCGGACACCGACCCTGAGCTGATGAAGGTCCTCAACCTCCTCACCGAGACGCACCAGTGGGTCGTGGAGCAGGATCTGATCCACCGAGCGGGCGACCGCGGTCCCCACGACCTGGGGCACCTTGGGATGCGAGGGCAGGGTGGGCACCACCACCTCGGGAGAGCCGAGTTCCTCGGCACCCAGGACGCGTTGGAGCTTCGCCAACTGGGGACCCCGCCGGCATCCGGACCGTCGCAGCTCGGCCACAGCAGCCCGTCGTGCGCTCCGAGCACCGGGGCCGCCGAGTTGTCGGACTCCTATCTCGTCGAACTCGAGAATCCGCCCATCGGTTCGTTCCCCGCGGACGTGATCGGTGACGATCTCGACCAGACCCGACCCCTGCGGTGTCTCCAGGCGCTGCACCGTCCTCGTGGTGAGGAGTTCGGCGACGCGGCGCAGCGTTCGGTGTCGGACGCGGGCCGCCACCAACACCCATACCTCCGGTGGCAATGACGGGAGCTCACCATCGACATCGATCCTGTGACGTCTCAGGTGGTGTGATCCGTGTGACCGCGTCGGCAACTTGGCTGTCCACCCACCGCCGTTCGGACCTGACCGGTACCGCAGCGTGATCGATGACCGCGCCAGTACGAGGTCATCGGTATCCAAGTAGTGGTCGATGAGCCGCTGCGGTTGAACTTGTTCGGGCCGCCCGCCGGTGGGTGCCGGGCCGTCGAGCACATCTGACAGGTCGGGGATGACGAACCCCCGAGGCGGAACGAGCTTCGTCTCGATCTCCGTCGCTCCGGTGTTCACGCCTACTGCACCTCCACCCCCGCATTATCACCGGGTCGGGGGCCGGACACATCACCCGCGGTGGACGAGCCCGGCTGTCTACGGAGGGGAGGAGCTCGGCGCATCGAACCCGAGTCCGGAGCCCGGCGCACGCCGAGTGGATCAATCACTTGTCCACTACGTCCGAGCTGACAGATCCGTGGCGCGCGTCTCGGCGACAGGGCACCATGTGGTCATGCCCACCTTCGGATTCGATTCAACCGCTGACGACGTCCTCGACGGTTTGGACCTGACGGGAACCGAGGTAGTGGTCACCGGCGTGTCGACAGGTCTGGGCCTCGAGACAGCTCGGGCACTGTCCGCGCACGGCGCCACGGTCAGCGGCATCGTGCGCGATGTCGACCGGGCACGCGCTGCGTTGGACGAGGTCGGGGCGACGGGTGTCGCGCTGTACCAGGGTGACCTGGCATCTTTGGAATCGGTGCGGTCGGTGACCGATGCGTTCGTTGTCGACGGGCACGATCGGATCGATGTCCTGATCGCCAACGCGGGGATCATGGGGTGTCCCCAGGCGGTGACGGCGGACGGATTCGAGATGCAGTTCGGGACGAACCACCTCGGACACTTCGTTCTCGTGAATCGTCTGTTGCCGCTGATGATCGACGGGGACCCCGCCCGCGTCGTCATGTTGTCCTCCTCCGGCCACCGGTTCAGCGACGTGAGCCTCGACGATCCCGGTTTCGATCAGAGTCCCTATGACGAGTGGGTCGCGTACGGACGGGCCAAGACGGCGAACGCCTTGTTCGCAGTCGAGCTCGACCGTCGCTTCCGTGAGCGTGGGGTGCGGGCCACCGCGGTGCACCCCGGCGGGATCATCACCGAGCTGGGCCGTCACCTCACCGAGGAGTCGTTCGGCGTGTTGATGGAGGCCCGCGGCACACGAGAGCTCGTGTGGAAGTCCGTGCCACAGGGCGCGGCCACCTCGGTGTGGGCGGGTCTCGTGGCGGACGCCGACGAGGTGGGCGGCCGCTACTGCGAGGACTGCGCGGTCTCGCCGGTGATCGACGACTCCGATGACGCTCTGGGGGTCATGCGCTACGCCACCTCACCCGATACGGCAGCCGCCCTGTGGGTGATGTCCGAAGAGATGGTCGGCGAGTCGTTCGATCTCTGAGTCGGAATCAGCTCCGGAGCGACCGCAGTGACCCACCTGCAAGGGCGAGACACAACGGCCCGTAGTAGCGCCGGTCGAGAACATTGAATCGCTCCGACGGCGTCCAAGGAACGATCGACCCGCTACGCCCTGCGACACCGACAGCGCCCCGTCCGCCCAGCACCATGCCAACGCCGATCACCCCGACGCGCCAGCCCCCCACCCGACGTGGAGCGCTGCAAGACCAGCCAACGTCATGGCGGTGCTCGTCGATACAACGGTCATGGATTCACCATGCCATACGAGCTCCATGGGCCTTCGACTGGGTGACCATGTCGTGAGCGCTTGCTACCGTGGCCCCATGGGCAGCACACGGGTCCCCGGAGGGGTGGTGCACAGGCTTCCAAGAGATCTGCGAACGGCCTTGGTCGGCAACGCCACCGCGCTCGATGCCTGGAAGGACATCACGCCGCTTGCTCGCAACGAGTTCATCTGCTGGGTCGAGGATGCGAAGCAGTCGAAGACCCGAGAACGTCGCATCCGCCGGACTCAGGAAGAACTGGAAGAAGGTCAGCGCCGACCCTGCTGCTGGCCAGGGTGTGAGCACAGGGAGCGCGACGGGAAGGCGTGACTGGCCTGACTCGAGCCAGGTGCTCAGCGCCACAGCCGCCGACGCGGACGCGAACCCCCGATATCCGCGGGTATCCAGAAATTGGTGAGGCAGATAGTCAGACACCCGGTGCGCGTAGGCACCCGGTGCTCAGGCGACGTCGAGGAATCGCCGAAGGGCTTCCCGGACAATCTCGCTGGTAGTCGTCTCATCAGCCGCCGCGCGAGCTTCGACTGCATCTTTCAGTGAAGGGTCGAGCCTGACCGGCAGGACCTCGGCCGGATCATCACCAACCATTGCGGTACTCGAGATCGATCACCTCGAGAAGTTGCCTCCTCCGTCGGGACCAATCACGAGAAGTCCCGGCCTGACGCAGTCCAGCCTCGACGGCGTGCGCGACCGTGCGCCGGCCGACAGACACCTGGCCACGTGAGCTCTTCGTGATCAGCTCGGTCAACGCCACGTCGGCCTCTCGGGAGGTGCCGTGGAAGGTCACCGACTTCTGCTGACGCTTGCGGGTCAGCGGGTCCTCGCCCCCATCCATGCGCAGCTCCCACGTGCCCGGATGGCGTCCGTTGCGCTTGTTGCCCTTCATCCTGTCCTCCGATCTCGCACCGATAGGTGAGACGTCGGTGAGATTCCGTGAGACAGGTTGAATCCGGGGTCTGGTCGAAGGTCTGTACACCACCCTGACCATCGCCAGAAACCCTTGAGGTTACTGGGCTCCCCAGGGGATCCGAACTGAGCCCGAGAGGAGAATCGAACTCCTGACCTGCTGTTTACAAGCCGATCCTTTGCCGTCCACACCGTGTGGCTGAATGCACTGTAGCCAGTGTTCCCAAGGGATGTCCGTCCACCCCATTGCACTGGATCCACCTCGTTTCGTCCCGCGGATTAGCAAGGGATTAGCAAACGTGCGTCCTCACGAGTCAACGTCCGGCTCGATCCGCGAGCGGAGCCAGTCGGCGGTTCGTGGCTCGTCCCAATCTCCCGACGCGATGGCAAGCACAGCAGCTTCGGCCTCATCGACCGTCGGCGGCTCGATCCATGCCCACTCGTTCAGAATGAGGAAGTACCGGAGCGCGACCCAAGCGACGCGTTTGTTGCCGTCCGGCAGCGGGTGGTTCTTGGCGAGCCTGACGATGAGGACGGCGGCCTTGTCGACGAGGTCCGGATAGAAGTCGTCGTCACCGAACCCCGCAGCCGGCGCGTGGAGCGCCGAGTCGGCCAGGTCGAACTTGGCGACCTTCGTGATGACGCCTTCGTCAAGGCCGGTGACCGCGGCGGCGATGCCGATGTAATCGGCGAGGTCAAGGTACTCGACGCTCACTCGGCGAGGCGTTCGAGCAGCTCGCGGTCCTCGTCGATGATCTGTTGCACGCGCTGCTTGAACTTTGGATCTCGGCGACGCTGGTCGATCGCAGCGGACAGAGCGTCCTTGATGGTTTCGTTCACGCTCTTGCTTTCCACCCGGGCGAGCGCCTCGGTGTCAGCAGCCAGTTCATCGGGCAGTCGAACCGTCATGTTCTTCGTCATGGTGTCATGATACCGCCATACCGTGCGTCGCGTCATGCGGTTCGCCGTCCTCGAGCGCAGCGTTCAACTCTCCGTAGTGATCATTGGTCGAGCGAGGCGCTGTAAGGGCCAGCGGAACATCGCGGTGTGCGGTGACCTTGGTAGAGCGGCCTTTCGCAGCTTGGACCCCAACTAAAGAAGTCGGCGACTTCCTTAGTTGGCAATTGACCCGGCGTGTCGCTCGCCGCCGGACGCGTTCAACTTCAGAGAAGCACGAATCCAATCGGTCTATCGCAGGAAGGCTGCGAGGTCACCCCTCACACCTTCCCCCCTCTATCAGCGCGCGGGCGCCGTCGGCCACGGCGGTGAGGAAGGCGGCGGATTAGCAAGGGATTGGCAAGCGCCCATTCCTGAGAGTTCCGAGAAGCCGAAACCCTTGCTGGGAATACTGAGCCCGAGAGGAGAACCGAACTCCTGACCTGCTGTTTTCAAGTCGTGGGTCAAGTGTCCACCGAGTGCCGTTCAGACCCGCCAAGTCGCGGGATCTGCGTCGACGTCTCACGTGATTCAACCGCTGATATCCGTGGTCGTCCAGAGATTCGTGAGACAAACCGTGAGACGCGATCGCATCTCTGAGCTCGATGTTGGCCCAGCCCGAATCGATGCCGTGAGACGTTGGGTCAGGCCACCTCGAGGAACCGGCGGAGGGCTTCTCCGATGATGTCGCTGGTGGTTGTCTCGTCTGCAGCGGCGCGCGTCGCGACAGCGTCCTTGAGTGCGGGGTCGAGCCGGACCGGTACGACCTCGGCCGGAGCGTCACCGATCATCGGTCGACCGCGTCGACGTGTCTTCAGCTCTTCGACGTCGTAGCCCTGCTCGGCCTCGTCGGCCAGGGCCTCGATGTCGAAGTCGGTGAGGACCTTGCCGGTTGTGGTCCGGTAGGGCGTGGGTTCAGTCATCGTCCGCTCCTGGGAGAAGTTCATGGAAGGTGGGCCGCAGCGGCATGGCGTGGATCGCCAGCAACCGGTCGTCGGCGAGTTCGAGAACGATCACTTCGAGCAGGTTGCCTGCTCCGTCGGGGCCGAAGACCATCTGTCGTCAGGCGTGGGACGTCGGGAGTTCGGCCTTGCGCGACTTCAGCTGTGCCACCACCGCGGCGGTGAGCAGGTGCGCGGTGACGACGGCGATGGCGACCGGGGCTGCGGTGAGTGGGCCGAGGCCGATGGACAGCACGGCGATGAAGGTCAGGCCGATCGGAGCCTTGATGGTTGCTCCCGGCACCGCGGCCAGCATGGCGCCGACGGCGATGGCGTAGGGGATGTCGGGGATCGCCAGGTGGATCATCACGCCGGCCGTTCCACCCACGAACAGCATGGGGAGGACGTTGCCGCCGATGAACCCTGTCGCCAGGCTGAGCGCCATCGCCACCATCTTCCCGACGACGACTGCTGCGAGCATCCAGAGGCTGATCGACGCCGAGTTGTCGATCACGGTGGTGAGCTGGTCGTTGCCGGCCCCGACGGTGAGCGGAAGCGCGACGGCGATGAGGCCGACCAGTGCTCCGCCGATCACGCCGCGCAGGAGCTGGCTCCCCACTTTGTCGGCGGCCGCTTGGACAAGTTTGACGACGACGACGAATGCGATCATCAGGGCGCTCGCGGTGATGCCGAGGCCGACACCCATGAGGAGATGTGCGACGCGGAACTCCTCGACGGGAATCGCGAAGCTGTTGAGGAACGTCGTGCCGACCACTCCGAAGAACACGGCGAAGGCCACGGTCGCGGCGATCAGCTGGGCCAGGATGCCTTCCATGTAGCGCTGCTTGGGGATCGGGGCGAGCTCGCTGACGATCAGGGTGCCCAAGCCCGGAGAGGTGAACGCGCCGCCGAAGCCGCCGGAGATGCCTGCCATCGTCGCGTCGAGGCGTGCCGACTCATTGCCGGGCCACCATCGGGACGCGATCCACGAGCCGAGACCTCCGCCCATCATGACCAGCGCGAACGACGGGCCGAGGCTCGCCCCAGCGATCGCGGACACTGCCGACAACGCGACCCACGAGGCTGCGACCCGATGGTCGACCTCGCCGGACTCGATGACGGCGACTCCGCCGGGGACGTGTTCAGGGGTCTTCCACCACCGTCGCAGGACAGCGACAGTCAGCCCTCCGGCTGCGGTGACGGCGATCCACCACCACTCACCGGACCACGCGTCGATCCGGGGGTCGCCGAAGACCAGGTCGGTCACCTTGCCCGTGGCGCCGAGATAGGCGAGCCCGAGCAGCCCGACGACGAGACCCATGACGCCGGAGGCCACCAACAACTGTCGGTACCACGGCTTGTCGATCGGAAGGCTGGTCGCCATCGCGGGTCCCTTCGGTGTCCCGGAGCTCATTCGTTCGGCCGGCGGGGGTGCAGCCCTGCGTGTGCCTCGACCGCCGCCTCGATGTTGTCGTGGATGTGGTCGTGGTCGACGAGCTCGAAGAAGCCGTCGCGCTCCAGCACGTCGAGGACCTGCGATTTCACCCGAGCGAGGTACAGGTCGATCTCGTGGTCGATGCCGGCCTGTGCGATGGCGATCAGGACGTCGGCGCCCTCGCTGTCGATGAAGTTGACGCCCTCCATGCTGAGGATCACCCCGTCGAGCCCGGTCGGTGAGTCGACACGGATCTGGCGCAGACGGTCGGAGAGGGCGTCGGCGTTGACGAAGAACAGTCCGCCGTCGAAACGGAGGATCTTCAGTCCGGGGATCGTCTCGCAGTCGTCGTGCCGTTCGAGGTCGTAGAACGCGTCCGTTCCCGGTTTGCGGCCCAGTTCTGGGATGTACGGCAGTGCGGAGACGGCGACGAGCCAGATGATGGAGATCCCGACGCCGATGAAGACCCCGGGGAGGATGCCGAAGGTCATCACGCCGAGTAGGGCGGCCAGCGCGGCGGCGAACTCGTAGGGCTTGACGAGGATCAGGCGTTTCATCTCGCCGACGTTCATCATCCCCAGGGTCACTGCCTCGATGATGATTGCGCCGAGGACCGCCTCGGGAAGCTTCGAGAAGACCGGAGCAAGGAACAGCAGGGTCAGGAGGACGAATCCTGCCTGGGCGAGGCTCGAGACCTGCGACCTGGCACCGGCGCCGTCGTTGACGGGGCTCTTGGAGAGGCTGCCGTTGTTGAAGATCCCCTGGAAGATGCTGGACGAGACGTTCGACATTCCCTGGGCGAGAAGTTCCTGGTTCACGTCGACCCGGTAGTTGTGCTTGGTCGCGTACTGGCGCACACCCGCGGTCGTCACCGAGAACCCGATGAGGACCAGCCCGACGGCCGCGCCGGCCACCGTCTCCCAGTTGTCCAGGATCAGGCCCACGTCGGGCACCGATGGAGTCGGGAGCCCCCGTGGGACCTCGGCGATCAGTTCGACGCCGCGGTCACCCAGACCCCACAGCACGGTCACGGCGATGCCCACAACCACCGCGACCAGCTCGGCGGGGACCTTGGGCGCCGCGAACTTGAGGCCGAACAACAACACGAGGGCCGCGACACCCAACACGACCGTGGTCCGGTTCGCATCGGGAAGGCTTGCCCCCCAGTCCCAGAGCTTCTGCCACGTGTTCGAGCCGGACTTCTCGGTTCCGGTGATCTTGAACAGCTCGCCCGACACAACGTTGATCGCGACCCCGAAGATGAACCCGGTGAGCACCGCCGCTGAGAGGAACTCGGCGATCCACCCCATCTTGAGCACCGCCATCACGACGAACAACAGCCCGGCGAACAACGTGATGGCCGTCGCGATCGCGACGGCGTCGGGGGATCCTGCCGCCGCGATCGACACCACCGCGGCACCCAGCACCGGGGCGGTCGACGAGCCCGGGCCCTGCACCAGCTGCCTGGAAGTGGTGAACAGCGCGAACACGATCATGCCGAACGCTGCGGCGTACAGGCCGTTCTGGACGGGCACGCCACTCAGGGACGCGTAACCGAGGGAGGTCGGCACCATCAATGCCCACACCGACAACCCGGCGATCACGTCGTTCTTCAACCACGACCGGTCGTAGGTGGGCAACCACTCCAGGATCGGGATGAACCGCCTGATCGAACCGGGCTGCTCCGGCGCTCGTGCGGTGCTGGGTGCGTCGTCGGGTGTCATGGGTCGCTCCTCATCGGCCTGACCGCGAAGCGGCGATCATCTGGGGTGGGCGTCACGAGAACTCCTCGGCCTCGGCCCGCGTGGTCGACCGGTCCCGCAGCACGGTGACGAGCAGGAAGTAGAGGATCGGCACGGAGAAATAGAGGATCAGGCTGGCCGTGGCCGAAGTGGCGGCCAGGGCCATAGCAAGGGCGTAGACCAGGATCGGTGCGGCGGCGATGGACAGGCCGAGGCCGAGGCGTTCGGGAGCCTGCTGTGTCACGAGCAGGGCCGATCGCCGCATCACGTAGGAGTAGAGCACGAGCCGCATGACCGACGCGACGATCATGACGACGCCGAACAGGTGCAGAGCTATGGCGTCGTCGGGGTACTTACCGAGCACGGAGGACGCGAATGGGATCAGTCCCACCGGCAACAGGAACAACAGGTTCAGCCAGACGACGTCGCGATTGACCGCTCGCACGCGAAGAAACAGATCGCGATGTCCCACCCAGTACATCGCCGTGATCAAGAAGCTGATCACCCAGGCGACCAGGGTGGGGCGCAGCTCCTCGAGCACCTGGCGAAGCGACGCCTCCGACAAGTTCTCGGGCACCGCGATCTCGAGCACCAGAATGGTGAGCACGATGGCGAACACGCCGTCGGTCAGCGCCGCAACCCGCTCGGGGCTGCTCAGCTGGGCGGTACGGCCCGAACCAGCTCCGCCAACCGGCGCATTCCTCTGGTCAGGGCTGTCAGGGCTGTCAGGGCTGTCGGTCATTCGGTCCTCCGGTGCGGTCGTCGCTATCACGTTGCGTCGTCAGCTGGTGGTGCCCGGCCCGATCGCGGGTCGGGCACCACCAGCGATGGAACCGCAGCGTCAGTTGTCGGCGTCGGCGTCCTTCCTGATCTCGTCGACGTCGGCCTCGATCTGCTTCTGCTGGACCTTGTCGGCCTGCTTCATGGCGGCCTCGAACTTCGCTCCCATGTCGGAAGCGCCCACGACGACGAGTCCGGCCTGGCCGGCGTCGAGTTGCTCGCCGAGCTCCTTCAGGTCGCTACGGCTCATTCCGGCAGCTGCGTGACCCGCAAGCGCTCCCAGCCCG
Organism: uncultured Microthrixaceae bacterium; assembly: GCA_963805905.1. Classification (GTDB taxonomy): domain Bacteria; phylum Actinomycetota; class Acidimicrobiia; order Acidimicrobiales; family Microtrichaceae; genus JAMLGJ01. Next base: position 3,550,435 of record CAWDVV010000001.1, read on the forward strand.
GCGCCCGCTGCGGTGGTGCCAGCGAGCAGACCACCACCGATGGCAGCGGCCGGGAACAGCGCGACCACCAGTCCGGTGGCGAGCCCGAGCCCGCCACCTGCCCAGCCTCCGGCGCGTGTCGGGGTCTCGTGCTTCTTGACGATCTTGACCTTGCCGTTGTCCTTGCGCTCGATGACCGCGGCATCGTACGCATCGATCAGTCCGGCCTCGATCTGGAGGTCGTGCACCGCCTGATAGTCGGCCCTCGCTGCGTCCACGTTCGGGTACACCCCGACGTATGCGATGAAGGTGTCCATTGCCATGTGTTGTCTCCTTGTTAGGTGGATTCGTTCTGGCCGTCTGGCGTTCTCGTGAGCAGAAGGGCCAACCCGCGCGCCCGCAGGTTGTGATCACTCGTGCATAATATCTACATTTGTGAACATCGTTGAGAGCAACGCGAACCGCTCGGGCCGATCACTGGCGCCGGGCGGTCAGGAGCTCATGGCGCCGCTCGGCGCAGTTCGTGATCGGCAGGTGCAACAGATACTCGAACGCCTGGTGGCGGAGTATCCCCACCAAGCACCCGACGTGATCGCAACGCTGCTCCACCAGGCCCTGGAGGGAACTTCGGGGGCAAAGGTCCAGGCGTTCCGTGGGGTGCTTGCCGAACGTCAGGTCCGCGCTTCGTTGGGCGGCCCGCTGGGCCGATCGTCTGATGCCGATAGCACCGAATCGACAGAGACGTAGCGCGAGAGTAGAGCGGCTCGTCGCGCAGGAGTGGAGATGCCGACGTCGTGTCAGGATCGTGCGAGGCGATCCGGTCAGCCACAAAGGTGCGCCAGTCGACCACGAGAGGCCCATGCAGGACGCAGAGACAGACCAGAGCAGTCCACGGCCGGGACCTCGTCGCGAGATCGGTCGCCCGGCAGGCCCCGATGCCGTGCGTCGGGCCATCCTCGACGCCGCAGCCGACCTGTTCGCCCGCCGGGGTGTCGACGCCGTACCGCTGCGCGACATCGCCTCCGCCGCCGATGTCCAACTCGCGCTCATCGCCCGCTACATCGGCAAACGGGCCGAACTCATCGATGCGGTGTTCCACGACCTCAGCTCGCAACTCGCCCAGGAACTCCTCGACAAGCCGCTCGCGATGCCCACCTTCGATCGGGATTCCACGATGGGGCGGTGGCTCGTCGTACTCACCCACCTCGTCATCAGCGGGTCTGACCCGCCGCGGCTCGCCGATGCGTTCAACCCGGTTAGTGCCCTTGCAGAAGTCATCGAGGACAACTGGGGACTCGAGCCGTCCGACGCGCGGATCCGCGGCGCCCAGATCGCCGCTCATGCGCTCGGCTGGAGGCTCTTCGAGTCGTATCTCATCGTTGCGGGCGATCTGGAGTCGATCCCGCTCGAGACACTGCGCGACGAGTACACCGCACTCAACCGGCGCATCGGCGCAACGCCCCTGCGGGCCGAGCGGGACTCACCGCTGAACGACAGCTGACGTTGCGTGCCGGTGAGCACCGCAGACCTCTGACGGTCGTCGTGGTAGGGACCAACCGCTGGCACGGACAGCTCACCGACCTCCGCATTGCCCGCGCAGCTGCGTCACGAGCTGACCGAGCGTCTCGGTGTCGAGTGGGGCCCCGGTCGTGAACGGCCTCGCCGACATCGAGGGTGTCGACGCCGAGGTCCGCGAGCGGGTCCGAACTGAGCCCGAGAGGAGAATCGAACTCCTGACCTGCTGTTTACAAGACAGCTGCTCTGCCATCTGAGCTACTCGGGCGGGAGTGGCGGAGTTCGTGGGAGAGGACTCGTGCCGTTCCGTGACCGGCGATGCTACTGGCTCCCGGTGCTCTTCCGGGACGCCCCCGACGTGTCCAGGGCTACATGCGGCAGTGACCGGTCGGCCGTCTTCACCACTTCGAGAGAACTGTCGCCGGTGGAGCCCTCACCGGGACCCGAGCTTGGATCCGGGTCCGAGCTCGGGTCCCGCATGGATAGGGCGCCTTCCATGGCGAACAGTTCGAGGCTGGGTGCTCCCCCACCCGATGCCTGACGTGCATCCGATCCGGACAAGGAAAGTCCACGATCACCTCGACTGATGCCCGTTTCTCCGATCGAGCCACTGCCTCGACGTCACCGGTCGATGACACGGTCGACTGATGAGCTCGCTCATAAACAGCGCACTCAGCGTCGCGGGTGATGCCGGCTTGGCCCGGCCGCGACGTGAAGCGTTGTGGGTGACCGGGGCCAGATTGGTGGTCAGTCGAGCGGCTTCTCCTCCACGATGGCGTCGTCCATCGGTCGGTGCACCTGTCGGAAGTCGAACTCGTAGTTGAAGTCATCCAGTTCGAAACGGCGAGCACCGACAACATCGACGTTGTGAACCACCAGCAGCTCGTCGTTGCAATTCGACGCCTGCACCAGACAGGTCCCCGACGGCGCCCAGACCCCCGAACCACCCCAGAAGGTTTCGCCGGTGATGCCGTGACGACCGATCGAGTTGACCGCGAAGGTCCACACCTGGTTCTGCGCCGAGGACGCCGCCATCGTCATGTCCCACAGCTGTCCGTAGTAGCGGTCGCGCCGCACTTTCATCAGCGGGTACTCCCGGCTCGACTCGGCGCGCCAGCTCGCCACCTGGATGATCGCGTCGACCCCGTCCTCGAACGCGTAGCGGCGGAGTTCCTCTACGAAGGGGTAGTCGTAGCAGGTGGTGAACCCGAATGTTGCCGGTATCCGGTTACCGCGCAACACCGGCCGGTCCTCCGCGCCGGTGGAGGTGTAGAGGCTCTCGATACCCGGGAGGTAGATCTTGTCATGGGAGCTGTCCGGGTCGAGCGGGCTGACCACCAACTCCGAGATGATCATCGTTCGGTTCCGATACTTGCCGTCGGAGCCGGCTGTGAGGTTGTTGAGCACGATGGCCTGCAGGTCGCCTGCGCACAGCGGTCGCAGTTCCTCGTCGATCCGGTTCACGTGCTGTTCGGTGAGGGCCTGGTCCATGTAGGCCCGATACGCAGGCTCGTCGTCCCAGAAGTAGCCCGACAATGCGAACTCGGGGAAGACCGCGACGTTCACACCAAGCTCCACTAACACCCGGGTAGCCGCGAGGATCTTGGCCCTGTTCGCCTCGATCCCCGGCACGACCGCCTCGATGTTCGCCAACCCGACGGTCGGCAACGAATCGTCGGTACTGTAGGTCCGCTCCACAACCTGGAACCTGTCGATGACGGGCACGCTCCGCTGCGGTTCGATCATCGCGCTACTTCGATCGTCATCTCTGTGGTGCTCGGGTACTGCTGGCAGCCGTGTCCGGGGCCGGTCGGATGCCCACAGAAAGCAGGTAGCCGATCATCCAGAACGCTCCCACGCTCACTGGGATCGTCAGTCCCTCCACCAGCCAGGTCGGAGCCTCAGTCAGTCCATGGTCCACGAACGCGCTCAGAATGTAGCCGACGCCACCCACGATCAGTATCCCGCCTAGTGCACCGGGCATTCGGCCCGATGATGCAGCGACGTGGTCCATCGGTATGAGCCAGAGCCCGAAGCACAGCGCGCCCACTCCCCATGCGTCAGCGCTGAGCTGGAACAACAGCTGGACTGTGGCGGCCGCGTCTCCGCCAGGGGCGAGCCCTGCATCGCCTGAGACCGGTACGGCAGTCGCCTCATGCTGACTGCCCAAGGGTCTGTTGCGGGCAGCCTCGACAGGGTACCTACGCACCGTAGTCCGGCAGGCACAACTTCCTGACCCTGGAGCGACGGTCCGATCTGGGCGAGGCCCTTGAGACGCGGACACCCGAGGAGCGCGCAGCGGACCGCGGATCCGAGGGATCCAGTACCGAGTGCACGCGTCGTCCCGCCGAACGTGGCGTCGCAGACCGCCGCTTGTGCTCCTCGCTCATTTCGACGACCCCCGTGCCGATTGGTGATCCAGGATCGAGCGAGGAGATGACGCAATGGGACATCTGAGTCGACGCGGCCTTCTGGTCGGAGCCGGAGCAGCATCGGGCGTAGCCGCCCTGTCGGCGTGCAGCTCCACAGGCGACGGTGGTGCCGGGTCCGGCTCTGGTGCACCGCCCGGGCGGCCCGCGAACTGGCCGCCGGAGTCGGAATGGCGCGCACTCAACGAACGGGTCGGCGGACGTCTCGTTCGTCCCGTGTCCCCCACCAGCGCGTGCGCCACCGAATCCGACGGTGCCGGCTGTGCCGAAGAGCTGAAAGCGCTCACCAACCCGTTCGTGCACGAGGAACTCGCCGGTGCAACGCAGTCAACCGGATGGTTGGAGGCCTGGACGGCTCAGTTGAGTCCCTACGCGGTAGCTGCGCAGTCGGCCGATGACATCGCGGCCGCAGTGGACTTCGCCCGCGACCACGATGTGCGACTGGTCGTGAAGGGCACAGGCCACGACTACCTCGGGCGGAACAACGCGGCGGATTCGCTGCTGGTGTGGACGCATCACATGCGCAACATCAACGTGCACCGCAGCTTCATTCCCGACGGTGCCCCGGAGAGCACCCAAGGAGTGACGGCCCTCACCGTCGGCGCAGGAACACGCTGGCTCGAGGCTTACGGAGCGGCCACCGAGGCGGGTCTCTACGTCCAGGGCGGGGGATGCACCAGCGTCGGCGCCTCGGGTGGGTTCATCCAGGGCAGCGGCTTCGGTAGCTACTCCAAGGCCTTCGGCACCGGCGCTGGCGGGGTCCTGGAGTTCACGGTCGTCACCGCCGACGCAGAGGTGCGAGTCGCCAACCGCTACCGGGAACCGGACCTCTTCTGGGCGTTGCGCGGTGGTGGTGGTTCAACTTTCGGAATCGTCGTGTCGACCACTCTGCTGGCACATCCGATCCCCGCGCTCACCGGAACGGTGACCGGAACGATCACCGCTGCCGACGACTCTGCGTACGAGGACCTGGTTCGCCGCTATGTCCACTTCTACCCGAGCGCACTGAACAACCCGTCCTGGGGTGAACAGGTGAGGTTCAATGACGACAACACAGTCGAGTTGGCCCTGACCTGGCTGGATCTGACCGAGGCGGAGGCACGGGCCGTATGGGCACAGCTGCTCGATCCGCTGCGCGCCGCCGGCGGTCGCTACCAAGTTGATGTCGCATTCACCGAGATCCCCTTCGAGCACGTCTGGGACCTGATGTGGTGGAACGAGAACGTGCCCGACGACGTCGTGGCCGACCCGCGACCCAACCAGCCCGACAACCAGTACTGGTGGGCAGGCAACTCCGGTGAGGTGTCCGCCTTCTGGTCGGCCTATGAGTCCCGCTGGCTGCCGCTGTCGATGTACACCGAGAGCCCCGAGGATCTGGTCAACATGATCGTCGAAGCTTCAAGGATCCGGGGGTTCACCATCCAGAGCAACAAAGGGCTATCCGGCGCCGCTCCCGGGGCGCTCGAACGCGACCGTCAGACGTCCATCCATCCCGGTGTCTTCGAAGCAGCTGCACTGATCATCATGGCCGCGGCCGAAGCACCGGCATACCCCGGGGTCAAGGGTCACGAACCCGACATGACCGATGCGGAATCGTCTCGCGACGAGGTCCAGCGGGGCTTCGCCGTCATCCGCGAGGCCCTACCGGGCCAGGGTGCGTACGCGAACGAGGCGAGCTACTTCACAGAGAACTGGAAGGAGGAGTTCTGGGGTGAGAACTACGAGCGTTTGCTGCAGATCAAGCGCGACGTGGACCCGACCAACCTGTTCCGGGTCCACCACGGCGTCGGCAGCGATGAAGACTGACGAAATCCGGTCTTCGGGTCCGAAACGAGTACGTGGCGCGGTCTCGAGGCTTACCTCTCGCGACCACCTCCAACGAAACCAGTGCGATTCAGACCCCGATCCTGTTCAGGCACTTGTCGTGTACCAGAAGGGGCTCGATTGGCGGGACTCAACGGTGCTCTACCGCGTCGAAGACGGACCGCTTTAAGAATTGGACCCATGGGTTGAACCGATCACCTACGCCACGGGTTCCATCGTCGATCAGTGGGAGTGGCTGGGCGAACGATTCGATGACGGCGCCGGCGGCAACGGGATCACTTATGAAATCGGAGCTCACAGCACCGACAACATCGACGATCTGCGTGTTTGGGTTCGACAGGTAGAGATCGACGCGGAAGGCGCCGATCCGACAGGCGAGGTCGAAAACGTCCGCTTGGAAGCTGATTCGTGGGAGGTGGTCGCGCGTCTGGTTGGACGACACCCGAACCTCCTTCTGATCGAGACCCACCAAGGTGGTGGGTCAGCAGACGCACTCACCCTGTTCGACAGCCGAAACCCCAGCTGGGACCAGAACATCAGCCTCAACCGTCCCGGTAGCGCCCACATCGTGCCCGTCACCAATCACGGAATCGAGACACATATGTGGACCCGATTCCGGAACGTGTGGCAGACCAACCCGGATGCCGCGCTCATCGAGTTGGAATCCAGAGCCGCTATGGCGATCACGGACCAGGCACCAACAGCAGCAGCCGTGGTGTATCGGCTGATCGCGGACACACTCGCTGCACTGGCTCATCGGCCGGAACGGTTCGAGTGCCGAAACGCCTTCGAGGACACAGCTCGCTACCCCTCCAACACCCGCGACATGTGGCTCGAGGGCTTCCCGGAGAAGCAAGAACGCACCCGCGTCTCGCTGGCCGACGATCTCCGCGACCAACCGCTCTACCGATTTTGGCTGATACTGCGCAACGATGAGCCGGTCGTATGCCTGGAAACCGTCGGCAACATCTGGACCGCCGATAGCCACCGAGTTCAGCTCGAACCATTCTCCGATCCGGTCGACGTCGCCAACGCGGTTGGTGTTCTCGTCGACTGGGTTTGAGACCCAACATCCTCAGGGAGCTACCGACGGGGAGTCCGCCAACTGCCATGGCCCCAACACCTGGAACGTAAGAGGCCAGCGGTGTCACTGCTACGGCGAATGGACACACCCCGAGCAAATCATTCAGACAGTTCGCGGGAAGCGTTCCGGAAATGGCTCCGTAGCGTTCCGGCATCTCGCCAGGACCCGCTCAGACTCCCAGATCAGAGCCGGTTCGGGAGTTGTCCGCCAATCCCACTCGGGCGGGATTGGCGGAGTCCGTGAGTGGCAAGTGCCGCCGTTCCTTGGAATGTGAGCGTATCGGGGTCTGGCCTGGCTGATCGACAGCCGGTCGACCATGTTCTTCGCGGTTCAACCCGGCGAGGGTGTCGGCGGCGGTCCGGTTCAGCCGGAAACGGTCCTCTGATTTCCCTGCGCCCGGCGCCGGGTTCAACAGACTGCTGGTGTGGGACTGGTCTGCTGGCTTCGGCGAGTCGCCGCAGGGAGTGCCGACCCTCGATAATATACCAACGCTTGTTGATTTAGCTCCCCGCGAACCGTACGATGCGCCCATGCTGGCGATGATCCGAAAGGAGTTCCGGGAGCTCCGACGGGACCGACGGACCATGGCCATGCTCATCGCGTTGCCCCTGGTCCTACTCATGGTGTTCGGCTACGCGGCGAACTTCGGGGTCGACAGCGTCTCGACCGTGGTGGTCGGTCCCGCAGCCGACGCCGTCGAGCGGCAGCTCCCACCGTTCTTCGACGTCACGTCCACCGACATCTCGGCCGATGAGGCCGCCGCTGAGGACGCGCTGGTCGACAACGACGCCGACGCGGCCGTGGTCACCTCAGCGTCGGGTGCGCCGACGCTGCTCGTCAACGGATCCTCGCTGTTCACCGCACAGGCAACCAGCGCAGTCGCCAACAGCATGGGCGGCGCGGTTTCCGTCGACGTGTTGTTCAACCCGGACCTGCTGACTTCGTGGGTCATGGTGCCCGGCCTCATCGGACTGATCATGGCGTTCATCGGCACGATCGTGACGAGCCTCGGCCTCGTCCGAGAACGTCAGGACGGCACACTGGAACAGCTCGCAGTAATGCCTCTTCGTCCGAGCGACGTGATCATCGGCAAGATTGCCCCCTATTTCGCGCTCGCGTTCCTCGACATGGCCGCCGTGACGGTGTTGGGTGCGGTGCTCTTCGGCGTGCCCTTCGTGGGGTCGGTCCTGTTGTTCGGGGTGTCTGCTGCGCTGTTCCTGCTCGTCGTGCTGGGACTCGGGGTGCTCATCTCCACGATCTCGGAGAACCAGGGCCAGGCCATCCAGACGGCGATGTTCGTCGTCATGCCCCAGATCCTTCTCTCGGGGATGATCTTCCCGCTCAGCTCGATGCCTTGGAGCGTGCGATGGATCGGCTATCTGCTCCCGCTCACCTACTTCATCGAGATCGCCCAGGGTGTGATGTTGCGGGGCGCCGGACTCGGTTCGCTCTGGCCGGCCGTCGCCGTGCTCGCCGGCATGGCTGTGCTCGTGCTCGGCGGCGCAGTGCTGCGCTTCCGTCGCGACCTTGCGCCCCGACTCCGCTCCCCGGCCGTCAGCTCATGAGCTTCGGCGTGGTCGGCCTCGACAGACACTTCGGTGACATCCGGGCGCTGAGCGGTGTCGATCTCGCCGTCCCCGCCGGGACCGTCGTGGCGGTCGTTGGCGGGGACGGCGCCGGCAAGTCCACCCTGTTGCGCTGCCTGGTAGGTCGACTCGCTCCGACCTCGGGCGACGTGCAGCGGCCGGATCGCGACGAGATCGGCTACATGCCGGCGACCTCGGGGACGTGGCGAGATCTCACCATCGCCGAGAACGTGGAGTTCGTCGCCGGCGCGTACGGGATGTCGAGGGCCGAACGGGATCGGCGCAGCCAGGACCTCCTTGGCCACGCGTCGCTGACCGACGCCACGGACCGCCTTGCTCGCGACCTCTCGGGTGGCATGCGCCAGAAGCTGGGATTTGTGCTGGCGATGCTGCACCGGCCGCAGCTCCTGGTGCTCGACGAGCCGTCCACGGGCGTCGACCCGGTAAGTCGCGTCGAATTGTGGCGGCTCATCGCCAGCGCCGCCGCCGCCGGTACCGCCATTGCGATGGCCACGACATACCTTGACGAGGCCGAACGGGCGTCGGCCATCACGGTCCTCGACCGCGGGAAGGTGATCGCATCGGGAACCGCCGAAGAACTCATGGAGGCAGTACCCGGTTCCATCACCGCGCCGCAACGTGCGGAGCGATCGGACCGGTCCTGGCGCCGCGGGCGTACCCTGCGCGAATGGCATCCGGCGGGATCGACCGCCGAATCGCCAGTGGATGACCTCCGGCTCGAAGACGCCGTCATGGCACGACTTCTTGCGGACCGGTCGAGCGGCAACGGGGCGATCAAGTCATGACCGCCGCGGGTTCCGAGGCGCTGCTCACCGCAGAGCACGTCGCTCGACGATTCGGCTCGTTCTGGGCGGTCGACGACGTGTCGATCAGGGTCCAACGGGGCGAGATCGTCGGGCTTCTCGGCGCGAACGGCGCGGGCAAAACCACTCTCATCCGCATGATGCTCGGCCTGCTCGCACCGACGAAGGGAGGGGTGTCGATGTTCGGGGAGACACCCTCGCGTCGCACCCGCCAGCGACTTGGTCACGTCTCCCAGGGCCTCGGGCTCTACCGCGATATGACGGTGGCCGAGAACGTCGAGTTCCAGGCCGCCGCCTTCGGGATCGACCCTCGGCAGGTGCCTCTGCCCGACGAACTGGCCGCAATGTCTGATCGACTCGTGGGTTCGATCGGCCTGGGTCGGCAACGCCAGCTCGCCTTCGCGTGTGCGCTCGCTCACGAGCCCGACCTGCTCGTTCTCGACGAGCCCACCTCGGGGGTCGACCCGCTGGCCCGCGCCCGGCTCTGGGACGAGGTCCGCGCCCAGGTCGAAGGGGACGCAGCGGTGCTGGTGACGACGCACTACATGGAGGAGGCCCAGCAGTGCGACCGCTTGGTGCTCATGGCCTCCGGCCGCGTCGCGGCCGCCGGCACGGTGGACGAGATCGTCGCCGGCCGCACCGTGGTTCAGGTCGACGCGCCCTCGTGGGCGGATGCCTTCGACCTGCTGGGCGACGCGGGACATCAGGTCATGTTGTCCGGGCGACGGATCCGGGTCCTCGGTACGAACAAGGCGGTGATCAGGGCCGACCTCGACGCAGGAGGCATCGCCGCGGATCTCGAGGTCGTGCCGGCCCTGCTCGACGAGGCGATGGTCGCGGTGAGCGGGGCGCCGTGAGCGGGCGACCGAGGGGCCGACGTCCCGGCACCACGTCGAGCCGGGACACCATCGTGGATGCGGCACGACACGAGTTCGCCCGCCAGGGGTACGAGCGAGCGACAATCCGGGCCATCGCCCAGCGTGCAGGTGTCGACCCGGCGACGATCTACCACTTCTTCGAGGACAAGGCGGCGTTGCTGCGGGCCGCGGTGGAGTTCCCCGTGGCCGCAGGCGTGCTCGATGAAGTGCTCGGGAGCGACCCGCCGCCGAGCGGATCGGAAGTTCTCGAAACGGTGCTGAGCTTGTGGCAGGACCCAGCGGTGGCGGAACGGCTCAGCGCGTTGTTGCGCGTCGCGGTCACCCACCCCGACGGTAGTGCTGCGGTGGGAGACCTGCTGGAGCGGTCGGTGCTCGGACCGCTGCGCGCCCGAATCGGGGGAGACCACGCCGACCTGCGCGCCGGGCTGGTCGCCTCGCAGATCGCCGGCCTGGCGCTGCTGCGGCTCGTGATCCCGTTCGGACCGATCACCGATGCGTCGGTCCCCGAACTCGTGTCGGCGATCGCACCGACCATTGAGCGCTACCTGTCGGGCGCGCTCGACCGCGTCTGAGAAGCGAACGGCACGAGAGAGGTAGCGCCGGCCCTGACACAGCCTCGCTGGACGCGTGGGCGCCGAGCTGGAGCTCGTGGTGTCGCGGTCCGTGGGACGGCGACCGGCACCGTGATCGGTGGTCTCCAAACGGGCGGCGTTGCGATCCAGGTCGTAGCTGCCATCGATCGATCGTGAGATTCATGGCGGACTTCAACCAACGACGACTCTGCCGCAGAGTCGTTCTGAGTCCCCTGTCCAGACCGACAGCCGATCCCGGCGACGATTGAACGGGAACTGCGCGCCATGTTCGAAGGATCCGATGAGGATGATGGAAAGGTGAGGTGACCTGACAGCGATCTCGCCAACATCGGCCGTAGCGGGCTCAGGCCGGTCGACGGTGTGACGAACCTGACACCCCGGGACCCGAACGGATCATGTCCGCGGCGCTCAGGATCCGGCACTTACGCGTTCCAAGGACTCCGGACGCTACGGCTGGATCCCGGTGCTGCCAGGGACCTCAGGGTTGTCGGCACAGTCCACTGCGGCCGAGTTGGCCGAGTACGTGGCAGACCACTCCACCGTGAACCCGACGAGCACGTCTGCGGTGGTCTGCTCGATGCGTTGACCGCCAGGAGCGCGTCGACACTCTGAGGCTCGGGCGCGTGGGTCATGAAGTTGCCGGCTCGCTGCGAAAGGCGTCCGTTGCCGGGACCGATCTCCAGCAAGCGTTCATCAGCTGCTGGGGCAAGTATCCGCAGCGCCTGGCTGGTGCTGACGGTACTTCGCTACAACCCGCGCTTGACAGGCCGATCCCGATCCATCAGTATCCTGACTATGTTCGGTTATCCAAATGCTGTTAGGTATTCCGAGTCTTATCAGGACCCGCGGCGATGAAGGCCGCCGAGCAACCCGACCGGCGGACGGCACGCCATCAGGGGACCAAGGACGAAATCGTCGCAGCGGCCTGGGACGTCGTCGGCGAAAACGGCCTCGCGGGACTGGCGATGCGCGAGCTCGGGAACCGGGTCGGGATGAAGGCGCAGTCGATCTATTCGTACTTTGCGTCGAAGCACGAGATATATGACGCCATGTTCCACCAGGGATACCTGGAGTTCGCAACCACCATGGATGAGACCCTGCAGTCCGGCGGCAGCAACGGTGGCGACCCGGAGTCCCGCACCGACCTACACGCTGCAGCTCACCGATTCTTCGAGTTCTGCATCTCCGACCCGGTCCGGTACCAGCTGTTGTTCCAACGGACCATCCCGGACTTCGTCCCATCCGCCGACAGCTACGCGGTGGCGGTCGAGGCCTACGAGCACATGAAACGGGGGCTCGCCGCATTCGGCATAACCGATCCTGAGGCGGTCGATCTCTGGACCGCCCTGCTCACCGGGCTCAGCGATCAACAGATCTCCAACGATCCGGGCGGTGATCGATGGGAACGAATCATCGACAGAGGGGTCGACATGTTCCTGCGGGACGTCGACCCCGCGAGCTCCGAAAAGAACAAAGCGAGGAAACAATGATGAACTCCACCGTCATCGATGTCACCGGTACGGCTCCGCTCTCCCACGAAGAGGCGATGCCCCTGCAGGCCGTCGAGCTCGAACGAACGGTCGAACTCCTGGGGACGTTCAGCGAGTCGGATTGGTCGGCGCAGACCGAGTGCCCTGACTGGGATGTGCGAATGATGTACCTCCACGTCCTGGGCGCCTGTGATGCCGCGGCGTCGATCAAACAAAGTGTCCACCAGATGGTGACGGCCAAGCGCTTCCAGCGCTCCCATGGCGGCCCGCTCGAAGCCGCGCTGTCGTCGGTGCAGGTCCGGGAGCGACTCGAGCTGTCACCCGCCGACCTGGTCCAACGAATGACCGAAGTCGCCCCCGTCACGGTACGGAAACGCACGAAGCTGCCCTCGCTGGTCCGACGCACGAAGATGAAGATCGACGGGCCGGTCATCGAGAGCTGGGCCTACGGCTACCTGGTCGACACCATCTACTTGCGCGACATGTGGATGCACCGTGTCGACGCTTGCCGTGCCACAGGGCGCGAAATGGTGCTTTCCGCCGACCACGACGGATGCATCGTGGCCGATGTCGTGGCCGAATGGGCCAGGCGACATGACCAGCCCTTCTCACTGACGTTGACCGGCCCTGCCGGCGGCACATTCACGTCGAGCGGATCCGACTCGGCGACAGGACCGATACCCGATCCAGACGTACTCGAACTAGACGCGGTTGAGTTCTGTCGCATGCTCGGCGGGCGTGCTGACGGCGAAGGCCTACTCAGCACCATCGTCCCCTTCTGAGATCCCACAAGTTCCCACAAACAAACGAAAAGGCAGCACCATGAACACGACCATCGACGAGATCTCCGACGGGATCCACCGAATCAGTACGTACGTGCCCGACGCGAGCATGTCCTTCAATCAGATCCTCGTGACCGGCGACGAGCCGCTCCTGTTCCACACAGGCATGCGTGCCCTCTTCCCGCTCGCGAGCGAGGCCCTCGGTCGGGTGATGCCCGTGGAAGAGCTTCGATGGATCAGCTTCGGCCATGTCGAGGCAGACGAGTGTGGCTCGATGAACGAGTGGCTGGCTGCCGCCCCGGCCGCCCAGGTCGCCTTCGGCGACCTGGGGTGCATGGTGTCGGTCAACGACCTCGCGGATCGGGCCCCGGTGCCCCTCGTCGACGACCAGGTGCTCGACATCGGCGGCAAGCGTCTGCGCTACATCTCCACGCCCCATGTCCCGCACGGCTGGGAAGCAGGCGTGCTCTACGAGGAGACCACCGGAACGCTGCTTTGCGGCGACTTGTTCACGCAGATGGGCGACGGACCTGCCATCACCACCGACTCGCCCATGGACGCCACCGCCGCCGCCGAGGACGCGTTCGGCTATTCGAGTCTGGCGCCGAGCACCGTGGCGACCGTGCAACGCCTCGCCTCGCTCGAACCGAGTTCACTCGCCACGATGCACGGACCGGCTCACCAGGGCGACGGCGGCGCGTGTCTACGCGACCTCGCCGACGCCTACGCGGACCGATCCGCGCGGATCAACCAAGCCAAGGCTGCCTGACCCAGAGGTGCGAACAGGGATAGTTCCATTCTCCAGATGGATGCCCTGCGCGGCGTCGGCCCGGAGCGCCCTGAGAAGGAGATCGAGTGCCCGAAGACCCGGACCAACCGCGTTCGGGGCGCGCGACTGCTCATCGTATGGAGAAGCCCCTCTCACCGCTGGGCGCCTCGTTCTCAACCAGGAGGTCGGTCACAGCTGCGCCGGGCGGACCAGCCGACATCCAGTCCAGTACCGCCTCCACTGCCGAGCGTTCGCCCTCGAGGACAGCTTCCACCGTGCCGTCCCCCAGGTTGCGTACCCAGCCGGCCAGGTCGGCGGCCTCTGCGCGTTCCCGGCAGGACTGGCGGTACCACACGCCCTGCACGCGACCTGACACCACCACATGCACACGCACCATTGCCCCAGTCTGCCGTCTGATGGAGGTGTCCATCCTCGGTTCAACGGGCGTCAGGGATCGACAAGGGCACAGAGCTCACGGGGCTCCACCGCGATGGCCGCGGTTGCGCCAATACTGACCTTGAGCGAGGGTGACATCGAGGACGCCGCCCACGGGTGGCACCGAGCCCGACCTGGATGTTGACGGCTCCATGAAGCGGGCTCAGAAGCACCGAGGTGTTGGTGAACTGGAGACATGATGGCGCTACCCGAGGCACGCGTCGCATTGATCGGGCCCGATTCGGCGGCAGCGGTGAGCCTCGCCGAGCGATTGGTCCGGAACTCCCCCGGTCGGTACGTCCAGTTGCTCGGCAACCACGAAGGCCAGCGGTTCACCGATCTGCACCTCGAGCATGCCGACCCGCTGCCGGAGCGGACGCTCTTCACGATCCGGCACTGGTGGTCGACCCGACGGGTCCATCTCGCGCTCGCCCTCGACACCGAGGAGTTCGGTGCGGTCCTCGTCACCCGTGCCGGGTTGTCGCCGACCACGTGGCACGACATCGGCGCACCCGCGACCGCACGCGAGGCGCCCAGCGCATCGACCGGTGGGTCGGCCGCGACGTGGACCGTGCCTTCACGCCGCGCCCGGACGTTTGGCCGGGCGTGTTCCATCCCGGTGTGACCTGGGGCGAACCCGCGGATCTGCACGCGGCGTGGCTCGCTGAGGTCGACCCGACTCCGTTCGGGCAGATCCACGGGCACGCGTCCGCATGGTCATGGAAGCACCGCCGGTGGCGGAAGAGCACTCCCGATGCTGTCCGCGATGCCGCCGTCGACATCGACCCCGATCGGCGTCACTTACGCCTCGACCTCCGCGGCATGGCCTTCGTCGGCATCGACCCCGGTCATCTCGAGGAGCCCCGCAGACCTTGGGCTCCCCTCCTGCTCACACTCGGGCGCGAGTGGGAAGGGGTTCCCCACTGAATCGGCCAGCGCGAACCGGTCGTCACGAGGATCCGACCTCACGCAGACCCCGATACACGCGAGCGCCCTGGCTCCTAAACTCGCCGGCATGGATCCACAGGAAAAGAAGGTGGCCCTGCGGGCCATCACTTATGGCCTATACGTGATGACCGCAACGTCCGACGGCGAATACGCCGCCGGCGGCGTCAACTGGCTGACCCAGGTGTCTTTCGAGCCGCCTCTGGTCGCCGCGGGGGTGAAGGCCGACAGCGGCCTGCACGCGCTCATCGAACGGGCCGGAGCCTTCGCGGTCAATGTCCTCGCCGACGACCAGCTCGATATCGGCAAGGCCTTCTTCCGGACCACCGAACTGGAGGGCGACCGCATCAACGGCCACCGGTTCGAGCGGGGCGCGGCCACCGACGCGCCCATCCTGGATGAGGTCCCGTACTGGTTCGAGTGTCGCGTCGTCGATACCGTCGCCCGGGGCGACCACACGGTGTACGTGGCCGAGGTGGTGGGAGCGGGAGTGCGCGACGCCTCACGCCCACCGCTGAACCTGCGGGCCACCGGCATGAACTACGGCGGCTGACCACGGGCGGGGCTTGCGCATGTGGTCTTGCAGTGCCGAGACCGGTGGGTCCTGCGGCCGGCCGTGCCGCATCGGAACCGGCGATTCTGCAAGCGAACGATGACGCCCGACAAGGTGCCCGACGGATCGGTCGGTTCTGCGCGCGACCCCGCGTTCCTCCGTGCGGCCCGTCCCGTCCTCGAGCGCTACGTGTCCTACTTCCGCCCCGAGGTGCGCGGGTTCGAGCGCGTCCCCGACCACGGACCCATGCTGGTGCTCGGCAACCACTCAGGGGGACAGATGCCACCGGACCTGCCCGTGCTGCTGACCGCGTGGTGGCGCGAGCGCGGGGAGGAAGAACGCGTCCACGCTCTGTTCCACTCCTTCTTCCTGGGGCTGCCTGGGATGGGTCCGGTGATGGCACGCGCCGGGGCGGTCGAGGCGGGGCCGGAACAGGCCGAGGCGATCCTGCGCAGCGGAGCGATCCTGATCGACTACCCCGGCGGTGACCGCGAAGTGTTCCGGCCGTGGAGCGAACGGAACCGGATCGACCTGGGCGGCCACCTGGGTGCGATCCGTCTGGCGCTGCGCACACAGGTGCCGGTCGTGCCGGCGGTGTCGGTAGGTGCGCACGAGACGGTCGTGGTCCTCGCCCGGGGCGAGCGCCTGGCCAAGCTGTTCGGCCTCGACCGGCACTTCCGCATCAAGGTCCTGCCGCTGGTGCTGGGACCGCCGTTCGGCGTGGTGCCAGGTGGGATCCCGACGTGGCCCCTCCCGGCCAAGATCACCGTCGAGCTGCTCGAACCCATCGATTGGTCGTCGCGTCACGGGCCCGAGGCCGCCGACGACGAGGCGGTGCTCCGCGTGTGCTACGAGGAGCTCTCCGCAACCATGCAGGCCGCGCTCGACAGACTCGCGGCCGAGCGGCGGTTCCCGATCATCGGTTGAACGTCGTCGCCGGTTCAGCAGCGGGCCTTCCAGTCCGCCAACTCGGCCTCCATGTCGCCGGCGAGAACTGCCGGGTCCGGCAGCGACGCCGAGCATCCGAGGATCGACACGAACATGGTGTCGACGTAGCTCCAGGCGGTCACGTTCACCCCGATCCCCTCCAGGATCGGGCCCGACGAGAACAGCGAGGTCACGACCCCGCCGTCCAACTCGAGCGGGGAGCGCGGGCCGCGCACGAACGACGCCACAAGGTTCAGCGGCGGCCGCACCTGTGAGGCGAGATGGGTCGCACTCCACAACCGTGGGAGCAACGACTGCGCCGCTGGCGGGAGCACCCCGGCCCGTGCTTCGAACAGGTCGGGGCCGAATGTGCTCCGGACCCGTCGGGCGGTGGTGGCGGCCTCGTGGATGGCTCGGACCCGGGCAGTGGGATCCGCGAGATCCGAGCGCAGCGCCAGGAACAGGTTGTCGACGTGGTTTCCTCCGACCCGGTGGTGCTCGGTCCTGGTCGACATCGGTACCGAGGCGACGAGGCTCGCTGCAGGCAGGCTGCGCACGCGGTGCAGGTAGCGCCGGGCCGCGCCCCCGACGAGGGTTAGAAATGCGTCGTTGAGCGTCGCCCCGGCAGCCTCCTTGACCGTGATCAGCGCTGGGATGGGCAGGGTCACGGTCGCGAATGTCCGATCCGGAGTGAGTGAGGTGTTGAACGGGGTACGGGGCCCGACGAAGGGACCCGGTGGTGGAGTCGCCTCCGCGCGGCGGGCGCGCAGAGCGCGGAACGTGCCCGTCACCGTACGACCGACCACCAGCGGCAGCTTCGCAACGGCGCGTGCGGTGGTCGCGGCTGCCGTCACGTACAACTCGCGGTCGGAGGGGACCGGCTCCGGATGGAACGGCTCGGCGACGGCGTCGGCGTCGTCCACCACGAATGCGTTCTCGAGCAGTGCCACGGCCGCCACACCGTCAGCCAGCGCGTGGTGCAGTTTCATGACGAACGCGATCCGGTCGTGGCCGATGCCCTCGACCACGGTCAGCTCCCACAGGGGCCGGTCCCGCGGGAGCGGTATCCGGGCGATCGACGCGACCACGTCGTCGAGCTCACGCGCACCGCCGGGCGCCGCGGCGGTCGCCCTGCGGAGATGCCGGGACAGTTGGAAGTCGGGATCGTCGATCACGACCGGGTTACCCAGGCCGTGGGGCACCGCGACGACCCGACGCCTCAGCACCGGCATGTGTCGGAGCCGGTCCTCGATGAGGGTGGGAAGCCCGGCCGGCGTGAGCGGCACGCTACGTCCGGAGACGTCGACGATCACCACCTTGATGGTGTGCATGTGCGCGGTGGGGGTCTCGGAGAACAGGAACCGGGAGTCGAGCCCGGACATGACTGTCATCGCGGGTACCCAGGCGTGTCCGCGGCGACCCTCGCGGCCCAGCGGTGGTCCGGCTTGCCGCTGGGTGAACGCTCGACCCGGTCGACGAGCACGAGCCGGCGCGGGAGCTTGTAGCCCGAGAGCAACGGTCGGGCGGCGTCGCGCAGAGCGTCGAGCGTCGGTGCCCGCCCGGGTCGCGGTTCGACCACGGCGCATACCGCCTGACCCCAGTCGTCGTCGGGCACTCCGACCACGACCGCGTCATTGACGTCCGGGTCGGCCTTGAGCACTCCCTCGACCTCCTCCGGGTAGACCTTCTCCCCGCCGGTGTTGATGCACTGCGAATCCCGACCCAGCACGACGATTGTCCCGTCCGCCTCGACAGTCGCCAGGTCGCCCGGCAGGGCCCAGCGTGCATCGCCGACCTCGACGAAGGTCGCGGCGCTCTTGACGGGGTCGTTGTGGTATCGCAGCGGGATCCGACCCCCGCGCGCCAGGTACCCCACCTCGCCCGAGCCGGGGCGGACCGGGCTCCGCTGTGCGTCGAGCACCGTCGTCCGCTCATCGAGCCGGAGACGTGGCGAACCGTCGGGGTCATCGGTAGGCGGTTCGCCGCCGATCTGGCCGGTTTCGGAGGCACCGAACGCGTCGCGGACCACCAAGTCGGGTCGGATCCTGCGAAACCGGGCCTTCGTGGAAGGCGACAGGAGCGCGCCGCCCGAGCCGAGCGCAAGCAGCGAGGATGTGTCGTGTGCATCGGGCGCACGCTCGAGCTCCTCGAGCAGCGGTCGCGCCATCGCGTCGCCGACCACGACCAGGATGTTGACGCGTTCCTCGTCGACCAGGCGCCAGACCGCGTCGGGGTCGAAGTGCCCATCCGGCAGGGTCACGACGGTGCCGCCACCGAAGAGGATCGCGAACGCGAGCCAGTGGGCCGCCGCGTGCATGAACGGCGGCGCGGCCAGCGCGACGAGCCCCGGGCTCAGCACCCGCTCCGCGACCTGCTCGGGGCGTTCGACGTAGTTGCCGAACTGATAGGGATCGCCACCCCCCATGGCGGCGAAGAAGATGTCCTCCTGTCGCCACAGCACGCCTTTGGGCAGACCGGTGGTCCCACCCGTGTAGACGCAGTAGAGGTCGGCGCCGGATCGTCTCGGGAACCCGCCAAGGGGCGTCGCTTCGGCGAGAGCCTGCTCGTAGTCGCCTCCGGGGCCCACGCTCAGCACCGCGCGCTGTTCGGGCATCGCCTCCCGGGCTTCCGCCACCGTGGCGGAGAATTCCTGGTGGTGGACCAGTGCGACGAGGCTGGCATTCGCGTACAGGTAGCGCAGTTCGGCACCGATGTAGCGGTAGTTGATGTTCACCGGCACGGCCCGCACCTTGAACGCAGCGAGCATGACTTCGAGGTACTCGGTTCCGTTGGGCAGCTGCACGCCGACGAAGTCACCCTCGCCGACACCGGCGCCGTAAAGGGCCCAGGCCAGCCGGTCCGAGCGGTCATTGATCTGCGCGTAGGTCAGTCGCCGGTCACCGGCCACGATCGCAACCTGGTCGGGCACGGTGGCCACCACGGACTCGAACAGGTCGGCCAGGTTGAACTCCACGGTTGGTTCAGCCTCCTGTGTCCACGGCGGCGACCACCGCCTCGATGAGACCGGTGCTACGGGTATCGCCAGTCACACCGAACTGCATCTGATTCATCACATAGCCCAACGACCATTCACCCGCCGGGTCCGCTATACCCAGTGAACCGCCGGCACCAGCATGACCGAACGACCCGGGGGGTCCGGAGGGCGGGGGCGTCATGTAGCCGAGCCCGAACGACATGGGCAGCCCGATGACGCGGTCCGGACCGCTGACCTGCACCTCGGTGGCGCGGGCGACCGTGGTCGGATCCAGGAGCCGCAGCCCGTCGACCTCACCGATCAGCGCGGCGTACATCCGGGCAACCGCCCGGGCGGAGCCGATGCCGTTCGACGAGGGCATCTCCGCTGTCAGCACTTCCTGACGGTTCCACATGTCGTCGTAACCGAACAGGCCCGACGGACCCGAGAGCACCTGACCCAGGAGCGTGTCGGGACCCATGATCTCGTCCATGAGTGCCCGGGCCTCGGGATCGACGACCGGAGGGTAGACGCGAGCGACGCGAGACAGCTCGCGCTCCGGCAAGCCGATGAAGAAGTCGAGACCGAGGGGAGCCGCCACCTCATCCGCAAAGAACCGGCCGAGGCTGCGGCCGGTTCTGCGACGCACCACCTCACCCAGGATCCAGCCATAGGACCACGCGTGGTAGCCGTGCGTCGTGCCGGGCTCCCACACCGGCGCCTGAGCAGCGATGGCTTTCACCACGCCGGTCCAGCCGAGGACGTCGTCGATGGTGACCTCTCCCGTTACCGCGGCGAGTCCGGCCTCGTGCGACAGTACCCACCGCAACGGGATGTGGCCCTTGCCTTCGGCTGCGAATTCCGGCCAGTGCAGCGCAACCGGGTCGTCGAGGTCCAGCTCACCGCGTTCCACGAGCAGGTGCACGCACGTCGCAGCCATCCCCTTGGTCGTCGAGAACACGAGTTGGATCGTGTCCTCGGCCCACCTGCGTCCGGCCTCACGGTCGGCGTCCCCGCCCCACAAGTCAACCACAGGGCGTCCCCGGTGGTACACGCAGACCGCTGCACCGATTTCGCCGTGCTCGGCGAAATTCGCGCGGAACGCCGAGGCTACGGACTCGAACCCGTCCTCGACCGATCCGTGGACCTCCACGGCGATGTTTCCCACGGCGGGAACCCTAGTTGTGCATCCACCCGCTGTTCCGGGCTGATCGAGCAGGACCCTCGCCGTTGCCGATATCGAACCGCGGGCCGGACCTCCCGCTCTGTGATCAGTGAGCTAGTGCCGTGACCGCGATCCTTGGTCGGGGTCACGGCACTAGCTCTCCCTTGATCCTGGGACCTCTGGGCTCACGAGTCCGGTGTTCCTGATGTCGGGGATGGCCTGGCCGCAACCCGGGTGAGTGTCAGATACCGGATGCCAACGAGGCGTCCTTCGACCGCTCGACGGCTACCTCGTATGAGGACCGCGCAGCGAACAACCCGTGGACGCGGAGTGATCGACGACCTGCTCGGTGGCGGCGACGAGACGCTTCTCGGCCCGAGCCTGCACCGTTGCGAGATCCCAAGCGAAGTGCTGCATGTTCTGCACGCACTCAATAGAGCTCACAACCACGCCTCCGGAGTTCGCGAGTACATCGGGAATCACGGTCACACCGTTGTCAGACACAATCTCGTCTGCATCGGGGTCAACCGGCGCGTTGGCTCCCTCGACAACGAGCGGAGCGCTCACCTGACCGGCGTTGAGCCGCGTGATCACACCACCCAGCGCCGCCGGCACTGCCCGTTTCGACATGACGGACCGCACGCGCATCCTGGCTGGTTCGATGCTGGACCGAAACCTGGGACGCTCAGGCACCCACCAGAGGGCCGAGATCAGACAGATCCACGCCGGTGAGGGCACCTGCTCACACCAGCGAGACCACCCCGCCAACTGTCGCGGCTCGCAGTGGAGCTGGGTCGTACGATTACTCGTCATGGCGAGCGAATTCACCCCACCTGATCCAGACGAAGCGCTGGCTCGACTCAACATGCCTCTCGTCGAGGCCATGCGCACGCAACGAGCGGTGCGGCGTCTGCATCTCGATCCGGTTGACCACGACATTCTCCTGCCCTTGTTGGAGCTGTCACTCAAGGCTCCGACGTCGTCCAACACCCAGGATTGGTCCTATCTCGTAGTGGAAGGTCGCGAGCAGAAGGCTCGTCTGGCGCGGCTCTACAGGGTGCTGTTCCGGACGTTCCATCCGATCGAGGTGCGCATCGCGCGTCGCTCCGGCGACGAACAAGCGTTGAGAAACATGCGCCCGGGCGCTTGGCAGGCCGAGAACTTCGAGGACCTGCCCACGTTCGTCATCCCCTGCTACACCCGCAACCTGAAGCACCGGCCGGTCGGGTGGCCCCAGATCTCGGTCTCCTCGTTCTACGGGTCCGTCTACCCGGCGGTACAGAACCTGTTGTTGTCATGCCGGGCCGTGGGATTGGGTGCATCACTGCAGACCCTGCCGATCTGGGCGGTACCAATCGCGAGGCGGATCCTCGGGTTGCCTCGCAACATGGTGCCGGTGTGCGTGATTCCGATCGGCTGGGCCCGCGGCCGTTATGGACCGACGAGCCGCCGCCCCATCGGCGAGGTGGTTCACCTCGACCATTACGGAAATCAGCCGTTCCTGGATCGAGACAACGGCATCGACGCAACGCAGCCTTGACCTGACGCCCAATCCAGGGCACCGACGCCCCGGTAGGTGGGGACGCCGGTGGCCAATCAGCTAGCGATTGGCCCCGACCGGTTCTATGGCGAGGTCGCGGTAGGTGAACACCGGCAGGTATGCCACGTCGACACCACGAAAGAACTCGGTCGCCGTCTCGCCCCTGTCGACCAGGGTCACCGCGGCCACGACCGTAGCGCCGGTGTCGATCACGTTGGCGTAGGCCTGGCGGATCGATCCACCCGTGGTGACGATGTCGTCGACGAGGAGCACCTTGGTCCCCTCGGCGAGAACAGCTCCCTCGACCAGTTGGTTGGTCCCCCTGCCCTTCGCCTTCTTGCGGACCACGAACCACTCGTGTGAACCACCCGAAACGATCGCCACGCCATGGGCGAACTGGTCTGCTCCCATGGTGAGGCCTCCGACCGCGTCGAAGGCGATGCCCTCAGCCGCCACGGATTCAGCGATGACGGTGCACGCCAGCGAAAGGTCGGTTCCACGACTCAAACCACGCTTCGCGTCGATGAAATCCCGGCTCAGTTCGCCTGATGCCAACTCCCTTGGTTCGTCGAACTGGGTGAGTGCTCGCTCACGCACGATTTCCAGGAGCGCGGCTCTGCGGTTCGCCGGCGATTCGCCGGACACCTTTGCATCGTTCATGGAGCACAGTCTCGCGGATTGGCTCAGGTCGGCTTCAACAACCTGGGCAACAACAGCTGGGCTTACAAAATGTTCCACAGAAGTGCTCAGGAATCGGCGCTGAGGTCCGATGAACCGAGCATGAGTATGAACCGATCTATGTTCGGCCGTGTAATCACAGCCACCGCCGTCATTGCTTCCAGCGTCCTGTTGGGCCTCCCCGGCACTGCCATGGCAGCTCCCGATGAAGGGTCCATATCAGGGACCGTCCAGAACGAAATGAACCAGCCGCTCGAGAACATCTGCGTGGCCGTGGGGAACACCTCGTACGGATCCACCGACGCCACAGGTGACTACTCGATTCAGAACGTCCCGGTGGGTTCCTACCAGATCCAATTCACGGACTGCACAGGCACTCAGAGCTACCTGACTCAATGGTACGAAGGCGCTGCTGACCAGTCCGCAGCGCAGACGGTGGATGTTGTCGTGGCGACGGAGACCACGCTCAACACTGTGAAGATGCAATCAGGTGCATCTATCAGTGGAACCGTGCGCGATGTCTCGAACAACGGGATCAAGGACATCTGCGTCGACGCACACCTCGGCTCACCTCAGAACGGCGGCATCGGATCCGCCGTTACACAAGGCGACGGCACCTACGAAATGACAGGACTCCCGCCGGGCGATGTGTATGTGTACTTCTCCGACTGCGCACCCTCGCCGAGATACTTCAACGAGTGGTACGACGATCAGCGTGACTCCAACAACGCGAACGCGTTGAACGTGGTCGCTGGTTCGTCCAATGGTTCGATCGATGCAACGCTCGAGACCGGAGCGATGGTCAGCGGGACAGTCACCGATGAGTCCCACCAGGGGCTCGACAACGTGTCGGTATCGTTCGACAACAACGACACCGACACCCACGGCTGGGCGCAGACCGACGCTTCGGGCAAATACGCAGCCATGCTCGAGCCCGGTAACTATCGGGTGCGGTTCGAGGATCAGAACGGAAGTCACGCAACCGAGTACTGGAACAACCAGCCGACATACGACAACGCCGACGTGTTGAATGTGCCTGACCCGTCGCCGATCGGGAACATCAATGCCCAACTTGAGCCCGGAGCACAGATTTCGGGAACCGTGACAGATCCCGATGGCCTGCCGGCCACGGACATCTGCGTAGGTGCGCTCTATGGTGCCGGCGACAACCCCTCGTGGTTGGACGGTGACCAGACCGACGCGGCAGGTAAGTACACGTTGAGCCAACTGCCGGCAGGCGAGTACCGGGTCTACTTCCATGACTGCAACGACTCGGGGCCCTACCTCGACCAGTTCTACAACGGCAGGAGCAGCTTCTCCAACGCACAGATCCTGAATCTCGCCGTTGGCGAACAGCGCAGCGGAATAGGCGCTCAGTTGGTGGGAGCCTCGCAGATCCGAGGAACGGTCACTGACTCTGTAGGGTCGCCGCTCGAAGGCATTTGTGTGCAGGCAACGACTCCCAACGCCGTTGGAGGCATGACCCACACCGAGAGTGATGGCAGCTACTCGATCGTGCTCCTCGCAGCGTCCGACTACAAGATCCAGTTCGTGGACTGCGGAATCTCCGACGATCAGGGTCAGTCCCAATCTCAGAATCTCGTCCCAGGGAGCGGACCCCGGCGGCACATACCAGGCTGAATGGTATGGAGGTGGAGCCGATCCCTCGAGCGCCCAGACCATCGGGGTTGCAGAGGGAGACACAGCGTCCAACGTAGATGCATCACTGGAGAAAGCGACAGGCCGTGGCACGGTGAGTGGCACGGTCAAGAACGTGCGAGGAGAAGGTCTGGCAGCCGTGGTCGTGCTCTACCTTCCGAGCGACCATGTGCGGTTCCAAATATCCGACGAGAACGGAAAGTTCTCCTTCACCGATGTACCGACAGGCACATGGACGATCGGATACCTCGGCCAGGGCGACAACGATGTTGTACCGGTCATACCTGATGCCCCGGGCAGCAACGTGTCCTTCAGCGCCAAGTGGTACAAGGATGCGCTGCTCTCGGTCGACGGAAACGACGGTCCGGACCCGATCGCGCAAGGTGCCACCCTCGTCACCATTTCCGCCGGCTCGATGCTCGATGCGAGCACGTGCTTCGGTTGTGGATCCGTGATCGTGAAGCCCCCTGTGATCGGCGATGACTACATCCTCGTCGACTTCGCCGACCTCGGCCTGGTCCCCACGAACAATCAGAACTCGAGTGCCGAGGCAGCTCTCACCTACCGGGTGGCCTGCGACTCTGATTCGGGCAAGTCGACCTCGGCGACCCAGGACTCCTACCCGGTGAGGGTCTCCGGATTCACTCCGGGTGCCCCCTATGTGTGCTCTGCCCAGGTGCTCAGCAACGGCCTGGAGGTGTCCAGCTCCGCTGCGTTCGAGGTGACCGTTGGAAAGGCCACGCCTGCGACACCAGCAGCTGATCCCGCATCGAACGCCGATTCCTTCCCCACCTCCGATCCCAGCAATGAGGCGAGTCAACCCACCGGAGCCACCAGCACCGGATCATCGAGTCCCACTGCTTCACCAGCCAAGCTGGCCTATACCGGAGCCAACATCGTTGCGCTCGTGATCATCGGCCTGTTCATGGTTCTCATGGGACTCGGCGTGGCGCTGACATCCATGAGGTTGGGCTCGGTTCAAGAACGACGACGAGCAACCTCGTAACAGGCGACCGCACCGGCCGAGGCCACGTTCAACGAAGAAAGCCGACCCCGCAAGGGGATCGACGCCACAACATCACATCGTTGGGCAACGAGTCGCGACAGTCCCCTGCCCTCTGCTCCGAGCACCAGACACACCGGTTCCTCGGCCAACGACAGGTCATGGATGGGGGTGTCCCCACCTGCGTCCAGACCGACCACCCAGACCCCTGCGGAGCGCATCTCCTCGATCGCCGTGGGCAAGCCACCCACCAGCGCCATGCGCAGATACTCGATAGCACCCGCGGCCGACTTGGCGGCGGTAGGGGTCACGTGGGCCGCTCTGTGACGCGGCAGGACGACACCACTCACACCGGCGCACTCCGCGATGCGCATGAGCGCCCCGAGATTGCGGGGATCGGTGACCCCGTCGATCGCCAACAGGAACGGGGGCACTCCATCGGTCACGCGACAGAGGTTCGACAACTCATCCGCGGGGAGCTGCGAAGCGAATGCGACGACACCCTGGGGGGCTTCGGTACGTGCCATGTGGTCCAATTTGGTACGGCTCACGCTTCGCACGGGAACCCTCAGCTCCTGGGCCAACCCCACGATGTCCTCGACGATGTCGACCCGTTCCACCTCATTGCCCAGAAAGACCTCGCGTACCGAACGACGGCCCGCGAGAAGCAGTTCCCGGACTGCCTGGCGACCCTCGACCTGGGTGCCATCGAGACCCGCTGGACGCTTTCGTGGGGTGCGCGGCTCCCCTGACCGGGAACGGCCCGGCGAGCCCGGCGAGCCCGCCGATCTCGAAGTGCCCGACCGCGACGACGATGCGCGGCTGGGCCTACCGGTGGACTTGCGCGACTTGGGTTGCGATGGCCGGCGCCCGCCGGACCCTTTCTGACCACCGGCCATCAGATCTGCTCCCCGCCGTCGTTCATGTCGCTGTCTGTCACCTTCCTGGTCCCCGGAGCAACATCTGCCACAAGCACTGCAGAGGCCATGGCCGCTATGCCCTCGACCCTACCGAGAGCTCCCAGCCCCTCGGCCCGCCGCCCCTTCACGGTCACCGTGGCTCCCACGGTTCCACTGAGGCGAGCTTCCATTGCAGCGCGTTTCGCGGCCAGCTTCGGTCGCTCCGCTATCACCGAGGTGTCCACATTTCCGATGTTCCATCCTGCATCGGTCACCTCGGTTACGACCGCCGCCAGCAACTCGATGCTGTCAGCGTCGCGGTAGCGCTCGTCGTTGTCGGGGAAGTGCGACCCCAGGTCACCCAGGCCTGCAGCCCCCAGGAGTGCCTCGGCCACGGCGTGGGTGATCACGTCGGCATCCGAGTGCCCCTCCAGTCCCGATTCACCGTCGAACACGACTCCGCCGAGAACCAGTGGACGATCAGGATCCGTGGAGAACCTGTGGACATCGAATCCGTTGCCGACGCGGATCTTCATCGTTGGCCTCCTGTCGCCACGTCGCCGGTGATCATCATCCGGGCAACTGCGAGATCAGCCCGCGTGGTGATCTTCGAGTTGATCGGATCACCGTCGACCATCACGACCTCATGACCGCTCGCTGCTGCCGCAGCGGCGTCGTCGGTCGTATCCCTTCGGTGTTCCAGCGAACTCCGGATGACATCTGCATCGAACCCCTGCGGAGTCTGTACCGAACGCAACCGATCCCGATCGACCAGCGAACCGTCGAGGTCGCGGATCGTGTCGGTCACCGCCACAACGGGGACAACGGCCTGAGCCCCTGAGCGCACTTCGTTGATCACCCGTTCGTACACACCACGATCGGCAAGGGGCCGGGCCGCGTCGTGGATCAGGATCACCGATGCAACCCCGGGTACCGCGTCGACGCCCAACCGGGACGACTCCGAACGCGTCGCTCCTCCGCCGATCACCCGGTCGGCGCCCGGAACCAGCCCCTCAGGATCCCCGAGCACCTGCTCGGGCACAACTGCCACAACGCCGTCACATGACTCGGCGGCAACACGCACCGACCTGTCGATCACACGTTCCGGACCGAGTGATTCGAACTGTTTGGCAGAGCCGAAGCGCTGGCCCGAACCGCCGGCCACCACTACGCACCAGACCTGACCCGTTGGCCCCTTTCAACCCCGCCGGTGCTGTTCACCAACAGGACTCTAGGGGATCGCCCCCGGCCGGGAACCCTCCAACGTCCACCAACACACGTGAGCCGGACGTGCCCTGCGGGTGGGGTCCACCGGGTTGTCCAACCCGCCGGGAACGTGTCTCCTAGACTTCGGAACGATGACGACCGAGGACCATACATTTCTGTTACGTGACGTCGAGCTGTTCGAGCTGTTCGACCAGAATGACCATGCCCGACTGCGAGACGCCGCAGAGCTCCTGGAACTGGGTCGCAACGACGTCATCTTCGAAGAGGGAGCCGAAGCCGACGCTTGCTTCGTCATGGTGTCGGGCCGGGTGGCGATCTCCAACAAGAGCGTGGATGGTCGCGAGTCGATGGTCGCCATCATGACCAAGGGCGACCTGTTCGGCGAGATGGGCCTGTTCGACGACGCTGGCCGTTCCGCAGAAGCCAGGGCCCTGGAGGGCTGTCAGGTCCAACGAATTCCCTACACGGCACTGCGGATGATCTGGGAAGACCGCCCGGAGCTGCTGTGGTCCGTTGTGCGCCTGCTCTCACGACGCATCCGAGCCACCGACGAAGCACTTGCAGATTCGTTCTTCCTCGACGTCACGGGTCGTACCGCCAAACACCTGCTCGACCTCGCAGGCGACGAAGAGATATTCGAGATTCCGATCACCCAGGAAGAACTCGCCGGACTCGTCGGAGCATCGCGTGAACGGGTCAACAAGGCGATCGCCAGTTTCCTGAAGCTGGGCTGGGTGGAACAGGACGGCTCGCGGTACCGGATAGTGAAACGCCGCGAGCTGGAGATCCGCTCCCACTGACCACTGGAGCCAACTCCGTGGGGCGCGGCCACTTCACAAACTCACACCGCTGATCCTCGAGCGGAACTTGGAGAACTGAGCGTCCCAGGCGTGCTCTGGGCTCCAAGAATGACGCTGTAGTCGGTTGGGCGGCGTGATCAGCCGGCGAGGAACGCCAAGGCACGCTCCCAGGCATCGGCCGCGTCGTCGGCGCGGTGCGAGGGGCGGCTCGGATCGTGAACGAATCCGTGATCAGCGCCTTCGTAGCTCACGACATCCACACCGGCCGCGCGGAGTCGGTCCACCTGATCTGCCGGAGTCCACGTGTCAGCTGTGCCCACAACGGCCATCACGGCGGTGTCGCCCCTCAGGCCGAGCGCATCGAGAGGCTGGCCCTGGCCGGGGCCCGACCAGTCCTCGGGCACGGTGATCATTCCGTAGAACGCGGCGATGCGATCGAACCGATCCATCGCCGATGCCTTGAGCGCGTACATCCCGCCCATGCAGAAACCGATCAGGCCCACCGGGCCCACCTCGAGGGCATCAGCAGCGGCCGCCGCGTCCCCCAGAACCACATCATCGTGTGCCACCTTGAGTGCCTCGACCCGCTCAGTGAAGCCTGCAGGGTCCTCTGCCGGCGCCAGAGCAGCTCCTCCGAACGGATCGAACGCCCCGACAGACCAACCGGTCTTCTCCGAGAGTTCATCGCACATCTGTGAGAACAGCGGCCTCAGACCCCAGATGTCGGGGATCACCACCAATCCGCGGCGAGCGCCCTCGGCAATCGCCAGGTGTGCCGGGGTTCCGGATCCGAGCGTGATATCCACCGATTCCACCGATCAGCTGTATCGGTCGAGAATCGACGACTCGGCAATCCGTGCCAATGCATCCTTGACGGTACGGGCCATGTGCTCGCTGACCCCGGGAATTGCTGCGAGCTCCTCGACGGTGCTTCGAGACAACTTCTCGAGGGTGCCACAATGACTGACCAGTAGCTCGGCAATCCCATCGGGCATCCGCGGGATGCGTGCGAGCATCCGATACCCAGCAGGCTGGATGGACGAATCGAGGTCATCGGTCTGGCCAGCCAGGTGCAACGCACTCGCCACCGACTCCTGGTCGAGCAGATCCTCGACGCCGATCTCCGAGAGTGTCTCGATCGCCTGTTCCAGGTCCCAGGCCGAATCAGGTTGCAGGTAGTCCAACACAACCAGACGACGTTCGTCTTCCACGCCGGCCATCAGCTCACGAAGTTGTAGACCCACCAGACGACCATCGGTGCCCAGCTCAACTAGGTACTGCTCGATCTCCTCGCTGATACGGGCGACCAGTTCCGCACGCTGCAACAAACTGACGACGTCGCGCAACATCACCTGGTCCTCGACCTCGAGCGCGCTCAGGCTGTTTGATTCCTCGTCGAGTCGGAGCTTGTACCGCTCGAGGGTCTGCAGCGCCTGGTTGCAACGGTTCAGGATCGCAGGGATCGGCTCCAGTTGGTAGCGATCATGGGCGGTGTAGACAGTAACCACCGCCATGTCCTCGGAAACCGAGAGGCACGGGACTCCGATGCTGCGAGCCACTCGTTCCGCTGTGCGGTGGCGGGTGCCGGTTTCCTCGGTGGGTACGTTCGGGTTGGGCACGAGGTGCACGTTCGCCCGCGCGATGTAGGTCGAGTCCGGGGTCAACACGATCGCACCGTCGGTCTTCGCGAGTTCGGAGAGCCTCTGGGGAGAGAATGCCGCGTTCACGAGGAACCCGCCCGAGGAGATGTTGAGCACCTCCGGGCCGTCACCGATGACGATCAGTGCGCCCATCCCGGCCTTGAGAATGCGATCCAGGCCTTCGCGCAACGGCCGACCAGGCGCGATCTGGCTCAAGGCGCTCATCAGTTCCTGGTTACGGCGCTCCGCCACGTTGGCAGTCTATTGGTTCGCGGACCGTGCTCGGGCCCTGAGTCGCGGTTGGTCCGTTTCAGAGGTCATGGGGGACGACCCCGGCGACTGTCAGAGCGGCTTCGAGGGTGGGGACCCGCATCACCTCTATGTCGGGATGGCTCGACGGCGCCGAACGGGGTACCACTGCGGCGGTGAACCCATGTCTCGCAGCTTCACCGAGCCGTTGGTCCATGCGCGCCACCCGACGCAACTCGCCCCCGAGGCCGACCTCCCCGAAGACCACCAGGCCTTCTGCAGCTGCCTGGTTGGTGAGAGCGGAAGTGACCGCAGCGCACAGAGCCAGGTCGACTCCTGGTTCACTCACCTTCACCCCGCCCACCGCCATCGCATACACATCGAGGCCTGCGGAAGATATGCCCATGCGACGGGTGAGGACCGCCAGCAGGAGGTTCAACCGGCCGCCATCGAGCCCCTGGGCGGAGCGCCGGGCCTGCGGCAGCGGCGAGTTGGCCACCAGAGCCTGAACCTCCACGAGCAGGGGACGCTGCCCTTCGAGTGCCGGAACCACTACCGAGCCCGGAATCCCCGACCGACGATCCTCGAGGAACATCTCCGATGGGTCGGCAACCGAGGTGAACCCCTCCCCGTGGATCGCGAAGAGGCCGATCTCCTGGGTGGACCCGAATCGGTGTTTGACCGCACGAAGGATACGCAGCTCGCTGTGGCGGTCGCCATCGAGGGTCAGCACCGTATCGACGATGTGTTCGAGCACACGGGGACCCGCGAGTGTGCCGTCCTTGGTGACATGGCCGACCAACACCATGGTCGTACCGAGCGCCTTGGCAACCGAGACCAACTGGTGGGTGCAGTCACGTACCTGGGACACCGATCCTGGGGGCGAACCCGAGGTGGGATCATGGAGGGTCTGCACGGAATCGATCACACAGACAGCCGGCGGGTCGACGACCAGGCGCTCGATCAGACGATCGAGGGCGGTCTCGGGGAACAGTGAGATGCGCTCCTCAACTGCACCCAGGCGGCGCGCACGCCCGGCAACCTGCTGGACCGACTCCTCGCCGCTCACATATGTGCAACGGGCGCCCGCTCGGGCCTGATGAGCGAGAAACTGCATGACGAGGGTTGATTTGCCGACTCCCGGCTCGCCGCCCAGGAGCGTGACCGTCCCGGGCAGGAGACCGCCACCGAGAACGCGATCCAGTTCGTCGAGACCCGTCGGAACCGGCTCCGCCCCCTCGGCCACGACATCGGTCATGGGTGTGGGGACGACACCTGTGGAGTTGATGGAGCCCGAGACCATCGAGAGGGCATCGACCCTGCCGCCGGCCGATGCGCCGAGCGCCGATGGAGGCCGCGCCATGACGGTTTCTTCGACGAGGGTGTTCCACTCACCGCATGCCCCGCACTGACCCGCCCACTTGGGTTGGGACGCATCGCACGTTTCGCAGCGGAACAAGGATCTGGGCCGACTCACGCCTCCGAAGCTAGACGCCCCGTGCGACATCGCGGCCCCGTGCGCAAGACCCGCCGGACAGCTGCCCCTGGGAGGACGACCCGGCGCCGGCAGTCCTTTCGAGCCAACCATCGTCGACATGTGGGACCATTCGGATCATGAGCGAGCGAGTATCTCCCGGCCAGCCCACAACCGGAAGGCAGGCGGATCCAGATGCCGCAGCGCTGATGTCATTCCGGGTATGGACCTACAAACAGGGTGAAGTCGTGTCCTTGATGATCCACCTCGGCGACCGCCTCGGCCTCTACTCGGCGCTCGATGGTGCCGGAGCGGTGACCGCTGCCGAGCTCGCTGAGTCCACCGGCATGAAAGATCGATGGCTGTTCGAATGGCTGCGTGGCCAGGCGGCTGCAGGTCTACTCGAGACCGACGATGGCGAGAGTTTCGAGTTGTCGCCGGAAGCTGCGATGGTTCTGGCCGACGAACAGGACAGCCTGCTGTTCGCCGCTGGGGCCTTCCAGGGAGGCGCCTCGACCCCCGAGGTCGTGGACCGCCTGGCCGATGCATTCCGGACCGGCGTGGGGCTCTCCTACGACGAGCTCGGTCCCCGGACAGCCCACACGGTGGAGCGCATGCTGGGCCCCTGGTCGCGGCTCGCACTGGTGCCCACGCTCCTGCCACGCCTCGCCGGGGTGACCGGGAAACTCGAACGGGGGACCCGCGTGATCGACGTCGGGTGCGGTGCGGGAACCGCGATCATGGCGTTGGCCGAGGCGTACCCGAACTCGCAACTGACAGGTTGGGATCCCTCTTCCAACGCGATCGAACGTGCACGTGAGGTCGCTACGCAACGCGGCCTGTCCAACGTGGACGTTCGTGGAGGCCCCAGCGGAGGAACTTCCCGCCGACGCATCGACAGACCTCATACTCACCCTCGACTGTCTCCACGACATGACCCATCCGCAACTAGCAGCAAAGGCCATCGCCTCGACGCTCACTCCCGACGGGACCTGGCTCATCAAGGAGATCAAGGCCGGCGACACCTGGGCGGAGAACCAGCGCAATCCCGTCCTGGCCATGATGTACGCGACCTCGGTTCTCACCTGCATGTCCTCGGCGCTCTCTGCACCCGACGGTGCAGGCCTGGGTACTCTCGGGTTGCCACCGGCGCGACTGGAAACGCTGTGTCGCGACGCCGGCTTCGAAGGCGCCTTCGAGGTCCACGACATCGAGGATCCTGCGAACCTCTACTACGAGGTACGCCTGAGCTGAGTCGTCACCGCGGGTCACCCCGGTCCGGATCGCCCAGCATCTCATTGCCCAATGCGGGCAACATCAGCTGCGGTTCCGGGCCACGAGTGCAACCACCAACATGGCCAGTCCCGCCAACACCACGAGAATCCCCACAGATCCGAGGACGATCACACCGCTGTCGCGGCGGGTTCCCTGCGAGGAGACGGTCTGGGACTGCGCTTCACCCGAGGTGAGATCGAAGCTCTCCTGTGCCGGTTCGCCCGCGGGTACATCGACAGACACCTTCATCGTCGCCTCCAGCGGCTTGCCTCCACTGACGAGGGACAGCTCTTCGGGTGTGTACCCGAGAGAGAGGCCCCCGAGGACCTCGGTCAGCGCTTCATCGGAGAACTGCGCCGGGCTGCCGGTCACCGAGACATCGGTCGACAACTCGGCATCCGAACTCGCAAAGCCGTGTGTGACGCTCGCCTTGGTGTTCGTGAAGACTCCCTTTCCAGCCAATTCGTCGAGGCCGTCCTGTAGATCCGCAGCATCGGTGAACGTCCGCTCGGCAACCAGGCTGTAGCCGCCGTCGTCGGTGCTCGAACCGGTCGGGATCCCCCAGGCAGTGTCATGCAGGTCGTCGAACACGAACACGTCCTGCCCCCCGAGCACCTCGAAAGCCTCCTTGTCGAGGACCACGGTGGCGGTGATGGTTCCCCCTCCGGAGTCATCGGCCACGATCGCCACCTCGACGGTGGTTCGGCAACCGGCCAGGACCAGTGTCACGACGGCCACCGCCACCGCTGCCAGGACGACCCTCGAACACCGGTTCGGATGCGACCTGCTGGACTGAACTCCGATGGAACCAGGCACTGGAATCTTCCTCACGATTGCTCGAGCGGTCGGTACCACAGGTACAACACGGGCTGGTCGACGTTGGCGAACGATTCATTCACGAGTTCCTTGAGTTCAGGATCGTTCTTCGCTCGTACCAGTAG
Organism: uncultured Microthrixaceae bacterium; assembly: GCA_963805905.1. Taxonomy (GTDB): domain Bacteria; phylum Actinomycetota; class Acidimicrobiia; order Acidimicrobiales; family Microtrichaceae; genus JAMLGJ01. Next base: position 3,584,572 of record CAWDVV010000001.1, read on the forward strand.
TTCATCAATCGTTGCGTCTCCCGCGATCTGCTTGATCTGCGATTCGATGTCGGCACGCTTGTCGCGTTGGTGCGGCGTGAGCGGATCGACCCGCGCCACCAACTTCCAACCGGTACCCGACGGGCGCGTCGGGCACGGACCGGAGGAGCAACTCGGCATCGGCCAGCCCCGGATGGGCGCGCTGCGCTCCGAACTTGTTCTCCAGATCCGGATCCACAACCACATCGAAACCTGCTCGTTCGAGCGATGCCCCCAACTCGGCTATCCCGAACTCATCGGAGCCGAACACGATGCCAACACGGGCATCGGATCGCATCAGCACGGCCTCCGGGTGGGAAGCACTGCCCGCCATCTGTGAAGCGGCTTCATCGGCCAGCTCGGCCAGAGCCGGCCGCAGCGGACCACCCCCGATCCGGCACCGGTGGCTCCGATGCTCAGTGCCACCACCAGTGCAACCGATGCCACCCCCAGGACCACCACGGCCGGTCCACGCACGACCTCGAGCATCCTCGGAGGCAGAGCGCTCAAGATGCTGAGGAACACCGCCAGAACCATCATCATCCCCAGAACCCTCGAGGGCTCGACCAGCCAGGAAGAGAACCCGCCCCAGATGAGCGCCATCGAGACCAGCAAACCCAGCGTGAGGAACGCAACAATGACGTGCAACCAGGCGACCCCGACAAGGCGCGAACGGGTGTCGGACTCCACTCGCCGTTTGGCCATAACCACGGCGGTACCGGCCACGGCCAGGAGCCATACGACGAACATGACGGGCCATCGGAACTGACCTGTCTGCACCTTGCTGTCGAAGCCGAGCGGTATGTGTCCCACCCAGGAAGGGAGAGCGGTGAACTGGATGGACAGCGCATTCCATGCCTCGGCGATGCCGGCACGCTCACCCGCCACAGATGGGGCCAACCTGATCAGCTCGGTGATATTGCCTGGCGTGGACGTGAACTGTTCCACCAGGGTCGGGGTCAACATCACGACCGCAACGAGTGCCGCCACCCCGAGGCTCCAGTACAGTCGACGCTTCGGCTCAGCGAAGGAGCCGCGTCCTGCTCGCACGACGTCGCGGACCAACACTGCTGCAACTGGTACACCACACAGAGCAACGACGGGCGCCAGTACCAACCAGGTCGTGGCCAGAAACGCACCGAGGGCAACCACCAGCGGCAGGACACGGACCGTTCCCACGGCCAACTCCCAGAGCGTCATCACGAAAAGCCCCAACATGAGCAGGGTGACGAGCGGTTCCCATGGTTCCACGAGTTGCTGCGCTCCGCGGGCGAACAGCATCGCCAACATCGCCGCGAGGGTGGCCAACATCACGGTTGTGCCACCTCGACGATCGGCTATCCAGAGAATCCCGACACCGGAGCCCCAACCCGCCAGGAGGACCGTGACAGCCATACCGAGGGGACCGGCGAACGCCGTGAGTGGCGCGAGCAGATAGAACAACCAGGGGCCGGGCTGGTTGCCACCCATTCGCTCGTATGAACCCACCAATGGCGCGTGTGTAGAGAGCACATCACCCGTTCGCAGTTCTATCGAGCGCGGTGTCGTGGTTGCTCGGGGTGTTGTCGCTCGTCGCGAGCGACACACCAGCAACCACGAACGGCACCGCGAAGACCACGCATGCAACCACCAGGGCGCGCCTCGCTGGAACGTCAGAAATTCGCATGGGCACTCGCGCAAGCTAGCAGTGACACCGCCGCCATCCGTCGCTACGGCAGCACCGATGAACGGGTTCGCCCGATCAGTCGCCCGAAGCAGCAGCCTCGAGTTCCTCGACCGGTGGAGGCACGAAACCTTCGACCCCCGAGAACACGATGTGGAGTTCGCCGTCGGCCTCTGGATCGGGTTCGACGTCCACATTGATGATCTGACCTGCGCGGAACTCTTTCCACAACAGGCGTTCGGACAATGGGTCCTCCACCAGGCGTTGGATCGCCCGACGCAGCGGACGTGCTCCGAGGGTGGGGTCGTATCCCCTCTCACCCAGGAACACCTTGGCCTCGGGCGAGAGCTCGAGCCCCATACCCTGACCGGCAAGCTGATCGGTGACACGCTTGATCATGAGATCGACGATTGAAGTCACCTCCGACTGGCTGAGTTCGTGGAACACGATCACATCGTCGATGCGGTTGAGGAACTCCGGACGGAAATGATCCTTGAGGGCGTCGTTGACCTTGGCCTTCATCTTCTCGTAGGACACGGCCTCGTCGTTGCGGGAGAACCCGACCTGGGCCTTGCGGAGATCCGCGGTACCGAGGTTGGAGGTCATGATCAGCACGGTGTTGCGGAAGTCGACCGAACGACCCTGGGCGTCGGTGAGGCGACCTTCCTCGAGGATCTGCAGCAACGTGTTGAACACGTCGGTATGGGCCTTTTCGATCTCGTCGAAGAGCACCACCGAGAACGGCTTGCGGCGCACGGCCTCGGTGAGCTGGCCGCCTTCTTCGTAGCCCACATAGCCGGGGGGCGAACCGACCAGGCGGCTGACCGTGTGCTTCTCCATGTACTCGGACATGTCGAGGCTGATCATCGCGTCCTCTTCACCGAAGAGGAACTCCGCGAGGGTCTTCGCCAGCTCGGTCTTACCGACTCCGGACGGTCCGAGGAAGATGAACGACCCCGACGGACGCTTGGGATCCTTGAGCCCTGCCCGGGTGCGTCGGATCGCCTGGGACACCGCCTTGAGCGCGTCCTCCTGGCCGATCACACGACGATGGAGCTCGTCCTCCATCCGCAGCAGCTTGGTGGTCTCCTCCTCGGTGAGTTTGTACACCGGGATGCCCGTCCAGAGCGACAGCACCTCTGCGATGCCTTCCTCGTCCACCTCATCGAAGAGGTCGACGCCGCTGGCGCGCATCTCGGCGTCCTTCTCTTCCTTGGTGGCGAGGAGTTCCTTCTCACGGTCGCGGAGCTGTCCGGCTGCCTCGAAGTCCTGGGACTCGACGGCCTCCTTCTTCTTGGACACCACATCCGAGAGCTCGTTCTCGATCTCGCGGTAATCAGGGGGCGTCTGCATCCGGTGGATGCGGAGCCTCGAACCAGCCTCATCGATCAGATCGATCGCCTTGTCCGGCAGAAAGCGATCCGAGATGTAGCGATCGGCGAAATTCGCCGCCGCAACAAGAGCCTGGTCGGTGATCGTCACGCGGTGATGCTGCTCGTAGCGCTCGCGCAGGCCTTTGAGAATCTCGATCGTATGGGCCACCGACGGTTCGTCGACAACAACCTTCTGGAAGCGGCGCTCCAACGCCGCGTCCTTCTCCAGGTGCTTGCGATACTCATCCAGAGTGGTCGCACCGATGGTCTGCAGTTCACCGCGGGCCAACATCGGCTTGAGGATGCTGGCGGCATCGATCGCGCCTTCGGCCGCTCCGGCACCGACGAGGGTATGGATCTCGTCGATGAACAAGATGATGTCGCCGCGGGTCTTGATCTCCTTGAGAACCTTCTTGAGACGCTCCTCGAAGTCCCCGCGGTAACGGGAACCCGCAACCAGGGCACCGAGATCGAGCGTGTAGAGCTGCTTGTTCTCGAGCGTCTCGGGCACATTGCCGTCGGCGATGGCCTGGGCCAGCCCCTCCACGATGGCGGTCTTGCCGACCCCGGGCTCACCGACGAGCACGGGGTTGTTCTTCGTGCGCCGACTGAGTACCTGCATCATGCGTTCGGTTTCACGTTCACGCCCGATGACAGGGTCGAGCTTTTCTCGCGCGCGAGTTGGGTGAAGTTGCGCCCGAACTGGTCGAGCACGAGCGAGCCGGAAGCTGCATCGCTACCCGATGAACCACCGGTGGTGGCCTTCTCGCCACCGCCCGAGGGCTGACCTTCCCCGCTCTGGGAACCCGGGTATCCCGAAAGCAACTGGATCACCTGCTGACGGACGCGTGAGAGATCTGCACCCAACTTCACCAGGACCTGGGCCGCGACGCCTTCGCCCTCGCGGATCAGTCCCAACAGGATGTGTTCGGTACCGATGTAGTTGTGGCCCAACTGGAGCGCCTCACGCAATGACAGCTCGAGGACCTTCTTGGCACGAGGGGTGAACGGGATGTGTCCCGAGGGAGACTGGCCACCCTGGCCGATGATCTCCTCAACCTGGGTGCGTACGGCCTCGAGGGAGATCCCGAGCGACTCGAGGGCCTTCGCGGCCACTCCCTCGCCCTCGTGGATCAGACCGAGCAGAATGTGCTCGGTACCGATGTAGTTGTGGTTGAGAAGGCGAGCTTCCTCTTGGGCGAGCACGACGACCCGGCGAGCCCGGTCGGTGAAGCGTTCGAACACGGCATTCCTCCAGAGAATGTGTCAATGCAGTCTAACGCCGGGAGGAGACATCTGTTCCCGCGGCCCCGATAACTTGCGCTCGAGCCGTTCGAGGGGCGTCGCGAGGCTCGGGAGCACCCACGCGATCAGGTGCCCTGAGCGTTCCCAGGGTCATCGAAGCCGTCCCCGGCATGCGCCCTGAGGAGGGTTTGCGCGGCGCGGGGTTGTAATCTCTCGCGGTGCCCGGCCCAAATCCCCTTTCGGTGCTGCCGTCGATGTCGAATGACCTCGAACGTGTGGAGACAGGCCTGTTGGCCTCGGTTGAATCGGGCGAGGATTTCCTCACCGAGATTGCCTCCCACCTCATTTCTGCCGGCGGCAAACGGGTGCGTCCCGGATTTTGCATCGCAGCTGCGGCCACGGGCCTCGAAGCGGACACGCCTGCCGTTGAACCAGCGATCATCGGCGGTGTCGCAGTGGAACTCGTTCACCTGGGTTCGCTCTACCACGACGACGTGATGGACGAGGCCGAAGTCCGACGCAGTGCGGAGAGCGTGAACGCGCGCTGGGGAAACACCCGGGCGATTCTGGCGGGCGACTTCCTGCTCGCACGGGCTTCCGAACTGGCGGCCGGACTCGGAGTGGAGATCGCCGCATTGCTGGCCGCCACGATCGGCCACCTCTGCGAGGGCCAACTTCTCGAGTTACAGCACGCCCACGACACCGGACGAACCGAGGACACCTACCTGCGTTCGATCGACGGCAAGACCGCCTCCCTGCTGGGAGCCGCGTGCAGGATCGGTGCAATCGTCTCCGAGTCCGGTGAAGAGCACACCGAAGCCCTCGCCACGTTCGGTCGTTCGTACGGGCTGGCGTTCCAGATGGTCGACGACGTACTCGATCTCGTGTCCACCGAATCCGAGATGGGCAAACCGACCGGCCATGATCTGCAGGAAGGCATCTACACGCTGCCTGTCATACGCACCCTCGCCGATTCCGACGGCGACATCCTCGCTGAACTGCTCAACACCGAGATGGATGATCCGACACGCCGCAAGGCGATCGACATGGTGCGCGCCGGCGAAGGCATCCCCTACACGATCGACCGGGCGCGGAAAGTCGCGGCAACAGGGCGCGAGGCGCTCTCGGCACTACCGGAGAGCCCCGGGGTCACCGGCCTCAACGCGGCAGCCGACTACCTGATCGACACAGTGGAGCGAGCCTCCAACTGATCCACAGCGCGGGATCGACGCTGAGCTCCGCGGCCAGGTCCTCACATGATCTTGGTGCTGTCGGTGACGGTGTGGCGCACCACGTCGGTTCCCGTGACTCCGAGTTCGGCCACCGCACCCATGAACTCGGCCATGTGCGGGGTCGCGAAGTGCAGATCCATGGCTTCCTGGTCGACCCACTCCTCGTAGACCCGGAAAACGCCGCGCTCGCTCATATGCGGCCAGAACCCGTAGGTGATGTTGCCATCCTCAGCGAGGGTCGCCTCCACCAACTTGCCGGCGGCGGTCACCGCGGCGTCATGGTTGGCAGGATCCAGCGAGATGATTCCAGAAACGATCAACATCCGGCGATCATACGTTAGTTGCTCACGCGGCTGCTCAAGCGTGGATGGGCCTCACCCGGTGACACCTACTGCGACGACATCAGCCGGCTACGAATCTGGCTCGCGACCTGGCCGACCACGTGGTCATTGCCTGCAGCGAGAGGTGAATCCGTCGCCAGCGCCAGATCGACCACGTAGGGCCCGACCTCCATCACCATCCGGGTCGAGTACGCCCAGGTCTTTCCGCCGGCGACAGCTCCGTGCTCACTCCAGACGTTGTACGGAGCACCTCCGCTGACCAGTTCATCCACGTCGCGATGTTCGACTCCGTAATCGTCATAATCGGCCACGTTGTAGGACCCGAATCCGTGGCAGTCCGCCGCGTCCACACCCAGGCCGACCGAGATGACAGTAGCCAACTCGTGTGCGATCGAAGTGCCGTCGGTCTGAGCAACCGCCGCAATGGAAAACCCCTGGGGCCACGTGGTGCCTCGTTCCCACAGCCCGACGACGGTGAGCGGCCTCGACATCATGCCGTCACAGGTGCCCGGAACCGTCGGGTTGAACGACTGGTAGTGGAAGGTGGCGGGCAGTGATTGCAGTCTCACTCCGTAGTAGGGAAACGGAACGACCGCTCCCGGAAGGTCCTGGAAGACGACCGACTCCTCCGAGAGCTTCGCCGCCAACAGGGTAGAGGTGTCGGATTGGTCGCCGGCTCCGTAGACGATTCCCGGTTGGATACCGGCAAGGTCGGACCGGGGCACCTGCGGCGCGGTGGAATCGGTCGGGTCGGATTCACCGGCGGACCCTTCGCCTCCGGGATCAACACCATCGTCCACGGTCCCCGACCCTCCGTCGTGGACCGCAGCCGCCGCATCGCCGGAGGCGCTCTGGGAGTTCGAACGGGACTGTGCCCACAGGAACAGCCCCGCCGCCAGGAACGTCATCACGATGGCTCCCGCCGCGAGGATCGCCTTCAGTCCACGCGAGGACTCCGGCTCCACCGAGATGGGCCCCCCACCGGCCGGTGGTGCGGTGGATTCGGGTCCGTTCACGCGGGTACCGCCTGAGTCCGACAGATCCCCAAGCGGAGTGAGTTCGGTCATCACCATCATTTCCGAAGGACTCTCGCCGTTGCCTCGCTGGATCTCTGCAAGAGCCTCCCCCACCCGCGCTGCCGACTGCGGACGCTCGGCAGCATCCTGTGCAGTCAGTGCACCGAGGAGTTCGACCAGGTCAGAAGGCGCCTCGGTCCGACTGATGGGCAACCGCTCGCCACGCTCGGCCCGTGACACGATTACTTCGGGTAGATCACTGGGGCCACCAACGGGTGAGTTGCCCGTGAGCAACGACACGAGTGTGGATCCGAGACCGTAGACATCGGTGGCGACCGAAGCCGGCGCTCCCACGAACAACTCGGGTGCAGCATGCAGGGGTGTGAGCAGCGCCTGTTGGGTGACCTGCGATCGAGAGAGCAGAACAGCAACCCCGAAATCGCCCAGGAGAGCCTGGCCGACCCGACCGATCAGCACGTTGTCGGGCTTCACGTCTCCGTGTACGACCCCATGTGTGTGCGAGGTCTCGAGTGCTCCGGCCAATTGCACTCCCACCCGCGCGAACGTCGTTCCACACGAGCGGACCCTCAGTTCGTATGCGCTCGCCATAGGACCCTCCCGGGATGAACTCCATCACGAGGTAGGTGAGTCCATCGTCGGTCAGGCCGGCATCGAAGAGGGTGAGAATGTTCGGGTGTGCCGAAAGCACCGCCATGAGCTGCGCTTCGTCACGGAGGGTTTCGGTCAACCGGGACGAGGAGCCGTACCTGTCGAGCACCTTGAGCGCCACCGGACGACCGAACTGCTTCTGAATCGCCAGATAGACGCGCGAAGTGGCGCCCTTCCCCAGGAGTCCCATCACCTCGAAGCCCTCGACGACTGGCAGCGATGCTTCCTGTTCAACCACGGGACCCACCGGTGGGCTGTCGAGCGTCTCCGGGTCCGTTCGATCTGTCGGCGTGGATCAACGCCAGGTCCTCGGCCGTTACCAGCCGATTGCCGACCAGGTACTCGACGAGTGCCAGCCGACGGGTGTGGGCGCGCCTGTTGGAGTCGCCGTGCACCCCACCCACTCCGCGGTCCGCGACCCGACGGCACAGGTAGTCGAGCTTTCGGTTGAGTTTCGTCGGGCTCCATCCGAGAGCATCCGCTACATCACGGTTGGTCGGCATGCTCGCCGGCCATGATTCGTCGCCGTTCAAGAGTGGTTCGGCCAATGAAACAACCAGTTGGCGTTGTTCCTCGTTGAGGCGGTAGTGAGATACCTCCGTGGTATCGGTCGCTCCCAGGCCGACAACGGACAACGACTCCGCACCTGCCTGGTAGCCAGTCAAGGCATAGTTGGCGCCGCCGGCGCTGAAACTGACGGTGAAGCTCGGCGGGGCCAACGCCATCATTCCACCGGGGCTTATCTCTGTGCGTGTCGTCCCATCCGTTACGACGAGCGCGATGAAGCGACCGACGTTGTGCAGCATCCACGTGTCACCCTGTTGAACGAAGCTTCCCAACACGCGGTGCAGGTACTGATTCGCCGGGTCGATCACCAACCGGGCGTCACGTCCGAAGGTGAGCGACTCCGAATCGCCCACCTCAATCTCCTCATCGAGAAACTCGATGACCATTGCTCCCATACCAACAAGGTACCCAATCCCCAGCGACTACCTGAGAACGACGGCCAATGGTTCACCGCGGACGCGCTGCAGGTTTCCAATTCCGTTTCCGGGTCTGCGCCGCTCAACCACCGCCATGACCACACCGGAGCACAGCTGCGCGTTGCGGAATCCGGATCACGGGTTCCGCAACGCGGAGCTCACCGGCGAGCGAGAATCTCAGTGCGAGGCGCTCGCCTCGACGTCGATCGCCCTGGTATCGGATCCGTGGCGGACCTCGACCTGACGGGGCCTGGCGCTCTCACGCAGCGGAATGCGCAGCGTCAGGACGCCGTCGTCATATCCGGCGTCCACATGGTCCACATCCAGGGTTTCGCCAAGCATCACGCGCCGCGTGACCTTTGAGTCGCTGCGTTCCTGAACGAGGAAGTTGGCACCTTCGGGAATATGCCGGGTCCGCTCGGCCGACAAGCGCAATTCACCGCTCTCGACCTGCAGGTCGATGCTCTGTGGATCGACTCCCGGTAGGTCGAACTGAACGGTCACCACATCACCCTGTCGGTACGCATCCATAGGTGCTGTGGCGGTTCCCACGATTCCCGGATTCTCGAAGAATCGATCAAAGCTTCGAAATGGATCGGTTCTCATCAGCATCTCAGTCACCTCCATGTGACAGTTCCGGGACCATCCAGCCTTTCCGTGTTGAAGGCGCTCGGGTATCTGCTACCACAGGCCGTCTCCATCGCAGGCCATCCGGTCTCTTGCTTACGTTGATATGATAACACTCAACTTTGCTGATGGTAATCACTGATCAAAGCTGCTTGTCCATACATGAGAATCCTCTCAAACACCGTCAGAATCCAGCTCCGTGGGCCCCAGTGCTGCGCTGCTGCGCAGGGCGCCACAGCGAACCACCGGCACCCCGCCCCCACCGAATGATCCAACAGCTCCGTTCAGGGACCTGACCTCAACGTTGCAGGCCAAACCGTCACGTCCGTGGAGGGCCCCCAGACACACACCTCGTCACCCACAGACGCCATCGGTGCACCCAACGAAACAGTTGTCACCGAGACGCCCCCGACGATCACGGTGTAGACGGTCACAGCTCCGCGGAAGGCCACTTCATCGACCTTTCCCGACATACCACCGGTCGCTTCCCCACGGATGCCGAGAGCGGCGGGCGGCGTTCCGGCTGGACCGAGCACCAACTCCTCAGGCCTCAGGACGACCTCGACGGCACCCTCGACAGCATCGGTGCATCGCAACTCACCCAACACGGTGCCCACACGCCCGGAGCGGGCGTCACCCTCGAGGGTGACCACCTCACCGAGAAAACCAGCCGACCATCCATCGGGTGGTCGTCGGTAGAGATCCACCGGATCTCCGGAGGCCACGACGACCCCGTCGCGCAACAAGACCAACCGGTCGCCCAGCAACAACGCCTCCTCGTGATCATGTGTGACGAGGATGGTGGTGGTGCCGAGCGACTTCAGTAGTTCCCGAACCTCACCGCGCACCCGGGACCGTAGCTCCGGATCGAGATTTGAAAAGGTTCGTCCAACAACAACACCGCCGGACGTTGGGCCACCGCACGACCCAGCGCGACCCGCTGTTGCTGACCTCCGCTGAGTTCCCCGGGTCTGCGCCGCTCCAGTCCAACGAGTCCCACCATCGACAATGTCTCCGCCAACAAGGCACCATCGCCGCGAAGCGCTCTGGGCATTCCGAAAGTGATGTTCTGAGCAACATCCATGTGGGGAAACAGGGCCCAGTTCTGGAACACCATGGCAACACCGCGCTTCGCAGGTGCCACCTCGATCCCCTCGCCAGGATCGGTCAGCAACCTTCCGTCGATGCGAACTGAACCCTTCGACGGATTCTCGAGTCCCGCCACGATCCGCAACAACGTCGTCTTTCCACACCCACTCGGACCGAGCAGAGACAACAGCTCGCCGGGTCGGGCCTCGAGGGAGACTCCATCGAGGACGTTTCCAGACCGGGAATCGTCGTAGGAGAAGGTGACATCACGTACTTCGAGCCCGCATCCCGGTCGGGGGCGGGGCGGCGCTTCGGATTCAGCCACCCTGTGATTCCGTGGGGTTCCCGGATTCCGGCACCGGCGCCTCGGGACGCAGGGTCGGAAACAGCACCACGTCGCGGATCGTCGAACGGTCGGCCAGCAACATCACCAGACGGTCGATCCCGATCCCCAGACCAACCGTCGGTGGCAACCCGAACTCGAGCGCACGCAGGTAGTCGGCATCAACCGCCATCGCCTCGTCATCGCCCGCGTCACGTAGACGCGGCCTGTTCGGTGAACCGGCGCCGCTGCTCGTCGGGATCGGTGAGCTCCGAGAATCCGTTGCAGAGCTCCCGACCGACCACGATGCCCTCGAAGCGCTCCACCAACGCCGGATCATCGCGGTGGGTCCGCGAGAGCGGAGACACCTCGGCTGGATAGTCGATGACGAAGACGGGGTCCCAGAGAGTTCCCTCGGTCGTCTTCTCGTACAGCTCGAGCAGCAACTTGCCCGGGCCCCACTCGGCGTCGACCGGAACCCCGTGGGTTTCACACAGCGACCGTAATGTCGCTATCTCGGTGTGCACCGATACATCGACCCCCACCCGTGCCGAGGTCAACTCCGCGAGGGTCGCCCGTCGCCAGGGAACGGACAGGTCCACTTCGCGACCGTCGTATGTAACCGTCGAAGTGCCGCACAATTCCAGAGCGAGAGTTCTCGACCAGTGTTTCGGTGAGGGCCATGTGCACCTCGTAGTCACCGAACGCCTCGTAGCACTCGAGCATCGTGAACTCGGGATTGTGGCGATTGGAGATGCCCTCGTTGCGGAACACACGGGCGATCTCGAAGACCTTCTCGAAGCCGCCCACCACCAGGCGTTTGAGGTAGAGCTCCGGTGCGATGCGCAGGTAGAGATCCATATCGAGTGCGTTGTGGTGGGTGACGAAAGGCGTGGCTAGCGCTCCGCCGGGGATCGGATGGAACACCGGGGTCTCGACCTCGAGGTAGCCACGCTCCTCGAGGAACCGGCGCGTCAGCGACAGCAACCGGGATCGCAGCTCGAAGGTGTGGCGTGCCTCCTCTGTGACCCAGAGGTCCACGTAACGCTGGCGGTAGCGCGTGTCGACGTCGGTGATCCCGTGGAACTTGTCGGGGAATGCCCTACGTGTATGAGCGAGCAACACCCACTCGTCCACACGCACGGACAACTCGCCGCGCCGCGTGGTCATCACCTCACCGCGTACCCCGATCCAATCACCCAGAGCAAGGGAGCAGAACTCGTCGAAACGCGGGGTCACCTTCGCCGGGGCGAACAATTGGATCCGCCCGCTCGAATCAGCCAGCGTGCCGAAGGCCAGCTTGCCCTGTACCCGGCGCAACATCAGTCGCCCGGCAATCGACACGACCTCGCCGCTCTCGGAGCCGGGCTCCATTCCGCCATGACGCTCGAGCAGATCGCCCACACGGCTGTCCACGTCGTAGCTGTAGGGCTGCGGATCAGCGACCTCCGTGCTGTCGTCGTCGCTGTCGTTGATGTCGTGTTCGGAAGGGTCAGTCACGGTCCTGGTTCTTCTCCCAGATCAGCCGCAGGCCGTGCAGGGTCAGCCAGGGTTCGGTGTACTCGATGGATTCGGCCACCGATGCTATGAGAGGGGCGAGACCACCGGTCGCAATCACCGTCGGCTCACCCAGTGTTGCTTCGATCCGGGCACACATTCCATCGACCATCGAGGAATACCCATAGAGAACCCCGGACTGTACGGACTCGACGGTGGTCTTGCCGACCACGCTGCGGGGTTCGACCAGTTCGACCTGACGCAGAGCGGGCGCACGTACGAAAAGGGCTTCCATGGAGATCTCGATGCCCGGAAAGATCGCTCCACCGAGATATTCACCGTCAGCAGAGATCACATCGAAGGTGGTGGCGGTACCGAAGTCGACCACGATCGTGGGTCCACCATAGAGATCGTGGGCGCCCACCGCGTTCGCTATTCGATCAGCACCCACCTCCCTGGGGTTGTCATAGAGCACCGGCATCCCGGTGCGCACGCCCGCTCCCAGCACCACGGGATCCATGTCCAGATAGCGCTCACATACACGCCGCAACTCCGTGGTCACGTTGGGCACACCTGAGGAGATGGCCACGCCCTGCACATCTGTTTCGAGATCCAGTTCCCTGGCGGCGAGGAGATCCCGCAGCAACAGTGCCAATTCGTCGCCCGTACGATCGACGCGTGTGGCGAGGCGCCAGTGGTCGAACAGCTCATGGCTGCGTTCACCGGTGTTGTAGAGGCCTACGACTGTCTGGGTGTTGCCCACGTCGATCACGAGCAGCACGTGTCACTCCCTGGTTGGTTCTCGCGGTTCGGTGGTTCCCGGAGCTGGTCACGTCAAGCTTGGCCGCGGGAAGCCTCCGGTGCGAAGTCGATTGGATTCGACCAACCTCAGATGTCGAGACCGACATCGAGCACGGGGGCCGAATTCGTGATCGCGCCCACCGAAATCTGGTCCACCCCACATGCGCTGTACGGGCCGACCGTATCGAGGTCCACGCCACCTGAGACCTCCAGCAACGGCCGACGACCTCCGACGGAGGCATCGTGTGCCAGGTCCACACAGACACGCACCGTGTCGGGTGCCATGTTGTCGAGCAGGATTGCGTCGGCGGTGGCCCGCAACGCTTCTGCACACTGCTCGACGGTGTCGCACTCGACGTGGACGGTACGGCCGGGCCAACGATCGCGGCGCCAGAGCAACGGCCTCGGTGATCGACAGGCCTTCGAGATGGTTGTCCTTGATCAACAGCCAGTCCGAAAGATTGCCGCGATGGTTCCGTCCACCGCCTGCGCGCACAGCAGCCTTCTCGAGTGAACGCAATCCCGGAGTCGTCTTGCGCGTGTCCCAGATCCGGGCTGGTCCTCCGGCAGCTGCGGCTCGTACGAAACGGGCCGTGAGTGTCGCGATCCCGCTCAGGTGACCGAGGAAGTTCAGAGCGGTACGTTCGCCAGTCACGACTGAACGCAGTGGACCCTCCACGATGGCCAGGGTCTCACCGACGCCTACGTTCTGCCCTTCGGGAACCGACCAGTCCAGCGACACCTCGGGGTCGATGAGGCAGAACGCCTCGGTGGCGCAACGCGAACCGGCCACGGTTCCTTCCTGGCGGGCAACAATGCGCGCGCTCGTGCGACCGGCCGGCAGCAACGATGCAGTCAGGTCTCCCAATGGTGTGAGATCCTCAGCGACGGCGCGCCGAACGGCGTCGGCAACTGCAGAACGCGGCGGGTGGAGCCATTCGTCATCTCGCTTCTCATTGTCGGTTGTTCCACTGGTGCTCATCGTCCGCTCATCCTTGTGTGGGGGGCTGTCGGGGGCCGAACCCTGCGCCGACCACGGGAGTGAACCGCAAGCGGAATGCAGGATCGGGCGACGGGTAGTCGTCACGCCAATGGGTTCCACGGGACTCTTCCCGTGTGAGCGCGCCCGATACAAGGGCGCGGGCAAGCGTGGCCAGGTTCGCCAGTTCCGCCACCGCTATCGCGACCGGCTGATCCCGGCCGACTTCGGAGGTAGCGATGGCAGCAAGACCCGAACCCACGACGGCCAGTTCGCCCGACACCTCCCCCAGCGAATCAGCGCTACGCCGGACTCCGGCTCCTGCGGTCATCGCGCCCTGGAGTTGTTCGAGCAGTCCGGCGAGCAACTCCAGCGCGACGGGCGCGTCGCCATCGAAGGATCTCCGTTGTGCCACGAATGGCAGGTCGACCAGATCGATCTGTCGTATTTCGATCGGCCCGGATCCATCCACCGGTCGGGGACGATCCCCGGCACCGGTCGGTAGCCCCGCCATGGCACCCGTGGGTCGCGGTCCGCGGATACCCGAGGTGATGGCTTCAACTGCCCGCGGGGCGAACACCATGCCTTCGAGCAGGGAATTCGATGCCAGGCGATTGGCGCCGTGCACACCGGTGCATGCCACCTCACCACAGGCCCAGAGCCCCTCCAAGGTGGTTGCGCCATCAAGGTCGGTCAACACGCCGCCACAGAGATGGTGTGCCGCAGGTTGCACCGGCAGCAGGTCACGACTCGGGTCGAGCCCCACGGATTCCAGAACCGACGCGATCGTGGGGAACCTGTCCACGAACCCGTCCAGGTCCCGGGCGTCCAGCCACACATGATCGGATTCCTGGTTGGCCATCTCGGCGAGGATCGCCCGCGACACCACGTCACGGGGCAGCAACTCGTCGACGAACCGGTCCCCATCCATGTTGCGCAACACCGCTCCATGGCCCCTCAGTGCCTCGGTCAGCAATGGCCGGGGCGATCGATCGTGGAACAACGCAGTTGGATGGAACTGAAAGAACTCCAGATCAGCAACTGCTGCACCCGCTCGCATCGCGGCGGCCACCCCGTCGCCGGTCGCCCCCGCCGGGTTGGTACTCACCGAGAAGAGCTGACCCGCGCCACCTGCCGCCAACAGGACAGCCGCGGAGCGCACCTCGCCGCGAGATCCATCGGGAAACAAGCACCGGGCTCCGCGGCACACACCGTCGACAACGATCAGGTCCTCCAGGAAGGTCCGCGTGTGGATCGCGACGGCTTTGTGGCGCACCGCCTCGACCAGTGCACGCTCGATTTCTGCACCGGTCGCGGCGCCTCCGGCATGGACCACGCGTGGGGACCGAGTGCCCACCTTCACGGGCGAGTTCGAGGCGTCCTTCGGGGTCGCGATCGAAGACCGCACCCAACGCCATGAGTTCCTCTACGCGGCGAGGACCCTCCTGGACCAGTACCCGGGTGGCCTCTGGATCACACAGGCCCGCGCCAGCCACGAGCGTGTCCGAGAGGTGCGATGCGAGCCCGTCGCGCTCCTCTCCGAGGGCGGCAGCCACGCCTCCCTGGGCCCAACGGGTGGTCGCATCGTCGAGATCACCTTTCGTGACGATGCCCACACGCATCTGAGGGTCGCGCGCCGCTCGCAATGCTGCCGACAATCCGGCCACACCCGAACCGACCACGAGTAGATCCAGTTCCTCAGTCTCCACGATTGTCCGAATCCTGCTGTCCGGTTTCGTCCGGGACCAGGCCGTCACCCGCGGAAAGGTCCCGCTGCGCGATCTGTTCGCCGCCGACGGTGCGGGCTGCGACATTGTCGATCAGGCGCGCCCGACCGAACCGGACCGCTCCGAACAGCCGGGCCGAGGCGTCACACACGCTGAGCGGCTCGAGAGTCCGCGCGGTCGGCAACCTCCACGTAGTCCAACTCTCCGAGTGGAGCGTCGCATATGAGTTGTGCCATGGCACCGCGAACCATTTCCGCGTCGTGTTCGCCGTCCTGGATCATGCGGGCACCCCGGCCCAACGCGGCGTACAGCACGGGGGCAACAGCACGCTCGTCGGGCGACAGGTAGGCATTGCGACTCGACAGCGCCAGCCCGTCGGGCTCTCGGGCGGTGGGACAACCCACGACCTCGACGGGGAACGACAGGTCCTCGACCATCATCGAGATGCTCGCCAGTTGCTGGAAATCCTTCTCGCCGAAATACGACCGACACGGACCCACGATATTGAACAACTTGGCCACCACTGTGCAGACGCCGGCGAAATGGGTGGGACGCGAACGCGCCCTCCATGTGGGTACCCAGCCCTGCGACGCTGACCGTTGTAGCTACATCGGTCGCGCCCCGGGGATACATCTCGCTCACATCGGGCACGAAAAGTACGGTGGCACCACACTCGGCAGCCTTGCGGGCATCCCCTTCGGGATCCCGCGGGTAGTTGTCCAGATCCTCACCCGCGGCGAACTGCAGTGGATTGACGAAGATCGTCACGACCACTTCACTGCATTCCTCTGCGGCGCGGGTCACCAACTGCTGGTGACCCGCGTGTAGGTAGCCCATCGTGGGTACGAGGCCAACCGTGGAAAGGCCCCGACTGTGGTCACGGGTACGCGCCAGGGCGAGATACTCGCGAAGCGCTCCGATCGACTCGATCAACAACAAGCCGACTACCTCAGATTTGGTCTCGGTCGATGAAGGTCTCCGGGCGGACCGAGTCCTCCACAGGTCCGCGCGTGAAGCGGATCTCAACCACGTCCTTCACGGACCAGCACTTCGTCGGCGCGTCGGGAATCAGAAGGCGTCCACCGACGATGCGCCCGGCGCGCAACCACTCGAGCGGTATCGACGCCCGGAACAAACCATCACCCGACCGAACGGTGGCGTGGGAGGTGCCTTCCTCCGGAACGACGAAATCCAGAAGGGTCGCCATCGGACCTTCACGCTGCATCATCTCGAACGGGTGAGCTATCGCGCCGGTGAGCAGGAGCGTGGTCTCATCACCATTGAGCCGAGACGCGGCTCGTTGATTCGCGGGGTCCATATCGCCACGCTACCCAGCGAAGGGCTTCAATCACGTGCCGTGGAGATCGGCGAGCAAACGCCCCCACGGCACATCACGCCGAGCCAACGCAGCTGTGGCGGCCAGGCCCGCCATGTACTGGTCGCGTTCCGCGGGGCCGATCGCCTCCAGATGAGCGTGCACGGTATCCCAATCACCGCGTTCCACGGGGCCTGTCAATGCTCCGGCCACGCCCTGAACCGAGACATTCTCGACGGTACCCAGAACCAGATCGAGGTATGCCTCCAGGGGCAGGCCCGACATCGATGCGATCCGTTCCACCTCGGCGAGAAGCGCCACCAGGTGGTTGGAAGCGACTGCCGCCGCAGCGTGATAGGCCGCCCGATCCCGAGCTGCGACCTCCACGGCCGTGCCACCGAGCAAGGCCACGATCTCTCGTACCATCGGGTCGCCCGCCACCGCGAACCAAGCGCCGGGAAGCCGTCTGGCTCCTACCTCAGGGGTCGGTACCGACACGAGTGGATGCAGCGATGCCGTTCTCGGGTGATCACCCAATACCTCGAGGCCGAGCGAACCCGCACAGTGGGCGACCACCCATGAATCTGAACGAGGTAGTGCGCCTGCACCTCGACCCACCGCCGCATCCGGCAGACACAACAGGACCAGGTCCACCCCCGCGTCGGAGACGTCCTCGCCGCCACCACCAATATCCCCCGTGGGCGAGACGGAGGAGATCTCGGTGTGGTGGAACATGGCCACCGACCACCCGCGTTCGGTCAGAACCCGGTGCAAGGCGGTACCAACCCGCCCGATACCCACGATCGCAACGCGTGGAGGCATGTCCCGCCTACAACTCTCCGAGGTTGACCACGGTGCCATCGGCCATCGCGAGGTCTTCTTCGCTGACCAGATCCGGCGCCAGGTCCCGCAACGGGGCCAACACGAAGCGCCGCTCGCGCCAACGTGGATGCGGGATCGTGAGGCGATCGGTGGTCATCTCGATCCCTTCCATCCAGATGATGTCCACATCCAGGGTGCGCGGACCCCAGCGTTGCTCGCGAACCCGTTCGGCTCCGGCTTCGATACGGTGACACACTCCCAGCAGCTGGTTCGGCGTCAGGTCAGTGGAACACTCGACCACCATGTTGAAGTACCGATCCTGGCGAGGTCCCCCGACCGGGTCGGTCTCATAGAGCGACGAAGTGCCGACGACTCCGGGGATCATGTCAACCGCCTGGGCAAGGTGCGCACGCCTGTCCCCCATGTTGGATCCGAGCGACAGGAACACACGACGCGTGGTCACCACGGCGGGATCCCCCACAGAAGAACCGTGTGCACTCACTCCGCGCCTTCGCCGGATGTGGCCCGTCTGGTGATGCGCACTCCGGCGCTGTCCAGGCTGTGGGGAACGGGCGGGCGGAGCTTCGCCACGTTCACCTCCACGGCGCTTATACGTTCGTCGAAACCCACGACCGCATCGCAGACCAGACTCGCCAGTCGTTCGAGCAGATGCGGTCGAGCCGAGGATGCCGTTTCAACCACCGCATCGCACAGGGCCCCGTAGTCGATGGTGTCGTCGAGCTCATCGGACAAACCGGCGTTTCCGAGCTCCAGGAAAACTGCGAGGTCGATGCGCAGCGGTTGGGCCCGTTCGCGTTCTTCGGGGAGCACTCCCACCACCGCCGTGAACTCGAGACCCGACAGTTCAATTCGATCGAGAGCGGAACTGCGACCAGGTGCTGTGGTGTTCTCAGAAGTGTTCATGTTCTCGGGGACGTAGGTGGTTCAAGTGCGAGAGGATGCCTTGAGCGCCGCTCCGACCACGTGACGGCCGTCGGCGCCGAGCTGGCGGGATGTGATGTTCTCGATGATGCTGATGGCCTTGGGGGACTCCGGGACCATCCCCGTGTACACGAGGTATCCGGCCAGGAAACCGAGCATCCGTTCTGAGATCTCGTCCCCATGGATCAAGAGCTTGCGATCGTCAGCCAACAGGGCAGCCAACTGATTGTACGAGTCGGTCAGGTAGCGGCTGATCTCGTCGGTCTGGGGATAGGGCCAGTGCAACCACCTGACACCCATCTCGTCGTAGTTGTGGAGGTTGTTCGGTGCGGGAGACACAGAGATGACCCGATCGAAGTCCTGTTCGCGGATCCAGATGATCTCCTCCTGGCGCCGCACCTTGCGATGGTTCTCCGCGAAGCCACCCGGACGTTCACATATCGCCAGTTGATCCTTGATGATCCACGCGAAGTGCCGCGGCCGAATGCCCTGGGCCCATTTTCCCTTGGCCATGTCCTACCTCCTGGGCGCCCGGATCGCGATGCCCGAAGTACGGGAGATCATGACCCCGGCGGGTCGTTCATTGTGCGCTGCACCGTCTCCATGGCTGCCACGGTGGCGCGGATGTCATGGGCCCTGATGATTCGGGCCCCTTGGATCATGGCCCAGACTGCGGTAACAAGCGAACCCTCACGTCGGTCGTCGGTGGGAGTCGGCGCAACCGTGCCGGGATCCACGGCGCTCGAAATCCTCACATTCCCGGCTACAGCCGGGTAAGCCATGGCGACCAGAGCGTCCGATTCACCCAGCAGCTGGCCAAGGGAACGCTTTCTGGAGGTTCCCACAAGGACCGGCCTGCCGTCCTTGACGAGCTCTCCGAGCGCCGCGAGCAGGCTCAGGTTGTGCGCTGTGGTCTTGGCGAACCCGATCCCCGGGTCCACCCAGATCTCTCTGACCCCCGCTGATTCGGCCAGCGTCGCACGTTGGTCCAGGAATCTCCGGACTTCGTCGACCACATCGATGTATCGAGGATCGGCCTGCATCGTGCGCGGATCCCCCGTCATGTGCATGGCCACCCACCCAACGCCGAGTTCGGCGGCTGTGGGCCACAGCGACGCAGATACGTCGTTGATCACGGTCGCACCAAGGCGCACCGCCGCACGTGCCGTGGATGCGTTCCGGGTATCGATCGAGATACGGACCTCGCTGAGGGCAGGATCCGATCCCAATGCCTCGATGATGGGCAGAACACGGGCCTGCTCACCGCCCGGATCCACCGGGGATGCACCAGGGCGGGTCGACTCACCGCCGATGTCCACGAACCGGGCACCCTGGGCAACCATCGAACGGGCTCTCACAACCGCATCGACGGGATCCAGGAACTCCCCTCCGTCCGAGAACGAGTCGGGGGTCACGTTGAGTATTCCCATGACCTCCGACGCCACGACCGGCGGGTTCATCTCACGTGGGTTCCGATCAGGCGCATGGCCTCATCCCTGGTTCCCCTGTCAGTTCGGAAAACACCTCTCACAGCGCTGGTGACCGTCGAGGAGCCGGGCTTGCGGACTCCGCGCATGGCCATGCACATGTGTTCCGCCTCCACGACCACCAGAACACCCTTGGGTGCCAGGCGCTCTTCGATGGCATCGGCCACCTGGGTGGTCAGTCGCTCCTGCACCTGTGGTCTGCGGGCGAATCCGTCAACCAGGCGGGCGAGCTTCGACAAACCGGTCACCCGGCCGTCGGCATTGGGGATGTAGGCCACGTGTGCATAGCCCGTGAACGGCACAAGGTGGTGCTCACACAGCGAGTAGAGCGCCACATCGCGAACCATGATCATCTCGTCATGGCCGACGTCGAAAGTGGTCCGCAGGTGATGCGACGGATCCTCGTGCAGGCCTGCACAGGTCTCGGCATACATGCGCGCCACCCGCGAGGGGGTCTGCAGGAGGCCATCGCGTTCGGGATCCTCGCCGATCGCCTCGAGGATCTCACGCACTGCTGCCGCGATCCGATCAAGGTCCACATCTGGCGACAACGCCGGCGGTAGCGGGAGTTCCTCGGGAACGTTCAGGTCATCCTCACCCCTGGACCCGGGCGCTTCGTGCGAGCCGTGATCCACTTCAGGCCTCCTCGGCTTCGTACAGTGCGATGTAGCGGAGGTTGCGGTAGCGCTCCGCTACATCGAGGCCGTAGCCGATCACGAAGTCACCCGGAATCCTGAAACCCACGTAGCGAACCCCCAGCGCATCGACATCCGCCGTCTCCCGGGCGAGGAGAGCACAGACCTCGAGACTCGCAGGATTGCGTGCTTCGAGGCTGCGCCGCAGGTAGCGCAGCGTCAACCCGGTGTCCACGATGTCCTCGATCAGGATGACGTGGCGGCCCGACAGGTCCACATCGAGGTCCTTCACGAGCCTCACCACACCCGATGTGCGCGTGCTGGCACCGTAGGAGGACACCGCTATGAAGTCGATCTCGACCGGCAGGTTCACCTCGCGTGCCAGGTCGGTCAGAAATACGTACGCACCGCGCAGCACACATACGAACAGAGGTGCTTCACCCGCATAGTCGCGACTCAGGTCGGCACCGAGTTCCGCTATACGCGTCAGGATCTGTTCTTCGGAGAGCACCACCTCACCGATGTGGGAATCCTGATCAATGGGCGGAACGATGCCTGCGCTGTCGGTCACGAGCGCGAACCCTAGTGTGCGAGGCCCGTTTGGCTACAGAGGAGTGTCCCTGGTCAAACGGAGGCGCCCCGCTGTTCGATCCATCCGCCAGCCCGCGGCGATCTCCGCACCACGGCTGGTGCCTGCGACCACATCGCCCATTCGTCTGACTGCGGCCCGGTCAGGTGGTGGTAGCCCATCGGTCTGGTCGCGCCACCAGACCCGGAGCGCTTCGGCCATCACGGCCTCGGGCAGCGAGCGCATCGCCGCCGCATCGGTCGGGTCCACGGGCTGTACGAGTGAATCGAGTGCTTCGTTCTGGGCGCGCATCAACTCAGCCGTTCGCGCAAGGATCGGCACCACATCGCGGTCGAGGACATCATCGAGGAGCGGCAGCAGCTCATGACGGATCCGATTGCGAACAAACCGGGGAGAGCGATTGGTCGGATCCTCGAACGGCGTAACACCGAGGTGCTCACAGAGAGCTTCAGTCTGCGCGCGCCGCAAGCCCAGCAGTGGATGCCTGGCCGTGTCCATCGCGGCGAGACCTCGGGGACCGCTGCCCCGCAGGAGGCGGAACAGGACGGTCTCGGCCTGGTCGTCCGCGGTATGACCCATGAGACATCCGGGCGGGAGCACCTCCATGCGGGCGTCGCGACACCTGGCCTCGAGGTCGGGACCATCGGACAGCTGCAGCGAATAGGAAGTGAACTCAGCCCCCCAACGTCGGCACATCGAGGCGACCTCCGCCGCTTCCCGGGACCCATCGGGGCGAAGGCCGTGATCCACGTGGTGCGCCCTCACGGTCGCTCCCGTGGCTAGCGCCAGCACCAGGAGCGCGGTCGAGTCGGCACCACCGGACACCGCCACATCATGGTGGTCGCGTTGAGCAAAGTGACACTCCTGGAGCATCCCGACCACTACTGGATCATCCAGGTCAGCGTGCATCTGGGCCCCTCCCGACGGCACGACCATCTCTGTCAGGAACCGACCGGGTGCTCCGGGGCGATCCGGGCAAGCCATGTGGTGGGTTCGATGATCTCCGCGCGACTCGGAAGGTTGGCCGGGCTCTCGAAGGCCCGGTTCAGCAGCGAGGGTCCGCCCTCGGCTTCGACAACCTCGATGAAGGCCTCACCCTGTTCGTACTGGTTCAACTTGGCTTCGAGACCGATCAAGCGGGTCAACAACCGGGTCGCAAGACCCATTTCCTTGCGCCGTGACCGGAGCACCTTGGCGAAGCGCTCCGCCTGGGGAACACGTGTGAGCGCGGCGCGATCCATGGTCACGTCCCCGTGGCCCTCCAGGAGGCTCATAAGCCCACCCATCTGGTCCATCACCGCTAGTTGTGCATCCGATGCGAACAGGGCGGAGATGCCGCCTTCATCGAGCGGGTTGGTGCGCGTCCGCAAACCCTCTGCCACCCTGCCGAACGCCGAGAAGATCCGCGTGGGATCGGGATCCGCCTCAGCCAGCAGCTGCGACACGAGGCCCAGGAAGTGCTCCCGCAACCACGGCACACCGGTGAACTGCGTGCGGTGGGTCACCTCGTGCAACGCCACCCACATGCGGAACTGCTCGGGGGGAAACGAATGACGCTTCTCCAGGGCGAGGATGTTGGGCCCCACGAAGTACACGAGGTCCTGTTCGTCGGGATCCTCCTCTTCGAGGACCAGCAGGTCGTACTGTCCGAGCACCCGTGAGGACATCCACCCCAGCAGCGACCCCAGTTCGACTGCCGCGACCTTTCCGGAGACCATCCCTGCAGGCCCTGTCATGCGCTCATCCAGGCGCTCGAGCACGGGACGCAACAATCGTCGGTAGGAGGCGATGTTGGCCTTCACCCAGTCACTGCGGTCAACCACCCGCGCCCGGGCGGCACCCGCGAGCGAACTGAACCCCACCTCGGTTTCGACGTAGCCCTGCGCTTCGGTGGTCAATCGTGCGAAATCATCGGCCATTCCCGCAGCGTGGTAGGACCGCGAGAACTCCTCGGAACCGGTGACCCGACGGGCAACTCTTTCAGCCAGAACCCAGTCGACCGTATCCCCGGCAGGGCTTTCTACGTCGGTGCTCTGCGCCCCATGGGCGGAATCGTGGGTCACGTCGGCTTCAGCATCCCGTGATGGGATGCTGCTCAGCCCTGTTCCCTCGGATAGCGGGCTCGGGTGACTTTGAACAAATAGAGCCCCACGATCGACAGGACCGCGAGGATCGCCATCGCCGCGAGGGGCACGGCCAACCAGATGTGCCAGACGGTGTCTTGTGCCAACAGCATGGCGCCCAGTGTAGAACCGCGTGGCGATCCGGAGCACAACGCGGGAGCGTGTCCGCGCCGAACTCTCAGGAGCTCGCCTCAGCGGGGGCCCACCGCCGACGGAACGGCCGGGAGATCAGGTCGGTGGATCGGCGAACATTGCGAGCAACTTCGAGCGGACATCCTGTGGCATCGATTCGGCACACTTGGATCGGATCACGTGTCGAAGCTCGACATGGAAATCGAAAGTCTCCAAACAGGGTGAACAGTCCCTCAAATGAGTCTCGATACGAGCGACGGTCTCGGTGTCCAGTTCACCGTCGAGGTACTCGAAGAGCTGTGCCACAGCATCCGCGCACCCCGGCTGTGCTGTTGCTTCGCCGATTGCTGACGACTCTTCGGGGTGGGGCTCGGTGGTCATGATCAGATGGTCAGTTCTCGGTGGTGCCTGTTGTTGTGCTCAGTGTGGTCCCGAGCAACCCTCGGGACGCTGCAAAATCATGCAACGACTTCTGGAGCTGTTTTCTTCCCCGGTGAAGCCTGCTCATGACCGTACCGATCGGGGTATCCATCATCTCGGCTATCTCCTTGTAGGAAAACCCCTCCACATCGGCGAGCACGACCGGCAACCGGAAGTTGTCGGGCAGCGCGTCCACGGCTTCGCGAACCTCGTCATCTGTGAAGAGATCCATCAGTTCATCCTCGGCGCTGCGGCCCAATGATGCGGCCTCGAGGCCTCCGATGCGACGGTAGAGATACAGGTCTTCCACTTCGTCGAGTTCAGTCTGTTCGGGGCGACGCTGCTTGGCCCGATAGCTGTTTATGTAGGTGTTGGTGAGGATCCGGTACAGCCAGGCCCGCAGGTTCGTCCCGTCGGTGAAGTTCGGGTAGCCGCGATAGGCACGCAGGAACGTCTCCTGCAGTAGGTCCTCGGCATCCGCGCGATTTCGGGTCATCCTCATCGCGGCCGCGTAGAGGGCGTCCATGAACGGCTCCACCGCCTCGGTGAATTGCGCCTGGTCTGCCACGCACCCACGCTAGATGACAACACCGCTGCGAGCGCGAGTCGACAGGCCCCGCATCCGGACCGGCTCACCGTTATGATCGTGGCCTCGTCGCCGATTGCACGGTGGCCGCACATGAAAGCGGTAGCCACAACGTCATCGCGGTGACAAACAGCTCAGAGGTGGGTCGAAGGGTCCCGCCGGCAGATTGAGCGGGAGGTACGAGCGCATTGAGTGGTACCAGCGCATCCAGGGAGAGCAGACGTCGATTCATCAGCGCGGGTTGGGACCTGCTCGACGAGGTCGGTCTGCCCGAAGCACTCGGAGCCATCTCAGTGCCTGAGGTGGCAGAGCGGGCCGGGCGATCTGAGCGCACGTTCTGGAATCATTTCGACACCTGGGACACATATGTCGAAGCGCTGGTGTCGAACATCCCGAGGCGCGGCCCGATGCAGGAACCCGAGGGCCTCTACGGAGCGGTGCAGGCAATCGATGATTCGCTCGTTGCATCATCACGCCAGGTCCTCCCCCTCATTGCGCGAGAAGCTGCCGGTGCCAACTGGGACGAAGTGACCCAACCTGATGACCTCAAGGCGTTCCGTCGCCAGCTGCTGATCGCGTCGAGAGCAAACGACGACAACCTGCTGAACGAAGTCCTCGGGCGCGACTACTACGGCGCATACCTACCACTCCTGCAACACATGTACGAAGGTCTCTGCGCACAAACGCACCAGGAACCGATCGAGCCGTTCGATTTTGCCGGATTCACCAGGATCCTCGCCGCTCTCTCAGAAGGTCTGCTCCTCCAACACATCGCCGAACCGGGACGCACGACAAGGACCTTTGTCACCAATGCCACCGCTGCGGTGGCGTTCGGCCTGCTGAGCGCCAAAGAGAACCCGACCACCCTCCAGGACATCGAGGCCCGCACGGGCACGGTGGCAGCTCCGCTCGACCCGCGCCCGGAGATGGACGAGTGGGCACGTAAGTGCATGCCCCTGTGCCGCAACCGCGATCGACCGGTGTCATGGTCGGAGATCGCGTCCGCAACCAACGCGCCGCAGATCGAAACCCGGTTGATCTACCAACGCCGGTCGGTTCTCGGGGCAGTCGTGTTCGGCCAGTTCATCGAGGAAGCGGATCTGGCACCTCTCTCCGAGGTCAACCGGGACGATCAGGCCACCTCTCGTACCGCCCTGGATTCCAGCGCCATGAACGCCCAACTCCTGATGGCGGTCACCAACCTGCTCTGTGGCATCGCGAGAATCGCCCGGACCCATCGCTGGTGTGCCCGGTCCCTGCTCAGCGAACGTCTCGGGTCCGGCGACGACAGAGCTGTGGTCCAGTCCCTCGTGCCGGCCGGGGCGCTTCTGGCCAACTTGTTGGAAGAGACTCCGAGATCGATCCACGAGCGGATGATCAATGTCACCGTCGCAGCAGCACTCTCGGACGACTCAGCGACCCCTGCTGAGATCGCCCACTGCGCCATCGAACTCCATCCCGAACTCCGCCGGATCGCCCAGGACCCCGAAACTCTGTAGTGCGTGCGCCACTGAGCCTCGGTTCACCCGTCAGGCCGCAGCGTCATCGCCCGGACACCCGTATCAGCGAGATGCCACCACGGACGTCGACTCGGCGGTGAGGTCCACCTCACCGCCGGTTTCAGCCCATTTGAGCGACTCGACCGCCGATTCGAGCGCGACACGAACGGCGGTCAGGCGTGGCCCGGTGAAATCATCACGGTTCCCACCGATCCAAGGAAGTGCCGGTAGCAGCACGGTGTAGCGGTCCTTGACAGCGGTGGTCTGCAAGCGAACCTGCGTCAGCACTCGGTTGAACGCCTCGTCACCGGTGCAATGGCTGTCGGATGTCGATAGCGGCACGTCCAGCGTCAGGAGTTCGGGGTAGTGCTCCTGTGGCCCGGACGCCCACCGATGCTCCTCGCCGTGGTGCACAGGCATCTGCTGGTGCGCCGCTTCTTCGATCGCAGCCGCGCACTCCGCCATTTCCTCGGTCGCAGACAACACGAGCGCGACTGCGGCCTGGATCGAATCGAGGACACCAGCGTCCACGTCGGAGCGCTCTCGGTCCTGATCGTCACCCGCCAACTCGCCGAGACAATGGGCCACCGAACACAGTCTCATCGAGCACGCCTCGACAGAACGCAAGCCGGTCAGCAACGCGAACGGATCCGATTGCCTGCAGAAAAGTCTGGATCTCAAGGTTCTCCCCGCATTTGATATTCCGCCCGCTGACATCATGTTGCATACCAACCGCAATGACAAGGTAGGAAAGTTGCCCTGAGTGCTTGTAGCCGCCTCGAGCGCCCGGAGAGGGTTCTGCCCAAGGCCTGGTCGAGGTTCCCGACGAACCAGTTCCGGACACTCCCGTCAAGAACTCGCAACAGGATCACCCCGGAGTGGATGTGAGTAAGAAATGGGTGATCATTGGGATGATCCCTCAGAAGCAGGCGGTAAACCCGCCGAACAGTCAGCCCCCGGCAACGGTGACAGTCGCGCCCGTGAAACCCGCAGGCGGCTGTTGGATGCCGGTTGGGACCTGCTCAACGAGTTGTGCCTGGCAGAAATGTTCGGCGCACTCACCGTCGACGTCATAGCGGAGCGCGCCGAACGCTCCGAACGGAGCTTCTGGAACCACTTTCCCGATTGGCAGTCCTACTTCGATGCGCTGATTGCGGATGTTCCACATCTGCACACCTTCGAGGGAGGCGACGAATGGCTACCGATGGCCACAACCCAGCTGGCGGTGTCGATGCTGCGATGCATCGGTAGCGGGGAAACCTTCGAATACAGGACAGCCAAAGTGCTGAGAGCACCCAGCGGGCCGATTGCTGCGATCGACGATGTTGATGCACTTGCCGGCGTGTGCCGCGGGGCCGTCATGAGCACCTCGCTGTCCGCAGGCCGGCCCGCGGGAGGTGATGAGGTGGCACTGTGGTCGCGGTTGTCTGAGATCACAGCGACAGGCCAGATCCAACTCAACGATGATCTCCAACGGATCGAGGTCATCGGGGCACTCGCCTTCTCCACCAACCTTGCGTTGAATGTGACGTCCCGCGAGGACCGGGGAGACGACACACAACTCATCCAGGCAGTCGACTGGCTCTGTGAACTGGTCCGGGTGGCACGTTCTGATCGCTGGTGCGCACACAGCGTTCTAACCGAGCGGCTCTGCTGCGGTGAGGACCGGATGGTGATCACTGAAGCGGTGGAGCTGGGTACGGAGTTCGCAGGAATCCTCGGTGAGAGGAGGACCTCCGTGCACGAGCGAGTGGTCAACATTGCGCTCTCGACCGCACTGTCGAACGACTCGACCTCACCGGCCGAGGTGGCATTCGTCGCGATATCCGCCCATCGTGGCCTGAGCCCGGGCACCTGACGGCGAGTGCACCGGGGTAGCCCTGAGCAGGCACAGTTGAAGCAACTAGCTCGAGGCACCGTCGCCACACCCGAGTGTTCTGTCGCCCATGCGTATGTCACACATGGGCCTGTCACAGATACGCCTGAGCGGCATCACCCGCCGCGGTGACATAGCCGCCTCCGAACTTGATGGCATGCACCAACAACGGTGCGAGTTGATACAACTGGACGCGTTCCTGCCAACCAGAAGCCAGGGGATGGACCTCCTCGTAGGCGGCGAACACCTCGGTAGAAAAGCCGCCGAAGAGCCGCATCATCGCGAGATCGAACTCGCGGTGGCCGCCGAAGGCCGCCGGATCGATCAACCAGTTCTCACCGTGGACGTCCACGAGTCTGTTGCCCGCCCACAGATCGCCGTGCAATCTGGCGGGAGGCTCCGGCGGGCCCACGAGATGCTCCATCCGCTCCGCGATATCGTGCACCGCAGATATCGTTCGGGAGGGCACGGACTCCTCGGTTTCCGCTAGCGCGGCGAGTGGTTGAAGACGACGGGTCGCATAGAAATCCGCCCACCTCGGGGCGGGGTCATTGGGAAGCTGCCTCGAACCTGTCGGCCTCCGATCCTCCCGACCGAACACGGAAGCGCCAGATCGGTGGAGATCTGCCAGCGCCCTTCCCATAGCGGGGTCGGTTGCCGCGGAGGGCTCACCGGGCTCGATCCATTCGAGGACCAACACCGGTGGTTCGTCGGACACAGCGAGCACCTCCGGTACGGCGACTGAGTCCGATGAGCGCAGCCATCGCAGCCCCGTCGCCTCGGTCGTGAAGAAACCGGTCGGTGCAGATTTGTGGGTCTTCGCGAACACGATCCGACCGTCACCGGTTTCCAACCGGAACGCATCCGCCACGTCGCCTCCCGAGAGACTGCGCATCGAGACGACCTCCACCCCGAGGAGCTTCTCGACAGCACGACGTACAGAGGTCGCCATTGCGCGCACGATACAGCGTGGACCCGTGGGTGCACGCGTTCCCTGGTGTCAGAAAGATGGGATGACCATCGCGGGAATCGTCGCGCCCACCCGGCTCCCGGTACCGAGCTGCCCTTCCGCATTGGCGCCCCAACACGCAGCCGACCCTCCGGCGAGGTTCGCGGAGGTGTGATGGTCCCCTACCGCGATCGCCGTCGCGTCGGACAGCAGCGGGTTGACCGTGGCTCAGGCCGGGTGGAGCACGAACGGCCCACCTTCAATACCCACCTCGGTGATCCCACCCGCAGCGCAATCGCCGGTGACTCCCGTGATCGACATCGGCAGCGACGCGGTCGCCCCCGACCAGAGGCCCCCGGTGAGTCGGATCTCTGCCCTGATGGGAGTTTCAGCGACGAGCTCACCCGTCCAGTCGGAGGTGGACCCGTCACTCCAGGTCAACTGGCCGGACCCCCAACCCCACGTCTCACCCGGGGGGTGGTAGGAGCACGCGCCCTCAATCTGGATGGCTCCGGTCGATGTCGCGTCGGTTGTGCCACGACCCGTGAAGTCGGTGCAGCCTGACAGCCCGCTGCCTGTCTCGATGGTCCCGGTGACGTCGTCGGCACCGTCGGTCGCCGGCGGGGAGTAGGTCACCGATATCGCCAACGAGTCACACGAGATGAGCGGGTCCGGCGGTGGCACCGGCGGTGGAACGCACGCTGCCAGTGCAAGCATTGCGAGCACAGTTGCGGCCGACAGAGCGGTCTGGCGAGAGGACATCATCTGGCAACTCTCCCTTGTTCGGGCAACGTGGAAACCCGATGCAATCGCGACAACACCCCCCTCGCACCACAGGCCGCCCGCTCCACATACCGATGCGTTCGGCCACCCGGGCGAGATCCTCGGAGGCCAGGCAGCAGTTACTGCGTTCGGGGTCGCGGCGCGTCATCCTGAACGGGTGTCTGGTCTGGTCATCATGCACGGAACCGATACCGCAGACCGTGTCAGCCGGGTATTGGGTGTTCCGATCGATGTCCTGGCTGACTCGATCATCTCGTGGGTGGCAGGTGCTGACCAAGGGAGTGATACGCCTTTCGCCGGGATCTATGCGTACGCTCCGAGCCGGGACGGAGATGCGTCTCTGAAGACCTGGCTCGATAGAGCGGGCCGGCGCGGCGCCAGCCCTGGAACAGCGGCCCGGCTTTGGAAAGCGATGCTTACCTCCGGCCCGCCAACCGATCTCTCGACCGTCACAGCGCCGACCCTTCTCTTGTGGCGCAAGGATGCCCCGGGCGCCGGGAATGCTCAGGGGGGTCCTCTTGAAATGGCTACCGAACTTCCCAACGCGTTGTATGTAGAGATACCTGGTACGGACGTTGCTCCCTACAGCGGTGACGTCGACGAGCTGGTGGCCGAGATCAGACGTTTCATCACTGGTGACGCAGGCGAGGTTGCCGTGGGGGACCGCGAAATCACGGTTGTCGTGTTCTCCGACATTGTCGAGTCGACCGTCACTGCATCCCGGATGGGCGATACCGCTTGGCGAGGCACCCTCGATGTGCATGACGCGATCACCAGAGAAGTCGTGACGCGCTCCGGGGGTCGTATCGTCAAACAGACCGGCGACGGAATCCTCGCCGAGTTCAGACTCGCGAGTCGTGCGATCACGGCGGCCCGTGAGCTCCGCGAACGCCTACGCGGCATCGGTGTCTCGATTCGTATCGGAGTCCATGTCGGTGAAGTCGAGAGACGCGACGACGACATCTCCGGGGTGGCAGTACACGTTGCTGCTCGCCTGATGTCGCTCGCAGAGCCGGGCGAGATCGTTGCGTCCGGGTCAGTTCCACTGGTCATTGGCAACGCCGGAACATCGTTGGTTCCAGGTCACGCGGTTGAACTGAAGGGGTTGCCCGGACAATGGCTGACCTTCACCGTTCCCGAATGAACACGCGAGCCGATCCATTACCCGCCCAACCCCGGGTCTGGAAACCCGGACGCCATACTGATCGGTTCACCAACCGGGCAGAGCCCCAGGGATGACCGGTAGTGCGGCGCGCCGATCGAGGCCTGAGCTGAGTCGAGCTGCATTGCTCGGCTGGCAAGCATGTGGCGGACTACCTTGGCGTGGCGCGGCACGAACGAGGCGTGGGGCACTTGAGCGGGTCAGAAGAACTGAACGTCGGCTTCACAGATGTGGACCGCAATGAAGATGCGGATCAGCTGCTGGTTGGGATGGATGCCACGGCCCGATGGACTGCAGTTCGGGAACTGCACGAGTGGTCCGAACCGCTCCTGCAGTCCGACGCTCTCCTCGACGTGGGGTGTGGTCAGGGTTTCGCGCTTTTGGCCCTGGCACGGGCAGCGGGTGCTGGCCGGTTTGTCGGCGTGGACGTGAGCGGCATGATGCTCGACGCGTCCCGGACGCGGGCGAGTGCGGCCGAGTTGGACGTGACCTTTGAGGAGGCCGAGCGCGACGGACCTCCCGTTCGACGACAACGAGTTCGATTCGATTCGCTGCGAACGCGTTCTGCAGTAGCTTCCTGAGCCACAACTGGCCGTTGACAAGATGGTCCGAGTCCTGAGACCGGGTGGTCGCATCGTGCTTCTGGACAGCGACTGGCGAACATTCGGCACCACCGCCGATCCGGAGCTCGAAACTGAGATGTCCAGCGGTCCTACAATGTGGCCGAGCCCCCACCCAGGGGGCTTTCTCCGGCACTACCTGCTCACCGCCGGGGTGTCTGACGTCGGAGTGAAGGCGGTCGTGCACCATGCGACAACCTGGGCCGAGGACAGCTCCGACGGAATGATCCCGGCTGAAGGTCTCCGGGAATTCAAGATCGCATCAGGCACGCCTGCCGCGCGTGTCGACAACTACATAGGCGAGCCCTGAGCGCATCCTCCCACAGCGGGACGTCCGTTGGTCCGGTGTACTCCGCTGGTTGGAGCCCGAGAGGAGAATCGAACTCCTGACCTGCTCATTACGAGTGAGCTGCTCTACCAACTGAGCTACCCGGGCGTGTACTTGCAATGTGGCGCACCATCATGGCACGCCACTCCGTGAAAGGGCAGCTGGCCCCAGGGTCGACCCTCTCCCGAGTCGAACCCTGGGGCGCAGCTACTGAGCACTGGCCAGATACCTGAAGAGCCGGTCGGGGCGTGACCGGCGGCACATGGACCCCGAACCCACCAAGGCGGAATGGCTGTACGGAATGCGCTCGACGAAATGATCGCGAGACTGGTCCGTCAGGTCAACGAACGTCGTTCAATATTTGGCGGTACAAATCACAGCACCCCCGAATAGTGCAGTATCGACTGCAACAACATCGAAATACCCGGGTAGCTGCCTCAACCCAGCTCCTATGCTCGCAGGATGCCAGCATCCGAGCGGACAAAATCGGCAGTCCAGAGAGCGGCTTCGTCAGATTGGTTCTCGCGCGTCGCTCCGAAGGTGGTCCCGCCGGCCGACAAATTGTTGAACACCCTGAGCGGTGGGCGCTTCTTGTTGAGCCAACGCATCGTCCCGTCGCTGTCGCTGACCACCACAGGTGCACGATCAGGTGAACCACGGACGGTCTATCTGGCAACCGTTCCCTACTCAGGAGCTCACTATGTGGTCGCGTCCAACTTCGGTCGTGAGAACCATCCGGCTTGGTCATACAACTTGATGAAGAACCCTGAAGCGTTGATGACCTTCAACGGGTCGACGATCCCGGTGACAGCCCACCTACTCGACGAGAACCAGAAGGCGTCGGTATGGCCCGAGTTGGTCAAGACCTGGCCACCGTATGACCGCTACACCGAGCGCTCGGGGCGGAACCTCAGGGTGTTCCGCCTCGTCGCCGCCTGATCACTGCTGGTCCAAACCCAACAACATGGCGCTCAGCGCGAGGCGTTCGTTCGCGTTCGAATTGATCGCGGTGACGAACTCGCCGGCAACCCCGGCAGACGCCTCGAACTGTTCGATGGCTTCGCTACCCCCATCGATCGCCGAATCCCTGTACTGCCCCATGAGCGCCACGCTTCCGGCGACCAGCTCGCTGGTCCGCAGCCGCCGCGCTTCGCGTTTGTGACGTGCCTCCATTGCGTCGCGTCGACCCTTTGCGGAGCCACCGGTGAGTTCCATCATCTCCTCGAACGCCTCCACCTCCTGGGCCTGGGTAGCCAGCAACGGCGCGAGAACGTCCTCGACGGAGTCCAACAGTTCATCACAGAGGACGGCCACCGTCGCCCCTGTCCCGTCGAGGCGGAGGGGCACACCCCGCCAGGCTGCCCGACGGGCAACGAGTTCTGGGTCACTCGCCAACAACCGTGCCTGTCGGAGGCTGCCGTCGGCACTCCGCGCGGCCTCCGATGAAGCTTCGGAACCGAACCCCTCGGCCTCCAGTCGCACTTGCAGCACATCGATCGGCACGCGGGGAACCTGGTACTGCACGCACCGCGAAGCGATCGTCACCAAACCCTCTGTCACTTCCTCGGCCAGCACCACGAACACGGTGCCCGCCTCGGGCTCCTCGATGGCCTTGAGTAGCGTCGGCGCCGCTTCACTCACCAAATGGAACTCCTCGAGGATGAACACCTGGACGTGTCCCTCCGCGGGTGCCCGCGAAGCAGCCCTGACCACGCCACGGGCAACATCGATTGCGATGCTCTGACCTTCCCGCTCGACGATGTGGATGCTCGGATGTATCTGTGCCGACGCCAGGGACACCGCTCGTTGGGCCTCGGGTTCATCAAGCCCCGCAGATACCAATTCGGCCGCAAAGGCCGTGGCAGCGGCGCGTTTGCCGGCCCCCGCAGGACCAACCAGCAAGTAGGCCTGGACGGGATCGACCGCGGCCATCCGAAGTTCCTCCACCAACTGCGGTTGGCCGACCACCTCGGACCACAGATCATCCAACAGGCCGGCGGAACTCGAACCCTCGGCGAATGTGTTGACGGCTTCGCTCACCCACGGTCCAGTCGTTCGAGCAGGACTCCGGCCACCCGGTCGGCGACTTCGTCGACCGTACCCGAACCATCCACCGACACCCAGCGCAGTGGATCTGCTGCAGCCTGGATCTCGTAGCTCTCGAGGACCCTCTGATGGAACTCACTTCCGGCAGATTCGATGCGATCACGTTCGGGGCCCAAGCGAACACGAGATTCGTCGGATGTGACCCGCAGGTAGATGATCACGTCCGCTCGGAGGCCTTCGGTGGCCCATTCGGAGATCTCCGCCACCTCAGCCGGATCGAGTCCTCTGCCATGACCCTGGTACGCGACCGACGACGCTATGTAGCGATCACAGACCACTGCCCGTCCCGAACCAAGCGTCGGCTCGAGGACCTCCCGGGTGTGCTGGGCACGGTCCGCCGCCATGAGGAGAGCCTCCGCGCGCGGAGACAGGTCTCCCGCGGCTCCATCGAGGAGGATCCTGCGCAATTCCACGCCCAACTCCGTGGCACCCGGTTGACGGGTCAGCAATGCACCTGAGCGCTCGGCGAGAATTGCAGCCTGCGTGCTCTTGCCCGAACCGTCAGCTCCCTCGAACACCACGAAGAGTCCACGGCCATCGACATTGACGGGAAGGGGGAACTCGTCATGGACTCCGGTCGTCGTCATGGATCATCCTTGGTTCGTTCGGCTACCACCTCGGTCACAGAGCCGTCGGTCCAACCGGTTCGAGCAGCATCCCTGCTCCACTGCTCGAACATGCACCCATCGTTCCGACCCGTGCACAACGCTCACCGAACATCCAGATCGCATCGGCCGACCCACCGACACACCTGCCAGCGCGAGTTCGTACAGGTGGGTCGACATCATCGATGACCAACCGGACGAATACGGGATCCAGCGGAATCGACACGGCATCGCATGTCAGTCCGCTCAGGAGCCCGGTCCCCCGGGTCCCGACCGACCAGCTCGGCGCCCTGGGAACCCTCAGCACCGCACACGTCCCTCTGTTTCGACAGGTGGTGTCTCGTCCAGTCCCATCACCATGGAGTCCGTGGATCGGCGCAGCGATGTTCAGGTGCTCTTCTTGGCGGGAGCCTTCTTCTTCGCGGGAGCCTTCTTCTTGGCGGGAGCCTTCTTCTTCGCGGGAGCCTTCTTCTTCGCGGGAGCCTTCTTCTTCGCAGGAGCCTTCTTCTTCGCCGGAGCCTTCTTCTTCGCCGGAGCCTTCTTCTTCGCCGGAGCCTTCTTCTTCGCCGGAGCCTTCTTCTTCGCCGGAGCCTTCTTCTTCGCCGGCGCCTTCTTGCCTGCCTTCTTCGCGGCCTTGCGTGCCTGGGATCCAGCCTTCTCGGCGGTTGCCTTGAAGTTGTCAACAGCGGACTGCAACTGTGCCTCGGCGCGTTTGCGTTGGTCCTCGGCCAGCTTCGCGATGCGATCGCTCTCCTCGCTCACCCAGGACTGGAAGTCTTCGAGCAGCTGCTGGACGCTACCGAGCAACTCGCCCATCAGGTCCTCTGCGTCGCGGGATCCTTCGCGCGCCTGGTCTGCCATTCGGTCGAGTTCCCTGCGGGCTCGATCCAGGAACTGGGGTGCGTCTGCCATGTGATCTCTCCTTGGGTGACCGGCACGGACGCCGGCTCATTTGGTCGCACACTACCCGCTCAGCAACGGGCCGGGCCGCTCAGGGAGGTTGCGACGCCAGATCGACTGCATTCCTGAAACTCGAAACAGGAGTGTTGTCGAGAACTAGAAGGAGTCGTCGTGAGGTGACTCGGCGTCACCGGAGTCCCTCTCGGTGACCGCAGGTTTCTTCGCGGGTGCCGCCTTCTTCTTCTTGGCCGGAGCCTTCTTCTTGGGAGCCTTCTTCTTCTTGGCCGGAGCTTTCTTCTTGGCCTTCTTCTTGGCCGGGCCCTTGGCGCGGCGCTCAGCCAATAGTTCCTGTGCACGTTCGAGGGTGATCTCCTCCACGACATCCCCCTTGCGGAGGCTCGCGTTGAATTCACCGTCGGTCACATACGGACCAAAGCGTCCGTCCTTGATGACGAGTGGCTTCTCGGTGTCCGGGTCGTCACCCAACTCCCGCAAGGGAGCGGTCGAGTTCTGTCCGCGCCGACGCTTCGGCTCCGCCAGGACACGCACTGCGTCTTCGAGTGTGATGGTGAAGATCTGGTCCTCGGAATCGATCGATCGTGAATCCGTGCCCTTCTTGATGTAGGGCCCGTAGCGTCCGTTCTGGGCTGTGATCATCTCTCCATCGTCTGGATGCGGGCCAACCTCGCGTGGAAGGGCCAGCAGTGGGAGCACCTCTTCGAGGGTGACGCTGCCCGGATCCATCGAAGAGAACAACGACGCGGTTCGAGGTTTGAATCCCGTCTCGTCGTCGTGTTCGCCTTCTTGCACATACGGACCGAACCGTCCGGCCCTGAGGTGCACCTCAAGGCCCGAATCGGGATGCACGCCGAGGATCCGGTTGTCCCCCGGAGCCTCGAGGATCTCCACCGCGCGCTCGATGGTCAGTTCATCGGGCGCGAGCTCTTCGGGGATTGATGCGGTCTGGCGATCATCTCCCTCACCGCGTTCCAGATACGGACCGAACTTGCCGACCCGAGCGACGATCGCGACCCCGGCTTGATCCACGCCGAGCGGAATCGAGTTGATCGCACGGGCATCGATCTCGCCCAGCTGGCTGTCGACCAACTCCTTGAGGCCCACACCTCCGGCTCCTGCAGCTCCGGGTGGGATCTCGCCGTCATCGCCGATCGACCCGGTCACCCCGAAGTAGAACCGCTGGAGCCACGGTTCCATCTGTTCGGACCCATGTGCTATCCCGTCGAGGTCGTCCTCCATCCGGGCGGTGAAGGTGTAGTCCACCAACTTGGGGAAGTGCTGCTCCATCAGTCCGACCACGGCGAACGCCGTGAACGTCGGCACCAGCGCTGAGCCCTTCTTCCAGACATATCCGCGGTCCATGATTGTTGTGATGATCGACGCATATGTCGAAGGGCGACCCACGCCGAGGTCCTCCAGCTTCTTGATCAGCGCTGCTTCGCTGTAGCGGGACGGTGGCTGGGTGTCATGTGCCACCGCCTCCATCGAATCCACGGCCATCACGTCGCCTTCGGACATTTCGGGCAGCACCTTGTCGGACCCATCGTCCTCGCCCTCCTCGACGCCCTGGGTGTACGCGGCGATGAATCCCTTGAACAGGATCGTGCGACCGGACGAGGCGAAAAGCACATCGCGACCATCTGGAAGCGCCGCACTCAGGCGCACAGAGACCGACTCACCACGTGCGTCATTCATCTGCGATGCAACCGTACGTTGCCAGATCATTTCGTAGACCCGTGCTTCGGTTGCATTCACACGGCTTCTGACCACATCCGGGCTCTGGAAGGAATCGCCTGCAGGACGAATCGCCTCATGGGCCTCCTGGGCGTTCTTCACCTTCTTCGCATAGGTCCGAGGGCTCGCCGGCAGGTATGCATCACCCCAGCGCTGCTGAATCTCTGAACGTGCAGCACTCAAAGCAGTGTCCGACAGCGTGGTGCTGTCGGTACGCATGTAGGTGATGAAGCCGTTCTCATAGAGGCTCTGCGCGGCCCGCATCGTCTGCGACGAGGACAAGCGCAGTTTCCTGCCCGCTTCCTGTTGCAGCGTCGAGGTGATGAAGGGAGCTGCCGGGCGGCGCGTGTACGGCTTGGACTCCACCGAGCGCACTGTGAGGTCCTGACCATCGAGTCCATTGCGCACCGCCGTCGCCGACCCTTCATCGAGGAGAACGGACCCGGCCCGGGTGGCCGCATCCGTGAGTCGACCATCGGGCGCGAAGTCCTTCCCCGTAGCGAGTCGCGATCCATCGAGTTCGACCAGCGTCGCCGGGAAACGACCCTGGTCACCTGCAGGGTCCGCATGGTGTAGCTCTGCCGCGAGGTCCCACCATGTGGCGGAATGGAAAGCCATGCGTTCACGCTCGCGTTCAACAATCACCCGCGTCGCGACCGATTGCACGCGTCCGGCCGACAGTCGAGGCATCACCTTCTTCCACAGAACCGGTGAAACCTCATAGCCGTAGAGGCGGTCGAGTATGCGACGGGTCTCCTGAGCGTCGACCATGCGACGATCCAATTCCCGCGGATTCTCCATCGCCGCACGGATCGCATCCGCGGTGATCTCGTGGAAGACCATCCGATGAACCGGCACCGTCGGATTCAATACTTCCTGGAGATGCCAAGCGATCGCCTCGCCCTCCCGGTCCTCATCAGTCGCGAGGTACAACTCGTCCGCCTCGGCGAGCAGCGACTTGAGGCGACGTACCTGGTCCTTCTTCTCCGGCGAGATTATGTACAGCGGCTTGAAGTGGTTCTCGGTGTCCACCCCCAGTCGGGCCCAGGGTTGACCCTTGTATGTCTTGGGTACGTCGGCCGCGTTGCGGGGCAGGTCACGAATGTGTCCCACGGAGGATTCAAGGGTGCAGTCATCACCCAGAAAGCCGGCGATGGTGCGAGCTTTGGAGGGTGATTCCACGATTATCAGCGAGTTGGACACCCGAGAACGAATAAAGCTTGGAGACCCTCCCTGTCAAACACCAATCCACTCGAGACCCCACGATGGCCCCTTCATATAAGGTGCGCCTCAGGAGCCGGGCCGATTGCTACGACAGCCATCGGGTGAGCAGGCCGACCCTCAAGAGGAGCCTCAAATGGACTTTCAACCGAGTGCCACAGCAGCCCGTTTGATCGAAGAAATGAATTCCTTCATGGACTCACATGTCTACCCGGCCGAACCCGTCTACGAATCCCAGATGGAGGCTCTGGGAGACGAGCACGGCCATCCCCAGATCATCGAGGATCTCAAGAGCGAGGCCCGTGGACGCGGCCTGTGGAACCTGTTCATGCCGCACCGCACCGAATGGACCCCCGAGCCGGTGAACAACCTGGACTACGCCCACATCGCCGAGATCTCGGGACACTCCATGCATCTGGCCCCGGAGGCCATGAACTGTGCCGCACCCGACACCGGCAACATGGAGGTACTCGCCCTGTTCGGCTCACCCGAGCAACAGGATCAGTGGCTCCAACCTCTCCTTGCGGGCGAGATCCGTTCGGCGTTCGCGATGACCGAACCCGACGTGGCGTCCTCGGATGCCACCAACATCGAGCTCTCGATACGCCGTGAGGGCGACGAGTACGTGTTGAACGGGCGCAAGTGGTGGATCTCCGGTGCCGCATCTGAGCGGTGCCAGGTGTTCATCGTCATGGGCAAGACCGACCCCGACGCCCCCCGCCACACCCAGCAGTCGATGATCCTGGTCCCCCGTGAGACGCCCGGTCTCACGGTCGTGCGCGATCTTCCGGTTTTCGGCTACCAGGATCGTGAAGGCCATGTCGAGCTGCGTTTCGAAGACGTACGCGTCCCGGCCGCGAACCTGATCGGTGAAGAAGGGTCGGGTTTCGCCATCGCCCAGGCCCGGCTCGGGCCCGGTCGCATTCACCACTGCATGCGTTGTGTGGGCGTGGCTGAGCGGGCACTCGACCTGATGTGCCGCCGGGTCACCTCCCGGGTCGCCTTCGGGAGGCCACTCGCCGACCAGGGCGTCATCCGCGAGTGGATCGCGGATTCGCGGATGGAGATCGAACAGGCTCGTCTGCTGACCCTCAAGGCTGCTTGGTTGATGGACACCGTAGGCACCAAGGGTGCAGCGATCGAGATCTCGGCGATCAAGGTCGTGGCCCCCAACATGGCTCTGCGAGTGGTGGACCGTTCCATCCAGGCCCACGGGGGCGGCGGTGTCAGCGACGACTTCCCACTGGCCCGCATGTACGCCGGATTGCGCACACTGCGATTCGCGGACGGCCCCGATGAGGTACACCGTCGTCAGATCGCGCGAACGGAGCTCGCCCGCCACACCAACTAGAAGGCGACCGGCACCGGCCAGCATGGCAATCGTCGGAGTGATCCGCCATGCAGTCGTATCAAGCGATGGAAGCTGCTCGAGGGTGCAGGCCGACAGCCCTCAACAGGAGTCGGCCCCAACGATCGACTTCCCGATGACGAAGAACTGACGCGTACCGGCCCGTCGAAGCGCGTTCGTCGGGCAATCTCTCGGTCGCCCTCGATCCCCGGCGCCTGCGCACCCCTCGCCAACCTGTCGCGACTCGGCCGCCGATCGCTCAATCCGTAGGCGATAGGTGAACAGAGCGTGGGTGAGTGGGCCTGCGATATGGTCCGAACTGGGCGAGGGTCCCGGGAGGATGGAGATGAGCAACGCACCGCAGGGCGACGGCTGGTGGCAGGCAAGCGACGACAGGTGGTACCCGCCTGAGCTGCATCCCGGGCGCGCCGGGCCTCCCCAGATCGGATCCACACACGACCGAACTCCCGGGGGATATGGCGAGGCCGTCGCTCCTCAGCAGGGCCCGGGACCCGAATCGCGGCCCCGGGGTCCAAGAAACGTTGTCATCGCGTTCGTTGGCGGCGGCGTGCTGGTCATCGCCGTACTGGTAGCACTCGCCGTGGGCCGCGGCGGGATGGGCAACGGGTCCCGGAGCATCGCTCTCCAGGATGGATCCTGTATCGGGAGTGCAAAGAAGCTGGGGTGCTCCCCAGCAAGCGCCGCTCCCGCAGGCACCGACATACTGTTCGAAGACCTGCGTTTCACCTTCGTGGACGGCGGCATCACGGACAACGGTGCCTCACCCCCGACGATAGGGGTCCTCGTGCGCGTCACCAATGAGGGGGACGTCCGGGAGTTGCGGGACTACTTCGGTTGGAGCCTCGAGGTACACGACAACGGGGAGACGGGTGCGACCTGCCCTGGTGCCGCCACCGAGTGGGAGTCGATACCCCCCGGCGAGTCGATCGAGCTCGAGATCTCCTGTGAGGCAACCGACCCGTCCTCCAACCCGTTCATCATGACGGGCGGGGAGGCGGAGAACATGGGGGCCGTGCTCGAGTACAACTCGCAGGTCGGCATGGCGCGTTGGCACAGGGTCTACCTCCACCTGCCGGTATCCGGGAACTGAGCGTTCCTGCCACTCGTCACAGATCTCGCTGCGCCTGCCGAGCGGCGACGGAGGGGGCATTAGGATCCTGGATGACATTGCGCTGGCACGCGGGACTCTCCCGGGGGCCTGGCCGCACCAGGTCGTTCCGTCGAGCCCTGAGAGACCCACCTAATCGTGATCACGCTGCTGTTGGCCCACGTAGTGGCCACCCTTGTTTGCCTGGTACCCGGCAGACGCAGCGCGCGTTGGGCTCTGCCCGTCGCGGCGATCGTGCCCGCAGTGACCTTCGGATGGCTGGTCTCCCAATCCTCGGCGGTGTTGCACGGCCATTTGCCGAGCGCCACCTACACCTGGGTGGCAGGGTTGAACCTGACCATGTCGTTGCGTCTGGATGGCTTCGGCCTCCTCATGGGGTTGATCGTCTCGGGCATAGGCACGCTCGTGTTGTTGTACTCGGTGCCGTACTTCGGGCAACGCCCGGACCTGGGTCGCCTGGCCGGGCTGCTGGTCGGCTTCGGCGGCGCCATGTTGGGGATCGTCTGGGCCGATGGGCTCCTGAGCCTGTTCGTGTTCTGGGAGCTCACCTCGGTCACGTCGTTCCTGCTCATCGGATTCGAGGATCGGTCACCCACCGCCCGCGCAGCAGCCCAGCGGGCATACCTGGTGACCGCCACTGGCGGACTCGCACTCCTTGCGGGGCTGATACTGCTCGGGATCCA
Organism: uncultured Microthrixaceae bacterium; assembly: GCA_963805905.1. GTDB lineage: Bacteria > Actinomycetota > Acidimicrobiia > Acidimicrobiales > Microtrichaceae > JAMLGJ01. The sequence goes on from CAWDVV010000001.1 coordinate 3,626,166, forward strand.
GGGCGGCACCTCTTCGATCAGTGAACTGTTGGCAAATCCCCCGCCGTCGGGAACCGTTGTATCGGTGGCGCTCGTGCTGGTTCTGGTGGGCGCGTTCACGAAGTCCGCACAGTTCCCGTTCCATTTCTGGTTGCCCGGCGCAATGGCGGCACCAACTCCGGTGAGCGCCTATCTGCACTCGGCGACCATGGTGAAAGCCGGACTGGTGATCGTGGCGCGCTTCGCTCCGGTATTCGCTCCGGTCGGTCCGTGGCGCCCACTGGTGGTCGGAGCCGGCCTGGCGTCGCTCATGATCGGCGGGTTCCGAGCCATGCGTCAACAGGACGCGAAGCTCGCTCTCGCGGACGGAACCGTCAGCCAGCTCGGTTTCATGATGGTGCTACTGGGCCTCGGTACCCCTGCGACCACCTACGCAGGTGTGGCAATGCTGGTGGCACATGCGCTCTTCAAGGCCGCCCTGTTCCTGAGCGTGGGTGTGGTCGACCATTCGGCCGGAACCCGCGACATGCGCCGCCTACGAGGACTGCTGGCGGCGCTGCCGATCACCGCCGGAGCGATCATCGTCGCCTCGGCATCGATGGCTGCCATCCCACCGCTGGTGGGTTTCGTGGCCAAGGAGAAGGCGATCGACGCCCTGCTCGAAACCGACCTCGGGCTCGTGGGTGCTGTGGCTCTCGTCGGCATTGCTCTCGGTTCGGTACTCACCGTGGCATACACGATCCGCATCGCCGTCGGGCTGCTCGGCGACGATGCTCCGGGAATCATCGATGACGGCCCGGTGGTGAGCACGCCGGTGGATCCGTCGTCGCTGCACCGTCCCTCGCTCGCGTTCACCGGTGCGCCGGTGATACTCGCACTGTTGTCAGTGGTCCTCGGGGTCGCGGCCGAACCGTTCGGGCACTGGCTGGCCGAGGTCACAACTTCACTGGACGCAGCCACCGCGACCGAGTCGCTGCACCTCTGGTCCGGGTTCAACACCCCACTGTTGATCTCGTCCTGCATCATTGCTGCCGGCGTCGCCACCTGGTGGTTCTCGATGGCGGCCACACGTACCGCGGATGCCCCGTACAGCCTCGCTACCCGTACCTACGACCGCATCTACGACGGCGTCCTCAGTGGCTCACGTCGCCTCACCGGGGTGACCCAGAGCGGTTCGCTTCCCCTCTACATAGGGATTGTCCTATCGACGCTCGGCGCCGCTCTGATCACAGCTCTCCTGGCCGGCGCGAGCAGGGAGATCACCGATGCGCCCTGGGCCCATTCGGCATTGGAGGTCCCCCTGGTGGCGCTGGCGGCTCTGATGGCACTCGCCGTGTTGGCGGCCCGCCAGCGCTTCACTGCCGCGGTGTTGCTCGGTGGTTCCGGCTACATGTTGGCCATCGTCTACCTGGTTCAGGGGGCACCGGATCTCGCGGTAACGCAGTTCCTGGTGGAAACGCTCACGATCGTGGTGTTCCTGTTGGCACTCGCACGACTACCCCGCGACTTCCGACCCGCACCGCCGTGGGCTCCCAGGTCCGCGCGAATCGCGATCTCGGTCATCGTCGGCGTGGTGGTCGCGGTGTTCGCTCTGAGCGCGTCGCACACCGGTGACGCCCCTTCGGTCGGCGACGACTACGTGGCCCTGTCCGAGCCGGCGGCAGGTGGACGCAACGTCGTGAACGTGATCCTCGTGGACTTCCGCGGCTTCGACACCCTCGGGGAGATAACCGTGCTCGCAATCGCCGGGGCGGGCGTGGTCAACCTCGTGCGTTCAGCACGTCGCCAACAACGGCGTAAGCAGCTCTCTGACGGCATCGAGATCGAGGACCGTTCGAAACGGACCAGTGAGGTGTGGCGATGAAGCGCCTCGACGGCACCCGCCGGTCACTGATCCTCTCGGAGACCGTCAACGGGCTCACTCCGGTTCTGCTGTTGTTCTCGATCTATCTGACTTTCCGCGGCCACAACGCACCGGGCGGTGGTTTCGCGGGAGGGCTGGTGATGGCCTCGGCCATCGTGCTGCGCTACCTGGGCTCGGGTCCCGAAGGGATCCGCTCGTTGCGCATCGATCCGATCCTGCTGATCGGATCAGGTCTGGCACTTGCGATAGCGGTCGGCACCGGCGCCCTCGCAGCAGGCAACGGATTCCTCGAATCGACGATCTGGAAGTTCCACCTGCCTCTCATCGGCACAGTGAAGTTGGTGTCGTCCGCCATCTTCGACATCGGCGTAGCCGTGCTGGTCGTGGGTGTGGTGATGGCGATACTCATGGCGTTCGTGGAAGCCGACGACGAAATGGCCCGCGCGAACCGGGCGCGTGCCGCCCGGGCGCGCAACGAGGACGAGGAGGGCAGCCTGCCATGAGCATCGCCCAGGCACTCCTCATAGCGATACTCGCCTCGACCGGCACCTACCTGGTCCTTCACCGCAACCTGACACGCATCATCCTGGGTCTCGGCATGCTGGGAAACGCCATCAACTTGTTGATACTCACCGCTGGAAGCACACCGGGTCGTGCTCCGATCATCGGTAGCGACGGACCGTTCACCGACCCGGTTCCCCAGGCCCTCGTGTTGACCTCGATCGTGATCACCTTCGGCGTGCTGTCGTTCCTGCTCTCGATGGCGTACCGCAGTTGGACCATCGACGGCAACGACGAGGTCGAGGACGACATCGCCGACCGGCGGCTCGCGGAGACGCCCGATGAACCCACCGACCATGGGGAGCCGACATGACCGAACTGCTCCCGCTCGCAATCGTGATCCCGCTCGCCGGTACCGCGGTGAGCCTGCTCGCCATCCGTTCACGGGCCACCCAGCGGATCGTTGCGCTCGCGTGTTCGGTCGCGACGACCGCCATCGCTGTCGCCGTTCTCGTCGACGTGGACCGCAACGGGACCCAGGTGGCGGCCATGGGTGGTTGGCCGGGCGCCATCGCGATCAACCTGGTGGCCGACCGCTTCTCCGCGATGATGCTCACCATCGGTGCGGCAATGCTCCTGGCGGTGTGGATCTACGCCATCGGCCAGCGGGCGGACGACGAGCGTTCGCGTTGGTACCACCCAGCGTACCTTGCGATGACTGCCGGGGTGTGCGGCGCGTTCCTCGCCGGTGACCTGTTCAACATGTTCGTGTGGTTCGAGGTCCTCCTCATGTCGAGCTACGTCCTGTTGACCCTCGAGGGAAATGACGGCCAGATCCGCTCGGGAACGACATACGTGGTCCTGAACGTGGTGGAGTCCATGGTGCTCGTGATGGGTATCGCGCTGATCTTCGCGGCCACCGGGACGCTCAACATGGCCGAGCTCCCACAACGCCTCGCAGAACTGCCGGTGGGCATTCGCATGGGGCTCAACTTCTTGTTGCTCATCGCGTTCGGACTCAAGGCTGCGGCATTCCCGTTGTATTCATGGCTACCGGACAGCTATCCCGCCGCGCCCAGTCCGGTGAGTGCCGTCTTCGCGGGTCTGCTGACAAAGGTCGGGGTTTACGCAATCGTGCGCACACAGACCCTGCTGTTCCCCGGAACCAACAGGACCCTGCTCCTGGTCATAGCTGGACTCACCATGGCGGTGGGGGTGTTCGGAGCCATTGCCCAGAGCGACATCAAGCGAATTGTCAGCTTCCACATCGTGAGCCAGATCGGCTACATGATCATGGGGGTGGCCCTGGGCGGAGCTGCGGCTATCGCGGCAACGATCTTCTACATGCTTCACCACATCCCGGTCAAGACCTCGTTGTTCCTGGTCGAAGGGATCGTCGAACGTGAAACCGGTTCGAGCAGCCTGGATGATCGCGCGGGACTCGCACGCCGATCCGGACCCCTCGCCGCGTTGTTCCTGTTACCGGCGCTGAGTCTCGCCGGTATACCGCCACTCAGCGGATTCGTGGGCAAGCTGGGCGTAGTGAGTGTGGGACTCGGCCAGGGGTCATGGTGGATCGTCGGCGTTGCACTCGCTGTGTCGATACTGACGCTCGTTTCGATGCTCAAGATCTGGAACGGGGCATTCTGGGGTGAACCAGAAGTGTCCCCCGACCCGAACCGCGCACCAGGTGTCCTGCGACATCATCCGCTGATGAGCTCGGTGACGATCACCGTCGTTGCGGCCACGTTGGCGATCGCATTGTTCGCCGGCCCGTTGTACCGCTTCGCCGAAAGGGCTGCCGCGGACATCACGACCTCCGGGTCATACCACGAAGCGGTGATTCCATGAACCGCCTGTTACCGCCGCTACTGGTGTTCGTGGTGTGGATCGCGCTCTGGGGTGAACTGACCTGGGCCAACGCCGCGAGCGGTCTGGTCGTCGTGGCAATCATCGGGTACATCATCAGACCGGTGCCACGCGCACACGTGGTGCACCCTCTGGCCCTGATACGACTCGTCGCAGTGTTCGTAGGGCGTCTCGTCACCTCCTCGGCGAGCGTCGTCATGACCGTCCTTTCTCCCACCCCTGCCCGTATGCGTTCTGGCGTGGTTGCAGTCCGGATGTCACAGGACTCACAACTGGTTGCGACGGTCGTATCCGACGCAATCAGCCTCACTCCCGGCACACTCACGCTCGATGCCCGTCCGGATGACGACACGATCGTGTTGTACATACATGTCCTGGGTCTGGGTGATCCGGAGGACATCCGCAACGACATTGCCGGGTTGGAAAAACTTGTCCTCCGGGCGATCACGCCCGACGCCCAGGGCCCAGCTTCGTCCACGCCGCGGACACCCGCGCACGGTTCATCCGAGGAGACAGCACAATGATCGTTGCCACCTGGATATCCGCTGTCATGTTGACCGTCGCCGCTCTGTTGACCGCGGTGCATGTCATGCGGTCCCGCACCCTGCCGGACCGCGCGATCGGCATCGACATGCTGGTCGCCGTCGTGCTCAATGGGCTGGCTGTCTACGTGGCCTACTCCCAGAACGAGCTTGTTGTGGCCCTGGTGCTGATCATCGGATTGCTGAGCTTCCTCGGCAGCGTGACCATCGCCCGATTCATCGAACGTCGAGGATTGTGATGGACACGCTCGACAGCCTGCTCAACGTCATATCGGCGGCTCTGATGATCATCGGTTCAGCGCTCGCTCTCATCGCCGCAGTGGGACTGTTCCGCATGCCCGACGCATACGCTCGTATCCACGTGGCAACGAAGCCGGCGACCCTGGCTGTCGTGTGTACGGTGGGCGCAGCGTTGCTGCGGGTGCCGGGGCTCACAGACATCACCAAGTTGATCCTGGCGCTCGCACTGCAGTTCTGGACCGTACCCGTGGCCAGCCACATGCTCGGCCGTGCCGCCCGCGAAGCAGGTTTGCGCCCGACCGAGCGATGGGCGGTGGACGAATCCCCCGAATCGGTGCCCCAGTCATTCGGACCCGAGTCACCCGAGAAGTAGAGTCCCGGAGCTCGCAACAGACCGAGGCGACTCTGCGATTCCGGTTCCCACAACGCTCGCAGGACCCACGGTGGCTCGCCCCGGAAATCAGGCCGGCGGGGCCTCGACGTCGAGGATCTCGTTCAAACGGGACTCCTCGAGCAGGGATCCCACCCCCGACGACGCCCGTACCGTCAGGTGTCCCCCGCCGCGCCGCACCCGTAGGTCCATCGCTATCAGCGCACCGAGGCAGACCGGATCGACGTAGTCGACGCCGCTCAGATCAACGACCACGTCACCGGTCGAGGCCATGAGCGCCGTTGCAAGCTCCGGGAGCGATGCAAGGTCGACGTCTCCCACCACCGAGACGACCTCCCGGCCATCTGCGATGCGCCTCTGAATGTCGAACAACACGGCCGCGACCCTAGTTGTCGTACACCGAACCTAGGCTCGGACACGATGGGTCCTTCAGACACACTGACTTCCGCCAGCAATCCGGCTGCGCATGATGGTGCCGTGCCCGGTTCCACCCTGGCAGCTGCGGGCACGGTCGACCCTCGCCGAGATGATCCTCTCGATCCGGCACCACTGATCACCGACCTCGTGGACCGGCTCAGTACCGACACGCGTTTCGTGCACCGGCATCGTGACCTGCCTCGTCCCGCCAGCTTCGCGACGACAAGCGGTCGTGTCTCTGGGCATTCGCGCCCAGAATCCGCCGCTTCGGGTGTTCGCTCTTCGCTCACAACACCTCTGTGGTCCCATCAGGACACTTCGATCGCCCATACCGAGGCCGGCCGATCGGTGGTCATCGCAACACCCACCTCCTCCGGCAAGTCGCTCTGCTACCAGCTACCGGCCCTCGATGCAGCGGCGCGAGGTGCGACGTCGGTCGTCGTGTACCCCACCAAGGCTCTGGCACACGACCAACTTCAGTCGTTCACCGCGCTCGCGCCGCCCGGGGTGGTGGTTGCCGCCTACGACGGAGACTGTACCCCTACCGAACGTGCAGCTGTCCGTGACCACGCGCAGGTCGTGCTCACCAATCCGGAGATGCTCCACCTTGGAATCCTTGCCAACCACGAGCGTTGGGACCGATTCCTCGGGAACCTCGAACTGGTCGTGATCGACGAGTTGCACACGATGCGCGGGGTTTTCGGAAGTCACGTCTCACACATCCTCCGCCGTCTTCGACGGACCGTTCACAGTCGCCGCGGCACCGAACCCTCGTTCGTGTTCACATCTGCGACCATCGGAGCACCCGAGAAGCTGGCGGAGAGGATCAGCGGGGTTCCGGTTGAACAGGTGACCGACTCAGGCGCACCCACCGGGGAGCGCACCACGGTCATGTGGAATCCCTTCGCAAGCCGCCCACCTGCCACCAGGGACACGCAACCTCGATCGGGGGACAGCGCGGGAGACCGTGCCATCTCGCTGAACCACGAGACCGCGCTGATCGCCGCGGAGACGGTTGCCGCCGGCTTGAGGACACTCGTGTTCTGCAGATCCCGTCGTGCGTCCGAACTCGTCGCGAATTCCATCCGCACGATGCTCGACGAACGCAACCACGCCGATGCCGCCGAACGTGTGCGTACCTACCGGGCCGGCTACCTCACTGATGAGCGGAGGGCTGTTGAGTTGGCACTCACAGACGGCTCGGTCGACTGCGTGGTCGCGACGAACGCCCTGGAGCTCGGCATCGACGTGGCCGGACTCGACGCCGTGGTGCTGTCGGGATTCCCGGGCACAGTCGCATCGTTCCGTCAACAGTGTGGACGGGCCGGGCGGGGCACCCGAGCGTCACTGGCCGTTCTCGTCGCGGGCGAGGACCAACTCGACCAGTGGATGATGCGCCACCCGCGTGATGCATTCCGTCGCCCTCTCGAACCCGCGGTGATCAACCCGGCCAACCATCATGTGCTGTTGCCCCACCTCGGCTGTGCCGCCGACGAAATGCCCCTCACGCGCGAAGACGAGCGCTACTGGGGTGAACTGCTCGATGAGGCAGTGCATTCGTTGGTTCTCTCAGACCGACTGCGACTCTCACCCCACACCGGGAGCGAGGGACCGCGCGCTGTCTGGTCGGGTCGCGGAGCCCCCGCACCGACGATCAGCCTCAGAAGTGCGTCTCGCGGCGAATACCGGATCCGGCGCCGCGACGGTACGCCGCTCGCCACCATGGATGCAGCACGAGTTTCCCAGACTGTTCATGTCGGGGCCGTCTACCTGCACCAGGGAACCAACTGGCGGGTGACGTCGCTCGATCATGGCCGCAGGTGGGTCACGGTCGTTCCCGATCACGGCGACTCCTACACGCAGGTCCGGTCCAGCAGCGACATCTCGCTGATCGATGTCTCGGACGAGACCTCCGTGGGGGCCATCGGTGTCCATCTGGGACGCGTCCTGGTGACCACCCAGGTCATCGCCTATGAGGAACGAAACGCCACCAACCACCGTTTCCTCAAACGCGTGCCCCTCGACTCGGAACCTTCGGTACTGGACACCACAGCACTGTGGTGGACCTTCGACCCCTCCACAATCGATGAGGCCGGTGTCACCACCGAAGCACTACCGGGCGCTCTGCACGCTGTCGAACACACCGGCATCGCCGTCCTGCCGCTGTTCGCGCTGTGTGACCGTTGGGATCTAGGAGGCGTGTCCACCTCCATGCTCGAGGACACCCGGGCCGCCACGATCGTCATCCATGATGCCCACCCCGGAGGTGCCGGGGTCGCCGACATGGCCTTCAGGCGCGCTCGAATCCCACCTCCGATCGACACTCGAAGTGCTCACGAACTGCAGCTGCGAGAATGGATGTCCCAGTTGTGTGCAGTCGCCGAAGTGTGGAAATGGCAACGAACCCCTCGAACGGTGGTCTGCCGAAGCGCTTCTGCGGGTCGCGCTCGGATAGGCCGCCCCCGGTCGGGCAGGCAGCCGTCAACGCCCGAGGTGCTGTCTCAACCTTCCACACGTACGGTGAACTGTTCGCTGAGGTGAACCCCCGACAGAACGGAACCAACGATCGGGAGCCGCTGGGGACGGGCAACCACCGAGACCGTCAGCAGCCCTCCGGGTTCACGCGATCCGCTGAGACTCACATGCTGGAGATCGAGGTCTCCCCTCACCGAATCGGCTGCAGCACGCGCGGCTTCCGCATTGGGTTCCACCATGGCTGTGCCGCGCTGCGGCCGAGGCGATCCGCGTCAGGTGCACCTGGTCGCGCACCACGAGCACCACCTGAACGACAACGATGAGAAGAAACACGACCACCGGGATCACGATCGCGGTCTCTACGGTTGCCTGGGCGCGCGGATTCCGGACCCGGCGCCGGAACAATCGCCGACCGACTGTGCCGGCGGGGGTCATCGCCTCGGGCCCAACGTATGTCGATCGCGGGATCCACTCGGGTACATCACGACGCCTGGCCGATTATGCGGGAGAAGACGGCTTCGAAAAGCCGGCCCACCACATCGCTACCGGTGACCCACGACACCAACAACAAGGCCAACGCGGCTGCTCCCAGCAGCACAAGCGCATACTCCACGGTGCTCTGTGCCCGTTCGCGCCACATCGCTCCGAACCGACCTCGAGTGCACCCCGCGGTCGGCCGCTTCGAATGATTCCCAGGGGGAATCACGCACGACTGTCGCATATCGGACTCGGGACAAGGGCCATCCGCAATGGATCGTGCATCAGTCATGGTTCGTCGTTCCTCGTGTGTTCGGTGTCGGGGTGTTCGGTGGGGGAAGCTCGAGCGAGGCGCCGCTGGCAACGACGAAGGGCACGACGGTCACAAGTAGGAAGGCGGGTAGGACCATCGTCGTGAGGGGCAACAGCAGGAGAACGGGGAGTCGACGTGCCGAGCGCTCGCGTTCCCTACGAACATGCAACCGCTCCTGTGTGGCAAGGCGCCGCAGAGTGTCCGAAGCAGGAGCACCCGAATCAGCACTCAGGGACAACTGGGTGGCCAGGGAATGCCATCCCCTACCCGCCTCGGCAACGGTGTCGAGCACTCCGGCGAGGTCGGCCCCCCGGTTGAGATGCTCAGCAGCTGACCTCAGGGGTCCTGACCCCACCTGCACGGAAGCCGCCGACGCAACCTCGGTCACCGCCTGTCGGATCGGGCAACCTGCCGCGGTCGCGACAGCCAGCATGTCGGCCGCGATCGCCACATCGTCAGCATGACAGGAGTCCGGTCCGTGTGACATCGGACCTGGCCGATGCGGCATCGTGGTCTCGACCCGTAAACGGGAGGAGCAGTCCGTCACCCCCAAGCGCCGTCTGACTTTGAAGGGTTCGGTTCTGGGCTTCAAGACCAACCAGGCACCCAGGAAGAGCACCATCGTTATCGCGAGGTGATTCACTTGCGCACCGCCGCGGTGAGGTGACGTGCGAGGAGTACCGCAGAACCGTCCAACAGGACTGCCAGCACCAGACAACCGATGCCGAGACGGGTTCCGAACAGAACCGAGATCACCTGCCGAGCGACGACCGCCATCATCATGACCCCCACCAGGGGTAGCGAGCACAACACCACCACCGACGCCCACGCCTGGCTGGTCAGGGCGCACAGCTCGTGATCGAGCTCGGCCCGGTCCGTCAGCGCGGTAGCCACGCCCTCGAAGGCTTCGATCAGACCCGCTCCTCGGGGCTCGCCGAAACGGATCGCCCCGACGAGCAGTTCCACATCGCGGACATCAGGGTATTGCGGACGGCCAGGGGTCCATCGGGAAGTGCGGTGTCTCGCACGTTCGACCCACGACTCGAGAGCCGAGTCGACGGCCACGCCGCGCGCAAGGCTGTCCCGAAGAGTCTCGAGATCCTCCCGCACCGGTCCCTCGAGCCGATCGGCTACCGAGCACAAACAGTCTGCGGGCGTCATTCCAGCAGCCGAGCCGCGGGCGAGGATCGCAGCTATCGAGCTGAGCGCCCGGCGCGGGTCGGGGTTCGGTTGGCGCCGGGCGCGACTGCGCTTGATCCACACGACGACGAAACACCCGATCGCCAACACCAACACCGAAGGCGTCATGGTCGTGAACCCCCTGCACCGGGCTCGCTCCGCTGATAGAGCGTATCGATACCGTCATCGAGACACGCGTCGATACGACTCACACGACGACCACCACCGGCCTCTCGCACGACTCCGACAAGCAGGTCCACCGCAGAATGCACCTGGGCCCGGGCGGCGCTCAGGGGCACGGAGTCGCCAAGCCCCAGGCCCACCATCACCCCGAGGCGAACCAGCGCGTCGTCGGGGCTCTGGGCATGGAGGGTCGACATCGATCCCCGATGACCCGTCGTGAGAGCCCAGACCATGTCGGCAGCCTCCGCACCGCGCACCTCCCCTACCACAATTCGATCCGGGCGCAGACGCAGTGCAGCGCGCACCAGTGCGCGCATGTCGGTGCGGCCGGCGCCGTCGACGGTGCCGGCGCGGGCTTCGAGACGCACTACCACCGGTCCGACCGGCCGCACTTCGGAGGTATCCTCGACGAGCACCACACGTTCGTCTGGTCCCAGACGGCTGACGAGGCAGGCGAGGAGACTCGTCTTTCCGGCCCCGGTGGGACCGTAGACGACGATGTTGTCCCGACCTTCCAGCGCGTCCCCGAGGATCTTCGCCGCCCGGATGTCCGCGAATTCCGAGACCTCGAAACCGCGGTCGGCATGGCGTCGCAGCGCGAGCAGCGGTCCTTCGGGTGCTACCGGGGGCATCACCACGGCCACACGTGTGCCATCGCCTCGACGCGCGTCCACGATCGGATGGCTGAGATCCGCACGGAGTCCCAGGGGACCGACGAGACGTTGAACTGCTGTATGGATCTCATCGGCACCGAGCACTATGTCAGTGGTCTGCAGGTGACCGTTGCGTTCGATACGCACCAGACCCGGCCCGTCGACAAACACGTCGGTGATAGCGGTGTCGCCGAGCAGCCGCTCGAGCGCACCCAGGCCGAGGAGGTCATCGAGGAACTCGCCGGCGATCCTGGAGTGGTCTTCGGGATCCAGCAACGGCGCCTCCGCACGTAGAAGCTCCATGAGGAGCACCCGCGCGTCCTGCAACGGTCCGTGACCGGCCCGGAACTGCTCGGTGATACGCATCCGGGTGTCCGGATCGAGTTGTGGATGCCGAGGCTCCACGGAGTCAGCCGGCACGACGCAGGCCCCGGCTGAGGGTCCTCGGAATGTTCCGCACGAGGGTTCCCGAATCAACTGCCCGGGACACCTGCGGGTCAGCTTCGACCACGCCCACCACGGGTAGCTCCAGGACCTCCGAGACATCCCTGGCGGTGAGCGACCGGCCCGGTTCATCGAGCAACACGATGCCATCAGCTGCAACTCTGAGGGACTTCGCCCGACGCAACGCCATGTAGCAGGGTCGTGTCACGAACAAGGACGAGCCGCACCGTCGTAGATGGCTCCCATGTGGTTCTTCAGCCACTGGATCGGCGTCTGGTGCCATCCGGGCTCGCAATGGAATTCCTGCATCGATCACCACCGCCGGGGCCAGGGTCTGTGTGGCTGCAGCGAGTTCCGCCGCCCGATCCCTGCTGGTGGTGTCGCGACCATTGCCACGCGGGACCAACAACAGCTCGGGAGTCACTTCGATAGCGAGCCTTGCGAGGCGTTCCGCAGGTGCATCGACGTCGCACCAATCACGGACACCACCCCCCGGGGGTTCGCTCAGACCCAGTACGGCAGGTTGGTCACCACCCAGATCGATGATGGCGGCCCGGCCATGACGCTGCGCCAGCAAGCTGGCGAGCGCCGCCGAGACCACTGAGACGCCGGATCCGCCCTTGACCGACCAACAGGTAACGAGCATTCGTCCTCCCCTTCGATGAGATACCAACCAGCCGCGTCAGGCGACGTTCGGCATGTCGTGGTGCACGGGGGAATGGGCACAGACCCTAAAACGAGACAAGGCACCTGTCAGCGGGTCGCACGACCCGGTCGGCAGGTGCCTTGTCAGTAGATGTGTGTAGGTGTACGGATCTGCGACCCGCACCCGGTGTTCAGACCGCCAGTAGGTCGTGTGCTCCGGTATCGCTCGAGGGGTGGCGCAACTTCGACATGGCCCGGGCTTCGATCTGACGGATCCGCTCACGAGTCAGGTTGAAATGCTCGCCCACCTCTTCGAGGGTTCGCGCTTCGCCCCGGTCGAGACCGAAACGCAACTTCAAGATCTCGCGTTCACGCTCGTCGAGAGGTGACAGCAGACGGCTGATCTCCTCGGGCAACAACGAGGTGGCAGCCACTTCGAAGGGCGATTCGACACTGCGGTCCTCGACCACGTCGCCGAGTTCGGCATCACCGTCCTCACGAAGTGGTTCCGACAGTGACAGTGGTTCGGCCGCGAACCGCAGGGCTTCTGTCACCTTCTCCTCGGGCATCTCCACCTCACGGGAGAGCTCTGAGAGAGTGGCGGGTCGGCCGTACTTGAGTTCGAGACGGGCCCTGGCCTTCTGGAGACGGGCCAAAGTATCGCCAGCGTGAACGGGCAAGCGGATGGTGCGCCCGGTGTTGGCGATGCCGCGGGTGATGGCCTGACGAATCCACCATGTGGCGTAGGTGGAGAACTTGAATCCCTTGCGCCAGTCGAACTTCTCGACCGCGTGCATCAGACCGAGGTTGCCCTCCTGGATCAGATCCAGGAGCGGAAGACCCGAGGCCTGGTACTTCTTGGCGATCGAAACCACGAGCCGCAGGTTTGACTGAACGAAGCGACGCTCTGCGTTCTCACCGGCACGCGACAGCTTGCGGAGCTCCCGACGTCGGGCTGGTGAGACGCTGCGACCCTGCTCCTCCAACTCGGCGCGAGCTTCGGTGCCGGCCTCGATCGCCTGGGCGAGCTCGACCTCGTCGTCCTTGGTGAGCAGTTGGTACTGCCCAATGTCGGTCAGGTAGAGCCTTACGAGGTCTTCCTCGTCACGTTCCACTCGGTCCTTGGCCACCATGCACCTTCTTCTCGTCGTCGCTGTCGGGGGGGTATTTTTGGGTAATCAGCTGTTGTGATGGCGACGACGATCCTTCACAACGGCAACTGTCCACTCTACGGATCGAGTCAAGACCTTCAAGTGGGAATTACCCCAAAACCGATCCGGACGGGTCCGGGCTTGTCGATCCTGTGTCCTTGAGGTCTGTCCACGTGGGAACTCTCGATACCAGGGGCACCGACGTTTTCCTCACTTGCGAGGGTGAATGACGACTCATTGTCTGTCAACAGGTTCCTGCGGTCCGGGATTCCGCCGGAACAGAACTGTGACATGAGTAACATCAACGATTCGGGTGCTTCGAGTTCGATTCTGTCCCCGAACCACGATCCTCCCCCCGCATCGCAGGCACCCGGGCATCACGGCCCGAGTGCAGTGGAACCCCTCCCCAGCGGGATCCCTCAGGGAGTACAGGTTGCTCAGCCGACCCCTCTCAACCAGGCCTCAAGGGTCCCTGATACTGCATCGGCGCAATCGGTGGCCGCTGTCGCTTGGCTGCCCATCTCGACGAGATCCATCGAATCTCGGAGAACCGCAGTGCCCGATGCCACACCATCGAGAACGTCACGTTCGGCGATCTCGAGCCACCGAAGGACCCCGTGATCCGCCGCAGGAGCACACATCGAACGATGACGCCGATAACGCGCGGCCAGCGACACCTCCAGGACGTGGCACCAACTCGCGAGCCTTGCACGGGCCGTCGGCGCCTCGTCTGCAGCCTCGAGAGCGCTGCGACCAACCTCGGTGACCGGGCTCCACGAGCACCTCGAGCGAACGCGGCGATCGCTGCTGCCATTCGGCCAGACGCCACGAATGAATCAGTGATTGCGTCGCAAGGAAGTCTGCGATGGCTGCGTCCCCGGTGACACCACCGCCGGCTGACGCAGCCGCTTCGACGGACCATCTCCCGGTGAGAGCAAAGAGCTCCTGCTCCAGGTACCGGTGCCCGCCGATGAGCTCTGCTGATTCGACCAGACCCAGGTGGGAGACCGGGGCGCTATCTGGTGGGACGTCCATGCACCAACACTAGAAGGCGAGCCGGCGCAAGATCCGCCCCGTGGAGAAGTCGGACCGACCACAACTTCACCGGCGACATACCAACACCGGGGATGTATGATTGTGTTGTCAATGAGATTCCTGTGTCATGCAGGATCCAGTAGCAACCAATTGACCCCGGGGAATACCGATGGACACGACCACAGCAGACACCTGGCAGGCACTTCTGGCCGCACATTCGAGGATCACCGATCACATCGATTCGGACCTCACATCGGAGGTCGACATGACCCTCGCCGAGTTCGAGGTCCTCGACCATCTGGCCCGGTCCGAGGACCTGACGGTACGCATGAACGAACTCGCGACCTTGGTGCGCCTCTCGCCCAGTGGACTGACCCGGCGGTTCGACACACTCGTGCGCCGTGGACTCGTCGTTCGCGAACCGTGCAGCAATGACCGGCGCGGCATCAACGCCCGACTCACCCCACTGGGTCTCCAGCGTCATGCTGCGGCCGCGATCGTGCACGAACGTGGCGTTCAACAGTACGTGCTCGCGCACCTCGATCCCCACGAGCTGATTTGCCTCACCACCACCCTTGCCGCGGCTCGATACCGAGAACGCCGGAGCCGAACTGCTCGAGAGCAGCACCCGATAGGTCTTCCCAACAGCACCACTGTTGGGACCCTCCTCCGATACCCACCGGCTCGCGCCCCACATCGGGGGTGGGACACACCCAAGCCCACGACTCTCAGATGCTCGGTCTGTAGCCATTCGTGATCGGAAGGCGTCGGTCCCGACCGAACGCCTTTGAGGTGACACGTAGCCCGGGTGGCGATTGGCGTCGTTTGAATTCGGCCAGGTCGACCAACCTCGTGATGCGGGCGACCATCTCAGGGTCCTTGCCGGCGTCGATCAGTTGCGCTGCGGTCATGTCTCCGTCCACATACGCCTCGATCAGTGGGTCCAGTACCTCATAAGCAGGAAGGCTCTGGTCGTCGCGTTGGTCTTCGCGGAGCTCCGCCGAGGGGGCCTTGTCGAATATCTCCTCGGGAATCCACGGCCGGTCGGCCCGGGCGTTGCGCCAACGGCACATCTCGTAGACCGTGAGCTTGGGTAGATCCTTGATCACTGCCAGGGCACCGGCGGTGTCGCCGTAGAGGGTCGAGTACCCAACAGCTGCTTCACTCTTGTTGCCGGTGGTCAGAACCAACCAGGAGAACTTGTTCGACAGAGCCATCAGGATCACCCCCGGATCCGGCTCTGCAGGTTCTCCTCGGTGAGGTCAGCCGGCACATCCTCGAACGACGGGCCAGCATCTCGAGAAATGCTCGGTGCGCTGGCTCGATCGGAATGGTCCTTGAATCGATGCCGAGGTTCCTCGCCAGGGTCATGGCGTCAGTCACGGAGTGGTCGGTGGAGAACCTTGATGGCATCAACACCACATGGGTGTGTGAGGCTCCGAGCGCGTCGGTCGCCAACGCCGCGACGAGAGCGGAATCGACGCCTCCGGAAAGCCCCACGGCGACGTCCGTGAAACCCGTTCTTCGACGACATAGTCCGACGTTCCCAGACAGAGCGCCTCCCACAGTTCCTCGGGGCCCTGCGGTGACGGAGCAAGGCCCGCGGGCTCCAAGTGGACCGGTCGATCGCAGCGTTGCGAACTCACCTCCACAACGTGGCGGCGCGGGTTCACCGGTGGCAGCCACCGTCAGGTCGAACGTAACCTGATCCTCAGCAAACCGCCTGCCGCGCGCCTGTGGACCATCGGTTGTGACAGCCATCGATCCACCGTCGAAGATGAGTTCGTCCTGACCACCGACCGAGTTCACGTACGCGACCGGAACCCCGGTCGCGCGCACTCGTTCGCCGACGATCTGTTCGCGTTCGAGTTGGCGCCCGGCCCTGAACGGTGAGGCATTCAGGTTCAGTACGAGGCGAGCTCCGTCACGGGCGATCTGCTCGGTGGGACCACTTCTGACCCAGATGTCCTCACAGATGCTCACGCCCATGACGATCCCGGCGATCCGATAGAGCGGTTGATCGTCAGCCCCGGTGTCGAAGTAGCGCCGTCTCGTCGAACACCCCATAGTTGGGCAGGGCCTGTTTCCGGTAGCTGTGCACGATGCGGCCGCCGTGAATCACCGCAGCCGCGTTCCAGGGACCGTTGCCACCCTCGTGCGTTTCACCCTTGGGATGGGATCCCTCCACCCAACCGATGACGGCTGTGGCGTGGCCGGTCAGCTCAGCCGCCAGATCCTCGGTCGTTCGTCGTGCATCAGCGAGAAAGCCCGGTTTCAACAGGAGGTCTTCGGGTGGATACCCGGTAATGGCGAGTTCAGGGAACAATGCCACATCCGACCTGAGCTCCTCGGCGACTTCGTAGGCCTCGATGAATCCGCCGTGCGTTGCCCGACAGATCTCCCACCACCGGATTGATCTGACAGAGGGAAACCCGCACAGCGACTTGTTCGACTCGGTCGGTCACCACGGGATCACCCTACAGACGCGTGGAGGGGGGCTCCGCAAGGAGCCCCCCTCCACGAACACGTTGAGTTTCAGGAAGCTTCGAGCGCCGAACAGACCGTGTTCGTGACCAGCTTCGCCACAACATAGGGATCACAGTTGGCGTTGGGTCGCCGATCCTCTATGTAGCCCGCCTTGTCCCGCTCCACCTGCCAGGGGATCCGAACTGATGCACCACGGTCACCGACCCCGTAGCGGTAGTCCGAGAAGTGGGCGGTCTCGTGTTCGCCGGTGAGACGTGCCTCATAGTTGTACCCGTAGCCCGCCAGATGCTCGTCGACCTTGCCGGGTGCACCCAGTGACTCACACGCCGTGATGATCGGGTCATAGCTCTCACGCATCGACTTGGTTGAGAAGTTCGTGTGACAACCAGCGCCGTTCCAGTCACCCTTGATGGGCTTCGCGGAGATCGAGGCGTTGACGTTGAAGTCCTCGGCGATTCGGAACAACAGGTAGCGAGCCATCCACATCTGGTCACCCACATCAAGTGGTCCGACCGGACCGATCTGGAACTCCCACTGGCCCAACATCACCTCGGCGTTGGTGCCGGAGATCGACAGGCCCGCCTTCAGGCATGCCGTGGTGTGTTGTTCGACAATCTGACGACCCGCGATCTCGATGGCACCCACACCGCAGTAGTAGGGACCCTGCGGTGCCGGGTAGTAGTAGCCCTCCGCTGGCCAACCGAGCGGTCGACCCTCTTCGAAGAACGTGTACTCCTGTTCCATCCCGAACCAGGACTCGTGGTCTGCGAACTGCTCGGCCACGGCCGCACACTCTGAACGGGTGTTGCTGGGATGGGCCTCCATGGTCTCCGGCAGCAGGACCTCACAGAGCACCAGCACGTCATCGCCGCCACGGAGCGGGTCAGGACACGTGAAGACCGGCTTGAGCATGCAGTCAGAGTTGTCACCGCTTGCCTGATTCGTCGAGGAACCGTCGAAGTTCCAGACCGGGAGGTCGCCGCTATCGGTGATCACTTTGGTCTTGGAGCGGATGAGAGGTACTGGTTCAGTTCCATCTATCCAGATGTATTCAGCCCTGTACGCCACTAAGGATCACCTTCTTGTTTGTCGGGCCGCGAGTGCCACGGGTCGAGGTCTCGTTGACAATGGTCGCGCCTTGGCGTGCAGCATATGCAAACCGATCGCAGGACACAGGTGCTCCACAGGCGCAGAATGATGCTGACACCATGCGATTTCTGCCGCTTTGCGCGATTGTGAACTGCGTGTGAACACTCCTCCTCGGCACCTGAGGTCCTCCTGCACACAGCTGGCACAATGGGATGTCCCCGAAACTCGGGACCCGTGACTGACGACGGCATCAGTCCAGCGACCACGCGAGACCAGACGGAACCGGAGGGTTCAACAATGCTCCCGAGACAGGATTATGTGCTGCGCACCGTCGAGGAACGCAGTGTGCGACTCGTGCGCCTGTGGTTCACCGACGTGCTCGGGCAGCTCAAGTCCGTCGCCATCTCGCCGGTGGAACTCGAAGCTGCATTCGAAGAGGGGGTCCAGTTCGACGGTTCGGCCATCGACGGTTTCAGCCGCGATTCAGGAGAGCGACGTGTCTGGCTCGGCCCGACGCCAACTCCTTCCAGTTGATGCCGAGTGACGACGGCGAGATCACCGCTCGTGTGTTCTGCGACATCGAGAACCTCGACGGCACACCGTTCGAAGGTGATCCACGCCAGGTCCTGCGCCGAAACCTAGCTGCCGCCGCGGACGCAGGTTTCGAGTTCATGTGTGCCCCGGAGGTCGAGTTCTTCTACCTCCAACCCGGTGAACGCTCGACGCCGCCCCAACCACTTGATGAGGCTGGCTATTTCGACCTGACCGTGAACGACTCTCAGGGGCACATCCGGCGGCGCACGATTCAACGACTCGAGGCGACGGGCATTCCCGTTGAATACTCCTTCCACGAAGATGCCCCGTCGCAACACGAGATCGATCTTCGCTACAGCGATGCCCTGACCATGGCCGACAACGTCATGGCACTGCGGTTGATCGTGCGCGAGATCGCCTTGTCGAACGGGGTGCATGCGACCTTCATGCCCAAACCAATGGAAGGCGTGCAAGGCTCCGGCATGCACACACACATGTCGTTGTGGTCTGCAGATGCCAATGCCTTCTGGGATCCCCAGGCGACCGACAACCTCTCCGACATCGCCCGGAGCTTCGTGGCGGGAGTTCTGGCACATGCGCACGAGCTGACCGCTGTCACCAACCAACTCGTCAACTCCTACAAGCGGCTCGTGACCGGCTACGAGGCGCCGGTTCGCATCGCCTGGGCCCAAAACGACCGCAGTGCTCTGGTTCGGGTACCGATACCCAAACGCAACAAGGAAGCCCAGGGAACCCGGATCGAGTACCGGGCCCTCGATCCAGCATGCAACCCGTACCTAGCCTTCTCGGTGATCCTGGCAGCCGGACTGCACGGTGTGTCGAACGGCTACGAGCTGGACGAGGAAGCAGCCACCGGCGGGACCATCGACGACGAGAGTGCACGTAGCCACACCGCCGGGCTACTGCCGGCCAACCTCACCGAAGCCCTCGATGCCATGGAACGCTCGCAGTTGATGCACGAAGCCCTCGGCGAGCACATCTTCGAGTGGTTCCTGCGCAACAAACGCGCAGAGTGGGCGGCCTATCGAACCCACGTGTCGAGCTTCGAGTTGGACCGATACCTACGGGCCTGGTGAGTTTGTGCATCCCCTTCTGCTCTGGCCCGAACCGCCACCGCCGGACCTCGCGCGCGTACTCGACCTGATCGGCCTCGAGCGGGTTGCGGTCGATGACGAGGTCGGCGCACGCGAGCTGCTCTTTTCGGCGGTGGTCGTCTGGGGCGACGACGACACGACCCGGGCGTTCAGGTTCGCCCGGGGACTACGACGCGGAGACTTCGCCCCGACCCCGTTGTTGTTGTGCCTCCGGGGAACCGAACTCGGGGAACTGCAAGCCAACAGTGATGCCTTCGACGACTTCTGTGTCGTGCCGGCCCATCCCAGCGAGTTGGAAGCCCGCATACGACACCTGCTCTCGCGAACGGGAACCAGCCTGGAGCTACCCGCGGAGATCGTCAGCTACGAGGCCCTGCAACTGAATGTGGAGACGTATCAGGCCTCGATCGATGGATCGCCTCTCGACCTCACCTACATGGAATACGAGCTGTTGAAGTTCCTCGCATCGAGCCCGGGACGGGTGTTCAGCCGTGAAACCCTGCTCAGTCATGTGTGGGGATACGACTACTACGGCGGTGCGCGGACCGTGGACGTCCACATCCGGCGCCTACGGGCAAAACTGGGCGAACAACATGCAGCGATGATCCAGACCGTCCGGTCTGTCGGTTACCGCTTCGGTGAGTCGCGCTGGCAATCCTGATCAGACGTTGAGGTCGAGAAGTTCGCTGTCCTCGTTGCGGTACTTCCCCTCCATGCACAGGGAATGGCCCAACACGACAGCGATGACTCCTCCGGTGATGATCACCCCGACGGGGATGACGACCAGCAGTGTGATGATGATGAGCAATTGACCCATGGGAACAGTCTGCCTCATCGATGCCTCCCAACGCACGCCTCGGTATACCGCCACCCGGGTACATCGGCCACGATCGGTCCGGTACCTGAATCACGAGACGGGGTTGTAACTTCATACCGTGAGTAGCAACCAGACCCACGACCATCACGAGTCCGGGCATCGCCAGGTGTCCCGGCGGTCCTTGTTGCTCGGAGGTTCGACGCTCCTGGTCGCAGCACCGATGTTGGCCGCGTGTGGTGCCTCCGGCGAGGGGGCCACCGAGATCCCCGCAGGCAGGGGGGACGGCGGATCGCTCATAGCAGCGTTCCCGCAATCATCACCCCATGTGCCTGTGGGCGTTCCGACCCGTCTCGCATACCTGATCACGGACTCCGAGGGAGTTCCCCTCGACCAGATCTCCGGGGACGTGCCGTTCGTGATAGCGAAGGGCGGCAAGACCGTGGCCGAGATGGAGATCGCCCCGCATTCCGAGGGCATTCCACGCGCTTACCTACCGCTCGTCAACACCTTCGACTCCGAAGGCATCTACGACGTCACCGCTACATACGACGGGACCGAGATGACGAGTCAACTCCAGGTATTCCCCGCCAAGG
Source organism: uncultured Microthrixaceae bacterium (assembly GCA_963805905.1). Lineage (GTDB taxonomy): Bacteria > Actinomycetota > Acidimicrobiia > Acidimicrobiales > Microtrichaceae > JAMLGJ01. The sequence continues at coordinate 3,647,159 of CAWDVV010000001.1, forward strand.
AGGTCATATCTCCGGTGGTGGGTCAGCAACTGCCCTCCGCTCCAACACCCACGTTGGATTCACCGCTCGACGTGGATCCCATCTGCACCCTCGTGCCACCGTGTCCGTTCCACACAGTGAACCTCGCTGACGTGATCGGCTCCGGCAAGCCGATCGTGCTTCTGATCGCCACTCCCGCCTATTGTCAGACCGCTTTCTGTGGTCCGACTCTCGGCAACCTGATCGACGTAGCGGACGGCCGCGACGACCTGATCGTGATCCACGCAGAGGTCTACAGGAACCCCAAGTCCGCTGATGGCGACCTGGCAGACGCTCCGCTGGCACCCGTGCCCGACAAGTTCGGTCTGCAGATCGAACCGGTCCTCTACGTGACCGACGCCAAAGGGAAGATCACCACACGCGCCGATGCCATGATCGATCGTACCGAGATGGAGCAGGCCCTCACGGTGTGAGGGACCACCTCAGCTGAACGACGAACCGCAACCGCAGGTGCTCTGAGCGTTCGGGTTCGTGATCGAGAACCCGGTCTGGTTCAGACCATCGGCGTAGTCGAGGGTCGCACCTTCCAGCAGCGGCGCACTCGAGGGATCCACCACCACGCGCACATCGCCGTAGACCGAGGACAGGTCATCGCTGTTGGTCTCGGTGTCGAAGAACATGTCGTAGGAGAAACCCGAACACCCGCCGGGGCGCACGGCTACGCGCAGTGCAAGGTCTGGTTCACCCTCGGATGCGATGAGCTTTGCGACCTTCTCTGTTGCTGCTTCTGTGAGCGTGATCATCAGTGAGCCTTTCGAACGTTTCGGATCTCGGGTTCCCCGATCGGATACGGAGATTCCTTGCGGGTGAACGTCATTCTAACGGGGATTCCTGAATCAATACAGTGCAGGATCAAATGGTGCCCGATCGTTGCCGACCGGGATCCGTCGGGGAACGCCATCAGCTCTGCACGACGTCCGCCCGGCAGGGGGTACGCGACGAGATGTTGCAGAAACTCTCCACCCGACCGCCGCCGAGTTCGTCGGCGAATCCCTCCATCATCCCGAGATGGAGCGAACAGACTACCTGTGGCTGGGCCTTGGCGAGTTCCCCGAAGGGACAGTGCCCGAACGCCACCGTCGTGGTGCCATCGTGAACCACCGAGGCCGGGTCGAAGCCGAGTTCCTCGAGCATCGCAATCGTCTGTTCGCCGCAGTCCCCGGGCTCCCTGGTCCCACTCGATACCGGTTGGCTCCTGTGAGCCAGGGATCGACCCGCGGCACGACCGGCTTCGAGCACGACATCCGGATCGGCCACGCTCGACACCGCAACCTGCAACAACATCTGGGCAAGTAGAGGGTAGACCGGGGGCTCGAGTCCCAGGCTCGGTGCGTCGCTCGCCAATTCGTAGAGCTTCTGTGGGCGGCCCACACCCCCCGAGGTGTCGGGCCGTGCCTGGAGCAGGCCTACCTCGCGCATGCGTTCGAGGTGGGGCCGCACCGTGTTCAGGTGCAGATCCAGCGACTCGGCCACCGCGGCTGTGGGGAGTGGCTTGGGAGAACGCGCCAGTTCGAGGTAGATGGCATACCGGGTGTTGTCTCCGAGGGCCTTCAACAGGTCGAGACGGCTCTTGCCCGGCGGATCGGTGCCCTCCATGGACTTGAGTATAGTCCCATGACAATAAACACGGTGCTACCCGGTTCTATCGGGGCTACAGTTGAGCCATGGAGTTGCTTGGCGATACCGGCCCGGACCAGCGGAGTTCATCCGCTGGGCGCACCCCTGTTCCCTCAACCGCCGACGTGGCCCCACCCACGGAGGACCACATCCTGGAAGTACTGCGGGCCGTCATGGATCCCGAACTCGGGAGCGACATCGTGGCGCTCGGCATGGTGCGTGGGGTCAGTATCGATCGAGAGGGTGCCGTGCGTGTCGGGGTGGCACTGACCACCTCCGGATGCCCCTTGAGGGCAGAGATCCAGCGTGATGTCCGCGCCCGCGTGGGCGACCTTCCAGGCGTCGCATCGGTGAAGATCGACTGGGGCGAGCTCAGCGCCGAGGAAAAGGCCGCCACCATGGAGCGCGCCCGCAAGGCCATTTCCGAACGTCCCGAAACAACGACCGTTCCGGTGTCCACGAGGGTCCTCCTCATCGCGTCGGGCAAGGGCGGTGTCGGCAAGTCTTCTGTTTCGGTGAACCTCGCTGCAGCCCTGGCTGCGCAGGGACGGCGCGTGGGTGTGCTCGACGCCGACATCTGGGGCTTCTCCGTACCGATGATGCTCGGAGTCTCGGACCACCTCAGCGCCAACGACGAGGGACGGATGACTCCACAGGTCCTCGACGTCGGCCCCGGATCGATCGAGGTGATATCGATGGGGCTGCTCGTGAAGGACGAGGGCTCTGCACTCATGTGGCGCGGGTTGATCCTGAACCGAGCTGTCCGCCACTTCCTCGAAGACGTGGCTTGGGGTGACCTCGACTACCTGCTGGTTGACATGCCTCCGGGCACAGGCGACGTACAGATGGGACTGGCAAAGATGCTCCCACGCGCCGAGATGCTGGTGGTCACCACGCCATCACTGGCCGCGCAGCGGGTGGCGGTGCGAGTGGTCGACATGGGGCGCAAGAACTATCTGCATGTCACCGGGGTCATCGAGAACATGAGCGCATACGTCGACCCCGACGGCAACCGTCACGAGATTTTCGGTTCGGGCGGGGGCGAAAGACTCGCGACCGAGGCCGGCCTACCGCTCCTGGAACGAATACCCATAGAGCCCGGAGTGGCCCACGGTGGTGACTCCGGAATCCCGGCGGCACTCGGTGATGGTCCGGCAGCAGAAGCGTTCAGGCGTCTCGCCGAAACAGTGGTGGAGATCAGTCCACCACCGGATCTGTCCAGTTGTTCGGCCCGGTTGATCGAATCCATCGAGACGCTCGCCCCGACCGGAGAAACAGCGGTGAGCATTTCCTGAGCCCGCGGCCAGTTGGCGGTCAGTCATCCCCTTCGGGAGGATTGACCTCGAGGTCGATGATTCTTGCTGAGGGAGGTGGACTTCCCGCGGAGCCGTGCGAGCCCTGCGAGGTGTTGGTGGCACTGGACCACCGCGACGTCGGAGGTCCGCCCATCATGCGGGTGGCCCTCCGGGCCATGAGGGCCACCACGATCGGCCGGAGAAGCAACCTGGTGGGCGGGAACAACAACAACAATCCGACGGTGTCGGTGATGAAGCCCGGCGTCAGGAGGAGCGCTCCCCCGGTGAGCACCGAGCGCGCCATCGACGAGTTCGCTGCCGGGCATGACGCCCATCGCCAGTTGCTCATTGGCGCGACGCCAGATCGTTGCGCCCTCACGACGTAACAGGAAGCCCCCCAGAATGCTGAATCCGACCAGGGCCAGGAACGTCCATCCGAGCCCGAACGCATCCGCCGATGCGACGATGACCGCCAGCTCTGCGAACGGCAACGCAATGAACAGACCTACCAGAACCAGTGACACGCCTGAATTCTAGGAGCTGTCGATCAACATCCAGTCGCGGGCAAACCAACCGAGGACAGCGCCTACCGGTTGCACCGATCAGTCACCGGGTTGCCGTTTCCGGGTGCTCGCCTCGAAAGGACCCAGCTCTCCGATGGATCGCCCGGCGTACCTGCTCAGTTCCTAAGACGCCGACTCGAGCCTCACGCGACGTTCTGCCTCGTTGAGGCCTCCCCAGATCCCGTGGGGCTCGGAGATTTTGATCGAATACTCAAGGCATTCCCGGCGGACGACGCAGTCGGCGCAGATCTCCTTTGCACGAATCTCGCGTTCGAGGCGGTCCGCCTTCCGTTCGAAGTGGGGCGGCGGAAAGAACACCGCCGACTGTGGACCTCTGCAGGCTGCCTTCGTCTGCCACATCTCAGCTATTGGTTGTGCACTCACCAAGGCCCCCCTAGACCGTCAGCGATTATGTCGCCCGTCAGAGGATCTCCCTATTGACTGATCCTCTCGGGTGTGCGGTGCACCCTAGGGGAAGTAACGGAATCCTTACAAGGAAAAGTTTGCACGGGCGCTGCTCGATTTCGCGAATTCGAAATGGGATCTAGCCGCTGAGGTCCTGGGAGGAAGACACTGGCTTGACCTCCAACAGGAGCCCGTCAACAGCAGATACTTCAACCTGTGAGTCATCACTGATTGCATCCACGCCCGTCGCACGAGCACGCCAGAGTGCTCCACGGACCCGAATCGTTCCCATCGGGTCCATCCCCGCGACGCTCACTCCCTGCTCCCCCACCAACCAGTCCCTGTCGATGGTCGGAGTGCCGAAGCGGGCGCGCACCATCACCGGCATGCCCAGGAACATCGTGGCCGCCACTCCCACGACCCCTGCCAACAGAGCCAACCACGTGGGTGCGAACTCTGTGAACAGGAACAACGACCCAACCGTGAACGCAAACATGGCGATAGCCGTCCAGACCCGCGGAACACCGGACTGGACATCGATCGCAAAGGCCACCATCGACGCAACGACGAGGGCGAGCGCCCAGTTGTTGTGCGGGAGGGCTGCAACCCCGAACCCCGCAAAGACCACGCACCCTGCGCCCACGACCCCTGCTATGCCCACCCCAGCGGTGTAGAACTCGAAGACCAGCAACCCGAGGCCCACCGCCAGAAGAAGGTACGCAACTGACGGGCTGGCGACCGTGTGGATGAACTGTGTGCCAAGTGGCAGCTTCGAGAACCGCACCAGAGCAACCGGTGACTCGGCGCGTTTGCCGTCGGTCTCGGTGACCTCGGTGCGGACACCTTTGATGTTGACGATGTGATCACGGACGATCGGCGCGAAACGATCGATGACGCCGGCATCCACTGCATCCTGACCTTCGAGCACATCGTCGTGCACGACGTTGGCGGTCCCCGTGAACAACTCGCCGAAGCGATCGACCGAAAGGCGTTGTGAGCCCACCTGGCCGATCTCTGCACCAGGAGCAATCCCTGTGAAATCACTTGCCGCGACGATTTCGGCAGCACCACCGAGTGCCGCGGCACCGCTGGGTCCCACCCAGGAACTCACCGGCACCGACGAGTTCCGGATCACCTCCACCACTTCCTCGAGCCTTCGGGGTGACACCGCCGAGCCTTCGCTGTCGATCTGCAATACAACGGCTTCGACATCCCCGGACCGGTTGGCCGCGTCGATCGAATCGATGATGTTCGTCGCTTCGATCTCATCGATCAGACCATTCACGGCAACGACGTCCACACACCCCTCGTCGGCACAGGTTTGTGCAGCCGAAGCGTGCCCGACCAACGTCATGATGACCGTCACGATGATGATCACGGCTCCGGCCGTGTGAGAAGCGATCCTCTGGATGGCAGACTTGCCCACGTGAAAGCCTCCGTTGCAGCAGTTCAGGTGAAGTGGCCCCGCAACCTACGGAGCCTGCTCAACCCTGTCGACCGGGCGACCGGAACCGTCGCAGCAGGAGTGCTGGGTTGAATCCGGCCGACTTCTTCGGTGAGTCGGGCCTCACAATCGTCGCCGGGAAAGGCGGCGTGGGCAAAACGGCCGTCACTTCGGCCCTGTCCATAGCGGCGTCGCGAAGTGGTTTGAGAACTCTCGTCGTCGAGATCGAAGGACCGCGACGCGATGGCCTCGATGTTCGACACAGGTGGATTGAGCTACTCCGAGCTCGAACTCGTCAGCGCCGCCGAGGCCCATGCGGGTGTCCGCGCCCGAACCCTGACGCCCGACGATGCGCTCCTCGATTACCTGACGGACCGCGGATTGAAGCGCATCTCCAATCGGCTCGTCTCCAGCGGTCTCCTGGACATCATCGCCACCGCGGTACCGGGAATCCGCGACATCCTCGTGCTGGGAAAGGTCAAGCAGCTCGAACGCGGCGCTGACCAGGACCTGATCATCCTCGATGCTCCAGCCGCGGGCCATGCCATCACGTTCCTGCGTTCCGCCCAGGGACTTGCCGACGCCGTGCGGGCCGGACCCATCCATGCCCAGGCCACCGAGGTGCTGGAGCTGTTGTCCGACCCACGCGCGTTGCCGGGTGATGCTGGTCACGATTCCCGAGGAGACTCCCGTGAACGAACTGATCGAGACCGCTTTCAGCCTCGAGGAAGACATCGGTGTCGCCCTCGGTCCGGTCGTCGTGAATGGCGTGTACCCCGACCTGCCGTCACTGTCAGTACCTGCGCAACAGGCCGCCGAGGCCGCCGGTACCCACCTCCTGGTCGGCGAGGCCGAGCAACTCGATGCGGCTGCGGAGTTCCGTTCCGCACGGCGTTCGATCCAGGACGCCCAACTACAGCGGATGGCCGAGGTTCTGCCGTTGCCGCAGATCCAGCTTCCCTATCTGTTCACATCTCATCTGGGCCGCGATGACCTCGAGGCCCTTGCCGACGCGATCCTCGCTGGAATCGAAGAGGTCCCGCACGGAGGCGGAGCGTGAGCCGACTTCGCGAAGTGATCGACGGGTCCAGAGTTGTCGTGTGTTGTGGCTCCGGAGGGGTGGGCAAGACCACGACGGCAGCAGTGATCGCGCTCGAAGCTGCCCGGTCCGGGAAACGGGCCGTCGTGGTCACTATCGACCCGGCGAAGCGACTGGCGGACGCCCTCGGACTGCGTGGATTGACAAATGCCCCCAGCCGCATCGATCTGGAGGCTCCCGGGGAGATGTACGCGCTCATGCTCGACACCAAAGCCACCTTCGACGGGCTCGTGCGTCGCTATTCCGCAGATCCCGACCAGGCCGAACGGATCCTGTCGAACCGGTTCTACCAGAACATCTCCGGGTCACTGTCGGGGACCCAGGAATACATGGCTTCCGAGAAGCTCTACGAACTCGCGAGCGAAGGCGACTGGGATCTCGTGGTCGTGGACACTCCCCCCACGCGTCATGCGCTCGATTTCCTCGACGCCCCCCAGCGACTGGCCAACTTCCTGGATCACCGCCTCTACAAGATCCTCATGACTCCCACCAGGGGGATCGTGCGTGCTGTGAACGTAGCTGCACAGACTGTGGTGCGGAGCCTCTCGAAGGTGGTCGGAGGCGATGTCGTCGCGGATGCGATCGCTTTCTTCGCGGCGTTCGAAGGAATGGAGAGCGGATTCAAGGAGCGGGCCAGCGCGGTCGATGAGCTCCTGGCGTCCCCGGAGACGTCCTTCGTACTGGTGGCTTCTCCCAAGGCTGACACGGTCGCGGAGGCCGGCTACTTCGCCGACCAGCTCGCAGAACACGGCATCGAGGTTCGGGCGCTCGTGGTCAACCGCATGCAGCCACGATTCGGCGGCGGCGAAACCGGTCCGGGGGCCGCCGAAGCCAGAGGGCGTGCCGAGACGCTCGCTGGCACACCGCTGGCTGAGCACTACACCGCGCTTGCGGACGGCCTGGTCATGGCCGACGGAGAAGACCACAATCTCGCGGGGATCACGGGTCAGGTGTCTCCGGCGCCCGTGATCCGGGTTCCCGTGCTGCCGTTCGAGGTGACGGACCTTGACGGCCTCGGAGCTATCGGGGATCTGCTCCTGCGCGACGACGCTGGCCAAGATGGCCTCCGTGATGCCGGCACAGCACGGTCCGACTAGGCAGAGCACATGCCAGCCGTTGTAGCTTCAGGGTCGTGAGTGCAATCAAGCGCATCCTCGTGGCGACCGACGACGACACCACCTTCGCTCAGATTGACGCTGCTCTCAGCGACGATCAGACCGAGGTCCGACAAATTCGTGCAGGTCTCAAACTCCGGGACGCCGTTTCATCCCAGAGACCCGCTCTGGTGGTGTGCGATCTGCAGATTGGCTCGATGGGCGGCGTCGCGGCAACCCTCGACCTTCGTGCCGAAGAGGGAGCGGGACGCATCGGCTCGGTCCCCATCCTCCTTCTCATGGACCGTGAGGCTGACCTGTTCCTGGCGAGGCGATCCGGTGCCGACGCATGGCTGCAGAAGCCCTTGGAGCCAACGCAGGTGCTGCACACGGTTGACGCCCTGCTGGCCGACCATCCCGCAGCACCGCTGCCAGCCGAGGCGACCGAGTAGACACCGCCAACTCCCTGACCAGCCGGGGTCGGTGGTCCACTTGCGTTTATCGACCCAACCTCTGCGACGGTAGGATGGCCGAGCCACGGGTGGTGGCGCAGTTTGGCAGCGCGCCTCGTTCGGGACGAGGAGGTCGGGAGTTCAAATCTCCCCCACCCGACCATTGAGCAACGTGCAGCGTGACAATTTGCGCGATCAGGCGACGATCATGTGTCAGCCCGATCTCGTTTCACCGAATTTCACACACGCAGATTGTTTTTCAAGGCTCCTCGGATCGGTGCCGATGCTCTATTCGTGGCAACACGATTGGATCCGAAGAACTCACGAGCAACGACCCGGCACACCAGGTGGTTGATCGTCGCGGCCGCACTGGCGGCAATGGCTCTGCTGGGATCGTGCGAATCGAACAAGTCGGAGCTGGACTACGTGCGAATCGAGGTCAACGCTTCGCGAGCAGCGGCCGGACTCCCCGCTCTGCGTGAGAACATCCAACTCGACGTCAAAGCCGACAAATGGGCCCAGGGCATGCGGAATCAGTGCAGGATCTGGCACTCGAGGCTCGCCGATGGCGCACCTTCGAATTGGCGCAAGCTCGGTGAGAACGTCGGCATGGGCGGAAACGCCGCCCAGATCCATTCTGCGTACATGCACTCTCCGGGTCATCGTGCGAACATCCTGGATCCGTCGTTCAACCAGATCGGCACGGCAGCTGTGTGGGGAAACTGCAACGGCTACCGCACGCTGTTCACGGTGCACGTGTTCATGAAGTCCTGATACCGGGCTGATCACCGGCGTCGAGCGAACGTCTAGGTTCGCCTCGTGGAAATAGACGACTTCCAGAACCTGATCGAGAACCTGTACGGCGAAGTCGACCGTGAACGAGGTGTCCCGTCAACCGTGGCCTGGCTGTGCGAAGAAGTCGGCGAATTGGCTCAGGCAGTGCGCAAAGGCACTCCGGAGTCCCAACTACATGAGCTCGGGGACGTGTTCGCCTGGGTGGCCTCCCTCGCCAACCAGATGGGGTTGTCCCTTCAGGAAGCCGCCGAACGCTACATAGACGATCCTCCGACCTGACTTCCCCACCCGGAAGCTCGCGAACCGCAATCGAAATGCCGGGACGAGGGTCCCTACCCGCGCACTTCCCGGGCCAACAACTCGCCGATCTGGATCGCGTTCGAACGCGGCCCCCTTGCGGAGGTTGTCGTTGGAGACGAACAACACAAGGCCGTGTTCAACGGTTGAATCGCGACGGATCCGCCCGACGAACGCAGGGTCCTCACCCGCGGCCTTCAGCGGCGTGGGCATATCGGAGAGTTCCACGCCGGGTGAACGGCCCAGGATCTCGATCGCCTCGGCCGGTGGCAGTTCACGGTCGAACTCCGCATGGATCACCAGGGAGTGGCCCGAGAACACAGGTACCCGCACGCATGTGCCGGAGACCAACAGGTCAGGCAGTTCCAGGATCTTGCGGCTCTCGTTACGGAGCTTCTGCTCCTCGTCGGTTTCACCGGTGCCGTCGTCCACGAAATTGCCCGCCACGGGCAGGACGTTGAACGCGATCGTGTCGGGGAACGACGACCCGGCCGGGAAGTCAACAGCGGCGCCGTCGTGGGTGAGCCCGGCCGCACCCTCACCTGCGGCCGCAACCTGACCCGCAAGTTCCTCCACCCCCGAGAGTCCTGCTCCCGAGACTGCCTGGTATGTGGCAATGCGCAGTGCCTTCAACGGTGCCCGCATCGACAGAGGCTTGAGGACAGGCATGGCGGCCATCGTGGTGCAGTTGGGATTCGCAACTATGCCTTTGGGGATTGACGCCAACGCATCGGGGTTGACCTCTGAAACCACGAGCGGCACACCGGGATCCAGACGCCAGGCAGACGAGTTGTCTATGACGGTTGCGCCGGCCGCAGCCACCCGGGGTGCAAACTCCTTCGAGAACGCCCCGCCCGCAGAGAACAGCGCAAGTTCCAGCCCCGAGAAGTCGGCCGTGGCAGCATCCTCGACCACCACCTCGGCGCCCTTCCAGGGCAGTCGACGACCTGCTGACCGCGAAGACGCGAAGAATCGGATCTGCCCGACGGGAAAATCGCGCTCGTCGAGCAATTGACGCATGACAGTGCCGACCTGACCGGTGGCACCGAATACTCCGATATCCATGGATCGATCGTAACGATCCGACAACCCTTCAGCCCATCGGGTTTCGGGTCGTCGAAAACCCAGCGGGCTTCGTGTCAACCAGCATCAACTCTGTGACTAGGTCACATGCCACTAGCGAACGGCGAACAGACCTCAGAACGTGGTGTCCTCGAGTTGATAGACATCGTGGAGCACCTGCACCGCTCGATCCGCTTCGTGTTGCGATACCACGCAGCTGATTCGGATGGCCGAGGTGGAGATCATCTCGATGTTGATGTCGTTCGAAGCAAGGGTTTCGAACATGATCGCCGCGACGCCCGGATTGGACTTCATGCCCGCGCCGATCAGCGAGACCTTCGCGATCTCATGGTCACTGGTCACGCCCGCCGCACCCATCCGGGATCGTTCGGATTCGCAGATCTCCATGGCCGTTTCCAACTGGGAGTGAGGCACCGTGAACGAGATGTCGGTAACCCCGCCCACCGAGACGTTCTGCACGATCATGTCCACATTCACATCTGACTCCGAGAGCCGCCTGAAGAGCGAACCCGCGATGCCCGGGTGATCGGGAACTCCCGCGACGGTGACCTTGGCCTCCGAGTCGTCGCTCACTACCGCTCGAATCAGGGCATCTTCCATGTCAGGTTCCTCCTCGGTGACCCACGTGCCCGGCTCCCATGTGAAAGCCGAACGAACGTGCAAGCGAACGTTGTGGCGATGGGCGTACTCGACCGACCGCATAGCCGGTTTGGGACATCCCGCTGCGGTCATCTCGAGCATCTCGTCGAAACTGATCCGGTGCATGCGTCGAGCCTGGGGGACCACCCGGGGATCGGTTGTGAAGACACCCGAAACGTCGGTATAGAGCTCACAGGCATCGGCTCCGAGCGCCTTCGCCAGGGCCACCGCGGTGGTGTCTGAACCACCTCGGCCGAGGAAGGTCACGTCGTTGGCGGTCGACACACCCTGTGACCCGGCGACAACCGGAACGAGTCCACCGGCCAGCGCCGCACGGATCCGATCAGCGCGGACCTCGAGAATCTTTGCGTTGGTGTGGTTCACATCGGTTCGAAATCCAGCTTGGGAACCCGTGTAGCTCTCCGCCTGAACCCCGACACCGTTGAGCGCCATTGAAACCAGAGCGATCGTCTTGCGTTCGCCGGCGGTGATCAACATGTCCATCTCGCGACCGGGTCGAGTGTGTGAAACCTCGCCGGCCAATCGCAGCAGTTCGTCGGTCTCCTTGCCCATGGCGGAGACCACCAGCACCACCTGGTCACCACGTTGACGACAACGCGCAACCTGCGATGCAACTTCCTTTATGCGTTCAGGATCGGAGACCGAGGTACCACCGAACTTCTGGACCAACAATGCCACTGCCCAAACCTACACCGACCCTCGAAATTCCAGAATCCGGTTGCTTCCCACACAGGCATGAGTGCCCGGGTGAGCAGGTCCCGGTTCAAGAGCAGGCCCGGGGTCCGAAGCGTTCGGGGCTTGGTCGAGATCCCCCGGAGTCCCTGTTGGCAGCCGGCCCGCGTGACGATGCGATCGCGCTTTGTACAGTGGCTGCTCATGGGTACCAACGCGGAAAAGCACGCTCGACAACGGGCCAACAGGGAGATGTACACCCCTGCACCCTCGAACAAGCGACGGAGCCTGATCACCGTCGTCGTCGTGGCAGTCCTCGCTCTGGTCGGTGTGGTGATCTGGCAACTCGGTGGTAGCGGTGATGAGACCGTCGAAGCCGATGCCACCACCGCAACCACGGCATCCACGCCTACGACCGGTGCCGCTGCGCCCGATCCGACCAATACGCCGGGAGTGACCACACCATGTCCGCCGGCCGAGGGATCAACCGACCGCAGGACCTCCTTCGATGGACCTCCGGGGATCTGCATCGACCCCACAACGGGCTACTCAGCCGTCGTAGCCACCAGCAAGGGAAACTTCACCATCGAGTTGGATCCGATGGAGGCCCCACAAGCTGTCAACAACTTCGTCGTGTTGGCGCGGTACCACTACTACGACGGTGTGCCCTTCCATCGGGTGGTCCCTGGTTTCGTGATCCAGGCCGGCGATGGTGACGGCACACCGGATGGCGCCACTGAACTGGGATACACCATCGCTGATGAGCTCCCCGACTCCGCCGATGCCTATGTGGACTATTCGGTCGCGATGGCAAACCGCGGACCCGACACGGGAGCAAGTCAGTTCTTCGTGGTGCTACCAGGAGGTGGCGCACAGCTGACACCCAGCTACAGCCTTTTCGGACAGGTCACACAGGGCAAGGACACCGTGGACGCGATCGGCGAGACCGGGGGATCACAGGACCCTGCCAACGAAGCCGTGATCAATTCGGTGACGATCCAGGAAACCCCCACGAACAACTGAGGGTCCCGTAGGCCCACCTTCGATCCCATTCGCCGCTCAGTTGAGCGCCGCGGGGATCTCCGAGAAGTCGACAGGCACCCCTCCGTGGAAGACATGCACGCCACCGCTTCCATCGGTGCTCCAGGTTCCCGCTGGATCACGCACGAGAGATGTTGCCTCGTCGATGCCGACCACCGGCAGGTTCGCAGGTGCGAGACCAACGGTGCGGTGACGCTTGTCCGATGACCAGCGGTCGAACCTCGCAATGACGGTGAAGGTCGTTATCAGCCCCAGGCCCACCGTGAAGGCGCCACCGCGATGATCGACCATGTGGTTGCACAACACCGATGCCGACTCCCCTGCAGCAATCGCCGTCATCCCGTCCTCCCACCGTTGCAGAGCAAGTTCCAACAGTGACGACTCCAGGAGCACCGATCGCAGATGCATGGGTGACCCCCCGGTCACATAGAGAACCTCCGCGTCCGCCAACCCCGAGACGAGTCCAGGATCATTCGCATCCGAGCGCGAGTACACCGGAAGAACCTCCATGCCAATGCCCAGGGTTGCGAAGTGCGATCGTGCTTCGTCTATGAGGCTGCCCGGATCCTCGTACGCCATGGCTGTCGGCAACAGGGTGACCTTGGACGCCCCGGCGAGGGGGCCACGATGATGCTCGTGGGTGTCACCGAACGCGGCACCACCCACCAATGCGAGTGAACCAGTAGAAGTTGTCACCACCACATCCTGACGCACCCGGGTGCGGCGTTGCTACACGGGCTCAGACCGCACCGGCGCAGCCTGCTCGTTGCCATGGACACCCGCCGAGTTGTCGCTGTCGTGCTACTGATCGGTAACCTCTGCGCCCATGACGATTCAACGTGTGGGGATTCTCGGTTCGGGCATCATGGGTTCGGGCATTGCTGAGGTGGCCGCCAAGGCCGGTATCGAGGTGGTGCTTCGTTCGCGGGCGATGTCCTCGGCCCAGGCAATGCGCGACAAGCTCTCCAAGTCACTCGACAAACAGGTCGACCGCAACAAACTCGAACGCGTCGACGCCGATGCAGTTCTCGAACGAGTGACCGCGACCGACCACCTGGGCGACCTCGTCGACTGCGACCTCGTGATCGAGTCCGTCGTGGAGGACCTCACAGTGAAGCTCCCACTGTTCGCGGAACTCGACAGCATCTGCAAGCCCGAGGCGATCCTTGCGACCAACACCTCCACCCTCGCCGTGGTCGAGATGGCAATGGCAACCAGTCGGCCCGAACAGGTTTGCGGCGTCCACTTCTTCAATCCGGCTCCGATGATGTCGCTCGTCGAGGTAATCGCTCCTCTCACGGCCTCGCAGGCAACCATCGATACGGTCACGGACTTCGCCCAACAGTGCGGGAAGTCACCGGTACAGGTGAAGGACCGCGCCGGATTCATCGTGAACGCGCTCTTGTTCCCCTACCTCAACAACGCTGCCCGCATGCTCGAGAACGGCACTGCGAGTGCTGAGGACATCGACGAGGCCATGAAGGGCGGCTGCAACTTCCCGATGGGGCCCCTGGCCCTGCTGGACCTCGTCGGCCTGGACACATCCGTGTCAATCCTCGACGCCCTCTACGACGAGTTCAAGGACCCCAACTACGCAGCCGTGCCATCGCTGCGACGCCTCGTCACCGCAGGGCGTCTGGGTCGGAAATCGGGCGCGGGCTTCTACGACTACTAGAGCGTGCCGCAGAATCCCCCTCCGAGCAGGTGGACCTTTCCATCGCCCCGCGATGGCGATCCCGAGGGTCCTGTCGCGGTGGGTGGAGATCTCGAACCGGGAACACTGCTCGACGGATATCGCCGAGGCTTGTTCCCCATGCCACTCGACGGATACCTGGCATGGTTCTCCCCTGATCCACGGGCAGTCCTCCCAGTGGAGTCGCTCCGCGTCTCACGTTCCCTGCGCAGGTCCAACGCACAGATGGAGATCACCGTCGACCAGTGCTTCACCGACGTGGTGCACAACTGCGCTGATCCGGACCGACCCCACAGTTGGATCACGCCGGAGTTCGAGGACGCCTATGGGGAGTTGCACGAACTCGGCTGGGCCCACAGTGTCGAGACATGGTTCGACGGACGACTGGTCGGCGGACTCTATGGGGTAGGCATAGGCAGCTTCTTCGCCGGTGAATCCATGTTCCACAGTCATCGTGACGCATCCAAGGTGGCGCTGGTGGGTCTCGTCCGGTTGCTCTCGTCGGTCGAGGGTCCTCTGATCGATGTGCAATGGGCAACCGATCACCTGTCGAGCCTCGGAGTCACCGAGATCCCGCGCGACGAATACCTCGATGCTCTCGACTTCGCCGTGTATGCGGACGCCCCCATGTGGCACGCTGGAGTACCGCAGGAGTGATCGACGCATCGCCTGTGAGTGATCGACTCGGAACAACTGAACCCAAGAGAGTAGTTTGACCTATGGGGGCCCGGAGATGAGCTTTCACCACGTAGCACTGGCAACGCCTGATCTGGCTGCGACACATGAGTTCTACAGCGAAGCGATGGGTTTCACCCTCGCAAAGATCGTCGTCAATCCCACACCCGAGGGAGGCTGGGCGAAGCACGTCTTCTACGACACCAAGAGTGCATTCGACTCCGGACACGGAATGATCGCCTTCTGGGAGCTCCATGGTGACTACCCCGAGATCGATGGCGCTCTCTCGGGTTCGGTGGGCCTGCCGGACTGGGTCAATCACCTGGCTTTCACCGCTATCGACGAGGCACATTTCGATATCGCGTTGAAGCGTTGGCTGGACCTCGGCCATGAGGCCATCGAGATCAACCATGGTTTCTGTCGCTCTATCTACACGAACGATCCCAGCGGCACCTTGGTGGAATGGTGCCTGGACACGCGTCCGCTCGATGAAAGCGACCGTGAGCGAGCTGAGCGCGTCATCTTCGATCCCGATCCCGAACATGACGAACCGCCGCTCGATTTCCGTGCTCATCAACCGACTCAATGAAAGCGCTGACCGTTTGAGCAACGTAACCTGACAACATTGCAGTCGTATTGCTTTTGACGTGCAATCTGTAATGTAATCGGGGCACGTGTGGCCACGACAGGGTGTTGCATTGGCTGAAACTCCTTACGTAAAGGTAACTTCACTCGTCAGATATGCAAAGTTCCCATTGACTTGGGTCACATCTTCCGCTTGAGTAATTTCAGTAACACAAGGCACATCAGGGGATGCGTCGAACCGTTGGTCGGGGTACTTCGTCTTGGGGCGGGGTGGCTCGGAATGTGGTCGCTTAGTACCAGCGGGGAGCAAGTAGCGAAACCGACCCCCTACGATTGCGGGACAGGGCGAGTTCCGCATCGTGGAGAACCATCGACCCAATTGGTCGGTGAGACCTGGAGAGCGAAGCGAGGGGGCCCAACGGGCCCCCTCGCTCGCGTCCCGGGATATTCGGTGAGATGCCGAATCACCTGCAATCGAATCGCTGCCCTCAGGAATCGGGCGCCATGTTGGCAAAGAGTGTGCAGTAATCGAGAAAAACCAGTCGACAGATCCCGGGCGCCCCCGCACGGTGCTTGGCCACGATCACCTCGGCGGTGTCCTTCTCGGCCGAATCGTTGTTGTACTTGTCGTCCCGGTACAGGAACATCACGACGTCGGCATCCTGTTCGATCGAATTGTGTGCAATGACACCGTTGGCGACGAAGTTGTGCGTTCCCGCGACGGTCGCATCGAACGTTTCACCCGGACCCATTGGAGTAACTGAGACAATCTCGTCCCACATCAC
This sequence comes from uncultured Microthrixaceae bacterium, assembly GCA_963805905.1. Taxonomy (GTDB): domain Bacteria; phylum Actinomycetota; class Acidimicrobiia; order Acidimicrobiales; family Microtrichaceae; genus JAMLGJ01. Next base: position 3,663,453 of record CAWDVV010000001.1, read on the forward strand.
ATCGGAGGTGGCCAACTCATCCAATGTCTTGGAACCCACCGCATCGGCAATACGACCCAGTCGCTTGCGGCTGGTCGCCCGGGGGCGGGAATCCGTGCCGAGGAGATAGCCCCCGCAATACTGCTCACCCAACGCCTCGGCCAGCTGGCGATGTGTCATATCCACCGTCGCGAGTTCGTCGACAACCAGCGACCGGACTTCGGCCGGCACGGTATCGACGTTGGGGTTGCCCCGAATCCCATCGAGCGCAGCAAGCGCTTCGGACACCTGGGATTCGTAGCGTCCCCGGAAACCAACGGTGGTGAGAAGCCGGCGCTGCTGATCAACGCCATGTATCCACAGGCGCCACCGGGGCGTGGCAGCTCCGATGTCGCTTATCCGACCGTGCACCCCGAATCGAAGGAGCAACGCCTGCAGGTCATCGACCAACTGGCGGTGCCCAGTGGTTGCTGCAATGCGCACATGGGGCCTTCCACGCAGCTCGCCGACCGAGAGGTAACCCAGTTCGGCGAACAGTTCGGCGAGGAATCCAGCCAGTTCACGCTCGGGGTAGCCATGAACACCATGTGGCACCGCGCCACTCAGCACAGCCTCGCGGGCCGTATCGCCGGCGGTGAGCTCCTCTCCGGGTCCCCGAAGCACTTCGGGAGCGCCGAGTACCCGTGGCACCGCTATGCGAGCTCCCATCCCGAGTTCATCGAGGCGCCTCCAACCCCGCACCGTTCGGAACGGATGATTGGCAGTGGCCTCCACGGTCCGTCCGGACGCCAGAACGAGGTTGTAAAGCTCTTTCGTGCCGCTGGAGAAAGCATGGGTCAGCGTTGCGGGAACCATCCTCCAGTGTTCATCGAGACTCCACACAGGTACTTCGGTGAGACCAGCATCCACCAGTTCGCCAAGTGTCACTTCGGTGTTGTCATCTGCGCGACGCAGCCGCGTACGAGCTGACATGCAACCGGACTCTCGGAGATCCGCAAGGATCGGGCGCTTGTCGGATCGCTCCTCGAGCTTCCTCGACAGCTGTGAAAGAGCGACCACCGGGGCACCGAGCTCTCGTGCCAGCACCTTCAGGCCCCGGCTTATCTCCGACACCTCCACCTGGCGACTCTCAGCCGATCCCCGCCCCTGCATGAGCTGGAGGTAGTCGACGACAACCAGACCCAGAGGTTGACCCACCCGGTCCTGAAGACGTCTCGCCTTGGAGCGGATCTCCATCAGCGTCACTGCCGGATTGTCGTCAATCCACATCGTTCCTTCGCCCAGCCGCCCGATCGCCTTGGTGATCTTTGACCAGTCGCTGTCCGAGAGGCGACCGGTACGCATCTTGGTTGAGTCGACCCTGGCTTCCGCAGCGATGAGACGCTGGGTGATCTCCATGTGGCCCATCTCGAGCGAGAAGAACAACACCGGCAACTTCTCACGAATCGCGGCGTGGGCGGCCAGGCCCAGGGCAAATGCGGTCTTGCCCATACCGGGGCGCGCTCCAATGACAACGAGCGAGCCCGGCTGGAGCCCCGCCAACAGTCGATCGAGTTCGGTGTACCCAGTTGGTGTACCGGTGACTTCATCCCCGCGTTCAGCCAGTTCCTCCAGGTGGGTGAGGCTGGCCTCGAGCAGCGGTACCAACTCGACCAGGCGGTCGGTGTTCCGACGCTGGGCGATCGCGAAGATCGCACTCTCCGCCTCGTCCATCGTGGTGTCGATGTCATCGCGGGGTGAATACCCGAGCTCTGCGATATCCCCCGCGGCCCCTATCAGGCGCCTCAACAGCGCTTTCTCCTGAACTATCCGGGCGTAGTACTCGGCGTTCGTAATCGCCGGAGTACGGGTCTGCAGCGTTACCAGTGCTGCTGTTCCACCACATGCCTCGAGCAGGTCGACCCGATTCAACTCCTCGGCAACGGTCACCGGATCGATGCCCCCGCCCGAAACAGCAAGAGCCTGCATGGTGTCGAAGATGTGTCGGTGGGCAGGCCTGTAGAAGTCATCAGCGGAGACGATCGGTGACACCACACTGACGGCGTGTTCGGAGAGCAGCATCGCTCCGAGGAGTGACTCCTCGGCCTCGATGCTGTGTGGAGGTACCCGCGTCGACGAGCGTGGCGATCCGGTCCCGACCACCGGTGCGTCGGAATACCCCGGTGGTCCGGTGCGGTTGGGATGTTCGGTGCGCGTGAGCGCCGAAAGCTCATTCATCTATCACCATCATCGACCATGTTGGCTGTGGGTATCCAGAGGACAAGGGTTGGGATTACCTGTGGATTTCACTTGGAAACCTTGTGGCAACTGCATCCTGAGTGTTGCTGAGGGCGCGCTCAAGCTGTGGATCAGCAGTGGATAACATCCTTCGACAACTTCGATCACCCGGCCCACAGCGAATCGACGCTGGAGCGGGTCACTGAAGTCGGGGTCGAGATCCAGACCCTGCGGGGCACCCCGGCAGGGCGCCTGTCACCCGTGACTAGTCGGCCACCACATCCAGCTGGATGGGGAACTCGACCTCGGAATGCAAACGGGCCATCACGTGATGTGAACCGGTGGTCTTTATGTGCTCGTCCAGACGGATGGCCTTGCGATCGATCTCGATCTGGGCCTGTTCCGCCACGGCTTCGACAATCTCGGCCGCAGTCACCGAACCGAACAGCCGCCCGCCCGAACCCGCGCGGTATGGATGACGATGTCCTTCGAAACCATGACCTTGGCGATCTCCTCAGCGGCCTCACGTGCAGCGGCATCGCGTTCGTCACGTGCCTTGCGCATCGAGACCGCCTGGGTCTCTGCACCATCGGTTGCTTCCATTGCCATGTTGCGAGGAATCAGGAAGTTGCGTGCGTAACCCTTGGTCACCTCGATCACATCTCCGCGGTTACCGAGTTCGGCCACGTCTTCGCGGAGGATCACCTTGACGGTCTTCATTTGGTCTCCTCCGCCGAGCTGGTGGTTGCCTCCGAAGCCGCCTCCGGCTTGTCGCTCCCAGTGGTTGCCTCGCTCCGCTGCGGACGCTCGGAACCTTCCGAACGCTCGGGACGGCGATCGTCATCGCGTGGTGGACGGTCACGCCGTCCGCCCCTGCGATCACCACGGCCGCCACGTTGGGTGGTCACACGCGAGGAGTAGGGCAGCAGGGCCATCTCACGGGCGTTCTTGATTGCGATCGCCACCTCGCGTTGCTGCTGTTCGCTGTTGCCGTTCACCCGCCTGGCACGGATCTTGGCACGATCGGACATGAAGCGCCTCAGCAGATCCGTGTCTTTCCAGTCGACGTAGTCGATCTGTTCGGAATCAAGGATCGACGTCTTCTTCTTGAAGCGCCGACCGTTGTCTTTTTCCTTGACGTTGCGCTTGTTCGATGACTTACCCATCAGAACGGCTCCTCATTCTCGCTGTAGGGCTGCGGCGCTTCCTGCTTCGCCGGAGCAGATCCGCCGTAGCCTCCGTCACCGCTACCACGTTCATTCCTCGATACCGCTGCGGTGGCCCAACGCAAGCTGGGACCCACCTCGTCGGCCACGACCTCCACCTTCGACCGCTTGTCGCCCTCCTGGGTCTCCCAGGAGCGCTGCTCGAGCCGGCCGACGACCATCACACGGGCGCCCTTGGTGAGGGACTCGGCGACGTTCTCGGCCAGGTCTCGCCAACAGACGACATCGAAAAAGCTCGTCTGCTCCTCCCACTCGTTGGTTTGACGATTCTGCCAGCGACGGTTGACAGCAAGGCCGAAGTTGGCCACTGGAGCACCATTGGGCGTGAAGCGAAGCTCCGGATCCCTGGTGAGGTTGCCTGTCAGTTCTACTGAATTGCCTGCCATTTGCTTTCCTTCCGGTCAGTCCGCGGCTGCGAGAAGGCCGCGGCGCGTGGCCTCGGCATCCGGCAGACGGATGAGCTTGTGGCGAACTACATCGTCCGCGAGTCGAAGGAAGCGATCCACGTCGTGGAGGTCGGTCGCGTCGGTGGTGATCTCCAACACCGAGTAGACACCCTCGTTCTTGTGGTTGATCTCGTAGGCGAACCTACGTCGACCCCACTTGTCGACGCTCGAGACAAGTCCGTCGCGCTCTTCAACGAGTTCGGTGACCCGGTCGAGGACGGCTGTGTTGGCCGAATCCTCGACATCCGCATCGACGATGATCATCAGTTCATACGCGCGTGATGGCACGTGTTTACCTCCCTGTGGTCCTGGCGCTGTGGCCATCGGGTCCTGCCGTTGCAGGACAGGGTTCGAGTTGAACGCTCCACGTTAGACGCCGAGGTGAGCCGACGCCATGTCGAGACGACTGTGCGGAATTCGTCGCTTCCTGGTTCATCACGCGAATCATCCTCGCAGGAGCGTGTGACACCGCTGTTCAGCCGCCTGTCGAGGACGTGAAGCAGGACGCACCGAGTTCCGGAATCCACTCGATCAGAACGTAGGCAGCAGCCAATGGTGCTGCGGGCCACCTAGCTGCCGTAGAGCGCCAGGGCTTCGGCTTGTTCGGCATTCAGGTGGTAGGTCTCATCCGGCCCCGGGAATTCGCCGCTGCGAACGTCTGCCGCATAGCGGCCGACGGCATCGATCGCCGTGGTGCGTTGATCCGCGTAGCGACGAACGAACTTCGGTGGAGTTCGGTCGTCCAGCCCCAGCAGGTCGTGGTAGACGAGGACCTGCCCGTCGCAATGAACTCCGGCTCCTATGCCGATCGTCGGAACGTCGAGAGCGTCGGTGACCATGCCGGCCACTGCGTCGGGTACCCCCTCGAGAACGATCGCGAAGACCCCCGCGTGCTGCAGGGCCTTGGCGTGGTCGACGAGAGCCAGGGCCGCCCCGGAATCCTTGGCCTGCACCTTGAATCCGCCCATCGCGTGCATTGACTGGGGTGTGAGACCCAGGTGACCCATGACAGGGATCTCGGCGTCCACGAGCGCCTCGACCATCCCGACCCGCTTCATGCCCCCTTCGAGCTTCACGCATTGGGCACCGGCGCGGATCAGCGTTGCCGCATTGCGGACCGTATCGGCAGCGCTGACGTGGTAGCTCATCCAGGGCATATCCCCCACGACCAGGGCCCGTGGGTGCGTCCGCGCCACCGCACCCACGTGGTGGGCCATCTCGTCGACAGTGACCGAGAGCGTGTCGTCGTGGCCCAGTACGACCATTGCCAGCGAATCGCCCACGAGGATCATGTCGACCCCAGCGGCATCGGCGATCCGCGCACCGGATGCGTCATACGCAGTGACCATCACGAGCGGTTCGGATCCCCTGGCAACTTTCGCTGCACTGATCACAGGCACTGTGACGCGCGGTGTGGATCGGGTGGGTTCGGTGGTAGGTGCCATGGCACGCCTCCTCATACGGTCCAACGCCCCTCGGCTGTCGGCCTCACACCCATGGTACGACAACATGATCCGGAGGCCAAGAAGCAAATCACGGGGCTGCGGTCCGAAAGCGGTTCGTCCTGGCGAACACTAGGTTGGTGCCATGGCGATCTGTGAGAGCTGCGGCCGCGAAGAGACCTCGGTGGTCAAGGTGCAGCGCATGTACCTCACGAGCGCGGACAGTATCGGACCTGCTCCGAGCGATGTCCCACAGAAGCTGGATCCAGAGGACCGGCCAACTGCCGGAGACATCGAGATGTGGTGCGCATCCTGTTGCGCGACCTTTCCGCACGTGACGATCGACCCGCAGTAACGCACAAGCGCACGTAGCACCCGAGGCCCATGGACCGTGCCGGCAACCCGGGCACCGTTGGGTTCCGGAGCCCCCTCAGCCTGCGGGCGCGCTCGTGGTGGACGACGATGAAGGGGGTGGAGCCGAAGAGGTCGTGGTGGTGTTCGCCGGCGCCGAAGACGTGGTCGTGGAGCTACCGTCGCCGCCAGCAGTGGTGGTGGTTGTTGAACTCGTCGGCTCGGTGGTCGTGGTGGAAACCGTGGTGGTGGTCTGGCTCGAGGGTTGTTTGCGCTTGTTCAGCACCTTGTCCCCCGCATCAGCCTCCGGGTACTTGCAGGTGTCCAACCCATCGGTTGCCTCGAGCATGTAATTGCGCCAGATCTTCGCCGGATAGGAACCACCGGTGACCTTGCGACCTCCGTAGACCATCTCGGTGGGCTTGTCGTTACCCATCCACACGACTGTGGTGAAGTCGCATGTGTAACCGGCGAACCATGCATCACGATTGTTGTCGGTTGTTCCCGTCTTTCCCGCAGCCGGTACACGAAGTTGCGCCGCAGTCCCGGTGCCTCGTGTGATCACGCCCAGAAGAGCGGTGGTCACGGTGTCCGCCACGTCCTCGCTGATCACCTGTTCGCTCACCGCCTCGTTGGAGATGTCGAACAGGACATCGCCGGACGGCGTCCTCGACCCGACGGATCACATACGGCTCGGTATGGCGACCGTGCGCTGCGAAGGTCGAATACGCACTCGCCATGTCGAGCACACTCACTTCGCCTGATCCCAGGACCAGTGAATAGTTCGGTTGCAGGTCGCTCTGCACCCCGAGACGGTGGGCCATGTCGACCAGCTGCTGGGGACCGACCGTGTCGACGATGCCGGCGAAAACCGTATTGGTCGAGTCCCAGGTGGCCTCTTCGACGGTCTGGACACCGAAGGACTCGTCGCCATAGTTGGCGGGCTTCCACAGCTGTCCCGGCTCTGCATAGACCCCCGCGAAGCTGGTCGTGCGCGGTGCATCGAAACGTGATTCGAGCGAGTAGCCCTGCTCGGCGAACGCGGCCAGCGCGAACGGTTTGAACGTGGATCCTGCCGGACGTCCCGAACCGCCGCCATCCTTGCCGAGTGCCAGGTTGACCTTGCTCTTGTCGAAGTCCGTCCCTCCGACCATCGCCCTGACCCGGCCGATGTCATCGATCGAGACCAGCGACCCCAGCGGCGCATCGGGCTCATCCAGTACGGACGTCACGGAATCGTAGGCATCCTTCTGCAATCGGGGATCGAACGTCGTGTACACCCGCAGGCCCTGGGTCTCAGCGGCATCCCCGAATCGTTCCCGCATCTGCTTGCGAACCAGTTCGAGCCAGTACTCCGAGCCGATGTCCGCGTACTTCACATCGTTGAAGTCGGCCTGCTTCTCGGTCCGCGGCCGGATCGTCACGACCTGGGGTGATCCATCCGGCGCAACTGCTTCACTCACCCACGGAACCTGCGACGCCGTGTCGGCATCTGCCTGCGAGATGTAACCCTCTTCGACCATCGCCTGCAGGGTCACATCGCGTCGCCGGGTCGCTTCCTTCGGATCCCGCGTCGCATCCGCCGACTCGGGTGATCGGATCAGCCCCGCGAGGTACGCCGCCTGAGACAGATCGAGATCCGACGCGGACACGCCGAAGTACGCGCGGGAGGCGGCCTCGACCCCATAGGCACCACGCCCGAAGTAGACCTGGTTCAGGTACCGGGTGAGGATCTCACGCTTGTCGAGTTTCTGTTCGAGCTTGACCGCCAACACGGCCTCACGCAGTTTGCGGTCGAGAGTCCGTTCCGGCGACAGGTAGACGCTCTTGACGTACTGCTGGGTGATCGTGGACCCGCCCTGACGTGACGAACTGCTGCCCATCACATCGCGAACCATGGCCCGCGTGATCCCCACCGGATCGATCCCGCCGTGATCGAAGAAGTTGCGGTCCTCGGTCGCCAGAACGGCCTGCACCAGCACCGCCGGAAGCTCGTCGTAGGTCACCAGGACCCGTTCCTCGGACGCTGTGAGGGACGCCGACGCGTTGTCGAACCCGCACTGGCCGGGAGCAACATCGATGTCACACACGAAGGTGGTCTCGATGGGTGCCGCCTCGGGTGGCAGCTCGATCGAGTTGAGCACCATCCAGACCCCACCCACTGCAACCACCGCAACCACCGCCGCGGCGAAGAAGACGCGTCGTGCACGCCACAGCCATCGGCGCGGCTTGCGCGGAGTCTCGGCGCTGGCGGGATCAGAGGGCATGGTCGTGCATCAAGGTCTGCATCGGGAAGAGCGCGCCGAACCGGCGAAGGTCTCCGGGGCGCGGGTGTGCCAATTGTGCTCTGTGGAACTGCAACTGAAAAGCCACCCCTTCATCTCTCTCAGCTATCCCGGGCGTGTGCTCGCCGCTGCGGAGCCCTACTCCTTGGGTTGGCCCAGGGGAACCACTTCGATCAGATGGTTCCATCGGCACTCCAGACACACCTCGACCGTGTAGGTGCGTGCATTCGGCCTACCGCCGTAGCGCGCAGCCAGTTTCGAGAGTTGGGCCTGATCCTCCACCACTCGCCCTCCCGCTGGCAGCCGGGGCGCGAACACGTAGCGCACCAGACGCAGCGAAGATTCACCACAGACCGGACATGGTGCAGTGGCCTTGCGGGAATGATTGGCCGCTACCCGCAACAGTTCGCGCTGGGCGTCACAGACGTCACCGCGCAAGACCTCGTTGGCGCGCAGGCGACGTAGCAGCTGCCGACGCGCGAGTCGGTAGTCGATGCTCCCGGGTACGGAACCTTCTCGACCCTCGGCGTCCGATTGTAGGAATGCCACGGTTCCAAAGCGTAACGGGATCCGCCATCCGGGGGACTTCCTCGACAAGACTTCGACCATGGCTGGAACAGGACCCACAACCCGGCGGCACCCTTCGGCGGGCAACGTCAAGACCCGACCGGAGTTGGTTCAACCCGATGCCAGCCCAGCAAGTCTTCCCCCATGCAGCTTCCCCCACGGTGACAACGGATCGCCTGGGATACGCCTCGGACCCGACCTCGACAACGATGCCCTCGCGAAGTTGATCGGTCCCCTCGACGGACGCCGAATACTCGATCTGGGCTGCGGAACCGGAGCGGCGGCGATCGCCATGGCCAGAGCCGGAGCACGCGTGACCGCGGTGGACCCGTCGGTTGCACGGCTGACCCGGGCCCGTACGGCAGCGGAACTGGCGGAAGTCCACGTGGAGTTCCACCACGGTGACCTGGCTGATCTGGCCTTCGTGCGCGGTGACAGCATCGACTCGGCGATCGCGGTCTACTCCCTCGCATCGGTGAGCGACCTGTCGCGCGTGTTCCGCCAACTTCACCGGGTACTCAGGTCCGAGGCCGCGCTCGTCATGTCCTTGCCCCATCCGCTGTCACTCACCATCGATTGGGACCCCGCTGAAGGACCCACCCCATGGTTGACCCGCTCCGCATGGAGCGGAGACGAAGTCTCCTGGATGGTCGCCGGCGACGAGTCGACAACACACATCCGTCAGATCTCCGAGGTGTTCACGATCCTCCAGCGCGCCAACTTCCGTATCGACACGATCCTCGAGCCGGAACCACTGGTACCTGCAGATGAATCCAGCTCTCCTCATCGCATCCCGAGCGATGCCTGGGTGCCACCGACGGTGATTTTCAGAGCCCGCAAAGAGGGCATCTGATCCAGGGCGATCCCGCCCGGTCCGCCGGACCGGACCCACCAGAGCGATCGCTCAGTTGCGTTCAGCCCACCAGGTGTCGAGGGCCTCGAGCGCCGCATCAGACCCGAGCGGACCATTTTCGATACGTAGTTCCAGAAGGTGAGCGAGAGCCTCTCCGACCACGGGTCCTCCGGAGATGCCGAGATGTTCCATGACGGCGCGTCCATCGAGATCCGGGCGCATCGCATCAAGAGCCTCGGCCTCCCGGAGCTCGGCGATACGCTCCTCCAGTTCGTCGATCCGTCTGGCCAGGGCGTCTGCCTTGCGCTTGTTGCGGGTCGTGCAGTCCGCCCTGGTCAGCGCCAGCAGGTCGCCGAGAAGCGGCCCGGCATCGCGCACGAACCTGCGCACCGCCGAGTCGGTCCAACCCAACTGGTACGTGTGCATCCGAAGGTGCAGGTAGACCAATCGGGTCACATCGTCGGTCATGGCGTTGCCGAACCTCAGCGCTTTCATGCGCTTGCGCGTCATGCGCGCACCCACCACTTCGTGGTGATGGAACGACACGCCCTTCTGTCCGATTGACCGGGTCTGCGGCTTTCCGATGTCGTGGAACAACGCTGCCAGTCGCACCCGGAGCGTCGGAGGTGACTGACGGACAACGGCAATGGTGTGCGCGAGTACATCCTTGTGACGGTGAATGGGATCCTGTTCCACCCTCATTGCCGGGAGTTCGGGGAGAATCACATCTGCCAGGCCGTTGTCATTGAGGAACCACAGCCCGGCGCTCGGATCTTCCACGACCACCAACTTGGACAGTTCGTCGCGCACCCTCTCCGCAGAGACGATCTCGAGGCGTGGGGCCTCGGAACGAACCGCGGCAATCAGATCGTCCTCACTGCGCAGATCGAAACGGGCGATGAACCGCGCAGCTCGCATCATTCTCAGCGGATCATCGGAGAAACTCACGACCGGATCCAGCGGGGTGCGCAACCGACGTGCCAGGAGATCGGCGATCCCGTCGAATGGATCGACGATTCTCGGATTGCCACCCGTCACCTCGAGCGCCATCGCGTTCATCGTGAAGTCGCGACGCGACAGGTCCGTCTCCAGGTCGGTTCCACTGAACTCAACGACCGGTTTGCGGCTCTCGGGGTCATAGACCTCGGCACGGTGTGTGGTGATCTCGATGTTCTCACCAGCATCGGTCACCGCAATTGTCCCGAACCGCTCACCCTGGGTCCACAGGGCATCTACGAGTGGAGCCACCAGTTCCTTGACCACATCGGGTGACGCGTCGGTCGTGAGATCTATGTCTTCGTGTCCCGTTGCGACCTCCGGAACGAAGAGATCCCGGACCACTCCGCCGACCAGGAACAGCTTGTAGCCGGCGTCGGAGAACCGGTCGGCAAATGGCTGTACGCGCTCGATGATCGGTCTTGCACGCTCGGGGATCACCGTGGCGATGGTAATCCCGCCATCGCCAAGCGACCCAGCGAGTATGGATGGACACGTGCGGTCACACGAGGCTCGGTCCGCCTCCGTTACGCCGCCGTCGGCCATGGTCGCCTCAACCCATATCGAGAACACGCTCTCTGGCATGAACGGCCGACTCGACGAACCTCGCGCCCGGTCCTCCCGAGGTGGGTGGTTCCGGGTGGAGCTTCACTCCTCCGAGGGCCGCCACCATTGCAGCAGAGCAAGAAGCGAGCGCGTCCAGGTCGTAACCGCCCTCCAAAATGGCCGCTACCCGTCCTTTGGGAACGAGTTGCATCATCAACGTGGTCAACTCGGAGATGTCACCCGAACTGAGAGCAAGGTCACACAGGGGATCCGCCCGATGCGAATCAAAGCCAGCAGAGACCAGCATCCAGTCGGGTTCGAAGGCCTCGACTGCAGGACCGACGAACTCGTCGAGGGATCGCATGTAGTGCTCACCGGTGGCGCCGGCGGGGAGCGGGATGTTCAGGGTCGCTCCCAGCGCTGTGGCGCTGCCGCACTCGATGGCTCGCCCGGAATGGGGGTAGTGGGGACTCTGGTGCCAGGAGACGTACATCACCTCGGGATCGTCGTAGAAGATTTCCTGGGTGCCGTTGCCGTGGTGTGCATCGATATCCATGATCACTACACGTTCGCCGGCATTCCGCAGTGCCGTCGCGGCAACGGCCACGTGGTTGAACAGACAGAACCCCATTGCCACATCCCTGGAGGCGTGATGACCCGGAGGACGTACCGCTACAAACGCTCCGGAGGCCACTCCGTCGCCCAACCGTTCCACGGCGCTCAACAAGGTGCCGGTACCGGACCGCGCCAGTTCGCCCGAACGAGCGGACACCACCGTGTCGGCGTCCAGGTGACCTCCGCCTTCGGCAGCGAAGCGTTCGATCGTGGCGATGTACGACGGCGGGTGAACGAGCGTGAGTTCTGCGTCGCTCGCCTCACACGGCTCGATCGGGAGCAGCAGGTCCCTCAGGTGGTGTTCACCAATTCCGTGATTCACCGCGTCGATGCGTTCCGGGCGTTCAGGATGGAACGAACCCGTGATATGGGCCCGGAAGAGTCCATCACACGAGAACAGCACCGTCACCGCTTCCAATGTACCGGGCCGGGAGCGGTCCCGTTGGCGGGTCCACGAATGAAGTCACCGAGATCCTGCATGCTCGGCCAGATGACGGGTCGACTCCGGGAAGCGAATTCATGGTGGATGATGGAGGCGCCTCCTCGGCACGTCGGTACCCTCGATGACCGACGCCACATGGGAAACTACGATCGCCTGCGCGCACCCCAGGCGCCGGCGCAGAAGGGCACCCGGTCATGTTGACCCGCGAGATGATCACCGTCGGCGACCAACGGTTCCGTGTTGCGCCATGGCACGGCCTCGATGGAGTGGCCCTGCTCTCGATTCCTCCTGACCAACCCCATCCATCGCCTTCCGAAGTGGGTGAGGTCCTGGCCAAGGTCTCTGAGCGCGGATACAGCCGAGTCATCACATCAGCTCTGAATGCCTCCGACTCCGAGGCATTCCTCGCTCTCGGATTCGTTGAGAACGACCGCCTCCACGTACTGGAACACACACTGGGTTCGGCGGGGTCACCGGCAACATCTCGCCGCTCGGACGAGCGAGCGACCGCAGTCGTCCTGCGCAGGGGGCGCCGCAGCGACCGCGGGGTCGCCCTCGAGATCGACAGCGCCGCGTTTCCTCCATTCTGGCGGTTGGATGCTCCGGGGCTGGCCGACGCCAAGAACGCCACGCCGTCGAGTCGTTTCAGGATCGCCCTACTCGACGGGCGGCCGGTCGGCTACTCCGTGACGGGCCGTGGAGGAACATCAGGCTTCCTCCAACGTCTCGCTACGGATCCACACGAGCGCCGTCGCGGCGTGGCAACATCGCTGGTCCACGACGCGATCCGTTGGTGCGAACGCAAGAAGTGCGACCGAGTGCTCGTGAACACACAGCGATCCAACGATGCGGCGTTGGCTCTCTACGATTCGCTCGGCTTCGTCCGTACGCCCGAGGATCTGGTGGTCCTGTCGTGGACCGCTCCGTGACGCGCTCGGTGGGGACGAAGTATCAGTGCCGTGGTGGAACGGTTTCCCGACTGGTGTCAGGCGCTCTGACCGCGGCGCTGATCCTCGTTTTCATCATCGTGGGATCAGCTACACCGGCTGGCGCCACCCATTCGAAGGTTGTCCCCGACATGGGCGACCCAGAGCAATCCGAACCCGCGAACAGCGTTCTGATGATCACTTCGGTGAGTCCATGGGTTGAACCGTCGGGCACTTTCCGCGTGAGTTTCGATACCGAAGGACTTCCTCCGGACGCGACCGTCACCACCACGATCCACCAGAGGGTTCGCACGGGGGACGGCAGCCTCCGCGATGCCTTGGCGGCCGAACTGGATTCAGACGTGCCGTCGAAGAATCTCCAGGCCCCCATCTCCGCACCCTTGTCACTGCTCGCAACCGGAACCGGCTCGGCCGAGATCGTGATCCCGATTCGTCCGAGCAGCGGCGACCCGGCCCGCCAGTTGATCCCGAACGCCGGCATCCACCCGGTCTCGATCCAGGTGACATCTCCCGACGATCGAGGGCGACCCGGAGTTGTGGCAACCGCCGAGGTCTTCCTGAACCGACTTCCGAAGGAGACTCCGAACGGTCGTGACGGCAGACCGGCAACGACCACCGTCCAGCTACTGGCCGGGCTCGACAGCGGGCCGGCCCTGGGTCCGAACGGCCAGATGAACCTCTCAACCGAAGAACGCCTCGCGGTGTCGGCCTGGCAGGGGATGCTCGAGGCGAACGCCGACCTTCCGCTCACAGTTGCCCTCCGACCCAACACGTTGTTGGGCCTCCAACGGAGCGACGAACCGAGCGAAGCGACCTTCGTAGCAGAACTGGCCGGGACGTCGTTCACGATCGCTCCACAGACCTACGTGCGAGTTGATGCCTCCGGTCTGGCAGACATCAGCAACGACGCCCTCGGCAACCAACTCAGTGCGGGTGGCACCATCCTCCAGACGGTCACGGGAACCGAACCGACCGGACCCTGGATGCTCGACGACAGCGTCGACACCGAGGTTGCAGAGCAACTGCATGGCGACGGAGTGAACCACCTGTTCGTCTCGGAGGACCGATTGGAGACACTGGGTGACAGATCTGACGAGAGCCCTGAGACCCTCAAACGAAATCGGACGCTCGCACTGGAGGGCGTGAGCGGCATGACCGTGTCGAGCTACGACGCCCAGGTGACCCGGATCCTGTTGGAACCCGAGACCCCGGCGGGTTTGCGTGCCCACCGCGCGATCACTGCCATGATGGCGTCCTGGTTCGACGCCCTACGACTCGGCTCGAACGCCTTCCCGGGGGTTTCCTCGGGGATCGTGTTGTCCTCTGCCACGGACCATGAAGTACTCACCCAGTTGGTCGGCGCGCGCTGTCGGAGTCAGGACCACTTGTGGTCACCCCACCGACCGAACCCACTGCTGACAGGGATGGCGAACCGATCGCGGCCCGCCTACGGCCACGCGAGACCGATGTTCCGCGGGTGACGGTGCGGCGCTGGCAGACGAACGCGACCCGCATCGACGGGTTCTCCTCGATGTCGAGCCCCGGCGACACCGCTGGCGCGGAACTCGACCTCCTGAACGATGAGACACTGGCATTGGGTGCTGATGCCGCTACAAGGAATTCGCTGTGGGACCAGATCGAGGTGCACATCGATGAACGCCTCGCAATGATCCAGACCCCTCCGCCCCGATCGGTCGTGCTGACATCCAGATCGGGATCGATTCCCCTACGGATCAGGAACCGCGGTGAGCTACCGGTCACGGTGAGGATGGACACACGATCCCCGCGCCTCGAATTTCCGGCGGGTCCGACACGCAACGTCGTACTCGCGCCTGGCGAGAACCGGATCGACATCCCCGTTGATGTGCAGGCACCCGGTTCGTCGTTGTTGCGGATCGACATCACCTCGCCCGATGGAACACTCGATGTCCGCGAGGTGCAGGTGACCGTGCGATCATCATCGATCTCGGGGGTGGGAGCCGCCCTGTCGATCATCTCGCTCTGTGTTCTCGGATTCTGGTGGATCCGAACGGTTCGCACTCGGCGTACCGCCCGATCCGCGGTCGACGCACCTGATGCCGAATCGGGAATGAAGTCATGAGCGACGAGACGCGCTCGGACAACCTCGGTCCGGGAAGTGGTGAACCCGTGCGGGTGGGAACGCGTATCGCAGGTCGGTACCGACTTGAGCGTTCTCTCGGGCGTGGCGGCATGGCAGAGGTGTTCGAAGCCGTCGACGAAACCCTCGACCGTCGGGTGGCCGTGAAGGTGCTGCATCCACACCTGAGACCGGACGAGGCGAACGTCGCTCGCTTCCGTGCCGAGGCCATTGCGGCCGCCCGTTTGACCCACCCCGGGATCGTCCGCGTCTACGACACCGCGTCCGACGGCGCACATGAAGCGATCATCATGGAGCTGCTCGACGCTCGAACCCTGCGCGAGGTGCTCGACCAACGTGGCACGCTCGACATCGAGAGCGTGCGCCGAATCGGGCTCAGGCTCCTGGATGCTCTGGAGGCAGCCCACACCGCCGGTCTCGTCCATCGGGACATCAAGCCATCGAATGTCCTGTTGTGTACCGACGGGCGAGTCAAGGTCGCCGACTTCGGAATTGCGAAGCTCGAAGACCAAACGGACATGACCCGGGAAGGATCACTTCTCGGCACGGTTGCGTATCTCTCACCCGAACAGCTCGAAGGACTCACCGTCGACGGCCGTTCGGACCTCTACGCCCTCGGTCTGGTGCTCTACGAATGCCTGGTCGGTCGAAGCCCGTTCAAAGGTGAATCACCCTCGGCGGTGGCACTCGCCAGGTTGCATGTCGATCCGGTCGATCCTCGCCGATACCGCGACCAGATGTCCCGGCGACACTGGCCACGACCGTGATGCGTTCTCTGCGGCGTGATCCGGCCGAACGCTTCGTCGACGCTGCGGAGTTCCGGGCCGCACTACTCGAAGCGTCCCCGCCGCGACCGATCGCCGTTGCGTCTCCGGTTCCGGTCGCCGGTCGCGGTCGAACAAGCCTTCCAGCCCGAGAGCGACCCCGGTTTCGGGCGGTCCGAACGACGCTGGTTGGTCCCCGCTCTCGGAATCATCATGGTCGCGACCGCGCTCGTAGTGGCAGGGACACTGCTGCGTCAGGGTACCTACACGTCCGTGGCTCCTTCCTCGACGCTGCCACCCCCCACCCAGGAACCGACGATCTCCTCCGTGACGACATTCGATCCATCCGGTACCGGAAACCCGGGTGAGAACGATTCCTTGGCCACATCAGCAGTCGACGGCGACCTCTCCACTGCGTGGCGTACCGAGACGTACGAAGCACCGTCGTTCGTAGCGCCGAAACAGGGCGTCGGACTGCTGATCAGTCTGGATACGACTTCGCTCATCAACCTCGTCACCATCGACAGTTCCGCCAACGGATGGTCGGGTGCCCTGTACCCGGTGGCTGCGGGAGTGGTGCCTGATCCTGCCAATGAGGAACCAGCAGCCACCTTTTCCGACGTGCGCGACCAGTTGAGCGTGCCACTGGGTGGGGCCCGCGCTGGACGGACTGCTGCTGTGGATCACGAATCTGGGTGACGACGATGGTGGCGGCGGATACCGGGTGGAGATAAACGACATCAAGATCGAGGGAACTGCAGTTGGATGACCTCGGCCACCGATCTGTTGGTGACATCTGATGGCACCACCATTCGAGACGCTCGACGATGGTGCGCTCGCGCAACAAGCACGCTCGGGAGACCGTCAAGCCCTCGAAGACCTCCTCCGTTCGCACAGCAAGAAGATCCATGCAGTTTGTTCACGAATGTGCGGGAGTCGTGGCGAAGCCGACGATGCCGCACAGGAAGCCCTCATATCAATCGTTCGGGGAATCGGTTCGTTCGATGGTCGTGCTGCCGTTTCCAGTTGGATCTACCGGATAACGGTCAACGCCTGCTTGGACGAACTCCGGAGGCGCCGTCGACGGCCGGAGCCGGTGGATCTCGACGAGTTGCCAACTGAGCGGGTTCCGACGAGCGGACAGCCCTCCCCCTCTGACATGGCGCTGCACAGCGAGACACGCCGGGAACTCCGCGCTGCACTGGCCCTACTCCCCGAGGAATTCCGGGTCGCCGTCGTACTTCGGGACGTGGCAGATCTGGACTACTCGACGATCGCAGACATCACGGAAGTCCCTGTGGGCACGGTCAGATCAAGAATCGCCCGCGGACGGGGGCGTCTGGCAGATGTGTTCGACTCGGGAACCAACTCGGGCCCGGCTACGTCCAACAGACCGGAGACCTCATGACGGAGCCCAGCAAGAATCATGAACACCATGACGACGCTGAGCGTGCCCGACGCGACGTCACGGCTTCAGCGGAGCTGGATGGCTGGATAGCGGCCGGGTCGAACACGCACCGCTTCCCGGGCGATCCCGACCCGGACAGCTCCGGGCGGACAGAATCAATGCTGTCCGCCCGCGAGATCCTGCGTGCGGACGACGACGCGGCCTCGGATGACGAACTGGCCGAACTCGTACAGCGGGCCATGGCTACGGGATCAGTTGGAGAGTCCTCCGAAGGTCGCCATGACACCGCGCACCGGGACACACGAGGCGGCAACGCCGAACCCATCACGATCACGCGACGAAGGTCCGCAAGTGGTCCCGCCATGCGCTGGATCGCCGCTGCCGCTGCTTCGATCGTGGTCATTCTGGGCGTCACAACCGCCGTGCTCAACGACTTCCCGGGGGGAGGGAACGCTGACTATTCGACAAACGACAGCGGGGCATCGCAGACCGCGACCGCCGATAGCAGCGAAGGAGCGAGGGAATCGTCGAATGAGGAATCGTCGATCGCCGGTCCCACCGATGACGGCAGTTCGCCGAGCCCGGTGCCCCCGGACCGTTCGATCTTCGCCGGGGCCCATGCCTCGGCAACGATCACCTTGAACTGACGGGCGCCCTTGAACTCACCATCGCACCGTTCGATTAGTGTTTGTGACATGGCCACACCCGGTGATCCCACCACTCCCCCGGCCAGCGACCAGACCGCCGGGGCATCTCCCGAATGGACCCAGCAGGTCACGAACCTGGTCACTGATTCGGTGGACAAGGTTCGTTCCCGCACGACCGGTCCGTTGATGGGGTTCAGTCACGGTGTCATCTATGGGGTGGTTGCAACGATCGTTGCAATCCCGGTGACGATCCTGGCCTTCGTCGGCGTGATCCGACTGCTGAATTGGGCAATTCCGGGAGATATCTGGATTATCTACATGATCATTGCAGTTGCAATGTGGGTGTCGGGCTGGATTCTCTGGTCACGTCGAGGCCCCGCTGAGGGCACAAGTCCGGGAGGTCAACAGTGAGCAAGATCCACAACGTGGTGATCATCGGATCGGGTCCGGCAGGACTCACCGCTGCCATCTATGCAGCACGTGCGAACCTCGAACCACTGCTGATCGAAGGTGAACCTTCCTCAACCAGCGATCAACCCGGAGGTCAGTTGATGCTGACCACCGAAGTCGAGAACTACCCCGGATTTCCCGACGGGATCCAGGGGCCCGAGCTCATGGCTTCGTTCAGGAGCCAGGCAGAACGATTCGGCACGACCATCCGCACCGAGAAGGTCACCAGAGTTGACTTCTCGGAACGTCCTTTCGGGATCTGGGTGGGTGGCGAGAGCGGCGAGCCCACCTACCGAGCCCACTCGGTGATCATTTCCACCGGAGCCCAGTCCCTGATGCTGGGCCTCGAGGCTGAGTCGAGACTCCTGGGACACGGCGTCTCCACATGCGCAACGTGCGATGGTTTCTTCTTTCGTGACCAACACATCTGTGTGGTCGGCGGCGGTGACTCGGCACTGGAGGAGGCAAACTTCCTCAGCCGCTTCGCATCCAAGGTAACCGTCGTACACCGTCGCGACGAGCTCCGAGCCTCCAAGATCATGGTGGATCGGGCCATGGAGAACCCCAAGATCGAGTTCATGTGGAACTCAACGGTCGTAGACATCCTCGGGGACAACGTTGTCGAAGGCGTCGTGGTCGAGGACACGGTCACCGGTGAACACACCACCCAGCCCTTCACCGGTGTGTTCGTGGCGATCGGGCACCGTCCCAACACCGACCTCTTCAAGGGTCAACTGGAACTTCACGACAACGGCTACCTCGTCACTGACCCAAAGCGGAGCACCACCGGCGTCGAGGGCGTCTTCGCCTGCGGTGATGTTCAGGATGACTGGTACCGACAAGCGATCACCGCGGCGGGCAGCGGCTGCATGGCCGCCATCGATGCCGAACGGTGGCTCGAAGAACAAGGCCACTAGCAACCGGGAGCCATCGGCCCCTGGCCAGGAGAGTCCTCGCCCTCGGCAACCCTGTCGAAACGTGTGGTGAAGAAGCCCACAGCGGGCCGATACGCGTGCACCGGGGCGCTCCTGCGCACCAGACACACAGTTCTTTCCGGGTATCTGCCCGAATGAGTACAATCTGGAACGTACACCCACACTCTTTTCGAGACGGAGACCGGGCAACTCCCGGGCAGGCGCATCGGTGGGTCCGGCAAGTCATCCGCCCCTGGATCCGCCAAATGCTCGTGAGGACGGCCAATCGGGGTTCACCACGTCGATGACCTCCACACACATACCAACCAGCCGATACAGATCATGAGGAACACGACATGGCAAACATCAGTGAGCTGACCGCAGCGACCTTTTCCGAAGAGGTGAACGGAGCCGAACTACCCGTGGTCGTCGATTTCTGGGCTGAGTGGTGCGGCCCGTGCAAGAAGATCGCCCCCATCCTCGAAGAGATCGCCGACGAGAACCCAGCGAAGCTCAAGGTTGCCAAACTCGACGTGGATAGCCATCCGTCGATCGCTCAAACCTATAATGTGATGAGTATTCCCACTCTCATCGTTTTTAGAGATGGGCAAGAGGTGGTCCGGGTAACGGGAAGCAAGGGCAAGGCTCAACTTCTCGCCGATTTCGCGCCCGTACTCTGACGCATCACGTTGAGTTCTGAAAGCCCTCGCTCATCAACAAGGCCCCACCTCGCGGTTGGCGACGCTGGGCCCGAAGTAGGTGAGCTCAGACGACGGCTCTCGATATTGGGCCATTCCACGACGCCCGACACCCGCGATTGGTTCGGTCCCGCGACCGCGGCTGCCGTTGCGGCATTCCAGACCGATCGCGGCCTGGACTCGACTGGAACGTGTGATTCCGCAACATGGTCCGCGGTCATCGAGTCAGAATACAAGTTGGGAGACCGACTGCTCTGCCTACGCACTCCGATGACACGCGGCGAGGATGTCGCAGATCTCCAACTCCGCTTGGGCACTCTCGGTTTCGACTCGGCGCGGGTTGACGGCATTTTCGGACCTGCGACCGAGGACGCTGTCGGCGAGTTCCAACGCAATGCGGGCATTGTCTACGACCAGGTCTGTGGACCCGATACCGTTGCGGCTCTCCGACGCCTGGAGGGCCGCGCCGGCAGCTCAACGATCGCCGCGGTGCGTGAACGTATAACCGTGACGACGAACTCGAACGACCTGAGCACCATGCGGATCGTCATCGGATCGCCCGGCCCGGGTGATCTGCTCAGCAATCACCTCGCCGCTCTGCTCACGCCCATGTGCGAGGACGTGACCGTCGCCGATGGCGATCCGTCAACCCAGGCGGCTCTCAGCAATGATCTGGAAGCCGACCTGTTCATCGGGCTCGAATACGCAGCTACCGACGAAATCGAAGCACGATACTTCTCGGTTCCGGGATTCGAATCATATGCGGGCCGTTCGCTTGCGGAAACATTCGTGCGCCAACTGCCTGCGACCGGATTCGGGATGGCTCGCGGAATGCGCCTACCGGTGCTACGCGAGACCCGGGCACCCGCCGTCTCGCTCAGACTCGGCCATGGTCTCGATGAACCACAGCACCGCGACCTGGTCAGTACGTCGCTGGTACGCGCTCTGACACTGTGGCGCACAGGCGACAACGAGCACGACTGAGACCCGGACTGCGCGCCCCTCCGACCTGATTCCGGACCATCTGGATAGACGATCCGATGCGCTGAAGCGTCTGCGAAGCTTCTTCCACGGGGTAGGACGGGCTACACGCCAAACCCTCAGGTACGGGTGCAGCCTCCCGCTTTCCCACAGGTTTATCCCCTGCTGTGGATATCTTTTCAGACCACCCGAGGTACCAGCTACCGGAACCTCATGCGCCTGAAATCATCCTGCGGTATATGCGCTCGAGGTCTTCCAGGTCCGCGAAATCAATCGTCACCTTCCCGCGCTTTGCCGTCATCGCTATCGCAACCCGTGTATCGAGATGCTCACCCAGCAGCTCCTCCAACTCCAGGAGCCCTGGCTGGCGCAGTTTGGATCGCTCGGAAGAGCCATGGCCAGGAAGGTCCTCGGCGGATCCCGTATCCGCTGGTCCGATAGTGTCGTCATCGCCAAGCCCCCTGTTCTCGAGACGCTGGCGTTCCTTGATCAGGTCCTCCACCTGACGCACAGTGAGGCCTTCACGAACCGCCCGCTTCGCCAGTGACTCCTGGTATGCCCGGTCGGGGTGCGACAACAGGACCTTTGCGTGACCAGCGCTCAGCAACCCCTCCCCCACCAGCTTCTGCACGGCAGGCGTGAGCTGGAACAGACGGAGTAGATTCGCGACGGCGCTCCGGGACCGACCGACTCTCTCTGCGACACGCTCCTGTGTGTAGTCGAACTCCTCCACCAGGCGTTGGTAGGCAGCAGCCTCCTCCAGGGGATTCAGATCCTGGCGGTGGAGGTTCTCGACCAGGGCTTCCTCGAGGGAGGCAGCTCCTTCGGCCTGGCGCAACACCACCGGAACCTGAAGGAGCCCAGCTTGGCGGGCTGCACGCAGTCTGCGTTCGCCGGCGATCAGCTCGTAGCCATCATCTGTGCGACGCACGAGCAGTGGCTGCAGCACGCCAAGCTCACCCATGCTCGCCGCCAGTTCATCGAGACCATCGCTATCGAAGTGCCGCCTCGGTTGGTTGGGGTTGGGGCTGACCAGATCAATCGAAACCGAGAGTAGGCCTGAATCCGAGTTGGAGTCCTCCGCGGTGGCAAGGCTCGTGGGCCCCGAGGGGATCAGGGAGTTCAAACCACGACCAAGTCCACCCTTACGAGACACCACTGACCTCCCTGGCCAATTCCCTGTATGCGACAGCGCCCCGAGAGCTCGTGGCATAGGTCGTGATCGGTTGTCCGAACGATGGCGCTTCCGAGAGCTTCACGTTGCGGGGGATCATGTTCTTACACACGATGCTGCCGAAATGGTCCCGCACCTCACTGACGACCTGCCCAGCGAGCTTGGTGCGGTTGTCATACATCACCATCACAATATGACCGATGTGCAGACTCGGATTCAGGTTGTCACGGATCAGTTCGATGTTTCGGGTCAACTGAGCCAGCCCTTCGAGTGCGTAGTATTCGCACTGGATAGGCACCATCACCTCATTCGCAGCCACCAGACCGTTCACCGTCAGTAGGCCGAGCGAAGGCGGGCAGTCGATCAATATGTAGTCATACTGGTCGCTCACCTCATCGAGTGTCCGTGCGAGCTTCGACTCTCGATTGTAGGCCGACACGAGCTCGACTTCAGCCCCTGCAAGGTCGAGGCTTGCCGGGGCCACAAAGAGGCCCTTGACCTCGGTCGGTTCTATGCAGTCATCGATTGGGAGCCCTGACAACATCACGTCATACATGGTCTCGTCGAGGATCCGGTAGTTGATTCCGAGTCCGGTGGTGGCGTTGCCCTGTGGGTCCAGATCGACGATCAGGACCCGCAGACCGAGTTCCGCGAGGGTGGCACCAAGGTTGACGGTGGTCGTGGTCTTGCCGACGCCACCCTTTTGGTTCGCTACGGCGATTACTCGGGGAGTGGAGGGCACGGCTTCCGGGGCCTCGGTCCTGTCGGTGACCGTCGTCGGCCCAGGATTCTGATTGCCGGTGTTCTCTCCATGAGGGTCGGTCGAGGACGCTTCGCCGGGAAGTGCGACCCGGTCGGATGGCGAACCGTGGGGGACATCGTCGGAGTCGTTGGGAAAACCCCGGGTCCCTTCCTGTTGGCGTTCGACCGACGACCTCGGTTCCGCTGCCTCCTGAACTTCCGGGGCCAGGGGCCCCGGAGTTTCACTCGAAGAACTCTGGTCGGGTGGCTGCTGAGCTCCAACCTCGGGCGAGGGCGCGATGGCCGGGTCGTCTTCGAGGTGGGTCCCAGGTCGGAAGTCGAAGGGATTGGGCAACGAATCGTCTCCTGGTTTCCTGATCGCGAAACCCGTAGGACCGGTAGGTGACCCCATCCTTCACGGTCCGCCGGGGATGGTCAAGCCTTTCAAGCATGTTCATGGGTGAAATCGGACGATGCAGTGTGCTTCGGGCCCGGGAAACGGTTTCGTGTGATGTCACCTCGGACTCGGTGGGGGAGCAACTCAGACCCGTTGGGCAGCGTCGGGAGCTGGAAGGGGACTCGATTGTTCCACGTGGAACAATCGAATCGGCTGACGATGCTGCGCCCCTCAGAACCTCGGGCGACGTTCCGCCACACCGGCTCGACGCGGCAGCCCAGCGGGGCAGTTGCCGTCGGCGACCAGAACCACGAATCCACTTTCGCCGAATCTATGGGGCTGCGCCGGACTCCAGCCCATGTCCACGAGTGCTGAACTCGGCCACCGCTGGGCGCCTGGTTCCGGCGGCTCACTCACGACGAGAACCCCTTCGGGCCGAAGAAACGGCCGTGCGCATTCGGCTACCACTGCTGGCTTGCCGAACAGCCTGGCAGTCACGACGTCGAAGGAACCGGCCAGTGCCGGATCCTTCGCCAGTTCTTCCGCACGGCCCCAAAGGGGCTCCACCCTCGTCGCAACACCAGGATCTACATCAGACAGAGCCGCTATCGCTCCCTCGAGAAATCGGATGCGCCTGCTGGCGGAATCGAGCAGGGTGACATACAGATCCGGTCTGAGGACTGCCAGGGGAAGCCCCGGAACCCCACCTCCAGACCCGAGATCCAGAACCCGACTTCCGGTAGGAATGAGATCAGAAAAGCCGCTCGCGTTCGAGAGATGTGCTCCAAGGTCGCCAGGACCAATGAATCCCCCGGCCTGAGATGCGATGAGTACGCGATTCAGCGCTTCGTTCAGATCATGGGTTGGGCGGCTCACGGAGCCATCACGACGAGTGCAGGACCACCCGACGGCGCGGATCTTCCCCGACCGATTCGGTTGATACACCGTCGAGATCCGCGATCACGTCATGCACGATTTTGCGATCAGATCGAGACATGACCTCGAAAATCACATCGTCTCCAGATTCCGCAACCGTGGCAGCCTCTGCACGCACGAAATTCTCCAGCGCCGTTGTGCGATCCTTGCGCACGCCGTTCACGTCAAGCACAACCTTGCCGTATTCGCGACCATCGGCCTGACGCTGAATGGCGTTCCGACATACTTCCTGTATCGCGTCCATGGTGTTGAGACCCGGGCCGATCATCAAGCCCAGCTGCTCGCCATTGATGTCAAAGGCCAGAATCCCCTGAGAGTCGAGAGAACTCGACACAGTCCCGACATAGCCGAACGCCTCCAGGAGTGTGGTCAGAAACTCTTCACCAACACTGCGTTGTTCGTCCTCGGGCATTGGCTCGCGGTCCGTTCTGGTACTGCGGGCCACATTCGAGTTGCGTTGGGATCCCCGGCCACCGGAACTCGATCGACCACCCCCACTGCCATTGGAACCCTTGCCGTTCGAGCCCTTCGAGGCGTTTGACTCGCCAGTCGCTGCCTTCTTGTTGTCGGCCTCCTTCGATCCGGCGCCCGCAGGTCCGTTGCGGCCATCCTTGCTGGCCCTGCCCTTGCGCTTCTGGCGATCTGTCTTCGACGGTGGAACCGACGGACGGACCCTGGCCCTCACCCGGGCAGCGCCGCGGACACGGCCGAACATACCCGCCCGAGGCTCCTCGAGAACCTCCAGATCAGCCTCGGTTTCGAGGACACCCAACCGGTCAAGAGCCAAGTCCTTTGCTTCCTGCACCGACTTGCCCGTTGTTTCAACCCATTCCACTTTGGCCTCCTTGACCCCTGGTGTGATTCACGAATTCAACGTCGGCGTTCGCCCGAACGGCGACCTGACCCGGACGATCGTTTCGGTGTACCGGATTCCGAACCGGAAGGGCCGGTGTTGGTCGCCTTCTCATGCGCCTTCTGGCTCTTGACGCTCTTCCCGGGACCTTCCGCGGGCTCTGTCGTCTTCGAATCCGTGGCCTTCGGCGACTTCGGCTTCTTCGGAGCTTCCTTCGCCTTGGAGCCGGCACTCTTGCCGTTCGACGTACTCGACTTCGCACCGGAACCCTTACCGACTGATTTCTTGTCCACAGACTTCTTGGCCGACGAACCCTTGTCTCGTGCCTTGGCCTCAATCGGCTTGTCGTTGTCCTGCTTCGAATAGATGCTGTGGGTTATGTACTGGTTGGTTCCAATACGACAGAGGTTCTGCGTACACCAGTAGAGAGCCAGCCCGGCCGGAAACGTGAACGAGATGACCGGAAGGAAGAATGGCATGAACTTCATGAGCATCTGCTGCTGCGGGTTCACGTTGGCACTCGTGTTGCGAGCCTGCATCTGACGGTTCTGGACGAGCCCCGTGAGCAACATGATCGCGAGCAGACCAAGGAATGGGATCGCTACAATGAACCCGATCTTCAGGGCCTCACTCGCCGAAAGACTCAGATCCATCCCCAGGAAGTTCATGTCGTTGGTCGTCGAGAGGGCCTTGTACATCGCACTGTTGTGGTTCAGGTGCGACGGTTCGAACACCTGGTCCGTAAATATCCACGGCGTCAGCTTCTGGCCGGTCATCGTCTGGCCCGCGATGTGGCCGATCCCTGAACCAAGCCCACCTGCACGCACCGTCAATCCACGCATCAGGTGGTACATGATGAAGAACACCGGCATCTGTGCGAGCAAGGGCAAGCAGCCGCCCAGCGGATTGATGCCGTGCTCCTTGTAGAAGGCCATCAACTCGGCGTTCAAGGTTTCTCGGTCGTTCTTGTACTTTTCCTGAATGCGCTTCATTTCCGGCTGAAGCCGCTGCATCTCTAGCATCGAGCGAGTGCTCTTGACGGTCAGCGGGGTGATCAGGACCATCACAAGCACGGTGAGACCCATGATCGCGAACCCGTAGTTGGGTATCAGGGTGTAGAAGAAGTTCATTACTGACCCGAGAGCACCGAATAGTGGCTCGAACATCAGTTCTCCTTAGGACTGTTTGCGGTTGACGAACCAGGCTCTACCGCCGGTTCGTCATTGACTGGAACGATTGGAATGCCGTCCCGCCCCGGAACGGGGTCATACCCCGAAGTTCCCCAGGGATTGCACCTTGCGATCCTCCTCACCGCCAGCCATCCGCCGCGGACCGCTCCATGGGACTGCAGCGCTTCGATCGCGTAGGTGGAACAGCTCGGCACATGTCGACACGGCGATGGTCGGTCGGCTCTCGCCAACTGATATCCCCTCACGGGCGCGATCAGGACGCGCGCGAAGGTAGACGGGCGCTCGTCGCAACACGCAGGTTCAGCGTCTGACAGCGGCATTCCGTGGGACAGGTTCATTGATCGACCTTGTTGATACGCCCAACCGCGGCACGGAACCATGTGTCCAACTCATCGTACGAAGGTTCCACGCCCTGCGGGATCACGCTCACGAGTAACCACCGCTTGGGGAGATGACCTCGAGCGGCAACATCGCGAACGATCGAACGAAGGCGCCGACGGGCACGGTTGCGCACGACGGCGGTGCCGAAGCGCCTGGATATTGCAAACCCCACTGCCGGTGCGGTGCCCTCTGCGTCCAGGTCCGGCACAACGTGGACGATTTTGAGCTGACCCTCACGGAGAGTGTTGCCATGCGCGCGCAAATGCGAGAACTGCACCCGCCTGTTGAGGCGTGCAGCCACCGCTTCACCGGTCAGGCCGATAGCTTCTGTCGACCCTTGCGCCGACGGTTCTTGATGATCGCCTGTCCTGCGCGGTCCGACATGCGATGACGGAACCCGTGCTTTCGTGCCCGACGACGGTTGTTGGGCTGGTATGTACGCTTCACGATCTTCTATCTCCGGTCTGTGGTCAAAATTGAGCCGAACCCGATCTGCCGGCGGCCACCGACTCCCAGTCAATTCATCGGAAAACCGCAACGCGCAGCAAGGCGCGCACGATCAACCATGCGACTCAACCAGTGAACGCTACGTGACGTAATCGCCCGTTGCCAACCGGGCACTCGCGACGTTGCAGTCAATAGGTCCGGGACCCCAGGGTCACAGTTGCCCATGGATCGCAGAGTGACTAGCTTCACGTCGGTATCGAGCCCAGCCTGATCCGTCGGGAACTCGCGTTATCCACAGAGTGTGAATCCACCTGTGGACAACGTGTTCCGGTGAACCAGGCTGAACAACCGCCGGTAGCGACATGTCGTCGATCGGCGAGGAGAAGGACGAACGTTGAGCACAGATGCCACCACGGTTTGGGATTCGGCTGCGGCCGTCCTCGCTGATCAGGTGACCGACGCTGTGTGGAACTCCACATTCCGGGACCTCGTTCCCACTGACATGAACGAACACGTTCTCACACTGTCGGTCCCGTCCCAACTCCTTCGACAGCGCATAGAACAGCGCTACCGCGGCCTCATCGAGGCTGTGCTGTCCGACGAAGGCCACGAATCCCTCAGGGTCATCTTCGAGGTCGACGTACAACCCCCGGAAGCCCACGACCAGCACAGCTCGCAACACCTCGATTCCTCCTCTGCGAGCAACGAACCGGCAAGTTCCGCCAGGTCAGGCGGCACACGGTCTGCCAACAAGGTCATGAACCTCACCGAAACCGTTGGCCCGGGGGCAGATTCCAGCCAGAACATCGGTAGCGAATCCGAGAGTGTTCGAAGGCCCTATACCTTCGATACCTTCGTAACTGGACCTTCCAACAGGTTCGCCCACGCGGCAGCGCTCTCGGTGGCCGAAACCCCGGCACGCAGCTACAACCCGTTGTTCGTATATGGAGGTGCCGGACTCGGCAAGACCCACCTGCTGTACGCCATCGCCAGCTACATCAAACAGAACTACTCGTCGTTCCGAGTTCGATACATCTCCACCGAGACGATGCTCAACGAGTTCGTGGAAGCGATCCGAAACGGAACGCAACAGGTGTTCAAGCAGAACTACCGCGAGATCGACGTCCTGCTGGTGGATGACATCCAGTTCATGGAAGGAAAGGAACAGCTCCAAGAAGAGTTCTTCCACACCTTCAACACGCTCTACGAGGCCCAACGCCAGATCGTTCTGTCTTCCGACCGCCCACCTGATGCCATCAAGACTCTCGAAGACCGCCTGCGTAGTCGTTTCAAGATGGGTCTGATCACCGACATCCAGCCACCTGATTTCGAGACCCGTCTGGCGATCCTGCGCAAGAAGGGCGACCAGGCCGGTTCTCACGTTCCGCCCGACGTGCTGGAGTTCATCGCCACCAACATCACATACAACATCCGCGAGTTGGAAGGTGCACTGATCCGCGTCAACGCCTATGCAGCCCTCAATGACGCCGAACTGAGTGTTCCCCTGGCACAGGACATCCTCTCTGACATCCTCAACGCCGCGAAACCCCGTCTCATCACTGCACCGATGATCCTGGAGAAGACAGGTGAACAGTTCGGCTTCACGCTCGAACAGCTATGCAGCACCAGGCGCAACCGCGACCTCGTACATGCCCGTCAGGTGAGCATGTACGTGTGTCGGGAACTCACCGACCTGTCATATCCGCAGATCGGAGCCGAATACGGCGGCAAGGACCATACGACGGTCCTCTACGCCTACGAGAAGATCTCCAAATTGATGAAGGAACGTCGCAAGACCTACGAAGACGTGACAGCCCTGATCCAGACCGTTCTGTCCGGTCAGTGAAACCACGACCCCAACCCCCGTCCGGGCAACTTCACCTCTCCGGTCAGCTGCAACTGGGATGTGGATCGCGCTGAGGTTCACGGGTGGGCAACCGGGGGACAACACCACCGGAACCTGTGTACGCGAGCGCGGTCGCGCTGGGGACGATTCGTCCAACAGGCACACCTGTGCACAGACACCATTGGAATTACAGCCATGGTCTGTGGACATCAGAGAATCCCTGTGCATTCAGGATCCTTGTATCAGTTGGGCTGCGCTAGGTTTCCCACAATCCACAGTCCCTACTACTCCCACTACTCGTACATAGGTCTGTATGCCGCGGAAGTGGGGAAAGAGAGTTCCGGTGAAGTTCAGATGTGAACGAGACGTCCTGGTCGAGGCCCTGGCCGTTGCTGGACGCGCATCCACAACGCGAAATGCCCTGCCCGTATTGTCGGGGGTCAAGATGAACCTCGAAGGCAACAGACTGTCGGTTACCGGCAGCGATCTGGAGTTGACGATCACTGCCAACATCGAGGTCGCCGGCAACACTGATGGCGTTGCAGTCCTACCTGCGAAACTTGCAGCCGACATCGTTCGTCTGTTGGAACCCGGTGCGATCGAGGTGGATGCCACAGGTGACCGTCCGCGTGTCTCAGGTGGTCGTTCGGAGTTCTTCCTGAAGGCCATTCCAGCAGATGAGTATCCTCCGCGACCCGAACCGGTTGGGGAATCGGTGACGATTTCTGCCGGTGACCTCGCCGAGGGTCTTCGACAGGTGGTCAAGGCCGCTTCCACCGATCAGAGCAGACCTGTCCTGACCGGTGTTCTCATGGCAGCAGAGAACGACGGACTGCGCCTCGTGTCCACCGACTCCTACCGTCTGGCGGTTCGCGATCTACCGGGCAAGGCAGTGCTGAGAGCAGGACAACAGGTCCTGGTGCCTTCTCGGGCACTCGAAGAAGTAGCGCGTGCCCTGGGCGATGACGAGAGCGTGTCACTCGTGTTGGGCGAGAACGACGTCAGCTTCGAAGCACACGCGTTGTCGGTATCGACCCAGTTGATCCAGGGTGACTTCCCCGACTACCGGAAGTTGATCCCATCGGTGAGGCCACCCAGCGTCGATAGTGAATCGACAATCCTTCATGGACGCCCTGCGCCGTGTGAAGCTCATGGCGGCGGAACACACTCCTGTTCGACTCACGATGTCCCCTGACTCACTGGTACTGCGCACCGTGAACACCGATCTGGGTGAGGCTGTCGAGGAAGTCGATGCCAAGTACGACGGCGACGAGCTGTCGGTGGCGTTCAATCCGGAGTACCTCCTGCATGGACTCGAGGTGACTCCGAGCGACGAGGTTTCTCTCGAGAGCGCAGATGCCTCGAAACCGGCAATGTTGCGTGCAGTCGACTCCGATGAGTTCCTGTACCTGTTGATGCCGGTACGGGTGTCCTGATCGGGTGCGTGTCAAACAGCTGTGGTTGACCGATTTCAGATCCTATGAATCGGTCGATCTGGAATGTCCGGCGGGTCTGTGTGCGATCGTCGGTCCGAACGGTGTGGGGAAGTCGAACCTCGTTGAGGCGATCGGCTACCTCGCAACCCTGTCGTCGTTTCGTTCCGCACCCACGGACGCGCTCATTCGCGACGGTGCGGAAAGCGCCGTGGTGCGAGCTGAGGTGGGTCATGAGGACCGGGTGACCCTGATCGAGGCAGAGATCAATCGGGGACGACCCAACCGGGTGCTCGTGAACAGGCAGCGGCTCCGCCGCGGCGGTGATCTACTCGAATCGCTGCGCGTGAGTGTGTTCTCTCCGGAGGACCTCGAACTACTCAAGGGCTCTCCGGGCATACGTCGTGGGTTCGTGGACGATCTCGTCGTAGCACTCCACCCCCGAAACGGCGTGATTCGAACCGACTGGGAGAAGGCTCTGCGTCAACGCAGTGCGCTGCTGAAACAGGTCGGTGGGCGCCTGGATTCCACCGCTGAAACCACGCTCGACGTATGGGATTCCAAGGCGGGAGATTCCGGTGAGCGACTGGTGGGCCTGCGCCGCAGCGTGCTCGGGGAACTGGCCCCGCACGTCCAACGTGCATACGAGGAGTTGGCCGGACCGGGCGAAGAGATCTCATTGAAGTACCGGGCCCAATGGAGCGCGCCGCTCGCCGAAGCGCTTGCAGCCGCACGGCGCGACGACCTGCGCCGCGGTGTGTCCACCGTCGGGCCACATCGTGACGATGTGATCGTGACGCTGGCCGGACGTTCGGCTCGAACACACTGCTCCCAGGGGGAACAGCGGTGTCTGGCTCTTGCCCTCCGCCTGGCGGCTCACCGCCTGGTGACTCAGGAGTTCGGCTCACCTCCTGTGCTCCTGCTCGACGACGTGTTCAGTGAACTCGACCCTGTACGCGCCCGGGCGCTGGTCTCAGCGCTGCCTGAAGGCCAGGCTTTCGTGACCACTGCTGCGGGTCTACCTGACTCAGTGAGGCCCCAGGAGATAGTGACTGTCGGAACCGACGGACGACTGGAGAGCCGTGTGACCGAACGGGATGAGCCATGACGGAGAGGGAGTGTTTCCGGGTCTGCGGTCATGACACGAGAATTCTCGGACCCGTCGAGTTCGGGGTGTCTGCACCGAGGTCAACGGCCGGATTCCCGAGATGAACGTCGGAAAGGACGAACCTCTCGAGTTGTCGGACTCCCTTGCGGAGCTGCAGCGATACCTCGGGACCGCCAAGCCGGCTTCATTGTCGACACTCGGTGATGCATGGGATCAACTGATCGGCATCCGTTTGGCCGAGCATTGCCGGCTTCATTCAATACGCCATGGAACGCTTGTGGTCGAGGCTTCGGAACCAGCGGTTGCAGAGCAGCTCAAGTGGATGCGGGTCGACCTTCGGGATGCAGCCAACGCTGTGCTGGGCGGGTCCGAGATCACAACGGTGGAGGTCCGATTGGTGAGGTGATGTTTCGCACGGCGCCTTTGAATTCCAAGGGCCACGCGACCCGGTTCAGGTACCGGGGTGGGTGCCGCTGAAGTGGTAGTATCGGAGGGTCCGGCGAATGCGCCGGGCACCGGCTGTTCACAGGTTCTCCACAGGTGTGTCTACACGGTGCAGAACCGTTCGAGCGGTGCCGCGCAACCTCATCGACCAACCTCGCAGACAAGCCTCGGAGGCACGTTTGACCGCTCCAGATACCAGTTACGGTGCAGATGCAATCCAGGTTCTCGAAGGATTGGAAGCGGTTCGGAAGCGTCCCGGTATGTACATCGGTTCCACCGGTACGACAGGGCTGCACCACCTCGTGTACGAAGTGGTCGACAACGCTGTTGACGAAGCGATGGCGGGCTATTGCTCACACATCGATGTGACACTTCTGCCGGACGGTGGCTGTGAGGTGCGCGACGACGGTCGTGGGATCCCGGTCGGCCTCCATGGCGGGTCGGACAGGTCTGCGGCAGAGGTGGTCCTGACGGTGTTGCATGCCGGCGGAAAGTTCGGTGGAACCGGGTACAAGATATCGGGCGGTCTGCACGGTGTCGGGGTGTCGGTGGTAAATGCCCTTTCTCGACTCGTCGAAGTGGAGATCGATCAGAACGGTCGCCGCTGGGCGATGTCGTTCAAAGACGGTGGTGAGCTCGCGGAGGCGCTGCACGATACGGGTGCCTCACCCGTGGACCCTTCGGGCGAACCCCGCTCCGGTACAACCGTGCGGTTCTGGCCTGATCCGGCGATCTTCGATGATGTGGAGTTCCGCGCAATCACGCTGGCCGATCGACTCCAGATGATGGCGTTCCTCAACGCGGGGCTGCGGATCAAGTTCGACGATCGCCGAAAGCGATCGTCGAAGCAATCTGATCCCCACATCTCGGAACCCGCGGAAGGCAACGGAGACGCTTCTCCCGACACGGGTGGATCCGTGATCGAATTCCACTATGAGGGAGGGATCCGCGACTTCGTGAGGCACCTCAACGCCTCCAAGGAATCGCTGTTCGCCGATGTCGGGTATCTGACCGAAGCTGGATCCGACGACTCCGGTGGATCCATGGAGGTCGAGGTCGCCTTCCAATGGAACACCGGATACAACTCGGATGGCCTGCATTCGTTCGCCAACGGAATTGCAACCCTCGAAGGGGGGATGCACGAAGAGGGCTTCAAGAAGGCGCTCACGAACACCGTCAATCGCTATCCGCGCGAACACAACCACCTGAAGGAGAAAGAGACCAACCTCCAGGGTGAGGACATCCGCGAAGGGCTGACAGCGATCATCTCGGTGCGTCTCTCGGAACCACAGTTCGAGGGTCAGACCAAGGCAAAGCTCGGCAACGTACCCATGCGTTCAATGGTGGAGCGAGCCACCAACGACCACCTGGCGGTCTGGTTGGAAGAACACCCCAACGAATCCAAGCGGGTACTTCAGAAGGCGGTACAGGCCTCGCGTGCACGAGAGGCAGCCCGCAGTCCGCGTGACGCCACCCGCCGTCGCTCTGTACTCGACGGCGCCGGGCTGCCCGGCAAACTCACTGACTGTTCCTCCAAGGATCCCCGTGAGTCAGAGCTCTACGTGGTGGAGGGCAACTCGGCAGGTGGCTCGGCAAAGGACGCTCGCGATCCCCGCACGATGGCAATTCTCCCTCTGAGAGGCAAGATTCTCAACGTCGAGCGCGCCCGACTTGACCGCATGCTCGCGAACGCCGAGATCCAGGCCCTGTTCTCCGCCATCGGCGCCGGTGTGGGCGAGGACTTCGACACGGACAAACTGCGCTACCACAAGGTGATCATCATGTGTGATGCCGATGTCGACGGCTCCCACATCCGTACGCTGCTACTCACGTTCTTCTTCCGCCAGATGCGTCCCGTGGTCGAAGGTGGTCATATCTACATCGCACAGCCGCCGCTCTATTCGACGGAGGTGGGACGCAGCAAGATCTATCTGAAGGACGACGCAGCGAAGGCCGTGTTCCAGGCAGAACACCCAAAGCACCGCAACGAGTTCCAACGACTCAAAGGCCTTGGGGAGATGGATGCCGAAGAGCTCTGGGCCACCACCATGGATCCGCTCCAGCGCACCTTGTTGCAGGTGTCGGTCGAGCAGGCGGCGATCGCCGACGAGGTGTTCTCGGTGCTCATGGGAGAGAGCGTCGAGAGCCGCAAGCATTTCATCCAGTCGAATGCGTCGGACGTGCGCTTCCTGGACATCTGAGCGCCTGACATCTGAGACGGGACGGCCCGTGAGAGGAAAATATGAGTGACGAGAACGATCCGGGAGTCCCCGACTCCGGAGATCCCGACTCCGGAAGCAGCGGAGCCGGCGAAGACGGTCCCGATGCCCAGGACAGCACCGAGGAGCTGAGTTCCTCGGCAGGAGTCATAGATTCAATAGAGATCCAACAGGAGATGGAACAGTCGTTCCTCGACTACGCGATGTCGGTGATCGTCTCGCGGGCGCTCCCCGACGTTCGTGATGGACTCAAACCGGTGCACCGACGCATCCTCTGGGCGATGCACGACGCGGGCCTGAGACCCGATCGCAACCACAAGAAGTCGGCCACAGTCGTCGGAGACGTGATCGGCAAGTACCACCCCCACGGAGACACCGCGGTGTATGACGCGCTGGTGCGCATGGGACAGTCGTTCTCACTCATGCACCCGCTCGTGGATCCGCACGGCAACTTCGGTTCGCCATCGGATCCTCCTGCTGCCTACCGGTACACCGAGTGTCGACTCTCCAAGATTGCCATGCAGATGCTTGCGGGTATCGATGAGGAGACGGTGGACTTCACCGCAACCTTCGATGGTTCGGGCGAGGAACCGAGTGTTCTCCCGGGGCGCTTCCCCAACCTCTTGGTCAACGGCAGCCAGGGCATCGCAGTGGGCATGGCCACCAACATCCCCACTCACAACCTGGGTGAGGTGATCGACGCCACGATCCACCTGTTGAACCACCCGGAGGCAACCACCGAGGAACTCATGGAGTTCGTTCTCGGCCCCGACTTCCCGACCGGTGGAATGATCATGGGACGTGCCGGGCTGGTATCGGCACTCCGTACGGGCCGTGGTTCGGTGAAAATCCGCGCACGAGCCGAGATCGAGGAGGGAAAGACCGCGGATCGGATCGTTGTAACAGAGATCCCGTATCAGACATCGGTCGAGGGAATCTCCGAGAAGATCGCGGAACTCGCCAACTCCGGTGTGATCGAAGGGATCCGCGAGATACGCGATGAACGCGCTCGTGGTGAAACCCGCTTGGTGATCGAACTCAAACGGGATGCAAACGCTGGGGTGATCCTCAACAACCTCTACAAACACAGCCCATTGCAGAGCACCTTCGGGGTCAACACCGTGGCCTTGGTCGACGGCATTCCCCGGACTCTCACGCTGCGCGACATGCTCGTTCACTACGTAGCGCACCAGATCGAGGTCGTCACCAGGCGTTCGCAGTTCCGCTTGGACCGCGCGCAGCGTCGAGCTCACATCATTCAGGGGTTCCTCAGGGCCCTCGACATGATCGACGAGATCATTGCTGCCATCCGCGCCTCGGCTGACCGTGCCGCGGCCATCTCGGCGCTGCAGGCGGAGGGGTTCGAATTCTCCGAGATCCAGGCCACCGAGATCGTCGACATGCGCCTGTCCACCCTCACCCGTCTCGGACGGGAGCGGCTCCAGGACGAACTCGAGGAACTACTCGCGATCATCGCCGAACTGGAGGCCATCCTCGGTGACGATGGAAAACTGCGAGCCACTATCGCAGAGGAACTCACCGACATCCGCGACGAGTTCGCGGTTCCGCGTCGCTCCACCATCGAGTTCGACGACGGCGACCTGGACGTAGAGGACCTCATCGACGACGAAGATGTCGTGGTCCTGATGACCGATCGGGGCTACCTGAAACGAGTGTCCGCCGATGCATTCCGTACGCAGGGTCGCGGTGGCAGGGGAGTAGCCGGGGCGAAGCTACGCGACGAGGACGTGATCACGCATCTGCTGTACACGTCCGCGCATGCCTATCTGTTGTTCTTCTCCAACCGCGGCAAGGTCTATCGCCTCAAGGCTCATCGGATCCCCCAACGGGACCGCAATGCCCAGGGCCAGGCGATCGTGAACCTGTTGAACCTCGATTCCGATGAGTACATCGAGGCGATCATCGACACGCGTGACTACGAAACCCAGCCCTACCTTTTCTTCGTCACGCGCAACGGGGTGGTCAAGAAGACTGCATTCAACGCGTATGACAGCTCGCGCAGTGACGGGCTCAGGGCGATCGGCCTACGTGACGGAGACGAGTTGGTGAGGGTGATGCCCACGTCGGGCTCCGACGACGTACTCGTTGTGACACGCAACGGGCGCGGGATCCGGTTCTCCGAGAACGATGTTCGTTCGATGGGCCGCACTGCGAGCGGGGTACGCGGGATCAGGCTCCTCGGTGATGACCACGTCGTAGGGGCAGGAGCGGTCAGCTCGGACGAGGATGTGCTGCTCACAGTCACCGAACGTGGGTACGGCAAGCGCACCGCGCTGGAACAGTTCTCTCTACGTCACCGCGGAGGCCAGGGCGTGCGCGCACACAAGCTTTCTGCTGAGCGGGGGGCGATGGTCAACGCATTCCTCGTGGCACCCGATGACGAGGTGCTGTTGATCACCGACGGAGGAGTGGTCATCCGGACTGCCGTGGCCGACATTTCCACCCAGGGCAGGGATGCCTCCGGCGTTCGGGTGATGAACCCCGGAGATGACAACCAAGTAGCAGCGGTGGCAAGAGTGTTGGCTTCGGACGACGAGGACGAACAGGACGACGGTGTCGACAGCGGCTCCACGGACGACGGCCCGGAAGACAGCCCAGAGGGTAGTGGTTCGCGTGACGATCAGGCCTGAACAGCCCACTGAACGCTCTTCGGTGGTGGTCATCGGTGCAGTTCTGGTCGTCGTGGTCGCCACCGCTGCGCTCGTCGTGGCGAACATCGGTGGGCGGATGGTCGCCCGCGAGCGTGCGAATGCAACCGCCGACGCCGTCGTGCTCGCAGGAGTCACGGGTGGTCGGGACGCGGCCCTCGAGGTCGCTGCGGCGAACGAGGCGGAAGTGAGTTCCCTGGATCAACTCGGTGCGATCTCGGTGGTACGCATCGTTCGGAGCGGACTGACCGCAACAGCGGCGGCACAACCGTCTCCGCTGTAGGATCTGGACGTGACCGTGACCTCCAAGCCCGAGGTGGACCACCAGCGTGCAAACGGAGCCGCGTCTGGGAGTGCTTCTGACGCCACAGGTGACCGTCGGGTGTTTGGATACCGCCGTCAACGATTCGAGGCCCGCAAGGTCCGGCGTCTCGTCAGGCACATCGATCCCTGGTCGATTCTCAAACTCTCCCTGCTCATGGCGTTGTGCATGTGGGTCGTCGCGATGATCGCGTCAGTGATCATCTGGTCCGTGGCCAACAACACCGGAGCCCTGCAGAGCCTTGAGAACTTCTTCAATGACAGCCTCCAACTCGAGGATTTCAAGCTCGATGGCAGTGTCCTATTCCGACAATTCGGACTGATCTCGTTGTTGATGGCACTGGGTGCGGCGGCGACAGCTGTGGTCCTGACCCTGGTGTTCAATCTTGTCAGCGACATCATCGGTGGGATCTGGGTGTCAGTGATCGAGGAAGAGACTGCCCGGCCCATCAACCGTGACGTGTGAGAAGTGCCACGGCCGGCATTGGGACCTCGTCAGCCGTGTACCGATTCGGCGTTCGCTGCGGACAGATTCAACCGCTACGCTGGCGCACCGCTGCACGGGGCTATAGCTCAGTTGGTTAGAGCGCACCCCTGATAAGGGTGAGGTCGCTGGTTCGACTCCAGCTAGCCCCACGCCTCGAACAAGGAGAACCCGTGGGCATGAGTCCGAAGGCAGCTGTGGCTGTGGCCATGGGCGCCATCCTGGCGGTCATCCTTCGCATTCGTGGATCGGTCCCGGCGGAGCCTGCTCCCGGCGGCTGGAGCGACCTCGACGATGACGCACTCTCCCGCGGTGGATCATCCTCGACGGTTCATGGTTCCACAGGTGACACGCCGTGACGGATTCGGGGCCGCGCGTACAGGTGGTGGGTGCAGGAGTCCTGGGCGGACGTGTGGCCCGGGAGCTGGTATCAGGTCATCCTGAGGTTCCGCTCTCGGTCACCAGCTCCCGACCCGGGCGAAGGGACACATTGCGCAATGTCTTCGCTGATTCGATCAAGGCGCGGAGGCTCCGGGTGGGGGATGCGGCTGACCCTGTCGGAGCATCGGTCGAAGTCGTGGTTCTGACCGGTCACCAGCCGGGTCAGGTCGCCCTCGCAGAGCGACATCTCGATGCCGGACGACACGTTGTCACGACGGTCGATTCGCACGCGAGAGCCGCCGATCTACTGGCGCTCGACGAACTCGCTCGAAAGGGCGACCGATCACTGGTGGTGGGTGCGTGCTTCTCGCCGGGGCTGACGGACGTGATCGCCGCGTACGGCGCGACACGTCTGGATCACGTCCACGAGGTCCACTTTGCCCGACAGGGTGCGGGCGGGCCGCAGTGTGCTGCCGATCGACTCGACTCGGTACGTCGAGAGGCCCACATCTGGTTCGATCGCCACTGGGTTGGCCGACGCGGTGGGTCGGGGCGTGAACTGTGTTGGTTTCCCGACCCGATCGGGGGACGCGACGCATACTTTGCCGACACCGCTGAGCCGATCATCGCTCTCAACAGGTTCGAGAACCTCGAGCGTTGCAGCGCACGGATGGTCCTCACACGACGCGACCGAATCGCCCAGCGACTACCGCGAATCCTGCCCGCACCGGCCGAGGGTGGCGTGGGAGCGGCGCGTGTTGAGCTGAGGGGCACGGTTGAGGGCACCCATGTGACCATCGTGTTCGGTGTTCTCGACCGCCCAGCGGTAGCAGCCGGTGTGTTGGTGTCCGAGGTCGTGGTGGCGATTCTGAACGGCCAGACGCCCGCCGGTGCGATCGGCGCGGGGTCGACGTCGGATCCTGCCGAGTTGCTCCGGAGGCTACGGACCAGGGGCGTACGGGTCGCTGAACTCACCGAGTAGGACTCGATCGGGTGACGGTACTGGTGTACCGCCGGCTTACTTGTGAAGCTTGTTGTTCACTGACCGTGACCTCAGAACCTTGGGGAATCCTCGAGAAATCTTGGAACAGCCCTAAAGTATCTTTGTAACCCTGCCGAAATATCACGCAGAGTGACAAGTGGGTCCCCTCGCGACAAAATTCGAATTTCTCCTCAAGTTGCGCGCCTCTTCGCGCCGATGAATCTCTCAGCGGCGATCAGGAGGATCCATGTCACTCAAAACCAGCAATTCACGCAACACCAGCCCACTCGGAGACAGCCCACAGGCAACAGCCCTGGTCGAGGAGCATCTGTCGCTCGTGAACCATGTGGTGTTCCAGGTTGCAGTGCACTTTCCACGACACGTCGATCGCGACGACCTGATCAACGCCGGTGCCATAGGGTTGGTGGAAGCCGCACGGCGCTACGACGAATCGCATGGTGTGCCGTTCAACCGATTTGCAGCCCAACGTATCCGTGGAGCGATCATCGATGCCGTACGGGCCGCCGACTGGGCACCTCGCTCGGTACGCACCCTGGCCCGACGCCTCGACTCGGTGGAACAACGCCTGGCCACAAGCCTCGGGCGTGTCCCCAGCATCGGAGAAACTGCGGCCGAACTGGGTGTGACCCCAGACGAGGTTCGGAGTCTGCGCGAGCGGGTGTTCCGTTCGGTCGTGCTGGCGTTCGAACACGTGACGAGCGACAGCGAGGAAGAAGAACTCACCCTCATCGACGTGCTCGCTGATGATGCACGCGAGCCCGATGCAGAGCTCGAAGATCGTGAACTGAAGGCCTATCTCCGAGAAGCCGTCGCACACCTACCCGAGCGCCATCGCCTCATCATCGTGGGTTACTTCATCCAGGAACGCACCAGCGAGGATCTGGCGCGGTTCCTCGGAGTGACGGAGTCACGTGTTTCCCAGATGCGTACCGAAGCGCTCGGAATGCTCAAGCGGGGTATCCAGGCGCAATACAGCGCCACCACGGAAGAGCCCGAGGGGCTCGTCGAGCGTCGTCGCGCCGCCTACGCAGGTCGCATCTCGGCGAGTTCCGAGGTGCACCAACGCATCGAAGAGCGCGATGACCCTGACAGCGACCTGGCATTCTGCGACGAGATCGATCGTCTCGTCGATCTCGTCGGTATCTGAGCACCCGGGGAGGGCCTAGGTGTTCAAGAGGTCGACCCAGAATTCATGGTCACCGTCGGACGAAGCGATGGCCGAGAGGGCATACGGACCATCGTGGGAGCGTGTGGTGATCTCCGACGACCCATCCCTGGGCGTGACCTTGCCACCGGCTTCGGAAACGATGAGTGAGGGTGCCGCGAGGTCCCACCACTCGAGTTGCGGATCGAACATGGCATCCGCCCTACCGGTTGCCACCAGCGCGTACCCGTAGGCATCACCCCAGGTTCTGAACTGAACACCGGCTTCGGTTATGCGAGCGAACGTCTCCGCGTCCCACCCATTGAAATCTGACACGCAGAGGAGTCGGCTCCCGGAACGGTTTCGGCCATGTTCGATGGTCACGCGCGGTACCGTTGATCCAACAGCCCTCACCTCGCACGGCCCAGAGGATCTCGCCCAGTGCGGGAAGATTGATGACCCCGAAAACCGGTCCGTCTTCGTCGGTCAGTGCCAACAGATTCGAGAAGGTTCCCACTCCGTGGGAGAAGGCCTTGGTGCCATCTATCGGGTCGATCACCCAGGTCAAGCCGCTGCTGCCAGGCTCGTCGTCCTGTTCCTCACCGTGGATCGCGTCGTCGGGGAAAGCCTCGGTGATCCGTTGTCTCAGGAGTGCTTCGGCCTCATGGTCCGCCCGTGTGACCGGGCTGCCGTCGGTCTTGGTGTCGATGATGAGTTCTTCGGAACGGAAGTGTGCCAGGGTTCCGGCGCCAGCTTCGCGGACCCACTCGAGTGCCTGCGCTAAGGGGGTATCAGCCATGGGTCCAGTCTCGCGTGTGGTTAACAGCGCTGTTTCAACGAGCCTCGTGCATCGGTGATAGGAACGTCGGGTGGACAACGACTCGCCTCGGGTACCCATGGGCATGGCAGAGATCCTGGAACTCTCCGAGCACGCCAACGACGTGTGGGTGGGAACTGGTCCGGAGTATCCGTGGGGGGGCCTCTACGGTGGTCAGATCGTGGCCCAGGGGTTGCTGGCCGGCGGATTCACCGTCTCGGTGGATTACCGGCCGCACAGCGTCCGCGCCTATTTCATCCGTCGGGGTCACCAAGCCCAACCCGTTCGCTATGAGGTGGAGAGGATTCGTGATGGGCGTAGCTTCTGTACCCGCCGGATCGTGGCTCGCCAGGGTGGGGAGGCGATCCTCAACCTGGAAGCTTCCTTTCAACGGGTGGAGGTGTCCGAGGACATCGAGTTGGTAGGGCTCGATCGGTCGCTTCCGGGAGCCGGTGAGATCGAGAACTCGTCCTGGTCGCCGGCCTTCGAACGGGCCTCCGTTCCGGATCACTTGATCCATCAGGTCGGTGAAAGGGTGGATTCCGGGAGCGGTGGCCGTGGGGGACGGGCCGTTGCGTGGATGAGGTCAAGTTCACTCGGGGATGATTCGGAGTTGCTCAGCGCTGCGGCGTTCGCATTCCTGAGTGACGACCTGCCGACGGATGCGGTCATGCGGAGCCATCCCCAGGTGGCTCGACGCGAAGATCCGTGGGAACTACCCATGTTCAGTGCCAGCCTCGATCACACGATCTGGTTCCATCGGCGAGGTCGTGCCGACGGGTGGCACCTGCACGATTTCAGCTGCCGGAGTTTCGTGGGGGCCAGGGGCCTTGCACTCGGAAACCTCCACGCCGCCGATGGCACGCACGTCGCAACCGTCGCCCAGGAAGTCCTACTACGACTCGACTGATCCACTCCTGCATTGATTTCCCTACATTGGAGCGGGACCCTGCCGATCTAGGGAATGAGGGACCCAGCATCACGAGCCTGGGCTCTCGACGAGGTCGGATCTGATGCGGGTTGCCGAAATCACACATGACGAGAGTCCATGGTCGCCATTGGTCCTGCACCCGCGTCTGAATGTCATCTTCGGCGAAGCGTCGGCCATCGACGATCTGGAGGCCATCCTGAACGACCTCTACTCCAGTGCTGGTGGAGCAGTTGGCGGCAGCATCGAGTATTCAGGCTTCCAGATGCCACTCGACCAGACCGCGGTAGTGTCTCTCGATCTCCACGGCCGCGGGATGCGGTCACTGGACCCAGTGGACCTCGAAGACGCATGTCGGGCGATGCGAGCCGGTCTGGTCTCGGGTTCGCAGTCACGGCTCGAGGACGTGGACACCAGGATCGCCCAGATGGGTGAGGACCTTGAGGCACTGCGCCGCAAGCGGGCGGCGGCCGAAGCTGCTCTCTCCGCGGTATCCGACGAACTGGCCCACAGCAGCGAACTGATCGATGAACTGATCGAGCGCCAGGAGCAAGCGCTGGTGCGTCCCGAGGAGTTACGCCGTGAGATCGAACAGGCGGTCAACGCGCTCGATGTGGCTGCATCCACACTCGCT
The DNA here is from genome assembly GCA_963805905.1 of uncultured Microthrixaceae bacterium. Classification (GTDB taxonomy): domain Bacteria; phylum Actinomycetota; class Acidimicrobiia; order Acidimicrobiales; family Microtrichaceae; genus JAMLGJ01. Next base: position 3,705,896 of record CAWDVV010000001.1, read on the forward strand.
GAGGCCGAAACCGTGGCTGAAGAGGTATCGGAGCGACTCGACCCGAATGGTTCGACGATCACGGCGTTGCGGCTGGGTGATGCGACGAGCGGACTCGTGGGACTCGTGGAACAGGCGGATGCAATGGGCCTGCTCGACCCGGACACCGCCAGTTCGTTGTCCGTATGGCTCAGTGAGGTTGCAGCGGGAACCGCAGAGACATCAAGCAGCATCACGGAGATGCTCGACGAGATCCAGGAGCTGGAGTCCCGGTGGAGCGAACTGGCTGCGAGGGGAGTGGAAGGCGACCAGGAAGTGGTCGATGCCCGCGAACGGCAACGAGAAACCGCACAGAGAACGGAGAACCTCGAACAGCTCGTGAGTTCGGGACTCCTGGCGGAGCGGGCACGGCAGGAGATCGACGCGGCACACGATTCCTCGGACGACGAGGAGGAAGCTCGAGTTCTCTCGCTCTACGGGTTCGAGTCCTACCTCGACTACACGATCGCCATCTCCACGAGATCCGTCGGCGAGGCGATCGAGGCCACCGTCGTTCGTGCTCGGGCGGAGACGGTCCGGGCGACGGACATCCTTGAAGCCGCCCGCGAAGAGGCGGCCAAAGTGCGTCACGCGCTGAACCTGCAGCGCGAGGCACTGCGGGTCAGGGTCACTTCGTCGACGGGCGTCGATCCGGAGTCGCTCTCGAGTGAGGCGTTGGCTGCGATCCCCGAGCTTCCAGCGGTGCTCGAGGAGGTGGTGCCCCGATGTCAGGTATCACTCGAACGCCTGCGCGATGACTGCAACCGGATCGAATCGGAAGTGACGGAACTCCGGAGGGAACTCGATGCCGTACCTGATCCGGTGGAGATAGCCGCCGAGGCAGATTCGGAACGCGAGCGGATGGCGGCCTTCGAGCCGTTGTTGCCTCAGGCTGAAACGATTCATGCCGAGACGCAAACTGCGTTGGAGGCCTCTGAGATCAGTCTGGAGGCACTACGAACAACTCGTGCCGAGTTGATCGCGGAGCGTGCCGTGTATGAGACAGCCTCGGATGCTCTCGGTCCCGGTGATGTCGCAGTGATGATCCACGCAGCCGTCGCAGAGATACTGATTCCGGACGCCGAACCGACACCCGTGCTTCTCGCTGACTCGTTCGCACAGATGGGTGCCGCGGCCTGTGATGTGCTCGAGGCGGTGAGTGCAGAGATCGACCGAACGCAACTGGTCTACCTCACATCCGACGATGATTTGGCCGGTTGGGCCAAGCATCTTCCGGCCGATGTGGGCAAGCTCCATCGAATCAGTCCGAAACGATGGCTGGGCAGGCGCCTGGCCCGGCCTCGGCGGCGTCAAACACGGACCGAGAGTCGCTGACGAACGCCTTGGAGGGACCGACAGCACCCCATGGACACAGACTTCCTGTCCAGTTGCCGCTTCGGTCTCCGGGGCGGGCACACCCACTATTCGGTATGATCATTGCGGTGCCAAGGAACCTCGGGGAATTCGACCGGGTCCGATGGTTCGTGGACGACCAAGGGGGTGGTCACCGTGGAGGTCGACCGCAACGGCTTGGAGTTGCTCAGCACGGAGGATTGTTGGCAGATCTTGGCGGACAACCACTTGGGGCGCCTCGCCATTCTCGTGGGTGGACACCCAGAGGTGTTTCCTCTCAACTACGCGTTGGATTTCTCGAGTGAACCACCCGGCGTCGTATTTCTGACGAGTCCCGGAACCAAACTGGCGAGCTTGGCGGACGGTGCAGCTGTGGCCTTCGAATTGGACGGCACAGATCGGCTGCGCCACACAGGGTGGTCGGTGGTGGTTCACGGGAGTGTCAAGGAGTTGTGTGATACCGAGGAGATCCGCGCAGCGAAGGAGTTGCCGCTACGACCATGGGTCCCCTACGAAACACACGCGTACGTGCGCATCCAGGCGGATTCCGTGACCGGACGTCGGATCCCCTGACGGCGAGGTTGCGCCGTGCGCGATCAGGCCAGGCCTTGTCGGATCACAGGGACAAGACCTTGTCGGATCACAGGGACAAGACCTTGTCGGATCACAGGGACAAAACTACGGGTTGCAGGGATGCCTGCCGATGCACATGGGGATGAACGACATTGACATGGACATGGCAGTCGAGGACCGGGCAGGTGCAATCTCAGCTGCTTTGGACCTCGGGTGGTGCGAGGAGTTCGCGAACAGCCACGCGCCTGACGCTGTCGTGCTGGTCGACCCGGACCTGCGTGCGGTTTGGGGGAATGCCGCCGCGCAACGTCTGCTCGGCTATTCGATGGAGGAGTTCACGGGTGGCACCGAGGTGGTCGAGTTCGTGTACCCCGAGGACCTGGCTCACGCCGTCGGTGCCCTTTCCGAGGCATCGCGCGAGGACGGCTATCACGTGGCAACCCGGCTGCGTTTGGCCAACATCGATGGCAACTATCTCACCTGCAGGGTCGTGGCTAACACGGTGCCACACGATGGGTGTATCTGGTTCGTACTGGGAATCCGGAGCGCCGATGAAGAAGACGCAATCGAGTCGCGCCGTCGCAGGTTGCGGGGCCTGGCCACGACCTTCTACGTGGACTGTGCCTCGATGGAATGGGCCGATGAACCAACCCATTCCACAGGGTTGCTGGGCGGACTCGGGGCGGTGCTCGATGCCGAAGCCATCGAGGTGGCCGAACTGGTGGATCAGGATCACCTCCGCACGGTTGCGGCGTGGATCGTCGGGCGCCCTCGTCGTCCGGACTCGGTCGGTCTCACCCAGGGTACAGATGGTCTGGACGTACTCAGATCGATACCGTGTGAGTACACCTCGGGTAGCGGAACCCATACTGCGCGTGTATGGCTCGAATCAGCCAAGGGTGTCCATGGTGTCGTCACGATCCACCTCGGAGACCATCCTGAGCAATGGGACGACGCGAATGCCGACATCGTGTCGCTCATGTGTGCTTCCCTTCTTGCGACAGTGCACCGGTGTGAAACGGAACGGGCAGTCGCGAGGGCAGCGACGCGCGATCCACTTACGGGGCTCCTCAATCGGGGGGCGATGATGGAATGCCTGGACGAACTACTCAATGGCGAACGCCCGAACAGCGAAGAACTCGACGTGTTCTTCGCTGACCTCAACAACTTCAAGGCACTCAATGACACCGAAGGCCACCAGGCTGGCGACGAAGTCCTGAAGTCGGTTGCGGCTGCTCTCAGAAGCGGCATTCGTCGCGGTGACCTGGCCGCCAGGGTGGGTGGCGACGAGTTCGTGGTAGCGATGAGGACCCGTCGCGGTTCCCTGGAGCGGCTCACGACCCGATTGCGTCAACGTGTTGAATCGGTCATCGAACCATCCACAGGTGTAGGTGTCGCTATCGGGGCGATCTCGGTCCGCGATGGTGAGACCCCTTCACAGGTCCTCGAGCGCGCCGATATGGCTATGTACGCCGACAAGCGTCGCAGGTCTGGCCGGGACCGGCGCCGGCAGGATTCCCGGGGTGCGCAAGGACCGCGTCTCAGTGCCGCGATGGAGTCACTGAGCATCATGCTGGCGGTCGGCGCTGATGGACGTCTGCTCTCAGCCACCCGGGCCGCATACTCGGTGTTCGGGTTCGAACCGGAGTCCTCGGAGTCGATGGACGTTCTCGAACTCGTGCACCCGAACGACCGCGCCCTCGCAACTGTCGCTCTGTCGCATACGCGCGACGAAGCCGGTGTGGGTGAACCGATAGAGATACGGGTCATCGATGCCCTGGGTAAGTGCCATGCGGTGCATATCGAGGCGAACAATCAGCTCTCCAATCCAGATATCAGAGGTATCGTCCTGACTCTGACCGAAGTCGCGCGACTTCGAGGCGTCCGTTGCCCGTGGCACAGGGTTGCGTGGGTGGTAGGAGGCCCGCACCCGGTTGCTCCAGCGCCTCGGCGGCGATTCGGCAACGTTGGGGGACATAGAGTCCCGACATGGCCGATCAACCTCCGTACAGCCGGGTACGTCGCAGTCCCGGAATGTTGTTCACCGCAGGGATTCTCGGACAAACCCCCGAGGGCCTGCCCGAAGGCGTCGCTGCACAACTCGGGGCTGCCTTCGACAATCTCGAGTCGCTCCTCGACGGCGAAGGTGCTTCGCTCGGAGATGTGGTCAGGCTCGTGGTCTACCTCGCCGACATCGAGTCGATGCCGATACTGAACGAGATCTTCGTCGAGCGCTTCAACGAACCCCGACCGGCGCGAACGACCGTTGAGGTCGCGGCCATACCCACCGGTGCGCTGGTGGAGATCGAGGCAACTGTGGCGCTCATCGCCTGATTCATGATTCTGTCCAACCGGTTCTGCCAAGCGCGCCGGTACGCTGATGGCCTGAGCCACCAGAGGTCTTCGTGGCCTCGCCCCACCCTGGCGGCGTAGGTTCCGGCTCACTTGAAGGGAGTGTCCTGGATGAGCGTTGAAGCGTCATGTGCATCATGTGGATCGCAACTGATGCGCCGTGTGGCCAGGATCGATGACCTGCCGGTGCATGTCGGTGTGCTCTGGACCACCGCGGACGAGGCTCGCGCGTGCCCGCGTGGGGTCATGGATCTCTGGTTCTGTGAGACCTGCGGGCTGCTGACGAACACCGGGTTCGATCCCGCACTTCTCGACTACACCCTCGAGTACGACAACTCTCTCGACGCTTCAGCGATCTTCAGGGAGTTCGAAGCCGACCTGGTTGCGGAACTGGTCGAGCGATACGACCTGCATGGTCGTACGATCGTCGAAATCGGTTCGGGCAAGGGCCGGTTTCTCTCGTTGTTGTGTGAGTCGGGGGGCAATTCAGGCATCGGCTTCGATCCGAGCATCGGTACCGACGTGTCCTTGGCAGGCGGCGCCGTCGAGCTCCGCGCCGAGTACTTCGGACCGGACACACGGCTGGAGTCCTTCGATCTGCTCTGTTGCAGGCAGGTCCTCGAACACATCGTCGATCTGCACGAGTTCCTGGCTCCGATCCGCTCGACGATCAAGGCGGTCCCCGACGCGGTTGCCTATTTCGATGTACCCAATTCGTACATGTTGTTGCGTGACCAGTCGGTCTGGGACCTCATCTACGAGCACTGCTACTACTTCGTGAACGAAAGCCTGGATCACGTGATGTGGGGCACCGGGTTCGACGTACGCAGATCCTGGGAGTCATTCGAGGGACAGTTCGCGAGCGTCGAACTGGGTGTGGACGGCGCGGCCTCGGATGACAGTGCAATCGATGGCGAGGTAACCCGGCCAGCCGGCGCATCACCGGAGTTGAGCAAACTCGTCGACGATTTCGGCGAACACCTCGACGATCGACGGAGCGAGTGGTCTGCCCGGCTTGCCCATATGCGATCGAGCGGCATGTCGATGGCGGTCTGGGGAGCCGGCGCGAGGGCCGTGAGCTTCTTCGCCATGTTGGACATAACAGGCGAGGCCGAGTTCCTCATCGACTCGAATCCGAAGAAGCAGGGCACCTTCCTGGCGGGCAGTGGGCATGCCATCCACCCTCCCGAGTGGCTCTCGACCCATCCGGTCGATGTGGTCGTGTTGGTCAATGGTGTGTACCGGGAGGAGATCGGCGAACAGGTCGCCATACTGAATCCGGGAGCTGACGTGGTGGTTGCGTGACAGCAATTTCTGCAGAGACCCCGACTGCAACCAGACGAAGGTGTTGAGGACAAGGAAAGATGACCATGACGACGAGAGCAACGACCGAGCCGGCGACGACAGACGAACCAACGAATCGACCGAGCGGAGGACCATGCCGCTTCTGCGGAACGGAACTGACCGATCAGTTCGTGGACCTCGGGATGTCTCCGCTTTGTGAGACGTTTCTGACAGCCGACGAGCTGAACGCCATGGAGCCCTTCTACCCGCTGCGGGTCTGGGTGTGTTCCGAGTGCTTTCTGGTGCAGCTACAGGAGTACGTTTCACCCGAGGACATCTTTCGTGAGTACGCCTACTTCTCGAGCTACTCGAACGCCTGGCTGGAGCACGCCTCCGACTACACGGACTCGATGACGGGGCGCTTCGGGTTGAACTCCGAATCACTGGCGGTCGAGCTGGCTTCGAACGATGGCTATCTTCTGCAGTACTTCGTGGCGAAGGACATCCCCGTGCTCGGGATCGAACCCGCTCTGAACGTGGCAAAGGACGCGGAGGCCCGTGGCGTGCCGACCCGAACCGAGTTCTTCACAGCCGAGTACGCGCAGGAACTCCGCGATGAGGGAATCCGGGCTGATCTGGTGGCAGCGAACAACGTTCTGGCGCAGGTGCCGGATCTCAACTCGTTCGTCGAAGGCATCAGATCCTGTTGGGGCCCGAAGGTGTGGTGACCATCGAGTTCCCCCACCTGATGCGCCTGATGGAATCCAACCAGTTCGACACGATCTACCACGAGCACTTTTCGTACTTCTCCCTCGCAACGACAGCCGGGATCTTTGCGGCACATGGTCTTCGGGTCTTCGATGTCGAGGAGCTCTGGACCCATGGCGGATCGCTGCGTGTCTTCGGTTGCCTCGAAGGTTCTGCGCATGACACGAGCGACCGGGTCGGACAGCTGCTCAGCGCCGAAGCGGACTTCGGGCTCGGGGAGATGTCCACCTACCAACGCTTCGAGGAGCAGGTTCGCGAGACCAAGCGGGCCTTGTTGGAGTTCCTCATCTGCCGAGAAGCGTGCAGGTAAACGCATTGTCGGGTACGGGGCTCCCGGCAAGGGGAACACCCTGCTGAACTACTGCGGGATCCGCGAGGACCTCCTCGAGTTCACCGTGGATCGCAACCCCTACAAGCACGGTCGTTTCCTTCCAGGTACCCATATCCCGGTGTATCCCCCCGAAGCCCTCGATGCAGCGAAGCCAGACCTCGTGTTGATCCTGCCTTGGAACCTGCGGGACGAAATCTCCAGCCAGCTCTCGCACATTCGTGAATGGGGTGGCAGGTTCGTGGTGCCGATCCCGAGCGTCGAGGTGTTCTGAGAGTGATGGAGTGACGGTAATGAAGGTCGTACTGTTCTGCGGTGGACAGGGCATGCGGATGCGCGAGTTCTCCGAGTCCATCCCCAAACCCATGGTTCCCATCGGCACACGGCCGGTCATGTGGCATCTGATGCGGTACTACGCGCACTACGGCCACAACGATTTCATCATCTGCCTCGGGTACAAGGGCGACGTCATCAAGGAGTACTTCCTCAACTACAAGGAATGGCTCTCGAACGACTTCGTGCTCACCGACGGCGGCCAGAAGGTGGAGTTGCTCTCGAGCGACACCGACGATTGGCGGATGACGTTCGTCGATACCGGAATGACATCCAACATCGGTGATCGCCTGATGGCGGTTCGTGAGCACCTCGAGGGCGAGGACGTGTTCCTCGCCAACTACGCCGATGGTCTGAGCGATGTCCCCCTGCCGGCCATGCTCGAACACTACGAGCGCCAGGCGAAGCTGGCATCGTTCCTGTGCATCCAGCCGAGTCAGTCCTTCCACGTCGTGAAGTTCGACGACGGAGGCAACGTGTCGGCACTGGAATCGGCCACAGACTCCGGAATGCGGATAAACGGTGGCTACTTCGTGTTGGACAATCGGATCTTCGACTACATGGAACCTGGCGAGGAACTGGTGCACGAGCCATTTGCCAGGCTGATCAAGGATGACCAGCTGACGGCGTACCGTCACGACGGCTTCTGGATGGGCATGGACACCTTCAAGGATCGTCAGGAACTCGACGAGATGTACAAGCACGGCAATGCCCCATGGGAAGTGTGGCGCGACTCCGATGCGTGAGAACACAGGTCGGAGCCGATGCTACTCCCTGAGCCTTCTGGAGGGCCTCGGACCTCAACCGACGATCCTGTTGCTGGGCGCCCATTCCGATGACATAGAGATCGGTTGTGGCGCGACCGTGCTGCAGTCTGGTCGAGGCCTACCCGAATGCCCGGTTCCACTGGATCGTCTTTTCCGGCGATGCCGGGCGAGCAACGGAGGCGCGGGCCAGCGCCGAAGCTTTCCTGGCGGGTGCGACGGACCGGACTGTCGAGGTCCATCGTTTCCGCGAGAGCTACTTCCCGTACGTCGCTGCAGAGGTCAAGGACGCGTTCGAGGACATCAAGGGCCGTGTCGAACCAGACGTCGTGTTCACGCATTGCCTGGAGGACCGCCACCAGGACCATCGACTCATTTCGGAGTTGACCCACAATACCTATCCGCAATCACCTGATCCTCGAGTACGAGATCCCCAAGTACGACGGTGATCTCATCCCCACGAGCGGTTTTCGTGCCGGTTGGTCGGGAGCAACTCGACCTCAAGATCGAGTTGCTGATGGAACACTTTGGCTCTCAGAGCTCGAGGTCCTGGTTCGACCCGGAGACCTTCCGTGGGCTGCGCGCGTCCGCGTGGGGTGGAGTGCAACGCATCGGAGGGCTACGCGGAGGGGTACCGCGGATACAAAGTGGTCCTTGCTGTGTAGAGATGGCTCCGTAGGAATTGCCCACGGAGGACATGTCACCCTTCTGACCGTTTCGTTCCCAGTCGTAGACTTCGAACGACCAATGTGTTTGACCGGTTTCCAAGCCCGACCGCGCGGCTCATCGGAGGTGTCGGTCATGGCTGATTACAAGTGTCGTTCGTGTGGTTCTCCGCTCGAGGTGGTGCTGGATCTGGGGCGTACCCCGGTGGCCGACACTCTGCTCGCCGAGGTCCCGAGGGGTAGTGCGGAACCGGCCTTCCCCTTGGTGGTCGGGTTCTGTGACCGTGTGCGCTGCTGCAGCTCGTTGCGTCTGCTGGACCAGGAAGACCTCTACTCCGACGACTATCCGTACTTCACCTCCGAGGTTCCGGGCTGGTCCGGAACACTTCGGAGCGAGCGCCCGTGAACTGCTGGCTTCGCTCGCTCTGGATGCACGTCGCTGGTGATCGAGGCTGCGAGCAACGACGGCTACATGCTGCGTGTGTTCGCCGGAGCGGGCATCCAGGTACTCGGAGTCGATCCCGGCACCAGGACCGGCCGCGGTGGCATCGAGCACGGCGTGCCGACGATCGTCGACTTCTTCTGCCAGCGAGTCGCCAGGGACATCGTGGCGGACGGTCGACGTGCCGACCTGTTGCTCGGCAACAACGTTCTCAATCTCGTTCCGGAGCCGAGCGACTTCGCCCAGGCGGTCGATGTCTGCTGACCGCGACGGATCCGTGGTGCTGGAGGTGCCGTACGTGCTCGACACCCTCGATGCGGGGCGCATACGACAACTTCTTCCACCAGAACAGTTCGTACTTTTCCCTTACGTCGGTTGCATCGCCTGTTCGAGCCGTACTCGACTCCAGATCACCGATGTTGCGCGGGTCGACACGTTCGGTGGTTCCTTGCGTGTCACGCTGCGCCAGGCACGGGTCTCCGAGCTATGCCGGCGTCCGACGATGCTGGATGACGAAGCCGCCCGGGGTGTTGACTCGCTCGAGCCTATACAGAGCGTTCGCCGATCGCGGAACGTCGTCACGCGACGAGCTGGTGAGTCTTATTGCCCAATTGCACTCCGAAGGACAGAGGATTGTTGCCTATGGCGCCGCGGGGGGTATGGCGACCACACTGTTGTCATTCGACGAGATCGATTCGTCAGTCATCGAGTATGCCGTCGACGCCAATCCTCACAAGCACGGTCGGTACACCCCGGGAAGCCACCTCCTCATACGCCCGACCGAGGTGCTAATCGAGGACCAGCCGGACGTCGTGCTGCTGCTGGCGTGGAACTACGCCGAAGCGATCCTGGGAGCCCAGCAGGGATACCGGGATGCAGGCGGGCAGTTCCTCATACCGATCCCCCGACCAAAGATGATCTGAGGAGTGCAATGAGGGTTCTGGTCACAGGCTCAACCGGATACATCGGATCCGTGCTCATGCCGATGCTCATCGAGCGCGGACACGACGTCGTAGGGATCGACCTCGGGTTGTTCAGAGCCCTGCACGCTCGGCGCAGACAGCCTTGGACGAGCCGCCGACCAAGATCCGTGACGTACGTGACCTGGGACCCGCGGACCTCGAAGGTTTCGATGCCGTCATCCACCTGGCAGCTCTTTCCAATGATCCCCTCGGTGACGTGAACCCCGACTTCACCTACGACGATCAACCACCGGGCATCGGTTCGTCTGGCCGAGCTCGCAAAGGCGCAGGGAGTCGAGCGGTATGTCTTCGCGTCCTCGTGCAGCCTCTATGGAGCCGGTGAGGGATACCTCGACGAGGAAGCTGCGTTCAACCCTCTCACGCCCTACGGCGAGTCGAAGATCCTCACCGAACGTGATGTTTCGCCGCTGGCCGATGACAACTTCAGCCCGACCTTCATGCGCAACGCCACCGCCTACGGGCTCTCGCCACGCCTGCGGGCAGACATCATGGTGAACAACCTGGTGGGCCATGCCGTCACCACCGGCAAGGTACTGATCAAGAGCGACGGGACACCGTGGCGCCCGCTGGTGCACGTGGAGGACATCTGTTGCGGCTGCAATAGCGATACTCGATGCTGACCGGGACCGTATCCACAACCAGGCGTTCAACATCGGTTCCACCGAGGAGAACTACCAGGTCCGCGACGTGGCGGAGTTGGTCGCCGCGGCCGTGGAAGGTTCCGAGGTGACCTACGCACCCGGCGGTTCGGCCGATGCTCGCAACTACCGGGTGGATTTCTCGAAGGTCGCGGACCTGGTGCCTGAATTCCAGCCTCGTTGGACCGTACCCAAGGGATTGTGCAGATGCGCGACGCCTACGTCGAGGCCGGCCTCACAATCGAGGAGCTCGAGGGTGAGCGGTTCGTCCGCCTCAAGCAGGTCCGTGCGTTGATGGATGCCGGCGTCATCGACTCCGACCTGCGCCTGGTCGGTTGACCGTGGGGTACCGGTGCCGGAGCTGCGGAGCGACCGCAATGAGCCCGTTCCACCAGGTCGAGGCCGTCCCGGTTTCCAACTCTGCACTGTTCGACAGCGCTGAATCCGCTTCGAAGATCACCACCGGCGACCTGGACGTCGCGTGTTGCGATGAATGCGGGTTCATCCAGAACTGCGCATTCGACGAATCATTGGTCAGCTACACAGACGGCTATGAGGACACCCAGGCCCACTCCGCGCGTTTCGTGGAGTTCGCCACCCAGCTGTCGCGCGACCTGGTCGAGCGTCATGGGCTCCAAGGTGCCCGACGCGCTCGAGATCGGTTGTGGCAAGGGCGACTTCCTACGCTTGTTCTGTGAAATCTCAGGCGGTTCCGGTGTGGGCTACGATCCGGCCGTGGGCCCTGGTGCGCTCGGGGACGGGCCATCCAAGGTCGAGTTGCGAGGTGAGTCCTTCACATCCGATACCTCGGCGGATGCCGACATTGTGTTGTGTCGTCACACCCTCGAGCACATCCCGGAAGTCCGAGACTTCGTGTCCATGGTTGCGGACACGGTCCACGATCGTGATCCCCTGGTGTTCTTCGAGCTACCCGACACCTCTCGAATCCTCGCTGAGGGAGCGTTCTGGGACCTCTACTACGAGCACTGCTCATATTTCACGCGTGAGACCCTCGTGGGCCTGTTCGAATCATGCGGGTTCGTCGTTGAGGGCTGTACCTACGGCTACGATGGTCAGTACCTACTGCTCGAGGCCCGCGTCGGTACTCCGGGGGCTCGGGATCTGCCCGGCGGAGCAGATCCTGGCCAGGTATCCACGACCAGCGGAACGGCGCGCACCATATTTCGTGAGACACTTGAATTCGCGCGACGTGTAACGAAGCTGCGCTCGGAGTGGCGAGGACGTATCATGGACGCAGCGGAGAAAGGTGAATCGATGGTCATCTGGGGAGGCGGATCGAAGGCAGTGTCGTTCATGAGCGAGACGGGAGTCGCTGATGAGATTGATACGGTCGTTGACATCAACCCGCGCAAGCACGGAAGGTTCTTGCCGGGCTCAGCCAAGCAGGTCGTCGCTCCTTCGGATCTGGTGGACATCCGGCCCGACCTGATCATCGTCATGAATCCGGTGTACACACACGAAATCGCCGAGGAAGTTCACGCCCTCGGCCTGACACCACAGGTAGCAGCTCTATGAGCACTCGAACCACTCCCGGAGGCCGCCATCACCGGCACACGGTCGGTGCCGCGGTCGGTGCGACTCTGGCACTTGTATTGACGATGTTGGTCCCGGTGAGCCCGGCGTCGGCATCTTCGTCGTCGTTGGTGTCGGATGATTTTTCGGGTTCGGTGTTGGGGTCGCAGTGGTCGGTTGTTGATCCGCTAGGTGATGGGTCTGTGTCGTTGGTTGGGCAGGGGACTGCTGATGCTCGGTTGTCGTTGGGTGTTGCTGGTGGGGTGTCTCATGATGCGTGGACGCCGAATGATTCGTTGAGGGTGCTGCAGCCCACTGCGGATGACGATTTTGAGATGGTCGCGAAGTTTGATTCGTTGCCGGTGAACAATTACGACCAGCAGGGGATCATTGTTCAGGCTGATGGGCAGAATTGGTTGCGGTTGGGTGTGCATCGCAGTTCTGCTGGTTTGAGGGCTTTTGTTTCGAAGGTTGTTGCTGGGAATGCGACGACGGTGCAGAACACTTCGTTGGGTTCTGTTGGGTCCTCTGTTTGGGTGCGGGTGACGCGTTCTGGTGATTCGTGGTCGTATGCGACTTCGGGTGATGGGGTGTCGTTCTCGACGAAGGCTTCGTTCAACCTGGCGTTGGGTGTGACCGCGACTGGTGTGTACGCGGGCAACTACCGCAGTTCGTCGCCTGCTCCTTACACGGCGTTGGTTGACTACGTGTTCAACACGGCGTCACCGATCTCACCTGAAGACCCCACCGGCTCTCCGACTACGACTACGACGGCTCCGACCACGACTACGACTACGACGGCTCCGACTACGACTCCGACTACGACGGCTCCGACTACGACGGCTCCGACTACGACGGCTCCGACTACGACTACGACCGCTCCCACCGGGTCGTCGTTGGTGTCGGATGATTTTTCGGGTTCGGTGTTGGGGTCGCAGTGGTCGGTTGTTGATCCGCTAGGTGATGGGTCTGTGTCGTTGGTTGGTCAGGGGACTGCTGATGCCCGGTTGTCGTTGGGTGTTGCTGGTGGGGTGTCTCATGATGCGTGGACGCCCAATGAGTCGTTGCGTGTTGTTCAGCCGACTGACGATGCCGATTTTGAGATGGTCGCGAAGTTTGATTCGTTGCCGGTGAACAATTACGACCAGCAGGGGATCATTGTTCAGGCTGATGGGCAGAATTGGTTGCGGTTGGGTGTGCATCGCAATTCGTCTGGTTTGAGGGCGTTCGCGGCGAAGGTCGTGAACGGGAACGCGACGACGGTGCAGAACACTTCGTTGGGTTCTGTTGGGTCCTCTGTTTGGATGCGGGTGACGCGTTCTGGTGATTCGTGGTCGTATGCGACTTCGGGTGATGGGGTGTCGTTCTCGACGAAGGCTTCGTTCAACCTGGCGTTGGGTGTGACCGCGACTGGCGTGTACGCGGGCAACTACCGCAGTTCGTCGCCTGCTCCTTACACGGCGTTGGTTGACTACGTGTTCAACACGGCGTCACCGATCTCACCTGAAGACCCCACCGGTTCACCGACGACCACGACTACAACGGCTCCGACTACGACTACGACGACGACGGCTCCGACGACCACGACGACGGCTCCGACTACGACTACGACGACGACGGCTCCGACGACCACGACGACGGCTCCGACTACGACTACGACGACGACGGCTCCGACTACGACGACGACGGTGCCTTCGGGGTCGTCGTTGGTGTCGGATGATTTTCGGGTTCGGTGTTGGGGTCGCAGTGGTCGGTTGTTGATCCGCTAGGTGATGGGTCTGTGTCGTTGGTTGGGCAGGGGACTGCTGATGCTCGGTTGTCGTTGGGTGTTGCTGGTGGGGTGTCTCATGATGCGTGGACGCCGAATGATTCGTTGAGGGTGCTGCAGCCCACTGCGGATGACGATTTTGAGATGGTCGCGAAGTTTGATTCGTTGCCGGTGAACAATTACGACCAGCAGGGGATCATTGTTCAGGCTGATGGGCAGAATTGGTTGCGGTTGGGTGTGCATCGCAGTTCTGCTGGTTTGAGGGCTTTTGTTTCGAAGGTTGTTGCTGGGAATGCGACGACGGTGCAGAACACTTCGTTGGGTTCTGTTGGGTCCTCTGTTTGGGTGCGGGTGACGCGTTCTGGTGATTCGTGGTCGTATGCGACTTCGGGTGATGGGGTGTCGTTCTCGACGAAGGCTTCGTTCAGCCTGGCGTTGGGTGTGACCGCGACTGGTGTGTACGCGGGCAACTACCGCAGTTCGTCGCCTGCTCCTTACACGGCGTTGGTTGACTACGTGTTCAACACGGCGTCACCGATCTCACCTGAAGACCCCACCGGTCCTCCGGTTCCCGATACGACTCCGCCTGTGGTTTCGGGTGTGAGTATTGCGCCTACGGACAGCACGGCTGTTGTGTCGTGGATCACCAACGAAGCAGCGTCGTCGCGGGTGGAGTTCGGGCCCACCTCATCGTTGGGCTCACCTGCTGTGTCGGATTCGGCGTTGGTTACTGATCATTCGTTGAACCTGTCGGGCTTGGCCCCGCAGAGCACGTACTACTACCGCGTGATCTCGACCGACGCGTCAGGGAACACGACCACTACAAACCAAGCCACCTTCACCACTCTCCCAGTGCAGGTCGGACCTGCAATCAACCTCTGGTACGGCAACGACCTGGATGTGGGCGGATCGGTGCCGGTGACCCAACGATTCACCGATGTTCAGGGCAACATCAGCGATTCCTCAGGGATCGCGTCGGTGACCGCACGCCTCAACAACGGGGTACCCCGGGCAATCAACCTGGGCGCCGATGGCCGTCGCCTCATTCTGCCGGGTGACTTCGTGGTCGACGTGTACAACGCAGAGCTCAATGCTGGATCGAACACCCTCCTGATCCAGGCTCTGAGCAATTCCGGCAAGACGAGTTCACAGACCGTCACCATCAACTACACACCCGGAACTGCGCCGATGGTTGCTCAGACGATCGACTGGTCCAACGGTCCCATCACGTCCCACGCATCAATCATTGATGGCAAGTGGACCAAGGAAGCAGGTGGAATCCGTACAGTCGAGGCCGGCTATGACCGACTGGTGTCGGTGGGCGACGTGGCATGGACCGATTACGAGGTGACAGTACCGATCACCATCCACAGCTACAACGATCCGACCGGTCCGTACAGTGGATATCCGGCAGTCGGGATGCTGATGCGTTGGAACGGTCACAACAACACGATCGGAGCGAAGCAACCTCTCGAAGGGTTCAGCCCGGACGGCGTGAATCCGACTCCGCTGGGTACATATCCCGTATTTCGTGGCAACCAGCTCCAGATCCGCAACCACTATGCGGTTGTAGCCGAGAAGATGTACTTCCCATTCTCATTGGGAGTGACGTACATGATGAAGAACCGGGTCGAGACCCAGCCAGACGGTTCGACCCTGTATTCATTGAAGGCATGGGAGCAGGGTCAGCCTGAACCTGCGTACCAACTGACCTACCTGGCCGGTACCGATGACCACCAGCCCGCTTCGGGCTCGATAGTTCTCTTGGCACATGAAGCCGATGTCACCTTCGGTAGTGTGCAGATTTCACCGGTTTCCTAGATACAACTGTAGGAGTGAGAATCGAACCCCGGGATCCTGATGTCCCAGACGCGGGTACACCGGCGGAAAATGTTCCGGATACAGGCACGCGGGGTGCGGGGGTTGGCGCGGAAGCACTCCCGGTCATGGAGATGGGTTCCTTCCGGTCAGCTGTGGGCTGGTCGTTCGTTCTCTCGGGCGGTCGCCAGGCATTCAGCCTGATCATCACGGTGGTGCTCGCCGCACTTCTCGGACCCACCGCATACGGCACCGTGGCAATGGCCATGGTGTTCGTGGGGTTCACGCAGATCTTTTTGGTACAGGGCCTCATGCCAGCGCTGATTCAACGCCGAGAACTGTCCTCCAAGCAGCTGAGTTCGGTGTTCTGGGTCAGTCTGGTCCTCAGCGCGCTGTTGGCAGTGGTGTGCATCCTGGCCAGTGGTTGGTGGTCTTCGGTCAACCGCCTTCCCGATCTACAGCCGGTGATCATCGCCCTGTCGGTGCTGTTGCCCCTCAGTGGGTTGATGGTCGTCCAGGAAGCGTGGCTGAGACGTCACATGCACTTCAAGGAACTGGCGATCCGCGAGAACCTGTCCGTGGTGGTCGGCGGTGTAGCGGGAATTGTCGCAGCGTTCCTCGGGGCGGGTGTGTGGGCGCTGGTGGTCCAACAGGTCGTGATGCAGACAGTGGCAGTCTTCGTACTCTGGGGTGTCTCTGAGTGGAGGCCGAAAGCGCACATTGACATCGCGGAGGTCAAGGAACTCCTGCCGTTCACGACTGCCTCTTCGGTCTCTGCTGCAGGTACCTTCGTGAACAACCAGGGTGATGCACTGATCATCGGCCTGTTCTTCGGGCCCGCGGAGGTGGGCCTCTATCGCTTCGCGTCTCGCATGGTCACCACCGCGGTACAGGTCCTGGCGCAGTCCTTCCAAGCGGTATCGCTGCCCGAACTGGCACGGCTGCAACGGGATCCGGAAGCGGTGAGCAAACGTCTCGAGAGCCTTCTCTCGATGGCCGCGCGAACCTCCATCCCGCTTCTGGCGATCATGGCGGCAGTCAGCCCGTGGTTCATTCCGATCCTTGGCAATCAATGGAAACCCGCTACCAGCGTTCTCATAATTCTCTGCGCAGTGGGCGTCATGCGGGTGTTCGTGACCTTCTCCGGGCCACTTTTGCAGGCACTCAACCATCCGTCGCTCCTGGCTGTCCTCGTATGGTTCGGTGCGATCCTGAGCGCGGGCGTGTTCGTAGCTACCGGTGTATTTTTCCAGGACGCGTCGGTCAGCCGTCAGGTCAATGGCATGGCGGTTGCAAGTCTCACGATCTTCACAGTGCTGCTTGGGATCAACTCATGGCTACTGAAGCACTTCGGTGGAGTGGGAATCACGGCACAATTCCGTGCGATGCGAGCACCGGTGTTCGCTGGTGCTGCGGCGTTCGGCCTTGCCGTGATGATCTACGTCAGCGGGATCCTCGACCACGTCCCGGACCTGATCGGCCTCGTTGTGGTCGGTGTTCTGTGCACTGCCACCGCTGCCGGCGCTCTGCTCGCAACCGACTCGTTCACCCGCGAGGTGTTGAAGTCAGCCACAGGAAGGGTCAGACGCAGGGTCACCCAACGAGGGGCCCAGTAGGTAACTCTCAGGCAGTAGCGGAGCGGCGGCGTGCGGTGAGGATCAGTGCACCGACGACGATAGCGCCGAGTGCGATCCCGACCAGAGCGAGTATGTCACCGCCGGTGAAGGCCAAGGTGGCACTCTCGACCTGGGTTGCGTTCGCGGCACTCTCGGAGGTGGCCGCTGCAGACTGCGAGGCTTCGGTATTCTCCAAGTTCGCAGAGAGGACGTCGGTCTGTGGTTCGAGCACCGTGGTATTGGTCACGACTGTCGAAGTCGGCCCAACGTATTCCGGTCCTGTGCCTTCGGCCCCAGCGGTGCCAGCCAGTCCGAGGGTCATCGCCGCTGCGATGGTCATTCCTGCGCCTATTGCCCTAATCCGGTTCTTCGCCATGGAGAAACCGTAACATGCTTTCCTGCGGTGATAAATAGGGTGATTAGACCAGAGATGCTGAAATCACCCAGAAGAGATAGGGAAATCACCCGCGAGAGAAGGATTTTCACAGCTCCGAGGTCGGTACCTCAACTGCCTGATCGTCTTTCCACTGGTTGTCACCCAGGTGCCAGGTCACCGCTGGAACGCGGGCCGACGGCTCCACGTCGATCGAGGTCCAGTCTGCAGGAAGATCGAACTCCACACGTACCTCGGTTGATTGGCCCGCGGGGATCAGAACCTCACCCACGAGGACCCGGGTGGGTCCATCGTCGCCGGAGATCGCCAGATCGGCTCCTGTCATCGTGGGGTTTCCACCCCCTGCAGGAATCGTGATCGCAACCAGACCCAGGTAGTCACCCGCGTTGAGGCCGCTGGACGGGTTGGGGCCTTCGACGTAGGAGGGCAGGTCGCTCGGTGCGTCGTTCGTGAGCGTCACGTCCACGGCCACCCGGTGGCCGCCATCGGTCGACTTGCCCGAGAGCACGGCGTCGACATCGAGGAACTGGTCGAGCTTGTTGCCCCCACGATTGAGCACACTCACCATCAACGAATCAGGCTGCAGCTTTCCCGTGGCCCCGAGTTCGTTCCAGGCAGCCTGTTGGGTCGGATCCGTGGACCACAGAAGGATGTGGCGACCTTCCCCCGATCGACGGAGGGCCTGCATCAGTGCGGACGCCGACCAGGACCTGGAGTTGAAGGCGTCGAATATCGCCGAGGTGACAGCACCCAACTGATCCCGACGGGCGTCGCGGTCATCCTGGAAGTCCTCGTACTGGTCGAGGAGAAGGTACTGGGCGACATTCTCCGGTGACACTTCGAGGATCTGCCCATTTGAGTCCACCTCTACCGGGCCGATTACGTCCAGCAGTTCCGCGAGCCCGATCACGTCGATGGAGATCACCCCGTCGACCGGCTGGTTGCCGGCTGACACCCACATGTCGGAGGCCATTCGGGCAGACTCGTCAAAGCGCGGTGAGAGGTTCAGGTTCCTCCACTCGCGATCGGGGCTCAACTGTCCCCAGAGGTGCGCCATGTCTGCATCCAGGGTTGTTCCGGGCTCGGATGAGAGCAGCTGTCCGGCCGGAGTGAAATCGCCGATCTCGAAGCGTCCGTCAGCAATGGAGAGCTCACCGACCTGGAGGAACATGCCCGAACCGCCTCTCATCTCGGCATTGTTGGAGGCAAGTACGAGGTAGCGGTTCGGACCGCTCAGGAACGCGTCGATCCCTCGTACGGTTATCAGCGCAGAGTCGAGGGTCTCCACAGTCTGGTTGTACTGGTCCGAGAAACGGTTTCGGGCGTTGGCGAGAGGCGGCAGCAGCTTGTCCGTCGGACCGAGATCAATTCCCGAGAGGCTCTGGGACAGTTCGGTCAGGACCTTCTCGGTCGTACGGACGGTATCCATACGCGCCTGGGGGCTCTGGGCCGTTCCGGACAGCTCCTCGTTCAGCTCCGCGAAAGCCACCGATCCACTGGAAGCCGTTGTGTTCGCCGCATGAGCGAGGGCCTGGGCGGACCGGATCTGACGACCCAGCACAGGAACGAATCGCAAGGGTGCCACGATGATCGAATCGAGCCGATCGCCGGCCTCGGCAAAATCGTGGGCCGCCGTGTCGAGTTGGGCAGCGGCCGTCTCCTCGGGCACGTTGTCGACATCACCCCCGATCGAATCGACGAAGGTCCCCAGGTCATCCGTTGCGAGTGCACCCAGGTTGTCCACAGATGCGAGGCCCGCATCAGCGGACCTGTATGCGGAGAAGAGCTCCAGTGAGGCAACCACTGCCCATAAGACCAAGAGTGTCGCAGTTCCCCATCTCAGCCAGCGTCCAACGCGCGAGCGTTTGTGGGTTCCGGAAGACGGAGTGCTGTCCGCCGCAACCTCACCGGGATCCGAGGGCTCGTTCGAGTCAGCGCTCAAGGTGAATCCAACCCGTCGTGATGCAGTGCCCGGGCCTTCAGTCGGCCACCGTTGACCCGCGTTCGGCGGTAGATCCACGCTCCACTGACCCACGCTCCGATCCATGCCCGTTCCGCTCGGGAGATCTCGTCTTCATGGAGAATCGAATGAAGCGTCTGGCCCAGCAACGGCATGGTGGAGTACCGCGCCTTGCCCGACGCCGGTGCGGCCTTGGGATCCAGCCAGGTCGCGGCGTCGGTGTTGCCGCCCTGCATGGCAGAACCTGCGTGGATACGTCGGTGGAACAGGGGTTCTGGCAGTTCGATCATCGGGCCCTGGAGTGCGAGTTCAGCGAGCGTCACCACGTCCGAGGACACGAAGGTGTCGATGAGGCGGGTTCGTTCGGCCGCCTCACGCCTCATCACTCCCATGATGGCGTTGCAGAGCTGCCAATTGAGCGTGAAGTGGACCAATCGACGTCTGGGGGAGGGCCACGGAAGGTTCAGGTTGTCCTGGAAAGTCCCGGTCTCGTCGCCATTCGCGTCGATCAGAGTTGTCCTGGGGTACACCAGCGATGTGTCTCTGGGAAGTTCGTCGTACGCATCGACACAGCGCTCCAGGTGGTTTGGAGCGCATCCATCATCGTGTGACGCCCACCGGAAAAGCGGCGCGGAGGTATTGTGGAACACGAAGTTGTAGTTCGCTGCTGCACCCAGGTTCTCGGGCTGACGGACATAGGTGACCCTCGGATCGGACCGTGCTACCTCGCGAGATATGCTTTCGGTGGCATCATCGGACCCGTTGTCCGAGATCAACAGTTCGAAGTCAGGGAACGTCTGGCGCTGGATGTCAGATAGCGCATTGCAGAGGTAGTTCTCGCCGTTTCGCACCGGCATGCCGATGCTCACCGGCGGCGTTGCTCGCATCGTGAAAATGCTACCAGCAGATGTGCATTTTCAGCTTGGCATCAACCGATGCCCATGGCATCGACGATGTCGTGGGCCCGCCTTGCCCAGCTGTGTTCTCTACGCGAACTCCTGACGCGCGGAAATAAGTTGAGGGTCATGACGTTCTCGGGCCTGGGTTCTCACGGCCTCGACGAACGCATCTGTCGATGCAGTTACGACCAGCTCGGTGTCTAGTTGGGCTATGGCCGGCAGATCGGTCGCGACCACGGGAACGCCGCTGGCCAGGTACTCGAGTGTCT
Source organism: uncultured Microthrixaceae bacterium (assembly GCA_963805905.1). Lineage (GTDB taxonomy): Bacteria > Actinomycetota > Acidimicrobiia > Acidimicrobiales > Microtrichaceae > JAMLGJ01. Next base: position 3,726,654 of record CAWDVV010000001.1, read on the forward strand.
TGAGCGGGAAGCTGGCTCGGTTGAAATCGGAGTCGACATAGGGCACGAGCCCGACATCCATGGCCTGGACGTAACCGGGCAGCTCCTCATATGCCCGGTGCCCCAGGTAGTGCACGCCGTCGCGCTCCAATAGGTCGCCAATCACTCCCCGCGACATCGTGGTCTGGGGGAACCCGATCAGCATCAGGTCCAGGCCCGCATCGACGATGAGGTGCAACAAGTTGATGTCAATGCGATGTGAGAGCGTCCCGGTGAACCCGACGAGGGGTGTACAGGATGGTGCGTCCGCAGGTCTGGGTGCGGTCGGTATGAACAGGTCCGGATCCACACCGTTGGGTACGACCGTGGCAGGAACGCCCAGCGCTTCCCATTTGGTGCGGAGTCTGGGCGTGACAGCGATGGCGACATCGGCCCTTTGGGCGGCCCGCTCCTGCTTTCCCTCCAGGGCCGACCGTGAAAGACCCATGAGTGAAGCACCCGCTGTGTAGTCGTCGCGGGCCCAGAACGCCTGTGGACCGTCGAGGATGCCCAGAACCACGTCGTTCGTCGACAGAACGCCTGCAACAGGTAGACCGATGTGTTCAACGGCGTGCCTGAGCGCCCTGTTGACCAGTCCCTGTGTCAACAGGCGCACCACTGGGTACCAGTTTCGAGGGGTGACCTTCGGAGTCAGGCGCCAGATTCCCTCCGCAACAGGCTGTAGTGCGGGTCCGGCGTAGCCCGACAGGCGAGAGTCATTTCGTGAGTCCCTGAACGAGGTGGGTGGGTCCACGAAGAGCACGACGAAGTGGGCAGCGAGGTTCTCTGCCACGTGGCGATCCGCGAGGCGCGTGCCATCCCATGGTGTGCCCGAACCGATGACAAAGAGACGTTTGGTCATTCGGGCGGACAAACCTCGGGTTCAAGCTGATCGCATGTCAACGGTGTCACGATAGCCTGCACGTGTGCAGATGGTCTTCATGGGGTTGATAGTCGCCCTGTTGCTCGTTGGTCTCTCTATGACGTTTCTGCTCAAGGCAGAACGTGACGCCGTCGACGGACTCATTGGATACCTGGCGGTGCTGTACCTGATCCCGGCCCGCATCGTGTTTCCAGGGGCAGGTGCGGTGGGTACGCCGGCCGTTCTCGTTGGACTGCTGCTGTTTCTATGGTGGCTGTTGTCGAAACTGCTGCCCGAGGCTGAGATCGCCGACGGTCCACAGCCCATCCGCACAGCGGTGGGTCTCTATTTCGGATGGATGCTCCTGAGTTACGCGTTCATCAGTCGTAGACACTTGAGTGTCCTCGAGATGAACGGTGCCAATCGCACGATCATCACCGCCTTCACGCTGTTCGGAGTAGCTGTGGTTGCAGCAGATGGCATCCGGGACCGAAAGCGTTTGGAGCGTCTGATCTCCGTATGGGTGGCCCTTGCGAGTGTGGTGGCACTACTCGGATTGATCCAGTTCTTCACACCCTTCGATCCTGTGGCGTACATCCGCATTCCCGGATTGGAACTGACGAGAGAAGTGACGAGTACGACGACCCGTGGAATTCTTGACAGACCGTTCTCCACGACCTTGCATCCGATCGAGTTGGGCGTGGTGATGGCAATGGTCTTTCCCCTGGCGCTGTATCGGCTCTGGCTTCCGGGTGCCGATAGTAGGGACAGGGCAATTCGATGGATTCCCGTTCTGCTGATAGGTGCCGCAGTCCCACTCACAGTGTCGCGGTCCGCTGTGCTCGCAATGGTGGTTGCTGTGGGTTACTTCGCTCTCGCCTTGTCGTCGCGGTCCAAGTTGAACGTTGGCGCAGCGTCCGTACTTGCAGTCATCGCGGCCCGCGTGGCAGTTCCCGGGCTGGTGGGAACGTTCTCGAACCTGTTCCTCGGATCAGGCGATGACCCGAGCGTTCAATCCCGACTGTCAGACGTGAACGTGGTGTTGAGCATGGTGAACTCCCGACCGTGGGTCGGGTGGGGACCCGGCATCATGAACGTCGAGGAATACACGCTGCTCGACAACCAGTACTACATGACCACCATCGAGCTCGGAGTTCCGGGTCTGGTTCTGTTGCTCTTTGCCTTGTCTGTGGCGGTGATCGTTGGGCGGCGGGTGGCGAGGAGCGCAGACGAAGTGACCAAGCGTCTCGCGCACGCATTGGTCGGAGCGGTACTTGCAGGTGGAGTGGCGATGGCTACCTTCGATGGATTCTCATTCCGTATCTTCAGCGGAACCCTGTTCCTTCTTCTGGGGACCATAGGGGCACTGTGGCGTTTGGAGATGCTTCCGCCCTCCGACCACGGCGCCGATTCGGCGAGTTCCGCTGGTACCGTGAAGCCCGATCGCAGGAGCGCCCGTGGACGTAGTTGACACAATCAGCCTGGTGAGGCGCCGCAAGATGGTGGTGATACCGGTACTGGTCGTTACAGCCTTGCTGGTTGTATATGCGGTGGCTGTTCTACCTCCGGGCTATTCAGCCGAAGGTTCGATTCTCGTGAAGGACGCTGTGGCAGAAGTTTCGCCGGTATCGCCTTCGCTGTTTGCTGAATCACTCCAGGATCAGAAAGCACGTTCGGAGATCGAGAGCAACGGAGCCACCGGTACCTACACGGTTACGGCAGCCGACGACCTCTTGTTGGTGAGATCCAGGGGTCAGACTGCTTCGGAGGCGGTGACCACCACCAACGCCGTGCTCAATTCGATGGCCGGACGCCTCAAGACCTTGGAAACCGAGGCAAAGGTTGACCCTGCACTCCAGAGCACTGTGAACGTGGTGAACACGCCCGAAACGGCGATCCCCACCGATCTTGGATTCGAGGCGTCAGGGTCCGCTCAGATCGCGGGCGCAAATGCGGGCGCTACGCCCATTGACGGCGAGACGCTTCGTGATGCTCTCGTCCAGGTTCTCTCGTCGGAGGATGTGGGTCGCGCAATCGCAGAGAAGGGTGGAACCGCGACATACGACTTCGGCTATCAGAAGGGATCGCCGATCCTCGCCATAAGCGCCGAGGGCTCCGACGAGAAATCGACCGTAAAGACTGTGAGTCTTGTGATTGCCGAGGCAGCTGTTCAGGCTGAACGGCTTGCAGACGAACTCGGTGATCAGAAGGCCTCGGGACCACTGACTCAGAATCTGGTGGTGCCGAAGACCGCCACGACCGATCGCAAGGGTCCGTTGCGTTCGGTAGCAGCAATTGGGATCCTTGGTCTGGGAGCAGCCTTGAGCTTGGCGGTTGCGGTCGAGGCGTATGTCGAATGGCGACGACGCAACGTGCTGCAGCGCTTTGATGACCAGCATGCACCAGATGAGTTCGAATCGGACCTCCCCGACGCTGGGCCCCCCTACCCTCATCCGGGCCCCCCTGATGACGAACCCGACGCACTCGCTCCTGCTGCAGGCCCCCAGGGATGGCGACAGCCCCCGCCTGGGTGACGCTGCAATCCGTTCCCCTGATGGCCTGCGAACTGGAAATGTGGAAAGGTCATGTTACGATTCCGATACGGACACCACGGCGCGCGCCGGCGCTCGGGTGTACTTCCGTGGCTGGGGTTGGTCTCAATGGGTACTTCGACGTTGAAGAAGTTCGGTTCTCTCGTGGCGGGATACTTGCTGCTCACTGCGGTCATGAGCCTTGTAGGTGGAGCAACTCCGCCCCAGGCGGGCGTTTCTCCGGGCGCGGAGTTGACCAGTTCGGAGAGTCTCCACGTCTATGACGACGGAGCGGTGGTGGACGGCATGGACGTCCGGGGGACGATCTATGTGCACGCGAATGACGTGACGATCCGGAACTCCCGTGTGACGGCACCGGGTTGGTACGGGATTCGCGTGATGGACGGAGCTACGGGGCTTCGGGTCGAGGACACGACCGTTGATTGCAGTGGTGAACACGGTTGGGGGATTGTCTTTGATCACTTCACCGCAGAGCGGGTTTCCGTGAATGGTTGTGAGATGGCGTTCGCCCATCTGGATCGGGACCACGTCAACGTCATAGCAAGTACCGTCGACGGCCAACCGTTCGATCACACGGCTGAGACTGATCCCGCGACATCGCGTGTCTCGAAAACCGATGTCGGAGTTCCCTCCGATGCTGAGTTGACCAGTTCCGACAGCCTCCATGTCGACGAGGACGGAGCGGTGGTGGACGGCATGGACGTCCGGGGGACGATCTATGTGGATGCGAATGACGTGACGATCCGGAACTCCCGTGTGACGGCACCGGGTTGGTACGGGATTCGCGTGATGGACGGAGCTACGGGGCTTCGGGTCGAGGACACGACCGTTGATTGCAGTGGTGAACGCGGTTGGGGGATTGTCTTTGATCACTTCACCGCAGAGCGGGTTTCCGTGAATGGTTGTGAGATGGCGTTCGCCCATCTGGGTCGGGACGTGGAAGTACTTGATAGCTCCGTCAATGGATTCGCGTTCGCTAGTGAACCTTCTGGCTCCGACTCAGGTTCCGTGGACCAGCCGGATCCACAGCCCACGGTGCCGCCCACGACCGTAAAGCCTGTGCCGCCCGCTGATCCGGGTGGAGATGGTGGTGCCACGACAACGGTGCCCGCGCCCACGACGACGGTGCCCGCATCAGGCGGTGGCGATGTTGTGTCGGCTGTGGGTGAGTTTGTGCGTCGGGTTGATGTGGGTCCGCAGGCGTCGACTTATGGTCATACTCCGGTTGGTGCTTTGAAGCCTTGGACCGGTGGTTCCACGATCACGGATTCGTCGAAGGCACGCGATGCTGATGGTGTGATGAGGTTCCGGGGTTACCGGTTCACTGGTCCGATCAAGATCGCTACGAAGAACCTGGCGTTCATTGACAGTGAGTTCGTGGTGCCGCCGCTCACGTCGGGTATTCCCGGTGTGATCTGGTCGTCGACGTCGATGCCTGCGGGGACGATGTTGATCGATCATTGCCGGATTGATGCTGGTATGACGGGGTACACGTTGGCTGCGTTGAATGTGTTTCAGCCGATTCGTATGACGGTTCGGTATTCGTTGGTGGAGGGTTCTGCTGATGGGATCAGGGCCAATACCGATGGCTTGTACGAGAACAACTACATCGCCATGAATGGGCAGGGTGAGCTTGTTCAGCCCGGTCATATCGACGGGATCCACGGTGAGTACTTCAAGTTCAACTGGACTGTGCGTCACAACACGATCCTCGGCGGCGTGCACCCCACGGACAGTGCTCTCGCCGCCGGAGCGACCGACAGTGTAGAGAAGGGCACCAATTCGGCGATCTGGGCACCCGCGACAGCGAACGGGTCGGCAGGTCCGTCTGGGTCCGAGGGTGTTGTGGCTGAGGACAACTACATCGACGGGTTCAACTACGGGATCGGTGTGCAGGGGACAAACCCGGCTAACCCGCACATCATCAGGAACAACACTTTCGGCAAGAACTTCCGCTGGTACCCAAGTATCAGGATCCGGGTGATCTCAGGTTCGGCTGTTGTGGAGAACAACCACTTCGATCGAATCTTCAACGAATCCACAGGCAACACCAGCCCCGCCTGAATCGAGTAGCAGGGTCGGTACACTCATTTGCATGGTCAAGCTGGGCTCCAGGATACGTTCACGACTGGTTTCGGATGGGAGTTCGTCCTCGGCGGGTTCAAAATTGCGGATGCGTCGATGGGCTGAACTGGGTCATCGATTTCCTGACCTCGAACAGATGAATGTTGTCGATCTCGGTGGGACCGTGTCGTCCTGGGATCTTGCGCCGGTACGCCCTGCCCGGTTGGTCCTGGTCAACGCCGCGGTGGAGAGCACCTCGACCGCTGGCCGGGCCGAGTTCGTGGAGGGAGATGCCTGTGCGCTGCCCGACGGATTGAAGGCCGAGAGCTTTGACCTGGTCTATTCGAATTCGGTTGTTGAACACGTCGGGGGTATCTTCCGAATGAGCCAGTTCGCCGATTCGGTCCGCTCCTTGGCACCTCATCACTGGATCCAGACGCCATACAGGTACTTTCCGATTGAACCGCACTTTCTCTTTCCGGGTCTGCAGTTTCTTCCGTTGGCCGCGCGAGCCAAGGCGATCCAGCGATGGCCGTTCAGCCACAGCGGATCTGTCGATCCAGCCGATTCGGTTGCAGTTGCACTCGGAGTCGAACTCGTCGGCCATACGCAATTCGAGTTCCTCTTTCCTGATTCGGAGATCATCGAAGAGCGTGCGCTGGGGCTGACGAAGTCGCTCATTGCCGTGCGCTGAGACCCTTCAGGTATCGCTGGACCCGGGACGAACAGGCTTCCAGGTCCTGGCACCATGGAAGTGAGCAGGATCAGACTGCTCAAGTCCTGGTGCCGTACCACCGATGAATGTCTAGGCGACGCTATCTGGGGTCGCGTGAGCTATTGGTGGTGGAGGCGAAATGTCGATCAGAGCAGTCTTGGCGGTTGGTACGGCAGCGTTGGTGATCGCTGGTGCCGGTTGCACTACGAGTCCGGGAGGGCTCCAACCGACAGATGACCAGTTGAACAGCTTCATTGCACCGTTTCTGGAAGCATTGAGGCAGAACCTGGCTGGGCAACAGTCTCTCAGTGGAGACGGTACCGGTGGTGCAGTCGCTTCAACAACAGGACCAACGCCGGCCCCGGCGGCGAGCGAACCCACGACGACGGTCGGAACCACCGTGCCACCATCGACGAGCGTTGTACCGACGACCGAACCGCAGACCCCGAGCACAACCCAGGCTCCGACACCAGTGTCGGCTGTGGGTGAGTTTGTGCGTCGGGTTGATGTGGGTCCGCAGGCGTCGACTTATGGTCATACTCCGGTTGGTGCTTTGAAGCCTTGGACCGGTGGTTCCACGATCACGGATTCGTCGAAGGCACACGATGCTGATGGTGTGATGAGGTTCCGGGGTTACCGGTTCACTGGTCCGATCAAGATCGCTACGAAGAACCTGGCGTTCATTGACAGTGAGTTCGTGGTGCCGCCGCTCACGTCGGGTATTCCCGGTGTGATCTGGTCGTCGACGTCGATGCCTGCGGGGACGATGTTGATCGATCATTGCCGGATTGATGCTGGTATGACGGGGTACACGTTGGCTGCGTTGAATGTGTTTCAGCCGATTCGTATGACGGTTCGGTATTCGTTGGTGGAGGGTTCTGCTGATGGGATCAGGGCCAATACCGATGGCTTGTACGAGAACAACTACATCGCCATGAATGGGCAGGGTGAGCTTGTTCAGCCCGGTCATATCGACGGGATCCACGGTGAGTACTTCAAGTTCAACTGGACTGTGCGTCACAACACGATCCTCGGCGGCGTGCACCCCACGGACAGTGCTCTCGCCGCCGGAGCGACCGACAGTGTAGAGAAGGGCACCAATTCGGCGATCTGGGCACCCGCGACAGCGAACGGGTCGGCAGGTCCGTCTGGGTCCGAGGGTGTTGTGGCTGAGGACAACTACATCGACGGGTTCAACTACGGGATCGGTGTGCAGGGGACAAACCCGGCTAACCCGCACATCATCAGGAACAACACTTTCGGCAAGAACTTCCGCTGGTACCCAAGTATCAGGATCCGGGTGATCTCAGGTTCGGCTGTTGTGGAGAACAACCACTTCGATCGAATCTTCAACGAATCCACAGGCAACACCAGCCCCGCCTGAACGAGTAGCAGGGTCAGCGATCACTGATCCAGTCCAGTTCGCCTCGACGGACCTTCCACGAACGCGAGAGCGTTTGTGACGACGGCGATACCCGCGTAGACGGCGATCAAGGGAATCATGGTCGGCTGGGAACGTGCCAAGTCGAGAAGACCTCCGCCCTTGCGGGAAGGAGGTCCCGGTGTGTCGGCCAGGTCGTTTTCGACGAGCCTGGAATATGCGAGCACCCGTGCCTTGCGACGGATGAGCGTCGGTAGATCGGCCGCAGCACGAACAACCGAGGTGGCAGCGACCACTCGCCGGCGTTCGTTGGCAGCGAACTGTGCGTTGAACCAGTAGTCGTCTGCGTATATGTCCGGGAAGGCGTCGAAGCGTGCTCGGCCACACTCCGACACGGAGTAGCAGCCCGATCCCATCGTGGATGATTTCATCCAGTCCATCTGTGCCCAGACCCGGTAGTAGGAGCGAACGAACCAGGAGGCCCCGTCGGTATCCATCCGAACAATTGGTGCCGCTGCAAGGACATCGGAATCGTCGAGGCATCCAGCCAACGTTCGCACGGATTCCGTGTCCACGAGGACATCCGCGTCCAGATAGAGACGTGGGAAGGTACTCACCGCTTGGTCACCCAAGTTGAGTGCAACCGTCTTGGACGGGACCGCTGTTTCCAGAACCCGAACGCCCGATCCGAAGGATCGGGCGATGGTCGCGGTGTCATCGGTGCAGCCGTTGCAGACGACGACGATCTCAAGCTCCCCGGGTCCGGCTTCGTCCAGGAGCGTCTCGAGGCATGTTGCAATCACGTCGTGTTCGTTGTGGGCGGGGATGACGATCGACGCCGTTGGATGGCTCTGATCCGTCATGAGGGACACAGTCCCGGATCGAATGTCGGTTCGTCAGTTGCGACGTCGGTGCATCGATCCCGCCCGGTGACACCGATTGCTTCGGGTCCGCTCGGACCCACCTCGAACACGACTGTGAGTTTCTCCTCGTCGGATGGGACCACGACTGGAACCGCCCAGAAGGTCTCGGAGCAGTTCGGGGTCCCATCGATGTCATATGGTTCTGGTGCATCGAGAAGAGCGGTGGTGATGGCAGCATTGTCGCATTTGGCTGGCGGGGCGTACTCAGGTGCTGCCGAGGTCGGTGTGGTGGAGCCCGGAGTTGTGATTGACGTGGACGTGGGTTCCTCGGTCGTGGCCGACCCTTCGGTGCTCGTGGTCGACGCTGGGGTGGTCGGATTCGAATTTGAAGCTACATCCTTGTTGTTGGGTGAAGAACGGGTCATGGCGAGTGCGATCACGGTTCCCAGACCGATCACCACCAGAGATGCGGCCACGTAGATTGCCCCTGTACGGAGCCTGCGGCGACGGCGCTCGTTGCGTTGTAGAGCACCAATTCGGGCGGTCAGTGAGTCTGGGGGACCTTCGTGCGACTCCCGAGTCGCCTGAGGTGGGTCCCAACCGGTAGGTGGGTGATCGCCGGGCATCGGCGCTTCGGTCATGCATCAAGCGTACGGTAGGCACCGAGGAGTTTCGGGATCTCGTATGTCCAAGCGAGTTCGTTCTCGACTCGCTCACGGCCGAACTCACCCATCTTGGCGCGTGTTTCCGGATCGTCGAGCAACTCGAGGATTCGTTCACCGAGGTCCACCGGGTCGTTGCGTCGCGCATACAGCGACGCTTCACCCGCAGAGAAGCGACCCTCGGTCAGGTCGAATTGCACTATCGGCTTCCCGAGCGCCATGTACTCCATGATCTTGTTCATGGTGGACTTGTCGTTCATCTCGTTCGCGACGTCGGGGTTCACACACACATCGGCGGTGTTGAGCATCTCGAGCATTTCGCGATCGGGCACCCGATCGGTGAAGGTGACGTATTCGCCGATGCCGAGGGAGTCTGCCAGCAACCGCATCTCATCAAGAGAGGTGCCTCCGCCGACCAGGCCGAACTGTATGTCAGTTCGACCACGCTCAGTAACTATGTGCTTGACGGCTTCGAGGAGCAGGTCGATGCCCTCCTGGGCTCCCATCACGCCCACGTAGCCAACCATGTATGTGCGACCCTTTCGGAGTTCCGGGACGGGGGCCAGCCGCTCGAGGCGCTCCAGCTTCGGACCGCTGCGCACGACGAAGACCCGGTCCGGGTCCATGCCTCCGCGACCGATGGCAATGCGCTTGTACGACTCGTTGGTGGCAATGCTCATGTCGGAACACCTGAAGGTGAGCCGTTCGAGCGCGACCATCAGTTTCCAGCCCACGCCCCGCTTGTTGAACTTCGCTTCGTAGAGTTCGGGATTGATGTCGTGATGGTCGAACACGAACTTCGTTCGCCTGGTGAGCTTGTAGTAGCCGCCCACCAGGAAGAGCAGATCGGGCGGGTTGCACGCGTGCACGATGTCGAACCCACGCTGCTTGCGGACTTTCCGCGACAAACGGAACGTGTTCCACAGAGCGCGCGAGTACTCGCGTAGGTAGCCGAGCGCTCCTTCTCCTTCTATCGGGAGCGGGTAGCGATATATGTGGATGCCCTCTAGGACCTCGTACGGGGACTCGAAACCCTTCCCCGTGGGACAGATGATCGAGACTTCGTAGCCGGCCTCGTGAAGTGTGGTCGCTTCCTGCCACACGCGGCGATCGAAGGGTGACGGCAGATTCTCGACCAGTATCAGTACTCGGCGCGGCGGGGTCGCCCGTCGTTTCCTCACCAGCTGATTCCCTCATAGTGGTTCGGGAGCGGATCATCGCCCAACCCACGAACCAGGTCCACCACTTCGGTGAGGTCGTCGACCGAGCGCAGAGCTGTACGGAACTCGTCAGAGGAATTACCGATGACCAGCAACTCAGCGAAGTCGATCACCTCCGATATGTCATCAACCATGAGCCGCGAGATGTGGGGGATCCGATTCAGGATGAAGTCCCGGTTGGCGCCGGTCAACGCCGCCAACGTCACGTTGCGGTCATACAGCTTCAGTTCGTAACCTTTGCCGATCAGAGTTTCGATGACGTTCACCATCGGGGACTCGCGTAGGTCGTCGGTGCCAGCTTTGAAGGCAAAGCCGAGAATACCGATTCGGCGCTTACCCGAGGCCGTGATCATGTTGATGCCGCGCTCGAGTTGGTACTGGTTGCTGGCCATGATGCCGTTGAGGATCGGTGAGTCGAGATCGAGGGTTCGAGCCTTGTATGTCAATGCACGGACGTCCTTGGGTAGGCATGAGCCCCCAAATGCGAAACCCGGCTTGAGGTAGTAGGGAGAGAGGTTGAGCTTGCGGTCCTCGCAGAAGATGTCCATGACCTCATGGCTGTCGATTCCAAGTTCCTTGCAGATGTTGCCTATCTCGTTGGCGAAGCCCACCTTCAGAGCGTGAAAGACGTTGTCGGTGTACTTGACCATCTCGGCGGTTTCAACGGAGGTACGGAATATGGGCGCATCCAGGTGCCCGTACAGTTCGGCGAGCAGCTTGCCGCTGCGGTTGTCGGTCTCGCCGATCACGGTCTTGGGTGGATGATCGAAGTCGTTGACGGCAGACCCTTCGCGCAGGAACTCGGGATTGTTACACACGCCGAAGTCGTTGCCAGCGGACTTTTTGGAGTGCGCCTCGAGCGTGGGGATCAAGAGATCGTTCACCGAACCGGGCAGCATGGTGCTGCGAGCGACCACGACATGGAAGTTCTCCTTGTCGGAGAGTGCTTCGCCGATCTGCTGGGCCACCCGCTCTACGAAGGTGAGATCGAGGCTTCCGTTGGGTCGACTAGGTGTTCCGACGCAGATCATCGAAAGATCCGTGGCCCCGACTGCCTCAGCAACGTCGTCGGTGGCTCGTAGGCGGCCGTCACGCGAAGCAGCAGCGACGATCCCGTCGATGTCGCGCTCGATGATCGGGCTACGACCCTGGTTGATCAGTTCCACCTTGGTCTGGTTGGGGTCGACTCCAACTACCTCGTGACCGTCGCGCGCCAAACAAGCGGCCGATACCGTTCCCACGTACCCCATACCGAAGACGCTGATGCGCATGACAGACTCTCCAAAAGCTAGGGCCTCACTCTATTGGGGTGAATGGATTTTTCGTCCACGGCGCCATTGATTGGGTGGTTTTTCCTCGGACCCGGGCCTGGGGGATGAGTTTGTGTGCCGGCGGGGCTGATCGGGAAACCCGTTCGCTACGCTGACCTGATGGGTGGTAACGCAATGCGTGCACTGGTCAACTCGATGGGCGCCGCAACATTGTTCCCGCGCAAGGCGAGATGGTTGCTGTTGAGGATGTACGGCATAGATGCCGAGGCATGGAACATCCGGGAGCACTGCTTTTTCGGTGGAACCAAGATCTCGGTCGGCAGAGGCACGCTGGTGAACCGGGGTTGCGTGTTCGACAATCTGGGTTCGATCTCGATCGGAACACGGTGTGCCATCGGCATGGAAGTCATGTTTGCCACGTCGGACCACGAGATGGGTGGTTCGGACGGTCGGGCAGGCGACCCATTCGGACGGCCGATTGTCGTTGAAGATGGTTGTTGGATCGGTTCTCGAGTTGTCCTGTTGCCGGGAGCGGTCGTGGGCAGAGGCTCTATCGTCGGAGCAGGGTCGGTCGTCACGGGGCAGCTCGATCCGGATTCCGTGTACGTCGGGTCACCCGCTCGCAAGATCCGGTCACTGATCGACTGAGGTCGGGTCGACCCCGATTGCCCGAAGTGGCCATGCCGGTTGGCTGTGGCCAAATACGCCACAACGAATATCGGGTGTTCCTTCAGTGACCAATATGCGATCACCAATGAAGAGCTGATTCAGATCTTCGTCGCTCTTCGGATGAGACCCGTCCCGCCCCGCAAGCAGGATCGCATACACACGCTGGCCCATTGCTTTGCAGATCCCCCAAGGGCCGACCAACTGATGGAGTCCCTCTCAACGGGGCACTGGCCCTTCTGGAAGAGCTCGCCGAGCGCATCGGTGCCGACATTGCACCACCGGCAGAAGTGCACCTGGAACCCGAAATCATCCTACGGGTCAAACAGGCAAACGCGGGGACGCACCGATCTTCCGAGACAGCCGAACCCCGACAGCGTCACCGAGTTGCTGCAACCGCCGATGAGAAGCTTCCTGTGCTCGTCGTGTCCAAGATCGCCAATTTCTCGATCGACCTGCCTGAAGCGAGTGTTGCGATTCAACTGTCGGGACAGTTCGGCCGCCGTCAGGAAGAGGCACAACGACTGGGTCGGTTGTTGCGGCCCAAGAGCGATGGATCCCAGGCGCCCTTCTATTCTCTGGTGGCGAGCGACACCGAAGAGGTGCGCTTCGCCCGCAATCGACAGCGCTTCCTCACCGAACAGGGCTACATCTACCGGATCGTCGACACTCCGTTCGGGTTCCAGGCGCGATGATGGGTGCACACCATGGATGACAGCTTGGACTACTACGAGGTACTTGGGGTCGCACGGGAGGCAACACCCGAGGAGATCAAGCGCGCCTACAGAAAGCTCGCGCGCAAGCACCACCCGGATATCAACAAGGACCCGGACTCCGAACGACGGTTCAAGGAGATCTCCGAAGCGAACGAGGTCCTGTCCGATCCGAAGTTGCGGGAGCGCTATGACACATTCGGTGAGGACTTCCGGAAGATCCCCGAGGATGTCGACCCTCAGGAGTGGATGAGGGCACAGCAAATGCGTGCGAGAGCCGCTTCACAGCAACGACAAGGTTCGCGGAGCGGTTCAGAATGGGAGGGCGCAGGCCCGGGGTGGCAGTCGACGACTTGGCAGTCCGACGGGAACGATGATGCATATGCAGATTTCCTCTCTGACCTGTTCTCGCAGCAGGCGCACGCGTCGCGCATGCGCGGGCCGGTTCCCGGCGCCGACCAACGTTCCGGCATCACCCTCAGCGTCGAGGACGCCTTCGCAGGTGGTCGGCGATCGCTGACGCTCGCCGGTCCGACCGGCGAGCGGACGATCCAGGTGAACATTCCCTCTGGTGTCACGAGTGGCCAGACGATCCGCCTGCCCGGTCAGGGCGCGCGTGGTTCTGAAGGCGCTCCCGCCGGTGACCTCTACCTGAATGTCACGATCGCTCCCCATCCTCGATACCGCCTGGACGGTCGGGATATTGAGGTCGACCTTCCCCTGACTCCCTGGGAGGCAGCCTTGGGGGAGACCGTGGCCATCGAAGGTCCCGGCGGCGTGACGAAGGTCAAGGTGGCACCGGGTACATCGTCGGGTAAGCGTTTGCGTCTCAAGGGTCGGGGACTACCGGGCCCGGGCGCCGATGGCGCCGGAGACCTCTATGCTCGGGTTCAGGTCGTCGTGCCCGAGGAGCTCTCCGAGGACGAACGGCATCTGTACGAGCAACTCGCAGACGTGAGTGATTTCAAAGCGAGGGACCGCTGATGGGTAAGTCCGTCGAACCCGCCGAGCTACTCGAATTCGAGGTGTTCGCACGTGTCTGTGAGATCCATCCGGAGCTGTTGGACCGGTTTGTCTCGCTCGGGCTGGTCGAGGTGGTCACCGACACCGTAGGACATCGGTGGCTGGAGCGTCGCCAGGTTGCCGTGCTCGCGCGTGTCCGACGGCTCCGCTCAGGACTGGGTCTGAGTTACTCGTCGATCGCTGTAGTGGCCGACCTGATAGATCGAATTGACGAGCTCGAAGATCGACTGAGTTGGTTCGAAGCCAACACCTGGAGGAAGCAGTGAGCAAGGATTCGACGATTGTGGAATGTCCCAATTGTGGGACGAAGAACCGGATTCCCATAGCGGCCGGTGGGGTTGTGCAATGCGCCCAGTGCCACCAGCGTCTCCCATGGGTGGTCGACGCCGATGAGTCCAATTTCGACGCGGTCGTGAACAGTTCGAAGGTGCCTGTCGTAGTCGATCTCTGGGCGCCCTGGTGTGGCCCATGTCGCACGGTCAGTCCGCTGCTCGTCGAACTCGCGCAGGAGTACGCCGGTCGTATGAAACTCGTGAAGGTGAATGTCGACGGCGCACCACAGATCCAGGCCCGGTTCGGCGTGCAGGGCATACCGACATTCGTGGCGTTGCGTGACGGTAGCGAGATAGGACGGCTGGTCGGCGCACATCCCCTGGCATCACTCCGTTCATGGTTCGATGACGCGGTGGCCGCCAGCGCCTGATGCCGATGGCGCCAATCCGTTCTGAGCGCTGTGGCGGTGGAGGGGTTACCGCCACAGCGCTCAGAACGCAGGTCAGTCAACGGGTAGAGGGTTGAGTTGCCCTGCTTCGAGGACGAATGCGCGATCGCCCAGATTTCGATGTGCCGGGTCGTGGGACACGATCACGGTTGCCAGTTCCCGGGAACGGGCTTCGGAGATCAGAAGTTCCATGACCTTCTGGCCGCGTTCCTGGTCGAGCGAAGCGGTTGGTTCATCGGCGAGGAGCACGGATGGCTCGGCCATGAGCGCCCTCGCTATTCCCACCCGTTGGCGTTCACCACCGGAAAGTTTGCCCGGAAGGTGATCCATCCGATCATCGAGGCCGACCTCCTCGAGTAGCGCCCGTGCCCGGGCGCGTGAGGTGTCGTTCAGATCGTGACTGATATGCGCCACGAGTTCGAGTTGTTGCACTGCGGTGAGTGCCGGGAACAACTCGGCCGCTTGGTAGATGATGCCGATTTCGTCGCGTCGCAGAGTGGTGCGTTGGCGGTCACTCAGGTTCCCCGTGTCCTGCCCGGCGATCTTCACAGTTCCGGCGTCGGGGGTGCGCAACAAGCCTGCGAGCGCGATGAGGGTGGACTTGCCCGATCCTGATCGACCTGAGACGGTCACGATCTCGCCGGGTTCCACGGCCAGGTTGGCTCCATCGAGTACGGCAAGGATGTCCTCACCGTCAGCGAAGGACACAGTGACGTTCTGGAGCTGCAGGGTTTGGTCAGGGTTGGTCATCTCACGCTCCTGCAGACAGTGAGATGGCAGGATCGACCGATGCGATGCGTCGGAGCGCCACGAGGCTCCCTGCCATGCCGACGACAGCCAACACCGCGGCAGTTCCGAGTACGGAACCCAGGGTGAGACTGAACGGTGCCCCACCCCCGATGAGAAGTCCGACCAGGTAGGCGGCGGCGGCTCCCAACGCGATCGCGATCCCGAGAACGACCGCGAGCTGGCCCAGTGAGTCACGAAGCACGTAGCTGGTCGATGCGCCCAGAGCCTTGAGCAGACCGATCTGGCGCGTCCGCTGGATTGTCCACACCGTGAAGAAAGCACCCACTACCAGCGCTGAGATCACCAGCAGGAAGCCGCGGATGAGTGTCATTGTGGCTGATTCGGCGGTGAAGCCGGGAGATCCGGCGTAGGACTCCTTCTTGGTCAGCACCTCGGCGCCCACGCTCGAGGCGGCCTTGTCGAGTTGCGCTTCGGAGCCGCCCTCGATGGCAACGGCGGAGAACCGTCCTTCTGGGTTGTCACCGTAGAGCAGCTCCTGCCAGGTGGATAGCGAGGTGAATGCGATGGGAACGTGCCCGTAGGTGCCGGCGAATGTGAAGCCGACGACAGGCAGTGCGATGTCCGTCCCGACGATCGTGAAGGTCTCGCCGACCTTGGTTGTGTTCTTCAACTCTTCGCTCAGGACGAGCCCTCCGTCGAGAACCTTCTTCATGTCGACCCCTGGTTCGCCATACGCCTTGGATGACTCTGCCATGAACCCGGTCGGGTCGACCCCGAACAGCGCTATGTCGATCGTTTCCTCTGAACTCGAACCGCCCTTGGGACGGGCGTTGAAGAACGAGACGCCTATCGGAGTCGCCTGCGCATCGGGCACCGCTTCGAACGCCTTCAGCGCGTCGGGACGCAGTACGGATCGACTGAACTGCGCTCCTGCATGGTCCTGGAACGCGACGCTGGTTATGGGAAGGGCACGAAGACCGGAGATCCCGTCGTTGACTAGGCCGTTCGCGAGACCGGCCAACATCGTGGCCAGAAAGGCGATAAGTCCGATCACGCACCCGACCAGTACGAAGCGGCCTTTGGCCACAGCCAGATCACGCCATCCGAGGTACATGCAAGGATTTCTAGTCGCGCCAGGGCCTTGCCACATATTGCGCTGAGGAGTTCGCAATGTTGAGGAGCCACCGTGGTGCCCCTCATGGCTCCGATGGTATCGAGGGTCGTTCAACCGACAAGAGGTTGGCAGCGACTGTCGATACTGCGAGGGAGCCCCGTCTGCAGGGCGTGCCCGTGTACGAGGGTCTGCCCCTGCAGTCGGGGCACCTGTGGGCCGTATTCGATGTGGCCGCTCTCGGGGGCCACGGTTGGTGCTCAGCGCGCTTGGAGGGACTCGAACCCCCAACCTTCTGATCCGTAGTCAGATGCTCTGTTCATGCGGTGGCATACCCGCACGTATCCCCGCGTCAACGGAATACAGGGATCGAGCGATCGGTGGATGATGTCGATGGTGGTCTGTACCGTCGGGTGGTGTCGTGTTCTGTGACACCACTGTGACTTGTGGAGTGCTCAGATGATCGTTCTCGACATCGACCCTGACTAACTCGCCGAGATGACCGAGGATCAGTTGGTCGAACGCATCGTGGCCACCGTTGGATATGACGCCGACGCGGCACGCCTGGTCGCACGTGTGATGCTCGGCACCCACACCGCGCCCGTGTCGATCTAGGCCGCATCCGCTACAGGGTCCTCGAGCCAGTCGGGCCAGATGAGGCACGGGTGCGTGGCGGCGTAGGTGCATGCGAGGTGATCGGGCAGGTCGACCCACCGGCCGTCGATGCGTCGCCACTGTGGCAAGCCCTCACTGCGCCATCGCACGACAGTGCGATGCGGTGTCTCGATCCTGTCGGCCAGTTCACGACACCCGATCCACCATCCCTGTTCCCACTGATTCCCCGTTTGGTATGTAGCACCGACGAGTCGCACACCCATCGCACGCGCCAAGGGCTCGAGGGGAAACCGACGCATCGCCATGCATCGATGCTTGCGGTGGGTGATGCCAGTGCATCCGATCCGCGTCGACTTCCACAACACCTCAGCACACTCATTGACTACAAGAACCTGACGCCCACCACGGGCGCCAGTCTTGGCCCTTCATTTCCCACAAATCGGCTCGCAGGGTCGAAGGCTAAGAGTGCGATTCACGGGAACAGAGCGGCAGACGGTGTCGCACCCGCTGTCACCATGAAGATCATGAAGATCCCAGATCCCTCAGAAACGCCCACGGTGGACGTACCCACTGCCGGCCAGCTACTCGGCATCTCGCGTGGATGCGCTTACAACGCGGTGAAGGCGGGTGATCTGCCCGCCATTCGATGCGGCAAGCGACTCCGAGTCCCGACAGCCGCGTCGCGACGCATGCTCGAGATCGACGCCGGCGAGGCAGCGTGATCGTGCCTAGTCACACCCACAGGGAGCCCGAACAAGGACGTGTTCCCGATGAGATCCCCCCGACCCACTAGCCGCACCAAGAACTACCGATGAGCGGGCCCGCGATGAAGGGCGGCTACTCGCTGCTCGCGGAGTTGGAGGGGCGCTACAAGGCGCTCCGTCCTGCCGATGACCCACAGACCGAGGGCGCTCACACGTCCACCCTCAAGCTGGTGCTCTCACACTGCCTGTGGCGCGCTGCCGAAGCAAGGACCACACTGTGCGCGAATCGGTCGACCAGATATCCGCTGACCTCGGCATCCATCAGCGTCAGGTGCGCCGTTCCTTGGACGTCCTGGCGCGGATGGATCTGGTCGTACCGGTGAGCCGGGGAAACCAGTTCGCTGGATCCACCGTGCGCCGATTGCCGTTCCTCGAGGACCGGGAGGAGTGTCCGTCCAGCGGGACTGAGCACCCATCGAGTGCAGCGTCCAGTCAGACGGACGGAGCACCGGAAAGAGCAGCGTCCAGATCGGCGAGAGCACCGTCCATTGAGGGCGAGAGCAGCGTCCGGCCAGATGGACGCCTCCCAAGAGCAAATACAACCCAAGGGGGGAGCGCGCTGGAATCGTCACCGGTGGTGGACCCGACGAACTCGAGCAGAAACTCGGCCCCCTCAAATCAGAGTTTGGGATCTCGGTGATCAAGGAAGCGATCGATCGACTCCGGGCCGAAGGGCGAACATTCGCCTGGCCCCGGCTAATTGGTCGACCACCTCAACGCCACCGGACTCCCCGGAACCATCCGCTCCGAACGCCGAGCCGCAGCGACACGGGCGTGCACCGAACCCGACGATGAGCCGGCCGACCCCGAGACAGCAAAGGCGATCCTCGCCGAAGCCCGGGCAGCACTCCCATGGAATCGCACCACCACCACTGACGAACGTGGGGCACCTCGGCTGACGTGACGGCGTCCGCTAAGGAAGCGGACGAACACAGTCGGATATCCACCACCGCTCGCAAGCGCCGGCGGATCACTTGTACCGTGGACCTGAACTTCCCCCCCGTCACCAACGAACGCATGTCACCCCAGTCGGGACGACCTTCAGGGGAGAGTCATGCTTGACCGTGCTGACATTGCCCTACGGCTGGCCAACCTCGAGCACATCATCGTCGCCCGGACCGGGACACAGGTCAGTGACCACAGTCGTGTATCCGGCCTCACTGCCGGCGTTCCACACCCACCCAGCACCGAATCCTGGCAGCATGTCCAATGGCACCGTGATCCTCACCACGTTGTCGGCCAACATGCCGTCCACCGGTCGACGTTCGCCAGCCTCGTATTGAACACGCTGTAGTCCTCCTGGCCGTCGATCAGCGACGCCTTATCTGGTACTCGGTCCAGTTCTCGGCGCCCGTGGCGGTGATGTACCAGAATCCCTCACCCGGAGCCTCAGCCGTCAGCTCGGTGTGCGAACCAGCGAGCGTGATCGTTGCGACAAGGTTGTCGCCATCGGCTTGGAGGTCGGCCGACTCGAGGTCGAGGCCGGCCGGCACATCCCCGGGTGCGTCGTCTATGAACCCACCCGGGCCTGCCGAACAACGACTCGATACCGGCTCCAACCCCGACGCGACGCTCGCTGGCGGTTGCGTCCCTTCAGTGGTGGTGGTGGATTCGGTCGTTGTCGTCGCATCGTCTGCGCTGCTACAAGACGCTACCGTGCGAACCCGTGACAACAACGGCGAGGGCAGACCTGATCTGACGGTTCATCCGACAGAGGGTACTGATCGGCAGTGCGAGCCGGATGCCTTGCCGGAGCCTTCCCTTGCGTGCACCGATCGCCGGAACCGGTCTCGGCACCGATCGTGTGACCTGCGGTGTGACATCGCACCATCACCACATCGCGAACCCTTGCCAGCACTGCCCGCAATCCTTGCGCACCTTCTGACTCAGCATCATGAGACGCCGCCATGGCGATTCGTTCGGCCCGCACGCATCGGCACTACCCACCCCCAAACTGGTCTGTGTGTCGGAAGCGAATCGGGCCGGCACACCTCGAGGGGCCGGGAGCTTTCATCATCCCGGCGGCGCAGGCATTCAACGCCGGCCCGGTCCCTCACCTTCCGCCCACCCATCCGCAACACCGAGGAGACATCCAGATGAGCACCACCAACGCCCAGCCGATGATGGACATCGGAGCCAAACACCTGGCCCGCGGCCGAGGGCCCACTCAGGCAGCACTCGGCGTGGATGGCACCGAGCTACTTGCCACTGTGCGCAAGACACTCAGCACCACCGCACAGCAGTCCGCCGGCGTGGCCGAGGATGTGGCCGGCCACCTGTCCAACGACATGTTGCCGAGGGATGGCCGTGAACGCCTGGCACGTGAGCGCCGGGAGAAGGCCACCGCGGCGGTCAAGGATGGCAATGAGAAGGCGCTCGCAGCCATCGAGGTCACTCGGCGCAAGCTCGAGCAGGCAGCCACACCCCGGCCACCGAAGTACCCGGCAGCGGTGGCACTGGTGCGTGATGAGGTCCGCATGGTGATCGACAGCGCCGAGAGTCCCTACGACGCGGCCGTGGCGTTGGCACAGGGCAACGACCGGGATGCTGCGGCACTGATCGCCAGTCCCTGGGGTGAACGTCTGCTCGCATCGAAGGGCATGACCGACGCCGGCGTACCTCTGCGCTTGGCAGCTATCGAGGGCTCTCGCCAGTACGGAACCGATCAGCAACGTGCGGCCGCGGAGGCACTGGACACGGCGATGATCGACCTCTCCAAGGCCCAAGGCGCGGTACGTAGGCGCTGCCACCACTCGACTCGATGATGCGCGGGCGGTGTGATCGGTGGCCCGCACATGCTCGGTCTGCGCACATGAGAACCGCGTACGACATCGACCGCTAGATCGTCAGCGGTCGCTCATTCCGGGACATAGGGGCTGTGGCACGGCATGTCACGAATGAGCGTCAGTCGACACGCCGACAACCACGTAAGTGAGGCACTGCGCGCTGTTGTGGTGCAATAACGTGGCGCCGGTCTGGTGGATCGGC